>CAWCLB010000012.1:0-52718 GCA_963796245.1 uncultured haloarchaeon | reverse complement strand
TTCGAAAATCAATACAGTTCGATAATTTGAAATCATCTGGACGAAAACGGTTCTATATGGTTCCCGTGAGCGTATACCGGTTGGTCGACGGCACGAACAGCGAGATACCGCTCGCCGTCGGCGGATCGAACCCGACGGTAGTCGCCGCCGTCGGAGTCGTCATAGTCGTCGTTGGATACCTGATTCGATATCAGGGGATGACCGGACTCATCAACGGAATCAACATGGCGACGGTCGCCGACGAGGAACGAGTCGGTGACCTCATCGGCGGCGTCTCGATGGTCATCGGCGTTCTCGTGCTCGGCTACGCCGTCCTTCTCACACAGGAATTCTCCGGAAACACGATCGAGGTCGGGTTTGGCGCAGTCGTCGTCGTTCTCGCCGTGGGTGCGGTGCTCAAAGCACGCGGGATGTAGCGGGATGGAAAATTACCCCGACAGCACCGTTTCGACGGCAAACCACGTATCGATGGCGACGGACGCGACGACCGTCCCGACGGCACAGAGTCCGAAGGTGGCGAGTGCGACCGTGAACAGGTCCACGTCGGGATAGAAACTCAGGACGAGCAGGGTACCGAGGGCGGGGGCGACGGCGACGACGTTCGTGACGTTCCGGACGTTGTTTATGAGCCGATCAGTTCCCGAGAAGAATGAGACGGCGACGGTGACGACGACGGCCCACAGCGTCGCTGGAATCGGGGTCAGAAACGAGACGTACGCGAGGTGATCGAACTGAGACGTTAACGAAACATCGAGGGAGACGAGGAGGGCGAGCGCACCGCCGAGACCGACGACCGCGAGGACGAACAACTGTGCGAGGGTTAGGAGTATCGACCCGGTGAGCAACCCACGAAACACCTCGTCGGGTTCGTAGGGCGCGGCGAGGACGAGTTCGAACCGGCTGCTCTCGATCTCGCGCTGAGCGAATTTCCTCCCGACGCGAAGCCCCGTAACCGCGCCGAATATCGACAGCATGTACGGCCCTTGGATGAGCACCAACGCGAGCACGCTCGCATCGGCGTCGTCGACGCCGACGAAGTAGCGACTGGCGGACAGTTGAATCGAGCGTTCTGTCGTGCCGGTCAACAAGTTCGGCGCGCGAGCGGCCATGAGAGCGACCAGCAGGAAGAACACGCCGTATCCGATCGGCGTGAGGAACATCCGTGCACCGAGGGAGCGATACTGCCGCCACAGAAACGCCTTGCTGAGGTGGATCGAGCGGTCGAAACTACGCACGTTCTTCGCCTCCAGTTACCGTCTCGAAGAACGTCTGGAGCGGGTCGCTCTCCGTCTCCACGTCGATTACCCCCACGCCTCGGTCGGCGAGCAGTTCGATGAGGCCCTCGGTTGCCGTCTCGCCATCGAGTTCGAACTGGAGGTACTCCCCGTCTCGAACCGGTTCGTACCCCAACTCCCGGAGGATCGGCGTACCGTCGTCGACGGTCAGCTTCACTCGAATTTCCCGAGTGCCGTCCTCTCGATTCAGGATTTCGTCTTTCGAACCTGACGCGACGATTCCGCCGTCGTTCAGCAGGACGATGTCGTCGGCGAGTACCTTCGCCTCGTGGAGGTTGTGAGTGGTGTAGACGAGCGTTCGTTCGGAGTCCGCGAGCGTTCGAAGCAAGTCGAGCAGTTTCGACCTGATGGACGGGTCGAGGCCCGTCGTCGGTTCGTCGAGGAAGACGAGCGACGGGTCGGCGAGCAATCCCCGGGCGAGCGCGATTCGCTGCGCCTGTCCCCGGCTTAACGCGCCACCGTCCGTTTCGAGCAGGTCACGAAAGTCGAGGGAGTCGGCCAGCGAGTCAATCTGATGGGTCGCGTACTCGGTGTCGAGTTCGAGGACGCGGCCCCAGAATTCGAGGTTTTTCCGAACGGATAGGTTCGGCGTCAGCGACGGAACGTGTGGAATGTAGCCGACTTCGGACTTGATGTCAGGGTTCTCGTAGGGGTCGGTACCGTCTATCGATACGGAGCCCTGTTTCGGTTCGAGCACGCCCGCACCGACGCGGAACAGGGTGGTCTTCCCCGCTCCGTTCGGGCCCAAAATGGCGGTGCACCCGTCATCGGCCGCCAACGAGAGTCCGTTCAAGATTCGATGTCGTCCGTAGCCCGCGACGACATCGTCCAACCGTAACATGTTCGGAAATGATTCTTCATTGATGCAATAACATTTCGGTCGAGAATAATCGGGCGTTCCCGAACCGAGAGAACGCGATTGGGCGTTTTCAGTGAACGCGGGACCGGAACTCGTGCACCACCGTATCGGGATGGACGGCCGTCGAGAGGTCGGCCTCGTACACCATCGGCCATGGGAGGCCGCGTGTCACCCGCAACGTGTCGCCGTCGAGGCGGACGCCGCGGATTCGCCGCCACGGAACGAAGCTTCCGCCGCCACGGCCTTCCGAGGCGATGACGAGGCCGTCGTCGAGTGCGACGAGTTCGACGGTGTGGTTCCCGAACAGTGCAGCGCCGATGACCGCTCCGATGAGCGAACCGACGACCGACCCCGAAAGGAGTTGGAGGGAAAACGCCCCGGGTAGCAAGAGATTGAGGACGAACAGACCGATTGCGGACGAGACCATCGTGAGCGGCAGGTTGTACAGGCGTGATTTAACGCCGACGACGTTCCCGCGAATCGATTCGGTTCGGAGACGTATCGTGGCGTACCGGGACGAACAGGCGGCGAACGCGACGAACGCGGCCACCCCGAAGAGAGCAGTACGCAGGACGATTTCGCCGCTCGGCGTACTCTCAGTGAGCGCTCGCGTGACGAGCAGGGCAACGAACGGGAGGACGCCGACGATAGCGAGTAACCAGTGGCGTCGAGCGACCACTGCCCGGTCGATTTCCGCCGCGAATTGCTCGACGGCGACCCACCCGAGGAGCGTGAACAGGATTCCGATTTCCACGGCGTTCGCCGGGGCGTCGGGCCATAGCCATGGCAGGGAGAGGGCGATGGTAGACCCAATAAAAAGGCCGAGGACGGCGCTGAGGGACCGAAGTCGAGGAGGGCGAAGTTGCATGCGAAACGGTTGTTCTTCCAACCATATTATTGGTTCGCTACGTTCGGGCAAAGATGAAGCGGGTTGGAGGATGGAGCCCTCACAGATCGATAATCGATTGCCGTAATGAAAGGAAAGGAGTCCAGTTCGGGGGGCCGAGAACCGCTGTGTCCGACCCCGACGAGCGCTACGCGTCGGCGCTGGAATTCGCGGACATGCTCCGTTGGGCCGTGCGGAACGACTGACGACTTCGCCACTAACTGCGAAAAATGAAGACCCTTCTGGCGATTACGAGCAAAGTTGATAGTTGCGCGAGACGATAGTACGGCTGGGACTGCGGGGGGATTTGCGTGGGAGCAACAGGATACAACCGATTGATGGGAGTGGCGGGTATCGCGCTGCGGCGAGTTCGTTCGGAGCTACGGCTCGCGTTCGTCGGCTTCGTCGCCGGGTTTCTGGCGACGTTCTACGCATTTCGCTACTGGATATGGCCCGCGCTGGCCCAGCGACTGCTGGAGTCGAAAGCGATTGTCGTCGCAGTGACGCCGTTCGATGTCGTCCTCCTGCAAGCGAAACTCGGACTCATTACCGGGGTGCTGGTCGCGGCACTGTTCGTCATCCATCGAACTCGGCACACGGACCGAGGAAGCACAGTTCCACTGCCGGGAACGAGGCGAACCCGTCTGCTGGTGGCATTTCTGGCCGTCTGTCTGTTCCTCGGCGGAGTCGCCTACGCCTATCTCGTCTTCCTCCCGTTATTGTTCGATTTCCTCGTAAACAACGCGATCCAGGCCGGTTTCAAACCCACCTACTCCATCGTGGATTGGACGCAGTTCATCCTCCTGTTGACGGTGGTGTTGGGGCTGACCGCGGAACTGCCGTTGATTATGGGCGGGTTGGTGTACGCCGATATCGTCTCCTACGACCTGCTGCGGAACCGCTGGCGGTACGCGGTCTTCGGCATCGTCGTCCTCAGTTCGATGGTAAACGGCTCTCCGGACCCGTTTTCCATGTCACTCGTGGCGATTCCGATGACGACGCTGTACTTCGTGGGACTCGGCTGTGCGCGACTCGTCGTCGGAGGCCAAAATCGAACCTACGATTTCGGCCGTCCAGTCGAACTCGACCTCGCGGAACTCGACACGGCCGGGATTCGCGCCGCACCACCCGAGGCCTTCGAGTCGCTCACCGAACACGAAGCGCTGAAATTGGCGGACGACGCGCTTGATGAGGGAGACCACGAGCGAGCGGTGGCCGTCCTTGACCGATTCGACGGAAAGGATGCGGGAAGCGTGGAATCGGCCGATGACGAATCGACTGGCGACGAAGTGAGCACCGAGGGGACGAGCGACGAGAAGGATGGGCTGACTGCAACAGTCGAGGGGACTGCAACCCGGATGGCGTCGGTGTTTACCGAGGACGAGACGACCGAGGACGACATCGGCGGCTACTACTACGACATCAGATTCGTCCTCGGGAGTCTGCGGAGCAAGTCGTTCCACCTCGCGGCGGTGTTCATGGCCGTCGTCGCGCTGACGTTCACGTTCCTCTACAGCGGCGGCATCGGCGCGATAAAACGCGATTTCCTGACCCGACTGCCGGCGGGTGTGAACCCGAACGCACTGAACATCGTCCTCCTGCATCCGGTCGAAGCTCTCGCGTTTGAGATGAAGGTTAGCCTCATCGCCGGGGCGATTGGGGTGCTCCCGCTGGTGCTGTACTACGCGTGGCCTGCGGTCGAATCCCGTCTCGGTGCTCGTGCCGACCGCGACGTGTTTCTGTGGTGGGGTGGTGCGTTAGCGGCGGGCTTGCTGGGCGGGAGTTTCATCGGCTACGAATACGTCGCTCCGGAGGTCATTTCCTACCTTGTCGCGGACTCACACGGCGCGAATATGATTATCGCCTACCGCACGGGCGCGTTCTTCTGGCTCGTGTTCGCGCTGACCGCCGGTGTCGGCTTACTGACTGAGGTTCCGATGACGATGGTGCTGTTCCATCACGGCAACGTCGTTCCCTACCGAACGATGCGGCGGCGTTGGCGGGAGGTCACCATCGGCGTGCTGTTCGTCACGGCTATGTTGCCCGGCGGACTGCTGTTGATGCTGTTCATCACCATTGCGGTCATGCTGGCCTACGGCGTTGGGTTGACCGTTCTGTGGCTGGATTCGCTGGGCGAGCGATTGGTGCGTGTGATGACGACGTGAAGATGATACATAGATTCTTTTCACATGGAGAACACATTTGTACGGCGAACTCGTTGAGGATTGTAAATGGTTCCGACGGGCAACTACCCACCGGAGGTCACAGTGGTGCTGGTTTCGGTCCTCGTCGCTTTCGTCGGTGTGCTTCACGCGATGCGAAAAACCAGCGGGCCGGTGAAGGGTTTTGCTATCGTCTGGGTCGGGTATTTCATGCTAACAGTGCTGTCGACGTATCTGCTGTTGCAGTTCGGTCTCGTTCTACCAACGATTGCGCTGGTCGTCATCGTCGGGGAGGCACTGATACGTGGCGACGACGGAACGGAGGTAGAGGGGTTCTACCCGAGCTTCATCATCGTTACCCCCTTCATTCTGCTGTTGCTCTGTCTGGTTGCGGGAATCGAAATCGTCGTTCGGACGCTGGTATGAGTTGAATCGACGGTCGGTCATCGAACTCACGGAGACAGAAACCCATTTACTGGCCCACCAGAAACGAACGGGTATGTTCCTGACGTTCAGGGAAGAAGTCGAGGACGCCCTTCTCGCGGCGCTCTCTAGCCTCGACCTTCCAACCGACGACCTTGGAATCGAGACGCCCCCGGAGGGCGTGGACGCCGTTCTCGCTTCGAGCGCGGCGTTCCGACTCGCCGGAGAGGTCGGCGCACCACCACCGAAAATCGCCGCCGATATCGCCGACGAAATTGACGTAGGAGAGTACGACCACATCGCCGCCACCGTCGGCCAAGGCCCGTACGTCAACTTTCTGCCGAGTCGAGCCTACTACGACGCGACGGTCGAGACGGCACAGGACGACGAGTACGGCCGCCTCGAACCGACCGGCGAGAGTGTCGTGGTCGAACACACCAGCGCCAACCCGACCGGTCCAGTGCACGTCGGCCGCGCACGTAACCCGATTACTGGGGACGCCATCGCCCGAATTCTGGATTTCGCGGGCAACGATGTTGACCGTCACTACTACGTCAACGACGCGGGTCGCCAGATTGCGGTGTTCACCTGGGCCTACGAGACGTTCGACGAGGAGGACCTGCCGAAACCGGAGCGTCAGCGCGCCGACTACGACCTCGTGCGCTACTACCGCAAAGGGAACGCCTACCTCGAAGAGGCAGACCCGGCGGCCGCCGAGGAAGCCGAAACGAAAATCGCGGCGATTCTGCAAGGTCTCGAAGAGCATGACGAAGAGACCTACGAGCGCGTCAGCGAAGTGGTTGATACCGTCCTGTCGGGCATGCGTACGACACTTGACCGCCTCCCCGCCGAGTTCGACGAGTTCGTCAAGGAGACGCGATTCATGTTCGACGGAAGCACCGACGACGTGGTGTCGCGGCTCAAGGAGACTGAACACGCCGTGTACGAGGAGGACGCGTGGCAACTCGACCTCTCGGAGTTCGGTTTCGAGAAGAACCTCGTCTTCCTCCGCTCGGACGGGACCAGCCTCTACACGACGCGCGACTTGGCCCACCACGAGTGGAAACTCGACAACTACGACCGCGCCGTAACCGTCGTCGGAGAGGACCACAAGCTACAGGCGGACCAACTCGCCCAAGCCCTCGAAATCCTCGGCAACGACACCGACAAACTGACCTCGTTCCACTATTCGTGGGTCAACCTCCCCGAAGGCGGCATGAGCACGCGGAAAGGGACGGGCATCGACATGGACGACCTGCTCGATGAGGCCGAGAAGCGCGCTCGTGAGGAAGTCGAGAGTCGCATGGATGACCGCATCCGCGACGACGACCTCACCCAAGCCGACATCGACCGCATCGCCCGGCAGGTCGGCATCGGCGCGGTTCGCTACGACATCATCTCGAAACAGCCCACGAAGACCATCACGTTCGAGTGGGAGCGTGCACTGGATTTCGAGGCCCAGAGCGCGCCATACGTCCAGTACGTCCACGCACGCTGTTGTGGGATTATTTCGGAAGCGGGCGGCGAGATTCCGACGGACATCGACCCGTCAGTTCTCGATTCGGAATCGGAAAACGATCTCATCGAGGTCATCGCCCGCTTCCCGCACGTCATCGAGGAGGCCGCCGAGGACCTCGAACCCCACGCAGTCGCCACCTACACCCGCGAGTTCGCGGAGACGTTCAACACGTTCTACCGCGAATGTCCAGTCCTGACGGCCGAGGACGACGACGTGCGAGACGCGCGTCTCGCACTCGTCGCCGCCGCAAGACACACCATCGCGAACGCGCTGGGCGTCATCGGTATCGAAGCACCCGAATCGATGTGACACACTCTCAATAACCGCCTATTGTCAATCTTCCAATAACATTCTCTCGTCACGCTCACTACTCTCAATTGTACGGTTACGAGCCGAAAAACAGTTCAAAACCGCAATTGAGAGCGTGTGGTGCCGTTATCGGAACAGGGAGCCGATTCGTCCGAACAGTCCGTTGTTTTCGTCGTCGCTGTCATCGTCATCATTGCTATTGTCGTTCAAATCGGGGCGAACTGGTTCGTCCTGAAACGGGACGGCTTCCACGTCATCCGCATCGTTCCCGTCCTTGGGTTCGGCTTCGACGATTTCGTCCGGCAGGTCGGACTGGGTGTTCTCATCTGTCGACGATTCTTCGTGTTGCTCACCATTGTCGGAGAGAACGGTGCCGAACTCGTCCGCGTCGTCTTCGACGGTTTCCTCGGAAGGAGTCGCCGTATCGGTAGTCGCCTCGGGCACGTCGACATCGTCCGTCGGGATGTCCGAGTCGTCCGCGCCCGTTTCCGAGTCCGTCTCGTCTTCGAGCGGAATCGATTCCACGGTCGGTTCGGAACCGCTTTCGTTGTCGGTTTTGATGACTCGCCGGTCGATGAGGTCGTGGACTGGGTCGTCGTTCGACTCCGAGACAGACTCGGAGTCCGTCGTGACGTCGTCAGCTGGTGGTTTCGATGTTGCTGGGTCGGAGGGTGCGTCGGAAGTTTCGGACGGTGCGTCGGCGGATTCGGCGTGCTCATCGGACCCAATCATGCCCAATTCGGCGGACGCTGACATGTCGGTAGTTGGTTCGGGGTCAAGCGGTCGCCCATCGGGACTCGTCGGCTCGGGGTCTGACTCCTCGGAAGCGACGCTCTCATCGGCATTCTCGGTTGCTGAGTCGGGTTCCGTGACGGGTGATGCTTCCGGGCTGCTGGTGCTAAGCTCGAACTCGGCGTCGGCAAGCGATGGAGAGGGCGAAGCGGAATCCAATGGTGGGGAAGATGCAGTGGAATCCGATGGCGGGGAGGATTCGGTGGAATCCGATGGGGCGGGTTCGCCGGACAGTTTCGGGGTTTCGGTCGCGCCAGTGAGAATATTCGCGAGTTCCCGGTAGGCCTTCGCGGACAGACTGTTCGGCGAGAAGACGGCAAGCGGGCGACCGGCGTCGATTCCCATCGGGACGGTTTCGTCCTCCGGGACGACGGTGAGGACCTCGGTGTCGAGCGTCCCCTCCACGTTGTCCGCGTTGAGGATGTCGTTGCCCCGCTGAGTGAGTACCGCACCGCGAACGGACCCATCGACGCGGGCCGTGAGTTCCGCGGTTTTGGCCGTGTCGCGCACTGCGGCGACGTCCGGGGTGGTGACGAGCAACACGTCGTCGGCGAGCGAGAGCGGGAGGATGGTGTCGTAGCTGATACCGGCACCCGTGTCGAGGAGGACGTACTCGTACTCTTCTCGCAGGTCGGCGACGACTTCCTGAAGCTGTGCCGTTTGTGATTGTGCGAACGTGTAGATGTCGGTACTGCTCGGAACCACGTCGATACCACCGGGCGCGTTGTAAATCGCGTCTTCGACGCTCGCGTCACCCGAAAGCACCTCGTGAAGTGTCGCACCGTCGATTTCGAAGTCGAGGTAGCCCCCGACGTTCGCCATTCCAAGGTCGGTGTCCACGACGACGACCGAATACTCCGCCGCCGCGAGCATCGCCCCGAGGTTGATCGCGGTCGTCGTCTTCCCCACACCTCCCTTGCCGCTTGCAACCGCCAATACTGTCCCAGTCATGGTTGTTGTGTCAAACCGAACAATACCACGTATATAAAGTTAGTCCGTCCAGCAGGGGATTCACAAGTCAAAACCCATAGTACGACTCGCTCCCAAATATCCCCCATGAACGAACCGGGTATCGACGTGCTGATGGACCAATCCACCATCCAACGTCGCGTGAACTCGGGTGCGGTGCCGGACTGGGCCGTCGCACATTACGAGAGCTTTCGAAACGGTCTCCTCGGGGAACGAAACGGGACGCCGTTCCCGTGTTACTTCGGTATCGAAACCGAACAGCAGGGCGACGCGCTGTACGCGTTCTGTCCGTCGATGACTGACAAGGACGCGCTCCTCTCGCTCGGTGAAACCATCGCGGAGTACCATGAAGTGTACGAAGCGTACAGCAAGCGTGCGCCGCTGACGGTGTTCTTCAAACCGCCGGAGGAACCGCTCTCGGAGGCGGGCTATCACGAATCGATGTGGCACATTCTTCAGTTCCTCCACATCCACGACTCGGAACCGTGGCCGGCGGAGATTCCGACCGACCCGGAGGACAACGAATGGGAGTTCTGCTTCAACGGCGAGCCGATGTTTCCGACCTGTCGAGCGCCGTTCTACGAGGACCGAAAGAGCCGCTACTGCCCGGTCGGACTCGAAATCACGTTCCAACCCCGGTCCCTGTTCGATGGCGTGACGGTCGACATGGAGAAGGGACAGCGTGCACGCGAAATCATCCAAGAGCGGATGAAGAGCTACGACGGCGTCTGTCCGCACGCACAACTCGGTGACTGGGGCGTCGATGGTGACCACGAGTGGCCCCAGTATCTCTTCTCGCAGGACGAAGAACAAGCACCGGACGAATGCCCGATTCGAACGACACGGGAACACCCGAAAAGCAACATCCTCATCGACGCATGACTACTGAAATTGACCTCCCAAACGACGCCGTATTGCTCACCATCGACTTCCAGCAGGGGTTTTCCGACCCAGTGTGGGGCGAGCGCAACAACCCGGACGCCGAGCAACGAGCAGAAAAACTGCTCACCGCGTGGCGACAGGCTGACCGCCCCGTCGTCCACGTCCGGCACAACTCGACCGAGGAAAACTCGCCGCTCCGTGGCGATTCCGAGGGATTCGCGTTCATCCCGAAACTGGCTCCGACGGACGACGAACCGGTCTTCGAAAAATGCGTCAACAGCGGATTCATCGGGACTGAACTGGAGTCGTGGCTCCGCGAAGGTGAATACGAAACCGTCGTCGTCACCGGGTTGACCACTGACCACTGCGTTTCGACGACGACGAGAATGGCGGAGAATTTGGGCTTCCGACCGTTTCTCGTCTCGGACGCGACGGCGACGTTCGACCGCGTGGCACCCGACGGCACCGAAATTTCCGCCGAGACGAACCACCAAGTCGCGCTCGCGCAACTCGCTGGCGAGTTTGCAACCGTCGTGGCGACCGACGAATTGCTGGCAAAAGTGGCGTAAAATTCGAATCGGAAACCGCGGTAACACGCCGCAAACGAGGTCAAAGGTTACTTACCAGTTGGAGCGGCTAGAAGGGAGTAATGAGCCAGCAGGAAGGAGAACAGTCCGACAGGAAAAGGTACGAGTTCCAGAAGGTCATCGAGGACTTGAAACAGTACGAGGGCTCGGGGACACAGCTCGTCACGATCTACATTCCGGAGGACAAGCAAATCAGCGACGTAGTCGCGCACGTCACCCAAGAGCACAGCGAAGCGAGCAACATCAAATCGAAGCAGACCCGAACGAACGTTCAGGACGCGCTCACGTCCATCAAGGACCGACTGCGCTACTACGACACGTTCCCACCGGAGAAGGGAATCGTCCTCTTCAGCGGTGCCATCGACGCCGGCGGCGGCCAGACCGACATGGTGACGAAGGCGCTCGAAAGCCCGCCAGACCCAGTCGAGTCGTTCCGCTATCACTGTGACTCGGAGTTCCTCACGGAACCGCTGGAGGAGATGCTCGGCGACAAGGGACTGTACGGTCTCGTCGTCCTCGACCGACGTGAAGCGACCGTCGGGTGGCTGAAAGGCAAACGCATCGAACCTGTCAAATCAGCGTCGTCGCTCGTTCCCGGCAAACAGCGCAAAGGTGGTCAGTCCGCTCAGCGTTTCGCCCGCCTGCGCCTCGAAGCCATCGACAACTTCTATCAGGAAGTCGCCGGGATGGCCAACGACCTGTTCGTTCCAAAACGACACGAGATGGACGGCGTTCTCGTCGGCGGTCCGTCGCCGACGAAGGACGAGTTCCTCGACGGTGACTATCTCCACCACGAACTCGACCAGAAAGTGCTCGGCAAGTTCGACATCGGATACACCGACGAATCTGGCCTATACGACCTCGTCAACGCCGCCCAAGAGACGCTCGCCGACGCGGAGGTAATGAAGGACAAGCGGGAGATGGACGAGTTCTTCCGCGAACTCCACGAGGGCGACCTCGCGACTTACGGGTTCGAACCGACGCGCAAGAACCTCGTGATGGGGTCAGTTGACCGCCTGCTCCTTTCCGAAGACCTTCGCAAGGACGTCACCGTCTTCGAATGCGGCGACAAAGAAGAGTTCGAGTTCATCGACCGCCGGAAGGCAGACCCGGAACACACCTGCGAGAACGGAAACGCGGTCGAGATGACCGAGCGCGAGGACGCCATCGAGTACCTGATGAACATCGCCGAACAGCGCGGGACCGAGACGAAGTTCATCAGCACCGACTTCGAGAAAGGGGAACAACTGCTGAACGCCTTCGGTGGCGTCGCCGGCATCCTTCGGTACTCGACCGGCGTGTAAGCCTGTCTTCTTCCTGTTCTCTTCTGATTTGTGTTTTGGTATGGTCGAATTCACCGACTTTGAATCCCTGAGGACGAGTCGAGGGAACGAATCGGGTATCCAGACTCTCGCCGAACCGGTGAATCCCGTCCCGAACGGTCGTACTGGTTCGACTGCATAACCGAACTCACTTTATTGTCGGGAGCACTCACATCGCACATGAGCAGGTTCGCCGAAGTAGACGACCAGTACGAACCGAACTCGGTAGAGGACCGGGTGTTCGAGTACTGGGACGACGTGAACGCCTACGAGAAGACGAAGGAGGCACGAGAGGGTGCAGAGCGGTTCTTCTTCGTGGATGGCCCGCCGTACACCTCCGGGGCGGCACACATGGGAACGACGTGGAACAAGTCGCTGAAGGACGCGTACATCCGCTACAAGCGAATGTGCGGCTACGACGTGACCGACCGGCCGGGCTATGACATGCACGGCCTGCCCATCGAGACGAAAGTCGAGGAGCAACTGGGCTTCGAGAACAAGAAGGACATCGAGGAGTTCGGGATGGAGAACTTCATCGAGGAGTGCAAGGAGTTCGCCAACGACCAACTCGACGCGATGGACGAGGACTTCAAATCCTTCGGCGTCTGGATGGACTGGGACAACCCGTACAAGACGCTGAGTCCCGAGTACATGGAAGCCGCGTGGTGGGGCTTCCAGCGCGCTCACGAACGCGGCCTCGTGGAGCAGGGGATGCGCTCCATCAGCCAGTGTCCCCGCTGTGAGACGGCCATCGCCAACAACGAAGTCGAATACGAGGACGTGGACGACCCGTCCATCTACGTGAAGTTCCCGCTGCGCGAGGACGAGCGAAGCGAGTCCTCGCGCGACCGCTATCTCGTCGCGTGGACGACGACGCCGTGGACGGTTCCGGCGAACACGTTCGTCGCCGTCGATGCCGACGGGGAGTACGCCGAAGTTCGAGCGACGAAGGACGGCGAGACCGAGACGCTCTACGTCGGCGCGCCGAAGGTCGAGGAGGTTCTGCAGGAAGGCCGCTACGACGACTACGAGGTCGTCGATGAACTGACCGGCGAGGAACTGGTTGGCTGGGAGTACGAACACCCGCTCGACGATGAAGTGCCGAACCACCCGAGCGGCGAAGGGACGCTCCAAGTGCACGAAGCCGACTACGTGGAAGTGGACGGGGACGGTACCGGACTCGTTCACTCCGCACCCGGACACGGTGAGGAGGACTTCAACCGGGGCCAAGAACTCGGCCTCGATATCTTCTGTCCGGTCGGCGGCGACGGCATCTACCGCGAGGAAGCAGGCAAGTACGAGGGTCAGTTCGTCAAGGACGCCGACGAGAACATCATGGCCGACCTCGACGCGAACGGCCACCTGCTCGCATCGGGCACCGTCCACCACAGCTACGGACACTGTTGGCGGTGTGATACGGGCATCCTGCAAATCGTCACCGACCAGTGGTTCATCACGGTGACGGACATCAAGGAGGAACTGCTCGACAACATCGACGACAGCGAGTGGCACCCACAGGAGGCCCGTGACGAGCGCTTCCGCAACTTCGTGGAGAACTCGCCGGACTGGAACGTCTCGCGCCAGCGCTACTGGGGTGTTCCGATACCCATCTGGACGCCGAGCGCGGACCCGTCCGCGAACGGGAGCGGTGAAGCCGCGGACGGCTGGGACGGGAACATGGACGACGTGGTCGTCGTTGGAAGCCGTGAGGAACTCGCCGAGGCGGTTGACCAAGACGTGGACCCCGAAGACGTTGACCTTCACCGACCGACGGTTGACGACCTGACCATCACGAAGGACGGGACGACGTACACCCGCGTTCCGGACGTGTTCGACGTGTGGCTCGACTCCTCCGTGGCGTCGTGGGGCACGCTTGATTACCCGAGCAACCCGGACGACTTCGAGGAACTGTGGCCCGCCGACCTCATCATGGAGGCCCACGACCAGACGCGCGGTTGGTTCTGGTCGCAACTCGGCATGGGCACCGCCGCGCTGGACGAAGTGCCCTACGACGAAGTGCTGATGCACGGGTGGGCACTCGCCGAGGACGGCCGCAAGATGTCGAAATCCATCGGGAACATCGTGTCCCCCGAGGAGGCCATTGAGCGCCACGGAGCGGACCCGATGCGCCTGTTCCTGCTCTCGCAGAACCCGCAGGGCGAGGACATGCGCTTCTCGTGGGACGAGATGCAGAACATGCAACGAAGTCTCAACATCCTCTGGAACGTGTTCCGGTTCCCGCTGCCGTACATGCGACTGGACGACTTCGACCCGAGCGAGGTGGACGTGCAGGACGTGGAAACCGAACTCGTGGATGAGTGGCTCCTCTCGCGGCTTCAGACCGTCACGGCGGAGATGTCCGAGGACTGGGACGAGTTCCGGCAGGACCAGGCGCTCCGCACGCTCCTCGACTTCGTGGTCGAGGACGTGTCGCGATTCTACATTCAGGTCGTCCGCGAGCGCATGTGGGACGAGGCCGACAGCGCGAGCAAGCAGGCCGCCTACGCGACGTTCCACCACGTCCTGAAGGAACTGGTCGCACTGCTCGCACCGTTTGCGCCGTTCATCAGCGAGGACATCTATCAGAACCTCACCGCAGACCACGGCGCAGAAAGCGTCCACATGCTCGACTGGCCCGAAGCAGACGAGTTCTGGCAGGACGAGCAGTTGGAGGAGGACGTGGCCGTCCTCCGCGCCGTCGAGGAGGCTGGCGCGAACGCCCGTCAGCAGGCCGAGCGGAAACTCCGCTGGCCCGTCTCACGAATCGTCGTGGACGCACGCGACGAGTCGGTCGTCCACGCCGTCGAACACCACGGCGACCTGTTGGCTGACCGCTTGAACGCCCGCGAAGTCGAGTTGGTCACGCCCGACGAAGGCTGGGGCGAACTCGCCTACAGCGCACAAGCCGACATGAGCGTTCTCGGTCCCGCCTTCGGCGGCGACGCCGGTCAGGTCATGAACGCGCTCAACGAAGCACGCGTCACCGAACCGGACCTCGACACACTCGAATCGGCCGTCGAGGACACGCTGGGTGAGGACGTGGAACTCGACGACGAGATGGTCGAGTTCGTCACGAAGACGCCCGACGACGTGTCGGGGGCCTCCTTCGACGTGGACGGTACGGAACTCGGCGTCGTCTACGTCGATACCGCTCTCACGGAGGACATCGAGAGCGAGGGCTACGCCCGCGAAGTCATCCGCCGCGTGCAGGAGATGCGAAAGGAGATGGACCTCGATATCGAGGAGGGTATCCACCTCGAACTCGACGTGCGCGACGACCGCGTGGCCGAGTTGGTCGAACGCCACATGGACCTCGTGAAGGACGAGGTTCGTGCCGAGAGTGTTGGCACGGTCGAAGATGGCCACCGCAAGACGTGGGATGTCGAAGGTGTCGAGATGGAAATCGCCATCGCGCCGCTGGCTGAAGCGGAAGTGTAGAGTCGATAATAATCGGGCGCGATTCGTCCCTCCTTCTCGGTTTTCGCGTTCGGGATGGCTTGATGTAGTGATGAAATTTATTACTGATGACGAGGATATATTCCATTTAACGATAGAGACAAATTGAACCACATTTTCTACAATCATGATAATCGAACCCCTTTCCGATGGCCACGGACTCGAAATCGTTGACCCACTCGACAAGTCGCGGTTTGTGCTTCACACGCCAACCCCGGTTTCGCCGACGGAAGTACAAGTCGATGCTTTCGATTTTCCGGTCGAAACGACGGTCATGATTCGGACAAGTGCCATCGAAAATTCAGACACGAACATCTTCGTTCGAGATTTGGATGGAGTATCTCGTTTCGATAGTAATGTGGGTTCCGACAAAACGCAGTTGACAGATGATAATTACGTGGTTGAATTCTCAAATGCACCAATGAAAGTCTATTTCTCTGTTTCGGGTGCAATATCGTACAAGCAAAACAACTCGGGGTCAATTCTCTCGTTCGATGGTGAGCGAGATATTACCATCGGGGCGAGGTCAACGGTACAAAAACCCGCTGGAACGATTACTGTGACCGACGATACCGATGATATCATGCGGGCGATGTCGCTATTCGGGTCAGCGTTACGCACGACCCGGTCGGAGTGTTCGTACCCGAGACATCGTGGGCATCCACCGCTCATTGAACGCGGTGAGAAATTTCATGTTCCGTCTTCGATTGCTCCACAAAAGACGGAAACGACCCTTGTGCTTCCACCCGAGAAAGAATATCTCTACCCGGCAACATCTCTTGCATACTACCTCAATTCATCCGTCGTCGAAGGAGGGGACCCACGATTGGTGGTCGGTGATTTTGAGTATGAATTGGATGATAATCAGGGGTATGAAAAAGCAGTCGAACGAGTCCTCCGACAAGTATTCTTTCTGGATTGTTTGGCCCGAACGAACGGGTCCTATCAAGTTACACTATACGAACGAGAACAGGTAGAGCCACAGATAGATATCGATCTGGATTCCCTTTTTGACGCACCACTCGAAGAACGTTTGCCCACGTATCTGGGTGTACCGTTTGATGTACTGGAGCCCGCTATTTCCCCATGGCATCTTACCGTGGATATGGTTCCAACCACCGAAAACGTCGAGATACTCCCGTTTCTCGCCAATAAACTCGCGTTCGTTCGAATGGCACATCCACGAAACGAGCCGAGAAATAAAAAATCGATGTCAATTCATGAGTTTTTTCGGAGAGAATCAACAGACCGATCTCCCGAAGTAGCCAATGAAGCGAGTAAATCGACCGAGATATTTGAGATGGCAGGCGAAGCAGACACACGACAGCGCGCGTGGGTCGGACCGGGGTACCCGCTCCGATGGAGCAAATTGACGTACGAGGGTTTGCATTCACGGTTAGCGCGAAAGAAAACGGGGAAAGACACGTCCGCGACGATTAACGTTACTATAATCTGTAATGAGTCGACAATGCGAGATGAAAGTGAGGTAGTTAATTACTACGAACTCCGTGATCAACCTCGATTTGATATCGACGTTTATCATCAGACGACTAAAGCTGAATTAACTGACCTCCTTATGGAGCAGTCCGACTTTCTTCACTACATCGGGCATATTTCCGACAGTGGCATGCAGTGTGACGATGGCAATCTCGACACTCGACAACTTTCCAAGGTGAACACCACGATGTTTCTGCTGAACGCGTGCAGTTCGTATGAACAAGGAATGGGACTTATCGAACGTGGTTCGACAGCAGGTATCGTCACACTCGCAAAAGTCAGTAACACGACTGCAACGAAAATCGGTCAGTCACTCATTCGGCTGCTAAGCACCGGATTTTCGCTCCAAGACGCACTGTTGGTTTTGAACCGGGTATATCTGACCGGTTATCAGTATATCGCACTTGGAGACGATGCCGTGACACTCTGCCAGAGCAAAGGTATTTTCGTCGCAAGTAACCAAATTACACAGGGCACTGGGGAGACATTCAGTATCGAGATGTATGGCTCTTCGGCGAACCACTCTTACCAAGGAGCAATCATGAGTTCCGTACTTGAAAAAGAGGAACGATATTATCTCTCCTCAGACAGCTTCGAGACGTTTGAGGTGTCTGCGGACGAATTAGAAGAATTCTTCGCGGAAGAAACCATGCCCGTCATAATTAACGACGAACTCTACTGGAGCAACGAACTCACGGCGGACAAAGTGAGAGAACTACTGTAACCGTCTCACAACACGTCGGCGATATCAGACGCAACCGATACCTGACTCACAGCTCGTTCAATCGTATCCGTTCCGTACACCGCTTCGACGCCCGCATTTGCGAGTTTGGTGCGGGCGTTCCCTGCAAGCATGGGGTGGACACAGCTGACGAAGACGCGGCCAACGTCTCGGCCTTGGAGGAGCGAGACTGCCTCGCTCATCGTTGAACCGGTGGCGATGATGTCGTCGGTGACGACCACGTCACGGCCGCTGACGTCGGTGTCGCTGGGCGTTACCTCGACTTTGGTGCCGGAGATGCGTTTTTTCTCGAAGTAGTCGATGACGCCGTCGCCGTACGCGTCGCGGACCGTTTCGGCGATGTCGAGGGCGCCCTCGTCAGGGGAGAGAAAGACAGGGTCGGTTAGGCCGTCCGGGAGTGGGTCCGCGAGGCGGCCCGCGGCGTCGATAGATTCGGTGGGAACGTCGAAGAAGTCACAAACCGCTTCCTCGTGGGGGTTGACGGTAAAAACGCGGTCTGTTCCGCTGCTGATGGCGCGAGCGACGGCGCGAGCGGAAATCGGTTGGCCGTGGTCGAACGCCTTGTCCTGTCGGCCATAGCCCATGTAGGGGAGGACGGTGACGATTTCCTCGGCACCCCACTCGCGGGCAGCATCCTGTAGTTGGAGCAGTTCGAGGTGTGCATCGCTGGAGACGGTGGACGCGACAACGATAGCACGTGGTCCTTCGAAGTCCGGTGTGCTTGCGAGCAGTTCCCCGTCCGGGAACGACTGGTACTCCACATATCCGAGCGGTACGTTCAATTCATCGGCGAGTGTGGCCGCCAGAGATTGCGAGGCAGACCCACTGAGTATCATACGAACACACTGGTCATGCCGGGTTAAACCGATTTTCACTCGTCGGCGAACATGGAGGAGAACTCGAAAATGGGTACGGGTTCGAGAGGGGATTGATACCAACATATAAAAACGCATAAATATGTATATGAATTTGACATATTGGAATAATATATTATTTATGCAGGAATATCGTAGTATTGTTTGATGGTTTCGGTAACCCGGTTGAGGATCGGAACGTCCCTTCCACTCGACGAAGACGAGTTGACGCCGGCGGAGAAGGGTGTGTTGAACCTCCTCGGGGAGGGTCGTTGCACACCTGCCTACGTCGCCAGCGAACTAGCTATCGAATCGGAAACGGCCCGGTTGCTTCTCGACGGATTTCGTGAGGTTGGTATCGTCCAAAAACCGTACCGTGGTCTGTACGAGTTGGTGCTTAACGAATCGACTGACAACGAAAAATACCGGACTACCGAAACGGTGCTCGTGGACGTTCCATTCGAGGACAACCAGTTCAGACCGACTGAGCGTGGGATTTTGAACCTGCTCTCACGGGGACGGGCAACCCCTGCTTACCTCGCCCAAGAACTCGATGTCACCCAAGAATGCGTGAAAAACCGGCTTCGGGATATCACCCGTCTCGGACTCGTTCGGCGTGTGCACCGAGGATTGTATGCGCTGGATGAGGAGTAATTGGACGACCCCACCGATACTACCGAATCGAACCGACCGATACTAAATACCGAATCGAACCGACCGAGACTACCGAATCGAAAGCGAGGTGACGCCGGTCAACCCGAGATGACGGTTTCGCCATCCACCGCCGGTACGTACGAGAAAGGTTCCCGAGTCGGTTGCGGCGTACACGCCGTCGCCGATTCCGATATCAGCGATTGGTCCCGAAACTGGAAGAGAGACCTCCTGCCAGCCGTCACCGTCGCGTGAAACGACTTTTTCCGCAGTGGCAGCGTAGGCGTGCTCTTCCGTCGCATTCACTACCCGAAACGAACCATCTAAAACGTCCATCCAGCCGTTGCCAAGGCGGTACAAGCCATCGGCAGTCGCAGCGAGCGGGACGTCTCCGGCCGAAACGTCTCGTACGTCAGTTAGGCCGACGTGCTGGACACCATCGGATGAAACTTGATACACGCCGCCACCGGTGGCGACCAAATTTCCGTCGATGGTTCGTACGTCGTCCAACATTGCCACCTCATGCCACTCGCCGTCGTAGCGCGCGAGTCGCCCGTCGTCACCCGCCGCGAGGATGTCATCACCGTCGAATCCGACCGCGGCAGTAGGGCCGAAGTCGAGCGGTGAGAACTCCGTATCGAGCACGTCTTCGTCGGTTGCGATGGCGAGTGCTCCGTTCATCGTCGCCGTATCTCGCACGACACAGCGATGTGCCAGCGAAAATTCGCCAATGATATCCCCGGAGACTTCGACGCGAGCGACGCCCAGTTCCGTTCCGACGTACACCGTCGTCGTCCCCTCTTGGTCGCTGTACACGCGCTTTTCGTCGATACTGCTCATGTGTGAGTGCAGGACACAAATCGGGGAAAGCGTTCGGGTTCGCCCCCGAAAACACGCGATTGACTGGCGTGGTTCCGGTTCGCACAAGAACTATATATCGTGCCGGGAATACACTCAATCGAGCAACACGATGCTAGGTGACTGCTTTACACGCCGGGTTTGCACCCGCTAATCTAGTCACTACCATCGTCGTTTTCCCGCCCGTTTTCGAAGCCGAGAGCCACGCGTATTCGGACCAACTCCTTGGTCGAGGCGGGCCAGCGCTCTTTCGAAATCACGAGTCACAACCATGAGTCAACAATCACAGCCAGCAGTAATCGTCTCACTCCCGGATGGATCGGAACGCGAGTTCGAGAAACCACCGTCAATCGAGGAAGTCGCCTACGACATCGGGCCGGGACTGGGGGAGGATTGTGTCGCCGGAATCGTCGATGGTGACCTCGTCGCCTCCGAGTATCGCATCGAATCGGACGCAGTCCTGCGAATCGTCACGCCGGGGGGTGACGACTATATCCGAGTTCTTCGGCATTCCGCCGCGCACGTCCTCGCCCAAGCCGTCCTGCGACTGTTTCCGGACGCGAAACTCGCCATTGGCCCACCGACGGACGATGGGTTCTACTACGACTTCGACAGACTCGATATCGACCAGTCCGACCTCGCGGCCATCGAGGACGAGATGCGTGAAATCGTCGCGGAAGATTACGATATCGTGCGCGAGGAGGTATCGCCCGAGGAGGCACGGGAGCGACTCGCCGACCAGCCATACAAACTCGAACTGCTGGAGGACATCGTGGCGGACGGGGAACCTATCACGTTCTATCGACAGAGCGAGTTCGACGACCTCTGTGCCGGGCCACATGTCGAATCGACGGGGGAAATTGGCGCGCTCTCGCTGCTTGAAATCGCGGGTGCGTACTGGCGCGGCGACGAGGACGAGGCGATGCTCACGCGGATTTACGGCACGGCGTTCGAACGCGATTCCGACCTCGACGCGTACCTCGAACGACGGGAAGAAGCGAAACGGCGCGACCATCGAAAGATAGGACGCGAGATGGACCTCTTCTCGGTGCCAGACCACTCGCCGGGGTGTGTCAATTTCCACCCGAACGGGATGGCGATTCGCCACGAACTGGAGGAGTACGTCCGCGAGAAGAACGCCGAACTGGGCTACGATGAGGTGAGGACGCCGGAACTCAATCACGCCGACCTCTGGAAGAAGTCGGGACATTACGACCACTTCAAGGAGGAAGGCGAGATGTTCGCGTGGGAGCAAAATGGCCACGAGTACGGATTGAAGCCGATGAACTGCGCAAATCACGCGTACATCTACGGGGAGCAGCGGCGCTCCTATCGTGACCTGCCGCTTCGATTCTCGGAGTTCGGCACGTGCTATCGGAACGAACAATCGGGAGAACTCTCCGGAATGTTGCGCGTTCGGGGGTTCACGCAGGACGATGGTCACGCCTTCATCCGTCCCGAGGAAATCCGGGAGGAAATCGCCCGCACGCTGTCGGTCATCGACGGGATGTACGAGGTGTTCGGCTTGGATGCGCATCTCGAACTGGAGACGAAACCCGTCGACGCCATCGGGGATGACGAACTCTGGGAGCAAGCACACGAGGCACTGCGGAACGCGTTGGAAGACGAAGGACTCGATTATGCGGTAGCTGAGGGTGAAGGCGCGTTCTACGGGCCGAAAATCGCCATCAACGTGGAGGACGCCATCGGACGCGAGTGGACGATTGGAACGGTACAGTTGGACTTCGTGCAACCCGAACGCCTCGGCATCAGCTACGTTGGCAAGGACAACGAGGAACACCGACCGGTGATGATTCACCGCGCGCTTCTCGGATCCATGGAGCGATTCATTGGTGTGTTCATCGAGCACGTCGCCGGGAAGTTCCCGCTCTGGCTGGCACCCGAGCAGGTACGGATTCTCCCCATCACGGATGACGAATCGAACTATGGAAAAGAAATCGCGGACGAACTCGACGCCTACCGCGTTGAGGTAGACGACCGGGATTGGACGCTCGGTAAGAAAATCCGTGCAGGCCACGACGACCGCGTGCCGTACATGGTCATCGTCGGGAGCGACGAGGCGGAATCGGGAACGATTTCGGTGCGCGATAGGGAAGAACGACAACGGGAAGCAGTCGAACTCGCGGCGTTCCGGGAGCATCTGGATGACGAGTATGGCGCAAAGCGACTCCAACCGGACTTCCTCGACTGATTCAACAGGATTGACCCCGACAGCCACCTAATCCACATGGGGATGCCTAAACAACTCCAATCTATCATCGAAGTGTTCAAGGTTGCACGATGATGAGTAGATGGGTATGAACCGAGCAGAGAAGGCCAATCTTCAACTACAGGCCGTCTCAGTCCTCCGAATGCTCAAGGAGACTCGAACTTACGACGAACTCGCGGAGGTTACCGAACTTCCCGCGGGCGATTTGAATCGCTACGTGAACGGCCACGTCTTGCCCAGCCCCGACCGTGCGGAAGCGGTCGTGGAGGGTGTCGGGCGTGAGCAACTCGCGGAAGAGCTACAGGCGCGTACCCGTCTCGACCCCGAGGGATACGTGGACAACTCCGGCGTCGTCTTCGACCAATCGTTCCTCGACCTCGTTGCACCGGTCGCCGTCGAGACGTTCGACTTCGACTTGCCTGACGTGGTGTTGACGGCCGCGACGGACGGTATCACGCTGGCCGCCGCGATGGCGAGTTACTTCGGTGCCCGCTGTGCCTACGCGAAGAAGTCGAAGGAAACCGCCGTCGAGGAGTTTATCGAGGCACGTCAACGACTCGCGTCCGGTATCGAACTCACCTACTACCTCCCGTCGTCGGCCATCGCACCCGGCGAGACCGTGCTCGTCGTGGACGACCTCATTCGCTCCGGCGAAACGCAGGAACTCCTTTTGGATATCGCAGAAGACGCCGACGCCAATGTGGGCGGCGTCTTCGCGCTTATCTCCGCCGGAACCGAAGGAATCGAACGCGCACAGGAGCGCACGGACGCCCCAGTCGGTGCGCTCGCATCGTTCGAATAGCCCTCGGTACCGAGTGACAATATCCATCGTCGTGGTATTTTTCATCTCTCAAACCTGTATATGAAGTCGATATATACATAATTGCGTATAACTGCTCAGATTCGATGGGAACTGTTAAGTAGGTATTCGCGTTTATGCTCATCCGTGAATCATGGGGCTACAAGACATTACCAGTAATCAGCAAGGATCTGGCGTATCCGGAAAATTAGCCGACTATTTCGGTTTCGAGGAACACGGCACGGACCTCGGGACGGAGATTATGGCTGGAATCACGACGTTCCTGACGATGAGTTACATCGTCATCGTGAACCCGTCGCTGCTCGCTGACAGTCCACAGATTCCGATTCACGACGGAATCCAGTTGACTGGTTACACGTACGACCAAACGATGGCGATGATTGCCGTCGTCACCATCATCGCTGCCGCAGTTGCGACGTTGACAATGGCCTTCTACGCGAATCGCCCGTTCGCACAGGCACCCGGCCTCGGCTTGAACGCCTTTTTCGCGTTCACCGTCGTCGGGACGCTTGGAATCTCGTGGCAGACGGCACTCGCTGCCGTCGTCGTGGAAGGAGTTATCTTCATTCTGCTCACCGCAGTGGGCGCGCGAAAGTACATCATCCGTTTGTTCCCCGACCCAGTGAAATTCGCCGTCGGGACGGGTATCGGATTGTTCCTCGCAATCATCGGTCTCGAAGCCATGAACGTCGTGGCTGCCGACCAATCGACACTGGTCACGCTCGGTCCCATCGCCTCCAGCCCCGTTGCAATCATCTCGATTATCGGACTCTTCATCACGTTCGCGCTCTACGCTCGCGGAATCCCCGGTTCGATTATTATCGGTATCATTCTGACGACGATAATGGCCTACGGTTCCGTGTGGCTTGGTCTCGCTCCGCATACAATCCTTCCCTCGTCGACCGGCGCAACGTACGACATTACCCCACTCGCCGGAGCGTTCGTGACTGGTCTTCAGGCTCACAATTTAGCCTCTGTCAGCGGATTGTTCTCGTTCGGACTCATCGTCTTCACGTTCTTCTTCGTGGACTTCTTCGACACCGCCGGAACGCTCGTCGGTGTCGGACAGGTCGGTGGCTTCCTCGACGACGAGGGTAACCTCCCCGATATCGACAAGCCACTGATGGCCGACGCAATCGGTACCACGGTCGGTGGCATGCTGGGAACCTCGACGGTGACCACGTACATCGAATCCGCCGCAGGTGTCGAGGAGGGTGGCCGAACGGGAATGACTGCCCTCGTCATCGGCGTCCTATTCCTCTTTTCGCTCGCGTTCGTCCCACTGGCCGCCGCGGTTCCACAGTACGCCTCGCACATCGCGCTGGTCGTCATTGGCGTCGTCATGCTCGGCAACGTCGTCGACATCGCGTGGGACGACATCACCAATACCGTCCCCGCCGGGATGACGATTCTCGTCATGCCGTTCACCTACTCCATCGCCTACGGCATCGCTGCAGGCATCGTCTCCTATCCCATCGTCAAACTCGCCGCAGGCAAGCGCAACGAGATTCGCCCCGGACACTGGGTACTCGCGGCGGCGTTCGTCCTCTACTTTTTCGTCCGGACGAGCGACCTCCTGAAAGGCAACGCCTGAACTCCGATTTCCGTCTTCGAACGTCGAAAACCAGTCAATTTCTACCTGAACACCACACTCTTATTTCCCACGTCCCTACGCGTTCGTATGTCCAACCTCGAACTGTACGAACTCAAAGGATGTCCGTTCTGCGCGAAAGTAACGTCCAAACTGGACGAACTCGGGCTTGAATACGAATCTCATTTCGTCCCCCGGAGTCACTCGGAGCGAACGGAAGTCGAGGAAATCAGCGGTCAAACCGGTGTCCCGGTGCTGGTCGATAACGAACACGGCGTCGAGGGAATGCCGGAGAGCGACGACATCAACGAGTATCTCGAAGCGACGTACGGCGCGTAAAAGCGCATCAGTGACGAGAACGGGGACTCCCGTACCGACACACAGTCACGACGGAACGTCGGTCCGCGACGACCGCGGTCGCGTATCGAGCTTTTTCCGCGAG
Source organism: uncultured haloarchaeon (assembly GCA_963796245.1). Lineage (GTDB taxonomy): Archaea > Halobacteriota > Halobacteria > Halobacteriales > Haladaptataceae > Haladaptatus. The sequence continues at coordinate 27,572 of CAWCLB010000012.1, read as the reverse complement.
TTGCATATCGAAGGGGGTCAGTACAGATGCCAGTACAGACAGGTTAATTGATATGATTGGCTCGAAAATACCGGACTATGCCGGTTTACGAACGGTCGTCGTCGACCGATTTTCGGGTGATCGACCGCTGGGATGGCGGTGTGAGTTGGCTGGCGCATCCGACCGAGGAGGGTATGCGCACGAGCCACGCGGTTACGGCGGACGACGGCGTCTGGCTCATCGACCCGCTGGACGCACCGGAACTCGACGCGCTGTTGGACGACCTCGGGAGCGTCGTCGGCGTTGCGGTGTTGTGTAGTCACCACGCCAGGGACGCCGGTACCATCGCGGCCCGGCACGAGGTGTCAGTTCACGTTCCGCGCTGGATGGGTCGCGTCGGGGAGCGGGTCGATGCTCCCATCGAGCGATTCGAGACGACGTTCGGCGACTCGGGATTTCGCGTCCGTCGGTTTGAACCGCTCTCGCTGTGGCAGGAAGCGGTGGCCTACCGCCAGGAGGATGGGACGCTTATCGTTCCGGACCTGCTCGCATCCGGTCCGGGCTACTCCGTGGGCGAGGAGCGAATCGGCGTCGTGCTCTCTCATCGGCTGTTTCCGCCGCGGGATGCGCTCGGCGAACTCGAACCGGAGCGTATCCTCTTCGGACACGGTAGCGGCGTGTTCGAGGACGCGAGCGCCGCGCTCGACGATGCGCTCGACAATGCACGAAAACGGTTCCCCCGCGCACTCGTGAGTCAGTTCGGGACGAACGTGCGGTTGCTGCTCGGCGCGATGAAGGACTAAATCGATCAGACTTTCGCGCGTTCTCGAATCAGTTTCCGCAGTTCGTCGGCGTCATTGAGGTCTTCGACTTCCTCGCGTTCGACCAGCGCCGTACCATCGACGGTTTCTCGCCGTGCCTTGTCCACGAAGTAGACCGAGCGGGTCCGTGCGACGTGGCTGATTGAACTCATGATTCGAGCGCGTTTTTCTGCCGTGCGAGTGAACGTCGAGTGACTCGTCAGAACGCGGTCCTCGTGGTCGTCCTCGCTGACCGTCCTGAACGGCGCTCTGTTCGTCGGGTGAACCGTGAAGCCGACGCGGGTAAGCGTGGAGAACATATCTTGGTCGTCGGATTCGACGTCCGGTTCGTCCGGTTGGTCCTCCTCGGTCACCTCGTCGGCACCGTCGAACACCTCGACGGGGCTCGTCAGTTCGCGGTCGAACAACGCTTCGAGTTCGACTGCGACTTCCACGCTGGCGTTCATGCCGCTCTCGTACTTCGAGACGGTGCGACGGGAGACGCCGAGTTCGGAGGCCAACTGTCCGAGACTCCAATCGCGGTTCTGGCGCTCGTCGCGGAGGATATCGCCGTCGATGTTGACGTACAGACCGCCGGGTGCGGCGTAAACGAGCGGCGGCACACCTTCCACGAACAGATCGACCGCAGTGTCCGGGCTGAACACCGGCACGCCGTGTCGGAAGTAGACGACGCCGGGTTCGAGGTCCTGATTTCTCGTCCGAAGCCCGAGTACCAACGGTGTCGCGTCGAGATACGTGCCGAGACGACGCATCTCGATGCCGGTTTGGGCGTCGAACGCGTCGATGTTGCCGAGGATTTTCAGCAACAGGAGGTCTGGTCCTCGTCGCGCTGCCACGTCGAAGCTCTTTGGTCGGATAGCACACCGGTCGCTAACTACGAAGCCAGCATCCTCTAACATCGCAGTCACGTTTCCGACCAGTGCAGACCGGGACATGGTGGGAGGTAAGTGATTTTAATATAAAAGCGTTTTGGCGAGCGACCCCGGCGCAGTCTGGCGATTGTGTAGATTGCCGGCAGTATATTTATATAGCATAGTTTCTTCGAAAACTGTTAATCCACCACGCCATAATCACCGGACGTGACCGTCATCGGTCTCGACGATACCGACTCCCGCGAACGTGGGATGTGTACGACGTACCTCGCAGCGCGACTTGCAGAGACGATTCGAGACGCTGGGGGTACTGTCGAGCGACTGCTCCTCATCCGACTCAACCCCGCCGTGAAACACAAGACGCGGGGCAACGCCGCGCTGGCAATTCACACGGACTTCGAGCCTGAGCAAGCCTTCGACCTCGCGCGAAAGGAACTCGATTCGGCCGCCGAGACTGACGACCCACGGACAAATCCGGGTCTTGTCGTCGCACCACACGCCGCTGACGAGATTCCGGACGAGGTTGCCGAATTCGCACAGCGGGCGATTCGGGAACTGCTATCGCGTGAAGACGCCGAACGACGAATCGACATTGCGGGGTATCGACACGCCGGATGGAAGAACGGCCGGGGGAAAATCGGCGCGCTGGCAGCAATCGGCGCACATGCCGCGCTTTCCGAGTGGACCTACGAACATATCTCCTACCGTGAATCCGCCCGTTGGGGGACGCCCCGCGAGGTGGATTTCGACTCGGCTTTCGCGGCCGCTGATTTAGGGTACCCCACCGTGTGGGACACCGTGGACCGTGACACCGGCGAAGCGGTTTGCGTGCCCCACACGCCCTGTCCCATCCTCCACGGCATCCGCGGCGACGACCCGGACGAGGTCCGGCGAGTCGCCGAGCGAATCGAGGGCGAACCCGTCGTCAAAACGGCGCTGTTCGTGACGAATCAAGGTACTGACGCCCATTTGCAGGACGCCAACCTCGACGAAATCGAAGACGACCACGCCTATCGTGTGACTGGCACGGTCGCCTCGAATCCGGAAACCCGACGTGGTGGCCACGTCTTTTTGACTATCGAGAACGGACCGGCCGAGCGGCGTTGTGCCGCTTTCGAGCCGACGAAGCGCTTCCGGACCCACGTCCGGAACCTCCGCCCCGGCGACCGAATCACCGCCTGCGGGGAAGTGACGGATGGTACCCTCAAACTGGAGAAGTTTGCCGTTCGAAGTCTCGACACGACCGAACTCGTGACGCCGAACTGCCCCGACTGCGGCCGCTCGATGAAGAGTGCGGGCGCGGGGCAGGGCTACCGCTGTCGCCGGTGTGGAACGAACGCCGATGGGAAAGTCGAGCGAAAAATCGAGCGCAACCTCGAACTCGGCTGGTACGAAGTGCCCCCCGAAGCCCGCCGCCACATCGCCAAACCACTCGTTCGGGGCGGCTTCGACGCACCGATTCATCCAGAGAAGTGACGAGTTCGGAAATCACGTCGTAGCGAGCATTTTACCTTCGGAAAACGACAAAAATACCGATTGTTAAATCCCTAACCAACGAGTTCTACATGACGTCCGCAATCCCGGACTGTTTGTTCTTGTCGTTCTGCAACCACCTTTTTACGTCGTCGGGTACGCTCACTCACTTCGTTCGCTCGCCCACCACTCCTCGCAAAAATCTGGACCAAAAACACTCCGCTCACTCCTGCGTCGCTCGCGGTTCGTCACATGAAGTCCGCAATCCCGGACTGTTTGTTCTTGTCGTTCTCGAACACGCTCTCCAACGAGCGCTCCAGAATTTGGAGGCGCTGTTTGGTGTACTCGCGGCAGTCGTACTCATCGGCGACCTGAATCGCGGTGTCCATGTACTTGTTCACCGAGCCTTGGTGCACCGTCAGGTTCACCCGGCCGCCGCACTCCCGACAATCACCCGAAAGCGGCATTCTCCGATATTTCACGCCACAGTCGAGACACCGCGTTTCCTGCCGCGAGAACGCACGTAGATTCCCGATGAGGTCCGGCAGGAAGTGGCCCTCGATGACGCGTTCGGCCACGTCGGTTTCGTCCACGGCGCGCGTCTTCCGGGCCAGTTCCAGTTGTGCGTTCATCTTGTCCATCATCGACCCGAGCGTCTTATACGCCGAGAGGTCCGGCCCGAGCGCGATGTTCGACGTGTCGTGTGTGTGCCGGAAACCAGTGTACTCGCGGTCGGTGCCCAGATACTCCTCCGCAATGGTGATGTCCACGTCCTCCGGGTCGGCCATCTCCAACGTCGCTTCGTAGAACTCGCGGGGATACTGGTCCACGATGTCCATGTTGTGCGCCTCGTCGTCGATTTCGGAGGGGTCGATACGAGAGGACATCACCAAGGGCGCGTCCATGGATCCCCCCCGTTTGTCCGGCAAGAACTCTTTCGAGAAGTTGAGCAAACCGTCCATCAGCAACATTACGCAGTCCTCGTCGCCGTCGCACTGCTTGGTCGCTATCCCGTTTGCGACGAGGTTGTGCGTGTCTCGAACGGTGACACAGTAGGTGTTCGAAATCCCGGACTGGACGATTTCGACTCGCGTTACTCCGTCACGTTCGAAGGACCCGCCATCCGCCACTGCCCTTGAACTTGTGTTTACTCCCGAGAAGTCGGACTCCGGATTCCCAAGGAATCCGGGAACCGAAGTACCAACTTCCAACTCTCTGGCTTCGATTTCTTCGAGGTCGTTTCCGCTCCACTGAAGCATCGAATGGTCTGGAGTCACCGTGATTTCCCGTCCACTTCGAGTTTCTATTTCGACCAGATGGTTCGGCGTGGGATGTTTCGAAATCGCTTCGATGGGCTTTCGAACGACGTTTCCATCCTCGTCTATCGACGGTACCAACACCTCACAGTCCAGTTCTTGGACGAGAGTGCCGAAATCATCCGTTCGCGGATTTTCCAATCGTTCCTCGACTAATCGCTGAATTTCGTCGTATCGCCACTCCCCATCCTCGTCCCGATACCAAACCTTGGTTTCCGGGTGGAAGCAGTTCCGCCGTTTCGCCGCGTGAAAATACGGATGTGCGTACCCGACCGCCGCGCTCGTAAAGCCGATGACGCGGCCGACGACGGCGGCGGAGGTGTGGGGTGCCATCCCGAAGACGAGTTCGCCGACGAGATCGTCGCGCTCTTCCATCTCGTAGAACGGTTCGAGTCCGTAGTAATCGTCGAGCAGTTCATCCACGAAATCGGCGGTTTTGAGCAGGTGGACGGCCGCGCCGTCCGAGAGGACGATATCCTGTACACGCAACTCGACCAGTTGGTCGTCGTGCTGGAGCGGTTCGCCGTGGATGTCGAACTCGTAGCCGAGCGCGCGGAGTTGACCCGGGTCCACGTCCAGTTCGGACGGCCTGACCGATGTTACCGGCAGGTCGGTCATGTCGTAGCGAATCGTCCCATCCTTGAACGCGCTTACGCCGTGTTTCGCCCGAAGAACGCCTTTTTCCATGGGTTCGGGTGTCTTGTTCGCCGAGGTGAGTCCCTTGACGCCTTTGAGCGTATCGAAGACGTTCTGGCGCTCGCCGACCGATTCGAGCGCGTTTCGGAACTCGTCGTTCATCTCGACGGGTTGCCACTCCACGCTGGTCGCAGGGGCTTCACATCGGGGGCATTCGGCCCGTCCTGCTTGGTCGGGTTCGACTCTGTTTCCGCAGTCGGGGCAGGTGTAGATGGGATTCGTGTTGCCGCTGCACTCCGGACATTGGCATTTGAACGTTTCCTCGCCACAGTCCTCACACTCCCGCCGCCCGATTTGGACTTCGATTCTCCCGCGCTTTCCGGACATCCCCTCGGTGTGTGTTGCGGCTTTCGCCACATCGCGCTGGGCGCCACCCGCCTCGCCGAGCGGAAAGAGCGTGTGAACCGCGGGACTCATCTCACGCTTTTCGGACTTTTCTGGCCGTCCCATTCGGTTTCCGATGCGCGTTGGTGCGCGCTCCCGGATCTCGAACGGTGCGACTTCGTTGACTGCCTCTATGGCGTTATCGCCCGGTTCGTCCTCGCCCCACTCACGCGCACTCCGCGTTAGTGATTCCCACGCACGCGATAGGTTTGTATCAGTGGTCTCAATGCCAAGCGACTGAACGAACGGTTTCCACTCCGGTATCTCGATGTCCTCCCCCTGTTTGTGCTGGACGAGAAGGTGTTCGAGCACCGTCCGCACTGTTTCGGTGTTCGAAAGAACGAGGGTTCCGTCGCGTACTTCACCCGCTTCGATGGCTTCTGCCAGCGTTTCGAACTCCATGACCGAGATATCGTGCCAAAGATACGTGTACTTCGGGTGAAGTGGCGCGTCGTATTTGGTCGCCCAATCGAGCGCTTGCTCGGCGGATGGGTTTTCGAGGTCGATGTGTGGGTCGTCGCGCATGGCTTGCACGTCCGCGCCGGCGTGCTCGAAATCCTGCTCCCACCATTCGAAGACGTAGGACGCTGGTGGAAGCGGGTGGTTGTTCTCGACGAACTCGCCGTAGTTGACCAGATACTCGCCGAGGTCAATTATCTCCACGACGCCGTTTCGGACTTCGAGGGCTTCCTCGGTGTCGTCGATTCGGCGTACGTCGCCGTTCGCCAGTTTGACCGTCGGTCCCTCGATGGTATCGACAGGAATGACACCACCTGCCTTCCCGGGCCGTTCGGTCTTTATCTGCGTCCCCGTTGCGAGAAAGTCGTCCACGATATGCATCGTCGCGGGTTGTACGCCCGCCGTTGCGAACCCGTGATTCCGCGCCCTCCCATATCGCAGGCGGAACCCGCCGGGCCGGCATGGGTGTGTAAAGACGGGCCGTCCGGCGATGAGGTCGCGGAGGAATTTCGTCGCTTCGTCGACGCGCGGCGGTCCACGCAACTCGTGGGTTTCCTCCGTTTTCTCATCTTCCGCTTCCGTTTCGTCGCCCTCGGCTTCGTCTTCCCCCTCCTCGCTCTCGTCCTTCTCCGACTCTCCATCGTCCTTTCCGATGGTGCCGTCGATGAGGTCTTGCAACCACGGCCAGTCGATTTCGTCCAAATTTCGGGTGTACCGCTGTATCTTCGGCGCTTTGAGCGCAATCCCTTCCGCCATGACGAGACACATTCCGCCACGGGCGCTGTTGGTATCGACGCGGTCCAAGTCACGAAATCCGGACACCTCTTCGTCACCCGTCGCTTCCCCATCCAACATGACGGGCATGTGTTTGGCGATGAACTTCGACTCCTTGTCCTTCGGTGAGTACTGCAATCCGGTTTCCGAATCGTAGAGGTTGATTTCCTCGGCGTAGCGCTCGGTTTCGACGTCGCGCGCCTGATACTCTCCCAATCCGAGGAGTGCCCGCGTGTAGTCCGCGACGAGGACGGACAGCGCCTGTGCGGTCCCCCCTGCCGAGCGAATCGGCCCGGCGTAGTAGACGTTGACGAACTCCGTGCCGTCATCGTTGTCGAGCAGTTCTACGCGGTCGATTCCCTCGATGGGTGCGGCGACAACACCTTCGGTCAACAGTGCGACTGCAGTTCGCACTGCGCCTTCGATTTTTCCGGCACGGGTTTCGTAATCTCCGACGTTCCCGTCCGCGAAGTCCTTCGCCAGTTCGAGGGCTGCCTCCTCGCGAGACATCTGCCCTTCGAGTTCGCGCACGCGTTCGGCGACGTTTTCAATACCGAGGATGTTCTCCACCCTGTCGGCCATGTCCTGTGCAACTGGAATTTCGACCTCCGGTTGCGGGTCACCGCTGTGCGTTTTGGCCGTCTCGGCGACGTCGAACGCCTCGTCGAGCCGCGATTCCAGTCGCTCGAAGTACTGTTGGTCTTCCTCCCGCATGCTACAGCCAGAGGTCCAAGTCGGTCGGTTCGTCGTGCTCCCGAACGAGCGGTTCCTCGAACGTTCGCATGTACAACTCCCCGGCGAATACCGTCGCGGAGTCGAGATGTCCAGCGAGCGTCTGTCCCGAGCGCCGCGAAAGGACGGCGTGGGTGTGTGCGAACTGCTCGCCGTCGAGGAGTGAGACGTTGCCGACACAGGAGGCCACTTCGAGCGGTTCGTCGAACCGAACTTCCCGATACTCCTTCTCGTCTTGGTTGTAGTACCAAATCTCCGCGTCCTGCACGGCGCCCATTGCGATAAACCACGCAGCGTCGACCCCCTCGTCCTCGGCAAGCGATTCTATTTCGGCGCGCCAGTCCGCACCGTGTCCGAGTCGGGCGACGAACTCCTGTTCACTGGCAACCTCCCGATAGTCCATGTCTGCATGAAACCGCGTGGGGAACAAAAAAGGTTCAGTCTCGTCCCCCAATGTGCGCACCCTCGGTATGGACTCATTCTTTAACCGACATGGTACGCTTACCAACGTACGGTCTCATTTCCAACCAGAACACTGACCATCGCTGTTCGTCGGGATGAAAAGGAGAATCGTGGTGAGAGGGCTGTTCGGGGATCGAAACGATTTCGGGAACTACTGCCAATCTGGGAGGGATGCAGTGTCCGTTGCTCGCATGCAAACCCATGCGTCCTCGCGGGATACATCTGCGATGACGAGTCGCACCGTCTCTCCGTCATCGTCCACCGAGGCCATAACCTCGGAGTCGTTTGCAACCGACACCGACACTGCTGCCGTATCCGGCGTCATACTTTGAGAGTGTGTACCAAGGAATATAAGCGCACCGAAACGCTGATATCCAATATTGTTCCTAAACCGAATTTCTGAAAAAACGACTGGATACGGCCGCTGAGAGATTCCTAATGAAAATAATACCACGTTACTCGACCGATTTCACCGCGGTGTTTCATTTATCACTGATGTGTTCTATGATAAAAATAGTGGAATAATGGTGGGGTAATATATATCCTGAATCCGGCGAACAGTGCAATAAACACGGCGTTTAAGACCGTAATGGTGGCAATCCTAAGCGGTAAGTTTATCCACTATGATACACAAACCGTTGATGGATGACAGATACTGACAACCTGACCCGTCGGCGATTCCTACAGGCAACTGGAGGTGCGGCGTCCGCTGCCGCGCTTGCTGGCTGTACTGGAGGCGATAACAACGGCGACGGAACTACTTCGGACAACGGAAGCGCCAGCACCACCGACAACGGCAATACCGGTGGGGACAACGGCGGGAGCGGTAACACGCTCCAGCTCCTCAACTCTACGATGACCACGCTCGACCCGGTCAAAGCGACCGACACGGCGTCCGGAACGGTCATCCAGCAGATGTTCGACGGCCTGACGAACTACCCGAACGGTGAGATTTCGGTCGAGAACCAGATCGCTAAATCGCACAAGGTCTCCGACGACCAGAAGACCTACACGTTCACGCTCAAACAGGGTGTGAAGTTCCACAACGGCAAGGAAGTCAAAGCGCAGGACTTCATCTATGCGTGGCGGCGTCTCGCCGAATCGAAGAACTCCCGTCGGCAGTACTTCGTGCTTAGCTCCATCGGAATCAAGCACGAGACGACGACGAAGACGTACAAGGATTCGGACGGCAAGAAGCACACCCTCACCGTCGCAAAAGCGAACTCGCTCGCTATCAATGCGAAGGACGACTACACGCTCGAGATTACGCTCGAAAAGCCGTTCCACGCCACGCTCGAAATGCTCGCCTACACGTCCTTCGCGGCAGTCCCCGAAGGCATCGTCGGCGACATCGACGGCTACAAGGGTGATATGGACCACAAGAAGTTCTCGACGAAGAAACCCGTCGGAGCCGGCCCGTTCAAATTCAAGAACTGGCAGTCGGACGTCAAAGCGGAGGTCGCCAAATTCGACAACTATCACGGTGACAAAGCGAAAGTCGATGGTGTCCACTGGAACATCTCCTCAGACCCGGACACGAGCTACACGTACGGTTTCGTCAACGAGAACGTGGACCTGGCGTACAGCGGCGACTTCCCAACCTCGAAATACGACCCCAGCAAGGTCAAGAGCACGAAAAAGGACGACCTCGGTCGTCTCGTCGGGAAGTACGGTCCAGTTGAAGGCAACACGATGAACTATCTCGGTGTTTCCACGATTAACACCTACTACATCGGCTTCAACACCGACAACGTCCCGAAGCCTGTCCGACAGGCCATCGCCTACGTGTCGAACCAGGAGACCATCGTTAACGAGATCTTCAAGGGTCGTGGCAAGGCAGCCTACCACTTCACCCCACCGATGATCTACCCCGGTGGTGCGAACGCGTACACGAAGCACGCCAAGAGCAAATACCCCTACGGCTACAACGAGCGCAATATCCAAAAGGCGAAGAAGGTGATGGAGGACGCCGGTTACAGCGCCAGTAACAAGTTCAGCTTCACCTTCACTGTGTACCAGAGCTCCAGCACGTGGCCCGCCTTGGGTAAGCTTCTCCGTGACCAGCTCGAAGCAGCACACATCAGCATGGAGATCAAGAAGACGCCGTTCAGCACGCTGCTCCAACAGGGTCGACAGGGTAAGCTTGAAGCCTACTCGCTCGGCTGGATTATGGACTGGCCGGCGCCGGACAACTTCCTCGGTCTGCTCTACCCGCCGCTGACGGACACGTCGAAGGATTCACCGCAGTCGTACACGAACTGGTCGGGTACGGCCGCCGCGAAGGAAGCGACGAACGCGTGGAAGAAAGTCCAGGACAACAGTGGTCCGACGGACAAACAGCAGCAGGTTCGTGACAAGCAATACGTCAAGATGGAGGAAGCCAACTGGGAGGACGTGACCTTCCTGCCCATGTACCACGGTCTTTCCGAGCGGTTCTCCTACGATTGGGTCGACGCTCCGAAGTTCGGTGGTGCCGGTTACAGCCGTCAGATGTACAACAAAGTCAAACTCAGCAGCCGGAACAAATAACTGAAGTTCGGCGTTTATTTTTTCCTCAAACGTCCAGATAGCTGCGGCTCTGCACGGAAATTCATGAAATACTATCGCAAGACATAATGAGTGGAACGCAAAATACGTATCCGTATCAGCCATGAACGCGGTTACCATTGGGTGCAACCTACCGCACGACACGATTACGCTTGACAAGGAGGTGGACTGGACGAAATGAGTCGATGGCGCTACTTCGCTCGTCGTCTACTGCTCTCCATCCCTATTCTCATCTTCGGAACGACGATAACGTTCGTCGCCCTCCGGATGGGGCCGATTGACCCCGTTGGGGCGATTATCGGGCCGAAAGGGGACGCACAGACATACAACAAGATCGCAAGTCAACTCGGCCTCAACAAGCCGTTATGGGAACAGTACGTCGACTACATGACCAACATGTTCACGTTCCATCTGGGACAATCGTGGGTCATCCATCCGGACAATTCTGCGTACCACCTCATCCTTTCGTACGCCCCCCGGACACTCTGGTTGGGATTCTGGTCGGTCCTCATCGCCATCTTCGTGGGAATCCCGCTCGGATTTTACGCCGGACTTAACCCGAACTCGTGGAGCGATTACCTCGCGTCGTTCGGCGGAATCGTCTGGCGTGCGATGCCGAACTTCTGGCTCGCGTTGATCATGATCGCGGCCTTATCGTTGTCCCAGGATTTGTTCTTCGGGTTCGACTGGAAGACTTGGCTCGTTCACACGAACGTCACCGGCGTCCCGTTCAACGATTACCACAATTTAACGAATCCACACCAATTCCTCATCGCGCTCAAGAAAATCGCACCAGCGGCGATCGTTCTCGGTTCCGCATCAATGGGGAACGAGATGCGTATCGGCCGAACGGCCGTGTTGGAAACCGTGAATTCCAACTTCATCGAAACCGCACGCGCGAAAGGTGTTCCGCCGCGCTCGCTCGTTTGGAAGCACATCTTCCGGAACGCCCTCATTCCGCTCGTTCCCATCATCACGGGTGAAGCGTTCTTGCTCATCGGCGGTTCGGTTCTCGTCGAGACGGTGTTCAACATCAGCGGTATCGGCTTCCTGTTCTACCAAGCAATCATGCACGGTGACTTGCCGCTCGTCGGCTCGTTGATGTTTGTATACATACTTCTAGTCGTGATAATAAATATCCTACAAGACTTCCTGTACACAGTCATCGACCCCCGTGTCGGCTACGAGGGAGGTGCATAATATGAGTTCTAACTCCGTAATTCGAGAGGAAAAACGCCTCCGCGAACGTATCGCAGACAATCCACGACCGGCCGCTCTCTGGCTCGCCGGATTCCTCGTTCTCCTCGCACTCGAATTCGGTGCGCTGTGGGGAATGATAATGGCGGTTCCGTGGGGGACGTTGGTCGATAAAGTGGCCTTCATCAAACCCATTGCCGCACCGTTTGCGACCGTCGGTGACGCGCTGGCGAACTTGCCGACGTTGCTCACGAGAGATATCTTCGACAACACCGGTTGGCAATCGCCGTCCGGTGGTTGGAAGGGCACGTTCCTCGGTCTCTCCCCGGCAACTGTCTGGGCGCTCCGTGTCGTCCTCATCTACGCCTATACGCTCGGATTCCTGTACTGGACCTGGCGTGGCTACCTCACGTTCCGGAAGCACTATCGGTACGCCGAATGGACGCCCCGTGACGACATGGTCACCCGATTCCGAAACCACAAGTGGGGCTTGTTCGGATTCGTCGTCGTCTTCATGTTCGTCGTGATGGCTATCTTCGCGCCCGCACTCGGGACGACCACGGTCGAACACAACATCAAAAACCCGTACTCCTACAAGATTCACTATCTCGATAAGGACTCGAACCAAGTCAAGACTGCCCTCATCGGTGATGCAAACTTGGGTTCACGCTCGGAGGGTTCGGGCGGAAACGTCGCTCCGCTGACCTACGACGACTACGGTCGATATCATCCGTTCGGCACATTACCGACCGGGAAGGACTTGTTTACCTTCATGGTGCACGGTGCTCGCGTATCGTTGTTCATCGGTCTGACCTCCATCATCGTGAGCGGTCTCATCGCGACGTCGTTCGCGCTCCTGACGGCGTACTACAAAGGTCTCGTTGACCTCCTCGTCGTCATCATCGGTGACTCGATAATGTCCATCCCACGTCTACTGCTCCTCCTCATGCTCACGTCCATCCTACAGGGGACGTGGCTCGGGAAGATTTACAACGGTGGCCTGTTGCTCGCGTTGCTGTTCGCGGGGACTGGCTGGCCGTTCCTCTGGCGTGCGGTGCGCGGGCCTGCGATGCAGGTGTCCGAACAGGAGTGGATCGACGCCGCAAAGAGTTTCGGACAGAATCCGACTACGACCATGAAGAAGCACATGGCACCGTACATCCTCGGGTACCTGCTCGTCTACTCTTCGATGACGCTCGGCGGTATCATCATCTCCATCGCGGCGTTGTCGTTCCTCAATCTCGGTATCAATCCACCGACCCCCGAATGGGGTCGTGCAATAAGCGTCGGGCAGCACTTCACGACGACCGCTTCGTGGCACATCTCGTTCATCCCTGGTGTGCTCATCGTGCTCATCGTCACCGCGTTCAACGCGCTCGGTGACGGCATCCGTGACGCGGTTGACCCACAGAGTGAAACGGGTGACGACGGCAGTGCTGAAGTCGCTGCAGCAGGAGGGAGTGGTGCATAATGGCATCGAGCCAACAATCCTCCTCGGCGGTGGCCAGCAAAGAGCCGATTCTGTCGGTCGAAAACCTTCAGACGGCCTTCTTCACCGACAAGGAAGTCATTCGTGCCTGTGATGGCGTCTCGTTCGACATCAAACCCGGTGAGACGGTCGGTATCGTCGGCGAATCGGGGTCCGGAAAGAGCGTTACTGCACGCTCCATCATGGGTCTCATCAAATCGCCCGGTCGAATCCTCGACGGAAGCATCCGTTTCAAGGACGAAGAACTGACCGAGAAGACAGAAAAGGAGTACCGACAGATTCGCGGCGGTGACATCGCGATGGTGTTCCAGGACCCATTGACGAGTCTGAACCCCGTCTACTCCGTCGGAAACCAGATCAAGGAAGCGCTTCGTCTCCACCAAGATATGACCGGGACGGCGGCGACCAAGGAGGCGATCAGCCTCCTCGAAGCAGTCGGGATTCCCGACGCCGGTCGGCGCGTCAAGGAGTATCCACACGAGTTCTCCGGCGGGATGCGCCAGCGAGCGGTCATCGCCATGGCACTCGCGTGTGACCCCGAGGTGCTCATCTGTGACGAACCGACGACCGCACTCGACGTGACGATTCAAGCCCAAATCCTCGAACTGCTGGATGAACTCCAGGAAGAACGCGACCTCGCCATCATGTTCATCACACACGACATGGGCGTTATCGCGGAAATCGCGGACCGCGTGAACGTCATGTACGCGGGCGAAATCATCGAAAGTGCGCCCGTCGTGGACCTGTTCGAAAACCCACGACACCCGTACACCCGTGGTCTGCTGCGAAGCATTCCGGGGAACAATCCGGACTCGGACCGCCTCCTCACCATCGAAGGTGACGTTCCGACACCGAATGAACCGGCTACGTACTGTCGATTTGCGCCCCGTTGTTCCGAGGCGTTCGATTCGTGCGACTCGGTTCATCCGGTTCCCATCGAAGTCAACGACAACGCGGACGAACACACTGCAGCGTGTCTCCTGTACCCCGAAGACGTATCACAATCCGAAGCCATCGACGTGCATCGCAATATGGCAGCTGAAAGTGAGGAACAACTATGAGCGAAGTACAGAAGAGCAAATCCGCTACCGCCGCCGAAGGCGAAACGCTCGTGGAAATCAACGAGTTGAAGACGTACTACGGCGAGGGTGGCCTGGTCGATTCGACGCCCGTCAAAGCAGTTGACGGTGTCTCGCTCAACATCAAGCGTGGCGAAACTCTCGGGCTGGTCGGCGAATCCGGCTGTGGGAAATCGACGCTCGGTCGGACGCTCATTCAACTCGAAAAGGCCACGTCCGGGGAGGTGCTGTTCGACGGCACCGACATCACCGAACTGTCGGGCAAGGACCTCAAGAACTGGCGACGAAACAGCCAGATGGTGTTTCAGGACCCCGAATCCAGCCTCAACGACCGAATGACGGTCGGCGAAATCATCCGTGAACCGCTGGACGTTCACGATTGGAAGACGCCTCGTGAACGTCGTGAACACGTCCGTGAACTGCTGGACGTGGTCGGACTCCAACCCGAACACTACTATCGCTACCCGCACCAGTTCTCCGGTGGCCAGCGCCAGCGCATCGGCATCGCCCGTGCGCTCGCACTCGAACCGGAGTTCATCGTGCTGGACGAACCCGTCTCGGCACTGGACGTCTCCGTCCAGGCTCAAATTCTCAACCTGCTCGAAGACCTGCAGGACGAGTTCGAGCTGACGTACCTGTTCATCGCCCACGACCTTTCGGTCGTTCGTCACATTTGTGACCGTGTCGCCGTGATGTATCTCGGTCACATCATGGAACTCGGACCGTCCAAGGAACTGTTCGAGAACCCGAAAAACCCGTACACGATTTCGCTCCTCTCGGCGATTCCGGACCCCGACCCGACGGCGCGTGGCGAGCGAATCACGCTTCGTGGAACTCCGCCGAGTCCACGCGACCCACCGATGGGGTGCCCGTTCAGCACGCGGTGTCCGATGAAGATTCGACCGGAGGAGTTCCAAGACGTCGACGACGACCTCTGGGTCAACATCGAAATCTTCCGCCAAGTCGTACGCGAGCGGTCCCGTGCCGAGCGGTCGATGAGGGACCAGCTAAAGGAGATGCTCGGTATGGAGACGCGCTATTCCGACATCGGCGAAATCCGACAGGAGTTGTTCGGTGATTTCGAGTTGCCACACGAAATCGAACAACACATTGACGAAGCGTCTGACTATATCGAGAGCAACGACGAACAGCAGGCACGCGAGTATCTCCGTGACGTGTTCGGAAGCGTCTGTGACTCGGACGCACCGGACGACAACGTCGTGAGCGACTCCGGTCGCTTTAGCCACTGTCACCGTCACATCGAACAGTACGAAGAGCCGGACGAGTTCACCCCCTACACGATGCGGTAATGTCCGGACCACACCAGTCCCCTCGGCGGTTGCGACAGCTGCTCGACGCGCTCGTCTACGCTATCGTGGTGACTGGTGTGGTTTTCGTCATCGCTGTCATCGTGTGTTTTTCGCTCGGCAGCGATTTCGTCGGCGTGAAGTACTTTCTTTTTCTCGTCGGCATTGTGGTGTTTGGGTACGGCACGTTCTCGTTGTACCCCTCGCGCCGATGGAAAGTGGACCGGTCGGAAGGTAACGTCGAAATCAAACGGGACACGAACTCCGGTGAAGTCATCGGCTCGCGCGATGAGACACGATTTCAGTCCGCAGTACAGCGAGTACCACCGCTTCCACAGTACTCCATTCCACCCGAGGAGCGTTTCTCACCCGGTGCAAAGCTGTTTATCGCTAGCCTCGTGATTCTCCTCACGTCGTTTCTCATGGAAGCCGTGTTCGGCGTTGGTGTGTAGCAACAGTTTTTACCGCTTCCACTCCTGACATGCCTGTATGCCAGAGACCGGCGACGAAGAAGGAAACTATGCCGAGCGTATCGCGGCCAACGCGGATGCCGAAAAAGACGCGTGGGGAATGACGCTCCAAGACATGAACGCGATGGCGGATGAACTCGAATCCGACGGGTGGAACGTCGTTACAGTGCCTGCGAGCCAAACCGCTCCCGAAAACAAGGATGCGGGCAACACCAATCGATTCGGGTTCGTCTACGTCGTTCCTGACAATTACACCGACGACTTCGACGAGGCGTTCGAGGCGGGGACGTTTCCGAAATATCAGGTCTTCCGAAAGGAAGTCAGTTCGCGCGTGTTCATGCTCACGCAGTTTTTGGACCCCGACACCGACACCGCGATTCTTATCGCCGGAACCTACGAGATGATGTACGCGCCCGGCTTGGTGAAAAACTCGATGGAAGAAGACGAACTGTTCACCTATGTTCAGACGCTGGACGGTACTGTTCACGGCTCGTTCCGCCACGACGACTATTCCAAGTTCTTCCCGGACCCGGAAAAATACGAGAACTACGTTATGGACGTACCTGCCGGCGACCACGACGAATAGTCCCCCTCTCGTTTTTCCACCCTGATCGTCCCCGGTTTCGGGACTACAGTTCACGTTTTCCCCCTCACGCTTCGTAGGGTACAAGAAGGGTGAAACCGTATCCGGCGCGTATGAACGTTGCCGAAGCGATGACACCCAGGTCTGATGTGGTTACTGTCGAGCTTCCGGGTACGCGCGATGACGTGCTCGATTACTTGCAGGAACTGTCGTTTTCGTCCGTCCCCGTCGTTAAACAGACGGATGACGGTGAACAGTACCGCGGTCTCATCTCGCGCGATGACCTCATCGAGACACCCGGACGAAGACCAACTCGCCATCCTCATGCGGGATGTCGCGACGACGACGCAGGATGCCTCCATCGAGGACGTCGCCGCACTGATGCTGAAGGAACGAACCCGCCGTGTTCCCGTCGTGGACGGCGAACTCGAAGGAATCGTCACTATCACCGACGTCGTCCGCGCGATTGCCGAGGAGGAAGCCGACGGCGACACGAAAGTCGGCGAACTGGCGAGTCCCGACGTGAACACCTGTTACGTTGAGACGCCGTTGACGGTCGCGGAACGAGAGATCTACTACGCGAACGTCCCGTACGCGGTCGCGCTCGACGACGAGGGGGAGATGGACGGAATCCTCACCGAAGTCGATATCATCGATGTCGCGCGCGTGGTCGAGGGCGAGGACGAAACAGGTGGTAGTATCGCCAACGAGGACGACGCGTGGATGTGGGAAGGAATCAAATCGGTCGGAAACAGCTACATCCCGACGCGAAACGTCCAAATTCCGTCCGCACCCGTCAGCGAGTTCATGACCGAAGACGTCGTGACGGTCTCGAAGCGCAAGACCGCGCGCAAGGTCGCCCAGATGATGATTTCGAACGATATCGAACAGGTCCCGCTCGTCAGCGGCGACCAACTCGTCGGCATCGTCCGGGACGTGAACCTGCTGGAGGCGCTCAAATGACGGAGTTGGTGGAACTCGCCAAGCGGCGTGGGTTCTTCTTCCAATCCTCGGAAGCCTACGGCGGCGTCTCGGGCTTTTACGTCTACGGCCCGCAGGGTGCGGCGCTGAAGCGGAACATCGAGGACTCGTGGCGCGACCGGTTTCAGGTGCAGGAAGGCCACCGCGATATCGAAGCGCCGACCATCATGCCCGAACCCGTCTTCGAGGCGTCGGGCCACCTTGACGGCTTCGACGACATGCTGGTCGAGTGCCCGGAATGCGGTGAGAGCCACCGCGCCGACCACCTCATCGAGGACAACACGGATATCGAGGACGCCGAAGCCCTTCCACTCGAAGAAGTCGGCGAACTCATCGCCGACCACGACCTCCACTGTCCGACCTGTGATACCCCGCTCGCGGGCGAACCGGTCGAGGATTTCAACCTCATGTTCTCGACGGACATCGGTCCCGGATACGGGACAACCCGGCTACCTGCGCCCGGAGACGGCACAGGGTATCTTCGTGGAGTTCCCACGACTCAAGGAGTACGCCCGCAATCGCCTCCCGTTCGGCATCACGCAAATCGGCACGGCCTACCGGAACGAAATCAGCCCCCGAAAGTCCATCATCCGAGTCCGTGAGTTCACGCAGGCCGAACTCGAACAGTTCATCGACCCCGAGACCGACGAACCGCCGCTTCATCTGGTCGAGGACGTCGAGGTGACGCTGTACTCGGCCGCCGAGCAGAACGACGACGGACGGAGACCACGTCAACACCACCATCGGCGAGGCGGTTGATGAGGGTATCATCGCGAGCGACTGGATCGCCTACTACCTCGGCGTCGGCCAGGAGTGGTACGAGCGAATCGGCGTCGACATGGACCGCTTCCGCTTCCGCCAGCACCTCGCCGGCGAACGCGCCCACTACGTCGAGCGACTGCTGGGACGCCGAAGCCGAAATCGACGGCGACTGGATAGAGATTACCGGCTTCTCCTACCGGAGCGATTACGACCTCTCGAAGCACGACGCCCACTCCGACGAGGACTTCACCGTCTTCCGGCAGTACGACGAACCGAAGATGGTCGAACGCGCGACCGTCGACCCCGACATGAGCTACCTCGGTCCCGAGTTCGGCGGCGACGCCGGCCGGCATCGCCGAGGCGCTCCAGACGCTCGCCGAACGCGACCGGGCCGCGTTCGACGGCGACGAGGTGACCGTCGAAGTCGACGGCGAGACCTACACCGTACCGGCCGAAGAAGACCGGCTTCAGCGTCGAGGAGGTCAAGGAGTCGCGGCGAACACATCACGCCACACGTCGTCGAACCGTCGTTCGGTGTCGACCGGGTCCTCTACACCGTGCTCGACCACGCCTACGAGAGGACGAAGTCGAGGGCGAGACGCGGACGCGATTGGCGCCTCGAACCCGAACTCGCGCCGACGACTCGTCGGCGTCTTCCCGCTGATGGACAAGGACGGGATGGGCGAGCAGGCCCGGGAAATCGCGGCCGAACTCCGGAGCGCACGGCTTCGACGTCACCTACGACGATTCGGGTAACATCGGCCGGCGGTACCGCCGACAGGACGAAGTCGGCACGCCGTTCTGTGTCACCGTCGACTACGAAGCGCTGGAAGACGGCACCGTGACGCTCCGCGAACGCGACTCGACCGAACAGGTCCGCGTTGCCGTCGCCGACCTGCCGGATCTCCTCGCTCGGACTCCGCGAGCGGTCCGACCGAGACCTTCGTCGATACCTCGAGTAACCGTGTCGGGCGAAGTCAAGCGCAGATTGGTGCACGTCAGCGGAACCGGACTTCCCGGCGCTTACCTGCTCGGACTTGTGACGTGGCAGCAGCTCGCTGGCTTTCGTCGTCGGTTCGGCGTCGCGCTCGTCCTCGAAGCGATACGCCTCTTCGTCGGTCTCGACTGGCGGATCTACGACGAGCTCACCCGCGAGTACGAACAGGACAACCTCGCGGGCTACGCCCTCTACTTCTTCGGCATGACCGCGACCGCGTGGGTCTTCGAGCCGCGGGTCGCCATTCCGGCGATGCTCATGTTGACCATCGCCGACCCCATCAGCGGCCTCCTCGGGTCGGGCGAACTCGGACGATCAAGGCGGCTCGATGACTCGCTCATCATGTTCGCCGTCTGCCTCCTCATCGCGTCCGGTCTCGGACTGCCGCTCCGCGCTGCCGTTCTCGGCGCAGTCGCAGCGACGCTCGCCGACGGCGTCAAACCCGTTATCGCGGGCTACGTCATCGACGACAACCTCACGATTCCCCTCGGTGCCGCCGTGGCCATTTTCGTCGCGCTCCGATATCTGCCGATGCTCATCATGAGTATTCTGCTCCGACTGGCTGGTCGTGGTTCCGTCTTCGCGTAGGAACTTCGCCGACTACTTTCACCTCGCTACGCGAACCCTTAAACCGGAGACGCCCGAACACACGACGAATGGCGACCACGGACGCGGACGAACTACGTCGAACACCCCTGTCTCGATCCCTCGTTCATCGAGCGGCGACTCTACCAGATTCAACTCGCCGGAACCGCGACGCAATGACACACGCTCGTCTGCCTCCCGACCGGACTGGGAAAGACGACGGTTAGCCTGCTCGTCACCGCCGAACGGTTCGACGAGTGGGCGGGAAGTCCCTGCTGCTCGCGCCGACCAAACCGCTCGTGAACCAGCACGCTGATTTCTACCGGCGAAGCGCTCTCGATTCCCGACGACGAGATAGTCGTGTTCACTGGCGAGGTCCGCCCCGACGACCGCGCCGACCTCTGGAAGTCGCGCGAAGGTCATCATCGCCACGCCGCAGGTCGTCGAGAACGACCTCGTCGGCGGGCCGAATCGACCTCGGACCGGTCGACCCACCTCACCTTCGACGAGTGCCACCGCGCCACCGGCGACTACGCCTACAACTACATCGCCGAGCGCTACCACGTCGGACGCCGACGACCCGCTCGTGACCGGCATGAGCGCCTCGCCGGGCGGCGACGAGGAGGCGATTCGGACAGTGTGTGAGAATCTCGGACTTGCACGAAGTCGAGGTGATGACCGAGGAGGACACCGACGTCTCGACGTACACCCACGACACGGACGTGGAGTGGGAGCGCGTGGAACTACCCGACGAACATCATCGCGATCCGGGACGCGCTGAACGAAGTCATCAAGGACCGACTGGAGCGGCTGAAGGAACTCGGCGTCATCAACACGACGCGCCCCGACGTCTCCCAGAGGGACCTGAACAAGGTGCGCGGCGAACTCCGGAAACTCATCGACAACGACCAGTCGGAGGGGTACGAGGGGATGTCCGCCCACGCCGAGGTGATGAAGCTCCGGCGCGCGGTCGAACTCGCCGAGACTCAGAGCGTCGAATCCCTCCGGCGGTACTTCGAGCGCCAGCGAAACGCCGCCCGGTCGTCGGGGGCCTCGAAGGCCAGCCAGCGGCTCGTCTCGGACCCGAAAGTACAGGAGGCGATGCGGAAGGCGGCGCAGTACGACGACCTGCACCCGAAGTTCCGGAAGGCACGACACATACCTCGCTCAGACGCTCGGGATCGACGGCGGCGAGCGAATCATCGTCTTCACCGAATCGCGCGACACCGCCGAGACGCTGACGGAGTTCTTCAACGAGAACTTCGACACCCGGCGGTTCGTCGGGCAGGGCGACAAGGAGGGAAGCGACGGGATGACCCAGAAGGAACAGCAGGAGACCCTCGACGACTTCCGGGCGGGCGAGTTCGAGGTGCTCGTCTCCACGTCCGTCGCGGAGGAGGGACTCGACGTGCCGGAAGTCGATCTGGTGCTGTTCTACGAACCCGTGCCGACGGCGATCCGGTCGATCCAGCGCAAAGGACGGACGGGTCGGCAGGCCGAGGGGCAGGTCGTCGTCCTGCTCGCCGAGGACACCCGCGACGAGGCCTACTTCTGGATTTCCAAGCGCCGCGAGGACGAGATGGAAGACGAACTGCGGAAACTCAAGGGCGTCGCCAAGCAGGTCGAGGAAGAACTGGATGATCACAGACAGACCCTCGGGTCGTTCGACGGTGACGGGGACGGCGAACCGAGGGAGGCGAGCCACGGGCTACAGGAGTTCGACACGAAGTCGGCGGACGACGCGGACGACGGGAACGCGACGACGACGATGACGAGGACGAAAGCGAACCCGAGGCGTCGTTGCGACCGCACGCACGCGGGACAATTCCGACGACGTCGAAATCGTGCTGACCAGCGCGAACTCGACGCGAACATCGCCCGCGACCTCTCCGCGCGGGACGGTGTCGACGTTCGACTCGAAACGCTCGCGGTGGGCGACTACGTGCTCTCCGACCGGGTCGCGGTCGAGCGAAAGTCGGTGAGCGACTTCCTCGATACGCTCGTCGGCGGCGATCGTTCCATGTTCGAGCAGGTCGGGGACATCGAACCGCCACTACGCCCGCCCGGTAGTCGTCATCGAGGGCGAGGACCTCTACGAGCGAGCGCAACGTCCACCCGAACGCCATCCGCGGCGCGATCGCGTCCCTCGCCGTGGATTTCGGCGCGAGCGTCCTCCGAACCGAGGACGAGAAGGATACGGCGGACCTGCTCGAAGTCATCGCGACGCGCGAACAGGAGTCTCACGACCGCGAGGTCTCGGTCCACGGCGAGAAACATTCGAAGACCCTCTCCGAACAGCAGGAGTACGTCGTCGCCGCCATCGCGGACATCGGTCCGGTGACGGCGCGGGCGCTGCTCGACGAGTTCGGAACGGTTCAGGCCGTCATGACCGCGTCGAAAGGCGACCTTATGGAGACGGAGGGAGTCGGCGAGATAACCGCCGACAGAATTCGTGAGATCATCGGAAGCATACGACTCGTAAGGCGGGCTTACCGGGACCAGGGGTGATGTCATGGTACCATCAGCACACCCTAGTCATCGCGGCCTAAACCCACCGTTTGCCGCTCGTATGGTGTCGATGACGACGCATAAACGGGGTGAACGGTCGAACCAGATTAAATCCCCTTCCACTGTTTACCCGGACAAGAGTAAACTATGTTACCCCGCCTCACGAGGCAGGATGACGAGGAGCAATGGGAAGTCGAGAACTGGTACGGAAAACCGCAACACGAAACCGGTCGCCAAATCGAGCGAACAGACTGTACGGCGAACCCACAACACGACATATCGGCCGGGCGTTCGTGCATCACTTCTGATTCCGACCTCGACCTCGGATACGCGTTGGACGAAACGAGACTCGATTTCGTGCGGGAAGTCGGTGCTGCGGAGCGCCGACTCTCGTTGGCCACGGAACGATAGCGGGAAATCCAACCGGACGAGTATTTTCGGACTACTAACGCGGCCGCGATTCCGCCCTACCGATTCGCCCGATCGAGCGCGGCGAGTGCCTCGGCTGCCTCGCGGGTTGCGGCGAGTAGCTCGCGCGAGTAACCGACATCGTTCGTGCTTTCAGCCTCCCGGGTGAGGCTCGTCAGTTTCCGAACCAACGCGTTTCGCGCTTCGGTGAGGTCACCTGCTTCGCCTGTCGCCGGTGCTCGCGATTCGGGTTGCCGTGGTCGCTCGTTTCGCTCGCTTCGGTTCGTCTGATTCGGCGGTGCCCGCTGGGACTGACGAGGTCGGGTTTCTTCTGTGGAGTCGGAGTGTGGTACCCCGTACTTCTGTGGCTGATTCCGCATTGCTCGTGACTGCTTCGACTTCCGGCGATTCGACCTCGATTTCACTCGCGTTTTGACGTGTGGCTTCGGCGTTCGATTCGTTCCAGCCGATTCGTTCGTCGTCGCTTCCTCGTCCGATGCTCCCGATTCGGATTCCGTTGCTGGCACGTCGGACAGAACTCGTTTCCGTCGTAGCGGAAGATCGGGTCACCACAGGTGTCACAGTGCTTCCCCGTCATCGTCGCGCCCTGCAACAGCAGTTCGCTCATTCGCTGGGTAGATTTTCGCTCCTCCTTTTCGTTTTCGTACTGCTGGCGGAGTTTCTCTCGCTCCGCTTCCTTATCGAAGTCACTCATGAGCGAACCAAGACCCTCCAAACTCTTGCCCCTTTCCCTCGCCCGGAGATTTATATACCAAACCGGGACCAGACCCACCGTGTCGAAGATTCCATTCAGCGACCTCGAAACCGCAGCGTACTGCCCACGGAAACTCTACTATCGGCGGCAGGACAGTATCGAGGTCCCCGACATCGTCGCCGAACGACGTGCACTCGCGTACGAGTACGACCGACTACTGAATGCATCCAGAACTGAACTCGCCGGCCTTCCATTGGAAGTCCCTCCCGACCGGTTCCGGGAGAATCTCGAACGCGCCACACACCTCGACGCGTGGGAACACCTCGCCGACCCCGCCGAACGCAACCGCTTAGTCGATGGAAAGGACTGTCGCGGGGTCGTCCACAAAGTTCTCGATGGTAACCCGCCCGTTCCGTCCATGGTCTTCACCGGGACGCCGCCCGAGACGGGCATCTGGGAACCACAGAGCGTTCGAGTCGTCGCCGCCGCGAAGGCGCTCTCGTGGGAGTACGGACGGATGGTCGAACGCGCGTTCGTGGAGTATCCGGCTTCCGGCATCGTCCGAGATATCTGTCTTTCCACGCGCCGAAAGGCGACGTATCGGCGTGTCCTTCGGACCGCTCGCGCCATCGACGGACCACCGCCGCGGTTGAAGAACACGTCGAAATGCAACGCCTGTGAGTATCGGGCCGAGTGCGGGGTGAAAACCAGAACGATCCGGTCACTCCTCGGCGGTTAGCCACGCCTCGATTGCATCGGCGTTTTCGCCACGGCGGAGGATTTCTCCCTGTTCGACGTTCACCACGGTACTGCCCGTTCCGCCGGTTTCGCCACCATCGATGACGACTGCTGTGGCGTCTCGAATTTCGTCGTCGAGTTCGTCGAGATTCGTCACGCTTCCCCGGCCACTCACGTTTGCACTCGTGCTGGTGATGGGCGAAACCCGCTGGAGCAGTTCCAGCGCGAGCGGTTGGTCCGGAATCCGAATCCCAACCCGCGAGCGCTCCCCAGTGAGCACGTCCGGGACGACAGCCTGCTTTTCACAGAGCACGGTCACCGGACCGGGCAAGAACTCGTCCATGAACGACTCCTCGCGCTCCGTCGGGTGAACGTACTCCCGTGCGGTTTCCACGTCGGGTACCGCGAGCGAAACCGGTTTCTCGCGTGCCCGTCGTTTCGCGTCAAACACGCGCTCGATTGCTGTCGAGTCGAGTGCGTCAGCACCGAGACCGTACACTGTCTCAGTCGGGTAGACGACGAGGTTCCCGTTTCGAATCGCATCCGCCGCTCGTTCGAGTTCGTCCGCGTTCGCTTCGTCTCTCTCGCTCTCGTCGTTCATACTCGACATTGTGGTTTCGGCGAAAAAAGTATCACGTCTTTCGGGGGTTCAGTCGAAGCACCCTCGGCGGCGAGTAGCGCGGAACGGGGTTCCGGGGACGACGAGGTTTCGCCGAAACCTCGCAAGCGAGCAGGCACGGGCCGCGAGAAGACGGCAAAGTTGCCGAGCGCTGCTCGGCAGTCAGCCAGACGGAGTCTGGCGACACTGCGAGTCAGCGGGGCGGTTGCGGTCTTTATTGCCGCTCGGTAGTTGCAATCACGGTCGAACCGGAGTCGTTCTCTCGGAGCGAACGGGCGGGACGTTCGGCGTCTGCTTTCCAGTAACTTCAATTACCAAACTACCAAAACTAACACGACGACGTGAGCGTGGCGAAAACGGACTTTTTATCCTTCGATGGCGTTTTCGACGTCGTCGTAGTCGGGGAAGTCAGGCCACTCGGTGGCGACCCACGTGTACTCCACGGTTCGATTTTCATCCAACAGGAACATCGCCGGTCGGGGTTCGCTGATGCCTTCCATCCCGTCCAACTCGTTCACGATGCCGTAGGCTTCCGCGACGTCGTTCATGGGGTCGCTGAACAGGCTATACTCCATTCCGCGCTCTTCGATGAGTGTTTTGTGCTCGTACGGCGACGAAATCGACAGGCCGACTATCTGTACGTCGTACTCCTCGTCCCACGCGCGGTCCCGTAGTTCGTTCCACACGTAGGTTGCGGGGAACGCGCCGTCCATGCTGTGAAAGACGAGCAGCGTCCGGCCGTCGTCCGTGACATCTGAGAGGGACGCGTTCTCCCAGAACTCGGTGTTGACGAGCGGTCGTGTGAAGTCCGGAGCGGTCTCGCCGACTTTCGGATGGTCTGCCTCGCCGAGTTCGACTACGTCGAAGTCCGGCATTATTCGGCTCCTCCGTAGGTGTTTTCGAGGTATTGGACGATGTTCGCGCTCTCACTCATCGTCACGCCAGTGTTCTCATCCACGATGGCCGGAACGGTTCGCTTGCCACTGATGCGCTTGACGACGTTTCTGTCCGAGTGCATGGGTTCGATGAACCGCGACTGGTAGGAGAGGTCGTACTCCTGCAGTTTTCGAACCACGCGCTCGCAGTACGGACACGCCTGCAACCGGTACAGCGTGATGGCTGAATTTGTCGTCTCGGTGCTCATACCCCACGATTGGGGCGAAACTCCTGTAAGGGCTTCGTTCTCGGCAGTTTCGCTCAAAATTTGGAACAACAAAAGGATAAAGAGTTAATCCCGCTGACGGTCAAGATGGGTTATCGAATGGGACTCTCTCCGACACTCATCGCGCTCTCGCAAACTGCGCCACTGAATAGTATGCTGGACATTCAACCTCACGGATCCATCGTCCGATGGGGCGGAATCGTCCTCATTCTCGTGCTTCTCGTCCTCTCTGCATTCTTCTCCTCCTCGGAAATCGCGATGTTTTCGCTCGCGAAGCACCGCATCGATGCGCTCGTCGAAGACGGTGTTGCGCGCGCGAAGGTCGTTCAATCGCTCAAAAGCAACCCCCACCGACTGCTCGTGACGATTCTCGTCGGCAACAACATCGTCAATATCGCGATGTCGTCCATCTCGACGGTGCTCGTCCAACTCTATTTCGACCCCGGTGTGGCCATTCTCGTTTCCACGTTCGGTATCACGACGCTCGTCCTGTTGTTCGGGGAAATCGCGCCGAAATCGTACGCGGTGGAGAACACGGAGTCGTGGTCGCTCAAAATCGCCAGACCGCTCAAATACACCGAAACCCTGCTCAAGCCCCTCGTCGTCTTCTTCGACTATCTCACGCGGGCGATAAACAGCGTCACTGGCGGCCAGTCGGCCATCGAGACGTCGTACGTGACGCGCGACGAGATTCAGAACCTGATTCAGACCGGCGAGCGCGAGGGCGTCATCGAGGAGGACGAACGCGAGATGCTCCAACGCATCTTCCGGTTCAACAACACCATCGCCAAGGAAGTGATGACGCCGCGTCTCGACATGACCGCCGTCCCCCAAGATTCGAGCGTCGACGAAGCCATCGAGACGCTCGTCCAATCGGGTCACGAACGGGTCCCCGTCTACGAAGGGAGTCTGGACAACGTCATCGGTATCGTCACGGTTCGGGACCTCGTTCGCGAGAAGAACTACGGCGAGACGGAGGCGAACGGCTTGAAGCTCAGCAGTCTGATTCAGCCGACGCTTCACGTGCCCGAGAGCAAGAACGTGGACGAGCTGTTGACCGAAATGCGCGAAAATCGGATGCAGATGGTCATCGTCATTGACGAGTTCGGAACGACGGAAGGGCTGGTCACGATGGAGGACATGGTCGAGGAAATCGTCGGGGAAATCCTCGACGGGGAGGAAGAAGAGCCGATTGAGCGCATCGACGAGGACACCGTCATCGTCCGCGGCGAGGTCAACATCGACGAGGTGAACGAGGCGATGGAAATCGAACTACCGGAGGGTGAAGAGTTCGAGACCATCGCCGGATTCATCTTCAACCGCGCGGGGAGACTCGTGGAGGAGGGTGAGGATATCGATTACGGCGGGGTTCGTCTTCACGTCGAACAGGTCGAAAACACCCGTATCATGAAAGCTCGCATTTCGCGCTTGGACGACGACGAAATCTCGGAGGCCGC
>CAWCLB010000011.1:0-13005 GCA_963796245.1 uncultured haloarchaeon | reverse complement strand
TCGAGTCGTACGGACTCATATGCAGGGGCTCCGGTGGGTGCAGATGACGGACGAAGAGCGAAACGAATTCCTCGGAATCGGCGGCACGGGCGTCATCTCGTTTTCGGCGGTGGCGTCCGAACCGCCGTTTTCGTTGCCGATTTCCTACGGCTACTACGCGGACACGGGGAGTCTCTACTTCCGATTCGCGTTTCCACCGAACAGCGGGAAGGAGGAGTTGCTCGATGACCCAGTGTCGTTCGTCACGTACGAGGAAACGGACGAGGGGTATCGGAGTGTCGTTGCCAGCGGGAATCTCGAAGAGGTGGACGAACTACCGTACGATTCGGCGGTCGCTCAGCGCATGTGGGACGTGGATATTCCGCTGGTGGATATCTTCGACCAGCCGCCGGACGACGTGACGTTTCGCCACTTCCATCTCGACCCGGACAGCTTGTCGGGGCGGAAGGAAGTCCAGTCTAAGGAGTAACAGGGTCAAAAAGGAGTAACAGGGTCGAGAGTGACACGGGTTGAGGGTTATGGAAGCGCCCGAAATACTCTTGCTTGAATCCGTCCTTTAGAGTAGCGAGGTGGGGAGTATGAGTGACACACAAGACGAACCGACAGCGCGGATGTTCTTCACACAGAACGACATAGCGGACGACGAGCGCGTCCCGCTCGTGGAACTACTGAACGAGACGCTCGCGGACACGACCGACTTGTTGACCCAGACGAAGTACGCCCACTGGAACGTCAAGGGGCCGAACTTCTACCAACTGCACCTGTTGTTCGACGAGTTAGCTGACGTGTTTTTCGAACACGGAGACGACATCGCCGAGCGGACGACCGCACTCGGCGGGGAAGCACGCGGAACAGCTCGAATGGCGGCGGTGAACTCCCGCATTCCGGAGATACAGACGAACGCCGTGACCGGGATGGAGTTCGTCGAAGCGCTGGCGAACAACCTCGCGCTTCATGCCGCAAACCTCCGGAGTGGCATCGAGGCGGCACTGGCCCACTCCGACCAAGACACTGCCGACCTGTTGACCGAGCACTCGCGCGAGGTGGACAAATACCTCTGGTTCCTCGAAGCGCACCTACAACGGGAGCCGATTCAGCCGGAGGGCGGGAACGGCGAACAAGAGAGGGTACCGTTCCGACGACCCGAGGCACCGAATCCGAAACCGCGCCGCTACGAACAGGGTTCGACGCCGGGGCGATAACGTCGTCCTCACGCGATAGCACTAGTTCGCAATCATTCCGTTTTTTGTTGCCATTTATGCTTCTGCTCAGCACTCGGCCCATACGTTCAGGGAGCTCGCCTTCGACAGTCGAGATATGACCGTGATTGCTCTGCTGTCGGTCGCACCGGTAATCGAGGGAAGCATGGCGAGCGAAGTCACAAAGGCAGTCGAAGCGTTGGACGATTTCGACGTGTCCTACGAGACGAATCCCATGGGAACCGTCATCGAAGCCGATTCGGCAGCTGAACTGTTCGACGCGGCACACGCCGCCCACGAAGCCGTGGACGGTGACCGCGTCAGCACATTCCTCAAAATCGACGACAAACGAACACGGGAGCAGCGAGCACAAGACAAGGTCGATGCCGTGGAACGCGAACTGGGTCGGGACGCAAAACGAGAACGCTGAACGATATCGGACGGGGGCTTTCGGGGTCTCTTCTAGCAACTGCAATCGCAGAATTACCAATCACTCCCGTTCGTAGTGGGTGGGCAAGAAAACGATTGATACTAAAAGAAACTAAAAGGTACTGAACTCCACTAAAAAATACTGGCCAAAGACGCCATCGCTCCACGACTTCTCAATTCACCCGTCGAACGACGCCTCGCGCCACCCGAACGTTCAAATACGGAAACGGAACCACTCCGTGATAGCCGACATCGTGAAGACACCCGTCGGCCTGATACTATGAATTGCCAGAACTGTGGACATTCCGATTCGTTCGTTTTGCTACTCGACCTCGCTGCCTGCGTCACGGGCACGGAAAGTACGCCGTTCGACTGGTCGTTCTGTGTCCAGTGTCCTGAATGTGAGAGTACGGATGTTGCGGGTGACCCGTCACAGTTGTTCGACCGACTTCAGGGCTCATCGACCCCATCATAAATTTCGTCGTAAATCTCTTCGTTGGCCGTTGCTGTCGCGTCCGTCCACGTGACGAACATCGTGTCGGCTTTCGCCGCGATGGCCGCAAGTTGGGCTTCGAGCGGGTTGACGCGGCGTTCGTGCCAGCAGTTGACGAAGCCTGCGTGATTCCGAAGCCAAAAACCCTTGAACTCGCGTTCGGTGAGCAACTGTTCGATATGCTCGATGGCGGCCGGAACGGTTTGTGTGCCGAAGCGTTTCCGTGCACGGCCGCCAGCCATCGGCGTCGTAACGTACAGCGGCAAGTACGTGTTTGTCCATTCGTGCACGGCTTTCACGCCCGCGTCGAGCGTTACGACGGAGTCGATGGATTCGAGCGGTACGTTCCGTCCGCGGACGAGAATACTCCCGGCATCGGAATCGTGTACTTGATGGATCAACGTCTGTGTCGAAATAGTCATTCGTGACTATTTTGTCGAAATAGCTAAGAATCCATAACAATACCGATTCCATTGGGGGGAGTAGATGAGTGAACAGATACTCGGCACGACGACAGTGACACAACGGTGGCGAATCAGCCTCATCAAAGCAGTTAGAGAGGAGTTCGAAGAGGTTGGCGAAGAAGTAGAAGAAGGTGACCGGCTCGTGTTCAAGAAACTCGAGAACGGGCAGATAATCGTCGAACCGGCGTGAAAGTTATCAATACACTGTTTTAAACGACCAGCAGCAGGTCCGAAGGAGAAACCAAAACATTACTTCCCTCGCTTCGAGGGTTCGGGTATGCCCCTTCGGAAACCGCCGTTGCGCGACGTTCACGACGAGCGGGGCGCGACGTTTACCGAATTCGGCGGCTGGGACATGCCTGTCGAGTTCGATTCGATAACGAAAGAACACGAGAGCGTCCGGCAATCCGTCGGCATCTTCGATGTCTCCCACATGGGTGAAATCGAAGTCAGCGGATCAGATGCCGAGCGCCTCATGCAACGTTTGACGACCAACGACGTGACCCTGCTGTCGCCGGGTGACTCCCAGTACGCGATGATAACCGACGAGGATGGCATCATCATTGACGACACCGTCGTCTATCGACTGCCGGAGGACGACGACGCGGAGTTCCTGTTCATCCCGAACGCCGGGCACGACGAGCAGATGCACGACCGCTGGAAGAAGTTCCGCGACGAGTGGGAGTTCGACGCCCAAATCCGTAACGCGACCGACGATTACGCGATGTACGCGGTCCAAGGCCCGGAAGCAGTCGATGCCGTGATTTCCGCCGTCGACAACGACGCCGAGGACGCCGTGGTTGACCTCTCGAAGTTCGAGGCGACGTACGCCACCGTCGACGGCGTTCGGTGCTGGATTGCCCGCACCGGCTACACTGGCGAGGACGGATTCGAACTTATCCTCCCCTCGGACGAGGCCGAGACGGTCTGGGACGCGTTTGACTGTCAGCCCTGTGGACTCGGCGCGCGTGACACGCTCCGAACCGAGATGGGATACCTCCTCTCCGGGCAAGACTTCGATCACGAGGACGACCCGCACAACCCGTACGAGGCCAAAGTAAGTTTCACGGTGAAACTCGATACAGAGTTCGTGGGACGTGACGCACTCGAACAGGTGAAAGAAGAAGGGGTCGAGGAGACGTTCGTCGGCTTCCGACTCGTGGACAGGGGCGTCCCCCGCCACGGCTACGATATCACCAGCACCGAGGACACCATCATCGGCACGGTCACGAGCGGGACGATGAGTCCGACGCTCGGCGAACCCATCGGATTGGGCTACGTTCCGACCGAGTACGCCGACCCCGGCACCGTCATTCGCGTGATGGTGCGCGGACAGTCGAAGAAGGCAAAGATTGAGAGCACACCGTTTCTGAAAGACAAATAATGAGCTTCGAAGTACCAGAAGACCACAAATATCTCGAATCGCACGAATGGGTAGCTGTAACCGACGGAACCGGCCGTATCGGCATCACCGACTTCGCACAGGACGAACTGGGCGACGTCGTTTTCGTCGAACTCCCATCCGAAGGCGACGAACTCGAACAGAACGGCGACCTCGGCGTCGTCGAGAGCATCAAAGCGGTTTCCGACCTCTACTCGCCCGTCTCGGGCACTGTCACCGACGTGA
Source organism: uncultured haloarchaeon (assembly GCA_963796245.1). Taxonomy (GTDB): domain Archaea; phylum Halobacteriota; class Halobacteria; order Halobacteriales; family Haladaptataceae; genus Haladaptatus. The sequence goes on along the minus strand of CAWCLB010000011.1, from coordinate 8,793 downwards.
ACGAGGAGTTGGAGAACGCACCCGAACTCGTCAACGACGACCCGTTCGGCGACGGTTGGATGCTCGAAGTCGAACTGGACGACGAGAGCGAACTCGACAACCTGCTCTCGGCGGACGAGTACCGCGAGCAAATCGAATAACGACATATCGGACGTTCTCGGCGTTTTTCAGCTGACCCGTAGTGACGACAAACCTCGACACTCAATCGTGACAAACGATTGCCGTTCATTGCTCTGTCGTGCATACTTTGCCGCCTCTCAGCACATTCTTGCCACGGAGATATACACATCTATGCAAACCGGCCATCGCCTTTCCTCTCATATTAAAAGGATGGACTCCCTAGCCGGAATTCAATGACTGGAGGCAACGCGAGTGCGGGCAGCCCGTACGCACCGCATACGGCCGAGGAGACCGCAGCGATGCTCGACGCGGTTGGGGTGGAAAGCGAGGAGGAGCTTTTCGACATCCCCGACTCCGTCCGCTTCGACGGCGAGTTCGGTATTAAACAACGCACGGAGCAGGCGACACGCCGAAAGCTCCAACGAACCCTCGGCGAGAACCGAAATCTGACCGAATTCTTGGGACGCGGCCACTACAGCCACTACGTCCCGTCGCTGGTTGACCACCTCGCGGACAGGTCGGAGTTTCTGACCTCCTACACGCAGTACCAGCCGGAAATCACGCAGGGATTCCTGCAAGCGTTGTTCGAATACCAGTCGATGCTGGTCGAGTTGACCGGCCTCGACATCGCCAACGCCTCGATGTACGACCACGCGACGGCGCTGGCCGAATCGGCACTGCTCGCTGCACGCGTCCGGAAGACCAGCGGCAACCGCGTCCTCGTTCCCGATTCGCTCCTCCCGGAACGAAAGAGCGTCCTCGAAAATTACATCGAGGGTCCGGGCCTCGTCGTGGACGAGTACGCAACCGACGACGCGAACGTGGATGTGGATTCGCTTGCCGACACCATCGACGAGGATACCGTGCTCGTCTACGCGGAGAACCCGACGACGAGCGGAACCATCGAGGAGAACCTCACGGAAATCGGTGACCTCGCACATGACAACGATGCGCTGTTCTGCCTCGGGACGGACCCCGTGGCACTCGCGTTGTTGCAGGAACCCGCCTCGGTCGGCGCAGACGTGGTCGTCGGCGACGCCGCAACGCTCGGCCTGCCGACGAGTTACGGAATGGGACTCGGACTGTTCGCCACGCGCGAGGAGTTCGTTCGACAGGTGCCGGGCCGACTCATCGGTATCAGCGAAGACGGTGACGAAAATCGTGCCTACACCCTCACGCTCCAGACGCGCGAACAGCACATCCGCCGGGAGCGTGCCACCTCCAACATCTGTACGAATCAGGCGTGGGTTGCCCTCCGAACTGCGATGCATATCGCGTATCTGGGTTCCTCCGGACTGGTCGAATTGGCCGAGAAATGCGTCACGCTGGCAAACGATTTGGCCGCGCGACTCGACGACATCAACGGCGTGCAAGCGCCGGTCAACGACCGCCATCACTTCCGCGAGTTCGTCGCCCGCACCGACCAGCCCGCACCCCCAATCGTGGCCGATTTGGAGGAACGCGGTTTCGCGGTCCACGAAGTCGGCGAACACGAGATTCAGGTCTGTGTGACCGACGTGAACGAACACGCCATCGGTGAGTTCGTCACGCTGTTCGCGGAGGTGGCGAAATGAAATACACACAAGCGAAATGGGAACACGACGAGGAGGACCTGTACGAACCGCTCCTCTCGGAAAAGGACGGCAACGAAGTCGAAATCGAGTCGTCGCTTCCCGACGAACTGACCCGCGACAGCCTCGACCTACCCGAACTGTCGGAACCCGAATTGGCGCGCCACTACACCCGACTGTCCCAGATGAACTACGGTATCGACAGCGGGCCGTACCCGCTCGGCTCCTGCACGATGAAGTACAACCCGAAGTTCACCGAGGACGTTGCGGCGCTCCCCGGTGCGAGCGTTCACCCCGACCGCTCGGAAGAGAGCGTGCAGGGCACCCTCGAACTGCTTTACGGTCTGCAGGACTATCTCGCCGAATCGGCGGAATGGATGCGGTTAGCCTGCAACCACCGGCAGGTGCGGCGGGTGAGTTCACCGGCATCCTCGTCGCCAAAGCCTTCCACGAGGCGAACGGCGAGGGCGACCAGCGAACCGAAATCATCGTCCCCGACAGCGCTCACGGAACCAACCCCGCGAGTGCGGCACTCGGAGGCTACGACGTCGTCGAACTCCCGAGCGCGGACGACGGCCGCGTCGATATCGAAGCACTCGAAGCCGCAGTCGGCGACAGCACCGCGCTGTTCATGCTCACCAACCCGAACACGCTCGGCCTGTTCGAGCGCGATATCGAACAAATCGCGGAAATCGTCCACGGCGCGGGTGGCCTGCTCTACTACGATGGTGCGAACCTGAACGCACTCCTCGGCCGCGCCCGTCCCGGCGACATGGGATTCGACATCATGCACTACAACGTCCACAAGACGTTCGCCACCCCGCACGGCGGCGGTGGTCCCGGTGCAGGCCCAATCGGCGTTGGTGAAAAGCTGGCCGAATTCCTGCCCGCTCCTCGTGTGCGCAAGCGCGAGGCGCAGGGCTCCTCGGAACGAACGAGCGGCGAGACGCCGCGAGAGACTGAATCGAGCTACGAACGGTTCGACCCCGAACACACCATCGGCAAGGTCCACGGTTTCACGGGCAACTGGCTCGTGTTGGTCAAAGCCTACGCCTACATCGCTCGACTCGGCGACGCAGGACTTTCGGACGCCAGCGCGAAAGCCGTCCTCAACGCGAACTACCTCGGCTCTCAAATCGAGTACGACGTGCCGTTCTCGCCGTTCCACCACGAGTTCGTCGCTAGCGCGGGCGACCAGGACGCGGCCGACGTGGCGAAACGCATGCTCGACTACGGTGTCCACCCGCCGACGACGAAGTGGCCCGAAATCGTCTCCGAGGCGTTGATGACCGAACCGACGGAAATCGAAAATCGGGAAACGCTAGACGAACTCGCCGAGGCGTTCAACGCCGTCGCCCAAGAGGACGATAGCGTTCTCGAAGCTGCACCCGAGAAGACGACCGCAAAGCGAATCGACCAAGCGAGTGCCGCGCGAAACCTGCGGCTTTCGTGGCACGCGCTGGACGAGTAGTCGGTTCGACGGGATGTAGTTTCCCGTTTTCGCAAGGAGGAACGTGGTTTCCGATGACTGTGGTTGCTATCAGATGACAAGATATCTGCTTTCATTATTCCTTCACTGATGGGTGAAACGAATCCTGAAACCCCTCGATTTTGTGCGCTTTTTCTCCAAGCTGTTTTCGAGCAGAGCTACGATTTCACGGAGGACTGACGACGAGACTGAACGAGTGTCGCCACCGATGGGAGCGCGAGGATACCACAGACGAGTACGATGTTCGCCGCTGCCGAGAGAACGGGAGACGGGAGTGCGTCGGCGATTTCGTGGCTGCCGCCGAGGAACACGAGGCCGACGACGGCGAGTGCGATACGTTCGACCATCGAGTGCGGAAGGTTCTGTTCACCCATGGTGGTGACGGCGAGTAGTCCACCGAGTGACCCACCCAGGTCCAAAACGACATGGTCGGTCGCTCCGGTTTGGAGGAATGCGATGACCGCAACGACCACCGCGCCAGCGAACGTCGGAACTGCGTTCTCGTGAGTGAGTTGTGTGACGGCCACGACGATGAGGAGACCGAGGGCGATGCCAGTGATGACATCGCCGAGGTAGTGGACTCCGAGGGCGACCCGTGAAAGGCAGACCGCGGCGACGATGACACCGGCGACCAGAGCTCCCCATCGTGTCCGGAAGCGATCAACGGTCAGGACCGCGCCGCCATACACGACGGTTGCGGCGATGGCATGCCCGCTCGGAAAGCCATACGAGTCGGAGGGTGCCACGAGTGCAACGTCTGTTGGTGGTCTGGGAAGTGCGAACCACGTTTTTGTGACGATGACGAGTCCCATCGCGAAGAACGCGAGGGAGAGTAGAAACTGGGCGTCTCGCCGATTGATTGCCCAGAAGGCGACAGCCAAAACTATCAGCAGCAACGTCGGGCTGCCCAGAAGCGTCACCGCGTGATAAATTGGGGCGAGGCCGGACGGAAATACTCCCCGGAGGGTGGCGCTTGCATCGGCGAGGCGAAACCAGTGTGTCATTCGCACACCCAGTCCGATGTCGAGTTTTCACTGCGGTCCGGTCGTGTGTACTGCTCGAAGACGAGCGAATCCATCAATCGGTCCCGGAATGGATTCATCCCTCCAGAATCCCGGTTGCTGTTCGATTTTTGCTGGGATGTCCGACGGCCTGTTTCGACGTTCGACCCCCTGATTTTCAAACTGGTCATACAGTAAGACATGTGTGGTGGGGAAACTCGCCACATCAACGTATCGAAATCGGCACCGGCGGAATTGAACTGGTACCGACGAAACCGCGACTAGTACGGGCGGTTCGAACGGTTCCCCACGACGGTGACCAGTCGGATTGGAACGAAACGGGATTTGTTATATCAGTATGAAGTTTATCCACTCCGATTTGCGACCTGAGTATTATCAAGTAAAACGTCGTCACTCGCCGAGAATCGTCTGCAAACACAAAATCGGAACAGCTGTTATGCCGATGCGGAGTCGATATCGCCGTTGATGCGAACGAGCGCGTAGTCACATTCCGAGCAGTGCCATTTGGTTTTCTCGCCGAGGTGGAGGTTCGTACTCGCGCTCCGCCAGAACGTTTGTTCGCTTCCACACTCGGGACAGTCGTGTTGAATTTCGAGGCTCATACCGGACCTCGGTGATTGACGCAGTTTAAGATGCTGGTTTCTCCTCACTCTTCGCCGCGTTCGAGATGGAGCGCGTCGAAGAACCGATGCAAAACACGGCGCGATGCGAACTGAATGAGGTCCTCATCGTCGGCGTCCCCATCGGCGAACAAGCCAAGCGGAATCTGTGCACCGGCCATGTCGGCGTGGCCGCCTGCACTTCCAACGTCGCCGAACGCCTGCAGGAGGACGTTCCCTGCGTGGACGCGGGGGTCAATGGACCGTGCGCTCATCTCACCGACCCGTTGACGACGCCGAAGACGAGCACCGTATCCACGCCTTCGACGTTCAACAAATAGTCGGCAGCCTGCGCGAGCGCGTCCCGCTCGGACGTTCGCCCGGCTGACGTGGCGAGGTCGCCCCGCGCTGGACGCGGTTTCGAATCGCCTCGCCGATGGCGTCCACCGTTGCCGGGGAGAACGCCGCACCGTAGAGCTCTTCGAGCAGTTCGAGGTCGGCGTGCCGACAGACGTACAGCGCGGCTTCGTACTCGTGTGGTGTCGGGTTGCGAATGAAGTCGATTCGCTCGCGGTGCAAGGCGAACAACAGCGCGGACCCCAGTTGGACGTTCACATCGATGTCGAGGTCGTGTAGATATTCGATGAGGATGGTCGCCGTTGCGCCGTAATCCTCCCGCAAGTCCACGAATTCGGCGCTCGGACTCTCGGTGGAGTGGTGGTCGATGACGATGTCCGGTTTCACGGTATCGAGTTCCGTGTGCCCTGCTGGTGTCGAGTGGTCCACGAACGCGACGCGCTCGAACGCCTCCGGGTCGAACGTGTCAAGGTGGTCCAACTGGACGTGGAGCAGGTTGACGAAGGCCCGATTCTGCTGATGGGAAATCGCACCGCCGTAGAACAGCTCCACGTTGTTGACACCGCTCGACTCGGCGATAACCGAAAGCGCGAGCGCGTCTTGCGATGCAGTCCGGGTCGGGGTTGTCGTGGCAGACAACCGCGAGTGATTCGACCCCCGCGAGGTACTCGACTAACTCCTGGGCGCGGGTCATGCTAGCTGTTTGACGCGAGACAGTATCAAAGCGTGGCTGGGTATCCGGGAACGGCTCGGGGAAATAAATCATATAATGCTATACAAAATTTCCTGAAAGGGGTAGCACAGATTCTGCGTTTAGATTTCTACAAACCACCAACTGGCTAACAATCCTCGTAGATTCTGAATGAATTCAGCGCATAGTAAGAGGTTGCCGACACCCCACACTCAAGAGTAAATCAGGTGTATCTCGGGCTACTGCCCTGATTTGTGGCGAGATGCGATTCTGAACCGAAGGGTTCTCACTACGATCTCACGATCCCGAATACTAACAGAGGTGCTGGCGTCCTTTCAGCATTATCAGAAGTAACCAACTCTAGTAAAGTTCAGAGGAACCTACAGTCTCGTTCCCCGTCTCGGAAACACGGCCAATAGAGTAGGTCGGAAAGGGCCGCACTCGGTTGTCAAGCTGGGGGGCTGTGGGAAGGTTGCCACTACTCCACGACTGTTTCTTTGCGTTTTATCAACATTAACTCGTGATCCGTCAAAGTATGGTTCTGCTTCGGCTCTACCTCGTGGACGCAGGAGTGGAGGTACGTGTGCGTACCGCTCACCAACCAATTATACGCCAATGAGGGCCCAGCCGATCGTACTCACGGTACTGGGTTGTACAACTGTAGGAAGATATAGGAACCCCAACGGTATTTTGAGGTGTATGACAGAAGACCCTCTTAAAATCCATAAGCGGAAGTGAACACACCCCGGGACCCCCCAATCAATCTGTGCGCAGTTCGTAACTCAAACGAATTCCCAACCGATCATCAGTTCGATAAGTCGGACACACACTTATCCCGCGTTCTGTCCATACCTCTTACCAAGCCAGAAGGCAACGATAGGAACAAGGACAAACGCAAATAGGGACACACCCCAGCTGTAAATTGTAACTGTTTGCCCAATCGTACCGAACACTGGAACCCATGAGGGCGAACCAGCAACCAGCGTATCGACAAGCGAACTAAGTCCTGCCCTGAGCAAAAACGCTAAGAGAATGAGTCCGACAACTCCAAGTGGATACCGAATATCGTGCGATCGGTTATTGGTTGACATATCTTGTTCTTTGCGACGAAATGTCATAAATCTTCTAGTGAGATTTTGAGCTATCTTTGTTAACCACACTGAACAGCATGATCAATCGGAACTCCGTACTTTGGTCCCAACTTTCTGATTCATACCCTTATAAACGGAAGCGATACGCCTCTCAGATTAGACGGCTCATTGCTCACAGTGACCGTCAACACAAGATTCAATACGATAGAACTACTATCGTAGTACTATGACAACACTGACAATCAAAGTCCCTGATGGAATGGACGACGATATCAACGAATATATCGAAGAGACCGGTAAATTCGTCAATAAAAGCGATTTCACCCGTCATACCATCCGTCGGTACATGGAGGAGAACCCAATCACGCTCTCAGACCAGACGCTTGAGGACATCCGAATCAGTGAAAAGCAATTCGAGGATGGAAAGACCGTCTCTCAAAATGAATTGCGTGAACGACTTGGGCATAGCGAAGAATGACCACAGTCGAGTGGTCTGATCGAGGGGTAGAGCAGATAGAAGACTTGGAGCATGACATTCAAGATCGAATTCTCAATAAACTCGACGAAGCCACTGAGTGGACAGAACACAGACTTGAGCCACTGACTAATTATCCCTATTACAAACTTCGAGCCGGTGACTATCGCGTCATAATCGATTGGAAGCGGGATACCGATGTGCTGCGGGTGCTTGCAGTCGGTCATCGAAAGAACGTTTATGACCGGAACCTGTAATCTCATTTCTTGTTGATTTGATAAGCGGAAGTGCAATCACCCCGGGGCCCCCGAATCAATCTATGCGCAGATCGTAGCGTGGTCCGATCATCGACCAGACTGGCTCTGTTGAAATCCTATTAGTCAGACAGTATTCGCGGGGAAACAGCTGTTAGGTAGGTCAACGAACGTAACGTAGATACCCGAGTGATGGAGTGAAGAGTCAGCAATCGAGGGGGAGATCTCCGACTCAGGTGTGGCCAAGTCGTTTCCGGACGATCGAAATGGGTCGCATCCAGACGACGATGCCTGCCTAGACAGAGCGCAACGACCCAGATGAGAAACCCGAAGGTCTGATCGGCTGGTGGGACGGAGAGCCCTATGAGACCCCAGCCGATGGATGTGAGGAGCCAACCGATGAGTGAGAATGCCCACAGCTGAGAGTACGAGATCGAGAGGTGGTCAGTGGCGAGTAACAGCCCAGTGATGATCCCGGGGATGAGCACAAAGACGAACAGCCACAACGGCTGAATACTGTACCCGACTAGTACGGCGGTAAGCTCACTCATCGGGAGCGCAAGCAGTATCGCGGAGCCGACGATGATCCCAGCTTGTTCGAATCGATCCGAGAGGGCCATTAAGATGTCCTCTCCCTCACACAATTTAGATGTATCTCCTCAGCCACCGTTATCCCCTAGCGATGATGTATTTCCGCTCAAGCGTACAATTCACTGTACGAACTGAACTTGACAAAGCATAGATTATAGACAAAGCATATATTAAAGACAAATCACACATTCAACTATGTCATGGGCAACAATATGTTCCCACTCGCGTTCGGCGGCTCGGCTCAGTTGACGCTAATTCTCACCATCGCAGTCGTGATAGCCGCATACTTCATCTACAAGTTGTTTTGGAGTAGTTGAAGGGCTGAATTCTCTCAGACCGTTGGCTGTTCGGTTTAATCTCTTAATTTAGCATCTTGATCGGAGAGTTGCAGAGTGCGTGACGCGTATTTAGTGTGCCAACTATCGTGAAATTGATGGTTGGATTCGCCTGCTCCGAACAATCGTGCAAAAATAATCTGATTGGTGAGATTTAGGCGCGTTTCAAGATGCGTGATTGATTTGATAACCGAAGTA
>CAWCLB010000010.1:0-193306 GCA_963796245.1 uncultured haloarchaeon | reverse complement strand
TGGAACAGCCGCATCGGCTTGACCGCGGTGAGGCTGTCGCTGCGCGCGGTGCGGGCCAGCATCAGGTGCGCCTCGACGAGGAACCGGCGCCCAGCGCCACGGCGGCCACCGGGTAGAGCCAACCGGTCTCGGCCACGGGCCACAGCAGGATCGAGGTCGCCACCATGACGTAGGAGTAGGCGACGATCTGCCGAGCGACCGTGCGCGCCGGCGCCACGACGGGCAGCATCGGCACGTCGACCCGGGCGTAGTCGTCGCGGTAGCGCAGTGCGAGGGCCCAGGTGTGCGGCGGGGTCCAGAAGAACACGACGAGGAACAGGATCACCGGCTCCCAGGCCAGCGCCCCGGTCACGGCGGTCCAGCCGATGAGCGCGGGAAGCAGCCGGCAAGCCCTCCCCAGACGATGTTCTGGGTGGTGCGCCGCTTGAGCACCATCGTGTAGATCAGCACGTAGAAGGCGTTGGCCGCGAGCGCCAGCCCGGCCGAGAGCCAGTTCACCCAGGAGCCGAGCACGAGCGTCGAGACCACCGCGAGGACGAGGCCGAACGTGGTGGCCGCGACGGGGCTGACGATGTGCCTGGGCAGCGCCCGGCGCCGGGTCCGGCGCATCTGCTCGTCGATGTCGCGGTCGTAGACGTTGTTCAGCGCGCTCGCGCTGCCCGCGGACAGCGTCCCGCCCAGCACGGTGGCCGCGACCAGGCCGAGCCCCGGGACCCCGCGTGCGGCGAAGAACATCACCGGCACCGTGGTCAGCAGCAGCAGCTCGATCACCCGAGGCTTCATCAGGCCGACGTACGCCGCCACCACGTCGCGCACCCGGGGTCGACCGTTCTCCGGCGTTCGCGTGGAGACGGAGTGATCGACGGCCGTCACGAAAACCTCGAGTTCGACGATTGCAGGAAAGCCTTCAGGCTACGCCGGAGTCTAGTGGCGGCGTACACGTCGTGGGGCATCGGGCGACGGCTGGGACGATGTGCACCGGCTCACGGGGCTGAGTAGGCTCGACGGGACACCCGACGCAGTCGAGAGGAACCTCCGCCCGTGAGCGACGTCCGCACCCCCCTGGAATGGACAGACCTGGACCGCCGGTCGGTGGACACAGCCCGCGTCCTCGCGATGGATGCCGTGCAGAAGGCCGGCAACGGGCACCCCGGCACCGCGATGGCGCTCGCGCCGGCGGCGTACCTGCTGTTCCAGAAGCGGATGCGGCACAGCCCGGCCAACCCGGCCTGGAGCGCCCGCGACCGGTTCGTCCTCTCCGCCGGGCACAGCAGCATCATGCTGTACACCCAGCTCTTCCTCGGTGGCTTCGGCCTCGAGCTCGAGGACCTCAAGTCGCTGCGCACCTGGGGAAGCAAGACGCCGGGCCACCCCGAGCAGGGGCACACCGCGGGCGTCGAGACGACCACCGGCCCGCTCGGGCAGGGTGTCGCCAACGCCGTCGGCATGGCGATGGCGGCCCGCCGCGAACGCGGGCTGCTCGACCCCGACGCCCCCGAGGGCGAGAGCCCGTTCGACCACCACGTCTACGCGATCTGCAGCGACGGTGACCTCGAGGAGGGCGTGAGCTCCGAGGCGTCCTCGCTCGCCGGCCACCAGCAGCTCGGCAACCTCACGGTGATCTACGACGACAACGAGATCTCCATCGAGGGCGACACCGACATCGCGTTCAGCGAGGACGTCGGCAAGCGCTACGAGGCGTACGGCTGGCACGTGCAGACCGTCGACTGGACCACCGGCGGCACCGAGTACGTCGAGGACGTCGAGGCGCTCTGGGCGGCGCTGGACGCGGCCGAGCAGGTCACCGAGCAGCCGAGCATGATCGTGCTCAAGACGATCATCGCGTGGCCGGCGCCGAACGCTCAGGGCACCGGCGCCGCGCACGGCTCCGCCCTGGGCGAGGAGGAGGTCGCCGCGACCAAGAAGATCCTCGACTTCGACCCGGCCCAGACCTTCGAGGTCTCCGGAGAGGTCCTCGCCCACACCCGCGGAATCGTCGACCGCGGCCGGGCGGCGGAGGCCGCCTGGCAGCAGTCGTTCGACGCCTGGGCGCAGGCCAACCCCGAGCGCAAGGCGCTGCTGGACCGGATGAAGTCGCGCACGCTTCCCCAGGGCTGGGCCGACAGCCTTCCCTCGTTCGAGGCGGACCCGAAGGGTGTCGCCACCCGCAAGGCCTCGGGCGCGGTGCTGAGTGCCGTCGCTCCGGTCCTCCCCGAGCTGTGGGGCGGCTCGGCGGACCTCGCGGAGTCCAACAACACCACGCCGAAGGGGGAGCCGTCGTTCATCCCCCGGGCGCGGTCCACCCGGGAGTTCTCCGGCGACAAGTACGGCCGGGTGCTGCACTTCGGGATCCGCGAGCACGCCATGGGCTCGATCATGAACGGCATCGCGCTGCACGGCGGCACCCGCGTGTACGGCGGCACGTTCCTGGTCTTCTCCGACTACATGCGCCCCGCGGTGCGCCTCGCGGCGCTCATGCAGCTGCCGGTCACCTACGTGTGGACCCACGACTCGATCGGCCTGGGCGAGGACGGCCCGACGCACCAGCCGGTGGAGCACCTCGCAGCGCTGCGGGCGATCCCGGGTCTCGACGTGGTGCGTCCCGCGGACGCCAACGAGACCGTGGCCGCCTGGAAGGCGATCCTCGAGCACAAGGACCGGCCGGCCGGGCTGGCGCTCACCCGCCAGAACGTGCCAACGTTTCCGCGGGGTGCCGACGCCGACGGGGAGCGCTGGGGCACCGCCGACGAGGTCGGCAAGGGCGGTACGTCTGCTCGACGCCGAGGGCGGCACCGCCGACGTGGTCATCGTCGCCACGCTTGGAGGTGCAGCTCGCGCGTCGAGGCGCGCACCGCGCTGGCCGCCAAGGGGATTCGGCGCGGGTGGTGTCGATGCCGTGCCGCGAGTGGTTCGACGCTCAGGACCAGGCCTACCGCGACGGCGTGATCCCGCCCGTGGGTCAGGCACGGGTCAGCGTGGAGGCCGGCGTGGCGCAGGGCTGGCGCGAGGTGGTGGGCGACCACGGGCGGATCGTCTCGCTCGACCACTTCGGTGCCTCGGTTTCCCTGCGTGACGAGGTCACGGAAAAAGGAGATGATTTCGAGTGCTGCCTGCCGTTCCTCGTTCTGTCGAACCAACGCCTCGAACGTCGGATCGTTGCGGAGAATCGCGTCGAACGTGTCTATGATGACGACATCCGCGTCCCACATTGCTTCCGCCTGCATCAACCGATTCAATAACTGCTTCCGTTGTCCGTTGTCCCCGCTGTCACTCGGTGCGGTGATCTGGCGCGTCCCGGAATCAACGTCGGCGTGCAGGAACAGCAACCGTTCGTTTAAGAGGTGTTCCTCGACGCCGTAGGATAGCGAATGCATCTGGTCGATGAAACCACGAACCGTCAGCTCCGTAGAGAGCAGCGTCACGGAGTGGTTCGTCTCACACAGGCCGTAACTGAATCGCTGGCTCATTGCACTCTTGCCCGCACCGTAATCCCCTTCCATGAGGACGATGGACCCTCGTGGGATACCACCTCCGAGTTCGTTGTTCAGGCGGTCGTGGTCTTGCAAGCCGAGCGAGTAGAGATTGTTCGAACTCATGATCTAAACTCCAGCACCTCCGAGTCGCCGTTGACGATGATCTTCACACGATGATCATTGCCGGGCGTCAATTGAGTGCTTGGTGTGATTGTAATCCGTGCTACATTTCCAACGTCCCAGTAGCTGCCGTCAACGATTTCTACCGAGACATTCGCTTGATACCTTCCGTCTAGTAGTATATTAATCTGGTCGCTTGACCCCTTTAAATTCTCTGACCCCGTGTTTTTCACTAGCAGAGTAATAGTTTTGTTTCCACTTGCATTGTAAACCGCGCCGCTCCCGGAGTCGCTGATGATTTCGACATCCGTTCGGACGTTGTGACTGATGTCGATGCTCCTGTCACCTAACGCACCCGACAGTCGTTGGATACCCGTGCTGAACGTCCCGGCGACGCTCGCGGCGATGATGAGACTCGCGATGAAAAGGATGAGATGAGACGTAGAGACGCTTGCCACTCAGACCACCCCTGTATCAGCAGGACCCGGTCCGGTCACGATTTTCACACGTTTCGGAGCCGTGGAGACGTTGATTCGGTAATGGAGGGTCTCTCCGGGCAGCCACAGTTCGGTGTCGCTGTTGCCATCAACATCACGGGCGGTAATGTTGCTCGCGGAGGGGTACACACCATCGACCAGCACATCAGTGTCGTTTATCTTTAGCGTGGTCGAGCCGGTGTTATTCACGGTGACGTTCAGATATCCTGCGGAATAGTTCACTGTTGTGATATTCAGCGCGGTGTTTTCCTGTTTGAGGACATGCTCTGACTGAGCGTTTCGGGCGTCGTTGACCCGCTCGAACCCGTTGTAGGCCGCCGAGTAGAACATTCCAAAGCTGATGAACATTGCCAGGAAGATGATGGCCGTGGCACCACTAACGCTGAAGCCCATGGCCCTCTCCCCGTATGCCTGCACAATGGTCGACGACTTTTTGCTCGATTGCGTCTCCGGTGAGTTGGCTCATGAACGTGAGGCTTCGAATGTGGTCGTCCACGCCGAGGGTCGCTGGCGTCGCGTCGGCGTCTACGTCCGACACGTCCGCAATTCCGCTGGCGAACGCGAGTAGTTGCTCTTTGACTGGCTCGCTGATCCAATCGATATCCTCGTAGTACGCGATGGTTCGGACAGCGTCCTCGGAACCGAACTCCTCGACGAGGAACTCCAACCATTCCATCACGACGAGGTCCACGATGTAGCCCGCAGGGAGCGTGGCGAGGTACGGTTTTTGCATGCCGTTTCGCATTGCCATCGTCGTCTCCGCCGCCTCCGATTCGTCCGTCTGTGACGGCTCCTCGAATTCGAACTCACCCGTTTCGAGTGCTTCCTCTTCGGATTCCGTCTCCGGTTCGGGTTCGACATCGAACTCCATTTCCGGTTCCGGCTCGTCCTCGGGTTCGGACTCACCCTCGCCTGCCCAGTCGGCTTCCCCGGATTCGTACTCATCTTTGAGTTCTTGGAAGGTCGAACCGCCCGCCTGTCCGTCGCTTTCGTCATCTTCCTCCTCCAACTCGTCCATTTCCATGTCATCCATCCCGATGTCGTCCATGTCGTCCATGTCGTCCATGTCGTCCTCCTCGATGTCGTCGAACGTATCATCGAAGAAGCTCTCCGCGTCGGCATCGGCGACGTCGTCGTCGAGGTCCTCCTCGGAGTCCTCTTCTTCCTCCTCGTCGAAGAGACCAAAGCCATCCTCGCCACCGCCACCGAACGCGTCGCCGCCGAGACCGCCGTTCGGCACGTCGTCAACAAAGGGGTTGACGCCGCGCGTGACCATCTCGTAGATTTCGAGCAGTTTGCGGACGTTCTCCTCGACATCGTCCACTTTCTCGCTGATCTGTTCGTTTTCACTTCGAACGGTGCTAACCGTTGAGGCGATATCTCCGACTTCATTTTCGAGGTCTTGGAGGCGGTTTTCGAGTTCCTGTGTCGCAGCGCCGCCGCCGCCGCCGCCCATATCTCCGAATCCATCACCGCCCCCACCGCCCCAGTCGTCCATACCGCCGTCCATACCGTCGTCCAAATCACCGAAGTCGTCACCGCCGAGGTCATCATCGAACATATCATCACCGTCCGACTCCCCCTCGGCACTCTCGTCATCCTCCATGAAGTCCATGATTCCCATGGCACCCATGGCTACCGACCCACTCAGGAGCGGAGCGAGATTGGGAGCAAGAGTTATAAATCTCATTATGCACACCACCGAACGCCAGCACATTAATCTTCTGCCTGAGTTATCACAATTGATACTATACTATTTGGAACACATATTATATCTACAGAATGCAACAAAACCCCACAGAATCCGATTATAATGTATTTGTGCCGTTCTGTGGACCCACGGTTCTATACTGATTTCTTATATATTCGAAGACGTTTATCCACTGGTTCATATTGCCGCTTCAGAACTTCCGGCAGCGTTTCCGTTTTTCCGATCACGAGATAGCCGCCAGTTCGAAGCGAGTCAGTGATCGTTTGAAGCATTGGCAGTTTGTGTTCGGCGTTGATATATATGAAGAGATTTCGACACGAAACGAAATCAAAATCAGACTTCGAACTGCCGTTGATCAGGTCGTGACGCTCGAATTCGACCAGCCGTTTCACCCGTTCCGACACCTGAAACTCGGTGTCGTCTCGCTGAACGAGATTCTCGTAACCATCGAGCGGTTCGAGCTGTTCCGCGATGTCCGTCGTCCGAGTGCTTCGATACACCCCATGCTGTGCCTTCGACAACACATCGCGGTCAATGTCCGTCGCCGTTATCCGCACTTTCGTCGCGTTGATTTCCGAATCCGCGAGCGCGAGTAGTGCCATCGAGTAGGGTTCCCGACCGTCCGAACACGCTGCACTCCAGAGTTTCACGCGGCGGCGAGATTCGCTCAGCGACCGTAGCACATCCCGGATTTCCGCCCATACGTCCGGATTTCGGAAGAAGCTCGTCACGTTGACCGACAGCGCGTCGAGGAGTGCTATCCGTTCGTCATCGTCTTCTTCGAGCCGCCGTCGATAGCGCGCGTAGGTTTCGATTCCCGTCCGACGCATTCGCGAGGAAACCCGCCGGTCGAGATACGATGCATCGTAATGGCTTGTCGCAAAGCCGAGGTCCGACTCAATGAACGTGAGTAGCGTTTCGAACGAGTTCAAATTCGGTTCACCCCTTGGTGGGCGCTCTTAACAACGAGGATGGATGTCTCCGTATGCAGTTCGAGCGAGCGTCCATGACTTCCTCCCGTATCCTCTCCGACGATTGGGATTCCCCGTTCGGAGAGCCGTTCCTTGCTCGCCTTGACGTTTCGTATCCCCACATCGCGCCCAATCCCGGACAGGTCGAGCATGTTGCTTCCGCCCGCGATTTTCGCCTCGATGGTGTCGGTGCTTGCTCCCGCTCGAACCATCTCCGCAAGCATTCCGTCGATGGCCGTATCCACGAACTTTGCTTCGTCGCCGCCGGATTCCGGTGCAGCAGGGAGCATAACGTGTGCAAGACCGGAGACGCCGCTTGACTGTTCGGACAGTGCGATGCCGAGACAGGAGCCGAGTCCGGTTGTCGTGAGTCGTGTTTCGTGAGGAGTGACGGCGTAATCCGCGACGCCGACTTTTATCGGCCCACCCCCCCGTTGAGACTCGCTGCGGTATACCTTCATAATCGTCCTGCGTTCGTTTTTCGCTCCGCAGTCGCGCCGGAATCGAGCGCTGCGAGCACGTTCCGGAGTTCCGATTCGTCAGGGAGCACATACAACGAGCAGTCAAACGGTTGTTTTGCTGCACGGATGGTCGCATCGGAGACGAACGCGAACTCCTGTTTCTGGCCGAGCTGGGCGACCAACGGGTCTGCAATCGCACTCCCCATATCGTGGGCGAACATCGGCGGCGAGATGTCGATGGTGGTTTCGAGCGCGTTCGCCCATCCATCGATGAAACTGCTCGCCATGATGTTGCCCAGTTCCTGAATCGCGTTTCGCTCCGCCTCGCTCAACTCGCCGTCTTCCGTCTCCCCATCGCTGGGAACCAACGCTCTTGCGATGTCGTGTGCCGATGACTCGTCGAACAACATCAGGACGAACCCGCCAGGGGGGCTTTCCAGTTCGATGACGACGCCGACGTACGTCGTTTCACCAAGCGACTCCGGCACTTCCTGTACAGGAACGAAGCAGACGTGCGTGATATCGACCGTCGTTTCGATACCCGTCATCGCCGTGATGTTCTCCGCGACGGTCGACGCACCGTTTTTCGTCATCTGGTCGAAATGCGAGAGGTTCTCGACCGAAACCGTCTCCCCATCGTCTGCGAGCAAATTCTCGTACTCCCCGACTTCCGGCGAGAGATGAACGCGGAACGAAATCGATTCGTCCACTGTACAAACTGAACTAGAAAAGACGAACATCTCGTCGTCGTCGAGAAGTAGCGTTGGATCGCCGTCCACGTACGTCGGCGGCAAGATGTCGATGGTCGTTCCGAGATAGTCGGCCCACCCATCGACGAACCCGCCAGCCATTACGTTCCCGAGTTCTTTGACGAGACTCTCGTCCATGTCCTCCATGCCGGGCGCGAGCACGTTCAGCACGCGCTCGACGCTTTCCGCGGGGAACGTGAACGTCGTCCGTCCACACAGTCCGCCTTCCAGTTTGACGACGACACCGACACACTCTCCGTATTCGCACGTCTCGGTGTCCGAGCGAACGTCTGTCCGTGTCACGTCCACGAACGTCTCGATGTTAGTCATCGCTGTCAAGTTCGAGGCGGCCCGTTCTGCCCCCTCATGTGCCATTCTGTTTGCCGCTTCGAGCTTTCTGATATCGACTTCCATCTCAGACCTCTATCTTACGCATCATTCGAACCAATTCTTGGAGTTCGGGGAACGTGTACACCTTCACTTCCACGTTCGAATCCGGAACGCAAACCCGCGAGTCGAGCACCATCGCCACGTCATCGTCGCGGTGGCCCACCAGTGACTCGACGGTTCGGCTAGCTGGGCCGTACGTGAACGTCGGCGTGGAAAAGTCGATGGTCGTCTGGAGCACGTTCGCCCACCCGTCAATAAAGCCGCTGGTCATGATGTTGCCGATCTCCTGGACTGCGGACTTTTCCATGTCGCTGAAACCGTTCTTCGCTGGTTCACCCATACCACCCATCATGCCGTGTGCGAGCTTTTTCGCGCTGCCGACCGAAAACAGAAACAGGATGTAGCCGTACGGCTGTTCGACCAGTTCGATGTGAATCCCGACCTGCTTTTCGTGGCCCATGTGCTCGCGGATGTCGCGGATGTCGATGAAGTTCGTCTTGGTAATCTCCATCTCCGTCTCCATCCCCGTCATCTGATTGAGGTGGTTCGCTACTGTGTTCGCACCCTGCTTTGCCATCTTGTTGAACAGGCTCAACTTCCGAATATCTATCTGCAAGCTCATTATAAACTCTCCACGTCGAGGATGGTAACCACGTCACCTTCACCGAGCACTGCCGCCCCGGAGAGGCCCGGAATCCCGGACAGGATTCCTTCGAACGGTTTGACGACGACTTCTTCCTGCCGACTCACGGCATCACAGTGAATCGCCACCTGTCGCTCCGACTCGTTGACCCGGACGAGCATCCCATCCCCGTTTTTGGTTTCGCCGGGAACGTCGAGCGCTCGCCCGAGACGAATGAGCGGATACACCGTCTCGTCGTGTGTAACGACCTCCTCGCCTTCGATGTGTTGTACTGCACCCATCCGTCGAATCTCGTCAACGTTCTTGATGGGGATTCCGTACTCTTCTTCACCCGACTCCACGAACAGCACCTTGACGATAGCAACCGTGACGGGGAGCGAGAGGCTGATAGTCGTGCCATCGCCGAGTTCGCTGTCAACACTGATGTCGCCGTCGAGGCGCTTGATGGTGTTTTTCACCACGTCCATGCCGACGCCGCGACCGCTCACATCCGTAATCTCGTCGTTCGTCGAGAAGCCAGCATCGAAGATGAGTTCGTACGCCTCTTCGTCCGAGAGGGCGTCCGCCTCACCTCGAGTCATGATACCCTTGCTTACCGCCTTCGTTCGGACGGCGTCGGCGTCGATGCCACCCCCGTCGTCCGCGACTTCGATGGTAACGCGGTCGCGTTCTCGCATGCCACGCAAGTGAATCGTCCCGGTGGGTGATTTCCCGTTGGCTTCACGCTCCTCCGGCGACTCGATACCATGATCGACCGCGTTCCGGAGCAGGTGCATGAGCGGGTCGCTGATTTCGTTCAGGATGGTACGGTCGAGTTCGATACTCTTCCCTTCCATCACGAAGTCGATATCCTTCTCCTGTGTACGCGAGAGGTCGCGGACCAACCGTGGGAACTTGTCCACGATTTTCTTGAGCGGCACGAGCCGCATGTCCATGACCGTATCCTGCAGGCTGGTCGTGATTTTGTCGAGTTCGTCGAGATTGTCCGAGGCGCTCCCGAGTTCACCCTGTTCTATCGACCGCCGGAGTTTGATACGACTGGTGACGAGTTGTTCGACAAGCCCGTGCAAATCGTCCAACTGGTCCACGTTGACCCGAATCGACTGAATTTCGTCCACCTGTGTCGTGTCCTCCGACTCGTCACTCACCGCCGCTTCGGCCGACTGAGTCGCCTCACCTGAACTCATGGATTCAACCGGTGTGGCGGCGTCTTCCGTCGATGGCGTTACATCGCCAGCCGCTTCTGACTCGTCGGATAGGTTTGCAACCGCGTGACTCACGTCGGCGACGGTCGCAGATTCGACCTTCGCCGCACCGTTGACGACTTCGGTGACGTGTGCCTCATCCTCGTTCGTGATGAACAGGTCGAAGCCGTCGTCGTATTCGCCTTCGTCGATAGCTTCGACGGGTGGGACCGCGCCGAGCAAATCGAGTTCTTCAGTCACTTCGCCGAGGACGAACATCGCATCGATGCCCTTCATTTGCGAGTCGCGCATCTCAATGCGGGCGTGGAACACTGGGTCTACGTCGGCGAGTACTGATGGGTCATCGAGTCGTGCAAGAACCGCTGCCACACCATTCTCCTCGTCCGTGTCATCCGAATTGTCGGCGTCGGCGTCGGCGGGTGCGTTACTCGCTCCTTCCAACGTTGCGCGGATGTCCTGAATGGTCGCGCTCGGGTCGGTTTTCGACTCGCCATGTGCCTCGATTTCGGAGAGGATGTCCTCGATTTTGTCCACGCCGGCGAAGACGTGGTCCATGATTTCCGGCGTGACTTCCATTCTCCCTTGCCGAATCTCGTCCAACAAATCCTCGATAGCGTGAGCCAGATTGCTTCCGCTCTGAAAGCCCATCGCCGCGAAGTTCCCTTTCAGCGTGTGTGCCGTCCGGAAGATGGAATCCATCGCCTCCTCGTCGTTCGGGTCGTTCTCCAGTTCAAGTAGCGAGTTGTTCAGTTCCGTTATGTTCTCTTCGCTTTCACGAATGAAATCCTGTATGTATTCATCCATATCGAATCACGTTGGTTTGCGTACGGTCGAAAGTATTCCACGGGCAACGTTGTCGGCCGGAAGCACCGAATCGATACAGCCGGTTTCGATTGCTCGTGCGGGGATGCCGAACACCGAACAGGTCGCTTCGTCCTGCGCGATGGTCTGCCCGCCAGCGGTTTTGATGGCTTCCACGCCGGCCGCACCATCGGCCCCCATTCCGGTGAGGACGACTGCGGTCAATGGGTCTGAAATCGTGTTGGCGGCGGATTCCATCGTCGCGTCGATTGCCGGACGAACGCCGTGTCGAACGTCGTCCTGCGTGAGTCGGACGCGGAGTCTCCCTTTCGCGTAGTTCGAGACTTCCATATGGTAGTCACCCCGCGCGACGAGCGCTTGTCCCCCGCCGATTCGGTCGCCATCCGTCGCTTCCTTCACGTCGTACTCGGTTCGGCTATCGAGCCGTTTTGCGAACCGAGCGGTAAAACTGTCCGGCATGTGCTGGACGATGAGGACTCGGAGTTGTGCCGAGCGAGGAAGTCCGGCGAGAACGCTTTCGACGACGCGTGGGCCTCCAGTTGATGCGCCAATGACGACCGTTGCATTCTGGACGTACGCGTCGTTCGCGCCCGGTGAAGCGGTCACCGTGTTGTTCGGGGCACTGACGGAGACGTCCGCCTGCATTACCGACCGGACCTTTGCCACGAGGGAGTCCTTGTGCGCCGAAATGCCGGTGGACACTTCCCCACCCGGTTTCGCTAGCACGTCGATTGCCCCCCGGTCGAGGGCTTCGAACGTCGCTTCCGCACCCTCTTCGGTATGTGCCGAAAGCATGAGCACCGGAGTAGGTGTCCGCTCCATGATTTCCTCAACGGCTTCGATACCGTTCATCTTCGGCATCTCCACGTCCATAGTCACCACGTCGGGTTCGTGTTCGGCGACGACCGAAACGGCCTCCTCACCATTCGATGCCTGCGCGACCACGTCGATGCCATCCGATTCGAGAACGTCGGAAATAACTGTCCGCATGAAATGCGAGTCGTCTACGACGACCGCCCGTGTCATGCTGAGATAACGTCGTTGATGGCTTCCATCACGCTCGGCTTCTGAAACGGCTTCGTGATGTAGCCATCCGCGCCCGCCTTGATCGCTTTCTTCATCTTCTCTTCCTGCCCGATACTCGTACACATGATGATGTTCGCGCCCGAATCGAACTGCTTGATTTCGGTCGTCGCTTCGATGCCGTCCCGAATCGGCATCACGATATCCATCATCACGAAGTCCGGCTGTTTTTCCTTGTACAATTCAATCGCTTCGACGCCGTTTTCGGCTTCGTCGGCGATTTCGAAATTCTCTTCCAGAATCTCGCGAAGGAGGTTCCGCATAAATTCTGAATCATCGACAATTAGTACATCATTCACCATTCAAGTTTCACTATCGAGAATTTTGAAAGGGGGCAAAATAAATGCTCCCCTGTGATTATCACCGTTGATGATTTCTTCGGGTAGTTAATTTATGCTGTCAATAATTTTGTCAATATCGACCCATATCACGAGGTCAAGACCGTCATCGTTCGGCTTCCTGATAATTCCACGCGCGATTTGGTCGCGGATTCCACGCGTGTCGAGATTTTCCAATTCGTCGTTTCTATCGATATTTTCCGCTGCGTGTGTCGTCACGTCGAGCACCTCGTCCACTCGAATCCCGATTTTCTGTTTGTCGTCGGGCCGGTCCAAGACGAGGACGTCGTGGCCACGCTCGCCGGTTGCAACGCTGAGAAACTCCTTCGGGTCGATGATGGCCGTCGTCTCGCCACGGAGGTCCATGACACCCTCAATGGAATCCTGGGTTCGCGGGATCCGTGTCACCTTTTTGACTTCGACGATGCTATCCACTTGTTCGATATCGATGGCGCACACGTCCTCACCGAGGCGAAACTCGACGACTTGGGTCTCCTCATCTGTGGGTTCCTGTTCCTGAACGCTCATAGTCAGTTGTTGAATACATCGAACGATAGTACATAAAACCCATCCCCCCACTATCACGCCGGATAACTAGTCGATATCCGGTGGGAAGACGACGCCATTGGCGTCCTGGATTGCCCGAAAGAGGTCCGAGATGCTGTCGTCGGGCGAGAGGTCGTGTGTGGCGAGCAGCCCGCGGAGACAACGTGGTGAATACCGGACGCGGATGTTCGACTCCATTAGGAGGATACCAATGACATCCTCGACGGGTGTCCTCTTATCAACTTGCTGGGCATACCACATGATTAGGCTGTCGAAGACTGTCCCCACGTCGTCCGAAAACATCTGCTGGTGGCTGATGGAATCCTCGGCTTTGGCAGCGATGTGAAAGCCGTATCGGGACGCCACGTCCTCCAAATCCTCTTCGAGCCATTGGCGAACGTCACGCGAGTCGATTTGTTGGCCGTCGGTGGGTGACGATTGGTTCGTGTTCGACGTGCTCGAGCTTTCCGTTTCGTTCGACGGAGGTTCCCCGCTCGACCCCGAGTCGATGGCAGGTTGGGCGTTCGTGGAGGGAGGCGATTCGCTCGACGATGGTTCGATTGCTGGCGTCGTGTCGTCGTTTGGGTTTCTGGTCGTCACCTCCGTCGGTTCGTCCGGAACCGACGGCCGTCCGGACGCGCCGATGACGAACCGTCCATCATCCAGCGTGACGACGTTTTCACTCTCCTCGATATCGAGTTCCTCTGGCGAGATGACCTTTCTCGACTCGCGATTGGATTCGTCTCTCGCTGGATTCATTAACTAGGAATAGACCACTTATTACATAAAATCACCGGCGATTTGCACCAGTAGGAACACATCTCTCGAAACCGATGGTTCCCACTCGATTTCGACAATTGTCGTAGGATAATTTTATTATCGTCGAATGTTTCGACCCGGGTACTACCATGAGTATCGAAACGACACCGCTCGCATCCCTCCCTGACGAACTGGATTCGCCGCGTGCCAAGCTGGTCTACCTCTCGCTTGCGACGACCGGTGGCGCGACTCTAGACGAGCTACAGACTGGTCTCGACCTGCCGAAAATCACGCTGTACACCATCGTTCGAACGCTCCGCGAACGCGGCCTCGTGAGTCAAGAGGGCGAATCGTTGACACTCGCTGCGTGAATCGCCATTCGAACGACCACTATTCGACTTACCGTCCTACGGTTTTCCCCAACTACTTTCACTTTCACTCCACTAGGCGGTCTTTCATTACCCAATCAGACAAAGATTGGACATGAGCATCGAAATCGAAACGAACGAATCGAACAAATCGAACGGCCGACCGTGGAATTCGGCGGATGTGTCCGGGTTGTCCGCCAGTGAAGTCGAAGAGTACGTTCAAACGGTGACCGAAGACGGTGCCGTCTACTTCGAACGAAAGGGCGGTCGGACCTTCGTCGTCATCTGCGAGTGACTCCGCAACCCTGTTGGCCACTCGCTTCGAACCGCTCCCCATGCTTGACCCCGGACAACCCGCACCAGCGTTCGAACTGCCGAATCAGGAAGACGACACGGTCTCGCTCTCGGATTTCGATACCACTACCGTCGTGTACTTTTATCCACGTGCAGATACACCCGGATGCACCACTGAAGCCTGTAGCTTCCGCGATTCGTGGGAGAAATTCGAAGCACGCGGCGTCCCCGTGCTCGGAATCAGCGACGACCCTGTCTCGGATCTCGAAAAATTTCGCGAGAAGTACGACCTGCCATTCGACCTCCTGAGCGACGAATCCGGCGACGTCGCCTCGGCGTACGATTCATACGGCGAGAAGAAGATGTTCGGCAACACGTTCGACGGCGTCTTTCGGAATACGTTCGTCGTCGGTCCGGACGGCACCATCGAAGCGGTCTTCGAGGACGTTTCGTCCGACGGCCACGCCGACGAAATCCTCGCCGCACTCGAATGACCTACGTTTCCCATCCCGTCCGTGGCATACGGGACGACCCGTTTCCGGACGAATCAGTAACACTTCTGCTTCGCGTTGACGAGGAAACGGAAACCGAAACCGTCGCCGGCCACGTCAGAGGTCTCAATGGGGAGGTCGATGCGGAACTTCAGTTCGAAACGCTTCGCGTCGTCGTTCCGGAAACAGCCGTGACCGAAATCTGTGAACTCGATGGTCTCGACGCGATAGAAACGGACGCAACGATTCAAATCGGCGGAGGGGACGCCGGTGAAGACGTGGAGTTAAACGACTCCTAAGGCTCGGCATAGACGATTTCTACTTGTTGAATCCTATCAACGAGTCGAGACGGCGGTTCCGAACGCTTTGATGTTTATCATCCCACCCTGTCCACCGAGTGATTCATCAGTGATATCGAGCGCGACAACCGCATCCGCACCGACGGCTTTCGCTTCTTCGACCAGTTCGTTGAGCGCGGCTTCCTGATTCTCTTCAAGTGTCTTTTCCCACGAACCGGAGCGCCCGCCGACCATGTCGCGCAGTCCGCTGGCGATGTCCTTGCCGATGTTCCGCCCCGGCGTCACGTCCGCCACGACGACGCCGTGGTGGTCCGTGATTTCCCGTCCCGGGACCTCGTGACTCGTCGTGAGCAATACTTCGTCGTCGCTGTAACTGAAGGCTGTCAGGGGTAGAATCTTCAAACCAAAAATCATAAATTTTCTGCTATTTACTCGCGAATCGTCCGCTACTTCCCGAAGGGTTTCGTACTCCTCGCCGCTGTAGGCGATGAGACGAACGTCTTCGAGGGAATCCGGATCGAACTGTCGGAGTTCCTCGCAGATGATTTTCCCACCCTCCTGCAAGCTGAATCCTGCGATGCCACAGCCGAGGGCGGGCAAAACCATCGACTCAGTACCCCGCTCGTCGGCTTCCCGAAGCGCGTTCCGTGTCGCGTCTCGGATGCTCTCCTCCGTCGCTTTCCCGTTCCCGTAGTGGGGCATGGCCGCCGCGTGGAGGACGAATTCCGCGTCGAGGTCGTAGGCGTCGGTAACCGCGATAGCACCGAGTTCGACCGGCCCCTTTTCCATCGCTTCGTCGTTTATCGGGCCGTTTGCGCCGCGCCGGAGTGCTCCGGCGACGCCGCTTCCCATTCGAAGGCTGGTTCCGGCGGCGTTGACGAGCACGTCTGCACGCTGTGCCGCGATATCTCCCTGAATAACGGTGAACTCCATACCCCCAGTAGGGTGGGGTCGAACAAAATTTTCGGGTTAGTCGTCCTGTTCTTCGAGGTACGTTACTTCGACCATCAGGTCGGGATGGTCGGCGTTCGGATAGCGAAACGTCCACGCCCGGTCGAACTCGATGCCCCGGCGATAGCCTTTCAGCAACAGGTCGCCGAGCACGTCGCGGAAATCCTTGAGCACGGCTTTCTCCGGTGGTTTCGTCGGCTCGGGTGGATTCATAACTTCCTCGGTGCCCCCCTTTTCGAGATGCGTTATCTCGGCCATCAAGTTCGGTGTGCCGTCCGAATATCGAAACGTCCACGCTCGGTCGAACCGACGGTCGTTCTTGTATGCCGTACTGAGGACCATCTTGAGCGTGGTGTTGAACTCCTCGGGGGCGGCCATCCAGAGGGGGACACTCTGGGTGCGACTCATGAAAAGGAAGCAAGCGTGCTGCCAGTATAAAACCGTCCGATAATTGTTCTGGTAGAAACGACGAGCAACAGTTCACAATGCGGAACGCGGCGTTAAGCGGTAGCTAATCCTGTTTCGTGACCGTCGTATCACTGAAGTATTCTATCCGAAACGGAATATCCGCACCGGCTTAGGCGTCCACGAGCGCTCTCACCACGTCGTCCTGAGAGTCGCGAGCGCCGTCGTGAGCAGTTTCGTGTTCGACGCGGGTTTGACGACCTTGTCCGCTTCGTGACTCGCCAGCACCTTCCCGCGAGGACCGGCCTCCTTCACGTCCACCGAGACGATTCCGCCGGGGAACTTCTCCGGTGCCTTCGCCAGCAGTTTCTCGGCAGGCGAGCGGTCTTCGCACGGTTCGTCCTTCTCGTCCGATTTCCGCGATTTCTTTGCGAGGGCAGTTTCACTGAACAGCGTTCCAGCACCGACATGCCGGTTGTCCCGAGCATCGTTCGTCTGTTTACCCACCCGATTCATCTCTCATTAAGTTATTGTATTTTCATATACAATTGGTGTAAAAATATCCATTCGTGTTAGGGTATTTCTTCCAGTATAAACTGTCAGTTCGGAATCCGTCGGGAAGTAACGAGGATTACTGACTCCAGCAAGAGATTTAATGAGCGATTTCCGCAGTATCTCCCCTTCGTTGGATTGTAAAGAAGAATTCCCAAAATCTAGGCTGAGATTCTGAACTACACCCGAGAACCCGCGCACCACGCAGAATCTTGGTCTACTTCAAATCCCGATAAAAGTACAGAGCCAAGGGTGGGATTTGAACCCACGTAGTCTCGATTACAAATCGAGTGCTTGAACCACCCAAGCTCCCTTGGCGCAACTGGCAGTTGTGGCTACTCCTTTGAGTGGTTATCGTTTTCGTCCGATTTTTCCATCTCGATTCGATGCGGTTCGTACCCCCGGTTTTCGTACAGTCTGCGGGCGTTTTCGTTCTCAACCATCACTTCGAGAGAGAACGTCTCGGCACCGCGCTCCGCGAGCGTGGCTTCCGCTTCGTCGAGCAACGCCGACCCGATCCCTTCGTCTCTGTGTGATGGCTCGACGTAGACGTTTTGGATGAGGCCGCAAGTGGTCGTCTGCTGGTAGACGCCCGCCTGTAGCTCGAACATGATGAACCCGACAATCCTCGAATCGCGGGCGACGAGCAGGGTGTCCTCGATGATATGTCGTGCGACCGAATCCCGGACTGTCCCTCGGTTTTCGTTGGCAAGCAGATGCGAACTGTACGTCCGCTGGTCCCGTGCGAGTTCGACCCATCGGTCCACGACGTGGTCGATGTCGGCACTCGTTGCGGCCTCGATGACCACCATCTATCGGGAGAGTGCCTGCAATGCCGGGAGCGGTTCGCCGGTGAGCATGCGGAGACATGCCCCGCCACCGGTGCTGACGTGGTCGAACCCGTCGAGGTCGAACTTCCGAATCGCGGCGGCGGTGTCGCCACCGCCGATGATACTGAACTCGGCGTTCGCGGCTTCGGCGTACAGTTCGCGGGTACCGTTTGCGAACGTCTCGTCCTCGAACACGCCCGCCGGTCCGTTGAGAATGACCGTCCCCGACTCGCGGAGGATTTCCGAATACGCGGCCATCGTCTCCCCACCGATGTCCATCGCGGCCTCGTCTTCCTTCGGCGGGAACTCCTCGCGAGTGAGTTCGACGCGCTCGCCGTCCCGCTCGACGGCGGTGTCCTCGGGGAGGTGAATTCTGTCCCCGTACGCTTCGAGCAGTTCGGCCGCGTCGTCGATGTAGTCCCAGTACCCTTGCTCGTGGATGAAATCCGCGCTTGCGTCCCCGAGGTCCGCGCCGTCGGCGAACAGGAAGACGTTGCCGACGACACCGACCGTCAGGATGTGATCCGCAAGATCGCGTTCTAGTACGTTCCTGGCGACGGCGATGGAGTCCGAAACCTTCGCACCGCCGACCACGTACGTGCGTGAGCGCGGTGTCCCTTCGATGTCGCCGAGCACGTCCACTTCGCGCTCCATGACTCGTCCGGCGTAGCCCGGTAGTCGCGTCGGGAAGCCGACGAGCGAGGGCTGTGAACGGTGTGCCGCCGCAAACGCGTCGTTGATGTACGCATCGAGCACCGGGGAGAGTCGGTCCACGAGGTGCGTGTTGGCGGCTTTCTCGGCTGGGAACTCCATGTACTCTTCACTGTAAAAGCGGGTGTTTTCCAGTACCACCGCTTCACCCTCGCGGAGGTTCTCCACGGCCCGACGCGCCTCAGCGGAGAACGTCCCGTCGCAGTGAGAAATTGGATAGGGGAGCAGTTCGTTCAATCGCTCTGCATGCGCCGAGAGGCTAGCGAAATCGTCGCTTCCGGGCCGCCCCTGATGGGCGAGGATGGCGACTTTCCCATCGCGCTCCAACAGCTCCGAGAGCGTATCGACGTGCGCCATGAGTCGTGCATCGTCGGCGAGACTGCCGGAGTCGGTCAACGGACTGTTGATGTCGATACGCACGCCGAGCGTCGTCCCTTGAACTGCGAGATCGTCAAGGGTCTGTATGGGCATACGTGTGCCTGCAACACCGCCCGCCATATGTGTGTCGGTCGTTGCGGCTCGAAATAAACACGGTTTCGAGTAAATAGTCGGATTATTTAGTTTCTAAACCCTCTTCCTTGGCGTTTGTCAGTATGCCGCCGTTACTGGAATCCGACGGACGGCGGTGTCGGAAAGGTTTAATAGCCTGACCGGAACCGATTAGCGTGTGGAGAGCTATCAATGGACGATGTAACTGAGACCTATTCACGTGGACGCCGTCTCGTTGTCGAACGACCGCTACTCGCGGTCGTCGGCCTGTTCGCGGTGCTCCTCGTCTTCGATTTCATCCATCGCCTGCTGACCGGCAGCCTTCAAGTCTCCTACGTGGGGTCACTCGTTTGGACTGGCCTCATGCGGGGACTTATCATCGGTCTTGCCGGAATCGGGCTTTCGATGACGTACAGTATTCTAAACTTCGCTAATTTCTCGCACGGGGATTACATCACGAGTGGCGCGTTCTCGGGTTGGGCAGCGACTTACCTCATTGCCGGACTCGGGAGCAACAACATCGCTGGCTTGTTGCTCGTCGGCGCGGGCGGGACAGTGTATGCGAGCAGCCTCGGTATCACGATTGCGACGACGCCGATAGCTGTCGTCCTCGGGATGCTGTTTGCCGGAGCGTTCACTATCCTGTTGGCACTTCTCATCGACCGAATCGTCTATCGGCCGATGCGTGATTCGGAAGGGATCTCCCTGCTCATCACAAGCATCGGTGTCGCGTTCGTGCTTCGCTACCTCGTCGTCTTCGTCTTCTCGGCAGAAAGCCGCGGGACGACGGCGCTGCAGGACATTCCCAGGTGGAAGCTTATGTTTTGGGATGGAACCGTCTCGGTGAATGCACACGACCTGACGCTTTTGGTGTGTACGGTGAGTTTGATGGCCGGCGTGCACATCCTCCTTCAGCGGACGAAGCTCGGAAAGGCGATGCGCGCGATGGCCGACAACGAGGACCTCGCTCGCGTCACCGGAATTCCGACCGAGCGCGTCATCCGCTGGACGTGGATAATCGGCGGCGGTCTGACCGGCATCGCGGGCTACCTGATGGTGCTATGGAAAGGAACCATCGTCTTCCAGTTCGGGTGGCTCCTGTTGTTGCCCATCTTCGCCGCGGTCATCCTCGGCGGTATCGGGTCGATTTACGGCGCGATTGTCGGCGGGTTGGTCATCGGCCTGACGTGGAACCTCGCCATCATCTGGATTCCCAGTGACTTCGGTCGCGCGGCCGCGTTTGGCATGATGATTCTCATCCTGCTGTTCAAGCCACAGGGTCTGTTCGCCGGGAGGACGACCGCATGAGTTCGAGCATCCGTGATTTCGACTTCGATTTCGAATTCAACGATACGATGCTCATCATCGGTGCGTTGTTGGCCATCTACGTGTTGTACCTCGTCGCGGGGTCGATACTGGGTTACTCGCTTCGTGGCCAGTTGAACTCCCTCGCACGGCTCACCTTCCTCATCGGCGTGTACGGGATGTTGGCGCTCGCGTTGAACCTCCACTGGGGATACACGGGCTTGTTCAACATCGGCATCGCGGGGTTCATGGCCGTCGGATTGTACACGATGGCAATGATTTCGAAACCCCCAGCGAGCGCGAGTGCGGGTGCCGCGACCGTCTCCGGTCTCGGGCTTCCGCTATGGGTCGGTATCATTGGCGGCATGCTCGCGGCAGCGATTCTCGGGTTACTCGTGGCGCTTCCGGCGCTCCGGTTGCGTGCCGACTATCTCGCCATCGTGACCATCGCAACGTCCGAAATTATCCGCTTTATCGTGACCTCGGACCAGTTCGCGAAGTTCACTCTGTTCGGTAAACATCTTGGAACCGGCGGCGCTCGCGGACTGTTGTTGAACTACTCCGACCCACTTAATCCGTTGTTCAACAGCGGGCCGTATAAAGCGCTGGAGCACGCACTCGACCCGCTCGTCGGAGGGTCCTCCGGCCCAGTTCTGAACTCGCTGACGTACGCGATTATCCTGTTGGTGTTCGTCACAGCCTTCTACTGGCTGTTGAAGCGCACCGGAGAATCGCCGTTCGGACGCGTGCTCAAGGCCATCCGTGAGGACGAGGAGGTCGCAAACTCCCTCGGGAAGAACACCGACCGGTTCAAAATCAAGTCGTTCATGCTCGGCTGTGCGCTGATGGGGCTTGCGGGTATCCTCTGGCAGCTGCGCCAAGGTGCCATCACGCCCACCTCGTTCAAGCCGCAAGTGACGTTCTTCGTGTGGCTGGCACTCATCATCGGCGGTGCCGGGTCGAACACCGGGAGCGTCCTCGGTGCGGCGATGTTCGCCGGGTTGCTGTATCAGGGACCGCTCTACCTGAAGAACATCATCCGACAGGGAATCAACATCCACATTCCCGTGTTCGGACAACTCGTGTTCAACCCACCGAGTAGTGCTCCCAACTCGTTTGCGGGCGCACTCGGCCCGATTTTCAGCGGCCACTTCTCGCCGATGGTCGCTTACGCTATCGGGAACATCAACGCACTCCAGTTGGTGCTCATGGGGGCCGTCCTCATCTGGATCATGCACCACCGGCCCGAGGGCGTCCTCGGCCACCGCAAGGAGGAAGCGGCGAGTATTCCGCTCTCGCGTCCAGGCGGTGGTTCCTCCGGCGGACCACAACCGGACGCGGCAACGGACGGAGGTGAGCAGCAATGACAGCAAGCGAAACCGAAGAGACCGGATCGCTCGACATCGGAAACGAGGTTGCCGACCTGAGCGAGACGCCGCTCCGTGTCGAAAACCTTCGAAAAACGTTCGGCGGCATCACCGCCGTCGATGGCGCGACGTTCTCCGTCGAACAGGGGTCGTTTACCGGACTAATCGGTCCGAACGGGGCCGGGAAGTCCACGACGTTCAACCTCATCACGGGCGTCTACAAACCGGACAGCGGCGGGGTGTACTTCAACGACAACGAGATTACGGGGCTGCAACCGTATCAGATCGCTGACCGTGGCATGGTCAGGACGTTCCAAATCGCCCGTGAACTCTCCGAGATGACCGTCTTGGAGAACATGATGCTCGCCCCGAAGGGGCAGGAGGGCGAAGCGCTCTGGCGGTCCGTGACGCCGGGGATGCGCGGCGACGTGCGCGAACAGGAAGAAGACGTGCTTGAACGGGCGTGGCAGATGCTCGACTTCTTCGAAATCGACCACCTCGCGGGCGAGTACGCCGGCAACCTCTCGGGCGGCCAGCGGAAACTGCTGGAGATGGCGCGGGCGCTTATGACCGACCCGCAGATGGTGCTGTTGGACGAACCGCTCGCGGGCGTCAACCCGTCGCTGGAGAAGAAACTACTCAAACACGTCCACGAACTCCGTGAACGTGGCTACACGTTCCTGCTCGTCGAACACGACATGGATGTCATCATGAACAACTGCGAACACGTCATCGTCATGCATCAAGGGAAAGTGCTTGCCGAAGGGGAGCCGGCTGCGATTCGCTCGAACGAGCAGGTCATCGACGCCTACCTCGGGGAGGAGATCTGATGGCGCTACTCGAAATCGACGGATTGGACGCGGGGTACGGTGAGGACCTCCAAATCCTTTCGAACGTCGATATGCACGTCGAAGACGAGGAGTACGTCACCATCGTCGGCCCGAACGGTGCGGGCAAATCGACGGTGATGAAGTCCGTCTTCGGGTTGACGACGTACATGGGAGGCTCCGTCACGTTCGCCGAAACGGAGATTCACGGTGACGATCCGGAGGACATCATCCATTTCGGACTCGGCTACGTCCCGCAGAACGACAACGTGTTCTCCTCGCTCACCGTGGAGGAGAACTTGGAGATGGGGGCGTACATTTTGGACGAAGTGCCCGAGGACGCCATGCAGGAGGTGTACGACCGCTTCCCGATTCTGCACGAACGGCGGGAACAGAAAGCGGGAACGATGTCCGGTGGCCAACAGCAGATGTTGGCGATGGGGCGGGCACTTATGCTCGACCCCGACCTGCTGATGCTGGACGAACCCAGCGCCGGGTTGGCTCCCGACCTCGTTGCCGAGATGTTCGACAAGGTGGACGAAATCAACGACAACGGGACGGCCATCCTGATGGTCGAGCAGAACGCGAAGGAAGCGCTTCGTCGCTGTGACCGCGGCTACGTGCTCGTACAGGGTGAAAACCGCTTCATGGACACCGGGGATGCGCTGCTGGCGGACGACGAAGTCCGACAGGAGTTCCTCGGCGGGTAGTCCCGGTTTCGATTTCTTTTTGCCGCAACCGACAAGCACGAGCGACGCGTGTCGTCGTCACGGCTCGTTCATGGTCGAGTAGTTCGCTCTTTGCGCTACGAAACACGATGCTGGCAGACAACGCACGGAAAAATAGAACTACGCGCAGAGCTTAGCTCAGCGCTTGTTGGATGACCGACGTGTACGACGATTCGCCCTTGTTGAACGCGACCTGTTTGCTCACCGATCCACCTTGGTTCGCTGAACTTCTTGCGAACTGGTTCGACAACTGCTGGCCGTAATCGTTGTTGACGTACAGCGTGGCTGCGGTTTTCGCGCCGAGTCGTTCCGCCGCGATTTGCGCCATCACGGCACCCTGCAGCAAGTCGCTTGGCGCGGTTCGGAAGATGTAGTCGTTGTCCTTCAGGTTCGTGACGGTGATGGCCGTGCTCGACGGCGAACAGCCGACGATCTTGTTCGGGACGTACACCTCGGTTGCGACCGGGATGTAGTTCCCCGAGGAGGCCGGCCCCGAGATGGCCGGATACCCTGCGTTGACCAGCGCGTTTGCGCCGCTGAGTGACGCTTGTCGGTCGGTCTGGGAATCCTCGATCTGCGTTTGGACTTCGAGGCTGGTGTTCGCGTCGTTTACTTGCTTTATCGGTATTTGTGACGCTTGAACCATCGGGCCACCGACGGATGCGAGGTCGCCGGTCTGTGGCAGCAGGATGCCGACCTTGATGGTTCGGCCCATTCCGCCGGGCGCGCTGTTGGCCTCCGGACCGCCCGCGTTGCTTGTGAACTCTCGCGTGTTGACGACTTTGATGCCGTCTTTCGTCTGGGGTGCGAACTTCCAGACGTCGTAGGCGGCCGATGCCGGACCCCCGTGTACGTCGAAGTTCGTCGAACTCGATGCACCCTGATAGTTGATTTTGTCCCCGTTCGCGGCGGCTTTGACGGCATCCACGAAGTTCGCGGGACCGTACTCCTTTCCGGGTGGGTTGGCCACCCGGCGCATCTGGTCGCGGATCTTGGTCCCGTCGTTTGCCCCCGCCGCCGCATTGGCGAGGATGAGGATGGCGACGGAGTCGTACGACTGTGACGTGAACACGCTCGGCGGCTTGTTGTACTGGTCCTGGAACAGTTTCGTGAACGCCTTCTGATTCGGCCCGGCGGCAGCGGGTGCCGTCCCGGTGACGTTTTTCATGTCGTTGCCGACTTCTTTCGGCAGGCTGGAACTTTCTAACCCGTCCGGCACGAGGACGGGAACGGTTTGTCCGGCCCCGTAGAAGTCACGGAACAACTGAATCCCGCTTTCCGGATAACCGATAACAGTGAGCATGTCCGGCCCACCCCCCTGCTGCATGGTGCCCATCAATCCCACGGTACTCGTTGCACCTACCGCTCGAAGGTAGGCGCGACGGTCGATTTTTTGACTCATACCCGGTGGGAGTCTCACCGTTCTGAATAAAAAGTGTATCTTAAACAATCATTATAGATGCATCTCGATTCATCGAATGGCAACCGATACGGTAGCAACGGAGCCGAACGGCGTTTTCGTCAAAAAAGATTGAAGTAGGGGGTCGGTGTCGGGATTCGTGATTAGCTCGAACCAGTCGCCTTTTTGACGACAGAGGTGTACGAGGATTCTCCCTTGTTGAACGACACCTTCTGCAGGACCTTGCCGCTGTACTTACTGGAGAACGTCTTGGAGAACTTATCCGACAACTGCTGCCCGTAGCTGTTGTTGACGTACAGCGTCGAGGCCGTCTTGCCGCCGAGTTTCTTGGACGCGACTTGCGCCATCACTTTGCCCTGGAGCAGGTCGCTCGGTGCGGTCCGGAAGACGAAGTCGTTGTCGTCCAAGTTCGAGACCGTCAGTGCCGTACTGGACGGCGAACAGCCGACGACGCCCTGCTTGATGTACACTTGCTGGCTCACCGGGATGTTGTTCCCCGAGGAGGCCGGTCCACAGATGGCCGGATAGCCGGCACTGACGAGTGCGTTCGCACCGCTGAGCGACGCTTGTTTCTTGGTCTGGGAGTCCTCGACTTGGGATTTGACCTTGATGTTGATTCCCGCATCGTTCACCTGCTTTATCGGAATCTTGGCTGCTTTTATCATCAGGCTCCCGGTCGAACCGAGGTCGCCGGTTTCCGGGAGTAGGATTCCGACCTTGGCAGTCCGGTTTTTGCCACCGGGGGCACTATCGGCCATCTTCCCGCTCGGCTTGCCCTCGAAGGTGATGGTGTCTTCCGTCTTGATGCCACCGTCGGCGCTCGAATCGAACTTCCACACGTCGTAGGCGGCCGACGCGGGGTCACCGTTTTTGTCGAAGTCCACGACGCTGGACGCGCCTTGGTAGTTGATGTCCTCGCCGCGCGCGGCGGCTTTGACAGCGTCTACGAAATCACTCGGTCCGTACTTCTGTCCACCGGGGTTGGCGACCCGGCGCATCTGGTCGCGGATCTTGGTCCCGTCGTTCGCCCCCGCTGCCACATTGGCGAGGATGAGGACGGCCACCGCGTCGTACGAGTGGGAGTTGAACACACCCGGTTCGCGGTTGTACTCGTCCTTGTACATCTGGTTGAACGCTTTTTGGTTCGGCCCGGACGCCGCCGGGGCCGTCCCGGTAAGATTTGCCATATCGTTGCCGACGTTCTTCGGTAACGTCGAGTCGCGCAGCCCGTCGGGCACGATTATCTTCTGGTTCCCATCCGTGCTCTGGTAGTAGTCACGGAAGAGCTGAATCCCGCTTTCCGGGTAGCCGATGACGTTGAGAACGTCGGGTCCACCACTGCTGTTGCCGCCGCCGTTTCCGCCGCCGTTGCCGCCTCCGCTGTTGTTTCCGTCACTGGTGCTATCAGTACTGCTGTCTTTTCCAGCACCGCCACCGCCAATACATCCTGCGAGACCAGCGATTCCGGTTGCACCCAGTCCCTTCAGCACGTCACGTCGGTCGATATCATATCGCATGGACAGCGTTTGATATCGACCCAGGTGATATAAATCTACCTTTACATATCCATAACATTCAGGATAGTTGACTTTAATCGGGGAAAAGACGGAGGAGTTATCAGAAATTCTGGCAATCTGCACAGACCAGTTGACCGTTGACGTTCGTCAAATCGTGGGTCAACGCACCGCAGATTTCACAAATACTCTGACCTTCGTACTCGGACCCGCCGTTCATCCCCATTCTATCGTCGAGTTGTCCTTCTTCGAGATCTCGTTCCTGCGTCCGCGAGATGCTCGACGGGGACGACGACGCGGAAATCACGTCCCGGTCGGTGAGTACCCCCACCAGTTCGTCGTCAGCGATGACGAGGACCCGGCGAATTCCTTGCTGGGCCATCATCCCCGCTGCATCGGCCAGACTTTGGTCGGGTTGCACCGAGAGGAGCTGTTTCGACATCGCTTCCGAAACTGTGGTTTCCGCCGGGTCGCCTTCGTTCGCTACGAGGGCGAGCACGTCCACCTCGGTCATGATACCGACCGGTTCATGTCCCCTGAGAATCACGACGCTTCCAACCCCTTCGTCGTGCATGAGACGAACCGCACCCAGAACCGAATCAGACTCGCTAACGCCAACGTATTCCCGCGTCATCACGTCCCGCACCATGACTTCCGCATCCATATGTGAGCATTTGACACAGTCGTCCTAAAATGTATCCCCGGCACCTTTATTCTCGCATCCGTCGAACAGTACTAGCTGGATTTTTGGCGGCAAACGGCGTGATTCGAACTGGACTATTCGAATCGACTTGCTCGAATTTGGGTGCCAGAACTCGACTCCTCGAATTCGGTTATTCGAATTCGATCCTGCTTCCCGTCGCCCGACACGTCTCCAAGGCGTGCTTCGCATCCATTCCGGCAGTTTGTGGCACGCGCCCCGTGCCAACGCCGACTTTCAGTTCGACTTCGACCGTCTCCTCGACGTGCCTGATTACGTCATCGTAGTCCGACTCGTCCATGTTCGGGCAGACCGCGATGACGTTGTCGCCGCCGACAAAAAACGATAGTGAGTCGTGTGCCTGGCGCATGTAGCGCATCAGTTCGGCGTACCCCTGTTCGATGTGGATGAACGAATCGAAGGCATTCACCTCGTCGGTGTAGTTGCCCGTCATGTCGTTCACGTCGAAGTGAGCGAACTGCACATCGTCGTCCGTTCGGAACTCCTCGTCGATGGTTCGTCCATCGAGGATTTCACGGCGTGAGTGGTCCTGTGCGCTGCCGGCATCCTGCAACAGTTCCGTCGCATCTTCGAGTGCCTGAATCGGACTCGTCCCGGTGGCGACACTCAAACTGACGGTCACTGGATAGCGGTTGCCGACCGATTCCTGCACGAGCGCGTGGTCGGACAACGAGAGACCGTTCGTCACGGCCACCATGTTGTCGAACCGGGTGAAAAAGACGTACCCCTCCCGATTGCCGATGAGTTGGGAGAGGTCGGCGTACAACCGCGATTGGAGCGTCTGGAGGTCAACTTCCCGGCGCGGTTCCGGCGTCACGGTCCACGGCCCGTAGTTGTCGATCTGTATCAACGTGAGTTGGGCGTTCGTCACTGTTGGAAGGGAATTCGACGCACAATCTTATAAGCGAACCTAATCGTGATTTGCGTCTCAAAAATGAGGCTCTTCGGCGAAACGAATCAGATTCTCCACTAATCCGGAATTCGGGGGATTCAAATCGTCGTTTCACCTGCAACCCACAATGAGTATTCCATCGTTCGTCATCGGTATCGCCGGGGGCACCGGCGCGGGAAAGACGACGGTCGCCCGTAAAGTCACGGAATCCCGCAGCGATTCAGTCACGCGGATTCCGATGGACAACTACTACAAAGACCTCTCCCACCTCGATTTCGAGGAACGCGCCGAGGTGAACTACGACCATCCGTCGGCATTCGAGTGGGACTTGCTCCGTGAACATCTCGACTCGCTTCTTTCCGGACAGTCCATCGAAATGCCCCAGTACGATTTCAGCGTCCACAATCGCAAGGACGAACACGTCACCGTCGAGCCGACCGACGTCATTGTCCTCGAAGGCATCCTCGCGCTGTACGACACCGATGCCAACGAAATGCTCGACTTGCAGGTTTATGTCGAAACCGACGCTGACGTGCGAATCCTGCGCCGAATCGAGCGCGACGTGGTGGACCGCGGCCGCGACCTCGAAGGCGTCATGGACCAGTATCTCTCCACCGTGAAACCGATGCACGAGCAGTTCGTCGAACCGACGAAGAAACATGCCGACCTCATTATCCCCGAGGGCGCAAACCGAGTTGCAGTCAACCTCCTCGAAGAGAAGGTCCGCGCGGAAACGCGTGCGGAACGTGCGTGGGAAGTCGAGGAAGGGCTCCAGCTCCCAGATGATGATGATGGAGAGCGCCCCTCCCGAAGTGACCGAAATGGTCGGAGCGTCCGAACTGAGCAGGAAGAGACCAGCGAACCCCCCGCCGCGACACCCGGCGGTAGCGGTGACTGGTGGCACTCGGAAAAATCGGAGTAGTTACGCTCGTTTCTTTTCCGGGTTTGCACCCTGCGGGTGATAGTCCCAGAAACCGCCGCTACGCATTCCCTTGCCGACTGCCTTGTGGAAAGCGGTAATCGTCTCGTACTCATCCGCTTCGACGTGTTCGAAGATGTCGCCGACGCTGACGACTTTTTTGTAGTTGATGCGTATCGGTTCGTCGGAGTGTTCCTCGACGAACTCGTCGCGTTCGAGCGGGAAATCCTCCTCTTCGTCCACTTTCTTCGCGAGGATTGCGAGACCGTACTTCCGTCTTCCCTCGCTCCCTTCGTCTCCATCAGGGTCGTGAGGCCAGTCCATGCTCGCACGTTTCGTTGAGAGGGCAAAAAGGATTGCTTTCTGCCCTACTCGCTGGGCGAAGTGAGTCCTGTCTCGACCAAACTCCGGTGTCCACGGCGCAATCGCTCGGACACAGTCGGATGTGAAATCCCCAGTTCCGCCGCAAAACCCTTCCTCGTCACGTTTCGCGGAATCCGGTAGTAGCCCCGTTCCATCGCGGTCCACAACGTTTCATACTGTTGTTCGGTAAGCTTGTGCGACTCGTCCAGCAGCGTCGTTCGCTTGTGAACGTTCTGTACCTCGACTGGGACGCCCGCATCGTAACACGTCTCGTAGACAGTTGAGAGCATGTTCCGGTCCGCAAACTGAATTTAAAAACACCAGCGGTTGTTCGCGGCACGTGCGGTCAGCACGGTCGTATCGTCCCTCGCAATCATGGAAAGCGTCTCTGAAACGTCGCCACCCCACTGCATGGAAAACAATCCTCGGTCGTCCGACTTCGTTAGCAATTTCGCGTTCGTGACGGTTCTGTCGTCACCGAACGCCCGTTGGGAGTGCAATCTCGGCAATCGTGCTCACCCGAGTGAGAAGCAACGGCATCCAGTTCGATGGTCTGCTTGCTAATTCAGGCCATTTTACAATCATGGAAAGGGCCACAGAATTAATAGGTGGTGGAGTTCACTTTAGTGAGTGTATAATTAACTGGATAGGGTACCGAAGTTCACAGCATGGCGCGGTACACACGGGGGAGATGAGAAACATGTCAGGCTCTTCATCCGGCGGCTTCATGCACGGTATCCTTCTGGGCGGCGGTGTCGTTTTCTTTGTTGCTGGGCTCGTTATTGTTGCGGGGATTCCCGGTGGGATTCTCGGACCAGCAGGCGGCACGCATGGCGGAGCGAACGCCCCACCGACAACCTCGACCACTGCACGAACGACGCCCACTACGACCAATGCAACGAAATCGACGACGTCTCCCACGGCGAAATCGACAACTCAGACACCGACAAAATCCACCACATCTTCGACGATATCAACTACCTCCACCGAGAAATCAACGACATCCACGACGGCACAACCGACCACGACGGTTCGGTATCGCATCAACGTCGGTGGTGGGCAACTCTCGCCGACGGACGGCGGTCGGTACTGGCTCGCTGACTCCGAGGACCAACCGTCGCGGTTCGGCAACGCGCGTCTCAGTGGCAGTCACGCGAACAGCACGAACGATTTCGTGTCGATGACGCCCGACGTTCCGTCTGGGACGCCCGAAGCGCTGTTCAAAACCCGGCGCTACGACGCCGACATGACTGGAAAGCCCAGCGATAACAGGGAGATGCAGTACCGCTTCCCGGTACAGAACGGCCAGTACGTGGTTCGGTTGTACTTCGCCGAGACGTACTTTGACAAGCAGAGCAACAAGAAAGACGGCCCCCGCAAGTTCGACGTCGAAATCGAAGGCAAGCGCGTCCTGCACAACTACGACATGTTCAAAGAACTCGGTCACAACCGCGGAACGATGAAGGCCTACACCGTGACCGTCCGCGACGGTGTCGTCAACGTGAAATTCATCCACGAGAAGGAAGACCCGATGCTCTCTGGTATCGAAATCCTCCGCGTCCAAGGCGGCAAGCAGAAAGGTAAGAACCACCAAGACCGGTCGCCGAACGGCGTGCAGTCAGGTCAAACGCTTGCTGCTGCTTCGAAGTCGAACTGAGTTCACAGACGATTTCTCCCCTCGTGAACCGTTTCGTCGTCGTAACCCTGGAAATCGATTTGCACACCGAGATTTCGCGCACAGCGCAGAATCTCGGCCTAATTCAAATCCCATTCGACGTTCTCACCGCTCGCGGAGTTGCTCGCGTCGAGAACGGTGGGAATGGGATTTGAACCCATGAGGCATGACGCCACCTGCTTTCAAGGCAGGCGCAATAGGCCGCTCTGCCATCCCACCACGGCTTGTCGTACTCCCTACCGGGTTTAAGAACTGTCGGTCTCATGCTGCCGACCTATTTGCCGAAACTCATTACACAAATGAAATATTATCCCTGGACATCAAACCATAATCGTTTAATTCCCCTGGTGCATATCCCGGCGTACGATGCCATCATTGGATTTCGAGCCGATGACGTACGCTGAGTTGCCGGAGGATAGGCGACCCACGTTCAAACAGGCGCTTTTGCCCGTCCTTGCGACGGTTCTGTTTCTCGCGGTCGGGTCGGCGTGGCTGGGGATGGACCCGCACATGCCGCTGCTGTGGGCCATCACGTTCACCGGCCTCGTCGGCTACTACCTCCTCGGCTACCCGTGGGAGGAGTTGTACGACGGAATCGCCAGCAGCCTGCTGATGGGGTTGCAGGCGGTCCTCATCCTGTTCTCCATTTACGCCCTCATCGCCACGTGGATCAGCTCAGGGACGATTCCGGGGCTGATGTACTACGGGCTACAACTGCTCACCCCAACGGTCTTCCTGCCCGTGACGGCGATACTGTCGGGCCTCGTGGCCTTTTCCATCGGGTCGTCGTGGACCACGGTGGGGACACTTGGCGTGGCCTTCATCGGCATTGGGTCCGGACTCGGGATTCCCGCGCCGATGACCGCCGGAGCGATTCTCTCCGGTGCGTACGCGGGTGACAAACAGTCCCCGCTCTCGGACACGACGAACCTCGCGGCGGCCGTGACGAACACCAAGCTCTACGACCACATCAACCGGATGCGAACCGGAACGCTGCTGGCGTTCGGCCTGTCGGTCGTCCTCTTCGCCTTCCTCGGTCTCCAAGCGAGCGGCGGGGCGGAAGGCGGGAAAGCCGCTGCCATTCAGCATGCACTTCTGGGTACCTACTCCAT
The DNA here is from genome assembly GCA_963796245.1 of uncultured haloarchaeon. GTDB lineage: Archaea > Halobacteriota > Halobacteria > Halobacteriales > Haladaptataceae > Haladaptatus. Next base: position 161,305 of record CAWCLB010000010.1, on the reverse strand, counting down.
CTCGCCGCTGGTGTTCATCCCGCTGGTCATCACCTTCGGTCTCGCACTCCGTGGCTACCCTGCCCTCCCGTCGCTCATCGGGGGTATCTTCTCGGGCGTCGGGACGGCCATCTTCGTGCAGGGGATGTCGTTCACCGACGCATGGAACGTCGCCTTGAGCGGAACCACACCCCAGACTGGAATGAAGCTGGTCAACAACCTGCTCGCCAACAGCGGAATCAGCGGTTCGGCGTGGACCATCGCGGTCGTCGTGCTCGCGCTCGCTCTTGGTGGGTTGCTGGAGCGGACCGGCGTGCTCGCCACCCTTGCGTACTACCTCTCTCGTGGGCTCAACAGCACTGGCCTGCTGGTCGGTGGAACCGGCGTCTCCGCCATGCTGACGAACCTGCTCACGGCCCAACAGTACATGAGCATCGTCATCCCCGGCATGACGCTCCGGAACGTCTACGACGAACATGGGCTGGACAGCAGCGAGTTGTCCCGGGCCGTCGAGGCCGCTGGGACGCCGACGGGCGCGCTCATCCCGTGGCACGCCGGGGCTATCTACATGGCGACGGCGCTCGGTGTCCCCACGCTCAGCTACATGTGGTTCTACTTCTTCGGCATCCTCTCGCCCATCCTCCTGTTCGTGATGGCAGCCACAGGGTGGCGAATCGGGTCGGAGGATTCGAACGAAAAATCGAATGCGGTCGCATCGGCGGATTAACGAACCGGTCCCGTTACCGAACTAACTCGCGGTTTCCGTCTTTTTTCTCGACGCGTACACCGAGTCCGTGGAGATACGACGCGGTGTTGACCGGGACGATTCGCTCGGCGGCAATACGCGAGTTGAGAAGGGGAAGCAGCGACCGCAAATCATCGCCCGTCGCCACGCTCGTCATCGCGGGCAGGTAATCCACGTCGTAGCCTGCATCGACGGCGCGCTGCGTTGCGGTTTCAAGCTCCGGAGGCGTGTACACACCCTCGAAGTCGATAGTGTCAGTCGCGCCGAGGAAGTAGATTCGTCCGCCCTCGCCGGGACCGAGGACGACCTCGCTCCGCCGGAGTTTCATCGCCGCGCTGTCTATCTCCTTTCGTGTCAGCATCGGCGCGGTGCCGTCCACGATTGCGACCGATGTCACGCCCTCTTGTTCGAGCAAGTGTGTCGCCGTGTTTCCGGCGCGTCCCGAGAACGTCTCCCCGACTTGGACTTCGAAGCGCACGTCGTCCGTGTCCTCCAGCGCTTCGTCGGCGAGCGCGCGCAGTTCCTCCTCGGAACTACCAACGCCTGCATACTCGTCCGGGATGGCGTCGTCGGGACGGTAGTTGACGAGCAGTTCGCCGCCGCTGTTCGCCACCGCGACGAACGTGTCTTTGAGCATAGCGGCGTACAGTTCGGTCACCTCACTCACCGAGAGCGGCGACGTTTCGGCGAGTTCCGGGAGGACGAACCCTTCGCGTGGTGGGTCGGCCAATACGGCAATAGTGGTCATACCCGCCCGTCAGTTCGGAAGCGCCTTGAAAGACACCATTTATGCCGTTACCGACTCGATTTTCGACCATGAACTGGACGAAACTTCTCGGGTTGTTCGGTGTCGCCGTTCTCGTCGTCCTCATCGTCGGCGGACTCGTCTCCCTCGTCGTGAACACGCTCTCGGGTACCGCAGCAATCGTGACGGTCGCACTGCTCGTCGTCGCTATCGCTGGGGTTGCACACGTCGGTGGTCGGTCGAAACGCTGGCGACAAAATCCGTACTGGTAGAGTACGCGAAATCCCTTTTATCGACCTTGTCGTCCCTTCGTCTGGCGATAATCCGTGTCCATCAACTCGTGGAAGTGCTGAACGAACGCTTCGGTCTGTTCTTCGGTCTGTTTGCCTGGATGAATCATCGGGACAAGTTCGAACCCGCGTCCGCGAATCGTCGTCGCGTGGTCGTCCACGATGTCGATGTCGGCTGCCGGTTTCGTCGTGTATTCGGCTGCGATTTCGGCAAGTGCGCCCTCCCCGATGGGAATGAGGATTTCCGGATTTATCATCCGAATTTCGGCGTTCAAATACGGTTCACAGGTCATGATTTCCCCGTCGGTCGGCCCGCGCTCGGGATGATGGCAGCGGGTCAGATAGGTACAAAACGCGTTCTCGATATCCGGTTCTTCGGCATCCGGCGGAGATTCGTTCAAGCCGAGTCGTCCGAGGATTTCCTGTAGTCGCTCCCCTGCGGCGTCACCGGTGAAGGGAACGCCGGTTTCGTCCGCGTGTTCGCTCGGCATCTCGCCGACGAACAGGAAGTGAGCGTCCACGTCACCGTAGCCGTGGACGACGTGCTCGCGGGTTTCGCACAAATCGCAGTTCGTGCAGGTCTCGTCCATTCCGAACGGGTTCGAGCGTTGCTCCTGCTTTGCGTTCATACCCCCGATTGTACCGCGAGCCTAAAAGGGGCTACTTCTCGGTGCGCGAGAAGCTACTCTTCGGTGAGCGCGAGAAACGACTCCGCCCAGCGCGCGCTGTCCTGGACAGTAATGCGATTCTTTCGCTCGTCGTGCTTGATGAGACCCGCGGAATCGAGTTTCGGCAGGTGGAGTTGATACAGCGTCGCGTAGTACTGGCGGTGTTGTTCGCGCGTCAACTCTTCTTTGCCCGCCCCGAGACGTGCGACTGCGGCCGTCAGTTCGTCGATATCGACCGCTCCTTCCGTGTCGAGGAGGTATCGAAGTGCGTCCCGCCGTCGTCTCGAACTGAGCACTTCGAACATGATATCGAGCGACGGTCCTGCTTTGGCCAATTCATTTTTTGAATGAGCAGTATCGTTCGTGTCGTCCAGTTCAACCGTCTCGTCCACGAGTGCTCGAAACGGTGTGACTGCCGAGATATCGGACCGCTCTTCACAGTAAAAGTACCCGACTGCGTTGGTGTCCGCGAGAAGTTCCGAAACTGCGTGGAAAAACGGAATCATCTCGCGGAGCGACACGTGTTCGGCCGGGGTCGTGAGCGAATCGAAGATGAGCACCGTCTCGCCGTCCGACGCCGCGAGTGCGGAGGCGATTGCCGACCGAACCGTGTCGAGGTCGTTCGGCCGTTCGACGGTTTCGACGACATCTCGAGCGGGCTTGTCCAATACGTCGTCTGCCATCGATTCGTCCGCCATCGACTCACCGGCCGTGGAGCGCATCGTCCCCCCGACTTCGATAAGTCGAACGAAATCGGGAATCGTTCCGGTATGGCGTCGCCACGTCCGAAGGAACGAGTCGGCGGACTGGTCGTACGTCACCGCGACCAACGCGTCAGTCGCGACGTGGAGGAGGGCATGACCGCTCATTCGTTTGCGGTCACTGGGAGGCGTGTTGACGAGGATGCTACTGCCGGTCTCGAAGTCGAGATTTGTGCGAGTCATGGACGATCAGTTCGACGACTGTTCGTCTCGTCCGATACCCGCTGGAGGTGGGCTACTGTGTGGTGTGTCATTGATTTTGATCGTACCGCGTGGAGGGATACAGGGACATTTTGTTCGTCCTATTCGAGGCGGTCACGGTGATACCGAAGTTGACCGTACTCGCGTGGTCACCGTCCTATTACCGTAGTGTCCTTGGTATCTATAGACGCCATACGCATCTATTCGTAATAAATTTGTTTGTGAATAACATCGCGATTAATAGTATAATATATGCCTAGTCGATATACTATGTCTGGCTATCATTTCCGCCGGAGAGAGGACGACGGAACTGCCAACGGCACCGCTATCGACGCCGAACGTCGGCGAGTTGCAGCCTCGGTATCAGTGTATTCTCGTGTCGTTGTCGGGATTTTCACGGACGAACACGAGTCCGCTTGAACGGGTGAACATGGTGAGACCGTCGAGGGAAAACACGACGTGACCGGTTCGTTTCACACCTCGATAAGTGTCGATAAAGAGCGCGTCCAAGGCATCCGGGTCGATGACATCCGCCAGCGGGATGAAATTACGTCTCCGGGTGACTGGGATGATAGTCCGTTTCGTACTCGCCGAGTTGGGCGTCCAATCGGTCAGGATTGATGCGACCGCCGAGTAACATGAAGTCCACGAGCGTCAGCGCGAGCATGGCTTCGACGACGGGCACGCCGCGCGGCGGGAGGACGGGGTCGTGCCGACCGATGACTTGCACTTCCTTTTCCTCGCCCGTCTCCCAATCGACCGTTGTCTGGGTTTTCGGGATGGACGTCGGTGCGTGAAGCGTGACTTCGCCGTAAATCGGTTCGCCGGTCGTGATTCCGCCCTGAAGCCCGCCGTGACGGTTCGACACGGGTTTCGGGTCATCATTTTCATCGAACTCCCACTCGTCGTTTCGGTCGTGGCCCGCCCATTCGCGCGCCTCCCGGCCGAGACCGAATTCGAAGGCGGTGGACGCTGGGACGGACATCATGGCCTGTCCGAGTCGTGCTTCGACGGAGTCGAAGCGCGGCGCACCCAACCCGCGCGGGACGCCGCGAACCTCGAAGTAAATCGACCCACCGATGGAGTCGCCCTTCTCTTGGTAGTCGTCTATCAACTCACGCATCTCCTCGGCAGCGTCGGGGTCAGCACACCGTACTTCGTTTTCCTCGCTGTGTTCGAGTAACTGTTCGAAGGTCACATCGTCCGCCCGAACGTCGCCGATTTGGTTGACGTGGGCTTTCAGTTCGACGCCGACGGACGCGAGGATTTTCTTGGCGATGGCTCCGGCCGCGACCCAGTTCACCGTCTCGCGCGCGGACGACCGACCGCCGCCGCCCCAGTTTCGCGTCCCGAACTTTGCGGAGTAGGTAAAGTCGCCGTGGCTCGGGCGCGGTGCGGTGATGAACGGTTCGTACTTCCCGGACTGGGCGTCCTTGTTCTGGATGACCATGCCGATGGGCGTGCCGGTGGTGTAGCCGTCTTGAATCCCGCTGTTGATGGTTACGGCGTCGGGTTCGTTTCGGCTGGTGGTTATCATCGACTGGCCGGGTTTGCGCCGGTCCAAGTCGGTCTGTACGTCCTCCGTCGAGAGTTCGAGACCGGCGGGGCAGCCGCTGACCGTTACTCCCATCGCCTCGCCGTGGCTTTCGCCGTACGTCGTCACCTGAAAGAGGCGTCCGAATCGGTTTCCGTTCATTACCCGTGTCTGTGTGACCGGGGCATTTAGAGGTTACAGACCGCGGAACGTTTCGCCACGACGGCCGAAAGAAAATTTATACCCAGGACTCGAAGTCGGAAGCGATGAATCGGCGCCGCTTCCTCGCCCTGGTTGGTTTTGTCGGCAGTCTCGCGGGTTGTATCGGCCGCCTTCCATTCGATAAGGGGGACACCTCGAAACCGGTAAGCCTGCGCGTTCGTAACTACTTCGAAGAACGGCGGGTCGTCACGGTGATGATAAAGGGAAAACGAGGAAAAGAACAGTACAAATCCGACTTCTACCTCTTCCCCGGCTGGATTGCGAACCGACGAAACATTCTCGAAGCAGGCTCGTACGAAGTCAACGTCCAACTGGACAACGGCATGTGGCAAACCGCGAAGTGGACGATGGAGGGCTGTGACACCAACGTCATTTTAGTCGATGCCGGGCAGGACGGCGTCGGCATCACCGCGACCTGCCAGAAGGAAATGACGACCACCGCTGAGAACGAGACCATCTCCACGAACGAAACGACAGGAACCGAAACGACAGGAACCGAAACGACAGGCATCGATGACGAGACGAGTTCGAAGAACGAGTCAACAACCTCCTGACGACTACCGCTGAACGTCACCGCCGAGGTCGTAGAGCAGTTCGAAGAAGTCGGGGAACGACACGTCAACGTGCTCCGAGCCTTCGACGGTCGTCGTTCCGTCGGCTGCAAGTCCGGCGACCGCGAGGGCCATCACGATTCGGTGGTCGGCATGCCCCTTGACAACCGACCCGGCGAGGTCGGATTCACCGCCGTGGACGGTGAGCACGTCCGCTTCTTCCTCGACCTTCGCTCCCAAATTCGAAAGTTCGTCGGCCATCACGGCCACGCGGTCGGTCTCCTTGTAGCGGACGTGCTCGCAGTTCTCGATACGCGTCTCGCCGTCGGCGACGGCACCGAGCGCGGCGATGGTGGGCAAGAGGTCAGGCGTGTCGCCGACATCGACCGTGACGCCCGAGAGCGACGACTGTCGCACCGTCAGCACGCCGTCGTTCCGGTTCCAGTGGACATCGCCGCCCATCTGCTTCAGCACGTCAACGATGTACGTGTCGCCCTGCGCGCTCGGGTAGGCACCCTCGATTTGGACGCTCTTGCCGTTTCCGGCGGCAATCGCGCCCGCCGCGAGGAGGTAGGAGATGGACGAGAAATCGCCGGGGACGTGATACTCGCCGTCGCTCGGTTCGTAGAACTGCCCGCCGGCGACCGAATAGCCATCTCCTTTCTCCTTCGCGGTAACGCCGAAGTCGTCCAGCAGTTCGAGGGTGATGTCCACGTAGGGGGCCGACTTGAGTTCGGTTTCCAGTTCGATTCGGATTCCGTCCTCGGTCAGCGCACCCGCCATCAACAGAGAGGAAACGTATTGTGAGGACACGTCGCCCGGAATCGACACCGTGCCGCCCGACACCGGACCCTTGATGACAAGCGGTGCTTTCCCGTTGTCGCGGCTACTTTCGGCCCGTCCGCCGAGTTGCTCGATGGCCGAGAGCATCGGTCCCTGCGGGCGCGAGCGAAGCGAGGCATCGCCCGTCAACACTGTAATGCCGTCAACCAGCGCCGCGGTTCCGGAGACGAGTCTCGTCGTCGTGCCGCTGTTCGCACAGTCGAGCACGTCCGTCGGAATGGACGGTTCGCCGCCGAAACCGTCGACTTCGATGGCTTCGTCGGTGTCTGTCACGTCGCCGCCGAAGGCTTCGACGGCGCGCATGGTCGCTTTCGTGTCTGCACTGATGAGCGGGTCGAACACCAACGCGCCGCCCGAGCATCCGGCCGCGAGAATCGCACGATGTGTGTAACTCTTCGACGGCGGTGCCCGCGCCGTCCCCGAGAGTTCCGATTCGGTAATTTCGACATCCATGTGCGAGTCGTCTACCCGGACGGGTATCAGAATACCGCTCCGACAAATATTTTCCGCGAGAGTAGCGGACGACGGGTACCACTTCTGACGAGTTGCCACTACCTGACGACAGTTACCGGCACCGTCGCCCGCCCTGTCACTTGCTTTGCGACGCTGCCGAACAGGGTTTCATAGCGTTCGGACGCACCGCGGTGGCCGATGAAGATGGCGTCGTACTCGTTCTCGTCGGCGTATTCCGTGATTTCCTGCACCGGTTCACCGTACAGCAACCCTATTTCGAGTTCCATCCCTTCGCGGTCGGCAGTCGCCTCTGCGGCTTCTAGCAGTTCCTGTCCGTGCGTTTCCGCGTCTTCGACGTTCGACAGTATGAGGTCGCGGTTCGCCTCCGCGAAACTCGTCGGCGGCACGTCGTCCGCCGCGACGATTTCCTCGGGCACGACGACGTGAACCGCCGCGACCGATTGGCCCGTACTCCGTGCGAGGTCGAGCGCATACCGCAGTGCGTCCTTACTTGCCCCCGAACCGTCGATTGCAACTAGATATCCCCCCATGACAGGTTGTCATTCGTCGTGTACGTGGATGTGAATTTCGGCGGGGGACGAATTCGGAAACCGCAGTTATATGGGTAGTTCGTTGCGCCATCGTCACAACGGTTTGTACTCCAATAGAAAACGTATGCCAGTAGATGGGAGAAATCAAGCATGGGTCGCTCGAAGTGGATGAACTACGGGCTGTTTTCCTCGAAGTCGTCCTCATCATTGGCGGGGGCGCCGCCAGCAGTTCTTCCACGGACGACTCCCGTGGCAGGCCGGTGGATAGCCCGCCATTCCCGGGTGATATTGCCGGGAACACGTTCGTCCTCCGACATCGTTTTGGTAGTTCCCTCTGTGACGAAGGACATGGAACACGACCTTTCGGCCTTGGATTCCGCGCTCGATACGATGGACGTCGATGGCTTTCTCATCGACGCCGATTCGACCGATTCGGATCAACTGTATCTGTCGGGCTTCGACGCGCCGGACCCATTCACGACGCTATATGCAGACGGCGTTCACCTCCTCGTCTCCAGTTTGGAGTACGGGCGAGCCAAAAAGGAGAGCAACGCGGCAAGCTTCTCCCGTCTGTCCGACTACGACTACTTCTCGAAAGTCGCGGAGTACGGCGGCGACGAGGCGAAATACCACGTTATCGCCGAATTCCTCGCCGACCACGGTGTCACGTCCGTGGCGGTCCCCAACCGCTTCCCGGTCGGCACCGCCGACGGCCTGCGTGAACTTGACGTGGCCGTTCAGCCTGACGACACCTCCGTCATCACGGAAATTCGAGCGACGAAGACCGACGAGGAAGTCGAACATATCCACGTAGCCCAAAAAGCCAACGAGGCCTCCATGCACGCCGCCGAGGACCTCATCGCCGGGGCGACGGTCGAGGACGGTATTCTCCACCACGAGGGTGAACCGTTGACGAGCGAGCGTGTGCGCGAGGAAATCGAGGCGACGCTGTTGCACCATGGAGCCTCGCTGGACGAGACCATTGTGGCCTGTGGCTCGGGTGCGGCCGACCCACACAACCAAGGTAGCGGCCCGCTCGCCGCCGACGAGGCGATTATTATCGACATCTTCCCGCGCGACAAGGAGTCGAAGTACCACGCCGACATGACTCGAACGTTCGTCAAGGGCGAGCCATCGGCGGAGATTCAGGAGTACTACGACCTCACCCACGAGGCATTCGATGCGGCGTTCGACGCGCTCGAACCCGGCGCGACGGGCGAGGAAGTCCACGCGGCGGTGTGCGAGGTGTACGAGGATGCTGGCTACGATACCCTTCGCAGCAACCCGAACGCCGAGACGGGATTCATCCACAGCACCGGGCACGGCGTCGGCTTGGACGTGCACGAACGCCCAAGTCTCAGCCCGAGTGGCGACGAATTGAAACCCGGCCACATCGTCACCATCGAACCCGGCCTGTACGATCCCGCAGTCGGTGGCGTCCGAATCGAGGATATCGCCGTCGTCACCGAGGATGGCTACGAGAACCTGACCGACTACCCCATCGAACTCGTCGTTGAATAATTGCGACGAGAGGGTACCGGTTTTGAGGTCGTGAATACAGCTACCAAGAAGCAGACCGCCTCGAAAGCGAGCGGGCAAAGCCCGCGAAAAGACGGCAAAGTTGCCGAGCACTGCTCGGCAGTCAGCCAGATGGAGTCTGGCGACACCACGAGCAAGCGGTGGCGGTGCGGTAGCGGTTGCGGTACGGAAATTCATTGTTGCTCGGTACTTGTAGTACCAGTGAACTCACAGCCACTTTGGTGCGACCACGAACAGTCGGAAGCGTTCTAGCGCTGTTCCACCGTTTCGAAAGCTTTCGATGACGAAATCCGGAGTATCCATCGAACCATCCTCCGTTACAGCACGTCCACCCTTCGTTTCCGCGTGAACGATAGCACGCTTTATCGCCGTGCTTGGCCTATCTCGATTGCAGGGGGAGTTACGATGAGTACTGAAACAGCTACCAACGAGACGGTCGTCCGCCGCGACATCGAGGAGGTATGGAGCAGCGAGGGCGATTTGGACACCATCGACGACACCGTGACGGACGACTTCGTCTATCACACGTCGATGATGGAAATAAACGGACGCGAGGAGTACCGCGAGATAGCCGAGGAGACTCGGAAGATGTTCTCGGACTTCGATATGGATATCGAAGACCTCCTCTCGTCGGACGACGAGGTGGTCGTGCGGTACACCATGCGGGGTACCAACACCGGCGAGATGATGGGCAAGGAACCGACCAACGAACGCATCGAGATGACTGGCATCATCATCGACCGACTCGAAGACGGAAAGATACGCGAACGCTACGAGAACGCCGACGAACTCGGCATGTTGGTTCAAATGGGAATAATCGAACTGCCGCCGGAGATGCAGGAGATGGAAGAGTAGTCGGCGCGGATGGCTGCAGCTTTTTTGAATTAGCACTGTCAGTCTCGACAACTGGTGTAGGCGGCAACCATGTTCGATGACGGAGAGTACACGAATCCGTGTCCGACCGGAATCCCCGCAGGAGTATCGAGGACCCTCGTCGAAACACCAAACGCACCCACTCGCTTGCCGTCGGGGAGCGAGTACCGACGGACGAAGCCGTGTTCTCTCAGTTTCCATCCACCGACAACGACGTGACTTCTCGCGACAGCGATTCCCGAAGTCCTGAATTTACCTTTTGCCCCGAGTTTTTCCTTCCAGTGGACACCTCCAGGTGAGACTGGAGTCAGGTCGGTGTCTGCGTTCGTGTGCTGTGCGTCGTGGTCCGTCTGCCGCCAGTTGCTCGGCGTCGGAACCCGCGTTTTGCAAGAGTCGCCGAGACAGCCACCGAGGGCCGTCGTGAATCCGATACCGGTTCCGGCGGGGAAGTCGCGGCGCGAGATGGAGGGCATGAACGATTACAGACAGATAATTCGGGAATATAATCTGCCCGATTCGTCCGGATTCGAACCAGCCCAAACGAACCGCTTTTGGGCGGACCACCCCAACGCATGCTATGAACGTACTCGTTGTCGGGGCGGGCGCGATGGGTCGCTGGTTCGCCGAGTCGATACCGGCCGACCTCGCGTTCGCCGACGCGGAACCGGGGGTCGCGGAGGATGCCGCGAAAGCGGTCGGTGGGCGAACGGTCGCGCTCGACACCGACGAGACCTTCGACGCCATCTGTCTCGCCGTGCCGATACCTGCAATCGTCGAAGCAATCGCGGACCACGCGCCGAAGGCAGAGCGGGCCATCATCGACGTGACGGGCGTCATGGCCACCCCTATCGACGCGATGGCCGAACTCGCGCCCGAACTGGAGCGGGTGAGCCTTCACCCGCTGTTCGGTGCCGACACGGCACCGGGAAATGTCGCAGTCGTGACCGACAAATCCGGTCAGGTCACGGACACCCTTCTGGCCGCCATCGAATCCCGTGGAAACACGCTGGTCGAGACCACACCCAAAGAACACGACGATGCGATGACGACGGTGCAGGCTGGGACGCACGCGGCCATCCTCACGTTCGCGCTGTCGGCGAACTCGGTGCCCGAAGGCCTTCGAACCCCTGTCTACGACGAGTTGACAGCCCTCGCCGGCCACGTCACCGACGGGGAATCGCGCGTCTACGCCGACATCCAAGCGACCTTCGACGGCGCGACGGGCGTGGCGAACGCGGCCGAGCGACTGGCCGACGCCGACCCGAAGGAGTTCGAGCGCCTGTATCGGGAAGCCGGAAAGATTCGTGAGGCAGAGACGAATCGAGGAGGAGAACAATGAACGAAGACCAGCGCGAGCAGGTGCTCTCGAACGCCAAATATCTACAGGACGTGCGGCCCGTGGACCCCGAGGAAATCGCGGAGTACGTCGAAGACACACCACATCCGGGCGTCGTTCGGCAGGTGCTCCGCGAGGAGATGGGTGCACTCGGATTCGTAGAGCGCGATGACGGAACCTTCGAACCCGCGTCCGACGACCCGGTGCGCCCCACGTTCCGTGGTGTCGAGTCATTCCCCGAACCGTACGGCAGAAAGCTGGAGGACCTGCTCGTCGCGGAGTTCGGTGCGGGATGGCCGGACGGCGCGTCAGGCGACGAACTCCGGGAGACGATTCAACGGCTCAAGGAGGATTACTTCGCCCAAAATTCCGTCGAGTACGATTACCGCGTGGCACTTGGCTACGCTATCTACCACTTGCCGGACTACTACGCCGTGGTGCAGTACGTCCTCTCGGAACTCGCCGGACGTGGGCTGCTCCCCGGAAAACTGCGCGTGCTGGACGTTGGCGCTGGGGTTGGCGGTCCCGCACTCGGACTGCACGACTTTCTCCCATCTGAGACGTTCGTGGAGTATCACGCCGTCGAACCGAGCGAGGCCGCAGACGTGCTCTCGGCGATGCTGGAGGAGACCGGTGAAAACTTCCACCCGACGGTGCACTGCGCGACAGCGGAGGCGTTCGACCCCCCAGAAGGGAACTATGACCTCATCCTGTTCGGCAACATGCTGAGCGAACTGGCTGACCCGGAAACGGTCGTCCGGAACTATCTCGACTACCTTGCGCCGGACGGTTCGATGGTCGCGATTGCCCCGGCAGACAAAAACGCCAGCATCGGTCTTCGTGAGGTCGAACGAAGCGTCGCCGACCGAACGACCGTGTTCTCGCCGACACTCCGCCTGTGGCCCGGCGAGGAGCCGAGCGATGACTGCTGGTCGTTCGACGTAAAACCCGAGTTAGGAGTGCCGCCGTTCCAGCGGCGACTGGACGCCGGCAGTCGCGGGAGCGAAGAGGACGGCAAACGGGCGAACGGGAGGGACGGCGAGCAGGCGAATGCAGCCGACACAGGGGACACGACCACCACGGCGAACGCCACGGACCGACGCGGAATCGACGCCAGCAGCTACGAATTCGGCTTGGATTCGGACGATGCTGACAGCGGCTCCAACGAACGCGATGTGAGTTCGCGCGGCATCGACGCGAGCAAGTACGATTTGGATGGGAGCAACCACGACAGTGACGACAGAACGGACGGAATCGATGCGAGCGCGTCCGTGGCGGACGACGCGCGCGAAACCGACGGAATCGACGCGAACGACCGCGAAGCCGATTCCGGCCCGTCGCCGGAACTGGTGACGGTGGCAGAACTCGACAGCGATGGCGAGTTCGTCAACGTGGACGTGCAGTACTCACACGTCACCCTGCGAACCGACGGTACCCGCCGTCTGGAGTTCACGTCGAATCGGGCGGCATCGGCGAAGATGGCCGAAATGGAACAGCACGTCACCGAGCGAGTGAACCTCGTGGCGGTGAAACTCAGTCATTCGCTAGCGGAAGAAGGGGGAAATCCGGTGTTTAAAGTGAGCGACGGAAGCGAGTCGGTGGGGAACTTCGCAGTCCTGACGAGGGAAACGTCGCTCAATCGCGCGCTTCGTGAGGCGGCGTACGGGTGCCTTCTCGCGTTCGAGGACGTGCTTGTACTGTGGAACGACGACGAAAAATCCTACAACCTCGTCGTGGACGAGCGGACGGTCGTGGACCGTCGCTAGTTCGCCTCAGCGCACTCCCGGACGAAGTTGTAGTACGAGCCGAACTTCCCTTCATCGTTCGGCGACAGCGGTATTTTGTTTTGTGCGAGCAGTTCGACCGTCTTCCGTGGCTCGCACTCGAACCAAATCGACAGGATATCTACGTTGTGTTGTGCGTATTCGTAGTTGAGTTCGAGTGTGTGAGCGTCTGTGACATTTCCCTCCGCCATGTCCATGTGGATACTGTGAGCCTCGAAGCATAAATCCATGTGATTTGTTAATTATCAATGCTGTATTATAACATCTCACGAAAATTCGCTACTAACGTGATCAGATAGTAGAACGACTGACGAGACGACTATCGGGAGTATTCCATGGCTGACGCTTTGGTTTGATATCGTAGTGACTCCCTCTCTGAAGTATCGCCACCATTTCGATTGCTCTCGTCGTCGGTCGCACTCCGGGGGATCGACTCCGACTCGCGCAGTCGGCAAGTGGTTCCCTTTCACCGCTGCTAATCTCGTCCTCCCAATGGCCCTGTTCGGGGCGGCCTTGCTCGGGTTGGTCAGGGTCTGACTGTCGCCGAGCGGAGTACTTTTGCGTTCCCGTTCCGACCACCCGTTCATGGGCGATTCGATGGAAATTCTTCTAACGAACGACGACGGCATCGACAGTCCCGGTATTCACGCGCTGTACGAGAGCCTCCAGGAAGTCGGCAACGTGACCACCGTCGCGCCAGCGACGGACCAGAGCGCGGTCGGACGGGCGATGTCCTACGAAGTCGAAGTCGAGGACCACGAAATCGGGTACGCCATCACGGGAACCCCAACCGACTGTGTGGTCGCCGGGTTGACCGAAATCGGACCGTACCCCGACCTCGTCGTCTCGGGATGTAACAACGGCGCAAATCTCGGGGCCTACGTCCTCGGGCGCTCCGGCACCGTCAGCGCCGCAGTGGAAGCTGCCTTCTTCGACGTTCCATCCATCGCTGTCTCGCTCCACGTCCCGAACCACCTCTGGCCCTACGATACGACTATTGAGGAGTACGATGTGGCGGCCGATGCCGCGACCTATCTCGCCGAACACGCCCTCGAATCGGGCGTGTTCGATGGGGCGGAGTATCTAAACGTCAACGCACCCATGCCGAACGGCGACCCGACGCCGATGGAAGTCACACAGCCCTCACGCGTCTATGATATGGATACGACCAATGAGAGCGGCGTCATCACGCTCCACGACCGGACGTGGGAGCAGATGGAAAAAGAGACGCTTCCCGACGCCGAGGGAACCGACCGCCGTGCAGTGTTCGAGGGGAAGATCAGCGTCTCCCCGCTGACCGCACCGCACACGACGCATCACCACGAATCACTGGACGAGTTGGTGACGGAGTACCGTTTTTAGCGCCATCGTTTTACCCGCTGAAGACCAATCGGGCCTGATGAGTGGGGGGTGAAGGGAACCGTGAGTCATACCGATATCGAACAGCTTGCACTCGACGTACTCCCTGTGAACGTCGCGGTTCTCGACGAAGACGGCGTTATCGTCGCAACGAACGAGGCGTGGGAGGAGTTCGGCCGAGGAAACGGTCTCACGGACACGACGCTCGGCGTCAGCTATCTCGACGTGTGTGACGGGGCCGACGACCCGACCGCAGACGAAGTAGCCGCGGGTATCCGTGCGGTCATGGCTGGCGAACAATCCGATTTCAGTCGCGAATACCCGTGTCACTCGCCCGACGAACGGCGGTGGTTCGTGATGCGTGCCGTGGACGTGACTGAGGACGGGCAACAGTACGTCGTGGTCGCTCACATGAACGTCACCGAGCGACACGAACGCACATCGGAAGTGGAACGGTACGAGATGATAGTTCGAAACGTCCCCGTGATTTTCTTCGTCATTGACTCGGATGGGACGTTCCTTCTCGCCGAAGGAAGCGGATTGGATTCGGCCGAAGTAGGTCACGGAGAAATCGTGGGGGAGTCGATATACGACCGATACGAGGACCATCCCGATATTCTCGAAAACTGTCGGCGTGCTCTCGCTGGCGACTCCGTGTGGACGACCAGCGAAATCGGCGGGACGACGTACGATGTCGTGTACCAACCCGTGTTCGACGCGGGGGGCGAGGTGGAACGCGTTATCGGCGTCTCGACGGACGTAACCGAACGGAAACGCCACGAGGAATCCCTGGCCGCGCTGTCGGATATTACACGCGAACTGCTGGACTCCGAAACTGCGGACGAAGTCTGTGCTGTCGCAGTCGAGGCAGCAGAACGGCTGTTACACCTCCCGAACACGACCATTGCGCTGTACGACGAATCCACCGGTGCGCTCCGCCCGGAAGCGGAGACGAGCGACGCCAACGCGCTGTCGAACGACGTGTTGGGCGGAGATGGCATCGCATGGACATCGTTAACCGAGAATGACGCCCGCTTTGACGGCGAACTGGTTTCACTGCCGCTCGGCACCCACGGCGTGTTTATCACATCGATTTCCGGAGACGCGGCGCTCGATATCGCGGAACTCTGTGCCGCCGCCGTCGAATCAGCCCTCGGCCGGGCAAAGCGCCAGCACAGACTGCGCGAACAGGAAGCGACGCTCCGGCGACAGAACGCGGCGCTCGAACGTCTCAACGAACTGAACGAGGGGATTCGGCGCATCGACCGGGCGCTGGTGGAAGCCAGAACGCGGGAGGAAATCGAAGTCGCCGTCTGTAGTCGTCTCACCAGTGGCGGACCGTATCGATTCGCGTGGATCGGCGTGGACGACCCGGCGACGGGCACCGTCGTCCCACACGAGTCGGCGGGCGTCAATCGGGGCTATCTCGACGCGATAACCATCGACACGAACGACGAGACCGGGGACCCAGCGGGAACCGCGCTTCGAACAGGGCGCGCGCAGGTCATGCAGGATGTTCTCCGTGGGTCGCTCTCGGAACGATGGCAGAGTGAAGCGCTGAAGCGAGGATACCGGTCGTCCTGTTCACTCCCGCTTCGCTACGGCGACGCGGTGTACGGCGTGCTTTCGGTCTACTCCGACCAGCCGCGGACGTTCGACAAACTGGAACGGGCCGTTCTCGACGACGTGAGCCAAACCATTGCGTATGCCATCAACGCCGTCGAGAGCAAAAAGGCGCTCACGGGCAGCGAGGTGGTCGAACTCGAATTCGAAATCGACGATCCCGCAGTGATGTTCGTGGAACTCGCGACGGCGTTGGATTGCCGCATCGAGTTCACGGGTCTTCTCTCGAAACCTGACGGGACGGTGACGACGTTTTTCACCGTCCGTGACGTTCCCGCCGCCGACGTGTCCGCTGTTGCCTCCGAGTCATTGGAGGTCATCGACATCGAACAGGTGAGCGGTCGAAACGGTGCGGCGCTGTTCGCCGCAACGCTGACCGATTCGAGTCTCATTGGGACGCTCCTCGACCACGGTGCGATTCCCGAGACGTTCGTGGTCGGTCCCCTCCCAGGAACGCTGGTCGTCCGACTGCCGACGAATGCGGACGTTCGAACGTTCGTCGAAGTGCTCCAAACGCGATTCCCCGAGATGAAACTGCGAAGTCGGCGACATCGAGAACAGCCGGTCATCTCCAACGACCTCGACACCACACTGGCGGAGACACTGACCGACCGCCAGCGCGAAGTGTTGGAAACGGCCTACTACAGCGGCTTTTTCGACTCGCCGCGCAAGAGCACAGGGGAAGAGGTGGGCCACTCGCTCGACATCTCACAACCGACGTTTCAGCACCACTTGCGAGCGGCCGAACGGAAACTGCTCCGCCGACTGTTGAAATCGTGACCAGGCGGCAACGTCTCTAGATAGATAGCCTCGCGCAGAATCCCTCACGTTCAATCTAGCTGGAAACGCCTTTACATAGTATACCCTCCCAGCAACCATGAGAACGGACATCAAACGACCACCTCAGCGGGAGAGCGACCGGCTCAGCCTCGACGTGCTGTCCGCCGTAATGGAGAAAGCAGGGTACAACGATGCGACCGAATTCACGACCTGTTTGTACGACGTAATCGACCCGGATGCACTCGATTCGCTCTTTCATCGACGGACGAAGGCAGGACGCGTCGAGTTCGTGTTGGACGGCTACGAAGTCAGCGTTCATAGCAGCGGTGTGGTGGAGGTAACGGAAGAGAAGTGATGGACGAACAGTGCATGGAACGAAACGAATCGGTGGTCGACGAGCATGTCTGTGTGACTTGCGGGGCTATCATCGACATCGAATCGTGGCACCCAGTTCTCGCTGACACGGACCAGGATGGAACGCTCCGATTGTATCCGTTCTGTACGCCCACCTGCCGAAACGAGTGGAATCGACACGGAAGCGACCGATAACAGAGAATGACCAAAACACCCCCCAACGAGATAGAATACAGCGAATACGAGGACGAATACGGCACCGTGGCGATGTTCTACGACCCGAAAAATCATCAAGCGTGGATTCGTTCGAGTACGACCGTTGCAGTGCGACGGTAGGTATGACGACCGCACCTGAGTGCGACGATGCTGGATTTAACAACTGAAATATCCATCGTATATATAAATATATGTATCGCTGACCATTCCGTGATATGAACCAAATCGTGTTTGGACGGACGCTCGTCGATGGAACACCGAACGACTCGGGTCCGAAAATCGAACTCGACCCGAACAGTCCGACGCTTGCGAAACTCCGCGAAGCGCAGGGGCCGCTCAGGTCGAACCCAGTCACGGGTGAGTGGGGCGTCTCACTCGTCAATTCCGAGGAGACTGATGGCGAGTACAGCATCAGTCTCGGAATCGTTCCCCCCGATGCGGACGGCCCGGACGAACACCTCCATCCGAACTGCGCCGAGCGCTTCGTCGTGGTCGAAGGGGAAGTCGTGTTCACGGTCGATGGTGTAGACCAAACCTTGACCGCCGGCAACGGTGTGACCGTCTCCCCCGACACGCCGCACACGTTCAGAAACGATTCGGACTCGTTCGCGTCGTTCACCGTCGAAATCCGTCCCTCGGACCAGACAAGCGGCGTCATCATGACGCTGTTCGGACTGGCACACGAAGGAAAAGTGAAGGACAACGGCCAGCCAAAGTTCCTGCGAGGTATGGTACTCGCTGATGCAACCGCCGAGGATACGTACTTCACCTCGCCACCCCGCCCCGTGATGACGGTTCTCGCGACGGTTTTCGCGCCAATCGGTCGTGCACTCGGTTATCGGGCGATAGAACCGAAATATGCCGAAGAGTCCTTTTGGAGAGAGCACGTCGAACAACCCGACTGGGACGAAATCGATGCGATGTCTTCGACGGCCGATGACGACTGAAACTCAATCCGCTTCGCTTTTCGCACGTTCGAGAACGTGCTGGATGAACGGTTCCTTCTTCGCCGTGTACGTCGGCCTGTCGTCGCCGTGTTCGTCGGCCAACTCCCGCTTCAGTCGGTCGTACTCCGCCGCGACGGCAGGATGATTTCGTAAGTAGTCTCGAAACGCGACCGATTCACGGTAGCAGTCACTTCCCGCTTCGGTCAGCGAGAGGTAGTGAGTGCGATTCGTCCGCGGTCCCTTGGCGAGAAAAACGCGGTCGGGGACGCCGTCGTTCGGTCGATACTCGTAGCCGTGGGCTTCCATTACGGGCAGGAGTCGCGCGGCGTGCGATGGCCCTTCGACGACGGCGAGGATGTCGATGATTGGTTTTGCGGCGATATCCGGAATCGCCGTACTCCCGACGTGTTCGAACTCCCGGATGTCATCGCCGCCGACCGAACGGAGGCGTTCGACTTCCATCTCGTACTCCCGTCGCCACCCCTCCTGATGGGGTTCGAGTTCGACACTGGTGCGTTCCAGACCGACCATACGTTGTCCAGGGGAAAGCTGGAAATAAACGTTCTCACTAGGATGGAAGTGTATCAACCCTGAATATCTCGCGGAATATTTATCCCAGAGGATGATGGTATCTAATCATGAACGACGCCACCCTCTATCACGTATCGATGGGAATCTTCGGCTTGAGTATTTGTATTTTCTTCATCTCCACTCTCGGGACAGGAGCCTCCGATATCGGACAGTGGTTGCTAGCGAGTGGTGGAATACTCATCCTTCTCGTAAACGCCTATGACATTTTCTTCGGAAACCGCGAACGTATCGAGCCGAAGCTTTCCACGTGGGGACTCGTAATCGCCGCGATACTCACCGCCGTCGGCGTTGGCATGCGGCTCGCCTAAGATTCGAACCAGCCTCGCCACGCTACTGCGACCCGAAAAACGCTCGAATATCCTTGGCGGTCAACTCCGGTACCTCCCATTCACGTGGCATGTGAAACAGCTCCGCCGGAGGGATTCACAGCCCCATCGTTGTCCGTCGTACTCGAATTCAAATCACAAACCAATTGAATACGAAAATTACGAGAAGTAGTAGCGTAATCCCGCCGTTTTTGATCAGTCGTCGTGTGAGATACTGCCGGAATTCCGCTGGCTCGAACTCCGTTATCGCGAGGGGTACCGTATCTGTCCCGTACAGAATTGGTACACCATCTTCGATACGAACGTTCCCATATATCGTGAGTGTCGTTCCGTTTTCTATCGGTTTGGATTCCAAGTAGTACCGTGACCCGCCAGCATCTTTCGACGCGATCAGTTCTACAACGTCATCGATTGGGTGCACGGTTTCGGTGCTGGTTAGATGGATGTATGGCGACGCCCACATACTGGGCGCGAAACTGATGGTTCTCGGTATTTTCGAGATGGTGGCTTCGGATAGTGGAATCGAATTATGCGTGGTAATGAGCCATTCCGGGTCGATTTTTGTGACTCCCTCACTGTTGGTAATCGAGAACTCACCGAACTCGATTCCGGACTCATACCCCACCTTCGCCTCGGATATCGTTCTCTCTTTCACATCGATAGTGTACATATCTCCTCTCCTCGATATTCGCCAAAGATATGCGCCGACTGCAGGGGTATGGAACGGGAATACTCTTTCAGATTTTTCTGAGGGTGATTCGACGGACACAGTTCCTCGAATCACTACTGGGGCCACCGTATCAGTAATCCGTTTTTTTGTGTACATCCCCGAACGAATCGGCCGAAATATCTTGAACGTGCTAATCGTGTTAGTAAAATATGAGACCGATAATAATCCCGAAACTAGCGATAAAAAGATATTCAGATTCTGACCCATAGTTGAACTCACTTACGTAGAGAGAACGGTTATATACTTGGATGCGGATTCAGAAAAATCGCCGAAAACTCCAGTACAGCCCCGACACCATGTTCCGTATGTCCGCGATGGGCGTGAGTCCCGCGTCGGGGTCTTCGGCCGGTTCCCACCCGCTGTCGAGTGCGTCTCGCGAACAGTGACACAGGTAGCCGGAGTGAATCCGGTTCCCGTCGGCGTCGGTGAGTCGCAACAGCGCGATTTCGTCCGCCGTTCCGACCACGCGATAGACGCCTCGTTCGTCGCCGTCGGTTGTCGGTCGGTAGTGGTCGCCGGTATCGGTCATAGTGATGTCATCTCCCGTGTGATTTCGATTTGTGTCCCCGCACTATGAACCAATCGACGAATCACTGGAGAATCGCCGTCAGAACGTCCTTCGCCGTGTCGCCGAGGTTCTGCATGTCCTCCGCCGTCAGATGGAATTTCGGCTCCCAGTCCGCAAGTCCGAGGTAGTCGCTGACGACGAACATCGACGCCGCCTCGACGTTTCGATACTCGGCGATGGCGAACACCGCAGACGCTTCCATCTCGACGGTGAGGACACCCTCCTCGGCGTACTGCCGAACCTCCTGCTTGGTCTCCCGATACATCGCATCGATGGTCCACGACGGCCCGACGTGGAACGATTCCTCTCGCTCGCGGAGCAGTCCGACAGTCTCGTCGGTGAGCGAGTCGCTGGCGTGGGCGTACTTTTCGGCTTCGACGTAGTGGTGTGACGTTCCCTCGTCGCGGATGGCCTTGTCACAGATAATAAACTCGCCCATCTCGATTGTCTCGTCCAGACAACCGGCGAAGCCGATGGAGAGGAACGTCTCGACGCCGTCGGCAATGAGTTCGTCCATTAGCATCGCCGTAGCGGGCGCTCCAATTCCGAAGTTCCCGAGGACGCCGACGGCGTAGTCAGCGTCCGCGAACGCGTACAAATCGCCGTAGTAGTTGCCGACGAACTCGCCGTCGTGGGTTTCGGTGAGATAGTTCATCAAACTGCGACTGTAACACAGAACGACTGCCTCTGGCAGTCGTTCGAGCACCGAGTCGGCCTCTGCGTGTCTATACTCGGAGTGTTCTGCCGGCGTGACTAGCGGTTCGGCGTCCTGTTTTCCGGGGAGATTTGGAAACGACATCCGTCCGTCACGAGACAGGACTCCCTAATGGGTGTTGTGCAGGTGTGCCGAACGCTGACACCCGACGGAAACGAATAGTCGTAACTCGATATCTTCGAAAAATACGAAAATCCCGTTTCGACAGTTTTCAGTCCACGACGACGAGTACGTCGCCCATATCGACGCTCTCGCCTTCGCTGACGGCAATCTGCGTGACGGTCCCTCCTCGAGAAGCGACCACGTCGTTTTCCATCTTCATGGCTTCGAGCACACAGACCACGTCGCCGGCCTGAATCTCGTCGCCTTCTTCGACTTTCACGTCGAGGATGGTGCCCTGCATCTCGGCGGAGACCGTCTCGCCCTCGGCGTCGATGACGGTTTCGCCGCCGTCGCTGCTACCACCCGCCGGTTTGGGTTTCTGGCCGCTGCCGCCACCGTTGCTGGCGGGGACCGCTGCCATGCCGCCGCGGTCTTCGAGGTTGACCGCGAAGCGCTTGCCGTTGACTTCGACGGTGAATTCGCGTTCCACGACTTCTTCGTCGTCGTCCGACGACTCGGTTGTCCCCCACTTCTCCTGTGCCTCCTCGACTTTCTCCGCGTCGAGGTCGTTGTCGAGGTATTTCGTGGTGTGTGTCCCTGCGACGAACTCCTCGTCGTCGAGCATCAAGCGATGGAACGGGATGATGGTCGGGATGCCGTCGATTTCGTACTCCGCGAGCGCTCGCTTGGAGCGTGCGATACACTCTTCGCGGTCGCCACCGTGGACGATGAGTTTCGCAATCATCGAGTCGTAATCAGTCACGAGGTCGTCGCCCTGTCGAAGTGCATCATCCATTCGGACGCCGATGCCACCCGGTGGGTCGTAGGTCGTCAGTTTTCCACCCGTCGCGGGCGCGAAGTCCTTCGCGGCGTTTTCGGCGTTGATGCGGAACTCCATCGCGTGGCCTTCGAGTTCGACATCGTCCTGGTCGAAGCCGAGCGGTTCGTCAGCGGCGACGCGAATCTGCCACTTCACGATATCGACGTCGGTCAGCCACTCCGTGACGCAGTGTTCGACCTGAATCCGGGTGTTGACTTCCAGGAAGTAGAAGTTCGTGTCCACGCCGAGCAGTTCGCCAGCACCGCGCGTCTCGTCTTCCTCCGCGAGGAACTCGAACGTTCCGGCGTTGTAGTAACCGGCGGCGTCCGCACCGTCGCGGGCCGATTCCGCGATCTTTTCTCGCAACTCGTCCGTCAGCGCGGGCGATGGGCCTTCTTCGATGACTTTCTGGTGACGGCGCTGGAGCGAACAATCACGCTCGCCGAGGTGACGGACGTTGCCGTGGTGGTCGGCGATGATTTGGACCTCGATGTGACGCGGGTTTTCGAGGTAGCGCTCGAGGTAGACGTTGGCGTTGTCGAAGTATGCCTCACCCTCGCGCTGGGCGGATTCGAGTTGGTCCTCGGCCTCGTCGGGACCGCGGACGACCTTCATCCCGCGGCCGCCACCGCCACCCTCCGCTTTGATAGCGACCGGGTAGCCGTACTCGTCGCCGAACTCCGTGACCTCCGACGGGTCCTCGACGGGGTCGGTTGTGCCGGGGACGATGGGCACGTCGGCCGCCTGCATCGTCTTGCGGGCCTTCGTCTTCTCGCCGAGTTGCTCCATCGACTCGCTCGCCGGGCCAATCCACGTCACGCCGTCAGTGGCTTCGACCAGCGCGGCGAAGTCGGCGTTTTCCGCGAGGAACCCGTATCCGGGGTGAATCGCGTCTGCACCCGCCTTCTCCGCGGCGTCGATGATAGCCTCTTGGTCGAGGTAGGACTCGGCGGCACGGGCCGGGCCGACGTTGTACGCTTCGTCGGCGTACCGGACGTGTCCGGAGTTTCGGTCGGCGTCACTGTAGATGGCGACCGTGTCGATTCCGAGTTCCTCGCAGGCGCGCATCACGCGGACCGCGATTTCCCCGCGATTTGCGACCAGAACTGTATCGAACATTCTTGTGAGAACGTATTCGGGTCGGTTACCTCATTCTGTCGGTTCAGGGTCGGCCATCGGTGTCAACGGGGGCGTCACACACAGGTTGACGAAAGGGAATATCTCCTGCCGAATCTGTCGAAACAAAAACTTTTTACAGCACACGGTGACATTTCGACCGTGCAACGACCGACTCCACCCACCGCTGGCCCGAATCACGGACCAGCACCTGCTTTTCGCCGGGTGGAGTTCCGATTTCGTCGCTAACGCGGCCTCGGGGTGAAACCGGGCGATTCGGCGCTCGTATTCCGATTATCAATCCCCCACCGCAACAGATGTACGCAATCACAGAATCAGTCCGACGTATCGCTAGCCTACTAACCCAGCGAACGGCCAGCGAGGGCCGCCGATGAACGACATGAACCCTCAACGCTACTACGACGAGTACGGCGAGGCGGAGTGGGAACGACTGGAACGCGACCCCGTCACCCGCATGGAGTTCGAGAATACCATCGACTACCTCGATGCAAATCTTCCCGAGTCGGGCCGCGTTCTCGACGTTGGCGGCGCGGCGGGCCGCTACGCCGTGTGGCTCGCCGAGCGGAACTATGACGTGACGCTCGTGGACGTGAGCGAGACGCAGGTCGAACTCGCCCGAGAGAACGCCGCCGAGCGCGGACTCGAATCCAGTATTTCGGCCGAACAGGGTGACGTGCGTGACCTGCAATTCGAAGATGAACAGTTCGACGCGGTCTGCTGTCTCGGCGGTCCCCTGAGCCACATCGTTGACGACGACGAACGCGCCACCGCCATGCGCGAACTCCGACGGGTCGCGGCGGACGCCGCGCCCGTCTTCATCTCGGTCATCAGCCGATTCGTGGCCATTCGGGATATTCTGAAATTCAACCTCGACTGGTCACACGGTTTGCTCGTACCCATCGCCGAGGACGGCAAGTACACGGAAGAGCGCGTGACCGAACACGCCGAGGGCGAGGGCTGGGCGGAGTGTCACTACTTCCGCGCCGACGAATTTGAGACGGAGTTGGAAGCGGCAGGTTTCGAAGTCGAGCAACTGGTCGGTCTGGAAGGCGTCGCCAACCGCATGAATCCGGAGTTGTCGGAGGCGAGCGACGAGGCCGTCGAGGACGTTCGGCAGGTCGTCAAACTGCTCCGGGAGGACCGTGCGGTGGTCGATTTCTCGGAGCACATGCTGGCGGTGTGTCGAAAATAACGTCGGTGAAATCAGTACCGCGTCGTCCGGCCCGCCGCGCTCCACGCGTTCGTCGGTGCGTTCGTCGGGACGCGAACGTCGCGGTTCTGCAACTGGGACATCTTTCCGGCGAACGCCCAGCGCTCGTTCTCCCAGTCGGGTTCCTCGCTCGCTGCCGCTGCGGCGGCCGCTTCCCGCTCGCAGAGAACCACGTTGATGGCCGCCATGATTGCAGCGGCTTCCTCCTCGGAGGCGTCCGGCGGAATCGAGAGGGAGACGTCCTCAGAGTGGGATATTTCCATGTTTCTTTTCCGGTTGGGATTTGCGCTTGCTCGAAAGCATTTCGAGGTCGTCGATGAGTCGCGGGCGGGTTTCTTGCGGTTCGATGACGTCGTCAACGAAGCCGCGGTCGGCGGCGGTGTACGGGTTGGCGAACTGCTCGCGGTACTCTTCGATGAGTTCCTCGCGGCGCGCGTCGGGGTCGTCGGCCTCGGCGAGTTCCGAACTGTAGAGGACGTTGACCGCGCCCTGCGGACCCATCACCGCGATTTCTGAGGTGGGCCACGCGTAGTTCACGTCCGCGCCGATGTGTTTGGATGCCATCACGTCGTAGGCACCACCGTAGGCTTTGCGGGTGATAACGGTTAGAAGCGGCACCGTCGCCTCCGAATAGGCGTACAGCAGTTTCGCGCCGTGTCGGATGATGCCGCCGTGTTCCTGGTCGGTGCCGGGCATGAAGCCGGGCACGTCCTCGAACGTCACGATGGGAATGTTGAACGAATCACAGAAGCGAACGAAGCGCGAGCCTTTCTCCGAGGATTCGATGTCGAGGGTTCCGGCGTTGACGCGGGGCTGGTTTGCCACGATGCCGACCGAACGGCCGTCGAGGCGGCCAAAGCCGACGACGAGGTTCTTCGCGTAGCCTTCCTGGACTTCGAAGAAGGAATCCTCATCCACGACGCCCTCGATGACGCGCTCGATGTCGTACGGCTTGCGCGGTTCGTCGGGGACGACGGATTTCAATTCCTCGTCGCGGCGCTCGGGGTCGTCCCACGGTTCGAAGCGCGGCGGGTCCTCGACGTTGTTCTGTGGCAGGTACGAGAGGAGGCGACGGATATCGTCCAGCGCTTCCTCCTCGCTGTTCTCGGCGAAGTGGGCGACGCCGCTCTTGTCGGTGTGGGTCGTCGCGCCGCCGAGTTCCTCGAAGGAGACTTCCTCGCCGGTGACCGTCTCGATGACGTCCGGACCGGTGATGAACATGTGGCTCGTGTCCTTCACCATGAAGATGAAGTCGGTGATGGCGGGCGAGTACACTGCACCGCCAGCGCACGGTCCCATGATGGCCGAAATCTGGGGCACGACGCCGGAGGCCTGCTGGTTCCGGTGGAAGATGTCGGCATAGCCAGCCAAGGATTCGACACCTTCCTGAATCCGCGCACCAGCGGAATCGTTCAGGCCGATGATGGGCGCGCCGACTTCCATCGCGCGGTCCATAACTTTCGTCACTTTTTGTGCAAAGACTTCGCCGAGCGACCCGCCGAAGACGGTGAAGTCGTGAGCGAAGACGAACACTTTTCGGCCGTTGACCTCGCCGTAGCCCGTCACGACACCGTCGCCGGGCACCTGTTTTTCCTCCATGCCGAAGTTGTGGCTTCGGTGGGTTCGCAGTTGGTCGAACTCGTTGAAGGTGTCGTCGTCGAGGAAGTAATCGATGCGCTCGCGCGCCGTCAACTTCCCTCGCTCGTGTTGTTTCTCGATGCGCTCTTCGCCGCCGCCTTGCTCCGCCTCACGGCGTTTTTCGCGTAGTTCGTCGATGCGCTCGTCCATCGT
The DNA here is from genome assembly GCA_963796245.1 of uncultured haloarchaeon. Lineage (GTDB taxonomy): Archaea > Halobacteriota > Halobacteria > Halobacteriales > Haladaptataceae > Haladaptatus. Next base: position 134,961 of record CAWCLB010000010.1, on the reverse strand, counting down.
CATCGCTGAACACCCGGACGCATTGTCATTGCGGGTTTGCAGTACCAGCGGGCGCAAAAGGTTTCCGTACTGTGCCGGGGAAACGTTCGTCAGCCTACATACAGCGAGTAAAGATTCACCGCGAGCGTGACGAGCAGGAACAGCGGGAGAATCGTTCTGACACCCCACAACCACGGGACGCCGAGCGAACCGGCGAAGGTCCCCGCGCCGGAGTCGAACTCCGCGAGCGCGTCCTTCCCGAGAACCCACCCGACGAAGACGAGGAATCCGGCGAGTCCAACGGTCAGCATCAGGTTGACGAGGGTGTTTGCGACGAACGTGAACAGGTTGGGTCTGAGCGCACAGACGGCGCCGGTGAGAAGGACGAGTCCCGCGAGTTCGATTGTCGCGTTTCGGCGCGACACGTCGTGTTCGTCCACGAGATACGCGACGGGGATTTCGAGCATGCTGATAGAACTCGACAGCGCCGCGAACAGGATTGCGGCGAAGAACCCGACCGCAACGACCCTCCCGTAGGGAACCTGTGTGAACGCGCCCGCGACGGAGACGAACAACGCGCCGGGACCGCCACCCGCGGACGTGTCACTCAGCCCGCCCTGAAACGCGAACAGGAGCGGAAAAACGACCAATCCAGCCAGCACGCCGACTGCGGTGTTCAACACGGCGATGATGCTCCCGTCGAACGGAAGGCTGTTGTCCTCGCCCAGGTAGGACGCGTAGGTTATCATCGTTCCGACGCCCAGCGAGAGCGTAAAGAGCGCCTGCCCGGCGGCCGCCTGAAGGAGTCCGATGGGATGGTTTCGAATCGGTGCCGGATTGAAATCGAGGAAGAAGGACAGTCCATCGCTTGCTCCGGATTGTGTAATGGCCCACCCGGCCAGTCCTGCAAGCAGGAGGATGATGATGGGCATCATCACTTTCGTCGCCTTCTCGATTCCGCCGCGAACCCCGCCGAGGACTACGAGCGCGGTCATGGCGAGGAAGACGGCGTGAAACGCGACGGCGTCCCACCCGAAACTGATGTTCGTGAAATAGCCGCCGGGTGCGCCGAAGTACGACCCGGAAAAGCTGGCAACGAAGTACCGGACTATCCACCCGCCGACGACGCTGTAGAACGACAGCAGGACGAGCGCCGTGATGACGCCGAACAACCCCACATAACCCCACGATTTGGTGCCGGGCGCGAGACGCGCCAGCGCCCCGGCCGGGTTTCGTTTCGAGCGGCGGCCGATGACGAACTCCGCGAGGAGTCCGGGAACGCCGACGAGCAACACGATACAGAGATAGACGACGAGAAACGCGCTTCCGCCGTATTTAGCCGTCATCCACGGAAAGCGCCAGACGTTGCCGAGTCCGACCGCACTCCCCACCGCCGCGAGGATGAAGCCGACTCGACTCGCCCACGATTCACGTACCATTGCTATGCACTCGCTTGTCCAGGCTTTATGAGGCTTTCGAGGTTAGAAACCGTCAAACTGCTTGAAAGACACTCAATGAGCCATCAGAACCCGATTCTCAAAGTCGGATGGAAGCGAAATCATCCCGTGAAGTTACTATTCGTTGTTTCTCGTCGGTCGTGCTTAAATAGTCGGCAAAAAGAAGAAAGTTGGACGCCGGACGATACCTACAGGAACGTCATCAGGCTCAGTGCGAGCGTCCCGACGACGGCGATGAGCACGACAACGCGGAGATGCGTGAGCCAAATCGTGCCGATGTTGCCGCTGGTCCTGCCGAGTCCTCGGCGGAGTTCCTGAACCGCTCCTGCACTGTACACCCATCCGACGAAGATGACGGTCAGGACGACGCCGAGGGGTAGGAGGAGGTTCGACGCGATATTGTCGAAGAACGTGAAGGTGTCGAGGCTCAGCGCCGACGGGACACCGAGGGCGAACACGATGACGCCGACGATGACGGTGATAACCGGTCGGCTGAGCGAGTAGTTATCCACGAAGTACGAGACGACCACTTCGAGGAGGCTAATCGCTGACGAGAGTGCCGCGATGAGCAGGATGACGAAGAACACGATACCGATGAACTTCCCACCCGGTAGTTTCACGAACGCCTTTGCGAGGGTGATGAACACCGCGCCCGCACCGGCCTTGCCGGGGTCGATGCTCTGTGCGAACAGGAGCGGGAAGACCACGAATCCGGCGAGAACGCCGATGAAGGAGTTCAGGCCGACGATGCTGAGTCCGTCGGTAAGAAGGTTGTCGTCGCCATCCAAGTAGGAGGCGTAGGTAACCATCGCCCCCATGCCGAGCGAGAGCGAGAACAACGCCTGACCGACGGCGGCGGGGATGATGGATTGGTAGTTGTCCACAATGACGCCGAAGTCGGGGGAGAGGAAGTAATCGTAGCCCGCAGCGGAACCGTCGAGGGTGAACGCCCACAAGGCGAGTCCGATCATCAGGATGGCGATGGACGGAACCATAATTTTGGTCCCCACCTCGATACCTTTCTCGACACCGAAGGCGACGATTCCGACCGTGAGAATCATGAACAGGAGGTGGAACAGCACCGTCCCGGTTCCGGATGAGATGTGATTGAAATACGTTCCGGGATCATACGCGCCGGGACCGCCGAAGTACGCGCCGTTGAAACTACCGATGATGTACTGGATGACCCAGCCACCGACGACGCTGTAGTACGATAGAATCCAGAACCCGGTGAACAGGCCGAGGAGCCCGATGATTCCGGCGACGGGACCACCGAGATTTCGGAAGGCATCCACGATGTTCTTCTTGGTTTCACGGCCGATGACGAACTCCGCGAGGATTGCGGGCAGTCCGATGAGAACCGCTGCGATGAGGTAGACCACCAGGAAGGCCGCCCCACCGTTTTGTGCCGACATATACGGGAATCGCCAAATGTTGCCGAGACCGACTGCGCTACCGACAGCGGCTAGGATAAACCCCATTCGGGATGTCCACGTCTCTCGTTGTGACATGTGTATGCCTGCCATTCTTAACTGAGGAGTATAAACTGCACGATGTCCATTAATCACGGTGATAATTGATTATCTTTTACTAGACGGGTGGAAGAAATTGACTTGTCAATTCGTCAAACAGATGAATCCGAAATCAAAGCGCCTTGATATCGTGTCTCTCTTGGCTATTTGACGCCGAAAATCTGAAGAGTGAATCGCATCTTCGCGGTCAAATCAGGCTTTGCCGTACACCGGAACCGCCGCCCCACTGGTCACACTCGTGGCATCGCTACAGAGGACACACATCACCGCCGCGATTTCTTCGGGTGAAACCCATTCGTCGTGGTCCGAATCGGGCATCATTTTCCGATTCGCGGGCGTGTCGATGACGCTCGGCATCACGGCGTTCGCCCGGACGACACCCAGATTCTCCTCGGCAATCGTCTCGGTGAGCAGCCGAACACCGGCTTTGGACGCCCGATACGGTCCATCGCCCTCCCCACCTTCGAGTGATGCGCGAGCGCTGACGCTCACGATTGCACCCTCGCTCTCCTGAAGGTGTGGAAGTGTGTGTTTCGCGGCCAAAAACATCGTCTTCAGGTTCACGTCGAAGAGCAAGTCGAACGTCTCCACATCCGTCTCCTCGATGGGTGACCCGCCTTTCCACGTCCCCGCAATGTTGGCGAGGGCGTCGATGCCGCCGTGGTCGTCAACGATGGACGATATGACGGTTTCGACGGCCGACTCGTCCGTGAAGTCTGCCTCGTAAAAATCGACCCGTTCGCCGTCGAGCGATGAATCCTCGTCCGGTTCGACCACGTCGGTCGCACAAACTGTCGCGCCCGCGTCGGCGAATGCGGCACAGACCCCGCTCCCGAGTGCGCCGCTCGCACCCGTGACGAGGACGACATCGTCACTGAAGTCGAAGCTCACGTCCATGCAGTTCCCCTCAACGGGGAATGCCAAAAATCCACGTGGGAGCTTAAATCGCGTCGTACGCGCCCAGCCGCGTTCCGTCCAGTAGATACGCTTCCCCATCCCGAATTCCGTCGGGCAAAAACGGCGCGAGGAATCCCTGTCCCGCGAAGTTCACCCACGTCCCGCCGGTCAGGTCGTTGAAGGCGGGAAAGACGACGAGTCGGGCATCGATGTTTATTTCCTCGTCGTACTGCGCCGCAAACGGCTCTGGATTGAGTTCAGCCCGCAACCAGACACGTTCGATTCGACTGCCGCCGACCGAATCCTCCAATCGCACGCAGGGGTGTTCGTGGCCGACGCAAACCACGTCCGCCGAGAGCACGTCCCTGCTCGGCCACGTGTGGCCGTGGACGAATCCCACGTCACCGAGGCGGATTCCGTCGCCCGGTGTCACCGGACAGTCAATCCACGATTCGATGTCCCCGTCGTGGTTGCCCTTCACGAGCGTCACTGGTTGGTCGATGGATTCGAGCAACACCTCGATTTCGCCGCGCTCGGCCCCGCCCGGTCCGGCGATGGAGTGCATAAAGTCGCCGAGGATGAAGACTCTGTCCGGATCGGTTTGCCGGATGAGCGATGCCATCCGCTCGCGGCGCTCCTCCGCACGGCTGTCGAGGTTAATCCCTTGCTCGTAGCGGAGTCCGTCCTCGATTCCGGCGTGGTAGTCCGCCACGACGAGCGCGCGCTCGCCGTCGAGCGTGGCAGTTGCGGCGGGTTCGCCGGGGACCGGTTCGACCAGCGCCATCAGATGGGCTTGAGGGTATCCTCGCCGGATTCGTAACACCGTCCGGCCATCAGCGCGTCCTGGAGTGCGTCCTCCACCTCGGCGGGCGTCGTGTCGTAGGAGTTGACGACGTTGGCAAGCAACTTCTCCTGCTCGACACCATCGCCGTCGTTCATCTCATGCATGACTTCCATCACCATGTTTTCGAGATTTTTGGGTGTGGTTTTCTCGCCGCTTTCGCTCCCAGACCTTGGATTCTGGCTCGGGTTCTGGTTCAGATTCCGGCTCGGGTTCAGGCTCGGCTGTTTCGGTCCGCTCAGGTGTCGAGTCGGTGTCCGTCCCAGCGGCCTCTGCCGGTTCTGATTCTGATGTCTCTTGGTCTGGCTCCGGCGTCTCGATGTCGGCTTCGCCGGGCGCATCGACCTCTGCCCCGGTGGTGAACTCCGTCCCGAACTCCTCTTCTATCTGTTCGCGCTCGCCCTCGTCAAACTCGTACATCTCACCGCTCACGTCCTCGCCCATCGGTTGGCTGTCGAAGTCGCCGAGATCGTCCTCGGACGGTCCCGAATCGAAATCGCCGAGTTCGTCGTTCGGCGTCGTCCGCGGATTCCGTCTCCGTCTCGTCGGTGTCGAACTCCTCGACACCGGTTTCGCCGATTGGTTCTGGTTCGGTCGTTTCGGACTCTGTCGGCTCGGGTTCGGACGATGTGGGTTCGGTCGTTTCGGATTCCGGTTCGGTCGATTCGCTACTGGTCGATTCCGGTTCAGCTGACTCTTCGATTTCCTGTGGTTCGCGTGCTTGTGCCGGTGGCGTCTCGGGTTCCGAGTCAGCATCTGCGGTCGTTTCCGGTTCGGATTCGGGTTCCGAGTCAGCGTCTGCGGTCGTTTCCGGTTCGGACTCGGGTTCCAGGTCAGTGTCTGCGGTCGTTTCCGGTTCGGATTCGGGTTCCGGGTCAGCCTCTGCGGTCGTTTCCGGTTCGGATTCCCCGTCGAGTTCGGAATCCACCGCTGTCTCCGAGTTCGACGCTTCGGCGTCGAACTCGCTTGCGGGTTCCGTTTGCGTTCCCGTCTCCATTTCCACATCGACGGCGGACGTGTCGAGCGACACGTCCACGTCGAGCGTTACATTGCCGGCTTCGTCCGGCGACATGTCGAGCGTGCCGACCTCCTCTTGCTCGCCCGCGACGACGCGGGCCGCATCGAGCGCCACGTCCTGCAACTCCGCGAGGTACGGCGTCGAAGTCTGGTAGTGGTCCAGCGCCAGCGGGACACCGGCCGCGAGGCCAGTGTCCACGTCGGTCGCTTCGAGCGCTTGCCGGAGGTTCTCCCCGCGCTGGCCGGAGTCGAGTGCACCAGCAAACGTCCCGATGCGGTCGAGGGTCTGCTGTGCGGTTTGGACCGTCCAACGGTCGCGGGTTTCCGCATCCACGGTGTTCATGCTCTCCGGGCGAATCGAGGTGTACACCAACTCCGAATCGTCAGGCTGGAACGTTCGCGCCTTCCCCGTCACGGCGACGAACATCGGCGCTTCGGCGCGTTCGAGGAACGCGAGTGCATTAGGCTGGTACTGTCCAGCGTAGACGACAAAGCCGCCAGTGGGGTCCACGATTCGGGCGCGGAGCACCTCGTCACCAACCTGTTCGATTTCGGTCAGCACCCCGACCACGAACAGACGGTTGATTCGCGCTCCCGTCGGCGTGACGACGTAGTTCGGCGCTCGCTCCTCGTCGCTGTCGGAATGTTCGAGCGAGGAACCGTCGTACTCGGCGGCGAAGACACGCCACGCCACTTCCCGACGGCCGACGCCACCCTGTGAACTCATGCGTCCACCTCCGCGAGGAAGGCCTTCGCACGTTCAACCGGGTCGTCGTCCGTCACAGCAAACTCAGTGGCTTCGAGGTTTGCACCGTAGTCGTCCACCGAGAGGTTGCCCCGGACGCGGTACTCGTGGCCGACGACTTCCTCGCGGATGCTGTCGGCGACGACCTCTTGATCCATTGCGTCGCGGGCCTGCTGGCGAGCCTTCTCAAGACCGCCACCGTACACGTCGGCGGTGAGTTTGTCGTCCAGAATCGCGGTGACGGTCCCCGTCCCGTCGTCCACGATGGCTTTCACGCGCAAGTCGTCCTGCCCGTCCACCTGCCCGTGGCTTCGGCACTGGCCCTTCTGCACCACGCGGCCGCACTCGGGACAGCGTTGGATGAGGCCGGAGCCGTCACGAACCGCCACGATGTTGCCGAGGACTTCCACATCGAACGCGCCGCCGGTTTCGACCGCCTCGCGGACGGTCATGCGTGTCGCGCTATCGTTCACATCCACCTCGCGTGCGAGGGGTGAAACGGTCGTGAACTCCGAGAAGTTGATGGACGGCACGCCGCGGAACTCGCGGACGTAGACGTTGTTCACGCTGATGGTCGCACCTTCCGTCACCTCCTCGCGCGCTTCCCAGTCGGTGAACGGCAGCCGTGCCGACTCGTCGGCGACGATGCCGCTCTTGATTTCCGTCTCGCCGTCGCGTCCGTCGATGACCTTGCTCTCGGCTTCGAGCACGGTCACCTCCAATGCGACTCCGCGGTCGCCGGGCCTGACTTCTGCCAACGTCGCGTCGCCGCCGACCTTGTACGGTACGTCGAAGTCAGTGTTCTCGCGTGCGATGTTGGTGCTGTCCCCGAGGTTGAGTTCGGGTTCCCCTTCCCACTCGCGGACGCCCGCGTTGCCCGCGGTGATGACCTCGCCCGGACTGAGGCTGAAGTCGTTCCACGCCGTGTAGGAGATTTTCCCGGTTTCGTCGGCCAGTTCGCCTTCGAAAATCGTCTGGTCGTTGCCCTGATAGCGAATCGAGCGCTGACCGACGGTCAATACCTTCGCGGTAATCGTGACGTTGCCCATGTCGGTCGTCACGTCGGCGATATCGGCCGTCGAGGGCGAGGAACTGCTCGAACTCCCGTCACCGTACTTTCGTCGAAGGCTCTGTTTGGCTTCGTCTACCGGCACACTGTACTCGATGAGGTTCTGCAGGTCTGCTTTGACCTCCTCTTTGTCAACACCGAGGTCGGAGGCGAGCGCCTCGGCATGGTCGTCAACGTTCATCACCCGAAGTTGGGACGGGATGGATTAAAAGTGTTCGTCGTCGCTAGAAGTGAGAGTTGGAATGGAGATGGAATCGAAATCGACCGAAATTCGCTATCGCCCGGCAAATCCCCACGCGAAGACCAACCCGATCAGCATGACCGGAATACTTCCGTACGCTAATATGGCACTGAGTGTCAGAGCACCTTGTGAGGCAAATATTCCTCCAAAAATGAGGATGTATATCGAGACGAGGAGTATTCCGATGCCACCGAGTTGGCTCGATTTTGCTTCCATGTCTTGTTCGTGAAGAAACTGAAACAGTTCGAGAATAAGTGTTTAGTTTCACGTCTTAGACAGCAACGACAGCAACACGACCGTCTCGAACATTCTCACCAAAACCAAACTCATTCCGACAAAGCGACCGTTCCTCCTTCCGAGACACCGAAAACGGTTTTCTCCCGTGAGTCGTACTCCGGAACATGCATGTGGTCGTCAACGCCGCGATGAGCGCCGACGGAAAACTCTCCTCCTGCCGACGCGAGCAGGTCGCCATCAGCGGCGCGGACGACTTCGACCGTGTGGACGACCTGCGGGTCGAAAGCGACGCCATCGTGGTCGGCGTCGGGACCGTCCTCGCGGACGACCCCTCGCTGACTGCGGACGATGGAACGAACCCGGTTCGCGTCGTCGCGGACTCGCGGGCCCGAATCCCGCTCGACGCGCGGGTGTTGGATGAACGGGCGGAATCCCTGATTTTCGTCGCCGAAAGCGCACCGACCCGGAACGTCCGGGCGCTGCGCGGGGCCGGGGCGGACGTCGTCGTCGCCGGAAACGGCCGTGTCTCGTTGAAGCAGGCGTTTTCCGAACTCGAAGAACGTGGGACAGAGCAGGTCATGGTCGAAGGCGGCGGCGAACTCATTTTTTCGATGTTTAACTGTGGGTTGGTGGACGAACTCCGCCTCTACGTCGGGTCGCTGGTCATCGGTGGGCGAGACGCGCCGACGCTCGCCGACGGCGACGGCTTCGTGGACAAAAAGTCGTTTTCGAACCTCGAACTCGATTCGGTCGAGAAGATGGACGACGGTGTTCTGCTCCGCTATCTCGTCGACTGAACGCTCCGACTTAGACCCAGCCTTCCTGAACGAGCAGTTCGCCGTTCAGGACGCTGGCCCCGGCGGCCCCACGAATCGTGTTGTGGGCGAGGCAGTTGTACTGAATTCCTGCCGGGGTGTCCTGCACGCCCCCGACCGCGACTTGCATCCCGTTGCCGAGGGTGCGGTCGAGGCGGGGTTGCGGACGGTCCGGTTCGTCGAACACTTTGATGAGCGGGTCGGGTGCGCTCGGGAGGTCGAGCGTGGTGGCGTTTGCGAAGGCTTCCTCGGCGCTCGCCTTCGTGATTTCCTCGGCCGTCTCCGCCCACACGTTTTCGAGGTGACCGTCCAGCGTCGGGACGCGGTTGCATGAAGCGGACACGTCCACGTCGTGCAGCGAGAGTTCGCCCCCGTCGAACGAGCCGAGTAGTTTCCTCGGTTCGTCCTCCATTTTCTCCTCCTCGCCGCCGATGTGCGGGATGACGTTGTCGATGATTTCCATCGACGTGACACCGTCGTAGCCCGCGCCGGAAACGGCTTGTAGCGTGGAGACGTGAACTCGCTCCAAACCGAACGAATCGAGCGCGGCGAGCGTCGGGACCATCGTGATGGTCGAGCAGTTGGGATTCTTGACGAGCGCGCCGTCCCAGCCCCGTTCGTCGCGCTGGACTTCGATGAGGTCCAGATGCTCCGCGTTGACTTCGGGAATGACGAGCGGCACGTCCTCGGCCATTCGGTCGTTCGAAGAGTTTGATGAGACGACGTATCCTGCTTCGGTGAACTTCGGTTCCACTTCGGCGGCGACGCCGGACGGAAGCGAGGAGAAGAGGAGGTCCACATCGTCCGGTACGTCACTCGGGTCGGTCGAACGGACTTCGATGTCGCCGACGTACTCCGGTATCGGGGAGCCGATTCGCCACTTCGCCGCTTCGCGGTAGGACTTACCCGCGCTGTCGTCGCTCGCGGTTATCGCCGTCAGTTCGAAGTCGGGATGACCATCGAGGAGTTGAATGAATCGCTGTCCGACCGCACCGGTTCCGCCGAGAATTCCGACGTTGATACTCATGTGGAATTCGATAGCAGGAGTGTGCAAGTAGCTTTCGACGGTGTCGTCGTTTGCCGTGAGACCACTCGCTGTCACTCGATTCCACAGTAAACAGGGTGACAACCCCGTGCGCTACGCACTTATATCCGCTGAAGCCTCTGGGACTGCATGGAGCGGGACGTTATCACCTGTAAACAGTGCGGCCATGCGTACACCGTCCGCGTTCGAGACGACGGCACGTACGTCCTCCCAACGGACACGGGTGGATGTGAGCGGTGTGGGGGTGTCGAATTCACACGGGTTTCGAAGGATATCAAAAACGATTGATGCCGCTCAGCCTCACAGAATCGATGAACAGTGGGACAGCACTGAGGAAAATTACTCTTTTTTGCGCGTGACGTAGCCGGCGATGCGGTTGCGGACGCCCTTGGAGCCGATGTTGGTCAGTTTCTCGACACTGTCCTTGTTCTGGTTGAAATCCTTCGTGAATGCGTTCGGGTATCGCTCCAACAGGATGGTTCCTGTCTTCTTGACGTAGTCGGGTTTGATTGCCATACCGAACTGTTTCCAATAGCGGGCCTTAAAAGCATTCGTTCGCGTCCGCGACGAAGGTATCGGCGACTATCGGCGAATTCGAAAGCCGACTTCACCGTCGGGACCGTCGTATTCGACTTCCACGCCATCAACGTCCGCCGCAGGGCTTCCCGTGTGACACCACTCGACCATCCCTTCGACTGCTGATTCAGGACCCTCGAAGACGGCTTCGACGCGCCCATCCGAGAGGTTCCGCACCCAGCCATCGACACCCCTCGATTCCGCTGTCTCTTGGGTGTTCGCTCGGTAGTAGACACCCTGTACCTTCCCGGAGACGAAGACGTGTGCGCGAGCTCTGTCTGCCATGCTCGGAAATTCGAATCCGAGCCACAAAATCCTCGGGGCCGTTGCTGTGTCAGTTCTCCTCGGCCGCCATTCGTTCGTACGAGTTGTGTTTCACAGCCGTTCGTATCTCTTCTTTTGTGAGGTCAAGTTCGTTGTACACGAACGACCTGAGTGCGAGATATGCGCCAACGCTGGAGACACCGACGCCGATGAGGAAGGCGAACAGGAGCGCAGGGAGTCCAGTAGCCATACCCTCACTCTCGATAGCCGACCAAAATAACTTCCGGAGGAACTGTTCGGAAGTCTGAACTATCACTCAGCTTCGTAGGTAATGGAACACGTACGTCTGGGCGTACCCTGCGTACTCACCGAACTGCTCTCGAATCGCTCGTGACGTTTCTTTGTAGGAACCTTGCTCGCAGTGCGGATAGTGGTCCTCGATGGCGCTCTGAATCCACGTATCGAGCGGCACGGCCTCCAGATAGTCGAGCGCGAAGAGCAGCACGCAGTCGGCGACTTTGTCGCCGACGCCGACGAACACCTGCATGGCGTCGCGGGCATCCTCGTAGGATTTCCCGCGAACGTCGTCCGGCGAGGCCTCGCCGGACGCGAGCAGTTCGGCGGATTTTGTGACGTACGGCGCGCGATAACCAAGGTTCAGGTCTCGAAGTTCGTCCTCGGTCGCGTCGGCCAACGCTTGGGGCGTCGGGAACTCGTGATACGTCTTCCCATCGAACTCAACGGGGGTCCCGAATTCGCGGGCTAGCGCGGTCTGCATGCCGTAAATCCGGCTCACGCGCATCTGTGCCGAGCAGATAAAGGAGACGAGGCACGGGAAGAACGGGTCACGGACGATTCGCATGCCGCGGTACTCCTCGTAGGCCGATTCGACCAGCGAGTCTTCGGGAGTGGCATCGATTATCGCGTCCAAATCGTCGTCGAGACGCAACAACGAGAACAACAGCGGGTCGGCGTCGGTTGTCGCTTCCCACTCCAGCAGGCCGTCCTGCTGGCGGGCGCGGATGACTTCCCCATCGACGACGGTGGAGTACCACGCCGGTCCGCCGTAGACGTGCGTCGTCTCGTACATCCGTCCGTCCTCACGTCGCCAGCGGTAGCTCTGGCCGCTCTCGACGGTCGATTGGAGGTCGAACCCACCCGGGAGGTCTGCGACGGGTATCGAACCGGTTTCCATTGGCCGGGAGTCGGTATCGGGGACAAGCAACTCTTTCGATTTACCACGTCGCGGCCAGCACCCGCCGCCAGTTCTCGTGAGCGACTTTCGTCACGTCGTCTTCGCTGAAGCCGCGTTCTCGAAGTTCCTCTAACACGTTCGGCAGGCCGGTCACGTCGTTCACGTCGTCCGGTATCGGCGCGCCGTCGAAGTCCGACCCGAGCACGACGTGGTCGATTCCGGCGCGGTCGGCGACGTACTCGATGTGGTCCACGAGGTCCGCCAGCGTGGCGTCGGCGTCCGGGTCGGGGTCGTCGGCCAGAATCGGTTCGAGGAAGCCGATTCCGACGACGCCGTCGGAATCAGCCACGGTGTCGATTTGCTCGTCGGTCAGGTTCCGGGAGTGTAGGGCGAGGCTGTACGCGCCAGTGTGTGAGGCGACGAGCGGCGCGCCGCTCGTCTCGGCAACGTCCCAGAACCCCTGTTCGGTCAGATGCGCACAATCGATGACGATGCCGAGTTGTTCACACGCCTGCACGAGGTCGCGCCCGGCGTCTGTCAGCCCGTCGCCGGTGTCCGGACTGCCGGGATAGCGCGAGATGACGCCCTGCCCGAACGCGTTCGGACGGCTCCACACCGGACCGATGGAACGGACGCCAGCGGCGTACAGAAAGTCGAGATTGGCGAGGTCGGCAGCGACACCAGCAGCGCCTTCGATGTGTGGGACTGCGCCGAGACCTCCCGATTCGAGGCAGGCGTCGAAATCGTCAATCGAGCGGACGATGTGAAATCCGTCGATGTTGGCTGCGAGTCGGTGAAGCAGTTCGAGGAATCGGTACGTCACGGACCGTGCATCGCCGTGGTGAAGTTTGTCGGGGAGGGGAAACTCGTAGCCGTCGTCAGTCCGTCGAATCTCGTGTTCGCCGTCACTCAGGACGAAGGTGGCGAAGAATCCGACACCGAGTCCAGCCTCGCGGGCACGCGGGAGGTCGATGTGTGTGTCTTCGGTTCCCTCCGCGAACGCCGATACGGGGTCGTCGGTCGCTCCTAACCGCAGGAGGGTGTCGTTGTGGCCGTCCACGATTGGTGTCGGAGTCATTGCCCAAGGTGTGTCGGAAACGGATATAAGTGCTGTCGTGACCTGTCACGATTCCCTAAAAGGGCGAAAATTCATACTGCTGGCCCTGTAATTACCGTTGGGATTATGAACTGTAGAGTTGTCGTCGAAGCCGCAATTCCGGTCTACGACGTGCAGACGCAGGACGAGGCGGTGCGTATCGCCATCTCCAAGACCGGCGAGATGCTCAATCCCGACCTAAATTACGTCGAAATAAACATGGGTTCGCGGACATCGCCATCCGGTGAGGAACTCCCACCGGCGTTCATCGCCGCCGACGAAGCACTCGTCGCACTGGAGTTGGAGATGACGGTGTTCAACGTCGAACGCGAGGAACACGCATCGCGAATCGCCCGAAAAGAAATCGGCCAACGGTTGGAAAACATTCCGCTTGTCGTCCTCGATGTCGAAATCATCCAAGATGAAGACGAGGAAAACGACACGGACGAGACGGACGAAACCGACAGTAGCGCCGACGATTCGAGCGATGAAAGCGAAAGTGACTCGGACGATGTGCTGCCCGAGTTCGAGGACCTCATCGACTGATTGGTCGCCCGGGAATGGCTTCAGCGCGGATAGTTTGCCCGCGAAGAGTGAGTTGTAGGTCGATTGTATTCTTTCGTTCCGGAAGTTCCCCTTTTTCGACCGCGGTCACAAACGCTAACCGGCGGGACGACCAACCCACGGATATGACGAAATACACTACGGTTTCGATTCCGAAGGATCTCGCCGACCGCGTCGATGAGACTATCGAGGGAACGAGTTTTTCGAATACGAGCGACCTCGTCCGGTTCCTGCTTCGGAGCATCGTCATTCAACATCAACGACAGGGGAAACTCACGGAGTCGGAGTTCAGCGAAATAACCGACCAACTGCGCGAGTTAGGCTATTTAGAGTAGTTTTAGAGTAGTTCTGCGGGCGGTTCCGCATCGAGAACGACTAGCTTCTGTTTTCGCCCGGAACGGTCGAACGCGGCGACCATTTCGGACGTCCACGGTGGGACAGCAACCACGATGACTTCGCGCAGGTCGTCCGTCCGTGTGACTTCGAGCCGTCCTTGCGGGTGCGAGATGAACTGCCCTTGTGTTTGACGGGGCGGTATCGAGAGATTCATCCCAAAGACTGCCGCCACGGACTTTCCCGGTATCCGGCGGATAGAAGTGGGTAAATACGGGTGTCTCCGGTGGGAAGTCGTCTGCCCCCTCCAACTCTTCTGCGGGGGTTACCGCCATCGCGATGGTCACTTTTTTCGGTTCGGCATCCGCCGCCAGTTCGAGAAGCGCGTCGTTCAGTCCACGAGTGATGTAGACCACACATCACTTATTCGTGTCGTATTTAGATAATACCGTCGCTGTCGGTCCCCACAGTGCCCTTACAATAATTTAATGAACATTCGATTCACGTATTTAGACAATAATCTCATCCTACAGACTTATGGATATATTTCATAAACAATAATAGAAAAATTAATATAGTATCTATGTGATCGTAGATGTATGGCAGAAAACGACCTCACCACCTATCTGGCAGAGAACCCACGAATGATCGGCGTACTCTTCACAATCGTGTTGCTACTGACGCAAGCCGGTAACGCGGCGGGGGCAGTTCAGCTGGCTCTAATGGAACCTAAAACCGGTTCAGTACATCGAAGAATCGAACTAAAGAAAGCGGCACCGTTCCACTGCATTTCGTTCATTTCTAACGCATAACTCCACATGAAACGCCTGTCGAGTCGGATGGGAACGTTTTCCAGGCCGAGTAGTTGGATGAGTTCGGTTCCGTCAAGCGTAAATGTGGTAAGTTCCCCAGAAGCCAGATACGAACAGTCCGTTATCGCCCGCCAGCGTAAGCTGACAAAGCCACCGATTCCGCTTTCGTTCGAAAGATACGTTATCGGCGTCACTTCGTACATCTCATCCTTCGTCTCGATATCGAAAAGAACAGCAGCGATACTTTCAGTTTGAACGACGTTGATGCTGCCATCTCCGACGATTGTGTACTGCCCGCCGATAATACTGCGGTCGCGGGCGATGTTTAACGCCGCAGAGAGTGGGAAACCACGATTCAACAACTGTGCCATCGCTTTGCCGACTCGAACCGCCCCGCTGTTTATCACATCGTTTAACGTAACGACGCCGCCGATTGACCCTGCCTCGATGAGTGCCATTCCCTGTTCGTACGACTGGCACGCGTTGAGGAAAAATGCCTCGACGCCAACCGAATCGAGTTCTCCGGCATCGAGCATGCCATCCACGCATTTGAACCCGGTCTCGTCGATGTGACCGATGTAGTGGAGGAAATTGTGTCTCGGATTTGAGAACGGTATGCAGTTCCGCCGCAGTCAACTCGTACTGTACGTTCACGTCGAACGACAGATTTCTGTCCGAACCGTACACTTCGTCCGCGAGGTCCCGCTCTTCGTCCATCTCGGGGTCGTTACAGACGACGGTGATGTCGATATCTCCTTCCGTCGCCGAGCGTTCGAGGCGGTTCCGGAACGCTGTCATGGTTGCCTTGCTTGCACCGACTGGTGCGTCGTCGCCGACCCAGACCTGTTCAAGCGACTCCGACGGTTCCGGTTCAATGAACGAACGCGGGCTAGAGGACGCCTCGGACGTGCTTCTCGTCGTTCCACGGACGAACTGTTCGACCGCCGGAACCTGTATCGCCGACGACGAGACTTCCTTCGCACGCGGCGTTCGGACGACCGCAAGGTCGTTCACGAGGAACGGTAGCATCTCGACGTTGTCCGACGTTGGCGATACATGAGTTGTCAACTGCCACTGAGGAACGAACTTCTTGACTGTCGCGTATGGTACCGAAAGATACGCCTTCAGGCGTTCGGTTACCGGCGCATCGTACAGCGCCGGGAAATTGAGGTTGACCATTGACTCGACTTCTCTACGCTCGTGAAGGTTGACCGGATACAACCCCTCCGTTCGAGTAACACAGTCGAGGAAGAACGTTTGTTTCAGTACCCGCTCGACCTCGTTTTCGAAATCGCGGCCGGTGCCGAGTGGATGTTCAAATTCGTCCGTGACGATGCGTGGCGTATTCCCCGGAACGAGCGTTGCACCGAGGTAGAACGCGAGTGGTGCAACGGGGAAAATCGATTCGCACTCGGGTGGAATTTCGATGGTTATCCCCGTCTCCGGCGGTTGCAAATCGTCCGGGATGTGGAGTTCATCGCCGAGTTCAATTGTCGGGGGATGGCCACGAAGGGTCGGAAACGACCGCTCGGGGCTGGTCGTCTTCAGTGCCGATCCGAATGTCGAAATCGCGGCCATCATGTCCGTCGGGTCGGTGGTCGTCGTTACCGTTCCTGCCGGATGACGGTGAAGTGACCGACCGCCGATGATGATGTCCGATTTCGACTCGAACTCGATGACGACGCTCTCGAATGTGGCGGAGATTGTAAAGGGACCCTCTACGTGGACGTACAGTTTGACCGGGGTACAGAGTTCGATGTTGTACGTTCCGTTCGGGAACTCTTCTTGTTTGCTTCCTTCGATGCCCGACAGCATCTCGCCGGATTCATCACGAACGTAGACCGCAGCAGGAGTTGGAAGGCAGATTCCAGCAGTTTGGACGCGGATTGCACGGTCGATGGGAAAACAAAATGTATCGGTGTCGGCAGCAACGGGGAAAACCGAATCGAACGTCTCAAGCGTGAAGGTGCGCCGCTCGATTGGGTCCTTTATTACGATTCCATCGGTACGGGAATCGAACGAGATAGTCACCGGATCATCTCCGTCCATGGAGAGGTTAGACTCCGGTACTCAACGCGCATACGTCGAGAATATCAATCAAATACTAAAAAACTATCGGCAGCTTGTAATTCTCACGGTGTCATTTCGATACGAACCCACGAACGGTCTCCAGCAGCAAAGAGGGGTACCGACGACGCGACCCGCTCAGCGCATCAGCGAGCGTCACGGCCGCGTCGTCGAAGATTCCGGGTCCGTGTCCCACGAGGATACGTTTCGGTGTCAGTCCCCGGAGTTGCTCCGGTGGGAGCAGTCGAATCATCGGATGTACTCCCAATCGCTCGTGGCTGGTTCGGAAGTAATCCGCAGTTCCGACGGACTCCGAGACGACGAGCGTCCCGCTCGTTTCGTCGTACAGCGCGGCCTCTTGCCACGCCGGATTATCGAACAACTTCAGGACGCGCATCCCAGTGTCGGCGAGTTCCATTCCGAACCGTCGGACCGGAACTCCGTTGACATTCCGACGAATCCACGTCGGCAAGTACACCGGAACGTCGTGCCGCCGGGCGACCGCCTCGGCATCACGCATGTGGCGGTCAAGGAGGACGACAACGCCTGTGACCGTGCCGAATTCCGCGAACAACTCGTCTATCTCCGGGGCATCGACCGGGTCGATAACCCAGACATCGCCGTCGATAGACAGTGCGTGACTCGCCCGCTCCATCGTTTCGTCCGGATGTGCCAGCCACCCGACGCCACCGTCCCATCGGTCTATCTCGCGATACGCGTCCGAGGAAGCTGTTTCTTTCAAGGGCATACCTCTACTACCGTCGGAAAGCGCATAAATCGACGGGGCAACGGTTTGCGGGGGATGTGTGTCACGTCGAAGCGAGCAATGCGGAGGTTCGAATCTACGACCCACAGTCACCAGGTGACGTTGTTGTCGAGCGACTCGATGTAGTCGGCCGCGGGTTCCGCGTCGTTCCAGACGTGCTCAAACAGTTTTGTTCCTCGGTGATGTGCCCGTTCAGTGTCGACGATGAACTCCGTCCGTCCGTCGTACGAGCCATCGAGCAATGGAAGTGAGAGCAACAAACTGTCGTCCGTTACGGTCATGGCGAACGAAATATCAGTCACACGAACCGCCAACTCGTCGTATATCGGAACGGACGGTTCTTCGAGGAGAGTGTCGAGAACGTTCGTTCCCAACACTAGCCGTGACTTCCCGCTGCCATCAAGACCATCGAGGAGAGCATTCGAATACCGTTCGTTGAAGATGGGTGCGATTACCAACGCGGAAGCCGTGGCTTCGAGTCGGCGTTCCACTTCCCGTACCGCCCGCGAAGGATGAGTATCAGTCGCACGAACGACTGTTCCGTCGGTGAGGTCAGCGATACGAAACACGTTGGAGGAGGGCAGTGCGGTGGTGTCGTGTCGTTCCCAGTAGTCGGTGTCGATTGCGAGTGCCCGTTCCGTCTCCTGTTGTTCGCAAACGAGGTCACAAATAACCGACCCGGTTCCCGTCGGTGCCCAGTGTTTCGGCCGCGGTGAATATATCAACCCGCGATTTTCCAACTCCGTGAGGGCATTGTATACGGCGGATTCGCTCGCTAATTCTCGCTTCAGCAGTGCCTGTGTCGTCTCGTCACCATCGACGATGGCCTGTAATACTGCCATCCGTGCTCCGGAACGAAGCACATACTTGATGAGGGACTGATGTTCTTTCATGGCGGCGGGTGTCAGTACACCGGACCGATTCTTTTCACTATCGCTCCTGACCGACAAAATGTCAGATTACACACCCGCTGGAAAATCCCACGACGCGCCCAAATTTATGACCAGTAGAATGGAATTTTTATATACTTTTACTGTATTTTTACCGCTTGGGCCGCCCTGTGGCCCTCGCTGACGCAATCCGGGTACAGTGGGTTCCACTGACCTCCACCATTGGCGCGGGCGTTTCTCAAAGTTCGCCCGTATCGATTTCGATATCGGGCGGTGAGATGATGAGAAACTTCCTGAAATGCACTAAATTTCCATCTACTTTTTTTATTGCAGGTGCGAGTTCGGCCGCCAACTCGGTTAGGTCTCCGTCGACGGCGAGGACGAGGGTGTGTCCCCGTTCTATCGCATCGACTCGCTCTCCGACGGATGTCGTTCCGTCAAGGACGCCGAGGATGACACGCGCAGCCTCGTCGAAATCGATCTCTTGTTCGGCCACCTGAAGGTCCAAATCGAACCCGGAATCGTTCATGCCGGTATCTCTCATCGCCCCGAGAAAAATCCTTGCCTTGGGGAGTCAGTCAGTCGTCGTACTCTCGCTTGAACCCACGGAACTCCGTGCGATGGGCCTCCTCGTCGGCGAGTATGGTGACTCCGAGGTCCTCCGTGACGGGGTCGTCCGCATCTCGCGCCGCTGATATGACCGACCGATACGTCTCGATGGCGTCCTCTTCTGCTTCGAGGACGCCCTCGATAACGGAGAGTACGTCGGTGCTGTCCTCTGGCGGTTGGAGCCCCTCCTGTCGCGCCTCGAACTCGTAGGATGCCGGCGGACGCTCATCCAACTGTTTGAGTCGCTGTCCGATAATCTCCGCGTGTCCCAACTCCTCCTGAATGTCGGTTTCGAGGCTGTCACGTACTTCTTCTGCACTCACACCTTCGAGCACGACGGAGTTCGTGAGATAGTTCATCACTGTCTCGATTTCGTCGCTGTACGCCTTCCGAAGCAGGTCCGTTACTTCTTTGTTCGTCATCGTTTCCTCCCTGCGGCGTGAACTCACCTTATGATTGTGGCGGACCCATCCGGCGTACAGTCGGAACCGCTGGTATTCGTCCGGCAAACGTTGCCCTGCGCACAACTCTTATATATTCTGTGTCACACATACACACAGTAACGATGAGACAGCAAGTCACTGACTCGCACACCGTCGCGAGTGACGCTGTTGTTGGCCCGATTCTCATTGTAGGGGCTTGATCCCCTACTCATCCACACCAGAGAACTATCGAATCGAGACGAAACCGAGGCGACGGTGCATCGTGACAAGACAAACCACGGTACAGAGACGACCCGACCAACGCACACAAACAATGACGGACGACAACCACCAAGAACCGACGGACGATGGCGGACAACCGAACCGAGAGAAACGAACAATGGCGGAAATCAGCCACACACCGCCGTACGAAGCACCCGATGCAAGCCGCGTGTTCGAGCGCGGCGGTGAACTGCCGCCGGAGGAGCACTCACTGTCGGACGACTGACTGGCTTTTCGTTCGTCCCGTATTTTATCGCGCTCGCGCTCACGCCGAGTGACGAACTCACACAGAAAACTGAATCGCCGGACGATGACGCGAATCGTCGTCCGAAAAAAAGAGCCACAGACGTTTTTACCTCCCTCGCTTCCGGAACTTACCCCACTTTCGACCGTACCCCCCAGTACGGTCCTGAGACGAATCTTCTATCCGACTCAGCGAATCGGCTCTCGGCCGCCGACGAGTTTCGAGGTGTCCACGAACTCCGCTCGTGCACCGCCTTTCTTGACTTCGGTCGCCGTCATACATTCGAGACAGCCGAAGACCTCGTTCTCGTTGTTCCCGAACACGCGGGCGAAATCACGCGTCACGAAGGACCCGCAGCTTCGGCATCGGTTTTCGGCGACTGTGTCACTGCCACTTGCGATCTGGCTGTTTGTCGTTGTCATGCTGAGCCTCGTCGGTTCGTGTAACCTCAGCGTGGGTACTTTGTTATCCGGTGGCTGTCGGGGAGAAACCAACCACTATCGAACGGAAAGACAACTCTACGATTCCGGTAACGACCCCTTACTCGGTGGATAAGCTGGTTTCCCACCCGAACCGTTCGCGACATCGGTCCCCTGAGCGTAGGCTTGGCCTATGCTTTAATGACTGTCCGCGCGGTATGGGAAATTGATGCCCAAGATAACACTCGACGAGGAGACCGTCTCGCGACTCGACACTCTGCGTGTCGAGGATGAATCCTACGACGAGATCATCAACGAACTCGTCAACATCTACGAGGCAGAGGAGATGACGCTCTTCCACGGTGGCGACTATTCGAGCGACTAGCCCTGCTCGCTTTGGGCTCCGACACGGGCCACCACCGTCTCGCCCGCGCGCACGCGCTGGCCTTTGCTTACTTCGATGTCCGTCACGTCGAGCGACGGCGGCAGGAGTACGTCCGCTCGACTGCCGAATGCGATGTGACCCAACCGTTCACCGCGCGCCAGTTCTTCACCCGACTCGACGTACGGATGAATCCGCCGCGCGAACGCGCCCGCGATGAGCGTCACGTCACACGATGGAAAGCCGATGTGCACCTTCTCGTTGTTGTCCGATTCCTTGCTGAACGCCGGACGATGCTTCCCGGGTTCGTGTTCGACCGACTCGACCTGCCCAGCCATCGGCGCGCGGTTGACGTGCACGTCCGTGACGTTCATGAACACGCCGACACGAACACGGTCCCCTTCCTCTCGAATCACGGAGACACGTCCGTCCGCTGGCGAGACGATTCCCTCTGCCGGCGGGTTCCGCTCCGGGTCGCGGAAGAAGTGCAGCACTGCCCCGCCTGTCGCCAGCGCGAGCAGTGTCGCAACCGGTGAGAGAAACCCGAACGGCCCGGCGAGCAACAGCGGCGGCGCAGCGTATCGCCACGCGTCCGGGACGACGTCCGGTAGGAACCGACCCATCAACTCTGCACCGAAGCTCTGACGCGTGCCCACTTTCCCTTCGATTCGAGGCGCTCCTGGAGTTGGTCGGCGTACTGCTGTGCCAACGCCTCGGCCGCCGCGAGTCGGCCCTCGTCCACGCCATCGTCGCCGCCACCCAATCCGAGTGCGCTTTTGACGGAACTGAAGACGCCCTTACTCTCCTTCTTCGACGGTTTGCCGCCCATCGCGCTCATCTGTGACTGAATGTTATCCATCTCGGGCATCACCTGCTTGACCTTGCTCGTGTTCGCCACGAGTTTCGCCTGCTCGTCGTCCTCGGGATGCTCGATCTCGAACTCCACAGCCGTCATCACCAACCCCCACTCCTGCCGTGAAAACTGGGAGTTCGTGACTTCCTCCGCGAACTCCCTATCGACCGCCATCCTATCCCCTACTATCATATCCGTCCACCGTTGTCCGCTCATACCCCACACTGACATGCCACGAGACTTGGTGTTTTCGTCTCTTCCGACGGGAAACACGACGGCGAGGTGGGGGAACGAAGTGTTGGAAACCAAATGACCGAGGGCATGGCTGCACCGATGAGGCGACAACCACGCCTTCGTCACTACAGACTTGCTGTTTTTGTTGCAGAGTATTCGCCAGCAGGCGCGGCTTTCGTCTAGCAGTTAAAAACGACAGCTTTCTGACTCCAACTACTCCAAGAAAATTATTAGTACCGCAGTCGCAATCATCGCGGTAGGGAGTGCCTACAACGGAAAATTCACGAGACAACCGCTGGTTTCCGAGGTGTGTCTCGGCGGAATCAAAAACTGCGAGGAAAGCGGCTTGCGGTCAGTCGTACGGATAGCGCGCGTGGTGGCCACAGTCGCAGGTAACGACGGTGTGGCCATCCTGTAATCTGACGCGCGCATTTTTCCCGGGACGGAGATACGCGTCGCAGGCATCGCACGTAAATCGCTTGAAGTGTCGAGGGAGAGACAGTCTCTGTCGTTCGGCAATTCGTCTGGCGAGGCGCACGTATTCGCGCGCTCGGTCGTCGTTACACTCTGCGGTGGCGTCTCGCGCAAGTACGGTGAGACGCTCTATGCGCTCTTGAGCTACTGTCATTCGGAATGGGGGGGTGGGGGGTTTCCGGGGCGAGACAGGACAAGGATAGAAATCGTTCCTGTATTGCCCCATGCGAGTCATGCTCGTACGGGAACAAATACTTTGCGGTCAGTCAATGACTGGTTTCCGAAAGGAGTAATGGGTCACTGCACCATCTCCCCCGCAGTGCGCGTACTCAACTACCTCGAACTCGAATCCGAGCTGGCCAGGAGCGGCATCGGAACCTCCACAAAGCAGCAACGCAAGGCGCTTGCGGGCACAAACGTAGATGTGGTCACGTCGCCGTGGAACGGAAAAACACCCCTCCATGCACTCCCATCGGCAGCAGTAGGGAGTGGTTTCTTCACCGATTTCGACCTCGCCCACTGCAACGTCATCGGGCCGGGTTCGGTCGCCGTCGCGCGCCACGCAAAGCGCAACGATATCCCGCTCGTCCTCCACGCGCACGTCACGAGCGAGGACTTCGCCGAGAGCTTCCGCGGCTCGAACCTCGTCGCACATCCCCTCGGCCGCTATCTGAAGTGGTTCTACTCGCAGGCTGACCTGGTACTTTGTCCAAGCGAATACACGAAATCCGTCCTCGACCGCTATCCCGTCGATGCACCGATTCAACCGATTTCGAACGGTGTCGATGCCGAACCATTGGACGGATTCGAATCGTTCCGCGAGGAGTACCGCGCACGCTACGATTTGGACGGCATGGTCGTCTTCGCACTCGGCAACGTCTTCGAGCGCGAAGGGTCTCACGACGTTCTGCCGCGTCGCACAGCAGACCGACTTCGATTTCGCGTGGTTCGGAACGGTGGACGACGGCCCACACGCCAGTTCGACGGTCAAGCGCTGGACCGAAAATCCGCCGGACAACGTCACGTTCTCCGGTTGGGTGGAGGACAAGCGCGGCGCGTTCGCCGCGGGCGACGTGTTCTGCTTCCCGGCGAAGGTGGAAAATCAGGGCATCGTCGTCCTCGAAGCGATGGCTTGCGGCAAGGCCGTCGTCCTCCGCGACATCCCCGTCTTCGACGAGTTCTTCACCCACGGCGTGGACTGCCTGAAGTGCGAGACGGAAGACGAGTTCCGCCGCGCGCTCGAACTGCTCCACCGCGACCCCGAACTTCGGGAGCGATTGGGCGAGAACGGACGCAAGACTGCGGCCAAACACAGTCTGGAACGAGTCGGCGAGGAACTTGTCGAGATCTATTCAAAAATGCGTCTGAAGTCACAAGCCCTTAACACCCCGTCCTCCAATGGCCGACTAATGAGTCGATGGGTCGCCGCCTTCACGGACACATATTTGCCGACCATCAACGGCGTCACCTACACGATACGCACGTGGCGCGATTTCTGGGAGAAGACTGGTGGTCGGATGGACGTTGTGTATCCACAGTCCGATGGCTACACGCCGGAAAAAGGCGAACACCCCATCGGAAGCCTGCAGTTCCCGTTCTACGAAGGATATCGACTCGGGACGCCCCGCATTCCGAAAGCCGTGATCGACGCCGAAATCGTCCACTCGCACACCCCGTTCACCATCGGGGTCGGCGGCCTTCGCCTCGCGCGAAAACACGACCTACCGTTCGTGACCTCCTACCACACGCCGACGGGTGAGTACGCGGATTATCTCGTCTCCAAACGACTCCGTCGCGGACTACGTCGAACGGGCCGCGGGTGCCTACGAACGGTGGTTCTTCGGGCGCTCGGACGCGGTCCTGACGCCGAGCGAGGCGACGAAGAAACACGTCGTCGAGACGGTCGGCGTTGATGCACCAGTCCATGTCGTCCCGAACGGCGTGGACATCGAGCGATTTCATCCGGTCGAAACCGGCTCGTTCATCCGAAAGTACGACCTCGACGTGGACACGCCCTCTCATCGGCTATACCGGCCGCCACGGCTACGAAAAGCGTCTCGAAGAAATCATCACCGCGGCTGACGGAATGGACGTCACGCTCGTTTTCGGTGGTGACGGTCCCGCCCGGAAGTCGCTGGAAAAACAGGCGCCGCGAAGTGCGACGTGGACGTCCGATTCCTCGGCTTTCTCGAACGCGACGAGCTAGCGGCGTTCTACTCCGCGCTCGACGTGTTCGCGTTCCCCAGTCCCGTCGAAACGCAGGGACTCGTCGCGCTCGAAGCGAACGCCTGCGGCACTCCCGTCGTCGGCGCGAACGCTGGAGCGCTGTCGAACACCATCGTCGCCGGGGAGACCGGCTATCACTTCGAAAGCGGCGACATCGAGGGGATTCGTGCTCGGAATTCGTCGCGCGCTCGCGGAACTCGATGACGCTTCGGGAATCGTGTCTCGCCCGGAGAGAACAGGTCAGCGTCGAACGGGCGGTCGAAGCAGTTGTCGAGACGGGTGTACGAGAACGCTCGTTTAGAGTTCGACGCGCTCGACGATGTGGTCGCTTCCTTCGCGGACGTTCAGGGCGACGATGCGGATGTCGTCTTCGAGTCCCGAACCGTGAAGTTTCGCCTTGAGCAGGTTGTCGACCTGATACACGCCCGCCGCGTTCAGCATCTCTATTTCCACGAGGACGGGGACGGTGTCGCCCTGTCGAAGCGTGACCTTCTTGATCGCTTGACTGGAAACGGTGTTGATTCCGCGTCCACCCTTCTCGTACGGGATGCGCGACCGCCCGTGTTCCATATCGAGCGCGTCCGAAACGCGGATGACGCCCGCTTCGGTCGTCAGCGGGTCCTCCTGCGGTGTGGTGGCAGAGGATGGCGTGGAGGATTTCGCCCTTCATCCGAACCGTATTTTCGATGTCGTAGAACTTCGGCAGCACGCGGTCGAGGAGGTCCGCCGCGAGCGGAATCGAGTAGTAAGAGTGGTCGTCGCGGTGGACGATGTGACCGATGTCGTGGAGCGTCGCGGCGAAGGCGATGATGACGCTTTCGTCGGCTTCGTCCAGTCCTTCGTCCGTCGCGCCGTTGAACTCGACGCCGCCGCGTTTCAGCAGGTCGTAGAGGAGAAGCGCGCGATTTCGAACGATTTCGATGTGTTTTCGCCCGTGGTCGTTGTATCCTTTGCGAGTGACCGCGTTGACGTTCTGGGCGTCAAGATATGCTTGAATCTCCTCGTCGTTTGCGATGAATTCGAGTACCTCGTTCAGTTTTTCGTCGGGAAAGGCGTGGTCTGCCTCCGGGTCGTAGGCACGCCGCCCGTTCTCGGTTTGCTCATTTTCCGTTGGTTCCGTATCCATGCCCCCCATGTTCTCGTTCTGGAGGGAAAAACTCTCGGGGAGCGTCGTCGAAGGTGTTTACTCCGTTCGGAGGGGTCCACACGTCGAAACGCACGGGACCCGCAACGACGGCATCCACGTTCTCGTGTCGTCCAAACACGACCATGCCCATACTGACCTTCACGGCGGCCGTCATCGGACCATACTTTGCCGTGATTCATCGCGATACGTACTGGCAGCGGATTGATGTCATTGTTCTATGACGTAATGCAAGACAGAAACAACGAAACACGAGTTTTCGGGGGGTACACCCGATTTGAACCTCGGCCATCACATGCTTGAGTGGAGCAAAAAGCCTATAGTTGGCAATGGGTAAGAAACTGGTAGAGGATGTTCGAAATGATACCACTATTCGGGCCGGTTCCCGGCGGGATGGAACTCGCGGTGATTCTGCTCATCGCGGTTCTTCTGTTCGGTGCAAACAAGATTCCGAAACTCGCGCGCTCCACGGGTGAAGCGATGGGCGAGTTCAAGAAAGGTCGTGAAGAAGTCGAGCAGGAACTCCAAGACATGCAGAGCTCCGGAACTTCTAGCCCTGCACAGGAAGTCGAGAGCGAGACGCAGTCGGTTTCCGCAACGGAACCCGAGACGGAGACGGAAACGGAAACCAGCACCAACACGAAAACCGAGACGGACTCGTAGACGTTTTTCCTTCGAAATTATATAGGGGCGTGTGGCCTAGCGGATAGGGCGAGAGGTTCCTAACCTCTCGACCGCGGGTTCGAATCCCGCCATGCCCGTTGACAGAGTCAACGAGCATGGCGTACTCCCCCTCACTTCGTTCGCGGGAGTCCCGCCACGCCACTCTATCGAACGAAGTGAGCGGATGGGAACCGAACACCGCTGGTCGTGTCTCATTTTCGAAAAAATTTGGAGTCGTGGTGAAAGATTTATTGCTCGGCAACGGTGAGCGAGAAATGCGGCGTCTTCCTATGGGAAGTGCCGCTACAACAGCCAAGTCAGGCATAGCCGAGTCGTCACGGTATGGTTCTTTTTCTACCTGTCCGTGATGAATTCGGTCCTCTCTCCCTTTCATACATTGGTACGGATTCTGAGTTGTCTTGCTGGACAGATTTCAAAACCAACCGACTGAAAACCGATACACTCTAATCTGGCAACCGGTATATGTATATTAATTTTAACAAGGCTTTTTAATGGATTAGTGTATGGCGATATTCAATGGCTAGTGACGAGTCCGAAGCGCTCGGGAGTGGGGACTCCGGCGACACCGGATCGGATGGTATCCGCCTTTCCGATGGGGTCCCGGCTCGTGTCGTGCTCGGGACGTACTCGTGGGAGGTGTTCAAGGAAGAATTTTTCTACGAAGACGGCCGCCCGCCGACCAACTGGCGCGGCAAGCCGGTTCCGTTTCCGGCCGAGGAGTTCCTCGGCTTCGACCCCGACGAAACCACATCGCGCGTAGAGACGGCCGCCGAGAATGCGACCGCGCTGGGTTCGTATTTCGAGACGTTTCTCGACTACGAGAACACATCCGTGGCCCTCGGCGAATACTTCTGGGAACATTTCCGCTACGAGTACTACTACGACCCTGACCGCGAGAAACCCCACGAGAAACCGCGCGACGAGGACGGCAACGTTATCGAATTCGATTCGAGCGAGTGGCTCGGCTTCGAGGAATCGGAACTTCCCGAAAAACTCCTTCGGGGTGCGTTCGCTGCGAACCGTGGCAGCGAGCGATTCGAGGCGTTTCTCGATCCCGCGACGACGCCGGTCACCGTCGGCGAGTACCTGTGGGAGCATTTCCGCTACGAGTACTACTACGACCCTGACCGCGAGAAACCCCACGAGAAACCGCGTGACGAGGACGGCAACGTTATCGAATTCAACAAAGCCGACTGGCTTGGATTCGAGGAGGAAGACCTGCCGGATTTGCTCACCGAGGGGGCGGCGAAAGCCAACAAACTCCTCGAGATCGAGGACGAGCGAACGCTCAACGTCCCCGCGGAGTTGGACGAGGACGCCTTTTTCTCGACTGTCGAGGGGTACACGACGGTCGTCAACCGCTACGATTTGGAGAAAGCGGTTGTGACTCCCAAGAAACAGCATTTCCGAGAGGTGGACCGCTACTGGGTGAACAAGCCCTACTCGTTCATCATCATCTTCCACTCCGAGAAGGAAAACGAGACGAAGTATTATCTGGTGGAACCGTACCAGACACGCATTGAGGACGACCTACAGGAGTTTTTGACCGGCAAGCTCAGGACGTCCATCAAATACTCCAGCGACGACGTGGTCGTGGATGCCGACGAGGAAGCTCGTGAGGACGTCATCGAGTGCGAAGCACAGCGACTGCTCTCGCGCTACGACCTGTACGCGCTCGGCGACGACCAACTCGCAGAACTGCTGACGGAGACGCTGACACAGTACGACAGCGCCCGCGAGACGTGGTCGAAGTATTCGACCGAAAGCCGGGAACGAACCGGCGAGACACTCCAAGCCATTCGCACGCAGACGAGACCGTATCTCGAAACGCTGGATTTCGACCGGTTGAATCGGCTTCGACGCGATGAGTCTCTGTCTGGAGAGTCGGAATCCGACAATACGGCGGCTGAAAAGTTAGAGTCCGACGACGATTCGGCGTCCGACAAGTCGGACTCGTCGGAATCCAAAGAGACGACGAGTTCGGATGGGCAAACGGAGAACTCCGACGGGAACGATTCGGAAAACGAACCGGATTCCAGCGAGGAAATCGCCGAATCCGATGAAGGAGAAGTTACCGGTGCAGTCCCGGAGGAACCGACCGACGAGGACGATTCAGCAGTCGAACGAACGGATTTTCCCGACGGCAACCGTCTTGATACACTTCGAACAGGATGGAACGATTTGCTCCGTGAGTACGCCGGGGACGAGAGTCTTCGCCGGGCGATTCGCACCCGCGTGGAGGAGACCATCGAGGAACACGAGGTGGACGACGAGGACGGCGAACTCGATGGCATCATGGCTCGGCCGGAACCCGCGTTGCTTGCGGAGGATTCGGACACGCTGACTGAGTATCAGGTTGAAAAGTTGCTGTACGTGCTGAAGCGGAACTTCATCGGCTACGAGCGAATCGATGGCATCAAACACGACATCAACGTGGAGGACATCTCGTGTGACGGCTACAACTCGCCGGTGTTCGTCTACCACTCGGACTACGAGCAGGTCATCACGAACGTCCACCACGGGGAGAGCGAGTTGGACGACTTCGTCGTCAAACTCGCCCAGCGCTCGGGCAAGGGAATCAGCAAGCGACAACCGCAGGTGGACGCGACGTTGCCCGACGGGTCGCGTGCCCAGCTGACGCTCGGAAGGGAAGTGTCCGACCACGGAACGAACTACACCATCCGCCAGTTCAAGGACGTGCCGTTCACACCGCTCGACCTCATCAACTGGAACACCTTCTCGCTGGAGGAGATGGCGTTCCTCTGGCTGGCAATCGAGAACCACCGCTCGCTCATCTTCGCTGGGGGGACGGCATCCGGGAAGACCACCAGCCTCAACGCGGTTTCGCTGTTCATCCCGAGAACACGAAAATCGTCTCCATCGAGGACACGCGCGAAGTGGAACTGCCCCAGCGCAATTGGATTGCCAGCGTCACGCGCCCCTCGTTCTCCGACGACGACAAGGGAGACGTGGACGAGTTCGACCTGCTGGAGGCTGCGCTCCGCCAACGTCCCGACTACATCGTGATGGGCGAGATTCGCGGCGAGGAGGGACGAACCCTCTTTCAGGTCATGTCCACAGGTCACACGACCTACACTACCTTCCACGCTGACACCGTCGGTGAGGTGCTAAAGCGGTTCACCACGGAACCGATTAACGTCTCGAAGACGCTGTTTACTGCGCTCGATTTAGTTTCGGTCCAAACGCAGACACGGGTGAAAGGGAGCAAAGTCAGGCGCAACGAAATCGCTGACCGAGATCAACCACTACGACACGGAGAACGACGAAATCAACGTCAAGGACGTGTTCCAGTGGCGGGCCGAGACGGACGAACACGAACCGCTCACGGGGTCGAACACGCTGGAGGAAATCAAGTTCGACCGCGGATGGGACCAAGCACGACTTGATGAGGAACTCTTGAAACGGCGCACGATCCTCGCCTACCTCATCGACAACGATCTGACCGAGTACACGCAGGTTGCAGCGACGATTCAGGCATTCATCAACGACCCGGACACCATCCTCGCACTGGTCGCAAATGACACGCTCCAAGGCAGCCTCGCTGACCTGCGCGAGATGGAGAGCGTCCTCATCGATATCGACCCCGAGAAGGAGGAGATGGTACCGCGCCCCGACCCCACGATGGAAGTCGCCGACCTCTCGAAAACCATCCTCGCCAAGGCAGAAAGCCGATTGTTCGACCAGTATCAGGATATGTACGTCCCGAAAGAGGGGCTGGCTGTCGCACTGGCTGATACGGCGAAGCCGTCGGAGTCGTCCAGTAAGCGCGATGAATCGACCGTCGATATGGACTGGGATTCTGATGACGAATCAGAATCAGCTGACAACACAGGGGCGGACGACGAATCTGCACACTCAACCGACCCGTTCGGCGGGTTCGAGGAGGCGACGGTGACGAACGAAGAACCCAAGGACTTCGAAGAACCCAGACGACTCCGACGAGTCGAGCGAACTGGAGGATGACAAATGAGCCTCGGCTCCGCGTCGGTGCAAAGCGGGTCGAGTATGGACGCGCTCGCGGACGCGTTCTATCCGCTGTACGAGCGGATTTTTCCGGAGAACAGCGATTTCGTTGCGGATTTCGAGGGGAAGCTCGCCGAGGCTCGGATGTCCGAGACGGCGGAGTTGTACCTCTCGGGCGGCCTCGCAATCGGGACGCTCGCCGGGTTCGCGCTATGGTTAGTCGGTCTCCTGCTCGGCTTTTTTCTCCTGAAAATCGGCATCATCGGAAGCGGCGTCTGGCTCGGTGTGCCAGTGTCGGGGACGGTCGCCGACGTGTTGAACGCGCTCAAAATCCCCGCGTTGGTGTTTGGAACCGGTGTCGTCTTCGGTGCAATCGGTTTTCTCGCTAGGCTTCGGGACAATCCTCGTCATCCCGTACAGTCGTGCCAGCGAGCGAAAGCGGGAGATTAACATGCTCCTCCCGGATGCCGTCTCGTTCATGTACGCCCTCTCTATCGGCGGGTTGAACCAACTGGAGCTCCTGGAGGCGATGGCGAAAGCCGACGACACGTACGGCGAGGTGTCCCACGAGTTCCAGAGCATCGTGCAGGAGACCGACTACTTCGACATCGACTACCGCAACGCCATCCGAAAACGCGCGCTCGAAACGCCGAGTGACGAACTGTCCCAGTTCTTCACCGACATGCTCTCCATCGTCAACAGCGGTGGGAACATGACCCGATTTTTGGACGACAAGAAGGACAAGCACATGCGGACGGCCAAACAGGAACAGGAGTTGACCCTCGAAACGCTGGAACTGTTCGGCGAGATGTACATGACGCTCTCGCTGTTTCCCCTGCTCCTCATCATCATCCTCGTCATTATGAGCATGCTCGGGAAAGCACAGGATACCCTACTCTACGGGACAGTCTACGGCCTGATTCCGCTCACTGGTGTCGGTTTTCTGGTGCTCGTATCGACGGTGAAACAGGACGAGGTCGGCAGCGGCTACCTCGACTCCGGCGATGGCAACGACCGACTCGAAACCGTCTCGGGGTCCGGCCTGCTCCACCTTGGTCTCGTCGAGGAGTTCGTCGGTGACTTCTCTGTTTTCGACCGAATCAAAAGCCGGGAAGGGACCCACACCACCATCGAACTGCTGAAACATCCACATGTTTTCTTCCGCGATAACCCGCTGTACGTCCTCGGAATCACGGTTCCGACCTCGTTGGTGCTCGTCGCCACCGCGGTCTGGACGGGTACGGTGGCGTCCACGTTTTCCGGATTGCAGGCGAACCCGACGTGGACGACGTTCGTCTACGTCTACATCCCGTTGTACGTGAACGGGGTTCCGCTGGCTGTCTTCCGCGAGTGGAACATTCGCTCGCGCCACAAGGTGATTCGAAAGCTCTCGGACGACCTCCGAAAGCTATCGAGCGCGAACGACACGGGACTCACGTTGCTCGAATCGGTGAAGACGGTGGCCAACACCTCCTCCGGGACGCTCGCGGACGAGTTCGACCGGATTCACGCGAAAGTCGAGTACGGTATGAGCATGAAGACGGCGCTCATCGAGTTCAACAACCGATATCACATTCCACGACTCGCTCGGACGGTCAAACTCATCAGCAAAGCACAGGAGGCCTCAAGCCAGATCACCGCCGTCCTGACGACGGCGGCACAGACGAGCGAGAACCAGGACGACATCGCGCGGGAGCGGCGCTCCCGCGCTCGTATGCAGGTGGTCATCATCATCATGACCTACCTCACCCTGCTCGCGGTGATGGCGATTTTGAAGACGCAGTTCCTCGACGTGATGGCGAACCTGTCGGCGAGCGCGGGAAGCAATGGTGCGTCCAGCGGGGGTGCTGGCACGGGTTCGTCGGGACCGAGTTTCGGCGGCGGTGTCGATACCGAAACCCTGTCGATGCTGTTCTTCCACGCGGTGACACTACAGGCCATCCTCTCGGGATTCATCAGCGGGTACATCCGTGACGCGGACCTCCTGTCCGGCGTCAAGTACTCGGTCATCTTGGCAACGGTTGCGCTCGCGGTCTGGATGGTGGTCGGGTAGAATGATAGATAGTGGCCGGTCGGGAATGAGGCCAATCGACGACCGGGGCCAGACGCTGAACGATTACGTGCTCGGCATCAGCGTCTTCCTGCTGACGGTGGCGTTCGTCATCGCGTTCTTGCCGGGCATCTTCACCCCGTTCAACGCGCCCATCAGCGATTCGACCACCGCCCGTGCGAATCGCGGCGCGACCTTCGTCGTGAACGACCTCTCCGTCCCACAGCAGCCAAACGTGCTGAACCAGAGCCGAACGACGGTGTTTTTCGAGCAGAACGAAACCCAACTGCGTGAAACGCTCAGCTTTCCCTCGACGACGGGCGTCAACGTCACTATCAGCGAGACGGCGACGGGGAACGTCGCGTGGATGGCGGGCGGCACGCCGGGCGACAGACCGGCCGCCGCGACGACTCGGGTTGTCCGAATCGGCACGAAAACGTATCAACTGACGGTGAAAGTATGGTAGACGACAGGGGACAGGCGTACACGCTGGAGGGGTTCGTCGCCGCGCTCATCGTGTTGACCGCCCTGCTGTTCGTCTTCCAGTCCATCGTGTTGACGCCGACGACGGCGGGGACGGTGGACCAGGACGTGAAATCGCAACTCCGCGTGCAGGCAAACGACGCGCTCCGGACCTCGGATTCGGACCTCGAAAACCTCACGCGCTACTGGAACGCGAGCGGCGGGTTCGCCTACACGAACGGGACCGACGTCGGCTACGGAACGCGCCCGGCATGCGCGCCGAACCTCTCGACGGACGGGGTGTGTGATTCGCTCGGCAAGACCTTGCACGACGAGTTCACTGACCGGGGCTACACGTACAACCTCTACGTGACGTACCAACTGGCGAGTAACCCCACCGAAACCGCTACCGAGCGCGTCGTCTATCGCGGCGTTCCATCCGCGAATGCGGTGACGGCCACGACAACGGTCGTGTTGTACGACGACCTGACGTTGACCGCGCCGGACGACGCCGGAAACGCGACGTTGTCGGAACTCGGTGGGAAGTTCTACGCCCCCGACGTGAGTGACGGCGTCGTCTACAATGTCGTGGAGGTGCGCCTCGTCGTATGGTAGGGAGGAATCGGCGAGAGTTCCGAGACGACGACCGGGGGCAACTCATCCTCGTCGGGGCGGTCGTCATCGCCATCGCGCTGGTTGGCTTGGTCGTCGTCCTCAACAGCGTCCTCTACACCGAGAACGTCGCCAACCGGGAACCGATATCGGCGACACAGGACGCACAAGACGCCCAGACCTTCGTGCAAGGCGACATCGGGTCGCTGGTGAGTCGGGTGAATTACGATGCTCGATACGAATCTCCGGCAGCGGTTCGAAGCGCCGTCAACGACAGCGTTGTCGAATACAGTACGCTGGTCGGGCTTCGACTCGCTCGACACACGCCCGCCTCGCTGAACCTCACGGTCACGAACGAGACCGTTGGAACGGGTATCGAACAGGATTCCGGTCGGAACTTCACAAACAGGACGAATGCGGGCAACTGGACAGTGGCGCGGAACGCCGACGTTCGTCGGTACGTCATGTCGGTGAACCGGTCGTCGCTTTCGACTGACCCGGATGCCGCGTTTGCGATGACAGCGGTTGACGGGGCTGCGAATTGGACGCTCACACTGTCTCGCAACGGGAGCGATGTCGTCTTGCGAACGGACGGCTCCGCTGTCTCGAACTCGACCTGTGCGGTGTCAGGCAAGCGGGTTCGAATCGACGTTCGCAACGGCACTGCAGCGGGTTGCTCGTTCGGATTCGCCGATGGCGTGACCGGAATAGGCGGGGGTGGCTACGACATTCGATACCGGAACGGAACGAACGCAAGCGGGAACTATTCCATCATCCTCAACGGCACTGACGCGACGGTACCTTCGTCGTCGGTGTACAGCGACCCTTCGAAGTCCTCCTCACCGTATCGAACGTACGTCGTGTACGACTTCGGGATTCGGTTGACCTACGCGACACCCGAACTGACCTACCGAACGCTGATTCGGAGCGTCCTCTACGAACCATGATTCCGACACGGCTCACATGCTTCACATTCGCTTCGATAGACGACCGCGCGGTTTCGACCACGGTCACGTACGTGCTAACGATGGCGATTACAGCGGTGCTCCTCGCCGGACTCATCACTGCTGCTGGGGGTCTCGTGAAGGACCAGCGTACACAGGCAGTTCGGAACGAACTCCACGTCGTCGGGGGGCGAATGGCAGGTGAACTGACGAGCGCTGACGGTCTCGTGCAAGCGGGTACCCAACCCGCGGTTCGACTGCGGACGACACACCAGCGACAGGTCGCCGGACGCTACTACTCGGTCGAAGTCGTGACGGGCAGCAACCCGCTGTGTTCGTCCTCGGAATGTCTCGTGCTGCGAACCGACGACGTGACGGTGACGGTTCCCTTCGCCACGAAAACGCCCGTCGAACCGGGGCGCGTTCAGGGTGGCACTCTCGCCATCGAGTACGACGCGACGAACGATACGCTGGCGGTGAGCAGCCCATGACTGCTGAGCGCGCTATGACCGACGACCGCGGCGTGAGCGAGGTGCTGGGATTCATCTTCATCTTTGCCATCATCGTCGGCTCCGTCGGGATTCTCTACGTCAGCGGCGTGGGGTCGCTGACTGGTGCCCGCAACGCCGAGCAGTCTCACAACGCACAGCGGGCGTTTTCCGCGCTCGCAACCACGTTCGACGATTTACAACGTGGCCGTGCGCCCGCCCGTGCTGGCGAGATTCGACTCTCCGGTGGGTCGCTGTCAGTCGAGAACGGAACGACGCTCCGAGTCGCAATCAACCAGACGAGTCCGTCCGCCATCGAGCTGAATCGAACGCTGTCACACGGTTCACTCGTCTACTCGTACGACGGAAAAACCGTGCGGTACGAGGCAGGGGGCGTCTTCAGCCGAAGCGACGGCGGCAGTGTCACGATTCGTTCGCCAGCGTTTTCGTGTAGTCCGGACAGAGCGTTCGTTTCGGCGACATCAGTCGACCGTGGTGGGGGCGCGACGGCAGTCTCTAAACAGGGGTCGGTCCTCGTCGTCGGACGAACTGCGTCCACCGAACTCGTCTTTCCGACGAACGCGAAACCCCAGGATGGGATGCGGAAAACGACTGTCACGGTAACGGTCGTGTCCTCGCCGAACGAGGCAGCGTGGCGGCGATACCTCGAAGCGAACGGCTGGGAGAAAACCGGGTCGGGATACCAGTGTCACACCCGACAGGCGTTCGTCCGTGAAACGACTGTCGTGTTTTCCATTCGAAGCTGATGTCCTTTTTCCCGTTCGAACCTGTTCAACTGTTGGCCTTCTCGATGGTCACTTGATTCATCGTCACGTGAATCCGGAAGTCTTCTGGCTTGCGGACGCTCCCGTCCTCGTGAATCGAGATGAGGACGACCGCGTCGTTGTAGTCGGGGTCGCCGGTCCCGCATTTGCCTGTACCGATGTCATCGGTGGTGGAGTCGGGGCACGAAAGTTCGTACACCAACACGAACTCGTTCGGATTCAAATCGAGATAGCCCATGTCGTTGACCTTGTCACCAAGTATCTGGGACATGTTGCGCTGTTCCGGATTGGCTGACCCGTAGCTCGGCACTTTCATTCCGTCGGAGAGGAGAACGACGTTCCCTTCGTTGACGCCCGACCCGTCCGCGTTGACGACGATATTGGTCATCATCGACCCCGCTTGGTCGGTTCGGTAGGAGTGCCAAACCGTTCCATTGAGATGTTTCGGCACCCACGTACTGCTGAGTGAACCGATGCCGTATGCGGTTCCTCCCACGCTGATGCTGTCGCCGGCCGATACGTTCTCCGTAAAGTGATACTCCTCGCCGTGTGTTGGGTCATTGATATCGTGTCTGATAACGTCAGACGAACCAACGCCGTCACCCCAGGGTTGGTAGGTGTCGTTGCCGATGTTGATGCGCATGTTGATTGGCGCATTTTCCTTCACGTTGACGTCTTCGTATTCGTGAGTCGTGTCGTTCCACATCGTCCACGTATTCCCCGACGAGATTTCCGTCCCGAGCACATCGACGCTGACGGAGGCGTTTGCCCTTGCACTGACGCTGTTCGAGTTATGATTCGTCGTCGTCCCGCTCAGGATGACCCGCAACGACGCGGTGTGGTTCGCGTCGTCCACCGTCACCGTCCCGCCGTCGATGTGGGTTCTGAAGAACCCGGCCCACGCTTGGTAGTAGTCGCTCTCGACGGTCAACGTCGCGTTGTCCGGCGGATTGCATCGCGGCGCGCTGAACGCCTCCCGGAACGCCTTGCTGTCGGCACGCGATGCCGTGACGTTTTTCGTCGCTCGAAGGCGCTGGACGGGACCGCTCGCTGCCCCGGTGACGTTTACCAACTGGAAGCTGAACGTCCCGTTTCGGTACTGCATGTCCGGCGGCGAGAGCATGACGCTCCCGTTTTCGCTTTGCTTCCACACGCCACCGGCCTGATACGCTACCACGTCACCGTTCTCGCCGCGGTATTTGATGGACCCGAACTCGATTCTTCTTTGACAGGCTTTGTTCGACCCGTTCACGAGCGAGATGGTCATCGCACCGTCGTGGGTGACTTTGACGTTTCCGTTCTGACCGCCGAAGTCGAGAATATGCTCGTCGTTCGTGCCGAACGCGACCTGACTCAGTCTGGCATCCACTTCGCGCATCGCGTGCTCCGCGTTGTGTTCTTCGACCGACCCACGAATCTGGTGGACGGCCGACGACCCGATGAGGAGGACGCCGACGACGGAAATCGTCACCAAACCAATCATCAAAACGACACCGATAAGCGGCGACTGCCCACGGTGATTTGCCGATTTGGTATCCGATTTCCGAACTGTCATCATGCCGATTTCCTTCCCGAAACTGTATAAATCTATACCTACACGTCAATGGAACTGAATGGTTGGAAGCCGAACCGAACGTTATGTGGGTTCGTGGTGAAGTTTCCCTGATGGGTCTCTTCGACGCGATTACGCTGATTTTCACGATAGAGGGCGACGAGTATCGCTGTGGCTACTGCGGTCGCACGTTCCGGTATTCGTCGGAGCTAGCCGACCTGCCCGACCTTGACTGTCCATACTGTGGTTCGACCGATATCGAGCGAGTGGAAGAGGATGGAGGATAATCAGTCGGCCGTCTTCTCGTCCGTTTCGCCGATTTCAGCGGGAATCGCACAAAACCTTGTTCGTTCTACTCTCCGAATCTCGTGACTGTGTTCGAGTCAGACGAGGCGTTCGTCGCTGCCTTGCAATCGAAACTCGAGTCGGCGTTGCTGGCCGTCGTCCAGTTCCCGACCGAGGACGGGGCGCTGTTCGTTGTGTTCAGCGACAGCGACGTGCCGCTTCTTCCGACGGTCGAACTGTGTGCGGAGTAGGTCGGGGCGAACGTGTCGCCAGTTGGGGTCTCAAAAGTCGGCAATCTGCTCGTTGTGGTATCGAAGGAATTCGGTTCCGATGTCGTGTCCGTCCTGAACCGTCAGCGTATCGTCCACTGAATCGTCGTAGGCGTGACGGAGTTCGTGTGTTTTCGGGTCGATTCGTATCAGTCCGTAGTCCATGTCGCGGTGGTGATTCGGGCAGACGACGAGGAGGTTTTCGGCGATATCGGGACCGGAGTGAGGTTCTCCGAGTGGCTCGATATGGTGGGCTTCCGAATAGCCCTCGGTTCGGGTTCGTTGACGATGGGTTCCACACAGTTGACATCGGTGGTCGTAGCGCTCTTTGAGCCGGTCGGCTAGTTCTCGGTCCCGTGAAATCGCTTCGACGACTCGACGGACGCGCTCAGGGGTGTCCTCACCGTCCGGGAGTTCGACGGAGATGTCCGGGGCACTCCTTCGAACCGCCTCGGACGTCTGCCGATGCGATACGGTCGAATTCGGTACGGACTGATGCCGGAAAGGTCCAACGACTTGATTCGGTAGCGGCCAGCATCGTCGATGAACTCGACCTCGTTGCGCTTTTTGAGTTGTTGGAGAATCTGACGAACCTTATCCTTCGGAGTATTATTCTCGGGGAATTGTGTTTGAAGGTGTTCAATGATTTCCCCGTCAAACTCATCAAGGGTGATGACGGAGTTCCCAGTTTGCGTTCGATACCGTGCGAGTTCCACGCGGACGGCATCACGCCACGTTACCATACACCGACACATTCGGGTGGGATACATAGATCCTCCCTATTCACGTCACGACTGTTCGATGGACGGTAATCCGGTGTCCCCTACGGTGGCGTGATAACCGCCCTCCCTTCGATTTCCCCGTGTTCGAGTTTTTCCGCGACGGTGTTGATGTCATCCAACCCGTACCGCGAGGTACGAAGTGTCACGTCGCCGCGTTCCACTAACGTGACGAGTTCTTGGAGTTCGGTGTAGTGGCCGACGAGCGTTCCCCGATACGAGAATTCGCCGTTCACGAGCGACTGGGATGGTTCGTGGATGTGGCCGCCGTAGCCGACGATGTGGTGGTCACCGCCGGGTGCGACGATGTCCGGGGCGTAGGCCGTCGTCTCGTCCCGTCCGACGAAGTCGAGAACCTGTTCGGCACCTGCACCGTCGGTGATATCCTCGATGGCTTGCGGAACGTCTTCCGTGGTTGGGTCAACCGTGTGATGTGCGCCGAGGCTGTCGGCCAACTCGCGCGCTTCCGCTTTCACGTCGAATGCCGTGATTTCGGCGGCGCTCATCGCGTCGAGACATTGGAGTCCGATGTGACCGAGACCGCCGATGCCGATGACGACGGCGTGGTCGCCGGGGTTCAACACTCGGGTCGCTTTCTTGACCGCATGGTAGGCCGTGATTCCGGCGTCGGCGTGCGGTGCCATATCCACGGGGTCAACGCCGTCGGGGAGCGGGATGACCGAGCGCTCGCTGGTCAGGAGGTATTCTGCAAACCCACCATCCGTCGTCAGTCCGGGAAATCGGACGTTTTCGCAGTACATGTCCTCGCCGAGGCGACACTGGCGGCACTGCCCGCAGGTCATCACCGGATGGCAGATGACCGTGTCGCCGACGCTCACCGTTTGTACCTCGCTGCCGACCTCCACGATTTCCCCGGCGTTCTCGTGACCGAGTGTCATCGGGAGCGTCTGTTCGACGTAGTCCGTCCACAACCCCTCGATTATGTGATTGTCCGTCTGGCACCACCCGGCACCCTGTACTTTGACGACGACGTGGTCGGACTGTTCGGGTTCCGGTCTGTCGATTTCATCGATGCTGAGACCGTTCTCCATGTCCTCGGTGTATGCGTGCAGACGTGCGGCTTCCATAGCGTGTAAACCAACCCCGCAACAGTCATAAATATTCGTGAACGAGTCACCAGGCATATGATTTGGCCCACACATATTGCATGATTGTAAATGAATATTATGTGGTTTCGGCCCATTAGTTAGATGGCCATGTACAGAGGAACGGGAGACGGTCGATGGGAGAACGAGGAGGATGTGTTCGTCATCGACTCGCATATCCACTTTTGGGATGCGAGCGAGGAGAACATCATCCACGAGGGCGGCGAACAGTTCATCCGGTGTTTTTACGATTACCACACCGGATTCACGCCCGCCGAGCGCGAGTGGACGCTGGAGGAGTACCGCAAGTACCCGCCGGAACGAATGCTCGAAGACCTGTTCGGTAACGGTGCCGTGGACATGGGAATCTTCCAACCCACGCACCTCGGAGAGTTCTACGAAGAAGGGTTCAACACGGTGGACACCAACGCGGATTTCGCCGCCGACAATCCGGAGCGGTTCATCGTCAATGGGCGGTTCGACCCCCGCGAAGGCGAAGAGGGGTTGCGCGAACTCGAACGCCAGAAAGAGGAGTACGATATCCAAGGCGTGAAACTGTACACCGCCGAGTGGCTGGACGATTCGAAAGGGTGGCGACTCGACAGCGAGGAAGCGTTCGAGTACTTGGAGAAATGTGCCGAACTCGGTATCGAAAACATCCATCCGCACAAGGGACCGACGATTCGCCCGCTGAACAAGGATGCGTTCGACGTGAAGGACGTTGACGACGCCGCCACGTCGTTCACCGAACTCAACTTCGTCGTGGAACACGTCGGATTACCGCGACTGGACGACTTCTGCTGGCTGGCCGCCCAAGAACCGAACGTCTACGGCGGACTCGCGGTGGCTGCTCCGATGGCGCAGAACCGCCCCCGAAAGTTCGGCGAAATCATGGGCGAGTTGCTCTACTGGCTGGGCGAGGACCGTCTGCTGTTCGGAAGCGACTACGCGCTGTGGAACCCGGACTGGTTGGTCGAAACCGTGATGAACGCCAACCTGGCCGACGACCAGAAAGACGAGTACGGCGTCGAACTCACGCCGGAAGTCATGCGGAAAATCATGGGCGAGAACGCCGCAAAACTGTACGATATCGACATCGAGGAGAAGAAAAAGCAGTTCCGCGAGGACGGGATTACCGACGAGTTCGGCTTGGAAACACATTATGAAGCGGGTGGCGCAACCGCCGACGACTGACCATGTCGGGAGATCGCTCGGACTCGACCCCTCGAGACCACGAAACGGAGCTGTCGGAACGAAACTCTGGCGACGTGCCGACCTGCGCAGCAGTCCTGTCGGCGCTCGACGGTGTGACCGACCCCGAACTAGACCAGTCCATCGTGGAACTCGACTACATCGACGACATCGAAATCGAAGTTGAAGAACAGGGTGCACACGTGGATGTTTCGTTCACCCTTCCGACGGCGTGGTGTTCGCCGGCGTTCGCGTGGATGATGGCCCTCGATGGGCGGGAGGCCGTCGAGGGATTATCTGGTGTCGCTCGCTGTGCGATGCGACTTCGGGAGCACATGCACGCCCAGGAGGTCACGGAGGGCGTCAACAACGGTCACTCCTTCGACGCGACGTTCCCCGACGCAGATGGTGGGATTGCGGACGTTCGCACGACGCTCGACGCGAAAGCGCGACTCACGCGCCAGTACGACGCCGTCGAAACGCTGTTGGC
Source organism: uncultured haloarchaeon (assembly GCA_963796245.1). Taxonomy (GTDB): domain Archaea; phylum Halobacteriota; class Halobacteria; order Halobacteriales; family Haladaptataceae; genus Haladaptatus. The sequence continues at coordinate 93,553 of CAWCLB010000010.1, read as the reverse complement.
GGCGGGCATGACCCACGAACAAATCGCGCGACTAACCACTGATTCTCTCCGATTTTTCGGCGAGTACGTCGCCATCGAAGTTCGTGACGGTGCAGTCGAAATCGTCGTGGACGCCGAACCGCTCCGGCGGTATCTCGACAAAGCGGAACAAGTCGGGTGTCTCGTCGAGGGCGAGCCACTCTTTCGAACGCCGGAAGGTGATGCCATCGACCCAGACGAAGCCGAACTCGTCCATCGTCGGGCACGTCTCGCGCACGTCAACATGAGCGGACAAGGGGGCGTCTGCGACGCACTCCACGATTCCCGTCGGGCAGAACTCGCCCGACAGTAAGCAGCAAACGGGGGTGAACAGCGACCGGGAAACAGACAGACGGTGGACGAACGACGGACGGTAGGCGAACAGCGAACGGGCAACGGAGGAGGAAGCGACGCTGACCCTCGAAAATCCGTTTGATGAGTCAATTTGTGCGTTTTACTAATGCGGTTACTGACGGTTTAGAATATTGTTTTAATTTCTAATACCACCACAAAGCATTTACTGTTGTATAATATTGTTTGCCATGTGGCGAGGTAGTCCCGAAGCCCCCCTGACGGACGGTCCTAGTCTGGCGCCATCACTCCAGCCTAAATTCCCTCCCCGCCACTACTCTCCTATCGCGACGTTCGTTCGTCTACTGGTCGGTCCGTTCTGTCGACTGGTCTACTGGCCAGTTCCGCCTGTCGGGAGTTTGGTTTGTCGAGACCGGTCGCTCGTCTCGGCTTCGAGGTCCAACAGCAGCCGTTTCGTTGCGATACCGTCGGCCGCCGAGTAGCCTTTCAATGACCCGTCACTCCCGACGACGCGGTGGCAGGGGACGACGAGCGGGACGGGATTTCGGGCGCACGCCTGTCCGATGGCGATGGGTGTGGTGTCGAGTTCCGTGGCGAGTTCACCGTACGTCCGCGTCTCGCCGTAGGGAATCTCGGCCATCGCGGTCATCACCGCACCTGTCATCCCCTCTACCATCGTGACCTGCAGGTCAAAGACCCTGCGGTCACCCGACTCGTACTCCTGTACCTGTGTTCGAATTTCGTCACTCGATTCGGCGATTCGGGAGCCGTCGATTTCGATGGTCGTTTCGAAAATATTGACGTTCATAACTGAGTCTCAGTCGGTTGTGTCCGTTTCGGATGTCCGTACGCTTCGGACGCCCTCTGGAAATATAACCGGTCACCACGGACTGAAACTGGTCGCCGTGGGGACAATTGTCAAATACTCATCTTGTATCACCCAAACTAATCACCCCTGGATAATTACTACTACTAGAAAAAATAATTAAATAGTTGTGCAGAATGATTTTAGATGTCATCGGTGGGCTACTGAAACCTTCTGCTTGCGGAAGTTGGTGGGGAGGTAGCGACCGATGCTGTGAGAACTATGGATTCCGATAACTCATCCGATTTGACGGGCGGCGAACCGACGAACGACAAACCGACCAGCAACGGATTCCACCGTCGAAAGTTCCTGAGCACTGCGGCGGTCACACTCGGTGGCAGCGCGTTCGCTGCCTCGACTGCGAGTGCAGCCGGACAGGTTCACACTGAATCGTTCGACAACAACACGTGGGCGCTCAGTTGGGAGGACCAATTCGATACCATCGACACTAACACCTGGAACTTCGAGACCGGGAACAACAACGGTTGGGGCAACAACGAGGCCCAATACTATCGAGCCAACAACGCGTGGACTGAGAACGGCCATCTCGTCATCGAGGCCCGCGAGGAGCAGTATGGTGGTTGTGATTACACCTCGGCTCGGATGACCACCCAAGGGAAATACAACAAACAGTATGGCCGCGTGGACGTGCGCGCCAAACTCCCCTACGGACAGGGTATCTGGCCCGCCATCTGGATGCTCGGTTCCAACATCGGTTCGGTCGGCTGGCCGCAGTGCGGTGAAATCGACATCATGGAACTCGTCGGAAACGACCCCGACACCGTTCACGGCACGGTCCACGGCCCCGACTCCGGCGGTGCCGGCATCGGTGGTTCCTACAGCCAGAGCAACTGGTTCTCGGACGCCTACCACACGTTCACGCTGACGTGGTACCCCGACGCCATCAAGTTCTTCGTGGACGGCCAGCAGTTCTTCGTCACCACGCTGTACGACGCCCAGAACGCCGGCCGCGAGTGGGTATTCGACGACGGCCCGTTCTTCTTCCTGCTCAACGTCGCTGTCGGCGGCAACTGGCCCGGCTACCCCGACGCCAGCACGCAGTTCCCCCAGCGCATGGAAGTGGACTACATCCGCGTTTACGACTGGCAGTAAGCGACGGAACCGAACGGCTCACCGACTCGAATTTTTCGGGGATACTCTCCATCACGAACCGCATGATAATTCGATAAAATCGCAAGACAGAGTCGAGATGGTCGGTAGAAAATCGCAACTCACTACTGGCCGCTTCCACGAATGTGACCATGGACGAGTTGGTTCGTGATGCCGGTTTCTTCGCGTTGGTCGTGACGCCGTTCGCACTGCTTGCACACGCGCTCGTCGCTCCCGTCGATGTTCCCGTGGACACAACCACCATCGGGGGTGGAGTCGTCCTCGTCGGCGGGATTACCACCGCCGTCAAACGGAGACGTGTGGGCGGACGTGGGTTCGGCGACGCTCACTTCCCCGACTTCGCGCAGTCGGATCTCTTCGACGGTGTGACCGTCCTCGTGGCGAGCGTCATCACCTACTTCCTCAGCGTGCACGTCGGGTGGGGACCGGTCGTCGCGTCCGCGTTCGTCGGATTGCTCGTCGGGGTTGGAAAGTCCGAGGTCGCCGTGCCAGCCTACTGCGGGTCGTTCGTGGGCATGGCGTCGCCGACACTGTTTCCCTCCATCGGCTACCTCCTCGTCGCCGGAACAGTCGCCGGTCTCGCATACGTCGCCACGACGGAGGTGTTTCACGGCTTCGGCGGCAAACTCGGTACGCTCGCCCTGTTCGGCTGTGTCACGACGACCTCGTTCACGAACGCCACGTATGCGGCTGCAGCAGTTCCACATTGGGAGAATGCCGTCGTCGTCGTGCCGGTCGCGATACTGGCCGCCATCGTGACGGTGGTGTTGAGCGTCCGCCTCGACCTCGGCGCGGTCGTTGGCTCCGCGCTGGTTGGCCTCGGCGCTGGTGTCGGCTTTCCCATCCTCGCTCCAGCCATGGGGACGACGCTCGCTACCGTCGCGTTCTGTGCCTCGTTCGTCGGCATGACCACCACGGACCGACTGGGACACGAAGGGCACGTCGCACTGGCGGGCACGCTCTGTGGGGTCGTCTTCGTCGCCGTTGCTCCCTCGTTCACCGGCGCTGGCGGCAAGTTGGGTACCGTCGCGTTCGTCTCCTGTCTGACCGTATTCGGTGCCGTCGAACTGGTCGATTCGATGGGTGGGTCCGTGGTGGAGTGGTCGCGTTAAACGAGTCGAGTTACTGTCCCTACTCTTCGTAAAAGCTCAGTGCAGTCTCCCACGTGATTGGACAGCCACAGGGATGGCACCGAAGCGGGTCCGGCCCGCGCGCCACGAGCATGCTAACCGGCCTGTCGCAGTGTGGGCAGCAATTCGGTTGGAGTTGTGCTTCGTGTATGTCGGATACATACTATCGAATTACGGAAACTGGCCGGGAGTATTTTGCTGGGGGACTGGACGCAGACGAGTTTTGAACCGTAGAACTGATTGGCTGCCATCATCCGATGCGTTGTTCAGTCACAACCGAATGAATCGTGAGTACCAAGACAAGTGTACCAAATACGAATGATTGCAACGTAAGTTGTAGTCGTTCTTCATATTCTGTAGTTTCATCAACTTGTTCAAGAGTAATGGCCACCGGGTACCAAATCCTCCCAAAAACACCACGGTTTGGGGAATACGACATCTCTTTCCGCATGTGACGAAGTTGCCGAAACGACCAGATACTGTAACAAAGGGATGAGGACCAGATACCCACCCACGAAGCAACTAATGTAATAATCGGCGGAACTGTTGGGTCAAACGTTACTGTTTCTTTGGGACTCATCAAACCCAACAACACAATAACGATTAGAGATAGAACGAAAGAGATTATCGAGATTACTAATATCTTTCCGAGAGCGCGACCTAGTTCGTCCAGATCAATTCCAATTATTGTCCGTCGATTTTTGTCTCGGTTGTTTCGTTGCACTCTTATCCCAGTGAAATTTACTACGCATAAAAATAGATAACGAGATATTTAAACTTCTGCATGAAAATATACTTTAACTGATTGAGCTACTCCATAATGTATGACTGTAAGATGGATATTGACACATTCGTTACCACGAATCGCCAGCAACCGCTATTCTGACTCACTGTTGGACTTCCTTTTCTAAGTGAGTGCTCTTCGGTCGTCCTGATGATTTCTCCCTCCAATCCACCTCCGTCAATCGTCACTCCGAAACTCATTGCGTTCGTAAGTATCCGCTGGATGATAACAGCTAAACCATACCGGGCGGAATGGTATCGTTAATGAGTGACGGTAAACGGACACGAAGGGCGTTCCTTCGGGTCGGTGGCGTCGCGGTTGCGACGCTGGCTGGCTGTACCAAGACCGGGAGTGATACGAGTCACGGTAACGAAACGGAAGCCGACGCGGCGACGAATTCGACAGCCGGGACTGTGGCGGGATCGACGACGGACACGGCCACGGAATCGACCGAGACGACGAGTTCGGCGAGCACGTACCAAGCCGATACGACCTGTCCGATGTTCAACTACGACCATCAGAACACCGGCGGTACATCCGGTCAAAACGCGCCGAGTGAGGGCGTGTCCAAGCAGTGGCGGATGGGCGGCGTCACGGATTACACCAGTCCCGTCGTCGCGGACGGGACGGTGTACATCACGACGGGTGACATCGGACGGAAGAAAGCGCTGAAGGCGCTCGACCTGTCGTCCGGCGAGGTGCAGTGGACGGCAAACGCCGGATGCGGGACGCCCGTCGTCACGTCGAAGATGCTATTCGCTGGCGGGCTGGGAAAGACTCGCGCGTTCTCCCTCGACGGAGAGAAAGTGTGGCAAACCGGATTCCACGCCAGCGGCGGTATCATCCCACGGACCTACGACCTCACACTGTTCAAGGATACCCTCTACTTCACTACTGAAGGTAAAAACGCGCGCGCGATTGACGCCACGGATGGGACACACCTCTGGAAGGCCAACCTCCAAAAGCTCGGTGGCGGACGAGGACAGGCCCTCTCGTCGGTGGCCGTCTCGGAGGAGACGGTGTTCGTGAGCACGCGTGCCGCGGTACTCGCGCTCAATCGCGCCGACGGGAGCAAGCGCTGGACGGTGTCGAAGGGTTCGGCGGTGAACAACAGCTCGGCTTCGGTCCCGCCGGGTACGAACTCGTCACCGACTCTAGTGAACGATACCGTTTACGTCGGCGGGCATGACGGGGTCGTTCGAGCGTTGGATGCCTCGTCAGGGACGGAACGGTGGTCGTTTCAGGCTGGCGGCCAAGTCAACTCCTCGCCCGCAGTCGTTGACGGGACGGTATACGTCGGGAGTCGGGATTCGAACGTGTACGCCATCGACGCGGAGTCAGGGGAAGTCGAGTGGAAACACGCGACATCGTGGGTCGTTGACTCCCATCCGACCGTCGCGGACGGGGTGGTCTTCGTGATGAACAGCAACTCGAAGCTGTATGCCCTGAACGCGAGCGACGGGAAACAGCTGTGGCGATTCAAATTCGACGATACGTGGGCGTACACCTCACCGGCGGTTGCGGACGGGACCGTGCTGTTCACGACCGCGCACGGGTCGCTGTACGCGTTGGCATAGACGAGCCACCATCTTTTGTTCTAGTGCGGACTGTAACTCGATTCCTGATTCGAGTCTCGAAACCACACCACTGCAAACGCTCTTCGAAGCTAATCGGCCACATGACCACCCAATCACATTTTGCAGTCTGGCGCTTCGTTTCAGCGGTACGATTGTGGATACAGCAATTGAAACGAACGGCGTCATCTGATATTCATTGAGGAAGGTAGCGGCGGCGAGAATTGTGTCCTCGTGTGCTTCCGGCTTGATGGGAACGAGTTCCAAGAGGTTCGTGATGGCACGCGGTGCGTCGATTTCGTACTCCGCCTCGGTGTGGTCATTGAAGAGCACCAACACTTCGGCCTAAGATAGTATCGACGTGTGGATGTCGTCGTACTCATCAAGAGCGTGGGTCGCTGGTTCCTTGAGCCAGTCGTCGTCTTTCACCAACGCCATGAGAAAATTCGTTTCGACGTACACAGCTTATTCCTCGCTACGGCGATTTTGCCGGTCACGGACTTGTTCTGCAGCGGACTCGCGCGCTTTGTTTTTCAACTCGGCCACGGATTTCCTCTCGAAGGCGTCACCAACTGCTTCCCGAAGTCCTTCGATTGGGTCGTCGATGGGAATGTGTTTTATTTCACTTTCCAGCTCGACGAGTCTGAAGCGGTTACCGTACCGTTCGCGCGTCTTCTTCGGGAGGGTTATACGCCCGTGGTCATCTGTTGTGACTTCGGTCATTACCCAGTACAAAGTACGAAGTGAATTTGTATATTGTTGCTCTCACGAACTGTCGAGACTAACGAGACGAAAGAATCAACGCTACACGAATTGAATAGTACGAGAAATGGACTTGCCGGGAGTCCCGCGAGCCGGGCGGGACCGACGGTCCCGCTGGAAGCCCGCGCTTCGCGCCGGCGACGACGAAGGAGCGAGGGGGACTACGGCAAGTCCACTGACTGACTGACTGAACGAAGTGAAGGAAGGAAAGTGGACTTGCCGGGATTTGAACCCGGGGCCTCTCCCATGCCAAGGGAGTGATCTACCACTGATCTACAAGCCCGCGTCTGCATTCACTTCTTCCGTGCGACCATTGATAAACCTCTCGAAATCCCCGCCGCCCCGCGGGGGTGTGACACACCACTCACGACGAGATGGGTTTTCTCGACGATGGGGACACTGGGCGCGGTGACTCTTTCGAATGCTTCCCCACTCGCTACGAAACGACTCTGAATCTGGTTTTGTGATTGCAGTTGACGAGAACACCACCTCGAAAGCCCCCGGCCGTTCGCGGTCGCTGCGCGAGATATCCACGCTCTCCACACCGCCCGCGTGGATAGTAGCTCACGCAGACGACTAAAGCAAGCGCGAACGACCGGCCCCTTTCAACCCACCGTCGGAGACAAGCTCCGACGAGCCCCCGTTCGCAAGCTCACGGGGACACCCAAACACCGCCTCCACCCCGCACCACGTCCTCCCCAGCCGATTCCTCCACTCGTCGCTTTCGCTCCTCGGTCGTCATCCCTCGCACGATTCTGCCGAGGCGGCTCGGCCGGACCGCTGGCCTCGCCACCTCGGCAGCGCGCGCCACACGGCTGGACGGGCTGGCTGATACGGGACCAACCGCACGGCGCGCGGAGGCGCACGGTAGTGCGCCCGCGCGAGAGACGAGCGACCGGACGGGAGCGAGGAGGCTGGGGAGGATGTGGGCGGTAGACGAGGTTGCGAAGCAACCTCACAAGCGAGCGGTGCAACCGCGAGCAGGCGGTGCGGTCTTCATTGTGGCTTGGTAGTTGCAGTCTCGGCAAAACCAGAAGATCAGTTTCGTAACGAACGGCCGGGGGCGTTCGAGGCGGTCTACTTTCCAGTAGCAACAACCTCACACCAGCTAAATACCGCTCTTCGTAGCGAATGGTCGAGGTATTTCGAGATTTTTCTCTCAGCAACTCCAAATCCACGCGTCACTCATCACGCCAAACGGGGTATTCGAATAGAAACTCTTTAACCCATAAGAGACAAAACCCAATCCTAGGGAACGGCACAGCCGCAAATCCGACGCGTCGTGAGATTTCACGGCTTGGGATTGCGGACGTGCAAGGTGGCAAGAGTCACGGTTTGTGATTGTTGCCACGTCTGGCGGAACCCATCGCCAGCACTCTCGCGGCTCGTGCAGTTCCTATCCTCAACTATGGCACGAATGCACACACGACGCCGTGGGTCGTCCGGTTCGGACCGACCTGTGGCAGATGAACCACCGGAGTGGAGCGACGTAGATGCTGACGACGTGGAAGACCGCGTTGTCGAACTCGCGGAAGACGGTTTCAGCCCGAGTCAGATCGGGGGGAAACTCCGCGACGAGGGTGTGACCGGCACGCCCGTCCCGAACGTGAAGCTTGCAACGGGCAAGAAAGTGACCGAGATTCTGGAGGAAAACGACGCAGGTAGCGACCTGCCGGAAGACCTCGAAAACCTGATGGAGCGCGCCGTGCGTCTGCGCGAGCACGTCGACGAGAACTCACAGGACAAACAGAACAAGCGCGCACTGCAGAACACCGAGTCGAAGGTTCGCCGCCTCGTCAACTACTACCGTGGCGACAAACTCGACGAGGACTTCACGTACACCTACGACTACGCAGTCGAACTCCTCGAATAGATGTCCACGTCCGGCCGAACCGCAGTAGAGGACGCCCTTTCCGCGAGTGATATCGCCGCCACGCTCCGCGACGCCGACTTCGTTCGGTTCGTCGCGTACGCGGACGGTGATGCACTCGCAGCGAGTGGCCTCCTCGCACGTGCCTGCGCTGCTGCCGGAATCCCGTTTCAGGTGAGTGCAACCTCGTTCCCAGCCCACCGCGCCGACGCCGGTGACGACGAACTCGTCGTGACGGTCGGCGCGCCGGGTGGGAACGTCACACTCCCCGCACACACAGGACCGGCGAGCGTCGTCGCGTTCGACGCCGCGACCGAACTCGGCGGGTCGTCCGACCCGGTACTGGCACTTGCCGGTGCCGTGGTCGCTGGCGTCTCGCCCGGCGCGGGTGACACAGCGCGACTGCTCGAAGCGGCAGACGAACGACTCACGCGACGGCCCGGCGTTTCCACGCCGACCGAAGATATCGCGGACGGGTTGGCTCATTCGACGCTCCTGCACGCCGGTTTTTCCGGTGACGCTGGAGCGGCGCAAGCTGAGCTCGCTGAACTCGACCTCCCCGTCGAATTGGACGACGACGCCCACCGACGAATCGCCTCGCTCACGGCGCTCTCGGTCGCCGGACCGGAGAGTGCAACACCGCGAGCGGGTGAGATGGTCGAGCAGGTGCTTCGTCCGTATGCACTCGGTGAAGACGAACCGTTTGCGACGCTCGGTGGCTATGCCGACGTTCTCGACGCGGTTGCACACGAGCAACCCGGCACCGGCATCGCACTCGCATTGGGTCACGACGCGCGTGCACCCGCACTCGACGCGTGGCGCACACACGCGAAGGCAGCCCATGCGGTGCTCCGGAACGCGACGACTGGCCGATACGATGGCCTGTTCGTCGCGCGAACGGACGATGCACCGGTTGCGACGGCGGCACGACTGCTCGGCGATTTCAGATCGCCGGAGCCGATTGCGCTGGTCGTTACGGACGACGAAGCCGCTGCGGTTGCAATCGATGACCGCGATTACGAGCATTCGGAGTCCGGTTTGGATTCAAATTCGGATTCGGACTCCGATTCGAGTTCGAAGCCGGAACTCACCGACATCGGGAACGCCATGCAAACTGCTGGCTCCCGACTCGGTGGCGACGGAACGGGAAACAGGCGGCGCGGCTATGCGCGGTTCGACGCGGACGCAAAGGAGTTCCTTTCGACGTTCCGGGAGGCAGTATGAGACGAGCGACGATTCACACGGAACTGGAGGATGCCGGCAGTGTCGCGGCGGCGGTCGTCCCCGACAACACGCCCGAAATTCAAACGAGCGTGGACGACGGAACGATTACGACGACCATCGAACGCGAGACGACTGGCGGCCTTCAGACGACGATCGACGATTATGTCGTGAACCTCTCGGTGGCAACACAGGTAGTACAGACGGCAAACCAACACACAAACACCAACTATGAGTGAACGATCAGTCTCGAAGAAATCACAGGAAAAGCGGTGGTACACCGTCCTCGCTCCCGAGGAGTTCGACCGAAAGGAGCTTGGAACGACCCCCGCAGACGAACCGGACAAGGTGCTCGGCCGCACCATCGAAACGACGCTTGGCGAACTGACGAACAACGCCAGCGAAAACAACACGAAGCTTACCTTCAAAATCAACGACGTGGGTAGCGACTCGGCGTACACGGAGTTCGTCCGACACGAACTCACCCGTGACTACCTGCGGAGCCTCGTGCGACGCGGTGCCTCGAAAGTCGAGGCGTACATCACGGTGCTGACCTCGGACGACTACCGTGTCCAGATTCAGCCCGTCGCGTTCACGACGAAGAAGGCGGACCACAGCCAGGAGAAGGCCATCCGTCGCACGATGATCGACATCGTGCAGGAAACCGCACAGGAACACACGTTCCAGGACCTTATCGACGGTGTCGTCGAGGGTCGCCTCTCCAGCGCGATTTACGGCGACGCGAAGACGATTTACCCGCTCCGCCGTGTCGAAATTCAGAAAGCGACGCTGGAAGCTCACCCCGAGGAGGTTGCCGAGGAAGAGGAAACCTCCGTGGACGTGGACGAAGAAGAAGCCGAAGTCTAAGGACGACGGTTCGGTTTTCGTTTTTTGAAAATACAAGCCGACGACGGAGTTACTGCTCTTTCACGACGATGGTGCCAACCATCCCTCTCGACTCGTGGGGGACACAGAAGTAGTCGTATTTTCCCGGAACCGTGAACGTGTGTTTGAACGTCCGTCCTTGGAGAATTCCGCCGTTACCGTGGTTCCAGCCGTTCCGGGCGGCATCCTCGGAATCGAACCCGCCGGAGGCGAAATACTCGGCACCGTCAGGGATGCGGTTCTCGTAGGGGGTGACGGTGTGCTGTCGCATTCCCGTGTTCTTCCAGACGACGGTCTCTCCGACCGTCGCCGTGAATGTATCCGGATGAAAGTCCATCGAACTCGTTCCGATATCGTAGTCGCCACCCATCGACCGCGATTCAGAACCCATGTTCAGGACGCTCGAACACCCTGCCAAGGTGACTGATGTCGCGCCGACGACTCCGGCTAAAAACGTTCGGCGGTTCATGCATGAGGCACGAATTGCCCGGCCTATATGTCTCCCGAAACCAGGCTCACCGTGGCAGTAACCTCAAAGTAGCCTCGCTATTGAGCGGGGTCGTCCCCCGAACTGCCCTCAGCAGCGCTCTTCACAAATCCGGTCGATGATGCGTCCGGTGGAAAGCAGTTCATCGTCATTGTCGCTGGGTTCGAGCGGTGATGCACGCCGCACCACGCAGTCGATTCCTCGCCGGTCGAGTTCCGCCTCGATGGCCGCATCGTCGTGATGCTGGTCGTAACCCAACACGATGATGTCCGGGTCGAGTTCCTCGATTGGAGCGAAGATGTCTTCCGGGTGGCCGACGAGCGCGTGGTCTACGACGCCGAGTGCGCCGACCATGTCCCGGCGCTGTTGATTCGACAGAATCGGTTGTTGTTTGTGCGTTACGTTCTCCCGGCGTGCGATGATGACCGATAGTCGGTCACCCATCTCCGCGGCGTCGCGGAGGTAGTGAACGTGGCCAGGGTGGAGAATGTCGAAGGTTCCTTGCGCGAGTACGTGTGTCACTGATCTCTCAACTCCTCGTCGATGTCCGCCTGCGTAAAGTCAAAGAACGATTCCGCCTCCGGAAGCTCGACATCGAGCACGTCGAGTTGCATGGGGTCGCCGTGCCGGTCGAACGCTTGCCAGTTGTTTCGTTCGTACGGCGCGCCGATGATGATGTGAACAGCTCCTTTTTGGAACGTTCCCAAATCCGTGTCGCTCGGGCGAAGCACGCCGTTCGGGTGGGAATGTATCGACCCGACGGCCCTGATATCGTTGGGGATGGTGCTCGTTTTCACCGTCGCGCTGACGCTGTTCGATTCGGTGCCGGGCATGACGAGTACGTCTGAGAGAACCAGTCCGTCGCGGTCGAGTCCGAGGTTCCTCGCCTCTTCGCCACGGAGATAGCCCATGTACTCGTTCGGATAGGCATCGCGGGACGCTTCGAGTGCGAACGTCAATGCGCCCTCCGCGATACCGAGAATTTCGTTCGACCGGAACAGCCGCATACGCTACACTCCGACTGCCTGCGTTCTAAACGTTGCGAAGGACCGGCAAGACGTTGTGAACGACCAGCAAGACCAGCGACCCGAATCAGCCGCGAAATCCCGGTCAATGGGAGCGCCAGTTGCAAAGCGTTAAAAATAGTGCGGCCGAAAGGACGGACAAGATGAATCCCGCTGATACTGACCCCGGCGATGATCCGGGTACTTCCGTCGTTTACGATCTCGCGGCGGACTGTACGCTCTCCGACACCTCTGAGGGTGAACGATACCGCGCCGTCGTCAACGGCGTCGTTGATTACGGCGTGTTCGTTGACCTTTCGGACTCCGTCTCGGGTCTCGTGCACGAATCGAATCTCGCTACTGACTACGATGTCGATGACACTCTCACCGTCGAACTCATCGAAGTTAGGGAGAACGGCGACCTGAGCTTCACTCCGGTCGATGTCGACGACGCCGAAATCGTCGCCGTCGCCCACGAGTACGAAGTCGCCGAAACGGAGAAACTCGCCGAACAGGTCGGCGACACCGTCCACCTCGAAGGCGAAATCGTCCAAATCAAACAGACTGGCGGCCCGACCATCTTCCACGTCAGCGACCACACGGGTGTCGTCCCGTGTGCCGCCTTCGAAGAAGCAGGCGTCCGCGCTCACCCCGAAATCGACATCGAGGACATCGTTCACCTCGTCGGCGTCGTCGAAGAGCGAGAAGGCTCCCTCCAAGTCGAAGTCACGTCACTCACCGCGTTGGAAGGCGACGAAGAGGACGTCGTCCGCGAGCGAATCGAGACGGCGTTGGACGAGCGAGCCGAACCCCACGAGACCGAACCCCTCATCGACTGGCCCGCCCTCGAACAGCTGTTTCCGGATCTCCGCGAAATCGCAAAACAGCTCCGTCGTACGGTGCTGCGAAAGCCGCCCGATACGAGTCCGTCACCACGCGGACGGCGACGGCATGTGTGCCAGCCTCCCGGTCGAACTCGCGCTGAAGCGGTTCATCGAGGAGACCCACCAGGCACCCGAGGCAAAGCGCCACCTGTTCAAGCGCCTGCCGAGCAAGGCACCGTTCTACGAGATGGAGGACGTAACCCGTGACCTGAACTTCGCGCTCGAAGATCAAGCGCGACACGGTCAGAAACTCCCGCTCCTGCTCATGCTCGACAACGGGAGCACCGAGGAGGACGTTCCGGCCTACGCGAACCTTGCCCACTACGACATCCCGATTCTCGTGGTGGACCACCACCACCCCGACCCGGAGGCCGTGGACCCGTACATCGACGGCCACGTCAACCCGTACCTCTACGACGAGGATTACCGCATCACGACAGGAATGATGTGTGTCGAACTCGCACGAATGATTTCGCCGGACATCACGGACGAACTCCGTCACGTCCCTGCCGTCGCCGGAATCTCCGACCGCTCCAAGGCCGATGCGATGACGGACTACGTCGAACTGGCAGAATCGGAAGGCTACTCCGAGGAGTTCCTCTCCGACATGGGTGAAGCACTCGATTACGGTGCGTTCTGGTTGAAGTACGATCCTGGGCGTAACCTCATCAACGACGCACTGAACGTCGATTGCGACGACGACGAACGCCATCGCGAACTCGTCTCGTTCCTCTCCGAGCGCGCCGAGGCCGACACCGACGATCAACTGAATGCCGCAATGCCCCACGTCAAACACGAGCGGTTGGCGAGCGAGGCACATCTCTACCGAGTGGACGTGGAAAACCACGCGTACCGATTCACTTACCCGCCACCAGGGAAGACGACCGGCGAAATCCACGACCGCAAGGTCAAGGAGACGGGCGAACCAGTCATCACCATCGGCTACGGGCCGGACTTCGCCGTCCTCCGCAGTGACGGCGTCCGCCTCGACATCCCCGAAATGGTGACCGAACTCAACGAGGAAATCGTCGGTGGCGGCGTCAGTGGTGGCGGCCACCTCGTCGTCGGCAGCATCAAGTTCGTCAAAGGAATGCGCGAACAGGTGCTCGACGCACTCGTCGAAAAGATGGCTGATGCGGAACTGGATGAGGAACTCCAGAGCACGACGGTCGGCCACCAGCAGTCCGACGACTGAAATCGGACCGAAATCACCTCTCGATTCTACGATTCGAATTGGACCTCCCGTTTTGCAATCCAAATCGAACCAGCGAGAGCGATGGCCACGAATGCGGCAAGACCGACCGGGAACCGGTTTTTCTGTTCGCCCCAATCTGCATTGAACGCGCGACTGTAGTACCGTCCCGCTGTTTTTCCGTGGAGGACAACCGCAATTTCCCGGTTTTCCCGTGCGGAGTGGTTGTTCCAGTTCAGACTGCCGACGACGACGTGTTTGTGATCCACGATGACGCCTTTGGCGTGAATCTTCTCATATCCGTGTGGCGACGCGAGTTTCGCTTCGAGTGGTAACCCTTCGGCATCTGCTTGCTTGTTCAACCAACGCACGACCCGCTGGTTGTCGTCGTGGACGTACCACGCGCTGCTCAAGAGGACACGGACCTTCACACCTCGCCGCGCTGCGGCGAGTGTCGCCCGAATAAACGGTTGGTGGATGCTTCCGACCGTCATCTGCTGGACGTCAATCGAGCGGTTTGCGGAACGAAGCAGCGAGAGGACACCCGTTTCCGCATCGTCCGGCGCGGCGAGCACGCTCACGGAGTCGATGGGAACGCGCTTGGCTGGAAACCGCTTGGCATAGGTTGCGTTCGCTGCTGTCGTCGGATTGAACGACCGACCCTTTCTGAACCTCTGCCACGACATCGTGTCGTACCACGACGTATCGGCGTGGAATATCGTGTGGAGATGTTCGACGGCTTTGCCCCCCACGACGGCACCCCATCCACGGCTGGAATGGCCGCCCACACCAGCGGGTTTCCAGTTCTCAGTCATCACAATGGCTTTGCCGTCGGCGATGGCGTACTTCGCGTGGTGAAAGTCGTAGCGCCCCCGTTTTCCGCCGATGACTTCGACGGAGATACCGTGTGTCGTGAGTCTGTCGAGAAGGGTCGCTTCTCGCGTGGAAATCCCACCGACCGGTGCGTCGTCCACGAGCACACGAACCCTCTCCCCTCGGTTTTCCGCCGCGATGAGAACCTTCGTGACACGCCGGGACGTGAACGAGTAGCCCGCGAGGAGAATTCGGTGCTTGGCGGCGCGAAGGGTTTCGACCGGCACGTTTGGGTCGTCCGGAAGCACGAATACACGCGCAGTCGTTGCGTCCGAGCGAGTAACTGAGAAGTTCGTCGCGCCCAACGGTCGCCACGTCTTCGTTGTCGGCCGCCAGCACTCCGCGTCCGGCGCGTCGATGTACGTGGTTGAATCCACGATTTGCGTCGAACCATCGGCATCGGTCCGGCGTAACGTCACCGTCTCGCCTGAATTTGCGAGCGATAGGTTTTCGAGCGGGAGGACGCGAAACGAGGTGCGGTTCTTCGTTCGATTCGGTGCGGTGGAGAATGCGACTTTCCCCGAGACGGTTCGATTCGACAGGGTGGACGTCGATTGCTCGTCCGACAGCGTCCACGTCGAGAGATTCGTTGTTCGGGAAAAGGAAACGACGACGAACTCGCCAGCGTCGTTCGTCGTCACCGGATTCGGATACACGGAAACGATGTGTGCTGAAGATACTGTGACGGTCCTCGCCGTCGCTGTGGATGCAGAGGTAGTCGTGGTGGTCGTGGTGGTCGTGGTGGTCGTGGTGATCGTGGTGGTCGTCGTTCCAGCGGTTGTCGTGTTGGTGACCGTCGTTGCGATTCCCGTCGCTGAAGCGGGCAGGAGAGCGAGCACCAAGAGGATGACGAGCGCGACTCTGGCGAACACGGGTCGGTGTGGTTCCGCCTTCTGATATAAACGCTCGGAACGGTGGATTTTTGTCCACCACCTTCGCCTTGTCTGTATGGTTCACGTTCCGATTATACTCGAACTGGCGGGCTATGCTATCGGCGCTCTCGGTGCCGTTCTCGTCTTCTTCGAGTTTTTCCAGATACCGGATTATATCGAGTACGACCCGGATTACAACGACTACACCATCGACATGTCACCGATGGAAGTGAGACAGTACACGTGGATCGGCCGCGTTGGTGCGTTCTGTATCGCGCTCGCGTTCGCGCTCGAATTCTTCGCAACGTTCCTCGCTCAGTGAGCGGGGTGAACGATTTCACGGCAGTCAGGACATTCGGCAAACCGCTCCGCACCTTCCTCGGTATCGTATTCGATGAGAAGATAGCCTCTAGTGATGTCGCTTCCACAGTTCGGACACATCCCGAGTGGGGCCGATTCAGTCGCCATTGAACCTCTCACGATAAGGACGGGTTCAGTGGCCTTCGTTATTGACCGATTACCCGAGCGTAAGGCGTGCTTACTGGCAGATTACAGTGCCTTTTCGGCTTCGCTCTGGACGATATATGCCCGGTCGTCCGAGTACTCACGCACAGCGTCGAGTGCTTCTTCCGTGCCGATTTGGTTCAGCGCCCACGCGGCACTCGCACGAACTGAATCGGAGCCGTCGTCTTCCAGCGTCTCCGAGAGCGGTTCGATTGCACGCGTGTCGCCGATAAGGCCGAGCGAGCGAGCAGCGTAGCTTCGAACTTCCTCGTTCTCGACGACGAGTTGGTCTGCAACGTCCTGTGTGACTTCCTCGCTGCCGATTTCGCCGAGGGCTTTGATGACCGTCTTCGCCATTCCAGGGTCGGCATCGACGTAGTCGATAATCGCGTCGATGCCCTCATCGCTGCCGATTTTACCGAGGATACGGATGGCGTCCTTGTCGCGGCGGCCGGCGCGCTGAATCATGGGTTCGATGGCTTCCTCGTTGCCCATCCGTTCGAGCGCTTCGAGGCAGTGTCGTTCCATGTAGTTCGACTGCAACGAATCGAGGGCGAGCAGTATCATGTCGACGCGGTCGCGTTTCTCCCAGATTTTGAGCGCGTGCCACTCCGGCGGGTAGTCCTTCTTGTAGTTGAGGACGTCGTAGTAGCCTTCGCGCTTGAGTTGTTCACGGGTGCTCAGGTCGCTCCACTCCTCCGCGTCGTCGATTCCTGACTGCAGTTCGTCGGTCGCATCGAGAAGCGTATCGATGGTGTCCGCGTCATCGTCCGGATCGAGGTCCGCATCGTCGATTGCGTCTGCCGTATCTTCGAGTACTTCCGCGAGGTCGTCAGAATTCCGGGAGAGGGTGACGCTAAAGTCCGTTTCAAGTGCGTCCTGCACCGTATTAGTGAACGACTCGACGACTTCCACGAGTTCCGCGCTTCCGTCGTCCGTCCACCGGGTGTCCTCGATAGTCGAAATCGAATCCTCGACGTCGCTGATAACGTCCTCGGCGTATGGCCCGCGCTTGTCTTCGAGTTCGTCACGGAGGTCCGAGAGGTACGTCTCCAGTTCCTCGCGTGGGTCCTCGACATCTTCGTCCTCTTCCTCCTCGTCCGGTTCGGGGAGGTCTGCCGCTTCGAGGTCCGCTTCGATGTCGTCAAGGTCTTCCTCGATGACGTCGAGAGCGGCTTCCGTCTCGGCGTCTTCGAGTTCCGCTTCCGCACTTTCGAGCCGGCTCTCGATGGTTTCCGCGGTTGCCTCCTCGGATTCGGTTTCTTCGGCGTCCTGCGTTTCCTCGGCACCTTCGTCGCTCACGCGTCCACCCCCGGCTGTGCCGTTGTACTCATATACAAAAAATTCGAACCGTAGCCATCAAGAGCGTTTCCCTTCTGTCGTCTTCATCGGCGCTGGATTCGCTTTGGTCTTCCGCCAGTAGAAGACCGGTCCGAAGACGAGATACACCAGCGCCAGCGTCAACAGCGCGTACGGAAACGTCTGCCCCTCAAAATCGGGGATGAATATCGCAAGCGAGTGGACGACACCCATGATGAGCGCATCACGCGCCAGCAAATCGGGATACGTAACCGTCGAAACCATCAACCCGGCGAGGACGAAGGTGAGCGCAACGAGGACGGTGGGGTCGGTGAACCCTGCGAGGACGCCAGCCGAGAGGATGACGGACGCCAGCGTTGTTGGGGCCCCCTCCGTTACGTCGTCCTCGGTGTCGTAGGCCGTGTACAACCCGAGTCTGACGATGGCCATGGCGACGAACAGCGCTCCACCGAGCATTGCGAGTGCCACGCGAAGCGTATCGAATCCCCATGTCTCGCGCACGACGGCGACGACCAGCACCGCGGGGGCAACCGAGAACGATGCAACGTCGGCCAACGAATCCAGATACGCCCCGGCCGCGGAACTGCCGACATAGCGGGCGAGTACGCCGTCAAGTCCGTCCGCCACGGCCCCCAGTAGAATGAGGCGCGCAGCAAGTCGTGGGTTCGTGGTGGCGACCGCAATCGCCAGAAAACCGAGCGCGGCGTTCGAAACCGTCACCGCGTCGGCGAGCGAAAGACGACCCACGAACCGGGGTTTCATACTTGTCGGGTAGTGCAACGGTGAGTGATACCTCTTTTGAAATCAGCCCGGACTGTCGAACGATAGAACAGTCACAAATCACTAACGAAGGTCGATTACCACTTCACTAACTCCCGAATCCGCTCAAAGGCAGCTCGCTCGCGCTCGCCGCCACACCGTCTGTGTGACTTCCTCGAAGTACTCCAACCGACCCCGGAGTTCCGCTGTATCGTAGCCGTCCACGTCAAGCCGAGACGCCGCCACAGTCGCCTCCACGATGGCCGCGAAACCTCGGTTCGTCAGTGGAACCCACCGTTCTCGAATCTCGGAATCGACAGGTGTCAGTTCCCACTCCTCCCACCGTGTTCCATCCGCATTCCCGGCATCGACCTGCTCGACTTCGATTTCGACCCACGCATCGGCGGAGTCGAGCACTGGGTCTTCTTCCTCTCGAATCGACAGTGCGGCTTCCGCGAAATCCACGGGGTCGCAGGTGAACTGGACGAAGCCGCCGCCCTGCCGGTGGAAATTTCGCCGGGTTCTGGTGTTTCCCCACGTCCGGGCGGTCACGGGAGTCCCTTCGTGAAGCCCCAGAACCGCCACGTTCCACAGTCCGTTCGGCCCGAGCGTCGTGACGACGGATTCGGTCACACCGCACAGTTCGACTGGCCAGTCCGTTCCGGTCACGGTGTAACGCCTCGCTCCAGTGCGACGAACAGGCCGCCCGCGATGATATCAGCAGTCGTTCCGGGGTTGATGCCGTCATCGACCAGCGATTCGGCGAACGCCGTCACGAGTTCCGGATTGCCTTCTTTCGCCTCCTGTAGCGCCTCCTGTGCCCGCACGAGGACGCTTTCGGCGGTTTTCTTGCCGTGATGTTTGACAACGAACGTATCCGGTTCGTGCGCCAGTTGTTCGAGATACACCTGCGCCGCACGGCCCGAAATCCCGCCGTTCACTTCCTCGATTCGGTCGGCCACGGCAAAGGCACGCTCGAATCCGTGCGTCCACTCGTGGGAGACCCCGTCCGTGTCCGCACCAAGTTCCATCGCGTCGTACAGCGTGAGACCAGCGTCCCGAATCGCGGGAATCGCATCGCTTCCCCGACGCACGTCGAACTCGTCGGTTCCTTCCGGCGGGTCGGAAACCGCCACATCGACGTGTTCGAACGCACGGTAAAAGCCCTCCGCGTCCTCGACGGTCGTCGCCTCCACGACTTCCGTGACGCCCTCCGGTGAGAGTGGGTCGGCTTTCACCAGCGGGACCAACAACAGTAACGCGCCGAACTGGGTGTTGTCACCCTCCTGCTGACTCATCCCGGCAATAGCTTCTTCGAATGCCTCGCCGACCGGAGCGCCCGCTTCGGCGGCGCGGAGTCCCGCTCCGGACCCGAATGCTCCGGCGAGGAAATGTTCGAATCGCAGGTCGGGGAAATCTCGGTCCCGGTCCACGTTGCCGGGTTTCGGCGTCCCAGCGACTTCCAACAACAGTGCGAGTTGGGCGTGTTCGGCGGGCGTCATGCGACCACCTCCGCGAACCACGCATCCGTCGCACGGCGAACGCGCGAGAGCACCTCGGGCTTGTCGCTCGGTCGTCCGACGCTGACCGCATCCGCACCGTATTCCAGATACTCCGTAACCGTCGCCTCGTCGCGGACACCGTTGTTCGCAACGAGGAAACAGTCCGTAGTCTCGGCTACCTCCTGCACCAGCGCCTCCGAATCCATCGCGTCGAGGTGGACGATTTCAGCACCTGTATTCACCGCCTGTCGAGCGACTTCGGGGAGGTCTACGCCGGGAACTTCGGCTCTGATCTTGACGCTCACGGTCGCACCCGTTTCGGCCGCCACGCGAACCTGCTCTCTGAGGCGGTCCGGCTTCCGGAGAAGCGACTGTCCGGCACCGGCCGCACACATCTCTTCCTGCCGGCAGTGGGCGTTTATCTCCAATATCGAGCCGTGACGCTCGCAGACTTCACCCACCGCTCGAATCGGCGGGAGCGTCGTGGAACGGACGTTGATTCCGGGACGAATAGGAGCATCCGCCAACGAGGCGAGTTGGTCGTCCACGAACGAGACGGGGTCGTCCGGTAGGAATTCAGTTCGGTCCCGTGCGACCAATTTTCGGGCTGCCGCTCGCGTTTGCTCGTCCAGTGCGATACCGCCCAGAAACGCCGCGCCGACGTGGTCTTTAGCTTTCCGCGCCCATCCGGCGTCTGACTCTCCGCTGAGGCTGGCCAGCGCGACCCGTGGTTCGAATGGTTCAACCATCACACCGCCTCCAGTGCGTCTTGCACGGCACCGATGACGCGTGCAGCGTCCGCTTCGTCGTCCATTTTCGTGTCGGTTCGTACCGTCGGACGGTCGAGGCTCGTTCCGTCGTCGTCGTCCAACACGAAGGCATCGGCAAAGGGGTATGCCTCCGCGACACCTGCCGTACTCGGTTGGTAGCCCACTGCGTCCATCAGTTTGCCTGCTGGCCCGGAGAAAACACGGTCCTCTACGAACGGCGACACTGCGATTACGGTCGTTGATTCGAGCGCCTCGCGGAACGCATCCATTGCAAGCATCGGTCCGATACTCGTCACTGGGTTCGACGGGCCGATGACGACTGGCCCGTCGGTCAGCGCAGCAAGCGCGGCGGGCGACGGTGTTGCGACTTCTGCTCCCCTGAATTCGACATCCGTAACTTCGGGGTCGCCACCGCTGTGCGACCCAGAACTCCTGAAAGTGCATCTCGCCCTCCGGCGTGTGGATAATGCTCGCCACGGGGTCGTCGCTCATCGGCACGATGTCGAGCGGGGAATCGAACGCGTCCGCCAGTATTCGCGTCGTCTCGGTGAGCGTGTTGCCTTCGTCCAGCAATCCCGTCCGGGTGACGTGCACTGCCCTATCGCGGTCGCCGAGGAGCATGAACTCCGCGACGCCCGAGAAACGCCGCCAGCGGGCGATAGTCCGCCCAGCGGTTTGGCGCTCGTCGGAGAGATATCGTGGGCCAGCAGAGAGATCGGCTGATTCAGCGAGGCGGTGGAGTTCGTCGTGTGTTGCCGTCGTGTCGTCGGCGATTCCCCACCACGTCTCGCGATTCAGAACGCCTCCTTGCTGGAACAACACCGTGTCGATATCGGGGCAGACGAGGAGACCGCCGAGTTCGACATCGTCCCCGGTATTGCCGACGACAGTCGTCTCGGCGGGCGAAAAGACCTCTTCTGTGCCCTCCAACAGTTTGGGGGTACCTGTCCCCCCTGAGAGAAACGTGACCATGGTTTCGATTCCTTCGAGAAAGGACATAAAGCCTCGTCCTCCAGTTTTTATACGTTGACGCGGCAACGTTCCGACAATGAAGACTATCAAGGACAGCGTCCACGACCACATCCAAGTCGTCGGCGTTGCAAACGAGTTGCTCGACACGCACGCCGTTCAGCGGCTTCGCCACGTCACGCAACTCGGGACCGCCCGTCTCGTCTACCCCTCCGCGAACCACACCCGGTTCGAACACAGCCTCGGCGTCTATCATCTTGCCTGCCAAGCGCTCGACAATCTCGGTATCGAGGGTGTGCAGGCCGAACGCGTCCGTGCGGCCGCGCTCCTCCACGATATCGGTCACTCGCCGTACAGCCACACCATCGAGGAACTCATCTACCGCCGCACGGGGAAGTATCACGACGACGTGAGGGATTTGCTCACGGATTCCGCAGTCGGTGACATCCTCCGCGACAACGACTTGGACCCGGATACCATCGCAGGACTCATCGCGGGCGAAGGTGAACTCGGGCAGGTCGTCTCCGGCGAACTCGACGTTGACCGGATGGACTACCTCGTACGCGATGCCCACCACACGGGCGTCCCGTATGGCACCATCGACCACGAGCGACTGACACACGAGTTGGCGTTTCTGGACGGCAAACTCGTCCTCGCGGAAGGGAACGTCCAAACCGCCGAAAGCCTGCTCGTCGCTCGGGCGCTGATGAACCCGACAGTGTACAACCACCACGTCACGCGAATCAGCAAGTCGATGCTCCAGCGGGCAAGTGAGCGACTGCTCGATTCCTCGGACGTTGATGCCGAGCAACTGCGACGCATGGACGACCACGATCTGCTCGTCGCGCTCCGCACGAACTCCGAAACCGCGGAACTCGCCCGGCGGCTGTCCGACCGTGACCTCTACAAACGTGCCGTTTGGGTGGAGATGGGGGACGTTCCTGACAAAATCATCGATGCCGACCACGAGACGGTCCGCAGCTACGAGAACGAAATTGCCGGGAGTGCAGGGGTCGATTCGGAACACGTTACCCTCGACGTTCCGAGTCGCCCGACGATGACCGAGTCGTCATCGCGTGTCATTGTCAACAACGAAATTCGGCCGCTCGCCCAGCAGTCCACGCTGGTTCGGGCATTGCAACAAGTCCAACGCGACCAGTGGCGACTCGGGGTGTACACACCGGCCGACGAAACGGATGCAGTTGGCCACGCGGCAGAGCGACTCCTCGGATTGGAAACCGACGGCGCGCTGGTCAGCGACATCCGAACTGGCGTTCGGACGACGTTGACGGACTTCGAGGAAGAAGAATAGGTTGGAAAATTCCGACGACGAGGTATTTATGGTGGGGTACAGACAACCGCCACGTATGCTCGTGGAGGGAACCATCCTATCTGGGCCCAACTTCGACCCCGTCGAGGGTCGTGTGGTCTTCGAGGATGGGACGATTACTGCTATCGAAGAGGAGTCCGTGTCGTCGTCGAACATCGTCTGCCCGGCGTTCGTCAACGCACACACCCACATCGGAGATTCCATCGCCAAGGAAGCCGGTGCTGGACTCTCGTTGGAAGAACTCGTCGCGCCGCCGGACGGACTCAAACACCGACTCCTTCGGCAAGCGTCTCGCGCCGAAAAGGTCGATGCGATGCGGCGGTCGCTGAAGTTCATGCAATCGACCGGAACCGCGTCCTTCCTCGAATTCCGTGAGGGCGGTGTTGAGGGTGTGTTCGCACTCCGTGAAGCCGCCGAGGGACTCGGTATCGACCCGTTCATCCTCGGTCGAGAGACGGTCGAGGCGATGGAAGCGGCGGACGGGTTCGGCGCAAGCGGAGCCAACGATGCCGATTTCGCGCGTGAACGTACCGCAACCGACCGATTTGGGAAAACATTTGGTATCCACGCGGGCGAAGCCGATTCGAGCGACATCAACCCGGCGCTTGACCTCTCGCCGGATTTCCTCGTCCACGTGGTTCATCCCGAACCCATTCATCTCGACCGTATCGAACACAGTGAAATTCCGATCGTTGTCTGTCCGCGTTCGAACCTCGTCACGGGCGTCGGGTTGCCGCCGATGAAGGAACTACTCGACCGGACGACGGTCGCTCTCGGAACGGACAACGTCATGCTGAACAGTCCGTCGATGTTCCGCGAGATGGAGTTCACGGCCAAGTTGACGGACATCGCTCCCCGCGAGATTCTCCGGATGGCAACCCAGAACGGTGCACGAATCGCTGGCCTGAACTGTGGTGTCATCGACCCCGGCAGGGATGCGAAACTGCTCGTCCTCGACGGTGACTCCGACAACCTCTCCGGAAATCGTGACGTGGTTCGGTCGCTCGTCAGACGAGCGGGTGCGAGTGACGTAACCGACGTTCTGTTGTAATTTCTACGAACACCGTCCCGAAACCCTTTCGATTCGAAGTAATTCTCACCAAATAAGTTAAGACAACACATCCCGTGACATTCGGTAACACGCCTATGTACGACCGAATTCTCGTGCCAACGGATGGTTCTGAGGGGATGCAATGCGTCCTCGCGCACGCCGCTGAACTGGCTCAGGCGCATGAAGCAGAACTGCATGCGGTGTACGTTATCAACTCCTCGACGTACGCCAGTTTACCGATGGAAACGTCGTGGGAAGGCGTTTCGGACATGTTAGAAGGGGAGGGCGAATCGGCGCTCGAAGATGCACGCCGTGTCGTCGAGGAATACGACGTTTCGCTCACGACACATCTGCTCGAAGGGCCACCGAGCAAGGAAATCGTTCGCTACGCCGAGTTGGATGGTTTCGACCTGATAGTCATGGGAACGCACGGTCGCGGTGGTATCGACCGCCTCCTTCTCGGGAGCGTTGCCGAGCACGTCGTCCGGGCGTCGGAAGTGCCAGTGCTCACCGTTCACGTCGGACAGGAAGTCGAGACACCGGACGCGAATGTGACAGAAAAAGTGCACACGAGCGGTTGAATCCGACTGATTTTGACTGATTTTCAGTTCACGGGCCGAAGGTGTTCACAGTCGCCCGCGTGGATGCGCACCGTTCCGTCGTCAGTTTCGACCACGAGTGCTCCCGGCATGGCGACATCGACTGCAGTGCCAACCACGTCCCCGTCCGGTGTTTCGACCCGTACTCGCTGACCGAGCGTCGCCGACAGTTCGCGCCACGCCGGGAGAATGGCGTCGGTGTCCTCCCGAAGCGCGTCGAACTCCTCCAGTAGTCGCTGAACGAACAGCCGTCGATTTACCGCGCCGACTGCCGCTTGCACGCTTGTTGCACCCTCCGGGAGGTCCTCGGCCGGGATGTTGACGTTGATTCCGGGACCGACGATGACCCACGAGACGCGATTCGCCTCTCCTTCCATCTCGGTGAGGATGCCACAGAGCTTGTTTTCCCCAACCAGTACGTCATTCGGCCATTTGATTTCTGCCGGAACACCTGCCTCCCGTGCCGCTCGTGTGACTGCCACGGCGGCCGCGAGCGTCAACAACGGGGCGTGTGCTGGCGGCATCGTCGGACGGAGTACGAGACTCATCCAGACGCCACCCGATGGGCCGACCCACGTTCGCTTCAGGCGGCCTCTGCCACCGACTTGCTCGTCTGCCAGCACGACTACGTCTTCGGCACCCTCTGCGGCCAGTTCCCGCGCTCGGTCGTTCGTACTCCCGATGGAGTCGTGGTACTCGACCGAAAACGGAGCCTCCAGTCCGTACTCGACTGCCGGGCCGAACTCCGGAACGTCCCCCAGAAGATAGCCATCCGCCGTGCTCTCGACCTCGAACCCGTCGGTACGGAGCGCTTCGACGTGTTTCCACACTGCGTTCCGCGAGATGTCGAGCGCCTTGGCGAGGTTCGGCCCGGAAACCGGACCGTCCGCGAGTGCGTCCAAGACGGCCCGACGTGTCTCGTTCATACGTGGAGTAAGAGAGATTCCGACAAGAATCGTTTCGTTTGATGCCGTCGGAAAGGAGAGCATTCGAGTCGTGATTTGCCCTGCTCCGCGAGAAGTAAGGAATATTGTCGAGGAACAACAAGAGCAACCATGCACCGGACGTTCATCGAGTTGTTGGAGCAGAATGCGGAACACGCGACGGAGTTCGACTCGCAGTTCGACGACGTACAGGATTCCCAACATCCCGACGTCGTCACCGTCTGCTGTTCTGATTCCAGAGTTCTACAGGACCACATCTGGGGTAACGACGAACCGGGACACATCTTCACGTGTAGCAATATCGGCAATCGCGTCGTCCAGCAAACGGAATCGGGCGAAGTCATCTCTGGTGACGTGCTCTATCCGGTCGAACACACGGGGACGGACACCGTCGTCGTCATGGGACACACCGGCTGTGGGGCAGTCACCGCGACGTACGACGCGCTGACGGGAGACGTGTCCGAGCCTGCTGGAATCGAACACTGCCTCTCGCTGCTGAAACCCAAGCTGGAAGCGGGCGTCGAATCGCTTCCCGACGACGTGAGTCGAGCGGGCGCAATCAATCGACTCGTGGAGTACAACGTCGATAGTCAGGTCGAATCCCTCATCGAGAGCGACGATATCGCCGAGGATGTGGATGTCATCGGCGTCGTCTACGACTTTCAGGACGTGTACGGCGGGCAGCGCGGTGAAGTCCATGTCATCAACGTGAACGGGGAAACGAGCGTCGAGACGCTGAAAGGTGACCACCCAGATATCGACGCGCGAATCGAACGGCTCTGGGAGTACTGACCGGCAGGAGCGGGTTTGAGACGAACAAACGACCTGCGAACGGATTTTCCACTCGCTTTATTCCGACGTTCATCGTGCCCCCAACCATGCCACCGCTTCAGTCCGATGCCGTCGGACACCTGTTCGAGTGGGCAGGGCCGCCAACCGACGACGTGCTGCAGGCGATGGAAGCGCGCCCCGAGCAGGACGAAGTTCCCACGGTCGGTTCGGAAGTCGGTCGAACGCTGGCACTTTGCACGAGAGTCGCGGGCGCACAGTTAGTCCTTGAACACATCCACAACGACCCAAAATTCGAGACGTATATCCTCCCAGTGGATGAGGGATTGGCGATTTCCTCCCACATCGGGTGAACGCTCGTATTCCCCGGGACCGGCACCCTACGACGAGACGCGCCGAGCGAACGCGAGTTTGACTCCGAAGCCGACGAGCACACTCCCGCTTGCCGTTCGGAGAACCCGTTTGAAGAGGTCACGTTCGGTGATGGCCCGCCGCGCCCGTGCCGAGAAAACCGCAAGCAGTGCCTGATAACAGAACCCGAGCGTGGCGAACAGGATTCCAAAGAGGAAAATCTGGAGAGCGGTGGAACTTCCCGGTTGTACGAACTGCGGGAGGAACGCGAGGAAGAACAGCGCCACTTTCGGATTCGAGATGTTGATGAACAGCGCGTTTCGGAAGGACTCCCGCGGCGTGTATCCGGTAGAGTCCGACGTAATCTCGAACTCCTCTCCCCCTCTTAATGTCTGTACTCCAAGATACACAAGATATGCCGCACCAACGAACTTGACGACGGTAAACGCAAACTCGGACGTTCGCAGGATTGCTGACAAACCGAAGACGGCAGCTGTTGTGTGGACGACGCTTCCGGTCGAAGACCCGAGTGCGGCAGTGACGCCAGTAGTGCGTCCGTCGCTGACGCTCCGCGTCAACGTGTAGATACTGTCCGGTCCGGGTGCCACGATGAGGACGAGAGCGGCGGGAATGAAGGCGAGAATCGCGGATACTGCAACCATACTCGTTCGATTACGGCCAATAGAATAAAAGCTCTCACCACTTTCGTTCGCTATCTCTCGTCCTGCGAGAGCACGAACCCCACTCGATTACCCTCTCAAATCGTAGACGAATCCCGTTTTTGTTCCCTTTTCAAACCCGCAACTCCCGTAGAACTCGTGTTTCCACTCCTTGTCCGAACCGGTTAACAACATCACCTTGTAGCAGTTCCATTCTTCGGCGATTTCGGTGGCTCCTCCCAGACAGCGTTTGCCAAATCCTCACCCCCTGTAAGTTTCGTGCGTCACCACGTTTTCTACCAGTCCGAATGGTCTGGCGTTTCTGGTCAGGTTTTGCGTGATCGAGAGCATGCACGACGAGACGATTCGGCCGTCGTGTTCTACGACGACGATTTCGAGAGAATCGTCGCTGACCATGTCCTGGAACTGTTCGTGGAGTTCCTCCGTTCGTTCCAACGACGGGTCGTCGGGATTAAGCATCTGATACAGCGTCAGGAGTTCATCGAGTTCGTCCGCTCGAATCGTTCTTGCGGTTGGCATGTTCACTTCAGAATCGTTTTGTTACTATCGCTACGCAGTTTTTGACGACGTTTCCTGTCGCTTCCAAAGATTGTATATTCGCTTCGCCGTGTCGATGTCTGGAAACGAGACGAATCGAGAAGCTTGCCGACGTAAACCAGTTCGAACTGTACTACCTCGACGCGATGACCGAATTCGACGAGCGATGGGAGTTCACGGACGAACTCGGGGAACTTCAGCTCATGAGACGAGGGTGAGATATAGATCGGTAGAAATATCGTTCTCAACGATTTTCGCTCTGTTCCGCTTCGTTCAGGTAGCTGATATCCATGATGTAGAACGCTGAAACGAATTGTTTGTGGGCAACAGTGGGTAATGCTTATGCGGCGGTGGGTCATAGTGGGTAATGCGATGAAAGTAGACGCCCGCGACCTGCGAACCAACGACACCGACGACCGGGGTCGAATCTACCTCGGAACGGAGTATGCCAACAAGCGGGTGACCGTCGCAGTGGTCGAAGTCGAGTTTGACCGACCCGACGAGGACGAGCTGGCAGCCGCGTACCGCGAGGCTTCTGAGAGCGCTGAAACGCTTACAGAGGAGTGGGATGAAGCATCGGATGAGGCGTGGGACGGGTTAGCTGAATGAGCGCGGAAACGGATGTTCGGCGTGGCGATGTCGTCGTCGTCCGGTTCGACCCCGCCGAGGGACACGAGATGAAAAAGACGCGACCTGCAGTGGTCGTACAGAACGACGTGGGAAACAAAAACTCAAGTACGACTATCGTCGCGCCAGCGACGGGGACGTATAGAGGGTATCCCTTCGAGGTGCTGGTAGAAGCCGAAGAATCACCGTTCAAGAAGGATTCATCCGTCCGTGTCGACCAGATTCGCGTCGTGTCCATAGAGAAGCGGATACACTCCGTCACTGGGAGTCTGGATTCGGAGACGATGGACGCGGTCGATGTGGCGCTGAAACTGAGTCTCGGTCTCGACTGACTCAGCGGTTCTCCCGCTGTTCGACCTTGTTCAGCTCTCGGACTGGTGTTACAGATTTCACCTAAATTGCTGCTTTCGTGGGAGAACAGTCAATCGTCATCAGCAGTGTAGGCACCGCTGCGACGCTTGATTCGAGCGACCACCATTCGCTGTTCGTTCTGTCGAAACGTCACGGCTAACCGGAACTCCCCCACGCGCACTTTCTTGTGCGGACTATTCTGAAGCGGTTCGCCGTAGTCCGGCGGGTCGCGCCACGGCGACTCGACGATTTCGTCGAGTTTGTCCAGTATCCGTTCCTGTTCGTGAGAAACGAGTGCGGCGATATCGTCCTGTGCTTTCGTGGAGAGTTCCCACGTCCAGTCGCCGTCACTCATCGCCGCCCGTTCCGAACCGCTCGCGGGCTTCGTCGGTGCTCATGGTTCGCCCCTCGCGGATGTCTTCCTCCGCTTTAAGTAGCGCCACGAGTTCGTCGCGGTCGAACGTCGGGAACTCGGTCGCGTCCCGAAGCGTGTAACGAATGTACTCACTCCGACTATTGAAGCCGCGTCCCTGCCACGTGTCGTCTATCTCGTTGAGAAACGACTGCGTGACTTTGAAATTCACCGTGACGATTTCGTCGTCGCCGCCGTTCCCCGTGGTCGCTTCAGACATATGGACGTGTTACTGCCGTATTACCAAGTCTGTTTCGCCGGGCGGAGAACACCTCTCACGACGGAGATAGCGAACAAGACAATAGTGAGTATCTCTGCCGCGATAGCGGGAAGAACGCGCCAGAACGGCCCGTAATTGAAGCCCGACGAAGGAAAACGAAATCGAGTGTCGTGGAAGGCGGGAGCATACGTCAACGAAACGCGAGCGGTGTTGTCACCTTTCTGGATTCCTGAGATAGCAGACGCGCTAACCGTGTGTACACTACTCTTGCTCACCCGCCGACGAGACAACCTAACAACAACCGGAAGATTCCACGCCCCCAATTGGCTGATACAGGGCTCGAAACCTCCATTTTTCGGCTACCGACTCTCTCTTTGTTCCACCTTGTTCAGTTCGATGAGCAAGCGAAAAATCGCTTTCACCAGATTAGAATCCACTTCGAACTTCTCGGCGTTCTTGCCCGCTCGGTCCATCACACGTTGTTCCTGTGTCTCATCGGTCGTCGGGATATCTCCTGCCGCTTTCACCTCTGCGACGGTATCCGCGACGTACGTGCGGCGGGCGATAAGTTCCACCAGTTCACGATCGATGGATTCGATTTCTTCGCGCAGTTCGTCCAAACTCATATCGTTCGGGTTCCGCCCGTTTGTGTCGTCGTTAGCCATGTTGTTCCCTCCAATGAATTCCACTTTTTCCGCACGCCCTCTAAAGCTTCTCGCCCACCGACGGCGACGAAACTCGGTCCTGTCCCCGAAAGCGAAACGCCGTCCACGTCCGGCATGGCGTCCACCATGGGGTCGGTGGAGAACCCGAGCGCGCCACAGAAGGCGAAGCCGTTGACTGTCATCGCCCGGCCGTACTCCTCGTCAAGTGCAAGGTCGGCGACGAGGTCAGCCATCGGCGCGACCTGCTGACAGCGGGAAACGTCCGCGTCGGCCGAGAAGGATTGCTCCGGCGGCGTCCACACCAGCACGTCCCATTCGACTTCGTCGCGGGCGAGCAGTTCGTCTTCGGTGTTGTCGGTGACGGTGACGCCGCCGAGCATGCTGGCGCTGGCATCGTCGAACGCTCCCGTCACGGTGACGCCAACGTCGCGGGCCGCATGCACGCCGATTCGACAGGCGTCCTCCCGTCGCATCTCCACATCGAGTGCGGAGAGGGTTGCCAACACCGTCGCGTTCGCGGCGGCGCTCGAACTCTTCAGACCGGAGGCCATCGGAACGTCGCTCTCGGTTCGAACCGTCGCGCCATACTCGGCGTCGGTCGCTTCGAGAACGAGTTCGACACAGCGTTCGATAAGCCCTGCGTCCGCGTCCGGATTTTCCGCGATTTCGCCACGTATCCCGCCGGAGTCGTCCAGTTCGACGGTGGCGGTGGTTTCGGTGTCGATGGCGAACGCCGACCCGACGCCGGTGGCGAGGGCGTTGAGTATCGTCCCAGCGGCGGGTGCTTTCGCGCGGCCGTGCATGGTCTGCCTTCGCAGGTGGCCGTCTTCAGGATGGCGGTGGGGGCAATGTTTTGGCGGACTCGGAACGCGTGTCTTTTCCCCATCCCCAACCAATCGCCGGGCATGGGTGCCCGTAACGACGTTTCCCCCGATACGCTCGGCGTCGAACTCACGGCGGATGGTATCGTCGTCGAATACACGGACGGTCGTGAAACCTTCTACAACGGAATTCCACGGAAAGTTGAAGGGACGCTTCGAACCCAACCCGGGAAACTGGTACAGGTGCTCGTCACTGACCCGACCGAGACGGAATGCGTCATGACCTATGTCAACGACCGGGACACGCACGACGACATCTTGGAGGAGACCGGCGTCGGCCGGGTCATCCTTGAACCCGACGAGGAGATGGAGTTGTTCCCCGGCGTGACGGTTCGGTCGGAAGGCTACGCCGTCGAAGTCGAAGCCAGCCCGGAAATCGCGCGTGGCCGCGTGTTCGTCTTCGAGGAGGACGATTTGGGCGAACGCTCGTTCGAGTTCGTGGAAGAAGACGACTCGGCGGACGGGAGCGAATAATGCCGCTCGCAAAGCGCTGGCAGGAACTCAATCGGGGAAGGGTTGCGAACACGCCGGAGCGCTGGGCGATGTACGAACTGGGCAGCGACGGCAAGATACAGGAAATCGGCGTCGGTGTCCTGCGCGACGAACTAAAGACGGCGCTGACCTACAGCGACGCGACACAGGTTCGCTGGGAGACGTGCCAGTCGCGTGAGCAGGCCGAGGAAATGGCCGCCGAGCACCGGGAACGAGCGGGCTTGGACTGATTCGCCGGGTTGCCGATCCGGAGCAGTTTTTCGGTCAGTTGATTGGCGATGAAGCGTGTCGCTCTTCTGCGTCCTTCCACTCGCCTAGTCCTTCTGGGTCGAGATGAATGTGAACGTCGCCGACGTCGTCCCGTGAGACGAGACTGTTCCGAAGTTCGGTTTCGATGTCGTGGGCTTCGATGAAGGTGTGGTCGGCCGCGACTTCGGCGTGGAATTCGATTTCGTAGACGGTTCCGGCGTGGTAGACGGTAAAATCGTGAATTCCATGCACGTCGTCGTGGGTGAGAATTTCGTCCCGAATCTCGTCGCGGACGGGTTTCGGTGCGGCGGTGTCCACGAGATAGTTGACATTCTCTCGCGAGATTTCGATCCCTTGGTAGATGACGAGCAGGCTGACCAACCCACCGGCGAGCGGGTCGAGGACCGGGTAGCCGCCAGCCATTCCTGCCACGCCGAGAACCGCCGCACTGGTAGTGTACAAGTCGTTTTTACTGTCGGCGGCGAGCGCGGCGAGACCGGCCGACCCGACGCTTCGGTTGATTCGTCTCGTGTACCAGTAACAGAACGCGCGGTCGAAAAACGCGAAAACGAGACCCGCGACGAGGACGATGCTATAGGTCGATTCCGGGGAGGATAGAATCGATTGGGTCGCATCGTACAGCAGTTTCAAGCCGAGGAGGACGAGCGTGCCGCCGACGAACAGGGCGGTCAGCGGTTCGACTCGGTCGTGACCGTGGGGGTGGTTGGTGTCCGGGCCTTCGAACGAGAGGCGACCCCAGACGAGCACCACCGCACTTGCCAGCAGGTCGGCGACGGAGTGGGCGGCGTCGGCGACGAGCGCAAGGCTCCCGAAAGAGAGTCCGACTCCACCTTCCACCACGATTTTGAGAACGTTCGTCAGAACGTTGGCCCACGACGCTTTGAGGAACTCCTTCCGGTGGTCACCCATTCGTTCTTCAATGGAGCGCGCGTGGTTAAGAACATGTGGATTAGAACTGACAAATAACCGTTTTAGATTGGGTCTAAATCACATGGGTGCGTGTGACATGGACGGTGAGAACCGATTATAGTCGGCGCGCCATCACGATGATACCGAGGATGATGAGGGCAATTCCCCAATAGAGCGATGGGTAGGGAAGGTATATCAGGAGGAGCGTGACGACGCCGGAGGTGAACAGCGACCAACCGATGGTAGTATTGTATCCCATAGAAACGAAACGACGGCAAATCGTTTCAACCTATTGGCAGTGAGAAAATGGATGGCGGAAGTCTCCACACACTCACTGGATGTACGAAGGGTCTTCCGCATCACAGTTCTCCTCGTGCTGTTCGGCTTCGCTACGGTCGTCTAACAGCAGTCCACACTGCTCACACCGGTACCATGTCGCGTCGTCGCGCTCGGTTCGTGCAACCATTGTTGAGGATTGGTAGCAGCCAGCAAAAGGGGTTTCTCCGGGAAACCCTGAAGACGATTCGGTGACGAGTAGGGAATATGACGAAAAAACCGACGGTTACGCTTACCGTCCGGGGCGCGGAAAAGCGCGACGGCGGGCGGGGTATCGCCCGAATCGCCGACGAGGCGCGACAACAACTCGGCGTGCTAAGCGGGGATACGGTTGCCGTCAAAGGTGACGGGACGACCGTTGTGAAGGTGTGGCCGGCTGCGAGCACGGTTCCCGGGAACACCATCCAAATCGACGCCGAAACGAGGACGAACGCGGGTGTCAAAATCGGGGACGAAGTGTCGGTGTACCCGATTTCGGTCTCGGACGCCGATTCCATCACTGTCGTGCCGAAGGCCAACTTCTCGATGGACGACGTGGACACGCTGGAGCGAGCGGTGAAACACGAACTGCTCGACCGTCCCGTTCAGTCGGGGGAACAAGCGCGAATCGAGCGACTTGGCGATGCCGGGCTGTTCGTCGTGTCGCGGACGAATCCCGGCGGAACCGTCCGCGTGACCAACGACACGGACGTGACGGTCTCGCTCTCGAAACTGGCCGAGTCCGTCTCGACTTCCCCGTCGAATCCCAACGATTCGACGGACGTGACCGGCGCGGCCTACGAGGACATCGGCGGACTGGACGAGGAACTCCGCCGCGTCCGCGAGATGGTCGAACTGCCGCTGTCGAATCCGGAACTGTTCCGCCGGTTGGGTATCGACCCGCCGAAAGGGGTCCTGCTCTACGGCCCGCCGGGAACCGGGAAGACGCTCATCGCCAAGGCAGTCGCAAACGAGGTCAACGCCCATTTCGTCTCCATCTCCGGGCCGGAAGTGATGAGCAAGTACAAGGGCGAAAGCGAGGAACGCCTTCGAGAAATCTTCAACGAAGCCAACGAGAACGCACCCTCGATAATCTTCTTCGACGAAGTGGACAGCCTCGGCGGAAAACGCGACGAGGAGAGCGACATGGAAAACCGATTAGTCGCCCAGATGCTCTCGCTGATGGACGGGTTGGAATCCCGGGGCGAGGTCGTCGTTATCGGCGCAACGAACCGCGTGGACGCCATTGACCCCGCACTCCGCCGTGGTGGCCGGTTCGACCGCGAAATCGAAATCGGCGCGCCGGACGAGCGAGGCCGCCGAGAAATTCTCGAAGTTCACACCCGCGGCATGCCGCTGGCTGACGACGTGGCCGTCGAACGACTCGCAGCGACGACACACGGCTTCGTCGGTGCCGACCTCCACACGCTCGTCACGGAAGCGGCGATGGCGGCGCTTCGTCGGGCGCGCGACGATGGCGCTGACGACGAGGCACTGCTTTCGGTCGAAGTCACCCGAGGCGACTTCAACACCGCGCTGGCGAGCGTCGAACCGTCCGCAATGCGCGAGTTCGTCGCGGAAGCACCCGAAATCTCCTTCGATGATGTAGGTGGGCTGAACGACGCGAAACAGACGCTCATCGAAGCCGTCGAATGGCCGCTCTCGTACGCCAATTTGTTCGAAGCGACGAGGACGGAACCGCCGAGCGGCGTCCTGCTCTACGGACCGCCCGGAACCGGAAAGACGCTTCTCGCCCGCGCGCTGGCGGGCGAGAGCGACGTGAACTTCGTCTCCGTCGCCGGGCCGGAACTGCTGGACAGATACGTCGGCGAGAGCGAGAAATCGGTTCGTGAGTTGTTCGACAGGGCGAGGCAAGCCTCCCCAGCAATCGTGTTCTTCGACGAAATCGACGCGCTCGCCAGCCAGCGCGACGACTCACACGAAGTCACCGAGCGCGTCGTCTCCCAGTTGCTGACCGAACTGGATGGACTGACCGAGAATCCGAACCTCGTCGTCCTCGCGGCGACGAATCGCCGCGATGCCATCGACCCCGCACTCCTGCGTCCCGGCCGACTCGAATCCCATATCGAGATTCCGGGACCGAACGAGGAGGGCCGCCGCAAGATACTGTCCGTCCACGCGGGCGACAAACCGCTGGCCGACGACATCGACCTCGACGACCTCGCAGCGGAGTTGGAAGGGTTCACCGGCGCGGACATCGAAGCGCTCGTTCGGAGTGCCTCGATGCGAGCCATCCGCGAGGCTGCAGACGAGTGGACGCCTGAAGAGGCGAACGAACGAGCGGACGAAATCGTCATCGAGCAGCGCCATTTCGACGTGGCACGCGAGTTCGTTCAGCCGACGCTGTAGCTCGACTCGGACGAACCTACTCAGGTAAACAGATTGTTCGCCACGGTCTTGTGCGTGGCCGAGAGGGACGTGTTCGTGCTCCCGTTTCCGTGACCCTGATTGTTCGTCAGGACCCAGTAATCGGACGTCCCCGTACCATACACCGGTCGTCCGGGTCCGTGATGGTTTCGGGGTGCGTTCGCTGGACGTAGTCGCTCGCCAGCACGCCCATCCAGCTCGTGGCGCGAACGGAGAAGTTTGTGTTGTCGATGACTGACAGGCTGTCGATGAAGAGGAGACCGGTCCCGTCGTTCGTGAGGACGACTTCGTCGTGTTTCTCCGTCGGGAAGTTCTGCCCCGCCCGGTTTCCGTCGACGATGCCGCCCTCTATCCAGACGTTCGCGGAGGTGGTGATGTCGAGCATCGTCGCGTTCATGCCGTCGTCCCGGCGAATCGTGTAGGGACGGAGTATCAACCAGAGGTCGTCGGTCACGGTCGCCTCGACAGTGGCTGTCAGGGTGATGTCGTTACAGAGGACGACGATACCGCCGGCCGGAAGGGCACTCTCCAGTTCCTCCCCGGTCGAGACGTACTGAACGCAGTCCGCCGTGGTGGCGTCCACCGCCGCAGTCGAGGCGTTCGCGAGTTCCCACTCCTCCCCAGTGCCGTTGTAAATCTGCCCCGTGTCGGTCGCCTGAAACACTGCCCGCTCGTACGGCCGATACTGGGACCGAGTCCCCTCCTCGTCCCGCACCGTCAACAGTCGGTCTATCGTTTCGACGTTCTCGTTCCAGCGTTTCTGGATGTCGTCAGTCACATTCCCGTTCGGCAATCTGTGCAAGTCGTGATTTCGCGTTTTCTCTCCCATCGGCAAATAATTACGAACCAAATCCTGTTGAATAATTTCCGCACGGTGAAAGTGTGAACGTGCCGGTTTGGCTATTTCAGCGGGTCCGAATTCGTTCTACTGGGTCTCGAATTCGGCACACGCTCCCTCTTCTGTGTAGCCATTACCCTTTCCTGACGGAAATCGTGAAATGAAATTGTCATGTGGTCGCTCATCATCACGGGAGACGGCGTCGAGGACAGCGGGTTCAGCTACCCGTACTACCGACTACAAGAGGATGGGTTGGATGTGGACGTTGCGGCCCCGGACGGAGAGCCCTTCGAGAGCAAACACGCCCAGAAGTTCGAAGCCGCGGACATCGCCATCAACGACGTCCAGTCCGACCGCTACGACCTGCTCGTCCTCCCCGACGGTCGCGCGCCGGAGAACATCCGCCTCGAAGCCACGGGTATCGGGGACATCATCCGCGGGTTCGACGATGAGAACAGACCCATCGCATCGATATGTCACGGCGCACAACTGCTCATCACCGCCGACGTGCTCGACGGCCGCGAAGCGACCGGTTATTGGTCGATTCGTGACGACATCGAAAGCGCGGGCGCGGCGTTCGTAGACGAGGACGTCGTCGTGGACGGCAACCTCGTCTGCTCGCGAAACCCCGGCGACCACCCGGCGTTCATGCGGGAGACGCTCGCGAACATCGACAAACTGACCGACGCACCGGCGTGAAGTCGAACCAGCACATCACGCGCCACACGTGCGATTTGCCAGTTCGACCCGCTCGGTCGGTTCCGGGCCGTCGAGGTTTGTCGGTTGACGGACGTAGTACACCGAGACGTTGACGAGGTCATCATCGTGGTTTCGGTTCCAGCGATGGCAGATGTATTTGGCGAACGCGGGACGGAGCGATTCGTACCCCGGTCGCTGGAGGTCGAGAAGATACACTAACCATCGATGACTGGGAAAGCCCATGTCCCCGTCCGAGGGGCGACTCCAACTGACGGCTGAGCGGTGGAACGCATCGACACGTTGTCCAGATTCGAGTGTTCCGGGGACGACGTACCAGCCGTCCGTTTGCCGTGGTTCGGGGGCGAACATGCTCCATCGATGTTCGGATGGATTCACGACAGCGCTCACTTGATTCGGTGTTTGGGCGTAGCCGAGTGCCGCGGCGTTCCAGACGAGAACGAAGAGGAGGAGACCGCTCACGAGGACTGCGGCAATTTGATGTCCCAGTTTCGAAATCTTGGATGGGGTTCGAGCGAACGAAACGGTGGGAAACAACTGCCGACCCCAATTTTCAAGGCGAGCTATCCGACGGGAGGTCGCCGTCGGCTGAGTGAACTGCGCGGCCGTATCCCAAACGACGCTGGGGAGGAAAAGGAGCAACGCCGTGATGGAAATCAGCGGGAAGAGACCGAGACGCATGGTCAATAACATCCCGAAATGCATCACGATGAATAGGGACGCAAACACTGCTCGTGACCAGCCAGTGAGGAGAATCAATAACACCGACGCCACGACCATCACGAGCCACACTCGGTCGAACACGTCGAGCAGTGTTGGATAGTTGGCGAGCAACTCGCCGAATCCAGTCAACACGTTGTGAAGGCTAAACACGTACTGGACAGCAACGCCACGCATCCATAGGTCACCACGGAGTTTGAATAGGGCGTTGACGGTGTATATCGTCACGACTTGGAGCAGTATCCCTCCGGACGCGAGGCTAACGATGCGTCGTCGATATCCCTCCCTGAGAAGCGAATCCACCGAGAAGCGCTCTCCCAGCGGAAGGAAAATACTCCACAACAGGAGCCGTCGAAGGACGGAATCCCCGGCGTTCAGGAGCACGGGATTGCGGGCGTGCAACGAGACGAGCAACACGAACGAAACCACAGTTGCCAGTCTCGTCCAGTAACCGAGGAGGAGCATCACGGCAAAAATACCGGCGACAACGAATAACGCTGCCTGAAACCACAGTGCTCCCGAAAGCGCGTGAATAGAGAGCTTTGAGAGGCCAGCAAACCGGGTTGTGAGCACCGACAACGGTATTACTCCGGAATCGGTGTAGAACGCGGCGAGATTCCGCGACCGGAGGAATAAATCTGCGAGCAACAGCACTCCCAAGGAAATTCGAAAGATAGCCAGCACCCGCGTGTCGATTCCAATCCGACGAGCGAGTGAGGTGCGACCACGAGTGCAAAACCCCTCGGCCGCGGATATGTCCATAGCCAGGGGTTTTATCGAATGCGTATAAGTCTTCTATATTTTAATTCGGTCCTTGGACTCCGTCCAGCCGTCTGAAAGCGCAGTCTCTGTAAGTCTATCAAAAACGTTCGATACGGTCACGCCGAAAGCGTCACGTCGAACACCCGCCGAATCGCATCGACCTGCATCGAGAGCGGCAAACTCGGTTGCACCGACGCGCCGCTGGTCCCGTCCCCATCCAGTGCGTGTGTGGCCGCCTGTTCCGGCGTGCACGGCAGGTGGACGAATCCCATCGGCACGTCTCGATTCTCCTGCTCCAGATACGCCCGCGTCGAGAACAGGGCGTTGTTGCAGAGGTGCGTCCCGGCCGTGTTCGAGACGTACGCCGGAATTCCGGCGTCGAGCAGCGATTCGACCACGGGAACGACCGGCAGCGTGGCGAAGTAGCCCGCACGGTCCTCGCCGTCGATTCGTTCGTCCCGCGGTTCCATCCCCGCGTTGTCCGGCGTGCTCCCGCTGTCGTTGACGTTGATACCCACCCGCTCGACGGTGATTCCCGCCCGTCCCGCCGCGAGACCGGTGGCGACGATTGCAACCGGGTCGTGGGTTTCGATGTGCCCCCGCATTTTCTCGGCGGCGGAGTCGAACTCGACCGGAAGGATTTCGCCGACGATTTCGTGGCCCGCGATTTCCGCGCCGTCGAGTTCGTTTGCGACCATCTCGCTCGGATTCTCGTCGTCGCCGCCGAACGGTTCGTAGCCCGTGAGGAGGATTGTCATGGGTGGGAGTTTTCGCGGGAGTGGCTTAGTTCGTTGGTCCGCGGAAAAAGGAGGAAAATCGTGTTCGCTCTGCGTCGGAGGATACTGGAAAATACTATTTTACACTAAAATATACTGGGTAGTACTATCCCTCGAAAGAGACATATCGTTTTGGGATTGCAGTTACCGGGAAGCAAATCTCGAACGCCCGCTCACTACGAACGGATGACTTCGGTTCGGTTGTGATTGCAACGGCCGAGCCGCATGAAGACCGCACCGCTACCGCAACGCACCACACGCCTCCCCAACCGATTCCTCGCTACGCTCGTCATCCCTCGCACGCTATTGGCACAGAAAGTTGATAGGTGGCGAAGACGGTTGTGTTTCCGATGCTCCCGCTCGTCGGTCCCGGCGGTTCGCAGTTCCCGTGGGTCGAAGTCGCCATCGTTCTCGTCGTTCTCCTCGTCTGCCGGACTGTGATTCTCTTGGTGAACGACTATCTCGAAAAGAGAGACTAATCCCAAAACGCCTGCGTTCGTGCGTACTGACGTTCCCGAGCCAGAATATCCCGATAGAAGTCGTCCTCGTCCTCGCGCAGTTTGGCGATGATTCGCGCGGCGTTCTGCGGGCCAACCCCGCGGGCGGCCAGCGCGATGACGGCCTGCTTGCCGTGGCTCTGGACGAGATTCGCCGCGTTGTACGCGCGCCGCGTCATCTTCTCCTGTTCGTCATCCTTGTCGCCCGACCGGACCGCTTTGACCACCTCGTCGGCCCACGGATTGAGCGCGGCGACTCGGGTCGAACCGCACT
Source organism: uncultured haloarchaeon (assembly GCA_963796245.1). GTDB lineage: Archaea > Halobacteriota > Halobacteria > Halobacteriales > Haladaptataceae > Haladaptatus. The sequence goes on along the minus strand of CAWCLB010000010.1, from coordinate 53,470 downwards.
GCACGCATTTGGGTTGGTCGTTGACCTTCTCAACCGTCGTCTTGCGCTTCCACTCCTGACAGTGCAGACAGAACAGGAGCACGCGGTCGTTCTGAATCCGCTCTCGAACGGTCTGGATGACGCTCGCGTCGGCGTTCTCGGGTGCGAGCAGTTCCCGTCCCGAAGAACGGCCGCCGCTTCCGACTGGAGTCCTTCCGCCGGTCGTAACGACTTCGACGTCGCCCGCGTGAATCCCGCGCATGATTTCCTCGGTCGCATCGACGGCGAGGTCATCGTGGAACACTTCTCTCACTGCTTCGTCGTACATCGGTGTGTCCTCCAGCGCGCTGAGGAGGCGACCCATTGACACCGGGCCGCGCCCCTCCCAGCGGTTCAGCGACCCGAATTTCGCGGCAACCTGCGCGAGGGTGAACTTCAGCGTGTCCGAATGTTTCAAGGAGAGTTCGATGAGCGGGCCGACGTGTTCAGGGTCGGTCTCGTGGAGCACTTCCACGACTTCGTGGCCGTCGATTTTCGCGGGCACGTCCAACTCGATTCGGTAGGGGTCGATATCCATCCCGACCGAGGACCCGGTTCGTTGCCCGACCAGCGACGAGAGCACGCGCCCGAGCGTCTCGTTCACCTTGTGTCCGTAACAGGCGTTGACGACGATTTTCCCGGCGGCGAACTCCACGACGATTCGGTCGGCCGTCGGAATCGGCGAGTCGGTTTCGGCCTGCCGGTCGAGTTGCGAGAGCGCGGACTCTGCGGTGTGCTGGTCGGTCGGGTAGCGGTTCGTGAACTCCTTCGCCACGCCTTCGTGGGGTGTGCCGCGCTCGAATTGCGGTCCGGCCACGGCACGCATCTCGCCGACCTCTTGGGCCACCTCGAACGGCACCGGAATCTCCTCGCCGACCCACGACGGGACTTCGCCGCCGGGGTCCTCGATGGGTGAGACGTTCACCCGACTCTCGTCGTCGTCGATTTCGGCAATGCGCCACATCTCGCCGCGCTGGATGAACACCTCGCCGGGTTCCGCGAAGTTGACGACGAAGCGCTCGTCCAGCGTCCCTATCTGGGACCCGCTGGCGATGTCGTGGACGGTGTAGGTCTCCTCGTCGGGAATCATAGACAGATTGGCGTAGAAGTACTGCCACGTTTTTCCGGATTTCTCGATTCGGTCGTCCTCCTCGTTCAGCCAGACGAGTCGATTGCGCTGGACCTCCCGTACGACGCCCTTGAACGTTTCCTCGTCCAAATCACGGAAGGGGTATGCCCGCGTGACGATTTCGTAGGCTCGCCGGGCGTCGATTTCGCCGAAATCCATGACGAGACCGACGATTTGGTTGGCCACCGTATCGAGACTCGCGTGGTGGATGTGGGCCGGTTCCACGTCGCCGTCCGTCGCCCGACGGGCGATGGCCATCGCCTCCAACGCGTCGTCGGCGTTCGAGGTGACGATGGTGCCGTTCGACACCTCGTCCATGCGGTGGCCCGCCCGTCCCACGCGCTGGAGCAGTCGAGCGACTTCGCGTGGACTCTGGTACTGCACGACGTGGTCGATTCGTCCCACGTCGATGCCGAGTTCCATCGAAGATGTGCAGAGCAGGGCGTCGAGTTTGCCCGCCTTGAATCGGTCTTCCACGTCGATACGGGCCTCCTTCGAGAGGCTTCCGTGGTGGACGCCGATGTTCGTCCCGAGTTCCTTGAACCGCGACCCGAGCGCTTCGGCGGTCTGGCGCGTGTTGACGAAGACGAGCGTCGAATCGTGCGTTTCCACGATGTTCCGAATCGCCCGGACGTGGCTGGCGATATCCGGATTCGTCATCAGTTTCCCGGCCAGTTGCTCGTCCTCCTCGGTGATTTCCGGTTCGTGAACCCGGAAATCCACCTTGCTCCCGGCGTCCACCTCGATTATCTTGCATCCCCGGTTTCCGGTGAGGAACTTGCCGACCTCTTCCGGGTCCCCCACAGTCGCCGAGAGGCCGATTCGCTGAAAGTCGCCGGACAGTTCGTGGAGCCGTTCCAGCCCGATGGTCAACTGCGCGCCGCGTTTCGCGCTGGCGAGTTCGTGCACCTCGTCAACGACGACGTGATGCACGTCCGAAAGCGCCTCCCGGAGTTTCGACCCAGTCAGCATCGCCTGCAACGTCTCGGGTGTCGTCACCAGCACGTCCGGCGGGTCGTTCGCCTGTTTTTGCCGCTGGTAATCCGTCGTGTCACCGTGGCGTACGTCGATGTCGATGTCGAGCGTCTGTCCCCACCACTCCAGTCGCTCGCGCATGTCGCGGTTCAGCGCCCGAAGCGGCGTGATGTACAGTACCGAAATCCCAAATCTGGGTTTTGCCTGCGCCACCGAATCGAACACGGGCAACATCGCCGTCTCGGTCTTGCCGGTTCCGGTCGGCGCGATAACCAGTCCGTGTTTCCCGTCAGCGAGGGGCGGAATCGCGCGCTTCTGCGGTTCGGTCGGCGTCGAGAACCCTCTATCTGAGAGCGCCGCCCGCACCTCGTTGCCGAGTCGCGCAAAGGCCGCAGAACCCACGGCCTGCCTGTCCTGCATCGTATTTCGGATAGGGAGCGAAGCAAATTAAGCACGTTGCCCGTCCCGGTTCATTTCCGGATTCTCGTCGGGGTCGCCTACGGCTCCACGATGAACTTCCCGAGGAAACTCTCTTCCAGCACGTCGCGCTGTGCGTCGCCGACTTCGTCCAGCGAGTACGTTCGGACAATTTCGGGGGCGACCTCACCGTCAGCGACGAGGCGGGCAAGACGTTCCAACACCGCCGAGATATCCGGCGTGTTGAACATGCTCATCAGCGTTATCGTCAACTCCTTCGAGCGCGCGGCGGAGATGTTCTCGAATCCTGCTTCGGCGTCGGTGTTGCCGATGCCGACGATGCGCGCACCCGTCGTCGCCACGTCCGCGTCGAACTGGAGGTAGTCGTCCAGTCGGTGGTCGAGAATCACCGCTGGATTTCCTGCGTCTTCGACCGCGTCCGCGAGGTCGTCTCGGTGGTAGTCGAGAACGGTGTCCGCGCCGATAGCTTCGAGGCGTTCGTGATACTCCTCGCTCGCGGTGGTGATGACGCGTGCACCAGTGGCGGCCGCGAGTTGCACTGCGATGTGTCCGACGCCGCCACTGCCACCGTGGACGAGGCAGGTTTCGGCCGGTTCGAGGTGTCCGTGGTCGATGAGCGCCCGCCACGCCGTGACGCCGACGAGGGCGACCGCTGCACCTTCATCGAAGCCGACGCCGTCCGGGAGGTTGGCCACCGTGTCGGTCGGCGTCGTCACGTACTCAGCGCAGGTTCCCTGTCGGCTGTTTCCGAGGCCGGTGCCGAAGACGCGGTCCCCGGCGTCGAATTCCTCGATATCGTCGCCGACGGCTTCGACTTCGCCGGCGAAGTCCGACCCAGGAATCCACGGGAGGTCGCCGGGTTGGTAGGACCCCTCGCGGAAGTAGGTGTCCACGGGATTGACCGCGGCAGCGCGAACCGCCACGAGGAGTTCGTCGTCTTCGGGTTCCGGTTGGTCGATTTCCTCTACCTGTAGCACGTCCGGGCCGCCGTGTTCATGATAGCGTACTGCTCGCATGCGTGGGGCAACGATGGGAAGGAAAATAAGTCCACAGGGGGTCGATGTGAATATGACCGTATCCGATTCGCCACGCCGAGTTGCTCATCGCGGCTTCGCCGAAGACAACCCGGAAAATACCCTTCTCGCGTTCAAGAACGCGGCAGAGCACGCGGACGTAATCGAGATGGACGTGCAGCGCAGCGGGTCGGGCGAACTCGTGATTTTCCACGATTCGAAACTCGGCCGGCTGACGGACAGGAGCGGAGTGGTTCAGGACACGCCGTGGTCCGAGCTTCAGGACCTGACGATACTCGATTCCGAGGAGACGATTCCACGACTCGAAACCGCACTCGACACCGTTCCGGACGGGACGGCCATCAATTTGGAGTTAAAACACGGCGGGATGGCTGAACGCGTATTGGATGCGGTGGAGGACGTGGATAACGAAATTTTACTGTCGTCGTTCGAGTCGCAGGTACTTCGAAACCTCCGAACGTTCGATGCCGAGGTCCCGTTGGCGTACATCAATCAGCGCGGGCCGAACTGCATCGACACGGCCGTCGATTTGGACTGTGCCTGCGTGCATCCCAAACTGGATCTCTGTGATTCGGCGTTCGTGACGCGAGCACACGAAACCGGATTGGTGGTGAATTCGTGGACAGTGCAGGAGAAATCGGAAGCGACTGCGCTCATCGACGCGGATGTGGATGGTATCGTTTCAGATACGTCATCCGTTTTCTGATTGTACTGTCGGCCATCGATGATTAAAGATGGAAGTTTGGAAACTGTCCTCGGTGTGAACCGGCGGGATTTAAGCGGCGGGGAAACCCCCTTTTGAACGCATGAGGCTACACGAGTACCAGGCGAAGGAGGTATTCTCCGACGCGGGGATTCCGACGCCGGATTCAGCGCTTGCCGAAAGCGTTGACGAAGTCGTCGAAGCGGCGGAGGATATTGGCTACCCTGTCGCGGTAAAGGCGCAAGTTCACGTCGGCGGCCGCGGAAAGGCCGGCGGCATTTTGCTTGCTGAGGACCGTGACGAGGCCGAGGAGGCCGCAGAGGACATTCTCGGAATGGACCTCAAAGGGTACACAGTCGAACAGGTGCTGGTCGAAGGGGCCGTCGACTTTGTCAACGAACTGTACGTCGGCGTGACGATGGACCGCGGCGAGGGCAAACCCGTCGCCATGGTCTCCACGAAAGGTGGCGTGGACATCGAGTCCGTCGCCGAGGAGACGCCCGAAGCCATCGCACGGGAGCACATCGACCCGGCGTTCGGGATGCACCCGTACCAGGCCCGCAAAGCAGTGTTCGACGCTGGCGTGGACAAAGAGATCGCAATGGACGTTGCGAGCGTCCTCACGACGCTGTACGACCTCTGGTCCGACAAGGACGCGAGCGACGCGGAGATCAACCCGCTGATGGTCACCTCGGATGACGAGGTCATCGCGGCCGACGCCGTGATGAACATCGACAACGACGCGCTGTTCCGTCACCCTGACCTCGCCGAGATGGAACAGGACGCCTACGAGGACGACCTCGAACGCATGGCGGGCGAATACGGCTTCGACTACGTCCGACTCGACGGTAACGTCGGTATCATCGGCAACGGTGCCGGACTGGTCATGACCACGCTCGACTTGGTGGACTACTACGGCGGCAAACCCGCCAACTTCCTCGACATCGGTGGCGGGGCGAAAGCCGAGCGCGTGACGAACGCACTGGACATGGTGTTCTCGGACGAGAACGTCGATTCGGTCGTTTTCAACATCTTCGGCGGCATCACCCGCGGTGACGAGGTTGCCAAAGGTATCAACGAGGCGCTCGAATCGCTCGACGAGATTCCGAAACCCGTCGTCGTTCGACTCGCCGGCACCAACGCCGAGGAAGGAATGGAAATCCTGAACACCGACCTCGTTCAGGTCGAGGCAACGCTCGAAGACGCAGTTCAGCGTGCTGTCGAAAACGCGGAGGACAAACAATGAGCATTCTCGTCGACGACGACACCCGAGTGGTCGTCCAAGGTATCACTGGCGGTGAGGGTAGTTTCCACGCCAAGCAGATGATGGAGTACGGAACGAACGTCGTGGCCGGTGCAGTCCCCGGCAAAGGCGGGCAGGAAGCACACGGCGTGCCCGTCTACGACACCGTTCACGAAGCGGTCGAGGAAGAGGACGCCACCGCGTCCGTCATCTTCGTCCCGCCCGCGTTCGCGGGTGACGCCATCTTCGAGGCACTCGACACGGACCTCGACCTCGCGGTCGCCATCACGGAAGGCGTCCCCACGCAGGACATGTCGAAAGTCTATAAGCGTCTCTCGGAGACCAACACGCGACTGCTCGGTCCGAACTGCCCCGGCATCATCACGCCCGGCGAATCGAAGCTCGGCATCCTCCCCGGCAACATCTTCGAGTCGGGTAACGTCGGTCTCGTCTCCCGCTCGGGGACGCTGACCTACCAAGTCGTGGACAGCCTGACCCAGCGCGGCATCGGGCAGACCACCGCCATCGGCATCGGTGGCGACCCGATCATCGGCACGGACTTCATCGACGCCCTCTCGCTGTTCGAGGACGACGACGACACCGACGCCATCGTCATGTGCGGTGAAATCGGTGGCGAGGACGAGGAAGAGGCAGCGGCGTTCATCGCGGAGAACATGGACACGCCCGTTGCAGGATTTATTGCTGGTCGGACGGCCCCGCCAGGAAAGCGCATGGGCCACGCCGGTGCAATCGTCTCCGGTAGCGGTACCGGTACCGCGGAAAGCAAGATTGACGCGCTGAATGATGCGGGTGTTCCGGTTGGCGACACGCCCGAAGAAGTCGCTGACAACATCGAAGACTTCCTCTAGAGGGAGTTTTTCCCGAGTTGCGGTCGATTCTCGTCGTTTTCTTCGCGTTTCTTTGTGTTTCGTCAGGCAGTGGTCCCTCTGTGACGTTTCCCCTCGCACGCAACGATTATCGTCTCAGCAGTCGTTCTTACTCCGATGAACACGAATAATACTCCCCAATTCGACGGCTTACTCGGTGTTTTTCTCGGGTCGCTCGGGGTACTCTGTCTCGTGGCTGGCGTGCTGTTACTCTCCGAGTCCGCCCTTGGTGGTCTCTGGATAGCCGCCATCGGTGCGAGCCTCATCGCCGCCATCCTCGTCGGTTCGACGTGGGGGCGACAACGGTTGGGTCTCACACCCGGAAGAACGTCGGCCCCAGTCGGATTCGTTGCGGTCGCGCTCGTCCTCGCCGTCGCATTTGCCGTCGTCAATTTTGCGTCGTTCTCGACTGGTTCGGTGTGAGGATTGGTGGGCCTCACCTGCTCGTAGACACTCACTCCCTCATTCTACTCAACAACAGTTACGTTCAACAACCTCCAGAACCAATAGAATTAACTCTCCACAAATAGACATTTCACATGAAGCAGTAGGGTTTCGCTGAAAGGCCAGTGGTGATGACACTGACCCTACTTGCTTCGAAGCAACTCCGAAGCATGTCGAACAACACACCTTCTTCGGAAAAGCGTATCGCCACTGACCAGACCGTCTTTCGTCTCGACGGAATCGACGCCGACGACGTGACGACCGAACTGCTGGTCGAGATGCACACACTCTTCGAGTGGCACGATTTGCCACTCGGCAGTATTTCGGTTGAATGGGGGGTGAACACCGAGTAATGGACTGAATCGCGCGATTCCGTTCTGTTTGGGCATACCGATGTTCGTTACTCACCACAATTTTTGCAGATAGTTGGATTGGTGGGATGGTCTTGAAAGTCCCATTCACTACGAGAGAACTTCGATTCTGACGTTACGATTGTAGTTACTGAGACGATTACCTCGAAAGCCCCCGCCCGCTCGCGGCCGCTGTGCAGGATATTTTGGTCTCTCCGCCACGTTCGATCAAAATAGTGGCCTGCACAGACGCCCACGTAAACGCGAGCGAGCGGCCCCTTTCATCCCGCCCAGACACCGCAACCGCCGCCGCACCGCTTCACACCACACGCCTCCCCAACCGATTCGCTCAGTTCGTTTCACTCACTTCGCTCATCCCTCGCACGGATTTTCCGAGACGCCTCGGCCAGCGGTTCGGCCGAGGCGTCTCGTCAGCGCGCGCCACTCGGTTGGACAGGTTACCTGACACGACCCAGCCGTCACGGCGCGCGAAAGGCGCACGCAGTGCGCCCGCGCGAGGGACGACTGAACGTAGTGAAGGAGTCGGTTGGGGAGGACGTGGTGCGGTAGCGGAGGCGGTGCTGGGCGGGATGAAAGGGACCGTCCGTTCGCGCTTGCTTTAGTCGTTTGCGCGGGCCAGTATTCACGCGGGCGGTGTTGCCGCGAGCCACAAAGGAGCAAGGGTGACCACGGAAGTCGCAGCCTGCGCAGGGAGCGAAGTGAACGAGCAGGACCGTCTTCAGGCGACCGCGAACGGACGGGGGCTTTCAAGGTAGTATTCATAGCAATTGTAATCGCAAAACCACCAAAATCACCAAACACGTTTTCTCGTCATAGCGAACGGTCAGCCATTTTCGATTCTATCTAGACTACAACTGCATACTCACAGCGTTGCTTTAGAAACCGTCCACAAGTTGTTGTGGAAAAGATTAATCTTCCACGACAACTTGCTGACTAGCGTCGAGCGTCGTTGCTCGGCGTCCTAATACGATAAAATGGGGAAATTTGTGCGAGGTAGTTGGTTAGAGTCTCTCCTCGCCCGAAGCCCACATTAGTACCCCAGTGCCGATGAGTAGCCAACCAGCCGTATGGCCGCCACTACCAACGTGCTTCCTGAGGTGACCAACGTGGGCGCGACGACTTTCGAACGTTTCGCATCCATGTGGTCGCCTGCTACTGATATTTCCACGTTCGCAGGTAAAGTGACAGAAGAAATGATGATGCCGAATTACTTTGTTACGAACACTTCTGACAATGCTATTTTCAACCAAAACCCGAATCACTGCCGATGGTCAATCGCTTCGAATCAGTCGTCAATCGGTTCGACTTGCTTGCCGGTTGCTTTCGGAATGACGCGCTGTTGGGCGTCTTCCCATTCGCGGTCGAGTTCGCGGCCGTCGAACAGTCGGTCGAGGAAGACGGCGAGTCCGGCGACTTCCGAGTGGGGTTGGTTGGTCACGCCGACGTTCCAGTCGGCGGCCTCGTACACGTCGAACGAGACTTTTTCGGCACCGACGACGACGAGGAGCGGTTCTTCGTCGTCCGCATGCGTTTCCTGAATCTCGCCCTCCACGTCCTGAACGCGCTCGCCGTACATGGTGAGGTGGACGACTTTTCCGTCCCAGTTTCGGATGAGCGCCTTCTGGCTCTCCGAGCATTCGACATCGAAGGGACCGCCGAAGCGGTCGGTGATGTCGCGGATGGTGTCCCGTGACTGTCCCGCGTTATCGGGGAGGACGACTCTTTCCGCCCCAAGTGCGCGGGCCGTGAGTCCGACGTGGGTGGTCATGCGCTCGTCGCGTCCGGGCCGGTGGCCGAGGCGGACGACCGTGACCGACGGTTCGTCGTGCATACGCGTGGATGATGTTCGGACGGGTTAGGAGGTTTCGGAATGGGTTCAACGAGACCGGAACACAAAGACTGGAACACAAGGACAGGAACACAAAGACCGGAACACACTTGCCGGCAACAATCACACAACGGAGCATGGAGCTTTCAGGAAAACGGATTCTCGTAACCGGCGGTGCCGGGCTGGTCGGTTCCCACCTCGCCAAACGCCTCTCCAATCGAACGACGTGACGCGTTGTCGACGACCTCTCGAAAGGGACCCGCGACCGTGTTCCCGACGGCGTGACGTTCGTGCAGGCGGATATGACCGACAAGGACGACGTGGCGGAAGTCGTCACCGGGGACCTCGACATGGTGTTTCATTTCGCGGCGTACACGGACACGAACTACGCCCATGCCGCGCAAGCTGTTCGAGGAGAACAGCGAGATGACGTACAACGTCCTCGAACGGATGCACGATGTCGGCGTGACGAACTTCGCGTTCACGTCCTCCTCGACAGTCTACGGCGAAGCGCCGATGCCGACGCCCGAGGATTACGCCCCGCTCGAACCCATCAGCATCTACGGAGCGACAAACTCGCGGACGAGGGCATCATCTCGACGTACGGCCACTCCTACGGCTTCGACGTGTGGATGTTCCGCTTCGCCAACATCGTCGGCCCGCACCAGCGCGGGAACGTCGTCCCGGACTTCATCGAGAAACTGCTCGAAGACCCCGATTCGCTGACCATCCTCGGCGACGGCCGGCAGGAGAAGTCCTACATGCACGTCGAGGAGTCGGTGGCGCCATCCGCACGTCGTCGAGACACGGCGAGGAGGACTGAACATCTACAACCTCGGGACGAGGACGACCACCTCCGTCAACCGCATCGCGGACATCGTGGCCGACGAGATGGACCTCGACCCCGAGTACGAGTACACCGGCGGTGACCGCGGGTGGACGGGCGACGTGCCGAAGATGCGCCTTTCCATCGAAAAACTCTCCGCGCTCGGCTGGAAGCCCATCCCAGAGCAGCGACGAAGCGGTTCGACGCGCCGCAGAACAGTTGTACGACGAGCTGAAGTGAGCGACAGTACGGTAGGAGAGTAGTTAGACTTTGAAATCGGTTCGCGCTTCCACGTCCTCTTCCATGATTTCGAGCGTCGCGACGACGGTGTACTGGCCCGATTTCGCGTCAGGCCACCCGCCCGCGTAGGTCTTCTCGGCGTCCGGCCCGAACGCCACGTTCTGAAGTGCTTGTGTGAACATCTGCCCGTCGCTCGCGCGCCAAATCTCCGCGTCATCATCGAGGACGGCGAAATCGGCCTTGAGGCCGCTTCGGAACGTCACGTTTGTCGAGTCGGCGTCAGTGTTTTTCACCCGCAGTTCGAACTCGACGGTTCCGTCCGTCGGTGTCGCTGTCACCTCGCTTTCGAGTGCCATTATTTCTCGTTCGTTATGCTAGTTCGAAAAGGTTGTCCCCCCCGGGCCCAGACGCTTCGATTCTCTCCCTGTCTCCAACTCTGCTTCTGCCTCTGATTCCTTGGTCCCGCTGACTCGGGTGTGTCGGTCAAAAATCCGCTGGTGGTGTTGATGTGGTGCTGATGGTGTTGATGTGGTGCTGATGGGCTGATGTCGCCGTCGGCTTAGACTGTCGAGTATCCGTCGAGGAGACCGTAGCCCTGCTGGTTGCTGGACATATCGAGGTCTTTCGCCATGTCTCGCAGTCGCTGGCGTGTACTCGTGGTCGAATACCCCGTTGTCATCACTTGCGCCGCCGCCCCGGAGACGTGCGCCGTTGACATCGGTGTCGCCGAAAGGGTTCAGTAGGTGTCGTCTCAGTACGTGGAGTTAACGCTCTCGTCAGTCCCGAAAACGAATGAAAATTGGGTGCTGAACCGTCGACTGGGTTGTCGTCTTAGTTGTCGCTGGAGTCGAGACCAAGCGCGGCGGCAGTGTCGAGGAGACCGCTACCTTGTACGTTGCTGGACAGGCCGAGGTTCTCGGTCGTGCTCAGGAGTTGGTTTTCCGCGTCGCGGGCCGAGTAGCCCTGTGCGATGAGCTGTCCGACGGTACCTGCGACGTGCGGGGTCGCCATCGACGTTCCCGAGTAGGTGTCGTAGCCGCCGGGGACGGTCGATTTGATGTTGCTGCCGGGCGCGATGATGTTGACTTCCGGACCCTGGCTGGAGAACGACGACTGGCCGTCGCTCTTGTTCGAGGACGCAACCGTGATGGTCTCGGGGTAGGCACCGGGGTACTCGACACAGTCCGTACACTGACCGTCGTTCCCTGCTGCCGCAACGAGGACGACGTCGTTGTTGTACGCGTACTGAATCGCGTCCTTGAGCGTGGACGAACTCGACGAGCCACCGAGGCTCATGCTGGCAACGTCCCAGCCCTGGTCGGCGACGTACTCGACACCGGCCGCGATGTCGGAGAACGATCCGCTACCGGAACAGTCGAGCACTTTGACGGCGTGCAGCGTCGCCTGCGTCGAGACACCGACGACCCCTTGGTTGTTGTCCACGGCGTTCGCGATGCCGGAGCAGTGGGTCCCGTGGTTGTTGTCGTCGGACCACGAGTCATTACAGGAGTTGCTGTTGCCGTAGTAGTAACAGCTTCCAGTGTATCCGCCGCTGCCACAGGTGACGAACGACTTCCCGGCACCGATGTTCCCCTGTAGGTCGGGGTGGTCGTCGTCGATACCCGTGTCGACGATGGCGATGTCAGCACCTGCGCCCGTGTCGCCGTTGTCGTGTGCAACGTCGGCGTCAACGCGGTCGACGCCCCACGGCGTCGTCTGGCCGAGCGCTTCCATCGTGCCGTTGTGCTCGACGTAGCGGATGTGTGGGTTCTTTTCGAGTGCCGTGGTCACTTTCTTCGGCAGGCGAACAGTCATCGCGTCGATGGAGTTGAACTCCCGAACGACCTCGTCCGCGCTGTCTTGGGTCATCGCACGCCCGCGTGCGCTCTTGAACCCAACGTTGACCTCCACTTTGTCGGTCGGCGCTGCGGATGCCAGACCGGTCGCACCGGCCGCTGCGATGGAGCCGCCGGTTAGTTTGAGCATTTTACGCCGTGATACGTTATTGGCTTTCCTTACCATACCATATGTGAGAACGAAACACGAGCTTAAAAAATTAACCATATGGTATTGTATAAAGAAATAATATTCAGAAATTAATCTCCTGCCGAGTTAATCATTCTGGATAAATCGGAGGGATGCTCCGCATTCGAACTGCAGGCTTAGTTATCGCTGGAATCGAGACCGAGTGCGGCCGCGGTGTCGAGGAGACCAGCGCCACCTTGGTTGCTCGATAGGCCGATATTCTCGGCAGTTTGCTTGATGGTTTTTCGCGCCTGCGTGTTCGAGGCTCCGTTGGCCATCAGTTGAGCAGCGGTGCCTGCGACGTGTGGGCACGCCATCGAGGTTCCCGAAAGGGTATCGTAGCCACCGGGAACGGTGGAGTAGATGTTGCTGCCGGGTGCAGCGATTTCGACTTCCGGACCCTGACTGGAGAAGTACGAGAGACCGTCGTTCTTGTTGGTCGAACTCACTGCCATGACTTCCGAGTATTTCGCTGGGTAGCCGACACAGTCAGTACAGGAACCGGAGTTACCGGCCGCAGCAACGAGAAAAACACCGTTGTTTACAGCGTACTGAACCGCGTCGTGGAGCGTTTGCGAGCCGGACGAGCCACCCAAACTCATGCTGCCGACGTCCCAGCCCTGATTTGCAACGTATTCGATACCGGCCGCGATGTCCGAGTAGGACCCGCTCCCCTGATTGCTGAGCACTTTGACGGCGTGCAGCGTCGCCTGCGTCGAAATGCCGACGACACCTTCGTTGTTATCGATGGCATCCGCGATGCCGGAACAATGCGTGCCGTGTTCATTGTCGTCGTCCCAGTTGTATCGGCACGTCTTCTTGCCGCCTCGACACTTGACGAACGCCTTGCCTGAGCCGATGTTAGCTTGCAGATCGGGATGATCGGAATCGATACCTGTGTCGATGATGGCGATGTCGGCACCAGCACCTGTGTCGCCGTTTGCGTGCGCAACGTCGGCGTCAACACGGTCGATACCCCACGGGAGCGTCTGGCTCAGTGCCTGCATCGTCCCGTTCTCCTCGACGTAGCGAATGTGCGGATTCTTTTCGAGTGCCGTCGCCGCTCGTTTCGGCACGTGAATCGTCATCGCGTCGATGGAGTCGAATTCACGGACGATGTCGTCCGCGCTGTCTCGGGTCATCGCACGCCCGCGTGCGCTCTTGAACCCAACGTTGACCTCCACTTTGTCCATCGGTTTCGCCGCCGCCAAGCCGGTCGCACCGGCCGCCGCGATGGAGCCGCCGGTAAGTTTGAGCATTTTACGCCGTGATACACCATTGTATTTCTTTTTCATGCATATATAATAATAAAGTATGTACTAATATATTTTACTGCCATTCTATTGAAAACAGACTTGAAACGTCACTCTACCAACCGTTCTCCCAATACCCACAAACCATCCTATTATGCTCCGGATTGTGCGTTCTCTTCGATATAGCGGATTTCAGAATTGTGGTCGAGTTCCCCCCACTTCGTTCGCGGAATCGTAGCCGTCACGACTTCGAGTGACTTGAACTCCCGGGTGACGTCCACAGCAGCGTCCAATGCCGCCTGCTTGCCGTCTTCACCGTCGTATCCGATATTCACCTCGACGGTATCCCGCTCGGAATTACCGCCACCCTGGTTCGACACAACATATAACTACAGCAGAGGGTTATTAAAATATTCTCCTTCATATCAACTATCAAAAACCTCTCAATTTTGACCATTTTCAATAACACCTCAATTTATAGGCGATTCTTCTCATCGCATCGACCGACACGTCTTTTATCCGGTGAAACCCAACGTTCGGTGTGCAAATCGTCGGGTACGAGACTGGCGCGTCCGGAGACGAACCACCAGCACTGCTGGTGACCGACGGTGATTCCATTTCGCGTGAGACGCTCGAACGCGGGGGGGAACTCGAATACACGCTCGGGGAACGACACTGTGCAGGGACGTTCGACGGTACGACCCACATCCCGTGTTCGCGTCCCGACGCACCCTACTGTGACGTTCACACTAGTACGTGGGTGTGTGCCCTCTGTACCGGTACCTGTCTCAAGGACGAGATGGACTGTTTCGAGGACCATGCCATCTATCTTGCCGCGTTCGCGCCGAAGACATTCAAAGTCGGCGTCACCCGTGAGTGGCGGCTTCGAACGCGACTTCGGGAACAGGGGGCTGACCGCGCCGCCCACCTCGTAACCGTGAAGGACGGTCGAATCGCCCGCGAACGCGAGGCCGAAATCGCCGAAACGTTCACCGACCGTGTGCGCGTCCCGGCGAAGATTCGAACCCTCAATCGAACTGTAGACGATACGGCGTGGCAAGAAGCACGCTCCCAGTTCAACCCACTCGAAACGTTCGAATTCGACTATGGATTCGAACTCAACGCCGCCCCCGTCCACGAAACACTCGCCAGTGGAACCGTCCTCGGAACGCAAGGTCGCGTCCTCGTTCTCGAACGCGCCGGGACGGCATATGCGACGGACATGCGTGATCTCGTCGGCTACGAACTCGAAGTCGGCGCGACCGAGCGAAGCCTCCAAACCAGCCTCGGCACCTTTTAGACCGCGGCTCTCCCACGTTCGGTGTGGCTGACGTGATCTACGAGAACGGGACGCTCCGCGTCGAGACCGAGCACGAAATTCCATACACTGAATCCGACCCGCGCTCCAAGACGCGTCGTGCCCCAGCCTTCCGCTACGCCGCCATCAGGCAGTACTGCGAGGACCACGAACTCCCTTTCTCGGACAGTGTTCTCGACCTCCCCGAACTGCCGCCGCTCTACTCCGCCTACGAACTGCGGGACTATCAGGAAGACGCACTCGATTCGTGGGACAACGCCGGACGACGGGGTGTCCTTGAACTCCCGACGGGAAGCGGGAAAACCGTCATCGGCGTGAAGGCCATCGAACGCTGTGGGACCTCGACACTCGTCGTCGTCCCAACCATCGACTTGCTCACGCAGTGGCGGCGCATCCTCGAAACGGAGTTCGACGTTCCCATCGGCCAACTCGGCGGCGGCGAACAGAACGTCGAAGGTCTCACCGTTTCCACCTACGATTCGGCGTACCTCCGCGCGGACGACATCGGCGACCGATTCGGTCTCGTTATTTTCGACGAAGTGCACCATCTCGGCGGTGAAGGGTACCGCGAAATCGCCCGCCTGCTCGCCGCACCGGCCAGAATGGGGCTGACCGCGACGTTCGAACGGCCCGACGGCGCACACGAAATCGTGACAGACCTCGTCGGCGAGAAAGTCTTCGACATTGACGTGGACGAACTCGCCGGAACGCACCTTGCACCGTACGACGTGAAACGGATGACCGTCGAACTCACGCCCAGGGAGCGCGAGCGATACGAGCAAGCACAGGGCATCTTCACCGACTATCTCGCTAGTTCGTCCATCCAGATGCGGAGCGGGAGCGACTATCAGGAACTCGTTAAGCGCTCGGGAAGCGACCCAAAAGCCCGCGAGGCGCTCCTCGCCAAACAGCGCGCACGTGACATCATGATGAACAGCGAGGCGAAAGTCACCACTCTCGCGGACATCCTCGCCAACCATCGGGACGACCGAATCATCGTCTTCACCGCACACAACGACCTCGTGTATCGTCTCTCCGAGCGATTTCTCATTCCTGCCATCACCCACCAAACGTCTACCCCGGAACGCCGAGAAATTCTGGACCGCTTCCGACGCGGAGCGTACTCGCGCGTCATCACGTCGAACGTCCTGGACGAAGGGGTAGACGTTCCCGACGCCAACGTCGCGGTCGTCCTCTCCGGAAGTGGGAGCGAGCGAGAGTTTACCCAACGTCTCGGACGAATCCTCCGCGCGAAAGACGACGGCGGTCGCGCGATTCTGTACGAAGTCGTCACCCAAGAGACGGCGGAAGTTCGCGTTGCGAACCGCCGCCGATAGATTTCGACTACGAGTTCATTTTCGATTCCCGACCCAGATAGTGTTGATTGTTTCAATACTATTCGTTGTTAGCATAGTCCCGATTGTATCTTGAGAGTACTCAATATCTGGGCTCTCCTTCTCTCGAATGGGGACGACCCCTCTTCCCTCTGACATGGCTCTCGGGGTCGTCCTCGACTACTATTCGACAGGAGACCGAGAATGACGAACACAGCTTCCCCATCGACCAGCGAATACGAACTACTGACTTCGAAACAGAAGGAACAACCCGGCAACATTGAGACGGCGACTGTTCAAGGCGTCAGTGTGAGTAAAACACACGTCAACCTCTCGCTCGACTTTGATTGGACGGCGGACTCAACACAGCTCATCTACGATTTGGACGACGAGCGTGACGTTCGCAATCTCGAAGCCGTGACCGCCGAACACGGCTTCGAGTTCGCGCAGGTCGGCTACCTCGAAGAACTCCCAGTGACGGTTCGATACACGAGTGATGGCTGGGTTCCGACCGCCCACTCCGTATCGGAGAGAAGCCGTTTCTCGCCAAAATTCCTCGTCGAACACGTTCGAACATCCGTCCGCCGGGTCGTCGTGAGGGCGAAATCGCTCTCCGTGACACAGATTATCGTCGGCGTGATACTCGTCAAGAAGCTGCTCGTAATCGCGATTCTCGTCTGGTTGCTACTGTAGCTACTTCAGGTTGAGGTCGATGGAAGTCCTGTCTGCATCGGTAAACTTCTCGTATTTCAGTTCGAACGGAACTGTGATCTTCTTTTTCTCTCCGCCGGGAACGGTTATCTTCGGTGTTCGTTCGTGTACCGTCCCGTCGATGGTGACCGACACTTTGAGGTCTGCGGATTCTTTCTTCGTTCCCTTGTTCTTCACCGTGACGAGGACCACGAGGTTGTCGTCTTTCCCTTCTTTCGGACGGAGTTGGACACTTTCCAAGTTCCCGGACTGTTTCCTGTCCCCATCGTCCTGTTTATTGCCGCGTCCGCCGAGGATTGCGGCACAACCACTCAGGGATGTGAGTGAAATGACGAGACCGAGCTTCTGGAGGGATTCACGCCTACGCATACTCAATACCCATTCGAGCCGCCGGAATGAATCTTCTTATTCCGACTTCTTTTGTATTGGAGATGCGTAGCCCACATCGTGCTTACCAAAGACCTGCTCCGGGTGTCCCGTGCCGGGGGAGGCTACCATCCGCGGTTCGCCGACCGTGAACACCGACCGCTCGCGGCGCGTGTCCTCGGTACGTATCAAGGTCACGTCGGCGAACCCCACTCCCAACTTGATTCCGCGCTGTCCGACCTCGAAACCGATGCGCCAGATTTCAAACTCGTTCGGGGATTCGCCAAACTCCTCGAACGCGAAGCGACGTTCGAAACTCGTGCCGCCGTCGTGCCCGAGCGCGCCCGAACCGTCGCATTCGAAGCCGCGGAAGCGGTCGGTGTGGCTACCGAAGAGGAACGCAAAATAGCCCTCGGGCGCGCTGCCGAGCGTCTCGACACGACACCCGATGATGTCGCCGAGTCGCTGTACGCCGACCTTGACGAACGCCAACCGCTCGTCTCGTTCGACTCTCGGTGGGACCCCGACGAACTCGTCAGCCAGTACAACCTCTCGCTCGCCCAAACCGCGCTGTTCGACGCGACTGAACTTCGGGTTCGAACCTCCGACCCACGAGCACTCGTCTCGGCAGTCAAACGGCTCCGGTTGATGTACGAGATTCACAAGACGGACGCCGGACGGGAAGTCATCGTCACCGGCCCGGACGCGCTCTTCCGCTCGACGCGACGATACGGAACGCGATTCTCCCGCCTGCTCCGAACCGTCGTCAAGGCTGACGAGTGGCAGCTCGTGGCGACTATCGATGACTACGGAACCGAGCGTAATCTCGTGCTCTCCGATACGGACCCCATCCGTCCACCCGGAACCGAACCCATCGCCGACGTTTCGTTCGACAGCGACGTAGAGCGGGAGTTTGCAACCCGATTCGAAGCACTCGATTTGGACTGGGACCTCGTGCGCGAACCCGAACCCCTCGCGGCGGGCGCACGTGTGATGATTCCCGACTTCGCCTTCGACTACCAGCATGCCGACTTCCGTGTGTTCTTCGAAATCATGGGCTTTTGGACGCCTGAATACGTCGCAAAGAAGCTCTCGCAGTTGGATGCCGTGGACGACGTCCAACTGCTCGTCGCCGTGGACGAAACCCTTGGCGTCGGCGAGGAAATCGTGGCCCGGGACCATCGCGCGATTCCGTACTCGGGGTCGATTCGTCTCAAGGACGTTCGTGACGCGCTCCGCCGGTACGAAGACGAACTCGTCGCCGCGAGCGTCGATTCCCTCCCCGATGAACTCGTCCCGGACGCTGACGTGATTTCTCTCGCTGACCTCGCGGATGAACACGGCGTCAGCGAAGACGCGCTCGACGGGAAATCGTTTCCCGAGCATCGACAGGTCGGCAGAACGTTGGTTCGTCCCGCGATTCTCTCGAAACTGGGAGACGAAATCGAGGATGGCATGGCCTACTCGGACGTGAAATCAGTGTTCACCGACTGGGGTATCGAAGACGACAGTGCACTCCTCTCGGAACTCGGCTACGCGGTCGAATGGGCGGGACTGGGTGGTGGTGTGATTCGTACCCGGGACGAATAGCGATTCGAGATCATCACTCGTTGCACCAACGGCCCCAAATAATAGATATTTGTAGCACTTATTTTCCGATATGGCGAATGGGAACGAAGAGAAGTTAGGTTTCTGGGGTGCGATTTCCATCTCGGTTGGTGGAATGATTGGCGGCGGTGTGTTCGCCGTCCTCGGTATCGTCGCGATGATTGCAAAGAGCGCTTCGTGGCTCGCGTTCACGTTGGCTTGCTTGGTGTCGATGTGCGCGGCCTACTCGTACATCAAGCTGAACGAAATAGGAAACCAGCGCGGGGGGTCGGTCTCCCAACTGGAGGAGTACATCGGGAACAGTAACATCGCTGGGATGGTTGGATGGACGCTGTTGGTCGGGTATATCGGCGCGATGGCGATGTACGCCTACGCGTTCGGTAGTTTCGCCGTCGCCTTGACACCATCCAGTATCGTTCACGCCATCCCGTTGGGCGAAAACCTCATTCGCCCGCTGTACTCCGTCATCGCAGTCGGGATTTTCATCACGCTCAACGTTCTGGGGGCACGTGCGACAGGGTCGTCCGAGGAACTGCTCGTCGGCGTGAAAGTGGCCATCCTGCTTGCGTTCATCGGTCTCGGTGTGTGGTACGGGTTCTCCAACAACTCGCTCGCGATTGGCGTTTCGACGATTACGAAGGTTTCGCCGGTCGTTATGGCGACGGCGCTCTCGTTCGTCTCCTTCCAAGGCTGGCAACTCCTGATATACGACCAGGACAGCATCAAGAACCCCTCCGAGAATCTCCCGAAAGCAATCTACTACTCCATCATCATCACCATCCTCATCGACGGGTTGATAGCAATCGTGGTGACGAGTTTGGCCAAACAAAGCACTATCAAAGCCCATCCCGAGCGGGCGCTTGCGAACGCCGTCCAACCGATAATCGGCCACATCGGCTTCGTCATCATCTCCGTCGCCGCCATCCTCTCGACGGGAAGCGCCATCAACGGGACACTGTTCTCCTCGGCTAACTTCGCAAAGGGAATGATCGGCGACGGATTGCTTCCGGACAGGACTGGACGCGTCAAAGCCGACGGGGCACCCTCGAAGACGGTCATCATCCTCGGGGTGTTGGCGGCAGCCTTCACCGCCTACGGTAGCCTCGACGGTATCACCTCCTTCGGGTCGCTCGCGTTCATGGTCGTGTTCGGCGTGATGAGCTATCTCGCGTTCAGCGAGCGCGACCACGACGAAATCAATCCGATATGGCCTGCAATCGGGGTTATCGGTACCGCCGTGTTCTTCGTCCTGCTGGTGTGGCATCTCTGGTCGTCCCAACGCGGGACGTTCTACGTCGTTCTCGGTGTCACGGTCGCCGTCTTGGCCATCGAACTGCTGTACTTCGAGCGGGAGACGATTGCCGACGGCATTCAACGCGTCGAAACGAAAGCCGAAAGCGAAATCGACCGCGTCGACTGAGTTTCAAAGGTCCCGTTGTCGCCCTCGTGGAACGAGCGATTGGAGTTCTCCGTGGAGATACAGGCCAACGCCGAGCGGTTCGACGTCGCCTGCGATTTCGTGTGCGGCGATGAGGTAGCCCCAATCGCCACTCCAGTCGAGTTCTTGGTCCTCCCCGCCGGCGAACCGCTGGGCCTGCTCGGCGTCAAGTTCGATGACGTTTTTGGTCGCGTGCTGACCGAACCGCTGGGCCGCATTCGTCGTCGGCTTCCAGTGTCGCTGTCGCGTGCGGAGGAACGTCATTCCGAGCGCTTCGATGTGAACAGGGGGTTCCAGGTCACCGTCGAGTATCCAGATTTTGCCTTTCCCTTTCTCCCAGAAGGAAGCGTCGTCGAACGTTTCCGGCGGGATGCCGAACCGCTCGTCCCACCAGTCGAGCACTTCCGTTCTGCTCACACGGCCAGAAACCTCGCGTTCGTCTTCCGTCTCCGGCAAGCGGTCGAACCGCTGGCCGTCGTTGGATGCCAATTCGTTTTCGCCGTTGTGGCTCTCCTCGTCACTCATTGCCCCACCTCCAGTTTCGCACAGAAGAACCCACCAGTATCGTTGTGGTGCGGATAGTATCGCTTTGCCTTCCGAATGCTGTCGTCGAACTCCTCCCCATGCCATTCGGTGAGTCCGGGTTCCGATTGCAGACCGATGTCGTACTCGACTAGTCGGCAATCCTCGCGTTCAAGGGCGTAATCGAGGACGGCCTCGTTCTCCTCGGGTGCAAAGGTGCAGGTGGAATAGACGACAGTGCCCCCCTCGCGTGTGGCCTGTATCGCCCGCCGCAAAATCCCCTTCTGCACGCCAGCAACACCTTCGATGTGGTCCAATCCCCAATCGTCCAACGCGGTCGGATTCTTTCGAATAGTCCCCTCGCAGGAACACGGAACATCCACGAGGGCCGCGTCAAACGCCGTGAGTCCGAACGGTTTGAGCGAGAAGTTCCGGGCGTCCTGATTCGTCACCGCGGCGCAGGTGACGCCAAGTCGCTCGGTGTTGAATCGAAGTGCTGACAGCCGTCCGAGGTTGCTGTCGTTCGCCACGACCAGTCCCTTGTCGTCCATCAGTGCCGCGAGTTGCGTCGTCTTGCTTCCCGGTGCGGCACAGGCGTCCAGCACGCGCTCGCCCGGTTCGGGGTTGAGGACGAACGCCGGAATGGAGGAAACTTCCTCCTGTCCGTGCGTCCACCCGTGAAACGAGGGCCACGTGTTGCCCGGCTTGCCTTCGATTTCCAGTACATTCTCGTTCCACTCGCGCGGCGTCCATTCGACGCCGCCCTCGTCGAACGCTTGCGTTACCTGCTCTCGGGTCGCTTTTAAGCGATTTACCCTGACGACCGAGGGAAGCGGGCGCTTGCACGCCGCGAGAAATCCCTCGAAATCATCGAGGATGGGTTCATAGCGCTCCAATGGCTCCATTGCTCGGGTATGCGAGCGAGAGGTGTTTGTGGGTTTCGGAGCGTCGGCGTCCCATGTCCCGCGTTTGCCCCGTCCCTTCCGGTGCCCTCGTTATTAAGACGAATCGGTCCGAATCGGACGGTATGACGAACATCGCCGTCGTCGCCGACGAAATCGAACTCGACGAACCGACGTTGGTCGAAGGCCTCCCCGGACTCGGACTGGTCGGTAAAATCGCCACGGACCACCTCATAGAGCAGTTCGACATGACCTACTACGCGGCGGTGGACTGCAACGGAATCCCTCAGATTGCCATCTACGAGGACGGCAAGCGCGATCTTCTCCCACCGGTTCGGCTGTACGCCGACGAGGAAAACGATTTGCTCGCGCTGCGAAGCGACGTTCCCATCTCGTCGGACGCCGCACCGCAGTTTGCCGAATGCGTCACCGCGTGGGTCGATTCCAACGATGCGACACCGCTCTACCTGAGCGGCTTGCCGCACCAGAAGCAGGCTGGGACGGTCCCCGAACTGTACGGTACCGCAACCGGTGACATGGCTCAACTACTCGACGAGTACGACATCGATTCCCCGAACGAAATGGGTGCCATCAGCGGCCCGACCGGCGCACTCCTTCACTGTGCCAGTAGGAGCGGCGTCGGCGCAATCGGCCTCATCGTCCAGTCCGACCCGCAGTTCCCCGACCCCGAAGCCGCCCGCATCCTCCTCGAAGACGGTATCGACCCCATCGCGGGTATCAACGTGAACATCGACGACTTGGTCGAGAGCGCCGAGGAAATCCGCGAGCAGAAAGTGCAGTTCGCCCAGCGGATGCAGGAAACCGAGGAGGCGGAGAGTTCGCAGGCACAGCCGTTGAGAATGTTCCAATGAACCTTTTACGACGGTCGCTAGCAATCGGGCCGACAGTCGTCGGCCCGATTGCTGGCTCCCTGTAAAAGGTTCATCAAAAGCACCGGAAGACGTTCCGGCTCACTTCGTTCGCGGGCTGCGACTTCCGAGCCTTCGTTCGCTTCACTCACGAAGACACTCCTCCCTCACTTCGTTTCAGGTACCTCGCAACGCGAGGTACCTGGACTCCGTTCAGTCGTCGGCCCGGAAAATCTCCGATTTTCCGGAGAGAGTGCTAACGGCTGGCGGTTGTGTGGCTTGCTGATTTCTGGCGGTTGTGTAAATGCGCGTTTCCGGCGGTTGTGTCGTTGGAAGATGGAATCGAGAATGTATACCTCGCTGGAGAAGAGAAACGGAATACACGTCTTTCAATGAGTAACCTCATCTTGCGGTTGTTCGGTCATGCGGCCCTGTTTGTGGGCGTCGTCGGTGTCGGATTTGCGGTGATGACGTTGGCGCTCAATCCCGCTAAGCTTGCCACGTGGGGTTCTGGAGCGGTCAGTCTGCTTTTGGTCGTCCTCGGCTACCGGACGATTGAGTCGAATTAGACCGGTCTTCATTCAAAGTCATCGGCTTTTTCCAACTCAACCGCTTTTCCCCACTCATGAGCGATACTGACGACGTTGACTTGGACCAGTTCTTCCGCGACGTGGACAAAGTGTATTCTGAATACGACAACGGCTACATGGACGCCGACGCGGCCCTGTCGGTCATCGGCGACCATCTCGACGCGCTTCGTGCACAACCCGAGTAATCGAGGCGAAGAATTATCGGGGTCGGTTTCGTCGGTTCCGGTGTATGACCGGCTTTTCGGACAGGGTCGAACACGTATCGATAAGCGGCATTCGGAAAGTGTTCGAAGCCGCAGGTGAGGACGCGATCAATCTCGGACTCGGACAACCGGACTTCCCGACACCGGACCACGCGCGACAGGCCGCGCTGGACGCCATCGAATCGGGCGCGACGGACGCCTACACGTCGAACAAGGGAATTCTCGAACTTCGTGAGGCTATCAGTGCAAAACACGAACGCGACAACGAAATCGAGGTGCCCCCAGGGAACATCATCGCCACGGCGGGCGGGAGCGAGGCGCTTCACATCGCCCTCGAAGCCCACGTCAGCGCAGGCGAGGAAGTCATCTTCCCCGACCCCGGCTTCGTCGCGTACGACGCCCTGACCCATCTCGCGGGTGGGACGCCGAAACCCGTTCCCGTGCGCGAGGATTTGACGCTCGACCCGGCAGCAGTCGAGGAGAACATCACGGACGACACCGCTGCATTCGTCGTCAACAGCCCCGGCAACCCGACCGGTGCGGTGTCCAGCGAGGAAGACATGCGCGAGTTCGCCCGCATCGCGGACGAACACGACGTGCTTCTGTATCTCGGACGAGGTGTACGAACACATCGTCTTCGAGGGCGAACACTACTCTCCGATGCAGTTCGCGGAGACGGACAACGTCATCATCGTCAACGCCTGCTCGAAGACGTACTCGATGACCGGCTGGCGGCTCGGCTGGGTCGCGGGCAGCGAGCGCAGAATCGAGCGCATGCTTCGCGTCCACCAGTACGTGCAGGCGTGTGCGAGCGCCCCGGCGCAGTTCGCCGCGCTCGGCGCGCTGACCGGTCCGCAGGATACGGTGGAGGAGATGGCCGCCTCGTTCGAGGAACGCCGTGATATCCTTCTCGACGGCTTGAACGACATCGGACTGGAAACGCCGACGCCGCAGGGTGCCTTCTACGCCATGCCGAAAGTTCCCGAGGGCTTCGTGGACGAAGTCCTCGAACGCGGCGTCGTCGTCGTCCCCGGCGAGGCGTTCGGCGAGCACGGTGCTGGCTACGCTCGCATCTCCTACGCGACGAACATCGAGGAAATCGAGGCCGCGCTCAAAATCATGGGCGAAGCGGCTGACGCGGTTCGCTGAATTTTCCGGCCCGTTTGGCCTGTGACTTTATCATCGATGGCGTTGTGAATCGAATCTATGCCCATCTCACGCCGCGGTTCCGGCGTGGTCCCCGCCGCACGCGCAGTGGCCTCGCAAGTCCATCCGGTGTTCATGCTCCCGCCCATCGCCGCCTCGTGGTTCGGGAGCATGCTGGCCGGACAGTTCTCGCTCGCCACCGGCGGACTCCACATGGTCGCAATCTTCGCGGCCGTCTACACGGCCCACGTCAAGGACGGCTACGTCGATTTTTACATTCGGGGTGAGGACGAGGACCACCCGCTCACGGCGAGTGGCTGTAAACTCCTGCTCGTCGCCGCTGCCGCCCTCTTTCTGGCCTGCCTCGCTGGACTCTGGCTGACCGTCGGCGTCGGTGCAGTGCTCATCACGCTCCCGACGTGGGTCATCGGCTACCTCCACGCGCCGCAACTCGACACGAATCCTATCACGACGACGACGGGCTATCCACTCGGCATCGCGCTGTCGATTCTCGGCGGCTACTACGTCCAGACGGGGACGCTTTCGCCGGTTGCCCTCGCGTTCGCACTCGTCTTCCTCGTTTTGCTCTCTGGCGTGAAAGTCATCGACGACGCGCAGGATTACGAGTATGACCGCTCCATCTCCAAACGAACCGTGGCTGTCGTCCTCGGGCAAAATCGCGCGCGAACGACGGCGTACGGTCTCATCCTGTTCGCCCTGTTCTGCGTGCTGGGTCTTTCGATGTCCGGGGTGTTCCCGCCGAGTTCCGTTCTCTCAGTGGTGGCGTTCGGCGTCGTGGCTGCTATTGCGTACCGAAGCGGCCCGGAACTCGCCACGATGTTGCTCATCCGTGGGTCGTATGTTTTCCTCGCGTTGTTGCTGACAGCGGTGTGGTTCCGGCCGTTCTCGGGCTGAAGTCGCCAACGAATTTGTCAAATGAGGATTCATTTGGTGGCAGACTGTGTGGGTATTCGTATGGAGAAAACCGTCCTCGGACCCGGATTCGGCGACCTCGACTCGGAGAAAGTTGATCATATCGTCTTCTCGTGGGGTGTCGTCACCAACACGGAGTAGTCACGCGAAACGACGCGGTCCGCCACCGTTCCACGAGCGAAATCCCGCCACTGCGTTCGATTTTTCCGGATTGGACAGCACAACAGCAGAGGGCTCTATCGTTTTGCAGATTCTACATTTATGTGGGTGGGAAACAATGACATCGACACGACAGAGCAACGTTGAGATAGTTCAGCGGGTGTACGAAGGGTTCAACGAGAGTGACCTCGAATCCGTCTTGGCCACAATGGCCGACGACATCGAATGGGTCGAACCGGATGGGTTCCACTTCAGCGGAGTCCATCACGGTCCCGACGAAGTGCGAACGAACGTCTTCGAACCGGCTAAAGGGGAGTTCGAGACGTTCCGGGTCGAACCCGACCGGTTCGTAGACGGCGGTGATACGGTCGTCGCGTTGGGTGCGTTCCGCGCCACGACTAACGCAGGAGAGAAGATAGAGAGTCCGTTCGCTCACGTCTGTGACTTGCTCGACGGCCACATTACTCGCTTCGAAAACTACACGGACACCGCGCTGTGGGAGTAGGCTTCGGCCACGTCCCTCTTCGCTGGTCTCACACGGTGCCGATCATTCAGTCGGACACTTGACTGACGTAACGTTTAGGCTCCCGCTCGTTGTTTTGCAATCGTACCCGTGATTGATCGACCCGTCACCGAAGAAAAAGCCTACGCGTACATCACGCGTAACGCCGCCCAGACCCGCCAACTGCTCGTCTTCGAGCACGCCAAAGAGGACGCTGGCGTGCAGGTCCCGAAGGGAACAATCGAGGACGGGGAAGACCCACGCGAGGCAGTCGTCCGCGAAGTACGAGAGGAAAGTGGCTTGACGGAATTCGATTCCATTCGCTCGCTCTCCACGGACGTGTGGAATCATCACGAGAAGCCGAAAGCCTATCGCCGGCACTTCTTCCACCTCGTCGCCGACGAAGCGCGGGACGAGTGGAGACACACAGTCACCGGAAGTGGAGAGGACAACGGCGTCGTCTACAGTTACTTCTGGGTTCACCCCGGCGTGTGTTCGCTCGCTCGCGACATGGACGACTACATCGAGCGAATTCTCGACTGACGGGAATTTGGTCGGGGTCACACGTCAACGTTTATCCACGAAAATCCCGTCGGTAGACGTATGCCCGACCTGACTCACAACGAGACAATCGTCAACGGCGTTCGTCTCCACTTTGTCGAAGCGGGTGACGGCCCGCTCGTTCTCCTCCTGCACGGTTTCCCCGAGTTCTGGTACTCGTGGCGCGAACAGATTCCCGCGCTCGCCGAGGCGGGGTATCACGTCGTCGCGCCCGACATGCGGGGATACAACGTCTCGGAGAAACCTCACGGCGTCGAATCGTATCGCGTCGAGGAATTGGTCGGCGACGTGGTCGGCCTCATGGACCACATCGGCGAGGACGAAGCGTACGTTGTCGGCCACGACTGGGGCGGGGCCGTCGCGTGGGAGGTCGGCATCCGCCACCCCGAGCGGGTTGCCAAACTCGCCGTCCTGAACGCGCCCCATCCCGGGCGATTCCGCGAAGTGCTCCGGACGCCCGAACAGCTCAAGCGCTCGTGGTACATGTTCTTCTTCCAGTTGCCGTGGCTTCCGGAGGCGTTCCTCTCGGCGCGGAACTACGACGCCATCGAGGGGGTTTTCAGGGATGCGGCGAAGAATCCCGACGCCTTCAGCGAGGCGGACATCCAGCGGTACGTCGAAGCCGCGTCCCAACCCGGCGCGCTGACGGGGTCCATCAACTACTATCGGGCGCTGTTCCGCGACGTGATTCCGGCGGAAGTTCGCTCCCTCGTCGGTGGGGCGGGCCACACCCCTGACGTTGAGGTCCCGACGCTCCTGATTTGGGGCATGGAGGACTTCGCGCTCGGCAACGAGTTGACTGAAGGGCTGGACCGTTGGATTCCCGACTTGCGAATCGAGCGGCTATCCGACGCCAGTCACTGGGTACAAAACGACCGGCCCGAGGACGTGAACGAATCGTTGATTGGATTTTTGGCCGAGTAAGGGTTCGGTCACACCACCGCGGACCGACGTGCGTTTCGGTTCTGATTTTTTCGTCCGGGGGGCCAACGAGGACGCTACTTGCGGCTTTGAAATCACTCTCGAAGCCGTTCGGCAACCAGCACACCGACTTGTTCGTGAACGCGCTCCACGGCGGTCAACGAGAATCCGTTGTCGGTCAGCACGTCGGCGAGATGGCCGACGGTCGAGGGGTCGTCAACTTCGGGGCTGTAGAACGGAACGTCGGGGTCGGGCGTGCCGAAGAACATGACATCACCCAACACGAACTTTTTGGGACCCAGTTCAGCAATCGCCTCGATGGCTTCGCGCTTTTCCTCGTTGGAGAGGTGGTGCATGGCGAAGTTCGAGACGACGATATCGACGCGAGCATCGACGTTCGGCTCCCGGAACCGTCCTTCACCGAATTCGACGTTTTCAATGCCGTTCTCCTCGGCTTTCGTCCGCGCTTGGTCCATCATGCCTTCGCTGATGTCGCGGCCGATGACGCGTTTCGCGTCGGGTGCGAGCGCGAGGGCGATTGCACCCGTGCCGGTTCCCAAGTCGAGGACGACATCGTCCGCGCTGGGATTCACATGCTCCACGACCAAGGAGACGCAGGCGCGGTACTCGTCGCTGTCCTGTGAATCGTCGTAGTCGCCCGCGATGTCGGAAAAGCGGTCGGCGTGTTCCTCAATCGTCTTCTTCATACCGACCACGTCGGACGCCGGGCGCAATGAAATCGTCGGACTGAATCAACCGGTTTCGCTCGGCGAGGCGACCCCACTCCCGCAAACCGTCCTCGATTTGCTCGGGTGAAAAGCCGATAACCTTGCCCACTGCTTCGAGTTCCCGCGGTGCCCGTAGTTCGAGATGCGAGTTCGGATTCGCGCTGACGACGAACGGGGCGTCGTACTGGATGACCAACTCGCGGAGTTTTCGGAGGTCTTGGATGGCCTGCACTCGCGGGCCGCCGTCGGCCCGGAGGACGCGCGAGAAGTCGAACTCGACGCGCACGCCGTGTTCGGCGGCGGCCTTTGCCAGCACGTGATTGAAATCCCCGCGTCCGCGCATCGGGTGGGACAACACGTCGATTCGCTCTTCCTCGACAGCGAATCGGTTGAGTTTTGCCGTGCCGCCGTGGAACAGGAGAATCGTCGTCTTCGGGCGGAAGTTACCGACGTGGCCGCTGGCCTGCGACGGGTTGTCGGCGCGGATTTCGAGACCGTCCACCACGTCCATGTCGTACTCCTCGCTGACTACGTCGGCGTCGAACTCCGTCTGTGCGTCGCCGTGGTTGCGGACGACGATACCGTCGAACTCGTACTCACTCGCCGTGGCCGCGAATCGCGCGACGGTGGCTTCCCCGTCTGGGACGGCGTGGACGCCCTCGTACATTTTCGTGTTCGAGTGCGGGGTGGCGAGACTTGGCACTTGCGACTCACGGTCCCGGCCGCTGAGGGACGCTTTGGCAGATTGAAAGGATATTTGACAATTGCTCGACCCGGAGCGGTAAGCCCAAGGTGTTTTGCCGTATCGGCCCGAGTGGGTTTATAATAGAATGGACAGTCAGCCACCGACCTCCACACCCTCTATCGATTCGCCAGAGGCCGACATGGAATGGTGCCATCAGGCGGTTCAAGGCGTTTCCCGTACGTTTGCCATCACCATCGACTTACTCGATACGCCGATGGCCGATGCCATCTGCGTCGGATACCTCCTCTGCCGTGTCGCGGACACCATCGAGGACGCGGGCCATATTCCGCCTGCTGAACAGGCGCGTCTCCTCTATCAATACGACGCTGCGCTCGACCCGACCGACGCGACGACGGTCGCGGAGTTCCGCGAGGACGTGGACGAGTGGATTCCCGGCAGCGACGGCGATGAAGACGATAGCGACGGCAATGACAACGACGGCGAGAGTCGCGATGGCAATAGCCACGACCCCGATTGGGCTGTCGTCAGTCACGCACCACGAGTCGTCCAAACGTTCGACGCATGCTCTCCCTCTGTCCGGCAGGCGGTTCGACCGCCAGTGCGGGAGCTCGTGAATGGAATGGCGATGTTCGTCGAACGCTACGCCGATAACGGTGGCCTTCGAATCGGTACCAGCGCAGAACTCGAAGAGTACTGTTACTACGTCGCCGGAACCGTCGGGGAACTCATCACCAACCTCGTCTGCCGGGACGTGGATTCCACGCGGGCGACTCGGCTACGCGAAACCTCGGAATCGTTTTCGCTCCTCCTCCAACTCGTCAATGTAACGAAGGACGTGTACGTGGATTACCACGACGAGAACAACGTGTACCTTCCCGAGGCGTGGCTGAAGGAGGCCGACGTTCCACAGGACGAACTCTGTGACCCCGAGTACAGCGACGACGTTGCGGACGTCGTCGCGCGAACTGCGGACCACGCACACAGCTTTAGCGACGACGCCCAGACGTATCTGGAGACCATGCCGCGCGAACGTGGAAACCGCCTCGTCGCGTGGACGATTCCATACCTGCTCGCGGTCGGGACACTGCGCGAGGTCAAAAAACGACCGGAGGATGCACTCCGTCGGGCAGGTATCAAGGTTTCACGCGAAGAGGTTCACAGTCTCATCGCCTCCCTCTCGGGGGGCGTCGAGCGTGAAACGCTCGGCGAACTCCGGCGGACGATTGCGGAGACGCCGTTTCACCGCTCCTCAAATTCGACTTAGTGGGCAGTTTCGACAGCGGCAAAAATACGGCGGACGGCATCCGTTATCCATCCCGCCAGTAGGAACATCCACACCGTCGAGCAAGCGACGCCGAACCCGACCGCAATAGCTTCGACGACGAACGGTGGCTGTCCGCCGAATGCGTTTCCGAGGGTGACTGTTGCGATGTAGACGACGATGGTGGGCCATCCGAGGACGAGACCAAGCAGTCGGACTGCGAGGTCGAGTTCGTCGGGGATGAACGGGATGCCTGTCACGGCATACCCGCCGAGCGCCAGCGAGATGATGGCGAACGTGGCGAGCATCTCGTTCGACGGGAAGAACAACGTGCGGGTGATTCTCGACCGAGAATCGTCGTCGGGGGTCACCGCGGCGACGATGAGGACGGCAACGAGATAGCTGACGGCGACCGATGCGATTCCGAGCGCGATTGTTCGGGAAACGATTCCGGTGATTTCCGCGTCTCGGTTCACGAACCAGAGGAGGGCGGACGCCACGACTGCGAACGGGAACACGTGGCTCCGCCGCGGGCGAAGGGCGGAGAGACGGGACATGGATAGACGTTGTCGAACAAGCCGTATCAACTTTGCTACCGCATTGGCGAGCGGGAGAAACGGCGGACTGATGGGGAGAACTGAAGGTCGTGAAATACAGCGGAGAACGGTCAGAACGAATGTTCACGTCTGCTAACGCTCGAAAAACGAGTACGTTTCTCAGTACTCGTAGAATCCTTTGCCGGTCTTCTTGCCCAAATCGCCCGCATCCACCTTCCGCTTCAGCAGGTAGGCGGGTTTGTATCGGTCGCCGAGTTCCTCGAACAGGGTTTCGCTGGCGTCGAGACAGATGTCCAGTCCGATGTGGTCCGCGAGCGTGAGCGGTCCCATCGGGACGTTCGTTCCGAGCGTCATTCCCTTGTCGATGTCCTTCTTGTCCGCGACGCCTTCGTCGTAGGCGCGGATGCCTTCATTTATCCACGGCATGAGAATTCGGTTGGTGACGAAACCGGGTTTGTCGTCGGACTCCCACGTCTCCTTACCGAGGTCCTCGGCGAGGTCGTGCGCGAGCGTGACGACTTCGTCGTCGGTTTTCTCGCCGACGACGAGTTCGACGCCCTTCATGATGGGAACGGGGTTCATGAAGTGCAGGCCGACGATCTGTTCTTCGCGGTCGGTCACACTGGCGATGGTCGTAATCGAGAGCGTACTGGTGTTCGTGGCGAGAACGACATTCTCGGGAAGGACCTCGTCCAAGTCGGCGAAGATGTCCTGTTTGATGTCCATGTTCTCGACGGCAGCCTCGACGACGAAGTCACAGTCCGCGAGATCTTCGAGGTCTGTGGTGCCCGTAATTCGGTCGATTGCCTCCTCCGCTTCGGCCTGACTCATCTTCTCCTTGGCGACGAATCGGTCGAGACTTCCCTCGATGGTCTCGAAGCCGTGCTGAACGTACTCGTCTTCGATGTCGCGCATGACCACGTCGTACCCGCTCGTGGCGGCGACCTGTGCGATGCCGCTGCCCATTGTGCCCGCGCCAATCACGCCGATACTGTCGATATCCGAAAGCGAACCCATGCTGGCAACTGTTGCCGGAGCGGTTGTAAGGATAGCGGAACACGGCCGATAGTCAAAATAGCAGGAATATATTAATAATCCAATGAACAGGTATTGTGGCGAAACATTCAATATGAGTGAGTGGGAGAAAGAAATGAATCGGTGAGGGACGTGAGCAACGACACACGAAAAGGAGCCGTGACCGAGACCGAAATGACGGCCGTAAAATATGTCGGACCAGCGACGGCAGCGGTTATCGAGGACGCGCCGTTCGACGTGACGGGCATTCAAAATCGGACCGTCTCCTACGAGATGTTACGCGAGGCAGGGGTCAATCCGGGTGTCGCCGGGCGGTTGCGCCGGGAGCACTCTCTGTCGTGGTCGTTCGAGTCCGGCAACAACCTGAACGACCGTTCGAGCCAAATTCGTGGGTTGCAGGACGGTGAGCGCGCGTGGATTGCCGCCAGTTCCGGCGACTGGGAGACCGAGACGACTGAAACGGCGACGACCGACGGTAGCGGTGACGCCGAAGCGGAAGAAGCAGCGTGGCGCAACCGGAGCAGTCCCGATCCCGTGACCGACGTGCCGGGAATCGACGACGAACTGGCCGGAGAGCTCGCGGAGGCGGGCATCACTTCGGTTCGAAGCCTGGCCATCGCCAACCCGGAGCGCGTGGCCGACTCGTTGTTGCTCGATTTGCATCGCGTCACGAAGTGGCGCGATTCGGCCCACAACCTACTGTGAATTTACTACTATCGTAGTTTCCTATTCTCTCAATAGAACTACCGAGAACGCTGATATCATCGGATTTCGATACGAACGCTACCAGTACACTCTTATATATCGTCGGCGCAGTTCGGGATGATGATTCCGCTGACTGACTCGCAAGTCACGCGAGACGGCAAAGCACTCATTCTCGCTCACGACCACGGTCTGGAACACGGGCCGTCGGCCGACTTCGGTTCCGTTCCGGAGACGCTGGACCCCGAGAAGGTTTTCGAAACCGCAACCCACGACGCAGTTACGTGCCTCGCTGTCCAGAAGGGTCTCGCGGAGACGTACTACCCTTCCTACGAGGACGATGTAAACCTCCTCGCCAAACTCAACGGGACGAGCAACCTCTGGATGGGCGAACCGTACTCGCCCCAGAATTGGACGGTCGATTACGCCGCCGAACTCGGCGCGGACGCCGTCGGCTACACCGTCTACTCCGGGTCGAACCACGAGACCAAGATGTACGAGGACTTCCGCGACGTGCAGGAACGCGCACACCGCGAGTACGACATGCCCGTCGTCATGTGGTCGTACCCGCGCGGACAGGGCCTCAAGAACGACACGAAAGAGAGCACCATCGCCTACGCGACCCGAATCGCGCTCGAAATCGGCGCGGACATGGCGAAGGTCAAATTCCCCGGCAGCCGCGAATCGATGGAATGGGCCGTCAAATCCGCCGCTGACATGCCAGTCGTCATGAGTGGCGGGTCGAAGACCAGCGACTACGAGTTCCTCTCCAGCGTCGAAGCCGCGATGGATGCAGGTAGTTCGGGCCTCGCGGTCGGTCGCAACGTCTGGCAGCGTGATGACCCCGAGCGAATTCTCGACGCGCTCGAACAGGTCATCTTCGAAGGCGCAAGCGCCGACGAAGCACTGTAACGATGGAGACGGTTGACCAAATCATCGAGGTCGTCGCGGCCGCCGCACCGGAAATACGCGGCGGTCTCACCGGCCGCCGTCGGAAGGCCGACGAGGAAAACCCCAGCGGGGAGATCCAGATGGCCGCCGACGTGTGGGCCGACGAGTACCTCGAAGCCGAGTTAACGGCTATCGACGGCGTCGGTGAGTTCGCCAGCGAGGAGCGCGAACACGTCGTCGAGTGTGGCGACGGACTATCGGTCGCAATCGACCCACTCGACGGCTCGTCCAACCTCAAATCCAACAACTCGATGGGAACCATCGTCGGCATCTACGACGCACCGCTTCCGGCGAACGGAAGGGATATCGTCGCGTCGGCGTTCGTCCTCTTCGGGCCGATTACGACGATGATGGTCGCCCGCGACGATTCCGTGACGGAGTACGTCGTTGAAGACGGAGACCATCGAGCGGTCAGAGAGGACGTAACGCTCCCCGACGAACCCACAGTTTACGGGTTCGGCGGCCGCGTTCCGGACTGGCCCGACGAGTTCACATCCTACGCCCGTGAAATCGAGAACGAACTCAAACTGCGCTACGGCGGCGCGATGATCGGCGACGTAAACCAAGTGCTGACCTACGGTGGCGTGTTCGCCTATCCCGGTCTCGAATCGCGTCCCGAAGGAAAGCTTCGCCTCCAGTTCGAAGGGAACCCGATGGCATACATCATCGAATCCGCTGGTGGCCGCTCGTCCGACGGGAAGCAGTCGATTCTCGATGTGACGCCCGAACGACTGCACCAACGGGTGCCACTCCACATCGGGAACACGGACCTCATCGGCCGACTCGAAGCCGCGCTGTAGTCGCTCCCGATTTTACTTCGTCTTTTTACCACTGTTCGTCGCTGGTGTCGTCCGTGGTCCGGTCGTCGTTGCAACCGTCGTCGGAGCCGCGGTCGCGGTCGGCCCACTGCCTGTCGTTTGTGGCATGGTCGTTCGATGCGTTCCACCGACCTGTCGGATACATCTCTGCACGTCGGTTTGCCGAACAGTTGTGACCGTTTGGTTGTTCGAATCGACGAACGTCGCGTTGACGAAGACGTATCCCGGAACGCCGAGGTCCGCCGTCGAATTCGTCCACGTCACGTTGTCGTTGGCCGTCGGTTGGAAGTCCCCGGCGGAGATGTTCTGTGTCACCAGCACGCCCGACTGCGGGTTCGAGGCGTTGACCAGCAACGCTTGCAGCCGGTAGTCAGCGCGCTGTGTCGCGTTCGCCGTGATTCGGGTGCAAGACAGAGTAGACGAGAGCGGCGCGGTCGGCGGCCTGGTCGTCGTTGTCGTAGTGGCGTTCGATGTCGTGGTCGTCGTAACGTTCGGCGTGGTGGTTGCGTTCGGCACAGTCGTGACGTTGGGCGTAGTAGTCGATTTCGCCGAGGTCGTTGCCGGTTGTTGTGTCGATGTCGCTGTCGCGGTTTGTTTCGACGTGGATGTGGCAGTCGGTGTCTGTGGTGCGGTTGTTGACGACGGTGTGGGAGTTGGCGTTGGCGTGGCGGTCGGCTTCGGTGTCGCCGCTCCGCCGCCTGCCCCCTGCTGTGCAACAGACTGGAGCGTTTTCGGTGGGGCGTTCTTCCTCGTTTTCAGCCGACTTGCCGCCTGTTTGGTGCCGGCGAACGCCGCCCCCTGAACCTGACCCGCACTGTTAACGTTCCCCTGTGCGGCGGCCTGTGTCGCACCAGTGGCCGCGCCGGAGGAAATCGCCTGAATTTGCGAGACGCTCACTTGCTGGCGCTGGCTTGCCACGACGCCGCCGTTACACGCCCCTCGCGCGGCGGCCTGTACCTGCGTGACGCTCACCTGCTGGCTTTGCGTGACCGCTCCCGACGCCGCGCCGATACAGGCCGACTGAATCTGGGTGATTCGAACGGTCTGTACCTGCGTAATTCCGCCCTGTGCGGCCCCCTGTGCGGCGGCCTGTATCTGTTTGACATTCACGACCTGTTTCTGAACCGCACCCTGCACTGCGCCCTGTGCCGCACCCTGTGCGACGACCTGAATCTGGACGATGTTCACGACTTGTACCTGCGTGATACTCAATGCGCCAATCGCCGCACCGCGACACGCCGACTGAATCTGGGTGACCGTCGCCTGCTGAACCTGCGTGAGTCCGCCCTGTGCCGCACCCTGTGCGGCGACTTGAATCTGTGTGACGCTCACTTGTTGGACTTGGGAGACGGCACCCGCCGCTGCACCGCGGCAGGCCGCCTGAATCTGTTCGATGTTCACCTGCTGGATTTGTGTCGCACCACCCCTCGCCGCGCCCATCGCGGCGACTTGGACCTGCTTTGCGTTCGCGTTCTGGGCTTGGGAAGCACCAATCGCTGCCCCCTGTGCTGCTGCTTGAACCTGACGGACCGAAACGTTCTGCCGTTGGTCGAGCGCGCCGAAGGCCGCACCCTGCCCGGCCTCCTGAATCTGCGAGACGCTCGCTCCCTGATTCTGTGTCGCGCCGGTTGCCGCACCCTGTGCGGCACCTCGGGCGGCCACCTGTACCTGCGTGATATTCACCCGTTGGCTCTGGGCGACCGCCCCGTGACACGCACCGTACGCGGCAGCCTGTATCTGTGAAACGTTCGCCTGTTGTGTTTGCACAGCTCCAGCGGTTGCCCCCTGTGTCGCCACCTGAATCTGGGTGACGCTCACGTCCTGACTCTGGACGAGGGAACCGTGTGCAGCACCACGTGCGGCGGCCTGAATCTGGGTGACGTTTGCCCCCTGACTCTGTGAAACTGCACTCGTCGCACCCTGCACCGCAGCCTGCTTCTGCTGCTGGCTGATGGAGACACCTTGTTCTTGTGCTAACGCCGCTCCCTGTGCGGCACCTCGGGCGGCAGCCTGCTCGGGGCTGGAGGGCGTCGAATCCGTCTGGTTTGTCTGCATCGAATCCGTCTGTAAGAGCAGTTCACTCGTTCCGTCGTTCGCTCGCAGGACGGGGAGTGCGGCGGTAGATT
Organism: uncultured haloarchaeon; assembly: GCA_963796245.1. GTDB lineage: Archaea > Halobacteriota > Halobacteria > Halobacteriales > Haladaptataceae > Haladaptatus. The sequence goes on along the minus strand of CAWCLB010000010.1, from coordinate 17,089 downwards.
CCGCGAACGTGGGCGCGGACGAGACGGTTGATTGAGTGGTGGACGTCGGTTGGACGATTGAAATCGGGGAAACGACGGCGATGCTTGCGACACTGACGAGGAAGACGAGACCGAGTGCGACTGCAGTCCGTGTGAATCGAACCATAAGTACAACTCACACGGGGTTGGGACACGTCAACTGGGACTATCGTTAATTCCGTTTGCTCATGTCCCCGACCGGTTGTGGTCGTTGTCATCTGGTAATCTCGTCCGACACTATCAGCAATCGAACCGAACTCCTGTAGTAATCGAAATTTCGCGTGGAGATGTACCCACCGAATATAGTCGGTGTCGAACTTATTAGAAGTAAAGCTCTTTGGGCCGATGATTTCATTTTGACTAGGAGGTTTCTAGGTGTTGAGATTCACCATTCTTTATCCATGGTGGTCAACTCATCTTGAGCGTCGCATGAGCAATGAGTCACCATACCGTGATGATTCGGGGAACCGCCCGTCGGGACATCCGCCTCACGTACTTCGCGCCGAACCGGGAGTGAGTAGACCGTCTTTCGACGATATCTTCGAACTTCTGTCGGCGAAGCGGAGACGATACGCCATCCACTATCTTTCCACGACACCGGATGGGGTAGCGACGCTCTCCGACCTCGTAGAACAGGTCGTTGAGTGGGAAACGGAAACGTCCGCCAACGACGTTCCGGACGATTACCGACGGCGTATCGAAGCATCACTTCACCACACACACCTCCCAAAACTCGCTGATGCGAACATCATCGATTACGATGCACGGAGCGAATCACTTCGGTACTGGGGTCAACCAGTACTCGAAGAGTACGCGGAGCACGTCGCGGCTATGGAACTGCCGGACCAGTAACCACGTCTCGATTCCGCTCCGTCGCTCCCTTCCCCCGTAGACGCTTCTTCCACCCCATTCTCTCTCCTCGTTTCGCTACGAGTGCCCCACTCGAAAATATTGTCGCGATAGAAAGGGAAAACGGTTTGAAATCGCCTCGCGCATTTACATTCATGAAAGTCCGTATCGGCGACGGGGCGACCGACGAGGAAGCCTCGGCAATCGCCAGCGCACTCGCCGAACACGTCGGTAGCGAGGTGGAACTGTTCGTCGGCGACGAAACGGAACCGACCGTCACGTGGGACGACCCCGGCGAACCGCCGGAAGACGACCTCGGTCCGACCGAACGCGAGGAACAACTCTGGGAAGAAATCGAGGAGATCGAATTGGGCGGCCCGGAGAAGTACAAAGAGCGTCTCTCCGACAAGGGGAAACTGTTCGTCCGTGACCGACTCGACCTCTGGTTTGACGGTGACGACGATGACGGCATCAAGTTCGAGGACGGCCGATTTGCCGAGTTCGACGCGGATGACCAACTGCCCGCAGACGGCCTCCTAACCGGGGCAGCCACGTTCGAAGACCGCGACCTGCACTTCATGGCGAACGACTTCACGGTCAAAGCCGGAAGCATGGCCGCCAAAGGGGTCGAGAAATTCCTCCGGATGCAACAGCGAGCGCTCCAGAACGGAAAGCCCGTGCTCTACCTGATGGACTCCTCTGGCGGACGAATCGACCAGCAGTCTGGCTTCTTCGCCAACCGCGAAGGCATCGGGAAGTACTACTACAACCACTCGATGCTCTCGGGGCGCGTTCCACAGATTTGTGTCCTCTACGGGCCGTGTATCGCCGGTGCGGCGTACACGCCCGTCTTCGCCGATTTCACCATCATGGTCGAGGGGATGTCCGCGATGGCTATCGCTTCCCCACGGATGGTGCAGATGGTCACCGGTGAGGATATCAGCATGCAGGAACTCGGCGGTGCACACATGCACGCAGCGGAGTCGGGGAGTGCCGACCTCGTCGCTCGTGACGAGGAACACGCCCGCGAACTTGTGGCAGACCTCATCACGTACCTGCCCGACAAGGCACACGAAAAGCCACCTCGGAGCGAGCCGAAGGCGCCGAAACTGTCGCCGAACGGTATCGACGAAGTCATTCCGTCGAGTCCGAACCGGGCCTACGACATGACCGACCTCATCGAACGCGTGGTCGATTCGGATTCGTACTTCGAACTCCGACCGGAGTTCGGTGGCGAAATCATCACGGCGTTCGCCAAAATCGACGGTCGCCCGGTTGGCATCGTCGCCAACCAACCAGCACAGCGGTCGGGAGCCATTTTCCCGGATGCTGCCGAGAAGGCCGCGGAGTTCATCTGGAAGTGTGATGCGTTCGAGATTCCGCTCCTTTATCTCTGTGACACGCCGGGATTCATGGCCGGGTCCGGAGTCGAGAAGGACGCGATTTTGGAGAAAGGCAAGAAGATGATTTACGCCACCTCCTCCTCCACCGTCCCGAAAATCTCGGTCGTCGTCCGGAAGGCGTACGGTGCGGGAATCTACGCCATGTCCGGTCCTGCCTACGACCCCCAAAGTGTCCTCGCGCTTCCGTCGGGTGAAATCGGTATCATGGGCCCCGAAGCGGCTATCAACGCGGTGTACGCGAACAAGTTGAACGACATCGAGGACCCGGACGAACGCGCCCAGCGCGAGCAGGAACTCCGCGAGGAGTACCGTGAGGACATCGACGTTCACCGCATGGCGAGCGAGATGGTCATCGACGATATCGTCCCACCGAGCACCCTCCGTGACGAACTCGTTCAGCGATACGACTTCTACGCCGGCCTCGAAAAGGACGTTCCGGACAAGAAGCACGGAACGATTCTATAACCAAAATCGAAATCGGACTGATTTTTCGGCGATGGAAAAGTGGTCAATATCCGCGAAGACGGGCAGTAACGAAAGCTTACCCACTGGATAAGACGGATAAGGCGCTTCATAATAAAGCAGGCTTCCCAAGTACGTTCGGATGACGTGAAACTCCCGCGCCATCACCTATGAGCCATCAACCGTTTTCTTCCCACTATCAGCGCACGAATTGGTTCGACTTCGACGACATGGAACGATTGCTCTGGGCCGTCGTTCTCCTCGCGTTCGTCGGCGACTTGCTCACGACGTACTTCGGGTTGCACGCGGGGCTAACCGAATCGAACCCGGTTGCACGTGGTGCACTCGGACGATTCGGATTCCTCTCACTGGTTGGTCTGAAAAGCTTCGCACTCGCCGTCGGCTTTGTCTGCCGGACGCTCGTCCCCCGACGATACACGGCACTCGTCCCCGTCGGACTTGCACTTCCGTGGATGTTCGCGGTCGTCATCAATCTCTCTCTATTCGTCCGATTGTAAGGGAAAAGTGCAGCACCGTCGACTACTCGACATTCGATTTTTTCAATGACAGCGCAGTCCTGTCGAACTCACAGACGAGCGTCTCGTCGTCGCCGTCGATTTTGAACACTTCGACGTGCATGGTGACGACCCCGCGCTCACTGTCGCTCGTCTCGCGTTTGTCCGTGACGGTGGATTGTGCGCGAATCGTGTCGCCGTGAAAGACTGGGTTGGGGTGTGAGACGTTGTCATACGAGAGGTTGGCGACGATGGTTCCATCCGTCGTGTCCGGAATCGACACACCGACCGCGATGCTCATCGTGTAGAGTCCGTTGACGAGGCGCTCGCCGAACTGGGTTTCGGCCGCGAACTCGGCATCGAGGTGAAGCGGTTGTTGATTCATCGTCATATCACAGAACCGCTGGTTATCACTCTCACTGATAGTACGCCGTTTCTCGTGCTTGATAGTTTGGCCAACATCGAACTCCTCGTAGTACAGTCCAGTCATGGCAAAATCTGCGTTAGCGGCGGGAAAAATCCTATCGGTCTTCGTCTGATTGTCGCAACCGTTCCAACTGTTGCGCGGGCGACAGCGGGGTGTAACCCGTTCATAACAAAGTAGATAGTATTCGAATGACTGGATAGTCAGACCGAATTCAGGTCGGGAGAAAAATATGACGGGCCATAACACACCACGATCGTCAGCAGACGACACCACGTTCCTGTCGGATGGCGGTATCGACTCGGGGTCGAACGCTCACCACGGACCGGCCGACCACGGAACCGAGGAAGAACCGACGACGCTACCGACACCAGCCACACCGTTGACCGACAGCAGGCGTGTTCACGCACGCTGGTACGCACAAGTCGGTGGGCCGGTCGAAACTGCACCCGTCGTCAGGGATGGGTCGGTGTACGTCGGGACCGAAAATGGGGACGTCTGCAGTATCGACCGGCGGGATGGCGTCAGCAATTGGCTGTTCCAAGCCCCCAACGCAGTCGGGTCCCCGACAGCGGGTGGGGACTTCACTTACCTCGGTGACCGAGGCGGAAACCTGTTCGCTCTCGATGCGACGACTGGAAACCAAGAATGGTGTTTCGAGTCGGATTCGGGGGTGGAAGAAGCACCGATACTGCTCGGGAACACGCTGTACGTCGCCTCCCGCGACGGGCAGGTATCCATGCTCGACGCCGAAACGGGTGAACTGAAATCGTCGTTCCGAAGCCCAGCACGCGCACTCACGTCGATGCAGATTGCGGATGACACCCTCTATGCGACCGGACTCGACGGTGGGCTGTTCGCCCACGACGTGAACGACGGGGAGGAGTTCTTCCGCTTCGCGCCGTCCCTCGCTATCGCAGGTGCGCCCGACATCGTCGGCGACACGGCGTACGTCGGCACCGTTGACGGGGACCGAATCTACGCGCTCGATGCCGAAACTGGAAAAACCAGATGGCGGTACGAGACGGACGCGGGTGTCTGGTCGTCGCCGGTCGCCGTTGGCGGTATCGTCTACACCGGCTCCGCCAATGGGAGTATCTTGGCGCTCGACGCGCGGGAGGGCACCGTCAGATGGCGTGTTCAAACCGGCGCTCGGGTATGGGGTTCGCCCGTCGTCACGAACGAACTGGTGTACGCCGGAAACGACGACGGCCTGCTAGTCGCACTCGACCGTGCCGACGGTCGCACCAGATGGCACTTCCAAGCACAGGATTCGTTGGTCGGGTCGCCAGCGGTCAGCAGCGAAGCCGTCTACGTCGGTGACGTGGCCGGAGTGATTTACGCCCTGCCACAGTGAACGTCTGCCATCACTCCACCTCCTGACTACTGTCTTCCACCAATCACAACCGTTTCTCAGACGACATCAATTCGTCCCAATAGTCGCCGCTTTTTTCGCATCATGCTGTGGTATCGCATGACGACGCGGGTTCGGATGGCAAGGTCTTTCTCATATTACTACCGACTAAACTGGCAAGCCTTTCGGAGGCGTCCAACTATGGCATCTACTGGGAAGCAGACGACTGACGAACCGGAAACAGCGGTTGAAACGGCACGACGACAATTGGAGCGCGCGGCGGCGCATCTCGATGTGGACCGCGGCACCATTGAGCGGTTGAAACATCCTGACCAAGTTCACCGGGTTTCGGTACCATTGCGTCGGGACAACGGCGACACCGATATTTTCACCGGCTACCGCGCACAGCACGACAGCGTGCGAGGCCCGTTCAAGGGCGGAATGCGCTACCATCCCGCTGTTACCGAGGAGGAGTGCATCGGTCTCTCGATGTGGATGACGTGGAAATGTGCCGTCATGAATCTCCCGTTCGGGGGAGCCAAAGGTGGCATTATCGTCAACCCGAAAGAACTCAGCAGCGAGGAAAAAGAACGGCTCACTCGCCGCTTCGCCGAGGAACTGCGCCACTTCATCGGCCCGATGCGCGACATTCCGGCTCCGGACATGGGAACCGACGCGCAGGCAATGGCGTGGTTCATGGACGCTTACTCCATGCAGGAAGGAGAAACACAACCCGGTGTCGTCACCGGCAAACCGCCAGTCATCGGCGGCTCCTACGGCCGCGAGGAGTCGCCCGGTCGCTCGGTCGCCATCATCGCCCGCCAAGCGTGTGAGTACTATGACTACGACCTCGAAGACACGACGGTCGCCATTCAAGGGTTCGGGAGCGTCGGCGCGAACGCGGCCCTCTCCCTCCACGAGTGGGGCGCGAACGTCGTCGCCGTCTCCGACGTGAACGGCGCGATTTACGACGAGGACGGACTCGACATCGACGCGATTCCGACACACGAGGAGGAACCCGAAGCGGTCACGACGTTCGACGGCCACGAACGCCTGCCCAACGAGAAGCTGCTCGAACTCGACGTGGACGTGCTCATTCCGGCCGCAATCGGGAACGTCCTCACCGAGGCAAACGCTCACGACGTGAAGGCAGACATTATCGTCGAGGGGGCGAACGGTCCGACGACGACCACTGCCGACGAAATCTTCGAGAAGCAAGGTATCCACGTCATCCCGGACATCCTCGCCAACGCGGGCGGTGTGACGGTTTCGTACTTCGAATGGCTGCAGGACATCAACCGCCGCCAGTGGTCGCTCGAACGCGTGAACGAGGAACTCGAATCCGAGATGCTCACGGCGTGGGACAACGTCCGTTCCGAAGTCGAGGAGCGCGGCGTGACGTGGCGTGACGCCGCATACATTGTCGGTCTCTCGCGTATCGCCGAAGCTCACACGGCGCGCGGACTCTGGCCGTAAAACGGTCGGAAGCGTCCTTCGCAACGGTTCACGGACGAAAATCTTTTCTGTCGTTGTTCGGGGGTAGAACCATCACCGGTTGGGCATCCCAGTTCCGATAGCAACGCCGATAGCGATTCCTACCCCGAGGCCGAGCGCAATGTTGTCAAGCGCGACGCCGAGGCCAGCACCGAGAGCGACGCCAATGCCGATACCGAGGCCCATGTTGGAGTTCGAATCGTCCCCCTCGTTCGCGTCCGACTTTTCCGTTCGTTCCATGCCGACGTACCGAAGGGCGGCGAGATAAACCTATCTGGGGAATACCCGATTCGGTGTATTCTTCGAACGACGAGACTGGAACGCCGAGGGTGCACGAACGGGACCGTTCGGTGACTTGAAATCGACACCACGCGTCGTTCCTGTATGCCACGACGAAGCGTCATGTTCACGCCGGGTGACCGTCCGGAGATGATGCGAAAAGCGCCCAGCGCAGGGGCTGATGTGATAGTATTCGACTTGGAAGATGCCGTCGCACCGGAACGAAAAGCCGAAGCACGTGAATCCGTCCGTGACGTGCTCACGGACCCGGAATTCGACCCGGACTGTGAAGTGTGCATTCGCGTCAACCCGGCGGGAATCGCGGCGGACGACGACCTTCGTGGTGTCGACGACGGTGCCGACACCATCGATTCCATCATGCTCCCCAAAACGGGGTCGGCTGACGACGCCGAAACGTTGGCTCGACTACTTCACGAACACGATTGCCGGGTTCCGATTCTCGCGTTGGTCGAGACGGCAAGCGGGGTTCTCAACGCCGCTGAAATCGCGGCCGTGGACGAAACGGCCGCACTCGTGTTCGGCGCGGAAGACCTGTCGGCGGATATCGGTGCGACCAGAACCGACGAGGGGACGGAAGTGCTCTACGCTCGGGAACACGTCGTTCTCGCAGCGAGTGCTCACGGCGTGGACGCCATCGACACCGTCTACACAGACTTCGGGGATACGGAAGGGTTGTCGACGGAGACGGAGTTCGCCATCCAACTCGGCTACGACGGAAAGATGGCGATTCACCCGGCACAGGTCGCGCCCATCAACGAGGCGTTCACACCTGACCCGGAACGGGTCAAGTGGGCCGAAGCCGTCCTGACAGCAAAAGTGGATGCCGAAGAAGAGGGGCGCGGTGTTTTTAGGGTTGACGGCGAGATGATAGATGCGCCGCTCATCGCCCAAGCGGAGCGGATTATCGAGTATTCGAACGCTGACAGCTGACCCTCTTCCTTATATCTCATTTAGGTGTAATAGTTCATGGTTATTTCGTCATGTTTAACAGTCGCTGGGTGGCACTGACAAACGATGTCCGAACAAGCCAATCCGTTCGAGAGCTTGCAGGAACAGATAGACGACGCGTCCAAATATCTTGACGCGTCTCCTGACATTTTCGAACGGCTCAAGCACCCCCAGCGGATACTCGAAACCAACCTCTCCGTCGAAATGGACGACGGTTCCATCGAAGTGTTCAAAGCGTTCCGTTCGCAGTTCAACGGCGACCGCGGTCCGTACAAAGGTGGCATCCGCTACCACCCCAACGTCAGCCGTGACGAAGTGAAAGCCCTCTCCGGTTGGATGGTCTACAAGACCGCCGTGGTAGATATCCCCTACGGCGGTGGGAAAGGTGGCATCATCATCGACCCCGACCAGTACAGCGAGGCTGAACTGGAGCGTGTCACGCGCTCGTTCGCCAAGGAACTCCGTCCGTTCATCGGCGTGGACCAGGACGTTCCCGCGCCGGATGTGAACACCGGCCAGCGCGAGATGAACTGGATCAAGGACACCTACGAGAAACTCGAAAACACGACAAAGCCGGGCGTCATCACGGGGAAAGCACTCGAAAGCGGCGGCAGCGAAGGTCGCGTCGAAGCGACAGGTCGTTCGACCATGCTCACCGCCCGCGAGGCGTTCGATTACCTCGACAAGGAGATGGACGGCGCAACTGTCGCCGTGCAGGGCTACGGGAACGCCGGCTGGGTTTCTGCGAAACTCCTCGAAGACCTCGGCGCGAACATCGTCGCCGTCTCGGACTCCAGCGGTGGCATCCACAACCCCGACGGACTCCACGCCCGCGACGTCAAGGACCACAAAAACGAGACCGGCAGCGTCGTCGGCTACGCCGGCTCCGAAGAGGAAATCAGCAACGAAGACCTTCTCACGCTTGACGTGGACTTGCTCGTTCCCGCCGCACTCGAAAACGCCATTGATGGCGAACTCGCAAAGGACGTTCAGGCGGATGTCATCGTGGAAGCCGCGAACGGCCCACTCACGCCGGACGCTGACGACGTGCTCACGGAGCGCGACGTTCACGTCTTCCCCGACATCCTCGCCAACGCGGGCGGTGTGACGGTTTCGTACTTCGAATGGGTTCAGAACCGCCAGCGCTTCTACTGGTCGGAAGAGCGCGTCAACGAAGAACTCGAAGACATCATCGTCTCCGCGTTCGACGACTTGGCGGACGCCTACGAGACAAACGACTTGCCGAACTTCCGAATTGCGGCCTACGTCGTCGCACTCCAGCGCGTCATCGACTCCTACACCGAGAGCGGCAACTGGCCATAGACGCCGTTCATTTCCCACGAATCGGTTTGCGACAGTTTTTGAAGTTCTCGAAACTTCGATTTTTGCTCCGAATCGGCCTCCGAACACACGACAAATTAATGGTTTAGAAGCGTCTAACTCACCGTAGTGATGCTGAGCGACGTGATGGAAGATTACTTGAAAGCCATCTATACGCTCCAGATGGAGGATGGGGGACCAGTAGCGACCTCCGACATCGCCGAGTATCTGGGAGTGACACCGCCGACAGTCACCAGTATGGTGGAGAAGCTGACCGACCGTGGACTGCTCGACCGGGAGAAGTACAAGGGGGTGGAACTCACCGCCGAAGGCGAGACGGTTGCGCTCGAAGTGCTCCGTCATCACCGACTGCTGGAGTCCTATCTGACCGAACATCTCGACTACTCGTGGAGCGAAGTCCACGACGAGGCCGACCGCCTCGAACACCACATTAGCGAGGAGTTCGAACAGCGGGTCGCCGAAGCACTCGGAAACCCGACTATCGACCCACACGGAGACCCGATTCCCGACGCCAACCTCTCGCCAATCGAGGAGGACGACACGACACGCCTGAGCGAACACGATGCTGGCCAACACGTCGTCGTGACGCGCGTCAGCGACCGCGACGACGAGGAGTTGCGCTACCTCGCCGAGGCGGGAATCACGCCGGGAACGGAACTCGAAATCGTGGACGTTGCCCCGTTCGGCATGGTGACGGTATCCGTCGCCGATGGCGAGCAAAGTCTTCCGGAAAGCGTTGCTCGGTCGATTCGCGTCCGAGCAGTCGTCGAAGAACTCGCCTGAGATGGCCGGGACACCGATGTCGTAGTCGCCGTAGTTTTCCTCATCCGTTTCATTTCTCCCGTCTTTGGGACGTTTGTGTTCGCCGAGCGGTTGTATTTCCCCAACCACTGCCTTTTACTCACCCCCACTCAAACAGGGTGACAGATGTTTGCAGCAGTCGTCTCGGCGTTCGCAGGGATCGTTCTCGGTCTCTCGCTCGCCGCACCACCCGGCCCGATGAACGCGGTCATTGCCGAGGAGAGCGTTCTTCGCGGCTGGCGGTCAGGGTTTTTCGCCGGACTCGGTGCAATGACCGCCGACGCGTGTTTTTTCGTCCTGGCGCTCACGGGCGTCGTCACGATAGTTCGAGAAGCACCGCTCGTCCGCGGACTCATGGTCGGCGTCGGTGGATTGTTGATGTTATACTTCGCCTACGGCGCGGCGAAGGACGCCACATCGACGTTCACCGCAGACTCCGTAAACGAGAACGCGAAAGGGTTCAGAAAGGCGTTCGCGCTCGCCATCACGAACCCGTTTCAGATAATCTGGTGGCTCACGGCGGGCGTCGGCTTACTCGACCCGGGTCAGTTCGACGTGCTCTCGGGACTGCCGGGACACCTCACGGTTTCGACCGGTGGGCCGATAATCATCGTCGGCTTTTTCGCCGGAATCGCCTGCTGGATTACGGGCTTCCCGGCGGCGCTGTCCGCCGCCGGGAAGCGGGTGGATTCGCTCGCGCCAGTCGTCGCGTACCTGAGTGCGGGAATTCTCGCGCTGGCAGGGATTTCGTTCCTCTACGACGCCGTGACGACGCTCGTCTAAAAAGTCGGGATTCGATTTTCCGTTCGTTTAGCGTCCGGTGCCGCGGGGCGACCCCGACGGTTCAGCGTCCATCTCGGGTACTTCGTCTTCGAGCCATTCGCGGAACCACTTCACGCGTTTGAGCCTGCGGTGGGCGATGTCCTGTGCGGTCTCGCTCTGTACGCGAGAGGCCGCGTCCTTGCCGCGTTCGAGCACGCGGTCAACCATCTCTGCGGCGGCCATGTGTGTGCGGGCCTCATAGCCCATCCGCAGCAACATCAGTGCAGTCCCGTTTGCGCCGACTTTGTCGAGCATATCGGCTTCGATGAGCGACTGGGCTTCTTTCGAGAGTTGCGATAGGTCTCCCTGATAGGAGTGGTCTTCGACGGCTTTGCACACTTGGTCGACGAACGATTCGGGGAATTCACCGTGTGATTCGAGGTACTCGCGCGCGACTCGTGCACCTTCTTCGGCGTGAATCTCTTGGTCCGCGTCGAGTTTCGCGATGTCGTGAAACAGCGCGGCAACGCCGGCGACATCCACGTCGGCCCCTTCGTGTTCCGCGATAGTCTCCGCGAGGTTCACGACGTTGAGAATGTGGTTGAATCGGTAATCCGCGGAGTGCCACGGATACCATCGCATGCGTCCCCCGCTCTCCTCGTTTTTGACGCTCGCATCGAGATATTCGTACACGAACGTCTTCATATCCTCGAATTCGGGTTCAGAGACGGGCGAACCCTTAATTTCGACACCCACAAAAATCCCTCCATCGTTCAGCATTCGTACTCATTACTGATACAAACGCACGATTCGCTCTTTAGCGTTACGACGAGGTCATTAAGTCACCAGTGTTCTTCTCACCGTCTATGACCGAAGCGCTGTATCTCGAAGCGACCGAAAAGAAGGAAGCCGAAGCCACAGTCGAGCGTGTCGTTGGCGACCGCGTCGTCCTCGACCGAACGCTGTTCTATCCGGAAGGCGGCGGGCAACCCTTCGATACAGGCATTCTCGACGCTGACGGCGAAACATGGAACGTCACCGACGTACAGAAAAAGGATACCATCTATCACACCGTCGATGGAACGCCACCCGAAGAAGGGACGACTGTCACCGGTCGAATCGACTGGGAGAGACGATACGCTCACATGAAGTATCACACTGCTCAGCACCTCCTCTCGGCAGTGTTGCTGGACGAGTACGACGCCAGTACGACCGGAAACCAACTGTACTCTGACCGTGCTCGTATCGACTGTGCCTACGAGCGATTCACCGACGAGGAGTTCGCCCACATCGAGTCGGTGATGAACGACCGTATCGAGGACGGTCTAGAAGTCACGTGGGACGAACTCGACCGTGAAGAAGCAGAAGCCTCCCTCGACCCCGAGCGAACGCGGATTCACCTCCTCCCCGAGAGCATCCGCGAGATACGTATCGTGGAGATCGAGGATTTCGACAAAACCGCCTGTGCGGGGACACACGTCCGTCGGACGGACGAACTCGGCGAGTTCCGAATCACCGGCCGGGAAACCAAAGGAAGCGACGAAGAGCGGTTGAAGTTCGTGCTTGATTAGCTGGTGGCCATTCTGGGTTACTGGGAAACCAACAACCGCTCGTCCGTGAGCGGCAACGAACCGAGCCGAGCTATCGTTATTTCTGCGAGCGCACTACTTCGAGCGGAATCCTTCTTCGCGTGCATGTATGCTTCCCTGGTCTCCTCCGTGCCAGCAGTCGGGACGAATCGAACGGTCGTCCCGTGTTGGTCGATATCGAACAGGAGGTATGCCTGCGGGAACGAACACAGCGACGGAGCGAGGAGTTCGCGGACTCCCATCGTTTCGGCTATTGCTGGAACGTGAAGATGGCCGGAGACGTGCAGCGGAACGTCGTGCTCGGAGAGCAGTTCTGCCAGTTCAGTCGCGTTTCGCATCGGGAACGATGACCGCCACGAGTGGGCATCGGTCTCGTCCGCGAGTCCAGGGAGGTTGTGATGGGAAACGACGATTGGAGCGTCCGTCTTCGGAAGTGTCTCTTCCAGCCACGCGAGTTGGTCGGCGGAGATACGGCCGTCGTGGCAGTCGTCCAGCGCGCCCGTTGGAGTCGATGCGCTGTTCAAACCGATGATGTCAACACCACCAACCTGCCGGTGGAACGGGAGTCCGTCGGGAGCGAAATTGGATACGAAATCAGAGAGTGGCGACGTCTCGTGACTGTCGAACGACTTCGGAACGTCGTGGTTGCCCGGAACTGCGACGAACGGAACGTCGAGACCCGCGAGGAGCGACTGGACGGTTTCGAAATCCTCGACTGAACCATCCTCGGTGAGGTCGCCCGCAAACACGACTGCGTCTACGTTGAGGGAGTTCGTGTCCTCGATGACGGTTCGGAGGCGGTCGCGTGTCCGGTGGAACACCTTCCACGTCCCCTGTTTCTCTGTAGAGACGTGCATGTCGGAGACGACTGCAATCCTCGTCCGCGTTTGGCTTCGAGGATAGGAGAACCGAGCGAATAGGGGACCGATGTCGGTAGTCGTTTCGGGTGATTCGGTGACGGCGTTGGTTGAGTCGGACTCCTTCGAGAATCCAACCGTGATCCCGTCTTCGAGCATCACACGTGTAGAACGCCGCGGGAAGTATAAACCTAGCCAATATACTATATATTCAACACCATATACTATATAGTTCTTGCCGAACAGTCGATTTGTGTTCAGGTCACGTCCGACACACGTGTCTGACTGAATTTCATTACGTCGGACTTCGAAGCGTGGAACGAGGATGAGCACGAGAAGTTATCAAGGAACCGGAACAAAGAGGACGACGAACGAGTCGTCGTCCTCCCCTCTCAATAAGATTCTCCAGTTGATGGGGCTGTTTTTCTTCATCAACGGAATCTATGTAGCGTTTTTTTCAGACAACATATTCACGACGTTCGGCTACTACTTCGTGATAATCGCTGCTATCTGTGCGATATTATCACAAGTCATTTCGCCAGAAGAACCACTCATCTCCAAGGAGATACAGAGAACAGTTCGGAAATCCGTTGACCGTTCGAAATCGTCCCGAACGACTCGTTCCCGACAGGGGCACTCGGGACGACGAAACGGGTTCGACATTCGTCGGTATTTCGGCCCTGTCGTGCAGCTCGTTGAGCGAATCGACGTGAGCAGGTTCTCGTCGCGGAGTGACGGCCGCGACCGACTCTGAGTTCTCCATTTTCCGGATGTCTACCGCATTTGGACAACCGCTTTCAAAAACAACAAATCGTATCTCAGTATTCAGCAGTGTGACCTCCCATAGAGGGACAATGTTCCGTTTTCAGCAAAATCTTCTCCATCGTATACGCTCAGTTTTACGTATCCATTTGTGAGTAACTTGTCCAGTGGCGGTGTCTCCTCCGGTTCGAAGCGAAGCGAGAGGCACAACGAACCGTCATCTTCGAACTGTGCTTTTTTTACTGTCATGGCATATCTCCCGTTCTGTCTATATCTCATACTGTGCCCACATTGATGGTAGATATTACAGAAGTATCCCGGGGATATATGTCTTGTTTCTATTTGTCAGCGTCTACGAGGACTAATCAAACTAACTTCAAATGACTGAACCCAATCGAAATCGGGTTGAAACAGTCGATATCACTGTTCGCGTGATGCGCATCTTGACAGGGTCATGATGCGTGATACCGATGGCCTGCCACAGCCATGAATCAAAAACTGTCTGAAATTTGATAAAAACAATGGCTCTCGTGTGAGTACTCTCTCTTTACTACTGGTCACTCACGTTATGCGCTGCCTGAACGATGACGAAATAAGGAAATGAGTGATTGAAAACCGGCAACAGGATATTTATGGTTTTTCCGTGTATACGTACATAGACACCTATGAATCGGAAGCGATCAATCGCAGTCGTTCTCGTCCTTTCCGTCCTCCTCGCAGGCTGTGCCGGGACCGGAGGTTCGAATACAACGAGTTCGACAAGCACGACGGCATCCACAACGACAACTACGACGGATGCAGCGTCCTCAACAAGTACGACGCCATCGAATAGTGCGACCACGTCAAAGAAATCGACCACGACGGAAACAACGACCGAGGAGTCGTGGTCGCCGCCGAAGCCACCAAACACTCCCTTCCAGCACAAAGAGCAGCCAAGTCGCCTGAAGAGTGTCAAACTCGTGGACAAGGTGAAAGTCAAGAGCGGAAACGGTTACTCCAACTTCAACGTCCAAGTCGTCGCCAACACGTCCATGAAGAACGTGGACCCGAAACCACTCGTTGACGGAGACCCATACTTCCTCGTCCAAATCAACGGCAAGAACGTCGCCCGCAAGAACGTTCAATTCCAGCACAATAAGGGAACGTACCCCGTTGACATCGATAAAGGCGCGTTCAAGCAGTTCGACGACGGCACGCTCCACATCACGGTGTACCTGCTTGACGAAGACCATTCGTACGACGACGTGTACGCCAAGTGGACTGGCACCATCCAGTACAGTTCGAAGTAGACGAGTTGGAGATTTGGGTTTCTTGTTTTTCGAAGCGTAGTAGCGTCGAAGATGCTATTCAGTAGACGACAGTATGCGCTATTAAGACCCAAAAGTAAGGAAATAGTCCCGGGCGGATTCGAACCGCCGTCAATGGCTGTCTTCCGCAGTTGGAAAAACCAACCACGTCCAAAGGCCATTATGATTGGCCGCTACACCACGGGACTGCACTCACTTCGTTCGTTTGCCCCGTTAGACTCGCAGTTTCTTCGAAACTGCTCACCACCACGGGACTGCACTCACTGCGTTCGCTTGCCCCGTGTACCTCGCAAATCCGTTGGATTTGCTCACCACCGGAAGCCGTTCCGGCTTCCGAGCCTCACCTCACTTCGTTCGGTGAGACACCACGGGACTGCATCGCCCTCTGTGAGAAGGCTACGTCGTCACGTAATTCGGGTGGCTACTTGAACGTAACGCATGCGTCTCGCGGTGAAAATTCGATAGCCGGCGTTCAGTCGGCGAGTCCGTCTTCGACCAGATGCTCACACATATCCGCATCGGCGTAGAAGCAGTCCGGACACTGGGGTTCGCGGTCGATGATGGTGTCCAGTCGTTCGGCAACGGTCTCGTCGATGACGCTTTCGAGTTGTTTCGCTTCCATCTGGAAGTCTTCAACTTCGAGGACGTTGGCGAGGAAGCGTTCCAAAATGCAGTAGGTTTGGAGGGAATCGCTGGCGCGGCTTTCGCCCTCCGCGGTGAGCGTGACGCCGCGATACTTCTCGTGTTCCACCAACTCTCGCTCTTGGAGTTTGCCGACCATTTCGTTGACGCTCGCGGGACTCACACCAAGCCTGTCCGCGAGGGCACCGGTCGCCGCAGGGCCGTCTTCGATACGCTGAACGAGATAGATCGCTTTGAGATACTGGTCTGCTGTATTCATTCTGCAGCCTCCATCAACGCCGCGACTTCTTCAGCACCCGCCGCTTCCTCCGCTCGAATCCCCGAGAGCGTTTCGAGCAGGTGCTCCCGCTCGACGCCGAACGTCGTTTCGCTCTCCTCGATTGCGACGATGAGGTCGTCGTAGAACTTATACGCTGTCTCCTCTCCGTGCAGTTGGTCGTAGAGCACGCCATCGAAATCGTCAGGAGCAGTCTGTGCGTACTGCTCGCCGACCAATAGCTCGATCTCCTCGAACGGAATCGTCTCGGCATCGAGTTCATCGATGAGCGATTCGAGTCGGCCTCTGTGTTCTGCCGACTCTTCGCGTGCTTCCGCGAGCAGGTCGCGAATGTCCTTGTGGAGTTCGTTCTGTTCTTCCGATGGGAGGGTTTCGAAATGACGCGCTGCCCGTGCCTCGACGACCTCTTCCAGTACGACGCCGATTTGGAGCAAGCGCGCGAGTTGGCGGTCCGACGAGACGCGCTGACTCACACTCATGTCCGTGCAAAAGTGGCGGGGAAACTTAACACTCCCTGATGTGGTTGCGCGAAAACGAAGCGGAAAGAGTAGAGATAGCCGCGTCAGTAGTCGAGTCGCTCGACGATTTTCGCGTCGAGGTCCTCGCGGAGTTCCTCGACTTCGACTTCGTCCAAGACGGGGACGAAGAACCCTTCCACGAGCATGTTCTTCGCCAGTTCGTCCGGCACACCGCGCGAGCCCATGTAGAACAGGTCTTCCTCGTCGACCTGTCCGACCGTCGCGGAGTGGCTAGCTTCGGTGTCGTGGTTGTTGATGATGAGCTTCGGCGATGCGTCCGCTTCGCTCTGGTCCGAAAGCATCAGCGTGTTCTCACGCTGGTAGGAACTCGTGTCCCATGCGTCCTTGCCGACGTCCTGTACGCCCTCGTAGACCGAGCGTGCTTCGTCGTCCAGCACACCACGGGTCACGAGGTCGGCCGTCGTGTGTTCGTTCTTGTGCCAGACGCGTGCGGCAACGTCGAAAT
>CAWCLB010000009.1:0-40701 GCA_963796245.1 uncultured haloarchaeon | reverse complement strand
ATGTGCGCTACCCTGACGGGTGGGAAGATGGGAAATGGCACACGTACCAACGCTTTGAAGAACTGGTTTGGCGGTATAATCTGTCTCCTGCTGAAGCGTTAGACTACTGGGTCGTTGACCAGTTACATCAGGAGCCGCACGAGTGGGCTGGAAGCGTGATGTCCAAGCAGAAGCGGTTCGGAAAAACGTTAGACAAGCGAACGAAAAGTTAGCGAACCTGGAGAACGGCGCGTCTCATGAACGCGAAAGGATTCGCACCGTGCGGGCTCAGGAAGTTCCATCCGGCGATCCTCACGACTCCGATAAGGATATGTTCTACGTTCCAACCGAGGAATCGGTTGAAGAGTCAACTTCTAAAAGATTGACAGACAACTCGGAATAGCATAGCCATATTATAGAAATGCTGTTCTACAGAGAAAAAATTAACACAGGATTTCCGTTGTTCACCAAATCGTGAGCATTCAATAAATCTACGTAGTGCGAAGACCACCCTCGGGTGTCTCATACACTTCGCCCTTCTGTTTCAGCTTGTCAATTTCGTGTTCTGCTTTGGAAGAGTTTAAACCGACTTCGTTTGCTCGGTCGAAAATAACTTCTTCTGGTGCACCACCTTTGTACTCTTCTGCAATGTTTGCAATGAGCTGTTTAACGTTCTTGATCCGGTCACGCTGACTTTTTGCGGTTCCTGTTTCGACAACGTCAGCGTCGAAATGCCCGGTTTCTGCATCAATTCCGATATCTTGCAGGCACGACCGAACGATTTCAATGACGCGGTCTGCGTCCTTTTGTTCAACTGTATCCGACAGTCGAACCCGCGCACTCGCCTCTGCCAATCGAACGAGCGCTTCTAGCTTTCGTGCGGTCACCGGAATCGGCGCGTCCTCGTCCGTACCTTTCGAACGCAAATCGACGTAGAAGTCCCGAATCGCCTCGCGAGCCTCCTCGGTCATCGTCGGATAGACGTTCGATTTCGCGTAGGCGATGTACTTGTGGAGTAGTTCCGCGTCTATCGGCGGAACGATTTCTTCCGTCTGGCTTCGCACCTGTTCTTCGGTGATATTCGGATGGTTGATTTCTGTCCGCTGAGTGTTCAACTCTCCAGCAAAGTTGGTTTGCAGAATATGCTCCGCGAGCCGTGAATCGTGATCTGGGTCGGGCTGATCCGTCACCGTAAAGATGAGGTCGAATTGAGAGACGAGTTCGGGTTCGAGATCTATCTGCTCCCCAATCGACTCGTACTGATCGAACCGTCCGTACTTCGGATGTGCGGATGCGAGAACTGATGCCCGCGCTTTCAGTTGCTCTGAGACGGTGGCTTTGTTCACCTTAACCGTCTGGTCTTCAAGCACGTCGATAAGAGCCGCTCGCTGTTTGTCGCTGAACTTGTCGAGGCTCTCAAGGCACGCGAGACCACGGTCAGCGAGTGGGAGCGCACCGGCTTCCACAGCCCAGGTTTTGTTGCCGGTACCCGTCTTTTTCGTGCGTTTCATCGACGCGGTGAGGCCGACAGAGGAACTGCCAGATCCAGAGGCACTAATAGTGCATGGTGAGAGAACACCTGCGTAGTCGAGCAGCCGACTTTCATATGGGCCGGGGTCGCCGAAGAGTGCAACATGGATGTCGCCGCGAATGCGAGTTCCGTCCGGAAGATGCTTTGTGACACCCCCGAACAGTTGGAGAATGATTGCAAGCTTCTCCCGTTCGTATCCGTAAATCGAGGGGGCCACTGAGCTGACCATCTGATCGTAAATGTCTGATTGGTTGGAGTGTTCGATGATGTCTTCCTTGTCATCGAATGTGATGTCCATATCCTCGAACTCTTCTTCCTCAATGACGACCGAGAGACCGTCGATAATCTTGTCAGCGACAGAGGCATCTGTGTGGCTGCCGTGGAGGATGTTCACGATGCCGGTCACAGTAACGGTTTCACCGGGTAAGACTTCTCCTGTGATGTCATCTTCAACCATCACCACAACGCTTGATTCCATTTCTCTTGTCGCATTCCGCAATCGACGTTTCACGAGAAGCGTCTGACTGTCGATGTACTCAGAATGGTCTCCGTTAATCCGGAATGGCCCTTGTCGCTCACATCCTTGGCATTCTTTGGGTTCCTTCGTATCACCGAGACTGCTTTGTGGGATGAACGTCAGTGTCCCGCATCGCTGGCACTCAAAGGCGGCTTCCTGTATCTTACTGCGAACAGCCGACGCACGTTCGACGGTTCCCCGTATTGAGACGAGCGTGTTGATATGCCGTGAACGGATGTCACTGATTTCGGTTATTTCGGGGAGATTACGGACTCGGACATGCGCTTGTCCGAGACTCACGTCCACGGGGAGGTCGTATAGGCGAAGTGCTTCCTCGGCGTACTCCTGTAACTGCTGTGGTTGTGCAAGGTAGTCTTCCGCAATATCTGCGTCGTATCGGTACAAGTCGTCCCAGTCGATATACAGCGACCGCTTTTCGTTCGGGTACTGTTGGGCCAGTTCTCCGATTTGGTCGCTGTAATATCGTCGATAGAATTGTTCAAATCGGTCTACCAGGTCTGTGTTTTCCGCGCGTGCCATCTTAGTTTGCTAATGTGTACTGTCTATGAAAGTCGTTCCGGACAGTTCACACCGCCTGAGACGGTGGTTCTACTCATCCAAAGTCTCACCTTCACCCTGGTGATTTGTGTATAGCACTATACGATTTACGTCTATTCTGGTGATATTGATCGATATGTGTGTTGTTGTGGTTTTCTGGACTGGAAAAACAACACCACATAAAGTATGAGTAGATTAGGAGTATCGCTCTATCCACCGAAAAAACCGGCTTAGAATCAGGGTGCACGTAGCGAGTCGCCTTCCGTTACCTGATTTCGTTTTAGTCAGACGAGAAGCCTCAACACAACAGCGCTCCACTCACTGCCCCGTCACGACCGACATTATCCATGTCCACCCGTGGGGCTTGAGTCAGGACTAATTCTCTCACGGGAACGCTCCTGCGAACGGAGAGAGTGCGAAAATGACTGTCCCCATCGCGAGCACGCCAAGCAGCAAGAAGCCAGTGTTTGCGAGTGTGCTCGCCGCACGAAGGCGTGAAAGTGAGATCCGCCGCCGAGAGAACGGGAGGAACGGCTGGATACCACTGACCGTAATGATGTCGCCGGCAAGATGGACACAGATACCGAGAGCACCGATGACAAACCCGAGTCCGGCGAGTGTCTCGGGAGTGAGTACGGCAAGTTGCTCGGTCGCGATTGCGACTGCCGTGATAGTGGTCGCTGGAAGGACGGTCGTCTGCAGCCAGTGCGCAAGTGGGACGGTAAGATACCGTCCAAGAAGCCAGCCACACCCGGCACACACGAGCCCAATAACGCCAGCGGTCAGCAGCGAGTGACTCACGCCACGGTGTGAGAGTCCGGGTAACCAGTGGTCATTATCGGGAAGTGGTTCGATGATGAGGACGCCAAGCACGAGCAATCCGGCAAATGCGAACTGACCATTTTGGATGAATGCATAAGAGATTGGTGCAAGAACAAGAAGTGTGATGCCGAGGTGGCCGTGTCGGTACATGCTGAGTCGCCTCTGGATCTAATTTTGCCTCGTTTTCCTGCTCGCATAAGCTCTTTGTATCGTTTCAGTCAACTCTATTTGAACAGGGTAGCGTTGGATATCAAAAATCGATTATCAACCGTTAGTATGAGATACTAACTAGCGTCTGCCCCTGTTTTATACTATTGCCGTGAAAACCCTCCGCATGTCCGTTGTAAAAGACGGACGAAAAATGGCCAACGGAACACCCACGAACGGTGTACCCGTGGCGCTTATCACCGCTGGCGCGACCATCGTAGCTAATCAGAACGTAGCTGGTTGGGTACTCATCGCTGCTGGCTTGGTGGTAGCAAAACGGGATCGGGGTGAGTGATAGAGTTCCAATCGAGCACTCATTCCCGATGACCTCGTATTTATTTTGTTTTAACGACGCCGAGCAACGACGCTCGACAGTATACGGTTGTATGCGAACGCACATCAGTTTTTCCCGTGGACAATCGTTTCCCCTGCCTGGCCGTCTGTTTGTATGAAACCGAATTATTCTACACACAAGTTGAGTTGGAGCTACTGGGGGCGTTCACTCTCAATAGGAGTAAATCAGGGTTCCCGACCTAGAGATACTCAAGTAGTGCGAAGATGACCTCTTGCTGGCTCATAGACCTCCCCTTTCTGCTTAAGGTTATCAACCTCTTGTTGCGCTTTGATTTGTGACCATCCCTGTTCTTCCGCTGACAAGACAACGAACGGAATGGGTGCTCCATGGTCGTATTCATCTTCAAGTTCCTGGATGAGTTGTTTGAAGTTCTTGATTTGATCACGCCTGCTGAGTGAACTCAGATCTTTATCCGAACAATTACTCTGCGAGCGGTGGTCGTCACACCAAGTCTCGACACTCTCACGTTCCAAGAACGTCTGGGAGATACCACATCGGTTGCAGTGACCGGTCCAGACCGTGGTTTCTGTAGTACCGTTTGCTTCGTGGTCTGTATATTTGGCATGCTCACGTCGAAATGTCTCGGCAGCTTCAAACGAATCAAATGACCATGTCTCATCACAAGTCCGGCATTCTAGTTCAACGTTCGTCCCCTCCACGATATCTACATCCGGAGGCGAAGTGTTGGTTGTCCATCTGACCGAGTGGCCGGTGTGTTCCTGATGCTTCTCTGCAAATGTGAGCAGCTCGTTATAGTCATCAGCATCTTCACCGAGGGTGCACTCCTGACATTCAACCGCGACGCTCTCTTCAAGCGAAGCCATATGATTTCAGGTTACAGTCTCCGACTATCAACGTTAACTCTTAGGATAGAACCCTCTCTGAAGCTATCACAAATCAAAAGGCTTGCTGATATAGTAAATAATTTTAATCGTCGTCTAATATTGAGTGAAACACAAGCGATTCTTACGCTCTTCGGAATAAAATAGTCGCACCAAGCTATCTTTCAATGGGAATATCGAGTTGCTGACGGCGTTCCAGATCCGATGTCAGCGCAGCCGACGGAGGTCGCAGTCGACGAAACCGCCATCAACATCAATGGCGAGTGGTCTTGGGTAAACACTGCAATAGAAATCTAAACAAAACTGCTTCTCGGTGTCGAAATATTTGATCGACATGCCACTGATTCGACGGCTGTGTTTCTGGCGACTTGGGACGAGAAACATGATCTCTTGGACGCTTTGTTTCTCGTCAATGATTACACCTATCGAACTGTCCTCTTCCGAATTGGATTGAGCGATCATCTGGACCACAAGATGTGTAACCCGACAAATAATATATATAGTGTGATTCTATTCGTACCGATCTATTCCTATCCCATGGGTGAATAGTCAGTCGAACGTTCGGAGGTGTCTTGGACAGGGTATCCATTACTATAATCACAAGGAACCCATCAATCGCTCAATGAACATCTATCGAGGAGGGGCTAAACTAGAAAGTACCATTTATCGAGTTATGTCGAAGAATTTTCATCATTGATTACATAGGCTGTAGCAAAATTATAGCGTTGGTTAGATCTCGGTCACTCGTTCGTACGCATCATCAAGCGCAGCTGCATCCTCAGGCAACAAGGCAGTGACAAGATACCCGGCATACTCACTAAAGTAATCAACAAGTGTCGCAATCCGATCCGAGTCGATCGCTTCCAACGAGTCAAGCAGAATAAACGGCATCTCCTCATACACCTCGTGTGCCAAATATCCGGCAAGTGCGAACACCAGGCCGGTCACTTCACGCTCACTCTCACTTAAGTGGTCGATTGTGTCCTCATAGGCTGTTCCCGACTCCGTACTCCGGATCACATGGAGAGAGAAGACACTTTTCGTGACTTTCCGCCGTCCTTCACGAACGTCCTGCTTCGTCCGCTCAATCCAAATCCGCTCGAGATTCGCATAGTCAAGTAACTCAAGCACCGTCTCCATATGGTCGTTGAATTCATCGACCGCATTCTGTTCGATTTGTTCGATGCGAGTACGGAGATCAGCCAACTCCTCTTGAATCTCCTCGCGTTGGGCCTCGAGTTGCTCTCGTTCGTCGAGCTTTGCGTCGATCTCCTCGATTTCCGCTTCGACATCGTCGAGATCGGATTCAAGTCGTTCGAGTTCGAACTCGAGTTGATTCGCTTCTTTGTGGAGATCAAGGACCTCACTGTAATCTTCCTGTTCGAGTGCTTCGACTTCCTCTTCAAGTGTCTCGATATCTTCAGTTAGGTCAGTTCGTTCGGTTCGAAGCTCCTCAAGACGGTCTTCACGATCCTCAAGTTCTGTTTCAATCTGAGAGACTCGTTGCTCGGTTTGCTCACGTTCACGCTGTTTTGACTCGCGTTCAGATTTCTCCTTTCCAGGTCGCTGATTTCGGAGTCCAATTCGGAACGTTCAGTGAGCGTATCCTGACGGAGAGTCTGAAGCCGTTCGAGTGTCTCTTCGATTTCTTCTTTGTCGACTTCCGAGCCACACGTCCAACACACGACCGTTTCACTATCAGCCACGAGTTGATCGGTGATCGACCCGTCAGAGTCAGGGTCCGGATGGTCGTTGGCTGGAGGGCATTGCGAACATCGGGGCTCGTCCCCTCGAGCATCTCTTCGTTGAACTGAATAATTGTCTGCAGTTCGTTCAGCGTTGAACTGAGCTGTTGTTTGCGCTTACGCGTAGTTTGGATTTCCTGCTCAATGTCTGCCGTCTCGAGCGAATCGTCTGGGAGCTGTTCTTGGTTTGCTCTCGAATTCAGAAATTCATCCTTGAGTGCCTCGATACTGTCTTCTTCAGAACTGATTTTGAACCGAATGTTTTCGAGCGTTGAGCGAGTTTGGCGGAGCTCTTCGAGCGTTTCGTCGAGCTCTGCTTTTTCTTCCCGTGTCTCACTGACATTCGTAGTCAGCCTCTTCGAGTTCTGTTTCTTTCGCCTCGAGTTCAGCCTGCTTGTCCTCGATTTCGGTTTCGAGACGCGTTCGTTTCTGCTCCAGATCAGGTCGCTGTTGTTTGAGCGAATCGAGTCTCTCAAGTTCGGTATCGAGTCGTTGTTTTTCGGTTTCACACCGCTCGATTTCAGCCTGAATCGCGTCGGTATCGACGGGCCGCATGATGAGGTCGCGCAGATCCTCATCACGAGCAACGGCCTGGCGGGCTTCATTTGACTCGAGTAAGAAGGCGAAGAGATCGGCGAGTTCGGCATCCTCGAGATAGGGATCGCCACTCGTTCGAGTTACACCATCCTTTCGGGAGAGGGTTCGCGTGTAGGTTTCGTCGTCGATCGTGAGTTCGACTGAGCCTTTGTCTGCATCGCCTTTGAGTGTCGCTTGATCACTCCCGAGAGCCGCCATAATCGCTTGAAGGAATGAGGTTCGATTGGTTGCATTCCGGCCAGTGAGTATGGTAACACCGGGGGAAAATCGGACGTCAGACTGGTCGATGCCGCCAATGTTCATCGCGCTCAGCTCGATTTGGTGCTGATCCTGTTGTGAGATTCCCATGTTTGGGCTTAGCGGTCTGATGGTTATAAGTGGCATCCCATCGCGAAAATGAGTAGTGACAGCTCGTCTATCCATCTAATTCTTGAACGCTAAAGGTGGAAAAGCATTCCCATCCAGTTAAAAAAGTTGATTTTTCTATCTAACCAGTGGATATTAACTACGAGTAATTTTAATTATTCCATACAATATTGTTAATACGGCACTGTCTATATAAGGACGAGCAGGTTGAAGAGTTAGTGATTCATGCTACTCTCAAACCTGCTCAAACAGAGTTTAGAGACGGCGACGCTTGAATGTTGGGAGCGTGAGCAGACGGCGACTCGTGCGTCCTGTGGCGTGCGGAGTTATTCGAGCGGAACGCCGTCGTCGTACCGCGGGAGGTAGTCGCGTCCACCGGCCTCGACTTGGAGTTCATCGTCTTTGACGACGACTTCCCCGCCGACGCTGGTGTGGGTCGGCAGTCCGGTGAGTTCGTCCCCGTGGTACGTGGAGTAGCGCGGTTCCATCGTGTGATAGAAGTCGTCGTCCACCACTTTGCTCTTGTCCAGGTCCACGATGACCATGTCCGCGTCGGACCCCTCGACGAGGGCACCTTTGGCGGGTAGAGACCCCAGCGCTTGGCGTTGTTCTCCGCACAAATTTCCACGAGGCGTTCCATCGAGATGCGGTTCTTGTTCACACCTTCGCTCATCATGACGGGAAGGAAGTACTCGATACCGTTGTTGTCGCCCGGAATGGCATCCCAGATATCGCCGTGCTTGCCCGTGTCCTTCTCCTTGAACTCGTTTTTGTGCGGGCAGTGGTCCGTCCCCATGTAATCGACGGTGCCTTACGCAGTCCCTCCCAGAGGCGCTGCTTGGACTCCTCGCCGCGAAGCGGCGGCGAAATCTTGCCCCACGTGCCGAGGTCTTCGTCGTGTTTCGTGTGGCTGAGAAACGCGGGCAGCGTTTCGGCGTGGATGTTCACGCCTTGGTCCTGCCAGCGCTCGCAGATGTCCACGCCCTCGCCCGTACTCATGTGGACGATGTACGAGCGGGAGTCGGTGTACTCCGTGAGGCGCGCGATCTGCTCTATCTGCATCGCCTCGCAGATGTTCGGCGCGCTTTCACACCACGCGAGCAGGTCGTTGCGGCCTTCCTCCTGGAGTTCCTTCCGCCGTTCGATGGCGAGGTCCTCGTTCTCGGCGTGGAACATCACGACGCCGTGCGGAATGTCCGCAACTTGGTCGAGTACCTTGTACGTGCGCCCTGCGTCGGAGTGGTCGATGCCGAGTTCGGGGCTGGCGTTTTTGTACCAGTTGAAGAAAACCTTAAACGACCGGATACCCTCCTTCGCGAGGCCTTCGATTTCGCCCACGTGATGGTCCTGATGGACGATTGCGTGGTACGCGAAGTCGATGTACGAGTTCTCCTCGCCCGCCCGCTTGAAGAAGTCCATGTCGGGGAGATACGGGTCCGGTTGGAGCAAGAAGTTGACGACGCTGGTGACGCCGCCGTGAACCGCGCCGCGTGTCTCCGTCTCGAAGTCGTGTTTGAGTCCGTCGTGGTACTCGAACTCGTAGCGGGAGAGCCCCCAGTGAACGTGAGGGTCGATGAAACCGGGAATGAGGTAGTTACCTTCCGCGTCGATGGTCCGCTCCACGCCGGGGAGGTTCGACTCCGCACCGACCGATACGATTTCGCTGTCGCGCGAGGCGACGCCACCGTTGATGGTGCCCGATGGGGTGACGACTCGCGCATTAATGACTTTCAAGTCCGCAAGCTGTGCTGCCATGTATCGAATTCTCGCGTAGCCCTACTTAAGGTTATGTGTGCCGGAACTAGTCGGAAGCTATAGTTGGGCATACGTCGAACTCGATACGTTAGCCCTATGCAGAGACCCATCGGTATCTCCGGTGCCGGCATGACGCGCTTCGCGAGCGATGCTGGCGTAGCTGTAACGACACTCCTGGAGCGTGCGGCGACCAGCGCGCTCGACGACGCGGACATCGCAGGGGGTGACCTCGACGCGGTTTACGTCGGTAACATGGCCGCCGGGACGTTTGAAGGGTGTTCGGGTCTTCACAATGCCCTGGTGGCGAGCATCGGCGCTCACGGTGCGAATGCGGATAGTATCGAGAACACCAGCGCAAGCGGCGCGAGCGCGTTCCAACGCGGCGTGCAAGCCGTCGCGTCGGGCGTGGCGGACACGGTGCTCGTCGTCGGTGGCGAACGGATGTCCGCCGCGGATACCGAGTCCGTGACCGGCATTATCGGCAGCATCGTTCATCCCGAAGAGTTCCGACACGGCCTCACGCTCCCGTCGTTCGGTGGCCTCGCGGCGGATGCTTACCTCCGACGATACGACGCGCCGTACGAGGCGCTCGCGAGCGTCGCGGTGAAAAATCACGCGAACGGCGCACGAAACGAGTACGCGCAGTTCCAAAAGGAGATAACCGTCGAAGACGTCGCCAATTCGCCGCTCATCGCGGACCCGTTGCAACTGTACGACTGCTGTCCGATGACCGACGGTGCGGCGGCGCTCGTCCTCGAACACGACGGTGGGGCCGTACAGGTGCGAGCGTGTGAGAGCGCGGTCGGAACGCACGCTGTCGCGGACCGCGACGACCTGCTACACATCGAGAGCGTCGCCACGGCGGGTGACCGCGCGTTCGCCGCGGCGAACCGCGAACGCGGGGACATCGACGTGGCGTGTATCCACGACGCGTTCACCTTCCTGGAACTCCTCGAACTCGAAGAACTCGGCTTCTACGACCCGGGCGAAGCGTGGCGAGCGACGATGGACGGCGAGACGAAACGTGACGGCCGACTTCCTGTCAACCCGGGCGGCGGATTGAAGGCACGTGGCCACCCGCTGGGTGCGACCGGCGTCTCTCAACTCGTGGAAGCCGTCTGGCAACTGCGCGGTGAGGCGGATGGTCGTCAGGTGGATTGTGAAACGGCGCTCACCGTGAACGTCGCCGGGTTCGGGAACAACGCCGTTTGCTCCGTACTGGAGGTGTCGGCATGACGGCGACCGAATGTGACCGCTGCGGCGAGACGTGGGCGTACGACCGCGTCCGGTGTCCATCGTGTGCCGGTGAGTCGTTCTCCCCGGTGGAACTCGGGCGCGGAGAACTCGTCGCGACGACCGTTGCACACGTGACTCCCCCGGCGTGCGCGAACCGTATCCGCCTCGGCGTCGCACGCTTCGGTGGCATGATGGTAACCGCACAACTGGCCGAAGAATCACTGAGCGTCGGTGATGCCGTGGTACTCGACGGTGAGTACCCCCTCCGTGACGAAAACGTGGTCCCCGAATCGAATCGCTCTGACGCTATTCGTCGTCGGCGACGAACCGACCCAACGCCTCGTACGTTTCTGCCCCCCTTCCGGGAAGACGTCCAGCGGTTTCGGTCGTCCCGATACTTTGAACGTCACCTTGCCTCGTTTTCGGTACGTGAGGTACAGACTCACGGCACCTGCGGCCGCGAACCCGAGTCCGAGCAGCACGTCACGGCCTGTGGAGTAGAGACCGAACCCGACGAGGACGAGACTGAGGACCCCGAGGTACCAGTCGATATCGTCGTACTGTACTTCCACGATGTCGTCGAACGAGACGCGAACCGTCTCCTCGTCACGAACTACGTAGAGGGCGTCCGTTCCACACGCGAGCGTCCCGCCGTTGCGGAGCGGGAACGACTGACGATGCGGTCGTCTATCCCGTCGAACGTTCCGTCAGTATTCATCATGCGTCAGAAATGATAGCCGTGTATGGTTACTGTTGCGGTCGAAAAGGAGGGAAGTTCAGTCAGCCTGGGAGGATGCGAGCTTCGTTCTCCGAACCGAGTCGGTCGAAGAACGACTCGAAGTCCGAATCGTCTTCGGTCATCTCTTCCCACGCGTTGAGGCCGCGTCCTTCGCGCGTTCCCGGGATGGTGTTGTCCAAGATGAACGCCGCGATACCGCCGACGGCCATCCCCGTCTTTCCGATGACGAACACGGTCTGCGAGACGATTTCGCTGCCCAGCACCGGACCGACGATGGCCACGTTGCTGAGCCCTTGTTGGAACGCCGACGCACTCTCGATGGTTCCCATGTAGCCGGGAATCGCGAGGCCGGCGAACAGCGCGAACCCGACGATGTAGGCGTTCCGGTTGTCCTCGAGGTCTACGAACTCGAGGTTCGATAGACCAACTGCGGCAATCTGGCCGAACATGGCGATGTAGAGGCCTCCGATGATGGGGCTCGGGATGGTGGCGAACAGCGCGCCGAACGGACCGATGAACCCGACGACGATCATGACGATGGCACCTATCTGAACGACGTACCGCGACGCGACGCCGGTGATGCCGATGGCACCGATGTTCTCCGTGTAGGACGTGGAGCCGTTACCGGTACCCATGACGCCCGCGAGGGTGTTTCCGAGTCCTTCCATGCCGATACCGTGGTTGATACGCCGTGCGCTGGGCGCACCCTTTCCGGCCATGCGAGCGACGGAGTGATAGTCGCCGAAGCTCTCGATGGCGGACGCGAGCATCCCCGCGACCATCCCGATGATGAATGAACCGGTGAACTTGGGCATCCCCCACTGGAACGGAGTGATTGCCCGAAGGGCGGAGCGGACGTGATGGAACCGAGGTCGACGTAGCTCACCGACTGGGCACCGTAAACACCGGTCACCGAGAGGATAGCGGCGAGAATCCACGCCGACCCGAGACCGAGTAAGACAGGGTACAGTTTGAAGACGCGACTGTACTGGTCGAGGTACTGGGAGAACGCCAAGATGGCGACGAGCGTGAGGCCGAGGAGCCACCAGTTCTGCTGAGCCGTCGCGATCTGTGGCGCGTTGAACAGTGCCAGACCGATGAGCGCGATTGTCGGCGCGATGACGATGGGGCCGACGTAGCGTTTCAGGAAGCCGAACAATCCGAGATACCCGATGCCGAACTCGACGATACCGGCGACGATGACCGCACCCTGCAGTTGGACCATGGCATGCGGGAACACCGCTGCTTTAGTCATGCCCGGCTTTGTCGCAATCACGCCGATGATGGCGATTGCAGGTGCGAGCATGGAGAACGTCCCACCCTGGACGATGGGGTAACGGTTCCCGATGGTCGTCTGTGCGAGCGTCGCGATTCCGGACACGACGAAGAACGTTCCGATGAGTTGGCCGATCTGGTCCTGGTGGAATTGGAACATGAACATCGTCCCCGCCAGTGCGAGAGGAATCGCCACCGTCGCACCGATCATCGTGAGGTAATGTTGGAATCCGAGGAGTATGGATTCGAGCAACGGCGGTTTGTCTTCGATGCCGTACTCGACGATGCTCGATGGTTCTCCGTCAGGGTCCGTCGCCGGTCCTTCGGGACTGTACGTTTCTTCTACCGATTGTTCGTCTTTCGATGTCATGTGTGCGTAATTGGATCGGGAGCAGCAGGCACTCTGTGTTGTGTGTTGTTCTGTGCCATGCTTGCTACGTACCTTTGTCTACCAACTACCATTATAAAACTGCCGCAACATAGTCCTAAATTCTACTAGTTTTCAGCGGGGCGGGGAAACATATTTGCGGATGGTCCGGAAAAACCCAGTATGGACGTTACAAGCGATCCAGCCTACAGTGTCCACGCCGACCTCGACGTTCGAATCGAGACTCGGGACGGCGTGTGTCTGGCGACCGACATCTATCGCCCGGCGGACCCGGAGACGCGCGAACCGATAGACGAACGGCGTCCGGTCATCCTCGACCGGACGCCGTACGACCGAACCGGCGGGCGACTCCGCCACGGCGAGTGGTACGCGTCCCGAGGGTACGTCATCGCCATTCAGGACGTGCGCGGGCGTTTCGGTAGCGAAGGGGAGTTCTACATCAACAAGCACGAAGCGGAGGACGGCGCGGACAGCGTCGAGTGGTTGGCCGACCAGGAGTTCTGTGACGGCCGCGTCGTCACGCTCGGTACGTCATACGGCGCGTGGGTGCAGAACGCGCTCGCCACGCAGGACCCCGACGGTCTCGCCGGGATGTTCGTCAACATGGGCGCGGCGAACGGGCGGAAGAAGACGTTCCGACACAACGGGGCCTTCGAACAACGATGGCTGTCGTGGGCGTTCACGCTCGGCGCGGGGTTCTCGCACGACTCGCTCGACGACCCGGACGTACAACAGGTGTTCGCGGACGTGGACTTCCGCGATGTCCTCAAAGAGGGTCCGGTTCAGCGCGGGGAGTCCGCGCTCGCCGAACTTCCGGGCTACGAGGAGTGGGCGTTCGACATCATGACGAAGGGAAGCGCCAGCGACGACATCTGGCAAAACCCCGGGTTCAACTTCGAACGCCACTACGACGAGAGCGCGGACGTACCGACCGTCTACTCTGGCGGGTGGTACGACTCCTACACCGGCGCGACGGCGGACAACTACGTCGAACTGAGCGAACGTAAGGAGAGCGAACACTACATGCTGATCGGACCGTGGACGCACCTCGCGCGTCTCCCCGGCGGCCACGACAGCGAGGCCATTCTGTTCCCGCCGCTCACGTGGGAGCAACCGACCGCCGGTGACCTCGCGTTTGGCGAGAACGCCACGCGGAAGTATCGCGAAACGCGCAAACGATTCTTCGACCATTACCTGCTCGGCGAGGACAACGAGTGGAGCGACAGACCGTCCGTCGAGTACTTCATGATGGGTACCGGCGACGGTCACCGAACGGAGGACGGAAACCTGTTCCACGGCGGCGAGTGGCGGAACAGCGAGGCGTGGCCGCCCGAGGGAACCGAGATGACGAAGTTCTACGCGCACGGCGACGGCACGCTCTCCACCGAGCAACCGTCGGTCGGCGAGTCCTCCACGACCTACGAGTACGACCCCGAAAACCCGGTGCCGACCATCGGCGGCAACACGTCGTCGTACCTCACGTTCGAGCAACGCGAGGACTCTGTCGAGGGCTTCCCACTCGGTGACCGGCCACTCAACGACTTCGCCGGTCGCGGCGGTTACGACCAGCGCACCGACGAGAGCACGTTCGGCGCAACCGCCCCGTACGGACCGTTGAGCGAGCGCGACGACGTGCTCGTGTTCCGCACGCCGCCGCTTTCGGAAACGGTCGAAATCGCGGGACCGATTCGCGTCCGCGTCTTCGGCGAGACGGACGCCCCGGACACGGACTTCACCGCGAAGCTCATCGACGAGTACCCGGAATCCGAGGAATATCCCGACGGCTACGACCTGAACCTCTCGGACTCCATCTGTCGCGCGCGGTATCGCGGCTACCGCGACGAACCGGACTTCGTGGAGCCGAACAGCGTGTACGAGTTCTACATGGAACCGTACGACACGGCTAACGTGTTTGACGAGGGTCACCGTATCCGCCTCGACATCTCGTCGTCGAACTGGCCGCGGTTCGACGCGAACCCGAACACCGGTGGGCCGCTGTACGGCGACCAGGAGTCGCAGGTGGCGAACAACACCGTCCACCACTCCGAAACGCATCCGACCCACATCGAACTCCCGTTGCAACCGCGGGAGTAACGCTCGCTTCGTCACATCTGTTTTTTTCGTCCTATTTTCCGTTCATCGTACACCGTAATCATCGTCGATTCCGCTGTCGCGACCCCTTCGTCCCACGTCACCATGTCATCAATTAACAAAACCCTTAACAACAAGTTCGCCCGTATGGTAAATGTCTGACCGGATACACCGGCCATAAGTGAGACATATGTCACGAACTCACCATTCACAGACGACAGATCCGCTCTCGGAGCGTGTACCACGATGAAGCCCGCACCGTTCGAGTACCACCGACCGACGTCGGTCGGTGAGGCGACGGACCTTCTCGCGGACCTCGGCCACGATGCCGAACTCCTCGCGGGAAATCAGAGTCTCGGCATCATCATGGCGAACCGACTCGCGACGCCCGGCCATCTGGTCGACCTCGCGCAAGTCGAGGCGCTCTCCGACGTCACCATCTCCGACGATACCGTCGAAATCGGCGCGATGACCACCCACCGCGACCTGGAGTTCCACGACGAACTCCGCGAGGTGCTCCCGATGATTCCCGAGGCCGCCGAACAGATCGCCGGCCCGAGCGTCCGCAATCAGGGCACGCTCGGCGGAAGCATCGCCGAAGCCGACCCCGCCGGGAACTATCCGGCGGCGCTCGTCGCCCTCGACGCGGACCTCCGAATCGAGTCCGCCGACGACGAGAGAACGGTTCCCGCACGCGAGTTCTTCATCGCGTACATGTTCACGGACCTCGCGCCCGAGGAGATAATCACGGGCGTCACGATTCCCCGCGAACCGTTCCCCGCCGACCGAACCGGAATGGCGTTCGAGGAACTGAAACGCGCCGCACAGACGTTCCCGACCGTGAGCGCTGGGACTGCAGTACGCGTGGACGACCCTGACGCCGACGAACCCACCATCGAGGAAGCGCGCATCGCACTCGCGAGCGCTTCGGACGTGCCCCTGCACGTCCCCGAAGCGGAGGAGGCCGTCGAGGGAACGACGCTCGACGGCGATGCGCTCGACGCGGCCGCGGACGCCGCCGAGGACGCCGCGGACCCGTCCGCGGAGATGCACGCCGATAACGAGTGGAAGGTTGAACTGGCAAGTGAATACACCCGCCGTGCACTGAAGACGGCATACAAACGAGCTATCAATGATTGAATTTTCAGGCGAATTCGACTCCGATCACCCCCCAGAAGAGCTGTGGAACTACTTCACCGACCCCGATATCCTGGCACAGTGTGCCCCCGGATGCGACCACATCGAGCAGGTTTCCGACTCCGAACTGGAAGCCACCATCGCCGTCGGCGTCGGCAGCGTCAAACCGACGTTCGACGTCGATATGACCGTCGTCGAAGCGGACCAGCCGAACCGACTCGTCATGGAGGCGGGCGGCAACGCGTCCCGCAACTCCTTCGAAACGGTCGCGGAGATGGACCTCGATGGAGACCCCCGACGGGACGCACGTTGATTGGCACGCCGAGACGAACGTCTCCGGACTCATCGCGAGTCTCGGGAAGAGAGCGCTCAACAGCGTCGCGACCCGCCTCGTCAACAACTTCTTCTCCGACCTCGAGGAACTCGCCGACGAAGGCGTCCCCGCCGAATCACGTATCAGCGCCAAACCCGAGGCTACCGCGAGTCTCGAAGAGTAACGCAACGGTTCGAAAAATACCCTCCCGGGAACTATTCTGCGTCCGTCTCCGTCCGTAGCTCCGCGTCGTCCCGCTCCCGCAATCGTTTTCTGACGCGGTGGGGCGTCATCGGAATCCGGTCGGTGACGAAGTCCACGTCCTCTAGCGCGGCGTTGATGGACGATGCGATGGCGGCGGGACCGTCGTTCATCCCGCCCTCACCGGTCCCTTTCGCGCCGGTGACGGTGAACGGCGACGGCGTTTCGGAGTGTTCCAGTTCGACCGGCGGCATGTTCTTCGTGGACGGTAGGAGGTACTCGAACAGCGTGATGGCCTGTGGCTGTCCCTCATCGTCGTACTCGAACTCCTCCATGAGCGCCGCGCCGAGGCCCTGTGCGATGCCGCCATGGGCCTGTCCATCGACGATGGTGGGATTGAGTCGGGTTCCGCAGTCCCGCAGGGAGTAGAACGCGAGCACGTCCACTTCGCCGGTGTGTTCGTCCACCTCCACGATGGGCGCGTTTCCGGCGAAGGCGGCCGTCGGGTAAACTGGATATTTCTTTGTGAGCGCCTCGTCGAACTCCTCCAACTCCGTGCTGGGATGTTCGTAGTCGTAGGACACGCTCGTGAACTTGTCCGCCGAACGGCCCGAATCCAGTTCCGCGAGGTCGGCGAGCGAGAGGCGTTCGTCGCCATCGACCCGTTCGACGCCGCCGTCGCGGTAGACGACGTCGTCCGTGTCACAGCCGAACGCTTCCTCGGCGGCGAGTTGACGACAGTTCTCGCGCAGCGCTTTCGCCGCACCCTCCGTCGCGCCGGAGAGCATCACCGCCATCCGGGACGCGGCTGTGCCGTAGTCGGTCGGTGCTTCGACGCTGCCGAGATAGCCCACTTCGATGTCGCTCGGCAGTACGCCGAGGCCGTCGGCGAGCAACTGCGTAACGAGCGTCTGGTGGCCTTGGCCGGAGGTATCGGTTGCGAGGTACGCGTGTATGGTTCCGTCGGACGTGACCTCCACGCGGAAGTGTTCGGGCAGTTCCGCCACTTCGTCCCGTTCCCGCTCCTTCAAGGCCTCGTCCTCGGTGCGTTGTCGGTCCGTCCAATCCGACCCGGACACGCCGGGTTCGATATGGACCGTGTAGCTCACGCCGCGGTGTTTGCCTTCCTCGCGTTTCGCTTCGACCACGTCCGGGTCGAGGAGGCCGCCCTCGCAGACCTCCTCCTCCTCGACGAACTGCTTGATGCGGTCGAGGGCCGCCGGGAAGTCGCCGGAGTCGTAGATGTTGTGCGACGGCAGTCGGTACGGCAACTGGTCCGGCGTGATAAGGTTCTTGCGGCGGAACTCGAACGGTTCGACCCCCAGTTCGCGCGCCGCTTCCTCGACCACCATCTCCAACGCGTAGATGTGCTGAGGGACGCCGAACCCGCGGTAGGCGGTTTGACTCGTCTTGTTCGACAACACGATTTCGTAGTCGTACCGAACCGCGGGGATGTTGTAGGCGTTCGACACGACGGAGAGCGGCTTCAGTGCCTGGTTCACCGGATATCGGGGGAACGCGCCGAAGTTGTCCACGAACCACGTATCGAGGCCGCGGATGGTGCCGTCGTCGTCGTACGCGAGTCGCATCGTGTACTCGCGTTCCGTGGAGTGCATGTCGCCGCCCTGCAGGTTTTCGATGCGGTCCTCCACGAACTTCACGGGGCGACCGTCGAGCAGTTGGGACGCCATCGACGCGAGCGAACAATACCGGTGGATGGCGATTTTCGTGCCGAAACTGCCGCCGACATCGGCCGGGACGTTGAGGTTGACCTTCTCCGGCGGGTAGCCGAGCGTCTCGTAAACCGTGTCGTCCACGAGGGTGTGCAGTTGGATGTTACAGTCGATGTCGAACGAATCCCGCTCCGTGTCGTACGTCGCCACGACACCTGCGGTTTCGAGGGGAACTCCCGACAGTCGTCCCCACGAGTAATCGCGCTCGATGACGTTGTCCGCGTTCTCGAACGCGTCGTCCACGTCGCCGAAATCCAGCGTCTCGCTGTCGGGGACGTTCGTACCGACGTCCTCGTGAATGACCGTCTCGTCCGTCCGAGCGTCGAGCGAATCGACGACGGGGTCGTGTTGTTCGTACTTCACTCTCACGCGGTCCACGATGTCCTCCGCGACGTATCGGTCGGGTGCCACCACGGCGGCGATGGGTTCGCCGACGTACCGGGCCTTATCCGTGACGAGCGACCACTCCTCGAAATCGTTGAGACCGCACGGCATCGGGTTGTACTGCTCCTTGAGGTCCTCGCCGGTCAGAACGAGCAGGCACTCCGGATGGTCCTCGGCCTCGCTGATGTCCAAGTCGGTAATCGTCGCGTGCGGGTGAACGCTACGGACGAGCGCCATGTGTACGCAGTTCTCCGGCGTGATGTCGTGGATGTACTCCGCTTCCCCGGTGAGGATACGGTAGTCCTCGACGCGTTCCAATCCGGACCCGACGAACGATTCGCCTTCCACTTCCTCACCGGGATCGGATACCGTCTGTTGTTCCGTCCCCGACATCAGTCGTCCCCCTGCGCGTCACCGTCGGCCAGTTTTTCGGCCGCGCTATCGACCGCCGAATAGATGTTCTGATAGCCGGTGCATCGACAGATGTTGTCCGCGAGTCCCTCCTTGATCTGTTCCTCGTCGGGGTCCGATTCCCGGTCGAGGAGTTCCTTCGTCGCCATCACGAATCCGCTCGTACAGAAACCGCATTGGAGGGCGTGTTCCTCGTGGAACGCTTCCTGAATCGGATGGAGTTCGCCGTCCGAGGCGAGTCCCTCGACGGTCGTTATCTCCGTGCCGTCGGCTTGGACGGCGTACCTGAGACAACTCTTCGTACTGCTACCGTCCACGAGAACGGTACACGCACCGCAAACGCCGTGTTCGCACCCGACCCTGACGCCCCGTAGCTCACACTCCTGTCGGAGGAAATCGGAGAGTTTGAGTCGTGGTTCGACCGCTGCGGATATCTTCTCGCCGTTCACCGAGACGGTTATCTCCCGGGTGGGACGTTCGACATCCTGTGTGCTGTTCTCACTACTCATGTACCCAACCAATTGTAACCACTGTTCATTATTGTTTCGTTGAAAACCAGTGATCCGTTGCGATTAGCGGTGGGGTCCGACGCGTTCGTGAATCGGCCCCTCCGTTTCGCGGAGGCGACCACCGCCCGTTCCGTTCGTCACGGCGAGCGCCTCCGCGACGATGCTCATCGCGATGCCGGTCGGACGTTTCGACGGAGGCGGTACCGGTATCCCGTGCATCCGCGGCGAGGTCCGCTACCGTGCCCTCCAAGCATCCGGCGGTAATCGCACCGAACACGTCGTCGTCGCTGGGTGCGAGCAGTTTCGCCCCCGGTCGGCAGTAGGCCGACCCTTCGACATCGACGACCGTGGCGACGGCAGCCGCCGTGCTCGTTTCACGCAGTGTGTGCAGTCTCCCGTGGATTTCACGGTCGGTCGTGCTCCACGGATCGTCTCGGTCCATGCCAACGCGTAGCTATCGCGTGCACTTATGTGTTGTCTGCAATCCCGGCGGGGACGACGAAAAAACGGACGTGAGTTATTCTTCCGTGAACGCGACGACGCGCGAGACGGACGATTCGCCGCCGCGGAACCGCCACGGGAACGTGCCTATCTGACAGCGTTCGTTCAACAGTTCCTCGGGAACTTCCGCGTTCTCCACGTGAACGATTCCCTCCGGGAACAGTTCGGTGTGCATCAGTTGGTACCCCTCCGGCGGGAAGATTTCGTCCAAGTCGTCCACGCCGAGTTTCTCCCGCGCTTCGGCCGCGAGTTCCGGGCGGACGTCCCGAATCACGGTGTTCATCGGGTGGTCGGCGCTACCACAGTCGAGAATGAGGTAGTTGAGGTTCATCTCCTTGCACCAGTCGGCGAACTCCTTGTTCGGCCCCGGGTGCTTGCAGAAGAACGCGTGTGGGTCCGCCTCCTCGCGGTGCCACCCGTACTTCTGATAGCCCGTGTGGATGAACAGGATGTCCCCTTTCTGCACGTCACAGACCTCTTCTATCATCTCAGACGTGTACACGTCGTAGTCACCGACTTTGTCGGAGATGTCCGCGACGACGGCGTCGCCGACGAGTTCGGTGAGGGGCATGCTTTCGATGTCCCGACCGTGACCGACGAAATGTTTCTCACCGTCGAGGTGGGTCCCGGTGTGGTTCATGAATTCGATCTTCTGGCCGTTCACCTTCTCGGTGTCGAGCGACTTTTCGTACCAGACTCTCGGGTTGTCGTACGTCGGCCACGCAGGCGTGTCCTGCGACCACGGCTGCGTCAGGTCATGCATCTTGTAGCCATCAAGCATGCCCCTAACAAAGCAACTGACCTACTTAACTTTTGGCTATGAGGAAGGAGAAGAATAACGGCAGGCCGACGGGTTCTAGTCGTCGCCGAACACGCCAGCGGCCGCGAGCGTGTCTATTTCAGCATCGCTGTAGCCGAGTTCCTCGAACACCTCGCGGTTGTGCTCGCCGAGTTCCGGCGGCGGGGACCGAAAGCCGCTCTCGCTCTCCTCGTAGTTTATCGGGTGTTCGATGACCTGAATGGTCTTGTCGCGCGCTTCCATTTCACGGACGACACCGCGCGCTTCCGTCTGTTCGTTGTACAGCGCCTCGTTCACCGAGTAGACAGGACCTGCGGGGATGCCCGCATCCTCCACGAGCACGTCCATCCACTCCTCGGTGGTGTGTTTGCGGAACTCACGTTCCAGTTCCGCTTCCAACTCGTCCATGTGTTCGACGCGGTCCGCGTTCGTTTCGAATCGGTCGTCGTCGGCAAGTTCGGGCCGACCGAGTGCCTCACAGAGCAATCTCCAGAGCTTCTGGTTCAGGCACGCGACGTTGATGTGGCCGTCCGCCGTTTCGAACGTCTGGTACGGTGCCAACACCGGGTCCTTCGTCCCCATTCGCTGCGGCCTTTCGCCGGTGAACGCCTTCCCGGCTTGCTTGGTGAGCCACGGCAGCGTGGCGTCGAGCATTCCGAGTTCGAGGTAGTCGCCTCGTCCCGTCACCTCACGGCGGTACAGCGCGTTCACGATGCCGAACGCGGACCACATCGCCGTGATGAGGTCCGTCTGTGGTAGGCCGACTTTCACCGGACGGCCGTCGGGTTCGCCCGTGACGGACATGATACCGCCCATCCCCTGAACGAGAAGGTCGTAGCCGGGTCGCTGTCGCCACGGTCCGGTTTGTCCGAACGCGGAGATGGCACAGTAGACGATTTCGTCGTTCACTTCGCGGATGTCCTCGTATCCGACGTGGAGCTTTTCGGCCGTTCCAGGGCGGTAGTTCTGGATGAAGACGTCCGCTTCCTCCGCGAGGTCGTACAACGCCGCGAGGCCCTCCTCGGTTTTGAGATTTATTTCGATACTTCGTTTTCCGTAGTTGACGCTCCAGAAGTACGGCGACTCGCCGTCCACGAACGGCGGCCCGGAGTGGCGGTTGTCGTCGCCGACTTCGGGTCGTTCCACCTTGATGACGTCCGCGCCCTGGTTCGCGAGCATTAGCGAGCAGAATCCACCCGTGACGAACGTGCTCAGGTCGAGCACCGTCAATCCGTCCAGTACGTGTCCGTTGGGGTCCATGGTATGAGTGCAGTACAACCGTCAATATAAATCATTGCCGTTGGTGCGGCGAGCGAACCCTCTCATTCACGACCGTCCATCGGACAATAAACTGCATGAATAATAAGGAGGATTCTGTATCGCTGAACACATCCTCCAATGAAGAAAAATGACATTTGGAGCTGAAGTAACGAATATCCCAACTGTGGCGCGTGAACAGGCGACTATCGGGTTTGAGACAATTTACCAGGATGTTTGGTATGGCTGATTTCCGAGCGACCCTGACCCCATATATGAACAATTGTTCCGACTGGCTGAACGAAACTATTACGTAGGTGAACGCGGTACCCTGCGAGTACCAGGCATGAACGACACGAACACGCCGTCGGTGCAGTCGGTCGAGACGACGCTTCGCATACTCGAAGCCCTCCACGAGAACGACGGCGCGGGCGTCACGGAACTCAGCACCGAACTATCCGTCCCCAAGAGTACGGTTCACAATCACCTCCAGACGCTCCAGAGGAACGAGTACGTCGTCAAAGAGGACGGTTCGTACTACGTGGGCTGTCGGTTCCTCGAACTCGGCGCACACGCGCGTGACCGCCGGGCCATCTACGAAGTCGCCCGTCCGGAAGTCGAACGGATAGCGGCGGAAACGAGCGAACTCTCCGGTCTCATTATCGAAGAACACGGACGGGGTATCTTCCTTCACCGTTCGAAGGGTGACAACGCAGTTCACGTCGACACCTACTCCGGGAAGCGCATCTATCTTCATGGCGCGGCGCTGGGCAAGGCGATACTCGCTCACCTCCCCGCGGAGCGCGTCGATACAATCGTGGAACGCCACGGTCTTCCCGCACTCACCGAGAACACGATAACCGACCGCGACGAACTCGCCACGGAACTCGCGGAGATACGGAAGCGCGGCATCGCGTTCGACGACGAGGAGCGACTCGACGGCCTTCGAAGCGTCGGAGCGGCTATCCTCGGGCCGGACGGTGACGTGCTCGGCGCCGTGAGCGTCGCCGGTCCGACGAGTCGCCTGCGAGATGAACGGTTTCGCAGGAAGCTTCCGGATGTCGTCCGAAGCGCCGTGAATGTGATCGATTTGAACTTCAACTACTCCTGACCGTTACATCTATATCTCTGTAATGGTGTGGGGGGTCGCTCGTGTGTCTGTCCCCAACCACCTCGCGCTACTCCTCGTGTTCGTTCCGCGCATCGTCGATGACGTCGCCGATTTCGCCCGCCTCGATGTGGGAGTAGCTCTCGTTCGTGATAGCAATTGACGAGTGACGCAGCGCGACCTGTGCGTCGGTCGGATTCGTTCGATACAACTCGTCGCCGAGGCCGCGGCGAGCGCCGTGTGGTTTCAGATACTCTCCCTCGATTTCCAACTCTGCTTCCTCACATAGTCGCTTCATCACCGACCGCGCCCCCTCCGTCGAAATCGCGGGAAGGGCGACCTCGTGGTCCCGAATCACGGCGTCGATATCCCCGTTCTCGACCGCGGCGTCGGAAACCTGTGACCGAGCGATACGATACTTCGTGGGCGCGTGTTCGGTGGGGAACAGCGGGAACTCCGGGGTCGGCGGTTCGAATTCGTCCCGCCACCGCCGGAGCGGTTTCCGTGCAATGTCGGGAAGCGGCGCGTACTCGTACTCTTGGCTCTTCCCGAGGACGCGCAGCGCACCGTTTTCCCAATCGACGTCCCCCCACGTCGCACCGTTCCGCCGGTCGTCCTTCGGATGGGAAAAGACCTCCGCACCGCGAACGCCCGTGTGCGCGAGGAGGGCGACGATGGCGTGCTGCCGGAGGCGACTGCGTTTCTCGCTCGCATCCCCCGATTCGATGGCGTCCAGTGCCCGCCGACGGACGTGCGATTCGAGACGGCGTCGGTCGCTCGGACGCCAGAACTGCTGTGCTTCCTTCGTTCCGGGGTCGTCCGGGAGTTCTTCGAGCGCGATTTCGTCCTCCGCAGGGTTTGATTCCAGGAGTTGGTCGCGGGAACACCACGTCAAAAATGCCCGGACGTAGGCGAAGTACGTTCGCACTGTGCTGGCAGCGTACTCCTCCCGTCGAACTTTGGTCTTCAGATGCCGGGCGTAGTGCCGGAGATGAATCGGTTCGACGGCATCAATCGCCCTGACGCCCTCCTCGCTGTCAAGCCAATCTCCCCACCGTCGAATCACCGACTCGGCGTTCGAGACGTAGTTGCCCGCACCCGGCCCGTCCGGGTTGGCGACGGCTTTGCTACCGACGTACCCGCCGAGGGCGTCTTCCACGGTCGTCGCCCCGGGGGAGGAGGCGTCCGTTTTGCGCTGCATAGTTCGTGTCTTCCGTACGGGGCGGGGGTACTAATAATCACTTGGTATTAGGGTTCTAATGCAAAGTAAATCGTTCAGTTGGAATAGTACAGAATTCGGGCTCAATAGCGATTGAGACGCGTGAACCGCACCCCATAAACCATATGTTGCAATATGAAATGTAAACAGCCGGCAAGGCACACAGTTTCGGAGGATAGGCTATATCTTGCGTACTTTCCCAATAACCGTGGCTCGAACAGGCTACATTGGTAAGGAGTCAATTGCCTCTCTCGGCCAAGGTCTCATCAAGTACGCGAAAATAGCTCAAAATTCGATGTCTCACAGAGTGTCGCCACTCACGACAGGCGGCCCGAGCCGGTATTGAGAGCTAATCCGGTGGAACCAATGCTGAACAAAGCAACTCGACATACTCACCAGCAGTCAGAATCGGGGCGTAGTCCATCTCCCCGCCGACACCAGCCTTCAACAAGAAATCGGTGAGTCGCCAAATGTTGTGGAGTAGTACTGCGAACACGAAGTAGAACAGGCGTACTCGGTAGTCCTTGGAGGAGTCTTCGCCAAGAAGTCGTTCTTGATGCTCTTGTACTCGTTCTCGATTTGCCAA
Organism: uncultured haloarchaeon; assembly: GCA_963796245.1. GTDB lineage: Archaea > Halobacteriota > Halobacteria > Halobacteriales > Haladaptataceae > Haladaptatus. The sequence continues at coordinate 15,540 of CAWCLB010000009.1, read as the reverse complement.
CGACGGCTGTATCGACGACAGAACGCTTCGGCTTCCTCGGGATCAACCAAGCGATTCGTCGCAAAGACTGCTGTCCCCTCGGCCTTCGTCGAGGGAACGTACAGGAACTGCATCGCGTGCGAACCCTGCTCGACGTGGACAGGCGCTGATTCAACGGCAACCTCCTGACTGTCTTCATTCATCGTCTCGATGACTTTACGTTCGGTGCTGTGGATTCGTTTCGGGATGAGGTAGTTCACGTCGAGATTCGAGAGCGTTTGATACACTGCTTTCGAGTCGAACTCTCGGTCGCAAAGCACCATTTCGATAGGAACGTGCTTGTGTGCACGTCGAACGAATCGTCGGACGATACGGTGAATTCGGTTCGGCGGATTCTCGTCCCACGAGGAGCTCTCGCGGACAGGTTCAACAGCGAGAATCAATGGAATATTCCAGCCGACAATCGAGAGTGTAGCGAATTTGAATGCTCGACCTTTGCCGTCTTTCGTCCCGCTGACCATCGGCATTGCCTCTACGTTACCGAAGTAGCGAATGGTCGTGATATCAATCGCTACGGTGACTGGACGGCGAAACGACGACTCCGACTGGATGACAGACAGAAGCTGGTCGGTCGCCTGCTGAAATCCTTCGAGCAGATCTTCGGGATTAAATTGCTTGGCTGCGCGGAGGTGCGTGTCGCCGTGAGGGGCGTACTCCTTCCCGCGACGGAATTTGAACCTTGCTGCGCCTTGCGGGGTACCACAGCCGACCATCCCGATGAACGTTTGAAGCTCAAAGAACCGTGTGTCCTCGTATGTCGCGTTCTGAGCTCTTTCTGAGTCGAATCGATCGAAACCATGCTCACGAGCGAGACGAGTCGTTCGATAGATTTCCTTGTCGGAGAACTCGGTGGTAGCTTCAGGTGCTTCAGAATCATCCTCGGGTGATCTTCTGACTTCCTCCAGTGGTCGTACTTCCGGAACAGAGAGGTTCTCATTGTGTATTTCTTTGACTAAGCAGTGTGCGCTGGCGGTGATGTGTCCTCGAATATCCTCATCGAAGCGATTGCACCACGTCCGAGAGAGAACTGACTCATTGGGGATTCGATCAAGACCGAATACGTCGGCAAGTTCTGGATGGCGTGTGAGGGACCGATAACTGTCTCCTGTGACTTCCAGATAAACGAAGAGTTTGAGCATCCCGCGAAACGAGTACGACGCGGGATGCCATGCTGGATACCCGTCCTCAAGTGTCTCGATTTGAAGTCTGAGATCGGTAAGTGCAGTACAGAAGTCCGTTCCTTCACGGAGGTGTTTGCGAAGTTCGAGAGCAGCAACGAATGCGTCGGTCAATCGGCGGCCACGCTGTACCATCAGAGAGTCTTACCAGCAAATAAGAAACAACGGTGATGGCTCTTTCTCCTTGATAAGCCCGCAATATACAGACGAACCAATTATCGAGTCTAAGCTGATCAAGAGTATTAATGTGAAGGAGTCTCAACGCCATATGAATATCCAAGTTTCTCATGTAGCTGACGGAACGCATCCAGTATCTTTTCTCCGTCTTCACCAGCAGGAATTTCGACTCGTGCTGGTGGAGCAGCACTCTCCGGATTTAGGACTCGCCAAACCGTTTGACGAAGTAACGACTCCTCGGACACCGGCTTCCAATCGAGACGTAGGATGTCCTCAGAAAACAGTGCAGTCACCTGCCTCAATCGTTCCAAGTCATATGATGCGCTCTTCTCTTTATCCGACCAATACAGAGAGTCCCATTTCAAATCATACGTGGTACCGTTAGTTGTCCACGAGGCAAGCCCACTAAACGGGACAACAGCCGAACCTCGTACCTGATCAAGTGTCTCGTTCAATTTCTCAATTACTCTCTCGTGTCCCCCCACGTTGATTTCTCGGATATGGGTCTCATGCGGCACTGAGCGATATAGCCACGACTGTTCGGTCAGAACTGCAAATTCGACGAAGTAGAACATGCGGTCCCTCCACGCAACAGTATCACCGTCCGGGATTTCGAGTAATGACTCAATCAACGCCCGATCTTCGGGAAGCGACGCCCGAAATTCCAGATCTGAACGGACAAAGACACATTCGGAGTCGGGAACCCATGATAGTTCCCGTTGTACAGTTTCAAATTGATCGTGCTTTGGATCAAGCTCTAAGTGGACAGTGGTTCCGTAGTCCATCAGAACACTAATGACTCGGTTCTCGACTGTCACACCGCCGAATTCATCCCAATCCTTGACACCCGATAGATTTCGAGTGACGAGGCTGTGTGTCGGGGCCGCAGCATTGAAATTCTCTGTAAACGCCATTGTTGTTACGATCCTCTGTCTTACTGATTTGAAAGTATTCTTGCGGAAGGCGACCATTCGTTGAAGTGCTCTATGGGCACTCTATCGCTCGAATTTTAGGTGTATTGTTTGCAAGTAACTTAAAATAGAGTGTGAACTGCTAATACTTACTGATAGATTCTCAAGCCCACTCATCAGTCAATTCACACAGTCAGGGAATGAAAATAAGGTGCGCATCAATTCCATCCTCCGAGGTTGTGTGGCCACGGTCTGTGGAGTGCATAAAGCATCATTCCGTGTATATCTGACCGTTCTCGATTATCCACACAGTACGATCGTTGAAATTGCCGATATTCTCGACCGTGATCAGAGTACGGTAGGGAAGCAACTGCAACCGCGATAAGAACAGGAGTTGGTCACTCGGTATCCACGCACTGTCAGTAGTGGTGGTGTCAAGTATTTGCATGTCGCTCAACCACTCGCAGAAACCACGGAGTGGCTACAGCAGGAGTTGAACAGATGGACAGACTTGGTAGTGGCCCAGCTCACACAGCTTCACGTGACCTGATCATCGGGTCACTAAACAGCAATCTACTGGTGGTAAATCGAAATACATCGGCGTGACTCAAGCCAACGCAGACGTTAGTATGAGATACTAACCTGGGGCTCGGAAGCCTGCTGACCTTCAGCGTATCGATGTCTCTCAGAACACTGGGCATACACGGCGGTTAGAGGAAACTCCATCTATACTATTCATACTATTCAAGCTATTCATTCGATTTACGCTATTCGATCAATTTAAGATATTCTCGCTATTTGTGCGTTCACAGCCACGATGAAGATCAATAATCCGACTTAGAAACCCTCATCCTCACGCTGAAAATAGTATGCTATTCATCCGATTTATGCTATTCATCCGATTCCGGAATAGCATCATTTCGTGCTTGCTCAAATCGTTCAGCTACTTCCTCAACCAGGTCTTCCTCAACAACCGTGCGTAGCAACGCGTCCGTCATCTCACGAACAACGATATTCTGATAGCCGCGGATACTGAGTTCACGCTCTAGTTCGTAGTTCAACCAGGCGTCGAAGTCCTCAATGGTATCATCACGCGCGTAGAACGGCCGCTGGCTAGCCGCCTCATAGGAAAAGGCAGTATCCTCCATCGGGTCTCGGTCTTCGTCGTTGTCCTCATCCTGAGTTACGCTCTGCTCGGATGCCGAATCGATAGGTGTCTCAGCTAGTTCCTGTGATGACACAGAATCATCTTGCTCGGTTGTGTCGTCCAGTGTCTCACCAAGATCGGCAAACGGGTCATCGTCACTCATTGCGAATCACCTCACCAGCCTCAACAATATGCGCAAGTTCGTCGAAACAGGTCAGTTGGTCACACTCGGGGTCGTAGTCTAACAACGGTTGCCGTTCACCGTATGCTTTCGTGATGCTGGTTCGGTCGCGGATACCAGGTGTGAGCTTACTGTCGCCCGCGTCGATGGCCTCCCAATCCGTGATTCGCGCAAAGTTTGGAATTCGGTCTTGCAGGCTGGCATGGAAGTTCAATCGTTCGAGCAACTGCCGATCCTGCGTTTGCTGGTCGATACGACCGTTCAGCATATTCGGGACGAGCGCAAGGACGTCAACGTCCATGTGTTTGCGCAGCGGGGCAATCTGACGCTCGATGGTGCGTTCAAGTCCCGACATGGCCTCGTTGCCAGGTGCAAGTGGAAGAACGAGATTGGATGTCGCGACGAGTGCGTTGTCGGTCAATCGCGAGCGATAGGCAGGCGAGTCAGTGACGATATAGTCGTACTTGTCACCAAGCAGCGGGTCGACGACCTCGCGCTGTAACAGTGCAGACGGTTGGAAGACATCGCCCACGACGATTTCTCGCTCAACCTGCTCGAGATTCTCGCTCGAAGGAAGGATATCGAATTCGTGGTCGGTATCGTAGATGACTGACGCAGGATCCGCATCGTCGAAGAAGACCTCGCCGATACTCTCATCCGTGTCGTGATAGTGGTCATCGAATCCAAGACCCACCGAGGCGTGTCCATTCGGATCGAGGTCAATGAGGAGGACATTGTGATCGTGAGTAGCCAGCTGACGCGCAAGGTTCACCGCGATGGTCGACTTCCCGACGCCACCCTTCAGCATACAGACTGAGACGGCTCGTGACGTCCCGCTCGTATCGACAGATTCGTACGGGCTATTTGGGCTATTTATTCTATCTGTGCTATTCTTGCTATTCGATTCGGCCATACTATTTTGAAATAGAATCCTCTCATGACTTATATCTACGGGACGTGAATAGGCAAAATCGTACGAATAGCATACTTTTTATCGTTCCATGGATTATCTGAATATATAGAATAGTACGAATAGCACCAGTCAGAAGAGTTGCTATCCATTGTGGAAATAGTGGGAATAGTAGCGGTAGCATAATTCACAAGAATGGCAAGAAGGGCCCAAATAGTATGAATAGCTAAAATAGCACAGAGCACCAGAATGTCACAAGTAATGAGAGTAGACGAGAGATAGTATGGAAAGCAGGGATTAGTTGAATAGAATTCTATTCTTAGAATAGTAGTCTATTTACAGATAGCCTCACGTTCGATCCGGTTTCGAAATTGGCAAATTCACAGATGGTGTGACTTCCAAACCGGTAATGAGAGAAACACCTAAGTCATTATCGCGATAATCATTATCATAAGAATGTTCTACGACCGCGCCGACGAACTCGAGGCACTCCAGACGGAACACGAACGGGATGACTTCAGTCTCGTCACCATCTATGGCCGTCGTCGAGTCGGCAAAACGGAGCTGATCAAGTCGTTCTGTGAGAACCGCACCCATCTCTATCATCTCGCATCGCAAGACTCAGCGAAAGTCCAACAAGAAAAATTGGTCGAGGAGTTAGCGGCCTACCAAGACGAACGAGTTCCACGTATCGAGGACTGGCACGATGCAGTCGATTACCTGAGGGAGACACTCACAGGAGGCAAGCAAATCGTGGCTATCGACGAGTTCCCGTATCTCGTCGAATCGAGTGACACGGTACTCTCTGCGTTCCAGAGTCTCGTGGACACAGTGCAAGCGACATCAACCTCGACGCTCATTCTGTGTGGATCGAGTATCAGCGTGATGGAATCGGAGGTAATGGGACACGAGAGTCCACTGTACGGGCGGCGAACGGCACAAATCGACCTTCAGCCATTCACGTTTGCCGAGGCAAATGAGATCATCGACTATCCGTTCGAAGAACGCATCCGCTCGTTCGCAGTGACCGGCGGCATGCCGATGCATCTCACGCTTTTCGATTACGACGAGCCACTCGAAACGAATCTCCTCTACAATCATCTCTCGAAGACTTCGATTCTCTATGACGAACCGGAGTTCTTACTCCGAACGGAGCTACGCAATCCATCGCGATACATGAGTATCCTTGAGGCCATTGCGAATGGATGCACCACACCGAACGAGGTCGCTGGACAGACGGACATCGGTTCTGGACCACTTTCGGGGTATCTCCAACGGCTCCGTCGGTTACGACTCGTGAAACGCGAAGTCCCCGTTACGGCGATCGAAAAGAAGTCAAAACGGTCAATCTACGGAATCAGCGATGAATTTCTTCGGTTCTGGTTTCGCTTTGTCGAGCCGAATCGATCGGGCATCGAACAGGCACCCGAACTCGTGCTCGAAGACCGAATTATGCCAGAATTGGATCGGTTCGTTGCACCGACCTTCGAAGACATCTGCCAAGAGGCACTCTGGCACCTCACCAAAGCTGGCGAATTAAACGGCTCGTATGGAGCGATTGGTCGGTGGTGGTACGGTGAACACGAAATCGATCTCGTTGGGCTCGATGATCGGACACCAGCGGCCCTCTTTGGTGAGTGTAAGTGGACGAGCGCCCCCCTTGGCATGTCTCTGGTAGAGGATTTGCGCGAGAAAGCGCGTGAAGTCCGGTGGAAGACGAGTGAACGTGAGGAAGAATATGTACTCTTCTCGAAGTCTGGTTTCGAAAACGGGCTGCGAGATAGGCTTGATGATCGCTGGCAGTTAGTAAACCTCCAACAGCTTGCAGATATATTTGATTGATTTTCGTTCCACTGTGGTGAATAAACGAGACGTCTGGAGGGGCAGAAAACGCTATCGTGTTTCTCGTTGGTGACCAGGACGTGACATCCGCGGGCTCTTGTCGGGTATCTCAAGAGATTCTATCAGTGGTTTGATTTTACCACCATTTCAAGTTGAGTGTCGGTCTCACAAAGAGGAAAACACCACCCCCGACCAGTGCTTCCAACCACGGGTTCCTTTATAACCCCCTCCCACCCCACTGTTTCCAACTTCAGCGATAGACGAAACGCAATACTCGGGGAAACAACGGAAGAGATAACATACGAACCACTTTGGAGTTCACTAGCTACTCTTTTATCGCTAGTACGGGTATGGTTTTACTCTCTAATAGATGATCCGGGGAGCAAATGATTACTTTTGATCTCACGCAATCAGATCGGTACTACTAATCTGCCATCGTCAGACACCACTATTGCAAGTGAAGATAGGAACTACAAAGCGTCATTTTGCTGGGCAAGTGTTTCTAACTTTGTCAACGTATCCTCTAAAGACAGCACATCAGAGAGCGCCGACAGCGCACTAGAGAAGGGAACGTCTAGTGCATAGCTGTAGTAATTTCCACGGGAGCCACTCCGATTCTCCTCGGCAGTCAGAATACCAAGCATTCTAAGATCAGACAGATGGTTATGTACGGAACGCTGAGCGAGCGGATCGACACCTGCAAACTGGCAGAGGTCGGTATATTCCTCATAAATACGTCGAGTACGACACGGTGTGTCACCTTTTGCAGCCATTGAGACGACTGCTAGGAGAGCGAAATGGCCGTTGACGGTTAGTTCTCGCATACCTTCTTCAACGCGCTCCTGTTCGAGCATCTCTTTTGCTGCCTCGACATGTGATTCTGTAATGACGTCGTCGTCTCTATTTTCAGCATGCTCGCCTGCAAGTCGAAGCAGGTCGAGTGCTTGACGAGCACTCCCACTATCCTTGGCAGCGAGAGCAGCACAGAGACGTGGGACGCTATCTTCGAGAGATCCTTCTGCAAGCGCAACATCGACACGAGACTCGAGGATATTCTGGAGCTCAGGCGCGTCATACGGTGGGAAATGAAGTTCACGCTCACAGAGCGTGTCTTGGACACGAGGATCGAGTCGATCTCGAAACTTGAAATCATTGCTCACACCGATCAGGCCGACTTTCGTCTCGGTGAGCTTGTCATTTGATCGCGCACGAGGGAGTTCATAGAGAAGCTCGTCACGAGTGCCGATGGAGTCAATCTCGTCAAGGATGATGAGGACAGTTCCCCCAAGCTTGTCGAGTTCTGTGTAGAGCTTTTTAAAGATAGTTTGCTGCGGATATCCCGTCGAACTGATTTCAGCACCATCAGGCCGGAGCTCATTCACTAATTCGATAGCAACTTGATAGGATGAGTTGAGTGTTTTACAATTGAGGGAGAGAACATGAAGATCAATGTCGTCGTACTGTTCGATGTCTTCACGGAGTCTATCAAGGAGGAAATCGGTGACTGCAGTTTTTCCAACTCCCGTGTTCCCGTATACAAAGATATTGTTTGGCTCCCACCCGTCAACGACGGGTTGGAGAGCGTTCATGTACGCGTCGATCTCCTCATCGCGTTCTTGGATACGCTCAGGTTGATAGGACTCGTTAAGCGCGTCCTTGTTTGTGAAAATATTTTGTTTCCGGGTGAACCGCCGCATTCTGTTTCAATACTTATGTTCCATCCATATAAAACCATGGCTGCAACTGATTCAAGTGAACACTAGAACAGACACACACCACTGTTACAAGTGAAACTAGAAAGAGAGAGTCTAGTAAGAGAACAACAGTGCACAATTACAACTAAAGCGTTGACATAACGACTGACACACCACCAATTCAAGTGAAAACAGGCGATATACAGCGTATAACCGCTGTATTTCCGGTATCTGTTGTGGCTTCTGGGAGGTGGTCCTCTTAGCCCAATGCGAAGAGTCGTTAACGAGTTCACTTGCAGTGGTGGTGTGCGACTGCTTCTTTTGTTAATTATTTGAGTGAATTCGTTCTCTCGTTCAGTTGTATCTGTGGTTTAGATGCATTTCTCATCACCTCCCCCTTTCCGCGACTAGCTTCACTTGCAAGAGTGGTGTCTCTCTGGTTCCAGTACTCTGTCTGAACTGGTCATGCGGTGATGTTCACATGCAAGAGTGGTGTGTTCTGCTCATGGAACTTTGTTTTCGTTCACGTGCAAAGGTGGTGTGGAATCGCTAAATAGAGCAAGCCGAGATGGTACTCAACACTGTTACGCCAAGGAAAAAGGGCGAAAGAACGACTTGCTCATTTGATATCAAGTGCGATGTCAACTTCGTCGTCAAGATCGTCTTTGGTTTGTGGACCGAGGCGAAGCTCAACGCCTGCATCCTGGAGGATTTCCTCCATTTCCCAGCGAGTTACACCGGTGAGGTCTGCGGCCTTCCCGAGTGAGATTTCACCAAGGACGTAGAGCCCGATCGTCGTCGCGAGCTCCTCTTTATTTTGCACGGTGTTGCTGCGGCGGTCGGTAGCCATAGATTCTATTTGAACAAATGAGTGGCTGACCTATTAATGCGTCTCCGACTGTCTTGACTTCGGTATCTGCTTGTACGCGGGAAGTGGGCTGTTCGGATTTGGGCGAACAGCGCACCGAGTATCTTCACAGGTTTCAAACTTGCTCTCGTCGAATCGTCACGATATCTGCCGCCACTCGTCCTGATCCTTCTGTTGCAATCACGAGCAGATTCGGCGCTGGTGTGCAGGGCGTTCGATCACCCACGTGAAATCCTGCATCTGCAGCACCCGGCAGTTGGACTTGATAGCCATTCCCCGCTATTTGGAGTGAAGCGTTTGTAACTCGGTGGATCGAGACAGTGTCGAGCGCGGCTGACGTTGCGAGTTCGACGATATTCTCGTCTGTGATTCGATCGATGTCGAGAACGAGCAGGAGACCGTCAAATGCGAATACGCGGATGTCTGCAAGACGGGTGGGTTCGTCGTCGGTCTCTTCGACGAGTCCAGAGGCTCGTGCAGGCTTTGTGACTTGGAGAGCAAAGCCATCGCCGGACCGTTTGATCTTGTTGGGCATTGGTGGTTAGTATATTATACTAACCTAAGAAGATTCGGCTTGGTAGATGCGCTCTCGGCTCGGCGTTGTTCGTGAGAAGCGTTGGGGTCGCAAATCCTCTCACATGTCTTCAGTTTCACTTCCGCACTGGTTGGCTGACGCCTTTATCCATCGGGTACGAAGCATAGATTGCAGTCAACGTAACCCAGCAGACGACGTGGGCTCCTGTGCCCAGACCAACCCATCCTTCCACGTCGTTTGCTCGTTCCCCTTGTCACAATGAGTTAGGTAGTGTCACGAGTGGACCCTGTCCGAGGGTTTACCTATCGTGTCCTCGAATTTGGGAGTACGAATGGGTCCAAATGAGACGTCGCCACTCACTCCACTTGCGCAAGAAGCACTTGAGGCGCTCGCGAGCGCAATTCCACCTGGTGGTGAACTGACTTACGAGCAAGCGTATGCTGTTCTGGCTGAGAAAGAAGATCTCGAGCGGCCTGCTGCCGAGGATATCATCGAACGGTTGTACAATAAGGGCCATGTCTACGAAGTTGAGGGGAAGCTCCGGCTCACTGATTACGGACCTGAATAGCGAGATCAGCCTCGGTAGTGAGATCGTACAGAAAGCGTTATTCGACCTTCTCGTCGTACTCTCCCCAGAGTGTATCTAGGTCCCACTCCATCCCTCTCGACAGGCTGAATCTGATTTGTTATTCGGTATCTTGTCTGGTGAGAAGTGGGGTTTCGGAAATCCGAATCGGAAACGGGTGGAACATGTTGAGTTCTGCTGGCTCTGCCAAGCAGCGTTGGCTGTGATCGACTGGAGTTGATTCGTCTGCAACTGCGTCAGCTTAGGGGTGAACGCATCCTCTACAACCCTCTCGAATTGCCCGTAGGACCGTCAGGAAATTCACACCAAATTCATCGACCAATTTATTCGACATCATCTCGCCCTCATTGAGATTTGGCTGATGGATTCTGGGGTTCAGACCGGCCACATAGTCTGAAATTTTCCGAGCTTCCAGCAGGCTACTACTGGTGAAATGAATCCATCTCCACCACCATTTGCAGAGGAGTGTTCTCGTGTTGCTGTGGCGTCCAGTATGGCGAGAACTCACACTGGTGGACGTCGGTTATTTCTGTATTGGAACATTTGGAAGCGACCCTGGCTTACCTATCCGAAACCCCGAAGAAATACCATTCGTGATGATGCACCAGACAGCACCAGAACTTCCCTCACTTGAGCCCGGCATTACACTGCTCGAAACCGACGAGCGCATGACGGGTTCACTCCAGTCGCTTGTCCTCGACCAGCTGCTCTTGGATGACGGATCGGCCGTCTGGATCGACGCCCATGGACACGGAACAACACACCCGCTGACACAGATTACACCCTCGATGCGTATTCTTGGCCGGATTCACATTGCTCGGGCGTTCACCCCGTGGCAACACCAGAGTCTCGTACAGGACCTTACTGGAGAGATTACGGACGAGACGACGATTGCCGTCCTTCCCGCTCTCGACTGGTTCTACCGGTCGGAGGATCTTCCGCAAGGTGACGATGAACGCATGCTCTCGACTGTAGCCAAGCGGATTGAGGTGCTCGCCGATCGGTTTGAGATTCCGATGCTTCTGACGTTGCAGACGAACGATACGCTGACAGCACCGATTCACGACATTGCTGATCAAACAATCCGATGTGAACGGACTCAGTTCGGACCACGATTTGCAGGTGAGGAGTACGAGACGTTGGTCTACCCGTTGGAGAATGGGCTGGTGCAAACGACACTCGCGTATTGGAAGCGTATACTGGCGAATCGGCATCCGGCGATGGTTGATGCTGATGTTTCACCGGAGGTGAGCGCGAATGGGGCACACTAATACGACGTATCGTGATTTGCTTGAGGCAATGGAATCACGGTGGCAGGAGTATCGGCGGGCCCTCCGATACGATGACCAGGGCGTCTTTGATCAGCTCTTCGAGTATGCCCGCGCCCACGCTGACGCGAGTGGGATTCAGAACCACCAGTTCGTCGAGATTCCAGCGCTCGTCTCGATGGTAATCGAACAACAAAAGCAGATTGAGGATTCGGAAGATCGACTCGATCACGTAGAGGACGACTTAAACAGTCAGGGATGAAGCGATGGTGTACAAAATCGACTACGTCGATGGTGACGTGCTCACCTGGTCGGTGACAGAGACGGGGGTAGAGTGTGAAGTTGATGAGTCGTATACGCCGACAATTTACGTCTCTGTGCATGGTGATGGCGACTTTTCCACAGCGCGTGCTGCACTCCGTGATCATCCAGCCGTTGGTCGGGTTGCTACGGTCGATGAACGCGTGAGCTTTCGCCACGATCCCGAGCAAGTACTCCGAGTGGATGTAGCCGACCTCAAGGCGGTGAATTCGGTGGCGCGAATGGTGAGCAAATGGGGCTCGCCTGGTGAGTATCGCTGTTACAACGTCGACTTCTCGCGGGAGTTTCACTACTGTCTCGAAACGGAGATTGACCCACTGCCGAACCATGAACTCTCACAGATGCAGATTGCCGTCTCGGAGACGGAACTCGCGAGTGAGAGAGTTACCGAACTCACGATCGACGACGAGACGGTGACTGGGAGTGGCGAAGACGTGTTAACCACACTGTCGAATCGAGTTGAGTCGGTTGACCCGGAAGTTCTGTTCTTGAATACCAGTGACCTCATTCCAGTCCTGTTCCAGCAGGCCGATCGGCTCGACGTAGAGTTCCAACTTGGACGACGTCCCGGGTGGCAGCAGTTAGCGGGCGAATCGACGTATGAAAGCTACGGACAAGTCGGGCACTCACCAGCACGCTACAATCTCCCTGGTCGGGTGATCATCGACGGCTCGAATACGTTCATGTGGAATCAGACGAATCTCGATGGCTGTCTGTATCTCGTCGAACAGTCGGGAAAACCACTGCAGGAGTTGGCGTGGTCGTCAATCGGGAACATTCTGACTGGAATTCAGATACAGGAAGCACGGGAGCGGGATGTTTTGGTTCCGTGGCACTCGTGGCGTCACGAGCAGTTCAAAACAATGCGCCAACTCCACGACGCCGATCGGGGTGGGTTCACCTTTTCGCCGGACGTCGGGTTGCACGAGGATGTCCACGAACTCGACTTCTCGTCGTTGTATCCGAATATCATCGTCACGCGGAACGTAAGTCCCGAGAAGATTCGGTGTAAGTGTCACTCTGGGAGGGAGGACGTGCCGGGAATCGGCTACTCGATTTGCGACGAACGAGGCTATCTTCCGGATGTGCTTGAGCCGTTGATCAAGGACCGGGATGCGATCAAAGCCGAGATACGAGAGACTGAGGACGAAGAGCGTCGCGACGAGTTGGAAGGCAAATCGGGTGCGATCAAGTGGATTTTGGTCTCCTGTTTCGGCTATCAGGGCTTTTCGAATGCGAAGTTCGGACGGATCGAGTGCCATGAAGCGATCAACGCGTATGCCCGGGAGATTCTGTTGGAGACGAAAGCAGTGCTCGAGGAACATGGATGGCGGATTGTGCATGGCATCGTTGATAGTGTGTGGGTGACGCCGATCGACGGGGAGGAACAGACGTCGCTGTCTGCGCTTGTCTCAGGGATTTCCGAGCAGGTGGAGATCCGACTCGAACATGAAGCGCACTACGACTGGATTGCGTTTGTGCCCTTGCGGGATTCGGATGCCGGTGCCTTGACGAAGTACTTCGGGAAGGTCGCTGGAGAGGATGAGTACAAGTATCGGGGTATCGAGTGTCGCCAACGGAGTACGCCGTCGTATATCGACGAGGCACAGAAAGCGTTGATTCGAGCGCTGGATGCGTATCGTGACCCGGAAATGGTTTGTGAGGAACTGCGGTCGTGGGTGGATCGGCTTGAGCGTGGGGCGGTCGATCCGAGTGAGTTGGTGATTACGAATCGGGTTTCAAAAAAGCGGGAGCACTATTCGCAATCGACGCGGAGTGTGGCGGCACTAGAGCGGGCGGCTGATCTCGGGTTGGCACGTGCCCCTGGTCAGAGCGTGTCGTATGTGGTGGTGGACGATGCGAAGGACTCGCGTGAGCGGGTGATGTTAGCGAGCGAGGAGGTAGACGAGTATGATGTCGGGGTTTATCGGGAGTTGTTGGTTCGGGCGGCAGCAAGTGTGTTGTCGCCTTTGGGGTGGCGTGAATCGGATATTGAAGAGGAGCTAGGGCAGTATACCGAGTCGAGTTTAGTGTCATTCGGTTGAGAATGTCTTCATCAAGGTGATCAACGATGAGAATAACTCCGCGTTTTAGCCTCTTTTCTACACGTCAATCATGATGGGTTGCATATAATTCCAGATGTGCAACTCCAGGAATGGCAAATCAAGAGTCGGTGGTATGGCTCTAGTCGCTTTGTTCAGGGGAGCGGTGTTCTCATTGCTATAAGGCCCGTAGGGATACCTATGACTCCAGTCGTGAAGCACAGGCCCTCCTCCATGCCGACAATCGGTTCGCTCTCGCGTGGTGATTTCCCCGGCGTGCTGGTTGCGATTTTCATCTGCGAACTTGCAGGATTTCTTCCTGCACTCCTCGTCGGCGTTTCGGGGAGTGCAGAGGGTACGCAAATCAATCCACCACTCGTCCCACCCGGTCCTATCGTCCCGATAATTTGGGCGATTCTGTATTTCTTGATGGGCCTTGCTGTCTACGTTGTCTGGCGTGATGCACGTCACACTCAAATTGGAAAGCTGGCGCTCGGTTTGTTTGGAGTTCAATTAGTGCTCAATGCAACGTGGTCGTTGGTGGTCTTTGGAACTACCGGCACCTACGGTCTCGGCTTCGCAATGTTCATTCCACTCGACATCGCCGTCGCGGCGACCCTCGTCGCATTCTGGCGCATTGATCCTCTCCGTGCTGCCTCTCCCCTCATCCCCTATCTCGTCTATATCCTCTTTGCGACGGTCCTGAACTACTGGGGCTGGCAACTGAATCTGTAGGCCCTCTTTCTGATTCTCGTTAGTTCAGGTGGACAGTTCCATAGATGAGAATCGTCGCGTAAACCACCGAAAGGATGTAGGGGACGGGTGTGAATCCAGAGTGCAATCTTCGGTTAAGGAGAGCAAGATCTTTGCAAAGGGACACCCCCAATCGATCATCGCCCACTGTCTTGGAGTTGCTCAACGAGTTCATCCATTCGATCGACGAACGCTTCTGTTCGAGCACGAAGTGCGCTCAAATCGAGATCTAGCGGTTCATAGCCGTAGTCGGCTTGCTCACGGTAATCCCACAGTTCAGACAGAAATCGCCCGTCGTCTCGTGGAGCCTCCCCTTCGAGTACGATTTCTTTGCCGAAAAGGGTTGAAACGCCACGGTGAGAAGTGGGGTCGAAGCCTTTCGCATAGAGTACTGCCTGTGCTGCATGAAAACACGCATAGTACAGCCGGTTCACGACTGCAGTATCCGAGCCGCTTCCATCTTGAAGAATTTTTGCGTCAGCTAAGGCTGTTCGGGCTTGTTCGAGTTCTTCACCAACGTACTCTTCCTCAGGCATATGAGCGCCCTTCGGAGAGTACGTGCTTGATGAATGGATGATTTTTCCGCTCGGCAAATCGATCAGTTGTTTGGACGTGAACGGACACGACAACCGAGTAATCCAGTTGCACGTCGTACGCTAGGTCTCGAAGGTCGCCAACGACCGACTCGTCAGTGACGATTACGAAGATATCGACATCCGAGTCCATTCCACGGGTTTCTCCACGAACGGTGCTGCCGAAGACGATGAGATCCTCAATCCGGTCGCCAAACTCGTTGTGAGCAGCAGCTGCAAACGCCTCTGCAGCTTGCTCGTGCGGTGACGGATCTGCATCGGTCATATCTCTAGGTACGTGAGCGAGACATGCTAAATGTTCGCCTCTTTACGAGCGAGGACCGCCCTGGTTTGTCTGGAGCGAATTACCGATGGCGTGTCGGTGGAACCGATAGGAGGGGACGAACAGGTGTCACTCTCTGCGCTTGCAACTCGGGTTTCCGACCGGGTGGAAAGTCGGCTCGGAACACGTCGGCACGTTCTCACTCACGCCGTGCGCGACTGACGCTAATGTGA
>CAWCLB010000008.1:0-153492 GCA_963796245.1 uncultured haloarchaeon | reverse complement strand
CGCGAAACCCTTCTGAATGCGATGGACGGCGCGCGACAGGGCAGTACCCGATTCACGGCGAAGTTCGGTCGGCAATGACGAATTGATTTCAGGGTCCAAAAACGACGGGAGATACTGGACAACCTCGACGTACGGCCAGAACGGAACACGGGAACGAACGAAGTCGATGAAGTTGTTGCCGCCGCGTTCGGTTGCTGCGACGAGGTGTGCCTCGTCGCGGCACTCCGTGAGTCTCCTGCATTTCGTCCGAAATTGTCACTCGTTGTCTACCACAACGGCGAAATCGTCGGCCACGTCATGTTCACGGCAGTCACGTTCGATACCGACGAGGAACGTGGGGCGCTCGTGCTCGCTCCGCTCGCAGTCGCACCCGACCACCATCGTTCGGGCGTCGGAAGCCGACTCGTTCGAGTCGGCCTCGACGCCGCTCGGACGGCGGGGTACGACCTCATGTTTCTCCACGGCGACCCCAACTACTACGGACGCTTCGGCTTCACGGCGGCCGTCCCCGCCGGATTCGAGAACCCCCATCGACTTGTCCGACGAAGCGTTTCAGGTGTTCGACCTCGCGGGCGATGGGTCGGGTGAAACCTCGGGAACACTCACGTATCCGGTTCCGTTGCGGGAGTGAAATCCCCATTCTCCATTCCCGATACTCGGTTTTCGACCGCCAGTCGATACAGCGAAGTGACCGGGGAAACGAATTGGGGTACCATGATGAAGATGGTCGATTTGCTGGTTCGCAAGGACGGCATGAGCCACGAGGAGTTCGAGGAGTACTGGCTGACCGAACACTCCGACCTCGCCAAGGACCTCCCCGGTCTCAAGAAGTACGTCACCTCCGTCTCGAAGGACCCCGAGAAGGCGGGCTACGACGGCGTCCTCGAACTGTACTTCGACTCGACCGCCGACATGAAAGCCGCGTTCGACTCCGAGAAAGGGAAGGAAGTCATGGCCGACGCCGCCGAGTTCATCGACATGGAACAGGGGCCGACGCTCATCCTCGACGAGACGGTGCAGTTGGACGAACTCGAGTAGTCGAACCGACGTAGTTCGGCAAAAGCAACATGCTTTTTCGTGTCGTAGCGAACCCATGGAGACAGTCAACCGTCCGTCGTTCTCGTGGCGGGACCTGCCCGCCCTCCTCGTCAGTATCGTTGTCTGCGAACTGGCGGGAATCGTCCCGTCGTTGCTGACCGCGAACGACGTGGCGACGTGGTACACGACGCTTCAGAAACCGGGCTTCACGCCGCCGAGTTGGCTGTTCGGACCCGTGTGGACGACGCTCTACCTGCTGATGGGAATCGCACTCTATCTCGTCTGGCGACGGGGAGGGAATCGATTTGCACTTGCTATTTTCGTCACCCAGCTTGTCCTCAATGCGGGTTGGACGCTCGTCTTCTTCGGAATGCGGTGGCCTGCGGGCGGACTCGCCGTCATCCTTGCCCTGCTCGTCGCCATCGTCGCCACGATGCTCGCGTTCGCTCGCATCGACCGACGAGCCGCCGTCCTGCTCGTTCCCTACCTGTGCTGGGTCGGTTTTGCTACCCTGTTGAACTACGAACTCTGGCGGCTGAACTGATGGATTCGGAGGCAAATCGGGAACGTCGGGGTTAAAAGTTCTCGGCCGCAAGGAGGGTATAATGAGCGAACAGAGCGAGTACAGTGAGGGAGACCTCCGGAATACCGGGATGTCTCTCAAACACGACCGGGAATGGGATTACGAACTCGACCGAATCATCGAGGCAGTCGAGGAACGCGACGCCGAAAAAGTCGGATTGCAGTTTCCCGAAGGACTCAAACGCCGCGGTCCGCAGGTGGCCGACGACCTGCGCGAACTGCTCCCCGACGACGTGACGATTCTCCTGTCCGGACAACCCTGCTACGGGGCCTGTGATTTGGACACCTACATGATGAAGCGAACCGACGTGTTCGTCCACTTCGGCCACTCGCCGATGAAGAACACGGACAAGGTCATCTACGTCCCGCTGTTCTCGAACGTCGATGTCTTCCCCATCATGGAGGAGTCACTGGAGGAACTGGAGGTCGGCGACATCGGCCTCGTCACGACCGCCCAGCACATGAACCACTTCGAGAAGATGCGCGAATGGCTCGAAGAGCGCGGCTTCGACGTGCACACCCGGCGCGGTGACGACCGACTCACCCACGAGGGCCAAGTCCTCGGTTGCAACTACGCCTCGGCGGACATCGACGCCGACCAAGTGCTGTACGTCGGCGGCGGGAAGTTCCACCCGCTCGGACTGGCGATGGAACACCCCGACAAGACCGTCGTCATCGCCGACCCCGTGAACAACGTCGTCACGGTTGCGGATACCGAAAAATTCCTCAAACAGCGCTACGGCGCGGTCCACCGCGCGATGGACGCCGAGAAGTGGGGCGTCATCTTCTGCACCAAAATCGGGCAGGGTCGCTGGGATATCGCACAGGACATCATCGACGAGAACGAGAACGCCTACCTCATCACGATGGACGAAGTGACGCCCGACCGACTGCGGAATTTCGACATGGATGCCTTCGTCAACACTGGCTGCCCACGAATCACCACCGACGACGGCCCGCGATTCCACAAACCCATGCTCACGCCCGGCGAGTACGAAATCGCCGTCGGCAACGAGCCACTGGACTCCCTCGAATTCGACACCTTCCACGGCACGTGGTAGGGAAATTTTTGTAGCGCTTTTCTCTCTCATCTTTCTTCGTTCGGGCAAACTTCTCCGTCAAAAATTGCAGAATAGCTCACTCGGCGGTAAACCGCGTTTTCACCCGAAATCCCCTCGTCACAGGAGAGTTCGAGAGCACTAGCTACGGAGAAGCGTTTCATGCAGGGGGTTTAATGCAACGGGAATGCGTATCTTTTAGCATGGTAGAAAACACGGGAAACGCCGAAATCGAAGAAGGGCCCTTGGACGAGCAACTACTGACCAGCGGTCACGTCGAACGGACCATCCTGCATCACATGATTGGCGACGACTACGAACGCTACACACCGACGACCGTCGGCGGGGTACTGGACGACATCGCAGCGGTCATCAGACGCGGCGGGTACGCCAACATCGGGCCGAAGACGGCCAAGAGCGGTACCATCCGCCGATCGACCGTCCGACGGACGTTCATGCAACTCCGCGAGAAGGGACTCGTCCGGCGCGTCGATGACCTCTCCGAGTCGGAACTACGGGAGGACCGATTCGACTTGGGAATCTCCGATAGTGACCCCGCCGACCCGAACTCCTATTCCAACACCTCGGACGACGCGCGCGTCACCGACTGGATTCTCACCGACGACGGATGCAGGGAAGTCGAACGCCTTGACGCACGTTACGCCGCCGAACTGGACGAACTCGCCGCGCGGTACGGTCGCCCGCGCGGCGAGACGACGGAACGTATCGACGCGTAAAATCGGATTCAGTGTTTCCGTGCTCTGACTCGCGTTGCTCGTCAGAACTCCCCAACAACTTCAGGCATACAACCTTCGCCGGGTTGATAGTACGAGAAGTGGTCCGGCACGTAATCGACTTCGTGGTCCTCGTAGTTGGTTGGCGGCGTCCCGTCACAGCCATCCTCGCCGACGGCGGCACCGAACTCGGCGGTCCCGTAGGCCCACGTCAGCACTTCGTCGTCGGGTTTCCAGAAGTTGTCGAACTGGCCGACCACGTCGGCGATTGCGGGACCGTACTCGCCATCGACGGCGACCGATTCGTTGTCGGCGGCACCACCGAGCAGGGTGGCGGATTCGACGTAATCGCTGCAGCCGAGGTTGGAGAGGGATTTGATGGTCTCCGGGACGACTCGCCCGCCGAGTGAATGGCCGATGATTCGGACGCGAGCGCCGGTTCGGGCGCGGTAGTCGCTGATGAAGTTGGCGAGCTTCGAGCCGTTTCGCTCCGCGATGTCCGTCGCGGGCCACCACTGGTCGATGCGGGTGTCCGAGTCGTAGCTGAACCCGATGACGGGATGGGTGTAACCGTTATCCCGCAGGGCTGCCTCGACGGTTGCGAACATGTCGGGGGCCTCGTCCTTCGCGGTCAACCAGCCGTGAACCGCGATGACGACTTCTTCAGGGTTCGCGCTTCCGTAGCCCGGTATGTCCCCGACGGTGCTGTAATCCCACTTCGTGTGGCCGTCGGTCAACTCCTCTTCGTACAACCAGTTGATGTCGAAATGCCCGCGCGTCGTCGCACGCGGGAAATCAGCCGGCCCGGTGATGTTTCCGTCGTCTCCTTGGAACCCGGCGGCCGTTCCGGTGAGGCCGACCAGTCCGACCGCCGCAGCACCCGTCCCCTTCAGCATGTTTCGACGGCTCATCCGTGTCGTTTCAGTTTTTTCACCCATGTCACGCGACATAGATTCAACGTCCATGTTCACTGGTTTAATATCTGTTGCAAAATTCATTAGGTTTTCTGCTCGTCGGCCTGACCCCATTTTCCCGCCGGTTTCTTCCCCACCGGCCTCACGTGTCCTTGCGTCCGACCCGATACGTCTGTCCTTCGTATTCGATGAGCTTCGATTTCGATACGACGAGCGACGTCCGATTAACGTCGAGGGTGACGCGCCGAACGCCGGGTTCGAACGACGCCAGCAGGTTTCGAAGCGGGGACCGGATGGCCTGTTCGGGGAGCATTCGCTCCGCGTCCGCCGTCGAATTTTTGACCCGAGTAGCGACCAACGTCCCCCGTTTTTTGCCACTCTCCCGAACGTGTTTCTCGTCGCCGTCTCGACTCACCACTTCGAAATCGTCGGTCGTCGTCAGTTGCAGTTCGTCGCCGACGAGTTTGAAGCGCGTGGCGACACCGATGCCGTTTTTGTAGCTGTTGCCTTCGAACCAGCCGTCGATTCCAAAGGCATAGGTTCCGCCGCCGAGTCCAACGAGCGTGAGGTCTTCCGTTCCTCCGGCAGGGTCGAGCGAGCCGTCGAGATTGGTGTTGTCGATGGTTACCGACCACGAATGGGTGTCGCCGGATTTGAGCATCATGGCCGGCTCGGGAACGATTCGCGGCATGAGTTGGAACCACTTCCCGTCCACCAGTTTCCAGAGCGACCACGCATAGTAGTTCGTCGTGAACGTCGTCCCCGTCTCGTTTTGCAGCGTGAACGAGAGCGCCGCTTTCGGCAATGTGACACTCCCTTTCGACGGCTTCATGAGGAGGGTTGTCCCTGAAGTGGCGTCCTGATAGCAGACGACCTGCTTTTCATCGTCGCCGAACGGCGGACAGTGATTCTCGCTCGGAACGTCGAGATTCGGCGAATCCGTTTCGGGGTCGTGTGGGTGGGGATGCTCGGTCGTCGGTGTCGTGGATTTCGTCGCTGTGTGTTTCGCCGTTCGTGTCGTCGATGCGGCCGGTTCCGACCCACTGGATGTCGAGCGTGAGAGACACCCGGCGAGGAGGGCGGACCCGACACACGCAAGGGTACGTCGTCGGTTCATGGTCTCGCGTTTTCACCCAGCTATCAAATAGTCTCAGATGAGTGAAACGGCTCTTTGACCAATCGATATTACTACTGGACATACACAAACCTTTTTGTATTCCTAGTAGGTATTGTGTGATAGCCATGAGCACAACTCGTCCATCGACGATCGAAACCGCCATCGAAGGCTGCCGACCCACCGATAAGACCCCAGTAACGCTCGATGCGGCCGCACTGCCGTCCTCGCGCGACGACCTGCGCGCTCTCCAGACGGAACTCGCCGCGAACGACTTCGTCCCGGCCGGTGTGACGGTCCAAGCCTGCTTCGACGCGAACTGCTCGTTCGCCACGCAGGACGAAGCCGACCGAATTCGGGAGTACGTCCGAACCGCTGCGTTCCTCGGCGCGAGTACCGTCACCGTCGAATTCGATACCGTCGAAGACGAGTCGAAAGTCCGTCCGTCCCTCGCCGCACTCAAAGAGCGTGCTCGCCGCGAAGGCGTCACCCTCGAACTGGACGGCCCGCTGACGCTGAACGCCTAATCTGCTCTACTCTACTCAACTCTAAAACCTGCTTCTTACGTCGCCCCGACGTGTTCGCCTGACTATGGGAAAACGCGCGCTGGAACGACGTCTCTCTGCCGTCTCTTCATTCGACCAGCCACGCGTCGAGTTAGAGCAGTATCCGACACCGGCCGACCTCGCGGCTCATCTCGTCCACCTCGCCGACGTTCACCACGATATCGCGGGAAAAACCGTCCTCGACCTCGGAACCGGAACCGGCATGCTCGCCATCGGCGCGGCAACTCGTTCGCCAGCACGCGTCGCCGGACTCGACTGTGACTCGGCTGCCTTGGCACAAGCGAGGGGCAACGAACGGCAGGTCGACCCGTCCGTTTCCATCGACTGGATACTCGGCGATGCGACTCGCGCGCCGCTTTGCATCGATACTCTCGACGCACCCGTCACCGTCCTGATGAACCCGCCGTTCGGGGCACAGCAGGGCAACGAACACGCTGACAGGGCGTTTCTGGAAACGGCGGCGACCCTTGCGGACGTGTCCTACTCGATTCACAACGAGGGGAGTATGGCGTTCGTCGAATCCTTCGCCGACGACGCCGATGCCGAGGTAACACACGCGTTCCGTGCAGAACTGCCGCTCTCGCGGCAGTTCGAATTCCAGCGCCAAGCGCGGACGGTCCTCGACGCAGAAGTGTTCAGAATCGAGTGGCGGTAGCCACCGAGTATCAAAATAGAACGGCGTTAGCCGCCGTACTGTTCCTTTTTGGCGATTTCGATTTTCGTGTCGTTGACGGACGCGATGATGCGTTTTTTCTTGCGGGTGAACGTGACGCCGTCGATTGCGACCGTCGAATTTTTCTTCGGTATCCGGGCGACACCAACAGTGGAGTTGTTCTTCGACAGTCGCAGGACGAACCGCCCCTTTCGTGGGACGACGGAGACGTTGTTCCCCGCGAGGATGGGATTCGCCGTCGCCGGTTTGGACGAGTAGACGTGTTTCCATGAACCGTTCGATGGCTGGAGCCACACCAGATACGCCGCGCCACCGCCGGTGACGGTCCACCCCATGCGTTTCACGAGAACCGATTTCGACCAGCCAAGGCCCCCAACCCTGACCCGTGAGTAGCCCGAGTACGCGAGTTGCCCTTTCGACACCTCACGAGACCAAATCTCCCGATTCGGGTTGATGACGATGACGCCGCTGGTGTTCACCTCTGTCGTCTCGCCGCCGACCGACACGTCGATGGCGGACACCTTGCGGTTCGGCACATTCTCGGCGTACGTCACGGTGTAGCCCCGAACGTTCACACCGGTATCGAGGGCGTTCGGCCTGTTTTGGTGGACCGTCGTGAGATTCAGCGGGGCGGCGACACCGGCCATGATGATGATAGGAATCAACAGCAGTACGGTTCCGATTTGGCGTGCGTTTGGTGAGAACGTCCGCTGGTCAGTGGTGCGAACCGCGACGGCGACCAGCGTCGCCATCGTGAGGACGAACAGGACGCCCAATGCACGGAAGAGGACGAACGTCTCCATCCCGCGATACCACCACAGCGCCCACAGCGACGACGAGACGAGAACGATGAACCCGCTTGCCCACACCCGAAGCGCGCTCGGTCGAACGCCGCGCGACCTGAGGAGATAGACACCGGCGACCGCACCGACAAAGAAGCCCATCGTGTGGCCTTGTATGGCGATGCCGTACCACCACGGTCGGGAGAAGTTCGTCGATGCGTGGGCAACCGTCTGCGGGTTACGAAATGCCGAATACAACGTCGAAACGACGGTCTGCACCGAGAGCGCGATGACCGTTCCGAGCGGGTATCGAACCAGTGCGAACCCGACGAACGCGAAGAAAACACCGGAAAAGCCGATGACGGGTCCCCACGAGAAGATGCTCGTGATGAGCGCGACGGCGACGACACCGAGCGGAAACAGGATGAACGCCCGGAGCCACGGATTCGTTCGCCACGAGGAAAACGACGTTTCGCCGTCGTGCGGCGGATAGTGGCCGAAGTAGTACTCGGCCAGCGGTGCGACGGCGAGCGTGCTCGTCATGTTGCCGAGCAAGTGGTTCGGACCGACGTGTGAGAACGGCCCCGTCAGCATGCCGAGCGGGTAGAGATACGACCACGACGCAAATGCCACCGTCACGGGGTTGTACCAGTGATTCCAGCCGTCTTGGACGAACAGATACACCGCGATGACCCCCGAAACGGAGACGACGGTTCCCCACGGAATACCGAAGAGAAATCGCTTCCGGAGTACTTTCCCCCACCGCCCGCGCGGACGGTCCAATTTCCAGATGACGAGTACGGAAACCAACAGGCCGAGTGACAGTGCGAGTTTCATCGGCCACCCATCGAGCGGCGACACCATGCTCGGACCGTGTAACCGCGATACCATAAAACGAACACGTATCGATTCGCGGCAAAAAACACCGCCAACGGCCTCCGTCCCCGGAAAGTGTTAGGTGATTTCGTGTAAACATCGAGGTATGACAACGACGCCGACGGAAGGCGAGACGAGAAGCTTCTCGCGGACGTTTACCAACGAGGACGTTGCCGCGTTCGCCGAACTTTCGGGCGACCGGGGCACCCATCACGTCGAAGGCGAGACTCCGATGGTTCACGGCCTGCTGACGGCGACGCTACCGACGAAGATTGGCGGCGACATGGATTTCATCGCGCGGGAAATGACGTTTCAGTTTCGACGGCCGGTGTACGTCGGCGAGGAGATAACTTGCGAGACCACGGTCGAAGCAGTCAGTTCGGGTCCGGAGCGCCACGAGATGGTCGTCTCCTTTGCCTGTGAGAATGAGTCGGGCGAGGTCGTCCTCGCGGGCGACATCGACGGCGTGATTTTCCGCTAGAAGTCCGGCAAGTCGTCCGGCGCTTCGAACTCGGCTTCCCAGTCCACGTAGTCCTCGGCGAGCACGTCACAGACGACCTGTCCGAGTTCGGTCAGCGATGCGTTGATGGACGAGACGGCGTTCCACGAGTCGATATCAGGGTGGATATCCCTGACTTTCCAGTCCTCGGGAATCCCCGGCGCGTGGTAGCCGACCCGGTTTGCGAAGTCGTCCCAGAAGAAATCGAACTCCGAAAAGAGGTCTAACTCCAGCGCGGTATCGAACTCGCGGTCTGCCAAGTCGGTGTGTTCGGCCCACTGGTCGAACGACTCCTCCCATGCGCCATCACGGAGAAACGTCTCCAGTTCGTCGCGATGGTAGTCCCGCTCGCCTGCGACCGACACGTCATCGTACTCCTGAACGTCCGTCTCGGACCGAAGCGTCGGCGGGTCCGGGGCAGGTACGTCAAGTCCCATGGACCCGGATAGCACCGGCCGTCGGATAAGCGTTCTGAGGGACCGCGTTAGGCGCGGATTTCGACCGCGGCGAATCGACTGAAACCGAGGTTACGAGCCGCGAAAACCGTCGTTGTGTGCGTGGACGGTCTGAGCGATTTATCCTCGCACTGGCTGACGAACTATCCGGAATGAGGGATACGACACGCACACTCGGAGCGGGGCTGTTTGTACTGTTACTCGCCGTCAGCGCGGGATTCGCTGGCATGGGGGCACTGGCCAGTAGCGGCACGGCGGGGAATCAAACCACCAATCAAGTGACGACTGCCGGAAACCAAACGGCCACAACGACAGGAAATAACAGCGCACAGGTCCGCGTCGCACACATGTCGCCGGACGCGCCGCCGGTCGATGTACTCGTGGACAACGCAACGGTCGTCTCCAACCTGTCCTATGGGAACGTCACGAATTACACCACTCTCCCGGCGGGTGAGCACAACGTGACGATTACCGTCGCGGGCGACCCGAATACCGTTGTTTTCTCGGCCAACGAGACGTTCAACGCGAGCACGAACTACACTGTCGCGGCGACCGGACTGATTTCGGGAAGTGGCGACAACGCGTTCGAACCGGTCGTGTACGAGGATAACTTCAGCGCGCCCGGTCAAGGGAACGCCTCGGTACGACTCGTCCACGAGGCAATCGGTGCTAGCCCCGTGGATGTGACGATTCAGAGAACGAACACCACGCTGTTCGATAACGTGTCGTTCCGCAACGCGACGGCATACAAGGAGGTTCCAGCAGGGAACTACACGCTCGAAGTTCGCCCCGCGACCGCGAACGACAATGGACCGGTGCTCAAGACGTTCAACGTCTCGCTGAACTCCAATACGGTCTACTCGGCGTTCGCAGCAGGGTACGCCAACCAGACACTCGTCCCGCAGGGCGCGCCTGACAGACCGTTCGATCTCATCCTCGTCACCGACTACACGGGGGCACAAAACGTGACGACGACGACGACCGCACCTGCGACGAGCACGTCAACCACTGCTCAGCCCACAACCACCACATCGACAGCCCCATCAACGACGACTTCGACGCCAGCGAATCAGACGACCACACCGCAAAACCGGACGACGACACCGCAGACTACGTCGATGAACACGACGACTGCGATGAACACGACGACTGCAACGAACCAAACGATGAACACGACGACTGCGATGACTGGCACTGCGGCGAGCACATCGACGAACGTGATGACAGAGACCAGCACGTCAGAGGGGATGACCACGACGATGATGGCTGGCGAAACCAGCATGACGAACAGTAGCACGTAAACGACGTGCTCGCAGACGACGCGCTGATTCTTTTCGGCGGGCGGGAAAACAGGAGAGCAGTGTCTCAGTCGATTCGCTCGACGAGTTCTTGGAGTTGTTCGATTCGCTCCTCGCGGGCGGCGTCCCGGAGTGCTTCTTGATTTTCGTCGGGACAGTCGAGTTCGGGGACGGGCGTTGGCTTGCCGTCGTCGTCCAGCGCGACGAACGTGAAAAACGAGGTCGTCGTCTCGCGGTTGATTCCCTTTCTCGGGTCTTCCGCGTGCACGTCCACCTTCACGTCGATACTCGTCCGGCCGGTGTCGAAGACGAACGCCTCCACGACGGCGACCTCGCCACGGTCGATGGGAGAGATGAAATCCACGTGGTCCATCGACGCCGTGACACACTGGTTCCCGCAGAACCGCATCGCCGAGATTGCCCCACAGATGTCCATCCAGTGGAGCACTACGCCCCCGAGCGCCCGGTCGAGGTTGTTCGTGTCATTCGGCAGGAGCAGTTCGGTCATCTCGGTGTACGAATCCATCAAGGTCGCCGTGTCTGCCATACCTGTCCATTCTCAGGCGGCGTATTTAGTTGGCCGCGGTTTTCCGCGCCAGAGTTATGCGCGTCGCCGACCGTTAGTTCCCCAATGAGTCGGGAGGGGACGAAGCGGGAGCCAGAACTACTTGCGACCGGGAAGGTCGTCTCAGCCATCGGCGACGGCATCTACCAACTCGACCCCGACGGTCGGTTCGTCGCGGTCAACGATGCCGTCGTCGAAACCACCGGCTACGACCGCGAACAACTGCTTGGACAGCACGTCTCGCTCCTCGTTGACGACGCCGATGTCCGACCGCCTCGAAGACGAAATTGCGGATCTGCTGTCGAGCGACCCGGACGGCGTTCGAACGACGGAGTTGCTGATTTGGGGGGCAGGACGGGAAACGAATCCCGTGCGAACTCCGTTTTTCCGTGGTGGTGTCCGACGGAGGAGTTCGTCGGCACGGTTGGTGTCGCCCGCGATCACGTCGTGGGAAAAGCGACGGGACGCAGCGTTGAAGGCACAACGCGACGAACTCGAACACTCGTCACATCAACGCCGTCGTGCGAAGTATCGACCGTGCCGTCGTCCGCGCCGACACGGCCGAAGGAATCGAACAGGCCGTCTGTGACCGAATCGCGGCCGCCGAACCGTATCGATTCGCTCTCTTCGCCCGTTTCGACCCGGAATTGGAAACCTCTGACCCCGAAATGTGGGCCGGCATCGACGCAGGAATACGCGGAGAGCCTCCGGGAAACCGACTTCATCGATCTCCGGCAGGACGCGGGATGGACGCGATCCGAAAGCGGTCGGTAGAGGTCGTCCAGGACGCTAGAGCGCGAGATGACGACTTGGGAATTCCGTTTCGAACACTCCGGTCGCTGGTCCATGGCGTTCGTTCCGCTGGTCCATGACGACACCGTCTATGGCGTTCTCGGGGTTTACTCCGACCGCCCGTTCGCGTTCGAGGGTCCGGAGTGTGAGGTGTTGGGCGAACTCGGAGAGATGGTCGGATACGCGCTCTCGGCGGTCAAGACCCGGCAAGCACTCGTTTCGGAGCGAACCATCGAACTGACGTTCCAGTTCACGGACGACGACTATCTGTTCACGCGCTCACCGGAGGAGTTGGACTGTACCGCCCGGTTCGAGGACGCGATACTGCATCCCGACGGCTCCATGCTGTTGTACGTCTCGACGAAGGGAGCGACCCCGAACGCGTCCTCGATTTCTGCCGGGAGTTCGGCGTCAGGCATCTCCGCGCCATCAGCGAGCGGGAGGACGAGTGTCTACTGGAGATTCGCTACGACGAACCGATGGCGTTTTCGACGCTCACGAACCACGGCGGTATCATTCGGTCGGCGGTGCGGAGGACGGTATCGCACGCGTCACCATCGACATGCCGGAAACGGGCAACGTCCGCGAAGTCGTCAAAGCCATGACCGGCGTGTTCGAGGATGCCGAACTCGTCTCCCGACAGACGATCGAACAGCCGACCGAAACGCGCGCGCGATTCCGGGATACGCTCGAAGACCAACTCACCGAGCGCCAACGGACCGTTCTCACGACGGCGTACCGGGCCGGATACTACGATTGGCCGCGCGGGAGTACGGGGGAAGAGCTCGCCGAATCGCTCGACATCGCGCCGCCGACCCTGCACAAACATCTGCGACTCGCGGAGCGAAAAGTGCTTTCGGGCATCTTCGACGGAGCGAGACCGGGACTAATCGTTTAGCCCTCTCACTCAATGCGTCTTCGGTGGCTGACTTCTGGTATGACAATCGATACTCTGCCGAGAAAAAACGACGGTGTCCGATTGGACGAAACCGACACCACCTTCCTTGGACACACTGTTCAAGGTGTTCTCCGAACCAGTTCGACGCGAAGCGGTCGTTCTCCTGCGACGTGAGGAGAACCCACTCGCCGTGACGAGATCTCGCCAACCGTCTCGACGGCGATACCGACCGAACAGCGCATCGCACTGGTTCACGTTCACCTCCCGTTGCTGGAGAGCGCCGGAATCGTCGAGTGGGATTCGATGCGAGAGTCGGTCAAATTCGGGACCGTTCCCGACGAATATGGAGGGTTGATGAATGTCGTCGAACGAGAAGTCCATAAATCATTTTAGATTCTACTCCCTATTTAAAAACTCAACTATTGAACGCATAATTGCATGGGAGTTGGCATACTACCCCCATGAGTGAGTCATACTGTGTTGAAAGGACCATCAGAACCTGTCGCGTCGGCGCAATACTCGTGGGATGGCGAAATGACGCTCGTCCAAACCATCGTCGAGACGATGTCGTCGGCGAGCGGTCAGTCCCCTGAAGAACTCCCGCCCCTCCATCACGTTGTCGATGTCGACGCCCTCGAATCCATCTTCGGTCCCCGCGGAGACGGTCAGCTTCGGCCCGTTACCGGCGAAATATCGTTCGTTTACGAGGACTACGAAGTCGTCGTCAAGAGCCACGGCCGTGTTCTCGTCCACGAAGTCGATTAATTCGATTCGCGTCCGAGTTGGGTAGAAAAATTGCCTTGTCATCGATACTGGTAAAAATGGAGGGAGAGTACGCACAGTGATGACCGACCAGCGCCCGCCGTCATCCGGAGGCGGCGAGGGAAACGTACGAGTAGTCGGAACGGCCCACGTCTCGGAAAAAAGTGTCGCCCGAGTCGAAGAAGCTATCGAAGAAGACCAACCGGAAATCGTCGCCGTCGAACTCGACGAAGGTCGATACCGGCAGATGCAGGGCGAGGTCGCCGAAGACCTCGAACCGTCCGATCTACTCCACGGAAACACCGTCTTTCAGTTTTTGGCGTATTGGATGCTGTCCTACGTGCAAGCGCGAATGGGTGAGGAGTTCGATATCCAACCTGGTGCGGACATGAAAGCCGCAATCGAGGCCGCAGAACGCCACGGCAGCGGCGTCGCGCTCGTGGACCGCGACATCCAAATGACGATTCAGCGCTTCTGGGCGCGGATGAGCTCTCCGCGAGAAGTTGCGAATGGTAGGCAGTCTCGCCCTCGGCGTGACCGACCCGCTCACCATCGGCCTCGTCGGCGGTGCCGTCTTCGGCATCTTCTTCGCCATGATATTCGGCGTCTTCCTCTCGCCGCTTTTGGGACTGAACTCGGCACTGACCTTCGGTGTAGGCTCCGGCGCGTTCCAACTCGTCGGCGGTCTCGCCGGCGGCGTGTTCGCCGGTCTGGTGCTCGGCAGTCTCGTCCTCTCGATGGGGCTGACACGACGCATCGGCCTCGCACTCGGCGGCGGCTTAGTGCTCGGAATCGTCGCCGGTGCAGCGGCGGGCATCGGCGCGATCAACATCATCAGCGCGAGCGCGCTCGCCGGAATCGGTGCAGTCGTACTCAGAGTGCTGACATCCCTCGTCATTGGCGTCGGCATCGGCATGGTACTTGGCGTGCTCGGCGGCTTCGTACTCGGCAGCGGAACCATTGAGGAGGAGGAACTGGACGAGGAGTTCGACATCGAAGACCTGACCGACGGCGACGTGATTACGGCGATGATGGAGGAGTTCCGGCGGTTCTCCCCCGGCGGCGCGGAAGCCCTCATCGACGAGCGTGACGCCTTCATCGCGCACAAACTCGTCGCGCTTCGGGAGGCGGGCCACGACGTCATCGCCGTCGTCGGCGCGGGCCACCGCGCGGGCATTCAGGGCTATCTGGACAACCCCCAGACTCTCCCGCCGATGGAGTCGCTGGTCGGAACCGAGAGCGGAAAGCGATTCTCGCTGTTCAAACTGGTCGGCTACTTCATTACGGTCGCCTTTTTCGCCTTCTTCATCCTGCTGGCGATGGCGGGCGTGCGAAACACGTTCCTCATCGAGGTGTTCGCCGCGTGGTTCCTGTTCAACGGCATTTTCGCCTTCGGACTGGCGAAACTCGCCGGTGCACACTGGATCAGCGCCCTCGTCGGCGGCGCAATCGCGTGGCTGACCAGCATCAACCCGCTGCTCGCGCCGGGGTGGTTCTCGGGCTACATGGAGTTGAAGTACACGCAGGTGAACATCACCGACATCGCCCAACTCAACGAGATCATGAGCGACGAGGAGTTGCCGCTCGCGGACCTCATGACCCAGATGCTCGACGTGCCGCTGTTCCGACTCATCGCCATCGTGGCGATGACGAACATCGGAAGCATGATCGCCACGTTCCTGTTCCCGTTCGTCGTCCTGCCGTTCCTCGGCCCGCAGGTCGGCGGGGTCGCTGAAATCACCCATCTGATGGTGCAGGGAGCACACAACAGCGCCGACCTCATCTGGGGTGTGTTGACGTGAGCAGAAACACGAACCGCACGAACAACGCGAACAGGGGAATTCGGTTCAGTACGATCGAAATCCGGGACCTGTTGGTCGCGTGGGGCGCGCTCGGGCTTGCCTTCACGCTGTTTCTCGACCCGGGCTTCGGGCAGTCGCTGCTGCGTCCCGGCGTCTCCTTTTCGTCGTCGGTCTTCGTCAAAGCGTTCGGCGTCTCGCTGCTCACGGCAGGCGTCGGTTTCCTGCTTCACGAACTGGCGCACAAGGTGACCGCGATTCGATTCGGCCAATTCGCCGAGTTCCGCGCCGACTACCGAATGTTGGCGTTCGCCATCGTCGGCGCGCTCGCCGGCTTCCTGTTCGCCGCACCCGGCGCGGTGTACCATCAAGGGATGAGTACGGAGCGCGAAAACGGCCTCATCGCGTTGGCAGGGCCAATGACCAACGTCGTTCTCGGGATTCTTTTCTTCCCGCTCATCTTTGGCGGGCCGGGGATCGTCCAAATCATCGGCCTTCGTGGCGCACAAATCAACTTCATCCTCGCGGGCTTCAACATGCTCCCGTGGGGGCCGCTGGACGGCAATCAAGTGAAACGGTGGAGCACGACCGTCTTCGTCGCCGCGCTCATACCGTGTGTGTTGCTGGCGCTGTTCGGGCTATTCGCAATGTAACCGCGAGAATACTGTTCTCGGATTGGTTTTGATTTTGGCGAAAGTGCGGCAACGACGAGACGTCTTTTCTGGGGCCGAGAGTACAGCAACGACGATGGCAGGACAGAAAGCCCCGCCCGTTCGCTGCGAAACGACGTAGTTTGGTTCGCTGTGATTTCAGTATCCGAGCCACAATGAAGACCGCACCGCCCACACCCTCCCCAACCGACTGCGCTTCTCGTTCGCGTTGCTCACTGCGATGCTCGTCCCTCGCGCGCCGTGTGGTTGGTTCGTATCACCCAACCCGTCCAACCGGGTGGCGCGCGCTGGAGAGGCGGTTCGGCCAGCTGTCCGGCCGAACCGCCTCGGAAGATTCGTGCGAGGGATGAGTGAGCGACTGTAAGGAGCGAAGGAATCGGCTGGGGAGGCTCGTGGTGCGGTGGCGGTCGGGGTGGGACTGAAAGGGGCCGTCCGCTCGCGTTTACGTGGTCGTCTCAGTGACCCCTCTCACCAAAAACGAGCGCAGCGAGTTGAGGTGAGATGTCACTGAGCGACCGCGAGCGGGCGGGGGCTTTCGAGGTGGTCTTCGCAGGAGCTGGGTTCTCTCCAGAACTAGAGTCGTTGCGTAGCGAATGAGCAGGAACGTTCGAGATGGTCTTTCCCAGCAACCACAATCCCACGAGAATCGCCTCATCAGTTCACGGTGGTACAAAAAACAGGGGTGAGTGACGAACACGACGATACTGGAGTTGACCCGAATCGTGTCCCCGCTACTCGCTATCCACCCTCCATTCGACGGAAATACTCGTGAGCGGCATCTCGTGCCGGTTGAATAGTTCGTGCATCTCGGCCAGCAGTTCGGTCGTCACGTCGTCGGCGTCGAATCCGTCGAGTCGAAAGATAGTCTGTCCAGTGGCGATACGTTTTTCCGGAGAAGGTTCGTTGTTTTGCATGCTTCTGGGTAACCGCCCGAAGCAACAGGGTCAGTGTTCCAGCACTGGCCTTTGCGGTTGCGGCTTACGCCCTGCTGCTTCGTACGATATGTCTATTCCTGGTGAGTTAATTCTATTGGTTTGGTGGGTTGGTAGAGGCCCCGTGGTTTCAGTTCTAATGGTGATGTTCGAGATTGGGTGACTGGAGTCAAACGTAACTCGCCATCGTCGTACTCGTCGTCGAATCCGTAACGGCAAACCTTTACTCACCCGGGACACGCGTTTCACCATGAGCGAGGACGAGGAACTCACCTATTCTGATGCGGGGGTAGACATCGACGCGAGCGAGGCGGCGACGGCGGCACTCGTTGGCGCGGTTTCGGACATCGACAACACGACCGATTATGCTGGATTGCTCGACATCGGCGACCAGTATCTCGCGCTGGCAACCGACGGCGTCGGGACGAAACTGCTCGTCGCGGAGGCGCTCGGCGACTACTCGACGGTCGGCATCGACTGCATTGCGATGAACGCCAACGACCTCGTGGCCAGCGGCGTCGAACCCGTCGCGTTCGTGGACTACCTCGCCGTGGACGAACCCACCGAGGAGTTCTCCGAACAGGTCGGCAAAGGACTCGCCGCAGGTGCCGAGGAAGCAGGTGTCGCCCTCGTCGGTGGGGAAACCGCGGTCATGCCCGACGTGATTACAGGGCTGGACCTCGCAGGAGCGTGCGCCGGACTCGCGCCGAAGGACGCCATCTTCCCCGGCGAGGCCGAAGTCGGCGACGTGCTCGTCGGCTTTGCATCCGACGGCATCCACTCCAACGGCCTGACCTTGGCCCGAAAGGCCGCGACGAAAAACCACGACTACGACGACGAGTTCCCGAGCGGAGATGGAACCGTCGGCGAACAGCTCCTCACCCCGACGCGCCTCTACACCTACCTGCTGCCCGCACTCCGCGAGCGAGACGTTCACGCCGCCGCGCACATCACCGGCGGCGGATGGACGAACCTCCTGCGGATGGGCGAACACGAGTACGACGTGACCGACCCCTTCCCTGTCCAGCCGATTTTCGACTTCGTGCAGGAAGAGGGCAACGTCTCCGACGAAGAGATGCACCGCACGTTCAACATGGGCACCGGGTTCGTCGTCGCGCTCCCCGCGGACGATGCCGAATCACTCGTGGACGAAACCGACGGGAAAATCATCGGTACGGTGGATGAGGGCGAAACCGTCGAAATCCGCGGTCTGAGTTTGGCGTAATTCGTCGTCTTCCGTACCGTACTTCGATTTTCGTCTCCCTGACGAAAATCGAAATTTCGAAGTCGTCCCCGCTTGCGGTGCCTGTCGGGAACTGCTCGCGGATTACGGTCCGGACATTCAAATCATCGTCCCGCACGAGGGCGAACTGCGAAAAGTGAGCGCTGCTCGCTCTCCTTCCGACGCGGAACTGATGACGACGAACAGGAACGGAATCGAGTTCGCTTTTTGCGAACTCGATTCCGATTGTCGTCATGAGTGAAATGGAACCAGTACCATTTAGTAATATTCAGTAGAAAATAGTATTTATTAGTACTCCCCCGTTTCACACCCTCAGAAGCCTCTTTGGAGGCATCTCCACGTCATGTCCATCCAGAAAACTTATCACGAAAACTGGATTCGATTGGCATATGCCTCCCCCGTCTCGTCGTTCTCTCCTCGCGTCCGTCGGTGCAAGCCTCGCTCTCGCTGGCTGTATGACCGCTTCCGATTCGGACGGTTCGGACCCCGACCACGACATCTCGGTGCGAAACGAGCACAGCGAGTCGCATCGGGTTCGCGTCTGGGTCGTCCGCAAATCGGACCGGGGAAACCGTTTTCGATGCGAAACGAACGATTTCGGCGGGAGACCACGCAACGCTGTACAATTTGAAGCAAGCACATCCGAGCGGTGTCGAGGAGTTTCGTATCTGCGGAACACTGCTTGATTCCGACCGACAAGAGACGGCGGACAAGAAGTGTACGACGGTCAAAACGACCGAATGTTACGGGAGCGCCGTCGTGCAAATCGAACGGGACGGTACGCTCGGCACGATGTATTCGATTTGCTGAATCCTCTCACTCCTCAAGAAGACTTATTCCACCAAACAGATTCGAGAACAGTATGCCCACCCCGACTCGTCGTTCCCTCCTCGCGTCCGTCGGTGCAAGCCTCGCCCTCGCAGGCTGTCTCTCCGACTCCGATAGTCGCGGCGCTTCGACCGGCAAATCGGACAATTCGACGACCGACACCACGACCAGCACCGCTGTCCCCTTATTCCCCGGGACGAAGAAACCCGACCCGGACCACGACATCGAAGTGCAAAACAACACCGACGAGAAAAAAACGGTTCGCGTCTGGGTCGTTCGCAAATCGACCGAAGAGTCGGTTTTCGAGCAGACGAAAACGCTCGGGGCGGGTGACGCCGAAATCGTGTACAATCTCAAAAACGCGAATCCGGACGGCGTCGAATCGTTTCGCATCTGTAGCGAACTCGTGAAATCGAGCGGGACGAGCACGCAAACCACGAACGGAATCGAGACGAAAACGGCGGACGGGACGCCAACGAGGAAAATGGCCAAAACGACGAACGGGACGGCGGCCGAAACGACGACGGCGAAACGAAAACCGACCACCGACACCCGACACTGCACCGCGGCGAAGACGAACAAATGCTACGGCGATTTCCGAGTCGTCGTGGAAAAAGACCGAGCGTACTCATCCCCCATCTCGATGTGCTAACCGCAATTTTTCACGACAGTTCTTTCACGTACATGTACCCTGACGTGTCGATGCGCTCGTCGTAAAATTTCTCGTCGCGGCGATAGCCTGTCGATTCGTAGAACTCGATAGCGCGTTCGTTTTCGGCCATGACGCCGAGTTGGATTCGCTCGCCGTCCCGTTCTCTTACCGTCCGCTCGACGTGCGAAAGCAACTCACCACCGATTCCCTCGCGCCATCGGCCGGGGAGCACGTAGATGCGTCCTAAATCGAACGTCGCGGAGTCGTCTTCGGTCGGTCTCGCGCCGACGAATCCGACGACTTCCTGCTCCGCTTTCTCGTTTCCCGTTTTTTCATTCTCCGTTTCCTTGTCATTCACCGCAACATCGAGAATGGATTCGTCGTTCTCGACCAGCGAGCGAAACGTCGCGGCGTCGTAGTAGCGTTCGAGAAACTCGTCGGTCGTCTCCGTCCCGATGATGGGGGCGTGTGCCGAGTGCCACGCGCGCTCTGCGACGCGTTGAATGCCGTCAGTATCCTCCCGCGTTGCCGGGCGGATGTCGATTCCCATGCGAACACGTCAGCGAGTGCGATGAAAAATCTGTCGCGGAGCTGTATTTTCAGCGTGAACGAAGTCGTCGCCGGAGTTCGGACCCCCTCGTCTCGTAACCCGCGAGGACGACGAACAGCGCGGTGAGCAGTCCGAGACTGACGAACGAAGGAACCACCACTGCGACCGGAATCAACAGTACTGCGACGATGGCGACGATAGCGCGCGCGACGCTGACGGTACCGTGGTCGCGGAATCGGTAGGCGTTGTGCCCACAGAGATAGAGCGTTCCGCCGCCACAGAGCGCGACGGCAGGGATGGTGGTGAGTGGTTGATTGAGGTGTGCCAACGTCTGCTCGATGCCGAGCGCGACGAAAATAATGGCCCCAATCATCATGAGGTGAATGTAGCTGTAGGAATCACGGGCCAGTATCGTCCGTTCCCGGTCGGACGCGTTTGCGAACCGCCGCTCGGCGGCGAGCGTGATGTAATCGAAGTAGAGCCACCACAGCGTCGCGATGAGGACGAAGCCGAAGAGGACGGCGAGGAGCAATCGAGTGGTCACGGCCAGTCCGGCCATGCCGACGCCGATGGCGACGATGGATTCGCCGAGTGCGATGATGATGATGAGTCGATGGCGCTCGACGAAGTGGTTTGCTTGCACATGAAACCCTTCGACACCTCGAAACCGGGCGACACCGTAATCCACGACAATCGCGGCGGCCCAGAGTGCGGCCTGAAGCGACGGGCCGACGAATCCGGAGACGACGAGAAGAATGGGTGCGCCCAGAAATCCCGGTGCGAGGCGGAGTATCGCCGCCCGCGTTTCCGGCGGCGTCGTCAACCCGTAGAGGACGATGTGCAACGCGCGAACGACGAAGTACGCGACGGCGAAGAAAATCGCATCCGTTCCGAACGCGCGCGGAATCGTCAACGAGACGATGAGCATGGCGGCCATCGCCAGCAGAATGACCAACCGCACCGGCAAAATTTCCTCGGCCGGAATGGCGTTCGTCAGCCACGAATAGCCGACCCACGCCCACCAGACGACGGCGAGAAGTGCGATTCCGCGAATGACGCCAGCCCACGACAAATGACTGGCCAGAAAGCCCGTAATCTGTGTGATGGCGAATACGAACACCAAATCGAAAAACAGTTCGAGCGGCGTCACGTCCCCGTCACGCTCGGTTGGGTCTACGGATTCGACATCGCTCGTGTACATCACTGACATACGTCTTTTCGTATCGAGTGAAGACGTGCGGGAGTATAGTTTCGATGGAGAATCTCTCGGCCGAGACTATCGAACCACGCGACGGACCGTCACGACCAGCTCACGCAGAATCGGAAAGCCGTCGTACACCCAGAGTACGAACGCACACGCCGCCATCGCGCCGACGAGGAGGAAATACGACGTGAAGTCGTGATGGACGAGGTGGGCGCGATACTCCGCGAAGAGTTGCAGTACCGTTCCGCTAAAGCCCGGGTCGTGTTCAGGCGGGAGCACGACTACCGGCCAGAGCATATGTTCGATACCGTACCAGATGCCCCGGTCCATGTGTTCGAGCGAGTCGCCGATATTGTGCGAGAGGAATCCGATACCGAACGCGAGTCCCAATCGCGGGCGGGTCGTTCGCCGTGCGAGCGCGTGAGCGACGGCGATAACGAGTAGAGCGGTGAACACGGAGTGTCCGATGGCATACCCGTTCTGAAACATCCCGTACTGCCAACTCAACGGCTTGTCGATGATATCGGGAATAATTGATGCGATGGCGGCGACGATAATCGCAATCCCGCCCGGAGATTCACGATGTCGAACGTGAACGAACGCCGAATAACAGAGATAGGCGAAAATCGCGGATTCCCACGGCCACATGATTCGCCGTACGTCCTCGGCGGTGATACGTCTGTGGTGAGAAACGGTATCGTTCGACACGACCGAAAAAAGAGTACGAGTGGGACTCCCCAATTCGAGTTACGACAGGCGCGCCGCGATATCGGCTTCGGTGACGATACCGATGGTTTCGCCCTCTTCGGTCACCATCACGGCTTTGTAGTGGTCCAAGAGGTTGCTAATCTCGTTGAGTGTGGCCGACTTCGAGACGGTCGGGAAACTCTCGTCCATGAAATCTCGGACGGGTTCGTCGCGGGCACCCTCGCTGACGTGAACGAGGTTACTCTCGCTTATCGACCCGACCGGAACGCCCTCGTTGATGACGGGAAGTTGGGAGTAGCCCGCGTTCTGCATCTTCTTTACTGCCTCACTGACCGTGTCGGATGGTCCAACACTGACGACGGATTTGTGAAGCAGGTCGCCCGCACGGACGATGTCGCCTTCTGATTCCTCCAAGGCATTGACGATGCGTCGGAGGGTCGAGAGTCGCGGGTCCACGTCGTCGCCCTCGATACGCGCGATGAGCGGTTGAGAGACGCCGGCCCGCTTTGCGAGTTCGCTCTGTGTAAGTCCCAAATCGGTTCGGTGTTCCCGAAGGTCTTGGGGTGTCGGGAGTTCCATACGTAGAAATTACCAACGGTTATGGTATAAATCGTTCGGACCGCTTATGAGTCCCCGAACTCGATGTTCTCGTCCTCGGCGAATTCGATGGTCTCGACCACCGACAGCGGGACGTCACGGAGCGCGCCACCGATTTCGCTCTTTGCGATGCGCTGGGCGTGTTCCTCGCCTTCGGCGTTGAACACTTTCATTTCGAGGACGAGACCGACAAGCGAGGTGTGTGCCGCGATGAACGCCGAGTCGAACGGTTCACCGCAGGCAGGGCACCCTGTTGCGCCGACTTCGACTTCGACGTAATCCATGTTCTTCTGATTCAACCGCTTGCCTGCTTCGCTGACTGCAACGCCGATGGCGTCGTCGATATCCTGAACATCACGTACCAACCAAGCCGCCTCCAACGCAACGAGATAATTGCTCATACCCGAACCAGACTCCGGAGGGTCTCGTGTCTTTTGGTTTGTCGGTCGAAATCCGGGGGTTGCGTTCTGTTTTGGCGAGTATCCGGACGTACAGTTCCCACTATAGTTCACACATCATCTCGACACACGCGAGTTCGACGCCGCCAACCGCTTCGTGTTCGACCGTCTCGACTCGTTCGTACCCGTTTGTCTCGTAGAAGTCGGTCGCGTTCAGCGAGGCGTGCAGGGAAAGCGAACCCAAGCCCTCGTTCCGCGCCTCGGATTCGAGGTGCGAGAGCAGTGACGACCCGACACCATCCCGCGCGTACTCCGGATGGACGTACACCGCCGAGAGAACGCCAGTGTCCAGTTCGACGCGACCGAACCCGGCGATGTCGTCGTCTTCTTCCGCAACGATGACCAGTTCCGATTCGTCCCGAATCGAGTCCAGATACGGTGCCGTCCCGAGCGGTTGTGCGGCCCACGCATCCACCTGTTCGGCGTGATATCGTTCCGGCCCGAAGGCACGAATCGACGCCTTCCGGAGGGCGAGAATCGATGTTGCGTCGTCTTCCGTTGCGGCGCGAATCGAGGGCATGCAATGGGTAACGACGGACGGGACCCTAATCGTATCGGACAACAATGTTGGGAAGGTAACGGAAGAAACCTACGACAGACCGATGATGGCATACAAGAACAGAAACCCGAAATACAGCATGACGAGCACGCCGAGTGCCTTGAGCCGGAACTGTTTGAGTTCTTCCGTCTCTTCCTCGTAGGTGTCGTAGAACGCCTCGACTTCGTCTTCGGGCAGTTGGTCCCCGTGTTTCAGTCCGCGGTGGAGTGCCAGATACTCCTCCTCCCGGAACGGGCATCCACAGTAGGCACACTCGTAGGCCGATTCGCCGGACGGAACGCGATAATCTGTCGTCATGCTGGTATCGTTGTTGGTGTTCTCGTTCATGGTCACGGCGGGGTGAGCGTCGGTTGTGAAACGATCCACATGCTCATCATCGTATACAGTATCATCACGGCGACGAGTGGGTACTGGCTCCGAATCGCCTGAAATCGACTCGGAAACACCTCGTAGGCCGTCGCGTGGGCCACCCACACCGCGAGCAGGTGACCGATGAGGATGAAGGCCATGTTGACCGAACTCCACCACGCCGGGAGCACGATGACGATGGGCGTTGGCGGGTTAATCGGATTCGATAACACACCGAGCAGGGTGGGCGATAGTCTGAGGAAGTAATCCACGTAGTGTGCGAGATGGTAACCGACGGCTATCGGCAGGAGCGACGGCGCGAACTTCCGTGAAATCGCCGCCGAAGTGAGATAGGTATCTGCGGTGTCGTGGGCCAACCGCGCGCCCAGTAGATATGCGCCGAGGAAGACCGAGAACCCCCCAACCAACGCCACGAAATAGATGAGGTGTCGCGGGACACCGGTACGGACCACTGCTCCCTCGATATCCGCCCAGAGCGGGGTGGAAACGAATCCATCGTACATCGTCACCCAGAGGATGGCAACAATGAACCCGACTTCATTGATTCCCGTCACGTATCTCGTTTCAGTCAACCGTACACCCGGCAACTGGAACTCGAATCCCGACTCGGTTCGGCGGAACGGGGCGACGCGCCCGTAGTAACGGAAGACGCGAGCGATCGGGTCGACCCTGTCGAACCACTGGTCGGTACCGAACACGACGATTCCCGCGAGCGTGATAACGGTGTAAATGACGATGATGTCGGCCAGCATCTTCGGCTCGCGGGCGAGCGGACTCAGCACTTCGAGCCAGATGAGAGTAAGTAGTCCAGCGACGCTCGGCCACGACCCCAATCGTTCGGGATACTGAACGTCGAAGGTTGGGAGGAAATCTCCAATCGTTCGCCACGGGTTCAACGCGGGCCACGTGTTGCCGATGATGTACACTGTCGTGGTGTAGGCCGCCCACCACCCGACCCAGACGAAGATGATGGCAATGTTGTCCCGTGCCAACCGCGGGCCGTACCAGCCTGCGGCAACGAGTCCGATGAGGGCGAGGACGCCGATGGTTTTCGTCACATAAATCAGTTCGTCACCCGACCGCGACGTGAACTGTTGCCACCCGTGAATATCCCGGATGAAACTTCGGTCGGTGATGAAACTGGCGAGGAGGAACGACGCACTCACCACACCACCGCTCGTGAGGATAAATAACCAAATCGGGACGGACAGGGATTTCGATGAGCCCTGAATACTCACTCCGTGGGCCAGTGCGTCACCCGAGAGGGTGAAGAGGAGCCACAATACGGCGACCAAACGAGTCGTGTACCGAATCGGCGTTCGGCGATGCATCGGTTGAACTAGAGGGCGTCCGTCGATAATAGTTTCCGAAAGCGAACCGCAGAGGTCAAACAAATGAAAAACTCGGTAGGGATCGAATCGGTTCGAATCCCGTTTTAACTCAGTGGTTCGGCTCTTCGGTTGGCGCTTCCATCCGGTCGATCTTTAGGATGAGGATGTTCCGCGTGTCGTCCTTGCCGTCAACCGTTCCTTCCACGACGAGTTTCGACAGCGGCGTCGGACCGACCTTCACCGAGTCACCTTCGTGGAAGTCACGAACCGAGCCACGGAGGTGAATCTCCGCGCGACAGAGTTCGGGGTGGTGCACGCTCGTGAGGTCGATTTCCTCGATGTTGCTCTGTTCGACGGGGTCGCCGTTGTGCGCGAGCGGCACCTCGGCGGCCGTCTCCAAGTTCTGGATGTCGAGCGCTTCGAAGGCCGTCGCGGTCGGTTTGTACCCACCTTTCGGGCCGGGAACACCTTCGACCAACTGGAGTGCCTTGAGAC
Source organism: uncultured haloarchaeon (assembly GCA_963796245.1). Classification (GTDB taxonomy): domain Archaea; phylum Halobacteriota; class Halobacteria; order Halobacteriales; family Haladaptataceae; genus Haladaptatus. The sequence goes on along the minus strand of CAWCLB010000008.1, from coordinate 127,490 downwards.
TCTGCATTTGGTTACGGATAGTTCCGGGGTTGCGGTCTACTTCTTCGGCGATGTCCTCACCTTTGACCGCGTCTTCGGCCTCACGGTGAAGGTTTACGAGTGCCGTCAGTATCGTCTCCTGACTAGGCGTCAACTCAATACTAGACATTATACGAATCTTGGTAATTGATTTCCTTAAATCCGCCGAATATCCTGGGAGAATCGCGGTCTGTCATCTGTCGGAACTCCATCTATAAATATCGACTCATCCGGCCGAAAGGTGGGCTTTGAAATCCCCCCACCTCGTCCGTTCTAGCATGACGAAACCCGTCCAAATTATCGGGGCACCGGTTGACTACGGCGCAAACCGACGTGGTGTGGACATGGGTCCATCCGCGATTCGCTACGCCGGACTGGCCGAAGAACTCGCCAATGCCGGCATCACCGCCATCGACACCGGCGACCTCAGCGTCCCGCGCGCCGAAGAGCGCGACCCGGAAACTCACGAACCGAACGAGGGAAAGGCCAAATTCCTCCGCGAGACGGCGGACGCGTGTGAACGCCTCGCCGACAAAGTGGCGGGCGCTATCGAGGACGACGCCTTCCCGCTCGTCCTTGGCGGCGACCACTCCATCGCCATGGGAACGCTTGGTGGAGCAGCCCGCGACGCCGAAATCGGAGCCATCTGGTTCGACGCGCACAGCGACTTCAACACGCCAAAAACCTCCCCAAGCGGTAACGTCCACGGCATGCCGCTCGCTGGCGCGCTCGCGGTGGACGATTTTGCAAATACTGACTGGGCGAACGTGCCCGGCCTTCGCGCCGAAAACGTCGTCCTTGTCGGTCTCCGAAGCGTTGATGGCACCGAAACCGACGCCATCGAGGAGAGTGGCGTCACCACCTACACCATGTCCGACATCGACGAGTTCGGCATCTCCGAGATAGTGGACGAAGCCCTCGACATCGCCACCGACGGCGTGGACGGTATCCACGTCAGTTTCGACATGGACTGGCTCGACCCCAAGGAAGCCCCCGGCGTCGGTACCCCGGTCCGCGGTGGTGCCAGCTACCGCGAAGCCCACTCCGCCCTCGAAACGGTGGCGACGCGAGATAGGGAGGAAAACATCCTCCGTTCGCTCGAATTCGTCGAAGTGAACCCAATTCTGGACGAGCACAACGAAACCGCCGAACTGTCCACCGAACTCGCCGCGAGCGCACTGGGGAAGCGTATTCTTTAAAAGCACCGGAAGACGTTCCGGCTCACTGTGTTCGCGGGCTGCGACTTCCGAGCCTTCCTCATCTCCATTCAGTTGTCGGCCCGGAAAATCGGAGATTTTCCGGAACAGTTTCTAGTGACTAGCGGTTGTATCGATTGCTGTTACTGGCGGTTGTATCGATTCCGGCATTGTCTCGGTTGTGACAATTCTATCGCTCCGGCGGCTGTGAGGATTTGCAATCCGGAATCGAACGCTCGTGAGCCAAAAAAGAAACGTCGCGTTATTCGTCGGCGACTTCTTCTGATTCCGTGGCGTCCGGAACCGCTTCGGCCGCTTCGGCGGGAATCACGTCCACGCTCGCCACGCGGTCGTCTTCGTCTACGTCCATCACGGTGACACCCATCGTGTTTCGACCGACTTCCGAGATGTCTGCCGCACGGATGCGCATGATTTGACCCCGCTCGCTCATCAGGACGAGGTGGTCGTCCTCGATGACGGTCTTGATTTCGGTGACCGAACCGTTTCGCTCGCCGGTTTTGATGTCGATGAGACCCTTTCCGTTACGCGATTGGGAACGGTACTCGTCCAGTTTCGTCCGCTTGCCGTAGCCGCGCCGGGTGACGGTGAGCAGGTCATCCACATCGCCATTGGCGGCGACCATGCCAACTACTTCGTCGTCATCATCGAGTTTGATGCCGTGAACACCGCGAGTATTGCGGCCCATCTCGCGGGCCTCCGTCTCGTCGAAGCGGATTGTCATCCCCCTTTTTGTGGAGATGAGCAAGTTTTTCGTCCCGTCCGTGACCTTCACGTCCATGAGTTTGTCGTCGTCTTCGAGTCGAACGGCGATTTTACCCGTCGAATTGATGTTCTCGAACTCCTTCGCGGCAGTTCGTTTCACATAGCCCTGTTCGGTGACCATGCTCAGCGACTCGTTTTCGGCGAACTCATCGGTGGTGATGACGGCGGTGATGTCCTCATCCCGCTCCAAATCGAGGATGTTGATGGCGGATTTACCCCGCGCCGTGCGCGACATCTCCGGAATTTCGTAGGTCTTCAGACGATAGACCTGCCCATGATTCGTGAAACAGAGCAGGTAGTCGTGGGTGTTCGCGCGGAACACCTTCGAGATTTTGTCCTCCTCTTTGACGTCCGCGCCGATGATACCCTTGCCGCCGCGGCCCTGTGCCTCGAACCGCTCGATGGGCATGCGCTTGACGTAATCCTGCTCGGTGACGACGACGAACACGTCCTCCTCGGCGATGAGGTCCTCGCGGGTGACTTCCGAGGTGTCCTCCACGATTTTCGTCCGCCGGTCGTCGGCGTACTTCTCCTTCATCTCCAGCAGTTCGTCCTTGATGACGCCGAGCAGTTCGGACTTGTTGTCGAGGATGGTTTCCAGACGCTCGATGCGTGCCGTCACGTCCTCGTACTCGGAATCGATTTCCTCGGATTCGAGCGAGGTAAGGCTGCCGAGTTGCATCCGGACGATGTGTTCGGCCTGCTTCTCGGAGAAGTCAAAGGTCTCCTGCAAGCCCGACCGTGCACCGTCGCGGTCCTCGGCGTTGCGGATGAGTTCGACCACGTTGTCGATGTTTTCGAGCGCTCGCAACCGACCTTCGAGAATGTGGGCGCGCTCCTCGGCTTCGCCGAGTTCGTGCTCGCTCCGTCGGCGAACGACGTCGCGGCGGTGGTCGAGGTAGTGTTTGAGCAGTTCTTTGAGGTTCAGCACTTTCGGCTGTCCGTCGACCAACGCCAACGAAATGATGCTGAACGTTCGTTCGAGTCGGTGGCTCAGCAGTTGGTTCTCGACGACTTCCGGAATCGCGTTCTGCTTGAGTTCCACCACGACGCGAATCCCGTCGCGGTCGGATTCGTCGCGCAGGTCGCGGATGCCGTCGATGGTGCCGTCGTTGACGTGGTCCGCGATTCGCTCGATGAGTCGCGCCTTGTTCGTCTGGAACGGCAGTTCCGTGATGACGATACGGTCGTCTTCCACCTCGTACTCGGCCCGAACCCGAAGACGGCCACGGCCGGTCGTGTACGCTTGATGGATGTCGTTGTGTCCGACGATGTTCGCGCCGGTCGGGAAATCCGGTCCCTTGACGTAATCCATCAGGTCAACGATGGTCGCGTCCGGGTTGTCGATGAGTTCGACCGTCGCGTCGATGACCTCGCCCAGATTGTGCGGCGGAATGTTCGTGGACATCCCGACCGCGATACCGGACGACCCATTGATGAGCAGGTTCGGGACGGCAGACGGGAGGACGTCCGGTTCCTGCAAACGCCCGTCGTAGTTGGGCTTGAAGTCCACCGTGTCCATCTCGATGTCGGCGAGCATTTCCTCGGACAGCGAGTCCATCCGCGCCTCGGTGTACCGCATCGCTGCTGGCGGGTCGCCGTCCACACTGCCGAAGTTCCCCTGCCCGTCGATGAGGGGATAGCGCATGGAGAACTCCTGTGCCATTCTGGCGAGCGCGTCGTAAATCGACTGGTCTCCGTGCGGGTGGAAGTCACCCATCGTGTCCCCGACGATGTTCGAGGATTTCCGGTGACTCGCACCGCTCGTTATGCCCGACCGATGCATCGCATAGAGGATGCGCTTGTGGACGGGTTTTAACCCGTCACGCACGTCGGGAAGCGCACGACCCGCGATGACGGACATCGCGTAGTCGATGTAGCTCTGTTCCATCTCGTCCTCGACGCGAACCGAGCGAACACGCTCTGCGACTTCGTCCGGCAGGTCCGGTGTGTCCGAGCTCATATGTCCACCCACTCCGCCTCGTTTGCGTGGTCCTGAATGAACTGTTTGCGCGGCCCGACGGCGTCACCCATCAGCACCGAGAACATCTTGTCCGCCGCCGCGGCGTCCTCGATGTTAATCTGCTTGAGGATTCGGTTTTCGGGGTTCATCGTCGTCTCCCACAACTGTTCAGGATTCATCTCGCCCAGTCCCTTGAACCGCTGGACCTGCGAGGGGTTCCCATCGCATTTCTCCTCGATGATTTTGTCGCGTTCCTCCTCGGTCATCGCGTCGTAGGTCTTCCCACGGTAGCGAACCCGGTACAACGGCGGTTGGGCCGCGTAGACGTAACCCGCTTCCAGCAGCGGTTGCATGTAGCGGTAGAGGAGCGTCAGGTACAGCGTCCGGATGTGCGCTCCGTCCACGTCCGCATCAGTCATGATGATTATCTTGTGGTAGCGCGTCTCCTCGACATCGAACTCCTCGCCGACGCCGGAGCCGATGGCCGTGATGAAGTTTCGAATCTTCTCGTTTTCGAGGACGCGGTCGAGCCGGTGTTTCTCGACGTTGAGCACCTTGCCGAACAGCGGCAAGATGGCTTGGAACTCCCGGTCGCGGGCCTGTTTCGCCGACCCGCCTGCGGAGTCACCCTCCACGACGAACAGTTCGGATTTCTTCGGGTCGCGCGACTGGCAGTCAGCCAGTTTGCCGGGAAGCGCGCTCGATTCGAGTGCGCTCTTTCGGCGTGTGAGTTCCTCGGCCTTCTTCGCGGCTTTCCGGGCCTTTGCGGCCTCGACTGCCTTGCGGATGATGGCCTGTGCGGTGTCCGGGTGTTCCTCGAAGTAGACCGACAGTCCTTCGTGAACGGCACTCTCGACGATACCCCGGACTTCGCTGTTGCCGAGTTTCGTCTTCGTCTGTCCCTCGAACTGCGGGTCGGGATGTTTGATGGAGATAACCGCGGTCAATCCCTCGCGGATGTCCTCGCCGCGCAGGTTCTCCTCGATGTCGCCCAGCATGTCGTTTCCGTTGGCGTAATCGTTGACGACGCGGGTGAGGGCAGTTTTGAACCCGGTCAGGTGTGAGCCACCTTCGCGGGTGTTGATGTTGTTAGCGAAAGCGTGAATCGACCCCTGCAACTCGTCGGTGGCTTGCATTGCCACTTCGACCTGGATGTTGTCCGCCTCGTCCTCGAAGTAGATGACATCCTTGTGGAGGGCGGTCTTCGTCTCGTTCAGGTACTTGACGAACTCACGGATGCCGCCCTCGTAGCGGAACGTGTCGCCTTTCTCCTCGTCGCGCTCGTCGTTTAGTGCGATTTCGACGCCGGAGTTGAGGAAGGCCAGTTCGCGGAGACGGTTTTCGAGCGTGGAGTAGGTGAAATCCTTCGTCTCGAAGATTTCCGAATCGGGCCAGAATCGCTGGTACGTTCCCGTCTCCTCGTCGTCGCGCATGTCTCGAACGCGCTCCATCTCGCCCGCCGGGTCGCCGCGTTCGAACGTCTGTCGCCAGACGGCGCCGTCGCGTTTGACTTCGATTTCGAACCGCTCCGAGAGGGCGTTCACTACGGAGATACCGACGCCGTGGAGACCACCGGACACTTGGTAGGATTTGTTGTCGAACTTTCCCCCGGCGTGGAGAACGGTCAGGATGACCTCCAGTGCGGGCATGTCGTACTCCTCGTGGAGGTCCACGGGAATCCCGCGCCCGTCGTCGGTGATACTGACGGAGTCGTCTTCGTGAATCGTTACGTCTATCGTGTCACAGTAACCGGCTAACGCCTCGTCGATGGAGTTGTCCACCACTTCGTAGACGAGGTGATGTAACCCACGGGAGTCGGTAGAACCGATATACATTGCCGGGCGCTTTCGAACGGCTTCGAGCCCTTCGAGAACCTGAATCTGCCCGGCACTATACTCATTTCCGTCGCTCATAAATTCTGATTTTTAGTAGGGAGGCACCACTGATAAAGGTCACGCACGCGCGCGCAGACCAAATTAAAATCATCCGACAATCCGGATTCATCCCACTCCGTTCAGGAGAGAGAAAGGGTGAACCGCCACGCCGATTTTGCGTCGTTTCGATGAAACACACGGACGAACTCGTACGTCCCTCGTGGGAGACACGACGCATTTTCGGGATGGCTCCACAGCTGATACGTTTCCCGCCGTGTCGCCCCGCCGTCTATCGTAATCGACCGTTCCCGGTCGGGGATACCCCGTGCAAGCGTTCGCGCGTCGGGTTGCCAACAGTTATCCGTTCGTGTCCACCCGACGTCACCGCCGACCAACAACAGCCGAGCGTCTCCCGACGCTCGGGTTCCAGTGATGAGGTTCAGCCCGCGGGACTGCGTGTACGAAAGCGTCACCGACTCCGACGACCCGTTCCGGAGCGAGAGCACGAATGTAGCAGTCTGCGTGGCGGTGATTTTGGACCGCTGGAGCGAGAGCGACCCGGTGACGTTTCCGGCTTCGAACGTCCCGGCGTCGGTCACCGTGACGACGAGATTCGGTCCCGATTCGGACCCCGTCGTAGTCTTGCCGGTCCCCTCGTTCGTGTTCGTTCCTGCGGTCGAATTCGTTCCGCCAGTCGTCTCGGTTGCGTTAGTCGCGTTCGTCGTCTCAGTCGCGTCGGTTGTGGACGAGTGGGACGTGGGCGACGACGTGGACCCGTCGGTCGATTGGCCGAGACATCCCGCAAACGCCCCCGTGCCAGCCAATCCCGCGAGGAGAAATCGTCGGCGGTGCATACAGAGCACATAGGATGGGACCGACAAAGCCACACCGATGACTCAAACGTCGATTTGTCCAATCGCGTGGCAGGAACTGTCGTCCCGATTCGACGGGAAAACCGGACGACGAAAACCTCCTTCGAACGGCCGAGAAAATCGCCCGATTGGGCGTCTCGAATATCGATAACCGCCGGAAATAGTAGGGCAGACGGTTCTCCGCGTCCACGTTCACTTTCACTCCGCCCCATCGGCGCAGTTTTAATGCTCCCGCCGATAAATACTGGCGAAGAATGCCTTCGATGCAGTCTACGCTCGGCGAAGAGGGGATCGCCGAAGAGTTGGCCGAAAGCCAGCGACAGATCTCCATTGCCGAGTTCTTTGAGAAGAACAAGCATATGCTCGGCTTCGACAGCGGTGCCCGGGGGATGGTCACCGCCGTCAAAGAGGCAGTCGACAACGCCCTCGACGCCTCCGAAGAAGCCCGATTGAAGCCGTTCGTCCGCGTAAAAATCGAGGAAGTCGGTGACTACTATCGACTTATCGTCGAGGATGAGGGGCCGGGGATTACCCGCGAGCAAATCCCGAAAGTGTTCGGGAAACTACTGTACGGGTCACGATTCCACAAGCGCGAACAGTCTCGTGGCCAGCAGGGTATCGGAATCTCCGCCGCCGTCCTGTACTCCCAGTTGACCAGCGGGAAACCCGCAAAAATCACCAGCAAACCCAAAGGGAGTGACCGACAGCGCTACTTCGAACTCATTATCGACACGGACGAGAACGAACCCGAGATTCAGAGCGAATCCGACACGCCGCCGGTCGGCCGCGAACTCGTCGGAACGCACGGCACGCGCATCGAACTGGAGATGGAAGCGAACATGCGCGCGCGCCAGCAACTCCTCCGGTACATCAAACACACTGCCGTCGTCAATCCGCACGCGAAGATAGTCTTCGAGGAACCGGGAATGGCAGACGGCGAGGAGATGGTGTTCGAACGCGCCGAGGGTGCCAGCCTCCCCGCCGAAACCGAGGAGATTCGCCCGCATCCACACGGCGTCGAACTCGGAACGCTCCTGAAGATGCTCGGGGCGACCGACTCCCACAGCATCTCGGGATTCCTCCAGGAGGAGTTCACTCGCGTCGGGAAGAAGACATCCGAGAACGTCATCGAGAACTTCCGGGACCTCCACTTCGGCCGCGAGGCGGCATGGCAACCTCCGCAAGCACACGAGGAGGTGGACCTCGAATCGGTTATCGAGGAGGCCGTAGCGAACAAAGGTGCCGACGCCACCGCTTCCTTCGCGGAGAATGTGGTCTCACGAGTCGAGGAAAACGACGGTATCTCCCACCATCAACTCCGTGCGGTCATCGCCCTTGTCGCCGACGAGACCGAGGAGGAGTTCGGAACCTCGTTCGGCGAGACGGTCCAAGAGAACGCACTCGACGCGGCGTGGGATGCGATTACCGACGACCGCGTGACCGACCTGTACGAACTCGTGGACGACGCGACGAGTGTCAGAAAGGATGACGAGACGGTTCGCGCCCTCGCAGAACGGATTGCCGCGAAGTTCGAGAGCGAGGACGGTCCCGACCGGGCGACCGAAAAGCGGCTCACGGAGTATGTCGGCCGCGCGGCCGACATGACCGAGGAACGCGAAGACGCGACGATTGGCGAGACGGCTCGGGAGAACGTCGCCGACGCCATCTGGAATTCGATGGTGACGGTGCCCGATGCGGTGCCGAAAGTTCGGGAAGTCGCGGACAGCCGTGACACCGCGAGCGAACTCCTCGACGCGATGAAGGAGACGGACATCATCTCGCCGCCGACGAACTGCCTGTCGCCCATTACGGCAGGCCTCGTAGAGGCCGGACTTCGCAAGGAGTACGATGCGGACTTCTACGCGGCGGCAACCCGTGACGCCGACGTTCACGGCGGCGACCCGTTCATCGTGGAGGCCGGCATCGCCTACGGCGGCGAACTGCAAGCCGAGGGGTCGGCAGAACTGCTCCGCTTTGCGAATCGCGTCCCGCTGGTCTACCAGCGCGGTGCGTGTGCGACGACGGACGTGGTGAAATCCATCGGCTGGCGCAACTACAACCTCGACCAACCTGGCGGGAGCGGCATCCCGAACGGTCCGGTCGTCATCATGGTGCACGTGGCGTCCACGAACGTCCCGTTTACGAGCGAGTCGAAGGACGCCATCGCGAACGTCCCCGCCATCGAGGACGAAATCGAGTTGGCGATTCGGGAGGCCGCCCGCGAACTCAAATCGTACCTCAACAAGCGCCAGTCACTCAAGAAGCGCCAGAAGAAACAGAACGTCATCGCCACCATCCTTCCCGAGATGGCGGAAAAACTCTCGACCATGACCGGCAAGGAACGGCTCGAAATCGGCGATTCGCTGGCGCGCATCATGAACAACGTGTTGGTCGAACGCGAGGTCGAGGACGGAGAAGTGAGGCTCATCGTGGAGAATCACGGCTCGACCAACGAGTCGCCGAAGCTGACCGAGATCGTGGCAACCCACCCCGAAAATCTCTCGGACGGCGCGAACGCCGTCGAGATGGACGGCGAGTGGTTCGTGACGTGGGAACCAACCGTCGAGAGCGGTGAGGAATCCGTTCTCGAATATCATATCGGGAAAGACGTATCGTTCGACGCTGTCACGGTCGAAGGAATCGAAGACGAACGACTGACCAACAACACATGAGCACGGACACCAACGAAGAAGCCCAGGAGAAACTCATCAATCTCGCCGCGGAGTTTTACGACCAGTTCGCGGGGGGCCGGATTCCGGAGATGTCCATTCCGACCCGGACGAAGAGCAACATCGAATACGACGAAGAGGACCGAGTCTGGGTGTACGGCGACCGAAAGAGCACCCGGAGCGCGAACAGCGTTCGCGGGGCCAGAAAATTACTGAAAGCGGTGTACACCATCGACTTCCTCTCGAACCAATTGGAGGAAGACCGCTCTTCTACCCTTCGTGAGTTGTACTACCTCTCGGAATCGTGGGACGCGGACGAAGCGCAGTTCTCCAATCAGGACGAGTCAAATCAGCTCATCGAGGACTTGGAAATCGTTTCCGAAGTCACCCGCGAAGACTTCCACATGCGGCCGGAGGAGTCCGGTGCGAAGGTGATGGGTCCGCTGCTCCTCCGCGAGCAGACCAACCGTGGTGACCGTGACATTCACTGTCAGGATGACGTGGGGCAGGGCGGCTACCAGATTCCGAACAACCCCGACACCATCGAGTTCCTCGACCACGATGCGGATTTCGTCCTCTGTGTGGAGACCGGTGGGATGCGCGACAGACTCGTCGAGAACGGGTTCGACGAGGAGTACAACACCATCATCGTCCACCTTGGCGGCCAGCCTGCACGCGCGACTCGCCGTCTGACCAAGCGACTGCACGATGAACTCGACCTGCCGGTGACGGTGTTCACTGACGGTGACCCGTGGAGTTACCGTATCTACGGTTCGGTTGCCTACGGTTCCATCAAGAGCGCGCACCTGAGCGATTATCTCGCGACACCCGAAGCGAAGTTCATCGGCATTCAACCGAAGGACATCGTGGAGTACGACCTGCCGACTGACCCGTTGAGCGATTCGGACACGAACGCGCTCAAAAGCGAACTCGACGACCCGCGATATCAGACGGAGTACTGGAAGGAGCAGATCGAACTCCAACTCGACATCGGGAAGAAGTCCGAACAGCAGGCACTCGCCTCCCACGGCCTCGACTTCGTGACCGACACCTACCTCCCGGAACGGCTGTCGGACATGGGCATTTTGTAAGGCAAGGAAAGCGGTTTCTCGTTTTCCAAAACAGTCAATTGATGTTGAGAGTCATCCGTAACCATACGGCTCAACGCCGTACAACGGTGTCTGGAAAAGCCGCTGAACCTCAATGACCGGCATGGCTGCGACGATTTTCGCGGTGGTTTGAGCGTTGACCAACTACTCGATACACGTCTCGAATCCTTTACTCTTCGTCCAACGCGACTGCAACGCCCCGCCCCTCGACATCCTCGGCGAACGCCGCCGAATCGGCTTCCAGCGCTGTGAACGTGTTGTAGTGAATCGGGACGACGAGGTCAGGGTCGAGGTCGGCAGCCAACGCGGCCGCCTCGTGTCTGTCCATGGTGAAACTGCCGCCGATTGGTGGGAAGAACAACGACACGTCGAGCGCCCGGTGGCCCTCCAGTACGTCGGAGTCCCCCGTCCAGAAGACGGTCGTCCCGGCAAGCGACAGCAGGTAGCCGACGCCGAACCCCTTCGGATGTACTGGTTCGCCGTTGTCCCGAACGTGTGGACCGTCTTCATCGTTGTACGCCGGCATCGACCACGCGTCGCAGTCGCCGACCGTCAAGTGGTCCTCCTCACCGATTTGCACGACCTCGTAGGAAAGTTCAGAAAGCGGTTTTACGTCGCGGTCGATTTCCTCGGGGTTCACGCCCTCGTAGACGACGAGCGTGGCGTCGTCGGCCGCGACACGCTCGATGCCATCAGAATCGTAGTGGTGGTTGTGCGTGACGAAGACGACGTCCCCGTCTTCCGCTCGGTAGTCCATCGGTTCGGGATGAGCCGCGTTCGAGCTGTCGGGTTCCCATTCTCCCGTCAAAACGCCGTATCGGCCGGGGTCGATGTACGCGACGAAGCCGTCGTCGGTTTCGAGGCGAACGGTCGCGTAGCCGAACCAGTCCACGGTCAAGCCGTCGTGTCGCACTGTCATGGCCATCAGTAGGCAGGGTCTCGGAAAAAGGATTCGCATGGCGGCTAAGTAAAAACGTACCAGAGGAGAATTCCGACCGCGACCCAACACAGTAGAATCAGCAGTGCGACGAGCCACCCCGCCATGCCGTCTTCCGTTTCTCGATTTTTCGATTCCTCGCGCGCTTCGGCCATCACGTCGTCGGGGATACCGCGTCGAGCGAGATAGACTCCGACCGGGATGAATAGTATGTCGTCAACGTAGCCCAACACGGGGATGAAATCAGGAACCGGGTCGATTGGACTGACCGCAAGCCCGACCGTCACGAGGATGATGGCCTTCGAGTGCCACGGCGTCCGCGAGTCCCTGCCCGCAATCGCCAGTGCCGTGACTTCGCGGCGAAGATCTCGCAGTCGGTCTCGCCAATTCGACATCGTTCGCGTGGTTGTGATGGGTGAACGTAATTGTTCTGCTCGCCGCGAAGAGACATGTTTGATTGGTGTATGATTGCAGTTGCTGGGAGGTAGACCGTCTTGAAAGCCCCCGCCCGCCCGCCCGCTCGTTCCTCGCGGGACCGGGCGGCCCCTTTCAGTCCCACCCAGCACTGCAACCGCAACCGCCTCCGCACCGCAGGCCACACCCTCCCCAGCCGATTCCTCCGCTCGTCGCGGTGCTCCTCGGTCGTCATCCCTCGCACGCTGTCAGCGGGACGGGGCGGCCGAACCGCTGGCCGCCCCGTCCCGCCAGCGCGCGCCACTCGGTTGGACAGGCTAAGCGCTCCTGACCCAGCCGCACGGCGCGCGAAGTCCTCGTGAGCCGGGCGGGACCGAAGGTCCCGCTGGAAGCCGGCGCAAGCGCCGGCGACGCAGTGAACGAGTGGCTCGTCAGAGCTTTGCTCTGACGGTGGGCGCACGGCAGTGCGTCCGCGCGAGGGACGAGCGACCGAAGGGGAGCGAGGAGGCTGGGGAGGTCGTGGGCGGTGTGGTAGCGGTTGCGGTACTGTTGTTTGGGTGGATGAAAGGGGCCGTCCGTTCGCGCAACGCGTGGTTGCTGTGTAGGCTCTATCCGCGCGGGTCGTGCGGAGAGCGCGGATATCCTGCACAGCAACCGTGAACGGACGGGGGCTTTCGAGATCTTCATCGCAGTAATTGCAACAGAACCGACTCAAAATCTGATTCATCGCGAATTCAGTCAGAGTCGTGTTCGAACTGCCGGATTATTTCTCCATCATCACCCTCTCGACACCCATTCTACCCGACAACGATTTCGTTCAACAACTCTCAGAACCAATAGAATTAATCTCTCGGGAAGTAGACATTTTACACGAAGCGGTAGGGTTCCGCCGAAAGGCCAGTGCTGGAACACTGACCCTATCTGCTTCAGCCTCTCTGAAGCATGTCGAACAACACACCTTCTCCGGGAAAATGTATCGCCACTGACCAAACCGTCTTTCGTCTTGACGGCTTCCCGGCCGACGACGTGACCACCGAACTGCTGGTCGAAATGCATGAGCTATTTTCGCGCCACGACCTGCCGCTAACCAACATTTCCGTCGAATGGAGGGTCGATAGCGAGTAACGGGGACGCGATTCTTCACTGCATTTCAGCAAGTCGCTCAATGCGTGCCAGCGAATCGGCGGACTCGGGCGTCTTGTCGTCACGCACGCTCAAAAATCGCGGGAACCGAAGCGCGAATCCCGAGGAGTAGGTCGGGGACTGCTGTATCTCCTCGTAGCCCACCTCGAAGACGATTTTCGGCGAAATATCGACGGTTTGCCCGTCCTGCGTAGCGATGTGTGGTTCGAGCAGTTCGGTCAGTTCGGCCAACTTCTCGTCTGTAATCCCCGTCGCAACCTTGCCGAGGGTTTCGAATGTTCCATTTTCGGTTCGCGTCGAGAGCAGGAACGTCCCGAGGAAACTCGCCCGGCGGCCTTCGCCCCACTCCGCGCCGGTGACCACGAGGTCCACCGTCTCCACGTCGGGCTTTCGTTTCCGCCAATTCTTCCCGCGGCGACCCGGCGAGTACGTCGAATCGGGATTTTTGAGCATGATTCCCTCGTGGCCGGTATCGAGCGCGTTGGCTTCGATGTCCACGATTTCGTCCTCGTCACCCGTGACGGTAAGCGCGGAAACGCCCCCCGACATGAGTTCCTGCAAGCGGTCGTGGCGCTCGGAAAGCGGCACAGTCAACAGGTCCTCGCCATCGGCGTGTAGGCAGTCGAACGCCCGGAGTTCGACGGCGACTTCCTCCCGTGCCCGCGCCACGTCGTGCTTGCGACGGAATCGCCGGAGCACTTCCTGAAACGGCAGGGGTTCACCGTCGTCCATCGCCACGACTTCGCCGTCCACGATGGCTGGCGCGGCGAGATTCTCTTTGGCATATTCCACGATTTCCGGCAGCGGGTTCGTCACCTCCTCCATGTTCCGCGAGAAGATTCGAACTTCCTCGCCGTCGTAGTGCAACTGTACTCGTGCACCGTCGAACTTCCACTCGACACCTGCTTCTTCCCAATCCTCCAGCGCGTCAGTCACGGTGCCCGCCTGCGCGAGCATCGCCTGCACCGGCCGCCCAACTTCGAGTTGCAGTTCGTCCAACCCGGATTCACTCTCGTCGCGGGCGACTCGGGCCACCCGGCCGTAATCGTTCGACACCTGCAACGCGCGCTGGACCGACTCGACCGGCACGTCGAACGCTGCCGCGATGGCGTCCCGAACCGCCCCCTCGCCGACACCGATTCGCATCTCCGAGAGGACGAGGCGGGCAAGATACCGCGCTTCCCGTGATTCGGTGCGGTTGAACAGCCCGAACAGGATGTCGATTTTCGTGTCCTGGCTTCCCGACCCCTCGGTCGTGGCGAGCGTGTCGAGTTCGTCGGCCACCTCCGCAACGGTCAACTCGTCCCGCCCCGCGCCGAACGCCGCGAGACCCTGCTGTCCCCCGAAATCGTAACTCGCCGCCACCGCGCCGATGTCCCCCAAATCTGCGAGTCGGTCTTCTACGTCATCCGCCGAGACGTTCTGCCCGGCGGCGCGAGCGATAGCCGTGTAGCACAAATTGGGTCCGATGTCCAGCGTCGTCGAATCCCACGCTGGAAACACCCGTCCTTGGATGAACCGCGCTAGCACGTCGAGGTCGTCGTTTGCCGACGAGAGGAGGTCAGTTACCGCGTCGATAATATCGGTATCCGCACTCAACTCCTCGATTTTTCCGGCCGTGTCGGCGAACGCCGCAAACTCCATTATCGGCCGTTATCCTCGGTCGGAGTTAAGCTCACGGCTTTCGATTTCGGGGACGAATACGGGGGAAGCGGTTCGGATTTGTTTTCCTGCTATCCGAAACGAGTGCAATGAGTGCAACGAGTGGCGCAAGTCAGTTGGAGGGGTGTACGGGCGGTTACGGTAGCGGTACGGGTGGGGCAGAAAGGGACCGCTCGCCCCTGCGAGCGGGGTAGAAGTAAAAATCCAATCAGAACGGAACGAATCCCGACACGAACGAACAAAACTACACGATAATTCGCCCACTGGCAACGAGAAAGCCCGTGGATTGAAGCGTCTGGACCGCACACCCCCTCGCATGACTTCCGACCTTGCGTCGCAGGTAAAAGACGTGTTGACGGTAGACCGGGAGGAGTTTCAAGCTCGTGTCGAGGAGGACGCAGAAGTCATCAAACGAGAACTACGGGATGGTACCTTTGACAATCCGCAAGCCATCGTTGGCTTTGAATACGAGTTCTACGCTGTGGACGGTGAAACGAAAGCGCTCGCTCGCGTTCCGCGGCGGCTCCTTTCACTCATCGGCTTCGAGAAGGAACTCGGCTTACACAACGCCGAGATGTCCACGAGTCCACAACCGTTGAACGAATACGGCTTGGAGGCACAGGAAGCCGAAGTGAAAGCCCGTCTCTCGGCAGCCGAAAACCGAACGGGAGCCGAAGGGATGCGCCTCGTGAGCGACGGATTGTGGACGATTCCGCCAACTGGCGAGACGGCGAAACGGTATCTCACCGACGGCGTCGATGACGACGGAATCCAAATTTCGGCGAACATGAGCAACTCGGTGCGGTATCACGCGATGGCGAACACGGGCGAAGCAGTCGGGATGAAACTCGATGCGCCGCACGTCTCGCTGTCAGCGAAAACGGTGATGCCGGAGAGTCTCATCACGTCCATCCAGCCGCACTATCAGGTCCCACACGCCCGTGACCTGCCGACGTACTTCGAGTACGCGGTTCGTATCGCGGCCCCGCTGTTGGCGCTCGGCGTCAACTCACCTTTCTTCCCGCCGGACCTGTACGACGACGCACCAGCAGAGGAAATCGTGGATGAGGCGTGGATGGAGAACAGGATTCACGTCTTCGAATCGGTGTTGAACGCCGAGGACCCCGGCAAGGTTCGATTCCCGGAGGACATCGAATCGACGGAGGACGCCATCGACGATGTGGTGAACGACCGCACTATCGTCCCGATGCCGGTTTCTCGCTCGGACCGCTTCGATGACGAGTTCGCACATTTCCGATTGAAACACGGCACCTACTGGCGGTGGGTTCGCCCGGTGTTCGGCGGGTCCACGCAGGCCGACGCGAACGCCCGCATCGAGTTCCGACCGATTGCCTCACAGCCGACGGTTCGTGATTCAATCGCGTTTCAGGCGGCGTTCGCGGGGCTGCTGGAGAGCACGTTCCGCCGGGAGCATCCAGTACACCATCTGGATTGGGTCGTCGCGCGGGACAACTTCTACGCTGCGATGCGTGACGGTCTCGACGCCGACCTCTACTGGATTACCAATTCCGGGGAGGAAACGACCGACACGGACGAGTTGTTCAGCGACCTATTCGCTCACGCGAAGGATGGTCTCCAAGCGCGGGGACTGTCGGACGAACAGGTGGCAAAATATCTCTACCCGCTCCGGCAGCGCGCACGCCACGGCGTGACGCCGGCTGACTGGAAGAAACGGGAAGTCGAACATCGGCTAGACGGAGGCGATTCGCTGGAGGATGCGATTTCCGGCATGCAGCGTGCATACATCGACCAGCAGAAAGAGACGTTACTCGACGGAAGCTTTGCGGACTGGAATTAGAGGACGTCGTTGAAATCCTTGTGCCCGTTGATATCGACCCCTTCCTCGGTGATTTCGGCGAGGAAGACACCGTTGCCGCTGCCGGTGTCGCGCTCGACGGCGCTCTTGATACCGCGTGCGGCGACGACTTTTGCTTCTTCGTTCGAGAGACCCTCTTCGTAGTCCTGTTCGAGGACACCGTAGGCGAGTTGCATTCCGCTGCCCGTGACGGTGTAATCGTCAGTCATACGGCCACCGGCGGGGTCGAGGCTGTAGATGTGTGCCCCTTCCTTGTCGATACCACCGAGGATAGGCGAAACCATGAAGAACGGACCGTTACGGAGCATGTTGGCCGCGAGGGTCGAGAGTGCCTGCATGCTCAGATCTTCGCCACGTCGGGACTCATAGAGATTGGATTCGATGCGCATCGTTCGGATGAACGACTGTGCGCCACCGACGGAACCGGCCATCGTCAGTGCGGCCGTCGGGTGAATCTGTTCGACCTTCTGGACGTTCTTGTTGGAGACGAAGCGGCCACCGAGACTGGCACGCATGTCGGTTGCCATGACGACGCCTTCGGCGGTCGTGAGACCGATGGTGGTCGTCCCGGTTTTGTTGACGTTTTTCATATCTTCTTTCGAGAAGTTGTTCTCGGGGAGCGAGCCGATTTCCGGCTCATACGGGCTGGTTTCGTTACCGCTGAGGCGCTCCAGATTGCGCGAGAAGTCGGAACCGTGCATTGGGGTACGCATTACCCGACCGTAGTCCGTCAGCACTGATAAAACCAACCCTTCCGGGGTGTGACTGCCGGAGAAAAACGAGCCGCAGGTTACGATTATGCTGTTTTCGTTTTCTCGTAGGTCTTCTCCAAGGACGCCATTAGTCGGTGCATCGGGAACGGAACGCCTGCACGCCGAGCGGCGAGGGCAACCGGTAGCAGACAAATCCCGGCCAAAACGCTTAGCTGGTACAGGGCAAACAGTGTCGCGCGTCGTATCGGTGCGAACATTGCAACTTCACCCGTGACTGAGCCATTCCCCTATATAGTCGTTGTTGCTGGGGAAAATCCATAACGATTTAACTCGCACAAACAATGCGCCGCAGTCTGGCGATTCAACCCCGCTTGTGTAGTGAACAAATTCAGACGAATTCGATTCGGCTAAACGCGGTGGTCACGCCATTCCAACGCCATCAATATGCGTAAGTTATGGACATCATCATCGTCTCATGCGCGATTTCGTTCTCACTCGCGGTTTCACCGCTCGTGCGTGACACCGTTGGAGTCTCGTTCACGATATCCGACGACTCTTGTCACCCATCTAGCCGAAAGGATTGACGCGTGGGACCACCAATACGGATACCGTGAACGTCGTCGTTGAACTTCGACTCCCAAGCGAGGAATTCGCACTTGGTGAGTTGTTCCGCTGTCGCTCCGACGTTCGAATCGAACTGGAACGGATCGTTCCGACATGCGAGTGTTCGATCCCCTTCATCTGGGTTTCCACCGACGATCCATCGTTTCTCGATACCGTTAGGCTCGATAGGTCGCCTATCGACGCCATCGAGGTTCTCAGCAGGACCGAAGATGGTGCTCTCTGTCGAATCATCTGGGCCGACGTGACGAAAGGAATTCACGGGATACTGACCGAACAGGACGTGACGCTGTTGGACGCCATCGGAAACGCCGATGGCTGGCTATTCCGAATTCGATTCCCCGACCACGAATCGACGACGAAGTTTCGGGAGGCTTGCGACGACCGCTCGATAACCTACGAAGTTCGTCGGATCGACACCGTGAACGAGTTCCCGGCAAAACAGTACGGACTGACCGACGAGCAGCGCGAAGCGCTCGCAACGGCGTTCGAATCCGGCTACTTCCACGTTCCTCGGGAAACGTCGCTCTCCGAACTCGCCGAAATGCTCGACATCTCGCCGCAAGCCACCTCGGGTCGGCTCAGGCGCGGCTTGGAGCGAATGCTTGGCTCAACGTTGTTCCCTCGAACCGAATCGACCGAGCTATCCGACGGGTAATAAAAGTGTGAACTACGAAACCCCAAGAATTCCGTTGCTACTCTCCCTTCCAACAGAGGATGTGGGCCATATCGTTGTGCACGCGGACGTCTGGAGGTATCTAAAATGTGTCCGGAGCCGAACGGCCACGGACCAATTCTCAACGAAACGAATCACGTCGATGGGCCGATAGCGGAAACAGTAATCGACGCGATTACCGAAGTCATCGAAGGTAGTTCGACGGAGATAGAACCGCTGTACGAGAGTATTGACCCCGACGCACTCGACGACCTGTTCGACCGACGACCCGGAAAGAGCGTCCCGACACGGGTGGAGTTCCGCCACAAAGAGTTCTCCATCGCCATCGAAGAGAGTGGCCGGGTCGTCGTCTATGACGCCCGGTAGTAGGGCAGTATTATAAGAAATATTTCATACCGCCAGCACACTTTTGCTACTGTCCGATGTATACTCCCCATGCCTGACAACGAGTACGAAGTGTACCTCGTGCCGAAAGGCAAACGGGGTGCAGAACAGAACATCGTGTCGCCCGTTGAGGGAGAGAACATCGATTTTTACGACACTGGAATTTGGCTCACGCGAAAAGGCGGGCGGAACTTCTTCCCGTACGAACAGATTCGAACGATTCGAGAACACGGTCCGGACGAGTGAAACGAGAAGCGAAAAGAGACGGAATTCAGTTCGGCGTCAATCCGACGGTTTCGCGCGAAAAGATATCGGCGTAGCCCGAAAATGACATTTTGAGGGAGGGTACGCCGGGGAACGTGAGCGTCTGGATTCCGATCATCGGGCGCTCGACATCCGCACCGAGGCTCCGAAGGCCGCTCTCGATTGCGGTGTACAGTTTTGCAGTCTCCTCGACTTCGAGGTCCGAACAGACACCGGCGACTCGCGTCGGGAGTTCGGCGACCACATCGCCATCCCTGATGACTGCCCACCCGCCGCCCATCTCATTGACGTGTGAAACCGCATGTCGGAGGTCTTCGCCGCTGCCGACCCCGATGACACCCGGCGTTTCCCACGTAAGACTGGTCGCAACCGCACCCTCTATCGGGCCGAGTCCGGTGACGAAACCGGTGAACCCGGTTCCGTCTCCGTCCGGATGCCGGTCGAGAAGCGTCACTTTCAACAGGTCATCCTCCGGCGCAGCGACGAGTTCGCCATCCACAACCTGTGGCGTGACTCGCGTCTCACCCGAAAGCAACCCTTCACGGTACTGGATGGCGCGGACTTCCCCATCGACGGCGACGTCTGCAGGAACGTGGAACTGGTCGGGGTCAGTGCTGACGTTCACACTGTCGTAGAAGTGGTCGGGATACTCGTAGGAACGCGGCGCAACGGTCATCTCGTGGTTGTTGTAGACGACTTCGCCGCCGTTGATGACGGTGGTGACGTTGACGGTCTCCAAGTCATCAATAAGCAGGATATCGGCGACGTTGCCCGGCGCAAGCGACCCGAGATTCGACAGGCCGAAATGGCGGGCGGGATTGAGGGTCGCCATGCGAATCGCGTCCGCGGGTGCGACACCTTCCTCGATTGCTCGGCGAACCACCACGTCCATGTACCCTTCGCGGACGAGTTCGCGGGGCCACATACCGTCGGTCGAGAGCGAGATTTCAGTCCCGCCGATTTCCTCGTAGGCATCGCCGACTGCCGACATGTCGTCCCGAATCGAGCCACAGCGTCCGATGGCGTGAATCCCGTTTTCGACGCGCTCGATGATGTCCTCGCCCGTAATTGACTCGTGGTCGTCGTCCACGAACGTGGCGAACGCTTGAAGTTTCTCGCCTGAACAGCCAGCACCGTGGCCGGTGACGGTTTTGCCTTCGGTGTGGGCACGTTCGTACAGGTCTTCCATCGGGGTATCCCGGCCGACAGCGTGGATCCAGTCGGTTTCGCCGACGCCGACGATACGGGTATCATCGAGGAGGTTGCTGAGCGATTCCGCGTTCCCGCGTGCGGGTTCGAACGTGTCGGTAAGTGGTTGCGGTGGAACCGTGGCGTACACCCGAATCGGGAGATACGACGTTGCGGCGAGCAACTGCTCGACGCCTTCCGCGCCGAAGGACGGCCCGAAGCCGGAGACTTCGGTGACGACGGTCGTCGTCCCGCCTTCGAGGGCGTAGTGATACGCATTTTCGAACGTCTGGTGTAAGTCGAGATGTGTGTGTGCGTCGATAAATCCCGGCGTCACCACGCGGTCGCTAGCGTTGATAACCGTGGTCTCATCGCCGATTGCGTCGGTTCCATCCTCCGGCAGTGCCGCGACAAGGTTGTTTTTCACCACGACATCGCGGGCCTGAAATTCGCACAACTCCGGCAAGAGAACGCGACCGTTCCGAATCACGAGGTCGGCAGGTTCATCACCGAGCGTGACAGGTTGCAGTTCGTTCATTTGGTTACTCCTTCGTATACCACGACGCCACCTTGTTCGTGTCGGTTCACTTCCCCGCGCTCTTCAAGCACATCGAGGTGACCGACCGCTTCGCTCATTCCCGGGAAGTACTCGGTTGCGGGCAAGTCGTCAAACAGCCCTTCCATCACGTCAAATGCCGTCGTCGGGTCGTCCACGAGTGCACGAACGTTTTCGGTTCGCTCCTCGTGGGAATCGAGGATTTCACCGATTCGCTTCGATGGGTTGTCGATCTCCTCCCGGTGACCGGGGAATATGTGGTCGAGGTCCCGCTCGCGAAGATTCGAGAGAGAGTGATTGAACGCCGGAAGGACGCGTGGGCGACTCTCGCCTTCCTCGGTCGGCGGTTGGAGAAATGGGTTCGGCGTGATGTCGTCGAGTACGTGGTCCCCGACGACGGCTTTCGATTCGCCCTCGTGCTCGAACGTGAAGATGGTCTCTCCGGCGGAGTGCCCCTGCACGAACTCGGTGGTCATATCGATTCCCGCAACCGTGACCGATTCGCCATCTGCGAGTGCAATATCGGTCTCGACACTTGGTGCTGCTGAGAGGTATGCTTCCGGCAAGTTAGTGACGGTTTGGGCAGTGGTTTTCGCCATCCCGTTCCGGTCGAAGAAGTCAGAGAAAAACTCTTGCTCGTATCGCAGTTGGTCACCGAAATCCCCCACGATGTCGGCAGCTTCCGTGCTGGCGACGACGCGAGCGCCCGATTCCCGAAGCCGCTTTGACTGTCCAAAATGGTCCGGATGTGGGTGCGTGATGAGTACCTGCTCTATGTCCGTCGGGCTCAGGTCGTGGCGCTCCAACCCGTCAAGCAGTGCAGTCCATGCCTCTTCGGTTCCCGGGCCGGGGTCCACCAGCGTCCGCCCCGCCAGGTAGGCGTTCACTGGCCCGATTTGGAACGGCGTCGGAATCGAAAGCCGCGTAAACATACACGTCCCCTTTCTTTGCCCGGGGTAAAACCGTTTTTGAACCAACGCTTCAGCCGAATTCCGACGGAACGATTATATCTGACCCACTCGTAAGGACATAATTGGGAGAGACATGAACAAACACTTCGAAGATACGTGGTACCACCTCCGACACGCCGGCAGTCATCTGGAGCGTGGTCTCCGTGAGGAACTGCAACCCGCCGAGCGAAAGGCCCGTGAATTGACCGGCCGAGAGCGCCCGCCGGAACCGAGCCGACGGGAGAAGATGCGACGAAACCTCCGTGACGCGGAACACACAGCAAAGCGACGGTCCCGCGACGCCATGCGGGACGCGAGAAAGCGAATGAGGATGAGTTAACCGTCGAACCCTACACACTCACAATCCGCGAAGTCGCTGCCCTCGACGCGCGGCGACGACGCGTTTTTTCGGTCCACATCGACACGGCCACGGAACGTCGAGTTTCTGAACCCCACGTCCTCACCCTTGACGAGGACGGTCGTGTTCCCCGCCGCCTCGTGTGTCGCCGTCACGCCGTCGAAAACGACTCGCGCGCCGAGGACGTTGATACCGTGTCGGGTTTCCGCGCCGTTTCGGAAAATGAATTGGGAGTTTCGAAGGTCCGTTCCGTCGCGCCACAGTTCGACGCAGTAGCCGTGAATCGAGCCGTCACCCGAGTCCGTGAGTTCGAGATTTTCGAGGACGACCGGGCCGTCGCCATCGTTGACTTTGATGGCACGCGCCGAAGACGAGCAGTCGATTGTTAGGTCGCGCACGCGAGCGGACCGACTGGAGATTCGGAGTCCATCGTTGTCGCAGTTCGGCAGCCGAATTTCGGTGTCCGCAACGCTCACGTCGCCTTCCTGTAACCAGAGTCCACAGCCGGTGTACTCGGTTTCGTCCATCTCTATTTCGACCCCACGAGCTTCGTCGCCATCCCCGAGCCGGAGGTTCGCGTTACCGTTGTCCTTCCACAGGCCGCCCTCTACGAAACAGTGGCCGTTCCCCCCTGCGAGGTAGCCGCCGTTGTTCACCCAGCCTTCCACGTGGCAGTCGCGGAACGTCAACTCGCCCCGGTGGTCGTCGGAGACGTTGATACCGATCGGATGGCTGGTCTGGGAGTCGGTGGACGACTGGTTCGGGTACGTGTCGGGCCGGAACGCACACCCATCGGGGAGCGAGACGTTCACCTCACCCACGCCGTCGGGATGCGTGACCGCCGCGTAAATCGCGCCAAGAGCCGTTTTGTTCGCCGATGCACACTCGCCCTCGACCGCCACATTCTCGATTCGCAGGTCCTTGCTCGCCCGCGCCGAGATGGCCTGTGCGCCGACGCCCTCCGTCGTCATGTCGAACGTCAGGTTTCGAATTCCGACCGTCGTGGCCGACGATTCGGCCGAGACGCCCCAGTCGCCGCCGACATCCAGTCCGTACTGCTGGTCCGGGTCGGTCACGACCAACGTGGCGTGTGGGTCACCGACTACGGAAATCGCCTCGCAGTCATTGTGATAGAATCGCCCGTCGAGGTGGTAGCGTCCCTCCGGAAGCACGAATTTCGTCCGCGGGCCTGCGTGGGCAGACAGGACTTCGTTCAGGGGACTTGCACCGTCCTGAACGCCGGGTTCCGCGTCGGCCACGTTCACCACGTTCCAGTCGGTCATGTTCGGGGGTCCGAATCGATAGCCCTTGGTCGTACCGGCCGCTCTCGAAAGCAAGCCTTAAGTCCAGTGCAGGGAAACGAAAAAGTGCAGCGGGTCGGTAGTCTAGTCCGGTTATGACAGCTCCTTCACACGGAGCAGATCGGCAGTTCGAATCTGCCCCGACCCATTTCTGACGGCACAACACGACGAGTGCAGCGAGGAGTCTGTGCCGTCGAAATTGGCAGGCAGATTCGAACTCGGGGGAGTCGCACGCCCGCGGAACGAAGCGAAGCGGAGTGAGCAGGAACGTCTCCACAAGGTTCGAATCTGCCCCGACCCATATTACTACTTTCTGACGCCAAACTGCAGGATAACGGTGTCTTCGGTATAACCCTTACACCGCGTGAGTCTGGCAATTGGGCAAATGACTTGTTAGGTGGGTGCTGGCTGGCGGTCTATAGAAGGACACGCCCACCTCTGTAATATATGCGATAGTGTAAAAATCAGAACTTTATGTACTCGGTAGTGTTGAATGTGCTGTACATACGAACCTAACAGATGGTACCGATAATTTTTATCGCAAGCAAAAGCGTTGAAAAACCGGCAGATCCGACGTATCTAACAATCCTTGAAATGAATCTTTTTATACTAATCAGTTGATTCTCATGACGAAAGAGGCGTACTATCACTGTTCTTTTCATTGGACTCATCTTCCTCTTAGCTGTCCATCCGGCCACTGCCACAAACCGTACTACTGGACATCAGTGCAATCCGATCCAAGATACTGAGATCTGCATCAAAAATGTGTCCCTCTCGAAGACCACCGTCACCAATGGAGACACGCTGACTGTCACCGTCATCGTTCAGAATGTTGGGAACAAAACTGGTGATGCTGTAATCATTGATGGGATTCACCAGCCAAGTGGGGAATATACCTACAGTAAATTAGGTGCCGTACATGATCTCAAGCCGGGCGAAAAAAGAAGATCCCCATTGCCACTCCAGTCCAGAACGAGGGAGCATTTGGACGGCATCTGATTAATATCATGCTTTTCGATAAGCCTCAGCAACATCTGTATGATGCCACAGGGTATTACAACTCACTCATTATCAAGAAACAGGACCATTCCATACATATCCTACAATGGCTGAAAGGGGGAAGCTATACCATCGATATCGCGGTTGGACTCCTCACAATCTTTGCCTTCATCGGTGGAAAGATATCCGGATGATTCGGACACTTCCAGAATTCCACTGGTCCATATAGAGGGATAGAGGCTGGGCAGATGGTATTTGGGAATCATTGTCTTTCTGTGATAAAATCTGGAAGCCTCTATCACCCTCTGTCTCTATCTGCGACACTCAGCAGAGTCTCCTTCGAGAAATGACTTTTCTCGCCGTCGGCGTGACGGCTAATTCTCAAATCTTAAGAGACAGGGCCGACAACCGCCGGGTATGATTCCACTCGAAGCAGTTCCAGCAAACGCGGCAGGTATCGTCGTTCTCGTGGTCGGACTGGCATGCGTCGTCGCGTGGCTGGCGTACTTTTACCGTTAGGTGTCATCCGGCGCTTGGACTCGCTCGCGCAACCACTCGACGGCGTTTTGGACGGTCTCCTCGTCCGTCCCCTCGATTTTGACGCGCACGTAGTCACCCGGATAGCTCCCGACTTTCACGTCGAACTGCTCGCGGAGTTCCTCGAATCGGTCGATGAGCGCGCTCTCGGGTTCACCTGCCGCGACGGTTCCGGTGAAGTAGGGGTCGCCGTCGAATTCGTCGGCGATGCGCTCGAACATGGCGTGCATTTCACTCGGCACGCCGGGGAGGACGTAGATGTCCTCGATTTCTGCGCCGGGGGCGACGCCGACTTCGTTCGGGAGCATGCGCGCTCCCTTGGGAAGGTGGGTCGTCCCGGTCGTCAGGTCGGCGTGTGAGTAATCCGAATGTTCTTCGATCCATTGGACAGCTTCCTCGTTTGCTTCGACGGGGACGCCGACGGCTGCTCCGATGCCCTCCATCGTCATGTCGTCGTGTGTCGGGCCGAGACCGCCGGTAACGATGACGGCGTCGTACTCGGCGCGGGCTTCGTTCACGACGCGGGCGATGTCGGCCACGCGGTCGGGGATGACGAACACCCGTTCGACGGTTACGCCGCGCTCGGTCAGTTGCTCGCCCAACCACGCAGCGTTCGTATTGACTGTGTCTCCGGAGAGGATTTCGTCTCCGATGGTTACCAACGCAACTCGCATACCGAATCGTGGGGCGCGGCGAAGAAAAGTGCTCTTACATTCCGGGCGGCGGCCCGTCGCCCATGTCGTCGTCGCTGATGTCCATGTTCAGGCCCATCTCCTCGCGCTCGCGTTCGAGCTGCCGAATCTGGTAGCGGTAGTAGCCCAGACCGGCGAATCCGACGAGCAGGGCGAGCAGGACGATGCCCGCGAATATCCACTTGTCGCGGATGAGGTAGTAGCGCACCGAGATGCTGTCGGACTTGACTGGACTCGACCAGACGATATGCTCGCGTCCGTGCTGCATGCTCGTTTGATAGCTGCCAGGATTTACACTGCTCAGGAGGAAGGTATCGACGCGCATGCCGCGCGGGATGGTCACTTCGTAGGTTCGGTCGTCGAGGTACGTCGGGACGTAGAACGTCTTCCC
Organism: uncultured haloarchaeon; assembly: GCA_963796245.1. Lineage (GTDB taxonomy): Archaea > Halobacteriota > Halobacteria > Halobacteriales > Haladaptataceae > Haladaptatus. The sequence goes on along the minus strand of CAWCLB010000008.1, from coordinate 101,383 downwards.
CTGTCTCGATACCGTGTACGCGAGTTTCCCGGGACCTTTCGGTGGGCGGATGATGGTCGAGGATTTGGTCTTGTGCACCGATATTTGGTCGGCATCGACTATGGTGCCGTTCAGATAGCGGAACTTTACGGCGGAAATCTCGACAGGGGCTTCCTCGCCGAGGGATTCGTCCTGATGGATTTCGAGCGTATCCTTCTTCTGAAGATTGTAGACCGCCTGATACTGGTGACTCGTGACGTTGTAGGCCACGTCCTCCGAGGAGTTCCAGTTGTACGTCGCGTTCTTGTTGAGTTGCTGCTGGCTGATGCTTCCCGGTCCGAATACTGAGGTACAACCTGCACTGGCGGCGAGGAGGGCAAGCAGGCCGAATGCGAGGAGGTACCGTTTCCTCATGGAATTACACAGCGAATTTCGGCCGGGATGTAGTCGCCGATGCTGGCGAGCAGTCCCGGTGCGTCGGTGTCCTCCCGACAGATGATACTCTGTTCCAACACGCCGAGTCGTTCGACGGTGACGATGTCGTGGGCGTGGCCCGCGCGGTTGACCGTCGCCCGAACTTCGCCACGCGTCGCGCTGTTGACGTTCACGCGCCCGGTACCACGCGTCCAGTCGAACAGGCGGTCACGCTCCGCATCGGAGAGACGCGAGTCGCCGCCTTCCGCGTAGACGAAGCTCATCGGCATGTGCTGGACGAGACCGAATCGTTCGACCACCTGCTTGGGCTTTCCGGGACCGAGTCCGAGTTCGGCCGCCGGAATTCGAACGTCCTGTCCGGCGTCGAGGACGAACCCGTCGTCGTCCCACGATTCGAGCGTGCCGATGTAGGTTTCGCCGTCGCGCAGATGCGGCGTGACTTCGCCCCACTCCTCGCCGATGACGTTCCGAGCGGCGACTTCGTCTTCGCCCTCCACGGTGACCGAGACGAACCCATCGCGGCGGACGCCGATGTCGAACTCGACATCGAGGTCCCCAATTGCGTTTGTTATCAACGATTCAAGCCCGTCGAGCGCACGTCGCTTCGCGTCGCCGCTGACGTACACTTTAGTTGCGAGAACGACCATTATGCACCCAGTGTTTCGACGTTGAGTTCGCTTTCGAGGTCATCGATGCGCTCCTCCATCGAATCGACGAGCATCGAGTTCTCCATGGATTCGAGCGGAGACCCACATTCGGGACATTCGAAGCCGAAGTCCATCGCCTCGCCGAATTCGAAGCGGAGGGAGCAGATTTCACAGAGATAGAATTCGTGATTTCGTTCGTACTCTTGGCGTTGTCCGAGCGCGTCGAGCAGGCGGTACATCTCCTCTTCGAGGTTCTCCGGAATCTTGTCGTACTCGAACGTCCAGAGGTAGGTGAGCCATCCTGAATCCTCGTCGCGGAGGCGTCGATAGGTCGCCAAGTCGTTCTCGTAGAGGATGAACAGCGCGCGTCGAACGTCGTTGAGTTCGAGGTCGAGTTCTTCCGCGAGTTCCTCGTCAGTAACCTCTCCATCCGGCGGCGCGGCCGCGACAGGCATCCCCTTCGGGCCGACCAGTTCGTGAAGATATTTCTGAATCACCGGGTCGCTCAGTAGGTCCTCGAAAGCCATTGATGTGTTATACCGGGTTGTTCATCTGTTTAAAACCATCGGGAGCGGGTTGTGTGGTCGGCAAGCATCGCTATCCTCGTTGCCGAATCGAGAACGAATCGGGAGCAAAAAGAATCACTCACGACGGAAAGTACAAATCGAGAGAACTAACCGTGTGCTGTTGTGACGAGCAAAATCCCCGGTACGTGGTCGATTTTATACATCATTGAGACATGAAACGCATTCAAAACCACAAGAAACTTAACCTATCAGCGTTCTGGGTGGGACGATGCAAGTCGGGATAGACCCTCAACAACTCGGACTCCAACTGGGAAGTGGTGCCGTTATCGGCGGTGTCATCGGGTTCGCCGCGAAGAAAGTCGCAAAGCTAATTGCAGTTATCATCGGTCTCGAACTCGCCCTGTTCAAATTCCTCGAATCGCGCGGCGTACTCTCCGTAGACTGGAACAAGCTCTCCGCAGGATTAGTGAAAACCGGTCAAGTCGCCGGCAACAGCCAGCCACCCTCGTGGGTGACGACCCTCCTTTCGACGCTCTCGGTCAGCGCCGGGTTCGTCGGTGGGTTCATGATTGGGTTCCACAAAGGGTAACCCTACCACTCCTGACTGTCGCCGCGCCTGTATCGTTCCCGCAACCGATAGCCGGTTACGCCACCTGACTCCGACAGCGCAATCGCATACTGTCCGAGGATGTCTTGGGTGTCCGGAACCGCACTCCGTTCTACCATTTCGACGACGGCTTCCCAGCCGTCGTCATCCTCGGTAATTTCGATGATCCCGTCGAGCGGATGGCCAACCAAATCGGTGGCGACATCTTCGACCGTCTTCCGGACGGCCATCACGTCGAACTCGCCGTCCCCGCTTTCGTTTGCATTTTCGTTCGATTCGCTCACGTTGTCATCCTCATCTTCGTTTCCGGACCCATCCATTTCGTCGCTGTGGCCATCTGCTTCGTCGTGTTTGTCTATTGTCTCGTCGTCCGGATCATGCTGATAACAAAAACCGTCGTCCTGTGCCGGGCGGGAACATTGCTCTCCGCCTTCGGTGAGCGCCCGACACTGGTCTGCTTCGGACATCGTTTGTCACGATGTGCTTACGACGGACTTGCCTCGGGGGACGCGACTTCGACCTGTTCGAAATCCACCTCGTCTCCCGAGGAGGCTTGTTCTAACTTTGCCATCTCCTTTGCGTAGTGGAGGAAGGTATCGACCGATGCGACGACGACGCGCGCCTCGATGGTCAAGACTTCGATACCGACGACCGAGATACGCGCCCACACGTCGATAACGACGCCTTTGTCGAGAATGCGGTCGAGAACGTCCGCGAGACTCGAAGAGTTCGGGTTTGCTTCTACCATAGTTGTTCACGGGAACCGAATCCCTACATTTGGTAGTGCAGGCGAACCGTATTTTAGGATTGGGGCCGAGCCTGCAAGTTCCTTTTAAGCTCTGGCGTTTCGGATTCTGGTTCTGACGAAGGCGTTCTCACACGATACAGGCAAATGAGTTATACAACTCGGTAACGACGCGTTTTGCGGGGAACGATGACTGAACCAACGGGGGACTCCGACGGGAGCGAGTTCGATGACGTACTCACTCGATTGTCCGAAGCTGTCGAGGAGCAAGACGAATCGTCCGAGCACACCGAAGCGAACGTGTCGGACGACCTCGGGGGAATCGTCAATGGCGACGACAAAATCGGCCTGTACGAGGCTCGTGACGTGGGCCGTGCCATCGCGAGCGACCTCATCGGGTCACCACTCAATAGTATCATCGAAGTCGGGGAACAGGGTGACGACGGGTGGCGAGTGGTCGCAGAGGTCGTAGAACGAAGTTCGATTCCGGACACCCAGGACGTTCTCGGACGATACGTCATCAGTCTCAAATCGGATGGTACCGTCGAAGGCTACGGTCGCGCGGGCCGGTATCGCCGCGGCGATACCGGCACGCAGACGGAACTGTTCGAAGCCGAAGAACGCTGACGCCGAATGGGGGACCATGACTGAAGAAAATACGCTACGAACGCTGGTAGAACAGGGAGAAGAACTGAACGCCGACCGAATCGTGGACGCGCTCACCGCGATAGAGGGCAAAAACGGCCAAACCATCAGTCGAGATGTCGGACGGGTCGTCGGCTGTGGCTTGGGAATGTTCGTCGGACGAAGAGTCGGGGCGTCGCTCGGCAGCCGTCTCGAACACCGGTTGGAAGCTGGCCAAGAAGCCGGAGAAGTCGAAGAAGCGGAGGAAGAGCCATCGCGGGAACAGCTCATCCTCCAACGAGTCCAAGAAGTTTTGGAAGTGGGCGGGGAGGAAGCACGGGAGATACTCGCTACTGCAAGCAGTATCAGTAGTGACGAGTCCGAAAGCAAGGATGAGTCCGAATCCGAGTCAGTAGACGAGTCGGACGTCCAGGCTGAATCGGAACCGGAAGGCGGGCAGTTGTCGGATGAATCCGAAGAGTCCGTTGGAGAATCATCGGTCGAATTCGACCAACTCTCGAACGACGACCTCGAAGCGTTTGCGAACGACCTGATGGACGAACTTGACCGGCGAAAGGCGGCACAGTGAGAATTCCATCGGTTTATTTTATCCATCGACCGAAACCGAGACTCGAATTCGGGAAAAACGTGGCCAATGCAGCGCATGCTTGCATTCTCCGCCACACGACTTATTAACGCAGCTCTCGTCGGTTTCCAGTCGTAGGAGCACCGTCTCCATGAAACGATGAGTCTGAATCGATACGTCTACGGAGTCGTCGAGAAGAACGATTTCGAGTTCGACACTGCCGCGGTTGCTGATGCCGACCGAGTGTACACGGTGACGTACCGAACGCTCTCGGCCGTCGTCTCGGATATCGACACAACCGAACCCGAACGAACCGACGAGGATAGCAAACGCCACGATGAGGTACTCCGCGAAGTCATCGAACGCGACGACGTGGGCGCTGTCGTACCGATGCAGTTCGGCATGGCGTTCAAGGACAACCGCACGCTTAAATCCGTCCTCAGGGGCGCACGGCGAGCGTTCACCAAGGCGCTCAACGAGGTCAAAGGGCACGTCGAACTCGGCGTCAAAATCGTCGCCGGGGAGGACGACGACCTGGACCGCGAGGAAATTCGTGACGATGTCGGCGCGCGCCTGTCGGCCATCGCCGAGAGCGAGACCGAGGACGACCTGTTCAGCGACCGACTCGTGCTCAATCGCTCGTATCTCGTGGCGGCCGATGACCGCGAGGTGTTCGCCGAAGCGGTCGGCGAGTTACGCGAGGAGTACGAAGGGTTGACCATCCAGTACACGGGACCGTGGGCACCGTACAACTTCGTGGACATCCACATCGGAGCGGAACAATGATCGTCGTTGACGACCTGTTGTTCAAGCCGCTGGTGTCGATGGTGGACGTTCTCCACTCGCTAGCGGTCGACGAGATGTACGACATCGCGGGCATTCAAGACGAACTCAAGGAGACACATATGCTGTACGAACTCGGAGAGTTGTCGGACGAAGAGTACGAGGGGCTGAAAGCCGACCTTGAAGCGCAACTCAACGCTGCGGAGACGGCGCACGAACGGCTGCGAAACGGGAAAGTCGAGGTGAAACGATAATGGGATTCATCGAACGGTTGGTCAGATTGGCGAACGAACTCTCGGACGACGACGAGACACAAACGTACACCGGAGAACGCAGTGGCACAGGGGGGCGAATCAACTACGGAATTTCGCTCGACTCAGTCGCGTCGGGACGACCCCAACAGCAGCGGAGTCAGCCCCAACCTCGTCCACGGCAACGGTACCTGATGAACGCGCGAAAGGAGGACGGCGAACTCATCGTTACCATCGACGTGCCCGACGTTCCGAAGGATGACCTTGGAGTCACGTTCAACGCCGACACGAACGTCATCGAGATTCTGGATGGTGAGCGACCGATAAAACGGCTCGGACTCGAATGGGACGACGCAGTGGTCAGGGACGCATCGTACAACAACTACATCCTCGAACTGCGGATAGGACATCCCCATGGATAACGACAGAATCGAAGCGTTCACCGACGAAGTGCAGTCAGGACTTGACGGACTCGTGTCGGCGTTTGGGTCGAACGAATTCGACACGATTTCGACGGAAGCAGAAAAGCTCTGGACCGTGCTGGACGAGGGTGAGGACGTACTGGACGAACTCGATTTGACCGACCTCCCGGACGTCGTCGAACTATCAGAACTCCCCGATGTCATCGAGTTGGAGGACACGTCGGAGGCGGTGGATGAAGGCGATGCTGGAGAGATCATCGACCTTCGAAGTCTCGCCAACGCCATCAAATTCCGGGAGCTGTGGTCGTCCACGGACGTTCGAAGTCTGTGGAAAGAGAGTGACGAGTTCACTGACGCCCTCGAAGCAATCGGTATCGGAAGCGGTGATTCGGACAATGACGGCAACGGAATGCTGGCGATGGATGACGACCTCAAAAACGAGGTGCAGTCCGAACTGTACGAGTCGAAACTCCAGTCCCAACTACAGGAGAGCGTGGACGAGTTCCGTGAATCGCTCATGGACACCCGGAACGACTTGAAGGAGATCAAAGAGGAAAACGAGTCGATGGGGAGTACGGGACAACCGTCATCCGATAACCCGTCAGCGTACTCCACGATGGCCACGTCGCGCTCGGACATGGTCAGTGTTGCGCGCTACTCGACGATTCCGAAGAAGGGGTGGCACTCGTCCACGGGTGGCTCGAAACGAATCTACGGCGACCGGTTCGAGGAGGAAGACAATGGGTGAAACCGGACCCACTCGGAGCCAGTCCGACCTCGCCGAGATGTTGGAACTGCTGCTCGACAAGGGCGTCGTCATCAACGCAGACATCGTGGTGACGGTCGGCGACACGGAACTGCTCGGAGTGAAACTTCGGGCCGCCATCGCGTCGTTCGAGACGGCGGCCCAGTACGGTCTCGAATTCCCGGAAGGAACCGACATGCAGCGCGTCAACGAGGCCGCAGGCGTCGAGGAACTGCCCGAATCCGAAACCGTAGCTGTCGGCGTGTCACCCGACGAGGAAGGGGAGGGCGAGGACGAAGCGAGTGAAGAGAGTGAGGCGGACGAGGAATCGGAAGAAGACGAAGAAAAAGCGGAGGCAAAAGCCGAACCGGAGGCTGAGAATGACGGCGATTGAAGTCGATGGCGACCACGCCGGGAAGGGACTCGTCTCGCTCGTGGTCACGGTGGTCGAACTGGTAGTCGAAGCGATGGAGCGCGAGGCGGTTCGGCGGATGGAACAGGACGACCTGACGCCGGAGGAGATCGAGCGACTCGGGGCGCAATTGGCGGCCATCGAGGACGAACTGGAGCGCCTGAAGGAGTCGGAAGGAATCGAGGAGAGTGTCGAAAACCTCCGTGGCGACTTGGACGATTTGATTTCAGACGCATTGGTCGATGTCGCGGACCGCGAACCCGGCATGGAGGGATTCGGTGGCTGAATCAGAATTTGAAACGAGGGCGATACCTCTACTGTGTGGTCGATTTTGAAGATGATGGTGGGAACGATTTCTCCGAGACGGGTATCGACGGCGGTTCCGTCTCGGTGCTCGTTCACGATGGACTGGGTGTGGTCGTCCAACCCTGCGATTCGCCGTTCGATTCCGATGACCTCGGACGGGTTCAGGAGTGGTTGCTCACCCACCAGTCAGTTGTCGATGCCGCCGGGCAGGCGTTCGGCACGCCGCTTCCGTTCCGCTTCGATACAATTCTCAAAGGCGGCGACGAGGCAGTCCAGGAGTGGTTGGCAGACCAGTCGGAAACGCTCGAAACGCACCTCGGCGAGTTGGCTGGCCACTGGGAGTACCGCGTTGGCGTCGCGTGGGACGAAGACCGCGTTCGGGACGAACTCGAAGCCGACGACGAGGAGTTGGCCAAACTCCGTGAGAAGGTCAAGGATGCGAGCGAGGGGACCGCGTTCCTGCTCGAAAAGCAGTACGACAACCGGCTTCGTGATTTGCGGAGAGCACGGCAGGAGGATCTGACCGCACGGTTCCGTGACGGACTCAAACCGCTCGTGCGGGAGTTCGAGGTGCTGGATGCGAGTCGTGACGTTCTCGACTCGAATACATCAAACGAAGTCGTTCAGGTCGCCTTCTTGGCCCACGAGAATCGAGAGGAGGAGATCGGCGATCTGCTGGACGAGGTGGCGGCTGACCCGGGTATCGAAATCAGGTTCACGGGTCCGTGGCCGCCGTACTCGTTCGCACCGGAGTTGGACGCATGAAACCGACGAAAGACGACCACGCCGTCGTGGATCTGCTTGACGTAATTCTGCGGGATGGCGTCATTCTGCAAGCCGACGTGGTGATTACGGTTGCGGACATCCCACTCGTCGGCCTGAGTCTTCGGGCGGCCCTCGCTGGCATGTCCACGATGACCGACTATGGGTATTTCGAGGAGTGGGACGCCGTTCAGCGGCAACTCGCACGCGCGCCGGACAACCACCCGTTGCTCCCCAACGACAGTGATTGATAAGGCCCCTGAACTCGCAACCAGCGCTGGTTCGACCGGGAGCGACAAGGTATGAATGCGATGACAACCCAAATCACTGACGACGACGAGGGAAAGAAAGTCGTGGACGAATCCGGCGAGGAAGTCGGAATCGTTTCCGACGTACAACACGGCACCGCTCACGTGGACCCCGACCCTAGCATCACCGACAAAGCGAAGTCCAAACTCGGATGGGGCGACCGGAACGAGGACACCTACCCGCTGCAGTCCAAGATGATCGCGTCGGTCACCGACGACGAAATCCGACTGGAAGCGTAGACGGGCGTAAGTTCGGACATCCTCATTCTTTTTCGTCTTCGTGCGTTTCCTCCGATTCCGGCGGATTCGACCCGATGGTGAGCGATGAGGTTGGTGTCACGTGCCTGCCGTGGACCAAATCCCCGAAAACGATGTCGGCGAACTGCACGACGAGGACGAGTACCAGCGGCCCCAGAAAAATCCCGTACCATCCGAACAGGACGCCACCCAAAATGTAGGCAAACATCACGAGTCCGGTGTGCGTCGTCCGCCCGGAGATGTACGGTCGAATGACCGTCTGGGGCAGGAGGTCAAGAAGGAAGAGTGAGACGAGAAAAAAGACGATGGGAAACCAGAGCAGTCTGGAGTTGGTTTGAATCGCTTCCCAGACCAAGTACAGCGTGAGCGGGACGTACACCAGTTTCCCGACGACGATGGGAACGAACGTGGCGAGACCGGTCAGCAAGGCGAACACGGTCGGGAGGGGAAACCGAACCCCATTGGGGGCGATTGTGGCGAACCAGTTGTACAGCAGCGTCGCCGCGACGCCGACGAGCAGGACCGTGAGAACGTTTCCGAAGTACACGATTGCGAGGTCGCTATCGACCGCGGAGAAGTACGCTACGATAGCGCTGTCCTCGTCCATCTCGCCGCGGAACCAGTTCGCCAGTCGGTTTCCGTCCCGGAGCGCGAAGAAGGCGAACGAGATGGACAGAAAGAGTGTGAGCAAGCCACGGGAGACGATACTGAGGGATTTGAGGGCGGTCGTGAAATCGGACCAGACGGAGTGGAGATCCGCCGTGAGCAGTCGTTGCGGATGGGCGAGCAAGGCAGGGACGGACGCCGAACCGGGAATCAACTGCGAGTAGTAGGTTCCGATTGCTGCCCCAGTGTACGCGCTGAGTTCCCGGACGGCGACGGCGACGGTGTAGCCGCCGAGCGCGAGTGCCGGCAGCGAGAGCAGAAAGAGGGTGCCCGCTGCCGCGAGCGTCTTCGATTCGACGTGTTTCGTCACCCGTCGGTAAATCGGGCGAGAGCCGTAGTAGACGAACAACCCGAGGACGAGCGTGCCGACGAATGCGTAGGCGACAAACGCGAGTGCCACAGCCAGCAGGATGGCGAGCACCCACCACCCGATGCGCGAACGCTCTTCGGAGAGTTCCATCGTCACCGATACACGACGGCCGCACAAAAGGGTCTGTCTGCCTGCACCTCCCTCGGTCTATCGCGTCTGGATGTCGTCTTCGTCCTTGATGATGCGCGTCTCCGCCTCGCCGCTCGTGTTCTCGTTCACGAGGTCGTAGAATTCGTTTTGCATGCCGGCAGGGAAGGTCATTACGCCAACCCACGAGCCGTCGTTTTGCCACTCCTCGCGCTCCAGGTCGCCGAACTGCCGAATCCGCGCCTGTGCGCTTCCGGCGAAGTTGGCGGGCACCTGCACCGCGATGGTCACCTCGTCGAACCGAATCGGGATGACGGGACGGAGCGCGTCGAGCGCGTCGTCCACCTGCTGGTCGACGGGTTCCATCGGGTCCACCGAAAATCCGGCCTGCTCCAGTGCGCTCTCGATGCGGTCCGGTGGGTGGGGTGCGTTGTCCATCTGCGGGTTGACCGCATTGCGCGTGATGCGATTGACCAACTGCTTGTACTTTTGGTCTTGCATCTCCTTTCGCTGTTCGGCCGTAATCTGAATTTCACCGCGTTCGATGACCTCGGGAATGATTTCGAGCGGGTCGGTCGTCTCGAAGACTTTCTCCAAATCCTCCTCGGCCGGTCGGTCCCCCCGACTCGCGTTCTCGAACACGTCTTCGGCGGCGATGATGTCTTCTATGTCGCCGTCGAACTCGCCGCGTTTCAATGCCAGCGCCGCTTCCGGGTCCACAAGGACTTCGAAGCGCGCACCGTGTGATTCGAGACGCGCCGTCACCGCCTCTTCGAGTGATATCATACCCGAAGGTAAACGCGCCCACCTAAAAGAAGTTTCCCGGTAAAAACGTCTAAATTACTCCTCGAGTTCTTCGTCGTCCTCGCTTTCGAGGAGGTCGAGTTCGTCGAGGTAGCCCTCGACTTCCTCGTCGTCCAGCACGCGGAACTGCTCGCTTTCGACATCGACGGTTGCGAGACCGACGCCCGTCGGCGAGAGTTCGTCATCGTTGACCGTTCCGAGGCCGCTCAGGGCGAGGTCGATACCGGCTTCGAGGTCCATCTCCTCGCTGTAGTTCGATTCGAGGTAGTCCTGAATCTCGCCACGGTCGGAACCGACGGCGAGTGCCTTCCACTCGTACGGCGTTCCGGACGGGTCGGTCTCGTAGAGGCGCGGTTCGCCGTTCTCGATGCCGCCGATGATGAGCGCGACGCCGAACGGACGTGCGCCGCCGACCTGCGTGTACTGCTGGATGTGGTCGGTGACTTCCTTGGTCAGCGTCTCGACGCCGATGGGTTCGCCGTAGCGCAGGTGGTTGACCTGCGACTGGCGGCGGGCGAAGTCGATGAGCTGGCGGGCGTCAGCGACGTGGCCCGCGCTGGCGATACCGATGTGGTCGTCCGACTTGTGGAGCTTTTCGACGCTGTTCTGCTCCATGAGCGGCGACCGCGTGTGTTTGTCCACGGCGAGGACGACGCCACCTTCGGTACGGACACCGATGCTAGCACTTCCTCGTTTGACGGCCTCCCGGGCATATTCGACTTGGTAGAGACGGCCGTCCGGGGAGAAGATCGTAATCCCTCGGTCGTACGCCTGCTGTTGGGCTTGTCCCTGCATAGTATCACTCGAAATCGAGTTCCGTCGCACCTACGAACGAGTCATCGACCTGAATGTCGAAGACGCCGTCCCGAACGACGGCGGGTCGGTTCTCGTCCGCGAACACGACGCTTCTCTCGCCCGAAAGTTCCCTGCGGCGACCTAAATACTTTTCTTCACAACCTCGTACCGTCCCGCTTATACCACGGACGAACACGCCGACAGAATCGCCCTGTATCTCATCGATGCACGCCAACACCGCCCGCGCCTCGTCAGTGTGCCCCCGCCGAACCCGCACCAGCGCTTCACCCTCGCCATCCTCAAACTCGAAGCTGAAGACGGTTAAATCAGCGTCAGCACTTCCAGCGTCCCCGATGAAGTTCTGCGCGGCGAACCAGATACTCCGCTGGAACGCCCGACGGTCGATGGCCGTATCGGGCCAGCCTTCGAGTCCGACCGCGAGATACCGCCAGTGCGGTCTGATGTGTTTCGGGAGATGTTTCATTCAGGCTCTGGTCAGGGGTTGGTGGTCGATGGGTTTGAATGATTTGAATGGCGATGTTCGCCCAGAAGAGAGACGTTTGATTCTGATGGTGAGACCGTAGAAGCGACGAGGAAACCCCGAAAGCCCCTGGTCATTCGTTCGGAAGAATCGTGTTTGGTCGTTCTGCGAGTACGACGACAGAGCGGTAATTGCAGTCACAAGCAGTAGGATTCTCTCGGAACGAACGGCCGGGTACTTTCGAAATGTACCCTGGAGTTACTGCAATCAGAAGAAAACCAAAAACCCGAATCCCCGAATCGTATCGTCTACTTCACTGCCAATTCGCTTGCGAGTTCTTCGGCGATTGTCAAGCCCAACTCCGTTTTACTCCCGCTGTACTCCCGAACGCTGTTCTCCCGGACAAACAAGGTCCGTGTTTCATCCTCCCCCATGACACTCGCGTCGTTCGCCACGACGAAGCACAAACCGGCCCGCTCCAAGGTTTCGCGGGCGGCGGTAACCATGGCCTCGTCGTCGCCGCTCGTTTCGGCCTTGAATCCGACGATGGGGAGGTCGGAGTGTTCCTCCCGAACCGTGTCGATGAGTTTGGGCGTGGGGTGCAAATCGAGCGAGAGTTCCTGTCCCGACCGAATCTTCTCGTCTTCCTTGTCGGCGGTGTAGTCGCTGATGGCGGCGACGGAGACGAGGGCGTCGGCCGGAAGTCCTTCGATGTGTTGGCGGACGGCGTCGAGCATCTCGGCGCTGGTTTCGACCTGCTCGACGGTGGCGTAGGGGACGGTCGGTCCGTCGTGAATCACGGTGACGGAGGCTCCGTAGACGTAGCAAGCGCGAGCGACTGCCCGGCCCGTCTTGCCGGTGGCTCGACTCGTGATGATTCGAACGGGGTCGATGGCCTCGCTGGTCGCGCCGCTGGTGATGACGACGCGCTGTCCGTCGAACAGGTCCGGCGTGGTCGCGCGGGCGACATCGAGCGCGATGGCGTCCTCAGTGGCGATTTTGGCCTTACCCTCCTCGATTCGTGGGTCGACGAACGCGACGCCCCACGATTCGACGCGCTCGATTGCGTCGAGGACGCCGGGGTGGTCGTACATGGGTTCGTGCATGGCAGGCGCGATGACGACTGGGACGTCCGCGCCGAGTGCCGTCGTCGCCGTGGTCGTGACGGGTGTGTCGTCGATTGCGCCCGCGATTTTTCCGACGGTGTTCGCCGTCGCGGGTGCAATCAGGAGCACGTCCGCCCAGCCCTCGCGGCCACAGAGTTCGACGTGTTCGACCTTGCCGGTGATTTCGGTGACCACGGGGTTGTCGGTAGCGAATTCGACGGCCCACGGGTTGATTATCCCCTTCGCGCTCGGCGACATCACGGCCCGGACGTTCGCGCCGCGCCTGCGTAACTCGTGTGCCAGTTCGACCACTTTCACCGCCGCGATACTTCCGGTCACCCCCAACGCCACGTTCACTCCGGTCAGCATTACTCGCTACTGGGTGGGGAACCCCGAAAAAAGTCACTGGTTCGATGGTTGCACAAAGTAGTGTTCACGGGAGGGACCTCGAAAGTCCACGTCCGTTCGCTACGCACAAGTGTGTTTAATGGTATTGCGATTACAGTTGCTGGGAGGCAGACTACCTCGAAAGCCCCCACCCGCTCGCTGTCGCTGTGCAGGATATTTTGACCTCTCCGCACCGCCCGGTCAAAATAGTTGCCTGCACAGACGACCACGGTACACGCGAGCGGGTGGCCCCTTTCGTCCACCCAGACAACAGCCCCGCGACAGCCACACCCTCCCCAGCCGATTCGCTCGTCGCTCCTTCGTCGCGTCCTCACTCATCCCTCGCGCGATAGCCAGCAACCCCTCGAATGACCACTATCCTCGGGATTGCTGGCCCGCGCGCCGTGTGGTTGGGTCGGTATCTGCCAGCCCATCCAGCTGAGTGGCGCGCGCTGGTATCGACCGGAGGCCAACGGTCGGCCGACGGTCGGTGCCAATAGCGTGCGAGGGATGAGTGAACGACCATCGGGAGTGAAGGAATCGGCTGGGGAGGGTGTGGTGTGGTGCGGTGCGGTGGCGGTGTGGTAGTGGTTTGGGTGGGATGAACGGGCGGGGGCTTTCTGGGCCTTGTTCGTCACTCCTACGTTCGCACTAGAACGAGAGCAGTTTCGAAGCGTACGGGCGGGGGCTTTCGAGGTCTGCTTTCCAGTAGTTGTAGTCGAAGTAGTCACAGCGCTTTCTTGTATCGAGCGGACAAGAACGTTCAAAATCAGTTTCCCAGAAACTGCAATCACAAAACAATCGAATCCGTATCGCCGCTTCTACTCTCGACTCACTCGACTCGCGCTGGCTCGTCGTGAGGCTTCCAACACAAATTCTTCAGACAGCGCGTCGATCTCCCCGGCCTGCACGCGCCAGAGGTTGGCGTACAGTCCGTCCTTCCCGAGCAGTTCCTCGTGCGTGCCGCGCTCCACGATTTCCCCTTCCTCAACCGAGAGGATGGTGTCTGCGCCCTTCACCGTCGAGAGGCGGTGGGCGATGATGAACGTCGTGCGGTTTTCCGTGAGTCTGTCGAGACTGCGCTGGATGAGCATCTCGGTCTCGGTGTCCACCGCGCTGGTCGCCTCGTCCAACACGAGCAGTTTGGGGTCGGCCAGAATCGTCCGGGCGATGGAAATCCGTTGGCGCTGGCCGCCGGACAGTTTCAGGCCGCGCTCGCCGACGCGCGTGTCGTAGCCGTCCGGGAGGTTTTCGATGAATTCGTGTGCTTCGGCGGCTTCCGCGGCGGCGACAATTTCGTCGTGGCTCGCGTCGAACGCACCATACGCGATGTTCTCCTCGACGGTGCCGTCGAAGAGGAAGGTGTCCTGTCCGACGTAGCCGATGTGCCCGCGCAGACTCTCGACCGTGAGGTCGCGCACGTCGTGGCCGTCAACACGAATCGCGCCACCCGTCACGTCGTAGAGGCGCGGAAGGAGTTTGCAAATGGTGGACTTCCCGGCACCTGTCGGGCCGACGAGGCCGACCGTCTCGCCGGGTTCGGCAGTGAACGTCACGTCCGTCAGCACCTCGTGGTCACCCTCGTAGGCGAAACTCACGTGGTCGTATTCGACGCGTCCGTCCACGGTATTGGCGTCCAGCGCCACGGCGTCCGGACTGCTCGTGATGGCCGGGTCAATCGACAGCAGGCCGAAGATGCGCCGTGCGGAGGCTTTTGCGTCCTCGTAGCGGTCCACGACCTCGCTCATCTGCGTGAGCGGTTCGACCATTCGCTGCGTGAGGATGAGGAAGGTGACCAGGGCACCGACACTGGGAGCATCGCCCGAAAAACCGAGCGGCGGACCGGAGAGGTACCAGATTCCCCCGACGACGAACGTCGCCGCGAACGCGATGGACGTGAGCAACTGCATTCCCGGTCGGTAAATGAAGTTCATCCGAAGCGCCCGCCAGTCCCGCCGGAAGTACTCGTAGGAAACTTTGCGGACGCGTTCACCTTCGAACGACTCCGTTCCGGCGGTTTTGATAACCTCGATTCCGGCGAGGTTGTTCTCTAATCGCGTGTTCAGATTCCCGACCGACGAGCGGACGCCCGCGTAGAACTTCTCGATTCGTTTCATGAACCACCACGTAAATAGCGCCGCGACGGGGATGATGGCCATCGTGACGAGCGCGAGTTGCGCGTTGATGGAGAACAGAATCGCACCGATACCGATGATGAGAACGAGCAACTGGACGGCACTGCCCATCATATTGTCGAGGAACAGTTCGAGGCGGTTCGCATCGTTGTTGAGGACGCTCATCAACTCGCCCGTCTTGTGGTCGTCAAAAAACGTCATATCCAGCCGCTGCATCCACTGGTAGGTCGAAGTTCGAACCTCGTGTTTGACGCGGTGGGAGAACAGGTTCAGGCTGGACGACCGCGCGAAGTTACAGAACGCCGCGAGTACCATTGACACGCCCATGATTTCGGCCGAGAACCAGAACTGTCCCATCTGCGTCGTCGGAATCCACGAATCGGGGATGAGCAGAAGGTGGTAGGCTTTATCATCGTGAAACACCGCGTCAATCGCGACACCCAACACGAGTGGCGGCACGAGCGACAACAGCCGCGACAGCAAACTCGTTATCAAACCGATGATGAACCAATGGTAGTGGTCACCCCCGTATTCGGCGAACAACCGAACCATCGGTCGTTCCACTTCCTCCCCCAACGCCTCTGGGTCAACCTCGTCGGCACTCATTCCGTGAACGGTTCAGAAGGAATTCATAAAGAGCCACGGGTTTCGGCAGGACGCGAAAGGGAAGACATAGCCCTCCCCATCGAAAAGTCGAATCATGTCGTGGAAGCTGCTCGTCGTCGCCGGGCTGTTCGAAGTCGCGTGGGCCATCGGTCTCGAATACTCCGACGGCTTCTCGAAGCTCTGGCCATCCATCTTCACCGTCATTGCCCTCGTCGTCAGCATGCTGCTCCTCGCCAAATCCCTCCAAACACTCCCCGTCGGCACCGCCTACGCCGTCTGGACCGGCATCGGTGCTGTCGGGACAGCCACACTCGGCATCATCCTTTTCGATGAATCCGCCGACGTGCTTCGAGTCGTGTTTATCGGCGTTATCGTCATCGGGATTGTTGGTCTACACCTCGTCTCCGGCGGGCATTAACCCGCGGACGTCCCCGTAATACTTGGTCAACTCATCGATGGCAATCGGCTCCGAAGCGGACACCGAATGGTGAACGCCTGCGAGTGACTTATACGATTCGCAGAAGTGAGTGGACAGTTCCCCGAAACGGCTGGACGATTTCCCGAAATGGCGGGAATCATTTGGCTGTTTTCGGACCGAAGGATGACACTGTTCCCAGAACCCTTATTTCATCGGCGAACGTTCGCCTTACCAATGACTTCTCGCCTCGAATTTCAGAACGAGTCGGGGGAGGGTTCCGCCGTCAAACACATGACGTTTCGGGAGTGGCTTTCCGGGCTAAAAGTCAGGGGGTGCAATCTTCTCGTCACGGGCGAGGTTCCCGAGGAAACGAGCGCCGCGTTTAGCCGGACGCTATTCGGACAAGGGAGACGAACACGAATCCTCGGACTCGTCAACCCAACGACCATGGATGCGGAGTCGTATCTGCCGAGGTCATCGAGCGAGCCACGTACGCAGGTTATCGACCAGCGGCCGGGTAATCGTTCGGCGACAGCTGCCGACTCGACTGCTTCCCAGCGGGCGCCAATCGACCGCGAATCGTTCCGTTCGGCGTTGGTTTCGGCTATCGAAGCCCACAACGACCGAAGCGATGGGTTCGAACCAGCTGAACTGCGCGTCGGTATCGACTCGGTCGAGGTGCTGGAGATGAACGACGACCTCGTTTCACTCACGCAGTTCCTGCGGGGGATTACCGCGCTCGTTCGCGGGGTCCACGGCATGGCACACTACCACCTTCGTGTCCCAGACGACGACCCGTTAGTGGACGAGCTATCACCGCTGTTCGACGCTCGCATCGAGTTACGAAAGCGACCGGGACGGGCCGAACAACGATGGCATGTTCCAACGTTCAATGAGACGACACACTGGGTAGAACTATCGTAGGCGGCGAGAAATACGGTTATAATGGAGTTTCGACGGCATACAGAGCGTGATGGAATCGACATCCACGACCCCATCGAAAACGTCCGATTTGCGTTGTTTACCTCTGACGCCGTCGATCTGATACCAGCCGATACGACGCTTTTTCACTTTCCAGTCGATGCCGCTGTCGAAGTCGAAACGACGGTTCTTGAAGTGCCGAAATCCGTCCCAGTAGCGGTTCGACAACGGGACGGGACGATGGTGACAGAAACAAGTGACGAACAAGACCACGTCGTTGATTCAGGTTCGTATTTAGTCGAACTGAGTACGACGCCGATGAAGGTCTATCTCGTCGTCGATAGCGAGATTCGAATCGAACACGCAGACGATACGGTCTTTTTCGCATTCGATGATGAGACCGTCGTTCACATCGGTGCACGTTCCTTCCACGACCAACCGAGCGGCACTATCACCGTAACGGACGACATTCGAGACGTGATGCGGGCCGTCTCGTTGTTCGGGTCGGCACTCAAGACGCTCTCACCGGAGCGGTCGTTTCCGACGCTACGGGGCCATCCGCCGCTCATCGAGCGCGGTGAAGAGTTCTCCGCACCAAACGGTCTCAAACCAGCAGATTCGGGTGTCGAGTTGGTCGTGCCGCCCGACCGCAACCACGTCTATCCAATACCGTCACTTGCGTTCTATCTCGGGGCGACAGTGGTCCCGGGAAATCAGCCCCGACTCGTGGCCGGGTCGTTCGAACAGTCGATTGACGGACCTGACGGATACGTCGAAACCGTGAACCGGATCTTTCGACAGGCGTTCTTCCTGGATTGTGTCACGCGAACTGAAGGCTATTACAAGGTGGAACTCCACGAACGCGAGCAGGTCGAACCGCTCGTTGATCTTGACTTCGCCACGCTCTATGACGCCCCACTTCCGGAACGACTTGCGGCGTATCTCTCGGTGCCATTCGAGACGCTCGAACCGTTCATCCCGAACTGGCAATTGGGTGTTGACCTCACACCGACGGCGGACAACATCGAATATATGCCGTATCTCGCCCGCGACCTCGCTCTCATCCGAATTCCGGACAAACCGAACCCCGAAGCGGTTAAACCGATGTCTAACGCCCAGACGGAATTCTTCCGGTCGTCACAGTCAAGTGGAGTAGTAGCCCGTGGGGCGAGCGAATGGGATTCGATAGACGACCGTGATGTGTTTCAGGTAGAGTCGATGCCGAACGTCGTCGAACAGGCATGGGCAGGACCGGGTTACCCTTTGAAGGTCAACAAACTCGATGTGGGCGCGCTTCGACAGCGTATCGACCGCAATCCGTCCTCGGATGTCATCGATATTCACGTGGTTTGTAACGACGAGAAGATGAAAGACGAAGATGTCGTTCGGGAGCAGTACGGGGTTCGTGACTTGCTTGACTTCGACGTGACTGCTCATTACGATTTGTCGCGTGATGAACTCACGGACCTGCTGGCACGACCCGCGGATTTCGTCCATTACATAGGCCATGTCGATGAAACCGGATTTCTCTGTTCCGACGGGTCACTCGACGCGAGGTCGCTTTCGACGGTCGGCAGTTCTGCGTTTCTGTTGAACGCATGCCAATCGTACGAACAGGGTCACGAACTCGTGAACAAGGGAAGCCAGGGTGGTGTTGTGACGCTTTCTCCGGTTGGCAATCCCATGGCGACGGAACTCGGACAGACGCTTGCTCGGCTTTTGAACTGTGGATTCACGCTTCGGACTGCCTTGTCGATTGCACAGCGCCATTCGATGCATGGCTACCAGTATACCGTACTCGGTGACGGTAGTGTCTCACTCGTCCAGAGCGAGCTATCGAATCCGGAATACCTGAAAATAGAACGAACGGGCGAAGACCGATTCGAGGTCGAAGTCAGCGCATGTCTGACGTATCTGTACGGGTTTGGAGGGCACATTAACTTCCAACCCGTCTGGTCACATCAACGATTCCTCACTACTGCGCCGATAACGACGCTGACGTTGACGACGCAAGAGCTTCGTGACGGTCTTTCAGACCAACTCAAACCGATCGAAAATGGGGATGAACTATACTGGAGCAATGAGGTCCAGTTGTCCGAACTCGACTGATTATGGCCCGTTGTTGCCACCGCCTGCGAACACGGTTCCGAACTGCATCACCAATAGGGAGACAGTGAACAGGATTCCAATCAATCGAGGATTATCCGCTAGTTTGGCGCGTAGCGCGTTGGTTTTGGACATTGCAGACGAACAGTATCGCCCCCACGAATTATAATTTTTTTAATAGTCCAGAGACGAAATTAATTGCCATAATATATAATAAATTGCATTAATTAGTGTTATGTGTTCTCATTGTGCAAAACCTCCGATTGCGTCCGAGATTGGGTTTGTGAGTTCGTGGATAACGTCGTCGAGTTCGTTGGAGAGTCGTTGCAAAAGCCGTGCGTGTGTCGTCGTAGCAAGCGTATACTCCGGATGTGCACCGTTTGAATCGACCGTTTCCACCAATTCGAGGTCGAGCAGTTCGTCACGATGGTTCGTCCACGTACTCGGAGCAGTCCCCGCGTGTTCTACCAACTCCGTCGCGCTGAAACTCTCGTCGGGGTCGTCCGCAAGTACGGCGAGAAATTTCATCCGTGCAGGATACGTGAACACCTGCGCGAGTGGGGGCGATGTGAGGTTGTTGTTTTGAGGACACATATGGTATGCTAACACATGTTTGTTTCAAAACTGTGTCGAAGTACGTTTGAAGAAGGTCAGAAGAAACATACGTAAAATAAAACGGAAAATTTTAGAGGATATGAGAATAATTAGAGGGTGGATGCGTAAGATTCACCCGAATCGCCGATACAAACGCATGATTCCCGAGACTGGTCACCGCCACTCAACCAGTCAGGGAGTGCGGCGAACTGCGACACATCGTCGGCCGTCGTGTCGGCACGCATCCTGTCACTGCCGATAGACCAGGATAACTCTGCACCTCTGACCGGGTTCACCTTAATGTTCCCGCTGACGATTTCGTGCGTCGGTCCCCCCGCTGGACCGGCGTCACCATTGCCGATAGTGGATGCTACCGTCTCGGTTTCTCACTCATCGAATTGGGTGTATTTTTAACAGATGACGACTGGAGTTTAGAACGATGGTTGAGGCGTTTGCGGTTGCGAGCGGCAAAGGTGGCACTGGAAAGACCACGAGCACGCTCTCACTCGGGATGGCGCTGGCTGAAGAGTACGACGTAACGGTCGTGGATGCCGACACTGGAATGGCAAATCTGCTGTTCCACACGGGGCTGACCGACGTGGAGACGACACTGCACGATTTGCTCATCGGCGACCGGGATGCCCCGGTTGAGGACGCCGTCTACGAACGGTTTGGAATGAACGTCGTACCCTGTGGAACGAGTCTTTCGGCGTTTGAGCGCGCTGACCCCGACAAACTACAAACCGTTGTGGCGGAGTTGGCGGCCGAAACGGACGTACTCCTGCTCGACTCGCCAGCCACACTCGGCAGCAAGAGCGCGATTCTCCCCATCGTTCTCGCCGATAGAATCGTCGTCGTCCTCCAACCGACGATTCCATCCCTCAGCGACGGTTTGAAGGTCCAAGAGTACGCTCGTTCCTACGGAACTGGAACGGCGGGCGTGCTGTTCAACAAGGTTCACGAGGACGAGACGGTAGACCCAATTGCGGAGAAAAGCGAGCGCTATTTCGACGGACCAACGCTCGCGGCCGTTCCCGACGACGAGGCAGCGCGTGCGGCACGGCGCGCAGGGAAACCGCTGCTCGCACATGCGCCCGAGAGCGCGGCAGCACGTGCCTACCACGATGCTGCAAGTGCCCTCGACGTTCGTGCTGGTGAATCGGAACGGGTCGCAGAACGTTTCCGGAGCGCAGTTATTCCCGATTCACCATGACGCGCCCTCGCGGCGAACTCATTCGCTCCCGCGTCGTCAGTGACCCCGCAGCAGCGCTCACGACCGCATTCGAAGGACGTCTCACCGGCTGTGCCGTCTTCGAACCACAGGATTCTCTCCTGCTCGATGCCGATGGCTACGGTGTGTTGAGCTTCGAAGACGGAATTCCGATAGGGGCACACCACACCGGTACCGGACGCGGTGGTCCCGAAGCAGTCGCCGACCTCGCCGTCCCCGGCCCGTACAGTGTCAAACTCTACCGACAGTCTCCTGACGAGCGCGACACGGAGTTCCGAACCGACGAGCGACACATTCCGCCGGAGATGCCCGCCGAACGGTTGGCTGGCAATCCGGCGTTGGCCGCGAAAACGCGAGAGCGTGCACCAGCACAATCGTCAACCGAATCGCAAACCGAACCGACTAGCGCCGTCGAGGCGTTTCTGGAGGACGAAGCAAAAATCGAAGCGATTCGTGAACAGGCCCGACAGGAGGCTGAACGACGGGCAGCAGAGTGGGGACTGGACGACCAACTTTCATAGCGCTCTACCGTTCTTCGACCGGGAATTGCTGATGCGACTCGTACGGGTAGCGAGCCGAGAGTTGGCGGAATAATTTACCGCGGACGGCGGATTTCGTCCCGAGTCGGGAACTCCCGCTCCAACGCGGATAACAGCACATCCGCGGTTTCGTTCGCATCCTGCATGGAGATGGTTTCGACCGGAGAGTGAGTGTAGCGGCAGGGAACCGCGATTGCGCCCGCGTGGCGGCCGCCGCGGACCTGTTGGATTTCCGTCGCATCAGTGGTCCCGGTCAGCATTACGTCGTGTTGGATGTCCACGTCAATTGCGTCCGCCGCATCACGGAGCCACGTCCGCGTCTGGCGGTCCACGATGACGCCGCCGAAGAAGTACTCCGACGACCCGTCCCCGAACTCGACGACCGGGCCGCCGTCCAACTTCGCCGTCGCGCCGTTCGGCCGTCCGGCGGGATAGTCGTCCACCGGGAATATTTCGAGCGCGATACCGACGTCCGGGTCGAGGTCGTAGCCTGCCGTACGCGCGCCGCGAAGGCCGACTTCCTCCTGCACCGTGGCGACGTAGTGGACCGTTGCATCCACGTCGGCCTCACGGGCGAGTGCGAGCAGAATGGCGAGCGCGATTCTGTCATCCAGCGCCCGTCCCGCAACTCGGTCGTTTGCGAGACGAGAGACACCGCCGTCCCACGTCGCGTAATCGCCGGGTTCGACGTTCAAGTCAGCGACGTCCGCCGCCGAGGTGGCACCGATGTCGATACGGAGATTGTTCGGCAAGGAATCCTTCTCGCCATTGTCCATGTAGTGGCGACAGCGCGGGCCGATAACGCCGAGGACTCCATCCGGGCCGACGCGGACGCGCTGACCCGACAAGTTGCCCTTGTAATGGCCACCCAACATGTGGAACGTGAGAAAACCATTCGCGTCCACACTATCGACGAGAAACCCGAGTTCGTCGGTGTGCGCCGCGAGCATGATTTCGAAGTCACTCCCCTCGCTCGTGGCGACGACGTTGCCCATCGCGTCGAAGGAGACGGTGTCAACGTGCGGTTCTATCAGTTCGGCAAAGCGGTCGGCGACGGCATACTCGTTCCCGGGCGCACCGGGTGGGTCAACCAACGCTTCGAGGTCCTCGAATGAAACGTGCATGCTGGTATCGAGCGTGTGCGGGGGATAACCGTTCGGGTCGAAGCAATGCGAACCGGTGACCGTCGTACATCCCTGTCCGGCAAACCACCCGCTTCTCACGATATGTTCTATTCATGATTTGATGGTGTGAGTAGTGAATATGATGGAAGTAAGAGTAATTTTCCGTATATAATAACATAATTATGAATATTCGCCATCTATTTTTGGACAAAATCCAAACAACAATAACTCTCCACTGTGAGCCTCGGTTAGGTAGTATGACCTCAACACGACGAGCGTTTCTGACAGCGGCAGGTTGCGCGGGACTCTTCGGAGTCGGCGTTACCGGGACGAGCGGGAAGAGCGATATTTCGCGCGACTCGTTCACGATTCGGAGCGGGACCGACCAAGCAACGAAAGTGTTCGTAACGACTGCCAGCCAGTCCGGGCCGACGGTCATGGTCACCGGTGGCATGCACGGCAACGAGGAAGGCGGCTACACCGCCGCCGGAAAAATCGCCAAATGGGACATCGCTCGTGGCAGACTCGTGGTGATTCCGCGAGCCAACGCCGCAGCAGACAGGCAGGACTCGCGCGTCGCATCCGGCGGTGTCGATCTGAATCGACAGTTCCCGACGGGAAGCGAACCGAACACGAAACTCGCACGCGCTATCTGGTCCGTTGTCGAGAAATACAACCCCGACATCGTCATCGACCTCCACGAATCGCACGGTGTCTTCGACGGCGACATGGTCGGCGGCGTCGGGCAAGCGATATTCCGCTCGTGGGACCAGAAGGCCCTCGATAAAGCCAACGCCACCGTTTCGTACGTGAACGACCACTACGTCTCCCGCGACGGCTACGACTTCGTCGGTGACCCGTTCTCTTCAACCTCCAACAACCCAACCGGCCTGTTCTCACACAAGGCGGCGCGTGACACCGATGCCATCGCATTCCTCGTGGAAACGACCTCCAAGGACACACCGCTCGACAAGCGTGTTCAGTGGCACACCAAAATCGTCCAACAACTCGTCGAGGACGACATCCTCACGGGCAGAAGCGGTGGCAATGGTGGAAACGGGGACAGCGCAAACGGAAATGGCACAAATGGAAACACCGGAAACGGGGACAGCGCAAACGGAAACACCGGCGACAAGCAAAACAAACCACCCGTCGCACGAATCGAAACCACGCCGAAAGAAACTTCCAGTGAGTCACTCAAACGAGGTGACACGGTCACGCTCGACGCTTCCGCCTCCAAAGACAAGGACGGTGACATCACCGAGTACATGTGGGATATCGACGGTGACGGTTCGTTCGAAAAGAGCGGTGAATCCATCCGGATGCCGCTCCCGAACTGTGGTACCTACCGAGTCACCCTCCAAGTCACGGACGACAAGGGCGCAACGGACACCGATACCGTCGACCTCTCGACAGTCAAATAAGTAACCAGTCACAACGGTACCGCCATTATTTTCAAAATTTCTATTACTAACGGACGTGATTAGTATATATTTGGCCAATAGTGGGATATACCCCGAGTTATAACCGGCGAGACGCAATGAAACGTCGCACGTTCATCGCCAGTGTCGGAACCACGACCACACTCCTTCTGGCGGGGTGTAACTCCAAGGGAAACGACACTGGACCCTCCAGCACAGCGTCGGGCGAGACGACCACCGGGACAGTGAAGAGTACGACGAGCAACGGTTCGACCAGTTCTTCGAGTTCGGCGAAAGACACCACAGACGAAACTCCGACAAACTCCGAAACGACGAGTTCCACCGAGACGACTACCGGTTCCTCGGGAACGACGACGTCGGAATCGAAAACTGTCTCGTTCGGCGAACACGCACCCATCGCCGATGGTCTCAGCGTTGCCGTGACCAGTGCCGATACGTCCGATTCGTATGACCACAGCGGGACGACCGAGAAAGCGGACAACGACTCGACCTTCCTGCTTGTCACGTTCGAGACGAAGAACTCCGGCGAGTCGTCCCAGTCACTTCCCGATGACGCATCACTCACAGTCCACGCCAACGGGAACGAGTACAGCACGACCGATTCGGCGATGAGTGCATGGAAAAAGTACCGCTCTTCCGATGTGAAAGCGAATCATTCGTCGTCGATAACCGTTGCTTTCGAGGTTCCGAAGGATGCGTTGGCGTCCCTCGGCGTGACGGTCATGCTCACATACACCGATTCCGGGTCGAAGCAGTTGATTCGGTGGAGTATGGAGTGAGGATTTGGGTTAGCTACTATAGAACTCTTTCAACGTTATCCCGTGCTGGGTTTTCTAGCTCCTGCGACATGGCGGAGAACTACGACTCGACCGCACATCCGGATGTTTCAATCCCGTGCTGGGTTTTTCTAGCTCCGTCGCAGAAGCTAGAAAACCCAGGACGGGATTGAAACAAACAAAGGCGACTAATCAAAAACCATCTCCTTTGGTCGCAGAAGCTAGAAAACCCAGTACAGAATACAAACTACACAGCCGGTATCGACTCCTGAATTGTTGGGTTTACAAGTATCGAAAATAGAAACTGCCGCGTCGCTGGCAGCTGTCTCCGAAATAGTGAGAAGACTGAGAAAGTTCGTATCGCTATTCGTCACCGTCGAAACCGAGTTCAATGAGCGTTTCCTTCGTGACACCTGCATCGAGAATCCGTCGGTAGAAATCCTGTCGTTCGGTATCCGAGAGGTCAAGAGATGCCCTTCCACCAGAAGCGTCGTTCGCGCGACGACCGCTCTGGGCCGTCTCGTACGCGTCGCGAATAAGTTCGGCTTCTAATTTCGGGACTGATTTGGGAATCGCTGGTGATTTTCTGATTCCAGACATCGTTTCCCGCCACTCACAGGAGGGTGTTAAAGTTATTTTAGACTAACAGATTTGTCTTTTCCCAGTCCTACATTCCTCTTTGGTGGTACGTTCGACTCGGTAAGCACAGGAGTGATATGGGGTTCTACTTAGCAGTCTGGAAAAACAACGAAACGACAACGAAGCTGAAAATACGCTGCACGTGGCCGTTCAGTCCACGAGGAGTGGGATTTCGGTGGCTTCCGCTCGAACCTCGTCCATGTCGGGGACGGTCGTTCCAGGAACCGTCACGACGCGGGAGGCGACAGTGATGCCGACGCGCAGCGCGATACGGTCGGATTGCCCGCGAGCGAGCGTCGAGAGGACGCCAGCGAGCAGGCCATCCCCGGCACCGACCGTATCGACCACGTCCACGTCGAGCGGTTGTGCGTGGAAAACACCCTCGTCGGAGGTGAGGAGTGCCCCGTCGTCGTCGAGTGAGGTGATGACGCGGTCGAATCCCTTCTCGCGGAGTGCATGTGAGGCTTCGATACATTCCTCCATACTGTGAACCGGCATGCCAGTCGCGCTCGCCAGTTCGCTCCGGTTGGGTTTGCAGAGCGCGTAGTCACCCGCGATTCCGGTGAGGAGGTCGCCCTGCACGTCCACGACGGTTTCCCACGGGCCGGCCGCTGCGATGCGGTCGATGGTCGCCGGACCGAGATTTGGGGGCATGCTTCCGGCGATGACGACGATTTCGGGTTCGTACTCGCGCACTTTTGCGATGAGTTCGCGGACGGTTTCGTCCTTGACGCCCTGTCCGGACTGATTGAGTTTGTACTCGCCGTCATCGCCGAGAATCGTGGTGTTGAGTCGGGTACACACGTCCATCTCGACGAAGTCGTTGGACACCTTGCTGC
Organism: uncultured haloarchaeon; assembly: GCA_963796245.1. Lineage (GTDB taxonomy): Archaea > Halobacteriota > Halobacteria > Halobacteriales > Haladaptataceae > Haladaptatus. The sequence continues at coordinate 74,920 of CAWCLB010000008.1, read as the reverse complement.
GGGTGAGTTGTTCCTCGATGTAGCGGCCGAGGAACCCGCCGACGAATCCCGTGGCGAGCGTTTCGACTTCGAGTCGGGCGAGGTATTTCGAGACGTTGATGCCCTTGCCGCCGGGGTCGTACTGGGTCATGCTCGACCGCATGACGCCATCGGGTTCGATGTCCGATTCGACGGTGACGGTGTAATCCACGGCTGGGTTGAGTGTGACGGTGAGTATCATTCTCCCACCTCCTCGATGATTTCGACGCTCGCCGTCTCGAATGGCTCGCGGTACTCCGGCGGGATGGGGGCGTCTGTGACGAGCGTATCCACGTCCTCGAACGAGGCAAAGCGGAAGAAGCTTCGCCGCCCGAACTTGCTGTTGTCGGCGACGAGGACGACGTGACTCGCCTTCTCGCACATCCGCGATTTGATGCGCGCTTCGTCCTCGTTCGGCGTCGTCAGTCCCGCTTCGGGATGAATTCCGTTCGTGCCCAAAAATAGCACGTCGAAGTTGGTTCGGTCGAGGAAGCTCTCGCCGGTCGGTCCGACGAGCGACCACGTGGACCGTCGAAGCGTCCCGCCAGTGACTTTCACTTCGATGCCCGCTTCGGCGAGTTGCATCGACACGAGCGGCGAGTTGGTCGCGGCGGTGATTCTCACGTCGGTGGGGACGTGTTTGGCGACTTCGATGGTCGTCGTTCCGGAATCGAAGAAGACGACCTCACCATCCTGAAGCGTTTCGGCGGCGCGGCTTCCGATGGTTCGTTTCGCGTCCCGCTCTTGGACTTGCTTTTGTCCGTAGGTACGTTCTTCGCCGACGGTTTTGACAGGGAGTGCGCCACCGTGCGAGCGCTCGATGCGACCGTTGTCCTCCAAGTCACGGAGGTCCCGTCGGATGGTCGCTTCAGAAACGTCGAGGCGACCCGCGAGGTCGGCGACGGTACTACCGTTCTCTTCGGTGACTATTCCGGCGATTTCTCGTTTCCGTTCGTCAGGCAACATGTATGCGTATGGACCGACTCAGCGGTGAGTCTAGGGGGTCTCGTTCATCGTCTTTGTAGGCAATCCGACCGGATAACGTCTCTGGTGTCGGAGGTCGCATTCGTTCGCTTCGTTTGCGGGGAGTGGGGCGGTCAATAACCATTTCAATCGGACAGCAGGACGAGAAACAGTAGCGCAATTCCTGCCCCGACGGTTGCGACGATGGTCCCGCCGTAGGCACCGACGAGGTAGTTGAACGCCGCGATGATGGCCAGTAGGCAGCAGGTCACTACCAGCAAGTTGTCCCGCTCCGGCACCCATGACGAGATAGTTTGGGCCATTGGTCAGTGTGTCGCCTCCGCCTTCTTCGACTCTTTGGGCGAGGAGTACGTCAACGATTCCCCACTCTTGGCGTCGAAGTAATGGAGCGACCGTTGGTCGAATTCGACGTTGACTCGGTCGTTGAGTTCGACCGGAACGCTCGGTTCGACGGACGCCTTGATGGTGATGTCGTCGCCGAGGTCGAGTTCGAGGACGGTCTTTTCACCCTGCGGTTCGACGACTTCCACGAGCGCGGGAAGGCCATCCGGCCGGAGCGTGACGTTCTCCGGGCGGACGCCGACGACGATTTCGTCGCCGAGTTTTCCTTCGACTGCGTTCCGGTAGGACTCGGGCACTTCGTGCTGGAACGGGCCGACATCAACCACGAGAGTCTCATCGTGGGTCGTCAGCGTTCCCTCGATGAAGTTCATCGACGGACTGCCGAGGAAGTCGGCGACAAACTGGTTTCGCGGGTGTGCATAAACGTACGTCGGGTCGCCGACCTGTTGAATCTCGCCGTCGTTCATCACGGCAATCTGGTCGGCGAGCGTCATTGCCTCGATCTGGTCGTGAGTGACGTACACCGTCGTCGTGGACAACTGCTCGTGCAGTTTGTTGAGTTCGGCGCGCATCTGTACCCGCAGTTTGGCGTCCAGATTCGACAGCGGTTCGTCCATCAGGAACACGTCGGGTTCCCGGACGATTGCGCGGCCGAGCGCGACACGCTGCTGTTGCCCGCCGGAAAGTTCGGCGGGGCGTCGGTCCATCAAGTCATCGATTTGGAGGAGGTCCGCGGCGTCGGTGACACGTTCTTCGATGATGCTGTCGTCAACGCCGTGTTGTTCCAGTCCGAACCGCATGTTCTCGCCGACCGTCTTGTGCGGGTAAAGCGCGTAGTTCTGGAACACCATGGCGATGTCCCGTTCGTAGGCGCGGTGGTCGTTGACCATCTTGTCGCCGATGTAAATCTCGCCGTCGGTCGCGCGTTCGAGTCCGGCGATGAGCCGGAGGGTCGTGGTCTTCCCACACCCGGACGGGCCGACGAACACCGTGAAGGATTCGTCGGGGATGTCGAGCGAGATACCGTCTACTGCCACTACGTCGTCGAACCGTTTTTCGAGCGTGTCGAGCGTTACTTCAGCCATCGATACCACCGTTGTTTGAATTGAATCCCATTTTGAAGGTTGTTTTCGTCATTCTTTCACTGCTCCTTGCGTGAGACCGCTGACGATGTAGCGCTGGAAGAACAGGCCGAACAGGATGCCTGGCAGGGCCGCAATCATGCCGCCTGCGGCGAGGTGTGCCCAGTCGATGAAGTCGTCAGCGACGAACAGGGAGACGCCGATAGGCAGCGTCTGTGAGACGTTCGAGGACGTGAGAACGAGCGCGAAGACGAACTCGTTCCACGAGAAGATGAAGGCCAGAATGGCCGTCGCCGCGATGCCCGGTTTGGCCACCGGGAGGATGATTTTGAAGAACCCCTCCCACGTCGAACAGCCATCGACTTGGGCTTGCTCGTCCAGCGAGGTCGGCACGCCGTCGAAGTAATTCTTCATTATCCACACCGCAAAGGGGAGGTTGAAGAACGTGTACGTCAGGATGAGCGCCGCCTTCGTGTCGTACAGCGTCCCCGTGAAACCGCCGATAAGCGGCGGGTTGGACATTATCTGGAAGAACGGGACGATGAGCGCGATTGGCGGGATCATCCGTGCGGCAATGATGGACAGCAACAGCGCCTTGTTGCCGAAGAAATTGTATCGGGAGAACGTGTATCCCGACAGCGTTCCCAGCGTGACACAGATGATAGTCGTCGTTCCGGCGACGATGAGGCTGTTTAGCGTGTACGTGCCGAACGGTCGGTTTTGGAAGATTTCGATGTAGTTCGAAACCGTCGGATGGTGCGGATAGAACGTGATGGGGAACGACAGCGTTTCGGACGGCGATTTGAAACTCGTGATGAGGATGTAGTAAATCGGGAACCACACCACCACGACGTAGATGGCGAGCAGTCCGTACGCGACCATCCGCTCCCGGACCACGCTCGGCCACTCGTCTTCCGTGTTCAGATTCAGTCCGCTCCGCAGTCGGCTCAGCGTGTTTGTTTTCGTACTCATGTTTCGTAGGGGGTCCCTCCGAAGACCTGGTAGAGAACTGCGACGATGGCGAACGTCACGGCGAGCATGACGACGCCGAGCGCCGCACCTTGGCCGGAGTCATTGAATACCATCGCGGTACGGTAGAGCCACGAAGCCCACACTTCGGTGGTCTTCCCCGGCCCACCGTGTGTCATCACCCAGACGAGGTCGAGTGCCCGAATGTCAAAGATGATACGGATGGTGAGCGCGACGAGAATCGACGGTTTGAGGAACGGGTAGGTGACGTTCCAGAACCGCGACCAACTGCTCGCGCCATCAACCTCCGCCGCGTCGTACAGCTGTTCGGGGACGTTCTGGAGCCCCGCGAGGAGAATGATGATAATGAAGGGCGTGAACACCCACACGTCGGCAATGATGAGCGCAATCATCGCCAACGTGCCGTCCGAGAGGAACGGGATTTGTTTCGATATGACGCCCCCGCCGATGAGGACGCCGTTTATCGCACCGTACTGCGTCTGGAACATCCAACGCCAGATCAGACCGCTCATCACATAGGGGAGAATCCACGGCACGATGACTGCCGTTCGAATCCAGCCACGCCCCTTCAAGTCCTTGTTGAGCAACATTGCGATACCGAGTCCCAACAGGAACGAGATGGTGACGCTGAAGCCGACGTAGATGATGGTGTGTTTCGTGAACCGGACGATGTCGGGATTGAGTGCCCCGAACCAGTGACCGTGCTCGAACAGAAGCGAGGCGAAGTTGTCCAGTCCGACGAACTGTTTTTGCTGTGTGATCGGGTTCGTGTAGAACAAACTCGACCACAGGAGTTGGAGCGTCGGATAGAGGATGACGCCGGCTATCCAGAGTACTGTCGGTCCCACGGTGAGTGGGATGAACAGCCTGTCGAGCCGCCGTCGAAGCGAACGTGTGTTCTCTGCCATATTGTGTGACTCTACAGAATCTTGTTCTTCTTGTACAGCGACTTGATGTCCTGCTGGGCTTTCGAGAGAGCCGAGTGGGCGTCCTTCTTCCCGAGGAAGACGGGCGTGATGTTGGACGAGAGGATGTCGTCAACCTGCGGTTGCAGCCGATAAATCTCGCTTTTGGCGTGCTGGAGGTTGTACTTCATGTTGTCCCGCAGCTCCTTCGAGTACTTCTTTTTGACCTCGTCGGAGTCGTACACCGACGGCATGACCGCCGGGTTCCCCTCAACCACCATGTCGGTCTTGCACGATTCTTCTTCGCTCATGAACTTCGCGAACTTCTTGGCGGCTTTCTTGCGCTTCGAAAACGCCGAGACAGCGACACCGTTCGAGTCTTGGAACGTCGCACGCGATGCGGGACCTTTCGGCGGTTTGGCGATTCCGAGACGGTCCTTCTTCCACCCTTCATTGAGCGCACGGGAACCGAGCGGGGTCCATCCCTCGACGGTGGCGAACTTCTTCCCGATGAAGGCGTCACCGATGTTCCCTTCGTTCATGCTCTGGATGCCGTTCGGAAGGAGTCCCTTCTTTCGCAGCGGCGTCAAGAAGTCGTCGAAGACTTTCACACCTTCTTTTACGAAGACGGGTTCGTGCTTGTCGTTGAACACTTGACCGCCCGCCTGCCAGAGGAACTGTTTGAACATGAAAACGTCCTTGTTCGCCCACGTGAAGCCGAACGCCGACCGGTCGTCGCCGACCTTGTCGCCGAGTTTGAGAACGTCGTCCCACGTGTCCGGCGGTGACGAGATTCCTTGCTTCTCGAAATACTTCTTGTCGTAAAGGAAGTTACCCCATTTGCCGAGTTGTGGGGCCATGTACGGTTTCCCGTCGAACGTCACCAGTTCTTGGAGGTTCTTCGGGAACTTGTCCATGTGATTTTGGGTGAGCGGAAGTGGTTCAAGCCAATCGGCTGCGACGAAGTCAGCGAGCCACCACGTCGGCCCGTTGAAGGCGTCCACTTTGCTTCCCTCGTTCCGCCACTGCGTAATGAGCGTCGTCTTCAGATTGCTCCACGGAACCTCGTTGACGTTGACCTTGATTCCGGTCTTGTCCTCGAACCGTTGAATGTTCTTTTTCGTGCCGGGGTCATCCTTCAGACTGCCCGCGTTGAAGAACGTGATTTTGTCGGCCATCTCGCCGCTGCCCCCGTTTTTGCCTCCGTTATCTTTCTTGCTCGAAGAGGTACAGCCAGCGAGCGCAGTGGACCCTGCGATACCGACTGCTCCCGTCGCTTGCATAAATCGACGCCGTGTCTGGTTGTGTTCATCACCCATGACATCCGTAACCATATAGAACATCCATAATAAATGTTCTGCAAAAACACTCAAACTCGTGCAAAATCGCTCGTGCATTCTGCGGAGAAGTATGCAGAAATGAACGAGCAAAGCATGCATAATCAACATCAATTCGAGAGAATCAATGGACGTAGCCGTATTCTTTACGCGATTTGCGCCAGTGGTGACGGTCCTTCACTTCCCGTGTTCAAATCTGCACGAATCGGTTCGATTGTGCAGCGGTTTGGGTGTGTTCCAACTTCGAGAAGGAGCGGAATGAACGAACTCATTCCTGTGTCGTCACGGAATTGCGCTGGCGGAACAGTTCAGGACGGGTGGGATGTCGAACGAGGAAGCAGCCGGTCATGAGGACGATGGCGTCCAGCGAGCAAAGCACCTAGGTCGAACTCAGTTCGACCATCGCCACGGAGAGTACACCGAGTGTGACGACGAAAGCAGAGTATCAAACCGTGGTCACGGGGAGTGAGAGCGGAATCGTCCGCGGTACAGTTTTGGCTGCCCGTTTCTTCTCATCCGCGACGGGCGAAATCGCTGTCCATGCATCCCATCTCGTCCGGAAGAATGCTCTCGATTGAATTGCCCACGAAAAGAGACGAACTTTGAAAATCTATCGCCACTCGGCCAGCAGTATCGCCTTAGACTCGTCTCCCGCGACCCACGCGTCGTCTCGCGTGATGTCGGCGATAATCGCCCGGTTCGCACATCGCTCGTCCGAAGTTTCGTCGATTGCGAAGACGATTTTCGGCGCATCCGGTTCCACGTGTCGTCCGTCTGGTACTGCGTTCGTCATGGTCGTTATATCCGATTGCTCGTCTAGCGGTTCCTCGTTTCAGCGTTCGATAGATGGGCTAAAAGACGTTCTGACCACACTCTCGAATCACCGTGGTTTGAAATCGTCCGGGTCGAACCGATACTCACCATCGGGTGTTGTCGGTCTCGCTCGAACCGGCAGGTCAGGCATGAACATCCAAATCAAGACGAGAATGCTGACAAACGCCGGAAGAACGGTGAAAAACGGCACCGTCGCGCCGAGCCATCGGATTCCCTCCCAGAATCCTAAAAGTGTGAGTAGTGTTCCCATACGTCGTTCAGCTGATAGCTGGCACTCCGATAGTATAACAATACCGATTTTTAATCCAAAACCCAGGGTTTGAGGGTCAGTCGTCAAGTCGCGGCGTCCCAGTCAGCGCCCCTTGAAGGTTCTACATTTGCTCGCCGACTGTGACGCCGTTTTCGGTTATCTCGAACACTCGGAGGAGATGTTCGTAGTCGCTGGTTCGCTTTTTCAACACGTCGATGGACTTCAGCATTTCGCCGGAGATTTCGAGATGTTGGAGCAGAACGATGTCGTCCGCGAAATGGCTGATTCCCTTGCCGGTCGCCTTGACCTGGCCCGTCATCGTGTCATGTTCGAAAACGAGAATGACCGTGATACCCTTGTTTTTGAGATAGCGACAGAGTGCCTGCAACCGCTCAACGAGATTCTGTCGCTCGTCACGCAGAGAGAGTGTGTACCCTCGCTCCCGACAATCCGTGGCTCGGGCGGATTCGGATGCCACTTTCGGTGCTGATCGCGTCAGTCATCGGAGTTCCCGCACGTTGTTCATGCGAGTTGCGGTCGTCTTTCCACACCCATTGCACGTGCTGACGCGGTACGGTTCTCGCGAGAACACCGCGTTGTCGCTGTGTTTGTTCTCGGTTCGAATCTCGATTTCGACCTCGTGAACCGTCTCCCGGCCACAGTCGGGACAGGATTCGACGAAATCGCTCACGAACCCGTCGCCGGATTTCGTCGCAGTCATGGATACGCCACCTCCGTCACCCGTCCGGAGGTAAACCGAGTCCGACTCCGAATGCCCGCTATTTCCCAGTGATATCGGTACACGGGCAATTCCCATGGATCCGCGTTGACCACGACGTCCGTCTCGTGCTGGGGAACTCCGTAGAACGTCTGTTCCGTGTCGGTTCCTCGCGTCGAATGCTGTGGTGGCCCGTAGAGTGTCTCCTCGATGGAAGGGATTCTCGTCTCGGTCATGTCGTTCCGGACTGTGGTTTTCATTTGTTCTCGACTCCGTTTGTACTGCCGGTGGTCGTGGTTGCTAGTCGTTGACCTACTTCGTACACCGCGGGCGAGTAAAAAGGAGGTTCTGACCACTTTCTCAAAACCCCGGATACGTCTCATCCGAAAGACATCGTAGAGATTACAAAATATTAATTATAGTTTGGGGGACGATTAAATATCTGTGCATGCTGTAATCTTTCATGGATTCACCGGGTACAGTCCGACTGCTGAGCGCCCTCCGGGACGGGTCACTCGACGAAATCCGACCGATATTGGACATCGATACGGGAACGGTTACGTATCCCAACGCGGCTGAATATCTCGACGACAACGACGGGGGAACGTTCGAGGTACTCGAACTGCTGGCCGAACGTGACCTCCTTCATCGCGAATTTCAGGAAAAACAGTACATCTGCCCGCGCTGTGAGTCGAAAGGGATGCAGTACACAACGGTGTGTCCGTCCTGTGAATCACCGCAGACGATTCGAACGGACAGCTATCGGCATCCCGACTGTGGTTACGAGGGAATACGGGAACAGTTCGTCAGCGAAAATGCCGTCGTCTGTCCGAATTGCGAAGCCGAACTCGATTCGTTGAAACGACTCGAATCGAATGTGGCACACGTCTGTGAGGATTGTGACGAGGTGTTCGAGAAACCGGAACACCGACTTCGCTGCCGGGACTGCCACCACGTCGCTGACCCGCTCCAAACCATCGAACGGGTACTGTATCAGTACTTCCTGAGCGAACGCGGTGCCGCGTGGGTAGACGAGCAACTCACCGCCCGGCAGGCCCTCGCCGAGGCATTCGAGGACAGAAAATTGCGGACGGAAATCGACACCACCGTCACCGATGCATCGGGTGACGAGGTTCCAGTCCACATCCACGCACGCGACGACTTGCTGAACGACCACGTCATCGGCGCGATTTACGAACGCCCACACAGGAACGATATTTCGGCCCTCAGAAACCTCGCGTCAGGTGCTGGCGCACGCGCAACACTCGTCACCACATCGGGGGAAATCGTCGGGGACGACGCCGGAACCCTCCTCACTGACGCCGACCTCACGGTGCTTCGGCTGGCGACGGATGGCACGCTGAAACGCGAGTACGATGTAGTCGAACGAACGCATCCGAGCAACTCGTTCGTCGGCCGGCTTGCCGACATCTTCAAACCACAGAACGGCTAGCGACCGTTCGCCGAAAATAGACTATCAGAATTCCGTCACTGGCGAGCTAGCCTCTACGTTTGCCACGCATCCACCTCCCGGCGAAGAGGTACTGACGGCGAGCGTCGGTGGCCCTCGCTCCGTCAACCGACCTGCATCGCGCGTTCGACCACATCCTCACCGTACAGTTCCGCCAACGCCTCGTGTTGGTCGGGACGGTTCTCGTACACGTCCTGGAACACGGCAATTGGCGTCTTCGCGGCTTGATACGTGGCCTCGTCCCACATCCGGTCGTTCTCCACCTCGACCTCAATGCCGTCGATGACGACGGTCGTTGCCTGCGTCATGGCGATGGCACCCCTTCCCGCTTCCTTCGCCGCTTCGAACTCCTCCATTGAATCCACGATGTCGTCCATGCTCGGGACGTACTCGGTCATGTCCAACAGTTCCTCGCCCAACTCGTCTTCGCCGAGTTTCCGTTCGTCGCCACCGACACGGAGGACGTAGCCGTCACCGTCTTCCTCCAACCCGATTCGATTTCCGTTGTAGGCTCCGTCCTCCGCATCGAGTTCGGTCGTTTCTCCATCAGCAGCCAGCAGCCATCGGCCGGTTTTCGGCGGCAACGGTGCCTCGTTCGCCGTCACGACTTGACCGGGCGTCAGCGACCAGATACCGAGCATCCCTTTGGCTTGGTTTTCGGTCATCCGCTCCTGATAGCCTTCCACATCCCGGATATCGTCGTACGGGCCATCAATTGCGATGAGACCGGCGGCGCTCGCACCACGCGACGTGTTGTGGCGCAGTTCCTCCCATTGCGGCAGTCCGCCGGTGGGCGTCATCGCGCGCATGTCCTTCGTGTAATCCACCTCGCCGTCCACGAGCATGAACAGGCGTTCGAGGTTGTTGTCCGGCTTGCCCATCTCCTCGCGGAGATCGCCCATTGCCAGTTCGGCCGCCGCGCTCTCGATGATGACCGACATCGCAATACTGCCTTCTTCGAGACCGTGTTCAGTTTCGGTAATGGTGAGGAACTCGTCGGCCTTTTTCCAATCGTCGATGCCGCCGACTTCCGGAACGACGAATCCGTCGATGTGCTCGATGACTCCCCGCTCGGGGTCGGTGATTTCGAGAATGTGCTGAAAGCCCTGATACCGGGTTGCGGGACGCTCCCGATGCCAGACGATTCGGGGGTGAATTTCACCTGGGAACGCCGCCCCGTGTTCGGCCACGACTTCGATGATGTTCTGTGCACCCTCGTCGCGCATCGACGGGGCTGTCGCGTCCTCGTTGTCCGGAACCCAAACGTCAGGAGCCTGCATTCCTCGTAGCTGTGCTGCGCTCCGTAACATCTTGGCTGAGTCGTCTTCACCTTCCACCGCTGTCGGCGAGGTGAAGAACGTCCGCACGAACGCTTTGTCGTGTCGTCCTTGTGTGCTCATATCAGTCGTCTCCTTGCTCGGAAGCGACCATCTCTTCGTCTTCCTCCGAGTTAGAGGTAATGGGGGTCGATTCGTCCTCACTGAACCCTTCCGAGCCCTCGATTCGTTCGCGGGCGTCGGGGTCGAACTGCGTCTCGATGTCCTGATACCGACTGACGAACGAGAGTTCGTGGTGTGATTCGGTGGGGTGGCCGAGATAGCGCTCTTCGAGGTCGAACTGTCCCTGTTCAGCATTCTCCGACAGGTTCTTGAAATCCTCGTAAACGCTGTGTGCGCCCGAGTGGAGCGCGAACAGCGTGATGAAGATGTAGTTGTAACTGAGGTCGCCCAACTCCTTGAAGGTAAGTGGGTCCTCCTCTTCCGACCACGCGAACGACGAGGAGTAGTTGAACGCGAGTTTCAGGTCCGGATGCGTCTCGTGGATGGTTTCGGCGTACTCGACCGCGTCCTCCCGACTCGGGTCGGGCATTTCGGGCCAGACGATATCGACGCCCGCGTCGGCGTAGATGCGACCCCGTTCGAGATGTTCCTCCCAGTCGCCGTTCGCCGACCCGTAGGCATCGGTTCGGGCGATAATGACGGTGTCCTCGGACTGCTTGGCATCGACGGCGGCCTCGAAGCGAGCGCGGGCTTTCTCGCGGGAAACGATCTGTTTGCCCGCGATGTGGCCGCAGCGTTTCGGCGTCGTCTGGTCCTCGATGTGGATGGCGGCGACACCGGCTTTTTCGTATTCGCGCACGGCACGCCGGACGTTGTGAATTCCACCGTAGCCCGTATCGCAGTCGGCGATGACGGGAAGGGTACAGGATTCCACGATTCGTTTCGCGTTCTCGACCATCTCGGTCATCGTCACCATCTCCAAGTCCGGGAAGCCGAACTGGCCGAGCACGGTCGAATAGCCGCTCATGTACGCGGCGTCGAGTCCGGCCATCTCCGCCAGTCGGGCGTCGAGGGCGTGGTACAGTCCGGGTGCGAAGACATAGTCCTGGTCGTTCAGCATCTCGCGGAACTCCTTTCCGGCGCGGTTCTCGATGTCTCTCGTCGGTAGTTCGGATTTCATTGGTCGTTCTGTAGGGTGGCTTCGATTCGGTCGAGTTGTGCGCGGAGCGTTCGGAGTTCCCGCGTTAGTTCTGGACCGAATTTCGTTTCGGTTCGTCCGGTCGTTCGATAGCCCGTCCGTTCTCCGGTTGTCGGTCGGTTTAGGATGTATCGACGCTCGGTCCCACAAATAAGCGGGACGAGCGGTGCTTCCTCTTCGGTGCGGTCGTAGCGAGTTCGGTCGGTCATATGCGTCGTGTGGGTCGGTAGTATTTCGTGATGTGAGTCGTTCTGCGAGCGAGTCCGTCGTGTGCCGATGAGCGTCCATGTATTGACATTCGTTTCACCACATGGCAGGCGAGGACAGAACTGATAATAAACATTATGATTTATAATGATAATAGTCTTTTATGATATTTAACGTGCCAAGGGCATTCAAGGGAATATTAGTGATTCGTGTTACCAATCACCAAGTTTCACCTTCGATTTCAGCTTCCCGTGGGCTTATCTCGGTTCGTCCCCGAGATATCGTATGAAACGAAGATGGGAGCATGCGGAATAGGGGTCGCCCATGGATGCTCCTGCGACTGCTATTGCTGTTCGCGTTCCTCGCTGGCGGACGGGGATTTCTCGGCGGCAAGAAACTCCAAGACGTGCCGTACGTCCCGGGAACGAACAACACGTTGGTTCTCGTCGCGCTCGTCGGCGCTGTCGTCGTCATCGGCGGCGTCCTCGCGTACCGAGCGGGAGTGCTGCCGGGAACCTCGTCCGAATCAAAAACCGAAACCCATCCCCCGGAGGGCGGGTACAACTGTCGATACTGTGGACGGAACTTGGAACGCTATCGCAACCGGTGTCCGTACTGTGAAACGCGCGACCCGGTCGGCAACGAAGATTGGTAGTCGATTGCCGCTGACAGCGTGAATCGCCCCGTAAATTGTTGGGCCGTTGGAACTATGCGCGTCCCGCTCCATATACTATCCTCATGGAGAGACGGCAATTTCTCGAACGATTGGGGGGAGTAGTGGCCGTAATCGGTGTTGGCGGGGGGGTAGCCGACGGCGCACAATCCGATTTGTACCGGGAACCGATAATTACGTCACCACAAATCAAGCAATGGACGCTCGAAGCCAAGCGGACGGACAAGACGCCGATTCAGGAGGGGGGAACATCGCTCGGCAATGCGTACACGAGTACGCTCATCTACAAGGACTCAGAACTCGCCTCGGGTCTCGATAAGTACGTCAGCGGGAGTTTCGACGGCATCGTCGGTGCGTTCATGGCGACGCGCATCACGTTCGACTCCCCGGTTTCGATTTTCGCTCAGTCATCGTTGGTAACCGGTATCGCAAAACGGCGGTTCGAGGAAACCCTGACCAGCCTCGGATTTTCGGACATCCGTGAGCGGTCCGCCTCGGAGCGCGAGACGACGAACGACCAAGCTATCGCGGAGTATGAAGCCTACTACGACGCGAGCACGTACATCACGCGACCGAACTCGCCGGCGTACAACCTTCCGTCCGTCACGCCCGACGGGCGCGTGAAGACGGTCGTGTATCTGGACTTGTTGAAACCGGGCAAGACGCTCCTGATTACGTCGGGTATCCGCCCGACGAATCAGATGCTTCGAGGAGTGTTCAATCGGAATCCGAACACGTACCGGGCGGAACTCCTCCAGTTGATGCACAGCGTGAAGTAGAGAAAAAACGGCGGAAAGCCTGAAATTCGTTGCGTGCGATACCCAAGCGATGATGACTTCCCGTCCCGAGCGCCGATTTCTTCCCTTCTTCCGGCGCTACACGAAGACGTGGATTCACGCGGTGGCGACCGCAGGACTGACCGCCTTCGGCACGCTGACGTTCGTGAATCAAGGCTTCGCGCTCGTCGCAGTCGGGAGCTACGTCCTCCCGCCGGTCGTACTCTACCTTCGCGGTGAGAATCCCGGCGTCGAGGAACCCGCCCGAGTCGCCTCCTTGGAGCGGAGCAACGGGGAATCGACGGACGTCGAAACTGACGAGCACGCGAGCGAACCCCCACGAGAATCCGGAGATTCCCAAAAACCCGACTCGTCTGCGGAATCCGAACCCACGGCGTGGACACGTGCGTCCACGCCAGAGACCGGAACGCTGTTCGATGCTGTAATCTCCAACGACGGTGCATACGCCGTCGGCGAAAATGGTGTCGTCCTCCGTCGCTGTGCCACGGAGGACGACGTCACCTGGGAACCGGCACTCGAAGACGGACCTGGCGCGAACGCGGCCGACCTCCACGGTGTGGCTGCGACGACCGATGGAACTGCCGTCTGGGTCGCCGGGAACAGCGGCGCACTCGGGCGATTCGATACGGAAACGAACCGCCACACCGACTACTCGGCCCCGTCTGACATCACCGACAACTGGACGTCAATCGCGGTGTCAGGAGCGGAGGACGACGAGACGATTCTGCTCGCCAACGGCTCCGGACAGGTGCTCCGCGGGCGATACCGAAACGGCGACCTTGCGTGGGATTCGCCCACCAAACCCGGTAGCGGGTCGAGTCTATGCGCGGCAACGCTGGACGGGTCCCGCGGCTACCTCTGTGACACGAACGATGGCGTGTTCGAGACGACGGACGGTGGCGAGAGTTTCGAACGAATCGGTCTCGACAACGTTGACGGGACACTGACAGACGTGGCAATCACCGAAACTCACCCTTCCGTAACAGTTGACGACGGCGTCTGCTGTCGATACGCCGACGGAACGTGGACGCCGAGCCGTCTCGGAGACGAGGAACTGCGGGGAATCTCGATGACGGACGAGTTGGCCGTCGTCTGCGGTGAGGCTACCGTCTTCGAGCGGCAGGATGGTGAATGGGAACGAACGCTCACGCCCGGAAACGAAGAACTTCGCGGTGTCGCGCTCGGGGCGGACCGTGGAGTTGCGGTCGGTGCAGCCGGAACCGTCGTCGAGCGGGCTGTCGAGTAGCTTACGACCGGAGGAACACGAGCGCGGCGATTCCCGCAACGAACGCCAGTCCCGCGCTCAAGAGGAACGTCTGTGACCAGCCAAGCTGAATGACGAGGAGGCTGGTGCCCAGCCCACCGTAAATACCACCCCACAGCTTCGCCGTGAGCATCACCGCGTAGTTTTCCGAGGAGTACTCCTCGCCGTAGTATCCACCGACGAGTCCCGGCAGGATGGAAAACGATGGACTTCGAAAGAACATTGTAACACCGGCGAACGCGACGAACAGCCACTGTAGATTCGTTTGACCAACGAAGACCAACGCGGTGAGCGCGATGGCACAGAACACCAGCGACCCGCCGAGCGAGCGCACCCATCCCAAGCGGTCGGACGCGGTGCCGACGACGATGACGCCGGTTGCCTGCCCCAACGCGACCAGCGACGCCGCCGCCGTCGCCGCCGTTACGGAGAGTCCGAGGTGGGTCGCGTACACGATAATCTTCTCGATGAGCACGAGACCGACACCGTTGGCAACGGCGAAGACGACGTACAACAGCCAAAATCTGCGCGTCCGAATCATCCTCCGCCACGTGACATTCTCTGCACCGGGTGCGGACGAGTTCGCGCCCGCCGTCGTACCGTGATTTTTCGTATCGCTTTCGTCGTCTTCTGCATCGTTTTGGGTGCCTTTCAACTCGTCTTCCCACTCCTCTTCAGGGTCACGGATGACGAGTCCGGCGACGACACCCGCCACCCCGGCGGCGATGCCCAACACGACCAGGGTCGGCGAAAAGGCTGTATCGACGGCGCTCTTGATGACCGGAATCAGGAGAAAACTCGTCCCGCTGAACGCCATGCTCACCGCGCCGGTCGCCATCCCCCGCCGCGAGACGAACCACCGAGAAGGGGTGTTTATCGCCACGTCGTAGGCAACGCCCATACCTGCTCCGCCGAGCGCGAACCAAAGGAAGAGCGCGGGGAGCGACGGCACGAACGCAGCCCCGACGAACCCGCTGAAAAGCAGGACTGCGGCCACGAAAAACGGGAGTCGCGGCCCATAGCGGTCACGAATCCACCCGGCCGGAAACGCTGTCAGCGTCTCTGCAACCACCAACACCGAGAATATCCCCCCGAGTTCCGTCCCCGAGGCCGACGCGTGTGCTCCTAACGCGGCACGCATCGCTGGCCACGAAAACTGGTATATCCCGGCGGTTCCGACGGCGAGGATTGCGGCGACGACATACCCCCACCGCCTGGAACGAAAACGGCCACCCACCATTCGACTGTCGATATCGAATACGTCACCAGACAAAGTATAGCCCGCGGTGGATTTTTCTCGGACTCTGGCATGGAATGATGGCACTCCGCGACGACAACCTCGTCAACCGAACGATGAACGGCGATTTCGGACCCGTTCCCAACTCGCCGATAACGGCCGCCATGTATGGATTTGGTGGCGTACAAGGGTCCCGAACGACCAACTACGGGCGGAGGATAGATTCGGTGTGGGCACTGTGGTGCGGTGAATCCCCAGCACGTCAACTACTGTGGAAACTGCTTGGACGAACTCGACTGAGAAAGAGCGTTTGGGAGCGGGCGAGGAAGGTGCGGCGTTGCATGACCGAATTAGTCTCCTCGGAATCATATATTTTCGGTAATGTCAAACGAGATTTTGTCCCTTCGTTGACCACAAACAATTACGGCTCGTCGCCCCGTTCGTTGAGGAAATGACTGCCCGGTCCTCTATCGGCTTTCGCTCGTTGACCGACGAGATAGATTACGACTGTCCCGTCTCCGGAACCCTGCCGGACTGGCTGTCCGGTACGCTGATTCGGAACGGTCCCGCCGCGTTCGAGATGGGTGGCTCGTCGGTGGACCACTGGTTCGACGGATTGGCGATGCTTCACGCGTTCACTTTCGGTGACGGCGTCACCTATCGAAATCGATTCGTCCACAGCGATGCCTACGAGTCCGCCCGAAATGGCAACTTCGAGAGCGGGTTTGCGACGGGAGAAACGACGCTCCGCGACCGCCTGAAGGCATTCTTCTTTGCCGAACCGTACGACAACACGAACATCATCACCGAGCGGATCGGCGACAGCTATCTTGCCTTGACGGAACTGCCGCGCTGGGTCGCGTTCGACCCGGACACGCTGGAAACGCTCGGTCACGCACAGTACGACGGACCGGAACCGGCCGGAAACCTCGCCTGCGCTCACCTGAAACGCGACCCGGTGACGAACGAACTCGTGAACTTCGAGACTTCGTTCGGGCGCAACTGCTACTATCACGTCCATTCGATACGCTCGGCGACCGAGCGCGACCACATCTGCTCGATTCCCGTGGACGAACCGGCCTACATGCACAGTTTTGCGTTAACGCCGAACTACGTCGTCCTCACCGAGTTCCCGTTCGTGGTGAACCCGCTTGAGTTCATCAAACCGGGGACACAGGGTCCGTTCGTTGAGAACTTCGAATGGAACCCGGAACGCGGTACGCGGTTTTTCGTCATCGACCGTCAGCAGGGAACTGTCGTCGCAACCCTTCGAACGGACGCGTTCTTCGGTTTCCATCACGCCAATGCCTACGAGGACGGCGATGAGATAGTTATGGACCTCGAAACCGTCCCGGACGCGGGTGCCATCGAAGTGCTGTATCTCGACAACCTTCGGTCGGGTGATTTTGGGGGTTTGAGTGGACGGCTGGAGCGATTTCGCGTCAACCTGGAGTCGAAAACCATCGACCGTGAGCGACTGTACGACGGGACGGCACTTCCGACGACCTCGCCCGACCGCTGGTGTCGGAAACACCGATACGTCTACGCCCAATCCCCCGACCAGCAGATGACGACGTGGCCCGAAGCAGTCGCGAAAATCGACACGGAAAAACGGAGGGCCGTGGAGTTCGCGGACGAGGGGAGTTATCTCAGCGAGCCGATTTTCGTGCCGAAACCCGACGGAGAGCGTCCGGATGACGGCGTCATCTTGACGGTTGCACTCGACCCCGAGACGGAACAGTCGTCGCTGGTCGTCGTGGATGGCGAATCGCTCGTCGAACTCGCACGGGCCGAACTCCCGCACGCGATTCCGTTCGATTTCCACGGTCGATTTTTCCCCGAATTGACTCACTGACGGAGTTCCGTCCGTCGGTCGTCACTCACTCCGACGTTCGCGTAACTCCGCCTTCCTACCGTTCGCTCCGACTGCCCGCCTTCGCTCCCACCGCGCTCCTCGGTCGCCCACGACCCGGAACCCGCCAGTGTCGTCGCGCCCTGCAACTTCTCGCTGTGGGACGGGTATTTTGATTCCTTCGCGGTCGAACGCCGTCTTCACCGACGCGATGATGTCGGTCGTTGCACGCCATCGGCGGCGACTGCTGGGCCGGTCAATCCAAAAACGAAGTTCGAGGACGACCGCGGATTCACCGAAGCGCGTCAGCACGGCATCCGGTTGGGGGACGTTCAACACCACATCGGTGCTTTCCATCGTCTCCTCGGCGATATCGATGGCACGTTGCGGGTCGGACCCGTAATCGATGCCGACTTCGACTTCCAATCTGAGCCGTCCTTTCCGGTCGTAGTTGACGAGCGTGTTCGCCCCCACGAGGTCGTTCGGGAGAATCACGTACGTTCCCGAAAACGACTCGATTCGCGTGGAAAACAGCGTGATGTCGGTGACGATACCGTCAGTCTTCGTTCCGTCTTCGAGCGGCACTTCTATCCAGTCGCCGATTTCGAACGGCCGCGAGAACATGAGCGTGAATCCGGCGATGAGAGAGCTCAACGTCTCGTTCGCGGCGAGACCGATGATGATGCCCAGAAATCCCGCGCCGATGAGGAACGCGCGAATGTCTACCTGCCAGACGCTCAACACCAATAGTGCGGCGAGGAGATACACCGCGACTTCGGAGAGTCGAGAGACGACTTCACCTTGATGTCCCGTGAGTTGGCCGGTTTCCGTGGTGAATCGGCTCACAGCCTGGACGAGCATACCTGACCCGATGTAGGCTGCCGCGAGGACGCCAACCGTGATGACGATGCGAAGTCCCATGGATCGAAGCGCCACGTTCGGTGCGTTCGGTCGAGCGTTCGGCCAGAGCGACAGGGCGTACTGTCCGATGAGGAGCGCGACGACGCCGCTCACGACGAGGAGAATGACATCCACCACGCGCGCGTCGGTTCGACGCTTCAATCTCGGGGCGATTCGCCAGAGTACCCAAACGATGAAGACGAGAGTCACCAGCAGAAACGTCGATTGGAGAACTCGCGCTCCCGGAATCGAGAGCAGTGGAACGAGTCGAGACGAGTTGAATGATGGCCGTGTCATGGCGTCTCTCCGAGTGGTCGTTCCCTTCCACGAAGTCGAACCATAGAATCCGGACAATCGCACTCTGTCTGTGTATCGGGCAGTGTTTTCGCCGCGACACTCACTCCGCGTTCGAATTTCCCGCAGTCTGGACGGTCCAGTCGTCCGAGTCGCGCAGGTAGGCCGGAATCTCCTCCGTGTCCAGTTTCTCGTGGATGTGGATGGTGTCACCCTCGACCGTGCCGCGTCCGAGGTCGAGAAACAGTCGTTGGAGTCCGTTTCGCCACTCTGCATCCACCAACTGCCGCCAGCACGCCTCGAAGGAATCCTGTTCGGATTGGCTGGGACCGCCGTTCTCGCGGGCGACTTCGATACAGCACTCCGGGCAGTTGCAGACGGAGACGGGTTTCGTCAGTGCATGAAGGTGGCCGTCGAAGGTGACGACCGGGGCTTGTCGCACCATCTGCCCGTGGCGTTCACACGTCGCGTCGTCCGGTTCCGTGCCGATGTAAATCGGGCGTCTGTTCTGTGTCATTGGTTAGATAGAAAGGAACATCAACTGACAGGACTATCAAGCTACTGGCAGCGAGAATTATCATCGAGATGAATATGATTACAGAAAACTCATGTGGGGTCCGTAACAATCAGTGTAACTGACATGCCCCTTCAGCGCCCTACTCGACGGCAGTTCCTCGCCGGTCTCGGAGTGGGTGGAGTTGCCGCCGTCGCCGGTTGTGCCTCCTCAAATTCCACAGCCGCCCGGTCGTCGCTCGACTGGTCGGCCGACGGGTGGCCCGTCGCGCACGGGACACCGACCAACACCGGCTACGCCCATTTAAAGAACCCCCCGCGAACGAACCCAACCATCGACGGGTTGAAACTGTGGGAACTCGTGGAATCGAAGGACGAAAAAGACGCGATGTTCCACGGGACGACCAGCAGTCCCGTCGTTGCGAACGGAACGGTGTTCATCTCGACGGGACTTCCCGGCAATTTCGACGGCGACACCGACGGTAAACTGTACGCCCTCAACGGGAAGACCGGAAAAGTTCGGTGGTCGGCAACGCTCCCGAACGGTGGAACCGGAACCCCAGCGGTCGCCGACGGACTCGTCTTTGCGGGGTCGGGCGACCGAGCGTTGACGGCGTTCGACGCCGGGTCCGGCGCTGTTCGGTGGCGAACCACGGCGAGCGCGCCCGTCGGAACGCCAGCGGTCGCGGGCGGTTACGTCTACGTCGGCGACCACCACGGGTCGGTTCACGCGCTCCGCCGGACGGACGGCAAACTGCACTGGCGATACGGGCAACGAAAGCTCGCGTCGTTCGGATCGCTTCTATCCCACGAGACGTGGCAAATTAACGCGAAACCGGCCGTCACGGACGACACGGTGTACGTCACGACGGGAATCAGACAACATGACCATTCGAACCTGGACAGCGCCAAGCTGCTCGCGCTCTCCCGCGACGACGGCAGCGAACATTGGCGGTACGAATACTCACGGGACGGTTATAGCTACGAACTGCCGCGTGCGCCTGTCGTCGCTGACGGGACGGTCTTCGTTTCGAGCACTGACCTCCACGCCGTCGATACCTCGGATGGAACGAAACGGTGGCAGTTCGCGTTCGGCTACCGACGACCGGTAAGTGCGCCAGCGGTCCACGACGGTACGGTCTACATCGGCGCGAAAAACGTCTACGCGCTTTCGGCCGAGGATGGAACCGAACAGTGGCGTTTCGTAAATCACGCACCGAAATCGAGTATGTCAAAGCGCGTGCCGATGGTGAGCGCACCAGCCGTCTCGGACGACACGGTGTACATCGGCGCTGGCGCGCTCGATGCGTCGTCCGGTGAGAAGTTGTGGGGTGACCTCGGGAATCAGAACGACAGCAACTACTTTGCCGCGTTCGGCAACGAGAACGCGGCCGTCGAAGGCCCCGCAATCGCAAGGGACTCGGTGTTCATGGCGACGGAGTACGGGTACATCCTTCAGGTTACGGAGGGAAAACGATGAACCGTCGTGCGTTCCTCGCAACGGGAGGAATCGCCCTCGGTGCTGGCTGTTCGAGCTTAGTGGGTGATAACAGTTCGAAGCAGAAGCAAAAGCAATCGAAGCCCCCAGCAAAGTGTGCCATCGACCCGAGTGTGACCCCGGGCAAGCCGGGATGGCCGAGTGAGACGGGTGGAACGAGAAACACGCGCTCGGTACCGGCGGCGAACGTTCCGTCGCCGCCGCTGGAACTCGACTGGACGTTCAAGACGAGCGGGCGCGTGGCCGCCCCACGGCCAGTCATTGTGGACGGAACCGTCTACGCAACCAACTACGACGACGAAATTCATGCCGTGGACGCCGAGACGGGCAAGCACCGATGGCAAGTGAACATACCGGTGAATTCGCGGATTGCAGTCGCCGGAAATCGGCTGTTCGTGGTGAGCGACAAAGCGCTTCACGCGCTCGATACGGAAACCGGCGAGAGCGTGTGGGCAACCGAACCGACCCCCGACCCGAGCATTCTTTCGAGTGGGATGCAGGTCGCGGAGGAGACGGTGTTCGTCTTCGGAAGCCTGTATCTCGTCGCATTCGACGCAAAGACGGGGAAGCAACGGTGGCGGTTCACGACCGGACTCGAAACCGAGGGGAGTCCCGCAGTCACCGACGGCGTCGCGTACGTCGGCAGTAACGACACCTACGTCTACGCGCTGGATGCGAAGACGGGCGAACGAAAGTGGCGCTACAAAACAGGAGATCAGGTTTCCTGTAACCCCGTCGTCACTGACGGCGTCGTCTACGCCGCGTCGGAGGACGGGCATCTGTACACGTTCGACGCGAAGACGGGGAAAAACCACTGGAAACGACAGGTAGAAAACGTCGAAGCGCTCGCAGTGGACGGCGGACACGTCTACACTGGCATGGACTTTCGAGCCGAGAACGATACGTTGCGTGCGTTTACCGCGGAATCGGGAACCCCGTGCTGGTCGTCCTCCCAAACTGAACTGGGATACACCGGCAGTTTCGCCGCGAGTTCAAGGTATCTCTATCTGCCGACGTGGTTGTCCGGCACCAACGGCGAGCAGACATTCGGCGCGCTGAAACCGGGAACCGGGCAACGCGTGTGGCGGGATACGAAGTCGGGCGTGACGTTCGATGGCGGCCTGGCCGTCGCCGACGGCGCGGTGTACGCCGGTGTCCGGGACGAGGACAACGAGTTGGCTGTCGCCCGCTTCGTCTCGAAGCACTAATCCTCGGTTCGGTCGCGTAGCTCCGTCCGGCGAATCTTCCCGGTTACCGTTTTCGGGAGTTCGTCCACGAACTCGACTTCTCTGGGATACTCGTGCGCGGAGAGTTCCTCTTTGACGTGATTTTGAATGTCCTCGGCGAGTTCGTCGGACGGGTCCGCGCTCGCACTCGGGACGACGTAGGCTTTGACGATGTTGCCGCGTTCGCGGTGGGGTTTCGGCACCACGGCGGCCTCCGCGACGGCGGGATGTTCGCCGAGCGAACTCTCGACCTCGAAGGGACCGATACGATAACCCGCACTCAGAATCACGTCGTCGGCGCGTCCCTCGAACCAGAAGTAGCCGTCCTCGTCCAGATGCCCGAGGTCCCCTGAAAGATACCAATCATTGACGAAGCAGTCTGCAGTTTTGTCGGGCTTGTTCCAGTACTCCGCGAAGAAACAGGGGTAGTTCCCTCGTTCGGCGATTTCACCCGTCTCGCCCGGTTCCAGCGGTTCGCCGGTTTCCGGGTCGACGACGGCGGCCTCGATGCCCGGCAACGGCTTTCCCATGCTTCCCGGCCGAACCTCCATCGTCGGATAGTTGTTGATTATCATGTTGCCCGTCTCGGTTTGGCCGTAGGTGTCGTGGATGGTGACGCCGAGCGTGTCTTCGCCCCACGCGACAACGCCCGCCGACAGCGGTTCGCCGATGGAGAGCGTGTGGCGGAGGTCGAGGTGCACGTCGTCCAGCATGGACTCGTTTTCACGGAGCATCCGGTAGGCCGTCGGGACGCTGAACAGCACCGAGATGGGGAACTCGTCCAGCAGGTCCGCCCACGTCTCGGGGTCGAACTCGCCTTCGTAAGTGAACTGGGTCGCCCCCCAGAACCACGCCCCGAGCGTGTTGATGGGACCGGTTAACCACCCCAAATCGCCCGTGGACCAGTAGCAGTCCCCGGGTTGCAGGTCCACGGCGAATTTCTGGGTTGCGGCAACGCCGGCGACCCAGCGATGTTTGTGCAGGACACCTTTGGCGAGTCCCGTCGTGCCGCTCGTGTAGTAGAGAAGCGCGTTGTCCTCGCCACCCGTCTCGGCCGTCTCGAACTCCTTGCTCGCATCCGCCATCGCGGAGTGATAGTCGATGTCGCCCCGTTGCGTCCCGGTTCGCTGCTCGCCGATGACAATGACGTGTTCGACCGACGGGGCGTCTTCGAGCGCCTTGTCCATCGTGTCGCGGTTGTCCGGCGTGGTGATGACCACCTTCGCATCGCAGTCGTCCAGTCGATAGGCGATACCGTCCGGGCCGAACCGTTCGTTGATGCCGCCCCAGACGCCACCCGCCTTGAGCGTCCCGATGAGTGCGACGTAGTGCTCGGGAATCCGTGGCAGGTAGGAGAACACGCGGTCGCCCGAATCGATGTGCTCCGAGAGGACGTTCGCGAACCGATTCGACCGCTCGGCGAGTTGCCAGAACGTGAGCGTCTCACGCTCGCCGTTTTTTCCAGCATAGTACAGTGCGACCTTCCCACGGTCGTCCGCGTGGCGGTCACAAACCTCGTGTGCGATGTTCAACCGTTCGGGCGCATTCCAGTCGGCGTCCGCATAAATATCGTCCCACTCGAACGTTTCGCGTTCACTGTCATAATCCTGTAGATTGTGACCAGTCATCACACGATACGTCACAGAGTACACGTATAATCATTATTCATATTCCCGGTCATATCACACCCGATTTCGTTTCGTTCCCCTCGCATCGAAGGTTGCGTGCGGAGAGCCATCCCCTCAAAAAGAGGGTGAAAACGAAACCAGAGATAGAATGCCGACTCTGATAGTAATCCACATGAATGGACCCCTCCGAATCGTCACCCCTGCCATCAGAACCGCCACCAGACGAGGAAGACGACCGAACTTCCCCGCTCGTTATCGAGACTTCCGACTCTGTCACTCGGCTCTTTTCGGTGCTCGCGGACGAAGAATCACGTCTCACCATCTATGTCCTCTTCCAGCAGGAGAAAACCACGGTTCCGGTCCCACAACTCACTCGGACGGTTGCGGCAGCAGTAGACGACGAGACGGCACAAGTACGGGAACGAATGATTCGTACGCACCTCCCCAACCTCGGGTTCCTCGGAATCATCGATTACGACCTCGCAGGCGACCCCCGAGTGTGGCTCTCGGAGAACGTGGACATGGTAAACAAACAACTGCTCCACGACATCGTCGAACGAATCGAGCGATACGAGTGTTAAAAAATGGTTTGCATCGGTAGCCAATAGTCGAAACTACTCCCACGAGAAGCCGTAATCGGGGTTGGAGAGCGACAGATTCAGAGGATGGTTTTGAATGAGCACGATTGGGAAATTCACCCTTCCCACGGACGAGTTCGTCCTCGCCGAGACGTTTCGTGCGGTTCCATCCGCCACGTTCTCGATTCCCGGCCAATCAGTCCGATTTTCGAACAAAAGTCTATTACTTCTCCTCCCCCTGCGTAGCCCAACGATGTCTGAACCGTTTTGTTCGGACGATAGCGCTTCCGCGAACTCCCCGCTCGTGGATATCGAAACGGGTGAGGAGGCCGCCTTTTT
The DNA here is from genome assembly GCA_963796245.1 of uncultured haloarchaeon. Classification (GTDB taxonomy): domain Archaea; phylum Halobacteriota; class Halobacteria; order Halobacteriales; family Haladaptataceae; genus Haladaptatus. The sequence continues at coordinate 50,505 of CAWCLB010000008.1, read as the reverse complement.
CAAGCATATCGTCCGAGACGCGCTTGATGCGGTGGTGACGGTGTCCAGGGACGGAACCATCGTGTTCGCAAATGAGACTGCCGGTCGGATGTTCGGCTATGACGTTGACGAACTCCTCGGCGAGTCGATACGGATGCTGTTTCCGGAACGCTGTCGTGAGGTGTATTTTTCCGAGTTCCGCGGGCAAGTCGAGGCTGCCGATTCGTCCACCGAACACACGGGACTCGAACGAACTGGGATACGCCGAACGGGCGAGGAGTTTTCCCTGTCGTTTTCCTTCCGCAAGCACCGATATCACGACCGAACGTTGTTTACCACGACGCTGCGCGATATCTCCGACTGGAAGCGTCAACAGAACGAACTCGAAACCGCGACCGAAAAGTACCGAACGCTGGTCGAAGCCGCACCCGATGCTATCTTTCTCGCCGACGCGGAAACGGGGGAGATTCTGGAGGCGAATCGAGCGGCGTCCGAACTCCTCGACCGTCCAATCGAGGAGATAGAAGGGATGCATCAGTCCGACCTGCACCCGGAAGGCGAATTGGAGCGATACAAGAGCCTGTTCGAGCGACAGCACGAACTCGACGAATCCGTCACGGATGACCACAATCTCTCGGTCGTCGATTCGAATGGGAATCGGACTCCCGTCTCCATCAACTCGAACAGCACCGAACTGAACGGCCGACGGATTGCACAGGGAATCTTCCACGACATCAGCGACAGAAAACGGCGTGAGGAAGCGCTCAACTTGCTTCACGAGACGACACACGAGATGCTCGGAACGTCGTCGCCCGAACGCATCTGTGAGCTCGCAGTGGAAACTGGCGTCGATGTGCTCAACCTGCCTGCGACTGGTATCCACTTCTACGTGGAAGCCGAGAATGTGCTCGAACCGGGAGTGATGACCGAAGCAGTCCAAGACGTATCGGACCACGACGTTCCGAGATATACGCCCAACGACGACCTCGTTTGGGACGTCTTCGAGACGGGTGAACCACAGGTGATTCCTGATTTCCAAACGACGTCGGGTGTCGCACATCGTGAGACACCGATTCGAAGCGCCATCATCGTGCCACTCGGTGAACACGGGGTGTTCATCACGTCGTCCACGTCGCCACGCGATTTCGACCGAATCGACTTCGACCTGATGCGGGTGTTGGCAGCGAACACCGAAGCAGCCCTGACGCGCGCGGAGCGCGAGCGTGACGTTGCCCATCAGCGCGACGAGTTGACGACGCTGAACCGAATCAACGCCATCGTTCGGGATGTCAATCAAGCTCTCGTGGCCGCGCCGTCACGCGAAGAAATCGAACGGACTGTCTGTGAACGACTCGCAGACTCGAACGTCTATCGCGGTGCGTTCATCGGAACACTGTCGTCAGCCGAGGACGGTATTCTCGTCCAAACGGCTGCCGGAATCGACGACGACTATCTGTCCGAGATTGCAGAAGAAGGTACCAAAACGGAGCATGGTCCTGCGGGAATGGCGCTTCGGACAGGCGAACTCCAAATCATGGAAGACGTGATTGGCAGTTCGTCGTTTCCGCCGTCGATTAGGGATGCGGCCATCGCTCGCGGCTATCACTCGGCGGCGTGTATCCCGATTCGATACGGCGAAACTACGTATGGGGTGTTGGTCGTCTATGCCACCGAACCGTCGGCCGTCGGTGAGCGTGAGCGAGACGTGTTCAGCGAGTTGGGAGAGACTATCGGACACGCGATCAACGCCGTGGAGAGCAAGAAACTCCTCTACTCCGACCGCGTCCTCGAACTCGAATTCTCGATCACTGACACGGAGTCATTTTTCGTCACGACGTCCGCTGATTTGGGCTGTTCGTTCGACCTCGATGGGGTGGTCCCATCGAGTAATGAGACGTATATCTTCTACGTCACCGCAAGCGGCGTCTCGCCGGCAAAAATCCTCGAACAAGCGGCAGCATCACCCACGGTCGAACGTGCTCGCGTCATCCAAGAGACGGACGAAAACGCACAGTTGGAAGTGACGTTCCACAGTACGGGAACGGCCGCGCAAGCGCTCATCGAACGCGGTGCGTACGTCCTGCGTGGAGCGATAGCGAACGGCGAGGGAACCATCCTCGTCGAAGTTCCGGCGAGCGCCCGTGTTCGCCCATTTTTGGACGCCGTCGAGTCGGTGTACTCGGAGGGGAATTTACTCTCCAAACGGTCCCGTGAGCGACCGTTTCACTCGACATCCGGATTCTATCATGAACTCGGCGAGACACTCACCGAGCGACAGGCGGAAATCCTGCAAGCGGCGTATCTCGCGGGATACTTCGACTATCCGCGCGCCAGTTCCGGCAAGGAACTGGCGGAGACGCTTGATATCTCCTCACCGACGTTCCACCAACACCTCCAAGCGGCCGAGCGAAAGTTCCTCACGCAGTTGTTCGCGGGGCATTCAGGGATTGCCTGAGTTCGGTACCTCAGTATTGAGGCAAAGGACTGGTGCCATCGGGACAGTTCTTACAAGATGATGAGCGACTCGGAGCAACCAAACGACACTCTAGACACGAGTCGGAACCATCCGGAAGAGGAGCGCGATAGTGTGCTTCCCACCGGAACCGTGGAGCGAATTCTCTCCGACCAGCAGCGCCGTACACTCTGTGAATATCTCGAAGGCAATCCCGTCGCCACGATGGACGAACTTATCGACCTGCTCTCGGGGGAGGACTGTAGCGACGAAACAGCACTGATTCGACTTCATCACATTCATCTGCCGATGTTGGAGGACTATGGAATACTCACCTACGAAGTGCGGAGCGAGACCGTCCGATACTGGGGACACGAGTCGGTAGAACGGCGAATCGACCTCTGTCGTACGATATTCTCGTCGGGCGAGAAAAATAACCACCCGATAACTCGAACGTAAGCGGAGTATTCCCGTCGAAATCGTCAGTGTCTTCTCTAAATTTCCCGATGTCGTAGCGCCCGCTGATGAGATTTGCTGGTAGCGACCGTCATATCTCACAACCGTTCGACACGTTTCGAGCCGAAAGGAGGGATTTCGTAGCTCTGTTCATGCCGAAGTTACCATATCAATTCGAATAACGACATACGTGAGAGTGGCGTGCCCTCTTTGGGGTGGAAACAAATGTCAATGGAAGCGGTCGTATACCAAGGACCGCACGACGTAGAAGTCGAAGAAGTAGACGAACCTGAACTCGAACACCCGAACGATGTCCTCGTCGACATCACGACCTCGGCCATCTGTGGGTCGGACCTCCACATGTACGAGGGGCGGACGGACGCCGACCCGGGTATCGTGTTCGGTCACGAGAACATGGGTATCGTGGAGGAAGTTGGTGATGGGGTGACGACGCTCGAAGAGGGTGACCGCGTTGTTCTCCCGTTCAACGTCGCCTGTGGCGTCTGTAAGAACTGTGAGAACGACTATACGGGATTCTGCCTGAACGTGAATCCCGGCTTCGCCGGCGGAGCGTACGGATACGTCGCCATGGGCCCGTACAAGGGCGGACAAGCCGAAAAGCTCCGCGTGCCGTTCGCGGACTTCAACGCCCTCAAGCTCCCCGAAGGGACCGAGCACGAGGATTCGTTCATCCTGCTCGCGGACATCTTCCCGACGGGATGGCATGGGACGGAACTCGCGAACCTCCAACCCGGCGAGTCCATCGCCATCTTCGGCGCGGGCCCAGTCGGGTTGATGGCCGCCTACAGTGCGAAGATCAAGGGCGCAGCGGAGATCTACGTGGTCGACAGGGTAGACAGTCGCCTCCAACTCGCAGAAGACCACTGTGATGCGACGCCCATCAACTTCGAGGAGTCGGACCCGGTTGAGCAGATAAAGGACATCCACGGCGGCGGCGTGGACAAAGGTGTGGACGCGGTCGGCTACCAAGCCGTGGACCCCGACACCGACGTTGGCGACGACGCCTACGACGCAGCACGGGAGAACCCCGCAACGGTTCTCAACAGTCTGATTCAGGTCGTCCGGCCGACGGGACAACTCGGCGTTCCCGGCCTGTACGTCCCCTCGGACCCCGGAGCACCGGACGAGATGGCCGCACAGGGTCGTCTCGGCATCGACTTCGGGAAGTTCTTCGAGAAGGGACTCAAGGTCGGTACCGGACAGTGCAACGTCAAGAAGTACAACCGCCAACTCCGCGACCTGATAATTCAGGGACGCGCCGACCCGAGTTTCGTGGTTTCACACCGCGTCGAACTCGACGAGGCACCCGAGATGTACGAGCGATTCGACAGCCGTGAGGAAGGCGTGACGAAAGTGTTGCTCGAACCCTGAATATCTCACGTAGTTATTTTTTCGCTGCTTGCAGTAACGACATCAGTCCGACCTAACGAACACCCGCTATGCGAAAGGGTAATAAACAACTTTCCTATCATGAGTGCTAGTTAATGTCTATCAAACTCCTTCGTTCATATGGTGGTCAGCACATGCGAACACGAGGGCGACGACCAGCAGGTCGAACCGAGAAAGAGCGGCAACTCCAGCAACTCGCTCGGCTTCAGCGCCAGATGACCGAACAGCGTCGAAAAATCGCCGAGATGGAGCGAATTCGGGACGCGATGTTGCGCACGAGGTCCAGTTCGATGGCGTACGAAGGAGTCTGTGCGGAGTGCGGAATCGGTGTCATCGTCCGGGAGGACGACGCGCTACACTGCACCTCGTGTGGCTTCCGGTGTTACCTCTAAACTACTCCGTGTCCTCGACTTTTGCGGCGTAGCGTTCGAGTTCTCCGGCGAGTTTTCGCGCCTCGTCGGGCGACAGCGACACCGTGTCGGCGTGTGCCGGAAGCTCCCCGAGCGAGCCGTTGTCCAGTTCGAGTTGGAGCAGGACTTCGTCCGGATTTTTGCGTGGGGTTTTGACGTTCAGCACGGCCATCGCCTCGTCCGTCCAGCCGTGACCCTCCGCCACAGCGTCGAGCAGGTCGAACGTCGTGTAGGCGTTCACCGAGAGGACTCGGTCAGCCATCTCAGTCGCCTCCGGAAACCGCGCGAGACGGTCGCCTTCGGCGCTGTGTCTCGCTGGCTTCAGACACTCTCTCGCTACGCTCAGTCATCACCGGAAACAGCGTGAGACGGTCGTGCTCATGCTGCGTCTCACTGGCTTCCGGGATTCCTTCGCTACGCTCAGTCATCACCGGAAACAGCGCGAGACGGTTGCCTTCGGCGCTGTGTCTCGCTGGCTTCCGGGATTCCTTCGCTACGCTCAGTCATCACCGGAAACCGGGTCGGACGGACTGTTCGGGGCCGGGCTGGCATCCATGTCGTCGTTTTCGGCGTACGGGTACCACGTCTTCTTCGTGTTGTGCATGTACGGGTCCTCGTAGCTCGTCTCCTCGGGACTGGCAAGCGTTTCGAGTTCGTCGGCGTGGAGCGAGTGGACGAACTCGCGGAACGTCTGGCCGTCCTCGCGTCGGGCCGCGAAGCCCTCCACGAGGTTTCGAATCGCGCCGGGCACCTCGTCCACGGCGATGCGCTCCTGAATCCATGTCGCGAAGCTCGGCTCCTTACCGAGTCCGCCGCCGACGCCGATGTCGAGGGCTTCGACGGTTTCGCCGTCTTTTCGGGTTTTCATGCCGCGCAGGCTGATGTCGGCGATTTGCGGTTGGGCACAGGACGCGGTACATCCTGAGAGGTGGATGTGGAAGTTCGCCACGTCGTCCGGAAGCTCGACGTTCTCCTTGAGCCAGCGCGAGATGCGCACCTGGCGGTTCTTCGTCTCCACGATGGAGAGCGAGCAGAACTCCGTCCCGGTGCAGGCGATGGACCCGCGCTGGAACGGGTGCGGGTCGGGGCTGTACGCTTCGAGAACGGGTTCAGCTAACAGGGAATCGAGGTTCTCTTCCGGGATGTCCGTCAGGATGATGTTCTGACGCTGGCTAAGTCGAGCTTCGCCGGAGCCGTACTGCTCGGCGAGGTCGGCCAGTTCGATCATCTCTTCGGCACCGACGCGGCCGACGAGGACGTTCAGACCGACGTAGTAGTTGCCGTCGGGTTGCTCGTGGACGCCGACGTGGTCGGCGTGACCGTGGTCGTCCGGAACGCCAGCGTTGTACGAGTACTCCTCGCGGAGGTCGTCGCCCGCCGTCTTCAGGTAGAAGTCCACGTACTCCTCCTGCAAGGTCTCCCGAACCTTCTCCGGACCCCACTCGTCCACGAGGAACTTGATGCGCGCTCTGCGGCGGTTGTCCCGGTTACCGTAATCGCGGAACAGTCCCGAGAGACCGCCGAGGACGGGGACGACCTCGTCGGGTTCGGCGAACACGTCGATGTCGCGGGCGAAACGCGCTTCGCGGCCTGCCAGTCCGCCACCGAGGCGGATGTTGAAGCCGCGGACGGTTTCGCCGTCGATTTCCTTCTCGGCGGGTTCGATACCCACGTCGTTGATGTCGCCTTGGCCACAGCCTTCGCGGCAGCCCGTGACCGACACCTTCCACTTCCGGGGGAGGTTCTCGTACTCCGGATTGCCCTTGAAGTTCTCGTTGAGGTCCTTGATGACGGGAACCGCGTCCACGAACTCGCGTTTGTCCTTTCCGGCGACCGGACAACCAACGATGTTCCGCCACGAGTCACCGCAGGCTTGCTGGGTGGAGAGACCCGCTTCTTCCAAGCGGTCCCAGATTTCCGGCACGTCCTCGATGTTTATCCAGTGAAGTTGGACTGCCTGTCGCGTCGTCACGTCGGCGTAGCCGTTCCCGAACTCCGGGTTTTCGGCCGGGCCGGTGGCGAAGTCGCGGGCGATTTCCCCGATGACGCGGAGTTGACCGGGGTTGAGGAAGCCGCTCGGCGGCCCGATTCGCATCATGAAGTAGCTCTCTTGACCGTCGCGCTGGTGGTACAGCCCCCACCATTTGAACCGCTCGAACCACGCGTCGTGTTCGTCCTCCGGAATCGCTTCCCACCCCTCCTCGGCGAATCGACGCATGTGGTCTTTGATTTCCGCCCCATACACTTCGTCCTTCCATTTCTCTACGTCAGTTGGCATGTGAACCAATACAGCACACACGCCTAAACCATCAATCTCCCCGTCAATGCCCGCCGGGGATTGGGGGAACCGGCAAGTATCACAGGCACCCACGACGGTTGCTGTCAGCTACTCCGAAAACCGGGAGTTCGACGGGCGCTGGCCCCCTTCGTGGTCGATAGGCCGGAATTCACCGGTGTCGCCGTCCGCGCGCCCGATTCGGAGCCATCCCGTCGATTTTCGCTCCCCACAGCCGATGCACTGTCCGGCCGCGCGGGCTTCGACCCACGGGCCGTCTACTCCGATGTCGGTGAACACTTCGACGAGGAACAGCGCGGTATCACAGTCACAGACGTCGTGGTCCACGAGCGGCCAGATGTCGCTCACGCCGACGATTCGGGTGTTGTTCACGTTGACCCACGCGCCCTCGTCCAGCGTCCGAACCGCAGTTACCATGCCCTATCTCCGCGTCTCCGAACCCTCAATACATCGGCGGACGCAATCCCCGCCGAATCGCCAGACGCGTCAGGACGGGCGAAACGCTCGATACCTGCATCGCTGATGGTTCTGCGGCACAAATCACTGAAAATAACTGGTCAGAGATACCTGTCGTTCTTACCGGTAGGTAGGAGCAGTGGCCGGAATTACGGGTAGAGACGCGATTTAGGGGATACACAGCATAGGAGGTTGTGATGAATTGCAGCGATTTCGCCACACATCGGCCCGCGACTAGGTCAGGTGTCGAACCGAGAACCGAACGCAGTCGAAGGCGGGGTGACGAACGGTGAGCGACTCCGCCGCCGAAGGAAAAGAAAAGAAAACACGCGAGGACTCCCAAAAACACGAGGACGACCACCTGCAGGACGTTCCCGACGGTGCCGGATGCACGGAAATATGGGAGCATCTTGCCGACCGTCGGGAGTCAGAAAACGAAGACCTCGAAGAATGACCGAGAACACGGCGCTCGTACTGGTCGGTCACGGCTCACACCGGAACGCCGGGTCGGCGAGACCCGTCTACGAGCACGCCGACGAGATACGTGCCCGTGACACCTTCGCGGAGGTTCGAGAAGCCTTCTGGAAGGAGGCACCGTCGCTCCGTGAAGTCCTCAGGACGGTCGAATCGAACGACGTTGTCGTCGTCCCGCTGTTCACCAGCGAGGGGTATTTCACCGAACAGGTGCTCCCCCGCGAACTCCGATTGGCTAACGAGTGGGACCTCGACGTGGACAAGACGGTTCGGTACGCCGACCCGATGGGAACCCACGAGTCGATGGCCGACGTCATCGTCGAGCGTGCCGAGCACGTGACCGGCGACCCAACCGTCGGAACAGGTGTCGGACTGGCCGTCGTCGGCCACGGCACCGAGCGAAACCCGAGAAGCGCGAAGGCGACCCGTGACCACGCCGAGAATCTTCGGGAGCGCGAGCGCTTCGCCGAAGTGCGAGCGCTGTTCATGGACCAAGCGCCGTACATCGACGACGTGACTGAGCAGTTCGAGAGCGACGAACTCGTCGTCGTGCCGCTGTTTATCGCGGACGGCTACCACACCCAGGAGGACATCCCGGAGGATATCGGCCTGACCGACGACGCGGCGGACGGCTACCCCGTTCCCGCCACCGTCGATGGTAAGCGGGTCTGGTACTCGGGTGCCGTCGGCACCGAACCGCTCGTCGCGGACGTCGTCATCGAGCGAGCGCGAGCGACGCTCGATGGCGGGGATGCGCCAGTCAAAACCGGAAGTGCGGCCGTCGATACCGAGCGTAGCGAGGCGGAGGCGGCCCGCGATGCGTTTGTGGCGTGGCTGGAAAACGGCGAAGCGGACACCCACACGACCCGGACGTGGGGGCAACTCGCCATCACGACCAGCAAAACTGCCGACGGCAACCGACGATACGAACTCCGGCACGCCGAGGACCGCAACCGGGATTCGGATGAACTCGATTCTCACGCAGACCCAACGGAAACGCGGGACGCGGTGCGGTTCACGGACGACGGGACCTATCGCCCGCTGGCGACGGCGACGACGCTCTCCACCGGTTGGGTGCTTTCGGACCTCGACGCTGCTGACCTCTTGCAAGCAGTCGAATTCGTCTACCCGGCGACGATTTCGAACTGGTACCGCGAGCGAAACGGCGAACTCGACGTGACTCATTTCCAGGAGATGGCGGAGCGGCAAACCGGCGTGTACGCCGACGTGGCCGACCTCGGACGGGAGAAACTCGACTCCGCCGTCGAAGCCTGTTGTGTGGATTGTCAGTGCTGCGCGCGGCGCACGTGGGACGCGGCGGACGACGACGAAATCACGGTTCCGCGTGGGGATGGCGAGTTCCCGTGCCGGGAGCCGTGTTCGCTGTTTGTCGCGGAAGTACGGGAGTTTCAAAAGATGGAATCGAGCGACACGAACGAATCTACTGATGCTGACGCCGAAGACGGCTACCGAGCGCGGTACCGGAGCGCACAACGCTGAGGACGAACATGAGCATACACACTGGAACGGTTTATTTGGTCGGTGCAGGGCCGGGCGACCCGGAACTGCTGACGGTAAAGGCGCGGAAACTACTCGACAGCGCGGACGTGGTCTGTCACGACAACTTGGCGGACGACCGAATCGTGGACTCGTGTCCGGACACCGCCGAGCGGATTTACGTCGGCAAGCGACCCGGCCCGGACGGCGAGCGAACGACACAAGAAGAGATAAACTGCCTGCTCGTTCGACTGGCTCGCGAGGGAAAGGACGTGGTCCGCCTCAAGGGCGGCGACCCGACGGTGTTCGGCCGCGGCGGCGAGGAAGCCGAACATCTCGCGGCGGCCGGAATCGACTTCGACATCGTGCCCGGCATTTCAAGCGCCGTCGCTGCGCCGGCCGTCGCCGGAATTCCCGTAACCCACCGCGAACACGCCTCGTCCGTGACGTTCGTCACCGGCCACGAGGACCCGAAGAAAGCCGAGAGCGCCCTCAACTGGGATGGGCTGGCGGCGACGGTCCGAGCGGGTGGAACGCTGGTGATTCTGATGGGCGTCCGTCGCCTGCCGGACAACGTGACGGCCCTGCGGAACGCCGGGCTTCCCGAGGATACGCCCGCAGCGATGGTCGAGAAGGCGACCCGGGACGAGGAGTTCACCGTCACGGGGACGCTCGACACCATCGTAGAGCGTCGTGACGAGGTGGGTATCGAACCGCCCGCCGTCACCGTCGTTGGCGACGTCGTCTCCGTGCGCGACCGCGTGGCGGAATTTCTGGAGGGTGCACCGTCGGTCGGCGTGCCGTCGTTCGCGGATGCCGTCGTCTCGGAACGAGGAGTAGAGTGATGATTCGGAATTTCCGAGACCTCGTTGGCCACTCCGGCTCCGGCCCGAAATCGGCTGACGACATGAGTTACGAAGAGGCCAAATTCGCCTTCGGCGAAATTCTCTCGGGCGACGTCTCCCCCGTCGCACTCGGCGGCTTTTGGGTGGCGAACCGCTGGAAGCGAAACACGCCCGAGGAGTTGGCTGGTTTCGTGGACGCCATGCGCGAAGGGTCGGTCGAGGTGGCCAGTCCGGACTGTGACCCCGTGGACTGCGGCGCGAACTACGATGGCAAATCCCGGACGGCGCTCCTCGGTGTGGCGTCGGGACTGGTCGCGGCGGCCGCCGGAACGCCAGTGGTGGTTCACAGCGGCGACCACGTCCCCATGAGCGAAGGGTGTGCCTACCGCCACGTCCTTTCGGAACTCGGTGTGGAAACCGACCTCCGCCCAGAACAGAGTGCCGCGATGACGGACGACGTCGGCTTCGGCTTCTACGACCAAGCGCAGTTCAATCCCGCCGTCGCCGCGCTCGAAGACGACCGCCGCGCGCTCGGCGTCCGGACGTTCGTCAACACCGTCGAAACCCTCGCCAACCCGGCTGACGCGTCGGTTCACCTCGGGAGCTTCTTCCACACGACGTTCGGCGAGCGAATCGTCAACACCCTCTCCGAGAGTCGAACCCAATCCGTCGAGCGCGTCCTGATGTTTCAGGGATTGGAGGGCTACGACGACGTGCGGTCGGGTCACACGACGTACGTCGAATGGGACGGTGCGGAAATCGAGACCGACCGCCACGGGATGGCGTTCGACGGCGATGCACTCGACGTGGAGGACGTGCAAACCGATTCCGCTCGCATTACCGAGGAAGTCCTCTCGGGCGAACGCGACGGCGACCTCGCCGACGCCGTCGCGTTTAACGCCGGACTTCGAATCTACGCCCGCGATGACGTGAAATCCATCGACGCCGGCGTCGAGCGAGCGCGGGACGCGCTCGCCGACGGGTCGGCGGAAGACCGACTCATCGCGCTCCAGCAGTTCGACGCATAATCAGTCCGTTAAAATCCGTTCCACAACCGCATCCGCTTCCGTTCTCGCCGTTTTCTCGTCTTCGGCATTCCACACCGATTCGGCTTCCACGACCGCACGAACGGCGGTCCGCCGTTCGTGCGGTCGAATTTCTCGATTCTTCAGTTCGTCTCGAATCTCGCTCGTGACCGCTGCAACGATTTCTGCTCCCTGCAATTCGGGTTCGATTCGTTTCCGCAGTTCACGGCTGAGTGCCGGACTCCGCCCACCGGTCCCGACGGCGGCGACCACGTTGCCGTCGCGGGCCGTCGCGGGAACGACGATGCTTCCTGCGTCGCGCGCTTGGCCACTCCGGTCCGCGCGGTTGACCAGAATCCCGCGCTCGCTCGCCGCTCGCTCGATGGCCGCGTTGCACTCGTCGTCGCTGGTCGCAGCGACGACGAGTGCAGGTCTCGTTTTGTCGAGCCACGAATCCACATCTTCGGGCGAGACGTGTGCCCGGACGAGCGAGACGCGCTCGTCCGCTTGCTTGAATTCATCCTCGTGAACTCCGACTCCCGACCACGTACGACCGTCGCTTCGCGCGCGAAGCGATTGGCTTTCCGGTAGCCGACGGTTCCGCCACCGAAGACGAGCACGCGCTCGCCACGAAAGTCGTGAAACAGCGGAATCATGCGCGGAGCCTGAACTGGATTGTCTCGTACTTGCCGGCATAGTACGCTCGACAGAGGTCGTCCTCCGTGTCGTACTCGGCTTTCGGCACGGTTCTCGCGGGGACGGAAACGGTCAACGGTGACTCGTCGAACGGGTACGGGTCGAGGTGGAATTCGCCTTCTCCGACTGGTGTTACCGCGATTGAAACCTCCTCGCCGGGCCCGGTCGGCACGTCCTCGATGGTCGTTTCGTCGGGGAGCGCGGTCGTTCCGAAAGTGAGCGAGAGAACGTCCCACATCTGCAGGAGTTCGTAGTTACACCAGAGTCGGCTTTCGGTCCCCTCGGGTGGCTCACCCCCCTCGTGAAGCGTTGTGAGTAGCGCCAAATCCTCGTCCGAAAGTCGTTCGTCGTCGTTGTCGTCCAATTCCATCAGTTCACCCGCCAGTTTCGTCTGCCGTTGTTCCTCTCTCGCCACGAATTCCTCGAACGCGGGTGGCGTGTCGGACCACGACGCGGAGAGACCGTAGCGTTGACGGCGGAGTCCCGCGCCGTGCATCGACGCCAACAGTCCTGCGTAGCGATTCAGTTCGACGACGGAACTGATGCCGGCGTCGTAGAATTCGACCCATTCGGCCGCGGGGACGCTCACGAAGTTCACGAGGTCACCATCTTCGACGTGTGGTTTTCGGTCGTACTCCCACCAGCCGTCGTCGTGGGTGGTCGCCACGAGGGTCATCGCGGCGGACGGTTGCGGGCGCTCGAACGTGTCGTTGCCCCAGTGCTCGGCGAACTGCCCCGCCAGCGCCGCGTGGTCGGGTTGCGTGATGAACCGATACTGGTCGTCACCGTGGGCGATGAGCATCGGTCGAAATTCGGTCGGATGGGATAAAAGCGTGTGCCGAGGGGTATTCCATCTCGGCGTCGGGACCGATGCTGCGGACGTTCGTGTCGAACGGTTCCAGCGGTTTTTCGAACGTCACGGTCAGTTCGTCGCTCGGGAAGATACCCAAGATGTGAGCCGTCTCCCGGCCGATGTTGCGGTATGTCGTGCGGGACGAAAGAATCCGCTCTCGGGACATTCCACGTGAGGCTAGGCCAATCCCCTGTTTCACCCTTTCGTGGGACAGGTTTCCGACAGTAGGCGCTCGCTACCACGCCGTGTTGAAACTGTACGAACCGCATACTCTTTTCGGGCACCCTCGTGGACCCGACGAGTGATGACTCCCGAGACACCAGCACCCGACGAGTCCGTACCGGACGATTCAGCCTGTTCGCGCTGTCGAGACGACGCCGTTCTGCGCGTCGTCCGAACCGAAATCGATGGGCGGTCCGCCGCCGTCAGAACGCCGTCTTCCGACTCCGTGGATTCCGAAACAGTCTGCCGGGAGTGCTTTGCGCGCCTCCGCGCCGATCCGAACGCGTCGTTCAACAGCCTGTTCGAAACGATGGGAACGCCCGACTCCGCACGGCATTTCATCAAAATCGAGCGGCTGTAGTCGGTAGTCGGACTCCCTTTTCAGTACTCGGGAGGTACGTACAGATTGACGGTTTCGAGCGACTCTGTGCTCGTATTCGTGATTTCGTGTGTTTCACGCGGCTCGATACAAACGAAATCGCCCGCCGATAGGTTGACCGTCTCGCCCGCGACGACCGCCTTTCCCTGTCCCGAGATAACGAACAGCCACTGTTCGCTCTCCTCGTGGAGGTTCTCCGGTCCACCGGTCGATTGCCCCGGTGAGAGCACCATCGAAGCGGCTTGCGCCTGTTCGGTTTCCAGTAGCACGTCGAACCAGCTTGCTGCGTCCGTAGTGGAAGTTCGCTTCATACGTCGCGTTCGCTCCGCGTCGGCAGAAACGTTCGGGCGCTATCGGGGACAGTCGATTGCCGTCGGGCGCTGATTCGTTTATACCCGCGCGGAGCCTCAGTTTTCGTATGCAAGAACGGGAGTTTGCACGGGATACGGCGGGGAGCGGATTGCTGTCGGTGATATACCGACTGCGACGCGGGGATTCGGTGACGGTCGGAACGGACACCGGAACGCTTCGGGACCCCCGAGAGTTCACGGTCGAGCGGGTCGCCGAGGAGCGCACGGAGCGCGATGGCGATATCTACTATCGAGTTCACCTGCGCGGGTCGCGGGACGGCCACTACGTGTTGATGCCGGAGAAGCCGCAGGGAAAAGGTGCACACGTCCCGCCCGAACTGTTCTACCAGCACCCCACCGACCGGGATAGATGGGACGAACCAGAGGAGGAAACCGATGGGAGCGTTGTCTTCCTCCAACTCTCTGCCGGAGCGCCAGCGACGGCGGAGCGTTCACACTGAGGCCACGAACAGGTCGAGTTTCGATTTCGGTGCGGCGGTTGTGAGTCCCACCGCGTCGAACGCACCGTTTTTCGTCGTTCGATACTCCACGCCGCGAATGCCGCCACCGACGCGACCGAACGTGAGTTTCGGGCGCTGTGCGTAGGGTTTCTCGAATTCCACTATCGCGTGTCCGGATTCATCAACCGGCACATCTCGGTGAACGTCGAACGCCGGGATGTTGTCGCGGACGTACGACGTTGCACTGGAGATATGCCACGGCCGCTTTGCATCGGACCAGTTGCCGTCGTACAGATTGTTCGACCCGTCGCCTTCCACGATTCCTGGCCCGCCGCTCCGATAGATTCGGTTTCGCCGAATCAAATTTCCCTCGCTGTGAATCAGCAGTCCGGCTTCGTGTCCGTTCCCGGCCGCGAAATCCCGAATTTGATTGTCGAGGAGTTCGTGGTTCGTCTCGCCGCCGCCGGCGACGAGCCCGACGTGTTCGAGGTTTTCGAGACGATTTCCCTCCACCGTGACGAACCGGGCATCCGCGAGCATGATTCCTGTTCGACCAGTGTCCGAAATCGTGTTTCGTGACACGACGCCGTCCGTCGCTCCGGCTACTTCTGATGCCGTCGCTTGCGACGTTACGAATCCGATTTCGTGCGACGACGAAATCCGAAATTCCGTCGCTCACGTTGATTCCCCGCCCGCCATAGCCGTAGAGGTCGTTGTCGACAGCGGTGATGTGGTCGGCGTGGGCGATGTCGAGCGAGATTCCGGAGTAGTTATCGCGTTTTTCCTGGACGCTGACGTTGCCATCGATTCGCACGTCGCGGGTCGTCCCGTCGAACCCGAGATGGAAGAACGACTTGTGATGGCCGAACCCGAGATTGTTCGAGATGAGGACGTAACCACCCTTCCCTTGCGTGTGGTCGCCGCCGAGGCCGACCAGGCTGCCCTCGGGGTTGTCGCCCAGCACGTTGCCGACGACGGCGATGTGTTTCCCCTGTCGGTGGCGTCCCCGTCGCCAGATATCACAGGAAATCGAGCGGTCGAGACCGTTCGTGATGACGTTTCCGGAGACGAGGACGCGCCGGCCGCCGATCTGAATCCCCCTGTCGCCGATATCCTCGATTCGGTTGCCGAGGATGCGGACGTCGCGACTCTCCGTTTCGGCGCTGATGCCGCTCCCGCCCGTGCTGTGTTCGTGGTAAGGGTGGGTTCGGGTCACGTAATTCCCGGCAATCGTGACGCTTTCGGCATCCCGGACGAGAATGCCGTGGCAGAGTTTCGTGAAGATGCTCTGTTCCGTGGGGTTGCCGTCGAAGCCGACATCGCGAATCGTGACGTTTTCGCAGTGGTGATGCTGGCCGATTCTGAATCCGCCACAGTTCGCATCCGCCGCGGGTTTGACCAGCGTTCGGATGCCGGGACCGACGACGGTCACGTCGTCTACGTCGATGTCGAGCCACCCGGTCGTTCGGTAGGGTGCGTTTTTCCCCGTGACGAAAACCGTCTCGCCTGGCGAGAGGTTTTCAAATGTCGCTTCGAGTTCAGCTGTCGTGGTGACGGTTGAATCAGCCATTCCGATTTCGTGGTTAGTTTGTTTGGCCTGACCGTCGCTCCCACCCCAGCCTGCGAGTGCGAACGCCAACCCAGCAGTACCCCCCAGTACCCGCCGTCGTGGAATCTCAGGCATTCTCCATGAGTGTCACGACGTGAACCACCCACTGATTTGTGGCCGCGACTGTCACGTTCTTCCAAAGCGCCGCGACGAACGGTTCCGAGCGCTCGCGCGCCGTTGTTCTGGCGTGACCCGTCGGAAATCAACGGTCAGGACGCCCCGATTAATCGCTCTATAACTAACCGTTAGTCGGTCATCCCGTTTCACGAGATGTCTCCCTCCACGAAGACAACGACCCGAATCGACACGGGATACGAACCGGCGAGTCCACGGCCTCCCCACCGAGAAGGGACGGAATGAGCGAACGACCGCTCGTGACTCGCCGCCGATTCTGCGGAACCGCAGCGGCGGTCGGTCTTTCCCTCCTCAGTTCGCCAGCGACCGCCGATTCGACCGGTGGGCGGGTCGTGTTCATCTACGACGATTCGCCGGAGGAGGATTACACGGAAACGTACCCGGTTCACCGAGACGAAGGCGTTCCGGGCTGTATCGCGGCGGTTTCCGGTCGAATCGGACACGGGTCGTGGCTTTCGCCGGAACAGTTGCGGGAAATGGAAGGAAACGGCTGGGAAATCATGTCCCACGCGGTTCGTCACCGGGCACTCGGAGCGATAGACGTCACGCAGGATATCGAACCGGGCGATACGAAAGTGTACGTCGAATCGAACTTCCACGACCGCGTCTCGGGCGACCAAATTCTCGTCAGCGACGGCGACAAGACCGAGACGGTCACCGTCGATGGCGGCGGCAAGGACTCGACGGGTGAGTATCTCGTCGCCGAAAAACCGCTGCAAACCGCGTTCGACGCCGGCGACGGCGTGACCGAACGCTACACGGACGAGTTGCTGCGCCACTCCCTCTCGAAATCGAAGGAGACGCTGGAGGGCTTCGGCGTGGATATCTCGACCATCGTGTTGCCGTTCGGACGGACGCAGGGACGGGTGCAGGAACTGATTCCCGACTACTACGACGTCCTCGCAAACCAACACCACGGCGGCTTCAACCCGCGGGGGTCGCTCGACCCGTACCATCTCGGGCGAACCGTGTTTCGAAAGGGGAAGGGAGGACTGACGACGGAGGAGATCGGGCAGTTCCTCGACAGCGTTCGGGACGAGAACGCGCTCGGGATATTCGTCGGCCACACGAGGGAGGAAGGGCTCACGCCCGACCGAGTTCGGGAATCGATTCGAATGACGAAACAGCGAAACCTCGAAGTCACCACGTTGAACGAAGCGTTGTCCGATTTCGGCGTTCTCGATGAGACACCGACCACGTCGACTACGACGGGGACGACCGCCACATCGACGACGACCACAGCAGCGGGGTCCTCGAGCACGAAGGCGGGGGCGACGACCGCGGCACCGAAATCAAGCGGAACGAAAAACGACTGGTCGCCGTCCCTGGATGAACTCGGTATCGTGTCCCTGCTCGGAGTGCTCGGTGCTGGCGTCCTCACCCACATCCGTCGAGGCGACTGACCGCCAGGTCCGACTTTTTCGGGATTCGATTCCCGTAGAACACCTCGAAATTTGATTTTGTAAGCGAGCGCGAATTTATAATTGCTACACTATAAAATAAGCGGTTATGGATTGTAAACAGTTGGCATTGGAAACGCCGGTAGCTCCGACACCGACGCACCGGAACAGTCCACGAAACACGAAAGCGCGCACGACGGCGGAACGAACCTCAACCGACGGACGACCCTCCAACTGCTCGCCGTGATGGGCGTCGGTGCGTTTGCCTCCACCGACGGGGTGGAAACGGACACCGTCCCCCAATCTGCGGACGCGACGAACAAGCGAAGAAAGAACCCGTTCCGGACGGAACCGACGCCCTCCTCTCGTATATCGAGGCGAACTTCGGCGACCAACTGAGCGAGGACGGCCTCAACCACGTTCGAGGTGACATCGCAGGACCTCCGCTCCGCGAGAGCGTTGGACGCCGTTACGCTCGATTTCACTGTGGACCCGGCTTTCACCTTTCGGGCCTACCGGAGGGACAACTGTTGACGATTCTCGACGAGAAACTGTTCGGCACGATAGCCGAACTCGGGCCGCTCTGTCGCTCTGCTTGGGGGTGTGAGGCAGTCCACCGCGCTATCGCCGGACCTGACCCGAAAGACGACACGGCGAGCGAGACCTTCCAACTGGATTGGCGTTCACCGGGCGGGCGTTTTCGGACGTTTCCGTCCTCCAAATTGCTCGCGAGTATCTGTCGCATACGGACCTCCCCGATTACAGCTCGTTGCTGGGGACGCTTCCAAGCTAAATGCCAGTCGTGATGTGAACGTCCACCATTATTTTCGAAAAATATTCACAAAAAATACGATAGTAGGGACTCAATTCTTTTACAAGGACGAACTGTACCACCACCGTATCGTGCGATAGAACACTGCGGGAATCAGAAGTAATTATGAACACACAACGCCATCCCTCCCACGGTACGGCGCGGACACGTCCGGACGACGACCGCTACGCAGTGGTCGTGATAACCAAAACCGAAGGAATGGAGGTCGTCCTGCATGGACTTCAACGGCAACGGGCGGAGCGAATTGCGACTCGGAAAAATCGAAACCGAGACGGGATGACGAGCGTCCAACCCGTGCGAGAAGACGAGATAGAACGCGTAGCGCCCAACTGAAACACTCCGACGACATATCGCTCCGAGACACACCGCGACGGCACCCCACGGAACCGTCGCTGTTTTTATACGAACGCAACGAGGAGCACAGCCTATCGGTCAGTCTCGCTTTTTTTGAGGTTGTCCTACCGGCCAACCTCGCTTCCGTCAACATCGCTTTATCCGTCCCCCGTGTCGGGACGAACGTGACCAACTCCCGTTTCGTCGCCGCGTTGTTCGCCTACGTCTCATTGGCGTGGGGCGGTTCTTACGTCGCCATCTTCTGTCGGTCTGCACAATCTCCCGCCGGTGTTCTTCGCTGCAAGCCGACTCGATATCGCGGCGGTCATCCTCCTCCCCGCCGTCGCCTACGTGTACGACGACTGGCGACCGGTGGAGACGGGTGACTGGTTGACCATCGGTGCCGCCGGGTTGTTCGTCGCGGCGGCGACGAACGCCTTTCTCTTCGTCGGTCAGATATCCACACCGGGACCTGTCGCCGCCGTGATATTCGCGCTCAATCCGATACTGGCGACGCTGTTCGCGTGGGTGTTGCTGCCGAGCGAGCGGCTGTCGGCAGTCTCGGTTCTCGGAATCGTGCTTGGAATCATGGGTGTCGCCATCGTCGCGGAACCGAACCCCAACACGCTCCTCTCGGGGGCGGGACTCGGCCCGTGGATAATCCTCTGCGGTGCGGCCTGTCTGGGCTTGGGGACGGTGCTCACCCGTCGGTTCGAGACGACGCTCCCGACGCTCGTGACGACCAGTTGGGGGCTGCTGCTCGGCGGCATCTTCCTCCACGTCGTGAGCTTCGGTTTGGGCGAGCACGTCTCGACGAGCTGGCATTCGACACTCCTGCTCGCAATCCTCTATCTGGGGGTGATTGCGACCGCCGGAGCGTATTCGGCCTACTTCGAGTTGATTGCACAGATTGGGGCAGTGCGAACTGCGCTCGTCTCCTACGTTGTCCCCGTCGTCACCGCGATTGCGAGTTGGGTACTCGTCGGTGAGACCATCACCCCCCACACCGTCGTCGGGTTCGCAGTCATCGCCGTCGGATTTGCGCTGACGGAGCGCCAGACTCTCATCGACGGATTGCGGAGGAGTCGCCAGAGCGAGGCCGAAACCGACTCGTGAGAGTCGGGAGGAGAACGAGGGAGAAGAAGGGAGAAAACTCGGTTCGAGCAGGAGCGGTAGTCAACCATTCCATTCGAAATGACCCGGTATTGACCGATTTCGGTTTTCGGTGACACGGGAGTTGGGACCGACTCGATTTTCGCGGCATTCATTCCGAGAGAGGTTTCGTTTTGAGGGTGCAGTTCGGTGAGTGTCCGGGAGATACTGAAAGATACTATTTTATACTGAATTCTACTGAATGGAACTGCCCATCGAAACCCTATTTCGAAACAGCCTCGCTTCGAACAGACGTGTTTGGTTGGGGTGTGATTTCAGTTACTTGGAGGCAGACACCGAACGCCCCTGCCCGCTCGTGAGGGCTTTCTGAGTCGTCATCGCAGTTGCTGCAATCACAAGAATCAAACAGAATTCGGAGCGAAACCGATGCAGATTCACACTACAAACGCAGTTCCATTCCGTCCTCGCGGTTCAACATTTGCCAGATGGCTTCCGGAGCATCGATCAGCGCGTTTGCGTTGTGGACGAACGTGGCGTTCCCGGCACGTGCGTAGGGCATGCCTTCGGTTCTGGCTTCACGACACACGCGGCAGTCACAGGTCGGCATCGGCGTCGGGAAGTTGCCACCCGACCCGAGAAGCGTGAGTTCCATGGCAAACGGTCAACGAATGAATACAAAATGACACCGGTCCGGCAGTTGAGTCTGCCAAACCTCACCCCGTCAAATCTGTCGAACTTCCTTCCGTCGAACTCGCTCCCCTATTCTTCAGCGAAGTCGAGTGAGACGCTGTTAATGCAGTAGCGTTTGCCGGTTGGTTCCGGGCCGTCGTCGAAGACGTGGCCGAGGTGGCCGCCGCAGTTCGAACAGACGACTTCGGTGCGGACCATCCCCTGACTGGTGTCGCTGCGCGTCTTGACGTTATCCATGGGAACGTCGTAGAAACTCGGCCAGCCACAGTGTGATTCGTACTTCGTGTCCGAATCGAACAGTTCCGCGCCACAGCCAGCACAGACGTAGGTACCGTCGTCCGTTCGTTCGAGATGCTCGCCGGTGTAGGGGCGTTCGGTGCCCTGCTCGCGGAGGACGCGGTACTCCTCGTCGCTCAGCCGTTCGCGCCACTCGTCATCGCTTTCCGGCAGTTCGGTGGACGGTTGTTCGCTCATGCTATCACCAGTTCCTGCGGCGGGATAAACTGCCTGCACAGGTGACCAGCAAATTCATACTCTGGGCGATTGACAGTGTTGACAATATGAGTCTAACGACTGAGAATAGTATCATCGGCTACCTGGTGGGGGAAGATTGCCAGTGGTGTGACGACGGCACACTGGTTCAAGACACGTACAAAGGTAACGAGGCGGCGGTCTGCGATAGCCTGTGAGACACCCACCGCACAACTCTGGTAGGGTACGCGGACGACGTTTCTCACCGACCGGCGCTCTTTCTGATACGTACCGATTTTTCTGACCCCTCGAAGCCATCCGTATCTCATCCGAGCAATAAACATATAATCGAGGCTGAAGTTTCTGAGATTCTGTCAGCGAACCGCGTTCCGAAGGTCGTCGTACGACCCGGTTTCGGTCACGTGCTCGGCGTTCTCGGCCACGATATCGGCAAGTCGGACGAAGTATTTCGGCGTATGGCCGGCCATATGCGGCGTGATGAGGACGTTATCGAAGTTCCACAGGGAGTGGTCTTCCGGCAACGGCTCGGGGTCGGTCACGTCTAGCGCCGCGCCGCGAATCGCGTTACCACGGAGAGCGGAGATGAGCGCGTCCGTTTCGACTACTTTCCCACGCGCGATGTTCACCAGCACGGAATCCGGTGGAAGGGTGCTGAACTCAGGAGTGTCGATGAGTCCGCGCGTCTCCGGCGTCAGCGGACAGGCCAGCACGAGATACTCCGTCCGGGCGAGTGCGTCGTGCAGGCCGTCGAAGCCGACCACTTCATCCGTCGGTCCACCTTTTTCCGGTGAGTAGCGAACCCCAATCGTCTCGACGCCGAACCCGTCCAGTCGCTCGGCGATGGCTTGGCCAATCGCGCCCAGTCCGACGATAGTTACCGTACTCCCCTGTAGTTCGTGTGCCTGAAAATGTCGCCATTCGCCGTGTGCTTGCTGGCGTCCGGCGCGGAGGAAGTCCCGAGTGAATGTGAGTATTGCACCGATGACGTGCTCGGCGATGTTCGGGCCGTGAACACCCGAAGCGTTCGTCACCGCCACACCTCGTGATTCGAGCGCATCGAGTGGGAGGTGGCCCGTTCCCGCGGACGCGGCGGCGAACAACTGGAGGTTTTCGGCGCGGGAAATCAGCGTGTCGTCGATGTGGAGACCGGTTACGATTTCGGCCTCGGCGATGTATTCGTGCTCCTCATCGGGCGTCTTCGCGTGCAGAATTTCGTGATTTGGCAACCGCTCCCGAAGTTCAGCAGCGTAGTCGGCCATCGGCATGCCGTGCGTCCCTCGGCTTAGGACGAGTACAGTCGGAGAGTTGATTTCTGAGTCAGCCATACGCCCGGCTTCTCCCCGGAAGGAAATAGAAGTAGGTGTCCCGGAACATCCTACCACCGACTACGAGAAAACGTGCTTGATGGTTCGCTGATTGGCGTCGGTAGGTCTAGGTCGGTAGGTGAGGTCGGTAGGTCGGTAGGTAGGTCGGTAGGTCGGTAGGTCGGTAGGTCGGCGGCGTTGAACGTCTCCACCCGCTACGAAACAGCGTAGAGTTTGGTTGGTGTGTGAGTGCATTGCTGGAAGTCAGACCGCCTCGAAAGCTCCCGCTCGGTAGTTGCATCCCCAACAGAACCAACCACTGCTCTACGTAGCGAACGGCTGGGAGACTTTCCTGACCTTCCTCACAATAGTTGCACAGCGATTCACAGTCGATGCGAGTATCGTTCTCGCCTAGCTTTTTATCGTCATCAAACCGATTCCCTCCTATGCTGCTCGTAGTGGAGAACGAAGTAAATCCGGACTATCACTACTTCGTCCGTTCGATGGAGTCGTTTTTGCCGGAGTACGAGGTGTACGATTACGTGACAGAGGGGGGTCAGCCGCCCCTGTCAGCCGTCGATGGCGTCATCATGGCTGGGAGCACGGCGGGGGTGTACGAGCGCGACGAGTACTCGTGGATGGACGAGGAGGCCGAACTGGTCCGCGAGCTGGTAGAGCGAGAGATTCCAACGCTCGGCATCTGTTTCGGCCACCAGATGGTGAACCACGCGCTCGGTGGGGAAGTCGAACATCGCGGCCTGACGAACGAACTCGTTCGGGCCGAACTTGCGGACGGTCCGCTGTTCGAAGGCGTTTCGTCGGTCGTGCCGGCGGTGCACGGTGACCACGTGGTCGAACTGGGCGAAGGAATGGAACCCATCGGCTCGACGTCGTACAACGAGTATTTCGCCACTCGCCACCGGACTGTTCCGCTGTGGACGACGCAGTTCCATCCGGAGTTCACGAGCAAACTGCTCCCGCGAATCATGCACGATTTCGGCTGGCAGGAAAACGAATTGTCGTTTGCGGACGCGAACGGGGAGCGAGTGTTCGATAACTTTTCGAGGCTAGTCGATTCGAAATAGCTTGGTCTACTTCGCCGTGCTGACGATTTTTATCACGTCGCCCTCTTGCAGTTCGTAGCTGTCGCTGATGTCGCGGTTCGTCTTGGCGTTCACCGCGTGAAGATAGCCGTCGCCGATGTCACTGTGGACTGCGTAGGCGAGGTCCGGCGGCGTGGACCCGTCGGGGAGCAAGAAGGCGTCCGGGAGGACGTTACCCTGCCCGTCCGTCCATTTCGAATCGTTCTGCACGGGAAACGCCGTAATTCGGTCGAGCAGGTCGTACACGGCGGCGTCGAGGCTCTCTTGGACGCCCGTGCCACCCCACTCGTGCATGACCTCCCGAATCTGCTCCAGTCCGGCTTGCTGTTGGTCGCTCAGGTCGCCGATTACCTCGAAATCCTCGTCGCCGGGGTCATAATCGACCACGCCCGCCTCGACACCTTGTCGGAGCGCGAGTTCGCCCTCCGCAGTCGCCGGGATGACGATTTTGCCAGTTTCGCGCAGTCGTTCGATGTTCTCTTCCGGCGCGATGTCGGCTTTGTTCGCCACGAGGATGATGGGCTTCGTCCGGGCGCGGATGTCGCGGGCCAGTTCCTCGCGGTTCTCGTCCGTCCACTTCTGCGGGTCGCCGGGGTACTCCAAGCCGCGGAGGCTCGTCGTCACGTCGTGTTCCGTCGCGCCGAACCCCGTCAGCATGTCCGCGAGCGCCTCGTCGATGTCGAAACCGGGCGAGCGCGATTGGCGCACCACGCTCTCCCAGTTGCGGTCGATGATGCCAGTGAGCCACTGGTCCATCTCCTCCTCGATGAAATCGACCTCCTCCACGGGGTCGTAGCTCCCGACCTCGACGGGTTCGCCCTCCTCGTTCGTCCCGCCGGAGGCGTCCACGACGTTGACGATGGCGTCCGCGTTCGTCAGCGCGTCGAGGAACTGGTTGCCCAGTCCGCGCCCCTCGTGTGCCCCCGGAACCAACCCGGCCACGTCCAGCAGTTCGATGGGCACGTATCGCTTCCCGTCGTGGCAGTTGTCGTTGCCACAGCGCTCGTCGCGTTCGAGACAGGGGCAGTCGGTTCGGACGTAGCTCACACCGCGATTCGCGTCGATGGTCGTGAACGGGTAGTTCGCCACGTCCACGTCGGCCAGCGTGGCCGCCTTGTAGAAGGTGGACTTCCCGGCGTTCGGTTTGCCCGCGAGCGCGATAGAAATCATGCTTTGTGGTACCACAGAGGGTCGGAACTGTCTTTCGATTTTTCTGGGGAGAAGCAGCGTTCGGTGATTTTTCTATTCTGATGTCTGTTCCCGAGAAAGCTATCCACGATGGTAAAATCCTTATTACCGACCAAGTCAATAGTAGAAATATGGACGACAAATCATCGATTATAATCTTGGCAGTGGTTGTAATTGTATCTTCTTTGTTCTCGTCAGAATTGTCTAATATCTATCGAGAGGTAGGATTTGAATCGCCTATTCCCCTCCTATTACTACTGCTAGTTACTCTTGGTCTGACTATCCTATACCAATCACATCGGATTAAGCAACTCGATGGGTGAAATATGGTTTCGACTATTTTGGCCGTGGTGAATCGGTATACAGTATCTGATTTCACTGTACCACAGCTCACTTGATATTATAAGCGATCTATTTCAGCACGATTTCTCGAAACTCACAGAGTTCTTCAACAACCTCGTGGATGCGACTCATGCTGTATTCCGTCTGCTCATGCAGTGCGCGAGTGACTGTTCATCGGATACGACGCCAAGAACTTGAAGCTGTGCTGTTTGGGTGAGTTGTGCCGAATGCGACTAAGACGCAGTCCTTGAAAGCCCCTGCCCGCTCGCTACGAGTCGTGTTTGGCTGGTTTGCGATTGCAGTTGCTGAGAGGCGGACTTCGAAAGCCCCCGCCCGCTCGCGGCCGCTCAGCGACATCCCGGCTCACCTCATTCCGTTCGGTTCGCCGCGAGGGGTCACTGAGACGACCATGCGTTGCGCGAGCGGGTGGCCCCTTTCAGTCCCACCCCAAACCGCACCGCGACAGCCACACCCTCCCCAACCGATTCCTCCGGTCCCTAGCGGTCCCTCCGTCATCCCTCGCACGGATTTTCCGAGAGGGTTCGACCGAACCGCTGGTCGAACCCTCTCGTCAGCGCGCGCCACCCGGTTGGACGGACTGTGCGCTACTGGGAAACCACACGGTGCGAAAGCACACATGGTAGTGCGCCCGCGCGAGGTCTTCGTGAGCAAGTGCAACGAGCGAACGAATGGCTCGTCAGAGCGTCGCTCACAAGATTTCCAAAAATCGTCTTTGCTGCTCGCCTTCTAATCGACTTTGAACCCGCCGGCGACCATCATGGGAACCACCAATGTCGCCTCTGCCTCGACTTGCACGTAGTTCGTCGCTTCCTCCTTGATTTTGCCCCACGAGACGGCTTCGTGCGGTGGGGCACCCGAAAGCGACCCGTCGCCTTCCATGCCGGTCGAAACGTACACCGCATAATCCGCGCCGCCGCGGAAGAGATTGGTCATGATGGCGTGGTGCTTGGGGACGCCGCCGCCGAGGACGATGAGGCCGGTTTTGTCCGCGAGCAGGCCCTTCTCGATGAGGCTGTCGTAGTCGTCCACGATTTCGATGCCGATGTCCGAGTCGTACCCCTGTCGGTAGTAGTAGAGGAAGTTACCCACTTCCGCGTCGGTCAGTGCGGGGCAGAAGATGGGGATGTCGTTGTCCGCGGCGTTGGAGAGGATGGAATCTTCGTCGTCCAGCGTCTCGCCGAGTTCGCGGGAGAACTCCATTGGCGTGCGGATTTTCTCCTCGGCGAAGAAGTCCTCGAAGAAGTCGTTGAGGTAGGACTCCAACCAGACGTAGCGGTCGGAGGGGACGAAGATGTTGCCGAGACGGTTGATACCCCGCTCGCGCATTTCGGCCTCGTCCACGTCCCACTCGCCCATCTTGAACGGCTTTTCGGTCTTGATGACGTCCTCGGTGATCGATCCCGAAGTGGTGATCATCACGTCGATGAGGTCCTCACGGGCGAGGTAGGCGACGGCCTCCCGAAGCCCCGACGAGACGATGTTCGAGGTGAAGGTGAGATAAATCTCTGCGCCCTCCTCGCGCATCGCCCGGATCAGTTCGATCGCCTCGTACAGGTGGCTCGCCTGGAATCCGGTCGTCTCGTACGATGACAGCATGTCGAAGAAGTCGAACTCGCCCTTGAAATCGTAGCCTGCAACGTCGGGGGAAGCGATTTCCTCCTCGCTCCCGGGGACGACGTTGTCGTGGCTTTCGTCGCTCATACCAACTCTCATCACCGCGCGAAAATGAATCTTCAGTTTTGTCGATGGTGTATTGCTCATCTGATAAAACAGGATAATATCCGACACCCGTAGAATATAAATATATAGCAATATATGGAATATTTGAACGAACAATCATATTATATGTTTGTTTATTTTGTAGTGTTTTTATGCCTGTTTGGAAATGATCATTTGATGTCAAAGCAAGATGAAAAAACGAAACGATTGAATCGAAGGAAATTGTTGAAGAGTTCTGCAGCGGCCAGTATCGCCGGTGTCGCTGGCGGTGGGTCGGTTCTGGAATCGCTGTTGGGGACCGTTCGTGCAGAGAGCGCGACGGACGATGATGTCAAACGAATCGCACAGGCACCCGGTGTCCAGAGTATTCTTGCCGAACTCGGTATTTCACAGCTTCCCAGCCCGGATGAAGTCGAAAAGCGCCGTATTCTCGACGACGGAACGGCGACGCAGGGAGAGCTCGTGGTAATGAAGGTTGACTTGAAATACGGTCGTCTCCTCGCCGTTGATCGAAACGGCGACATCGGAACGGTCTTCGCGTTCGACAGGGACCTCCCGTCGGTACCGTCGGATTATTCGATGGTGACCGAAACGGGTGGGACGTTGGCGAACGTCGGCACCGGTCTCGAATTCAGTCGTGGCGCAACCGACGCGGAAGAGGAGCAAGTGCTCTCGACGCTCGATGTCGAGGGTAAAATCGAACGAACGAGGGTGCAAGCGACTACCTCACTCGGAGGCTTCCGAGTCGAACTTGCGGTGAGAAATCCGGAAACCGACGAAATCGAAACGCCGGAGTACCTGGCCAGTACCACCGGCGAGTTCACTCCGAAAGAGAACGAACTCTTGGATATCTCGTCGGTTTCGCCCCTCGCCTCTCTCCAAACATCTCAACAACTCTCGGGGGGAGGAACGGTAACGACACAAGGAATTGGATTCGACATCATCAAAGGAACGCTCGAAGGTTGGCTTGAGAGTACCGTTTTCAGTATTGGTTTGGATAAGGCCGGTGTGGTCTGTGACGAAACCTGTACGAACTGTGCGTTGTGGATTTACGACGTGCTCACCACCTGTGAAACCTGTCTCGACTTCTGTGTCGCTAGCGAAACCGGTGTCGGTGCGATACTGTGTGTGGTCTGTTTCTACAGATAATCAAGGCAGAGTGCCTCGGGGCTTGACCCCGAGGGTGAATGCCGACATTCTCTGATTTTTTCTCTTACGACAACCGGTCCACAGGCCCACCGAACACGAATAGCCACCACATTTAATGTGATTCAGTATGAATAGATAGGTATGAATCAGATGGAATGTTATCCCACTCTCCGCGAACGTGGGCAAGTCACAATCCCTGAAGAAACCCGAGAACTACTCGGACTCCAACCCGGAGACCGACTCAAACTCACTGTCGAAAAAGCCACCACCGAGGACTAACCCACAATGGACACTGCGCTTCGCTGTCGTGCCTACCCGGACGCGGACACGGCTAGCGAAGCGTGGCGACACATCGAAATTCACCGCCAAATCCGCAACGACGCGGTTCGAGACTACTACTCCTACGAAAAAGGCAACCGACCTGCCGCATATGAGCAACACAAGAAGCTCACACAGTGGAAAAAGCAGTGGCCGGTCTATGGCGACGTGTCTGCACACGCCGCCCAACAAACAGTCTCACAAATTCACAAGGACACGGAGACACTGAAAGGGCGGCGGAAGAACGGGTACAAGACAGGGAAGCTCAAGTGGCAAGGATGCGGCGAGTTCCGGTCAGTCGCGTATCAGTCAGAAGGCTTCGACGTGGATCACAACACGGGCCAAGACGGATACGTTCAACTCGAACTCTCCAAAATCGGTAGCTTCCCTGTCCGCGAACACCAACCAATCCCGGAGACAGACGACATCAAGCGTGTCATCCTGAAGAAAGAGACAACCGGCGAGTGGTTCGTCTCATTCATCACAGGGACGCCGGACGAAGAACTCCCTGAGAAACCGCCTCCCGAGTCGCTTGACGATGCTGATTGTGTAGGTGTTGACCTTGGCATCCTCTCGTACATCCACACGTCGTACAATCTTTCAGTGGATATGCTCGACTTGGATGCCGAGTACGAGCGGTACGCCCGTGAACAGCGAAAACTTAACAGGAAGGAACACGGGTCGAACAATTGGGAGAAACAGCGACAGAAAGTCGCCAAAACGAAGCGCCGTATCAAGCGGAAAGTTGTTGACTTCCAACACAAGTTGTCGACGTGGCTTGTCAAGGAGTACGATTTGGTTGCCGTAGAGGATTTGGACGTGAATCCGATGATGGAAACGCCCCAATCCGCGAAGAACAAGCAGGACGCGGCGTGGTCGCGGTTCCTTCGACTGTTAGAGTACAAAGGTGAGTTATATGGCACTCATGTCGTGAAGGTTGACGCGGCGGGGACGTCGAAGGAGTGTTCGCGGTGTGGTGTGGAGACGGATAAGCCGGTGTGGGTGCGTGAGCATTCATGTCCAGCGTGTGGTCACGAAGAGGACAGAGATTTGAACGCGGCGAAGAACATTCTTTCTCGCGGTCTCGAAGATGTAGGGGCGGGACGCTCCGAATCAACGCCTGTGCAGACTGCGCTCCCTGTGTTCACCCCGGTTGCGGTGGATGCAAAGCGCGTCATTGAAGCAGGAAGCCCCGAGGCTTGACCTCGGGGCAGGTTCACTGTTTCTGTAGCCAGCCGATTAACGGCGAAGCGAACTGTGCCGGATGTATGGCCTGTCTTCTCACGGGCGAAGAACCCGATATTCCGCCAAACCCACAGAACCAGTTCCTCAATTGGGTCTGGGATGAACTCCCCTCGCTCCCGTCACTTCCTTCGGTCTAACTGGAGCAACGGCAGAACGATTTTTTGCGATAACCGTATTTTAATCTGAGATAATGCCGTCCGGTTTCACCATCATTAGAAGCGCGACGATAATGAGCGCAATACCGAAAATCGCGTTGTCCGCCGCTATCACCGTCGAACCGGACTGAAACAGCTTGACCGAGAAACCGAATAGACCGAAACCCATCAGCACCCCAACGACGCCGATGGACCGTTGCAGGCGAACCGGAAGGTACGGACCAACGATGTGACCCAGACCAAACACGAAGAACGCAGCGAACGTGAAGTACGCATCCCGAGGAACTGATTTCGCGTTTGTGAGACTGAGAGCAATAGTCACCAGCAGGGAAAGGAGTGAGACGAACAGGATTATCACACCTTCCTGTTGTGTCGAAAAACGGTTCGAGACGCGCGAAACGTAGAGATATCCGAATAGAAAGACAGTGAGGAGAACACCCCCCGTGATATTAAACAGGACCCGAGGGTCCGTAAAATCGTGATATGAACGCAGAATCATGGCGACAAAGATGAGAGCGATGAGGGCGTATCCGAACGGCCGTACTTGCTCAAGTGGGGATTCTCGCATATTCTCACTGTTCAAAGGACGGTAAAAATGCTTTCGTTGTCCTGATTAATTGGAACAATTCGAGTATCAATACGAAATGTTGGCGGATCGAGGTTCGACTGAATTATCGACGATAGTTGGCCTATCTACAATTTCACGGCCATCATCACTTCGTCGACGTACTCGCCGTCGATCTTGTAGTGGTTCTTCCGCACGGCTTCGGTCTCCCAGCCGTGTCCTTCGAGGAAGTCGATGGCGTTCTGGTTGGTCGAGGGGGCGCTCTGGTAGACTTTTTCGTAGCCGTTTGCGCCCGCCCACTCCAGTCCGCGTTCGAGGAGGTGGCTTCCGATGCCGTGGCCCTGATACTCGTCCAGTACACCGACGGTCAACTCGGCGGTGTGGCTGAGTTTGTCCAGTTCGGGGGCGTGAAGGTGGACCCAGCCGACGACTTCGTCGCCGACGGTTGCGACGAAGAACATCCGCGATTCGAGGTCGTTGTGCCGGAGCAGCGCCTCCTGATGGTCGATTTCGTCCGCGACGGTTTCGGCGACGATGTACGACCCTTGCTGGGCGACTTGCCGAATCGCGCCGATGATGCCTGAGAGGTCTTCCTGCCGAGCAGGACGGATGAGGAACTCCACGTCCCCGTCGTGGAACTCCTCTTCAGCGCCGGTTTCCAACGCGACCGAAAGCATACCCTCGTCCTCCGAAAGGTAGCCGTCCCGGCGAAGGATGGCAATGTGGTGGCGGAACCCACTCGGGTCAATGCGGAGTGAATCCTGTACGTCGTTTACGTTTGCCGTGCCGTGTCGTTCGACGTACTCGTAGATTCGCCGGCGGTCTTCGTGACCGAATTCGAGTTTCTCGGAGAACTCCATGTACACTGTTACCACCTATCTATACTTATTTTTAACGATGGTTTTGAAACCGGAGTGAGAGGTATCAAAACTGTCGAAATCAGCCGTCGAACTCCGCCACTCGATTCTTGTATTGTCCCGTCGTTGTGACAGTGGGGGAAATCATGGACTACAGCGAGTTCATCGGACAGGTGCAGCACCGTCTCAAGTTGGGAAAACAGGGCCAAGCAGTGCGCGCGATTCGCGCCACGCTGATGACGCTCGGCGAGCGGCTACAGGAGGGCGAGGCAAAGGACCTCGCGGGGCCACTCCCGATGGAAGTCGATTGGTATCTCATCCATGCCGAATCGGGAGAACGGTTCCATTTCGACGAGTTCGTCTCTCGCGTCGCCGAACGTGAGCGAATCGACAACGGGGACGCGCTCTTTCACGCGAAAGGCGTGACTGTCGCTCATCGCGGAAGTCGTCCCGGAAGGTGAGTTCGAACAGATTCGCGGGCAACTACCCGAGGAGTACGACACGCTGTTCGAACTCGTCGGGACGGAGTTCGGCGACTAAGTCCTGCGTCCGCTCCGTTTTCGGATCTGGAACCTGCGTGAGCAACTGCACCGCGTCGTGCAGGTCGTACGTCTTCAACACCAGTTCCGCAACTTCTCGCACCGTGAACTCAGTCTCGATGTCGTGGCCGTAACAACGGGCATACAGCGCGACCCAGTCGTTGAGTGCTTGCTCCATCGTCGCCATCTCGTCGCCGTCAAAGCGGACGAACTCGCCCGTTCGTCCTTCGACGTACACCGAGACGACATCCCCAACGCCATCCCGAAGGTACGCTACCGCGGACTCCTCGTCCGGCGGGTCGGCAGGGGGGTCGAACGCTTCTCGGTCGTTCCGCGCCCGGTCGGCGAGGGACTCGATTCGGTCGCGGTACTCGCTCATGTTTCCTTGTTATCCCTCTCGGAATTCGACGCCTTTGCCGCCGCGTGGGTGCTCCCACTCCGTATCGGCGACGACAGCACACGTTCCACACTCGACACAGGGCTGCGTGTCGAGGCTGACGATTTTCTCCTCGTTGCCGTTCGTTCCTACCGTCTCCGAGCGGTAACAGCCACCGCCGAACCCTTCCGCGCTGACCGGGCACGCCGACACCGCTGCTCCGCTGGCTTCGTAGGAGTTGTCCTGTAGCTCGATGTGCGGGTTGCCAACGTCGGTGTCGTAGGTCAGATCGCCGATGCGGTCGGCGAGGCTCTTGGGTTCGACTTCGTTCGTATCCGTGATTTCGGTGCCCAGTTCCTCCGCGATAACCGTCGGCAGCGTGACGTACGGCGTCTTCGTGTCCGGAATCATCGAGGAGAGATACGGCGAACTGTACAGCCGTTCGAGTTGGCCCGAGAGCAGTCCCGATTTGAGCGCAACCCGGCCGAGCGACGACGAGAGCAGGCCGTCCACGAGTTCGCTCATACGGTCGTTCTCGGCGATACCACGAGTTGCCCGATACTGACGGGGGCGGAGTTTACCCATCACGCCCCCCTCTTTGAGTTTCTTCTCGTAGAGCGTCCCGGCTTTATCGGGGTCGCCACGCATGCGCGCCTCGGCGAAGGCTTCCGCCGCGAGCGCGCCCGCGCTCACGGCGTGGTTCATGCCCTTGATGATGGGGCCTTGGGCCTGCATCTGTCCGCCGGCGTCACCGACGAGGACGAGTCGTCCGCGGTGCGGCGCCGGGTGTGCGACCTTCTTCGAGTCCGGAACGAGCTTCGCGGAGTACTCGATTTCGTTGTAGTGGCCGTTCAGCCACTGGCCGAGCAGCGGGTGGGTGAGCAAGTTGTTGAGCAGTTCGTGCGGTTCGGCTTCCTCCTCCACAAGGCTGTCGAGGTGGAAGACTGACCCAATCGAGAGCGAATCCTCGTTCGTGTAGAGGAAGCCGCCGCCGCGAACGTCGTCGAAGAGATTGCCAGAGAAGAGGTGTGCCGCGCCCGTGCCTTCCCCGACGCCGAAACGCTCGTTGATAACGTCCTCGGGCATCTCGATGACGGCTTTGACGCCCTGGAACCACTCTTCGGGTTCGTCCCAGTCCATTAGTCCGGCCTGCCGGGCGAGTTCGCTGTTCACGCCGTCCGCCGCGACGATGAAGTCGGCCTTGATTGGGTCGAGTTCGTCGCAGGTGACGCCGACGATTTTGCCCTTCTCGCGGAGCAGTCCGTTGACGCGAACGCCGGTCAACAGGCCGCCGCCCGTCTCGTGGGTCATCTCGTGGACCTGCTCGGCGAGCCACGAGTCCATCTTTCGTCGCAGAACCGCGTCCGACCACTCCGTGTCGTGTTCGTGGAGTCGGGTGATGTCGAGCGACTTCACCTTGCTCCCGGCCACGTTGTGGATGTTGTAGTCCGTTATCGGCCGTTCGGTCGCTTCCTCGCGGAAGCCGGGGAACAGCGAGTCGATGGTGTAGGGGGCTGACTCCTCGGCGTACAGCAAACCACCTGAAACGTTCTTCGACCCGGCCTCGACACCGCGTTCGAGGACGAGCGTTTCGATTCCGTTACGTGCGAGCGTCGCGGCAGCGGCGGCCCCTCCGGGACCGGCACCGACCACGACGGCTTCGTAGTGTTCGTATTCCTCGCTCATCTTTCAGTCATCGTCCTCCGCTGCGACCGCGTCCAATTCGCCCGCCTTTACCGCATCCGTCAAGCGGGGCAACACTTCGAACAGATCCCCTTCGATGAAGAAGTCGCTGAAGTCCCGAATATCGGCGTCAGTGTCGGTGTTGATGGCGATAATGGTCTCCGATTCGTCCATCCCGACCTTGTGCTGAATCGCGCCGCTGATGCCCGCCGCGATGTACAGCGGCGGCTGGACGACCTGTCCGGTTTCCCCGATTTGGCGCTCCTCGGAAACGTAGCGTTCGACGTGTCCTTCCACGTCGTAGGACGCCGTGACCACACCACGTGAGAGGCCGAGGTCCGCATCCTCGAACGCGTCCACGAGGTCGAGTCCGAGTTCGATTCCTTCCGTCGGGTCGTCGCCGATACCACGTCCGATGGCCACGATGACCTCTCGGTCGGTCAAATCGACGCCGGTGTCGAGCGTGTCCCATTCCGATACCTCGACGCGGAACCATTCGTCCGGAAGTTCGGCGTCGTGGGAGACGACCTCGCCCTCCCGACTCGCGTCGGGGTCCATCTGGTCGAAGCTTCCCGGAATCACCGAACAGCCCTGCGGGTGGAAATCCCGGTCGGGGTTGTCGATACAGAGGATGGTCGAGTATTCGAATCCCGAGAAGTCCGGGCGCTGCATGTGAAGGATGCGCTCGAACTCGATCTTCTCGCCGGGTTCGCCTGTCTTCACGGGGTTCGAGATGAGTTCGTCCGTGATGGTCAGCCCTGAACAGTCGCTCGCCAGTCCGGAGTCGAGTTCAGCCTGCGTCTGTGCGGAGAGGTCACGGCCGTTGTTCGTCGCCGGGAAGAGGAAGTAACGGGGTTTGTCGTACTCCTTCCAGTCCGTCTTCGAACGGGCCATATCCGCGACGATTTCGGTGTACGGTTTGTGGCGGAACCGCTCCAGTCGGTCGTCGTTGTAATACACCGCCACGTCCGCACCGAGGGTGATACACTCCTCAGCGAGTTCTTCCATGTCGTCACCGACGAGGACGGCGACGACGCGTTCATCGTCGCCGTAGTCCTCGACATACCTGTCCATCAACTCGCGGGCCTTGCCGAGCATCTCCTTCGACACGTCGAGGAGTTCGCTGCCCTGCGTCTCGCAGTACACCCACATATCGCGGTAGACGCCGTCGTTGAGTGCCCGGACGTGTTTTTTGTCGGCGGTCGGTTCGGTGAGACCGTTGTCTTCTTCCTCGGCCTCTTCGTCCTCACCATCCGCTGATTCGTCCGTTTCCGGTTCTTCCGTCGTTTCATCTCCTTCGTCGGGGTTTTCCACGTCTTCCTCGGTTTCCTCGTACTCGCCTTCGGTCTCCGTGCCGCCATCTGCCTCGCTGACGTTCGACGCGTCGGCGACCTCGTCGATTCGCGCTCGAATCACCTTCTTTGCCGTCTTGCGGTCCTTTCCTTCCTCCTCCTCCGTGAGTAGTTCGGAGAGCGCGCCGGGGTCCTCGACGGTTCGAACGTCGTCTTCGATTTCCTCGACGGTTCGCTCTCCGGGGCTGATTTCCGTCATGGTTAGTCACCCGCCGCGAACGGCTGAATCGTTTCGAGCACGTCGGACATCGCCTCTTCGTCGTCCAACGTCGCCATCGTGGCTTCGCGCTCGGCCGGTGCCTTCGGAATCGGGTCCACTGATGAAACGATAGTCGGTGACCCGTCCAACCCGATGTAGTCCGGGTCGAGATTGAGGTCTTCGTGGTCCCACATCGTGAGGTACTCCTCGTACTCCTCGGAGCGCTCCTTCGTTTCGGCCTGGAGCTGTTTCCGTTGGAGTTGATGTGAGGCCTTCCGATAGCTCGCTTCGTATTCGGGGTCCATGACGATGAACGCCGGAAGCGGGGATTCGACCGTCTCGATTTCGTCCACGTCGCCCTCTACGAGTCGTTTTGCACGAACGCGGCCTTCGTCCTCGTCCACTTCCATGGCGATGACGTGCGTGATGATGGGGTAATCGAGACACCACGCGGTCTGTGGTCCGGTCTGTCCCGTCTCGCCGTCCGCCGTTTTGAATCCCGCGAGAACGAGGTCGGCGTTGCCGAGTTTCTCGATACCCGCAGAGAGGGTAATCGACGTGGACCACGTGTCGGCGGCCGCCATCGCGCGGTCCGAAAGCAAGTAGAGGTCATCGGCGTACACCTCCATCGCCTCGCCCAGTACGTCGCCATAGCCGGGCGGTCCCATGCTCATTGCGCTCACCGTTCCACCGTGTTTCACCTTCGTCTGGAGAGCAGCTTGAAGTGCAAACCGGTCGTTTGGATTCATCACTGTCGGCGTTTTCCCACGCTCAAGGTGGCCGTCCTCGTCGAACGACACCTGTCCCTCGCGGAAGTCCGGAACGCCCTTGGTCAACACGACCGAGTGCATTGGTACCTCCTACCGTGAGTGCGTTTAGTTTGCATACGTCAATCATTACCAAATCCCTCAGTCGTTATTATACTGTCGGGGGTTCAACGATTATCTGACATACGGTCGAAATTCAATCGGGGATTGATGGCTGTCGCTCGGACGAAATGGCTCCGAAAACGTGTCAAAACTTAGGTCTGTGGCGCCGGGCCATCCGAACCGTTTCGGTCTCGACGTGTTGTCTCGACCGTTTCGGCGGTGTCGTTCGCTCCGGATTCAGATTTCGATTCCGAGTCGGCTCCCGAGTCCGCTCCCGACTCGGCTTCCAGTTCAGCTCTCAATTCGGATTCTGCTTCCAATTCGGATTCCAACTCGGTTTCCGACTCAGCATCCGCCGGCTCATCCTCGTCGGTTGGTTTTCGCGTCTCGGCGCGCACCATTGTCATTTCCCCACGTGCGCGCATGGTCCCGTCGGCAGTCGCGTTCTCGTGAAATTCGAGGTTTGTACAGGACACGTCGCCCAGTACCTCCGCACTGTCTTCGAGCACGACGGTACCGTTACGCGTCGTCACGTCGCCGTGAATACGCGTTCGTTCGCCAACGACGATGTCAGCACGACCACGGAGGCTGCCGAACACTTCGTTGTCCGCACCGACCGTAATTTCCTCCGCTCGAATGTTGCCGTGGAGGCGACAGTCGTCACCGACGGTGGCAGGCGTCGAGACGCGCCACGCGTCGTCGCTGACGTGAGCGTTCCGCGGAATCGTCACCGGTTCCGCTTCGGTCTCGTCCAGCACTTCATCAATGATGCCTTTGGCGGCCTCTTCCTCGCCAAGCCGAAGGAGTTGGGAGAGGTAGACGAAGAGGAAGACCACGGTCGGCATCGGGTTACGGATGACGATCCAGCCGTTGGCTTCGAAGCCTTCGTCGATATTGACGTCGTCGCCGATGTCCAAATCGCCGCTGACCATCAGTTGGCCGGTGACGTGAACGCGCTCGCCCAAATAGGCGTCCTGCCCGACGAGCACGTCGCCGTCAACGTCACACCAGAGGTCCAGTCGGCAGTCAGCCTCGGCCTCGATGTGTCCGCCGAACGTCGCCCGCTCACCCGCAATGACGTTGTTGCCCCGCACGCCGAACTCGACGGTACTCTGCGCGCCGACGATGATGTCCCCGTCGGTCACGAGGTCGTGTTCTTCGACGGTCGTCCCGTCGGGAATCGAGAGTTCATCCAAAGGGTCGGAACGGAGCGGCACACATCCTACCAACAAGTCGCTCGTAATAAATCCTCCCGAGTCGTCTGACGCCCGTCTGCCGCGACGAAGGAATGTGTCCGGTAGTTTTGATATTGGAGTTGTTGAGAGCCAGCCCCCGAACGCCTCCGCTCGCCCCGCGAACGCAGTGAGAGTGACGTTGTCGGAGCGTGCCTCCGACTGAACTCGCTACAACGTGATTTTGCTATCTTTGAGACTACAGATACCGGACGGCAATGAAACCGAACCAGAATTACCTCGGAGAACGGTCGAGGGGTTTCTGGGTTGTCCTCGTCGTCGCTGCTGTTGCACTATCAGAACCAGCGTCGTCTCGGAGCGAATTCTGTCGGAACCGACTCCCATTCGCCCGTTCACGCAACCAATCCACCTCATCTCGGATTTGTAGCTTTTTTATTTGGCCGACGCCAACGAGAGGTCATGACTACGCTTTCGTTCGATGACGATGGAGTCGATGTTGTGTATGAAGGAACGGAATTCCGGCTTTCGAAGAACCTCATCGAGGACGCGACGGGGAAATCCTACTACGAAGTAACCGACCATCAGGTCCTGCACATCGTGGAGAAGGACCCCGCGACGGGTGGACAAGCGCGTAGAATCGGCGACATTCTGCGGTAACCGTCATCCATCAACCGTCAACCGTCGGACCACCTGAGAGTCCGGTAGCGTTTAGATGGGCGAAGAAAAACAAGATGGTATGACTGAAACTGCCGGTTTCGACCATCCCGCGTGGCGGACTGCGGCGAGCATGGTTGGGTCGTACCTACTCATCCTCGTGTCGATGACCATCTTGTTGTTCGGCATTCCGTACGTACTCTTCACCATCCTCGGATAGCTGACTGTACTCGTACTGTCCTCGGATAGCTCTCCGCTCGGCAACTGCGAGAAACAGAACAATAGAAATCCGCCCGAAGTTGGGGTCAGGCGGCCCAGAATGAGGAAGACGAGATTACGCGAACGTCTTGGAGACTTCGTCGCTCTCTTCTTCTTCCTGTTTGATTTTCTCCTGCGCATCGAGGAAATCCTCCATTCGGATTTCGGTGCGGTCGTCGCGGATGGCGAACATGCCTGCCTCGGTGCAGATGGCTTTGATGTCGGCACCGCTGGCGTTGCCCGTCTCGATGGAGAGGTGTTCGAAGTCCACGTCGTCGGCAACGTTCATGTCGCGAGTGTGGATTTTGAAAATCTGCTCGCGGCCTTCCTGTCCGGGGGTGGGCACTTCGATGAGGCGGTCGAAGCGACCGGGGCGGAGGATGGCACGGTCGAGCATGTCGAAGCGGTTCGTTGCGGCGATGATGCGGATTTCGCCGCGGTCCTCGAAGCCGTCCATCTCCGAGAGCAGTTGCATCATCGTGCGCTGAACTTCGGCGTCACCCGACGTTTTCGAGTCGGTACGCTTGGACGCGATGGCGTCGATTTCGTCGATAAAGAGGACTGCTGGCTCGTGCTGACGAGCGACTTCGAACAAGTCGCGGACGAGTTTCGCACCCTCACCGATGAACTTGTGGACGAGTTCGGAGCCGGCCATCTTGATGAACGTGGCGTCGGTCTGGTTGGCGACTGCCTTGGCCAGCATCGTCTTGCCGGTGCCCGGCGGGCCATAGAGAAGCACACCGCTCGGTGGCTCGATACCGACTTTGGTGAACATCTCGGGGCTTTCGAGCGGCATCTCGACGGTTTCCCGAACTTCGTTCATCTGTTCTTCGAGTCCACCGATATCAGAGTAGGTAACCTCGGGACTCTTTGTGACTTGCATCACGCGAGCGCGCACGTCAGTCTCGTTATCAAGCGTCTTCACGATGGAAAGGGAGTTGTTCACGGCAACACGCGCGTCGGGGTCGAGGTCCTCACGCATTTCCTCGGTCACTTCCGTGACTGCCTCCTGGTTATTCCCGTGTTGCTTGATGATGACGCCTTCTTCGGTGATCTCCTGCACCGTGGCGACGAACAACGGCGATTGTTTCAGCTTCTTGTTCTCGTGAGTGAGCCGTTCGAGTTTCTGCTGATACTTGTTGTTCTCAGCGTTCGCGTCGAGAAGCTTGTCTCGCATCTCCTCGTTCTGGGATTCGAGGACATCGAGACGCTCTTGGAGAGCCTCTATTTGTTCCTGTTGTGACGTACTCTCCTCGTCGTACGGGAGTTCTACGTCATCCACAGTATCGGTCATCAGTTCCGGGTAAGAGCCTGCATCTTAAGAGGCTTCGGGTGACCGACCTGTTGGTACACACGTATCATTGGTGATTTTAATTCCCATGGGTAATAAAATCGAATGGGAAATATTATTACCCTGTATCCGAAATTGTGAGTTGATGAGTGCCCCAGAGCTATCACGAACGACCGACACTCGGTTGCAGGACGTAGATTCGACTGCTAGCATTCGCGAACTTCCGCCGAGCGCAAAGCTCGTCGCAAAGGTGTTGGAGTACAACGAGACCATGACCCAGAGCGAACTCGCGGACGAGACGCTACTCCCACCGCGAACCGTCCGCTACGCCTTGACCCGCCTCGAAAACGAAGACCTCGTTGACTCGCGGTTTTCGTTCTCTGACGCCCGGAAACGCCTCTACACGCTCGACCTCTGAGTCTTCACGCTCGACTAACTGTCCGCCTGCTTCCCGTCACCTCCCTCAACGTTCGAACCGTTATATCTTAAAACGGGGCCAACGGTAGCCATCCGTGGCTCAACTGGCCCCTATCACTCCCTTCACCACAACACGCTCACACCATCGCGTCGGGCGTAATCTCTGGGTGTTCGCGGACGAACGACACCAGATTACCGACGTACGACCCAAATATCGGACAGCGGACCCCCGTATCGGTCGTTTGGAGCGCTTTCAACGTATTCTCACATGCGTAGCTCGTCGGCTGGTCGAAGTAATCGAGCGTTGCCGGTTCGATTCCCAACGCCGGGATGTTGGAAAGCACCCGTTTCAACGCGCTCTTCGGAACCGGCACTCGGATGACTCGTTTTCCTGTTGCCCGCCCGAAAACACGAAGCATTTCGTCCACCGTGAGTGGATTCGGGTCACAGAGTTGGTACACCTGCCCGACCGATTCGGAACGCTGGCTCAGTTCGGCAATCGCATCGACCACGAAGTTTCGCGGGACGACGTTGACCTCGTACGCCGTCGGGGTGCCGAGAACGGGCGCGACCGCCACGGAAGGCTGACGCAAAAGCCACCGAAGCAGGTAGTACGGGCCGTCGTACTTCTGTGTCTCGCCGGTTTCACTGTCCCCGACAACGATACCCGGGCGGTAAATCGTCGCGGGCAGTCCGTCCGCCATCCGTTCCTGTACCGCGACTTCGGCGAGATACTTCGTCGTCTCGTAGTAGTTGTTGAACTGCTGGCCCTCCACGAGGTGGTCTTCGGTGAACGTCCCGTCGTAATGCCCGCTCACGTAGCAGGTGCTCACGTACTGAAAATTTGCAAGGTTTCCACAGCCAGCCGCGAAGTCGAGGACGTTCTTCGTCCCGTCCACGTTGACCGCCATTCCGACTTCCCGACTCACGGCGAGGTCGTATACGGCCGCGAGATGATAGACGGCGTCGGTGTCGTCCTGCAACGATTCGATTCTCCCACCGAGACCGATATCGGATTGTGTGATGTCTCCCGTGACGAGTTCGATGCTTCCCGAATCGTCTTCCGCACACTCACGCTCGATTTCCCGTGCCCGCTGCTCGGCCGCCTGCCGATATTTCCGCTGAACGAGACAGACAACCGAACGGCCGCGACCGACCAACCGCTTCGTCAGCGCCGACCCGAGAAACCCTGGAAAACCGGTGAGGAAAACGGCCATCTCGGACATCTACGTGCCCCCCTTAAGACGTTTGAACGCACGCATCACGCCCGTCATCGCTCGTGCGTACCAGTTCGTCGGAATCCGTCGCGGTGGTGCAAGCGACGCAAATCGCTGTTCGGCGACCGTCTGCGATTCGGTGTACTTCAAAATCCCCTCGCGGCCGTGACGACGCCCGATTCCGGACTCTTTCATCCCACCCATCGGTGCATCGACCGACGCCCACGTCGCGTGATACGGGTCGTTGATTCCCACCGTCCCGCAGTCAATCTGCCGAGCGACTTCCCACCCACGCTCGGAATCGGTCGTCCAAACGCTCGCGTTCAGGCCGCGGTCGGAGTCGTTCGCAAGCCGAACTCCTTCCGCTGCATCGGAGAATCGGGACACCGAGACGACCGGGCCAAACGTCTCCTCACGCGCGAGAACCATCTTCTCGGTCACGTCCGTCAGAATCGTCGGTTCGAAAAAGTACGGCCCGATGTCGGGGCGAGGATTCCCCCCGACCACGACCGTTGCCCCCTTCTCCACAGCATCATCGACGTGTGCCTGCACTTTCTCGAACTGGGCTTCGGAGATGAGCGACCCGACATCGGTGTCATAGTCGAGCGACGGAGCCATCGAGAGGTTCCGGGTTCGTTCCGAAAATCGGCGCAGAAAGTCGTCGTACACGCCGTCTTCCACGTACAGTCGCTCAACGGAGAGACAGAGCTGTCCGGCATTCGTGAAACAACCGCGAATCGCACCCTCGACCGTCTCGCTCACGTCCGCGTCGTCGAACACGAGCATGGGATTCTTCCCACCGAGTTCCAGCGAGCATTTGACGAGGTTTGCCCCGGCGCGCTTTGCCACCACTCGCCCCGTTTCGGTGCTTCCAGTGAAACTGACGAAATCCACGCCGTCGATGAGCGCCGGGCCGACTTCGTCACCCCGACCTGTGACGACCTGAAAGACGTTCTCCGGCACTCCAGCCTCCCAAAGCAGTTTGGCGGCGAGCAGGGCGGTAAACGGCGTCTCCTCCGCCGGTTTCAGAACGACCGAATTACCAGCCAGCAGCGCAGGAATCGCATCCGATACGGCGAGCGTGAGCGGGTAGTTCCACGGTGCGATAATCCCGACGACGCCGACAGGCCGTCGGTACTCTTTCGTCTTCGTCGCAATCGGAATCGCACCATCACGCTGCCGTGGCCGCAGAAAGTCCGCTGCGTGAGTCGCATAATACCGGGCATTGGTCGCCACATCCAGGATTTCTTCGAAAGAATGCCGCCGCGCTTTCCCGCTCTCCAGTCCCATCACGTCGAGCAGTTCGTCCTGCCGGTCGAGCACGAGGTCATGAAATCGGGACAA
The DNA here is from genome assembly GCA_963796245.1 of uncultured haloarchaeon. Taxonomy (GTDB): domain Archaea; phylum Halobacteriota; class Halobacteria; order Halobacteriales; family Haladaptataceae; genus Haladaptatus. Next base: position 8,282 of record CAWCLB010000008.1, on the reverse strand, counting down.
GATATCTTCCCGTCGCTCAACCGGCCACGACGACCACTCGCGCTGGGCTTCCTGTGCACGCGAAACCGTTTCGGACACGTCTCGCTCGGTAGCGGCCGGGACGCTACCGATTTGCTCGCCGGTGAACGGTGCATGGACAGGTGTCGAATCGCTGTCATTGCCGTCTGCGCTGTCGGCAACCGAAGTCGCTCCGTTGAGGTCCGAGAACAGGTCGGCACGAATGTGAGCTGTCTGAAACGTCATGTCCGCCTCAACGCGACAGTCACGGAAACAATTTATGAGAAGGGGACATACCGAAAGCAATGACACGGGTGATTCACACAGGCGACACTCACATCGGGTATCGCCAGTATCATTCATCCGAGCGACGGGACGATTTTCTTGCTGCCTTCGACACGGTCGTCGAGGACGCCATCGCGGACGAAATGGACGCCGTCATCCACGCTGGTGACCTGTTCCACGACCGCCGACCGGGACTCATCGACCTTCACGGGACGATTTCTGTCCTCCGGAAACTTCGTCGGGCAGACATCCCGTTTCTCGCTATCGTCGGGAACCACGAGAGCACGCACGGCCAACAGTGGCTCGACCTCTTCGAAACGTTGGGGCTTGCGACACGCCTCGGGCCGTCCCCCGTTCTCGTCGGCAACACTGCATTCTACGGGTTGGACCACGTCCCGCTCTCGAAACGCGACGACCTCGAATACGAATTCGATGGACACGACGCGGACACCGCTGCGCTTGTCGCCCACGGCCTGTTTCAGCCGTTCGAATTCGGCAACTGGGACGCAGAGGAAGTGCTGACCGAAGCGTCGGTTGAGTTCGACGCGATGTTGCTCGGCGACAACCACAAACCGCAACGGGAGGAAGTCACCGGCGCGTGGGTAACCTACTGCGGTTCGACCGAGCGCGCGAGCGCGAGCGAGCGCGACGACCGTGGCTACAACATCATCCAGTTCGACGAGGACGTGAGCATCACCCGGCGTGGCATCGAGACCCGCGATTTCGAGTTCGTCTCGGTGACGCTCGGCGAAGGCGATAGCATCGACCGCGTACGCGACACGATTCGGGAGTATGATGTGGACGATTCGGTCGTCCTCGTCTCCATCGAGGGGGAAGGTACGGACGTGACACCCGCACGCGTCGAGGAATTTGTGCTTGATGAGGGTGCACTCGTCGCCCGCGTCACCGACCGCCGGGAGTTCGAGGCTGAAGCCGACGAACTCTCGGTTTCCTTTGCTGACCCCGACGACGCCGTCCGCGAGCGCGTCCGTGAAATGGGGCTGAGCGAGGCCGCCAACGAACTGGACGAACTCGTTCGCGCAAGCAAAGTCGCGGATTCAAACGTCCGAGCGGCCGTCGAAGACCACGTTTCGACCCGGATTTCGGACGACGTCGGGGCATTCGAACCAGTGGAAGGGGAACAGTCGAAATCGGTGGACGAGAAAGCCGAGATTTCCGTTTCCGTGAGTTCCGACCCCGAAGACGGAACGGCTGTCGCAGTGGAATCGAGCGACGATATTGCAACCGAAGAACAACCGGAATCGGAATCGTCGCAAACAGTGGAATCCTCCGACGAATTACCACCAGCAGAGACAACAGTGGACGCGGAAAGTACGAGTGAGAGCGACACTGCGAGCGCTGATGATTCCGTGGATGGTGACGATAGCGACAACACCAATAACGCCGATGAAACGGATGAAACGGACGGACAAGTTTCGATGGAGGACTATCTGTGAGATTCGAACGGATTCGGTTGTCGAACTTCAAATGTTACGAGGACGCGGACCTCACGCTCGACTCGGGAATCACCGTCATCCACGGTCTCAACGGGAGCGGGAAATCCTCCCTGCTCGAAGCGTGCTTTTTCGCGCTGTACGGCGCGCGAGCGCTCGACAGGACGCTGGAAGATATCGTTACTATCGGTGCGGAGGACGCCGAAGTCGAACTCTGGTTCCAGCACGCCGGCGGGGATTACCACGTTCACCGACGGATTCGTGCGACGGGTGACACCGCCCAGACCGCGAAGTGCGTGCTCGAAACGCCCCAAACCACATTTGATGGTGCCCGCGATGTGCGCGACCACATCGTCGGCCTGTTCCGGATGGACGCGGAAGCGTTCGTCAACTGTGCCTACGTTCGGCAGGGTGAAGTGAACAAACTCATCAACGCGACGCCCGCCCAGCGCCAAGACATGATCGACGACCTCCTCCAACTCGGCAAACTGGAGGAGTACCGCGAACGCGCCAGCGACGCCCGGCTTGGGGTCAAAAGCGTCCTCGACGACCGGCATGGGAGTTTGTCCGAACTCGAATCCCAAATCGAGACCAAGGAGGAAAAGAATCTTCACGGGGTGCTGAACGACCTCGAATCGAAGCAGTCGGAACTCGAATCGAAAATCGAGAACTACGAGAAACAGGGTGACAACGCGCGCGAAACGCTCGAAAACGCTCAGTCCATCCTTGAAACGTCCGAAGAGAAACGGGAAGAACTGGAATCGCTTTCCGAGGATATCGAAACTCTGCAGGGCGAAATCACCGAGACGGAAGGGAAACGTGAGGACCGTCGAAAACGAGCGACCGAGGTTCGGGAGCGCATTTCGGAGTTGGAATCGAACGCCGACGAACTGCTCGCCGAGACGACTCTCGAAACAGCCGACGAGGATGCGCTCGAAACGCGACTGGACGAACTCGATTCGGAGGACGAATCGGTCGCCGAAACGTTGGAAGACAAGCGCATGAAAGCCCAGATGTTCGACAATCAGGCGTCGAATCTCGGCGAACGAGCGGACGAACTCGAATCACGGGCGGACGAAAAGCTCCAGCGAGCGGAGCAACTCGACGCGGAAGTCGAGGAGACGACGAGCCAACTCGAAACCAGCCGCGAACAGCTGAGCCAACTGGACGAGGAAATCGAGTCGTATCGGGAGGGGTTCACGGAGGCGCCCGTCGAGTTCGGCGAGGCGGCGGACCACCTCGAATCGCTTCGCTCAGACCTTGCGAATCGTCGGGAAGAAGAGACTGACGTTCGAGCGAAACTGCAAACCGCGAAAGAGCAGGTTGCGGAAGCCGAACGGCTCCTCGAAGCCGGAAAATGCCCGGAGTGTGGCCAACCCGTCGAGGAATCCCCGCACGTCGATACCGTGGACGAAGACCGAATCCGAGTAGTGGAATTGGAAGCGAAAGTCGAGTCGCTTCGGGAACAGCGCACGCAGTTGGAGACGAAAATCGAGCGCGCGGAGGAACTCGTCACTGCCGAGAATCGCGTTCGGGAACGGCAGAGTAACCGAAAAAACGTCGAGCAACTGGTCGAAAATCGGGAGACAACGGTCGAGGAAAAACGCGAGGAAGCCGAAACCCTTCGGGAAGAAGCCGAAACGCACCGTTCGGACGCAGAAGCGTGCAGTTCGGACGTGGGCGAACTCGAAGAAAAGGCGACAACCCATCGGGAAGAAGCCGAAACGCTCGAAACCAAGCGCGAGGAAATCGCCGAGCGCGAGACACGAATCGAACGAATTCAAACGATACAGGGGAACAAAGCGGACGCAAACGCCGAACTCGAACGGCTCGCGGAGACGCGAAATCATCTCGAAGAACTGAACGACCAGCGCCGCGAGAACCTCTCGGACAAACGAGCACGGCAGTCGGAACTCCGCGAGGAGTACGACGAATCGGCGGTTGAGAAGGCCCGAGAAGACAAGCAACGAGCGGAAAACTACCTCGAAAAGGTCACGGACGAGCTGTCGTCGCTCCGCGAACAGCGTGACGACCTCATGGATCGAATCGGCGGCGTTCGGGGTGAAATCGAGGAGTTGGAAGAACTTCGGAAGCGACGCGATGACATCGAAACGCGCGTTTCGGCACTCGAATCGTTGTACGACGAAGCTGCCGACCTCCAGTCGATGTACGGCGACCTGCGGGCAGAACTCCGGCAGCGGAACGTGCGGAGTCTCGAACGAATGCTGAACGAAGTGTTCGAGTTGGTGTATCAGAACGATTCGTACGCGCGTATCGCGCTCGACGGCGAGTACCGACTCACGATTTACCAAAAGGACGGCGAACCGCTCGACCCACAACAACTGTCTGGGGGGGAGCGGGCGCTGTTCAATCTGAGCCTACGCTGTGCCATCTATCGCCTGTTGGCGGAAGGAATCGAGGGCAGTGCACCGATGCCACCACTCATTCTGGACGAACCGACGGTGTTCCTCGACTCGGGGCACGTCTCTCAGTTGGTCGAACTCGTGGAGTCGATGCGCGAGTTGGGTGTCGAACAGATAATCGTCGTCAGCCACGACGACGAACTGGTCGGTGGCGCGGACAACCTCGTGCGCGTGGAGAAGGATTCGACGACGAACCGGTCGCACGTCGAAGAACTCGACTCACTGCTCGGCGTCGCCGACTAACGGTTCGAGTCCGTCCTGCGCGGTGTCAGTCAGACCGTATCCCCGTTCGCCCGCGATTTTTCGCTCTTCGAGGAGCCCCGCCGCGCGAAATTCCGCGAGGAGCCCGTGTAAATCACTTTCACAGAGGTCGTACGAGGAGACGAGGTCGCGGGCTGGAAGCGGGCCCCGCTCGAAGAATTCGAGCAACAAGCCGAGCGCGCGGTCATTCGGGACGGCGGTGAGAATCCGTCTGACCGACGGTTGCACCCGATGTGCGGCGGTTTCGAGCGGTGACTCTCCATCCATCGATTCGAAGCTGTCGTTTTCGAGGTACCGCTCTTTCCCGGTTTTCGGGTCACGGACGAGGCTCGATTCGCTCGATTGTTTGACGAGCAGATACAGTTTCCCCGATTCGACACGCACGGTTCGCATACGGTCGTTCTAGCGTTGGCGGGCGGTTAGTCCTTCTGGAAGGCTCGATAGCGACGGTAACCGCGTACGAACGCGAGGACGCCGACGGCGAGCACGCCGCCACCCAAGGCCCATCGCTGTTCGAAGGCGATGAGCAGGATGCCGAGGCTAAGACAGAACAGGGCGATATTGAACAGGAGGACTTGCTTCCAGAACTCCCCTTTGAGTTCCGGGTCGGCGTCCACCTTGCTGTAGTCGCGGACCGTCGGCCCGTTGTAGTCCGGGTCCTTGACCCCGCCGACTTGAAACCAGTCGGCCGGGTTGCTCGGAAGCAGACCCGATTCCGAGTCCTCGTCGGGGTCCGGTGATTCGTCGTCGTCGCCGGAGTCGTCAAACACGGTATCGGAAATCGGTCGGTAAAAGGGAAAAGCGTTCGGAGTCTATTCAGACATGTTTTTCTAGCGTGACCGTGCTGGACGCCTTAAGCCATCCAAGCGGGTTGTTAGCGTCGTAAAATACGACGCCGTCCTCCGTCTCATAGGCTTCTATCGAACTCATCGGTTCGTCGGGAACCGGTAGTTCGGTTTCTGCGCGGTCCAGCGTTCCGTCTTCTGTTGCACGGTCAGACATTGGCTTGACCTCAACCTGTGCTATGAGTTAACACATTAAATCTCTTTCCCTTCCGGCGACTGGTACAAACGGGAGGGTTTTTACCGAGAAGCGCCAAAAACAACCGACATGACTCAATCCGGGCTTGGCGACTTTGCGGGTGGAACGGACCGTCCCGCAGCAGAAGCCCACGCCGTTGCAGGAGTAGACGACACGACGGCGCACGTCGTGGACGCCGACACCGATTGGCTCCCGGACTCGCAGGGAACCATCGAACTCGCGGTGACACAGGTCGATTACACAATCGACGGGAGCGGCGACAACGAAGAACCCATCATCCACGTCTTCGGACGGACACCGGACAACCAACAGGAATGCGTCCGCGTCGTCGGCTTCCAGCCGTACTTTTACGCACCGACGAAGACGCTGAACGACGGAAAATTGAACGATGGCCGAATTACGGGGTCGGAAGACGGTTACGAGGGTATCCGTGGCGAGCAGTTGACCAAGATATTCGGTCGGACGCCACGCGATGTCGGTAACATCCGTGATGAGTTCGAACATTTCGAAGCCGACATCCTCTTTCCCAACCGATTTCTCATCGACAAGGACATCAACAGTGGGATTCGGATTCCCGAGCGACGACGGGAGGACGGCGGCCTCGTCGTACAGGAATCGGAAGTCGAAGCGACCGACGTGCAGGCGAATCTCAGGGTTCACACGTTCGACATCGAAGTCGACGACCGCTCCGGCTTTCCGGAGGACGGCGAGGAACCCATCGTCTGTCTGACGAGCCACGATTCCTACCGCGATGAGTACATCGCATGGTTGTTTGACGCGCCCGACGGCGACGCCGACCTGCCGACGGACCTCCCAGAATACGAACCGCTCCGGGACGAACCGACCATCGACGTTCGAACGTTCGAGACGGAGGAGGCCATGCTGTCTTCGTTCCTCGACTACATCGACGACACCGACCCCGACGTGCTCACGGGGTGGAACTTCGAGGATTTCGACGCGCCGTACTTCCTCGACCGACTCGAACGGTTGGAGGGACCACACCACGATTATGACCTGAACTACAATCGACTCTCACGCGTGAACGAAGTGTGGCGGAGCGACTGGGGCGGTCCGACGGTGAAGGGTCGCGTCGTCTTCGACCTTCTCTATGCGTACAAGCGAACCCAGTTCAGTGAACTCGACTCCTATCGACTGGACGCGGTCGGCGAAGTCGAACTCGGCGTCGGGAAGGAACGGTATGCCGGCGACATCGGCGACCTCTGGGAGCAAAATCCCACTCGATTGCTGGAGTACAACGTTCGTGACGTGGAACTCTGTGTCGAACTCGACAAGAAACAGGACATCGTCACCTTCTGGAAGGAAGTCGCCTCGTTCGTTGGCTGTAAACTCGAAGACGCGACGACGCCCGGCGACGCGGTGGACGTGTACGTCCTGCACAAAGCCCACGGACAGTTCGCGCTCCCGTCGAAGGGGCAAGTCGAAAGCGAGGACTACGAGGGCGGTGCCGTCTTCGACCCGATTACGGGCGTCAGGGAGAACGTGACGGTGCTGGACCTCAAATCACTGTATCCGATGTCGATGGCGACCATCAACGCGTCTCCCGAGACGAAAGTGGACCCGGAGACGTTCGACGGCGATTCCTACGTCGCGCCGAACGGCACCCACTTCCGGAAGGACGAGGACGGCATCATTCGTGACATCATCACCGAGACACTGGCCGAGCGTGAGGAAAAGAAGGGACTGCGAAACGAACACGACCCTGGTAGCGCGGAGTACGGAATTTATGACCGACAGCAGCAAGCAGTGAAGGTCATCATGAACAGTTTGTATGGGGTCTTGGGATGGGACCGATTTCGCCTTTACGACAAAGAGATGGGGGCGGCCATCACCGCAACCGGGCGGGAAGTCATCGAGTTCACCGAGGCGGCAGCGAACGAAATCGACTACGAAGTGGCATATGGAGACACCGATTCAGTCATGCTCGAACTCGGCGGCGACATCCCGAAGGAGGACGCCATCGAGCAGTCGTTCGGAATCGAGGAGCACATCAACTCCCGCTATGACGAGTTCGCGCGCGATGAACTGAACGCGACGGAACACCGCTTCCAAATCGAGTTCGAGAAGCTGTATCGGCGCTTCTTCCAAGCGGGCAAGAAAAAGCGCTACGCGGGCCACATCGTCTGGAAAGAAGGGAAGGACGTAGACGACATCGATATCACCGGATTCGAGTACAAGCGCTCGGACATCGCGCCCATCACGAAGGAAGTCCAGCGACAGGTCATCGAGATGATCGTGACCGGTGAGGATTTGGACGACGTGGAGGAGTACGTCCACGACATCATCGAGGACTTCGAGGCAGGGAACGTCGATTTGAACGAGGTCGCCATTCCGGGCGGCATCGGCAAGCGACTCGACAACTACGACACCGATACGGCGCAGGTTCGCGGCGCGAAGTACGCCAACCTCTTGCTTGGGACCAACTTCCAGCGCGGGAACAAACCCAAACGGCTGTATCTGAAGAAGGTTCATCCGGCGTACTTCGAGAAAATCGAGCGCGAAGGTGATTTCGACGCCCGTCCGGACACGCTGTACGGCGAGTTCAAACACGAACAGGACGTTATCTGCTTCGAGTACGCGGACCAGATTCCCGAGGAGTTCGAAATAGATTGGGACAAGATGCTCGATAAGACGCTCAAAGGACCCATCGAGCGCGTGTTGGAAGCGCTCGATATCTCGTGGGAGGAAGTGAAGACGGGTCAGCAACAGACCGGTCTCAGCAGTTTCATGTAGAACCCGTCGGGTTCTTTTTCCTATCCATCCATCGGCGATGAACGAAGCCACCGTTTTTCCACACTGGGAA
>CAWCLB010000007.1:0-579944 GCA_963796245.1 uncultured haloarchaeon | reverse complement strand
AATCCGCGACATGACGCCCGCCGAGCGCGGTTCCGAACTCGAAGAGTTCGAAACGGAACTGCTCAACGCGAAGGCAGTCAAAGCGGCCGGTGGTGCCCCGGAGAATCCGGGTCGCATCAAGGAACTCCGCCGAACTATCGCTCGAATCAAGACGATTCAGCAAGAGGAAGGCGACGCGTCGGACAACGACGAGTAAGTAAACACCTCAACCATGCCACTAACACCCGAGACGATATCCAAACACGAACTCGCCGGTCTTTGCGTGTCCATCGTGTCGGCGACGAATCCGTCCCTCGAATCTATCGACGGGCGGGTCGTTTCCGAGACGATGAACACGCTTACGGTCGAGTCCGGGTCTCGGTCGTGGCAGGTACCAAAGCAGGGCACAACGTTCGAATTCGAACTCACAAATGAAGCCGCCGTTTCCGACAAGGAAGCGGGGACTTCGTCCAAACTGGGGTCGGAAACTGCTGGAGTCCGCTCCGGTCAGTCTGGCCTTTTCTCCGAGTCTTGCTCGGAGGGTCGTCGGAACGTTTCCGACGGTGGCGAGGGCGAAGCCTACGTTACGGTGGATGGTACGAATTTGCTCTCACGACCCGCACTGCGTACCGAAATTGGAGGAAATTCGAAATGGCGTTAGGATTGAATGTACCAGAACCGGAGGGGACATGCACCCACGAAGACTGCCCGTTCCACGGAACGCTTTCCGTGCGCGGACAGGTCATCGAGGGCGAAGTCGCCTCCACAGACATGAACAAAACCGTTGTCGTCGAGCGAGAGTACGACGTTGCAGTGCCGAAATACGATCGGCAGATGAAACGTCGCTCCCGCGTTCCGGCTCACGCGCCGGAATGCATGTCGCTCGAAGTTGGCGACACGGTTCGTATCGCAGAGACCCGACCGCTCTCGAAGACGAAATCACACGTCGTCGTCGAGAACCTGACCGAGGAGGGTGACGACTGATGGAAGCACTGAAGGCTGACGTGACACAGGGCCTCGAAAAAGGTTCCCTACTCAACTGTGCCGACAACACCGGCGCACGCGAACTCAAAGTCATCAGCGTTTCCGGCTACCACGGCACGAAAAGCCGCCATCCCAAGGCAGGCGTCGGTGACAAGATCACCGTGTCCGTCACGAAGGGGACGCCGGAGATGCGCCGTCAGGTGCTCGAAGCCGTCATCATCCGACAGCGAAAATCCATTCGTCGTCCCGACGGCACGCGTGTCAAATTCGAAGACAACGCAGCCGTCGTCATCGACGACGTGGAAGAGCCGCGAGGGACCGAGATTAAGGGTCCCATCGCGCAGGAAGTCGCAGAGCGGTTCGGAAGTATCGCAAGCACAGCTACGATGATAGTATGAGCCGACAACCACGCAAACAGCGAAACCGGACCGAACGCGCACCGCTCCACAAGCGGCACGAACAGGTCAAAGCGCCGTTGTCCGACGACCTCCGCGAGGAGTTCGACCAGCGTAGCGTCCGCGTCAACGCGGGCGACACGGTCGAAGTCATGCGCGGCGATTTCGCCGGCGAAGAAGGCGAAGTCGTGGACGTCGACCTGAAGTCGGCGACCATTCACGTCGAGGACGTAACCCTCGAAAAGGCCGACGGTGAGGATGTCATGCGACCGCTCGACGCGAGCAACGTCCGCGTGACGGACCTCGACCTGTCCGACGACCGCCGCGAGGCGCGTCTGGAAGGTGATTCCGAATGAGCAACCATCAGAAACGACTCTCCGTTCCGAAATCTTGGCCGGTCGAGCGTAAGACCGCCACGTTCACCGTGAAGGCCGGTGCCGGCCCGCACGGTCGTGACGGTGTCCCGCTTGTCATCATTCTGCGGGACGTACTGGGCTACACTGCTTCGAAGAAGGAAGCCCGCTACGCGCTCAACCAAGATGCCGTTCTCGTGAACGGACAATCAGTGAGTGACGAACAGCGACCCATCGGCATGTTCGACCTCCTCGCGTTCCCAGAACGCGGCGAGTTCTACCGTGTCTTCCCCGACGAGGGTGGTCGCCTCGCGCTGACCCCCATCGACGAGGATGCGGCGGACGGCCGACTGGCGAAAATCGAGGACAAGACGAACGTCCCCGGTGGCGAAACACAACTCAATCTCCATGACGGCAGCAACCTTCGTATCGAGTCCGGTTCGGACTACAACACGAAGGACTCCATCGTCGTCGGGAACGAGGACAAGGAAATCCTTGCCCACTTCCCGTACGAGGAAGGGAGTCTCGTTACGGCCGTTCGCGGGCAGCACGCCGGCGAAATCGGCGAAGTCACCGACATCACGGTGACGCCCGGTAGCGGTTCGAACACCGTCGCCGTTGAAGGCGACGAGAACGCGTTCGAAACTGTCGAGGAGTACCTCGTCGTCATCGACGAGACCTTCGTAGGTGATGACGAATGAGCGAAGCCGAATTCCACGAGATGCGAGAGCCGAAAGTGGAGAAAGTCGTCGTCCACATGGGCGTCGGTGAAGGTGGTCGCGAACTCGCCAACGCAGAGGATATCCTCGAAAACGTGACGGAACAACAGAGCGTCCGCACGCTGGCGAAGTCCACCCTACCGGATTTCGGTATCCGTCAGGGCGACCCCATCGGTGCGAAGGTGACGCTCCGTGGCGAGGAAGCACACGATTTCCTCGAAACGGCGCTCCCGCTCGTGAACCTCTCGTCGGCACAGTTCGACGAGACAGGGAACTTCAGCTTCGGTATCAACGAACACACCGAGTTCCCGAGCCAGGAGTACGACCCGAACGTCGGAATTTACGGGCTTGACGTCACCGTCAACCTCGTTCGACCGGGCTACCGCGTCGCAAAGCGCGACAAGGTCACCCGTCAGATTCCGTCGAACCACCGACTAACGGCCGAGGACGCGCTCGCGTTCCTGCAGGCCAACTTCGACGTTGAGGTGGATGAATGAGCGAAAGTGAGAACGACGCGACCGGCGAGCATTCGACCAAGCGCACTGGCCAAATGGAAACGTGCCAACGATGTGGTCGAAAGCAAGGTCTGGTCGGCAAGTACGACATCAATCTGTGTCGACAGTGCTTCCGCGAGATTGCACGCGACATGGGATTCAGGAAGTACCGATAACAATGGCAGGAAACGACCCCCTTAGCAACGCACTTTCCGGCGTGGACAACGCCGAAGGTGTCGGTCATCTGTCCCACACGGTACAGCCCGCCTCGAATGAGATCGGCAGCGTACTCGAGGTCTTCTACGACCACGGGTACATCGACGGCTTCGACTTCGTCGATGACGGTAAAGCCGGTCGATTCGAGGTCGAACTAAAAGGCGCTATCAACGAATGTGGCGCGGTCAAGCCCCGCTATTCGGTGGGCAAAGACGACTTCGAGAAGTGGGAGAAACGGTTCCTCCCCGCCCGCGACTACGGGGCACTCGTCGTCACGACCAGCCACGGCGTCATGAGCCACTACGAAGCCCGTGAGGAGGGCATCGGTGGCCAGGTCATCGCATACGTCTACTAGAATCATGCCACGAATAGAAATTGAAATTCCGGACGAGGTGTCCGCCGACGTAGACCACCTCGACGTGACCGTCGAAGGTCCAGAGGGAACCGTCACACGACGGCTCTGGTACCCTGACATCAATGTCACTGTCGAGGACGTTCCGACTGAGTCGGACGAAGACGGTGAAACCGTCCAAGCAGTGGTCATCGAGAGCGACCTTACCAAAGCCAAAACGAAGGCGACGATGGGAACGTTCGAGAGCCACGTGCGAAACATGGTCCACGGCGTCAGCGAGGAGTGGGAGTACAAGATGGAAGTCTTCTACTCTCACTTCCCGATGCAGGTCCGTTCCGAAGGCGACGAAGTCGTCATCGAGAACTTCCTCGGAGAGAGAGCACCACGACGAACGAACGTCCACGGGGACACCGTCGTCGAGGTCAACGACGAGGAACTGAACCTGCGCGGCCCAAGCATCGAGGATGTCGGCCAAACCGCCGCAGACATCGAACAACTCACTCGCGTGTCGGGTAAAGACACGCGCGTATTCCAAGACGGCGTCTACATTACTGAGAAGCCGTCTACGGGAGGTGCCTGATAGATGGCAGACGAACCAGAAGGTATCGAAGACATCAGCGGTGTTGGCGAGAGCAAAGCCGAATCGCTCCGTGAGGAAGGCTACGAGTCCGTCGAGGACATCAAAGCAGCCAGTCAAGACGACCTCGCAGAAGTCGACGGTATCGGCAACGCGCTCGCCGCCCGTATCAAGGCGGACGTCGGTGGCCTCGAAGTTGAAGAGGAGACCGAAGCCGAAATCGAAGAAGAGGAATCGGAGGCCGAGGAAGAAGAACCGGCCGAAGATGTCGAGACCGAACTACAACCCCGCGGGCTGACCGAGAAGACGCCCGACCTCGAAGACGAGGACGCACGACTGCTCAAGCAGCGAAAGCGTGTCGGGAAACCGCAGTTCAATCGACAGGACTACCACAAGAAAAAGCGCACGCCCGCGTCGTGGCGCAAGCCGCGCGGAAACCTCAGCAAGCAGCGCCGGGGAATTAAGGGCAAAGGCGACATGGTCGAGGCAGGCTACCGCACGCCGAAGGCAGTTCGGGGCAAGCACCCGAGCGGCTTCGACGAGGTTCACGTTCACAACGTCGATGATTTGGACGGCGTGGACGGCGACACCGAAGCGGTTCGCATCGCCTCGAAAGTCGGCAATCGCAAACGCGAACGAATCGAGGAAGTCGCCGAGGATAACGACATTCGCGTGCTCAACCCGACCTACATCGAAGTGGAGGTTGACAATGAGTGATCTGAGTGCACAGAAGAAACTCGCATCGGACGTTCTCGATGTCGGGAAGAACCGCGTTTGGTTCGACCCCGACGCACAGGGTTCCATCGCTGACGCGATAACTCGAGAGGACATCCGCGAACTGGTCGACGACGGGTCGATCCAGTCGAAGGATGCAAAGAGCAACTCCCGCGGCCGTGCCCGTGAGCGCAACGCGAAACGCGCCTACGGACACCGAACCGGACCCGGAACCCGCAAAGGGAAGAAGGGCGGCCGTAAGAACTCGAAAGAGAAGTGGACGAACCAAATCCGCGCACAGCGACGCAAGCTCCGCGAACTCCGTGCCGACGACGAAATTACGCAGACGCAGTACCGTACTCTGTACAATAAGTCCAAGGGTGGGGAGTTCCGTAGCGTGCAATATCTGCTGAACTACATAGAGAACAACTACTAACAATGGCAACTGGACCACGATACAAGGTGCCGATGCGCCGCCGCCGTGAGGTCCGGACTGACTACCATCAAAGGTTGCGCCTGCTGAAATCGGGTAAGCCACGTCTGGTTGCTCGGAAGAGCAATCAGCATGTCAGGGCACAGCTGGTCACGATGGGTCCCGACGGCGACAACACAGTTGCGAGTGCATACTCCGGCGATCTGGCGGAGTACGGCTGGGAAGCCCCGACGGGCAACATCCCCAGCGCGTACCTCACTGGATACCTGCTCGGCAAACGCGCACTCGACGCTGATTACGATGAGGCAGTACTCGACATCGGTCTCAACACGGCGACGCCCGGCAGTAAGGCGTTCGCAGTACAGGAAGGTGCAATCGACGCTGGCCTCGACATCCCCCACAACGAGAGCGTGATGGCAGATTGGTCACGCAACCGCGGCGAGCATATCGCCGAATACGCTGAACAGCTGGACAATCCGCTGTACAGCGGGGATTTCGACGCCACAGAACTACCGGAGCACTTCGACGAAGTGCTCTCGAACCTGCAGGAGGACGAATAATATGAGTAACAGAAATGGCTGGCAACCCCAGACTCGTCTCGGCCGAAAGGTCGTCGATGGCGACATCGAGACGATGGAGGAGGCGCTGAAATCCGGGCTTCCGCTCAAGGAGCCGGAACTCGTCGACCAGCTCCTCCCCGGTCTCGAAGACGAAGTGCTGGACATCAACATGGTTCAGCGCATGACCGACTCCGGTCGGCGGGTGAAGTTCCGCTGCGTCTGTGCTATCGGCAACCGCGACGGCTTCGTCGGCTACGCGGAAGGTCGTGACGACCAAGTCGGTGGTGCCATCCAGAAGGCTATCGAGATTGCAAAGCTGAACATCATCGATGTTCCCCGCGGCGCAGGGTCGTGGGAAGACCGAAGCGACCGACCGCACTCGCTCACCCACCGAACGAAGGGGAAGGCGGGCAGTGTCGAGGTCGAACTCATCCCGGCACCTGCCGGATTGGGTCTCGCGGCGACCGACACCGTTCGAAAAATCCTCGAACTCGCTGGTGTCGAGAACGCCTGGACGAAGAGCCACGGCAACACGCGAACGACGCTCAACCTCGCCAAGGCGACGTACAACGCGCTGGAGAACGCCTCCCAAGCGCGTGGCCCGCGTGCCCGTCCCGACGAGGAACCGGAGGTGGCTGACTGATGAAAGCAGTCGTCCAGATTCGCGGTGAGGTCAACATGAACCAGGACGTTCGTGACACCCTGTCGATGCTCAACATCCACAAGGTCAATCACTGCGCGCTGGTTCCGGAATCGGAGACCTACCGCGGCATGATCACGAAGGTCAACGACTTCGTCGCCCACGGAGAACCCGAACAGGACGTTCTGGAGACGGTTCTCTCGAAGCGAGCACAGCCGCTCGAAGGGTCCGACGACGTCGACGACGAGTGGATTGCGGACAACACCGAGTACGACGACATTGCCGACCTCGCGGCTGCGCTCCTCGACGACGAGACGACGCTCCGTGAGCAGGGTCTGACGCCCGCGCTTCGCCTCCACCCACCGCGCGGTGGACACGAGGGTATCAAGCACCCGACGAAGGAAGGTGGCCAGCTCGGCAAACACACGACTGAGGAAATCAACACGCTCCTCAAGGCGATGCGATAACCATGACGAGCAAGAAACGACGACAGCGTGGCTCGCGGACACACGGGGGCGGAACCCACAAGAACCGCCGTGGTGCTGGACACCGTGGTGGTCGCGGACGCGCCGGTCGCTCCAAACACGAGTTCCACAACTACGAACCGCTCGGAAAGCACGGGTTCTCCCGACCCGAAGACGCACAAGAAACGGTGCTCACCGTCTCCGTGCAGAAACTCGACGAAGATGCCGCACTGTACGCGGCTGAGGGAGTCGCCGAAGAGACCGGCGACGGCTACCAGCTCGACGCACGCGATGTCGTCGATAATGGCTGGGAAACGGACGCCGTCAAGGTGCTCGGCAGCGGCCAAGTTCGCAACAGCCTCGAAATCACCGCCGACGCGTTCTCTGCGTCCGCGGTCGAACTCATCGAGGAAGCGGACGGCGAGGCCGTCCTGAGCGAGCGGGCCCAGGAAGAAGAGTTCGGCGGAAGCGAAGACGACGAAGACGACGCGGAATAACTCCGTTCGTTGGCTGTTTTTTATTACGCTGTTCGACGAGTGGCAACCCTATTTTCGAGTATAGTTCGGTTCGATTTGGAAACGGAGTGAAAACGGGGGCGACACTAAAGCTTGTGGCCGGTTCTCGGACCGTAGTAAACGGCGAGAAATCGGATTCTGAGGTGCTTTCGATACATTATACTATCCATTTCCATCAGTGACGCGAGTCGAAGGAGATACATGTAGGGAGGTTCGAAGTGATGATGAACATGGGTTGGAAAGAGACTGCTGAACCAGTCCTCACACGAATGCCCGCCGTCCAGCGCCCAGAGGGTCATATACCCTTCAAGCGTAAGCTGATGTGGACGGGGGGAGTGTTACTGCTGTACTTCTTCCTGACGAACGTCTACCTGTACGGGGCAGACCAAGGTGCGAGCATCTTCGGTAACTTCCGTTCGCTTCTCGCAGGTGGACAGGGAACTGTCCTACACCTCGGTATCGGACCGATAGTCACCGCGAGCATCGTCCTACAGTTGCTCGGCGGTGCGGACCTGTTGGGACTGGACACCAGCGACCCACGCGACCAAGTGCTCTATCAGGGCCTGCAGAAGCTGCTGGTCGTCGTGATGATTTGTCTGGAAGGTCTACCGATGGTGTTCATCGGTGGTTTCCTCCCGGCTAACAACGCTATCGCACAGAGCCTCGGCATCGGCACGTTCGGCGTCAAATGGCTCATCTTCGCCCAAATCTTCGTTGGCGCAATTCTCATCCTCTTCATGGACGAGATCGTCAGCAAGTGGGGTGTCGGGAGCGGTATCGGGCTGTTCATCATCGCCAACGTCAGCCAGAGCCTTATCGGCGGTCTCATCTCGCCGAAAGGAATCGGTTCCTACGTCGGCATCATCCCGCAGTGGTTCGACATCATTACCGGCCACGCGCAGAACATCTCGCTGCTCACGTCGAGCGGGATTCAGTATATCCTGTTCGGGCCCGGACAGATAATCGCACTCGCAACGACGATTCTCATCTTCGTGGTCGTCGTGTACGCCGAGAGCGTGCGCGTCGAGATTCCGCTGAGCCACGCTCGGGTAAAAGGCGCACGCGGTCGCTTCCCCGTGAAGCTCATCTACGCGAGCGTCCTGCCGATGATTCTCGTCCGCGCCCTCCAAGCGAACATCCAGTTCCTCGGGCGCATCCTGTCCCAGCAACTCGGTAACATGCCCGCGTGGCTCGGCACTTACAACCAGTATGGACAGCCAACGGGCGGACTGTTCTACTACCTCGCGCCCATTCATCGACCCAGTAATTGGATGTGGTGGGCAAGTGGTAGTATCTCCCAAGCCTGGTGGCAAGTCCTGATACGCGTCGGTCTCGACCTCGGGTTCATGGTCGTCGGCGGGGCCATCTTCGCGGTCTTCTGGGTGGAGACGGCGGACATGGGTCCCGAATCGACCGCGAAACAGATTCAGAACTCCGGGATGCAGATTCCCGGCTTCCGCCAGAACACGGGCGTCATCGAGAAGGTGATGGAACGGTACATCCCGCAGGTCACCGTCCTCGGCGGCGCACTGGTCGGTCTGCTGGCCGTCCTGGCGAACATGCTCGGAACCATCGGCAGTACATCCGGTACCTCGCTGCTGCTCGCGGTGTCCATCACGTACAAGCTGTACGAGGAAATCGCGGAGGAACAGCTAATGGAAATGCATCCGATGATGCGCGAGATGTTCGGCGGGTAACGCCGACACACGATTATCACCACGGTATCGTTTTTTCGCCGCAGTATTCACAAAGGGTATCGGCCGAACCCGCGGAAACTTCTTGGCTCACGCCCTCGATTCTAGAACTATGAACTCGGTGTTCGTGTTTCGTTCCCGTCTCCGCTCCGCGATAGCGGAGCACGTCTCGACACACGAGACGCCGTTCGAGAGTCCGCGTGACGAATCACGGATGGATGACGCTCACGAACACCTTCTCATCCCCTCCTCGTGTCGTGACGGCGTCGTTCTCGAAGTGGTCCCTCCGGACGTGGACCCCCATTCGGACGGTCTGATTCACCGGGGGCTACGACGTGCCCGTCAGCGTGGCGCTCGGGTGTTCGCCACAGCCAACGAAAACGACGCGTTCCTCTTTCGTTGCTCCGACTCCACGACTGAACCCGCAACCACGACGGTTGACAGTTCCCAGTTCACGCGACGGCAGTACGATTTGCGAACTCAATCGTTAGCGGAGTTCTGTGAGGAACTCATTCATGACGCAGTGACACTACAGGACGACACGGAGTCGCCGATTCGCTTCGACGATTTCTTCGTCGGTCGGCTTCGGAGTTTCCACGCCAGCCTCGTGCCGCGATACGAGTCGCTCATCGACGACGCGTTCGAGAGCGACGACGATTTTTATGACTCGATGGTGGCGTGGGGGGACGAAAACGACTACCTCATGAATTCGGATTCCGAGCGAACGAGTCAAATCACTGCCCAGCGGTATGCGTATCGAGTGGTGACACGAATCGTGTTCGGTGAACTGCTTCGAAGTTGCGACGACGAGTCGGATGGGGATTTTCTGATTGACGAGTGGACAAACTCGGACGAGAGCGTTAGCAACTACATCTCGAACGACGAAGAGACGCAGAAATGCCTGCGAGCGTTTGCAAGGAGTATCGAACGGGAACCGTTGGACGACATCGAGACGGATGTTCTCGGACGGGTTTACCAGACACTGATTCCGAGCGAAGAGCGGACGGAACGCGGCCAGTTCTACACGCCGGACGAAATCGGGCGACTGCTCGCTCAATGGGCCATTCGGTCACCGAATGATAGGGTGCTCGACCCGGCGAGCGGTTCCGGGTCGCTTCTCGTGGAGGCCTACAAGCGACTGGAGACGTTGGGGTCGGGGTGTTCGCATCGGGAACTGCTTCAGCGGATAACGGCCGTGGATATCGACGAGTTCCCACTTCAGTTGACCCAACTGAACCTTGCGGCACGGAACGGCCGCGAACCGACGGACGAACGCTTCGTGTACCACGACGATTTCTTCGACCTCGACCCAGCAACTCTCGGGAAGTTCGACGCAGCCATCGCAAACCCGCCCTACGTTCGACAGGAGTCACTTGCCGCGAATCGGGAGCATTTCCGTGCACATCTCGAAGCGTTCGATGCCGGTTCGGATATCGACGGCCGGAGCGACCTGTACTGTTACTTTCTGACGCACGTCACGAGCTTTCTTCGGGAGGGTGCACGGTTGGCGTGGGTCGTGCCGACGAAGTGGATGAGCGCGGACTATGGGCCGTCGCTACAGCGATTTCTCTACGAGAAGTACAAGGTCGAGGCCGTCGTCGGATTTCGAAATCGACTGTTCGATGATGCACTCGTCGATACGGTGTTGTTGCTGTTAGAGCGGACGGACGACGCGACAGCACGGCGGAACACCCGGACGAATTTCGTTCGAATCAACGAACGGATGGACTCCGAGGACGTTATCGGCGCTATCGACCGGACCGAGACGACTGCCGACGAAAACTACCTGCGAATCCGAGGCGAGCGGAGCCATCGGACCATCAGCGTCATCCAGTCGCATTTAGAGAACAATGTCGGCGAGAAACTGCATCATTACATCACTGCTCCAGCACTCTACACGGCAGTTCTCGAACACGAGAAAACGATTCCCTTGTCCGATATCGCGACTATCACACGCGGGAAGAAGACGGGCGCGAACCCGATATTCATCCTCGACACCGATGAGGACTGGTCCCGCCAGGTCGAAGGCCGATTCCTCCGCCCGACGATAAAGAGCGTGAAGGAAGTCGATGGCTACGAGCACACGATTGACGACACGACGAAATGGATGTTGGATATGGCCGACTACACCGAGGAAGTGCTGTCGTCGGCCGACCCTCTCAACCGCGAGAACCACGTCATCTCTGCTCTCGAACGGGATGGCTATGACGGCGTGGTATCCTACCTCCGATGGGCAGACGACCACCCATCGCGCACGAACGATTCGGTGCAGACCAACGACCCGTGGTTTAAAATCGGGTCACTGGATGAGAAGACAGCACCAATCGTCTGCCCGCAAGCGATGGACACGCGGCGGTTCTTCTTCCGAACTGATGGGGAAATCGTCGCTAGCAATCGATTTCTGCTCGTCCACCCGCAGGAGGATTCGACACACATGCTCGGGTTGTTGAACGCCAGCCTCTCGAAAATCGTGGTCGAGAGTCACGGTAGGGTGACGGGTGGCGGTGCGGTAAACCTCTCCAGTTCCGACCTCCGAACCCTTCGCGTTATCGACCCGGATTCGTTGACGGACGAGCAGAAGGCGACGGTTCGAGGGGGTTTCGAGCGATTGGCCGCTGGCGACGAAAGCGGCCAAACCGCCATCGATACCGTGGTTATCGACGTTCTCAACCTCGACGTGAGTGTCGAACGGATACAGAAGATCGCGCGGACGATGAAGGAAGCGCGACGAACGAAGGGGGAAGAAGTGGACTCGCTGATTCGGGAGTTAGATGCCTTGGAGAGTCACGTCGGACTGGGGTTCGGCGGATAATCCGCCGTCCGTTTCGTTCGATATCCGTCTCGTCCGATGAACTGGGACGGACCGGATTTATACCGTTCCCCGTCGTTCGTCCGGCATGAATCGGGAACGGGGGTTTCTGCTGTTCCTCATCGTCGTGTTTGGTCTCCTCGCAACTCTGCTGGTCAGGCCGTTTCTCCAGTACCTGTTGGCGGCGATTTTGTTGAGTTACATCCTCCACCCGATTCAGCGACGGTTCGAAGTTCGTCTTGGTTCCCGAATTTCTGCGCTGTCTCTCATCATCGTTACTACGCTCGTCGTACTCGTTCCCATCGCCGCACTCGTCTCCATCGCTGCCCGGCAAGCGCTCGCGCTCCTGCGAGCGATTACTAGTGGCAACCCGCAGATTGCCGAACTCGTCGGGACGGTCGAACGGTACACCGGTGTCACCATCCACGGCCGAACGTTGCAAGAACTCCTGCCAGCGGGGAGTTCCTCACGACTGGTCGAGAACGCGCTCGGTATCTTCGGCGGCATTTCGAACGCACTCGTGGGCCTCACCGTGATGGTGTTTCTCCTCTACTATCTGCTCACGGACGGTGCAGAGTTCGTTGGCTGGATTCGCCGGTGCACACCCCTTCACGAGGACGTGCAGGACGAACTGTACGCCGAGATGGACCAGGTGATGTGGGGCGTGTTGGTCGGCAACCTCCTCGTCGCGGTCGTACAGGGCATCCTGACCGGAATCGGCTTCGTCATCGCGGGCGTTCCGGGCGTGGTGTTCTGGACGGTCGTGACGACGCTCCTCTCCCTGCTTCCGCTCATCGGTGCCTCCGTCGTCTGGCTTCCGGCGTCCGCTTATCTCTTCCTCGTGAACCGACCGATTGCAGCAGGATTTCTGTTCCTCTACGGTACCTTCGTCATCAGTCTCTCGGACAACTATCTTCGGCCAATCGTCAGCGGGCGGGAAGCGAAACTGAATCCCGGCATTCTCGTCGTCGGCATCTTCGGCGGCGTCTACGTGTTCGGCTTCATGGGGCTGTTTTTCGGTCCCATCGTCCTTGGCATGCTCCGCATATTGATCTCCGTGTTCTCCCGCGAGTACGCCGACGTGTGAACAGACGAATCTCCATTTCTGTCGGAGCCAGGGCTGATGGCACTGAAGGAGCGGTCTCTCCTCTATCATCTCGTCCGGCAGTTCTTCCCAGTCGATACCGTCCAGTCGCTCGGCCACTGATAGGCCATCAGCGTTCGCTCCTCGACTTCGGAAGTGAGTAATTACGACGGTTAGCGTTCGATTTCCGGCGGATGCGTTCCGCCTTTCGCTTCCTGTTGGACGCGATACTTATCGACAGTATTGCTGGAACTGCCGCCAGCTAGCTCGGCAGAAAGGATTACATTCCGTTCGGCAGGGAGACGATAACAAAGCTCGTACTTCCCGTTTCACCGTGTCGTGTTCAGCCTCCGTCGATTGATCGCCAGCGCGGTCGCCGTCGTTCTCGTCGTGAGTATCCTCTTCGTGGTGACGTTGGGCGTCTGGCCGCCCGCGTACACCGTCATCAGTGGGAGCATGTCGCCGCACGTCAACCGGACCGACGTGGTCGTCGTGATGAACAAACACCGCGTTACGCCGCCGGACAGTCGTGATGGCGTTGTTTCCGCACAGAGTGGGAAATCGGATGGGTTCCAGACGCTTGGCGGTCCCGGCAACGTCCTCGTCTACAAGCCGTACGGAAACGGGTCGGCGATTCCCATCCTCCACCGTGCACGGTTTTGGGTCTGGAAAGGCGAAAACTGGTACAAGAAAGGAAACAAATCGTATCTCACGGGTGCCAAAAGCTGTGCCAAGCTTCGGAACTGCCCGGCACCGCACTCGGGATTCATCACGAAGGGAGATGCGAACGGCTACTACGACCAAGCCGTTGGTATCTCCTCGCCGGTTCGCCCCGACTGGATCATCGGGGTCGCGATAGCCCGGGTTCCGAAGATAGGAAAACTGTCGCCAGCAATGTCACATTCTTCACACGACAGCGTGACGTTCACGAACTCTCACGAGGACGAAAACAGGGCGACTCACTCCTCACGGAGCAGCGCGACACTCAACAGTTTGCCGCCACCGCAGACGGTCGATTCGCGGGTTAGCGCGTAGAGAATCCCGTCGCGGTCTGTTTTGACTTCCTGCCGAACCTCGTACGTCGCTGGGTCGTACAGGGTTCCGATGCGCTCTCCTGCCTCGACTGTATCCCCGAGTTCGTGATTCGATTCCACGACGAACAGCCCCGAATCGTCGGCATCGACACGCCCGAGGTGGTTGCGGGCGAGTACCTGCTCCCCGTTTTCTAGCGGTGACGTGGGGAGCATCCCGAGATGTCGGCAGACGTTGGTAAGTCCGGTCAGCCCGGTCTCAACCGCGTTTTCGACGATTTCCTTGTTGTGTGCGAGTTCCGGCGTGATGGATGGGATTCCTTCGCGCGTGGCCGCGACGCGGAACTTGCCGCCGAAGTTCCGCTCCGACCATTCGACATCCGCGTCGTCACCCGCTTCCTCCGAGAGCAGGAGGTCAGTACCGAAGGCTTCCGCCAATGCGCGTGATTCCTCGTCGCCTTCCATGAAGACGACGTGGGTCATCATATTCGGACTGCCGGTGTGGAGGTCTACAATGGCGTCCGCCTCGCTCGCGTACTCCCAGAGCGTGGCTGCCATGCGCTCGTGAAGCGTTCCGTCTGGGTCGCCGGGCCAGACTCGGTTCATGTTCGGGTTGATGCTGTCCAGCTGCTCGGGTGCGGTGTACGAGACGCGGTCGAACGTGAGCGGATCGGCAACCGGAACCGCCACGATTCGCCCAGAAAGCGTCTCCGTGTCTAGCTCCTCGTGGAACCGTCGAAGCACTTCACTTCCGTTGATTTCGCGTCCATGTTGTGCTGCCTGCACGTAGAGGGTCGGGCCGTCTTTGGCACCCTCGTATGTGTGTATCGTCGTTTCGAGTTCGACACCCGACGGCAGTCGGGCGAGCGGGATTCGTTCCGCGCTGTATCCTCCCATTTGATGCAATACTATGAGAGGAACATCTTCAACGTAGCGAAGTTCGTTTGCTGTTACCGTGGTTCATATCCACATGGAGACCGCGAGATAGTATAAATATATTTCCCAGATAGTGAAAGTGAAATCGCGAACGGAGTGAACGCCATCTTTTAGCCCAGCGGGTGTGTCGGTTCGGCTAACCAATGTATTCGCGGGAGCACTTCGCTATCGGTGCCGTGGTTTCGGCACTTCTCCTCGTTCCGCTTTCGAGTCGATTTAGCACACCATTGCTCGCCGCCCTGTTCGTCTACGGCGTGCTGTTGAGCGTCTTCATCGATTTGGACCACTTCGTTCTCACACGCCTCGAAACGGGCAGTTGGCGACATTTTCGTGCGTGTGTGTCGAACCCACGGGACGCGTTTGGCGACCAAGATTGGGTGTTCGAAGACGTGGACAGCGCAGAACTGGAACACTTGCGTATCCTCTCACACGTCGCTCTCGGCGGTGTCCTCGTCGGCGTGTTGGCCGTCCTCTGGACACCCGTGGCCATCTTCACTGCTGTTGTACTGTATTTTCACGTACTGGCCGATCTGCTTCGGGATAACGGCGTTGTGTGAATCGACATCGTATGAATTGAAACCTCGAGATTTCTCTTCCAATTCCGTAGAAACCGTCCCAGTCCGGTAATATTCGTCCGTATTGGCAACAAATCTGTTGAGCAATCCTGCTGTCGGATTTGATGGAATGGAATCGATTTTCCAACGGCTGGAAGACGGGGTGGAGGAAAAGGGGGAGACCATGGTCAAACTCGGGGACGGTGAGGAACTCGAACTCCCAATCACAACGTCGAGTTCGAGGAAGAGCCGTTTATCCGCATCGACGCTGACGACCAAGTCCACTGGGTGGAGACCTCTCAAATCGCTCATTACTGGATTCACGAGGAGCGATAAAACGTAGTTACCATCGGAACTATTTTCTGGCCACAGAGGACTAGCCAGAAATATATTTATAAGTAGGATAGGGAAACAGTATTATATTGGCAGTCATATTGTGGAATACGAAATCATGACACCGATAACAAACGACTGCGCCAAAGCTTTACTCGGTGGTCCACGAGGTGAGGAAGATGGACCGTAGTTCGACCGAAACCGGTGTGGAGAGTGACTCTACGGGGGATGGCTCCGTCGAGACAGAGCTCTCCCGCGACATGAGTTTGTTCGACATCACGTTCATCGGTGTCGGTGCGATGATTGGGGCAGGTGTCTTTGCCCTGACCGGGTTCGCCGCCGGTCTTGCCGGTCCAGCGCTTACCGTCGCGTTCATCATCAACGGGTTCGTGGCGATGTTCACCGCCATTTCGTATGCGGAACTCGGGGCGGCGTTCCCCGAGGCCGGAGGCGGTTATCTCTGGGTGAAAGAGGCGCTCGTGGACCCCAACGGCTTCTACGCGGGGTGGATGAGTTGGTTCGCCCACGCCGTCGCGTGTGCGCTGTACGCCGTCACCTTCGGGACGTTCTTCGTCGAGTTCGTCATCTACGGGACGGGCCTCACGCACAACTTCGCGCTGTTTGGATTCATCACGCCGACCATTGCGGAGAAAGGGATGGCGGTTCTGGTGGTTCTCCTCTTCGCTTACATCAACTTCCGCGGCGCGGAGGAAACCGGTACTGCCGGAATCATCGTCACCGGTCTCAAACTGATAATCCTCGGCGTTTTCGTCGCCTTCGGTATCAAGGCAACGTTGACGACGCCACAGTGGACATCGAAGTTCCTGGACAGCCCGTCATTCGCACCGCACGGCTTCGTCGGCATTCTCGGTGCGATGGGGTTCACATACATCGCATTCGAGGGGTACGAAATCATCGTCCAGTCGGGTGAGGAGGTCGTCAGTCCCGGCACGAACATCCCGAAGGCGATATTCTACTCGATGGCTATCGTCGTCCCCATCTACGTCCTCGTCTCCTTCGCCGCCATCGGCGGCATCGACGTGACCAAACATCTCGTGAGTATTGCAGGCATGAACGGGTCGCCAGCCGGAATTCCGACGTGGCAGCTCCTCGGTCACCTTGGGGAACTCGGAATCATCCAAGCCGCAGGGTCGTTCGTCCCGTACGGGATTCCGCTCCTCCTGATTGCGGGGTTGGCGGCGACGCTCTCGGCGCTCAACGCGACCATCTTCTCGTCCAGTCGCGTTTCGTTCGCGATGGGTCGCGACCGAGTGCTTCCGGCGGCGTTCGACAACATCCACCCGGAAAAGCGCACGCCGCACATCGCGCTCGCTCTTTCCGGCCTCCTCATCATCGTCATGGCCATCACACTCCCCATCGAGAGCGTCGCGGCTTCGGCTGACCTCATGTTCATTCTGCTGTTCGTGCAGGTGAACTGGACGGTCATCCGAATGCGCCAGACACATCCCGACCTGCCCCGGACGTACACGATTCCGTACATGCCGTGGCCGCCGCTCATCGGGCTCGTCCTCCAGTTCGTCCTGACGCCGTTCCTTCTGCTCGAACTGGGACTGAAACCCGGTATCGGGCCGGGGTCAGAGGGATTCGTCGCGCTCGTTACGACCGTCATCTGGATGGGATTTGGTTTCGCCATCTACTACGGCTACTCCCGGAACAAGGAAACCGAGAAGTTGGAAGAGGAGACACCGACCGTCGTCACCGAACGCGTTCCGTCGGAGGCCGACAACCAAATCGTCGTTCCCATCGCCAATCCCGAGAGCGTGCCGCAGTTGATGCGTACCGCGACCAGCATTGCGCGCGACCGGAACGCCGAAATCCTCGTCATGAGCATCGTCACGGTACCACAGCAGACGCCAATCGAAGAAGGGCGGAAGTTCGTGGATAGCAAACGCGCGGTGTTGAATGAGGCGATGAGCGTCGCCAAGGACAGCGACGTTCCCGTCAGCGGGACGATTCGAATCGGCCACGACATCTCGAAGGCCATCCTCAACACCGTCGAGCAGTACGACAGCGACACCGTACTCATGGGGTGGAAAGGACAGCACAAGAGCCAGCGGCGTGATATCGTTCTCGGGAGCAACGTGGACGAAGTCGTCCAAAACGCCCCCTGTGACGTGTTGGTCGAGCGAATCGGGCCGGACGCGAAGCGAGCGAAATCCATCCTCGTCCCGACTGCCGGTGGCCCACACGCCGAACTCGCCGCCGAGG
The DNA here is from genome assembly GCA_963796245.1 of uncultured haloarchaeon. GTDB lineage: Archaea > Halobacteriota > Halobacteria > Halobacteriales > Haladaptataceae > Haladaptatus. The sequence goes on along the minus strand of CAWCLB010000007.1, from coordinate 561,879 downwards.
TGGCCGAACACGTCGCCCACACGAACGACGCGACTATCGAAGTCGTTCACGTCGTCACTCCGGACGCGAGCGAGAGCGAGCGGACGGACGCCGAGAAAGTCCTCGAAGACGCGAAAGCGGCGTTCGAAGAGGAGACGGCCGTCACGACCAAGTTGCTCACCGGTGGCGACGTTATCGACACCATCGTCGAACGAACCGGCGAGCATGACCTGACGATTATTGGCGCGACGCGGGAAGGACTACTCCAACAGCTCGTCTTCGGCGCGCTGCCGGAACAGGTCGGCTGGCGCTCGAAGAGCACCATCATCATGGCAAAGCGCCATCTCGGTATTACCTCCCGCCTCTCGCGCTGGCTGCGCTGATTTCACCCTCGATTTCGATTGTGCGGTTGCGATTTCGATTTTCATCCCGTCCCGACAACTTGCTCGAAGAACCGCTCGGTGAGCACTTCGCTCACGAGTTCCACGAGCGCGTCGTCACGGTCATCGAGCGTGCCGAACAGTCCGAGCGGAATCGCCCCTCCTGCCATCGCTTGGTGGCCGCCGACGCTTCCGATGTCGTCGAACGCCGCTATCATGAGGTTCCCCGCGTTCACGCGGGGGTCGCGTGTCCTCGCGCTCAGGTGAATCGTGTCGTCGATGATGCCGAAGACGAGCGTGGTCGAAACGCCTTCGAGGTTGAGCAGGTAGTCCGCCGCCTGCGGGAGCGTATCCCGCTCGGTCGTCCGTCCGGCGTGTGAGACGAGATGTGACCCTTTGACGACGCGATTCGAAATCGCGTCGGCGATGGAGTCGAGCGTTTCGTGTGTGAACAGCGAGTCCGAGAGGCGACGGAGCAGGTTCACGTCCGCGTGCGGATGGAGATAACGAGCGTTCGTGTATTCGGCCTCCGTTGCGTCCCGCGTAAATTCGAGCGTTTCGCGTCGAATGCCGAACAACAGCGCGGTTGCGAGTCGCGCGTTAATTTCAACGTCGAGTTCGACCAGATACTCGGTCAGGATGGACGCCGTCGCCCCGATTTCTTCCCGATGGTCCACGTGTGTACCCTCAACCCGCTCGTTCGGATGGTGGTCGATGACGATGTCGGGGACGTGTTCGGCCGGGACGGTGTTGTTCTGGCCGGGGACGGCGTGGTCCACGAATCCGATGAGGTCTGTCGAATCGAGACATCCCTCGGTGAGGGGACACAAGTCAACCTCCAACAGGTTGACCATCGCCCGATTTTGCTGGTGTGTTATCTCGCCGCTGTAGTAGAGACCGACATCAGTGACGCTCGCCGACTTCGCGATTGCGGCGAGTGCGAGCGCGCTGCTGATACTGTCCGGGTCAGGATTGTTGTGACACACTATCGACAAGGATTCGGCACCGTCGAGGACGGAAAGCAGTGAGTCACATCTGTTGGCAGGTTCGTGGAGGCTCGTATCGAGGGACATTCGTTGAAACTGTCCGACTTGGTTGCAGTCGGACGACGTGATAACCAGTAATCAACACCGAGGATTGTAACTGTTACTCCGGTAGGCATTGGCTACTTCGCTTTTCGCGGCCGTTGCCTCGTCAGTTCGGAAGAGCGGGGAACCGCCCCGTCCGACCGTTCGCCTCGACTCGAAGGGGTCGCCGACCATCCCGACATGCGTGGTCTCGTGTAGGACGAATCCCCTCCGCAGGCGAAAAACGGTTTACCATCCCTCCAACTACTCTCTGTATGGGATATCGGCTCGACGAAATCGACCGGCGGATAATCTACTATCTAATGCGAAACGCGCGTGACACCTCCGCGCCGCAGATTGCAACTGAAGTCAACGTCTCGTCGGGGACGATCCGCAATCGAATCCAGCAACTCGAAGACCACGGCATTCTCACCGGCTTTCACGCCAACGTGGATTTCGAACGCGTCGATGGCCGACTGACGAACCTGTTTACGTGCACCGCGCCGGTACCGAACCGCGAGACGCTCGCCCAGCGAATCCTCGACATCCCTGGTGTAATCAACGTACGGGAACTCATGACCGGGCGGGGCAACCTCCAGGTCAAGGCAGTCGGAAACGACACCAGCGACCTCTCGCGCATCGCCCGCGAACTCTCGAACCGTGGGCTCGAAATCGAGGGTGAAGACCTCATTCAGAACGAGCGATTCCAGCCGTACCACCCGTTCGGTCCCGATAAGGAAGGGAGACACATTTCGATGACCGATTTCGTCAGCCTCTCCGGTGAAGCCGATGTCGCGGAGCTGGCCATCAGCGGGGATTCACCCATCGCCAACAAGACGCTCAAAGAGGCCGGTACGGAGGGACTCATCGGCGATGACATCCTCGTCATCGCCATCGAACGCGACGATTCGATGTTGACACCGCGGGGCGACACCCGAATCCGTCCCGATGATGTCGTCACCGTGTTTTCCCGCGAGGGAGTCTCCGACGACGCTTTGGAGGGCTTTTCAGGAACCCCGACCGTCTGAAAGACGCCGATTTTACACTTCGACAGCCCAAATCGTGACCGACTCCGAACAGCCGTACACTTCCCGGAACGCACGTTCGACGAACTGCGCGATACGGTTGGCGTCGGCTTTCGCGCTAATGCGGATGTTCGTCCCGTCCGCGTCCTCCGGGCTCTCCAACTGCTCGACTTTGAACGCCGGAAACTCCCGGAGCAGTTCGTTGAGCCGTTCTATCTCCTCGTCCGTACAGTCCATGTTGAGCGTTCGCTCACCGAACTGAATCCACGGCGGTAATCCGTCATCCTCCGTGTCCGCTTCGTTCTCCAGCGTGTTTTCGATGTCCGCCTGGAGTGTACAAAACGGGCTCGTGCGCTCTCGATGTGCAGTGATGGCATCCACGACGAGTTTTCGACGCTCCGTCGGTGTCTCGGCGCTGAATCGGGTCATACTGGGAATTCGTTCCCCGCCGATAAAAAGCGGACGCCCTACGTTCTTTCCGTGACATCTCCCCGCACTGAAGCGCGAGGATTTCTCCTCGATTTTCCGTAAGCCTTTATGCCAGGACATCACAGTTGAGTGTATGAACCCGAACATTCTGATTTTGGGTGCTCCCGGTGCCGGAAAAGGAACACAGAGTGCACGAATATCGGACAATTTCGGCGTGGAACACGTCACGACAGGCGATGCACTTCGCGCAAACAAACACATGGAGACAGAACACGGAACGCCCGCGAGTTTCATGGACGAGGGCGAACTCGTTCCCGACCCCGTGGTGAACGAGATCGTCAACGCCGCACTGTCCGAGGCTGATGGCTACGTCCTCGACGGCTACCCACGAAACCTTTCGCAGGCCGAGTATCTTGACGACATCACCGACATCGACATCGTCCTGTACCTCGACGTGAGCGAGGACGAACTCGTCGGCCGACTGACCGGCCGCCGTCTCGACCCGGAAACGGGAGACATCTACCACACCGAATACAATCCCGCCGAAGACGAGGAAGTCAAAGAACGACTCGTGCAGCGTGACGACGACACCGAGGAGACGGTTCGTGAACGACTCCGAGTCTACCACGAGAACACGGAACCCGTCATCGACCACTACGACGAGACTGGCGAACTCATCCGCATCGGCGGCGAGCAGACACCCGATGAAGTGTGGGACGACATTCGGGAAACCATCGAAGAAGAAGCATAAGCTCAGTTATTCGAACGACCGCTCTTTTTCGCGTGAATTTGTCGGGTCCGTTTCGAGGAGCGTATCGAGTCGGTGCTCGAATTCAGCTTCGTCGATGTCATCGTTTGTATATCTGGCTCGAAGGACTTCGACAGCGTCGAGTTCGGATTCCTCTTCGACGTTTTCGAGGGCCGTGTCGTCTGGAAAACATTTCGTCGCTCCATCGTCTCCCGCTCTCGACGGTTAAACCATTCACCGCTAATGTGCGTGTCGATGGCGAAGGTTGATTAACGCCGAATTCCAATCCTGCTGTAATGGCACGGACAGCGAAGAAGGTAGAAACGCTCATCGCCGAAGACTCGGCGATGGCCGACGCCCTCTCGGTCATCTATGAGCAGACCGACGAAGGGTCGGACGAAGTCCAATGGCAGGACGTAAAGGACGACCTCAGCAGCGGTCAGTGGGGCCGCTTGATAGAAAAGGGAATCCTCGTGGATGGTATTCACGGCTTCGAACTGTCGGACCCCGACGAAGTCGCTGACGCGCTCGATGATTCCGACACGACGGTGACGACTACTTCCCCTTCGTCGAGTGACTTGGACGATATCGAATCGGCCTCTTGGACGATGTGGGACAAGCTCGCGGCGGTGGCCAGCGTCGGGCTGTTTTTGGGTTACTCCAATAACACCATCAAAGCCGCCGTCGGGCAAGTGGTCAACGTTGTACTCGGGCCGATCGACCACGCACTTCCGTTTTACGTCGTCATCATGATCGTCTCCATGCTGACGGGGTTGTACACCACGCTCCTGCAGGACAACCTGATGGACATGGAGAAGATGAGCATGTATCAGGAGCGCATGAAGGACATCCAGGAGCGCCAGAAGGAAGCGAAAGAACGGGGCAACGAACAGGAGATGGAGGCAATCCGCAAGGAGCAGATGGAAGCGATGGGCGACCAGACGGGGATGTTCAAGGAGCAGTTCCGCCCGATGGTTTGGTCGATGTTCATCACCATCCCGGCGTTCCTCTGGATGTACTGGCGCATCGGCGGTAATCCGACGCCCGTGACGCCCAACGAAATTATCCTCCCGATGATCGGGAAGGTTGCATGGAGTGGGCACGCCGTCGGCCCGATGATGGCATGGATCGTCTGGTATTTCCTCTGCTCGATGGCGTTCACGCAACTCATCCGCAAGGCGCTGAACATCCAGACGACACCGACGTAAGTTCAAAACCTCTTTCTTGGTTCCCGTGTGAGAGTAGATATGTTATTGACCGTCTCCGGTCCACCGGGGAGTGGGAAGAGCACGACTGCAGAGGGAATCGCAAACGCGTTCGGTTTGGACCACGTGAGCGGTGGCGACATCTTCCGTGAACTCGCCGCTGAACGGAACCTGACGCCGCTCGAATTCAACAAGTTGGCCGAAGAGGACGAGGAAATCGACCGCGATCTGGACCGACGACTTCGGGAAATCGCCACACAGGAAGATGACTTGGTCCTCGAATCCCGTCTCGCTGGATGGCTCGCCGGGGACAACGCCGATTTCCGAATTTGGCTTAATGCACCACTCGACGTTCGGGCAGCCCGTATTTCCGACCGTGAGGACAAGCCCGTAAAGCAGGCAGCGACCGAAACCCGTGCCCGTGCGGGCAGTGAGGCACAGCGTTACAAGGAGTATTACGGCATCAGCATCAACGACCTCACCATCTACGACTTGAGTATCAACACCGCACGCTGGAATCCCGACGACGTTCTCGCCATGCTGACCACCGCCATCGAGAACTACGACGCGGATTTCGACGAAGGAAAATACCCAACAGAAGGCATCTCGTACGATTTCTGATGACACTTCGCGGCCCACCAATCAAGCGTTCGCCGGCCGAACTCCTCGAATTCGGCGTCATCAACCTCGACAAACCCCCCGGCCCATCGGCCCATCAGGTCGCAGCGTGGGTACGGGACCTCTGTGATGTCGAGCAGGCAGCCCACTCTGGAACGCTCGACCCGAAAGTCACGGGCTGTCTGCCGACGTTGACCGGGGATGCGACTCGCCTTTCACAGGTCTTCCTCGAAGGGTCAAAGGAGTACGTGTCCGTCCTCGAACTCCACGACACTCCGCCCGCCGATCTCGAAGCCATCGTTGCGGAATTCGAGGCACCGCTGTATCAGAAACCGCCGCGGAAGAGCGCCGTCTCGCGGAGACTCCGCGTCCGCGAGATTTACGAGTTGGACGTGTTGGAAGTGCAGGACAGACAGGCCCTGCTCCGAATTCGGTGTGAGAGCGGGACCTATATCAGAAAACTCTGTCACGACATCGGTCTCGCGCTCGGCACGGGTGCCCACATGGGACACCTCCGCCGGACCGCAACCGGCCCGTTCGACGACACCGACCTCGTTACCTTCCATGACCTCTCGGACGCGCTGGCGCGCTGGCGCGAGAACGACAAGGACGATTGGCTTCGTGACGTCGTCCGACCTGCCGAGGACGCACTGACCCACCTGCCGAGCGTCACCATCGCACCCAATGCGGCCGAACAGGTCGCACAGGGCGCACAGGTGTACGCGCCGGGCGTCATCGACGCCGAAGAAGCGGACGAAGGCCAACTCGTCGCCTGCTACACGCCGAACGGCGCAGCCGTCTGTCTGGGTCACATGGTCGGCGACGCGGACGCGGAGGAAGGGGCCGTCGTCGAACTGGAGCGCGTGTTGGTCTAATCCTCGAACCGGCGACGCTCTCGTTTCCCCTGCCGCTTCGGGCGTCTTTTTGTTCCGTGCAAATCATCACTCGGTATGAAAATCGGCACTGCGGAATCGGAACCCGGCGAACTGGTCACCGGGTGGTTGGATGTCACCGACCTCCCGACTGGAACGCCCGAACGGCTCCCCGTCCTCATCGCGGAAGGTGAAGAAGACGGCCCGACGCTCTGGGTTACGGCGTCGATTCACGGCAACGAGGTGACTGCACTCGCCACCGCGCAGGACGTGATGCAGGAGAACTTGGAATCGAAGATTCGTGGCACCGTCGTCTGCCTTCCCAATCTGAATCCTGCTGGCCTTCGACAAACCACCCGCACCTCGTACTACCACGGCGACGACCCGAATCGCTACTTCCCCGACCCGGACGCGGATGGGTCACGCCCACCGCGGGTGCAGGAACTGATCAACGAGCGAATCTTCGACGCCTTCTCGGAGTCGGCGGACGCGCTCGTGGACCTCCACACCGCGCAGGTCGGGTCGATTCCGTTCGTGATTCGGGATAGGGTCCTGTACGGAACTGAGCGCGACGAGGACGAAGCCCACGAATTGGCCGATGAACTCGAACGTCTCGTTGACGCTTACGACTTCCCGGTCATCAACGAGTACGTTGCAGAAGAGTACGTCGAACAGAACCTCCAGCGCTCGACGGCGGGCGCGGCGCTGAACAACGCGGGGATTCCGTCGTTCACGGTCGAACTCGGTGGTTTCGAGGTCGTGGAGGAGGATACTCGCGAAAAGGGTGTCATCGGTCTGCTGAACGTCATGCGCGAACTCGACATGCTTCCGGGCGAGGTGGAACCGACCGGCCTCAGCACACCTGTTGATTTTCCGGTCAAGCGCGCTGTCCACCCGCACACCGACACGGCAGGTATCGTGCGCCATCGCGTCGAACCGGGAGACGCGTTCGAGGAGAGTGACGTGATAGCTGACATCGTGACGCCTCACGGAGAATCGAAGGCAACGGTGGAAACCGAGCACGACGGGTACGTCGTCGGGCGCTATCACGGCGTTGCGGCCTACGAGAACGACCCAGTCACGAGTTTGGCGGTGCGGGACGATGGCGACCTCGTCGTCCCGCGGTCACGGGACTGAAACGAAGGGCTTAACATAGCCACTCTCCATTTTCAAGACGTAGCGGGACCGTGGGGTAGTGGTATCCTCTGCGGATGGGGTCCGTAGGACCCGAGTTCGACTCTCGGCGGTCCCATTTTTCGATATGGACTACGAAAGGCGAGCGGAGCGAGTCTTTCGCAGTCCATCGAGAAAAATGGGACGAAGGCAGGAAGGACGACCGCTGGTCGTCTTTTCTACTCCCCTGATTTTGCGACGAAGTTCACCTGAGGAGGAAAATCGTGACGAACGGCGAGCACACCCGCCGTTCGTTCCATTTCCGTGATGAGAGCGACGACGTCGAAATTCGTTCGCTCCCGTTCGACTTCCAGCGTGATGCGACTGAAATTCTCGTTATCGACCCCGCCTGACTCCTTTTTGCGTTCAAACGGAAAATCCAAATTTACTTCCCACGGCAGGGTAGACAGTTGGCCATGAGCCGGACCGTTGCTGTCGCACATTATCCGGAAGGCGCGGGACACGCGACCCGGATGCTGGCGGTAGCACAGGCATTGGAAGGGCCGGAAACGGATGTCGTCCTCGCAGGCGGTGGTCCGGGGTCGCAGTTCATCGAACACAACGGCTACGAGGTGTATCGACCCGCGACGGTCGATTACATCGGAGATTATCAGGGTGGGTCGATATTCGACGTACTGACCCGGAGCGTTCCGAACAGTGCACGCCGCGTGTTCGATTTCGTTCGATGGCTTCGCCGTGAAGACCCGGCCGCGCTCGTCACCGATGACATGTTCGCTGCAATGGCGGCCCACTGCACCGACACGCCGCTGTACGTTCTCACCCACAACGCCGCTTCCTACTACGACGCCGCTATCGAGGAGATGTTCACGTGGATTCTCAACCGCTACCAAATCTCGGTCTCCCACGCGTTCTTCTATCCTTCCGTGTGGCCGCCGGACCGCGGCGACCCACCGGGAGTCGTTCACATTCCTCCCATCGCACTCGAACCGAACGGGGAAGAGCCACCGGACGACGTGGACGTGCTCCTCGTCCCGAGCACTTACACGACGAATTTCAAAGAACTCACCCGCGCACTCGAAGACGAGGGCCACAAAGTGACCCTCGTCGGCGACGACGACTGGGAATCGGTGCCGTCGCTGCTCCCGTGGATTCAGGCCGCGAACGTCGTCGTCTGTTCGGGCTACTCGACCATCATGGAAGCCGCCGTAGCCGGGACACCGTGTATCATTCACCCGTTCACCGACGAACAACACGGCGTCTCGCGGGTCATCGAACGCACGGGACTTCGCGGGTTCCAAGTCGAACACTCGATTCCTCACATCGTGCGAGCAGTGCGCCATCCGCCCGAATCCCCGGAGTACGAAAACGGGGCGACAATAGCCGCGGAGTACGTTCTCGACCATATGGACGAATTTAGCGCGTGAATTTGCCACTGCCACAATCGCCATTTTTCCATCCATTGACGGGTAGGTATGGCACAGGTGACGGTCGGCGGCCGACTCCACTTCGGCTTTCAGAACCTCTCGCTCGCCCACGGGCGGCTGTACGGAGGGTTGGGAGTCGCACTCGAATCGCCGACCGTCGCCGTCGAAGCAACGCGGGCCGATGAAGTGAACTGCGACGACCCGTGTGCCCGCGAGTACGCACGGCAAACAATCGAATTGCTCGGCGTGTCCGGTGCCGACGTTCGCGTTCTTCGGACGCTTCCAAGACACGTGGGACTCGGGAGTGGGACGCAACTCGCGTTAGCCGTTTTTAGTGCAATCGCCCGCGAACACGAACGCGAACCGTCCGTCCGCGAGTATGCACCCGCACTCGACAGGGCTGGACGAAGCGGTATCGGTGTTGCCACGTTCGAACGCGGCGGGTTCGTCGTGGACGCCGGGCACCCAACGGAACGGTTCACGACCGACCGACCGGCTCGTGGTAACTGGTCCGTTCCCGCCAGTCGTCGCGCGCCACGACGTTCCCGAGGAGTGGCGGTTCGTCCTCGTCCTCCCCGACGCGAAACCCGGCCGGAGCGGCGACGACGAAGACGCGAGCATGCGCTCGGCCGTCGAACGGGCGGACCCGACCATCGCCGACGACATCGCGTCGATACTGGTCAGACGAACCCTGCCGGCAATCGCGGAGGACGACCCGGAACGATTCGGCTGTTCGGTCGCCGAAATCGGCCGCCGGAACGGAGCGTGGTACGCCGACGAACAGGGGGGAGTCTACCGCCCGCCCGTCGGCGAACTCGTGACCGAGATGGAAACCTCGCCCGCCGTTTTCGGTGCGGGCCAGTCGTCATGGGGACCGGCCGTGTACGGCGTGACGACACGGGATTTGACCGACGAAGCAGTTGACGCTGCTCACACCGCTCTCGATTCGGCGGGCGTCGATGGCGACGTGTCGGTCACGTCGCCGCGCAATCGAGGAGTGGAGTGACACGGGGACGAGCGTAAACGGTAAACGTCAGGAATGAGAGGGGAATGCATGAACCAAATCCCGTTCGGCGTCTCGCAGTTTGACTCGCTCATCGGCGGGGGGTCTCCACCGGGAAGCGTCGTGTTGTTGGCTGGCGACGCCGGGGCAGGTGCACGGGAGTTCGCGTACACCAGCGCGACGATAAACGCGTTGGGGCACGCCGACACTGACTTGTTCGAACTACACTACGGAGAAGTCGATTCACGCGCGGAACTTCCCGACGAGATTCATTACGTCTCGTTTACCGCCAACGCGCCCGAAATCTACGACGAAGTCACCCACACGCTCGACGAGGAGTTGGTCTCCCCGGCGTCGGGAGCCATCTCGTTCGAAGACCTCTCGTCCGAATACTTCCAACTGAGCCCGATTCCGCACGACTGGTACGTCGAAAAGCGCCGGACAATCACCGACCTCGGAAACAGTCACAACCGCCGTGACGTGTTGGAAGCACTCGGGGAGTACCTCACCGAAAATGCACCGGGCAATCTCGTCGTCATCGACTCATTGACCGACCTCTGTTCGCTCCCGGACGAGCAAGTGAGCTGGAACCAGATAGTCATGCTCGTTAGAGGCATGAAAAAGGCCTCGCAGGCGTGGGGAGGACTGATTCTCATTCACGTCGCACAGGAAAGTCTGACCGACCGGCAGATGGGCGCGTTGATGAGTGCGACTGACGGCACCATCAGTTTCGAGTGGGAGAGTGGCGGCAACGAGCGCGCACGAACGATGTTCGTACGTGAGTACCGTGGCGTCCTCTCGCGTATCGAGGAAGAAAGCATCGTTCGCTTCGAAACCGATATACAGAGCGATGGATTCGACATCAGCAACGTCAGGAAAATTCGCTGACACACTTTCTCTCCGGTTTCTGTCATATTACCGAGTGTCTCACTCGCTTCGAGGCGAAACGTTAAGTCAACTCTGTGAGAAATGGTCATTCATCCGAATGGCGAGTGAAGACGTGGGTCAGCAAGCGGTCGAACTACCCGAATCGGTCTCACAGTGGCTAGACGAGACAGCTGACAATCTCGGTCTTCCCCGCCAGCGTCTCCGCTCCGAACTGCTCACCGCACACCGTACCCTTCACGAGGAAGACATTTCCGAGGAGCAACTCGACGAACTCCACGACGAGTTCATAACAAAACTAACGGACGTTCGGGAGCGCGTCATCCAGATAAAGCGCGAAACCGACGGGAAGGCACCCGCCGACCACGACCACGACGACCTCCGAGCGGAACTGGTCGACGTCCGGAACGAACTGGACGAACTTCAGCAAGCAGTGGGTACCGAGGAGAACGATACCGCGACCACAATCAACGAACTCGTGGACGAACTCGACGCGCTTTCCGAGCGCGTCGCCGACAACCGCGAACGGTTGGATTCGGGGTTCAAGAATTACGAGGAGGTGCTCGAATATCTCACGGACACGACCGACGAACTGGACGAGCGTCTCGACGTTCTCGCGCGTGCGCTCGTCTCCATCCGTGATCAGACGCGCATCCTCGCCGCGCGGAGCGCCACGCAAGCCGCCACGGAGAAACTCGCCCGGGCGGCCAACCGCTACGGGGTGACAAGCGCGAAATGCGGCGACTGCGAGCAAGGAGTCACCATCGCGCTGCTGACCGAACCCTCCTGTCCTCACTGTGGCGCGACGTTCGAGGATATCGAACCCAAACAGGGCTTTTTCGGCTCGAACTGGTTGGTCGTCGGTCGCCCACCCGCCTTGGAAAGTGACACGCTCGACCCCGACTTCGAAGTCGATTCGGAGGTCGAGGAAATCCTGACCGAGGTGATGGAAGAATGAACGAGGGCAGTTCGAACGATGAGAACAGTAGTCAAAACGAGAGGGGTGAGTTGGACGACGCTTGGAACGCCTCGACCGAGCAGCACGCACCCGATTCGGACCGAGACGGACCGCTCGGGAGCCTCGCGGAAGAGGTCAAACAACGCCGAAATCGAGGGGCGAAATCGGTTGACGAGACGTTTGTTGAGATGGACGTTGGGGAAGTAGACGCCGGCGACATCTGGGACGACCTGTTGGGCGAGGACAGCGGCGAACTGGTCGTCACCGCCCCCCGAGTGACCCACGAGGACCGGGATGTTCGCATCATCCCGAAGGCGACCTGCCACGGCTGCCCGCACGTCGCCGACCCGCCGACCCTGCATTGTACCCACGACGGGACCGATATCCTCTCGATGGCAGACATGGACCACCTCCGCGTCGCCGACTGCCCCATGGTCGCCGACGAGGACGACCTCGACGCGACGGAATAGAATATCGGGGTCGATTTTGCGAACACGGCGGTTCTAACTGTTTTGAACCGTTTCGACGCGAGCAGTAGTTGGTAGCGCGGCTTTCGACCCCATCTCTACTCTGAAACTGTGATGAGTATCCCAAGCTACAACTATATATATACAATATTTGTCAGGTGTGGCGAAGTCAGAAACGCGGACGTTCGCCGGTGTCTCTAACTGGTATGGCGGTCTCGTGGTTCTCGTAGTCCTCTTCATACTCGCGTGGGCGTTTCTAGTCGCAACTCAGCCACTAGTCGGACTCCTGCTCACGACAGCATTCATCTCGACCTACGCGGCCGCACGTCTCGACGGCATCGAACATGCTGACGTCGTTGCTTGCTACGGTCTCTGGCGTGGCGCGTGGTGACGACCGCAACTACTAAGCGAAAGTTACAACCACCCGCTACGAGAGAAGCTTGCAGCTTCCGGGGGGCAAACGCCGAAAGCCCCCGGCAATTTGCTACGAGAAGTAGTTGATTTTGTTACGGTTGCAGTTGCCGAGCGGCAATGAAGGCCGCAACCGCACCGCTACCGTACCGCATCCTCCCCAGCCGATTCCCTTCACTCGCTCCGGAAGAGCGAAGCTCTTCCGTGCTCCCGTTCGCAAGCTCCACGGGAACGACACTCGTTCCGGTCATCCCTCGCGCGCGTTTCTCGCACGCGCCATCCGGTTGGACGGGCTACCCGCTACTGACCATCCGCACGGCGCGCGACGTCCTCGTGAACGGAGTGAACGAGTGGCTCGTCAAAGCTTTGCTCTGACGGTGGGCACACTGCAGTGCGCCCGCGTGAGGGATGAGTACCGGAGTGAACGATAGTGAACGAGGAACGGAATCGGTTGGGGAGGACGTGGTGCGCGAACGGTCGGGGGCTTTCGGGGACTTCATCGTCGCTACTGTAGTCGCACTACCATAACCAAACACGTCTGTAGCGGACGGTCGTAGCTACTCGCACCAGAACAACCAGAGTCACTTCGACCCCGCCCTCATATCACACCACTCGATTTTCTCGTCGCCGTATTCGTACGTGGCGCTTTTCACGCTCGAAATACAACCAGACGTATGCAATTTTGCGACGAATGCGGTTCGATGATGCGGACGATGGGGTCGCAGATGGTTTGCTCGAACGCGGACTGTCAGGCGACGGTCGAAAAGGACGAAGAGCGCGCCGCCGAGTTCGTCTCGACGGAAGCACAGGACGATTCGGACGTCATCGAAACCGAAGAAGGCGCGAATTTCGAGGGAAAACCGACGGCGAAAGACGTACACTGCGACAAATGCGGCCACGACGTCGCGTGGTACACCATCAAACAGACCGCATCCGCCGACGAAGCACCGACGCGCTTCTTCAAATGTAAGGAATGTGGCTATCGCTGGCGGGAATACAACTAATTTTCATTTCAAACATTTCGCAGATATTACCCTGAGGCCGACGTTTTAGGTACGGTGGTCCCGACCCTATGGTATGAAATTGCATACCCGGGACGTACGACAGGACGTCCGTGAACTCGCCGCATTGCTCGGCGACGTACTCTCGCAACTCGCCTCGCGGGAGGCGTTCGAGGCAGTCGAAGCCGCTCGAACGGAAGCCATCGACTACCGCGCTGGCGACGCGGCGTCGCGTGACGTGCTCCGCGACGAACTCAACGACCTCTCGCCCGAACTCTCGGGGCATGTCGCACGGGCGTTTGCGACCTACTTCGAACTCATCAACCTCGCCGAGGAGCGCGAGCGCGTGCGAGCCATCCGCGAGGGAACGCAGGACGGCACGCTCGAAGACAGCCTTCGCGCGACGGCTGAAACGCCTCGCCGAGGACGAAGCCAACTCGGAAACCGTTCAGCAGGTGCTGGACGACGTGAACGTCGTGCCGACGTTCACCGCCCACCCGACCGAAGCGCGCCGAAAGACGGTGAAGGCGAAGCTTCGCTCCGTCGAAGCCCTGCTCTCGGAACTGGACGAGCGCATGCTGACCGACAAGGAACAGGACAAACTGGAGCGCCAGTTGGAGAGCGAAGTCGACCGGTCTCTGGGAGACGCGACAGGTCCGCAAGCGCCGTCCGGAGGTGTCCGACGAAGCGCGGAACATCCTCTGGTATCTGGAAAACGTCCTCTTCGACATCGTGGGCGACGTGTACGACGAACTCGACCGAACTTCGGCGAGGAGTTCGACGTGGACGTGCCGGAACTGTTCGCCTTCCGTTCGTGGGCCGGAAGCGACCGCGACGGCAACCCGTACGTTACGCCGGAAGTGACGGCCGAGACGCTCGAACGGCAGCGCGAAGTCGTACTGGAACGCTACCGCGACGAACTGAAACGCCTTTCAGGAGTCCTGAGTCAGGACGGCGACCGCGTGGAGACGAGTCGGGAGTTCGATTCGCTCGCTCGATGCCGACCGCGAGCAACTCCCCGCGATCGCAGAGCGTGCGACCGAACGCTACCCGGAGGAACCGTACCGCCAGAAACTCGCGCTGATGCGCGAGCGAATCGACCGTGTCGGCGACGTTCGCCCCGGCGGCTACGAGGACGCCGAGGAACTGCTCGCGGACGTGGACGCCATCGCCGACAGCCTCCGAACCGACGGCGCAGAAAGCGTCGTCGAGACGGAAGTGGACCCGCTTCGCCGCCGCGTCGAAACCTTTGGGTTCTCGCTCGCCGCGCTCGACCTGCGCGACCATCGGGAGAATCACACCACGGCAATCGCGGAGGCGCTGGCTCGGCAGGGGTTCGACTACGATTCGATGAGCGAGGACGAACGGGTCGAACTGCTCACCGACGCCATCCTGCAGGACGAACCCATTATCGACCTCGACACCGAGGGTCTTTCGGAGACGCGCGACTCGGGTGCTCACGCTCTTCTCCGAAACGGCCGACTGGCAGCGCGAGTACGGCCGAGAGACCATCGACACGTACTGCATCAGCATGACCGAGGAGGCGAGTCACGTCCTCGAAGTGCTGTTCCTCGCCGACCAAGCCGGAATCGTCGATCTGCCCGGCTACTCGGGACTCGACGTGGTTCCCCTGCTCGAAACCGAGTACGCGCTGTCGGGCGCGCGCGAGCATCGTCGGCACCCTGTTCGAAAACGAGGCCTACGCCGCTGCGCTCGAAGCGCGCGGCGGGTCGCAGGAAATCATGCTCGGCTACTCCGACTCGAACAAGGAGAACGGCTTTTTGGCCGCGAACTGGAGCCTCTATCAGAATCAGAAGCGACTCGCGGAAATCACCGACGAATACGACGTCACCCTTCGCTTATTCCACGGGCGCGGCGGGTCGATTTCGCGCGGCGGCGGGCCGATGAACGAAGCCCTGCTTGCGCTCCCCCGCGAGACCGTCTCGGGGCAAGTCAAGTTCACCGAGCAGGGCGAGGCCATCGCGGAGAAGTACGCGAATCCCATCATCGCGGAGCGAAACGTCGAACAGATGCTGGACGCTCAGATTCGGGCGAGGTACGCCTCCACTCGAAGAAGGCGAGGAGGAAATTCCCGATGAGTGGACCGAAGCGATGGACGATCGCGGCGGATGCCGCCCGCGAAGCCTACCGCGACTTGCTCGAATCCGACGGCTTCGTCTCGTACTTCGAGCAGACGACGCCGATAACCGTCATCGAGGATCTAAATCTCGGGTCGCGGCCCGCGTCGCGCTCCGGTGAACGGACTGTCGAGGACCTTCGCGCGATTCCGTGGGTGTTCTCGTGGACGCAAAGCCGCTGTATCCTGCCGGGGTGGTACTCGCTCGCCAAGGGGTTGGACGCGTACGGCGACGTCGATACCCTCCGGGAGATGTACGCAGAACTGGCCCTTCTTCCGGACGACGGTGGACAACGCGGCGATGGCACTCGCTCGCACCGACCTCGACATCACGGCGGAGTACGCGGACCTCGCACCGAAAACGCTGCGCGAGCAGTTCTTCCCCGAACTCCAGTCTGAGTACGAACGCTCGGTCGAATTCGTTCTGGAGATTACGGGACGCGACGACCTCCTCTCCCGGGAGTGGCTTCGGGAGAGTCTCGACCGTCGGAACCCCTACGTTGACCCGCTCAACCTCCTGCAGGTGCGATTGCTTCGCCAATCGCATCTGACCGAAACTGAGCGGCGAACCCTCCGACTTACCGTGACTGGTGTCGCGGCGGGGATGAAAAACACGGGATAGCTGTCGCGGTGTTCGAAGCTACTGAATTGCACTGAAAAGCACTGTTTTTGACTTATTACTACTCTCACCCGAACGACGGACAGCTGAAATCGGACGACCTTTTTCCACGCACGACTCACTCGGAGCCGTGAGCGCAGACACGCCAATTCGCGTCGAAGTACATCCCGGTCGCGAGGCAGTCGTGGAGTTCGACCATGACCTCACGTTCGAGTGCGTGGATAGCTGTACGTGGTGTTGCCATCACGGCGTGATGCTGTACGACCGCGAATACTTCGAGTTGGGCGAACATGCCGATTTGAACGACTCGACGACGAGTTTTCGCGGCGAGGATTTCGTCCGCCGCGAGGCGAAAGACCACGACGAATCCGCCGAGGACGGTTGTGCCTGTCACTTCCTACGCGAGGACGGCCTCTGTGAGTTGCAGGCCGAAGACGACTGGAAACCCGCTCGCTGTTTCGTCTACCCCGTCTCGATTCGCAAGGAGGACGACGAGATGCACGTCGATATTCGGGAATCGGCGTGGGACCACTGCGAGGGGATGAACGTGAGCGACCGCAAAATCATCGACCACCTCGACGCGTTTCTGCCCGAATATCTCTGGGATGTGGAAAATCCGGATTCGGCGCGGGAACTCTGAGTTCCGCTATTCTTCGCCGTCGAGGGCGGCGTTACGGAGTTTTTCGCCACGTTCGGTTTCCACCTGGAGGTCCGGAACTTCCGTGGGCATCCCTTCGTCATCCACCGCGACGAAGACGAAGTACGACTCGGTCGTCTGTTCGCGCTCGCCGGTCCGGGGTTCCTCGCGGAAGGCACGAAGTTTCACCTTCACGCTCGTTCGTCCCGTGTCGTAGACGTATGACTGGATGACCGTGGTGTCCCCGACCGGAATCGGTCGCTGGAAGTCCATCTGGTCGACGTTGGCGGTGACACACGTCTCGCCCGCAAGGCGCATCGCCGACATCGCGCCGATTTCGTCCATCCACTTCATCACGATTCCTCCGTGCGCGGTTTCGTAGTTGTTGGCGTGGTTCGGTTGCACCCGCTCCCGGTTTTCGATGTAGGTGTCCATCACCGTGGGCATACGCGTGGGTTCTGTGAGCGGACGAATAGTCCTTGCGTGGTGGGTTTCGCCTGGTGGGACGATTAGGCTGGCCGACTGACGACGGCCCACAATCCGAACACGACTAGCCCTCCGAGTAGCGTGCTCGCAACGGCGTGCATGCGAAGTTCGTCGAGGAGGTGGTGTGCGTTGTCGCTCAACTGGGCGACTTCGTACACCTCGCCGCCGAGTTCGCAGCGCGGGAGGAAGTCCATGGCGACGTGGAGGAAGACGCCGGCGGCGAACCCGAAAACGAAGCCGTTTATCGCTGGATTCGACGGCAGGTGGAGTAGCGCAGTGCTGATGGCGGCGATACCGATTCCGGCGGCGGGAAGCAGAAGGACGGAAACCGAGTTTCCACCTTCGCGGAGGCGATGTGCTGCGACGTAGCCGGCGGGACCTTTGTGCGAAACGATGGTGAGACCGAGGAGCAACCCGAGGCCGGGCATGTTTCCGTAGACGAGTCCGATGATGGCTCCCGCGGCGAGGGAGTGGGCAGTCAGTTCGACCGACGTGTGGTCCAGTGCAGTTTCCATGTGCGTCGCCCGATGACCGATGGTGTGGGCGCTGAAACCGGCTAGAATGCCGAACGCGATGCCGAAGCCGCCGAATTGAGCTTGGTGGGAAATCGCGGTCGGCACGAGGAACACAGCAGCGCTTGTTATCATCGCACCGCTCGCCAACCCGAACGCCCAGACGAGTTTCTTCGCGTGCATGGAATCGTTCGCCCGTCCGCCGAGGACGGCACCGCCAGCCATCGCGGCGAACGCAACCCACGCGATGACGAGTACTTTCGAGAGGTTCGCCGCGACTCCGACCCCGGAAAGAACGACGAAGACGACGAACCCGGCGAGACCCAGACGGGACAGTTTTGGCATGGTTATTAAATCCTTCTGTAGAGTTATTAAGCCCGTCGGTCTTCCACCACAAAGCTATTGCCGGACGACAGCGGGGAACGTGTATTGGAGACAAACTCGGTCGGAAGCGCCGGCTTGCCGCTGCGCGTGGCACAGACACTCGTTGCCTACATCCTCTTCAGACTGGCCGTTCCGTTCGCCGGGCACGCAGTGTACGGGATGCTTTCGACCCTCGGACTCGATATGTTCGTCACTGGTCCGCTTCGGTTCCTGCCGATAGTCCCAGTTCTCGTCATCTCATTCGGCGTGCCGTTCTGCGTCTTCGTCTGTTGGTACTACTGGCGAGCGTAACCTCGCCCCGATTCATTCTCGCGTCGCGCCTCGCCACTCCTTCAGCCCGACGATTTCACCGTCTACATCCGTCGCGTCCGCGTCCGTCGCGGCCCAGACGAACAGCCCAGCCACGTCTTCCGGGTCACGTCCTTTTTCCCCCATCATTTCGGTGCCGACCACGCCGGGGTCGATGCCGACGACGGGACTGTCGAGCTCAGCCGCAAATCCGCGAATCAGCCCCTCTGCGGCGGCTTTCGAGACAGCGTAGGTACCGTAGCCGACGTGTGTTTCGTGCCCGATTGTGCCAGTCGGAACCAGTATGCGGGCGTCCTCGGCGAGGTGGGGAAGCGATTCCCGAATCGCCGTGAACACCCCCCGACAGTTGGTTCGTAGGGTGTCGTCGAAGGCGGCGTAGGATTCCGCCGTGAGCGGGGTTTCACCCGGCGTGCCGTGGTAGACCCCGGCGTTGGCGACAACCACGTCGATACCGTCGTTGCTCTCCCTCGCGGCGGTTTCCATCAACCGCTCCATGTCGAACTCGTCGCGGACGTCGGAGCGAAGCCCCACTGCATTCCCTCCCTCGTCTTTGATGGCGGTGACGCTCGCTTTGACTTCCTCCGCGTCACGTCCACAGAGAGCGACGGTCGCACCCTGTCCCGCAAACTCAACAGCGACCTGTCGGCCGATTCCTCGTGTCCCGCCGGTGACGACTGTCGTCAATCCGTCCATGGACAAGCCGACGGATGGCTATGTAAAATCGGTTTCCGTCGCTCGTTCGACTCCGCTCGCCTCCTCGAATTCGCGCTGCAGTTAACTGCGTGCGAGATAACTGCAACTCATGTATCAGCCGGGCCACTGTGGCGTGGCGCTCACCCTCTATGCACCAGTTGGCTGTGCACTCATCGCAACGGGGTCTCCAACGGCGGCCCTCCTCGGTGCAACCGTCGTCCTCGCACTGACGATGCTTCCCGACCTCGACACACGGACGAACCGGCTTCGACACCGAGGCTCAACCCACTCCATCGTTTTCACGGCAGTCGTCGGTCTCGTTACTGCCTTCCTTGGTGGACTGCTCGCTGGAACGAGCGGCGCGGAATTCGGGTTGTTGGTCGGGACGCTCGCAATCGTCGCCCACCTCCTCGCGGATATCATCACACCGATGGGAATCCGTCCGTTCTGGCCGCTGTCGGAGCGAACATTCACATTTGATATCGTGCTCGCGAGCAACACGCGGGCGAACTCGCTGTTGTTCGCCGTCGGTATCGTGCTTACGGGAGGGGCGTGGATTCTCGGTAACCGGTTCGGTTAAACGGTCGCGTCGATGGTACCCGTTTGCTGTTCGTCCTCGGCCGCGAATCGGAGATAGCGCTCGAACTGCCGTGGAATTCGATTCAGTTGGACGGTTTTTTCGTATCGGTCGTACTCCACAAGCCCCGCCTGCTGTAACTTCGGTAAGTGGACGTGGTCCAACGCGACGGCGACTTGCTTCCGAGACTGTGCCGCTTCGATTGCGCGAACCGCGGCGACGAGGTCGGGAAGCGTCATCGGTTCCGACCGCCCGTGGAGTTCGTACAGCACCGCCCTTCTCCGTGAGGAAACCAGCACGTCGAAAATTTCGTCGAGTGGGAGAACGACGGGTGCATCGTTGGAGGGTTGTACCATTGTTCTAAACTACGATAGCAATCGGTATAAAATAAATCTAGCCAAATGAATCCAGAATGAATCTGTGAGAAACAGGTTAGCTTCGCAATCGTTCGTCGAGAAACGTCGTTTCGTAGCCGATGAGTTCGTTGAGTGCGTCGTCGTACACGTCGAAGTGGCCGATTGGCAGTTCGAGATAGCTCGCGTCGGCCGCTTCTGCGGCCGACTGTACTGACGAGACCGGGATGATGTCATCGTCGCGGCCGCCGATCAAGAGGAGTGGACATGAGACGTCTTCGACGACCGAAACCGGTCGGTAGAACGGGATTTCGAGGAAGACACGCGCCGGAACCTCGTTTGCCCACACCGGCGGGTCGGGGACGATGGTTTCCATCCCCTCCATCGCACCCGGTGTGTTCAACACGGCGAACTCCTCGGGATACCCCGCAATCGGAATCGTGTACGGACTCCGGAAGGTGTACTTCCTGACGAGGTCGCGCAGTCCTGCAACGGTTCCCTGTAGCGATTTTTTGATGCCGGATGCGCGAGTGACAGCGCGTCCGTCAACGAACGGAACCTGTGCGATGACGGCGGCGACTCGATGGTCATCGGCCGCCGCCTCGATGACGTGCCCGCCGCTGTAGGACGTTCCCCAGAGCGCGATTTTTCGGCGGTCGATGGCATCCAGCCCCCGAACGTGGTCGATGGCCGCCTCCCAGTCCTCGACGTGGCGACTCGCCTTCACGAGATTGCGTGGTTTGCCATCGCTGTCGCCGAAATTCCGGTAGTCGAACAGGAACACGGCGTACTCGCGGGCGACGAACTCCTTTGCGATTTCCGGGAGACCAAAGGTTCGCTCGGCGCCGAAGCCGCCCGCCATCACGACAACAGGCGGGGTTGAGACGCCTTCCGGCGTGTAGAGCCAGCCGGCACACCGCGTCCCCTCACTTTCGAAATCGACATCGTTCTTCGCGTATCGAAGCCGCGATAGCTCACGTGCCCGTGTCTTCGTCATTGTTCGTTACGATGACGACGAGGAACATAAAACTCGTCTCACGGGTCGATGAACGACAGTTCCTCCTTTTTGCCGGTCACTGCTCGCATCATACACCCTCGACACACCCACAACTCGCCAGTTCGCCCGACGAGATGTGTGCCCTTCGACTTGCGCTGTTCGCAGATGTCACAAACCCCCATACTCACTCGTCAACTTCTGTGAACGTCAATCCCACGCCCGTCAGAGGTTGCTATAGCCGGATTGGTATTCGTTTGCTATCACGCAACAGGGAAGATTTATCATCGACTGACTGAATATTCAGTCAGTACGGTGTGGAGGCGCTTCAGCCGTCCCCACCCGCAAAAACGAACCGTTCGAATCAACCACACACCATCTACCATATGTCAGACACAACCGAACGAACGACAGCCGGCTCAGCAGCAGTGACGCTGACGGATGTTCGCAAGACCTACCATCGCGGCGAACCCGTCCACGCACTCGACGGTATCGACCTCACCATCGAGCGGGGGTCCTACACCGCCGTCATGGGACCGAGCGGGTCGGGAAAAAGTACACTCATGAACGCCGTCGGCTGTCTCGACATGCCGACCGACGGCTCGATTACGGTAAACGGGACCGAAGTCACGACGCTATCGGACAAAAAGCGAACGACGCTTCGAGGCGACGAAATCGGCTTCGTCTTCCAGACGTTCAACCTCATGCCGAAACTTACGGCAAAGGAGAACGTCGCACTGCCAATGGTCTTCCAAGGGGTACGAAAGAAAAAGCGGAACGAGCGCGCCGCAAACCTGCTGGAACGCGTCGGCTTGGGCGACCGCCTCGACCATCGGCCAAACGAACTGTCGGGCGGCCAGCGTCAACGTGTAGCCATCGCCCGAGCGCTGGCGAACGACCCGGCAATCATTCTTGCCGACGAACCGACCGGCAACCTCGACAGCGAGACGGAAGGACAGATCCTTTCGCTGTTCGAGGAGTTGCACGACGAGGGAAACACCATCTTCCTCGTCACTCACGAGCGTACTGTCGCCGAACACGCCCAACGCATCGTCCACCTGTTGGACGGCGAAATCGAGCGCATCGAGACGGTTGACACCCCGCGTCGGATGGAGGCAAGTCCATGAATATCGGCCAGAGTTTTGCGATGAGTTGGCGGTCCATCCGCGACCACAAACTACGGTCGGTGTTGACCACGCTCGGAATCATCATCGGCGTCGGGTCGGTCATCACCTTCGTCACCCTCGGCGCGAGCCTCCAAGCCGCCGTCATCGGTCAAGTTTCGGCCGACGCCAATCCCTCTATCGTCGCAAGTGTCGGCCCGGCGAGCACGAACAACGGTCCCGGTGGTCCGCCGAATCAGGGTGGGTCACTCCCCGTGTTCACCGAACACGACATCGAGCAGTTACGCGGTCTCTCGAACGTCGATTCCGTGATTCCACAGGGAGACGTACAGGTATCCTCGCTCGGGTACGACGGGCAAACCATCGGGTGGCAGAGCGTGACGGCGACGACGGCGAATTCGTTCGCTGCGGATTCGTTCGAGTCGGGCCACACGTTCGCCGCCGGGAAGGAGCAGGTCGTCCTGAACAAACCAGCGGCGAGCCTGTTCTCGACGAACGTTTCGACTGGCGACACCCTCACGCTTCAATTCAGCGATGGTCCCCAAAACGTCACGGTCGCCGGCATCCTGAATGCCTCGTCCAGCGCGGGCGCGTTCGGGCAGTCCCAACCGCACGTTTACGTCCCGACCGACCCGTTTTACGGAACCACAGTGAAGAGTCCGGCAACTGGCCAGGAGCAACACGCCTATCCGCAGGTGACGGTCCGAGCCGTCGATTACGACCACGTCGATAGCGTCCAACCAGCCGTCAAATCGTATCTGGCGAACGACTCCGACGCCAGCAAACTCAAACCCGCATCCTACGAGGTATCCCTCCAGACGAACCAACAACTCGTGGACCAGATTCAACAAGTCATTGGCACGTTCACGAGTTTCATCACCGGTATCGCCGTCATCTCGCTCATCGTCGGCGCAATCGGCATCGCGAACATCATGCTGGTGAGCGTCACCGAACGCACTCGTGAAATCGGCATCATGAAAGCAATCGGCGGGCAGAAACGCGACATCATCCAACTGTTCATCGTCGAGGCAGTCATCCTCGGCGTCATCGGCTCACTCGTCGGCACCGTCGTCGGCATCGCGGGTGGCTACGCCGCCGCACAGGCCATCGGCTTCGACCTCGCGTTCGCGCCGAAATGGTTCGTGGTCGCCATCGGCGTCGGCATCGGCGTTGGTCTCGTCTCCGGTCTCTACCCGGCGTGGAACGCCGCGAGAATCGACCCCATCGACGCGCTCAGACACGAGTAACGAGAATCATTCACTCGTTCATCAAAACGAATTCGACGTACTCCTGAGCAGTTTTGCGCGCTTCTTCGAGCGCGTCCTTGTCCTCAAGGGAGACGTACCGGTTTCGTGCCCCGTCCACGATGAGCATGAGCGCTTCCGCCGCGTGGGCCGGGTCCTCGGCGGTGAACACGCCCGACTCCGTCCCGTCGGCGATGACCGTCCGAAGGAGGTATCGCGTGTACTCGTCGTTGCGCTGGAACTGCTCGCGCACCGCGTCGTTGTACGGCGCTTGTGCGCGCATCTCCAGCATCGCGGTCATGAAATCGTGGTAGCCTTCGCGGTCGGTGAGCAACCGGTCCAGTAGGGAGTCGAGTCGTTCCCGTGGGGCGGTCGTCTCAACCTCGTGAACACGGTTGATGAATCGGTCCAACAGATAGCTCAAAAACGCCGCGAGGAGGTCGTCTTTCGTGTCGTAATGATAGTGAATCGCGGCTGTCGATTTGCCGTACTCCTCCGCGATAGCGTGGATGGTCAGGTTCGCATAGCCGTGCTCACAGAGCGCCCGATAGGTCGCTTTCATTATCGCCTGTTCGGCGTCGGAACGCTCGTCACTGTCCGAAGGCGCTGCCATTAACTAAACAACTAGTTACCACGGCAAAACGCTTGTGGTCGAGACGCGAACCACGTGTATCGGGGATTCTGGTAGTTGAACAGGAGCCTCTCAATTTCGTCTGTATTTTTTCTTGAAGAACAACACAACTCTTAACACAGCTGACTAACTATTCAGTTAGAGATGAAGCGACAGCAGTCGAACGGGCCGCCGCCCGGGACGGACAAGAGTGTCAGGGACGCCACACAGCGGGCACTCGGTGAGTCGATTCACGAGTCCATCGAAACGATGCCCGTTGGAGGCGAAAAATGAGCGCCTCTCGTGACGTGAATCTGACCGAGGGCGAGTTGTTCAAACCGCTGCTCGTGCTGTCGGCACCGATAATCGTCAGTCAGTTGATGCAGGTCGTCTACAACCTCGCGGACACGTTCTGGGTTGGCCAAATCGGTCCCGGCGCGGTGAGTGCGGTTTCGTACGCGTTCCCGCTCGTCTTCCTGCTCATCAGCCTCGGCACCGGTTTCTCCATCGCCGGAACGGCGCTCGTCTCCCAGAACAAGGGGGCGGGCAACCACGACCGTGTTGACCACGTTGCCGGACAGACCATCACGTTCACGTTGCTCGCGTCGCTGGTTTTCGCGGTCATCGGCTATTTCGCCGCGCCGACCCTCGTCTCGCTCATCGGAACGACGCCGGGAACGCAGGTGTATCGATGGACCGTTGAGTTCACGCAGACGACGTTCCTCGGCGTGTTCTTCATGTTCGGCTTCTTCATGTTTCAGGCGCTCCTGCGCGGGTGGGGCGACACGAAAACGCCGATGTATCTGATGGCGTTCGGCGTCACGCTCAACATCATTCTCGACCCGTTTTTCGTGTATGGGTTCACGGATAATCTGCTGTTGCAGACACTCGGACTCGGCGGACTCCAGACGACGCTGTTCAACATGACCGGTTTCACTGGGTTCGGCGTTCAGGGCGCGGCGATTGCAACCGTCCTCTCTCGCGGAATCGGTGCAGTCATCGGATTCGTCATCCTGTTCAGCGGGCGTGTCGGTATCCATCTCTCGCGCGAGGACGTCATCCCGGAACCGGAGACTATCAAAAAAATCGTCCGTATCGGTGGCCCGGCCAGCATCGACATGTCGATGCGAGCGCTCGGCATCACCTTCCTGACCGCCATCGTCTCGATGGCTGGGGACCCAGCAGTCGCCGCGTTCGGAATCGGCAACCGACTGAACTCGCTCGTCTTCCTTCCGAGCATTGGACTCGCACAGGGGACGACGACGGTGGTCGGACAGAACCTCGGCGCGGACAAACCCGAGCGCTCGGAGCGGGCCGTGTACTACGCATCTGCCACGCTCGCAATCGTACTCGTCGGCGTGAGCATCGTCGCGTGGCACTTCGCGGAACCGCTCGTCGGGATATTCGTCGGCAGTAGCGAGAACTACAATCGTGCCACGGTCATCCATATCGGTGCACGCTATCTTCGCATCATCGGGCCAACGTTCCTGTTCCTCGGCGTCTTCCGGGTCGTCACTTCGGCGTTCCGTGGCGCAGGCGATACGACCACCGCGATGGTGTTCACCATCCTCTCGCTGTGGGTGTTCCGTATTCCAGTGGCCTACTACCTGCTCCAGTTCCGCGATATGGGCGCGATAGGAGTCTGGTACGCAATCGCGTTCTCGAACGTTGTGACCACAATTCTTGCATTCCTGTGGTTCCGCCGTGGGACGTGGAAATCGAACGAGATCGAAGGACCGGACGTGCCGTCACCGGCCGACTGAAAAACACCCTTCTCTTTCTCTTCTTGCTGTTTTCATCGAAACACCTGTACCGGTTGCCGTCGATGGATGACCCATGTCTCGGAGAATTTTGGTTCCCGTAGATGCCGCACCACAGTCGGATAGCGCGCTTGAACACGCCATCGACGTGTATCCGGAGGCGACCATCGTCCTCCTGCACGTCCTCGACCCTGGGTCGTGGATTTCCTCCGACGAGTTCGGTGACATGCTCTACTCCGACGACGTGGAACGAGCCGAGAAGAAAGCCACGGAGGAACTCCTCTCGGAAATGCATGAAAAGGCAGAGGGACTGGGTGCGACAGCGGAAACCGTCCAACTCGTCGGGCGACCGGCACACAGTATCGTGGAGTACGCAGGCGACATCGACAACGACATCGACGGCATCGTGATGGGAAGTCACGGTCGAACCGGTCTCGACAGAATTTTCCTCGGCAGCGTTGCGGAGTCGGTAACGCGGCGGTCACCGGTCCCGGTTACAATCGTTCACTGAGTCCGGTGTCGGTTCACTCCTCGTCAGCGAGGAGGCGACGGCGGACGTAGGCGTCGAGTTCGTCACGAGCCGTCTCGATGGCATCGTTGTTCGTCGTGACGCGTTTGGTCATCGCACCCGTGATGGTCATCAACAGAAAATCCGCGACTTGCTCGGCGTCCACGTCACGAAAGATTCCGTCATCGATACCGGATTGGATGACACGCGTTAGGAGTCCCCGGAAAAAATCGTCGCTGCGCGTGAAGTGGTCGCAGTACTTCTCGTCGTGGGCGGCCTGCGCGCGGAGTTCGACCATCGCGCGCGAGAAATCACGATAGTCGTCGGGAACCGGCGTGACGAAAACACGGTCGAAGATGGCGTCCAAATGGTCCCTCGGACTGCCTGACGACCGCTTTGCCGGGATTCGCTCCTTTTGATGTTCGAGCATGAACTCCAAGAAATCTAGCAGGAGGTCGTCCTTTCCGTCGTAGTGATGGTACAGGAGGGATTTGCTCTTGGGAAATTCGTCGGCAATGCGCTGAATCGTGAGGTCGGCGTAGCCGTGTTTACAGAGCGCGAAATACGTGGCCCGCATGATGGCATCCCGCGTGTCGGTCGGGTCTTCGAGAAATGATGGTGTCGTCGTCATTGCTGGCTGAAATCTATCGTTTTCCGCGTCGCTGGGAAGGTGTCGGACACACTCCGTTCCGTGAACTGGCCACCGAACGCGATGGGTGTCGCATCGAATCGGTGCATACTCCCCCTACGGGTTCAGGACATAAAAATTGAATGAACGTTCAGTCATCCTCAATCCCGACCGCTACTGAGTCTCCATTCGCCCAAAAAATGGTGATAGATGCTGTTTTCGAGCCGATTTGATGGCGGTCGTGGGAACATGTCTCTCGTAACCTTTATGACTGAATAACCGTTCAGTTAGCCATAGGTGACTGAATGTTCATTCAATATCTGGATACTGAACCACCGCTTGAGCGGAGGGTTCACACATGAGTACTGAATCGAGTGAATTGAGCGAATCAAGTGAGGGTCTCGGTCGTGAACGGGCCATCATTCTCGGTGGACTCATGCTGGGGATGCTCCTCGGCTCCATCGACCAGTCCATCGTTTCGACCGCACTCCCACGCATCGTCGGCGACCTCGGCGATGCGAGCAAGATGTCGTGGATCGTCACGGCCTACCTCGTGACGGTCACGGTGACGACGCCGCTGTACGGGAAGCTGAGCGACATTTACGGACGCTCGCGCATCTTCGAGACGTCAATTACCATTTTCCTGCTCGGCTCGATTCTCTCCGGTCTCTCCGGGGAGTTCACTGCTGTCAACAACGTCGTCGGTCCGATGACGCAACTCGCAGCCTTCCGCGCGCTGCAAGGTATCGGTGCAGGTGGTCTCATCGCCATGGCGACGACCATCCTCGGCGACATCTTCTCTCCCCGCGAACGTGGCAAGTACATGAGCTACATGATGCTCATCTTCGGTGCTGCGACCGTCGGTGGACCGCTCCTCGGCGGCTACCTCACCGACCACTACACCTGGCGGTGGATCTTCTACATCAACGTCCCCATCGGACTCGCCGCCATCCTCATCACGCACTTCAAACTCGACCTCCCGACGCCGGACACCGACCACGACATCGACTATCTCGGTGCGGCACTCCTCGTCGTTGCGGTCGGTTCGCTTATGATGGCCACCACGTGGGGCGGCAGCAAGTACGATTGGGGCTCCACCCAAATCCTCGGGTTGGCCGCTTCGACCATCGTCTTCGGCGTCCTGTTCGTTTTGCAGGAACTCCGAGTCGATGAACCCATCTTCCCGATTCACCTGATGGACAGACACACCGTCGTGGGCGTCATGACGCTGAGCTTCTGTCTCGGTATCGGGATGTTCGGGGCGACCATCTACCTCCCCGTCTTCCTGCAGGACGTTCTCGGCGCAACCGCGACCAACTCCGGTCTGCTCCTGTTCCCACTCGTCGGCGGCATGCTCGTCACGAGCGGTGCAACGGGACAGCTCATGACCAGGTTCGGCCGCTACAAAATCTTCGCCGTCCTCGGAACCATCACCGGGGCTGCTGGCTACTGGCTGCTTCACACGATGGGTCCCGGAACGACCTCGGTGGAATCGACCGCCTTCATGATCGTCACCGGGATGGGACTCGGATTCGTCATGCCCGTCCTCACCGTCGCAGTGCAGAACGCCGTCGACCGAGAGGACCTCGGGGTCGCAACCACCTCGGTCACGTTCAGCCGAAGCCTCGGTAGCGGCATCGGTGTCGCCGTCTTGGGCGCGCTGCTGAACAACCAACTTACCAACCGCCTCTCGGATGCCTTCGGTGGGCAGGCCGGGGGCGGAAAGATAGCGTCCGACACCGCGAGCATCGGTCCGAAGGACATCGCGGCGCTCCCGGACCAAATTCAACACGTCGTGGTGACGGCGCTCGCAAACAGCATCGACACCGTGTTCCTCGCCGGAATGGGTGTACTCATCGTTGGGTTCGTCGTCGCGCTCACGCTCCCCAACGCGGAACTCAGCGAGGAAGCCCACGTCTCGATGGGCGAGGGCGGCGCGGAGCCGATGGACGACGCGATGAGTTCAACGGACGACTGACCGTTCAGATAGTCGTTTCATTCGATTTTTCAGGCCGTTATCCGTTGATTTAGGACAATTATAGCGGTCACTCCTTCAGTCACAACTGTTTTTACTAACTGGTCAGTTAGTTTGTGTATGAACCGCCTCTCGAACACGAGTAGCCACGCAACGGGGCGTGAGACATATGCTTGACGAACTCGGCGAGCACAAAGGTGCCTTCATCGGCTTGTTTATCGCAACCGGCGTCTCGATGCTCGGCTTCAGTATCCTCGAACCCATTCTGCCGATATACGCGGACAAACTCGGCGCGTCCGGCGTCGTCGTCGGCCTCATCTTCTCGGGATTCGCCATCTCGCGAGGCTTTCTCGCGCCGTTTACCGGTCGGGTTTCCGACTCCTACGGGCGAAAGAACCTGCTTCTCACGGGCCTCGGCATGTTCGCCGTCCTCTCCATCGTTTACGCGCTGGTCAAGACACCGCTCATGCTCGGCGTCGTCCGGTTCCTCCAAGGGTTCTCGTCGGTTCTCGTAACGCCCATCGCACAGTCGTATGTCGGCGACATCACGCCGGAAGGGCGGGAGGGGTCCATCACGAACCTGTTCTACGTCTCGCTGTTCGGCGGCATCGCCATCGGGCCGACCATCGGCGGCTACTTCGCCAGTCACGCAATTCGGACGCCGTGGTTCGACCTCACCGGAATCACGACGCCGTTTTACGTGATGGGGGCCCTCACCGTCGTCTCGTTCTTCCTCGTCGTGGTCCTCGTCCCCGAACTGCCGGACGAGGTGCGCGACACGGAGGGGACGCCGAACCCGAGGGAGGCCGCCCGTGCCGTTTGGGCCGATTTCGAACTCCGCGGTATCATGTCGTACATCGTCGCACGCGGATTCTACCGCTGGGGCTTCAACTCGTTTTTTCCCGTCCTCGCGACGTCAGCGGCCTTCGGGTTGTCGAAAACGATGGTCGGTCTCGTTCTCTCCACCTACATGGCTGTCGGCGGGATTCTCCAAATTCCGCTCGGTCGGATGTCCGACGACTACGAGGAGTACCGAGTTCACTTCATCGTCGCCGGTGGTCTGCTGGCCGCATTCACCATGATTGCCGTTCCGTTCGCCACCACGCTTCCCTTGCTGTTCGGTCTCATGATCTGCATGGGCGCGTTCAGCGCCGTCTCCCGGACCTCCGCCGTCGCCATCCGCACCGAACGCGGTCGCGTTCACGGAATGGGTCTCGTGACGGGTGCATTTACGGCGTCCCTCTCTGCCGGACAGATTTTTGGCCCGGTCGGCTTTGGAGCCATCAAGGACGTGTTTTCGGTCAAATACGCGTTCTACGTCGGCGGCATCGTCGGAATCATCGGGACCCTCGGCGCGTTCTACTATCTGCGAAAAGGCCTGCGACAGGACGACGAAGTGGTCGAGGACGTCGCCGAGGACGCACAACCGCTCGACTGAACAAACTACCCTTCTCACTCGGATGGCGCTGGACAGTCGTACGTCTCCCGAAGCGTTTCCGCGAACTGGCCGCCTTTCCGGAGCGCGATGGTGACGATGACGTAGGTTCCTTCGGCGGGACGGAGCACGAACACCTCTCGCGGGTCCTCGCCCTCCCCCTCGTTTACCCGGTCAATCAGCGGTTCCAGCGGGCGCGTGCCGTCGCGGAACGACTCGAAGACGCGTCCTCCCTCGTCTTCTGCAAACACGTAAAGCACGCCGTTGACCTCGTTGTCCGTATTTCTCGTCACACGACTATTCATCGACTCACCCGCTGTCCGGGCTTCCGCCCACGTTTGCTGTGCAGCCTCGAACACGGGTTCGATTCCGTCAACGAAGGTGTACAGCGTCCGCCGATGCACCGAGAGCGACCGAACCGTCGGTTCGGTGCTCGACCAGTCGAGGTCAGCATCGATGGAGTAGCCAGGGAACACCTCGGTCACGGCGCCGCCGTGGCCGTCGGGAGCGGTGACGACGGGTTCGTACGTCTCCCGGTCGAGCAATCGAAGGGTTCTATCAGAAGGGATAGCGAGCACACGGAAGCGCCGGTCTTCCTCCATGTCTTCGACTCCGATTCGACGCGGCAAAAGCCACTCGAATTCGCCACTATCGAATCCCGGCAGCCGAGTTATACCGCTTGCTGCCGTAGTCCCGATATGGAACACGTGGAGTACGTCTACACGTTCGGCATGGACGAAACCGAACTCGAACGAAAACTGGAAGAGTCGGATACCGGCGTCCTGTCGCTCGCCCGCGACGGCGATGCCTATGCGCTCCCCGTCTCGTTCCACTACGACGGCGAGCGAATCCTGCTTCGGTTCGGCGTCGAGGAGGGAAGCGAGAAGGTGTCGTTCGTGGAAACCACGGACACAGCCAGTTTCGTCGTGTACGAGGCGACGGGCGAGGAGTCGTGGAGCATCCTCGCGCAAGGCAGTCTCGTTCCCGCGCCCGACACGCTCAACGAGGCCGAGATAAACGAGCGATTCGTTCCCCTCCGGGTGTTCGACGAATCGCTCGGCGACGTGGAACCCGAACTGTACGAACTGCGAATCGAATCGGTGACGGGGCGCAAAACGTAGTTATTTTCGACCACGCGCCGCGATTCGATAGCTCAGCACCGGTATCATCGACTTCGGGAACGCCATCGGTTCGAGACGGCGAGCGCCGTAAAATCCCCGCCGACGTTCGACTGTGGTATCGTCTACGCCGGAAGCGACGGCGGTAGCGTCCACGGGTCCGTCCACATCGATAGGGAGGACGGAACTGTTGGCATTCCCACATCCTTTTGACATCAGTTCCCCTTCCCATTCACATGACCCGAACGTACGACAAACTGGTACGCGACCGAATTCCCGCGGTTATCGAGGAAAACGACGAACGGGCAGTAACACACGTCGCGGACGAAGCGGAGTACAACCGACGACTCGCCGAAAAGCTGGATGAGGAAGTCGCGGAATTTCACGAGTCCGGCGAGACGGCAGAGTTGGCCGACGTGCTCGAAGTAGTGTACGCGCTGGCCGATTCCATCGGAATTTCGCCCGACGAACTGGAACGGATTCGTGCCGAAAAAGCCGACCAACGTGGAGGATTTGAAGACGGCATCGTCCTCGAAGATGTGGAGTAATTTCAGGAGAACAGCGCCGGAATCGTCTTCGAGAAGATTTTCAGCGAGATGATGAGCAGGATGGCGACGACCAACCAGTTGAACTTTCGCTCGTCGATTTCTACCCGTCGGAGATAGGTCCCCGCGAACAGGCCGACGAGGGTGACGACTGCGAGGGTCGAACCCAACCAGAGATAGTACGTCGTCATTACACCCGTGACGAGCATCTGGACGATTTTTACCGTGAACACCAGTCCGAGCACCATCGAGAGACCGCCAACGTAGCGTTCTTTGTCCCGCTCGAACGTGTGGAGGTAGGTCGGCAGCAGTGGACCGAGGTTGGCCGCACCGAGGAGGAACCCTTCCAGCAGGCCGACGACGCCGAGTGCGATGGGGTTGTGCGTCCCCTTGACGGAGACGAAACCCTGCCCGAGTTGGAAAAGAACGTAGCCGAACAGGACGAGTCCGATAAGGAACACCACCAACGGACTGGTTTTGAACGCCGAGAAGAAGAACACACCCGCGACGGTGCCGACCAGCGCGAGCGCGATGAGCGACCACTCTCGGTGGACGTACTCAAGGCCGGTGTTCGTCTCGCCCACCTGAAAGACGTTCAGCATCCACGGCGGGACGGCGAGGACGATGACGGCAATATCGACGTTCATGACCGACGCCGCGAGCGGTGTGGCGATGAGAGCGAAGCCGAATCCGACCATTCCCTTCAGCATCGCGGCCAGTACGATGAGCGCGATGAACAGTACGAAGTCGGTCGTCGTCGCGTTCGTTTTCAACCCTTGCGTGACGTTCGCCGCTCCAGGAAAGAGACCGACTGCGGCGACTACGACGGCTACAGTCGCGATTGCCATCAACAGTTCCCGATACTGGAACTGACGCAGGTTGTGAACAAACTCCTCTGGGCGAACTGTGGACTCCCCAGACATCAGTGGGCGGCCTCCGATATCCGCAAATTCGTATTCATCACCCGTCGTTATCGCTCCACGTAGTTAGGTGGGAGAAACCGGGAAACCATCTCCGAGAGCGATGACGGCTCGTTTCGGGAAATCAGGTCACATGGGCCGCCAAATCGGCGAACGAGCGAAAATGGTCTTCGAACGGGCGTCGTAGAAAGCGGCGACCCTTGCGAACTCAGCACCGGCTACCGTTTGCCGTTCACACCGACAACCGAATCGTCTCGTCGGTAATCATCCCGATGAACTGCCGCTTGAGTTCGTGCACCGACTGGTTGACGACACCATCCCATCCGAGTTCGTCGATGGTATCCGGGTTCGGGTCAGCCCCGACTTCGACGTACAGCGTCCCGTCCCGAACCTGCTTCACGACGCCGACTTCGGTGCCATCGTCAGCGACGACGCGTTTGCCCACCTGTTCGTCCGAAAAGTCCGAGTTCGGGTCCATCGAACCTACTTCGGTATCGACGTCCAAACCGGCTTTGGCCGTCGGAAATGGGAACGCCTACCCCACTCCGCTTACGAACTCGATTCATGTACGATGCGGTGTTGTTCGACAACGACGGCGTCCTCGTGAAACCGCCGAAACGCGAGTTGCTCCACAAAGCGACGCGCTCGGCCTTCGAGGAATTCGACGTAGACCCGGCAGAAGACCACCTCGCCGCTGTAACGCACAGCGCCACCCCCAACGGCTTTCGGGAGGTGTGTGAGGCGTACGACTTCGACCCGAATTCATTCTGGGAGGCCCGCGACAGCGCCGCATCGGAGATTCAACTGCGAGAAATCGAGGCCGGGCGAACGACGACCTACGACGACATCGACGCTCTCTCGTCGTTCGAGCGACCGCTCGGCCTCGTCAGTTCGAACCAGCAGGCCACCGTCGAGTTCATGCTCGATTACTTCGAACTCGAACGCCACTTCGAGACCTACTACGGCAGGCCGCCGACCGTCGAGGGAATCCGACGGAAGAAGCCAAACCCGTACTTCCTCGACCTCGCGCTGTCCGACCTCGACGCCGAAACCGCCCTCTTCGTCGGCGACAGCGAGAGCGACGTGGTCGCCGCCGACAACGCTGGACTGGACTCGGCGTTCATCCGTCGCCCGCACAGGGCGGCGTACGAACTCTCCGTTTCCCCGACCTACGAAATCGAAGGATTGCCCGAAATTTTCGAGATTTTGGACTGAGGTTCGGTGGCAGCCGCTACGAAAGAACTCGTTTAGGTATCTGTCCGAGAGACGTCAAATAGAATGGATAGACACGAACTGTACCACCTACTTACCCTCTTCCTCCTCGCTTCGCTCGTCCTCGAAGTCGGCTTTACCCATTTCGACGGGTTCTGGAAGGTTTTCGCGTTGGCTTCCTACTACGTCTCCGCGCTTTTGTTGTTCCTCGTTCCGCTATATCTCGTCGTGAGCTACGTCGGACCGAAAATAACCGAGTAGCGTTCAGTAGCCCATCCGCGCCAGCGTCCGGTCGAGTTCCGACAGATACCGCTCTCCGAAATGGAAGACGTGCGAGAGGAGCGGATAGATAACGTACACGTCCCGGCGCGACTGGAATCCTGCGTCGATACCGCGCAGTTCGTCGTAGCGCTCGAAAAAGACGGTTCCGACGCAGTTCGTCCAGTCCATGTACGCGAGTTCGACCTCCGAGTGGGCGTAGTACGCCGCCGGGTCGAGAAACGCGCGCAGTTCGCCGTCCGATTCGAGCACGTTCGTCGTCCACACGTCGCCGTGAATCAGCGACGGTGCGTCTGGTTCGACTAGCAGCGAATCGAGGTCAGCAATCAGTTCCTTGACCCGATTAACCATCGAATCCGGTAGCTCGCCGGTTTTTCGCGCTATTTCGGCTGCGTGGCAGAGTCGATACTCTCCATAGAATTCGATCCACGACTCCGTCCATGGGTTCGGCTGTGAGAGCGACCCGGTGAGCGTGTCGCAGTCGAATCCGTAGGCAGACGCTGAGATGTCGTGGAGGGCGGCGAGGTGGTTGGCCATCTCACGCTCGACAGTGGGTGAGATGGTCGAATCGCCGTCGATGTATTCGAGCAAAAGGAGGTCGTCCTCGGCATGGTGCACGTCGGGGACTGGAAGGCCGTGGTCAGCGAGGTGGCGAAGCATGGTCGCTTCGACCGTCAGCGGCGCGTCGCTCGTCTTGGCGACGAGCGGCGCGTGGGAAGCGAAATCAGCGCGGTGCACCGCCCCGATTTCACCCCCGTCCAGTTCATGAAGCCCGGTCGGTGGTTCGTCAGTGATCGAAGCGATGCGGGCGGCAAGGTCGTCCATCGATTCGGGTATGCACTGGCGGACCGTAAAACGCTGCTCTCATTCCGTTGTGGGTTACGGTCACGCTACCTCGGTTAACCACCGTATTCGGTCGTCGTTTTGTCAGTTATCGTCGTTTCGTTCGTTGTCGTTGGTGCCGCGGTTGTGGTCGTCGTGGTTGTTGCAAGAGTTGTTGTCGGAGGCGTCGTCGTGGTCGTGCGTCCGGTTGTGGTCGCCGTAGCCGTCGCTGTCGTCTGTGTGGGTTCCGTCGTGGCCGTGGTTGTCGTCCCCGATTTCGTCGTTGCGGCGTCGGCCGTTTCGTTCGCGCTCATTGTGGTGTGTTTCGTGACGTTTCCGGCCACGAAGGTGTTCGAACTCACCACTTCGGAATCCACGTATAGGCTGTGTGTGACGTGAATGCTGGTCGTACTCAGCAGACAGAGCGCCGCGAACACGAGCACAGTCGCTTTGTGATTGGAGCCCTGGATCATCTCTCATCCTTTCTATCCGTATCCTCGCGCTCCACATCTCCGCTATCCTCGTCTTCGTCCGAACCCCTCCGTGCCGCGCCCACGAGGGAGTACGCTTCCGTAATCACGAACAACAGGCAGGGAAGGACGACCAACGAAAGTAGTCCCGCACGTGTCCGGGCGAACAGCAGGAGATGTCCGATGTACGGAACATGGAACCAGACACGGCCGATAACCTGATTCGCTGGGACGAGATTGGCATCCTGATTCTCGTTTGCATCCCCTTTCGTCCTGAAGTACAATCCGTCGTCGAGGTGCACGACCTTGACGACGCGGTGTGTCGTGCGGTCGGTTTGTGAAGCCGATGCACGGTGGAAGACGATTATGTCGCCCGCCTCGATGTCGCTCGGTTCGACGCGTTTCGAGACGACCACGTCCCCGGCGTGTATCGTCGGATGCATGCTGCCCGAGAGCACGACGTAGCTGCCGTTCGCGCCGACCAGTTGCGGAAATACGACGACAGCCAGCAGGAGGATGCCAGCGCCGAGGAGCGCCAGCCCGCCGACACGTGCGATTCGCCGTGGCTTCCGGGAAGTAGCAACTGCCATCATAGTGGTGGGTGGCCCTCCTGTCCGAGTCGATGTCGGTCGTCGTGTCGCTTGTGGGCTACTGCCGATACGAGGAACAGTAGCGTGACGACGAATCCCCATGCGAGACCGTGGAGTTTGTCGAACGGGAAGAGACCGATCCACGTGAGTGCGAGCAGTCCAATCGAGACGCCGCTGAGTCCGAGATAGTAACTGCTCCACGGAATCCCGTCATGGGGGACGATGTCCAAGTACACCTCCAACTTCGTCGCGTCGTCGGTGAGCTGAATCGTCCCACCGTTCGCGTCGAACTCCACGACGCCGCTGTCGTCCATCTTCGGCAGGTGCGCCTGTCGGAGCGCCGTGTAGACGCGCATCCGCTGTTCGTACGTGACCGCCTCGGGCAGAATCTCGTTCTCCCACGCTGCGAGCTGTTTGGAGAGCTCGTGGAGCGAGACGGATTCACCCCGCTGGAGAAGGTAGTGGACCACGTTCCGCCGACGGCTACAACTGAGTATTTTGAACGCAGTCTCCTGTGTGAGTGTCTTCGTTTCTCGTTTTTGCTTCGTTGTCTGTTCGGGTTGAGTCGGGACTGAGGTCGCCGTACTCATAGGCCAACCCTACCGTTTCCTGCTCTCCCATCACTGCCCCCCCGGCACATCGTTGTCATCGTTTTGTCCACATGATAGCTGGAATTGTAGTCTTATTATTATGAAGTCAATAGGTCGATTTTCATAACAATACCATGGGTTATTTGTCGTGTTCAATGGCTACGAGACAACGTTTTGTGACGTTACCTCGAACGAATATTGGCGTCAACAACCGCTTGTGATGCACTATACGGTTTCTATGTCAACCGTCCCAATCGACTTGAATCGGTTGGAAACCCGCTAGAAACCGTTTATCGGACGGATATACAGTCTCTATGAAACCACTATCAAGTATATATATACAAGGTGACAGGTGGTCGGTTCGGTTGCGTCTTCGACTCGGAACAGCCGGAACCCACCGGCGATTTAGTGTCGAAGAACGGAGATAAATAATGTCGGATAAAAAATACAACTTCAATCGGCGTAACGTACTTCTTGGTCTCGGCGGCATGGGTGCCGCAGCAGCACTCGGCGGCGCGGGCACGATGGCATTTCTGAACGACAGCGAGCAAACCAGCGCAACGTTCACTGCCGGTAAACTCAATCTTCAGATCGGCTGGGAAGTCAGCCACTATGGGAACGATGTGAATCCATCGTTCGTCCCGGCCCACGACACCAACAGCGGCGAGAATACCGAGCTCGGAATGCAACTCAGAGACGTCAAGCCCGGCGACAGTGGGTGGATTCGGTTCACAATCAAGAACGTGGACAACCCGGCGTGGGTCTGGTTCCGTGGTCGCCTCAGTGATTCCCAAGAGAACGGACAAAATGAACCGGAAAAGAAAGCCGAAGGTATCGACACCAACGGGTACGGTGAGTTGGACGAGAACCTCGAGTTCCGTTCGTTCTACGACCAGAACAAGAACGCGACGGTCGGCGACGGTCCGCAGGAAGGCAACCTCTGGAACGACCGATACATCCAGAAACCGCTCAACCTCAAGGAGACGAAAACGACGACGCCGCAGTATGGGTCCGTCCCGGTACTTCTCGACGGTGTTCGTGACGGGAATTCTCCCGACGTGGTCGGCGGTGCGTATCCCGACGGCGAACCGATCAACCCGTTCAAGAATGGTACGTGCCAGTACATTACGGTCCGCTGGGAACTCCCCAAGGACGTCGGCAACGAGATTCAAAGCGACAGTCTCCGGATTTGCTTCGACTTCTATGCTGAACAGTCGCGGCACAACCCCGAAGGACGCTACCGCCACCCCAAGAACGATAACACACCCGCCGACAAGTACCCGGAAAACCCGTGGGCGGATGAGTACAAATCGGGTGCGTTCCCGTCGCTCGCCGATCAGAACGTGATTCTGGGCGAGAACCCGGACGACGGCAAACAGGACAGCAGCGCATAATCGACTCGAACAGTAACAACAGGCGGTTCGACACAATCCTTTTCCATCGGTTTGCAAGTCAGGCGGGCGATATCAGACTGTCTCGGGCTGACGCTTTTCGGAGCGGCCCCTAGCTATTCGGAGCTACGGATAGAAATTTACTCCATGACCTACACGTGGCAGTACTACGACCTCGTACTTGGCGGTATCGTCGTCAGCATGTTCCTCGGCGTGAGCATCGGGTATTTCACCGCGATTTCGTTGACGATGGCGGTCATCGGTGCGGCGCTCGTCGCGGTGGCCATCATCGGCCACGGACTGTTCGTCAACGGTCCAGTAGACGAACCCGCCGACCTGACGAAGGAAGTCGAGACGCTGAACTGAGATGGGAGGGTCATAAAAACGAAGCGATAGGTGGTTCGAGTTACTTCGTCAGTACACTGCGTCTTTGATGTCTTCGTCCAAATCCTCGAACGTGCCGAGGTGGACCTCCCGCTCGGTACGGAGCCGTGACAACTCGGAGTCGTGGTCAGCGACGTTGTTTGCGACCGAGAAGTCGCCGATATCGATGCCAGGTACCGAACTCGGAACTGTGAGTCCGCTCGTTTCGTCGTCCGTCCATTCGACCGTGCCACGTGCGATTTCACGGAGCAGCGTCACCGACTCCGTGACGCCGATGTCCTTGCCGCCGAGGTGGCCGGTGTTGAGGATGTAGGTCTCGATACCGAGAGCCTCGACGAGCGAACGGAAGCGGTTACCCTCTTCTCCCTTCGAACCGATAATGAACGGGTTCGTGCCGACGACGCGGATGGATTCCCCTGCTTTCGAGGGGTCGCCCGCGCTGGTCTCGATGGACTCACCGAGCATGAACGCTACCGTTGCCTCTTCCGGTGAGAGCTTCGCAACCGGCGGCATGGTCGGATTACGGGTGATGAAGAACAGTTGGTCAATCCGCTCCAGATCGATGTCGTCGCTGGACGACGAGA
This sequence comes from uncultured haloarchaeon, assembly GCA_963796245.1. Taxonomy (GTDB): domain Archaea; phylum Halobacteriota; class Halobacteria; order Halobacteriales; family Haladaptataceae; genus Haladaptatus. The sequence goes on along the minus strand of CAWCLB010000007.1, from coordinate 522,383 downwards.
GTTGGTCGCGGCGAATAATGGCTCGCCCGTTCGAGGTGTAACGGTCGCTGTCGAAATCGACGGTTCCATCCTCGTCCACATCCACGTTTTCGAGGATTGCAGACTCATGCGTGACGGCGTCGTACATCGCGGGCTGTTCGTCAGCGTTCAATCCGATGGTTTTGACGAACAACCCGTTGCCCTCACTGCCCGCGACGCTTCCGTCGGGGAGCAGTGCACACACGTCGTCCTGTAGCATCGTCGCCGATTCGGGGTCGTCAAGCCAGAGTCCGTGGGCGGTCAGCGTGGATTTACCCGTCGCAGAGAGACCGAGGAACACCTGCCCTACGTCGCACAAATCGTCGTTTTCGTCCCGAAGCGTAACTCGCTTGCTTCCGGCGTGCAGTCCGAGTCCACCCTTGCGTTTTGCATGGAACATGAACAACCGCAGGAAGGACTTCTTCGCCTCGCCGGTATAGTCGCTTCCGAGAACGGCGGTCATCCCCTCCTCGGGAAGGATTCGAATGGCGATTTCGTCCCAGTCCGGAACCTGTATCGTGACGAAATCCGGTTCCCCCTCACCCGTAACCGGTTCGAAGAGGTTCGCCCACGCGAGGGCGATGCGACCGTATTTCTTGGGAACGTAGAGTCTGCATCGGTAGGAGTGTTCGGTGTGGCGACCCATCATGCGGTCCACACAGAGCATTTCGTGCGTTTGGGCGAACTCTACGGCGTCCTCGATGTGTGCGTAGTCGTCCGCGCCGAATCCTTCGTCGATTGCATTTCTCGTTTTGTCGGAGTTGCGCGACCGCTCGCGGCTGACGTAGGACGCGGAACCGAATTCGGCTGTCGTCTCCAATTCCCGCGAAAACTCACGAAGCTCCTCCAACGACGGGTTGTAAAGTACGTTGTCCGCCGCTGTTGGATTCGGGAGTTTCGACTTCAGGGATTGGACTGACTGCCCAGTGTCTGACATCGTGGTTGTACGACCCACCTACGAACGTATAATTATGCACGGTTTACAGCGGTCTTAGTGCACTCTTAACGCCGATTTCGGCGGAATTGTGTTTTCGGACGCGAGTAAATAATCCTCGTTTCGGTGGGGAATCTCCCCGATACCCGATTTGCATGTCAAACGCTATCGAGAAACACCTACCACTTAACCGTGTCCGCTACTTATTCCACCTGTGAGTGAAGAAAGTGGGCGTCGGAATCTCCGAATGCCAAACGACGACGAGATGTTCGCGGTCGTCACCCAACACAACGGTGGCAACCACGTACAGCTCCGTTGTAACGACGGAAAAGAGCGAATGGGCCGGATTCCCGGTCGAATGAAATACCGAACGTGGATCGAAGAGGGTGACGTTGTCCTCATCGAACCATGGGACTGGCAGGACAGCAAAGCCAACATCGAGTGGCGATACACCAGCCAGGATGCGGACCAACTCCGCCGCGAAGGCCACATTCAATGACGCCTTCGGTGAACTGAAACGGGACTTCTCATTGTCGGTTTCGAATGCGCGCAGGGATAAGTAGCGTGAGCTGTCGATATAGACGGTTGTGAATCATCGAGAGAAACTGTTCTTCGAAGACGCTACTCATTTAGTAGACGAGTGCAATTGTGGGAGTAATGAGCAAGATTCGTCCAGACGAACTGGCGTCATACCTGGACACCGACGATGCACCGTTCGTCCTCGACATCCGCCCGAAAAAGGATTTTCGGGGGAGCCACATTGACGGGAGTCACAACGTTCCGGTGTACGATGACCTCCGTGCAGGTGACGAAACCACACTCCGTCGCCATCTGGACGAGGTTCCGGAAGACCGTAGAATTGTAACCGTCTGCAAGCTAGGTGTGGTCGCAAAACGTGCGACCAACGTTCTTGCCGGAGAGGGATATGAAGTCAGCACGCTCGCAGGTGGGATGAGCGGCTGGCGTGGCTATCAAACTGGCTCGCTCGGCTATCGACTCCGGTCGGTACTGTGGCGACTGTTCTAACTGTCGCTCTCGGATGCTGTACGCCGAAAAAATGAAATACGCCCTGTCGCCGCGTGGCGACGGTGCGAAACGTTCTATTTACTGTCGAACGACGTTCTTCGCGCGCGGGCCTTTGGGGGCCTGCTCGATGTCGAACTCAATCTCGGTACCTTCCGTAAGGTCCTCGCCGCCAACGTCTTCCATGTGGAAGAAAACGTCCTCGTCCGCGTCGTCCGTCTCTATGAAACCGTAGCCGCCTGTGTCGTTGAAGAAATCAACTTTACCGTTTGCCATTACAAGTATACACAGTTGGACTACACGGTTAAGGGTTCCGTCTTCGTTTTTAAAAGTCAGACTTTTTTAGACAAATATCAGTTTGGGGAACTGCATTGTGGGCATATGGGGTAAATGGGCGGTTCTATCTGAAAATACTACCCGATCCGGCACAATGAGTGGGAGAGCTCGGTGGTATCTACAGATTATAGCTGTCACACGCCCAATCGTTTCACGAAATCATCGCTGTGCATCACCATCTGCGAACCACGAGGAACACAGCGCCAGCGAGGACAAGCATGCCAGCCACCGCGAACAGCCAGTTGTTGGACCCGTGGTTCGGCTTCGTCGAATCGTCGCCGGTCGTCTTGTGAGTCGTCCCGTCCGTCGTCCGTGTCGAAGACGAGGCGGTCGATGGTCCGTCCGTCGTTACGTCGGTGGTCGTTTCGGCCGCAGTGCCACCGGTTGTTGTGGTCGTCGTGTTCTTGTCAGTCGTCCCGTTCGTCGTTCGGGATGTATCCGAGAGCACGAGAGTACCGGCTGACGTTCCATCGACGGCAAGATTGTAGGTTCCGACGCGGTTGAGCGTGATATCGAACGAGACGGTTTTCGTTTTCCCGGCCGGGACGGTGACGAATCGAGTCGCGACGGTCGATCCGTTGGCCGTCACGGCGACCTTCTCGTCCGCGGTCCAGTTTCCACGGTTCGTAACAGTCGCGGAGACCGTGATGGGGTGCCCGACTGTTTCCGACGGTCCCGATAGGCTCGCACCCGAAACGGAGAGGAGGTCCGTGTTTCGAAGACCGACGGTGTACATCGACAAGCCCGGGGAGTCGGCTTGCAGGATGTACGAATTCCCATCCCGTCCGACTACGCTCGTTTCGAGGGCGTTCCACCGTCCGTCGTGATATCGGTAGACCATCGCGTCACCGGGATCGAGACCGGCCGTTTCGAAGCGCTTGGCATCGACTCGGAACGTGAACTCCACGCCTTCGATATCCGAGTCGGGGATGGAATGGTCGATTTCGGCGAATCCGACGGTGTGACCGTCGAAGTCGGGGGATTTGGTTGACAGATTTGCCGAACTATTCACGCGCAGTTTGTAATCCGCCCGCCGCTCGGCGGTGAGATTCAACTGGCTGACGTTCAGTCCGCTCGTCCCGATAGTGTTTCCGAACGCCATGCCGACCTGTTGATGTGCGTCGGCGTTTTTGACGGAGACGTTTACCGACCCGCTCTCGGTCGGCGTGACCGTAACCGAGAGTGGGTCATGTGTGCCGCTATGCGTCGTTCCGTCGTTTGACCCGTTCCCGGTTCCATGTCCAGCAGAACCAGTGTTCCCACCGCCAGTTCCGCTCCCCGTGTTTCCACCGCCAGTTCCGCTCCCCGTGTTCCCACCGCCAGTTCCGCCACCGGACTGTGAGGTATTGATGGTGACGCTGGCCGTCATCCCCGGTAAACTGTTGGTACCCATCCCGTCAGTTATCCTGTCGAGCGTTGCGGTGTACGTTCCGTCGACGCTTCCGTTGTACGTCGCGGTGTACGTCGTTCCATTTTCGGTAAAGTTGGCACGCCTCAACCTCGTGGTTTCGGCACCAAAGAGGCTGACATTGATGTCGGAAAGCGGCTCCGAGCTGTCAAAGCTGATGTTGACCTGTCGCCCCGTCGGGTTGGTGGCGACAAAATGTGAGGCAGTCGGTGCGCTAGCCAGTATCGTCACGTTGTCCGTCTGCCCCGCCGACCCCGCGTTGTCCGCGGTATCCGCGAACGTGACCACTGTCACGTCGTATGTGCCGTTCGAGGCATCGGTGTAGTTCGCGGTGTAGGTCGTCCCATTTCGAGTGAAGTCATCGAGCGTAAGCGTCACGTTCTCCGGACCGGAGATGTCGGTTTCGATCGCGGAGAGCCGTTCCGAACTCACGACTCGTATTCGGATTTCCTTGCCGCTCGGATTCGAGGCGGTAACGTTCGAGATGGTCGGCGACTGTGCGTCTACGGTGACGCTGCCCGATTGAGCGTGTGCGCCGTCGTTGCCCGCATCGTCCAGCGCTTGGGTCAACGTCGCGGTGTACGTACCATCGACGTGTCCAGTGTACGTGACGACGTACGACCCGCCAACTTTCGTCGGGTTGGTTCTGCTTACCGTCGCGGTTTCGGCACCGGAAATAGCGATACTCACGGTGGCGAGCGGCTCCGAGCTGTCGAAGCGCAGTTGCACCTCTTGCTGGGTCGGATTCGAGACCGTGACGTTCGAGATGGTCGGCGGCGTCGTGTCGATACTGACCGCGTCCGTCTCCCCGCTTGCACCGTCGTTGCCCGCGCCGTCGGCCGCAACGACGAGCGTTGCGGTGTAGTTCCCATCGGTCGAACCGTTGTACGTCGCGCTGTAGGTCGTTCCAGTCTTGGTGAAGTCCGTCCGGGTCAACGTCGCGTTTGCTGCACCGGAGAGGTTGACTTCGAGCGTCCCGAGCAGTTCATTGCTATCGAGCGTGACCGTCACGTTCTGTCCCGACGGGTTCGTCACCCCGAAGTTCGAAATCGACGGGTTGGTGGTATCGACGGTGGCGCTTTGGGATTGGCTACTTGCACCGTCGTTGCCCGCAGCGTCCGTCGCTTGGTTCAACGACGCGGTGTACGTGCCATCCGAACTTCCAGCGTACGTCGCCGTGTAGGTGTACGTTCCGTCACCATTGTCTGTCTCGGTGAAATCGCTCATCGTGAGCGTCCCCGACTCGGTCCCCGAGACGGCCGCAGTAATCGCTCCGAGTCGTTCGTCCGTGTCGAACGAGACGACGATGTTCTGCCCCGAGGGGTTACTCACGCTGTAGTTTCCGACCGTCGGTGCCGTCGAGTCGATGGTGAACGAACTGTTGCTCGTGTCGGTACCGACGTTACCGCTCGTGTCGGTCGCGTTGACGCGAACGAGGACGGAGGTGGAATCGATGGCGGGCACCGTCCAATCGTACGTTCCGTCGTTTGCTGTGGACGCTGTAATCGCCGTCCAACTCCCGCCACCGTCCGTGGAGTAGTCGATTGAAACCGTATCGACGCTCACGGAATCCGTCGCGGTCCATCCGATGGTCGTCGTCTCGCCGTCGCGGAACAACTCCCCGCCGTCAGGCGTCGAAACAGTGACTGCCGGTGGCGTCTCGTCCACGAGTACCGATTTCGTCTGCCCAGTCGCGCCGTCACTCCGCCCGTCGCTGGCCGTGTTCAGCGCGAACGTGTCGGTTCCGTCGGTACTCCCGGTGTACGTCGCCGTGTACACGTACCCGCCGTGACCATCGGGCGTCGCGGAGAAGTCGCTCGTCGTCAACGTCCCGCTCTCCGCCCCACTGACGCCAACTGACACGGTGTCGAGTGTATCGGTCGAGTTGAACGACACGTCCACGTCCATTCCGGCCGTGTTCGTCGCCGTGAAATCGCTAATCCACGGTGGCACGTCGACGCCGAACGAGAAACTCGTCGAGCGCTCGTTGCCGACCACGTCGTCCGCCGTGACCTCGACGGTGACCGTGCCGTTCGGAAGGGTCGGGACCCCCGATTTCGTCGGGTCGATGGTGAGCGTACTGCCATCGAATGAAATTCCGTTGGTGCCGGTTCCCCCAGTGAAGAACTGACCGCTCGTGTTGCTGAGCGTCACTTGGAGGCTCGACCCATCAACACCTGCCGTCGCGTCGGCGATGTCCACGTGAATCGCCGTCGAATTGTCCGTCACCATCCCGGTCGGTGTGGCGTTGCTAAACGTCGGAGCGACAGTATCCACGGTAAAGGAAAATTGGGTCGTGTTCGGGTTACCCGCCGTGTCGTTCGCTGCGACGCTGACGTTCACGTCGCCGTCTGCCAGCGTGATTCCCGCCGTCGAGGGGTCGATGGTGAGCGTGCTGCCGTCGAACGAGACGCCGCTGTGGGCCGTTCCAACCGCGTTGAGTTCGGTTCCAGAAGCATCCGTGACCGTGACGTGAATCGAACTCCCGGCCACGCTCCCGGTCGTATCCGCGATATCGATAGTCATCGTGGACGTATTGTCGGTGACGGTTGTGTCGGCAGGAGTTGAGTTGCTGAACGTCGGCGGCGTCGTATCCACGGTTACCGAATCGGTCTGGGCCGTCGCGCCGTCGTTTCCGGCACCGTCCTGTGCTGTATCCAAGGTTGCAGTGTACGTGCCATCGCTGCCCGTGTACGTCGCCGTATACTCGTATGGGCCGCTCCCCGACTTGGTAAACGAGGTGAGCGTCGTCGAACCGCTGGGCGTCGAAAGGGAGACGGATTCGGCGTCGAGTGATTCGCTGGCGTTGAACGAAACTTCGACCGTTCCGCCACCGGTGTGTCGCAGGTCGAACCCAGTGATGGAGGGCGTCACCGTATCGACCGAAAAATTCCCTTTCGTCAGAGATAGCTGGTTCCCGACGGCGTCTACCGCGCCCGAAACCGTGACGTTCCCTGTCGTCGTCTCGTTGTCGTCCATAATGACGACAGTCCCCGTCCACGTCGTCGCATTGTCGTAACTCCCACTGACAGTGAACGTTCGGTTCAGGTCCGCAACCTGAACGGACGGGTTGACGCTCTGGTTCATCGGCTCATCGAACGTGACGGTGACTGGCTGTGACGTCCCAGCATCAGTGTCGTTGATTTCACCATCGCCGATTGCGATGGCCGTCGCGTTCGGTCGCGCCGTGTCCTTCGTCACCATCGTCCCCGCTGTGTACCCCTCACTGTTCGGATAGCCGCCGTCCAACGCGAGCGCGGTGACGGTAATCGTCTTCGTGTCGTCCAGTCCCGAAACGTCGATTCCCGATACGGTGACAGGGTCCGTTCCGGGCGTGAAACTCTTGTTCGCAATCACCGTATTCGTCCCGTCGGAGATTTTCACGCTCACCGTATCGGCTTGGGAATCGGAAACGAGATTCACGGTGACGTTGTAGTCCCCCTGATTTGCCCGCGTGATGTTCGTTGCGTCAGTGGAATCCGGTTTCGCCGGTCCCGTGGTATCGACCTGAAACGTGTTCGAACTGTCGGCGACCATCACGTTCCCCACGTGGTCAGTCACACCGGTGATGTTGATTTTCCCGGTCGCCTGCTCGTTGTCGTCTGTGATGGTGACGGTACCCGTCCACGTCGTAGCGTCATCGAAACTCCCGTTCACGGTGTACGTCCGATTCAGATTCGTGATTCGAACCGTCGGACTCACGCTCGTATTCACACTCTCGTTGAAATCGACCGTCACCGTCTGTTGGTTTCCAGCGTCGTACGTTCCGATGGGTGCATTCGAGATGCTCGCTCCGGTAACGGAAGGGCGACCTGTGTCCTTCGTCACGCTTATGCCCGAAGCGCTACTCGAATTTCCGCCGTAGTCGGTGAACGTCGCGTCTATCGAAACCGACCCGTCAGCGATACCCGAGACATCGAGACCGGTGAAGTTGACCGTATCACCCTTCGAATCCCCGTCCGACTCGGACGTGACGGTGGTGCTGTCCGTCACCACTCCACCGGCGAGCGACAGTTGGAGCGTCCCGGCTTCGTGGTCGTCGGGCAATGTGACAGACACGTTGTACTTTCCCTGATTGTTCAGGTTGATGGCGGGGGCGGAGATACCCGTCGGTGCCCCCGGTGGTATCGCATCTGCCAGTGCTTTCGCCGCCGTTCCCGCGGCGTTTCCGTGTTCGTCGTAGATGTGACTCGCGTTCGCGGCGATGGTGTCGTTGCCGAGGTCGTCCGGCGTGACGGGCGCGTCAAACGTCACGATTGCCGTTTTCGACCCCGCCGTATGACTCACAGAACTGATACTCGTCGCACCACCCGCGTTGGCGTTCGTGAACACGAAATCACCCGCAGAAAGAGCATTGCCGCTGCCACCCACGACGCTCTCGTTGAACGTTACAACCGCAGTTGCGTTGCCAACTTCCGCCTCGACATGTTTCAGTCCCGGCGGAACGGTATCGACGGTAACAGTGTCGTTCAGTTCGCCTACGGACTGGTTGTTCGCAGCGTCGTTCCCGATGTCGTCCTGAGCCTCCGTGATTTGTGCCGTGTAGTCGCCATCACTACTGGTCGCGACAGTGGCGTTGTACGTGTAGGTGCCACTGTCGTTAACCTCGGTGAAATCGCTGCCGTGGAGGGTTTTCGATTCCGGCCCGGTGATGTTGACTGTCGTATTGTTCAACTGCTCGTTTGTGGTGATAGAGAGATTGAGCGTTTGACCGGTCGGGTTCGTTAGGTTCACGTCCGAAATCCACGGTGGGCTACCGTCTATGTTGATTTGCGTCGATGAACCGTTCGTCAAACTATCGCCCAGGTTGAGTTTTCCGTCTCCGAGCGAATTATCATCGATGGCATACACATCATACGTACCATCTAAACCGGAGGTTTTAGACGCCGAAAAGTGGTCATTAAAAGAATTGGCGCTTGTGGAAACCGAGACGTTCATCATAGAATCGCTTGCATTGTAGAAACCATCGCCATTCTTATCCAAGACAACGTAGACATAATGGTCTCCGGAGAAACCGTACGTATAATACCCGAACTTATGCCCTGGAGCAATCGTCTGATCTTCTGCATTTATGCCGATGCCGATATTGTTTGCACCGCTTACCGATGATGGAATGGTTCCGACGACTATCATCAGAACGATTACTGCCAGAAGAACCGAACGAATACGGCCGTGATTTCGTGACATGGCTTTGGGATAAGGATGTTGCATTCAGTTATCAAAATTGATACCAACGATGCGTTCAGATTTCAAAGTCAGTACAGATACAAATTTCTTTGGATGTATCATCGGTCGAATTCTGCGGCGAAATGTAATAATACGTATATTGTCTCTAAAAAGGTCATCCTTCTTACTCAAACCGCCGAGTGATGTCGTCCAACAGCGCGAACTCCACATCCGGTTTCGCGCGCATGTCCCCAATCAATGCCTCCAGATAGCGAAGCCGTGGCGGCTGCCCCGTCACTTGCGGGTGCATCGTCAGCGTGAACACGCCGTTCTCGACGTGGTCGTACATCCAGTCGAACTGTTCACACCAGCCGTCGAAGACGGCCTGCTCGTCGGCGCGGGGGCGGCCGCTCCGTCCCGGCGTGAACTGAAGCGACGGCCAGTCGTCGCGCTGCCACGACACCGGGAACTCTAGCAGGTCAGTCTCCTCGCCCGCCGTGTACGATTCGTCAGGGTCCGCTGTCGGCAGTTCACGAACTCGATACGGCTCGAAATCGTGACCCATCAGGCTGGAATCCCATTCGAAGCCCAACTCCTGCAGGATGTCGAGCGTGTGCGCCGAGAAGTCCCACGACGGCGACCGATAGCCCGTCGGTTTCTCGCCCGTCAGGTCCCGAATCACCTCGATACCGCGCTCGAAATCCGCGCGCTCTGCCGCCGCGTCCTCGAATTTTGCAGGCGGCGTGTGGTGCCAGCCGTGGTGCTGGATGTCGTGGCCGTGGTCGTGCACCTCGCCACAGATTTCGGGGAAGCTCTCGATGGTGTGCCCCGGCGTGAACCACGTCGCTGGCACGTCGAGTTTGTCGAACAGATCGAGAATGCGCGGCGCGGCGACCTGCGGGCCGTACCGACCACGCGAGAGTTTCACCGGGCTATCCGTCGCGCTGTGGCCGTGAATCCATCCGGAGACCGCATCGAAGTCGAAACACAAGCAGACGGTGGCTCTGGGCATTGATTGGTGGGTCTCGCGGTGGGAAGATAAGGATTCGTGAGTGGGTTGTTGGAATTGTTTCGCTCTGTCCTACCGTCGCGAGTCGTGTTCCTGATAGATGACGTGACCGCACGCTTTACAGTGAGATGCATCCGGGTCGTGGGAGGAGAGACCACATTGGGGGCACGTGACGTTGACCTTTCCCCTGCGCGTCCATTCTCGAACGATTTTCCCCGCCTGCCACGGGACGAGGATAATCGCGGCGAGCACCCCAGCCACGGTCACCCATCGTCCCATCCACGTGACCGGAAGTATGTCGCCGAACCCGACGGTCGTGAGGGTTACGACCGTGTAGTAGAACGCGTCACCGAAGTTGTTCACGGCGGGGTTCGCCCGATACTCGACGCTGTAGAACAGGCCTGCGGAAACGAAGAAGATAACCAGCACCGTCAGCAGGAGTTTCATGGTCCGAAGGGTGCCAACCGGTACGGTGCCGAAAAAGAACTCGTCGTCCTCCGTAAATCGGTAGAACCGAAGCACCCGGACGACGCGAATGGCCCGGAGGAACCCGATGTTGACGAGGACGACCGAGGCGGGCAGGAACAACACCGCCACCGTCGGGAGCACCGATAGCAGGTCGACCATCGTGTACGGGTTCGTGAACTCCGCCAGGCGGTTCTGGGCACTGTACAGCCTGAGTACGTATTCCACCACGAACACGAATGCGATGCCGACCTCCAGTCGCCACAGCCACGCCTCCGCCGTCGCCGAAAGGGAGTATGTTTGTGCGACGAAGACGCAGACGAACAGCAGGTTCAACACCAGTAGCCAGATGTCGATTGCCTTTCCAAGCGGCGAGCGGTGGTCTACCAGGTAAAATTGCACTCGCTCTCGGAAATCGTGTGGTGCTCGTGGCGACCCGCGACTACCCATACAATGAAATAAAGGGCCAATGGTAAAGAATATCCCCGGTCACTCTCCCGGTTTCGGGAGAAGGGTGGGGAGCGTCGTGTGTGTCAGTTGCCGAGCCAATCGTACTGGTTCCACAGGGGAAAACGAATTTTCGAAAGGGATTCAGGAAATCGTCTCAACCGCCGGACACCCCGAGAAGGCGTTCCGCGTTGCGGTGAGTGATTTTTTCGAGGTCGGAAGAAGGAAGGTCCACATTCTCAAGAAACCGACGACCTTGGTCGTTGGAACTGTACGGGTAATCCACGGCAAACATGATGTTGTCGGCTCCGACGGCCCCCAGCGCCGCCTCGAACGGAATATAGCTGAACATCCCGCTCGTGGTGAGCCAGAAATGTTCTCGGAAGTAGTGCGGGACGTCGTGTTCCAACTCGGTCGTTATCGGGCTAAGCCACTCGTCGATGCGGTCGAGCATGAACGGAATCATCTCGCCCATGTGGCCGATGATGACCTTCAGTCCGGGCAGCCGGTCGAACACCCCCGACGCGATGAGCCGCAGTGCGTGGAGTCCGACTTCGGCGTGCCACCCCCAACTCGTGGTCGCCAATGAAAAGTCGATTTCCGGTCCGAAGCCCTCGTAGTACGCCCGTTCGACCGGTTCGGGTGGAAAGCCTGGATGGATATACAACGGCACGTCGAGTTCTGCGGCCCGTTCGAGTACCGGGAAGAACCGCGAATTATCGAGGAACTGGCCGTCAGTGGTTCCGTTGATCATCGCACCCACGAACCCGTACTCCGTGACGGTCCGTTCGAGTTCGTCGGCCGCTTTCTCCGAATCGCTCATCGGCAGCGTGGCGAACCCGGCGAATCGGTCGGGATGGGCCGCCACCGCGTCCGCGAGTTCGTCGTTGGCCGCTTTGGAGAGTGAAATCCACCCCTCTGTACCCAGTTCCACGCCGTGCAACTGCGTTTCCGAGATAACTTGCACGTCGATACCCTCGTCGTCCATCGCCGCTAAGCGCCCTTCGCCGAGGTCGCGGAGTTGGTCCGTTAGGGACACTTCCGACGTGTCGCCCTCGCCGGGGTCACTGCCCGCCCCCTTCTCCGCGAAGCCGCTTGCGACGAAGTGTTCTTCGACCGCAATGGTTTGCATCGTTCATCGTTCGGGGCCCAGTATGTTAAAGAATGACATCATCAAATTCAGAGGCAGGGTCCGTGGCCGCGACCTGTCGAGATTCGACGATTCGCGTTCCAGTCCGTACCGCGACGAGAACCTATCGACGCGTCGTAGATCGCGGTAACATTCGGCTTCGACGCCACCCCTATTACGTCGGGGAGTACTCACCTCGTGTATGTCCGACGATCCTGCCAATCGTTCGCTATCGACCGACTCGCTGCACGCCGGCCAGTCGCCGGACCCGGCGACGGGCGCGCGAGCACCGCCGCTCTACCAGACCTCGTCATACGTCTTCGACGACGCTGACGACGCGGCCGCACAGTTCGCCCTCGAAGAGCCGGGATACATTTACTCCCGGCTGATGAACCCCACGCTCGAAACGCTTCAGGAACGCTTGGCGACGCTCGAAGGAGGCGTCGGGGCCGCCGTCACGGCCTCCGGGATGGCCGCGTTCGATCTCACTACCTTCCTGCTCGCCGAGGCGGGCGACAACATCGTCAGCGCTTCCTCGCTGTACGGCGGCACCTACACCTACCTCACGCACACGGTCGAGCGCCGCGGCATCACCACCCGATTCGTCGACACGCTCGACTACGAGGCATACGCGGAGGCAATCGACGAGGACACCGCGTATGTCCACCTCGAAACCATCGGGAATCCCGCGCTCGACACACCCGACATCGAACGCATCGCCGACATCGCACACGAACACGGCGTGCCGTTGTTCGTCGACAACACGTTCGCCACGGCCGCGCTCTGTCGCCCCATCGAACACGGTGCTGACTTAGTGTGGAACTCGACGACCAAGTGGCTCCACGGGTCAGGCACGACCATCGGCGGCGTCGTCGTCGACGGTGGCACCTTCCCCTGGGACGAGCACGCGGAGAAGTACAGTGAACTCGCCCAGGAAAACCCTGCCTATCACGGTGTCAACTTCGCGGAGACGTTCGGCGACGCGGCCTTTACCTACGCCGCTATCGCCCGCGGCCTGCGCGACCTCGGCAACCAGCAGGCCCCCTTCGACGCATGGCAGACACTCCAGGGCCTCGAAACCCTGCCCCTGCGAATGGAACAGCACTGCGAGAACGCGATGGCCGTTGCGGAGTACCTCGAAGACCACGACGACGTAACGTGGGTGAACTACCCCGGCCTCGATTCTCACCCGACGCACGACAACGCCAGCCGGTACCTCGATGGAGGCTACGGTGGCATGATAACGTTCGGCGTGGCGGGCGGCTACGAATCCGCGCGAAAGACCGTCGAGTCGACCGAACTCGCCAGCCTACTCGCCAACGTTGGCGACGCGAAGACGCTCATCATCCATCCCGCGAGCACCACCCACCAGCAACTCACCGACGAGGAGAAGACGTCGTCCGGTGTGACCGACGACCTCGTGCGTCTATCAGTCGGCATCGAGGACGTCGAGGAAATCATCGGCGACCTCGACGCGGCTATCGACGCCGCAACGTAAGCCCACAGTCGTCCACCCCCCATCCCGTCGCTTGACTCGGTCGTTTCCGAACGTTCCGGCATCGCCGAACTGGGGAAAATTTTTGTAGTGACCCTCAAACGGTCTACCAATGAATACGCAGGGGCCTGCTACCGACAATCTACTCGCCGTGGCAGTCAAACGGGTTGGCGTGTTCGAAGCGCTCCAGAGTGGGCCACGAACGCGGTCCGAACTCGAAGCCGATTTGGAGGTGTCACGCGCAACAGCGCACCGTATCGTCCGCGAACTCGGTGATTACGACCTGCTCGAACGGACACAAGACGGCTTCGCTCTCACGGCACTCGGCGAGACTATCAGCGACGAGATGCTGTCGCTTCGGGCGACGCTGGAAACGGCTAACGTTCTCAAGCCGTTTCTCGCCGCGGCCGACGAGGTGCTGTTCGAACTCGACGTCAACCAGTTCGCAAACAGGACGGTGACGACGACCACGCCCGGCGACCCGTACCAGCCAGTCACGCGGTTCATGGAGTTGTTGACCGAAACCGAAACGCTTCGCGGATTCGACACCACCTCCATCGCGCCGGTGTTCGTTGACGGCATTCGAGAGCAGATTCTCGGTGGAATGCGAACTGAAATCGTCTACCTCCCTACGGTGGCGGACCAGATTGCCAAAAACTACCCGGCAGCCCTACAGGAGTCAATCGAAAGCGGTGAACTGACGCTGTGGACGAGCGAGGAACTCCCCTTCGGACTCGCCCTGTTCGACGACCGCATTGGACTCGGCGCGTACGACGAAACGACCGGAATTCTCACGACTTTCGTCGATACCGACGACGCCGCTGCCATCGAGTGGGGTGAGCAACTGTTCGCTCATTACCGCGACCGTGCGGACAGATACGAACCGCCGACAGCGTAGGCGTTCATCCAACGCTTCCGGTGCACGCGAGCCGATTTCTCCAGTCAGTCCATCCCCCAGTCATCGTCGGAAATCGCTTCCGACCGTCGTCGGTAGGAGTCGAACCGCTCGGTCGCCCACGCGTGGACCGACTCATCGTCGCTCTCGATGAGTGCCCGTGGAATCCCCTCGTCGTCGCTGATGGCGATGTCCACCGTGTCGTCCACCACTGCGACTATGAACGAAATCTCGCCGTCGTACCGATAGACGGTAGTGCGCTCGGAGTCGAACAACCTCGCAAACTCCACTCGCATCGTATCATTGGCGGACACCGTTTCGAGGAGCGTCCGACTCATCACGATGTCCATCGATAGGGTTCCCGATTCGACACGGTCGACCATCACGGCGAGATTTTCTGGCGCGGTTGCGGGTGTCACGAGCAACACGTGGTCTGCGGTCCGGACTCGGTCGACCGCACGGCGCACCGGTGCCAAGGGGTCGCTCTGTGTTGGGACGGTTATCCTGGCATCGCCGAGTCGGCGCAGGTCGAAGTCGAACTCGTCCGTCGGCAGCCACTGCGCGATTGCTCCGAGTTTCTCAACCGTGGAAATCGTTTCTCGTGTATTGGCGAATTCGGTTGCGACGATGTCACCCAGCGCCGTCGTTCGAAAGCGCCCGTCGGCTTGCTCGATCCAGCCTCTCTCCTGTAAATCCGCGAAAATTCGCCCGAGTGTGGCACGCGAGATACCAACGTCGTCCATCAGTTCACGCCTGTCCAGCGAACCGGTCGCCAGCGCTTCGAGGACCGCGAACCGATTCGGCGACCGGGCGAGAAACGCGATATCGTCGAGTGCCGTGCCCATAGCCTGTTCTGTCGTGGCGCATAGATAAGGCTTGACACCCGAATTGGAGCGAAATCGATGCAGCCGTAGTGACAAACGGATGATTCCCAGCCGTGTGAGGCCGTTCTCTCGAATCGCGGACGGGCAAACGGACCAAAAATCAGCTATCGACCAAAAATCGAGGTGTCTCTACCGACGCGACCGGAGGTAGAGTCCGCCGCCGATAAGTCCGAGGATGACGAGGAGGCCGACGAGCAGAAGTGGGACGAAACCGCCTCCAGCACTCGATTTCTCTGCGTTCGTCGTGGTTCCGGTACCGGCCGTCGTCCCGCTCGTCGAGGTGCTCGGCGTGGTTTCGTGCGTCGTCTTGGTTGTCCCCGTCGTGGCCGTTCCGGTGGTCGTCGATATCGTGGTTGTCGTCTGTGTCGTTCCAGTCGTGGACATCGTCGAAGACTGATCGGCCGGGACGCCAACCGCGAACGTCGAGAGACCGGGCGATGTCGCTTCGAAGACGTACGCCGAGTCCGTCGTGGCGACCAGTCGCGTGTCGAGTGCAGTCCACGGCCCGTCGTGGTGCCGGTAGAGCGTCACATCGTCGGGACTGATGCCGCTGTCGTCCAGTGTCGAACGGGACACGACGAACCGGAACGTCACGTTCGAGATGTGTTGATCCCGGAGCATCGGATGCGAGACGTTCAGGTACCCCAGCGACGAGACACCGTCGAGCGTCAACGCCGGGCCATCGGTCGGCGGCGCGTCACTCGCGGACACGTGCATGTTGAAGTCTGTGTCCACCACGAGCGTGAGGTGCTGGAAGCTGATGTCGCCAGTGGCCACACCGTCGCCCGTTGCGGACCCATTGGCGAAGTCGAGATCGACGGTGGAATCGCCGTGCGTTCCGGTGACGGAGATGGCGAAATGGCCGTTCGTCTCCTGCATATCAATGGGCGGGATGTCCGACGGCGGCGTTTCGCTTCCGGGTGGATTGTTGTCGCCGGACGAGCCTCCGGACGGTGGATTGGTGCCACCGGATGAGCCACCCGACGGCGGGTTGGTACCGCCAGATGAGCCGCTGCTCGGTTCGGCCACCGAGAACGAAAGCGTCTCAGTGTGGCTGTTTCCGGCTTCATCGACCACGGTCACCGCGAGGTCGTGACTCGACCCGTTGGCGAGCGCCGTGGGAGAGTACTCGACCGACTGACTGCTGATTTGGGTTGCCGCACTGTCGGTGACTGACGCACCGTCGAACGCAACCGAAACCGCGCTGGCGTTCACGCCGCTGAGTGCGTCCGCGAACTCGACTCGAAGGGTCGGGTTGGACGTTCCCGCCGCGAACTCGTGACCGTCAGTCGGATTGGTAGTCGTGACGGTGGGCGGGGTCGTGTCGGTCACAACCGCGCCGTAGGTCGAGAAATGGGTCACGTTGGCGACCCAGTACTGCCCGTGGGTGCCGTCCGGGAGCGTGACGTTCTCTACCGTCGTGGGGACATCCTCCCACTTTCCGGTCGTCTCGTTGTAGTGTCGGATGGTCACATCGCTCGCGTCGGTGCCCGGTTTCAGCAGCGACGCGTTGACCGGGATACCGATCGTCGCATAACTCAGGTTTCCGGAGAGTTTGTGCTCAAGCTTGGCGTTCAGGAAGCTCACTCCCGCGTCACCTCGGCTGAGCGGAGCCAGCGGTGTGTGGCTTCCCGCCACCGTGATGAAGGTGTCCTTGACGGGAACGTCGGTGTGGAACCGGACGAACAGGTTGGACGGAACCAGTTTTACCGTAATCGTATCGTTCGCGTCGGTGCTCCGGTTCTGGATGCTCGCCGTCGCGGTGCTGTTTCCGCGGTTACCAGCCAAATCGAGCGCCGTCGCACTCAGGTTGTACTGTCCGTACGAACTTCCGAGTGGGAACGTGCCCGTCCATCGGTCGCCCACGTCGGTCATCGGGACCGTCACGTCGGTGCCGTCGGGCCGGGAAACCGTGACCGAGAGTGTTCCACCGCGGAGCGTCTCGTCGCTCGTGACGTTCACCCGACCAGCCGTGGCGCTGTCCCGCGACACCGTGGACGCGATTTCCGTGGGTGAGCGGTCGATGACCACTGCGTCGTCCGCGGTCGTGTCGTTTCGGTTCCCGCCCGCGTCGATGGCCACTGCCTTTAGGTCGTACTGGCCGTCGTCAACGACATCCGAGAGGTCGATGGTCGCCGTCCAGTTGCCGGACGAGCTATCGTACGTCGCGTTCGTCGTGAGATGGTAGTTCGTGAACGTCGAATTCAACACGAACCACACGTCGGTCGGTTGCTCCGGCGTGCCGTCCGCCGTCGCGGTGACCCGGACCGTGTCGTTTGCGTACACCGTCGAGCCGGTTTCGAAGGTTCCCGAAACGTCCGTGACGGTGACCGTCGGTGCTTGGGTGTCGATGCCGTACCCACCAATCTCGCTGAGATTGACCGACGGCGTGTCGGTGTCGTTGCTGTGAATCCGGAGTTGGACGGACGCCGACCCGACCGAGTTCGGGGTGAACTCCAGCGTCACGGATTTCGAAGCGCCGGGAGCGATGATAAACGGCGTCGGTGTCTGAACGGCGTACTCGCTCGCGTTCGGACCGACCAACTGGAGGTCGGTCACGTTCAGCGGTGCAGTTCCGTCGTTTGCAACGGTGAAGGTGGCGTTCGCGGTGTCACTCAGCGAGACGTTCCCGAAGGAGTGTCCGGATGGCGTAACGCCGATGTCGGGCGTAGAGAAGATTGCGTTCCCCCTCAAGTGGACGGAGACCGACGTGTCGTTGGTCCCGACGAACATGGTCGTGGCAACTTTGCCCGGACTTGACGGCCGGAATCGGACGGTGACGGTGTGATTGTCGCCAGGTGCGACAACCGTCGAACCGCCGCCGCCAGTCACCCCAAACGCGTGGGACGGATTCGTCTCGAAGGTCTCGCCGGATACAGACAGATCAGCCGAGCCGTCGTTTCCGACAATGATTGTGGCTGTCGCGTTCTTCCCGACCGCCACGGTACCGAAGCTGTACGTCGTCGGTGAGACCGTGACGTTCGGTTCAGCGGTCGAGATACCGGTCCCGGAGGCGTACACACCGATTTCCGGCGTCTCCGGGTCGTTGGTGAGCACGCGGAGGTTAGCCCCCAGCGAGTCCGCGACTGACGGGCTAAAGGAGACAGTGAACTCGTGAGATTCGCCCGTGTCCAAGGTCGTCGTCCCGTTCCCGGCGGTTATCTCGAAGTCGTCGTGGCCGGAGCGCTCCACGCCGTCGAAGGTGAGTGTCCCGTCCCCATCGTTCGTGACTGTCACATTTGTCGTGACGGTTGTCCCGACGGAAACGTCGCCGAAGTCGTAGGTCGTCGGGGTGACGGACGCGTTCGGCTCCGGTGCCACCACAGTTGCCGACAGTGGAACCGAGAGCGTTCCCTCGTCGGTGTCGTTGCTGTAGATTTCGAGCGTGGCGTTCTTCGACCCTGCCACGGTGGAGTGGAGATTTACCGTGAGGTAGGCCTGCCCACCAGACTGAATCGTCCCGCTCGTGGTCAGACCGGTGTAGAAGGCATCCTTGTCTAGACCGGTAATCGCCGCACCGGTCCAGTTCAACGGTGCCTGTCCGTCGTTTTGGACCCAGACACCACCGAACGAGTAGTTCCCGGTCTGGACGGTGCCGAAGTTGTAGCTCGTTGGTGAAACACCCACATCGGGCTGCGGGCCGGTGACGGTCACCTGCACTGGCGACAGTCCATCGATAGTGACGTTGTACGTTCCCTGACTCCCGAAGGCGTGCACGAACGAGACGGGTTCCGAACTGCCGTCGGAGACGGAGACGGTCTCGTTGGCCACAGTGGTGCCGTTCACCACGAGGTGGGCGGTATAGCTACACGACGTGGGACCTCCGTTCGAGACGGTGGCCGAGATTTTCACGGGCTGTCCCGCGTTCACGGTCGTCTCGTTCACCGAGAGGTCCGAGAGGGAGAACGGGTCAACCGTCGCGTTCGACGTGCCGCCAGTCAGTGCGTACAGCGACGGGTAGCTATCGTAGTTGTACGTCGAGACGTAGGCGACGCCGTTCACGACGGCGGGCGCGTACACGACTGGAGATGAGCGGTAGCCGTGGATCGCCATGAAGTGCCACACAGTGTCCCCGGTGGTGGCGTCGAGCGCGTACACCCGACCGTCGTTGGCTCCGAAGTAGACGATATCATCCACGACGGCGGGTGGGCCGTCGATGGCTGAACAGAGGTGGTAACTCCAGAGTGAATTGCCAGTGGTCGCATTCACGGCGCGGAACTGGCACGCGTTATCGTCTCCGAAGTAGACGACACCGTCGGCGACGGCGGGCGTCGTCGGGAATTCGGACTCGTCGCCACCCAAGTCGGCGGCAACGCTCCACCGCGGCGTACCATCCGAGGCGTCGAGCGCGGTGAGTTGCTCGGTGTTGCCGACGTACACCGTGTTCCCGTCAACGACTGGTGCGGTGATATCGTAGCCGTCGGTAATGGTTGCGTTCCACTGCTCGGCCCCAGTCGCCGCGTCGAACGCGTGTACGCGGTTGCCCGACGACGCGTAGACGGTGCCGTTCGAAACGGACAGCGAAGTCTCGACGGCGTGGTTCACGGAGTGGGACCAAAGAACTTCCCGCGTCGATGCATTCAGCGCGTAGACGCGGTCGTCCCCGGTTCCGAAGTAGACGACGCCATCGACCACCGTCGGTGCGCCGCTGACATCGCCGGCGTGGAACGACCAGAGCATGTGGCCCGTTGTGGCGTTGACGGCGTACAGCCGACCGTAGTAGCCGCCGAAGTAGAGGAAGCCGTCAGCGTACGTCGGTGCGCTGATGAGGTCTCCCTCCGACTGGTAACCCCACTCGATGGAGCCGTCGGTCGCGTTGATGGCGTACAGGGTCCCGTCTCTATTGTACGGTTCGGCCCCGACGTACACCGTGTCGCCGACGACTGTCGGCGCGGTCGTCCAACCGTACTCGAAGTCGGTGTTGTTCCATTTGACGACGTCTGGCCCGACTGCCGTAGGACCGGTGGTTGAGGTGTGGTGAGCGGAGTTGTTCGCGTCGAGGCCACGCTTGGGCCACGAATTGGGCGTAACCGACAGCGAGCGCGACGGAAGCGCGACCGACTGCCCGTCGTGGGGGTCACCGACACTCACCGTCACGTTCCTGGCCTCGTCGAACGTGTACTGGTCGAGCGGGTCCTGCACCGGCGACCCGCCGTTGTCGTAGAAGTACTTGGGGTCGATGGTGACCTGATAGTCGCCGTGTTTGCGGAACTCGACCACGTAGGACACCGTCGTCGATTCGCCGGGTGCGAGCGCCGGTCCCTGGTGCCACGTGTAGCCGTACAGGTGGTAGTCGATGGACGACGCACCGGAGATACCAATCGTGGTTCGGAACGACCGGGGATGGGTTCCCGCGTTCGTCACCGTGGCAGAGACGGTGACGTTCTCACCAATACGTGGCGAACCCGTCGAAACCGTCGTATTGGAGAAGACGAGTTTGGCACCCGACCGAAGTGCGACGAACCGTTTGCCTGCGGAGGCAGTGGTATCAAGGTAGGTGTACAACGTCCCGTTCGCAACGCTGAGCGCGGCACCCATGTCGGAACTTCCGAGATACTCGCCGGTGTGTGCGTCATAGAGGTAGGTGTCGGAGAACTCTTGCATGCCGGCGTACAGCAGGCCGTCGCTGATGAACATGGTGTCGGCATCCGCGATGCTCTTGTTCCAGCGTATCGCGCCGGTCGCGGGGTCGATTTTGTAGAGGCGGTCCGCTCGAATACTCGACGTGTAATACTGGTCGAGGTAGAGCGAACCATCGTAGAACGCGAGATGGTCGATTTGGGCGTCGTTGTTGACTCCACCGTACGGTCTGTCGAACTGCCACGCCTTCGTTCCGTTGTCGGCGTAGTAGGCGTACATCCGCTGGTCAGAACCTGAATGGCTCACGTTCGAGGTGTACACGTAGCCGTTCGCGGCGAGCAACACGTCGTCCTGACCGATGTTGCTCGCTCCCCAGTCCATCTGGTGGGTCGTTCGGTTGACCGCGAGAAGTTCGTAGTCCTCGGTCGTCCCGCCCTGCCCGTCCGCCGAGCCGTTCGTCACCTCGAAGTAGACGTTCCGGTCATCGACGGCGAACCAGTGACCGAACTCGTTTTCGCCCTCGTTGCCGAACTGGTACGACCAGTCGATGGTTCCAGTACTTTCATTCAGCGCGTAGAACTTCCCGTCGTGGTTACCCAACCGGTTCGAATCGTCCTCCTGAAGGCTTCCAGCGACGTACACTTTCCCGTTCGCAACGAGCGGGGCATTGTCCCCGGCGTTCGCGTAGGCGTCGTCGATGGCGAGTTTTTTCGTCCACTTCACGGACCCATTCGAGGCGTAGACGCCGTAGATGGTCGCGTTCGTTCCGCTGGAGCCGGGACCACCCGGGAACGTCGTGAGGTACACCAGTCCGTTAGCGACAGCGGGGGAGCCGTCGATGACGCGATGTGCGTTCGACGTGTTGAATTGCCAGCGTTCAGCGCCCGTCCCCTCGTCGAAGGCGACGAGGTAACTCCCCGTCGAGTTCCTGGTGGCGATGTAGGTCGTCCCGTTCGCGACGACGGGCTTGTACCCGTAGCCGTCGTTCGCGCTCAGGTTCCAGACTTCCTGCAACAGGCGCTTCGCGCCGGTCCCGTTGGGTGCTGTATTCGTGCGCCCGATATTCCCACTGATCATCGACCAGTCAGTCGAAGGCGTCGCGTGTTCGACCGATACCGTCACTGGACCGATTTGGCTCACGGTTTCGAGTTCGCGTCGGATGGAAAGGTCGTGCTCGCCGGTGACGTTGAACGTCGGCGTAAACGTGAGCGTCGTCGATGCACTGGGTGCAAGCGACCCGCTCAGATTGCCCTTCGACAGTTCTCCCCCGACGTGCGGCCGGTCGTCGATAAGGGAGATGTTGTACTCGCGCGAAACAGTGTCGTCGTTTTGGATGGTGACGCTCACGCTCACCTGCTGGCCGGGAGTCACCGAGGTTTTGTTCGTAGATAGGCCAGTGAGCTGGAACGGGTTTGCTTCGAGCGCATAGACGTCGCTCCCACGCCAGCCATTGTTGTTCGGGTGTCGAACCCGGACGTAGAGCGTGTCACCGGAGACGACGGGTGCTTCCGGTCGTCCACCGGTCTCGTAGCGCCAGAGTCGGTCACCGGTCGTCGCGTTGAGTCCGTACACTGTCCCGCGGTCGTTACTGGTGTAGACGACCCCATCAGCAATCGCAGGCGAGTTCGTTACCGACCCGTAGTAGTCGTAACCGCCGGCTTTGAACGTCCAACGTGGCGCCCCAGTCGCTTCGTCAAATGCGCGGATCGAGTTCCCCATCGCAGCGTACACCGTTCCGTTCGCCACTGCGACACCATGCGTGATGGCGTTGGCATCGTCGGCCCACTTGATAGACCCGTTCGCCGGATTGAGTGCGTACAGTCGCGGGTCGGGGTCGTCGGCGTGCTCCTCGTCCCCTTTGCCGAGGTAGACCGTGCCGTTGGCGACAGTCGGCGTCATCTCTATCCCGCCGTTGACCTCGAATCGCCAGCGTTCGCTGCCGTCAGTGGCGTTGAGTGCGACGAGCGCAGAGAGTGTAGAGCCGCTGTCTATTTGGACCGGGAGGTAGACAGTGTCGTTCGACATTGCGATGCCACCCAGTTGTGCACCGTCATACGTGTCGGAAGTCCACCGGTAGCTACCGTTGGTCGCGTTGTAGGTTTTGATTTCGTCGCCGCAATCGACGTAGAGCACCCCGTTCAGGACGCGAGTCGATCTGAAGGTGGGGGACGACTCCGTGACGTTCCACAGTTCGCTGCCGTTCGTCGCGTCGAACGCGATGATGACACGATGTGAGTAGTCGCGCTCGCCGGTGGCGTACACCGTGCCCCCCGCGACTGAAAGGTAGTTCGCCTCGAATTCCGACGAATTCCAGACGACCTGCCCCGTCGTGGTGTTGACGGCACGCACGCCTTTTTCACCGCCGACGTACACCGTCCCGTTCGAGACGAGGGTGTCCGCCCCTTGGTCGTCACCGGTGACGTTCAGTATCCACCGCGCCGAGACGTTCCGCTTGGGTCCCGTCGCGTTCGGATTGCTCCCCGCGTTGGCGAGGTCGTGACCATCGGTGGACCAGTCCGCTGGCCGCTTTCCCATGGCTCCGGCACCATCCATGAGGGAACTCTGGTTACCCGACAGGTCGTCAGTCATATCAGAAGTCAGTGCGCCAGTCACCCCCGTACCGGCCACTGTCGATACGAGAAGGAGAATCGTCAGAACCGTTGCCCTGATTCGTCGTTGCCGAGTCACTTCGACCCCTCCGGAAGTTTTTGCGTTCGACTCGTGCACCGGACCGTCGTTCGATAATAAACTGTCATGTTTCTCTCCATTTGGGCTGATATGGCTACCACTCAGCCAGAAATGTTATAGTCAATCCTCGGGATTATCTCACGACTTGAGCGCTGTTCAGAGGCTGAAACACGAGAAGTTGAAAATCGTTTTTACTGTTAACAAAATTGAGTAAATGGTGAGACAGTGTCATCAACACACGAGAATCCAATTAATCTGGGACAACCACCATCAGAAAAGTTCAGTGATTTAGCTATTGTAGAGCCGACAGGTATTAGGAAAGTCTCCTAAATAAGTAGTGTGAATTCTAAGTCACCTAGATACCATCGAATATGGTTGTTCAATCTATTACCCTCCAAAATGAATATCAATTAGTTATACAACCGCTATGTGACAACAACAGCGGGTCATCCGCTCTCAGAGGGTTCGGAACGCCGTGTCTCGTCATCGGTCATCTGACGTTACTGTTCGTCCAGCATCCGGGTGCCACGTTCTACGACCGACTCGGTTCAACCATTCCCGGGACCCCTGTCGACAGTTACTGTCGCCGAGACGGCTCTATAGAGGGCTTCTACCATCAAAACGCATGGCCTCGGCACTCATAGGGTTCGTCACGACCAGCCGCCACGCCGGTTCGGAACGCCGTTCTCGTCATCGGCCATCCGGCGATAGGGACAGGGGGGAAAAGAGCGTTTCCGTCGAGCAGTCTGTTCTCAGGCGGCGAGAACTACTCCCAGCGTACAAGGCCACGGAGACCGAATATCGCTGCATGCACGTAGACGAATCCGCGTCGGAACACACCGGAGTGGAGCAGACCGAACGGGTCTGGATGGTCGAGCGGACGTTTTCGGCGGACTCGCCGCATATCTTGGTGATTGTCTACGCGACGCCAGATGGGTCTCGATACCTGCAGAAGGAACGAGCGTTCAATCGGTTTGGAACCGGACCGGGACCGGAGGTGACGGCGGCCATCACGGTCGAATCGGAGCGCCTGACACCCGTCACCGATGCCGAGACGCGTGATCGGTACGCGAACGAAGTAGAACGCATGCGGGAGCGCCACGAACCGGACGACCCGGTGTAGTCGATGAACCGGTGTAATCGGATACTGCGACGCGAAACCATCTAAGAGAGTGGGAGATGTTCGGCAGGAACTTATTTTCTTCTCCCGTCCCCCGTTTCAACTATGACAGCCGTACTCCCCGACGAAGCCGAAACACTCCTCTCGGAGGAATCCGTGATGGCACACCTCGCAACGTGCTCGGACGGACGACCGCACGTCGCGCCGGTCTGGTACCAGTATGAGGATGGAATGATTTCGATTCTCACCGGCGGGCGCAAGTTGACGAACATCCGAGAAAATCCGCGCGTTGCCGTCTCAATTCAGAAAGACACTGCCGGAGAGGCGGAGTGGAAGGTCACTATGCAGGGGACGGCCAATGTGGTCGAGGACGAGGAGGAAGTGATGAAAGCCGCGGAGAAAATCAACCCACGATACGGAGCCACTGCGGACGCCTACCCCGAAAATACGCTGGTGCGAATTTCGGTCGGGTCGGGAACGTTCACGCGCTACTGATTTTCGGCTATCGATTCTCCACTACTCGATCCGTTCCCCCGCCGCCGACCACCATCGCGCCGGAGGTTTCGGCCTCGAAGGCGAGGTCGGTGAGGTGGGTCATGTCTTTTAGTGCATCTAACTGGAAGTCGGAGGTTTGCGAGTACATCCACGCCTGCAGGCCGAGGACGGAGTCCTGCACCGCCGGGCAGTAGATGGGCACGTCGTTCTCGTAGGCCGCGGCGGCGATTCCGGCGTCCTCTTCAATGCCCTCGCATTCGTTTACCTCACTGTTCGCGCGGCCGAGTTCCTCGGTCATTTGCTGATGGTGACGGTTTTCTCGATGTTCGGGAACACTTCGGAGCGGAGATGGGATTCGAACAGTGCAAAGTGTTCCTGCGGGAGGTAGACGTTGTAAATCCGGTCCACTTCCTCGTCGCGCAGTTGCTCGTCGTGTTCGCGCATGGTCTTGCCGTCCTGCTCATCCCTGCCATGATGGTGTTTCCCACCGATGCCTTCGATGGCGTCGTGGGGTGAGGTTCGCGCCGGTCGTCACCGCCGTCGATTGGCCGTCGCGGATGGTCGGCGACGATGCGGCGCATGCCGGTCGCACCATCGCGCCCGCGAGTCCGAAGAATGTCACGTCGTCACCGAGCATTTCGGCGTAAATGTCCACGGCTTTGTGGATGTTCGCTGCGCCGAAACCCGCCGAGCCATACTCGTCGGCGAGTTCGTCGATGGTCATTCCCGCCCGCACTTCGGTGTGGGCGATGGGGTCGTGGTGGAACTCATCGCGGTGGGCGTGGTGGTCATCGTTGCTGTCGTGTTCCCCGTGTCCATCATGCCCGTGGGCGTCCCCGTCATCGTGGTCGTCGCTTCTGTCGTGCCCGTGGTCGTCCATACGCCACTCTGCCGGCTACAGGCGATTCAATCTCCCGGTTAGAAACGGTGTTGCCGACTGCCACGAGGGCGCGCGTGGTGCGAGGTCGGACACCAGAGACGCTTCGATTAGCCGTAACTGAGGTTCGGCTATCGGGGCCGGTCGGCAGCGGCCCGTGTCCGGCGAGACCGGAACATGACCTCAATGGTTCCGGCAGTCCTCTCGGGCCGTTGAAACCCGCAGGACACGTCCGTTTCTCCGTACTCCCCCCTTTTAATACCTCCTCTTTGGACGAAATCGTACGACACAGTTCGAAAAATCAGTAGTATCACCGAGGTAGTTGTAGGCAAGCGACGAAGTAGGTGCAGATAGATTCAGTAGTAGTTACAGCTCGGAAGCGGAGTAGTCCCAAATCGTGGAGAAGAGTAGTTGTAGGTCGTCGGAAGAGTAGTTACACGCGACCGAATGTGTAGTTACAGACCAGTCGGCGCGTCAACGAAGGTTGTTACCAGCCCCCACTCTTCGGCGAGCGATTCGAGTGCCTGCACACCGAATGTCTCCGTCGCGTAGTGACCCCCGAGGAAGACGTTCAGCCCCGCTTCACGCGCTTCGTGGTAGACTTTCTGTTTGCCTTCCCCGGTAATCAGCGCGTCCGCCCCGGCTTCGACGGCCTCGTCCAACCAGTCCACGCCGCTACCGGTGACGATGGCGACGTGTTCGATTTCCTCGGGACCGAAGTCGAATTGCTGGATGTGCCGGCCACCGGTGTCGAGTTCGGACGCGAACACGTCGCTGATTTCGTCTCGCATCAGGTTGCTGTGACCCTGTTGGCCAATGTGTTCCGGTCCCATTCGTCCGAAGGGTTCGCGTGATTCGAGTCCGAGCAGGTCCGCCACACCCGCCGCGTTGCCGAGTTCGGGATGTGAATCGAGCGGGAGGTGGGAGACGTACAGCGCCACGTCGTTCTCGATGAGCGGTGCGATTCGCCGGTAGTCGCGTCCAGTCACGCGCTCGATACCGCCCCACGAGAGGCCGTGGTGGACAACCAGCGCGTCGGCATCCCACTCGATTGCCGCTTCGATGGTTTGCTCGGCAGCGTCAACGGCGAAGGAGACACGTTCCACATCCACCGTTTCGGGGTCGTTTGGGCCGATTTGCAACCCGTTCGCGCTGGCGTCGATGTCGGCGAAATCCTCGGTTCCCAATCGGTCGTCGTACCGTTCGGTGAGTTCGGCGAGATTCATACGTGGCTATCGTGTCGGCGTCGGTTTGTATGCCCCGGCTTTCGTATGGGCCGAATTCCGATGGCCTCTGTTTCGAGTCAGTTCCACGAAGGAATGGTTACGTGGCGACGAATCCCACGAGGATTCAGGCGACATGTGCAAAGTACGGTGCGTGCGCTAACCAGGTCTGTCGCTTTTTGGAGAAAACAGACGTTCGTCAATCGTCGCTTTTTGAAGAAAACACGAACTCCCGCAACAGTTTACCGGCGAGTGACGCCGCTTGGCCGTCGTCTCGGTCGTTGACCTCGACAATGTCGAAGCCGACTACGTCGGTCGTTTCGGCAACGTCGCGGACGACATCGCGCATCTCTCGCGGAGAGAGGCCGAACGGTTCCATGGTTCCAGTGCCGGGTGCAAACGCGGGGTCGGCACCGTCGATGTCCACGCTAAGGTACGCTTTCCCGTCGAAATCGGGCTTCCAGTCACCCACGTCCTCGGGCGGGACGACAGTCACGTCCGACTTTGCGGCACGCTCCCATTCGTCTTCACTGCCGGTTCGTGCGCCCAGAATCACGGCTTCGTCGGCGATGTCGAGGACATGGTGAGTGACGGTTGCGTGACTGAGCGGATTGCCGTCGTACTCCTTGCGCAAGTCGAGGTGGGCGTCGAGACAGACGAAAACGTCCGGTTCGGTGGCGCGGACGCCCGCTTGCGTGATGGTGTGTTCACCCCCGAGTAGGAGTGGGAGGGCGTCGTCCCAGACGACATCGGTGACGACACCGCGCAGGTATTCCAGGTACTCTTCGGCGTCGTCCCATGCGTACACGTCGCCGTGGTCGTGGACGTTGAGTTTGGAAAAGAACTGCCCGGTTCGATGGTCATAATCGTCGAAGGTTCGGGCGAATTTTCGGATTTCATCGGGACCGAACCGTGTACCGGGCTGAAATGTAGTGGATACGTCGAGCGGCGCACCCACCACCACGAAGTCCGCTTGTCCGCGGTCGGTAGACGCACCGGGAAACATTTAGCGTTCGATTTTGCGCTGTTCTTCCATTTCGAGGTATTCGATGGTGTCGTCGGGGGACAGCCCCATTCCCTCGGGCGTCTTGATGGTGATGGTCTCGTAGGTGTCGAGGTCCATGACCTGTGCGACAGTTTCACTTTCGACGTTGACGACCTGTCCCTGTTTGCGGTTGATTATCGGGACCCAGATCTTCGCGTCGACAGGCTGGCTCAGGCTTCGTTTCTTGTCGTCGAAAACGCCTTTGCCCTCGATTCGGGCTTTCGCACTGCCGTGTTTGCCGGGCTTTGCCGTGCTGTAGGATTTGATGACGCACGCTGCGTCGTCCATCATTAGGTAGTTGCCTTCTTTGAGTTCGCGGACTTCTTTTTGCTCTTTCGCCATATCGCGGAATTGCGCTCCCTCCGGTATAAACCGTTTGGAAACGCCGCGCTGTCGGGATGAAAATGTACGAGAAACGCGCGCAGGAACCACGATTGAAACCCGGATGGGAAACGTTTTCCACGACGCTTACGACCGTGGCTGACTCTCGTCAGTTTCACGAACGCCGTTTTCACGACGTCCATTACTTGGTCTTCACGACCGTCCTTCCGGACGATTGCTGCATCGCTTCGGTTTTCCGTCGGAGTGTTGACCTCGTTGTCGTTTAACCGACGACTTGGTGTTTGCTCCGCGTCTACGTCTTATCGACGTGGGCCATCCGGTGTGTTCCCGTGGTCCCGGCGACAGTAGTATCTTGGCCATCAATCGTTATGAACCTTGTTCAGAAGTTCTGTCATGGTGGTTGTGAACAAATCACATGAAAGTGTTTTTGCCCTCTCACACGAATCTCCATTCATGTCGGAACATCCGCTGAAACAGCGGTTCATCCTCGATACATCCGTTTTTCTCTCGGAGGAAATCCGCGCCGAAGACGAGGGGTTGGAACCAGCAATCGACCGCCTCCTCGATTCCATCGCCACTGCGAAACTCTCGCTCAACATCTCGTGTTACATGCCGCCATCTGTCCACGACGAACTCACCACCATCCTCGAACAGCGCGAGGTATCGGAGGAGACCATCTCGAAACTCGAAACGTGGGTCATCAAGAAGAACCCTGCCCGCTTCGAGGTGATGATCCCCGCCGAACTCGTCTACCGGTTCATCGACGAGATGAGCGGTCGCGTCGATAAAGGCCTCCGTGTCTCCGAGAATGCGGTTCGGGAGGCGTCCGAGGACGGGCACACCAACGTCGGTGCCGTCATCTCCGATCTCCGCAGTCAGTACCGTTCGACCCTTCGCCGTGGTGTACTGGACTCCCGCGAGGATTTCGACTTGCTCATCCTCGCCCGTGAACTCGATGCCGGCGTCGTCACCGAGGATACCGGCATCGTCAACTGGGCGGAGGATTTCGGACTGCGATACCTGCGCGGCCGGGATTTTCCCCCGCTGCTCGATTCGTATCTCGACGCCAGCGAGCGGGTGTAACCGGACGGAGTGGGTGGATTGTGGGCCGCATACGCCTTCGACAGTCGTTTATCCTGGCCACTGTTATGCCCGGCTATGCATCCGTCTGGAGCCGACACCGTCCTGGTCCGACACGGTGACGTGGGCGTGAAAAGTAGGAAAGTGCAGACCGAGATGGAAAAACGGCTTCGAGACAACATCGCCGCGATACTCAGGGACAGAGACATCCACGGCGAAGTGGAGCGGCAGTGGTCGCGCCTGCTCGTCCACACGGACGAAGCGAACGTCGAAGAGGCAACGACCGCCGCAGCGGACACCTTCGGCGTCCAATCCGCCAGCCCCGCGACAGTCGTTTCGCCGGAACAAGAGGTCATCGAGGCAACGCTGGCCGACGCGGCGCGTGAGCATTATTCGGAAGTACCTTCGCCGTTCGCGCCCGGCGAGCCACGAAGGAGCACCCGTTCACCAGTACGGAACTCGAACGCGAGGGCGGCACGGCCGTCTGGAACGCCGTCGAGAATCCGGAAGTGGATTTGGACAATCCTGACATCACGTTTTACGTCGAAGTGCGCGAATCGGACGCCTTCGTCTTCCTCGAAAAGCACGACGGCACCGGCGGATTGCCACTCGGCACACAAACGAAACTCGTCTCCCTCATCAGTGGCGGCATTGACTCCCCCGTGGCGACGTGGGAAGTGATGAAGCGCGGTAGTCCCGTGGTTCCAATCTACCTCGATTTGGGAGATTACGGCGGCATCGACCACCAAGCGCGAGCCATCGAAACCGTGCGAAAAATCGCCAGATACGCCCCTGAACAGGACATGCACGTTCGAAAGGTGCCCGCAGGCGAGGCGATGAATCTTCTGGGAGAAGAGGTCGGTCCGGCCCGCATGCTCGTCTTCCGTCGGTTCATGTACCGTGTCGCCGAGCACATCGCCCGCGAAGAGTCCGCCCACGGCATCGTCACCGGCGAAGCCATCGGCCAGAAATCCAGCCAAACCGCCCGCAACCTCGGCGTCGTGAGCACGTCCACCAGCATGCCCGTCCACCGCCCGCTCCTCACGATGGATAAAAGCGACATCGTCGCTCGCGCCCGACGCATCGAAACCTACACCGAATCCACGATTCCGGCCGGTTGCAACCGCCTTGCACCGGACTATCCCGAGACGAACGCGACCCACAAAATCGTGGACAACTCGGAACCTGACGGGTTGTACGAGTTGGCCAAAGAAGCGGCTGAAAACGTCGAGATTGTCGAACTGTGAACAGTGTCGGCTTTGAGTCGATGAGTCTGGTTTTCGTGAAACGGTCGATTACACTCACTCCGTCGTCGTGGTTTTGATTTTGTTGAGATAACAACTACCAAGCCGCATGAATACCGCAACCGCACCGCCACTGCACCCTCACCCAGCCGATTCGCGTCACTCCCTCCGGAAGAACGAAGCTCTTGCTCTGTGAGCCGAAACGCCTTCCGGTGCCGCGAATTCAGTCGGAACTCGGTTCCGACAACGTCCCCCTCGCTCGTTCCTCGCTCAGGGGACCGGGCGGGGGCTTTCTACGTCTTCATTGTCGCTGTGTTCTCGCCAGAACCAGAACTCTCAAACAAGTCTCTTCGTCACGAACACTCAGCATTTCCCAGGCTCTCTCGCACTCGTGCTAGTCGATGTTGTCGCTGGACATTTCGGTGGCTGGGACACCAGCGACGGTAGCTCCGGCGGGGACGTCACGGGTGACGAGCGAGTTGGCGGCAACTTGTGCGTTGTCACCGATTTCGACGCCGGGGAGGATGGTGGCGTTTGCGCCAATCATGGCACGTTCGCCGATGATGACCTCGCCGGTTCGGTACTCATCTTGCAGAAATTCGTGACAGAGGATGGTAACGTCGTAGCCGATGATGGCGTGGTCTTTGACGGTGATGAGGTCGGGCCAGAACACGTCAGGGGTGGATTCCAATCCCCACGACACGCCGCGGCCGACGGTAACGCCGATGCTACGCAGGAGCCAAGTTTTGAGTCGCAGGCTCGGGTTGATGCGTGCGAGCCAGATGACGATGTACTGTATCGCAACCCGGAGTGGACTTCGAGCGTCCGTCCAGTACTGCAAGGAGTTCAGACCCCCGGGCGTTTTGTGGTGCGTGATTCGGTCGTGGCGCCGGGTCGTGTCGTCGCTCACAGCCGCCGGTTTCGTGCGAAATAGCTTGAACCTACCTTTCTGTCCTTCTACTAAGCTCCCACTGCGCTACCGACTCGGCTACTGACTCTCTACCAACTCGAAGAACGGTTCGAGGTCGGTAACAGCAGTAGTCGGCTTGACGACACCGGTTTCGGGGTCGTACTCCACGATTCCCACCCCTTCGAGACGGGGGAGATGGGAATGTACCAAGCCGATTTCGATTCGTTCGGGTTGCCCGCCGGTCTTCGACCCTGTCGTTTCAGCGAGTTCTGTGACTGTTGTCGTCTCGTCGCAGTCCAACAGCGCTGAGAGAACGTGTCGTCGTTGGCGATTTCCGAGCACGTCGAAGATTTCATCGGACGTGAGTTGCCGTTCCATACGATTTCGTCAGGGCACGGCGACTTGATTATAGGCCGATTGACGAAATGTTAGAAGGGTTCTACCGTTCAGTTACGGAGTTCCTGCATGTGGTCGATACGGCGCTGGACGAGGTCGGCCGTACCGATGTCGTGACGCATGTGCAGTCCTTCTTCACCAGCGACGGAAAGCGCCTCCTCGGCGATTTCCTCGGCCTCCGCGATGGATTCCCCGAGACCGACGACGGCGAACGAGCGGGACGTTGTCGTGTAAATTCCGTCGTCGCGCTCGTCCACGCTGGCGTAGAACAGGATGGCGTCGCCCGCGTTCTCCTCACTGATTTTGACCTTGGCACCGGCTTCAGGGTCAGTCGGATACCCGTCAGGCACCGCATACTTGCAGACCGTCGCCTTCTGTGCGAAGGTGAGTTTGGGCAAATCCTCGTCGTCGCGTGCCGCAGTGAGCACGTCGAGGAAATCGGTCGTGAGAACGGGCAGGGTGTTCATCGCTTCGGGGTCGCCGAAGCGGGCGTTGAACTCGATGACTTTCGCGCCATCCGCCGTGAGCATGAACTGGCCGTAGAGGATGCCGCGGTAGTCGTCCAAGGCGGCAACGGTCGCTTTCATCACGTCAACGGCTTCGTGGTAGTCCGCCTCGGACATGAACGGGAGTTCCAGCCCCGCGTCGCTGTAACTGCCCATGCCGCCCGTGTTCGGGCCTTCGTCGCCCTCGTAGGCACGTTTGTGGTCCTGAATCGCGGGCGTGACGCGCAGTTGGCCGTTCGCCACGAGCGCCTGCACAGTGAACTCCTCGCCGACGAGTCGCTCTTCGAGCACCACGCGGTCGTAGTCGCTGTCGCGGAGGTACTCCTTTGCCTCTTCTTCGGTGACTTGGTCGCCGATGACTTTGACGCCCTTTCCACCCGTCAATCCGGCGGGTTTCACTGCCAAGTCGCCGTCGTACTCGTCGATGAACTCGCAGGCAGCCTCCATGTCGTCGAAGGTCTCGAAGTCCGGACAGCCCGGAATGTCGTGTTGCTCCATGAACCGCCGCTGGAACGCCTTGTCCGTCTCGATGCGCGCCTCGTCGGCGTGCGGGCCGAAGGCGTAGATTCCGGCGTCGTCCAGTGCGTCCGAAACACCGGCTGCCAGTGGTCCCTCGGGGCCGACGACGGCGAGCGTCGCGCCGACTTTCTCGGCGTAGGTAACGACCGCCGTCGTGTTCGTCGTGTCCAGCGTCTCGAAGCCGTCAGCCAACCGGGCGATACCCGGATTCCGGTTGCCTGCACAGGCGTAGAGGTCCGCCTCGCTTTCGGTCAGCGCTCGGGCGATTGCGTGTTCTCGGCCGCCACCACCCACCAGCAGTACGGTGTCACTCATACGGGCACGATGTAGGCACAGCGGTGTAAAGGTTGCCGTTGGTCGCCGTGGAAGTATGCAAATCTGTGTCCATTTCCGTCGGTTCTCGCGTTTCGATTATTACTCATCGACGCGGTCCGCCAGTTGCGTGCGGAGCGCCACCGCCACGTCCTCGAAATCCGCGATTGGGAGGTTGTCACTCGTCAGCAGGACGCCGTGGTCGCCGACGATGACGCGGCTGACGAACCCGTCCGAAAACGCCCGAATCGTCAGTTCGTACTTGCCGATTTCCGGTGCGGCCCCTTTTTCTTCGAGCCGTCGGTACGTCTCGTGGGTGTCAAACCCGAGTCGTTCGTTCGCCACGAAGACGGATTTGCGTTCAATGGCGACCTCGTGGTCCCCGCCGTAGAGGTCGCTCCGCAGATACAGCAGTTCGGACGAGTCCGGCGTGAAGTGAATGACGCTCCGCAGTGTGTCCCCGACCCCCGTCCGACAGGTCGTTGCGATTTCCTGTGCGAACGTCTCGTTGATGCCTGTTTCGGACATGAGAATGTTCTACGCTAGCGACGAGCATGAAATGTTGGATTGGACGAACGATGGCCTCGAAAGCTCTCAGACAGTTCCGCGAGTCGTACAATCGACCCTGGAAGCGCTCGTTTTCGACTGAATTCTCTCGTGGTGAGTTCCGTCGTAGCGAACGACCCGAAGAGTATCCAATTCGTGAGCTTCGAATCCGGAATTGTTTACCGGATGACCACCAACCCGGGGGTATGGAGAGTCTCAATCGGATGGCGCTCGAACTCGCGGACGAGGCCATCGACTTCGCGGACGAACTGAACATCGCCGCGTACGAACTGGACAACGAGGCCACTGTGCTCGACTTCGGTGTCGAAGCGGCCGGTGGGATGGAGGCCGGACTCCTTCTCGCTGAACTCCAGACGGCCGGATTGGCGACGATACAGAGCCGAATGGGCGACGTAGCAGGGGCACCGATCCCCACTGTCGAACTCTCGACGGACCACCCCGCAATTGCCCTGCTCTGCTCGCAGAAATCCGGGTGGGAACTCGGCGTCGAGGACTTCCAAGGCCTCGGCAGCGGTCCCGCCCGTGCGCTGGTCGCTGAAGAGGACGAATACCGCCGTGTCGGCTACACGGACGCGTTCGACTTCGCCGTGCTCGCCGTCGAATCCGACACGCTCCCGACCGAGGAAGCCGCAGAGCACGTCGCCGACCTCGCGGAGGTCGATGCCAATTCGGTCTACCTCCCGTCGTTCGCAACTGGAAGCATGGCCGGCAGCGTCTCGGTGGCGTCGCGGGCGGCCGAACTCGCCGTTTTTCGACTCACTGAACTCGGCTACGACCCGCTGGCGATTCACTCGGCGATGGGGTCCGCTCCGGTCGCGCCCATCAGTCACGACGAGGCGACGGCCATCGGACGGACGAACGACGCACTGGCCTACGGCGGCAAAGTCCACCTCACCGTGGAGTCGGAGTTCGACCGGTTCGACGAACTGCCGTCCACCGCGAGCGACGAGTACGGCACGCCGTTCGAGGCGTTCTTCGACGACGAGGGCTGGGACTTCGAGGCGATTCCGGAGAGCGTGTTCGCCCCGGCGCAAGTCACGATTGACGTTATCGACGGGCCGACACACGTCTTCGGCGAGACGGACGAAGACCTCTTGGCCGAAAGCTTCGACCTGTGAAGTTCAAGCCAGTTCCCGAAGCGCCCGAAACCGTCGATTTCGTTCGGCACGTCCAGCGTGCCGTCCCGTTGGTGTCCAGCGTGACGGACGACTGCTGTGCCCGGCTGATGCAACAGGTGGGGTTCGAGAGCAGGGACACTGCCGCAACGTGGCTGACGTTCCTGCGGGCACTGAAACTGGCCGAGGAGACCGAAGACGGGTTCATCCGACGCCGTCGTGAACCGGAACGGGACGAACTGGCCGAGGCATTTCAGACACGTGTGTACGGTGTTTCGCGGGTGCTGGAAATCCTCCCCAACGAAACTCAAACGCCGCTCGAAGCGGACGCCGTTTTCGAGGCGTTCAGCGAGACGATTCCGGTGCGGGGGCGAGACAGCGATTCGGCGGACGATTCGACCGAGGACGACAACTCGGGAGGAATCGAAGCGCTGTGGCGCGAGCGTGTTGAAAACGTGCTTGATTGGGCAGTGCTGTTGGGACTCGCGGAGCGAGTGGACGGCGAGTACGTGCGAACCTGACGACTGCAACCGCAAGACGCTAGCCGGGGTCGTAGACCGGTTCGAACAAGTATGGTTTTCGAACACGCTGCTCCGACAAACCGAAATCGAGCAATCGGGGTACCATCTCTTCCATTATCTCCGAAACGGCGGTTTGTTTTGCCTCCGAATCGGACCCCAACACGGCCGTTTCGAGGTTCGCTTCGAAGTCGGTCGGCGTCCACGAGAGCGTGGCGAGTTCTGCACGTCGCCACTTTTCGTAGGGGACGAATCGCCCGTTGAGCAGGAAGGGAAGCGCCATGTAGCTCTCGACGGCACGGCGAAGGCACAACTCCGCCGTCAGCGGGTCGTCGCGTCGAAACGCCAGTCCGGAATCGAGCGGCGCGTTTCCGGTCGCGTAGTACCAGTGACTGAAACACTTCTCCTCACGCACGTCGGTCGGATAGTCGTCATACTGGTTGAGCAAATCGGTCAGGCCACCCGTCGAATCAGCGAGCACGTCCGCGTTCGCGTAGACGTACAGCGCGACATCGTTCTCCCAGCCGGCGAGTTCCGACTCGATTCGGTCGAGTGTCGTCCAGTCGATTTCGACGGAGATACCGTCCCGCTCGCGCGTCTCTCCCCTCGTATCGCGCCTAGCAACGGCGTCCTGCGTGGCGACGGCGCGAAGCTCGATGTCCGAGTGCTCGTCCGCGTGGCCGAGCGCGACGGACCCGTGGAGGAGCACGCCCAGCACACCCTCCCCTGTAGCGAGGTCGTCGGCAACCGCCGCCGCCACGGCACGAAGATCTGTCATACCACAGGATGGTTCCGTCCCCGTATAAAAAATTACGCACAATACGTCCATTTTTACCGACTCGTACGTACATCTCGGATGTGACAATCGATACCCTCCTGTTCGACTTGGACGACACGCTGTTGGAGTACGAACAGCGCTCGCCGGACGTACTCGCGGCGTCGTTCGACCGCGTCGGCGTGGCCCCGTTTTTCGAGATTCCCGACTACCACGCCCGGTACGACGAATTTCTCGAAGCGGGGCTGAGTGTGAACGAACAGCGAGCGAACTGCTTTGGGGCGCTTGCACGAGCGGAAGGCTACGACGAGGAGACCGGTCGAGCAATCGCAACTGCGTTCG
This sequence comes from uncultured haloarchaeon, assembly GCA_963796245.1. Taxonomy (GTDB): domain Archaea; phylum Halobacteriota; class Halobacteria; order Halobacteriales; family Haladaptataceae; genus Haladaptatus. The sequence goes on along the minus strand of CAWCLB010000007.1, from coordinate 485,520 downwards.
CCGACATCCGAGACCACTCCCGAGTTCGGTATCTCCCCGGCGCGCCCGAGACGCTCGAAACGTTCTCGGGGGAGTACGCGCTCGGCATCGTCACGAACGGTGCTCCGGAAATGCAACGGGAGAAAATGGCCGCGTTAGGAATCGAAGCGTACGCTGATACCATCGTGTTCGCGGGCCACGACACACCGGCGAAACCGAATCCCGAACCGTTCGAGCGTGCGCTCGCGGAACTCGATTCGACACCAGACCGTGCGCTACACGTGGGGAACTCGCTCGATACCGACGTTCCCGGCGCGAAAGCCGCCGGACTCGGCGCGGTGTGGGTTCCAGCGGACCCCGACGTGACACCGGAGCCAACTCCCGAATTTGCATTCGAGACGCTCCACCCGCTCGAAGAACGACCGTGGCGGGAATTCTGAAAAGACCGCTATTCGACCGGGTGCACGCTCGTCACGGTACCGACGCCCTTGCTTTGTCCCTCGCGGAAGACGAAGCGCTGGCCCTCTTCGACGAGATACGGACGGAACTTGAACCGAACCGTCGTCGTTCCTTTGTCCCCCGGGAGGAGATGGCCGCCTTCGGGTTCGAAGACGGCGGTTTCGCTGATGGTTTCGAGGTGGACGACGGGTTCGTAGCCGGTGCCGATGCGGGTCGGATGGTTGAGCACCATCACTTCGGCTTCAAACTCGCGGACGGGAGTCGGGTCGCTCTCCGCTGGAAGCAACACCATCCCGCGCTCAATTTCGGGTTCACGAACCCCTTTCAGTGCGATACCGACGATTCGGCCTGCTTTGGCCTCATCCACCCGATGGTAATGCATCTCGATGGACCGGATTTCGACGGTTCGGAAACGCCCGTCCGACATGGGACCCAGCAGGAGTTCGTCACCCGCTTCGACCGACCCGGAGTTGATGGTTCCGCTGGCGACGGCGCCGACGCCGGTCACGCTGTAACTGCGGTCGATGTACATCTTGAACTCGCCGCTATCGGCCGTCGTCTTCGGCAGTTGCTCGAACATCGTATCGAGCGTGTCGAGTCCGTCCATCGTGACCGCGCTGGTCATCAGGATTGGGACGACGTTTTCGTCGACTTCCTCGATAGCGACATCGACGCCGTGGCGTTCGACACGAAGCGGTACCTTGCCAACCTCCCGAAGCAGATGTTCGACTTCGGCTTCGACTTCCGTCGCGCGCTCTTCGCTCACGGCGTCAGTCTTCGTGATGGCGACGATGGTCGGGAGTTCGGTCGCCAACAGGATTCCGAGATGTTCGCGCGTCGTCTTGGTCGGGCCGTCGTCGGCCGCCACAGTTAGCAGTCCGTAGTCGAGTTTCTGCCCGACGAGACCGCGAATCGTGGTTCGAAGCCACGGCTCGTGGCCCACGGTATCGACGAAGGAAACGAGGCGGTCGCTTTCCTCGACAACGCGTGCCCGGTCGGATTTCCGGTGCGGATTGTCCATACGAACCGGCCCGTCGTCATCGTCGAAGCCGTACACTGCGTAGGAGAGGTCCGCACTGAGGCCGCGCTGGACTTCGTGCGGTTGCACGTCGAGATAGCCGCGAGTTCCGCCTTCGCCGTCGTCGGACTGTCCGGTGACGAGGCTGCCGACGAGCGTGCTCTTGCCGTGGTCGACGTGGCCCGCCGTGCCGACGACGATGTGCTCGCTGTCGATGTCGAGGACGGCACCTTCGCGGATGGTGGCGACACCGACCAGTCCGCCGCTCCCGTTGCGCGTCGAAGCGCGGAGGCTCGTCTCGTCGGCGTCGATACCCCACGTCTGTACATCTTCGATGTGTGCCCCTGCTTCCTCGGCGAGCAGGGACAGAACGTCCATCGTTTCGGAGAATACGTCCGGTTTGATGCCCGCCAGTCCGCCCTCGTCGGTGACGCCGACGACGTACGTCGCTTCACCGTCCCCGGAAAGGACACGGTGGCGTAGTTGTGCGGCGAGACTTTCCATCCGCCCGTGGGCGAGGTGGATTTCCCTCGTGAGTCGTTCCTTGAACTCCACGCTGCCACCTTCCTGTTCTCCCAAGTCGAGAGCGCGGTGTAAGGCGGCGCGGTCGGCGCTCATGGAAACGAATTAGGGATGATAGGTCAAAAGGGTTGCCCGCGTTACAGGCCGGTTCACACCGAATCGGTACGGACGGCTTTGGAGTTGTATTTAGATATCAGCTTCGACGGATTTGTCGTGGACGAACTGCGTGGGAACGTGATTACGCCGCAGTCGCCCACTCGTGACAATCGTCGCGTTCTTCGCGTCCTTGTCGATGGAGAAAGCGTACCAGACGGTCGTCGAGTGGCCTGCTTGGAGCACTGCAGAGTGTCCAGTCGTGTTCGTCAGCGGTTGATAGCCCAGCAGCGACCCGTTCGAGCGGACCGCGAAATCCTGTTGCTGGAGACCAACGGAGTTCTTCCCGTTGTTCGAAACGTTCATCGAAACGAGGAGGAACCGTTTTCCGCCCTTCGGTTTGTACACACCGGGGTCGCCGGTTTTCGGATTCAACTTCGAGACGCGTTTCGTGTTCCACCGAACTTCGAGCGCGTTCGTCGCGTTCGAAGGTGCCGTCGAAGTCGCAGAGACGTTCCACCCGTCGGTCTTGACACTCCCCCCCGTTCCCAGAATCGTCGGTACGACGACAGCCGCGACCATAATCGCGAGAACAGCGACGACGACGCCAGCGACCGCCTTCCGTGGAACTGCGTCGGGGATAGGAAGCGAATCCGGCAACGAAATCGGGAGGCGTCCGCCGCCGTCCGCGTCGTCCGATTCTCCCGAGCCATCTCCATTGCCCTCGGAAAACTGCTCGACGATATCGTGAAGTTCGCGCGCTTCGATGATAGTCCGTAGTTTCTCGCCATCGACCAACTGGACGCCCGCTTGCGAGCCGGTCTTTTCGGCGTCCTCGCTGAACGTTCCCGGCGTGACGACGGCACCTTCACTGACGCCGTACTGTTTGCAGATCATGGCGAACTGCTGGAGTGCCTTCCCGCTGACAGCCTCTCCCGTACCCGGTTTGGCCCAAATGAGTCCTTCCGCATCCTCGCGCTGGAGGGCGACGAACGATTTCCCCGACTTCTCTGTCACCGTCGTTTTCCATCCCTGTTTCTGCCAGAGGGTGGCGACGAAATCGGGAAACGCGGACTGTGGTATCTGTCGTATCATGGTCTGAGGGCGGGCATCCGGTTTGTGGTGGTATGTTCAAGCATTGTATAAAAACTATCGGACATATTCACCGCTGAGTTCGGCGAATGACGAGAACGGCCGCCGCCGCAAGCGCCACGAGCGCGACAGAAATGTTGAATCCCGGCAGTCCACCCTTCGACACCGACTGCGCAGTGATGGGCTGTTGACTCGTGACGGGCGGGATAGTTGTCGTCGTATTTGTTGTTGTGTTCGTCGTCGTTGTCGTGTTTGTCGTCGTTACAACGGTTGTGGTCGTTGTCGTAGCTGTTGTTGTCGTCGTTGTTGGGGTGGTCGTCGTAGTCGTCTCGGTCGTCCCTTTCGAACGGGACGCGACGACAGCGGGGACAGTTCGGTCTTGGTCACGGAGTCCAATCGTGAACGAGCGTCCCGATTCCAACTTGCTGAAATCGAACGTCGTTCCGAACGTCCAGTCTTTGGTGATCGTCGCCGTCTTTAAATGGAAGAACGCTCCAGCACCCTTGTCGTAGATGGAGATGTTTATCGTCGTTCCCGGCGCGAGATTCGTTGTCCCGCTGATTTTCGTCTTGCCTTTTTCCACGATTAACACGTCACCAGAGTGGTTGAGCGCAACGTGGGGCTTCTTGACAGTGAAGTTCGTCTTCGCTACCTCGGGGGTGGAAACCAATCCGTTCTGCTTCCCGATTTTGAACGTCGTCTCGTACGTGTCGCCAGCCTCGATACTGTGGTTGTCGGTATCGACCACCAGATACAGCATCTCGTTTTCGTCGTCGATGAACAGCCGTTTTGCCACGTTGCCGTCGAACTCGTTCGGGACGGTGTTTCGGTGGGCGTTCGTCTGACGGAAGTGAATCCGAACGTCTTCGCCACTCCCATCGAGCATGGACTTGTCGAGGAATCCGGACATACCTGAAACGTTGACGGCGAGAACGAGTTGGTCACCTTTCGCAATCGTCCCGTTGTCAGTCGTGGAAACCGCCGACCGCAGGTCCTTTGACTTCTTTAGTGACAACACGTCCGTCTTTTTCGGGAGGACACCCGTTTGCATCTCTCCCAACGTGTGCTTTTTCACCGTGAACGAACCCAAATCCTGCGTGACACCACCAACCGTGATGTTCATATCGTACACGCCGGGTTGTAGCGGTCCGGTGGCACTTATTCGAACGTTCTTACCGCTAATTCCACCTTTTTCGAGCGTCACGGAACGGTTCGGGTCGTCCGCACGATACGTGTTGAGGTCGAGCGTCGTCGTCCCGCCCGTGACGTTCACCTGCACCCAAAACCCGTTCGACGGCGACCCAATGTTCACAGTTCCCCCGTGATTGGTGTGAACGGTTATCGGAATCACGTCACCACGGTTGTTGCTGGGCGAATTGTCAGCGAAAGAGGCGCTTTGTCCGTTGACGAGAACCGACGAAAACGGTCCAACTGCAAGCGAACAGAGGAGGAACGCGACGACCAACAGCGACACGGTGCGTCGGGTCGCCATCAGATGACAGCCCCTCCACAATAACTCGAGAGTTTGTGTCGAAACACAAGATTTCGGCACATCTGGGACCTGATGGCCGAGAACGATAGTGTCGTCATAGTTTAGTACGAGATGTGTTATGAACCCTCCCTAATAAATTCGTCCGTCAATACCGCGTGTGATAATCGGAAATTGTCAACGATTCAGTGAATTCGACGAGTATCGCGTTAGTTCGGTTGTGACTACTGAGAGGGAGACAGCCTAACAACTGCACCCGAAAAACTACCAGACTCCTCTCTTCGTAGCTGTCGCGAGGATTTCAAAATCGGAATCCGAGGTAGTGCTTCGAACCAGTCCTTTTCAGTGGGAAGTAGTGCAAAACAGTATCATTCAGTATCCGTTTGTTCCCGAATTGCGTTATTCGCCGAAGCTGTCGTAGTAGAGCACGCCCAGCGCTGTCCGGCCGTCGTACACGCCGTCGTCACTGATCTCCTCCCGCAACTCGTCCAAAGTCGTCGTCGTGGAGCGAATACTCTCGTTGTAATCGAGTTCCTGTTCGGCGGTCGGAGTGCAGTCGTAGGCGACGAAGTAGTGGTGGACGCTGTCGGCGAAGCCGTTTGCGGGCTCGATGGTGGTGAGGTGGCTGACCCGGTCGGTTTCGTAGCCAGTCTCTTCGGTCAGCTCGCGTCGAGCGGCGGCCGCAAGGTCCTCGTCGTCGGGTTCGACGCCACCGACGGGGAGGCCGCGGGAGATTCGCGAGACGGCGTGTCGCCATTCCTCGATGACCACCACGTCGCCGTCCTCTGTGAACGGAAGGACGACCACGCTTTCGGGTTCCGTGATGTAGTCGAAATCCGTCTGGGTGCCGTCGGGCAGGCGCACGTTCTCGTTCCGAACGTCGAATCCCGGACAGGAGTAGGCGACGGCTGAATCGACCGTCTCCCACGCGAGCGGGTCGGTATGCGAATCCATACGGGATTCTTTCCGAGCGGCGACAAAGCAACTACGGTCCGGAACCGGTGACGACCCCACACGATCTCAGTGGTTCCTCGGCACGATATTCGACCGTTCACCGACTCGGTCCTCGACCGTTCATCGGCGCGGTATGGAGTCGTTGCCGTCGAACATCGCGGAAAACGGTCGTTGTGTTTTATCCGCCCCCGTCTCGGATTTCGCCGGACGAGGGATGAATCTCGATGCAGTCAATCGACGTGCGGTACTCGCCGCGACGACCGGATTTGTCGTCGCCGGACCACGATTCGAGGGGACGATACAGAACATGAACGACGCACCGACGGACGGGGAGAGTTCGGAAAACCACATCGTCATTTCGGGTGGTGGACCGAAACGACGTATCGAATACGAATTCACGGTGAGTGGGCACCTCCAGCGGAGCGGCCGAAGTGCCGACGCACCGGTCCCTGATTCGGCCGTAACCGTCGATGGGGAGGACACGATTTCGGACGGCGGACGCCGGGCCAGCGGTGCGGTTGCGGGCGGCGCGGACGCCTATCGGTTTTCCGGTCGAATCGTTCGCTTTCGCCTCGCCACCACTGCAGCGCGGGAGGACGAAGTTCGCGTCTTCCTGAACGGCAATCGAAGGCAAGCGAGCGAACTCGGAGATAATCCCGCAGCCGACACGCCGATTCGGTTCGTGGATTGCACCACGGCGAAAGTCGAGGGGGAGTTCCGCGGTGTCAGGATGCACACGAGTTTCTGGGATGAAACCGGACTCGGAACGAACGTGTTGTTTCCCGGTCCCGTCAGCGGGACGACGAGGCTCCATCCCGCGGCGGAACATGAACCCAACCCGTTCGCCATCGACTCGGTGAGCCTCGACACGCAAACGCTCGAAACGCCCGGGCAACCTGCACAATTCACGGCGGACAACCCCTACGCGGGACCGTGGTGCCGAAACTCAGAACGAACTATCGAATTTCTCGATTGCGACCGGGCGGTCGTCACAGGGGAGTTCGAGCGAGTGGCCATCAGCACCTCGTGGTACGCGCCGGATGGGATTGCGACGTCGTACAATCAAATCGGTCCCGTAAGCGGCCGGACAACCATCGACCGTTCGAACGTCGGCGATATCGGTGAGTCGGGGTTCGTCATCTCGGAAATCAGCGCCTACGAGTCGGGAAGCGCGGAACCGACACTGTCCGAGCGACCGTCGAATTTCGATGCTTGTTTGGACGGCATTCGCCCCGGGAACACGACGAACTGAGTTATGACCCTTCGATTCGCAGGACCGGCTTGACAGTCCGACCGGTCTCCAAATCCTCTGCTGCCCGGTTGATTTCATCGAAGTCGTAGAACTCCACGAGTTCGTCGAACGGAAACCGGCCCTGTCGATACAAATCGATGAGTCGCGGGATGAATATTCCCGGAATCGAATCGCCCTGCGAGATGCCGCGAACCGCTCGCCCGCGCAAAATCCGCCCCATGTCGAGGTTCGGGTCCGGTTCGGTCGGCGCGCCGCCGAGGAGTCCGCAGGTTCCGGGAACTCGCGTGGCTTCCACGGCGTGGCGGACGACCGACGGAACGGAGGTCGTGTCCAAGGAGTTATCGACGCCGCCGTCGGCGATGGTTCGGATTTCCTCGGCGAGGTCGGCCGTCTCACTGCTGTTAATGGTATGCGTCGCTCCGAGTCGTTTCGCCAGTTCGAGGCGCTCATCGAGCAAATCGACGGCGACGATGGTCGTACACCCTTTTACTACCGCACCCATCACGGCACTCAAACCGACGGCACCGACGCCGAAAATCGCAACCGAGGTGCCCGCGTCCGGGTTGAGCGTGTTCATGACCGCGCCGCTTCCGGTCTGGATTCCACAGCCGAACGGCCCAAGAAGTTCGAGCGGCACGTCGTCCGGAACCCGAACGGCTTGGCCCTCGCGCACGATTGAGTGGGTAGCGAACGATGATTGCCCGAAGAACAACCCGACTTCCTCCCCATCTCGATGAAGCGGTGAGGACCCGTATGAGCCGCGAACGCCCACGAAGTTGTACTGAGCGAAGTCCGTGCAATAGGCGGGATTGCCCTCTGCACAGTTTCGACAGCTACTGTCAGTATCGAAACTGAGTACCACGTGGTCGCCGGGTTCCACGTTCGTCACGTCGTCGCCGACCACTTCGACGACGCCCGACCCTTCGTGTCCGGGGACCGCCGGAGACGGCATTCCAAATCCACCGTCGCGGACGGCGATGTCGGCGGGACAGACACCGGTTCCGACGATGCGAACCAGCATCTCGTCAGCCTTCGGCTCTGCGAGCGATAGCTCCTCGATATGGAAACCATCGGATTCGTCCGTTACGACGGCCGCGTGAACTTCCGTTTCCATCATATCGAATCCGTCAGTCCACCATCGACGCGGATATTCTGTCCGGTGACGTAACTCGCCGCCGGGGAAACGAGATACGCGACGGTCGCTGCGATTTCGTCGGTCTCTGCGGGGCGTCCCATCGGAATTTTCTCTCGTGTTCCCGCATCGACTTCGTAGCTGTCGACAAAGCCCGGCAGCACGGAATTCATACGAATGTCGTCGCTGGCGAAGCGGTCGGCATAGAGTTTTGTGAAACTCCCAAGTCCAGCACGGAGCACGGACGAAACAGGAAACTCCATGCTTGGTTCGAACGCCGAAAACGTCGAGATGTTCACGATTGCGCCGCCGTCTCCGTCCCGCATAATCGGTGTGACGAGCCTCGCGGTTCGAACCGCGTTCAAGAGCACGAGGTCCAAGCCGTCGTGCCACTCTTCGTCGGAAATTTCGAGCAGGTCGCCGGTTGCCGGGTGGCCGGTGTTGTTCACGAGCGCGTCGATGCGGCCGTAGCGCTCCTCCGCAGTCTCGACCAGCGCGCCGATGTCGTCCGAATTGGTGACCGAGCCTTCGAATCCGACGCCGCCGAGGTCCTCGGCCACATCGACCGCCGCGCCGGATTTCGAGAGCAGGACGGGCGTGTAGCCGTCATTCGCGAGTTGTCGAGCGCACGCTTCGCCGATACCGCGCCCCGCGGCCGTGACGATTGCAACGTTTTCCGAATCCATACAAGAGGCTCGTCAGGAATGGATTTGGGCTTTCGGGAAGCGATGGAGTCAGAGGATGGCAGTTCAGAGGATGGCAGTTCAGAGGATGGCAGTTCAGAGCGAGACGTGTGAGAGATCGACTTCCAACTCGTCCACGTAGTCGTTGAACTCCGCGACGAAATCACGGAAGTCGTCGGCGAGTTCCCGCACGTCGGGCGCGGACGGCGGTTCGTACTGCGAGACGAGATACGTGCCGCCCTGTCCACCGACGCGGAGGTACGACGCCCTGCTCTCCTCGCGTTTCAACTCCCAGCGCTTGCCGTTGACGCGAGCGGTGAAGGTGCCGTAATCCACCCCATCGTAGCGGTGGAGTTCGCCGGCCATCACGTCCGCAACCTCCCGAATCCGTCCAACGACGCGGTCACGCTCGGAAACCACAGTGTCGGTGGATTCGACTGCTGGAAAGTCGATTTCCACGTCGTCCAAGACGCCCTCCTTGGATTCGACGTACTCGTTGTACGCCGCGACGAACGCATCGTAATTGCGCATCGCGGTTGCGAGTTCCTCTGGGTCCGGCGGTTGTTGGGACGAGACGACGTAGGTTTCGCCGCCCGCCTTCCCTTTGAACCGAAGGTACTGGATGTCCCCCGCCTCATACTTCAGCGTCCACTCCCCGGCGTTCGTTTTGAACGTCTCTTGACCATAGTCCCCACCCTGAAGCAGGGCGAGTTCGCGCGCAATCGTGCCTGCGTGGTCGGTGACCGTGGCGACGACTTCGTCCCGTCGTCCCGCAATTTCCTCGGTTTCGGCGATGTCAAAATCGATTCCCTCGGTCATGTTGGTTGGCCTAAGGATGGCGGAGGCATAACGGTGGTGACTCGGTACTTCGAAACGGAACGCACCGCTCCACGACGTGAAAATGTCGAAACGAATTGCTCGTCGTTGTTGCGTTGCGGGAAAAGTGGGCCGGCGCGAATTCGAATCGCGGTTACGGCCACCCGAAGGCCGAAGGATACCAGGCTACCCCACCGGCCCGCAATCAGAAATGGCGAGGGGTACCTTTAACGCTTCCGAAATCAGGATATCTCCGCCGACGCATTCTCGACGTATTCGACAGCCTCCGTCGGGGTCTCGACCGGTCGAACGTTCGGCACGTCGTGGGTCATCAACCCGGCAGTCGGACGGTCGAAGACGCCCGCAAAGCCGAGTTCCGAGAGCGTTCCGGACCCACCGTCAATGGCTATCACCGCGTCACCGTTCATCACCACGAGTGGATTCCGTGCGTGTCCCAGTCCGGTTGCGATGGCCACGTCGACGTACGGATTCGCCGCGTCGCGGTCGGTTCCCGGGAGAATTCCGACCGTCCGCCCACCGGCCTCGTGCGCGCCGCGACAGGCAGCCTCCATGACGCCGCCGCGACCGCCACAGACGACGACGTGGCCGCGCTCGGCGAGCAATCGACCGACCTCTTCGGCCAGTTCCGCTTCCGACTCCGAGATGGTTCCACCGCCGATGACGCTGACCTGCATCGTCAGTACTCCGTGTAGCCCTGCGTGTCGAGGTAGTTGTGTGCAACCGTCATCGCGTGGTTTCCGTGGAGCAGTTGGGGACCGAGTCGAACCCGTTTGTCCGACTCCTCGGCCAGCAGGTCGGACTCCTCGTCCGTGAAGTCGCCGTGGTCCGAGAGGACGAACAGCGGGTTTTTGGGAGGTTCGAGGTCAACGACGGGGGTCCCCTCCTCGTGGAGTTCGACCACGGTGGAGTTCCGACTCGCTTCGGAAAGGATGGTTCCGAAGTCACGCTTCGAGATGAAGACGCCAGGCGTGCTTTCCGCTTCCATATGGCCGATGGCTTCCGATTTTGCCTCCAGGGCTTTGCGGACGAGCGCCGCCGTGCTTCGCTCGTCGGGATTCAGCCGGCGGAGTTCGCTCCCCTCGAACCGAATCGTCAGTTCGTCCTGGAGGACGAGGAAGCATCGAACGTCGCTTCGAAAATCGTGCGAGAGGAAAAACGCGCTGTTGACACATCGACAGAGGGCGTCGAGTCGTCCCGCCGCACCCGCCAAATCGTCGAGTGAAAAGTCGGGCGTCGTTGGCGCGTCGTGACCGAGAACGATGAACTGTCGCATACGGACAGTCGTCTCGGGGGGCGTAAGTCGCTTCTGAACGTCGGCGGAGTCAGTTGCCCTCGGCGGAGTCAGTCGCCCTCACCGAAGTGTTCGTAGGCCCAGCCCGCAGTCGAGGTGAGCCGCTTCATGTAGGCGATGAAAAACAGAAGGAACACCTCGGTCCACGTCAGGGTCGCCACATCGGTGACGCTCTTGTAGAACCGAATCGGGTGTGGAGGGAGGTAGTTTCGCGGGTTGAGCACGCTCGGTTTCTTCACGCGGCTGGGGTGGTAGCGTTGCATCTGTGCTCGGCCGCGCCCCAGTCGGAAGTGTTTTTTCAGGAGCGAGGTGAGCGAAGCGCGGGCCGGGTGGTACATCGTAATCGCGGGCTGGTAGTGCTGGCCGAACCCGGCATCGTACACTCGATTGCCGAACTCTTGGTCCTCGCCGGAGAACAACCGCTCGTCGAAGTCGCCGACTTCATCGAACACCTCGCGGCGGGCGAACAGACAGCCCGTCCCGGAGAACTGGCGCTCCTCGATGTACTTCTGGATGGGAAAGCCGAAAATCTGGTTGTACTTGGCGGTGAGGGTGTCCATTCCGTCCTCGACGTAGATTTCGACGTTGCAGCCCATATAGTCCCAGTCGTTGGACTCCATCGACGCGACGGCGTGTTCGAGCCACGTCTCCTCGACGGTCATGTCGGCGTCGATGAACGCGAGGATGGACCCCTCCGAAGCGTCGATGCCCCTGTTGCGGGCGGCTGCGGGACCCTGTACCTCATCTTCAACCACGAGCTGTACGAGATCTGGATACTGTTTTTCGTAACTCCGAATCACGTCCCGGGTGTCGTCCGTGGAGCCGTTGTCCACAGCCAACACTTCGTACGCCGCTTTCGAATACGTCTGGTCGATGACGGCGTCGAGAGTCATGCGAATCCCCCTCGGGTCGTTATAGACCGGAATGATAACGGAAATAAACGGCGGCTCGGAAGGCATATCGTCAAACTGCGTAAGCATACATATAGCCCCTTCGGTTCCTCACATTTATAACGTACAAGCCTCGAAACATGTGTTTTCAATATAATCAGATTTGGAAGAAATTGTCAGAGGAGAAAAATCCAAATTTCTATAATATATTGTTCGTCGCTATTATCTTCGATGAGCCGATTATGAAACGGTAGCGAGGATGTTTCTGTTTCGTGCCCTCATGTCGACTAGATTATTTGAACCACAGTTGTCTAGTCTTTGAGAATATATGAACGGTCAGCCGCCATTTCGAGCGAGTTCTCGACTGCTGATTTCAGCGCTGGGACTCGCTACACAAGTGCGGGTTGTTGACCAGGACGCCCCTCGTCGTGTCACCCGGGTGGAAGCAACGGAAGTACTGGGAGTTGCTGGCCGAAGAGAAAATGAGCGAAGGGGAATCCGGGGGACGTGAAATGCGAGTGACGGAGGCCCCATGTGGTGACGAATCCGCGTTGCAGTGCCGAATGCTCCCCTCCGAAGGACGACAGACGGATATCAACTTCGGGACACAGTTCGAATAAAATATAGTTAATCCAACGATACGGATTGATAGTTTCGCTTGCTTTGACTTACTGCCTGCATAGTAAGGTGATTCAGGTATCCACCGTAGCACACGCCACTCGAGCGACTCGATACTGGCGTCTCCGCTACTGAAACCATGATACTACACAGAACAGGTGCGAAACGATGAATCGAAAACGAACGCGACTCGGGTTGGTTCTCGTCCTCCTCGTCGTCGTCTCGTCGGTGTCGTTCGTCGCTGCGACAGCGCCGCAATCGTCGGCTAACACGGACAACACGACGGGCAACGGGTGGGCGACACACCGCGCCGACTCCGGACGAACTGGAGCAACGAACGAGTCGGGTCCGGCCACGTACATAACCGAAAACTGGTCCGAGAGTATCCACGCCTCGACGGACTCGAATCCGGTCGTCGTGAACGGCACGATGTACCTCTCGACGACGATGAACGAGGAGTTGCCCGCCGAGGGGCAAGTCTTCGCGTACGACGCGGATACCGGCCAACAGCGCTGGAAGAGTCCGGTCATCGGGGCGGAGCGGGGGTCGCCCACCGTCGCCAACGGCACCGTGTACGTCTCGACGTACGGCACCGACCTCAACGAATACCACGATTACGGCGGTCTCTACGCCCTCGACGCCCAAACCGGCGAGGTCCAGTGGCGCGTCAACGGGACGGTGCGTGGAAGTCCCATCGTGGCGAACGGCATCGTCTACGCCAGTGATTCGGCGTACGACGCGGCGACCGGCGAGAAGCGTTGGTCCACGAATTAGAGTCGGATATTTGGCGTCGTCAACGGAACGGCGTACGCCCAAAACAGCACGACCATCACGACGATGGACGCATCCGATGGAACGGTGAAATGGACCGCATCGAACCCAATTTCGTCGTACGCCATGAGCGCCGTGACGAGCGACCGAATCTACCTCAAGGCCGAGAAGAACGGCGATTCCCAACTAATCTACGCACTCTCGACCGAGGACGGGAGCGTCGTGTGGAACCGGTCCTTTTCACAACGCCACGGCAACCGCGTGACCCCGATAACCGCGCCCGCCGTCTCGGATGGCACGGTGTACGTCACCACCCGGAGAGAAGAGAACGGAACGGTCTACGCCCTCGACGCTGCAACGGGCGACGTGCGGTGGACGCACTTCTCGCAGGCGAACGGGCTGACGGCACCGACCGTCGCCGACAACGGCGTCTACGTCACCGGTTGGGCCACTGCGAAAAAGACCGACCCCAACGATATCACGCGGTGGGTCGTCGCCGTCTACGCGCTCAACAAGAGCGACGGGACGGAACGCGCGAGCTACGGAGGCTACTTGGGAGCGGGGTACGACCCGAACCCGGCAGTGGTGACCAACGGAAAGGTCTACCTGTCGGTCTCACACGGTAGTTTCAGCGGCCGGAGCGACCTGTACGCGTTCAATTCGACCGACCAGAAACCGTCGGTCGGCCACCAAATCGCGGATGACAAGAAGAAACCGCCGAGCGTGACCATCGAAACGTCGCCGAAGGACGCTGAAAACCGCACGCTCCAAGGGAACCAAACTGTGGTGCTCAGAGCGAACGCATCGACCTCCGACGACGCTGACCACATTGTCAGCTACAAGTGGGACCTCGACGGCGACGGAACGTACGAGACCACCGGACGGAAAGTCACAGTGAAGACGGGCACTCGGCCATGTGGCCAAATGACCGTCACGGTGAAGGTCATCGACGACAACGGCAACACCGCCTACGATTCGATAGCCCTCTCTTGGAACTGATTCGGCTTTCACCGTTCGAACTTTTTTCGACGCAATCGGAAACCGGTTTACCGCGTGACTCCCACGAGTGAGACATGGACGTACTTTCGGCGGCGCGGCGGGTCATCGCGGAGGACCCGATATGTGATGCCTGTCTCGGTCGCCAGTTCGCCGACCGAAGCTTCGGGCTGACGAACACCGAGCGTGGACATTCCCTCCGGATTGCAGTCGCGCTGGAAGACGATGAGGACTTCGAGGAACCAGACGAGGAATGTTGGGTCTGTGAAGGGCTTACCGACGAGTTCGAACAGTACGCGGAACAGGTCGCGGACGCCCTCACGGACATCGAATTCGAAACGTATCAGGTCGGGACGCGGGCACCCCCACTCGTGGAGGAGAACGAAATCCTGCTCCGCGAGTTGGCCGAGTTGCCCGAGGACGCGGGCGAGTTGTTCAAATCGGAGTACAACCGCGAGGTCGGCAAGCGGGTGGGCCAGTTGACCGACACGGAAGTCGATTTCGACCGCCCGGACGTACTCGCGCTGTTGAATCTGGAACGCGGCGACGTGGACGTGCAGGTGAACCCCGCCTTCGTCTTCGGCCGCTATCGAAAACTGAAGCGGGATATCCCGCAGACAAAATGGCCCTGCCGGGAGTGCGGCGGGTCGGGCAAGCAACTCGCCGAGGGTGGCGGGGAGGAAGACTGTGATTACTGTGGCGGCAGCGGTTTCCTCTACGACGAGAGCGTGGAGCAACTGACGACGCCACCGGTGCTGGAAGCCATGGACGGCAAAGAAGCCATCTTCCACGGCGCGGGCCGCGAGGACGTGGACGCCCTGATGCTCGGAACAGGCCGCCCGTTCGCCATCGAAGTCAAAAATCCGCGTTCGCGGCGGCCGGACACCGACGAACTCGAAGCGGAAATCAACGAGTTCGCGGGCGGAAAGGCCGAAGTCGAAGGTCTCACCCTCGCCACCCACGACATGGTCGAGCGCGTGAAAGGCTTGGATGCAAGCAAGACGTACCGCGCACAAGTCGAGTTCGAGGAGACCATCACGGACGACGAACTCGCCGCTGCAATCGAGGAACTGGACGGCGCGACCATCGATCAGTTTACCCCAAACCGGGTGGACCACCGACGTGCCAACCTCACGCGTGTCCGCGAAGTGTACAGTATCGAGGGGCACATGGACGACGAGCGCCACGGCGAAGTCGAAATCCACGGCGAAGGTGGACTGTACATCAAGGAACTCATCAGCGGGGATGACGGCCGGACGGAGCCGAGTTTGGCGGAACTGTTGGGTGTCGGTGCGGAAGTGACCGCGCTGGATGTCGTCGCCGTCGAAGGCGAGGACGAAATCTTCGGTCACGACGACTATCTGAAAGAGTAACGGCTGTAGAAAGCGGCGTAGAGGGCGTCGAAGACGGCACGGAGGACGGTGTTCGATTTTTCTTGGAATTCGACGGACTGTCTCGAAAGTCCCCGCTCGGTCACGCGAGCTACGCAACTAATTTCGAGTTGGTTTTGCGGTGAGTACAACTGCCGAGCAACACTGAAGACCGCCGCCGCACCGCAACCACGCCTCACCCTCCCCAGCTTCCTCGCGCGCGCCAGCAGCCCCGAGGATAGCGGTCATCCGAAGGGCTGACTGGCGAACCGTGCGAGGGATGAGGCTTGCGAGACGCTCCGCGTCTCGCTGACCTGCGGCCGTCGCCCGCAGGTATCGCAGCGAACGAACGTGAGCGAGAAACGCAGTCGGTTGGGGAGGATTGTGGTGCGTTGCGGTAGTGGTACGGGTGCGGTGCTGTGTTTGGGTGGGCTGAAAGGGGCCGACCGTTCGCGCTCGTTTTAGTCGTCTGCGTGAGCAACTATTTTGGCCGAACGGTGCGGAGAGGCCAGAATATCTCGTGGAGCGGTCACGCGAGCGACGAAGGAGCGAGGGTGACCACGGAAGACGCAGCCCGCGAACGAATGTGAGCCTGAACGTCTTCCGGTGACCGCGAACGGTTGGGGGCTTTCTGGGCCTGCTTCCCAGTAACTGCACTCGCAAAACCACCAAACACCTCTCGTCGTTCATCAACGCACAATCAATCACGTAGCGGAACTCTTACCCGCGCTCTCTTGCAATCGCGGGATAATGAGTAGAGAGAATTTCGAGATTCGTGCCCAAGACGGCGGGGGGCGAATTGGGGAACTCACCGTCCCGCGGGCTGGTGTGACGGTGGAGACGCCTGCGCTGTTACCGGTGGTCAATCCGCATATGCAGACGGTCGAACCGTCGCGGCTGGAATCCGAATTCGGAGCAGATATCCTCATCACGAACTCCTACATTCTGTTCAAGAGCGAGGATTTCCGGGACGAGGCATTGGAGGTGGGCCTACACGAACTCCTCGATTTCGACGGAGCCATCATGACGGATTCGGGGTCGTTCCAGTTGGCCGAATACGGCGAAATCACGGTGACGACGGAGGAGATTCTCCAGTTCCAACACGATATTGGGTCGGATATCGGGACGCCGGTGGACATTCCGACGCCGCCGGACGTGGACCGCGAGCAGGCGGAGGATGAACTCGCGACGACCCAGGAGCGACTGGAACTCGCGGAAACGGTCGATGTGGGCGACATGCTAATCAACGCGCCGGTGCAGGGGTCGACGTTCCCCGACCTGCGTGAGGCGGCGGGCCGCCACGCGGAAGCGACATCGCTTGGACGTGTTCCCGGTCGGTGCGGTCGTGCCGCTGATGAACGAGTATCGCTACGGCGATATGGTGGACGTGGTCGCGGGAGCAAAGCGCGGGTTGGGTGCGGATGCACCGGTTCACCTGTTCGGCGCGGGCCACCCGATGATGTTCGCGCTGGCCGTGGCGATGGGCTGTGACCTCTTCGATTCGGCGGCGTACGCGTTGTACGCCCGCGACGGTCGGTATTTGACGGTTCGCGGGACGGAGCAGTTGGAGAGTTGGAGTACTTCCCCTGTTCGTGTCCGATTTGTGCGAACCACACTCCCGAGGAAATTCGCAGTTGCAGTGAAAAAGAACAGGAGCGACTGCTCGCGGAGCACAACCTCCACGTCACGTTCGAGGAGATTCGAACCATCAAACAGGCGATTCGGACGGGCAACCTGTTCGAACTGGTCGAAAACCGGGCGCGTGCCCATCCGGCCATGCTCGACGGCTATCGTGCGCTCGGCGACCACGCGGCCCAGTTGGAACGCGCCGACCCAGCCTCGAAGGGGGCGTTCTTCTACCTCTCCAGTGAGAGCGCGGCGCGGCCGGAAGTCGTGCGCCACCACCAACGACTCTCGCGGTCTGAATCCCGAAGGGAGAGTACTGCTGACGGAGGGCAACCCGAGCAGCAGTTACGACGAATCGTGGAACGTCGTGCCGCCGTTCGGTCCGTTCCCGCGTGCGCTCTCGGAGACGTACCCGCTCACGGCAGAGATTCCCGACCGGATGGACGTGGCGGGATACGAATCGGCAGCCAGCGGCGTGACGCGACTGGTCGAGGAGAACCCGGAAACGGAGTTCACGCTTGCCCATCGTGGGTGGCCCAAGTCGGCGCTTTCGCTCGTTCCCGAGACGGTTCGGACCGTGGATTTGGACACCGTTTGAACAAACGGCGCGCCGTCCCCAAGCACCCGTATATATTCCATTAATTAGAAAGCGAAACCATTGGGTCGATTCCGTTCTTTCTTCATTATGCCGGGGTGGTATATGTCCCGGTACTAGACAACACATATCGACTGCGTCGGGCCCGCTGTGGAGGGCAGGTCCGACCAGTGTGGCCAATCCGGGTCGATTGGTGGCGTCAACTCATTTCGACCCAACGGCTACACTATCCTTCTCTTCGATCAGTATTTCCGTGCACCTCACTGGTGAGCAGTCCTCGCTGGTGGGCAGTGGGGGCGCGACTCGCCGAGTTACGCAAGATAGTTCAATCCGCTCGCCCGAAACACGGGTATGACCGACTATTTCGAGGTTCACGGGCGCGACGGGGCGGCCCGAATCGGAGAACTCCGCCTCTCCGAGTCAGTGACCACGCCGGGTCTTGCGGACGACGTGGTGTCGGACGGCGGAAGCCTCTGGTTCAAAGACGCGCGACCTGCCCGAGGGCGACGAGTCGAAACTCACCGTCCTGCCACACCGCGGGTTCCCGAGCGGAACCGACGAGGAAGTGATGGAGTCGTTCGCCGTGGACTACCCCGACGTGGAGTTCCCGAGCGCCGCCGTCGTCTCGCCGAAACGGCCGAGGACTTCGGCGCCGACGTCTACATCCTCTCGGGTGCGCCGCGGCTTCGTCGGCCACGGGGCCGGATTCAAGGACGCCATCATCGAGACCCGCGAGGCGATTCCCAGCGACAGCGCGCTCTTGCTCTCCGGCGTCGCGACGCCCGAAAACGTCGCCACGCTCGTCTACGCCGGGCGTCGACCTCGTGGACGCCGATTTCGCCGTCGTCAAAGGGACGCAAGGCAGCTACCTCACCACGGAGGGCCAACACTACCTGGACGACCTCGCACGAACTGCCGTGCTCCTGCCCGGCCTGCCAGCGTCCCGGTGGAGGAGTTCACGCGCGAACACTGCGTCGAACACAACGTGAACGCGCTCCGGGCCGAACTCGCGCATCGTCCGCGAGCGAATCCGGGCGGGACGACTCCGGGATTACATCGAGGGACAGGCCCGCCACGAGCCGTGGCTCACCGCCGCGTTCCGCGAGTTCGACCAGCAGTGGTGCTACGTCGAGGAGCGAACGCCCGTCATTCGGAACGCGAACTCGCCGCCGCGACCGAGGACGCCTTCGCCGGGTCGAGATTCAGCGCTTCGCCGACCGCGTGACGACGCGCTATCGACAACCGTTTCGAGCGACCCGCTCGTCCTCCTCCCGTGTTCGGCGAAGAAGCCCTACAGCGAGTCCCAGAGCCACGGCGCAGTATCACGACGCCATCCAGTTCCGGGCGCACAAGGTGTCGATGACGAGTCCCATCGGCGTCGTCCCGCAGGAACTCGAACTCACCTACCCCGCACAGCACTACGATTCCGTGGTGACTGGCCGCTGGAGCGAGGACGAAAAGGACTTCGTCGCGCGAGTCCTCCGACGCTATCTGGAGCGGAACGAGTACCCGCGCATCATCGCCCACGTCCCCGAGGAAGGCTACCGCGACATCTGTCGAAGCGCGTCCAAGAAGCCCGCGACATGCCCGTTCGAGTTCACCGTCGAGGACCACCCGACCACGACGCATCCCTCGCCAACCTCGCGAGCACCTCTGACCGGCGAGTCGCAGTTCCGCATGCGCGACCGCCAGCACAACACGCGTCCGCGCCATGGCCGACTACCAGTTCGGCGACGGCGCCGGCGACGACTTTCTCGGAACTCGACATCGCAGAGTCGCTACCCGAAACTGCGGGTGCACGACGACGAGCGACGAGCAACTCGCCGCCATGGTCCCCCAGTACGGCACCCTCTCGTTCACGCTCGCCGGTGCACGCCGCTGGGTCGAGAGCGGTGCCCGGTCAAGACGCGTCGAAATCGACGCGTTCGCGCCCCACGGGAGCGTCCTCGCGCCCGGCGTCGTGGACGCGGACGACGACATCCGCCCCGGCGACGAGGTGGTCATCGAAGGACCGAAGGCGTTCGCCATTGGCCGCGCCGAGATGAGCGGTCCCGAGATGGCCGAAGTCCACGCGCGGCATCGCTACCGAAGTGCGGCACGTCGAAGAAAAGTAGGCCAATTCGATCACGAATTTATAATTCGTTCCGAGTTTATAATTCCGATGTGCGACTTTTTAGGCGATAAATGATAAATCCCCTGCGAGTGGTACCCCTCCTATGGGAGTACCTGCCGACCTCGAATTCGAGGACGCGATTCAGCAACGTATCTACCACCACGTCGAAACCAGCGGATCGGCCACCGTCGAGGAGGTCCGTGACGAAGTTCGAATCGACTCGCCGTCCGGGTCGAAGCCCGCGCGTTCGGGGACGACTGAACCACAGGTTCGGGTTCCGGCGGAAGAGTTCCACAACTCCATCGCCGCGCTCGTGGAGTCCGGCCTCCTCGTCCAGGACGAAGGGGAACTCCATCTCGCGATGGACGACGAAGTCGAGTCCTACGACGAAGCCGACCCTCTCGTACCAGATCCGACAGGCCCACCAGTCCGACTGGCGAGGCATCGAAACTGCGATTCGTGAAGTCGCCGACGAAGGAGCGTCGATTTCCGCCGAACGCGTCGCCGCCGACATCGGGGACGAGGGCGCGCTCCTCCGGCACAACGACCGCCGCTCGCGCATGTTCTACGTCGCCACCGTCCGCGACGGCGAGAACGAAGGCGAAGTCGCCGGGTGGGTTCACTTGGACGCCCCGGAACTCGACAAACTGCGCCACACCGCCGAGTTGACCGTCGGCGTCCGCGGCCCCTACCGCGAACACGGCATCGGCGGCCGACTGCTCGAACGCACGATGAACTGGGCCAAGGAGACGGGGTACACGAAAGTGTATCAGAGTCTCCCCGCCACCAATGAAACCGCCATCGAACTGCTGAGCGGCTATGGCTGGGAAACCGAGGCAACCCGTCCTGATCATTACCTCGTCGGCGATGAGTTCGTTGACGAAGTCATGATGGCCCGAAAACTCTGATGCGAGAGCTGCGTCTTCGATAAGCGTAGTGAACCGCGATTTTCGTGGGTTTCTCTGGCCGTAATTGACGACGACGAGTGTTTGATTCTGAGGTTGTAACTGCAGCAACTGCGATGACGGGCCAGAAAGCCCCCGTTCAATCCACCTGAGACTACCGCCCTGCCACCGTCCCGCGAGCAAGCGGCGCGGTGGCGGTGTTCAGTGCCGCTCGGTCGTTGCAATCCCAACAGAATCAAACACCGCTCTGCGTAGCGGGGGCTTTCGAGGAGAATCCGTTCGCCAGTAATTGCAACAAAACTACCAACCACGTTTGTTCCCCAAACACCTTTGTTCGAAACCGCTCTCGTGACGACTATTTTTACCGAATCGCCGCGTAGTATCGTGCATGAACGACCCTACTATCACGCCTGCCGTCACTGCTGCCGCGGAGGACATTGCCAAAATGGAGATTCGCGGGGCGGCGACCATCGCGGACGCGGCAGCGGCCGCAATCGGTGAGCAGGCACGAGCAAGCGAGGCCGGCACCCCGGCAGAGTTTCGAGCGGAAATCCGGGCGGCGGCCCGAAAACTTCACGAAACCCGACCGACTGCGGTGAGCCTTCCGAACGCGTTGCGCTACGTGCTCCGGGGGATGGAGGGCGACACTGTGGAGGAACTGCGGGCGAGCATCGTGGCGACCGTCGAGGAGTTCCGGCAAGACCTCGACCAAGCACAGGACAACCTCGGCCAAATCGGGGCGAACCGCCTCCGCGACGGCGACACCATTATGACCCACTGCCACTCGACGGATGCACTCTCCTGCGTGCGAAAGGCGCTGGACGACGCCAAGGAGGTCAGCGCCATCGTCAAGGAAACCCGCCCGCGAAGGCAGGGCCACATCACGGCCCGCCAGCTCCGGAATTGGGGCGTTCCGGTCACGCTCATCGTGGACAACGCGGCGCGCCGGTATCTGGACGACACGGACCACGTCCTCGTCGGTGCGGACTCCATCGCGGCTGATGGGAGCGTCATCAACAAAATCGGCACCTCGGGATTGGCGGTGAACGCCCGCGAACGTGGCGTTCCCGTCATGGTCGCAGCTCAGACCCTGAAACTTCATCCGGGGACGATGACGGGCCACACCGTGGAAATCGAGATGCGCGACGAGCGCGAAATCCTCCCCGACGACGAACGCGAGGAGGTTGGCAATGTTCGTGTCGAAAATCCCGCATTCGACGTGACGCCGCCGCGCTACGTGGACGCCATCGTGACCGAGCGTGGACAGTTCCCGCCGGAGAGTATCGTGACGTTGATGCGGGAAATGTTTGGAGACCAACAATCGGGAGAGCCGTGGGACGAGCCGTGAAATCCGGTGACTGCGCGAAGGCGACCCGCTCACGCTCCGCACTACGCGGATAGCACACAGACCGCAAACCTTTCCACATCTCCGTTCGCGTGTCGGTGTATGGTACTGCCGGACGGGTTCGCACTCCCCCCATTACCGTATCTTCTCCCGCTTCTGCTGGCGGTCGGTGTCGTTCTTTGGTTGCTCTGGGACGCACAACCGACCATCGGGGAACGGACCGTCGTGTCGCTCGCACCGTGGATGGTCGTCGGCGCGGGCTTCAACGCGTTGTATCAACTCCCGAACTCGCCGATTCCGGACGCTATCGCGCCGCTGTTCGGCACGCCAACGGTCTACCTCACGACGTTCGTCCTGTCAGGAGTCGTCTGGTTGCTGGCGATTCATCGACTTCGAGTCGCCGTCCCGCGTGCACTCGCGGGTGTTGGGCTGGTGGGTGTCGCACTCGTCCTCGTCATCGCGCTGTGGTACGGTATTCAACACGACAGCCTCCGCCTGTTCTGGCCGTTCGTAGCACTCGTCGTCGCGGTCATTCTGACGGGGGTGCTCTGGGCTGCGACTCAGTTCTTCTATCCGGATGTCGCCATCATCACGGGCGCAGTCGGTGTGCTCACACTGTTCGCACACGCGCTGGACGGCGTTTCGACGGCCGTCGGCATCGACGTGCTCAACTTCGGCGAACAGACGCCACTCTCGCGGGCCATTCTCAACATCGCCCACTCGATTCCAATCGGAAGTTCGTTCGGCGTCGGGTGGTTGTTCGTGCTCGTCAAACTCGCCATCGCCGAATTTGTCGTCCTTTTGTTCGCCGATTACGTCGCCAGTGAACCGACCGAGGGGTATCTCCTGCTCGGCGTCGTCGCTGCCGTCGGACTCGGACCGGGTGCACACAACCTCATTCTTTTCGCGATCACTGGATAAGCCGGTGTTCTCCATCACGGGCTAAGTCGTCGGGATTTTTTACTCCTGCCGAGGAACATGAACGGTATGTCGTCCACGAACCGTGTTGGGGAAGAGGGGGTTCGCGTCGTAACTGCGGGACACATCAACTGGGATGTGACGCTCAGGGTGGACGCCTTACCCGAACCGGACGGTGAGGCACGCATTTCTTCACAACAGCGCTCCGGCGGCGGGAGTGCCGCGAACGTCGCTGTTGCCCTCTCTCGAATGGACGTTTCGACCGGACTCGTCGGCAGTGTCGGCTCGGATGACAACGGACTGCTGGTGCAGCGCGAGCTTACGGGTGCAGGTGTCGATTGTACACACGTTCTCCAAGTCACGGGCATTGAGACCACGACGAAGTACCTCATCGTGGACGAGCGTGGCGAGGTGATGGTGCTCGGCAACGAAGGTGCGAATGAAACCATCGCGCCGGACGACATCGACCCCGACTACATTCGAGCGGCCGACCACCTCCATTTGACCAGCCAGCGCCCGGACACGGCGGCGGAACTGGCACGGATTGCGACGGAGGCAGGGATGACCGTCAGTTTCGACCCCGGCCGCCGTCTCGCGGAGCGGGATTTCTCGCGGGCGCTCGCCTACTCGGACATCGTGTTTCTGAACGACCGCGAGGCGGCGACGATTCTCGACCGCGACTTGGAACACCCCTCTTCGGAACTCCACGGACGGGTCGTCGTCATCAAACACGGTCGGGACGGTGCACGCGTGGACACGGCGAAAGGCGTCTACACGCATCCCGGATTCGGCGTCGAATCGGTGGATTCGACCGGCGCGGGAGACGCCTTCGCGGCAGGGTTCATCACGACCCTCCTCGATTCGGAGGACTACGAGCGCGCGCTGGAGTTCGCCAACGCCTGCGGTGCGCTCACGTCGATGGCCGCCGGGGCGCGAACCGCGCCGACGCGAGCGGATGTCGTGACGTTCCTCGACGAGCAGTTTTAACGAAATCGAGAGTTGGACTACTCCGAAATCTATCCCGAAATCAGTTCGGCGACCCGTTCGCCGATGGCAATTGCGGGGGCGTTGGTGTTTCCACTCGTTATTTTCGGCATGACCGACGTATCCGCAACGCGAACCCCCTCGACACCCCGGACCCGAAGGTCGTCATCCACGACCGCCAGTTCGTCGCTTCCCATCTTGCAGGTGCCGACCGGATGATAAACCGTGTGTGCGGTCTGCCGGACGTGTTCCTCGATTTCCTCGTTGGTCTGCACGTCCTCACCCGGCCAGACTTCTTCGCCACGGATGTCCGCGAAGCCATCCGCCTGTGCGATTTCACGGGCTCGCTTGATACCCTCGCGGAGTACCATCAAGTCCGGTTCCGCGGTGAGATACTGCGGATCGATTATCGGGTCGTCGGTTGGGTCTGCGGACGCGAGCGTGACGGTCCCGACGCTCTCGGGGCGGACGTGGGTCGAGCCGATGGAGTAGCCGAGTCCTTCGGGGTTCGCAAACCCGTGGTCCATGTAGTACACCGGACAGAAATGGAACTGGAGGTCGGGGGCTGGTTCGTCTTCGTCAACGTACAGGTACCCCCCTGCCTCGCCGATGTTCGACGACGGTGCCGGTGGATTGTCGTCCGTCCGTTCGTAGACGACGAACGAGAACAGGTGGTCTTGGAGATTTTGTCCCACCCCCGGCAGGTCCACAACGACATCGATACCGTGTGATTCGAGGTGGTCGCTTGGCCCGACTCCCGAGAGCATCAGTAACTGTGGTGAGTTGTACGCGCCGCCGGAGACGATTATCTCTTCGGCAACATTGGGGGCGTGTTCCGCACCATCCTGTGTGTAGGTGACGCCGACAGCACGGGTACCGTCGAACCGAATTTCGGTGACGTGCGCCCGTGTTTTGACGGTGAGATTCTCGCGGTCGAGTACCGGCTTGATGTATGCGGCGGCACTGCTACAGCGTTCACCGTTTCGCTGCGTGACGTGATACAACCCCGCGCCGAGTTGCGTCTCGCCGTTGATGTCGGGATTGTGCTCAAGGCCGCACGCTTGGGCGGCCTCGACGAACGTTGTCGAGGTCGGATTGGGGTCGGTGAGGTCCGCGACGGTAAGCGGTCCTCCCTCGCCGTGGTACTCGTCTTCTCCCGTTCCCTCGAAGTTCTCGGCTCGTTTGAACACCGGAAGTATCTCCTCGAACGACCAGCCGTCGTTGCCCAACGCTGCCCAGTTGTCCCAATCCCACGAGTTACCCCGATTGTAGATTTGGGCATTCATCGAACTGCTACCGCCGAGCGTTTTCCCGCGCGGATGGTAGAGTCGCCGCCCGTTCATTTCCTCCTGTGGTTCGGTGTAGTACTCCCAATCCACATCCGATTTGAACAGTTGCGGGAACATCGAAGGCGTATAAATCGGTTCCTCGTGGTCCTCGTCCGGGGCACCCGCTTCGAGCAGCAGTACCTCGTCCTCCGGGTTCTCGGAGAGTCGGTGTGCGGCCGCACAGCCCGTCGACCCAGCACCGACGACGATGTAATCGTAATTCGTCATGTGTGAACATGAGACACACTACTCCGGGATTCAAAAATGTACCGAAAATACATTATATTTGAGTTGGATTCATCGGTCCGAAGCCAGTGTTTTGAATCCAGTTGAGAAGGTCGGTCAGCGACAACGGAACTGTCGTGTCAGCAACACAGCTATATATCGTTCGGCCCGCCCGCGCTCTGTACCTGCCACCCGCCACGAATCCCGCAGGCTTCCCGTTCCTCGTAGACGATTTCGGTGTCCAGTCCCATTTCCTCCCCGCCTTCGACGGATTCGACACGGAGCGGCACGTCGAGCGTGTCCCCGCAACAGCCGACATCGAGGAACTCCTCCCACACGTCGCCCGCTTGAACGTTGCCTTTCGTCTTCCGGAGGTAGGCCATGAAATGTCTCGTTCCGACCTGAAATCGCCCCCAGTTGCTCAAGTCTTCGGGATACGAGACGACGACTCGGGTCGCCGATTTGTTCGTCTGCTGTGCGTTTTCGGTCGCCATACTGGATTAGATGGGTGCGAGATAGTTATGCCTTCGTGCGGGTTTTGCCCCTCGTGTTTGAGTTTCGCCTGACCCCTCTGGCCACAGTAATTAAGAAAGCTTATTCAGGGGCGCCTCGGACCCATCCGTTATGGTAGAGTTTCAAGTACCGGAGGTCGATTACACCCGGTACTCGAATCGGCAATTAGCGGGGGTACCCCTCGCCCTTCTCGTGCTGGCGTTGCTTATCATCGCTGGTTGGTATATGGCCACCGGTGCACCAGTGACGCCCGGCATCGATTTCACCGGCGGAACGGAGATGAGAATTCAAACGACTGCATCACAGCACCAGATCAGGACTTCGTTCAATTCACAGCCTGCATCGGTGACGCCGTCGGCGACATCGGGAAACGTCTACATCGTCACATTTCAGGACACTAATATAAATTCCCTGTCCGCTCAAGCAAATGACAACGGATATACAGTACTCTCGAAACAAAGTACATCTGCGAGTTTCGGGCAGAGTGCCCAACAACTCGCGCTGTACGGCATCGTTGCGGCATTCGTGGGCATGAGTATCATCGTCTTTCTGATGTTCCGGTCGTTCGTCCCTTCCATCGCCGTCGTTCTTTCCGCGTTCAGTGACATCGTGATTCCCCTTGCGTTGATGGACATTATCGGCATCAAACTCTCACTGGGAACCGTCGCCGCTCTCCTGATGCTGATTGGTTACAGCGTCGACTCGGACATCCTACTCAACAACCACATCCTCCGGCGGTCGGGTGGCTTCTACGAGAGCACCCACCGTGCGATGCGAACGGGTGTGACGATGACGGTAACGTCGCTCGCGGCGATGGCCGTGATGACTATCGTGGCCTTCCTCTTCGGAATCGGCCTGCTCACGTCCATCGGTGTAATTCTCGTGATGGGACTCGCAACAGACCTGATGAACACCTACATGCTCAACTTGAGCCTCCTTCGCTGGTACAAATATGAGGGGGTGACACGATGAGCGTCCGCGAACAATGGCGTGTCGGCTTGCTCCTCGTCCTCCTGCTCGGAAGCGCCTTCGCGCTCTTCGCCCCGCAGGGCGGGAACAGTAACAACCTCAACGCGAACACCTCATCCGGCCCGACAAACCTGAAGTACGGCCTCGAACTGGCGGGTGGGACGCGAATCCGCGCGCCCGTCAACGGCGTCACTGCCGAACAGGCCCACGTGACCAATGGGACGAGTCAAACTGACATCCAGAAGACCGTCTCCAAGAAACTACCCAACGTCAGTCAGTCGGACGTGAAGTTCCGGGCCACGGGCCAGAACGTGGGTACCGTCGAGGTGTTCTCGAAGACTATCAAACCGGCACAGCTGAAATCCGCGCTCAACAGCGCGGGCATCAAACACGGCACCGTCCGGCAGGGTGTCACTGACCAGACGCGCAAGGAAATCGTCAACGTACTGGGCAAGAAGGTTTCGAGCGCCGGACTGTCCGGTGGACGCGTCCAAGAGGTCAAAGCCGCGAACGGCGACCATTACATCCAAATCGAGATGCCGAACACCAACGAATCCGAGATGCAGGATTTGGTGACTCACCGTGGAAAGGTGTCCATCGTCGCGCACTATCCCACGAAGAACGGCTCCGCGAATACGACGGTCATCACCAAACAGGACCTGAGCAATATCGGAACTGCACAACAGTATCAAAATATGAAGGGTTCTCCGTGGGGAGTCAGCGTCTCACTCACTGACAGCGGTGGGAAGCATTTCGCCAACGTGATGAAAAAGCGGGGATTCACCAGTCAACAGGGAGTCGGTGCTTGTCAGTATCCACAAAAATCTGCGGACAAGGCAGGTTACTGTCTCTACACGGAAACTGACGGCAAAATCGTGTCCGGTGTGAGTATGGGAGACCTCGCACAATCCATCAACAACGGTGACTTCCAGAACAATCCGTCGTTCACGATTACGACGGGACAGAACGGCTCCGAGGCTCGGAAGATTCAAATTAATCTCCAAGCGGGTGCGCTTCCGGCATCGCTCAACACGGGTGCTGGGACGACGACCTACCTCGCACCGAATCTGGCGAGCCAGTTCAAACTCTACTCGCTCCTCGCGGGTATCGCCGCAGTGCTCGCCGTCAGCGGCGTCGTCTTCATCCGCTACGGGAAGAAGGAAGTCGCCCTGCCGATGATTCTGACCGCACTCTCAGAGGTGTTCATCCTGCTTGGCTTTGCCGCCGCAATCAGCCTCCCGCTCGACCTCTCGCACATCGCGGGATTCATCGCGGTCATCGGGACCGGGGTGGACGACCTCATCATCATCGCTGACGAGGTGATAAACGAAGGCAACGTCAGCTCCTCGCGCGTCTTCCAGTCGCGCTTCCGCAAGGCGTTCTGGGTCATCGGGGCCGCCGCCGCGACGACCATCATCGCCATGAGTCCGCTGGCGGTCCTCTCACTCGGTGATTTGCGAGGGTTCGCGCTCATCACCATCCTCGGCGTCCTCATCGGCGTGCTGGTGACGCGACCGGCGTACGGTGACATCCTGCGCTACCTGCTGACGGACAGATAATCCCAACCCGAACCTCGACTTTTTTGATTCACTCAAAGAAAGTATTCTTCCCCTAAGACTATCGTAGGAACCCTCTACTCCCGAAACGATACGTTCCTTATAACAGCAGCAACGTCGAATCAGGGACGATGTTGGAATACCTCCAGCACGGCAGACGGCGACTCGCCGTGGAGATGGAGCGGTTACGCCTGCGGCCCGACGCCTACCCGAGAAACACGGCAGGGGCGGTGCAGTCGCTCCCACCCGAACCGGCAATTTTGTTTCTCTGTCTCGGAAACATCTGTCGCAGTCCATTAGCCGAGCGATATCTCCGGGAACGAGTCACCACGACGGAATTCGATTGCTCGATGGTGCGCTCGGCCGGATTCATCCAAAAGGAAGGCCGGTCGAGTCCGGAGGCGGCAGTGGCCGCCGCGCGGGAGTTCGGCGTCGATTTGGCCGACCATCGCTCGCAATGCGTGGACGAAACCCTGTTGCGCGAGAGCGACCTCGTCCTGCTGATGGACGCGTGGAACTACTGGTATCTGAAACGCGACTATCCCGACGCACTCGAAAAAGCCTACTTCGTCCGGTCGTTCGACGCCTCGCCGGAGTTCGAAATCGAAGACCCGTACGACGCCGACCAAGCCACGTTCCGGCGCGTGTACGGCGAAGTCACGGGCGGGGTCGATGCGTTTCTGGCCGCCGTGGAAGACGAGAAAAGCGAGATGGGCGAGACTGACGAAACGAATGTGAGGCCTGAGAACGCATGAGCGTCGTCGTTCCGGCCATCGCAGCAGGGAGCAGCCTCGCGTGCATCCGGTCGCTCGGCCGGAACGGAATTTCCGTCATCGCAGCCTCAGAATCCCCCGACTCGCCGGCGTTCGCGTCGAAGTACGTGGACGAGCGCGTTTCCCTTCCCGCACCGACCGACGACCTCGCCGGGTATCGTGATGGGCTGCTTTCGCTCGCGGAACGACCGGACGTGGAGACAATCATCCCACTTCGGGAACCCGAGAGCTATGTTCTCTCGAAATATCGGGACCAGTTCGCGGAGCACATCGCCACTCCATGGCCCGACTTCGAGACGATGGAAGCCGCCCGCGACAGGAACCAGCTGTTCGAGAAGGCCCAAGAAGTTGGGACTCCGATTCCGAAGACGAAACTCCTCACGGAGTGGGACGACTGGCGCGATGAGACGGTCGTGAAATCCCGGTACACGGTGCTCGTCCGCGACAATCAAACGCAGTATCCGGGCGTGCGGTTCGTCTCCGGAAAATCTGATGAGGCCGATGAACTCGATGACTCCGGAAACCTCGACGAACCTGACGGCCCCGACAAGGACCGTCTGATTGCCGATATGGGTCACGTCCCCATCGTGCAGGAGTGTATTCCGGACGGGACGGAGTACGGCTTTTTCGCCCTGTTCGACCACGGCGACCCCGTCGTCACCTTCCAACACCAGCGGATTCGCAGTTACACCTACTCGGGCGGCGCGAGCGTCTTCCGCCGGGCCGTGTCGCTCCCCAGACTCCACGAGCAGGGCGTTCGCCTGTTGTCGGCGCTCGACTGGCACGGTCCCGCAATGGTCGAATTCCGCCACGACCCCCGCGACGACCAGTTCAAACTGCTCGAAGTCAACCCGCGCTTTTGGGGTTCGTTGCAACTTGCAGTCCACGCGGGCGTGGATTTCCCGTATCGGTACTACCAACTCGCAAACGGGGTTCGAAAGTCGGAGTACGGCTATACGGTCAAGACGGGAAGCCACATTTTGCGGGGTGAACTCGTCTACCTCGTCAGCCTGCTGCGCGACGATTTTGAACATGTCGAGCGCCCGTCGTTTCCCATTGCGAGCGCTCGCGTCCTGGTCTCGCTGGCTACCGACCCCAACTTCGATTTTCTCTCGCTGGATGACCCGGGTCCATTCCGACGCGACCTGACGAACCTCGTCGGCGACTATGCACCCTCGATTTCGAAACCAAAACCGCTCAAACGGGCCGTGTCTGCGCTGCTCGGAAATTAATCGGGACAATCAGAAAGTCATCAAAATTGGTCGAGAACCGACTGCTCGCGGGCGGCCAGCACGTCCTTGCTCGTCTGCCACGACGTGCGGGCACAGTCCGGCAACTGGCCGTTGGTTTCGACGTACTCCCCCAGAAATTTCCGAGTGTTGGGGTCGCTCGGATAGCCACTGCCGACCGCTCCGTGTTTCTCGGCGAGTCGCGCGACGTGTGCATCCCGTTCGACCTTGGCGACGATGCTCGCCGCGCCGACGATTGTGTGGCTCTCGTCTGCCCCGTGTTCCGCCTCGATTTCGATTGATTCCTCTATTTCAGCAACCTCGTTGACTCCTGCCGAAACCCGCCGAGCGAACCGCTCCTCGCTGGTATCACAGGCGTCCACGATTCCACGTGCACAAGTTTCGGCTCCGTCGGTGGCAACCTGCGAAATCGCCTCGACGTGCGCCGCGACTGTCAGCGTGTTCATGTCCATCTCTGGGTCGTCGATTTGCTCCGTCGTGATTTCGGCGACACCGACCGAAATGGCGTCGTCCGCGCGAATCGCCGCCGCGAGCGTTTCCCGGCGCTCCGGCGAGAGGTTTTTCGAGTCGTCCATACCATCGGGGAGGTCGGTGGGGTCTGTGATTGCGATTGCTGCCGCGAACATCGAACCCAATACCGGCCCGCGTCCCGCTTCGTCTACACCGAACACGAACAGATGGTTGTGTTCGTACACCATGGTCGTTTCTGATTCGACGAAGAGGACGAGAGGCGGTTGGTAGTTGGTGGTTTTGCGATTGAGAGTGCAGCAGTCACGAGGAAGACCCGGAAAGCCCCCGCCCGTCCACTCCGAACAGAGGTGGCTGACTTTGTTGAGAGTACGACGACCGAACGGGGGCTTTCGGCGTCTGCCTCCCAGCAACTGCAATCATAACAGGTTCAAAACCAGAAACGGTCTGTCCCAAAAATAGTGGAGTTCGATATATCTGATTTCGTTCCCGTCGTTGACACTGTCACACTGTCTCTCGATAGCGACACGGTTTTTTGCAGGCACGCTGAAAGCCGAGACAGGAATGCTCGACAGGAAGTATATTCGGGAACACCCGGACGAAGTACGGGAAGGTCTCGAACACCGAGGTGCCGACGTTGACTTGGATGGTTATCTGGAGTTGGACGCCGAGTGGCGCGAACTCAAAGCCGAGGGCGATGACCTTCGCCACGAGCGCAACGAGGTCAGTCGCAGCATCGGCGAGTTGAAACAGGAAGGCAAAGAGGAGGAGGCACAGGAAGCCATCGAGCGCTCGGGTGCGCTGAAGGCCGAATTGGAGGAAATCGAGGAGCGGGCGAGCGAACTCGAAGAGGAACTCGAAACGCGAAGCCTCGAAATCCCGAACGTTCCACACGAGAGCGTTCCGCTCGGGGCCGACGAGGATGACAACGTGGAAGTTCGCCGGGAAGGGTTCGAGAGCCTGCGTGAGTTGCCCGCCGACGTGGTTCCGCACTACGACCTCGGCGAGGATTTGGACATCATCGACGAGGAGCGAGCGGCCAAAACCACTGGAAGCGGATTTTACTTCCTGAAAGGCGATGGCGCGCGACTCGAACACGCCATCATGCAGTTCATGCTGAACGTGCACCGCGAACAGGAGTACGTGGACATCTTCCCGCCGATACCAATCAACAGCGACTCGATGACCGGGACGGGCCAACTCCCGAAGTTCGCGGAAGACGCCTACAAAATCGAGGGTGAGGACCTCTGGCTCTGCCCGACCGCCGAAGTACCGGTAACGAACATGTACGCCGGGGACATCCTCCTGCGCGACGACCTGCCGCTGAAGCACCAAGCCTACACGCCGAACTTCCGCCGCGAGGCCGGCGAGCACGGGACGGAAACCCGTGGCATCGTCCGCGTTCACCAGTTCAACAAGGTGGAGATGGTCAACTTCGTGGAACCGGAGGGAAGCTACGACCGACTGGACACCCTGCTGGACGAAGCCGAAGAGGTTCTGCGTCGTCTCGAACTCCCGTACCGCGTCCTCGAACTCTGTACGGGCGACCTCGGGTTCAAGGCGACCAAGCAGATAGACCTCGAAGTGTGGGCACCCGGTGACGATCTTGAAGACGGTCCCGAAGAAGGTGGCCGCTGGCTCGAAGTCTCGACCGCCTCGAACTTCGAGGACTTCCAAGCGCGGCGGGCGGGACTGCGCTACCGCCCCGAGCGCCACGAATCGACCGAATACCTCCACACGCTGAACGCTTCGGGTCTCGCGCTCCCGCGCGTGATGGTCGCCATCCTCGAATACTACCAGAACGACGACGGCACTGTGACGGTTCCCGAAGCGCTTCGGCCGTACATGGGCGGCACGGAAGTCATCGAGGGGCACGAACCGGTCGGCGAGAGCGCGCTCGGGTCGGGCGAGAAAGAGTAACGCGAACCCGTTTCCATCACTGCGTATAGGTTCGAATCTCCGTAATCTGCCCGCCGGAGAACGAGAACACGTCGGCGAACGCGAACAGTTTCTCGCCGTCCGAATCGAGCAGGCGACCCTCCGCGACCGCGAGTAGGTCGTCCTCGACGACGGCATCGATTTCGTGGCTCGTTTCCTTGTTCGGCCGGTCGTCGCGCATGAACGAGACGAGGGTGTCCCGGCCTTCGATGGTTCGGTCAGGGCGGTAGTGTACCACGTCCGAGGCGAACAGTCCGGCAAACGTCTCGTAGTCGTGTGCGTCGATAGCATCGTAGTAGGCGCGAACGACCACTTCGGAGTCCATGCGCGAGAAGACGTGGACGACCCTCTTTAGCCCCTCGGCGGAAACTACGTTTGTCTCGGGAGACGATGGAAAAAACACGACAAGTCAATAGGTGTCATATAAACGCATTTACGGCGTGTGTGCACTGGTTCAGTTGCCGGTAAAATCCGGCCCGGTACGGCAAAGAGGATTTGTTTCCATACGGCTCCGCACCGCCTGTCACACCCCCGGCGGGGCCTTTTTCGCGCCACTTTTCACCGAGCTATGCCTACCCTTAGACAGTGAACCTGCACGTCCGGTACGAGGGTGACGACGACCCGAAGAAGTGTACGGCCCGGAAGCTTGCTCGGTTCGACTTGACCGAACTCCACCGAACCGCGCGAGCAACACCGTACGGCATCGTCCTCAATCCGCACGCGGAGCAGGCGCTCTCGCCCGCCGACCGCGCCGAGACTGATACCCTCGTCGCCCTCGACTGCTCGTGGGAAAGCGCTGGGAAAGCGCTGTTCGAGATGCCCGGACTGCATCGCGCGCTGCCGTTTCTGGTCGCTTCGAACCCCGTCAACTACGGCAAGCCGTTCCAATTGAACACCGTCGAGGCGTTCGCGGCGGGACTCTGTATCCTCGGTGAACGCGACCACGCCGAACGAATCCTCTCGAAGTTCAGATGGGGCGAGACGTTTCTCGACCTGAACGCGGAACCGCTTCGCCGGTATGCCGACTGCGAGAATTCGACGGACGTGGTGGCCGTACAGCAGGAGTATCTGGACGCCGGGGAAGAGTGAGTGGGGCGATTGCTACGGAAGACGACGCGCCAACTCAATAACGTTTAAACGCGCGGGGAAGTAAGCACGCGGTATGGCCAGTTTCGACGCAGCAGAGAAACGAACGCTCGAAAAGATGATTTGCATGCGCTGTAACGCTCGCAACCCGCAGAAGGCGGAGAAATGCCGCAAATGTGGCTACAGCAAGCTTCGGCCGAAGAGCAAGGAATCGCGCAGCGCATAATCCGACTCGTCTTTCTTCGCAATCGAAACCGAAGAGCGACAGCGTTGTCCGAACGGTTTGCGGACTACTCCTGTCCGAACCACTCGTCTTCGAGGACGGCGAAGAACTCGACGTTCGCGTACTCGCCGTCGAGGAATTCGGATTCGACGTGGGTCGCCTCGTGGCGGAACCCGAGCTTTTCCCAGATGCGCGCCGAGCCAACGTTGCCTTCGAACACGCGGGCGTAGATGCGGTGGTGACGGCGTTCGCGGAACCCGAAGTCGGTGATGAGTCGCGCCGCCTCGGTCCCGTAGCCGTTGCCCCAGAACTCCTCTGCGAGGGAAATCCCGATTTCGGCGTTCACGCCCGTCGAGTCGTGGGGATGCAGACCGATGGTTCCCATCACTTCCTCGTTGCGGCAGATGAGCAGGTGGATGTGGTCGCTGTCGCTGTTCGAGGCACGCTCCTCGTACCACTCCTGTTCCTGCTGGCCGTTGATTGGCGAGCGCATGCCGAGGAACCGGCGGACGTTCGGCTCGTTTATCGTTTCCTGGAGAAAGTCCAAGTCGTCTTCCTCTATCGTTCTGAGTTCGATTCTGTCGCCACGTAGAAATACGGGTCCGGGCATACTTCGAACACTGGATTACCGACGAGAAAAGGCCTCGTGAACGGTGATAGCATCCAACAATACCAAGACAGTCGGTGGCCCTCGTATCCGTTATTCCGGATACTTCGGTTCCCGCTTCTCGGCACGTTCTAACGCTGTCTCGATAACGTCGGAAACATCTCCGTGAAACTCCTCGCCGTGGCCCGCGTACATGTGTTCGACGGAGTCCGGCATGCGCTCTAGGGTTTCGCGGATGCTCTCGATGAGTTCCTCGCGGGACTGGCCCGCCATGTCGGTGCGTCCGAAACTGCCGTAGTCGAAGGCTCCGTCGTCGTGAACGACGACGTCGCCGCTGAAGATGGTGGAGTCACTGACGAACGCGAGGTGGTCGTCAGCGTGGCCGGGCGTGTGAATTGCTTCGAACTCCTCGTCGCCGATTTCGATGGTATCCCCGTCCGCAAGCGTGTGGTCGCGGCGGGGGTGCGGGTCGTAGGCTGCAAGTCCCGCGCCGAACTCGTCCAGGACGGCGTCGAGTTCGCCGACGTGGTCGCCGTGTTGGTGTGTGAGGACGACTGTCTCGAGCGTGTCCGTGTGGTCGCGGACGATGTCCACCACGCCGTTCATCGTCCCGGCATCCACGAGGA
This sequence comes from uncultured haloarchaeon, assembly GCA_963796245.1. Classification (GTDB taxonomy): domain Archaea; phylum Halobacteriota; class Halobacteria; order Halobacteriales; family Haladaptataceae; genus Haladaptatus. The sequence continues at coordinate 450,026 of CAWCLB010000007.1, read as the reverse complement.
TTGGGCGGTCACCGAGCACGAGATACGCGTTACAAGTGAACGTCTCGGCGTCGGCAGTGACGTTGACGACTTCCATATCCGGGTGTTAACGGCCATCTACCAAAATTCTGACGGACAGCGAGCGTTTTTAGTGCTCGAAGACCATACCATGTATTGTATGGGCTTCGGGAGCTACGACGAATCTGAACAGGAGAACCGGGAGTATAACGCCGACTTAGACGACGACAGCGGTGTCGAAACGTCGGAACACGACCACGAGGGGAGTGTTGACTTCGAGTTCGGCGCGTCGAACGACGAGCTGTTGAACCGGCTCGACGACATGAAAGAAGAAGAAGACGAAGAGTAGCGTGAAATCCGGTGTCCGAGCGCTCGGTGTCGCGGAGTCATACCGCCGCGACACCAGCACGCTCGCAGGCGTCGTAACCCGTGCGAATCGGGTGACCGATGGATTCGTTTTTGGAACCTGTACGGTCGGGGGCACTGACCTCACGACATTCGATTATCGACCTCGTGGAGCGACTGGACCGCGAGGACGTGCGCTACATCATGGTCGGCGGCATCGCCCTCGCGTGGTACAATATGCTGGACATGCACCGCCTCCACGACGCCGTGGACCGCCCCGTCATTGCCGTCACGTTCGAGGAGAGCGGTGGCTTGCTCGAATCGCTGGAAACCGAGTTCGCGGGCGACGAATTCGATGAACGCCGCGAAATCTATCTAAATCAGCCACCCCGCCGCGAACTCGCCGTGGATGGCGAAACTGTGTTCGTTCGGCACGTCGGCATGGACGCGGAGGAAGCTACCGAAGCCGATGAAGTCGTGCGGGCGTTCACACCCGAAGGTGGCCGCCCGGAACCGTTGCGGGTCGCACGGTTGGCGGCCCGCGCCGTGGACGAGTTGGGAAATCGACCCCGCCGATGACGACGAGGACGAATTTTAACCGTTATACGCTGTCGGCCGAAACCGGTACGTATGAGCGACGAGGTTGGCCGTGCGTTCGTTCCCGGCCACATCACGGGCTTTTTCAGCATTCACGAGGATGACGACCCCGAGCGGGCGGGTTCTCGCGGGGCGGGGCTGACACTTTCCGAAGGCGTCACCGTGACCGTCGAACCGGCTACAGAGACGAGTATCGAACTGAACGGCGAGTTTGCCGCCGTCGAATCCGGGCGTCGGGTGTTGGACGACCTCGACCGGACGGCCCGCATTTCGGCAGAAACGACACTTCCATTGGGAGCGGGATTCGGTATCTCGGGTGCGCTTGCACTCGGAACGGCGTTCGCCGCGAACGACGTGTTCGGCGGCGGGCGCTCGGAGAACGAACTCGTGACCATCGCACACATGGCGGAAGTCCAGGCCGGAACCGGACTCGGCGATGTCGTCGCACAGGCGCGCGGTGGGATTCCTATCCGTCTCGAACCGGGTGCGCCGGCACACAACCGTCTCGATGGCGTTCCGACGCGGGCGAACATCGAGTATCTCTCACTCGGCGAACTCTCGACGGCGGAAGTTCTCTCGGGGAGTACGACCCGACTGTCGGAAGCGGGCGTGGAAGCACTCGTCGCGCTGGTGAACGAACCGACCCTCGAAACGTTCATTGAGCAATCGAACGAGTTCGCCGAGCGGGTGGAACTGCTTACCGACGAAGTTCGAGACATCATTGAGAACGTTCGCGCCGAAGGCGGGCAGGCGTCGATGGCGATGCTCGGACAGACGGTGTTCGCACTCGATTCGGGCCTCTCGGATGCGGGCTACGACGCGCGGGCCTGTCGAACCCACCACGCGGGTGCGACACTCATCGAGTGAGAAAACCGTCTCGTCAGTCGAAGCAGCGAATCACGGCTATTTTGACCCTCGGCTTCCGATATCGACCATGACCGACGAGGTCGAGATTCCGAAAGACCATCCACGACACCAATCGCTGCTTACGCGACACCGAATCGAAGACGGTGTGGATAACGGCGTCACAAGTAAACAGGGCCTCATCGCCGAAGGACGCGGCGAGGCGTTCGACTACCTGATGGGCGAGCAAACGCTCCCGAGCGCCGACGACGCCGAGCGCGTGGCGGCGGCGCAGTTGCTCCTCGCCGAACACGCCGTGCTCTCGGTGAACGGCAACGTGGCGGCGCTCGTGCCGGCCGAAACCGTTGAACTCGCCGAGGTGACCGGCGCGGACATCGAAGTCAACCTGTTCGGCCGAACCGACGAACGCATGCGAGCCATCGCCGACCACCTACGCGCACACGGCGCGGAGGACGTCAAAGGCCTCACTGCGGACACCCGGATCCCCGGTTTGGAACACGAGCGTGGAAAAGTGGACGCCGACGGCATCTACGACGCGGATGTCGTCCTCGTGCCGTTGGAGGATGGCGACCGGGCCGAAGCGCTCGCCGAGATGGGGAAAACGGAAATCGTCATCGACCTCAATCCGCTCTCGCGGTCGCCACGAACCGCCGCAATCCCGGTCGTGGATAACATCATTCGTGCCATCCCGAACATGACGAAACATGCCCGCGAACTCGCGGACGCATCACCCGAAGAGTTGGAAGCAATCGTCGCCGAATTCGACCGTAAAGCGGCTCTCGACGCCGCCGAACGAGCGATCCGAGACATTTAGTCGGTCAGCGACTTCTCGACCGGTTTCGCCCACTGTGGCCACTCCTGTCGTTCCTCTCCTGAGAAGGACGGGTCGCCCGACATCGCTTTGATAGCCCGTGCGTCGTCCAGACTCCAGACTGCACCGTCCTCGTGGAAAATCCCACTCAGCAATCCCTGCCGCCGTCGGTACACCTGATAGGCCGGCTTGACCATTAGCGACCAGAAGAAGTTGCCCACGCCGGCCTGCTGAATCAGCGGTGCGAGCGACGAGTAGTTCGGCGGATGCGTTCCCTGTCCCTTGCGTGGTGGTTTGAGACACTGCCACTCGGACAACCATATCGGGCGACCGAACCGGCGTTCGGCCGCGTTAATCTGCCGGAGGAGGTGTCGGTAGTTCTTCTTGGTGTGCCCGAAGTTGCTGTGACACTGGAACACCTCACTTCCCCACTTCCGGTACTGCTTGTTGTTCTTGATGTTCGTCGAACCAACTGACAACGGGACGCGCCCACGTTGGTTCCACAGCGTTCGAAACATCCCCTTGGCGAACTGGAGCTTCCACGGCCGCCAACACGGTTCGTTGATGAGTTCGATGGCCAACAGGCGCGAATCATCACGATAGCGGTCCATGAACCAGCGGATGAATTTTCGGGGAAGGTGCCACCGTTTCGAGTGCTCCATAATCTTCCGCGACGGCGAGAACACCGGTCGGGCAGTGACTGGATTCCTGTTCGTCAGGGTGTGGTGGCCCGGATTTGCGCCGATTCCCTCGAAGATACCCAACAGTACCCGCAAGCCGTGGTCCGCCGCTGTCGTCAGGAAATGCTCAAGCCGGAGCCCGAATCGCAACGGCTCCCGCTGCCACGTCTCGAAACTCAGCCACACCCGCAACGCGTTCAGGTTGATGCGACTCGCATAACAGAGGTCACGCTCGATAACGTCCGAATCGTACCCGTGCCACATCTGAAACGTGTTGAACGCCCGCGACGGGAAGTAGATGGCCCCCCGAACGTCCACCGGTGCGTTCGTTTCGTCGGCCGTTCCGGCATCGCCCGACATGCAATCGGCATCACTCTCGGGGCGCTGTCCGAATCCTCCTGCGACACCGATACCAGCTACTACCCCACCGAATCCAAGTACCGCTCGGCGTGTTGAATGTCTATTCCCCATACCCCGTTCACGGCTATCGATTGCCACCGACAAATCAGTTTCCAGCTAGTATTCATATCACTCCGCTCGAAACCAAACATCAGTGCCGTTTCACTTCCTGCCAACTTATTTGACAAATGATGAGGTTTAGCTCTAAAAACGAAACAATTCGATGGCGAAAATCCCCAACTCCCCCGCGCAATCGAGCGTTTTCCCTTGTTTTTATATCTACCCACCCTCTCCTTCCCGATACATGGAGGACCAGCAGTGAGTGCCGAGGCGGCGAGTACGCAGTTGCTGTACATAGTCACCGGTATCATCGGACTCGGCGTCGTCTCGCAGGTTCTTGCGGACCGATTTCAAGTGCCGAGCGTGCTGTTTCTCATCGCTGCGGGCGTCATCTTCGGTCCGGTCGGGATCGACCTGCTGACACCGTCGTCGTTCGGTAATGCACTTTCGTCCATCGTCGGCCTAAGTGTCGCCATCATCGTCTTCGAGGGCGCGTTCCACCTCAAGGTGAACAAACTTCGGGAAGCACCGTCGGCCCAGATTCGCCTCATCACTGTTGGCGCGCTCGTTTCGTTGCTCGGGACGGCAGCAGTCGTCCGGTTCGCACTCGACCAACCGTGGGACCTCTCGTTGCTTATCGGGTCGTTGCTCGTGGCAACCGGCCCGACGGTCGTCACGCCGATTCTGTCGGTCGTCCCGGTCCGAGATAGGGTCGTCGCCGCACTCGAAACCGAGGGAATCGCCAACGACGTGACGGCCGCGATTCTCGCTGTCGTGATGTTCGAAGTGCTGGTGCTCACCGGGTCGAACGCGTTCCACGGTGGCGAGTTTCTGGCGTCGTTCGTTCGCCGCCTCGGAAGCGGTATTCTCGTCGGAATGCTCGTCGCTGGCGTGCTCTGGTACATCCTCCAGCATCTCGACCTCTCGCCGGGGAACGCGCCCCAGAACTCCCGCTTGCTGGTGCTGGTCGGCGCACTGACGGCGTACGCCGCTGCGGACATCGTCGCAAAGGAGGCCGGCATCGCGGCGGTTGCGACGGCGGGCATCCTGCTCGGCAACGCCGACCTCCCCTTCGAGGAAAAGATAGAGGAGTTCAAAGGGGATATCACGCTGGTCGTTCTCTCGTTCGTGTTCATCACGCTGGCGGCCCTGCTCCGGCCGAAGGACCTCTTCGCGCTCGGCGTGGGTGGGTTCGTGGTCGTGCTTGCTGTGATGTTCGTCATCCGTCCGCTCGTCGTCTTCGTTTCGACGTCTGGCGGGGTGTTCACGCGGGACGAAAAGCTGTTCATGAGTTTCGTCGGCCCCCGCGGCATCATCCCGGCATCGGTGGCTACCCTGTTCGCGTTCCGAATTCGGAATTCCGCGGACGTGATTCCGAACGCGAACAACGCGGCGTCGGTCCTCATCGGGACCGTCTTTCTGGTCATCGTCGTCACCGTCGTCATCGAGGGCGGGTTCGCTCGATCTATTGCAGAATACCTGAACGTGATTCCAATGCGTGTACTCATCATCGGAGGCGGGAAGGTGGGCCGGTCGCTCGCCGAACGCCTCGAAGACCGTGGAGAGAACGTCGTGCTGATAGAGCAGGACGAAACGATAGTGCAAACCGCCCGCGAGGTGGGATACACAGTCCACGAGGGCGACGGCACTGACACCGACGTGCTTCGCTCCGCTGGGGCAGAAAACGCGAAAATCGTCGTCGCCGCCACTGGCGACGACGACGTGAACCTACTGGTTGCACAACTCGCCGAATCGAAGTTCGATGTGGACACCATCATCACTCGCGCGAACAACCCGGACAACGTGGACGCCTTCGAGGACCTCGGCGTTCGAACGATATCCTCCTCGATGGCCACCGCGTGGGCCATCGACAACGTCATCGAACGACCGGCGCTCTCGAACTGGATGACGGAACTCGGGCGCAGCGGCGACGTACAGGAGATAGAGATTACTGCCGCAAGTTCGGTCGGTAAGACCATCGACGAATTGGACGCCGAACTGCCGAACGGCGTCCTCATCGCGCTCGTCGGTCGGGGGGCAAAACGCAGGTTCCAAGCAAGGGGTTCACGCTCCAGAAGGGTGACCACGTTACCTTCCTCGGGCGGAAGGAAGCCGTCAGAGACGCCATCTCGCTGTGTCGGTCTTAGTCCTGCCGTCGGATGAATTCGAGATTGATGGCCGAGAGGGCCACGAACGCGCCGAGAAGCACGCCGACGTAGACGAGGATGTTCACGAGCGCGAACGGATACATCCCGAGGAGGTCACAGATGATGGCGATTCCGCCGAGGATGGCGAGCGTGAGATAGTACCGACTCCAATTTCGATTCCTTGACGGTGGATTGATGAACTTGTCGAGTTCGGTCGCACTGTCACTGAGCTGTACCTGTCCACGCTGTCTGTCGTAGTCGATGATGCCAGCGTCAGCCATCTTCGATAGATGTGTCTGATACAGCGACGTGTAGACGGATTTGCGCTCCTTCGAAGAGACGAGTTCGACGTTGGTATCCTGTTCCCACGCGGCGACTTGCTCGGCGAGTTCGCCGATGGAAACCTGCTCCGATTTCGACCGGAGGTAAGAAAGGACGTATCGACGTCGTGGGTTCGTGAGAATTTCGAACGCGGTGTCACGCGAAAGCGGCTCCGACCCTGTCGATGGCTCGATACTCATCGTCGAACGTTGCGAATCCCTTGCCCTACCCAGTGCACGGTACACCTTGGCTGGCTGACCGCAAAAAGATATTCGTCTGTTTACAACTCATCGCTGGAGAAACAAGTCCCGCCCGGATTCGACACCGGTTTCGCAGATAACGACACGGAGCGTGACTTGAACGGAACAAAAATCGAATCAAAGGGCGTCTGCGACGGCTGGTGAGCGGTCGTATTTTCCACTTTCACAACCGCAACGTCACGATTTCGAAAGACGACGCTCGTTTTGGACGAGCCGTCGAGCTCCCGGAGCATCCCCTGCCACTGTGCCCGCGTCAGCGTCTCACGGGCGATCCAACTCCGCGAGCCTTCGCGCGTGAGGTAGACGTAATCGGGCGATACGTCGTTCCGGGAGAGCAGTTTCCGGAGACATCTCGCTGACGCGCAGGTGGAACTCTCACGGTAGAGGGCAATCTGGCGTTCGCGCTGGTCGGGCGGGAGCCACTCGGCCCCCCACGGCGAGGCCACGACGGTTCGTTTGGCGAACACTGGGAACCACTCGGCGGCGTCACCCGCGACGAGCACCGTCGCGTCGGCGGGAGTTCGATTTCGCATCCACCGCATCGCCTCCATGTCATCGGCATCGATGTACGACGGCATCGGATTCTGCTGGAGTCGATCGAACGGGCGCGCCGGAATCGGACCGTAGTTTGCCGCGTACAGTCCACCGGTCGCCACGCCGTAGACCGAAAGCAGGAGAAGAACGGCGAGCGAAATCCGGGGTAGTTTCCCGCCGTCGGCCGAAATGCGGCCGCGGTCTCGGTCGGTTTCCGACCCCACCCGCGACGCGGCGACGGTCGATAGCCAGTTGAACACGACCCCGGAAACGACGAACGCACCGACGAGCATGAGAAATCGGGGCTTCGGGAACACGACCACCGTTGCGGCGAACCAAATGGGCAAAAGATAGCGTTTCCGTATCGTGAGCGCGACGACACCGACAAGCGTGAGGACGTGCCAGACGGGCAGGAATCGCGTGCGGCGGCCGTAGAGGAACTTGGACGGGAACCAGAACAACCCCTGACCGATACCGAGGCGCGAGCCAGCGGTTCGGGTGAAGATGCCGACGCCGTGGATGGAAACGACCTGCCACCACCACGGCAGCGCGAGGAGCAGGCCACCGGCCGCAACGAGCGCACCGCGAGCGAGTCCGGCGAGCGAGCGGTCGAAGACGAGAAAGAAGACGAGATAGCTCGTGGCGAAGAAGACGGGATAGGAGGGATGGGTGAGACAGGTCAGACCGAACAGCACCGCGCCCGCTGCGGCCCAACGGAGCCGCCGTTCACGAAACAGTCGAATCCCGACGTACAATCCCGTCACGGTGAAAAAGTACGCCGGAGCGCGCACGATTCCACCCGCCGAGAGATGCCACTTGAATACGGCGGGGCTGACTGCGACGACGAGCGCCGCAACTGCGGCCCGCCGATTTTCGTCAGGACTCCCGGCGAACACCTCGCGGCCGAGGAAGTAGACCGGAACGACGGTCAGGACGGTGACGATACCGGGAAGAAAGCGTGTCAGGGTCAGCGGGCCGACGCCAAGGAAATCACGAACGAACGCGACGACGTAGAACATGAGCGGCGGGTAGCCGAACGGGATTCCGTTCGGCGTGTAATGGGGGACCCTGGCCGGAAGTCGGTAGCCGTGCGCGCGAATCGCGTCGGCCATCGCGAGATACAGACCGCCGCCTTCGGCTGGATACGGGTGGGTCAGGAGGTACGCCGCGAAAACAATGATTGCAGCGAGGAGGGGCAGAACGAGCCAGCCGATGGCTGTAGAGGAAAGGCGACGTGAGGACACATTCCACTACTCAACGTACTCCGTAATTATTCTATCCCGAGATACTGTGGAAGAAGAGTGAAAATTCAGCGAGCAGTGAATTTATTCTCGCTTCAGCGTAATCGCAGCGCCTTGGCGCAACGACCTTTTACGACGGTCACGAGAGTGCTTTGCACTCTCGTTCCCTGTAAAAGCTCGACCAAAAGAACTCCTCGTTCCTTCCGAGGCGCTTCGCGCCTCTCCAGTCGCTCGTCGCCCCGCGAATCTCCGATTCGCGGTGATTACTCGCGCTTCAGCGTAATCGCAGCACCCTGTCCAAAGCCGACACAGAGCGTCGCCAATCCTTTCTTCGCGTCGCGTTTCTCCATCTCGTGGACGAGCGTCACGGGGAGACGTGCACCGGAGGCACCGAGCGGGTGACCGATGGCGATTGCGCCGCCGTTGACGTTGAATTTGTCGTCCGGGATGCCGAGTTCGCGCTGGCTGTAGAGCGTCTGGCTGGCGAACGCCTCGTTCAGTTCCACGAGGTCGAACTCGTCGATGCTCTCGCCCGTGCGTTCGAGCAGGCCCTTCGTGGCCGGGACGGGGCCGATTCCCATCACGGTCGGGTCCACGCCCGCGACGTTGTTGTCGCCGACGGTCGCCATGATTTCGAGGTCGTGTTCGTCCGCGAACGCCTTGCTGGTGACGAGGAGCGCCGACGCGCCGTCGGAAATCTGGGAGGCGTTGCCCGGCGTCACGGTGCCGTCGGCCTTGAACACGCTCGGGAGGCCCTGCAGGGCTTCCATGCTGGTGTCAGGGCGGATTCCTTCGTCTTCCTCGACCAGCCCATTCTCAGTTTCGATGGGGACGATTTCGTCGTCGAAGCGCCCGGTTTCGGTGGCTTCGGCGGCGCGTTGCTGGCTTCGAAGCGCGTATTCGTCCTGTTCCTCGCGGGAAACCTCGTACTCCTCGGCGACCTTCTCGCCGGTCATTCCCATCTGGAGCGTGGGGAGGTTGTACTTCTCGGCCATCTCCGGGTGGATGCCGCGACCTTCGTATCCGCCGCTCATCGGCACGCGGGACATGTTCTCGACACCACCCGCGATGATGGCTTGGCGCTGGCCCGCACGAATGGCGTCACTCGCGCTGATGAGCGCCTGCATCGAGGATGCACACCAGCGATTGATGCTCGTCGCCGGGACGCCCTCACCGAGGTCCGACAGGAGCGCGATGACGCGCGCGACGTTGTTGTCCTGCTCGCCGCGCTGCTGGGCGACGCCCCATATGAGGTCGTCGATGTCGTCCCCGGTCAGTCCCGTCTCCGAGAGGATGGTGTTCACGAGTGGAATCGAGAGGTCTTCGCTTCGAACATCGGCGAAGACGCCACCTTCCTTACCCTGCGGCGTCCGAATCGCCTTTGCGATGACTGGTGTGGTATCGCTTTCCATACTGCACGATTCTCGCTCTACGGCCTTAAGTGGGGATAGAACGCGAAGTAAATGGAAAACAGTTTGTAAGTTTATTGACCATCTGTGTCGTCCCGTTACTGCTCGCATTGAGCCGGCACGTCCCACCGTAGATTACAAATCGCCTTCAGAAACTATTTGTTCGGACCCATACCATATGGTCTGTAACCCTGACGATGCAACGTTCCGACACCGCCCAGAAACGTACTCGCCCGCTCACGTCGAGCGACGAATCGAGCCTTCTCCAGCGACTTACCGAGCCGGTTCCACTCGTCGTCATTATCACTGCCGTCGCGCTCGTCCTCCGCCTCGTCAACCTCGGCGCTCGTATCGCCCACCAGGACGAAGCACGTGTCGCCTACTGGACGTACACGTACATGAAAAACGGCGTTTGGTACTATCGCTCCATCATTCACGGCCCGTTCTTAATACAAGTGAACGCCATCATCTTCTCGCTCTTCGGCGCGAACGACTTCACCATGCGGCTCATCGTCGCCCTCTTAGGTGGCTCGCTCCCGCTCGCCGCCCTCCTCTTCCGTGAGCGACTCAAGCCGTCCGAAACGGTCGCACTCGCCTTCCTCTTCGCCATGAATCCCGTCCTCCTCTACTACTCGCGGTTCATGCGAAACGACGTGATTCTCGCGGTCGTGATGGTGTTCGCGCTCGGCTTCATGGTCCGCTACTTCGACACCCGGCGCTGGTCGTACATCTTCGCGGCCGTGGCCTGTGGCACGCTCGGCCTCACGATGAAAGAGAACGCCCTGCTGTACGTCGCCTGTTGGGTCGGCGCGGGCGTCCTGCTCTACGACCACCGGCTCATGCTCGAACGCGTCGGTAACGAGGGCGTCGGTGCAGCAATCCCACATCGCTATCGAATCGGCGCACTTCGACTGATGGAGCGCGACAGGCGGACCATCATCTCGACCCTCAAGGTGGTCGGCTTTACCGTCCTTGCGATTCTCGAATTTTTCGCTATCTTCATTTTCTTCTACGCGCCACGCTCGGTGAACCAGTCCGGTCCCGGTCTCTGGAAATCGTTCTCGCATCCGGCGATGGTTCCGAAGGTGCTCTCCGCCGCGACAATTGGTATTTGGGACGAGTTCGTCAGCTGGCAGGGTCGCAACAGTCACGCTTACCTTCCGTACCTCCACCATCTCCTCACGACGCTGAAAGTCGGCGCGTTGGCGCTCTGTATCCTCGCCGTTGTCGGGTTCCTCCTCGACCGCTACTCCAATGAGCGGCCGAGTGACCTCGTCGCATTCGGCTTCTACTGGGGATTCGCCAGCATTCTCGGCTACCCCATCGTGATGGACATCAAAGCCGGTTGGGCGGCCGTCCACGCCATCGTCGCGCTCGCGTTCCCGGCAGCAATCGCCCTCGCGTTGATCTTCCGGTGGGGGTGGGAAGGATACGAAAATCACGACGACGTGAGTCTCGCGGCTGCGGCCGTCCTGTTGTTGCTCGTCGTCGGTTCTATCGGAACGACGGCCTACAGTACAACCTACCAGCATCCGCAAGATTCGAACAATCAGTTCGTCCAGTTCGCACAGTCTTCCTCGACACACTCGAAGCCACTCCTCCACAACCTCGAACGCATCTCACGCGAAAACAGCGGAACGGACGTGATGTTCTATGGAAACAAGTTTTACTCGGCCGATGAGACTGCGGACGATGTTTACCCAATCACGAAGAGCGAAAACGCCGGCGGGTGGTTCCCTCGGTTACCACTCAACTGGTACCTCGTAACCGCCGATGCAAAGATGGACAGCGTGCAAGACCCCGCCAACGTGACCCGGGCGAACGCCCCCATCGTCATCGCACCAGCCAACGTCTCGACGTGTTCCGACGAGGGGGGAACTGCCGAAGACATCGATAAGTACATGCATGAGTACAACCGCTACGAGTTCCAGCGATACAATTTCGACAGTGGTTGCACCGTCAGCACGACGGTCATTTACGTGGAAAAAGGACAGATGCCGCCGAACTCGAACATCAACGCGACTGCGTAAATCAACGTGAGCGCGTGAAATCAACACGAATGCGTGGCCTGATTTTCTCATTCTGACTACTGACAGCGGACGGAACGTCTCCGACGCCCTTAAGAATCTGCCGTGATTACCCACGGGAGAATGAACAGCGGGGCGCTGGACGTAATCGAGTTCTTGCTCACTGCACGGATCTATAGCGAGAATCGAGATCTGGACGAAAACGACCTGCCACCGGCAATACGGCAGGTGTTCTGGCACGATGGAACGATAGAGCGACCGCTTCGAACGACCATCGAGACGGCGCGTGAAGCGACCGGTCTCGACCAACCGTGGGAAGCGATTTCTGAACTAATGTTTACCGACCGGGATACGTTCTCGGGCGGGATCGAACTGACTCAACAGCAGATGGCCGAAGAGTGGCTCGTGGAGCGCGACGATGAACGAGTCGAGCACAACCCGACGCTCGCCTACGCCCTCGAAGACCGCGACGGCGTGGACATCTCCTACAAAGACGTGCGCGAGGCAAACCGCCCCGTGCAGTCCGACCGGGCATGGATCGATAGTCTGCTCGAAGAGCACTTCGACGAGGACGAAGACGAGGACGGCGAAAGCATGCTCGACCTCGTGGATATCCACGCACCTGAAGAGGTCGAACTGACACTGGATGACCTCGTGCTCACACAGGACCAAGAGGCCGAGATTCACAAGATAGTGAAGGCCATCGAACACCGCGAGTATCTCGCCCAAATCGGACTGCGAGAGATCGGAAAACTCCTGTTCGTCGGCCCGCCGGGAACGGCAAAAACCTCGACTGCACGAGCGCTGGGGTACGATTTGGACCTGCCGTTCGTGGAAGTCAAACTGTCGATGATAACCAGTCAGTATCTCGGCGAGACGGCCAAAAACGTCGAGAAGGTGTTCGAGGTGGCAAAACGGCTCTCGCCGTGTATCCTTTTCATGGATGAGTTCGACTTCGTCGCCAAAACCCGCCGGAGCGACGAACACGCAGCCATCAAGCGCGCGGTCAACACCTTGCTCAAGAGCATCGACAACATCTCGCTCATCGATGACGACGTGTTGCTCATCGGCGCGACGAACCACCCCGACCAACTCGACGCGGCGGCGTGGCGGCGGTTCGACGACATTCTGAACTTCCCGAAACCGGACGAGGGAATGCGGGCGGACATCCTCCGGGTCATCACTCGACGCATGAAAATCTCGGATTTCAACCCCGAGGAAATCGCGGAGTTGACCGAAGGGTTGACCGGAAGCGACCTACGTCTCGTCCTCCGCGAAGCAGTGCTGGAGGCGTTGACCGAGGAGCGCACGGAACTCACGCAGGAGGACCTCCACTACGCGATTCAGGACTTCGAAGAGCGCGACCACCTGAAGGACATGGACATGATCGACGGCGACCACGACGCGCTCGTCGCGGGTGGGGACATCAGCGGTCACTCACACGACCACTGACCGATGGAGGTCACCCTCCTCGGTACTGGCGACACGACGGGGACGCCGACGGTTGGCTGTGACTGTGACACCTGTCGAACAGCGCGCGAACGCGGTATCGAACGGTCACGGTTTTCGGTCCACGTGCGCAACGAAGAGACTGACGAGTGTCTGCTCATCGACGCCAGTCCCGACTTTCGCTCGCAGTTTCTTACCCACGACGTGTCGCTTCCTGACGAACTACTAGTCACGCACATTCACTTCGACCACCTCGACGGGTTGGGCAACGCCTACCGACTGTTCGATGCCCTGCCCGTCCACGCGACGGACGAAATCGACCCGGAAACCGGCGAGAGCGTCGCCGAGACGGTTCGGGACAAGTTCGACTACCTCGAACAAATCACGGTCCACGACCACGAACCGTTCGCGTCGTTTTCCGCCTGTGGGTTCGACGTGACGTTCGTCCCTGTCGAACACCCACCGCTGCTCTGTTACGGCGTCGTCGTGGAGAAGGATGGATCGAAACTCGTGCTCACCGGCGATACTGGGTATGCGATTCCCGAGGCGTCGCGGGACGCCCTCTCGGACGCCGACCTGTTTTTGGCCGACGCCATCGTCCCCGCGTCGCTCTGTGAGTACCATCCGGCGGGTGGTCGCCACTACACCGACGACGGCGTCCCGGGCACGTTCGGGTACAAACACATGACGCGAGAAGGGGCACTGTCGATGGCCGACGAACTCGACGCGGAAACGACGCGGCTGGTCCACCTCTCGCATTTCTATCCCGAAGAAGAAGCGTTCGAAGAGCCGTTAGCAGTTGACGGCGAGCAGTACCGAATCTGAATTTTATTTTTCGTTCGTTTCTATTCCGGTCTACTCTTCCTTCCAGACCAACAGCGCGGCCGCAACGAGCAATCCGGCGATGCTGACGGTGATTCCGAATCCAGGGAGCGACGACCCGGATTTCTTGTTCTTGTCGTCGTGATTGCTAAGGTTCGCGTTGCCGCCGTTGTCGTCGGGGCTGTCTTGCACGCCGCCGTCGTTGGAGTTGTTCGATGTCGTCGTATTCTTCGGCTTTTGCCCCTTGGCCCATCCGTGGATGGAGTTGAGGTAGGCGTTACACTGCTTCATCGATTTCGGGTCGTATTTGTCGGCGGCACCTTTGATTTTGTAACTGCCCGTCTTGTTTATGTCCGCCATAGTCGGGCCATGGGATTCATCACCCGTCCCGATACGCTCCACGTCGTAGACGAGCCACGGCGTGTAGAACTCCCAGACGACCTTCCCCGTCGGCGTCACTTGCATCACGCGCTCGTGTTTCGAGTCCCCAAGGAGGGTGTCGCCGTTCGGGAGGCGGTCCGCATCACGAGGCCACGAGAGGTCATCACCCTTTCCGAGCGACCACGTTCGGTTCCAGCTGTCGCCCTCCTTCTGGTATTCGACCATTCGGTTGTTGTCGGAGTCGGCGACGAGGACCGTCGGTTTGCCGTCCTTGCTCTCCAAGTAGTCGGGATTGTGTTGCTTGTTGAGGATGCTGGGGTTGCCGTCCTCCCCGAGCTGCATGTCGATTTTTTTCGTCGAGCGGTTGATGAAGATGGCTTGGTCGAAGTTGCGCGCCGAGACGAGATACTCTCCCTTTCTGACCTTCTGGACGTTGTTGACGTGCGTCCAATCGTTGGTGTAATTTTTGTAGGCATGGTCGGCGGTGTCCTTTGGGTAGTGGTTCCGGAAGTACCACCGCCAGACGATTTTGTCCTTTTTCAGGTCGTAGATGAAGACGCTGTCGTCGTTGCGCTTTTTGTCCTTGTTGTAGTTGCGCAGGTTGGCGACCAGCAGTTGTGTGCCGTTGTTGATGAGGTCGATGTCGTGCGTGTCGTCGATGTTGAGCGTCTGCTTCCAGACGTGCTTCTGAGTGCGCGGGTTGAACTCGTACACGACCGTTTTGCCGTTCATCGTCCCCGTGACGAACAGGTCGCCGTTCGGCATCGGGTCAACGTCGTAGCCCCAGACCATGCCGTGGTCGGCGGTGTGGTGAACCCACTTTACCGTCCCGTTCGGGCCGATAGCGACGAGTTTGGCGTCGCGCTTTTTCCCACCTCCCACCCACGAGTATCCTTGTACCGCGACGACTGTCGTTCCGTTTACAGGGCGCGTGATGGTCCCAGTACAGGGATTGGAGGTAGTACTTCCTTGTTCACCGGACTGGGCGGACAGCGACGGAGTGCACAGGGAGAGACAACACAAAAGTATCGCGCCGACGACCAACGACTGTCGCCGGGAGGGCGTTTGCATACCACTCCATTCAGGATGGTGGTTCTTGTATGTTTATACATCTCGTCCGTCGATTGACAAATTTTCTCAACGCCGAGATTACTCGAACCTATCGAGTCCGGCCTGCCGTTGCGTTCTTCCTATCGGTTCCGCAACCCACGGCGTCCGGGCATCCCGCTCTTCGTCCCAATCGATTTCCGGTGGGTCGGCAGGGTCGTACCCCGGACAGTCCGTCCCGCAGCGCGCCGGGTTAACCACCCGGCCCTTCCAACGGCAGTACGGAACCCCACCCGAGCGCGATTCGATTTCCGCACAGCCCGGCAAGTCGTAACTCCGCCACCCCTTGCCGTACGCCCGCTCGGCCATCCGCCTGCGGCGATTGGCCTTCGCTCCCGCACTCACGACACGAACGTCAGTCCGCCCGACGTGAGTTTCGATGAGTTCCGTTCCCGCCCCAGCAGTGTCGAGCGGTGTCGGTTCCCGAATCACCGCCACGTCCGCCGCGTCGCCGGCTTCACCGTCGAACCGCCAGACGCCTACTTCCTCCGGAATGCGGTTCAGATGCGCACCGGTCACGTAGCTCTCGGTCGCCAGAATCACCTCGTCAACCAGTCCCAAACTCACGTCCTTCCGGAGTTGGGTTTCGAGGTCGCCCGGTTTCGACAGGTCGGGTTTGTTCTCGATGCCAACCAGTCGCCCGAACCAGTCGGGATACCGTGCCACCTGCCGAACGTACTCCCGACCACCCTGGCGCTCGCGCTCAAAAAACCCTATTTCGACCGCCCGCTCGACCACTTCCCGGGCGTACGCCGACGACGTGTCGAACGCATTCCGCCAGTGGCACGCCTCGCCAACTCCCACCTCGCTTTCGATTGCGGCGTCGGGAATCCGCTCGCTCGTCAGTTCCGTCCGCACCGCGAACTCCGGTCCGGGTTCGACGCACAACACGTCGATGATGCGATTCGACGGCGCGTGAACGCCTGCGCCGATTTGGCGGCCGATGATTTGGTCCGTGGTCGTTTCGAGATGTGCACACAACGCCAACTCGAACGGAAACTCTCGCACAAACAGTTGAGAGGGATTACGAGGGGAAAAATTCCGCGGGCGGGCACGGTCCGCGGGAGATGTCGTATCGCGCAGCCCGTCCAGCTGGGTGGCGCGCGAGGGATGACAGAAGGAGCACAGCAACTGGAGGAATCGGCTGGGGAGGGTGTGGTCTGCGGTAGCGGTGGCGGTGGCGGTAGCGGTGGCGGTAGCGGTGGCGGTGGCGGTGGCGGTGCTGAGGCGGTAGCGGTGTTTGGGTGAAATGAAAGGGACCGAGCGGGGGCGTTCGAGGTCGTCTTCTCAGTAGCTACAATCACAAAACGACCAGACACAACTGTTTATCGCGAGCGGGGAGAGGTTTTCTGCATCTCCCTCGCAATCCCGCTCGGATACATCGACGGTTCGAAACCGTAATTGGACCCCGTCCATTCACAAATCGACGGATGCCACTATCTCGTGTTCTTCTCCCTCTGCCGGTGGTCGAGTAATCGCGATTTTATCCACGGTGAAATCCCATTCGAAATCGTACTCCAGCAGGAACCCAACGACGTCACGAGTCAGCGCATCGTCGAGACTGAGTGCCAGACCAACGTGCGGGAACCTTCTTGTGGTTCGTAGAACGGTACCGGTGCCGTTCCCAAATCCGCAACCGCTCCGACGACATCGGCGTGAAGTGCGGTGAGTTCGGGATTTGGCACCGTATCCACACGTGGTTTCCGGGGAAGATACCGACTCCATCCATATGCACGGAAAACGGTGCGTGCTGGCTCGCAACTTCCCCAACGGCGGCTTCGACGGCCGCGATTTCACTCACATCGTTCAGACCGTACAGGGTGAAGTGCGGAAACGGATTCACGTATCGGTCGATGCCGAACTCGTCCACCAACTCGTCCCAAACCGATTCGACGGTACTGAAATACGGGTCGGGAAGCGTGGGTCCGATAATGGTAGTCACAGCCCAAAACAGTCCGTTAATCTATGAGAATATCTCCCTGTCAGCCCCAAAATTCCCGAACTCCCTCGACTTCGGGTTATCGCTGTGACTCACATCCGACCTCACATCCGACGGTACATCCCGCGCGAAGCGGGAGCAGTATATTCGAAGCCGAACTGCTCGTAGAACCCCTCCACGTCGGCCATGAGGTTGACGTAGGCACCTTCGGGAGCGTTCTCCACCAGATACTCCATCAGTCGTTCCATCATCCGGGACCCTAACCCCTGCCGCTGGTGGTCGGGATGAACAGCCATGTCACAAAGGTGGTAGACGGAACCGCCGTCGCCGATGATTCGGGCCATGCCAACGGTCTCATCGCTTTCATCGACGACTATGACACCGAAAATCGTGTTCGGCAGTCCCCGCTCGACGGCCTCCGTGCTCCGGGCGGACATCCCGGCGGCATCACGGAGCGCGATGAATTCATCGGCTGTCGGCAACTCGTCACGGACTTCGTACGACATGAAAAATCGTTGTTCCGGCCGCCGATTAGTTCTATCCATCGCGGCCGAATCCGTCGGAATTCGAGGGAATCCGTCGGGAGATTCGGCTTTTCGCCCCGTTCGCCCTACGCGGCCAGTTCTTCCGCGACCGTCTCCACGCCCAGCAGGTCTGGGTCGATGATGAGGTCAGCTTGGCTGCGGGCGAACTCCGGGATGGAGTCCTCATCGTAGACGATGACGCGGACATCCGGGTTCACGTCCTTCGCAACCGCGATTGCGGTGGCCTGTCCGACATCCGTGAGGACGAACAGGTCGGCGTCGGTGATGGCGGCGTCTTCGAGCGCGGGGCGGGAGGCGACACCGTCGATAGTCGTCAGTTCGACGCCCTCGGCTTCGAGGGCGCGACCGAGTTCGTCTTCGTCGGGACCAGCGATAACTGCACGCATCACTCGTATTCGATGGTCGCCGGGGGCTTATGTGTCACGTCGTACACGACGCGGGCGACGTTCTCGTTTTGTCCGGTGATACGCGACTGGATTCGCTGGAGCGTCTCCCAGTCGAGTTCCTGTGCACGAGCAGTCATGCCATCGCGCGATTCGACCGAGCGCACGGCGACAATCCAACCGTGAACGCGGTTGTCGCCCTTGACGCCGGTTCCCTTGCCGACGACGGCGGCGAACGCCTGCCACGGGTCGTACTCTTCTAACTCTTCTTCGACGACGTGGCACGCCTCGCGGGCGACCTGCGCTTTCTCGGGCGTGACTTCGCCGACGACGCGAACGGCGAGTCCGGGACCGGGGAACGGCATCCGCTCAGCGATGATTTCCTCCATGCCGAGGGCGCGAGCGACCTCGCGCACTTCGTCCTTGTAGAGGTCGCGAACCGGTTCCACGATGCCGTCGAAGTCCACCACGTCCGGCAGTCCGCCGACGTTGTGGTGGGACTTGATGCCGCCCTCACTCTCGATTCGGTCGGGGTAGATAGTCCCCTGCACGAGGTAGTCGGCGTCCGTGACGCGCGCTTCGCGCTCGAACTCACGGATGAACTGCTCGCCGATGACCTTCCGCTTCTCTTCGGGGTCGATAACGCCCGAGAGCGCGTCGAAGAACCGCTCTTCGGCTTCCACGACTTCGAGCGAACTCATGTACGAGAACGTCTTGCGAATCTGGTCGGTTTCGCCCTTCCGCATCAAGCCGGTATCGACGTAGACGGGCGTGAGTTGGTCACCGACGGCTTTGTACGCCAATCCGGCGGCGACGGACGAATCCACGCCGCCCGACAGCGCGATGATGGCGTGGGAATCGCCGATTGCGTCTCGAATCTCTGCGACCGCTTCCTCGATGAATTTACCAGTGTCTACCATTAGGCTTCGACCTCCTCTCGTTTCTCTTTCTCGTCAAGTACGGCGTCCAGCAACCCAACAAATGGCGGGCTGGCGCGGTCCGGTCGGGACCGGAACTCGGGGTGGAATTGCGTCCCGAAGAAGTACGGATGATCCTCCATTTCGAGGATTTCCATCCGATTGCCTGCCTGTCCGGAGAACACGAGGTCTTCGCCCTCGAAGTCCTCGAAGTACTCGGGGTTCACTTCATAGCGGTGACGGTGTCGCTCCGTGCAACTCGTGCCGCCATACACCTGCTCGGCGAGTGTTCCGGCCTCGATTTCAGTCTCGTGTGCACCCAACCGCATCGTGCCGCCCATGTCCTCGACTTCGTACTGCTCGGGCAGGATGTCGATGACGGGGTGAGGCGTGTCGTCGCTGAGTTCGGCGGAGTTCGCGTCTGCCAGCCCGAGGACGTTTCGGGCATACTCCACGACGGCCATCTGGAAGCCCAGACAGAGGCCGAGGAACGGCACGTCGTGTTCGCGGGCGTAGCGGATGGCCTCGATTTTTCCTTCCGTACCGCGACTGCCGAACCCACCGGGAACGACGATGCCGTCGGCTTGCTTGAGCCGTTCTTCGTGGTCGTCGTCCATCTCGTCGGAATCGACCCAGAGAACGTTCACGTCCACGTTCTTCTCCAGTCCGGCGTGTTTGAGCGCCTCGTGGATGGACATGTAGGCGTCTTCGAGCGCGTACTTGCCGACCAGTGCGATATCGACGCTTCCATCGGTTTCCTGGGTAACGAGTTCGCGCCACGCGGTGCTCCGTTCGTCGCTCGGAGCAGCCTGTTCGGTCAGGGCGAGTTTCTGCATGACGTAGTCGTCCAAGCCCTCTTCCTCGACGACGAGCGGAACGTGATAGATATCCTCTACGTCAGGGTTCGAGAACACGGCGTCGGTCGGCACGTCACAGAACAGCGCGATTTTCTTCTTCGTTTCCGGTTCCAATCCGTCGCTACAACGCCCGACGAGCACGTCGGGTTGCAGGCCGATAGAACGCAGTTCCTTCACGCTGTGCTGGGTCGGCTTCGTCTTCTGCTCGCCATTTTTCGAGTGGGGAACAAGCGTGACGTGAGTCAACAGGAAATCCTCGTCGTCCTGTTCCGTGGCGAACTGGCGAAGCGCTTCGAGGAACGGCATGCTCTCGATGTCGCCCACGGTACCACCGACTTCCACGAGACACACGTCGTGGCCCTCGGCGGCTTCCCGAATCCGGCGCTTGATTTCGTCCGTGATGTGCGGGATTATCTGGACGGTTTTACCGAGATAGTCACCGGCACGCTCCTTCTCGATGACGTACTGGTAGGCTTTTCCGGTCGTGATGTTGTGGTCGAACGTCATGTCGATGTCGAGGAATCGTTCGTAGTTGCCCAAATCGAGGTCAACCTCGCCACCGTCTTTTAGGACGTACACTTCTCCATGCTGATAGGGATTCATCGTCCCCGCGTCTACGTTGAGATACGGGTCGATTTTTACGGCAGTCACGTCGAACCCGGCGTTTGCGAGCAATCGGCCAGTGCTCGCGGCGGTAATGCCTTTGCCAAGTCCGGACATGACGCCCCCTGTGACGAAAATGAACTTCTCCCCCATATTGGGGTCGTAGTCTGTCTCGGGGTCAGTCGGCATACTGAGTTTCTGCGAGCGGTCTTGAAAATCGTTTCGGAGGCGTCCTGCTTCGCCAGAAGGTGGCATATGTTGGATACATCGGAACTTGACCCTGAGATGAATTCAATACTACGAAAACCGGAACTTTTTGCGTGAGAAGCGCCAACGCCGGAGTGTGACCGACGCCGAGAAACTGACGACAGGGTGCCCACCGGTAGACGACTTGCTCGGGGGGGGATTGGAGCGCGGAACCGTCACACAGGTGTACGGCCCGCCCGCCGCCGGGAAGACCAACGTCGCACTGGGGTCCGCAGTGGAGACCGCGCGGGCCGGCGGCACCGTCATCTACATCGACACCGAAGGGCTGTCCATCGACCGCTTCGAGCAAATCGCGGGCGCACGAACGGATGATGTGGACGAAGTCGCCTCCCGAATCATCATCAAGGAGGCACTGGATTTCGGGGAACAGCAAGAAGCGGTGAAGGACGTCTCCGAGTTCGCCGAGCGCGCCGACCTCGTCATCCTCGACAGTGCGACCGGGTTTTACCGCCTCGAACGCGGCGATGACCAGGAGGGCGGCGAGGCGCTTCGCGGAGTCGCCCGCCAAGTGACACACCTCCTCTCGCTCGCGCGCAAACACGACATCGCGGTGTTGCTGACCAATCAAGTGTACTCCGACCCGGATTCGGACGGCACGCGGCCGCTCGGTGGCCACACGCTCGAACACTGGACGGGTGTCGTGCTCCGAGTGGACCGCTTCCGGGGCGGCAACCGCCGGGCAACGCTCGAAAAGCATCGCTCGAAACCCGCAGGCGGTCGAACCCAGTTCCGCATCACGGACTCGGGACTCGAAAGCCCACAAGAGGGTATTTAAAAGCTTTTTTCGCAGGGAAAAGGAGAGTCGTGGCGACCAACGAACTGCGGGTTTCGTATCCGACTGTTCGGTGAGTGTTTGGGTCCTACAGTTCGTTGAGTTTCCGAAGCAGTTGACCTTCGTACTCGCGGTCGCTCTGGACGCCTTTGAGTTCGAGGACGTTGCGCTCTAACACGTCGCGGGCGACGTTGAACCCCTGCTCGGCACCGTAGCCTTCGCCGGAGCCAGCCACCTGTCCGCGGTTGGTGCGGAGGCGGATTTTACACTGGATGAGCGGCGTGCCACGAAGCTTCTCCTTGTGTTGGTGGAATCTGACGTGCGCGTGACGCACCTGCATGTCCTGATACTTGTCCGTGATATCCTCGACGCTCTCGCGGATGTTCTGTCGGGTTATCGTGTCGAGGAGGTCGATGTTCGTGATTTGCACGTCCATGTGGTCCTCCTCGGTGTAGGTGAGTGCACGAAGCACGTCGGTCTTCGTGAGGACGCCACCGACGACGCGGTCATCGTCTTCCGGCGTGACGACGAGTCCGGCGTAGTCCTTCTCGAACATGAGTTCGACTGCCGTCTGCACGGATTCGGTAAGCGAAATCGTCACCACGGGACTGTTCATCACGTCGTAGACGGGAAGGTCGAGCATACGGTTGCTGTCCCCGGTTCGCTCGCCACGCGTGGGCTTGTCCATGTTGCGGGTGACGAAATCCACGATGTCGTGGGTCGTGACCATGCCCGTCAAAAAGCCGTTCTCGTTGAGGACGGGGAGTCGGGAGATGCTGTGCTCGCGCATGAGGTTGATAACGCGACCGAGCGTGGCATCTTCCGGAATCGTGATGGGGTCTTCGGTGTAAATCTGCTGGACCGTCAACGCGTCCAGATTTTCGAGGACGCTTTCGAGTATGGTATCCTCATCGATGATTCCCCAGAGCGTGCCGTCTTCGAAGACAGGTGCGACCTTCGACCCGCCTTCGACGAGCGCGCGGGCAACGTCACGCACATCGTCGTCTCGGTTCACCTTCGGTGCCGGTTTCGTGAGTGTCGCTACTTTGGTTTGGTCTTCGATATGTGACTGCAGGAGTTGTTTTTGCGTGATGACACCGTTATACTTGCCTGCCTCGGTGACCACGATTCCCTTTGGGTTCTCCTCTTCGAAGATTGAGCGGGCCTTCCCCAGTCGCTCTTCCGCTTCGATTTCGAAGTAATCGGTGGTCGCAATGTCAGAGATATCCATCGGCAGTTTGAATGACGCGGGCATTGGTCTTGAACTTTGTCGCGGGAACGGCACTTTGACGGGGTTTTTCGGGGTGCGAAACCTACATTTCGAACGTGATTCCTGACATCGGCGCAGTGTTCGGTCCCTACACGTATCTTGTCAGCGAACTCCTGTTCGGGTCGGTCGCACTGTGGTTGCTGATCCGAGCGGATGCCCTCCCGCGCGCCACGAAAACCCTTCTTGTTATTTACCCCATCGGGTTCGTCTGGGATTGGTACACCCTGACGATTGGTGTGTTTGCGATTCCGCTCCGAACGGGTGTCGAACTACTTGGCATTCCGCTCGAAGAACACATCTTCATCGTCGTCGTTCCGGCCCTCGTGCTCGGAATTCACGAGAACTTGCGCCGTCGCTGAGAGGTGCCGAAAAAGTCCCGAGTAATGGGCTATTACCACGGGACAACGGCGAGGTCTATGCTGTTTGTCGTCATTCGTAACGAGTCATTTACAGCTGGTAAATGGTGAATAACAAAGAACAAACCCGGCAATGTTTGAATCCATGCTGGGTTACGAGCAAGGGGTGGCGGAGTAATGAGCACAATCGGTGACTCCTCTGGCACAGGAGACAACGACACTGAGAGCCAAACGAGTGAGTCAGACCCAACGGTCGCCGAACAGGTTTCGGATATCCTCGAATCGAATCGCTCACGCGACGAGCGGGAAGCACCACTCTCCCGCGATATGGTTTTCGACGTATTGAAAAACCAGCGGCGACGGTACGCTCTGCACTATCTGAAGCAGGCCGACGAAACCGTGCAGTTGAGCGACCTTGCCGAACAAGTCGCCGCGTGGGAGAACGACACCACGGTCGGCGCGATTTCGGCAGCCGAGCGAAAACGGGTCTACACCGCTCTCTACCAGTCCCACCTCCCAAAATTGGACGACGCAGGAATCGTAGATTACAACCAAAACAGGGGTATCGTCGAGCTTTCCACTGCGGCCGAACAACTCGACCCCTATCTCGAAACGAATAGCCGGGACGACATTTCGTGGTGCAAACGATACCTCGGAATCGCTGTAGCCGGATTCGCACTGCTTACCGCAGCGTGGCTTCAGGTCCCGCCACTCGCCGGAATCACGGACATCGGACTCGCACTGCTCGTTGTCATCGCGTTTACGCTCGTCGCCGTAGCGCACACCTACGACGCACGAAACGCACCCGTCAACCGGCGAACAAGCACCGGAACTCTCCGAAGAGTAACTGGACTCTGGTTTCTGGCCGTCAGTACTCGAAGCGTAGCGTACCTGTACGACGGCCGAATGGGGTATCTTTTCACCCACATCTCGAATCGACCGTTACCGGACGGTAGCCTGTCCGTGAGACGAATCAATGATTGTTTTTGAATTCGAGTAGCGCACAAAATATATTCTGCTGATGAGTGACATTCTCGTATGTCGTTACTAACCAAGGACGACGCAGTCAGATACCCTGCTCGGACGAAAGATACCCTCGGAATTCCCGCCTTCCTCTTCGGGTTCCTGCTCACCTACCTGTGGGCAGGGAGCCGCCTCCATTCAGCCTTCGCGGCGGCCACGGTGCACTACCAAGGCGACAGCATCACCTTCGCGCGCTACTTGACCACGCAGGGACTCACGGTCCCGACGTGGAAGGGCGCGGCATGGCTGTTCTACAACGCCCACTTCGTTCCCCTCTCCGGCAAGCACACGCTGAACCTGATCAGTGCGACGGGTGGCAACCTCACGCTGCTTTATGCCATCCCGCCAATCCTCCTCACCGTGACGGGCACAATCGCGGCCAGCGGTCGGCTGAGGACCTGACTAGTCATCGTGCGAGGGATGACGACGAGGAGCGTTAGCGACGAGCGAAGGAATCGGCTGGGGAGGGTGTGGTGCGGTAAACGAGGTTGCGAAGCACCCTTGCAAGCGAGCGGTGAAACCGCGAGCCAGCGGTGGCGGGGCGGTGCGGTCTTCATTGCCGCTCGGCAGTTGCAATCATAGTACTTCCAGAAACGACTCGTAGCAAGCGTAGCGAGGATTCTCGATGTCTGCTTCTCGGACGGACTTGCGTGGGCTTACTGTCCTGCGACGTCGCGGTTGCGCCTGCGGATGGTAATCACCATGAACGCGACGATGGCCAGCAAGAAGGAGAGAATAGCGGCTTTGAAGACAACGATTACGTGGCGAACCAAGCGAGGTACGGAATGATGAGCATGGCGAGAATGTACTGCTGCCGTCGCTCGATTCGGTCGAGTTGGGGCTGGAGGGTAGATTCGCCCATACTTGTTTTTGAGAATACAACCACAGTATGTTAATGTTACCTCTATGGTGAGTGCCGTAAGAATCCCCAATTCTCCGAAAGAAAAGAATATCGTTCAGCAGTGTCCCCTCTGTGGAAAACCGATAACGAAACAAACCGGCGATGCACTTGATTCAGCACAGGTGTGGCCGTGCGGTCATCGAGTGCCGCCGGACTTTGCGGATGAGTAGTAACTGGTGAAATTGAGCAGAATCTGGATTGCAGATATTTTTTGAGAGCAGATTTGAACCTCGCCGAGACGTTCCTGCTCGCTCCACTTCGTTTCGCTTCGCGGGCATGCGTCTCGTCTGGTTCAAACTGCCAAATATACAAATTTGTGCCTCACGAAGTTGTTCGGCACAAAATTAGTGGGTTTGGGCAGATTTGAACTGCCGGCCTCCTCCATGTCAAGGAGGTGTCATAACCAACTAGACCACAAACCCAGTCGGCCTCTGTCTGAACGCATTCATCAGTTACCCGCAAGGGTAATTGAAGGTTTCGAAACGCGCCGCCCTATCTCGGTTTCGTTCGTGACACATACCCACGACAACTTTAAGTGGATGTACGTATGTGTTCATTGTAACCCAAACAAGTTCATTGGTGTTCACTATGAAGGATTACATCGAACTCGTCACGGACGGGCAGGATTTGACACTCACCCAAGCACGCGAGGCGGCGACGGCCGTCTTCGACGGGGCCACGGAGGCCCAAATCGGCGCGCTGCTCACCGGCTTGCGCGCCAAGGGTGAGACCGAAGCCGAAATCGCTGGCTTCGCGCAGGGAATGCGCGGGGCGGCCCGGACGATTTCCCCCGACCGGACGCCCCTCGTCGACACCTGCGGAACGGGGGGTGACGACTACAACACTATCAACGTCTCCACCACGTCGGCCATCGTCGCCAGTGGTGCGGGGGTTCCGGTGGCGAAACACGGCAACTACTCCGTCTCCTCTTCTTCCGGCAGCGCCGACGTCCTCGACGAAGTCGGTGTCGTCGTCGACTCCGAACCGCCCGCCGTCGAACGCGCCATCGAAGAGCAGGGAATCGGGTTCATGCTCGCGCCCGTCTTCCACCCGGCGATGAAGGCCGTCATCGGCCCGCGCAAGGAACTCGGCATGCGAACCGTGTTCAACGTTCTCGGCCCGCTGACGAACCCCGCTGGCGCAGATGCACAGGTTGTGGGTGTCTACGACCCCGACCTCGTGCCCGTCCTCGCCCGCGCCCTCTCGCACATGGACGTGGACCACGCGCTCGTCGTCCACGGCTCCGGCATGGACGAAATCGCGGTCCACGACGAAACGACCGTGGCGGAAGTCGAGAGCGGAACCATCGAGGAGTACACACTCTCGCCAACCGACCTTGGCGTGGAAGAGCACGACGTGTCCGCCGTTTCGGGCGGGACACCAACCGAGAACGCGCATGACCTCAGCGGCATCGTGGAGGGCACCGTGGACGGCGCGAAGCGCGATATCGTGCTGGCGAACGCGGGAGCCGCGATTTACGTCTCCGGCCAAGCAACGTCGCTTGAAGACGGCGTGGAGCAAGCCAGACAGGCAATCGACTCGGGAAGCGCGGGCGACCAGCTGGCCGCGATGACGGGGGCGCTGTCGGCATGACGCGCGTGAAGATATGCGGCCTGACGAACGAGGACGACCTCGCAGCGGCCATCGACGCCGGGGCGGACGCCATCGGCCTACTGGTGGACGTGCCGGTCGATTCGCCGCGCGAAATCAGCCCAAGCCGGGCCGCCGAACTGGCCCGCGAAATCCCGCCGTTCGTCTCGACGGTGCTCGTGACGATGCCCGAGGGAGTCGAGCGAACCGTCGAACTCACCCGCCGCGTGAAACCAGATGTCGTGCAGGTTCACGATACCAGTGTCGGCAACCTCGCGTACCTCCGTGCGAACATCGAAGCGAACGTCGTCCCCGTCATCGGTCCCGATACGGAACGACCCGAGCGATACGACACCGTTGCCGACGGTCTCCTACTCGACGCCGGAGCGGTCGGCGGCACCGGTGAGACACACGACTGGAGTCGCGCACGGGAGCTCTCGGATTCGCTCTCCTCTCCGGTTTTGCTCGCAGGGGGACTCACGCCGGAGAACGTCGTGGACGCGGTGGAGACGGTCGAACCGTTCGCCGTGGACGTTGCCAGCGGTGTCGAATCGAGCGGCGGGAAGAAAGACCACGCCGCCGTCGAATCCTTCGTCGAGAACGCGAAACATGGTCGGCAGGCACTTGCTCATCAATGAACCGAGGGACGTTCAGCGAACTGGCGGGGAGTATCGACGAAAAAAGCTCGGTCGTCTATCTTTCGACGGACCTCGACCTCGACGCGTCCATCGATCCGCTCACGGCGTACTCGACCCTCGGCAACGGGGAGTACGATTATCTCCTCGAAAGTGCCGACAAGGTCGCGTCCAGCGACCCCTACGGAGCGTTCGACGCGGAAATGAACGGAAGCGACACCGGCCACCACAGCCGAGCGCGCTACTCCTTCGTCGGCTATGACCCGGCCGCGGTCGTGTCCGTCACCCCGGACGAAACCGACGTACAGGTGCTCCACAAGAGATGGTCCCGCGAGTTGAACGCCGACGGTCCCACTGACGCATCCTCCACTGACGACGTGCTCGACAGGCTTCGAACGGCGCTCCCTGACGCGCCACGTCGTGGATTTCCCGACGACGAAGGGTTCTGTGGCGGGCTGGTGGGATTCCTCGCGTACAACGCCGTCTACGACCTCTGGTTGGACGAGCAGGGTATCGAACGACCAGAGACGGACCTGCCCGACGCGCAGTTCGTCCTGAGCACGAAGACGCTCGTCTTCGACCACGAAGAAGGAACGCTCTCGCTCGTATTTACACCGCTCGTTTCGCCTGACGACGACGTAGACGAACGCTACGACGAGTTGGTCGCCGAGCGCGACCGAGTGGCGGAAAAACTCGAATCCGCAGCGCCGCCGTCGTTCGGTGACTACAGTCCAAACACCGAAACGGCAGGGCCGCAGGACGAGTACGAAGCCGCCGTGAAGCGGGCCAACGAACACGTCACGGCGGGCGACATCTACCAAGGCGTCATCTCGCGCAAACGGACCGTGGCGAGCGACATCGACCCACGGGCGCTGTACGCTGCGCTTCGGGACGTGAACCCGTCGCCGTACATGTATCTGCTCGGCTACGACGACCTGAGCATCGTCGGCGCGAGTCCGGAGACATTGGTCTCAGTGCAGGACAGGGAAATCGTCTCGAATCCCATCGCGGGGACCTGCTCGCGTGGCAACAGTCCGATGGAGGACCGGCGACTCGCGGGCGAACTCCTCGCCGATGAGAAGGAGCGCTCGGAGCATGCCATGCTCGTGGATTTGGCGCGAAACGATGTTCGCCGGGTCGCAGAGTCCGGCAGCGTGCGCGTCGAGGAGTTCATGAACGTCATCAAGTACAGCCACGTCCAGCACATCGAGAGCACAGTGACAGGAGCGCTCGCCGAGGACCGCGACGCCTTCGACGCGGTGCGGGCGGCGTTCCCGGCAGGGACGCTGACCGGCGCGCCGAAGATTCGCGCGATGGAAATTATCGACGACCTCGAACGAACGATGCGCGGCGTCTACGGCGGTGGCGTCGGCTACGTCTCGTGGACTGGCGACGCCGACTTCGCCATCGCCATCCGGACGGCGACAATCGAGCGCGGAACCCCCGACGAAATCACGGTACAGGCAGGGGCGGGAATCGTTGCCGACAGCGACCCGGCAGCCGAGTTCGAGGAGACCGAGCAGAAGATGGGCGGCGTGCTGGCGGCGCTGGAACGGTTAGCGCCGAAAACCGAACCCGTGGAGATGGGGGTCTCCAAATGACCCGCCTGCTGTTCGTGGACAACTACGATTCGTTCACGTACAACCTCGTGGAGTACGCCGAAGACGCGCTCCGGTCGAACGACGGGGAGTTCGAGACGAAGGTGGTGAAAAATACGGCATCGCTCGCCGAAATCCGTGACTTCGAACCCGACGCCATCGTCATCAGTCCGGGGCCGGGGCACCCGAAAAACGAGCGGGACGTCGGTGTCACGTCCGCTGTGCTTCGGGAGCTGTCGCCGGAGATTCCGACGCTCGGCGTCTGTCTCGGGTTGGAGGCAGCGATCCACGAATACGGTGGGGAAATCGGCCGTGCGCCGGAGCCGATTCACGGCAAGGCGTTTCCGGTCGAGCACGACGGAAAGGGAGTTTTCGATGGAATCGAGCAGGGCTTTCAGGCCGGACGGTACCACTCACTCGTGACGACGAGCGTCCCCGACGCTTTCGAAGTCAGCGCGACGACCGTGCACGAAGAAACGGAACTCGTGATGGGGATTCGTCATCGAGAGTATCCCATCGAATGTGTGCAGTTCCACCCGGAAAGCGTTCTCACGGCAGGTGGCCGGGAGTTACTCGGGAACTTTCTCCACTAGAACGTCAGCACGCCCGCCGCGTAGAGCGCGGCGACGATGAGGACGACCACGATACCTACGCGGAAGAGGAGGCTGATGGCGAAGCGGATGGCGGCGATGAGAACGATGATAGCGACGATGGCGACCACGATTCCGACGGGTTCGATGACGAGGGGGAGCATGCGAGAAATGATTCCCTACTGGATGGTAAACGTATCGATGGTGTCGGTTTCCACGGACGGGAAAACGCCAGGACTGAACCGTGGTAATGGCCCATTACCATGCGAAATATCGGCATTCCGGTCACTTTCGCTCCGGTCTGAACACTCTTATAGTCCTGGGCGTCTGAACTCTGAGTTAGCCAGAAGAACGATCGCAGAGGCATCACTATTCAACTACAGTTGGGATAAAGAAAGTAAACTTAATTGGGGATGGGTCGAATGCATTCTTCGTCACGAATGAAACGGGTCTACATGCGAAACCAAGAGCGAATCGACGTGCAGAGTAGCGAACGAACGGTGGTGGCGCGTACATGAGCGACGCGCACGAGACGGACGCCGACGAAGTCACCCTTCCTGTCAAGCGAACGGAGGGTGCGACGCTGGAAGACCGGATGACCGGAAACGCCTATGGGAACATCCTTCCGGCGCGGTATCTCCGCAAGGACGCGGACGGTAATCTCGTCGAGTCACAGGACGACTTGTTCCCACGCGTGGCGAAGAACATCGCGCTCGCGGAAGCGGTCTACGAGGCCGAACAGCAGGGCGTCGAACTCACCGTCACGCCCGAGCAGTTGAAGCCCGGTCACCCGCGCCGCGACGAACTCGCCGCGGAAGTGTTCGGGAAAGGAACCACGGCGGAGGACGACGTTGAGACGACGCTATCGGTGTACAACGTCAATAAATTTGCCTACGAAACAGTCGTCCCCGAACTCCCCGACGCCATCCACGACCACGTGGACTCGATAGAGGACGAGTTCGAGGACCTGATGGGACAGCTTTCGTTCGTCCCGAACTCCCCGACGCTGATGAACGCTGGCGACGAACTCCAGCAGCTTTCGGCGTGTTTCGTGGACTCTCCCGGCGACGACATTACGGATATCCACCAGACAGCAAAGGAAGCGGCCGAGGTGTTCCAGTCCGGCGGCGGTATGGGCTATGCGTTCTGGAAACTCCGACCGTACGGCGACGCCGTCGGTTCGACTGGCGGAATCGCGTCCGGTCCCATCACCTTCATGCGAACGTACGACCAGATGTGTGAGACAATCGCGCAAGGTGGTGCCCGACGCGGTGCACAGATGGGCGTCATGCGCGTCTCGCATCCGGACGTCATCCAATTCATCCACGCGAAGAACAAGGACGTGAGCCTCGCCAACACGCTTCGCCTGAACGACCCCGACGATTACACGCACACGTCGTTCAAGCAAGCGCTCGAAGAGGCCCGCGAACTCATCGACGACGACGGTCGCGTCCCGAAACACCTCCGAAACGCCGCCGAAGGCCATCTCTCTAACTTCAACATCTCCGTCGGCGTTACGGACGACTTCATGGACGCGTTATACAACGACGAGGAGTTCGTCTTCACCAACCCGCGCACCGAAGAACCCCACGTCGCCACCGAGCACACCGAGGAGATGTACGACATGTTCGGTCTCGGCGATTATGTCACGCCGGGCGAAGTGCTCTCCATTCCGGCGAAGGTCATCTGGAACCGCATCGTGGACGGTGCCTGGGAGAACGGCGAACCCGGAATCATCTACCTCGAACGGGTGAACAAGGAACACTCCTTCGACGTGGAAAAACACCCCGACCACCGCATTCTCGCCACGAACCCGTGTGGCGAACAACCGCTCGAAGAGTACGAAGCCTGCAACCTCGGCCACATCAACCTCTCGACGCTGGCCGACCTCGACGCGCCGGACTGGCGTGTCTGGTACGACGAGCACGGCGACGACTACGGTTCCATCTCGGAAGCCGTCGATGCCTTCCTCCGCGAGGGTATCGACTGGGAGGAGTTCGACTACCGCATCGAGTACGGCACTCGATTCCTCGAAAACGTCGTCACGATGTCCGACTTCCCTGTCGAGAAGATCGAACAGAAGGTTCGGGACATGCGCAAAATCGGTCTCGGCGTCATGGGACTCGCCCAGTTGTACATCCAACTCGGCGTCCGCTACGGCAGTGAGGAGGGCAACGAGATTGCCAAGCAGTTGATGACCCACATCAACCACGAATCGAAGTGGGCGTCCCACGAACTCGCCGAAGCGCGTGGTTCGTTCAACGACTGGCAGGACTCGAAGTACGCGAACCCGACCGACTACCCCGAGTGGTTCGAGGGCCAGACCGGTCTCGACCCCGAAAAGTGGAAGGAAGGCTTCGCGGTTCGCAACCACAACACGACGACGATTGCACCGACTGGAACCACCTCGATGGTCGGCAACACCACGGGTGGCTGTGAGCCGATTTACAACGTCGCCTACTACAAGAACGTCTCCGACGACGTACAGGGCGACGAGATGCTCGTGGAGTTCGACGATTACTTCCTCCGCACGCTGGAGGCGAACGACATCGACGTGGAAGCAGTCAAGCAGGAAGCCCAAGACCAGATGGCGACCAACGAGTTCTCCGGCGTCGAAGGGCTCGAAACGGTCCCGGACGCCATCGGCGAACTGTTCGTCGTGACCGGCGACCTCACCGGCAAGCAACACGCCGCAGTGCAGTGTGCCTGCCAGAATGGTGTGGACTCGGCCATCAGCAAGACGTGCAACTTCCCCAACTCCGCCAGCAAGGAGGACATGGACGAGGTGTACCGCTACATCTACGACCACGGCGGCAAGGGCGTCACGGTCTACCGCGACGGTACGCGCTCGAAACAGGTGCTCACCACGAGGGCTGACAACGCCGAATTCGCCGACGAAGAGGAAGCGGCCGAGACCATCGTGGGGCAAATTGAAACCGTGTTCGGCAGTGTCGAAGGCTTCATCGAGAACGAGGAAGTGCAGGCCAAACTCGGCTCCGAACTCGGCGACCTCCTGGACGACGGCGTTACCGGCGGCGCGTACGCCAAGGAACGACCGCGCCCAGACGTGCTTCACGGTGTGACCCAGCGCGTCGACACGGGATACGGCAAGATGTACGTCAACATCAACGAGGACGAGAACGGCGAGCCGTTCGAGTTGTTCGCCACTATCGGTAACTCCGGCGGGTTCACTAACTCCTTCACCGAAGCGCTCGCGAAGGTCATCAGCTACGCGCTGCGTAGCGGCGTTGACCCGAACGAAATCGCTTCGGACTTGCAGGGCATCCGCAGCCCGAAAGTCGCGTGGGACAAGGGCGAACAGATAAACTCCATCCCTGACGCCATCGGCGTCGCCATGCGGCGCTACCTCGACGGCGAAATCGAGAAAGCCTACCCGCAACAGAAGACGCTCGAAGAGACAGCCGACGAGACCGAGACGGACGGCGGCGCGGCGAAAGCCGGTGAGAAGGACGCCTCCCAGTCGCTCATCGACGCGGGTGAAAGTCCGGAGTGTCCCGAGTGCGGGTCGCTCTCGCTGTACTTCTCGGAAGGCTGCAAGACCTGCGAGTCCTGTGGCTGGAGCGAGTGCTCATAAGTAGACCGACAGAATAGAATTCGATTTTTCGTTTTCGACGTTTTTCCGTTTTCGCTACTTCACCGTCACCCACGTCAGGAACACGAGGGCGACGAACTGGAGCGCCCGGAGCACCAACACCGCTTGCTGTACCGCCGGATTTCCGGAGTAGAACATCTGCATCCCGAAGAAGTAGTAGAGAGCGACGACGTTTTCGGCGAGCATCACGAGGGCGAAGGCCAACAGTCCGAGGACGAGCGCGGTGCGGAACTTCAGATAGCTTCGCACCCAGACGCCCACCAGTACGGCGAGCAGGAGGATGTTCACGACTGCGAGTCCGCTTGCGAGTTGTATCGAATTCATTCTATCTGTTCCATGATTTCCTCGAAGGCGTCTCGATGGTGTTCGAACCTGTCGGTGAGAAAGTAGAGTTTCCCGTACTCGTTGTCACCCGGTTCGACGACGCCGTGGTCCACGAGCATGTCGAGGTGATGTCGAACCGTCTTGTACTGCACACCGAGCGAGTCGGCCAGTTGGTTTGCGTTTCGTGGGCGCTCCGAGAGGGCGCGAATGATACGCGCGCGGTTCTCGCCGCCGCGTGTCGCTGTAAGTAGATACCAGAGCGCCTTGTCCATCGAACGGTCACTTGGGTGAGAGTCATGCAGCCAGATATATCTACGGCTCGATACGCTTCGAAACCCACCCGGACGCGCCGTTCGGGTACGCGTTCTCCTGTTCTTTCGGCTGGAGGTTCCCGTCCCCATCCGTCGCACGAACCACGACTTCGTGCGAACTCCTCGGTTTGTACGTGTGTTCCCACTGTCGCCAGACGTCCGTTCCGGGAAGTGGCTCGGAGAGGGTGGCATCGGTCCACGATGAACCACCGTCGGTCGAAACTTCGACCTTTTTGATGCCGCGCGTTCCGGCGTAGGCGTGTCCACCGACTTGGACTTTCCCGCCGTCGAGATGGTTGACGGCGTGGAGTTTGGCGACGGTGTTGACCGGGCCGGTGCCGTGCCAGCCGTGCTTTTCCCAGAACCCTTCCGCCTTCTTCTCCAGTACCTGAATCTCCGTGATCCATTTCACATTGATTTCGCCCCAGTGGCCCGGAATCAGCGCGCGGACGGGGTAACCGTGGCTGCGGGGGAGCGGTTGGCCGTTCATCTCGTAGGCCAGAAATCCATCTTCGAGCGCCGCGAAGGGAAACTCCTCGTAGTAGTCATCGGCAGCCCGAAACATGACACAGCATTCGTCGGAAACCGTCGTTTCGTCCAGCAGTGACGAAATCGGCACGCCCGTCCACAGTGCGGTGTCCATCTTCTCCCCGTTCAGCGACTCGCCGACACAGCGAAGCGTCTTGAACCGGTGGACTGAACCCATCGATTTGAGATCGGAAATCCCGAAAGTCAATTCCTTCTCGACGGCACCCGACACCCGCAAGCTCCAGTCCGAAGCCGAGACGTTCGGGTCCACACTGTTGATGTCTACCTGATAGAAATCCTCGCTCACCAAGCCTTCAAGTCCATCAATGGCGAGCGATTTTTCCTTGGCGTCGGAAAGCAGCGAATGCACGTCCGCGCTCACTGGCCCGTCGGGTTTCGGCGTATCGCTACCACCACGTCCCGAACCGACGACGACGCCGAAACCGCTGATTGCGACGGTCCCGACGATGGCCTGAAGCAGGCTTCGGCGCGATGCCGAAACCGAGTCGGAAGCCGAGCCAGCCGAACTGGTCGAACTTGTCGAATTCGTGAAGCCGGTCGAACCGAGCTGTGCGACGGCGACGACAAGTCCAGCACCGATTCCAGCCCCCAACGCGGAGATGGGAGCACCCGTCAACGCCAGTGCAGGCACGACACAGAGTACGCCAACCACGGGGGAAGCAAGCATGGAAACGGGAATCGTGTCCGCTGCTCGTGCTCCGATTGCCGTCGTCACTGCGAACAGCAGAACGGTCAGGACGAGCGCCAGCAGAAACCCGAGTTGGTCGCCGAAATCGCCGAGCGTCTGGATCGACCACGTGATGACTGTGCTCGGCGTGGTTGCGACGACAAACGTGCTGACCGGCGCGGCGACGAACGATGGGGTGAAGCCGACCGCAGCGTACGACCCGGCGACGGCGGCGATTCCGGCGAGGAGCGCGATTGCCCCCTCGATTGCGACGGCTTGGATATCGTGTCGGTCAGTTTCGCGCAGGTCATCAGTCATGGTTATCGCTTCCGTGCGAGGTACAGTACGCTACCGGCGAGTGCGACCACTGCGACACCGACACCGAATCCGGGAAGTGAGTTGCCCGAACCGCCGCTTTGTCCGTCGTTCGTGGCGTCCTTCGTCATCGTGTCATCACTCATGGTGTCCGTCATGGTTTCTTTCGTCATCGTCCCGTCGCTCATGGTGTCCGTCATGGTCCCATCGTCCATCTCGTGAGTCGTGGTCATGTTGTCGGTCATGGTGCCGTTGTGCATGCCATCACCCATATTATCCGTCGTGGTCGTCATGTTGTCGTGCATGCCGTCGCCCATCGTTCCGTTGCCCATCGTCTCCGTGGTTGTCGAACCCTGTGCGAGCGGGGCAGTGGAAACGTCATCGACTGCTGTTCCAGCGCTCACCGTAATCGGAACGGCACAGACGGTCAGTACCACAGCCACTGCGAGTGCGTGTTTGAATCGCATATCCCAACCGAGTTCTCGTTATTAAATAGCCGTTTTTCGAACTTCCGACCTACTCTCTTCTCACTATCTTCCACTCTCTTCCAAATCTCTTCCATATTCGAGACGTCATCCAGATGTGGAATGTCAGTCTTGCCGACGGAAAACGTGATACGCATCGGGAATCGTGTACGAGTATGGAAGAGACGCCGAAAGGACGGCCCTGTCCGCTGTGCGGTGCGTCGATGATGCACCGCCATTGCAAGTACGTCTGCCCGCAACACGGCGTCGTCTACGACTGTGCGGACACGTTTTACTAATCGTCTGTGTAGGCCCGGTAGGCAGGACCGGCCAGCAGCAAAACTCCCCCGAGTCCGGCGGCGACGATGAGCATCCAGTTGTCTTCTATTCCCGCTAGTGAAAGCGTATCCAGCGAACTCCCGGCGAGAACGGCGACGACCATCCACGGCATTTCGCCGATTGCCGTCCCGAGGAGGAACGAGCGGTCGGACACGTCCGAGAGTCCCGCAGCCGCCGATACTGCATCCGAGGGGACGGGAAGCAGCCGCGAGGCAATCATCCCGCGCAAATCCCCCATCGTGTCGAAAAACCGTTCGCCGGAGTCGCCGAGACGGCCAAAGATACCCGAATCGACGCGAAAGTACCGAGCCGCCACGAACGGAAGATACGCGCTCATGACGGTGCCACAGAGCGCAACCGGGAATCCAACGACAGAGCCATACACGTAGCCGACGGCGACGGCGACAACCGTTGTCGGCCACGCGAACATCGGGCGGATGAGATAAACGGCGAGGAACAGTCCTCCCGCGAGAAGGGGCATCTGTTTGACGTTTTTGGCCTGTCTGATGAGAAATCTCGGCGAGAGAAGGACGCCTGCGACGACGATTGCCGCAACCACCGCGATTCCGGCTACCTGTCGTCGATTCTCCGTAAACTCCATCTGACCCATGGTTGCCTGAGGAGCGGTTAAGTTCTTTCCACCCGAGCGCACAACGCTTAATCCGTTTCGTGTCGCACTGACAAACGATGGACGCGGACGCCGACCCCGTCGATATGGGGGTCGAATTGTTGAGCAAGATAGAACACCCCGAACTGTCGGTTGCGGAGGCGGTAGACCGCATCGAGACTATCACGACCAACCCGACAATGACCCGGACGATTCTGGACGAGGCGGAAAAACGGGGCGTCATCGATCGGGAAAACGGCATCATCCGACCGAAGGGTGGCGGATTCGTCCGCTTCGAGAGCCAAGTCGTGACGAAAGAAGGAGATTTTACCTGCCGTCGCTGTGGCACCGGCATCTCGACAGGGCATTTCATCCGCCTCAAAGCGGGCGAACTCGGTCCGTTCGGTTCCTCTTGTATCCGGAAGGTAACCGGACGGGAATAGAAATTGGAGTAAAAACGTTATCGCCCGCGACTGAGTTCCGCGATGAGTTGCTCGATGGTTTTCTGCTGTCGTTCGAGTAGTTTGTTCTGCCGCTCGACCGTTTCGGTCAGCGCCGCGAGTTGGGACTCCACGGGATCGTCAAGGTTCTCGCTCGCGGATTCGAAGCCTGAATCGGCGAATCCGGTGGGTTGCTCCGATGGGGACTGCTCGGGTTCCGTTTCGGTTGCAACCGCGTTCGCCGCATTGGTCGTATTTGGCGTGTTTGCCGTCTTCGTCTCATCTGTCCTATTTGCCGATTGATTAGACGATTGCTCGGCGGGTGCTGACTCGGCAACAGCCGTTTGTAGTTCACCTGTCTGCTGTGGTTCATCGCCACCGAGTGGGTCGTCGTCGGGTGTGTCGATTATCTTCCCGCTGTCGTCCAATTCGGGTGGGTTCGCGTTGAGAGGTTTGACGCCGCCGCCGAACACGTCGTCGTCTTCGAGTGAAACGCTCTCGTCGGGTTCCGGGTCCGGTTCGTCGGGGGCGACGCTCTGTTCGAATTCGGCGTAACTTCCCACGTCGTAGTAGGCCAGAAGCCCCTGTTCGATTCGCTCGCGAACCTCGCGCGTGCGGTCACTCGGGGTTTTGATTCGCTGTGGACGGCCGTCGGCCTCGATGATGATTTGCGAGGAGACGTTTCCTTCTTCCACGTCGAGACGCGTCACGTCTCCGTAGTGGAACTGCTCGAAGTCCGTATCCCAAATCGCTTGGCCGACGTGTTTCACGACACGCGCGTTTGTGAGGACGAGTGTCAATTCACTGAATTGGTAGGTCTGGAGAACTTGCTCGTTCGAATCGGTGATGCCTGCAGCGTTCAACACGCCAGCGATGACGGGATGAAGCGCGTCGTGGAGGCGTTTGGTCGGAATCTTGAACTTCTCCGTGCCGTCGATTCCGTAGTCGAGTGTGATGGTGGATTTTCTTCGGCCTTCGGAGACGGTGATTCGTTCCGCGTCGTGCGGATACTCTTCGACGGATTCGTCACTGAGCAAGCCGTCGGCACGGTAGATGAGCGTCCGCGTCGGTGTCACGTAGAGGCTGTCCTCTCCTCCAAGCGACACTTTGGCGGCAACGTGTTCGTCACCGAGGCTGGACTGGACGATTCCCGGAACGTTCATGGTGAGAATGGTCAGTCCCATCTCTTAAAACCGATGGGTAGACACGACAGGGAGAAAACTCATATCATACCAAATACTAACTGGGACGGTTTTCGCGTGACAAAATCGAGTGACGCGATGGCAATCGACACGCATCCATCCCCAATCGAGATGGGAACTTTAAAGAGTACCAGTTGCCTACCCGTAAATGAGCCCGGGTGGCTTAGCTGGACATAGCGCCGCACTCATAGGGTTCTGAGATTTGGCGCTCAGGCCTTGGAAGCCTCCCATGCGCCCGTGAGGCCCTGCCAGGTCTCGAATCTGGGACATGCGGAGATCGAGGGTTCGGAGCCCTCCCCGGGCATTCTGCCGATTTATACGATGCCCAGCGTTCCGTTTTTCGTTCGAATCGTGAGCTGGAGCCATCGGACAGAAACGATATCGCAACCGACCCAAACACGAATACCCATGGACGATATTCTCACTGCCTTCCCCGAAATCGCAGAAATCGCCGACACGAACCTTCGAACGGCCGTCCGTGACTGCTGGCTGACCGCGTGCGAGGACACCGGTGTCGAATCACTCTCGACAGTTCCATGGTTTCTGCCTGCCCAGCGAAAACTTGGCATCGAGGGTACAACGCTTGTAGAACACGTCCACGATGTGGTTGCAACCTCGGTGGCACTCGCTGAATCGCTCGCTGAATCACGCCAAGTAGAGATTGACTACGACCTCGTTTGGGCGGCCGCCGTCGACGACCTGCGCGAGGCCTGAACTGTGGCTGCGTGGTTCGAAGCTGGAAACGACGTTCGCTTGTTGTCGACTCCACGTGAGAAACGAGACTTCCCTTCGATAAAAATTGTCAGTGAACGCTCATAGCGTCGGAAGTGTCGTTTTGTCTCGAACAAATTCCGCAGCAGAGATAGTGAGAATATCATCTCAAGAGATTTTTTGACTCGAGTTGGAGATACGGGTGCAAAAATGTCTTTAAAAGGTCTAAACGTTTTTAAGACGTTTATGAAACGTCGACAAATCGACACACAAGGGTGAAATGTCGTGAATTTCGCTTTACTCTCGACTCGTTATATGACCCCTCCAGTCATAGGGAAAAGTACATCCCCGAGAAATCATGTCGAGTCCCCCAACGCTACGGAACGAACACGCATCGAACTTCGAACTCCCCGCTGGTCACAGCCTCGAAACTGTAGTGAAAAAACTCCTCACCCCGATTCAGTTCGTCGGTTTCTGGTCAGCTATCGCGCTTCCGCTCGGATACCTCCCCTTCCTCTACGGAAATCAGCTCGCCCCTTCGGTTGACGTGCTCGGCCCCCTCCTCCTGCTCAACCTCGTCGCCATGTTCGTCGGTCATGGCTACAAGAGTAACTGAGTAGATAGTACGACGAAGACGGACTCGCCCGTGTACGCCCTGCACGGACCCTGTCCGACGCCCTGAAACCCACACCTCCT
The DNA here is from genome assembly GCA_963796245.1 of uncultured haloarchaeon. Classification (GTDB taxonomy): domain Archaea; phylum Halobacteriota; class Halobacteria; order Halobacteriales; family Haladaptataceae; genus Haladaptatus. The sequence goes on along the minus strand of CAWCLB010000007.1, from coordinate 410,091 downwards.
CCGTTTTTTACCCCCCAACGTTTCGTTGCGGTAGCTTCCCACAGCTTTGGATTCGTCTCTCGGGGGTCACTGTCCGTCGCCGGCTTTTTGTCCAGAATGTGCTTCGCTTGACGGCTTCATGCTCAGCATTCCCAGATATGAAAAGTAATTTTGTTCTTCTTTGAACTGTTGTTCCCAAATGAGACTCATAGATTTTAGGTCTACCGAAAAATGGTTGAGTTAATGATAACTATTAACCTCATCGGGTTCCTACTGCAGGTATGACTCTCTTCGCTAATCTAACGCTGGTGTTCGTCGCAGGGCTGGTTACAGCGATGGCGACGGGTATCGGTGCGCTTCCGTTCTTTCTCGTGCGGGACGTAAACGACCGCTGGAACGTCGTACTGTGGGGACTCGCGTCGGGAATCATGGTCTCTGCGTCCCTCTTTGGGCTGATATCAAAAGGGATATCGAGTGCTAACGGCGGCAGTGTGCAAGGTGTCGTCATCGGATTACTGGTCGGCGTGGCGCTCGTCGTCGTCAGTGACTACGTCATTTCTGGCGCGGAGGTAAACCCGAAAAAGTACGAGCAAGCGGATTTCAAGAAACTCGTCCTCATCCTCGGCGTTCTCACCGTCCACAGTTTTCCGGAAGGAGTCGCTGTCGGCGTCTCGTTCGCGGACCTTGGATTCCAAGGCGGCTACCAGCTCGCTGGGTTCGTCGTTCCGCTGCTCGCGGTTTTCATGACCGCAGCCATCTCGATTCACAACATCCCGGAAGGAGTTGCGATTTCCATCCCGCTCAATTCCATGGGTGTGGGCAAGTGGCGGATGGTTTGGTGGTCGATTTTCTCCAGCTTGCCCCAGCCGATTGGCGCGCTCATCGCGTTCTACTTCGTCCGAAGTGCGCGCAGCTTCCTCCCGATGGGGTTCGGATTCGCTGCCGGGGCGATGATTTATCTAGTCCTCTCGGAGTTCATCCCCGAAGCGCTCGAAGTCGGGGAGGCTCTACCGGGAGACGGCTACCGAGAGCTACTGTCGGGTCTCACCGCTGGTGTCCTGTTGATGCTCCCGCTCGCGTTCATCTGAACACTGTTACAGACCTGCCCACCGAATCCGTCGCTCTCGAAACCCATGACCCCTGAAACGGTCCCAAAAACAATTTTAAATTGAATAGGACGATTTGAGGCAGTCAGAGACGAATAGACAGGTCTGTTCATCGACGATAAACGGTGTGAATCCATCCCAACGCTCTGTCCGTTATAAGGGGTGTCTCGACTATGATTTAGCCGGGCACGGGTGTGCTACCATGTCGGGAATAACCTACGAGAACGATGGCGAACCGCTCGCTGTCGGTCGCCGGAAACTCACTGCACTGCACGCACAATTCAACGAGCATTCGCTGACGACGCCGATCCAGTTCGTTGGCTTCTGGTCGGCAGTCATCTGTCCGTTCTGCTATCTCATCTTACTCCTGAATGGTCTCTCTGGCGCGGAGATGACTGTTTTCTTCGGCCTGCTTGGCTGTAACGTCGTCTCCCTCCTCATCGGACACGCGTACGGACGGGAATAGCACCGTCCGACCATCCCAACTATCTTTCCGTCCCCGCTATCTCGCGATTGGCCCATTCTTCCTCATTGGTTCATATCTCCCCTGCTGCCTTTCCTTCGGTCGATTTAACCGTCACGCTCGAATACGGTAAAATATGGAGCTCGAAACCGTCTCGCTGGGCAACACCGGCACGAAAGTGAGCGAAATCGCGTTCGGAACGTGGCGATTCGGCCGTGAAAACGACGAGGGGGAGGTCGAAATCGGTGAGGACCGTGCCCACGAACTGCTCGACGCCTACGCTGACGCGGGCGGGAACTTCATCGACACTGCCGATATGTACGGCAATGGCGAGAGTGAACGATACATCGGCAACTGGCTCTCCGACCGTGACCGCGAGGATTTCGTCATCGGGTCCAAGATTTACTGGCCGACGCGACCGGACGACCCGAACGGCCGTGGTCTCTCCCGTAAACATCTGCGGCGACAGATAGACCTCATTCTCGATCGGCTCGGAACCGACTACATCGACCTGCTCTACATCCACCGCTGGGACGACGATACACCCGCAGACGAGTTCATGCGCACCCTCGACGGGTTCGTCCGTGACGGAAAGGTGAACTATCTCGGGACCTCGACGCTCGAACCCAACGCGTGGAAAGTCGTCAAAGCGAACGAGCAGGCGTACGAACCGTTCCGTCTCGCACAGCCACGCTACAACCTCGTCAACCGCGAAATCGAGTCGAACTACATCCCGATGAGCGAGGAGTACGATATGGGAATCATCCCGTGGTCGCCGCTGGCCGGTGGCTTCCTGACCGGCAAATACGAACGCAATGAGGAACCGGCGGAGGACACCCGTGGCGCGACCGACCAGCAGTTCCGTGACAGCTACCTCACGGAGGAGAACTTCGACGTGATGGATGTCGTCCAAGACGTGGCCAACGAAATCGACACGACGCCCGCCAAGGTCAGCCTCGCGTGGTTGCTCGAACACGACGCCGTCACCGCACCCATCATCGGTGCACGGACCGTCGAACAGTTGCACGAGAACCTCGCCGCGACCGAGGTGTCGCTCACTGACGACCAGTTCGAACGATTGATGGACGCGAAATCGGCGTAACAAAGTCGACGTGAGGAAATCGACCAAGCGTTTTTGACGGATAGCGAACAACCGAGTAGTATGGAGGTTTCGGCGACCATCGACCGGGGCGATACCGAATGAGCAACGACGATGCACCGCTGGCGCGGGTTCGCCGGGCGAAGAGCCAACCGTCGCGCCCGTCTCGTGTCGATGGCGGAGCAATCGCGGTCGGGATGGTCATCGCGCTCGGCGCGCATCTCGTCCCTGCTCTTCTCGTACTCGTCGGCGTGTTCGATACGCTGTTCAGTGCGGCGGCGTTGGTGAGCACGCTCGCGTTTCCGGTCGGCAGTTATATCACGGGAAAATACGCCGGTGGTGATTCGACTCGGGGGGCCATTCACGGACTGCTCACTGCCGCCCTATCGCTCGTGGTTCTCGCCGCTGGGGCCGTGTTGTTCGTCGGAACTGACGGCGTGGTCGCGGAACTCGGGAAATGGCTCGTCGCAGACAGCGAAACGCCGGTGCTGGCTGGAACGGTCGTCTGTCTCCTTCTCGCGGGCGTCGTCACCGGTGCATTCGGTACGAAACGAGTGTAGGAGACAACCGAACGGCTAACTGATTCGAACGACGAGAGGTAGGTATGGAACGGCATCAAAAACGGGGAATCGGTTCCATCATCATCGGTGTCACGACTGCCCTTGCGTTTCTCGTCGGTTCCACTCTCGTTTCGCCGTACGCGATACTCGGTTCGATTGCTGGGCTACCGCTCATCGCCATCGGCGTTATGCAGTTCCGCGACCCGGACCGCGTCGCGGACCCGGAGTCCGCGAGTGCATCACAACGACTCGCGATTTTGGCTCTTGCCGTCGTTTCGTTCGTCGTAGGGATGGCAGTGTTCTGGCTCCTCTAATATCGGCTTTCGCGCTCTTCTATTCCATCGCCTCGAACGCCGACTCCAAATCCGCGATGAGGTCTTTCGGATGCTCCACGCCAACCGAAACGCGCAGGAGCGAGTCCGAGATGCCGATTTCCGCGCGCTCTTCGGGTGTCAGTGGCGCGTGAGTCATGCTCGCCGGATGTTCGATGAGCGATTCGACGCCGCCCAAACTAACCGCGAGCGGGAATTCGTCCAGTTCTGCGACGAACTGCTCTACGGCTTCGAGTTCTCCGTCAAGTTCGAACGAGAGGACGCCACCGGCACCGTCCATCTGACGCTGGGCGAGTTCGTACTGTGGGTGGGATTCGAGTCCGGGGTAATACACTGTGGATACCTTGTCGTGTTCGTCCAGATACGCCGCGATTTCGGCGGCGTTGGATTCGTGCTGACGCATGCGAAGCGGGAGCGTCTTCAGTCCACGAAGGGTGAGGAAGGCGTCGAACGGCGCGAGCATGTTTCCCATGCCGACCTGTTGAAGGAAGCCGATTTCGTCGGCGAGGTCGGTGTCGTTGGTGATGGCGGCACCGCCGATGGAATCGCTGTGGCCGTTCAGATATTTGGTCGTGCTGTGGACGACGACGTCGGCACCGAGTTCCAGCGGTTGCTGGAAGTACGGCGAGAGGAAGGTGTTGTCCACGCCGAGGGTCGCATCCACTGATTCGGCGATGGAGGCGATGGCTTCGATGTCACAGAGTCGGAGGAGTGGATTCGTCGGCGTCTCCATCCAGATGAGGGCGGTTTCCTCCCGGACGGCATCGGAAACGGCGTCGGTGACGCGGGCGTCCACGAAATCGACGGCCACGTCGAGACGCTCGCGGAACAACTCCTTGAGCATCGTCTTCGTGCCGCCGTAGAGGTCGTCGAACGCGACGACGTGGTCTCCAGGGCGAACGGACGCCGTAATCGTGGCGACGATGGCGGAGGTTCCGGAGGCGAAGGCCATCCCGTAGTCGCCGCCTTCGAGCGCCGCAAGTCGTTGTTCCAGCGCGTGGCGGGTCGGGTTGGCAAGCCGCGAGTAGAGATACTGGTTCTCGTCCGGGTCCAAATCTTCGAGACCGATATCCGGGTCGATACCACCTGCTTCGTACGTCGATGCGAGGTGAATCGGCATCGTCACATCACCTGCCCGTTCGTGATGCGGCGGTTGTTCCGCATGCGTTACTGCCATCGTTTCGAATTTCGGGGAGTCACCGGATTCGTCGGTCATCCTATCGTCCCGTTCGAGAACTAGACTTAGAAGCTTTCGATACGGCAGATGTTGCCATGAGCGACGAGAATGGCAATTTCTGTTGAATTATCGTGAGACATCGGGATGAATATTTACTGTCGTTTTTCGGCTAAACTCAGCCATCGAATCGATGATTTCGAGCGGACGTTTGCTCGCGCGCGAATGACAGCGAGCAGGCAGCCGAGGAATGGTTTTCACGTAACACGTCGAATAGCGGATTCGAATTGCATCCGAAACGGAAGCGAGGGTTCCGTCGGTCGATATACTCGAAAACGGTGCTTCGGTGGTTGTCCCTCCGCTCTTCCTCGACGCAATTGCAGCTATCTTCGGACGTGACAACGTCGTCGCGGGACTGGTCGTCGGGTCATCCGTCGGCGACAACCAACTGGGGGCTAGCGCGTTGGTTTCGACGGGCATTCGCGTGCTGGCGTCTGCGAGACCAACCGCGCCGGCCACACTGGCTGCGCCAACCGTGAGGCCGACCGTCTTCAGGAACGTTCGTCGTGTATCCTTCGACATGCGGATTAGAAATGAAAACTGACGGCATTTACTATCGGTTAGTCAAATCGACACCAAATAGAACTTCAACGCCGATATAGTTGGAATATTGCCATTTTCCCATTTTCCTAAAGTGCGGAGATTGGGTTCGAACAGTGCTGTATCGGCATAACAATCGGTTAAATCGACTGAGATTGTATATATTCATTACAATACTTGTTGCAAATGTCATCCAACTACGAAATCATCGTGTTTTAGCGGGAGGCCACCGTACTGTCGAGTCGATGTCTTCGTCTCGTTCCGAATCGGTTGCCCGACAGCACTTCCGATGGCTCCTCGTCGTCTTCGTCGCGGCCGTCATCTGTTATTTCTCGCTGTTCGCGTCGCCAAACGTCGGCGTGGATAAACTCGGCCCGCTCGGGTTCGTCGGCCGGGACAAGTGGTTTCATGCAACCGGCTACGCCGTGTTCGCCGCTACCATCGCCGCCGCGCTGTCCGCGTCTCGTGACGACCATCGACGGGTACGGGTCGTGCTGTTCACGCTTGCCGTTGCTGTGGCCGTTGTCTTCGGCGTCGCCATGGAGATTGCACAGATGATGGTCCCTCGGGACCCGTCGGTGTGGGACGCGGCCGCCGATACGTTTGGGGCCGTGATTGGGGTGCTGGCCCTCGCGTGCTCGTGGCGCGTCGCCGGACGAGACGAAGCCGATTTACGCTCGTAGCCGTTTCTTCCGACAATGAGTACGCCGACGCCCGAGAGCTACGAGCGGGGCAAGGGCATGGACGCCCACAACTCCGTGATGCGCGATATTCGCTCCCGGAAGGAGAAACATTACGACCCACACGAACCGACGCGGGTGTGGTTGGACGAGGACAACACGCCCGACGGCGTCTACCAGAGTCTCACCATCATCCTCAACACCGGCGGCTGTCGCTGGGCACGTGCCGGTGGCTGTACGATGTGTGGCTACGTCGCCGAATCCGTCGAGGGCGGCAGCGTCGGCCACGACGCGCTGATGGACCAAATCGAAGTCTGTCTCGAACACGAGCGCGACGGCGCGGACGAGAAGAGCGGCCTCATCAAAATCTACACGTCGGGGTCGTTTTTGGACGAGCGCGAAGTCGGCGGGGAGACACGGAAGGCCATCGCCGAGACCTTTGCCGACCGCGACCGAATCGTCGTCGAGAGTCTGCCGGATTTCGTCACGCCCGAGAAACTACAGGACTTCCGCGAGGAAGGGCTGGAAACCGACGTGGCAATCGGGTTGGAGACGGCGAATGACCGGGTTCGGCACGACTGTGTGAACAAGTACTTCGACTTCGAGGATTTCATCCAAGCCAGCGAGAACGCCGCGTCGGTCGGTGCTGGTATCAAAGCATACCTGTTGATGAAGCCGCTGTTCCTCTCGGAGCCAGAAGCCGTTCAGGACATGAAGGAGTCCATCCGGAAATGTGCCGAGTACGCCCACACCGTCTCGATGAACCCGACGAACGTTCAGCGTTACACGATGGTCGATGAACTGTACTTCCGGAACGGCTACCGTCCGCCGTGGCTCTGGAGTGTCTGTGACGTGCTGGAGGACACCGCTGACGTCCCGGCAATCGTCGTTTCCGACCCCGTCGGGCACGGCAGCGACCGTGGTGCACACAACTGCGGCGAGTGTGACGACCTCGTGCAGAAGGCGGTCAAGGACTTCGACCTGCGCCAAGATCCGTCGGTGTTCGAGGAAGTGACCTGCGAATGTGAGCACACGTGGGACGCGGTCATGGACCGGGAAACGAGCTATAGCCTCCCGCTGGCCCGCTAGTCAGGGCCGACTTACCGGGGCTACGGCGTGGATAACAAAGTACGTTCCACGCCAAGCGTCGTGCGGGGGATGGGCGGTAGCCCGATTGAGATGACAGATGGGGGAGGAACGTACGAGACGGTGTTCTGTTCGAACGGCTGGGTGGAAATCCGGCATCCAGAGCGGACAGCACAGTGGATTGCCACGGACACACCGACCGAGGTACGGCGGTGATGTACGTCGACCCGATTCCTCTGTGGCCGTTCCTCCTGTTTTTCGTGGGCGTCCTCATTGTTGGTGTGGTTTGGAAATTTTTGACGGGATAGCAGATGGAAAATAGCGACTTCGAACACTCTTGCCACGCTCGCTACGAACCGGTTTTTTGGTGGATTTGTGGTTGCAGTTACTGAGAGGCAGACCGCCTCGAAAGCCCCCGCTGGAAGCCGGGGCAAACGCCGGCGACAAAGTTCTCGTAAACGCAGTGAACGAGAGCAGGGAAGACGTGGGTTGTCTTCCCGTGCGAACGGGGGCTCGACGGAGCGTTACTCCGACGGCAGGGTGAAAGGGGCCGCGAACGGGTGGGGGCTTTCGGGGGAGTCTTCCCAGTAGCTGCAATCGCAAAACCAGAAAAATCGTTTCGGCGGAAATTCTACGGTCGTGGCAGTTGCACGGGGTACATGGACATCGATGGGGCTGTCGCCTACTCGGAGTCGGTGATGCGCGTCGCCGAACTCCTCGCTGCCTACCTGCTCGTCGGATTGTTCGTCGTCGGTCTCCTCGACTTCGTCTTTCTCGCGTTTTCGTTTCTCCGTGCGGGACGTGGGACCGACCCGCGAGTGCTTCTCGAACTCATCGACGTGATTCTCCTGTTGTTCATCGTCGCCGAAATCTACCGGACGGTCATCGCCTACGTTCAAACGAAGGGTGAAATCGGTGTCGTCCAGGCGACCGTGTATGCTGGCATTATCGCGCTCGTTCGCAAAGCCATCACGTTTCAAATTGACAACTACTCGACAACGACGGATGCTGCAATCGCCGCCGGGTCGTACGTGTTGTTGCTCGTCGGTCTCGGGATAATCTTGTGGGTTATTTCACGGGGATAGCGGGATTTTTACCCTCACGGTCCATCGAACCGGCTATGAACGAAGCCGAACTCGCGGAAAAAATCGACCACACGGTCTTGGGACCGGAGACGACCCTCTCGGACGTAAAGATGGTCATGAACGAAGCGGCGGAGTACGGGATGAACGCCTGTATTCCGCCGTGTTACGTCGCGGAGGCGGTAGAGTACCAACCGGATGTAACTCTCGCGACGGTCATCGGGTTTCCACACGGGCAGAACGCGACGGACGCGAAGCGCGAGGAAGGCGTCACTGCGTGGGATGACAGCGCGGACGAACTGGATATGGTCATCAACGTCGGGCGACTGAAGGCAGGCGAACACGACGCGGTGCGCGCGGATATCGAGGAAGTCGTTGCGGCGGTGCCGATTCCGGTGAAGGTCATCATCGAGACGGCGCTGTTGACCGACGAGGAGAAACACGACGCTTGCCGGTTGGCGAAGGAAGCGGATGCGGCGTACGTCAAGACCTCGACCGGGTTCGCCGACGGCGGCGCTAAAGTCGAGGATGTGGAACTGATGGCGGAGTATCTGCCGGTCAAAGCCAGCGGCGGTATCGGCGACTACAAAAAAGCGAAGGCCATGATCGACGCCGGTGCGGAGCGCATCGGCGCGAGCAGCGGCGTGGCAATCGTCGAGGATTTCCGCGGATAGCCCGCGAAAACCCTCTTTCCCGTTCGTCTTCTCAGTCGTCGTCACCCGGTTGCGGACTCGGCGTGCCCTGTCGGGCGCTGTTCATCCAGCCGTCGATGTGTTCTGCGACGTAGTCCCGTCCACCCCAGCCGAACGCGATACCAGCGCCGATGGCGATGGCGGCGGCGAGCCCCCACGAGAGGGCGCGGGCGAAGAGGTAGAGGATACCCACGTCGATGCCCATCGTGTCGAGTCCGATGACGATGGCGGTGAAGTACAGGAACAGTCGGGTTCCCGTGGCGAACCACGCGGTGTAGTCGGTGTGGGTCGCGGCTTGCGTTCGCATGATGGCGTCGCCGATGAAGTCAGCCACGACGAATCCCAGCACGATGACGAGCAGTCCGGCAATCAGTGCCGGGAGGTACGAGACGGCCGCCGCAACCCACGCCGAGAGCGTGGAGATGGCGAGCACGTTCGCTGCTGCGAGGATGGCGAGCGCGTAGATGAACCACGCGGCGAGTTTGCCAAACGCGCCCGACACTGCGCTTTCGGTGCCGCCAAGCATTCGGCCGAGCGGCGTGTCGAGCACCATTCTGTCGAGTTCGATTCTGTCAGCGATGCGGCGGACGACGGCGGCCGCGCCGCGCCCGATTACCCAGCCGATGAGCAGGATGACGATTGCACCGACGAGACGCGGCAGCAGCGCGATGAACCCCGAGACGGGGTCTTGGACCCATCCCGGTAGCCCACCTGCTTGTAAGACGGTACTTGTGACGAGTTCGTATTGTGTCATTGTTGGTCTCCCCCACGCAGTCGCGTGGTTCACACATTGGTCGGGACACAGCGGGATTGTTGTTGGCAGCCTATATCGTGCGAGTGGGTCGGTAACGTCGAATGAGCCCGGTCACGGTTCACGGGAAATACGGTCCGAAAAAGGGAATGAAATCCGAACTGCTAACAGATTATTGACTATCGAAGCGCGAAACGGAGCGGTCAAAAAAACCGGCTTGTCGGTGAATTTCAGCTGTCTCCGTCCTAGGGGTTACGAACCATTACCATCGGATTCGAAACCAATGACAGGATTCGACGGGGTCGTGAGTGAACTGTGCACTTCCCACACCGTTTGCGGCACGAACGGTCCCCAATCGTCGCCCTTTTGCCCGCGTAGCCGAAATCGAGGAGTGAATGGCCCGGTATCACATCGAAACGTACGGCTGTACCTCGAACCGAGGCGAGAGTCGCCAGATAGAGTCCGCACTGCGCGACGCTGGCCACTACCGCGTCGAGGGTCCCGAGCAGGCCGACGTTGCGATAATGAACACATGTACTGTCGTGGAGAAGACGGAGCGGAACATGGTTCGCCGGGCCGAAAGAACTGCAATCGGAGACGGCAGACCTCATCATCACCGGCTGTATGGCGCTGGCGCAGGGCGACGAGTTCCAAACCGAGGACGTGGAGCCCAAATCATGCACTGGGACGACGTGCCGACGGCCGTCACGAACGGCGAATGTCCGACTCCCGGTCCCGGCGTCGAACCCGTGTTGGACGGCGTCGTCGGCATCCTCCCCATCGCCCGCGGCTGTATGTCCGACTGCTCGTACTGCATCACGAAGCACGCGACGGGCAAAATCGACTCGCCGTCCGTCGAGGAGAACGTCGAAAAGGCCCGCGCGCTCGTCCACGCGGGTGCGAAGGAACTCCGGATTACCGGACAGGACACCGGCGTCTACGGCTGGGACCAAGGCGAGCGGAAACTCCACGTCCTCTTGGACCGCATCTGCAACGAAATCGAGGGCGACTTCCGGGTTCGCGTCGGCATGGCGAACCCGAAGGGCGTCCACGGCATCCGCGAGGAGCTCGCGCAGGTGTTCGCCGAAACGACAAACTGTACAACTTCATCCACGCGCCGGTCCAGTCCGGGTCGAACGACGTGCTCGGCGACATGCGCCGCCAGCATCAGGTCGATGAGTACGTCGAAATCGTCGAGACGTTCGACGAGTACCTCGACTACTGGACGCTCTCGACGGACTTCATCGTCGGCTTCCCCACCGAAACCGACGAAGACCACGAACAGAGCATGGCGCTCCTCCGTGAAACGCGCCCCGAGAAATTGAACGTCACTCGATTCTCCAAGCGCCCGAACACGGATGCCGCGAAGATGAAGGGCCTCGGCGGGACGAAAAAGAAGGAGCGCTCGAAGGCCATGTCCGAACTCAAGATGGACATCGTCGGGTGCCGCCTACGACGACATGGTCGGCACCGAAAAGCGTGTCATGGTCGTGGAGGAAGGCACTGGCGACTCGGTGAAGTGCCGAGATAAGGCGTATCGACAAATCATCGTCCAGCACGCCTCCGAACACGGCATCGAACCCGGTGACTTCCTCGATGTCGAGGTTACCAGCCACCAGACCGTCTACGCCTTCGGGACACCGGTCTGAACGGCGATAACGAAATTTTGGAAGCTCCGTGATTCCGTACCACTATCCATCACCCCCGGAGACACGTCTAACAGAAAACATATGCCAAGAGTAGGAGATTTGGAAATATGTCCTCCGCGAATCGACGCAATTTCCTCGCCGCCGCCGGTACGCTATCCGCCAGTTTTGCGGGCTGTCTCGGAGACGACTCCACCGGGACGGACGATTCCACGCCGTCCACGAAGACGAACGACACGACGAACACGACGAATTCGACCACGAGCACAACCGACAAACCGCCGGAATCGTTCTCGGTTTCGGATTCGGCGATACAAGCCGTCGGCGACACGTGGGTTGCCGTTGTAAACCCGGTCGTCAGGAACGCAGTCACGTATGAGTCGAAGATGGGGTCGAGTGGCATCCTCGATTCGGCGGGAAAGCAGTTCGTCGTCGCCGCAGTCCAAAGCCAGCGTGGCAAAACAGCGAATGCGAACGGCGACCCAGCGTACGATGCGTTCGAACTCGTCGCGGGCAAAAAGACGTATTCGCCGACGACGATAGCGAAGCGAACGAAGGGAGGGAACAACAGTTCGCTCGCGAGCCACGGCGAGATGCAGTACGACTCGCCGTATGGAGCGGGCACGAAGGTCGGTTGGGTTGCGTTCGAAGTGCCATCGCCGCTCGACGCGACCACGGCATCGATTCGGTGTCAGTACGACGGCGACAGTGCCGGATGGTCACTGCCGGACGACGCGGTGTCGAACCTCTCCACGCCCGCGCCGAAATTCGAACTCCAGTCGTTCGACGCGACGATGCAGGATTCGAAAGCGAAGCTCTCGTTCACGGCGAAAAACGTCACCGAGAACGATGGCCGGTTCCTCGCCGCACTCTACTGGCCGACCACTGGAATCGCCGATGACGACGAATCGACGATAATCGAACGGTCGGTTAACGCCGGTGGAACGGTCGAGTACTCGAAGGAGTTCGGAACCGAGTACACCGAGCGGAACGGTGACCGTCAGCATCGACGGTGCCGTGAGCAGCAGCGTGCAGGTCGATACCGGGAAGTAGAGATAATCGTTTCAGTTCCCGCTGCTGTTGTTCGCAGCGCCGTTCCCCGAACCCTCTTTGACGGTGACGGTCCCGACCATTCCAATCGACCGGTGGGGGTTACAGTAGTAGTGGTACTTGCCAGCGACATCGAACGTGTAGGTGTAGCGATATCCTTTGTTGTACGTCTTGCCCCTCCCGCCGGGTGTTCCCTTCCAGTTCGCGCCGTCAGGTTGTTTGTCGACGACGATGTTGTGGAGGTTCGATTTCCACTCCCAGGCGACCGTCGTTCCGGTGGTAATCGTGAGGTGTTCGGGGTCGAATTTGTAAGAGCCGTTCGCACCGACAGTGACGGTTTTGTCCGCAGGCTTCTCGTCCGATTTCGAGCTGTCGTTACCTGAACAGCCAGCCAGTGTCGCGCTGACGACCGCAGTCCCGGTCGCCTTCAGGAGCATCCGTCTGTTAAGAGAGGGAGTCATAAACTACGTTCGTCACTCTCTTCTCTCGATAAAAGAATACTGATACCGATTCTCAGATACTGAAAATCTGACGCCGTTTCCCTTCATCTTTCCCTCATCTGTCCGACGACGACCGTTCGGCATGGTCTTCCTGTTCGGCACGGCTCTCCTCGTCTCCGATTGGGGTTTCTGCCAATCTATCAGCTTCGGCGTCGGATTTCCACTCGCCGAGTTCTTTCGGGTCGATGTGGACGAACACGTCGTCCACCTTCGGAATGCCTCGAATGCGGTTTATTACGTCAGTTTCGATGTTGTGGGCCTCGATGAGCGTCCGGTCGCCCTCGACCTCGAGATGCATGCTCACGTCGATTTCCGGGCCGACGTAGTGGGCGACGACCTCGTGAACGCCCTCGACTTCCGGATGTGAAAGCGCCCGCTGGACGATAGTCGCGCGGAGGTCCTCCGGCGGTGCACGACCGACCAGATAGTCCACGTTGTCGCGGACGATTTCCCACCCGGTGTACAGGATTCCGAACGAGACGACGCCCGCCGCGAGCGGGTCGAGAACGGGAAACCCGATTCGACCCCCGAGAACCCCGACGAGGGCTGCCATGGCGGTTAGAATGTCGTTTCGGTTATCCAGTCCGGCGGCGATTACGGCGGGCGAGTTGACCGCGTCGCCGATTTGCAGGCAGTAGCGGTAGAGTGCGTATTTCACGACGCCCGTGCCGACGAGGACACCGACCGCGAAGTAACTCGTCGTCGTCGTGATGTCACCCGACGAAATCGCGGTTCCGGCGCGGAACAGCACCAACCCACCCGCCGCAAACACGCCGAGCGCGACGAACAGCGAGACAAATGGCTCGATTCGCTCGTGGCCGTGCGGGTGTTCGAAATCCGGCGGTTGTGTCGTCAGGTACAATCCGGCGAGGACGACCACGCTGTACACCGCGTCCGAGAGGCTGTTGATAGCTTCCGAGCCAACAGCGAGGCTACCGGTCTGGTACCAAGCGACGCCTTTGGCGACCGCTAAGAGCAGGTTCGCCGTGAGGATGATGGCCCCCGCCGTTCGAATCGCCCCCGCACGATTCATCGTTCACCATTGGACCGCGCGTCGTATGGCTATGTCGGCGAATCTTTATTCTTCGAACGAAACTGCGGCGTCCGGATGCGGAACGATTGCGCCCTCCTGCTCGGCAAACGCGGCGTGCAGTTTCTCGTACGTGTCTTCCAACCCTTCGACGATGACGTTCGTGTCCGCGATGACGGGCATGAAGTTCGTGTCGCCGCTCCACCGCGGAACGATGTGTGTGTGCAGGTGGTCGATGGACCCACCGCTCCCCTCGCCGATGTTTAGCCCGGCGTTGAAGCCGTCCGGTCCGATTGCCGACTCCATCGCGTCGAACGTCCGCTGTTTCAGGCGGGCGTGGCCGAGCAGGGTTTCCTCGTCGAGATTCGCATACTCGCTCTCGTGTTCGGTCGGAATGACCATCACGTGGCCCGGATTGTACGGGTAGTTGTTGAGCATGGCGACCGCATGGTCGTTGCGCGCGACGACCAGATGTTCCCGCGCGTTCTCACGCCGGGGAAACTCACAGAAAACACAGCCGTCGAAATCCTCGTCGCTGTCGCGCTCGACCCACTCCATCCGCCACGGTGCGAAGACCTGTTTCATACCGGCATGTCGGGGGCGGACGGTTTAGGTTTTCAGACTCGCGTCCGGCCGTTGTTCGAGCGAGGAATGTCGGAGGATTGAATAGAACGGCGAGGGCACACACGACCTCGCCGTCGGAGATACCCACAACGAATGCCTTCCGGACGGTGAGGACGGTAATCAAAGCGCCATCCATACCGACCTCATCACGGATATGACTCGAGACGGGACTCGGATGGAAATCGATGGCGCGGTCGTCCAACGAAACGGCCTGTTCGGGTGGGAAGACGGTTTCGAGGAGTAGTTCCGTGAGGGAGGAACGACCGAGCGGGTGTTTTTGGTCCAGATTTTTACGAGGAGTGGTCAGCTCTGCTGACCCGACGAGGTGAAAAGGTGGAACGTGGCTGTTCGGGTGGGAAGACGGTTTCGAGGAGTAAGACGAATTCTGCTCGAAACACCGATTATGAACGGTTTAAGCCATTCATAACCGTGCTGAAAGCGGTTCTTACCTACTTCGGCCCCCGACACAAGGTGTCAAATCAAAATGCGGGACAACAGTATCTTTTCAATCGATGGCTCCAGAGAGGGAATAACGAATGTATCTCATCATCGTCGGTGCGGGTGATATCGGCTCGCAACTCATCGGCATTGCGACACAGGACAACAACGACGTGGTGGTAATCGAAAAAAACGCCGAGCGGGCCGAACGCGCGTCGATGGAGTTCGACTGTCTCGTCCTCCACAACGACGCGACGGTTCTCGACACGTTGGAAGAAGCGGGCGCGAGTCGAGCGGATGCGCTCATCAGCACGACGGACCAGGACGCGACGAATATCATGGTCTGCTTGCTGGGACAGGAACTCGAAATCCCGTCGCTCGTTTCGGTGGTGCACAACCCCGAGCATATGAACATCTTCCGGCAACTCGGGGTAAACGTCATCGAGAACCCCCAGCGACTCATCGCGAACTACCTGTATCGGGCGGTCAAACGCCCGTCCATCAAAGATTACATGAAGGTCGGCAAGAAGGCCGAAGTGTTCGAAATCACGGTCGATTCCTACGCCCCGATTGCCGACCTCACGCTCTCCGAAGCAGCAGATGACGGCCTGTTTGGTGAGGGCGTGCTCGTCGTTGCCATCGACCGTAACAACAAGGTCATCACCCCCGGGGGGAACACGGAAATCAAAGGTGGCGACCTCGTCACCGTCTTCTCCGAAACCGGTGCGACCCCGTCAGTGACCGACATCTTCGGTCACTACGAGGACCACGGCTGACATGGTTCGACGCAATATGGTCGCGGGCGTTCCGGGCCACCTCGCCACCATCCTTCGGGATGTGGGTTCGCTCGTCCTGATACAAGCCGCAATGATGACGTTTACCGTCCTGCTCGCGCTGGCGTTTCAGGAGTGGTACGTCGCACTCGCGTTCTTCATCGCCGGGGGAATTACCGCCGGAATCGGTGGTACGGCCCGGATACGCTTCGCGGATGCACCGGACCCGGTGATGAAACACGGAATGGTCATCGCCGCCGGAGGGTGGTTCGCCACCGCGATTTTCGGGGGAATACCGCTGTTTCTCGCTGCCCATCTCACGCCGGTTTCGGTGATGAACAGCTACGTTCCAGTCGGAGCGAACTACCAACCGATTCGGGTCGGTGGTGCGACGACGATGTCCAGTCTTGCGTACTTCCAAAACCCGCTTCACGCCCTGTTCGAGAGCATGTCCGGGTGGACGGGAAGCGGTTTGACAATGGCGAAACACGAACCGTCATTACCGCGTGCCGTCCAGTGGTGGCGCTCGTTTATCCAGTGGGTCGGCGGCGTCGGCGTTATCGTCCTCACGACGGCGGTTCTCGCTCGACCGGGAAGCGGGAGTTACGTCCTCTACCGAGCAGAAGCACGCGAAGAACGGATTCATCCGAGCATCATTCACACCGTCCAGACCGTGTGGCGTATCTTCCTGCTCTACACCGTGATTTCCGTGGCGGCGCTGTTTCTCGCAATTGTCGTCGCAAAACCGCATTTACCCCTCTTCGACACCTTCTGGCAGGCACTCAACGAGGCCATGACCGGGCTTTCGACCGGCGGATTCAGCGTGACGGACAACTCCATTCGGTCCTACCACTCCCCATTGGTCGAAGCAGTGTTGCTCCCAATAATGACGCTCGGCGCGATTGCGTTCCCGATCCATTATATTATGCTGCAGAATCGGGACGCGAAACCGCTGATTTCCGACGTTCAGACTCGCTGGTTGTTCATCCTCTACGGTGTGGGCGTCGTCGGTCTCTCCTTCCAGAACATCATCGCGCTTTCGTCCGCGGGCGGAGCGTTTCACCCAATCGGCTGGATCGGACTCGAAAACCTCGGATTGTCACCGACCGCTGCCGATGCGGCCCGCGATGCGACGTTTCAGTTCGTGAGTGCACTGACTTGTACCGGGTTTCAGTCCTCAAAAATCGGCCAGTGGAGTGCTGGTGGAAAGCTCATCCTGAGCGCGGCGATGGTGCTCGGCGGGGCCGCCGGGAGCACGGTCGGTGGTATCAAAATCATCCGTGGCTACATGATCAGCAAGGGGATTCAGTGGGAGTTCACCCGTGTTTTCCTCCCGTCTTCGGCCGTCGTCAACGCCCGAATCGGGAACCGTGTACTCATGCGTGACCAGATGTTCGAGGAGTTCAGCGAAGCGGCCATCGTGAGCATGTTGTGGATAATACTGCTCATTGCGGGAAGCCTCGTTCTCGTCAACGTCGCACCGGGATACGGCTACGCGGACGCCCTGTTCGAAGTCGCCAGCGCACAGGGGAACGTCGGCCTCTCGACCGGAATCGTCGGCCCGACGATGTCCACCCTCGGCGAGGGAGTTCTCATCCTGAACATGTGGGTTGGCCGCTTGGAAATCATCCCGGTTCTCGTATTTCTCCGCTCGGCACTCATCGGTCTTAACCCCTAATCGAGTATATAACGTATTCGGCTGTTGTAGAGTGTTCCACCCACATTAACGTCTTAGAACGCTCTATAAACGAAATGGGACACTCAGAACCCTTGAAATGGTGAAATCGCCAGACGGCGTCCGAATAAACGGTTCGAACGCCTTCCAACAGAGAGGGGTTTTTATGCTCGAGACAGGGCTTGTATGAACCGAACAGGAAGTCACTATGGCAACAAAAAATCAGGGGTTCTCGGCAATGGTCGAATTGTGCGACAAATGTGGGCGTGAAACATCACACGAGGTCTCGGTGGAGATTCGAACCGAGAGCAAAAAACGGGAAAATGCAGAGTTCTCTCGAGAGCCGTACCGTGTTACCCAATGTCTGTCGTGTGGTGCGGAGAAAAGCCAGCGGATGAACAACGCATAATCGTATCGCTGATTCGGGCGGTCGGACGCTATATCCTCTCGGACACGCTCCACAGTAACGTGTCACCAAACGGTAACCGAGGAAAATTGATTATTCGGTGAACACTTCACAGCCGTCCTCGGTGACGATGACCGAGTGTTCTTTCTGACTGACGAGGTAGCCGTCCTCTTCTTTGAGCACCGGGTAGCCGTGAACGATGTTGTTCATCTTCAGGCGACGGAGCGCCATCTGGGGTCGGGACACGTCCAGCCATCGAGTGGCGAACGGAAGGGTTCGGAACTCCTCGGTAATCTGTGAGAGTGCTTTGCGTGCGCTTCGGTCACGGACCGACGACTCCCGTTCGAGGGAGAAAATCTCCTCATCTGCACCTTCGCCGACTTTGCCGCTTCCGTCCGTGGCGAACGGTTCGATGGCGACCACGTCGCCGACTTCCAGTTCGACACCGCGCTCAACGGCGAGGTTAGGGATGTTCGGGTCCGTGTGCTGTTCGTAGTGGGCAAGCCCGTGGCCAGAGAGATTGACGACTGGGTTGTAGCCGTAGCCGTCGATGACGGATTCGATTTCCGCGCCGATTTCGCCGGTCTCGACGCCCGGTTCGACGACGTCAAGCGCGGCGTCGAGTGCCTCTTCGGTCGCCTCCGCGAGGTCGTCGTGACCGGAAAGGTCCACAGTTATCGCGGTGTCCGCGAGCCATCCATCGACGTGGACGCCAATGTCGAGGTTGACCATGTCCTCGCCGAACGTGGTTTCGTCGCCGATACTCGGCGTGGCATGGGCGGCTTCCTCGTCGATGCTGATGTTGACGGGGAACGCTGGTTTTCCACCGAGTTCGCGGATTCGGTCCTCGGCGAATTCCGCGACTTCGAGGTGGGTCACGCCGACATCGACCTTTTCGGCGGCCTCCGCTCGTACTTGTGCGAGGATTTCACCGGCTTCCCGATGCTTTTCGTACTTCTCGGCAGCAAGGTCTACCTCTTCGCTCATATCCCGCTATTCGCCCGAACACCGGAAAGAGTTTGCGTTACAGTGAAACCCGATGACGGGGAAGAACTACCGATTCACAGCCGTCTGCATCGCGTCGGTGTTGAACGCGCTCCCAGTATTTCCATCACGGTCGAGAACGATGACGCCCGCAACCGAGCCGGTGAGTTCCGCGAACTCCTCGATTGCGCGGTCTGCAGCCTCCTGCGCGTCGTACCCCGATTCGAGGTGGCGAACCGCTCGTCGGGTGAGCGTCGATTTGGCGATGTCCTCACCGGCACCGGTCGAACTCGCCGCACCGGCGGGGGCCGCGTAGAATCCGCTTCCGATTTGTGGCACGTCGCCGACCCGTCCCGCGAGCGCGAGCCATCTGCCGCCGGTCGAAGTCGCCGCCGCGAACTGCTCGCCGTCGTAGGCAACAGCCCCGACCGTATCCGACCCACCGAACTTCTCGCGGAGCCAATCGAGGTGTTCGCTCGGCGAGCCGTCGGGTGTGTCGTACTCGGCCCATCGCTCCCGGCTCTTTTCGGTCCAGAGGTCCACGTCGGTTTCGACACCGAAGTCGGCCGCGAGGTCTACCGCGTGTTCGCCGCTCACGAGAACGTGCGGCGTCTCCTCCATCACGACGCGGGCCGCGCTGACGGCGTGTTCGACGCCGGGCATGGAACAGGCCGCGCCCGCTTCGCGGTCGCTCGTCATGATTCCCGCGTCGGTTCTGACTACCCCGTCGCTCTGGACCGCACCGCCGACACCGGCGTTGAATCGCGGCGAGGATTCCAGGACGTGGACCGCGGCTTCGACGGCGTCCACGACCGTTTCCGCTTCGCCGCCGACCTGCGCCGCTTCGTC
Source organism: uncultured haloarchaeon (assembly GCA_963796245.1). Lineage (GTDB taxonomy): Archaea > Halobacteriota > Halobacteria > Halobacteriales > Haladaptataceae > Haladaptatus. Next base: position 390,512 of record CAWCLB010000007.1, on the reverse strand, counting down.
GAGGACGCCCTGTCGAGGCGTGGGTTCGTCGGGTTCGCCGCCCGCACCGCCGTGTACGATGACGTTCATGCGGGGTGCTCTCGCGTGCGGTGGCTTAAATACACGTCAAACGGCAGTCCGGGTCGAACGGGGAATTTGCTATCGAGTGAACGCAGACGACCGTTGATGAGGATGTTCGGGCGGGACGACGGAATGGAGCCGCGACCTCGACGCGTACGGCGACGTCTCCGCCACCGAGAGCTACGTGTACGTCAGGTCCGACTCGAAACTGGTCGCCCTCGACTCGTCGACCGGGGAGCCGGTAACGAACGTCGTCTCGGCGTCCGTCAGCGAGCCAGCGGTGACCGACGAGACGATGTACGTCTTCTCCAGCGGTTGCTTGAAGGCGGTAGACACGGCGAACGCGACGCACGACTGGACCGTCGATGCCGAGGAGCACGTCTCCGACCAGCCAGTCGTCGCCGGGGACGCGCTGTACTACTCGACGTGGAAGGTAGATGGAGAGAAGGTCGCACGCGACACGATCGTCGTCCGCGACGTCGAGAACGGTACCCTGCTCGCCGAACACGACGTCTCCGACGTGGCGGAATTCAGTTACAGCGGGAAATCCCCCCTCGTTCCGGTGGGCGGGACCGTGTACGCCCTCGTCGGCGGGTCGCTGGTCGCGTTCCGTGGTACGCTTGGGGACAGTAAAAGTAGAGATAAGTGCTGAAACGTCCCGTGCCATCGAATCATTTTTGGTCGGTTTTAGTTTGAGGGAGGATACGGTGTCGAGGACCAAGTCGCTCCGCGAATAATTCAAAGAGACAACTCTTACTACCAATGTTGATAACTTGATTCTATGGTAACGACACCAGAACTTCGCATTGTGTCGATAGCATTGCTGATTCACTTCTTCGGTATCACTGGGTCATACGCCAAACCAGCGCATTCATGGAAGGCGTTACTCTCAGGAGTTGCAGATGTTGCAATTATTGTTTGGGTATCGATTGATCTGTCGAAAATTTCACCGGGTGATTTTTCGTTCTGGATATGCAGTATCCTCTTCGCCGTTGCTATTATTGGTGTGAGGTACTACGGTTTGGAAGGAAAACGAACAGAGTTGTCATTTCGATTGTTCAGGCGGTTCCTCTCGTGACCTGTTAGGCCGTAGGCTCTCTTATTAACCTCTTTTATATATTTTCGAAATATTGTTAATACAGTGGCTTACGTTTGACTGCTTCGAGATAGAAAGCTAGATGGGCTACTCCGAACGATGAGCGACTGGAGTTGCGACGGACCACCGGTAAATTTTCCGTGTGACATATAGACCGACGATGAGGACGAGAACTCCCGTCAAAACGAGCGAGGCTTTCGTGATGATAGGTGAAGATTTCGCAACGAGAAGCCGAGGTGGGGAGGTCCAATAGACGTACACTTGATCAAGAGCATATACTGTCCATAACAACCCACACGCCGCAATGACAACACCCAATCGTCGAATTTTCAACGGTACTGTCAATTTACTCCGGGATGTGTCTATTGTAGAACGACTTCCGGTTGGGGTTGCGACGGACCACTGGTAAATTTTCCACGTAACATAGAAACCAACGGTAAGGATGATGATTCCACCCAAGATAATCCCTGTTCTCGTGGTGGAGGGTGAACTTCCCGGAGCGAGTGACTGAGGCGGTGAGTTCCAAAAGACGTACACTTGATCAAGAGCACCGAGTGTGAAAAACAGCCCGAACGCCGCGGCGACGAGACCCAACCGTCGAAGTTTCAGTGGTCCTATTGATTTCATCGAGAGTTCCTCAATTTTATCCGAACAAATATCTTGTGTGCGGGAGGAGAATTGCGACCGTTCCCGTCACCATATTCTAGGAATCAAAGGGAGTATATCGCACATGCAAAGACAAACGGCAGGCCTTTTATCCTCCACCTTCGGATGTTCACACGTTCATGAGCTACGAGTACGACAAAGTAGAGGTTCCGGAGGATGGAGCCCAAATCACGTACGACGAGGAGACAGGCGAACTCGACGTGCCGGAGAATCCCATCATCCCCATCATTCACGGGGACGGAATCGGGACGGACGTCGGCCCGGCAGCACAGAAAGTTCTCGACGCCGCCGCGAAAGCGACCGGCCGCGAGATCAATTGGATGCGCGTCTACGCCGGTTCGAGCGCCCGCGACAAGTACGACGAGAACCTCCCTGACGACACCGTCGAAGCCATCAAGGAGTTCAACATCGCCATCAAAGGTCCGCTCACGACGCCCGTCGGCGCAGGCTTCCGAAGTCTGAACGTCGCGCTCCGCAAGACGCTCGACCTGTACGCAAACGTCCGCCCGACCTACCACCTCGACGGCGTCCCGTCGCCCGTCAAACACCCCGAGGCGATGGACATGGTCTTCTTCCGTGAGAACACGGAGGACGTCTACGCCGGTATCGAGTGGGAAGCCGGAACCGACGAGGTCCAGGAAGTCAAGACCTTCGTCGAAGAGGAGATGGGCTACGACGACGTCATGCACGATGGCGACATCGGTATCGGTATCAAGCCCATCACGGAGTTCGGCTCGAAGCGTCTCGTCCGCGAAGCAATCGAGTACGCCATCGAGAACGACCTCGACAATGTCACCCTCGTCCACAAGGGTAACATCATGAAGTTCACCGAAGGCGCGTTCCGTGACTGGGGCTACGAACTCGCAGCGGAGGAGTTCGGCGATGTCACCATCACCGAGGACGAGCTTTGGGACGAGTACGACGGCGAACAGCCCGAGGACAAAATCGTCGTCAAGGACCGTATCGCCGACAACATGCTCCAGCAGCTGTTGACCCGTACGGACCAGTACGACGTCATCGCCACGATGAACCTGAACGGTGACTACATGTCCGACGCCGCCGGTGCCCAAATCGGTGGCCTCGGCATCGCACCCGGCGCGAACTTCGGCGAACACCGCTGCCTCGCCGAACCCGTCCACGGTTCCGCACCGAAATACGCCGGTGAGGACAAAGTCAACCCGACCGCCATGATTCTCTCGGGCCGTCTCATGCTCGAATACATGGGCTGGAAGGACGCCGGTCAGCTCGTTCGCGACGCCGTCGAGGAGACCATCTCCTCCGGCGACGTGACCTACGACCTCGAACGCCAGATCGAAGGCGGCAACAAACTCGCCACCAGCGAGTACGCCGACGCCATCGTCGAGAATATCGAGAAATTGGCGTAAGCCAGTTTTTCTGAGCCCCGAAAATATCCGATTTTCGTGACCATCGAGAAACTTTCTACGAAAGTTTCTTTCGGCCCGAATTATTCATTCCCCGGAATACTGAAAGAAGAACGTATTACGCTCGTATTTTTTCCTCCTGGTTGCACTCGTATCAGCGGAAGCGCGTTACCACGGATGAACTCGATCTCGGTTCAGCAGTCCTTTCCATCGCTTCCGTTCGGTGGAGTGGTATCGTTCCCTCCGTCGTCCGCGTTATCATTCCCGTTGTCGTTGGAGTCGTTCGGTGGACCGAGATCTAACGTCGTATCCGTATCACTCTGGGCTGTCCTAACGAGCTTTCCATCGTAGTAGATATCGACGGTCACCGACCCGTTGTCTGTTGTATTCACTTCGAAGTAGTTGCTGTTGATCGCTCCGGACTCACCTTGGTTCGTCTCGTATCTCACCGAGAGGTTGTCGACGAAGTCGCCACCGCCGTCGTTACGGATTCTGAAGCCTGCTAGATCGTCCTGCTTGTCGGTGCCCATCGGGACGACCGTGAGGTAAACATCGCAGTTCATCGGGATAGTGGCGTTTTCACCGCTGTCACAGGTGAAATTCTCCACTGCGGGGGAACTATTCAGTGTCGCTGGACTGTCCGTCGATTCGGAGGCGGCAGTCTTATGATTCGTCTGGAAACCGAACGCGCTCCCGGCAAAGGCAGTGGCACCGCCCACTACGACGCACGACAGCACGAACACGGTCACGATCGTTTTCGTTCGACTTGTTCCTTTCATGAGTTAGACTCTGTGGTGGTTGTCCGCGCTCGGATTCGACCGTTGTATACGGTTCATCCGTCGCGGTAGAACAACCATCTCGGGTAGTGGTATTAACTAACCATCAGTTAAAACTACACTCGTCATATGTGTCATTTTGGTGGTGGTATTCCAAAACTCTCCCCAGAATGCATAGAGCGACCGTTTTCGCCGCTAAACGGGTTACAGGCACGAAGTACGACTGTGCCGTGCTACACGAACTGAACGACAAACCCACTGTGTCCACCGGAATGCCGCTTGGCTCCGAGCCGACGGTGACGAGCGGTTAGTAACCGAGAATCTAGTTCTTCTTTTTCGTGGTCGTCATTCCATCACATGCCTGCGAACTGCTGGATTCCCAAATCGTCACGTCGCCGGGTGAATTCCCACTCTTGTCACCGATTCCGATTTCGAGACTGAGACACGGCCCGTTGCGGTCGCCGAAATCCAATCGCTCCCAGTCGGATTTCGGCTGGCTGTCGGTTCGAACGTGAAGGACATCGTTGCCGGGTTGGGTCGGATAGTTCTCGAATTTGGTGTACCCCGCTCCGAGGTCGTCAGCCGCATCTACTTTCTTCGAAACCCAATAAACGGGATTTTTGCCGTCCAGAAAGACGGCGTGGACCGTGTGCGGTCGTGGGTCGTGATTGACGACCTCTAATCGACCGAGCAGGAGCGTTTTTGACGACTGCTTGCCGGAGGACGTGGAACAGCCAGCGAGTCCGCTGGCGACCGTCGCCCCGCCGAGTTGCAGGATTCGCCGACGTGTCAGGTTCATATCGTAGTGAAAACATATCGTCACCATAATCCTTCTGGAGCGTTCGAGAGCGGCAGCGAAGTACGTAGACTTTCGTAAAGAGTGAACTACAGAGACGGAATAATACCTCACCAGAAGATATATTCCGCCACAAGTGGTTATAAGACAGTGGAGGCAGTGAGAATGCGAGCCCCGAGGGATGATGTCCGCGCAACACACGACGAGCGAGCTGATAGCCCGGACTTCGATAGCTGGGACACCCCGGAAGATGTCGTTACCGGGGGTCGAACCCGTGACGATTTTTTGAACGTCGTTTTTTCCCTCTACGAACCAGCGACGATTTCAGAGATTGCGGAGCGAGCGGGTCGTGGAACTGATTCCGCCCGCGAGTACATGGACTGGTTTGAGCAGATGGGAATGGTTCGGAAGGTAAGCGAGAATCCGAGTCAGTATCAGGTCAACCGAAGTTATCTCGCTTGGCGTCGGTGCGAGAAGCTCCAAGCAGAGTACCAGCCCGACGAGCTAATCACGCTTCTCACACAAGCAAATGAGGAGGAAAAACGGTTTCGTGACCAGTTCAACTGTGATGACCCTCGTCACGTGACGATTACTGAGTACGCCGACGCAACTGAAACCCCAATCGAGGAGGTTTGGGAACGGGTTTCGGAGTGGAAGACGGTCAATCGCCGTGTTGCACTTCTCGAACAGGCACTTCGGTCCTACGACGACCGGGAACCCGACGAAATTATTGCGTAACAAATATTTTCTTTCTCTTGTTACAAATCCGATAATAGGTGAAGGGAAACGGGCGAACGACCGAGAGAACTCCGATTCATCCGCTGCTACCGGAGCTGTCGATTTCGATCTCTTGGACCTCGTTCGTCGTCGGCTCTGCAACGATGGCCGCTTTCAGCAAGCCGTGTATCGTCCGGATTTCGCACCCAACTCGGTCGTGTTCTATTACGATGTCAGCTACTATCCATCGTCCATCGTCGAAGCGAGACTCAAAGTAAAGTGGCACGAGAACGGCGATTTCAATCTTCATTATCAAGAAGAGCTCAAAGACGGCACCAACTTCAGACATCGTTGGGACCGGCATCCCAACTCACACAATACGCGGGACCACATCCACCCCGGTCCAAATGCACCGAGAAATGGAGACGATGCTGACTATCCCGAAGACTGGCGTGATGTGTTGACCGAAGTTCTCGAAGAAATCGATGAGCGAATCCAACAGTTTTGGGAATAAACAATCGACCGTTACGTTTTGGAACACTCGATTCTGTCCCAAAACGAACGATAACGAACTACGCGGGCTCAATCCGCGCCAGCACGTCGCCGCGTTCGAACTCCTCGTTCTCCCCCACTAGTCGCTCCATCAGTTCGCCCGTCGCGGGCGCGGGCACGTCAACGCTCACCTTCTCGATTTGAATCTCGGCGATGGTGTCCCCCTCCTCGACGTGCGTTCCCTCGCTCACGAACCAGTTCGAGACGATTGCCTCCTCGACATCCTGGGAATCTTCGGGCCAGACCGCCGCCGACTCCACATCGATGAGGTCACTCATCGCTAATCGAGCGGATTGCGTCGGCGATGTCGTCGGTTCCGGGGTTGACCTCTTGCTCCAGCGGGCGGGCGTACGGAATCGGCACGTCCGGCATGGTCACGCGCCGGACTGCGTCCAGGTTGGAAAGCCCCTGCTCCGCGGCCCGTGCGATGATTTCACCCGAGACGCCGAACGAGCGATAGTCCTCGTCCACCACGACGAGTCGGCCGGTTTTCGACACCGACTCGACGATGGTCTCAGTGTCCAGCGGTACCAGCGTTCGAAGGTCGATGACTTCCGCGTCAACCTCTCCTTCGTCCGCCAGCTCCTCGGCGGCTTCCATCGCGCGGTGGACGTGCAGACCAAGGGTGACGACGGTCACGTCCTCGCCTTCGCGTTTCACGTCGGCCTCGCCGAACCCGATGGTGTAATCCTCGTCCGGAACGGGCGTCTTCGGGCCGTCAGGTGCGGGCATCCAACCGATACCCATCAGGCGCTTGTGGAACATGAAGACGACCGGGTCGTCGTCGCGGATGGCCGCGTGCATGAGTCCTTTCGCGTCGTAGGCCGTAGACGGGACGACCACCTTCATTCCCGGCAGGTGAGCGAACGTCCCGTAGAGTGTTTGGGAATGTTGGGCGGCGTCGTTGTACGTGCCGCCGACGGCCGTCATCAACACCATCGGGACGTTGACGCTCCCGCCGCTCATGTAGGTGTTTTTGGCCATCTGGTTGTAGATTTGGTCCATGGCGACGCCGAAGAAATCCACGAACATCAGTTCGGCAATCGGACGCATTCCCTGCTGGGCCGCGCCGACTGCCGCGCCGATGAAGGCGGTTTCGCTGATGGGCACGTCCATGATTCGGTCGTGGCCGAACTCGTCCAGTAGCCCCTCCGTGCTGTCGAAGATACCGCCGTAGTCGGCGATGTCCTCGCCCATAACGAACACGTCGTCACTTTCGCGCATTTCGGAAGCGATGGCGTCAACCATCGCACGGCTCATCGTCAGTTCCGTTCCTTCTGCTGGTGTTTCCGTTTCCGCCATCAGTTCCCACCTCGCAGGGTTTCCGCGTAGCCGTCCGGTGGATTCACGAACACGTCCTCATACGCCTCCTCCGGGTCGGGTTCCGGCTGCTCCTTCGCCCACTCGATGGCGTCTTCGACGCGCTCGGTTGCCCGCGTGCGGATTTCCTCGATGGTTTCCTCGTCGGTTCCCATCGAGGACAAGTCCTCTTTCAATCTGTGGATTGCGTCGAGTTGCTGTGCCCGGTCGGTGTCTTCTTTCGGTCGATACCCTTCGGCGTCGCCCATGAAGTGACCCATCCGGCGGTGGACTTGCACTTCCAGCAGCGTCGGCCCGTTACCGTCTCGGGCGCGGCCAATTGCTTTGCCTGCCGCCCCGTAGATGGCCACCGCATCGTCATGGTCGATGCGATGGCCTGGCATGTCGAACCCGTCCGCGCGCTGGGCACCGTTCTCCACGTCGGTCACTCGCCCTTTCGGCATGCTGATAGCCCAATCGTTGTCCTCGATGACGAAGACGACTGGCAGGTCGTGAACGCTCGCGAGGTTCAACGATTCGAGGAATCCACCTTGGTCGATGGCTCCCTCGCCGAGGAACGCGACGGCCACGCTGTCCTCGTTTCGCATTTTCGCCGCGAGTCCGGCACCGACGGCTGGCGGGCAACCCTCGGCGATTATCCCGCTCGCCGCGAAGTTCACGTCCGGGTCGAACAGATGCATGTGCCCGCCTTTCCCCCGGCAAAGGCCCGTCTCGCGGCCGAAAATCTCGGCAGTCATCCGATTCAAATCCACGCCCTTTGCGATAGCAACGTGGTGCGGTCGGTGTGGGCCAGTCACCGTATCGTCGTCGCGCAGGTGCTGGCAGACGCCCGCGCCGGACGCCTCGTGTCCCGCGGCGAGGTGCAACTCACCCGGAATCGGCCCGGCCGAAATGTCGAACGCCGGTTGTTTCCCCTCCAGATACTCTTCTTGTAGTCGCTCCTCATAGTGACGCGCCGTCACCATGTTTTCGAACATCTCCTCTAATTCAGTACTCCCTATCATGGCACACTACCAGACAGAGGCTCAACCTTCACGATAATAAGGTTCAGTTACGGTTCGGTGTGAATCCTCACTTCCACCGAACGGCGTGAATCGCCGCTTCGAATGACCTCACTTCCACGGCACGTCGAGTCGCGGCGGACTGAAGATGTCGATACCGTCAACCGGTTCGTCCGTGCGGTTCTCCGCCGCGTGGGGTTCCTCGCTCGGAATCGTGTAGGAGTCGTCCTGTTCGATGGTGAACTCCTCGCCATCCACGATGAACGTCAGTGCACTGCTGTAGATGAAGCCGGCTTGTTCGTGTTCGTGGCTGTGTTCCGGCACCGTCGCACCGGGTTCGATGTGAAAATGCTGGATACTCATCCGCTCGCCAGCCGCCAACTGCGCAAGATACACGCCGTCCGTTACTTCCGTCGCCTCACGGTCCGACAACGCAATCGAATCCATGCGAGATAGTTGCATGCAACCGTGGTAAATCCCTCTGTGAACATGACGACAGAAGGTTGCAACTACTTTGACTCCAACTACCGAGTAGGTGACTCCGAAGTCTCCCACCCGCTACGCACAGCGGTGTTGGGTTTGTTGTGAGTACAACGGCCGAGCAACAATGATTTCCCGCACCGCCACCGCCTCCGCAACGCACCACAATCCTCCCCAACCGATTCCCTTCACTCCTTACAGTCGTTCCAGTCATCCCTCGCGCACGTTTCTCGCGCGCGCCGTGCGGCTGGTTCATAGCGCTCAGCCCGTCCAACCGCGTGGCGTGTGCTTCCGAGGTGTCGAAACCAGTGGTCCGGCCGAGCCGCCTCGGCAGAATCATGCGAGGTATTCGTGAACGACCGAAGGGAGTTCGCGTGAGCCTGCGAACGGGAGTCTCGACTATGGGAGTTGATTCTATTGGTTCAAGGGGTTTGGGCAACCCGCCAAAACTGGATTTTCCCATTCCTGTCGCCGTGACCGTGGCGACTTTATTCCACCCCGACAAACCCCCGGTAGTGACAGTCGTCGTTGCGACGGAGGACTTCGAGGTGTACCACGATGTGGTTGGAGAGCTACGCGACAGGGGCATCCGATTCACCACAATCGAACCGAGTGACGACCTCCCGGACGGTGCGCGCATCGTCATCCGGGCGGAGGACGACGAGGTAGATACCCAACTCCCGGTCATCGTCGCCGACCCGAACCAGCATCGGAAAGCCGTCGAGGAGGCGCTGACTACCCTCCGTGGCGAGAAGGGGCGGACCATCATTGGCATCGACCCCGGCACGCGCCCCGGAATCGCCGTCCTCTCGGGCGAAATGGTGGTCGCATCGTTTCACGTCCCCCTAGCGGACGCCGCGGATGTCGTCCTCGAGGAAACCGAGGAGGCTATCGACCCAGTGGTCCGAATCGGGGACGGGGCGCGGCTACAGGGCGCACAACTCATCCGCGAACTCGAAGACGTGCAGGTGGAACTGGTGGACGAAACCGGGACGACGCCGTACCTCGGCAGCGGCGCCCGCGGCATGGGCGACGTACTCGCGGCGGTCAACATCGCCCGACTGGCGGGCGAAATCGTTGAGGAGCGCGATATCGAACCGACGGCGGGTGAACTCGGCGTCATCAAACGCCGGTCGCGCGAGCGGTCGGCCGACAACCGTGAGATAGACGAGGAACTCGCACGTCGGGTTGCAGCGGGCGAGTTGACCATCGAAGAAGCGCTCGCGGAACACCGCGAGAAATGAAAATCAGTTACCGTTTTTCGTGGACGATTCCTTCTGCCCGGCGCATGACCTTTCGAACCGTCATCCCCGTCCCTTCCGCGACTGCCAGCGCGTCGTCGAACTCCGCGCTCACGTCATAGACGGTTCCGGCATCGTCGCTTGCGACCTTCACCGTCACGTCGTACTCCGCCCCGTCGATTTCCAGTGTCGCCGTCTCGAATTCTCGATGAGCAATCCAGCGGTAGCCAGGACCTGATTCCCGAACGCCGAGCGTTCCAGTCTCCTCGGCGAGCCGTCGAGCCACGCGTTCGGCGTCCTCGGGTTTGACGACGACCTTTACGAGGTGGCCGGGTCGGGACTTCTTCATCGTCACGGGAATAATAGATACATCTCGCGCGCCCGCGACCGCGAGAGTTTCCTGCAACCCGCCAAGTACCTCGGGCGATGTGTCGTCCAGATTCGTTTCGAGGACCGTAATCTCATCGCGCACGAGACCACCCGCCGATTCGCCGGCGAGGACCCGCAGAACGTTCGGGTGGTCCGGAAAGTCGTACCCACCCGCGCCGTAGCCCGCGCTGTCCACGTTCAGCGTCGGCAGGGTTTCGACCCCATCCGCAAAGTGTGCGAGAATCGCTGCCCCGGTCGGCGTGAGCAGTTCGGCTTCCACGGGACCGCCGGAGAGCGACCAGTCAGCCCCGGCCGCAATCTCCACCACTGCCGGCGCAGGTATTGGGAAGGTTCCGTGGCTCATCCCGACCTCGCCACCACCGGTTGCGAGGGGCGTCGTCACGACCCGCTCAGGGTCGAGGTCTGCGAACAGCAACGCCGCGCCGACGATGTCCGCGATGGCGTCGTCGGTGCCGACCTCGTGGAAGTGCGTCGAGTCGAGGTCGGTGTCGTGAACGCTCGCCTCCGCTTCGCCCAGAATTCGGAAGACGGCCTTCGCATCCTGCTCGATGGCCGAATCGAGCGCCATCGATTCGAGCACGTCGATGACTTCCCGATACGTGCGCGCCGGGCCAGCACCCTCGGCGTGCTGGTCGTGGTCATGGGAATGCTGGTGGCTGTGGTCATGTGGGTGGTCGTGTGTGTGGTCGTGGTCGTGAGAATGTTGGTGGCTGTCGTTCTGGTGGTCCTCGTTCGAACGGCCGTTCTCCTCTCTATCGTCCGTCAGCAGGACGAGAACGCGCGTCGAGGAGATTCCGTTTTTGACCGCATTTTCGGCCGAATACTCCACGTCCAGCGCGTCTTCGACTGGGGAAAGTGCGTCCCGGTTCGCACCTGCATCGAGCAGGGCCCCCAGAATCATATCACCGCTGGCACCCATCCGCCCGTCGAACGCAAGAATCCTCATACGTCGCCCCGCGTCTCGAAACGCAAAAACCCCTGCGGTAATGTCGGCACCACTATCCCTTTGTACTGCTACCTCGTAGTGACAGCCATCGAACGCAGGCACTGTCCGACGGTATCGGAGAGATTCGAACTCCCCTGGTAACACAGGACTTATGCCTTGCGAACTATCATCCACAAACTATCCCCGTGACTGAACAATCATGAACGAAGTGCAACTGGAGGTGGCGAAGGCGTATCCAAACGATTCGGGACGCGGAATCGCCCGTCTCGACCCGGACACGCTCTTGCATCTGAAGCTGAGCCCCGGAGATATCATCGAGATAGAAGGAGGCGACACGACTGCCGCGAAAGTCTGGCGTGCCGACCGGCAGGACTGGAACACCGATACAGTCCGTATCGACGGCTTCACCCGCCAGAACGCGGACGTTGGTATCGGCGAACGTGTCGAAATCCGCAAAGCCGAGGCCGACAAAGCCGACAAACTCGTACTCGCCCCGCCCGAGGAAGCGAGCGTCCAATTCGGCAGCGACGCCGCTGGAATGGTCAAACGACAGATTCTGAAACGCCCCGTGGTCGAACGCGACATCGTGCCCGTCATGTCGAGCACGAACCATCCGTTCATGCGCTCGCCCGGACAGGCGATACCGCTCATCGCCGTCGAGACATCCCCGCAGGGCGTCTGTCTCATTACCGAAGATACCGAGGTCGAACTCCGCGAAGAGCCGATTTCGGGCTTCGAAAAGACCGGCGGTGGAATTACGTACGAGGATATCGGCGGCCTCCAAAACGAAATCCAACGCGTGCGGGAGATGGTCGAACTCCCGATGAAACACCCGCAAATCTTCCAAAAGCTCGGCATCGAGCCGCCGCAAGGTGTGCTCCTGCACGGCCCGCCGGGCACCGGGAAGACGCTGCTGGCGAAAGCCGTCGCCAACGAAACCAGCGCGAGTTTCTTCTCCATCGCTGGCCCAGAAATCATCTCGAAATACTACGGGGAGTCCGAACAGCAACTTCGTGAAATCTTCGAGGACGCTGCCGAGGAATCCCCCTCGATCATCTTCATCGACGAACTCGACTCCATCGCGCCGAAGCGCGAGGACGTGACCGGCGAAGTCGAACGCCGTGTCGTCGCGCAACTGCTGACGATGATGGACGGACTGGAGGCACGGGGGCAGGTCATCGTCATCGCCGCCACGAACCGCGTCGATTCGGTTGACCCCGCGCTCCGCCGCCCCGGCCGTTTCGACCGTGAAATCGAAATCGGCGTGCCGGACGAGGAAGGCCGCACGGAAATCCTGCAAATCCACACGCGCGGGATGCCGCTGTCGGACGACGTGAACCTCCCCGGCCTGTCGAACGATACTCATGGGTTCGTCGGTGCCGACATCGAGAGCCTAACGAAGGAAGCCGCGATGAAGGCACTTCGGCGCTACCTGCCGGAAATCGACTTGGACGAGGAGTCCATCCCGCCGTCGCTCATCGACCGGATGATCGTCAAGCGCAAGGACTTCCGCGGCGCGCTGAACGAAGTCGAACCATCGGCCATGCGCGAGGTGCTGGTCGAACTCCCGAAGGTCTCGTGGGACGACGTCGGTGGTCTCGAAGACGCCAAAAGTCAGGTCAAAGAGAGCGTCGAATGGCCGCTCACCTCTCCCGAGAAGTTCGAGCGGATGGGTATCGAACCGCCGTCCGGCGTCCTGCTCTACGGCCCACCGGGCACCGGGAAGACGTTGATGGCGAAAGCGGTTGCCAACGAGACGAACGCCAACTTCATCAGCGTTCGTGGCCCGCAGTTGCTGTCGAAGTGGGTCGGCGAGTCAGAGAAGGCCATCCGGCAGACGTTCCGCAAGGCGCGGCAGGTCAGCCCGACGGTCATCTTCTTCGACGAACTCGACAGTCTCGCCCCTGGTCGGGGCCAAGAGGTCGGGAGCAACGTCTCCGAGCGCGTCGTTAACCAGCTGCTGACGGAACTCGACGGGTTGGAGGACAAGGGTGACGTGATGGTCATCGGCGCGACCAACCGCCCCGACATGATCGACCCCGCGCTCATCCGCTCGGGTCGATTCGACCGCCTCGTCATGATCGGCCAACCCGACGAGGAAGGCCGCGAGCAGATCCTCAAGATTCACACCGAGGACAGCCCGCTCGCGCCCGACGTGAGCCTACGCGAACTCGCCGAGATGACCGACGGCTACGTCGGCAGCGACTTGGAATCCATCGGCCGCGAGGCCGCAATCGAGGCCCTGCGCGAGGACGACGACGCCGAAGAGGTCGAAATGCGCCACTTCCGCGCCGCGATGGAGAGCGTCCGCGCCACCGTCAACGAAGACCTGCTCGAATACTACTCCGACATGGAACAGGAGTTCAAGGGCGGGTCGTCCGGTCCGCAGCGCCAGACCGGCGGCCGCATCGGTTTCCAATAAACACCACCGTTTGCTGCGGGAGCGCGACTATGCCGCGCTCCCTGGCAAAATCTGGACCAAAAGCCATCGTCACCTCTTCGGTCACATCGGATGACTCGCAGTGCGAGTCGTCCTCGTTCCCTCAAAGGTTCCTCGTCCCGGAAAATCAAATATTTCCCGGAGAGGGCGCTGGTCTCCGCGGTTGTGTTGCCGGTTGATTCTCGGCGGTGGTCTATTTCTATCAGTGGTTATCATCCGTCGCGCCCAATCCGTCCTTCCGAGTGGCGCGCGCGCCGGCGACGAAGCGAACGAAGTCCTGAAATTCGAAGAGTTTCGGGAGAAAAACGCGTCGCGTTTGCAAGCAGCTTGTCGGAGCGTGTCTCCGACGGTGGATGACGAGCGCAAGCGAGGAATCGACTGGGATTGCGGTCTTCATTGCCGCTCGGCAGTTGCTCTCTCAGAAAAATCAAAACCATCTCTTCGTAGCGAGTGGACGGGGGCTTTCGGCGTCTGCCTCTCAGTGGCTGCAATCACAAGTGAATCAAATCCATTTCGTCGCCATCTCGAAGTTGGGTCCGAAACGACTCCTCGACAGGTAGTGTCATTCAGTAGAATTCAGTGCCAAATAGTAGATATCAGTACTTCCCCGACTTTGCAAATTCAACTACGTCCCTTCGGAGCGTGGCATCATCCAAAATCCACATCCCTTCATCGTCGCCCGCAGACTGATGTGAGTCGCTCCCGTTTAGCAACTCATGAACGTCAGTGGCCTGTGTCAGCTCTGTGAACACGCGGAAGCGACACACGACTGTGATCACTGTGGTGCCCTCGTCTGCGATAAACACTGGAATCGGTCGAGCGGATTCTGCGTCGAATGCGCGGCCGAATTGGGTGTCGGCGGGGAACAAAATCGAACGCCGAACGGGCCGGGGGCGGAGGATATCACGCCGCCGGATACCGACGACGAGACACACCAGCTCTGAATTCGATTTCTCGTTATCGGTACTGATTCAGTTGGTCCTTGAGCCGTTTTGCCGCCTGCCCGGACGCTTTGGCGAACTGCTCACCTGCGTCATCGCCCGCGAAGATTATCCCACGCGAAGAGTTGACCAATCCGGCACCATCCGCGAGAGCGTACGTCGCGGCGGCCTCGACATCGCCGCCCTGTGCGCCGACGCCGGGGACGAGGAACGGGAGGTCGGGGACTCGCTCGCGGAGTTCTTCGAGTTCGTCGGGTGTCGTTGCGCCGACGACGAGGCCGACGTTGTTGTTGCCGTTCCAAAGGTCGGCGAGCGAGGCGACCCACTCGTACAGCGACTCGCCGGAGGATAGTTCGAGGTTCTGGAGGTCGGACCCGCCGGGGTTCGAGGTACGGCAGAGGATGAAGACGCCCTTGTCCTCGCGCGAGAGGAACGGGTCAAGCGAGTCCCGACCCATGTAGGGGTTGGCGGTGATGGCGTCGGCCGAATCGAGGAGCTTTGCGTACTTGCGTGCCGTGTTGCCGATGTCGGCGCGTTTGGCGTCCAGTAGGACGGGGACGCCTTTGCCGTGCGCGTACGCGACGGTTTCGGTGAGCGCGGCCCAGCCGTCGGCGTCCTCGTAGAACGCGGCGTTGGGTTTGTACACGGCCGCGTGTTCGTGTGTCGCGTCGATGATACGGCGGTTGAACGCCCAGCGCGGTAGGTCGTGCTCGTGGAGATGTTCGGGGATGCGGTCGATGTCGGGGTCGAGTCCGATGGAGACGATGCTGTCGGTGGCCGCGATGCGGTCGGCGAGTCGGTCGAAGAAGTTCATGCGCAGAAATTTTCGTGGTGGCTCAAGGAGTTATCGAACTGGTAAAGGCAGTTCGTGTCCATGTGATTCGTATATGCGCCTAACCGCTGTGGGCTTCGACCTCGACGAGACCCTTGCCGTGACCGAGCGGGCGCGAGAGAAATTGCTCGCCGATGCGACGAAGGCAGTCGGCGCTCCATCATTTTCGCGTGAGGAGTACCTCGACGCCCACAGTCGGCACTTGACGAGCGAATCCCGGAAACCCATCTTCGCCGACCTGCTCGCGGATGGCGCTGGAACTGATGCCAAGGAACTTACTGACGCTTACCAGCAGGCGATTTTGAACTCGCTATCGCCGATTGGCGACATTCCAGGGCTTCTCTCGAAACTTCATCAAGAGTACCGACTCGGCCTGCTTACCAACGGACCGGTTAACGCTCAACGCGGAAAGCTCAGCGAACTCGGGTGGGAGGAGCATTTCGACGCGACGGTCGTGACGGGCGAACTTGAAGCGGGAAAACCCGACCGCCGCGCGTTCGATGCGCTCTGTAACCGACTCGGCGTGCAACCCGAGGAGATGGTGTACATCGGCGACAACCCGGAAGCGGACATCCGTGGCGCGAGCGAAGCCGGAATGAAGACGATACAGGTGCTGTTCCCTGACGGGCCGGAACCCGAACCATCGGCGGATGCGTACATCGAG
This sequence comes from uncultured haloarchaeon, assembly GCA_963796245.1. Classification (GTDB taxonomy): domain Archaea; phylum Halobacteriota; class Halobacteria; order Halobacteriales; family Haladaptataceae; genus Haladaptatus. The sequence goes on along the minus strand of CAWCLB010000007.1, from coordinate 374,212 downwards.
CGCGACGAACTCGTGTCCGTGCTGCCGGAGATGATTTCGGAACTGGCGGAGTCGGCGGAAGAAGAGACAGAATAGAGTACCGATTACAGCGACTCGATAGCGGCATCGACGGCGCGTTTGACCTCCGCACCGCTCTCGACAAAGACGAGGACGCGAGGCGGACGAACCGCCTTCGGTCGGACGCGGATACCTGATTCTACGGCTTTTCGTTCGACGGCTTCGACGTTGTCCATCAGTTCGATACGAACCCGATCAGGGTGGACGAACACCTTCGCGACTGGCTCGCCGTTTCGTTCGAGTTCGTAGGCGAGCGCTCCATCTTCGGTTGGCTCGACATCCGGGTCGGCGTTCACGACCGCAATCGAATCGAGCGGTGGGTCCTCTCGCCCATCGAACTCGGAGGAGAGCAGTTGTGCGATGCGTACCCCATCAGTAATTTCGTCAACGACCATACTCGGCGTTGGGGGAGCGGTGGTTTACGCTTTGAGGTCCGGGAGCGGTGGTTATCCTTTGAGGTCCGAGAGCGCCTCGGTCGCCTCGGCGCTCACGTCGATACCCTTCTTGCGCGCATAGACGATTGCGGCGGCTTCGACGGAGATTTCGGAAGTCTGCTGGAGTTCGTTGATTTCGGCGACGGCGGTCTGTTTGCTCGTCCCGTGGGAGACGACTTTGTCGAGCACCTTTTCGAACGTCGATTGCTCCTGCAACAGGCTCTCGTCGGGGACGAACTCGTCGGGGATTTGGACGGTCGCTGGGTCGAACTCCGCGACGAGTTCGTCGTCGTCGTGTGACAACAACCCTTGACTGCTGGCGACGTCCACGAGACGCTTCGCTTGGTCGGGCGAAAACCAGTCCCGGTCGAGCGACAGCGAGACCACGAACTCGCTCTCGCGCATGCGTTCGCATCCTTGCTGCTGAAACGGCGTTGCGACTGCTATCCGCAAACTCATCATCCGGCGAGACTGGACACGAAAGCCTAAATCTGGCGATGTGGGACTGCGAACCGAGTCATTGAAGTATTTCGTAGGCGACTTTCCCGATATGAAAGACCAAGGACGCTCCACGCGAAAGCGAACTGGTGGACGACTGAAGCCCCTCCACAAGAAGAAGAAACACGAACTCGGCCGACAACCGACCGAGACGCAGGTCGGCGAACCGCGCTACCGCACCACGGACGCCCGTGGCCGCAACTCGAAAATTCGCGCGCTCACGACCAACGTCGCCAACGTGACCACCGACGGCGAGACGGTCAGCGCGACGATTCAGGACGTGCTCGAAAACGGCGCGAACCCGAACTACTCCCGTCGTAACATCATCACGAAGGGTGCAATCATCGTCACGAACGAAGGCAAGGCCCGCGTGACCTCGCGTCCCGGCCAGACCGGACAGGTCAACGCCGTGCTCGTCGACGACGAATAATCGACCTCGATTCTTTCGACCCCCATCGCCCACAGCGACGGTGCTGTTTCGAGCGACGTGCTTATCGCATATCTGTAGAAATGGTGAGTTATTCCCACGAAAACCGCCCCACTACCTTCCCTTCGATATGTCGGATACAGACGGGCAATCCTCCGCTCGTGGTGCCGATTTCGGTCGTCCTCTTGGCTGTCCTCTACCCACTTCTGGTTGCAGTTCCCCCGCTCGGTTCGCTCGCAGTTCTACTCGTCGGACCACCGGCGTCGGTACTGCTGTACGTCTGGCAACGGGGCCGCCACGCGACCGTTCGAAAATCAGCAGTCGAGTAGTCGGGATTCTTTTTACGGACGCGGCGCGGCCTTCTGGAGCGCCGTCTCGGCGATGTTGCCGCCGTAGTCAGCACACCGCGAGAGCGAGTCCACCACGAGACCGAGCAGTTGGGCTTGTTGTGAATCCTGTTCGCGCAGCAGTTTGTCGATGGTGCGCGCGTGCTCGTCGATGTCGAGAATGGACTCCCGCGCGTCGTTCGCCAGTTTCGTCGCCTCTTCGTTGTCGTCCATGAGCAGGGCATCCATCGCTTCGTTGATGACTGCCGTCGAATCCTCGTGGAGGGCTTCGTAGCTCTGGATGACTTCCTCGTCTATCTCGGGGAGTTGGAGTGTGAGTTGGCTGATTTTGGCAGCGTGGTCGGCAATCCGTTCGAGTTGACGGGCGCTCGAATGGTAATCGAAACACACCTCGCGGGACATACCGAGTTCCTCCGTCGCCTTCGCCGTGCGGAGCGTCGCCCGGAAGATACGCGAGACGACGAACCAAAGGCGGTCTACGTCCTCGTCGCGCTCGATTACGTCGCGCGCGATGTCGTCGTCGTTCTCCGCGAGTGCGGTGACGGCGTCTTCCAACATCGACAGCGCGATAAGTCGCATGCGCGTGACCGCGTTGTGAATCGAGAGTTCCGAGGAGTCGAGCAGGTCCTGAATCACGACTTTGTTTCCAGTCTCTTCGAGGACTTCCAACCCGACGAGGCTCTGGGTTGCGGCACTGATGGTGCGGCGCTGTTCAGTGGTGATTCGAGTTGCCTCCAGCGTGATAATGTCGAATCCGCTCACGTACATCGTGAACACTGCCCGCCGGAGTTCCTCGTCCTGAAGCTTCGTGATGTCGATGGAACCCTCCAATTGCCCCCGTTCGTTTTTCGGCGTGAGCAACAGCGAATCCGATTCGGGATAGAACTCGACTACGCTTCCCGCCTCGACGCCGTTGTCCGTCGCCCACGACTTGGGGAGCGAAACGGTGTACGTCGAACCGCCCGTCACTTGCACCTTGCGCGTCTCCATACACCGGGGATGGTTCGGCCGAGACTATAAATCCAGCTATATCTATATACTCCTTTGGAACGGCGAGTATTCGTTTCGAGAATACGTTCTTTGCTCGAATCCCCCATTCCGAGAGATGATTTTGAGTATTTCGGTAGGCAAAATTAGAAAGTACATACGTAGTACAAATCAGAAGACACTACACAAAACCAGGTAGAAGGCCGAATACGAGGTCTACCGGTGGGTTGTTCGAACACTCAGCGTTCGTAGAACAGTAGCAAATAGAGAACTATATAGAAATAATAGCAACGTATTATTACGTTCTGTTCGTGGATTTTACTGTATGTCAGGCAAGTCGTCACACGGTGTTTCACGGCGGAATTTCCTCGCGGCAACGGGGACGGCGAGCACACTTGCGCTCGCGGGATGTAGCGGTATTCTCGGAGGCAATGGTGGTTCGTCCTCCCTCGACGGTGCCGGGTCGTCGTTCGTGGCCCCACTGATGAACAAGTGGGCGGACGAGTACAAGAAGAAAAACGACGTTGAGGTCAACTATCGCTCCATCGGGTCCGGCGGTGGCGTGAGCAACCTGATGGACAAAACGGTCGTGTTCGCGGGGTCGGACGCACCGCTGAGCAAGGAACAGTATCAGAAAGTCCAGAAGGATGGCGGCTGTGTCCACATTCCCGACAGCCTCGGAGCAATCGCACCCGTGTTCAACGTCAAAGGCGTGGACAACCTCAAAATCACTGGCGAAGTCCTTGCCGACATCTTCCTCGGCAACATCACGAAGTGGAGCGACTCGAAGCTCAAAAAGCTCAATCCTGACGCGAGCCTTCCGGACGCAAAGATCACGGTCGCACACCGGTCGGACGCGTCCGGGACGACCTACGGCTTCACCGGCTACCTCAGTCAGGTTAGCAGCCAATGGAAGAACAAAATCGGGCAGACCGAAACCCCAAGCTGGCCGGTCGGTGTCGGCGGCAAAGGAAACGAGGGTGTTTCGGCGACCATGACGAAACAGAACAACGCCGTTGGCTACGTCGAACTCACGTACGCCAAACAGAACGACCTCGATGTCTTCAAGATGAAGAACAAAGCCGGAAAGTTCGTCGAAGCGTCCCCGGAAGGCGTCTCGTCGGCGGCGTCCGGCGCGGCGAAAAACCTCCCGAAGGGAACCGACGACTGGTCCGACGTTTCCATCAGCAACGCCCCCGGTGACAAGACGTGGCCCATCTCGACGTTCACGTACATCATCATGTACTCGGACTTCGGCAAGGCCTACAAGGACTCCTCGAAGAAGGAGATGAAAAAGACCCTCAAGTTCGTCAAGTGGGCGGTCAACGGCGGCCAGCAGTACGCGCCGAATCTCCACTACCCGAAACTGCCCAGTCCTGCTGTTAAACTGGACAATACGACGCTTACAAACATGACCTTTAATGGCGACTCGGTTCTTTAAGCCGAGTTGAGTATAATGTCCGGAACGAACGACTCCGAAACGACGCGGACGGCAATAACCACGTCCAATGAGGGCGTGGCCATGGATTCCGCGTTCCGAGCGCTCACGTTTTTGGCCGGAATGGTCATTGTCGGGATTATCGTCGTCATCCTCGGTTCTCTATTGGTTCGAGCGATGCCGTCGATACAACAGTTTGGCGTCGGGTTTCTCACCTCAGCCAGCTGGAATTCGACAAAAGAGCAGTTCGGAGCGCTCCCGTTCATCAGCGGAACGGTGCTCACGAGTTTTATGGCGCTCATTCTGGGCGCACCAGTGAGCATCGGAATCGCCGTCCTACTCACCCAGTATACGAAAGGTATCGTCCGGGAGACGTTCGTCTTCCTCGTCGAACTGGTCGCCGCAATCCCGAGCGTCATCTACGGTCTCTGGGGATTGCTGTTTTTCGCGCCCATCGTCGACAAGTACGTCATCCCCGCGATTAATGCGACGCCACTGGGACTGCTCCCCATCTTCGGGCAGCAGTCCTACAGCTACAACATGCTGCTGGCGTCGCTCGTCTTGGCGCTCATGATAACGCCCATCATCGCGTCGTTCAGTCGGGAGTCGCTCATCCGCGTCCCGACCGACCAGCGTGATGCGGGTATCGCACTTGGGCTAACACGCTGGGAAGTCATCACCGGTGTCGTTCTTCCGTACGCGCGCACTGGAATCATCTCCGCCATCATCCTCGGTCTCGGCCGTGCAATTGGTGAGACGATGGCCGTGACCATGCTTATCGGGAATAAGTATCAAGTGACGGCTGATTTCTTCAGTCCCGGCGCGACGATGAGTTCGCTCCTCGCAAACGAGTTCAACCAGAGTCCGAGCGTGCTTCACAACTCGGCACTGTTCGAAGTTGGCTTGGTGTTGTTCCTCGTCGCATTCGTCGTGAACAGTTTCGCCCGCCTTGCCATCTCCCGTCTCTCACACGAGGGGGTGAACTAGATGTCCTTCGAGAACACCGGCAAACGGCATCGATACCGGAAAGTGAAGGCCCGCGTGATGGTTGGTCTCTGTATCGTTGCCCTGCTGTTGGCCATCGTCCCCCTCGGGGCTGTCCTTTTCATGATTGCCTCGAAGGGCCTCTCGATACTCTCGTTTCAGTTCCTCACGTCGCTTCCGCAGTCCCCGATGGCGGGTGACGGCGGCGGCGGTGTACAGAACGCCATCATTGGCACCTTTTGGGTCGTCGTAGTGGCCTGTCTGTTCAGCATTCCCATCGGTATCCTCTCGGGAATCTATCTCAACGAGTACGGTGACAATCGCGTCGGGCAGCTCGTTCGCTTCACTACCGAAGTGCTATCCGGACTACCGTCCATCATCGCCGGTGTCGTCGTGTACGGTATCGTCGTCGTCGCCATGGGCGGCGTTACCGCGTTCGCCGGCGGAATCGCACTGAGCCTCCTCGCAATTCCGTGGATAACGGTCGCAACCGAGGACGCGCTCGGACTGGTTCCGCAGGCTCACCGCGACGCCAGCCTCGCACTCGGCGTGAATCGAACTCACACCATCCTCTGGGTCGTGCTGCCGTCCGCACTCGGCGGCGTCATCACCGGGACGATGCTCGCAGTCGCTCGCGTGGCTGGTGAAACAGCACCGCTCATCTGGACGGCGGGATTCTCGAAGTTCGAGTTCCACGGCGTCTTCGACCAAACCGCGACGTTGTCGATTCTCATCTACAACTACGCCACCTCACCGTACGATGCGTGGCACCACGTCGCGTGGGGAGCTTCGGTTCTCCTCGTCGGTCTCATCCTCGTGACGAACATCCTCGCACGAGCGATTTGGGCACTCAAACGGCGTTCAATGGAGGGTAGCAGATAATGTCACAAAAAAACCAAGACGGAACGGTATCGGAAGACCAAAACGGAGCTGATCCAAAGACCAATCAAGAGGTACCAATGCGGTCCGTAACAACCGAACGCAGCGACGAGGAAACGAACCTGAACCTCGCCGAAACGGAGACGAAGATTTCCGTCGAGGACTTGGATGTCTACTACGACGACGACCAAGCGCTTCAGAGCGTCTCCATGGACATTCCGGCCAACAGCGTGACGGCACTCATCGGCCCGTCCGGCTGTGGGAAATCCACCTTCCTCCGATGCCTCAATCGGATGAACGACGAAATAGACGTCGCGAGCGTCGAGGGGTCGATAGAACTCGACAGCGAGGAGGTAAACGAGGCCGAAATCGACCTCGTGGAACTCCGCCGCCGCGTCGGGATGGTGTTCCAGCAACCGAATCCATTCCCGAAATCCATCCGGGAGAACATTACCTACGCGCCGCGCAAACACGGCGAGATTCGAACCGGTTTGCTTGACCGGTTGCTCGGCCGTGGGACCAGCGAGAAAGCAGACAAACTCGTCGAAGACAGCCTCCGCAGTGCGGCGATTTGGGACGAAGTGAACGACCGCCTCGACGAGAGCGCGATGGGTCTCTCCGGCGGGCAACAACAGCGACTCTGCATCGCACGCGCCATCGCCGTCAGTCCGGAAGTTATCCTGATGGACGAACCAGCGAGCGCACTTGACCCCGTCGCCACCTCGAAAATCGAGGACCTCATCACGGACCTCGCCGAGGAGTACACGGTCGTCATCGTCACGCACAACATGCAGCAGGCGGCCCGCATCTCCGACCAGACCGCCGTGTTCCTCACCGGTGGCGAACTCGTTGAGTACGACAACACTGAAAAAATCTTCGAGAACCCGGAGAGCCAGCGCGTCGAAGATTACATTACAGGGAAGTTCGGATAATAATTCATGCCACGAAACGATTACCAGACGCAACTCACGGACCTCCGTGAGAACGTCCTCTACATGAGCGAGGTCGTGATGGAACGGCTCCGTCTCGGTCTCAACGCACTGGAACAGAAAGACCTGGAACTCGCCCAGGAAGTCATCCGCGGCGACGACGAGGTGAACAAGCTGTATCTCTCGCTCGAACAGGACTGTATCGACCTGTTCGCGCTCCAACAGCCGGTTGCGAGCGACCTGCGAATGATCGCAGCATCGTTCAAGATCATCACCGACCTCGAACGGATCGCCGACCTCGCCGTCAACCTCGGGGAGTACACGCTTGACGCCGACCACGACGTGTTCCCCGAAGTCAATATTCAGGAACTGGGCAACATCACTCTCGACATGCTGGAGGTGACGATGGACGCCTACGCCGAAAACGACTCCCAGGACTGCTACGCCGTCGCCGAGCGTGACGAGGAGTTGGACGAGCTCTGTGAACGCGCGAGCGCTCTCGTCGTCCGTGACCTCATCGAAACCGAACTCGAAGAGAACACGGAGGACGAAATCGAGCGACTCCTGCAGGACGTCTCCCGTCTCCTGCTCACCATCCGCGACCTCGAACGCATCGGCGACCACTCGGTCAACATCGCCGCGCGAACGTTCTACATGGTCGAGAACGACGACGAACTCATCTACTGAACCTTTTACGACGGTCGAAAGCCAGTGGTCGTGCGCCGTGGTGCGCGACCACTGGCCGTCTCCCTGTAAAAGGTTCATCAAAAGCACTCCTCCTTTATTTCGATGGCTGACTCGCACCGCGAGTCAGCCATTTCCATTCAGTCGTCGGCCCGCTCACTTCGTTCGCGGTGAGAGTTTTAGCCACGAGCGGCCGTTTCCCTGTCCACCTCCGAATTTGCCGTGAGAGGAGCAATCACTAACTCGGTGGACCCCGCACGTAAAATCGTTATGCGAACTGCGATTCAGTTGTACACGCTTCGTGAGGTGGACGAACCGCTGCCCGAACTGTTGGCACGGGTTGGTGAGGCAGGGTTCGATGGAGTGGAGTTTGCGGGACTCGGTGACGCCGACCCGGCGGACGTGGCCGACGCGTTGGACGACGCGGGGTTGGAGGTTGCGGCCGCGCACATCTCCATCGACGAATTGGAAGACGACCCCGGTCGGGTGGCGCGAATCTATCACGACATCGGCTGTGAGTGGGTAGTCGTGCCGTATCTCGATGCGTCGCATTTCGAGAGCGAGGAGGCGGCGACGCGAACGGCGCGGCGACTGGACGAACTTGCGGTACGGATGGAGGGCCACAGTACGTCGCTCTGTTATCACAATCACGACCACGAGTTCGTGGACGTGAACGGGAAAACCGGGTTCGAGGTCTTCCTCGACGAGTCGGAACTCGAAATCGAACTCGACATCGGGTGGGCCGTCGCGGCGGGACAGGACCCGATTGCACTCATCGACTCGCTCGGGGACCGAGCACCGCTGGTTCACGTGAAGGATACACGCGATGGGGTTCCCGTCGAACTGGGTGAGGGTGACGTTGACCTGACTGCTTGTGTCGCTGCGGCGCGGGAAGCGGGAACCGATTGGCTCGTCTACGAGCACGACGCACCGAGCGACCCGCTGGCGTCGCTCGCTCATGGTGCAGAACACCTCCAAGAGTTGAACGAGTAGCGAGTCACACGAACTATCTGAATGCGGCAGAGAATGAATTCATACGAAATGATGTGGTAAAATCACAGGATAGAACCCCTGTGACGACAGGTATTTGGGCGTTGGAGCGCCACAATGAGACGTATCCATGACCACGCTCATGGACATTACAATCACGCCCTCCCGGAGGGCAGTTCATCACTTATGGACGATACAGCGAAATACCTCATTCACGCAGACATTACCGCCGACGGGGTGGTAGAACGCAGTGATGTCGTCGGGGCAATCTTCGGGCAGACAGAAGGATTGCTCGGCGACGACCTCGATTTACGCGACCTCCAGCAGTCCTCGAAAGTCGGCCGAATCGACGTGCAGGTCGATAGCCAACACGGCCAGTCGTTCGGTACCATCACCATCGCCAGCAGTCTCGACAAGGTGGAGACGGCGATTCTTGCGGCGTCACTCGAAACCATCGAGCGCGTCGGGCCATGTCGCGCCAGCGTCAGCATTGCGAGCATCGAAGACGTCCGAGCGGCGAAACGCCGCGAAGTCGTGGAGCGCGCGAAAGACCTGCTGTCGTCGTTTGACGACAGCGTCATGACGAGTCAGGAAATCCTGGACGAAGTCCGCCAGAGCATCCGCGTCGAGGACATCACCGAATACGAAGGCTTCCCAGCCGGCCCGCACGTCGTCAACAGCGATGCCATCATCGTCGTTGAAGGGCGCTCGGACGTACTGACCCTGCTCCGCTACGGCGTGAAAAACGCCATCGCGGTGGAGGGGACGAACGTGCCCGACACCGTCGCCGACCTCACACAGGGCCGGACAACGACGGCATTCCTCGACGCCGACCGTGGTGGCGACCTGATTTTGAAGGAACTTGACCAAGTCGGCGACATCGACTATGTCGCTATCGCCCCGATGGGAAAATCCGTCGAGGACCTCTCGCGCGACGAAGTGATGTCATCCCTCCGCCAGAAGCGGCGGTTCGACCGCTTCGACGCCGACGAAACGATGATGGCTGCAACCGACGGCAGCACGCTCCCCGCACCCGAAATAGACGAAACCGAGACCGTTCGATCACTGGATTCGTCCATCGAAACGGACGCGACACAGGAGCCGAAACCGGAAACAGAAACGGGAACGGGAGCGGAAACGGAAACGAAGCCTACGGAATCATCCGACTTGGAAGCCGACACGTCCGCCGGGACAACCAAAACGGAAGCGAGCGAAACGGTTGATTCTGAAACAGCAGACACCGAGGAAGACGATTCCGAGACGACACGCAAACCGGCCACGCTTCGCGGTCACACAAAAGCAGTTATCGACGACGAGACGGACACGGCACGGTTGCTCGACGATGACTTCGGAATTCTCGCCGAGGCACCGGCCGACGAGACGTTTGCGACCATCGAAGCGTCGGAGACGGTGCCACACGCCGTCGTGTTCGATGGGACGCTCAGCCAGCGGATTCTCGACGTTGCTGCCCAACGCGGCGTCGAGCAAATCGTCTCCCGCGATGAAGGCGAGTTCGTCAAGAAACCGACGACGGTTCGCATCATCACGGCCGACCAGTTCCACGACGAATCCTAATTCGTTTTCACTGCAGCCGGGTTTCGAACAGCAACCCATCCCCGCCGTCAGCATAATACTCAGATTCGCACCCGGCGAGTTCGAACCCCATCGATTCGTACAGCGACTGAGCCGCTTTGTTTTCCTCGTGTACCGTCAGCGAAATGCGAGTACAACCCCGGTCACGGACCAAATCGAGCACGGTTTGCAAGAGTCGTCTCGCCCGTCCTTCTCGACGGTACGTGGGTTCCACGACGAGTTCCGCGATGTACGCATCAGCTGCAGTAACGGTGAGAACGTAGCCGACCGGGTCGTTATCACCGTTCGTTGAGACGAAAACGGAACCGGGGTCGGAAATCACCGTTTCGAGCAGTTCCGGTGTCGGTTCGGGAAGCCAGGACCGAACCGTTTGGAGACGGGGAAGGTCGTCGGGTGTCGCTGGTCGAATCACGTCGCCAGTCCCACTACCAGCGCCAACCCGGCACCGACGAGTCCACCTGCAAGCGTTGCGAGGAAGTTGACGCTCTGGTTTCCGAGTCCCTCGCCTTCCACCGTCGCACCGAGGATGCTATCAACGGTCATGCCACCGATTCCGGCGAGTGCGATGACGGCACCGCCGAGCGGGCCGATGGAATCGAAAAGGACGACGGCGATGAGAGCGACGACACACGAACCGGACGCTCCGGCCAGTTCGCCCTGCCACGTCACGCCGCCGTCCGTGCCGGGGTCAACCCGTTTCCACGTCGTGATGAGTCGTGGGTTGTCGAACACGCCACCGATTTCGCTCGATAAGGTGTCGCTCATGGCGGCCGCGATACTTCCCGCAAACGCATAGAGGAAGACGCTTTTCGCGACCGGCAGCCAGTCGCTGGCGGCGAACGCGAGCACCGCAATCAGTGCCACTGCGGCGTTGCCGAGGACGTTACCGCCGCCGCGAGCGCCTTCGTTGGCTTCCGCGACGCCGTTCTTCCGTTTCTGTTCGTATTTGAACTTCGTGGACAACCCGCCCAGCGCGAAAAAGGAGATGAGGACGGCGAACCACGGGTAGCCGCCGAGGACGATGGTGAGCAACGCGAGGAGGATGCCGGTGAGCATGCCAGTGACGGATGCCGTGTCGAGCGCCCACGAGACGTACCCGAAGCCGACCGTGATGGCGATTGCGAGGATGATGTCCAATTTCGTCACCGTCATCGTGAGGTCGGTGAACAGCCATAGCAGGAGCGCGACCGAAAACATCACTACAGGGTCGTCCCGTTCGAAGAGAACTGACCGGAGCAATCCCGCCACCAGTGCGCCGCTCGCTGCGAGGAAGACGAGTTCTGGAAGTTGTGGCCCGACAGGATTCCCCTGAACGCTTCGAACGATAGCTTGGGAAATAATGGCAGCGACGAAGCCGCCGATGGTGAAGCCGGCCGTCGCGGTGATGGTTGCGTCGCTCCAGGTTCGAACGACTTGCTCCGTGAGGTTCCCGTACGCGAGCAAGCAGACAGCAGCGACGAAGACGCTCGTCGGTAACCCGACGAGCATGACGAGCATGGCGAGCGCGGCAGTTCCAAAGGAAAACGCGGCCAATCCGCGTAGTCGTCCCTCGCTTCGGTCGCTCGGTCGCGCGAAGAGGTCGAACAACGTCCCCTCATCGAGGACGAGCGCGACCGCACCGATTGCGGCGAACAACGCCGCCACGGCCGCCACAAGTACCGACGCGGCGAGCGAGAGCGTCGCAACCGCCGCGAACGCCGTCGCCCGCCGAATGCTCGAAGTCACGAGTTGCGTTTTCGCGGACGGACACTTAATATTCCCGAACGGCGCGAACGACGCGGGGCGTGACGTTTAAGCGTCGATGGCGGTAACTCCGTGCCAGTGGGAATCTATGACCAGTACCTGACGGCCCGCGTTCGGCGACACGACGCCACCCCACCGAATTACGTCGCCGTCGTCATCACGGAACGCGACTTGCTGGAGCAAGGCGCGTACGAAACGCTCGAATCGTTCTTCCAATGGGCGTTCGACTACGGCGCAGAGCGCATCACCGTCTACGTGAGTGTGCTGGATTCCGGCGCGGTGCCGACCCTTGAGCGCGAACTCGAAAACGTCCGTGCCCCCCGGGAAATCGCAGTTCGCGGTCCGGACGACCTCACCCCCGCCGACGCACCGATTCAGGTAAGTATCGGACTCGGCGGCAAAAACGAATTCGCGGAGGCGGTGCGTGCAGTTGCGGAAGACGTTGAATCCGGGACGATTTCTGCCGACGAGGTGGGCGAAGAGGAAATCGAATCCCGACTGGTGTTTCCTTCTGATCCGGATTTGGTCATCAAGACCGGCGCGGAACGCCTCTCGGATTTTATGATTTGGCAGTCGGTGTACTCCGAACTGTACTTCACCGACGTGAACTGGCGCGATTTCCGCAAGCGGGACTACCTGCGCGCGATTCTGGATTACAAAAATCGGCAGCGGCGATTCGGGCGGTAGGAATCTCGTTTTCGGGAGCGGTCGAAGTCCGGGACGGGCACATTTTTCGAGAATGATACCGGAATTTATTTGAAATCCTCAGGGAATATTCATATATGGACGCAGAAAAGGAACAGCGTGTACGATTTTCACGACGCTTATCGGTCGTCGTTGTTCTCCTCGGTGTGGTCCTTATCGCTCTCAGTACCCTCGTAGACGATAGCGGCGGAATCATTCTTGGCGGCGTTACTATCCCCTCGGGCATCACTTTCGCCTTGTTCTTCCGGAACGTTCGAACAGTTTTCGGACATCGAGTTCGATTTGACCGAAAAACCGACGTTCGTCTTGAATATCGTCCTCTTGGGGGCGACACTCGCCGTGTTCGCGCTGCTCGGCTACTGATAGACGATTTGAGGAGCGTCGTACGGCTGTTTACCACCGGATTTCCATCGGTGACGCTTATCGGTGGCATCGGTATCCTCGTCGGTGTCGTGCTCGGCGGTGGCGTTCCGGTCCTCCAGCAGGCGTTCGATGCTCTCGAAGAACGAATGAGCGACTCACGTCGAACTCGAATGGTCGGTTTTTCGCTCACGTTCGGTGTGTTTGCTCTTCTCCTCGTCCTGCAATCGGCCGCCAGCACGCTGTACGCCGTCGCATACACGGTGAGTCGAATTAGCGTTCTCGTCGGAGGGTTCTCCCTCTCTCGGATGTGAACGAGGACTCGAATTGGCCATTTTATCAGCAGAATTAATTGTGTGTTAAAACGTCATTGGATATGAGCATCGTCGCTATCTTTGCTGGAATCATCAGTTTACTTATTGGGTTGGTCGTGCGATGGATTGCCCAGCAGCGGTCGGGACAATACTCCCTGATACGTTCCACATCCACGACCGAAGTTCGGGCGATTGACAGCGAAGGGGTGGTAGAGCTCAACGGGAAAATATCCCCCACGAAGGAAACGGAGACATTCACGTCGCCGGTCGCCCGAAATTCTGACGCGCTGTTCGCGGGCTGGGAGGTACAAGAGTGGTCCGAGAGCGGTTCGAACTACTGGAAAACGATCGCCTCGGGGATTCGTTCCGTCCCGTTCGTCCTCGACGATGGGACCGGTGAGATACGCGTCGAAATCGATGACGTGGATAACGGGGTCAAGTTGCTATCGAACGATAGGGCGAGTATCACGAACGGAACCGCAGTCGATGAACTCACCTGCATCTTTCAGGACTGGCCTGTCATCGAAGTCGGCGTCAAATCGGAACCACCACAGCACATCCGCGATTTCGTCGCCAGTGAGCGTGCCGTCAGTGAACAATCAGGGTCAATTACGAACCTCATTGATATCGGCAACAAGCACGGTGACCGCCGGTATTACGAGCAGACGCTGTCCCCGAACGACGACGTCTATCTGCTCGGAACCGTCCATGCGGAAGCGGGCGCAACCACGCCGCTGCACGCCGAGGATGCAGTCATCAAACCCACGGATGGGGAGAAGTTCGTCATCTCGGACCGGAGCGAGAACGAGCTAATCGACACGATGGGCAGTAAATATCGTCGGACGCTCGCTATCTGTGGGGTTTTCGTCGTCTTCGGAATCGCTCTCATCGTCGCTACTTTCCTCTCGATTATTTGAATTCGGCACGTCTCCTTCGTAGGACGAACGTGACTCGACCGAGCATTTCGCTCCGACACGGAAGGGGCTGCTTATTCCACGACCCACAGTCTTAGCCTGTCTCTACCGCCGAAACCGTAAAATACGCAGCGCTGTGAGACTGACTGGAATGAGAACGCCGAGCGGCAGGGCTACGAGACGAACGTACCTCCGAGCTGCTGGTGTTGGCCTCGCTGCAACGCTCGCAGGATGCGGCGGAAATTCCCGGCCGAGCAAGGAGTCGGTCGTTCGACCCTATCGGGACCGATTCGAGGAGGTCATCGATGTCGGGTCGTTGGGCGTGGACGACACGGGTACCGAGCCGGTCGATTCGGCGGTGAGTCAGGCGCTCCGTGACGGACGGTTGCTTTACTTCCCTCCGGGGACGTACCGACTCACCGACCTCGATTGCTCCGGCCGCACGAACTGCGGCCTCATCGGAAACGACGCCACGTTTCGCGTTCCGGCGGGAGCGCAAGGAAATTGGATCTACGGAGAGCCGGTTCAGGACCTGCTGTTGGACGGATTCACCTTCGACTACACGAAGCCCGACGCCTCTCCCGTCGTCGCGCTCTCGGTCGCTGGAACACGAAACGTCCTCCGGGACCTCCGGTTCGAAGGGGACCACGGCACCTCTAGCCGGAGCGGTCTCGAACTCGAAGTTCCCGAGCGCTCGGCGTCGCTGCTGGTCGAACGGGTTCACATGCGCGGCGGGTCGCAGGCTGGAAACGCGATTTTTACCCACGCAGGGGAAGGGTCGCTGAAATTCGTCGATTGTCGGGTCGAATACTGGGCGGAAGGGCTCTATGCGTCTCCACATTCTGGCCCACTCCTCGTGCAGGGTGGAACGTACGCGAACAACGGCATCGACCAGATACGAATCGGCGGGGGAACGAGCGGCGCGCGCGTCGAAAACGCGACCGTCCGTGTCGATAACCCACGAAATCCGGAAGCCAAACCGAACATGCGTGGAATATGGATGGAAGAGGGGACGAACGCCGAAGTGGATAACTGTACCGTCGAGATTACGGACTTGACCGGAACGTACAGTTCCGGCGGTATCGTCGTGGGAAAGCAGTTCGGCACCGCACGAATCACGAACACCACGGTGCAAACCAATTACAGCGTCCCAGCTGTCAATATCCGAACTCCGACCACCGAATACGACCCGGCCACGATGCCGAGCATGCGGCAGCTCCCGTCGAATCACGACGTCATCTGCGAAAACGTCTCGATTTACGGCGCGGCCCCGGACGGTACCGCAGTGTTACTCACAGGGCGCGACGATTGTCGATTCCGGAATCTGTTCGTCCAACACTATTTCGGCGATAGGGACGGAATTACGATAGCGAACGGGAAACGGACGAAAATCCGCGACGCCCGTCTCCGGGTGAGCGGCACCCCAATCGTCACCACCGGCGCAATGCCGATGACGGAAAACGTCGAGACGGGTGGTGTCGGGTCGCTCTCGAAGTTGGGTGATTCCCTCCTCGATTCGCTGTGACGGGAGACGAATCGGCAAAAGACGGCTACCTCGGTGTCGCGCTTCTATTCGGTCGTCCGGCGGTCCTCGCCCTCTATTTCCTCCATCGTAGCCCCGTCGGGAACGTACTCCGTGAACTTTCGTAGAATCGCGCGCGCTTCGTCCAGTTCGACGCCACCGACGGCGCGCACGAGCGCGAGCGCACGCTGGACTTTCGCCTGCCGGAACGACTGTTCGCGGGATTCGTACGTTCGGACCGCGCGCAGGAAGTCGATTTTCGAGAATTCAGGCCAGTACGGCGTACAGAAGAATACAGCAGCCTCGTTGCCGTTGGCGTGCCACGGCAGGAAGTTGCTGGTTCGTTCGTCGCCGCCGGTCCGGATGATGAGGTCCACGTCTCGAAGTGGGCGGGCGTACAGCCGCGATTCGATGGTTTCGACGGAGATTTCAGTGGGGTCGAGATTGCCCGCCTCGACTTCGTGGGCCACGTCGCGCGCCGCGCCGAGGAGTTCGTTTCTGCCGCCGTAGGCGAGCGCGATGTTGAGGACGAAGTTGTCGTAGTCGCCGGTTTGCCGCTCGGCGTAATCGACTGCCTCCTTGACGCGGGGGGGAAGTTGCTCAACGTCGCCAATCGCGCGGATGCAGACGCCACTTTCGTGGACGCGTTCCGCGTCGGCGAACTCGTACAGCTTGTTTTCGAGCAGGTCGAACAGGGATTCACGTTCGTCTTCGGGACGTTCGAAATTCTCGGTCGAAAAGGCGTACAGTGTCAGCTCCTCGACGCCGATTTCGTCACACCAGTCGAGGACACGCTCGGTCGTTTTGGCCCCTTGTCGGTGGCCGTCCGACGCTTCTTCGCCCTGTTTGCTGGCGTACCGTCGGTTGCCGTCCTGAATGACCGCGACGTGCGTCGGCGCACCGGAAACGCTGCGTTGTAGCTGCCGCTCGTACGCTGTTTCCAACTGTCGCCGAAGCCGCGTCAACATCGTCTTGTTCGTTTCCACTCACCCGACGAGTATCAGCCTTGTCCTCCGAGGGTGCGTGATGAGTGTTCACACAAGTCATTGTGGGTTGCATAGCTTTTTAAGTGTGGAATTGCAATGGTAGAATGCAATGGCGAAAGGTACGGTTGACTTCTTCAACGACACTGGCGGTTACGGGTTTATTGAGACAGACGATGCAGACGAAGACGTGTTCTTCCATATGGAAGACGTCGGTGGCCCGGACCTTGAGGAAGGGCAGGAAGTCGAATTCGACATCGAACAGGCAGACAAAGGACCTCGCGCGACGAACGTCCAGCGCCTGTAAAGCGGTATCATTAGTAACTGATTCTCGCGGGAGTTGACGCTGCCGCGTGAAAACCTCAATTTTTGAGCCACGGT
The DNA here is from genome assembly GCA_963796245.1 of uncultured haloarchaeon. Taxonomy (GTDB): domain Archaea; phylum Halobacteriota; class Halobacteria; order Halobacteriales; family Haladaptataceae; genus Haladaptatus. The sequence continues at coordinate 357,043 of CAWCLB010000007.1, read as the reverse complement.
GATAACCGTAGGCCGTATAACTCGGGACGCGTATCCGTGGATATGGACAGTGCCATCGACGACGACTTGTATCAGCGCACACTGAAACTGCTCGAACCCGGCGACATTGAACTCAACGGGGCCATCGTTCTCACCGACCTCGGCAGCGACGAGGACATCCAGATGCACCAAGCGTCAGTGGATATTGGCGACGTGATTGCCGAACACGCGGGCCACGACCCGCGCGACACGTACGTCTACTCCGGGACGGACAACACGGATTTCGCGTCGAACCAACACCAAGGGCTGACGCTCGACGGCGAGGAGTTCGTCTGGGAGTGCCAGCAACTGCTGCGGAACGGCACGTTCGACGTGGTGTTCTACTACGAAGCGAGTGCCGACCAGGAGGCAATTCTGGCAGGAATTCGTGACCTCGGCTTCGAGGTTACGGGCGTCGAAGGATAGTAATTTCAGTGTTGAAGAGGGGAGGTTCGTGCCAAGTTAGAAGGCTTTACGTACGTTCCTTTCTAACCACGTGATAAGACCGTCCGGAGTGTTTCATATGAACTGTGTATCTTCTATTCAATGGAGGGGAAAGCAGTGACACCGAGTACCGGCGTCATCTCGGGTATCCGCGTCTCCCACGACCGGGCCAGCCTCGACGATGTCGCGGCAGCCTGCCACGGCGATCAACAGGACACTGTCGCCGTGCTCGCCAGCGAACCGGAAGTTTCGGAGGCGTTTGTACTGCAAACGTGCAATCGCTTCGAAGCCTATGTCGTTACCGACGCACCAGCGACGGGGCGAGCGGTGCTCGCCGATTTCGTTCCCACGGTGAACAACACGACCATCGAGATGAGCCACGAGGAGAGCCTTCGACATCTCCTCCGCGTTGCTGCTGGACTGGAATCGCTCGTTCTCGGTGAAGACCAGATTATCGGACAGGTACGCGACGCCTACACCTCGGCCCAAACCATCGGCGCGGTCGGTCCGATGTTGGAAGAAGCGTTGACGAAGGCGCTCCATGTCGGCGAACGCGCGCGGACGGAGACGGCCATCAACGAAGGTGTCGTCTCGGTCGGCAGTGCCGCCGTGGCGCTCGCAACCGACCAAACGGGATTGGACGACGCGACTGCCCTCGTTGTCGGCGCGGGCGAGATGGGTACCATCGCGGCCCACGCGTTCTCCGATTCGGGTATCGAGACGCTCATCGTCGCCAATCGTTCCATCGAGCGCGCCGAAACCGTCGCCGAGGCCGTGAGCCTGACCGACAGCCGTGCCGTCGGCTTGGACGCGCTCCCAGCCTGTCTGCCGCGTGCGGACGTCGTGGTCACCGCAACCGGAAGCGACGGGCACGTCCTCGATACGACCCTTCTCGGCGACTGCGGCGAAACGTTGGTCGTGGACATCGCGCAACCGCGCGACGTCTCTCCAGCCGTCTCGGCGCTGAACGGCGTGACCGTCCACGACATGCAAGCGCTCGAATCTGTGACGGATGAGACGCGTTCTCGACGGCGTGCTGCCGCCGAATCCGTCGAGACGATTGTAGACCGCGAGTTCGAGAACTTGCTCGAACAGTACAAACGAAAGCGGGCCGACGAGGTCATCGCTGGGATGTACGCGGGGGCACAACAGGTCAAGGAGCGCGAACTGGAAACCGCGCTCTCGCGCCTCGAAGCGGAGGGATTGGACGAAGACCAGCAGGCCATCGTGGAATCGATGGCCGACGCGCTGATTTCGCAAATGCTCGCGCCCCCCACGAAAAGCCTCCGCGAGGCTGCCGCCAACGACGACTGGACGACCATCAACACCGCGCTCCAACTGTTCGACCCCGAATTCCGCGACGAAGCGCCCGCGTTCGTCACCGAACAACTCGAATCGACGGCTGACGACTGAGCTATCGCGAATAGTCACAGCCGCCGAAAAACGAATTTACACAACCACCAAAAAAGACCAGTGACACAGCCGCTAGTCGCTAGCATACCCTCCGGAAAATCTTCTGATTTTCCGGGCCGACGACCGACCATAGGAAGGGAGGAGTGCTTTTGGTCCAGATTTTGCCAGAGAGTGAGACAGGCCGCGAATCGCGTTCGCTCCCTGCTCACGACCGCAGCAAAAGGTAGGCAAATAGTTTCATTTGTCTTCATCTCGTCCGCTCGGTATGGCAGATGTACTCTCGGACGACGAGGTAGAGAATCGAAAACCGAGCGAGTGGACGCGCGACGACGACGAAATCGTCCGAACTTACGAGTTCGACGACTACCTGAAGGGAGTCGCGTTCGCGTCCGAAGTCGGGGAGGTTGCCGAAGAGGAGTTCCACCATCCGGAGATTATCATCGGTTACAAGAAAGTCGAAGTGCGGTTGACGAGTCACGAGGAGGGTGGAATCACGGACAAGGACGTGGAGATGGCCGAGCGCTTCGACGAACTGCGCTGATGGACGCTCGCTACGTGTTCGCGGTTCGATTTCGCGTTAAACCGGACGTTTCGGGCGTCACGCTCGACCCGCAGGAATTCGAGACGCGCCTCTTTCGACGGGCGGACCCACCGGGCGCGGACGGGTGGCAGTTCTTCCGCGATAACCTCTGGCGCGGCGATATCGGCGACGAGCACAATTTCCGGAAGTTGACGAGCGAGGCGTTGGGCGTTCCCGTGACGAGCGTAAAGTATCGCGCGTTCGAAACTGACGAGGAGTTCTTCGACGCGCTGAAGGCGGAAATTGCCGATAACTTGGATAATTTCAAAGCCGATTCGGTGTCGGAAGTGATCTCGAAATATCTCGGGAGTTCGGTCGAAGTCGAGCGCTAATCGACAGACCCTTTCCCGCGACGGACCGACCACCGACCATGAGTACGATTCGGGTCGTCTGGGGAACCGCGAGCGGACCGACGAAGATGTCGTCGTACGACGCTGCACTGGCCGAAGCCAACGTTCACAACTACAACCTCGTCTCGGTGTCGTCGGTCATCCCCGCCGACACGCCGGTCGAAGCGGTCGGTACCGCACCCGACCTCGGCCACGCTGGAAACCGCCTGACGGTCGTGGAAGCACGGGCGACGCGGCCGGGACCGGGCCACGTTTCCGCCGGACTGGGATGGACCGAGAGCGATGGCGCGGGACTGTTCTACGAGGCATCGGGCGACACCGATGCGACGGAAATCGAGGAGCGAGTCCGTGCTGGGTTGGAAGCGGGCCGCGCTCTACGTGACTGGAATTTTTCGGACGAGACGACGAAAGTCGTCACTGCTGATGCCGAATCGGGGACATACGTCACGGCTGTCGTCCTCGCCGTCTACGGCGAGAGCGAATCGATTTGTTAGTTTCCGAGGGCGACGGGTTTATACCGCGTTCGCGCTTATCGGAGAGTAGTTGACCGCATGAATGGAAATACCCCCTACGCTGGCATTCCCGACGTGACGCAGGCCGGACAACGCGCGTCTGTGGATGTCGATGAACTCAGTCCGGAGCAAAAGCGTCTCCTCCGCGACAGCGTGGCCGATATTGCCACCTTGACTCGGAAATATCTTCCCGAGGAGTACATCATCGGCTCACAAGTGACGAATAGCCTCACCGGGCCACAGGCGTCGGTTTCGGTGCAACCGCCAGTGGGTCACATCGTCAGCGCCGGGTTCGAACCGGAACAGGACGAACTCAACGATGAGGAACTCATCGGCAAAGAGGAGCGTGACGAGGTCGCACGGGGGCTCGCGGCCAGTGCCGCGCTACAAGTGAAACAGGCCATCGAAAACCAAGTCACGCCGACCGCGAAGTGAGCGGTCAAACTGTCTTTTGCTGATTCGGTAGAATCGCACCGTTCACGAGCGTAGCACTCGTGGGTGAACCCTTACTTTCCCCAGAACGGGTCGCGCTTTCGCTGTTTGTCGAGATACATCTGCAGCGCTTCGAGTTCGTCGGCCGGAATGTCGTCGGATAGCTCCTGTTCCAAAATTTTGGCGTGTTTTTCGGGGAGTTCTATCCACAACTCGTCGCCCTCGTCTATCTGTCGCCCGACGGTCGGACCGTCGATGGCGACGCTGACTCGACTGCCAGCGCGGGCTTCGTCCACGTCATCGCCCTGCTCTTGAATGCCTTTGATAGAGCCGACGCGTTTCGGCTCGTTGGCTTCGAATTTGGCGACGAAGGAGTTGTTTCGCACGGTCCCAGACATGACTTCCACGCCGACGACGGCGGGGTTGTTCTGCCGGAAGACGTGGTCTTCGAGGATGCGGAAGCGAGCCGGACGGGTGATGTTGTCGAGGACGGTCTGTTGTTGGGCTCGCTCCATCTCGTCCACGTACTCCTCGTACTCCTGGATGAGTTGGTAAATCACGTCGCTGTCGAATAGCCGAACGTCTCGCTGTTCGGCTTCATCGGCGGCGTCGGCGAGCGTGTCCACGTTGAATGCAAGAATCGTCTCGTGTTTGTGTTCGTCAGCAGTCGTCGCAAAGCGAACGTCACGCGGTGCAACGTCGCCGACTTCCGCGAGCATGACGGGGATTTCTTCCTCTTCGAGCGTGCTCACGATGGCTTCGAGGCTTCCGAGGGTGTCGGCTTTCACGACGAGTCCTTCTTCCTGTGTTGAGACTTCGACTTCCGCCAATTCGGCTTGTACTTCCTCGATAACGTCCTCGATTTCGCGGTCGCGGACGACCCTGACGGGTGCGCCCGCCATTGCGTCGTCCAAATCCGGTGCCGCGATTTTTACCCCGGACGCCGCTGCGATGGAATCGACTTTCTCGAACCGGTCCTCGGTTCGGATTTCGGCGAGTGGGCGCGGTTTCAGTAGGGCACGAACGTCAGTCACGATGGGTTCGTTCTTCCCGCCGACGACGATGGTTTCGTCCGCACGGATGATACCGTCGTACAACACCACGTCGATGGTCGTCCCGAATCCTTTCTCCTCTTTGACTTCGAGGACGGTTCCGGCACCCGGACCACTCACGTCGATTTCCATGTCCTCGCGCATGTAGCGCTGGGCCAGTCCCATCAACACCGTGAGCACGTCCGGAACGCCCTCGCCCGTTTCCGCACTGACGGGGACGACGCCGATGTTGTTCTGGAAGTTCTGCACGCGCCAGTAGAGGTCCGCCGAAAAGCCCGCGTCACTGAGTTCGCCGATGAGTTCGTAGAGACTTGCATCGAGCGTCGAGCGCGCGCGGTCGCTTTGGGCCTCGTACGTTTGCTGGACCGGTGCGTCCGTTTGTGGATTCCAGCCCGGTGTCGTGTCGATTTTGTTCGCAGCGACGACGAACGGCGTCTGTGACTGCTTGAGGATGTTGATGGCTTCCTCTGTCTGTGGCTGAAAGCCGTCGTTGACGTCCACGACCAAGATGGCGATGTCCGCGAGCGCACCACCGCGCGACCGAAGGGTCGTAAACGAGTGGTGACCGGGAGTGTCGATGAAGAGCAGCCCCGGCAGGTCGAAGTCGTCCGGGTTGACCAGTTTCCCGGCGACTTTCGACACTACGTCAAGCGGCACGGCCGTCGCGCCGATATGTTGTGTAATCGCTCCCGCCTCACCCTCAATAACCGTCGAGCCGCGAATCTTGTCGAGCAGGCTGGTCTTGCCATGGTCGACGTGACCGAGGACTGCGACGATGGGAGTCCTGAGGGATTGAGTTTCCGTTTCGTGTGTATCTGTGTCCGACATACCTACCACCCGGGAGAAGTTCTTATCACAGAACAGCCCCGCACGGCATTTAACTCCATCGCCACGCCTGTGCGGTTTTCGAACCACACTCACCCGTTTTCGTCGGGATTGGCAGGTTCTCCCCGTGGAGTTTATGTAGTAGCGCTCGGTAATCACCTCGTATGCCGAGCATACTCGCCGAAAATCTCTCAGGGAAGGCCGTCATGGGTTCTGACGGTACGGAACTGGGAATGCTCTACAATATCACCATGAACCTGAAGACGGGGGGACTATCGAGTCTCGTCGTCGAACCGGACGAACAGCTCGATATCGACACCGTCGACCTCGACACGAACGAGGACGGCCATTTCGAACTGCCCGTTAACCGAGTGCAGGCGGTCAAAGATTACATCGTCGTTCAGCGGTAAATGTACGTTCTAGACTCCTCAGCGTTTATCAACGAGTACCACACCAACCAACAGACTGCGTCGATTCCGATGGTTCAGGACGAACTGGAGGGCGAACACGCCTTCCGATTCGACGCCATGGAGGGATCGGGAATGCACATTCATATCCCGCGGGACGACGCCGTCGAGAAAGTCCGACGCGCAGCGGACCACACGGGCGATTTGGACGTGCTCTCGGATACGGACATTCGACTCATCGCGTCGGCGTTCGAACTCGATGGAACGCTGGTCACCGACGACTACGCGATGCAGAACGTCGCCGACCGACTCGACGTTTCCGTCGAAGTCATCGCACAGGACGGCATCGAAGAACAGCGGGATTGGTCATTCCTCTGTACGGGGTGTGGCCGTGAGTTCAACGAGAAGAAAGACCGGTGTCCAATCTGTGGGAGTCAGCTCTCGCGGAAAAACCCGAACTAACCGGATTTAGCTCGTGAACTGGAGGTACAACGTCGCGAAGGCAATCGCGTCGAACGTGCCGTGAACGAGAGCCGACGCAGTGAGATTTTCCGTTTTGAAATACACCGTCCCGAGTACGAGCGAGAGGAGGAATATCGTCGCAAGCGTCCCCACGAGTTGGGCGGGTGTCGAACCCGAACTGTAAACGAAGACGTGAGCGAGCGCGAACACGACGCTCGCAACCACGACCGCACCGGTATTCGAAAACGTGTCGTACAGCGATTTCTGAATGATGTTCCGGTACAGCAGTTCCTCACACGGTCCGATGATGAGCCACGAGAGCGGGATGAAAAGCAGAAGTGTCCCTGGATTGCCCTTTTTCGCCGTTTGCTCCACGCTGTGACTGGCTTCCTGCACGCCGAACAGCGACAGGAACACGGAACTGAGGTACATCAGCAGAAATATGAGCACGATTCCGACGAGGACGTAGCCGAGGTCACGTTTGCTTGGAATCTCGAAATCGACGTATCCGAGTCCACGTTCGGCAATGACGACGAGCGCAATCGTCCCGGTTCCGAGTCCGAGCGAGACGATGCTCAATGCGGATTGTACCATCACGCCGGCGTTCTTTCCACCTGCTACGGCGACGAGTATGGTTGCCCAGACGGAGATGGCAAACAGTCCCAGCGCCGCGAGGGCACCGCTTTGGAGCACTGCCTGCACCATCTGCCCGAATGAGGCCTGCTTCGAAGCACAGCCAGTACTCGTTTCCGTATCCATGTGAAAAATCGGGAGTGGGACAGTAAATGTGCTCCGACAGCTAACGCTTCCGGCGGACGAAACCGATACCGGCGAGGGCAATCAGCGCGACGACGATTCCGAATCCCGGTTGGCTGTCGTTCGTCGTCCGTTGGTCCGGCGTCATCGTTTCAGTCACGGAATTAGTGGTGTCATTCATCGCCCGATTTGTGACAGAGGTGCTCGACGCACTGGATGTGCTCGATGACATCGTCGTACTCGCTCCTGTCGCGGCCGTCGTTGTGGTCATCGCTACCGTCGTCGTCGCAGTCGTTGTGGCCGTCGTGGACCGCGAACTGAGAGACGATTTTATCGATTGGTGGAGGACGCCATCGATGGAAGCCAGCGCGTCGAATTTCGTCGAGTTGTTGCGCGGAAGAACGACGGTGACGCCGAGTTCCGTGCCGGGTTCGTACTTGCTGAAGTTGAAGGAAGCGTTGAAGTTGCCGTCGTGTTGCACGGTGACCGAATTCGACATGAAGAACTGCTTTGTGGCATGAACCTGCACTTCGAGTTTCGTTCCGGGGTCGAGTGTGGTGGTTCCGCGAATCGTCTGGTTGGCCGCAGTGTCGAGGACGAGCGGGGTTCCATCGTGGTGAATAGAAACGGAACTGTTGTTCGCGGTGGTTTTGTCGTGGTCGAACGGGGTGTTCGGTATCGAATCGGAACTGTACCGTCCCTGCGCTGTCGTTACGCCCGTGACAAGCGAGAGGGCGGCAAATACCACGAACACCATACAGAGTGAATTTCGTCGGTTCATGCTGAAAGCGCGCCGTTCAGGGTCCAACGCATTTGATACCAAATGAAAATCCGTGGTCCGGTATATGCTTTGTGAACGGGGGAGTTATTCGACAATCAGCGTAGACTTTTCCGCGACTGCCTCCGCTTCCTCGAACTCACCGCCACCGAGGAGGCCACGGGCAGCGCGCTTGCCCCACTCGACGGCAGGTTGGTCGAACGTCTCGACGCTGTACAGTTCACCCGCAAGGACGCAAGCCGCTTCCAAGCAGTAACAGAGTTCGCCGAGTCCGTACTCGTTAACGCGGTCGATTTCGAGACGGACGTTCGGCTGGCCGGACGCCACGAGACTCGCTTCGGTCGCCTCGAACTCCGCCGACAGCAGCGTGCCGAGGCTGCTCCCACCCAGATATTCGAGACCGGGCAGGTCGGTTTGGGGAATCGAGCGATCATCGCGCTCCGTCGGGCGGACGAACGTCACCATCTTGTTCGACGGTCCGGCCCGGTACAGTTGGAGTTGTGAGTGTTGATCGGTCGCACCGAGCGCGCGCACTGGCGTCTGTCCGACTCCATCCTTGCCCAGACTCTCGGCCCACAACTGCGCGAACCATTCCGCGAAGGTTTCCAGCGATTCGGCGTACGGCATCATCGCGTTGATGCCCGCGCCGCGTTCGTCCAGCGCGTAACTGACCGCGCCGTAGGCGTACGCTGGCGACTCGAACAGCGACCCGGACAGTCGGTCGGACTCGGCTCGCGCGCCGTCGAGAACCGCGTCGATGTCGTGACCCTGAATCGCAGCGCAGGCTAGTCCAACTGTCGAGAGCAGCGAAAATCGTCCCGGGACACCGTCAGGAACGGCGAGAGCGGGTAGGTCGTGACGGTCAGCGAGGTCACGGAGATTCCCCTCCTCGCCGGTCGTGACGAACGTCTGTTCCGTCCAGTCAACGCCAACCGACTCCATCGCATCGCGGACGACGAGGAAGTTGGCCAGCGTCTCCGCCGTCGTGCCCGACCGCGAGACGACGTTGACTGCCGTGTCGGCAAGCGTTATTCCATCGAGCAACGTCGAGACGTGTTTGGGGTCCACGTTGTCGAGGAAGTAGGCGTCAACGTCCGACTCCAGTCCGTTGGCCAACGTGGCGGCACCGAGCGCGCTGCCGCCGATTCCGACCGTCAGCACCGTCTCTACGTCGGCGAACGGTTCGACTGCGGCTCTGATATCGTCCGGATTCGTCGTTTCCGGAAGGTTCAACGCGGCGTACCCGTGTTCGTCGTTCGCTCGTCCGGTTTCGATTCGCTCGTGGGCGTCCGCGACGCGTTCGTCCAATCGGGACAGTGTGTCGCGCGAGACGCCGGGTGAGGCGACGCTGTCGAGAGCGTTGCCGAGGTCAACTCGCATACGAAACTCCCCACCGTCCGACGTGAAAAAGACATCCCCTTCGATGTGGGAAAATAGTTCCGAGATAGCAGGTCGGCTTTCGCTGATGTGAAACTTTGACGAAGGTCGTCGTTTCTCGAATGGGCACATCCGTCAGAAATCGTCCGATGCGCCACAACCATCCGGAAACCTGTATCTTCACAACCGCCAGAATCAGCAATCGCACAGCCGCGGATTCTTGGTCGCTCTCCGTGAGCGAAGCGAACGGACTCGGAGCGGACGGAAGCGAACGGTGAACGAAGTGAGCCGTGAGCCGAGGGAGCACCGAGGTTTTGGTGCAGATTTTGCCAGCGAGAAATCGCGGCACCGCCGCGATTTCTCGTGCAGCAAAAGGTGCGTTTTAATAGGCGTACCAGAGGTTCGGAATCGACGAGTCATCACCGGTCTGTATCTTTTCGAGTGCAGCCTCGAAATCCGCCATCGTCACTTCGGTTCGTTCGTCACGGATGGCGACCATTCCGGATTCGGTGGTCAGACTCTCTATCTCCGCGCCGCTGAAACTCTCCGTCGCTTCGGCGAGGGTTTCAAAGTCCACGTCGTCGGCGAGGTTCATCGATTGGGTGTGGATTTCGAGGATGCGACGGCGGCCTTCCCCGTCCGGGTTGGGCACTTCGATGAGGCGGTCGAAGCGACCGGGGCGAAGGATTGCGCTGTCGAGCATGTCGAAACGGTTGGTCGCAGCGATGATACGGATGTTGCCACGGTCCTCGAAGCCATCCATCTCCGAGAGCAGTTGCATCATCGTGCGCTGGACTTCGGCGTCGCCCGACGTTTTCGAGTCGGTGCGTCGGGACGCCACGGCGTCGATTTCGTCGATGAAGATAACGGCGGGTTCGCGTTCGGCCGCGAGAGAGAAGAGGTCGCGGACGAGTTTTGCACCCTCGCCGATGAACTTCTGGACGAGTTCGGAGCCGGCCATCTTGATGAACGTAGCGTCGGTCTCGTTGGCGACTGCCTTGGCCAGCATGGTCTTTCCGGTCCCCGGTGGGCCGTGGAGCAGCACGCCACTCGGCGGCTCGATACCGGCTTCCTCGAACTGTTCCGGGTTGACCAGCGGTTCCTCGACCGCTTCCCGGACTTCCCGAATCTGGTCGGCGATACCACCGATATCATCGTAGGAGACGGTCGGCGAAGCGTCCACTTCCATCGCCTGTGCGCGGGCGTCCTTTTCGGTGTCCAACAATCGCTGGATAGTGAACGAATCGTTGACTGCGACTCGATCTCCGGCTTCAATGTCAGCTCGCAGTTGGACCGCCACGTCGGTCAACACCTCCTGATTATTGCCGTGCTGTTTGATGATGATTCCGTCGTCGATAACGTCCTCGACGGTTGCAACGTACAGCGAGGTCGTTTTCAGCATCTCGTTTTTACGCTGGAACTTGTCGACCTCCTCGGCGAGATTCTCATGCCGTTCTGCTGCCGCATCAACACGTTCGCGTAGTTTCTGATTGACTTTCGTAATGTCAGTAAAATGGTCTCGAAGCGCCGATAGGCGCTCCTCATCGGACATCTCTGGGTCCAATTCGAGCGTCGGTCTGTCCGGAACGGATGGGCTACGTGACATTTCTTATTCACTCCTAAGTGGCCACATTAAAAGTGCCTTTGGGTCGCGGGACATCCAGAAAGTTGGTATAGCTGCAGTTATCGGCACTAATCTCCGGGTTATCGGAATCGGAGGATTCGAACGCTTAGAGCAGTTTTTCCATCTCGTCCAACCGCTCGCCGTACACGTCCAGCGCGCGCTGAACCGGTTCGGGCGAACTCATATCGACGCCCGCACCTTGGAGCAGTTCGAGCGGATACTCACGCGAGCCGTTACGGAGGAAGTCGAGATACCGTTCTGCGGCGGGTTCTCCCTCGTCCAAAATCTTGTCCGCCAGCGCGACGGCGGCGCTGATTCCCGTACTGTACTGGTAGACGTAGTAGGCGCGGTAAAAGTGCGGGATACGCATCCATTCACGCGGAATTCGCTCGTCCACGACGGCGGGTTCGTAGAACTCGCGCTTCAGGTCGCCGTACACCTGGTCGATTCTGTCAGGCGTGAGTGCCTCGCCGTTCTCCTCGATTTGGTGTGTCCGGTGTTCGAAGTCGGCGAACAGCGTCTGTCGGTAGAGCGTCGAACGGAACCGCTCCAAATACTCGTTCAAGATGTGGCGACGGAAATCGGGGTCCTCGACCGTTTCGAGGAGGTGATGAGTCAACAGCGCTTCGTTGACCGTGCTGGCAACTTCCGCGACGAAAATCTCGTATCCACTGTACGCGTACGGCTGAGCTTCGCTCGTCAACTGAGAGTGGAGCGAATGGCCAAGTTCGTGTGCCAGCGTGTACATCGACGGAATGTCGTCCTGATAGTTCATCAGGATGAACGGATGGGTGTCATAGGTTCCCCCGCTGTACGCACCTGCTCGCTTGTCCCCCGTCTCGTACACGTCTACCCACCGTGATTCGATACCGTCTGCGACACGCGACTGATAATCATCACCGAGGACACCCACCGCGTCCACGACGTACTCGACCGCTTGGTCGTAGTCGAGATCGGGACTCTCGGTGTCGGTCATCGGCATGTATACGTCCCACATCTGCAGTTCGTCCACGCCGAGGCTCTCGCGTTTGAGTTCCACGTGCTTGTGGAGTTTGTCGAGGTTGTCACGAACCGTATCGAGGAGGTTGTCGTACACTTCGACCGGAATGTTTGGCCCATCCAATGCGGCCTCACGGGCGGTGTCGTAGTTCCGGGCGCGGGCGTATTTTACGTCGGATTTGACGCTGTTTTTGTACGCCGCACCGACCGAATTCCGAACGTCGGTCCACTCGTCGAAGTAGCTCTCGTAGACGGTTTGGCGGAACTCACGGTCTTGATTTTTGAGTAGGGTGGTGAAGTTGCTCTGGGTAATCTCGACCGACTCCCCATCGGGTTTTTCCACCGTCGGGAACGTCATGTCGGCATTCGAGAGCATACTGTAAATCTCGCTCGACGCGCCCGTAACCTCGCCGAACTCCGCGAGCAGATTCTCGATTTCGGCCGAGCGCGTGTGCTCTTTCATTCGAATTGTGTCGTCCAACGCGTGCTCGTACGTTTCGAGACCGTCGGTCTCGGCGATCATTCGGTCGAGTTCGTTACGGTCGAGCGACTGGATTTCCGGCTCGATGAAACTCGTTACGCTCCCTGCACGCGAGGCGAGCGACTGTGCACGCGAAGCCAGCGCCTGGTGCTCCTGATTTGAGGTATCCTCGTCGCTTCGCATTCGAGCGTAGGAGGCGACCATGGACACTTCTCGTCCGATGTCGTCAGTAAGTTGGAGTACCGAGAGAAGCGTTTCACCGTCTTCGGTAATTCGTCCTTCGTACTCCGCGATCTCGTTCAACTGGTCTTCGACGTCCTCGTATGCCTCCTCCCACTCGTCGTCGGTTGCATAGATACTCTCCAAATCCCACTTGTATTGAGCGTCGATGTCGCTCCGTTCGGGAACAGAACTCATACCACAACGTAGGAGTAGCCACCCCGTAAACGTTGATATTCCGGAACGTAGGGATTTCCGCGGAAACGAGGTTTTTAACCGATGACGACGCAGTGGCTGTATGACCGACGAGGTGGCAAGCGCACTCGGCGAAATGTGGCAGGACGACTATCCGTGGACCTTCCTGACGAAACTAACTGAACTCGAAAACAGGATGGGCGGCCATCCCGGCGAGCAACGAGCGGCAGAACTGGTCGTGGAGGCATTCGAACACGCTGGGGCACGAAACGCCCACACCGAAACGTTCGACATGAACTGTTGGACTCGCGGGTCGGCGGAACTCGCCGTTACCGACCCAGTCGAACGGTCGTTCGAAACCATCGCACTCCCGTACTCGCTAGCAGGGGACGTACAGGGCGAACTCGTGGATGTGGGGCACGGCATGCCCGAGGAGATAGACGAAGTGGACGTGGATGGGAAAATCGCCGTCGCCAGTACGACGACGCCCGAAGGCAGCCGGTTCATCCATCGAATGGAGAAGTTCGGCCACGCGGCCGCCGCAGGCGCGGAGGCGTTCATCTTCCACAATCACATTCCGGGACAGCTCCCGCCGACTGGTTCGCTCACGTTCGGTGATGAAGCCGCACTTCCGGCCGTCGGCGTCAGCAAGGAGACCGGCGCATGGTTGACCGAGTATGCCGAAAAGGGTGCGAGCGCAAGGCTGGTCGTCGACGCGACGACCGAACCTGGAACCAGTCACAATGCCGTCGCGGAACTCGGTCCCGAGACGGACGAAGAAATCGTCGTCATCGGGCATTTGGATTCTCACGACATCGCGGAGGGCGCACTCGACAACGGCTGTGGCATCACCACCGTCGTCGCGGCGGCCCATCTGCTGGCAAAGGTGGACCTCGACACGCGCGTCCGAGTCGCGGGCGTCGGCTGTGAGGAAATCGGACTGCTGGGCGCACAAGCGTTGGTCGAATCGCTCGACGCGGAACGAACGAAAGCCGTCGTTAACATCGACGGTGCCGGGCGGTTCCGCGACATGCGGGCATACCTGCACGGCACCGAGACGATGCGTTCCGTGGTCGAAACCGTTTCCGAAGCCACAAACCAGCCGATTTCGATTCAGGAGGGTATCCATCCGTTCAGCGACCACTGGCCGTTTCTGAAAGCCGGAGTTCCGGCGCTGCAACTGCACAGCGAAGCAGATGTCAGCGCGCCGGGTATTCGGGGACGCGGCTGGGGTCACACCCATGCCGACACGCGAGACAAGGTTGACGACCGCAACCTCCGCGAACACGCCATGCTCGGGGCGTTGCTGATTCAGAATATCGCATCGCGAGACGAGGTTCCGCGTCCGGAACCGTCCGGCATCGTGGCAAATCTCAGGGAACAGGAGTACGAGAAGGGAATGCGAGCGGCCGGTGTCTGGCCGGAGGAGTGGGATTAGGCGCTGCGCGCGACTTCGGCTCGAACGATATCTTCGACGAGTTTTCCGAATCCGCGGACGATGAGATACACACCGCCGACGAGTGACGCGAGCGCGAAGATAATGTAAAGGATGGCTCCGAGGAAACCGAATGCACCTGCCACCAGCACTCCGAGTATGTGTCCGAGATAAATCGCCAACAGGCCAAGCACAATATCTATTGTCACTTCCCGTAGTAATCCATCATATCCCATACCAAGAAAAAACGGGAATACGGTATAAATCTATTCGATATTCCGACAGATATCCCGCGACACTCGGCTTTTCGTCCGCCGTTCCACGCGGAGGTCGTCGAACACGTCGTGCAGAGTTTTGGTCGCCGCGCCATCGACGGCAAACTCGTAGTCGTATTCCACGTCCGCGAGGTAGAGCGGATGAGCGGGTGCACACGGAACACCTTCCTTCCCGTCAAGCGGTTCTGACGCGAGAACGCGGTCGATTTTTTCCATTCCCTCGTCGCCGGTCGCAATCAAATGAATCAACGAGACGACTCGCCGGACGAGGTTTCTGGCGAAGCCACCGGCACGGAGCGTGAAGACGAGGTAATCACCGTCCTGAAGCACGGATATATCGAGGTCTCGGACCGTGCCCTCGGTGTCCGGCGTCAGGTTGTGAAAGTCGTGTTCGCCCGAGAGGCGTTCCGCTCCGTCTTTTGCCAGGCCGAGGTTGGCCTGTGGTGCATGGCAGTGATAGACGTACTCCCGATAGTAGGCGTCATGAGTAGCGTGAAATTCCGGGTCAACGTCCGTACTGGCCCAGACGCGGATTTCGCCGGGGAGTTCGCTGTTGAACGCCGACGGGGTGAGCCACTCGGGGCATTCGAACGCGACCGTCTGTGCGAGAGCGGAGACACCAGCGTCGGTTCGTCCAGCGGCGGCATACCCCTCCGGTACGTTGTCGGCGATGCCGAGGGTACACAGGCAATCGAACAGCGTATCCTCGACGGTTGGCACGTCCGGTTGTCGCTGGAATCCGTAAAACGGGCTGCCGTCGTAGGCGACTCGAAAGGCTCGCATCGAAGGTTGATACACAATCCGAGCCTTTAGTTCGTCGGATGTTACCGCTCCAAGCGAAGCTCGCTGGAAAATCGTACCGAAAAGCAGGGCCGCTGTTCGAATCGAGTATCCTCGGGATATACCTGAAACGGGGAGTTAACGTTCCCCAGAGAAGCCCGTAACGTAGGTCTGTTCGTGGGCTGGGAACACATCGGCGATAGTTTCGTCCCCGTGTTCATCGGCCAGGAGCGTCCGGAGTTCCGCCTCGTAGTCGGCTTTCCGAATCTCGTCGCTCGGTCCGGACTCCACGTCGAGCGTTGCCGCGACGAGCCGGTCGACGGCACCCCGGCCGAATCCCGAGAGTGGGACGATGTAGTCGATACCGTGGCGGTCTTCGAGGCTCTGGGCCTGTGCGCGCGAGACGGTCGGAACGCGGTCGTCCCGACGTGTGCCGTCCGCGACTGCGTCAAAGCTCATCGCCGCGACGGCTTCTAACGCGTGGAGATGGACGTGTTGGATGCCGTTTCGCGGGTAACCATCCTCGACCATCCGTTCGACGGCGGCGTCTGCGGTCTCCTGGTCGAGTTCGACCGCCTCGAAGTCAAAGCCCATCGCTTCGGCGGTGTCACGGGCATGCTGCCAATCGTCCGTGACGCCGAAGTGAGCGGTGACGAGGGTGATGTCGTAGAAATCGTCTAACAGGAGTGCGGCGAGGGTCGAGTCCTTGCCGCCGCTGTAGAGGAGTCCGAGTTCCATCTCAGCGGCGTTTGATGTTGAAGCTCTTCTTGTCGGGCTTCAGCTCGCGCAGCAACTCCTTCATCTTCGCGTCGTCTATTTTTCCGTTGATACGGCCGCTCTGTGCAATGGCCAGTATCTGCTGTTCGACTTGCTCCGCGAACTGCGGTTTGCTCATGCGAACCGAGTTCAGGCGCTTTCGCGCACCGTCAGTCAGATACTGGCGGAGCAGCGCCTGTTTCTGGGCATTCGCCTGCTGTTGGGCCTGTTGCTGGGCCTCATCTTGCTGTTGTTGGTCCTGTAGCTCATCCATCCGCTGTTGTCGAAGCTCTTCGAGTCGGTCGTCGTCGGGGTTTCCACTCATCTCTTATGGGTTGTTTACCCCGCACGACCAAAAACAATTACGGACACTTTTCGGCACATCGGGATGTGCGATGTCGAATACGAACGACTGTTCAGCGGCGAGAAATCGGAAAACGGTCCGTCTTCAGGCGTAGCGTTCGAGTTCCGGACGGTCGAGGTCGGAGAGAACTTCCCCAGCCGTGTCGTCGAGAAAACTGCGACCCTCTGCCGTGATTTCGCGGCCGCGGTGTTCGTTGGACTGGACGAGGTCTTCCTCTTCGAGCTGCTGCAGGATGGTTCGGATGACCTTCTTGCTACCGTCCGAACGGTGGTCCGGCGCGACGGCGAAGCGGTTCGAACCGCCCTTACTGCCACCGTATTCGGTCGAGAGGCGCTCGACACCGATTGGGTTGTTCATGGCGACCTTGCGAAGGAGGCTTCCGGCACGGATGTGCCAGAAGTTCTCCTGTTCTGGGGGCAGTTCGCGCTGCGCACCGGTCTTTGCGAATTCGGCCCAGTCCGGTCGGTCAAATTTTTCTTCGAGTTTGTCGGCGAGCGCGTCGATAAGCGCATCCGCCGGAACGTCGTAGAGCGTCGTCATACGACAGATTTCCGTGCGGCGGCGTTTAAAGCCATCGTTACGGAAGCGACAGCAGGTCAGTCGCTCTTGATACTGCGGGTTTTCGCGTTGTCAGCTTCCAACATCGCGGTCGTTGACCCACCGATGAGGACGGGGAGGAAGTAGGTCGCGCCACGGTGAATAATCGCCGCCGCGCCCGCTGTCGTCCCCGAAACCCCGGCAATGGGGACGAGGAGGATGACCAGCACAGCGTCGACTCCGCCGAGACCACCGGGAAGTGGAGTGATACTAGCCATACTTCCGAGGGGGATGACGAACAACACGGCCGCGAACGGGACGGTGTAGCCGAGCGCGTAAAACGACAGCCACAGCGAGACTGCCGAGAGAAACCACCCGAACGCTGAGAAGAACATCGAAAGAGCGAGTCCCCGACGATTCCCGGTAACACGTCCGATAGCGTCGAAAAATCCGCGTAGTCGGTGGACTACCGCCGCTTTGCTCGTCGGGGTGAATCGCGGCACGAACCGAGCGAAGATACCCACGACTCTCACGACGATGTCTGCAATCGTCATTTCGACTCGGACGCGATTCCGCCATCCGAGGATGGCGACGACGGGAACCGCGATGGCGACCGCGACGAGAGTGAATGCAATCATCACGAGTGCGTGCCCGACCGTGAGGACCGTCGCGTAATAGGCGACACCGACGAGTGCGAACGAGATGGATGGGACGAAGTTGATGGAGTCCACGCTGGCGATAGCGCCGAGGCTCGACTCGTAATCGGCGTTCGTCGCCCGCGAGATGAGCAGGGCGGCGAACGGTTCACCGCCCGCTTGTCCGAACGGCGTGACGTTGTTGGCGAACGTCGCACCCGAGTAGAGCGAAAACGCACGCAACACGGAGATACGGATACCGAGGACACCGAGGACGGTACGAAGCGACATCGACCACGAGAAGAGCCACGCTACGGAGACGACGGCGACGAGAACGACGATACGCCCATCGGCCATCGAGAGCGTCGCCATGGTTTTATCGATACCAACGAGTGAGAAGATGACGAGGAGGACCGCAACCGCCGCTACGAAACCGACGATTATCGTTTGCACGTCACCCAAGTCGAGACGCATCACGTTCCTAATAACACCGGGGTGGCTTGAAGCCAACGAAGACCGTTCGGCTTTTTCCCTCACCGCGAGCAAACCACGCATATGGACGAACGGGCCGCGCTCCGGTTACTTTCGGGCGAACTTCCCGATGCAGGCGACGATGCCGCCGTCATCGACGGGTACGTGTTGACTACGGATATGCTCCACGAGACGACGGACTTTCCGCGTGGAACGACCCGATACACCGCTGGCTGGCGGGCAGTCGGCGCATCCCTCTCGGATGTCGCGGCGATGGGCGCAAAAGCGGTCGCCGGCGTTGCCGTCTACGCCGCGCCGGAATTCGACTCCGACGACCTCGAATCCTTCGTCTCGGGCGCGAGCGATGTCTGTGAATCCGTCGGTGCGCGGTACGTTGGCGGCGATTTGGACACGTTCGAGGAGTTCACCGCAGCGACGACAGTACTCGGTCGGACCGACGACCCGGTTTTTCGCTCGGGGGCAAACGCGGACGACCTCCTCTGTGTCACCGGGACCCTCGGCAGAAGCGGGGCGGCCCTACGGCTGTTCGAAACCGGTGACGTGGAGCAGGCAAACGAATTGTTCCGGTTCCAGCCACGGGTCAAAGACGGGCAAGCGCTCGCTCCGTTTGCGACTGCAATGATGGATTCGAGCGACGGTCTCGCACGCTCGGTCCACCAACTCGCCGAAGCGAGTGGCTGTGGGTTCGAACTCGACAGCGAGTCGATTCCAGTCGCCGAAAGCGTTGGCGAGGTCGCGGACGACGCGGATGACGAGCACGATTTGAGCCTCTTTTTCGGCGAGGATTTCGAACTCGTGTTCACGGTGCCAAAATCGCGGTTGGCGGACGCGCGAGCGGCCGCATTGACGCCGATTTCCATCGTCGGCAAAGTGACTGACGGGGTGGAGGACTCCGACCCGAAAATCACGATAGATGGCGAACTGTTACCCGACCGTGGCTACACGCACGGGCAGAAATAGAGCACCCAGAACGCACAGGAACGCTCAGGGGATGATTTTGATGGGCGTCGGCGTGAAACAGAGAATGCCGAGGACGAAGGTGAGCACCCCGAGCAATTTACGGCGGGTATCGAGGTCACCATCGTTGATGGGTGTCGCAGGCCCCACGTACGCGAAAAACATCGTGAGGAATCCCCAGATGACCCAGAGCACCGTGGCGTTGCTCACGTCGAGAACGTAGAAGACGTAGGCGGCGAGACCGAACAGAACGGCCGGAACGAGCGCGGCGATGCTCTCCTGGCGCTCGCCGATCATCGCGCGGACGATGTGGCCGCCGTCGAGTTGCCCGACCGGAATGAGATTGAGGAACGTGACGAACATGCCGACCCAGCCGCCGATAACGACGGGGTTGACGGATTTCGCCGGGTCAGCGAACGTGAGCGGTTGGCCCATCACCATGGCGATTCCCTTGAGGAGGGGCGGGTAGCCGAACTGGATTTCCACGAGGTTCGCGCTGTTCATCACCGACTGCGGGACGGTAACGGGGTCGAGCGTCAGGCCGATTGCAGTGACGACGACCGTTGCGACAAGCCCAGCAAGCGGTCCTGAGACGCCGATATCGAATAGCGCTTCCCGGTCGGGCATTTGCCCTTTCATCCGGATGACAGCACCCATAGTGCCGATGAGGGTCGGCATCGGGATGAAGTACGGAAGGGTTGCGTCCACGCCGTGGTAACGACTCATCACGTAGTGGCCGAGTTCGTGGGTTCCCAGAACGCCCATGACGGCGAACGTGAACGGCCATGCGGTGAGGACGGCCGTTACTGGGTGTGAAAGGGGATGGACGTGATACCACGATGCACCCGCCACCAGCGTCGAGAGGACGGTAGCGAGAAAGAGAACGACGTTCTTCCAGGGAATCCCGTCCGGGCCGAGGTGAATCGGTTCGGCGACGAGTACGTACTCCCCCATTCGCGTCGAGAGCGAAACTTCGTACCCCTGCTCACGGAACAGCGGCCATAACGTCTGCATCAGCCGCTCTTGCGTAACGAGCGGTTCCCCGTAGTAGATTAGTTGCTCGCCGTCAGTTCGAACATCGTACACCCGAAATACCGAGTGTAACCGTTCCAGCGAGGGTCCTGCGTTGGGCGGCTCCGTTGAAGCCATTCGTCCACACTACGGAACGAATAGGTATAAACCCCTAGACGAGAGCACCAGACTGCAGGATAGCGATAAGAACTGTCAGCACTGGAACACTGAGAAGTGTGCTGACAAAAATCGCCGTGCTCACGTACTCCGGGCCGGAGATTCCGCTCGACTCCCGATTGTACTCGATGGAGAGGATGAGCGGTGTCACGGCGGCGGGCATCGCGCATTCGAGGACGAACACGCGTGCGACGGTGACGTCCTGAAACCCGAGCAGGAAGACGATACCGACGGCGAGCGCCGGAGCGACGACCAGTTTCAGGGCGTTCGATACTCCGACACGAGCGATGGCCGCCCCCGAATCCGTGTTCGCCAACTGGATACCGAGCATGAGCAACATGATGGGAATGGCGGCGTTGCCGGTCAGGTTCAGCGTGCTCATCACCGCGGAATCGGTCGGCGGAACGAGACCCAGAAACCGGACCAACCCGGCCGCGAGAACCGCGTACACGAGCGGCAGTTTGAACACCTCGCGGAGCGCGGCGAGGCTCGACGTTTCGTCACCGCGCGAGGCGACGTAGACGCCGAGCGTGTAGGTGAGCACCGACTGCACCGCGATGTAGAGGATGGCAGTGCTTCGCCCGATGTCGTGAAACGCGAACTGCGAGAGGGGGATTCCGTAGTTTCCCGCGTTGGGAAACGCGCTCGTCAAGACGAGCGCGCCGAGGACGGGTTCGGTCTCGCCGAGTGCGCGGCCGACGAGTTCCGCCACGGCGACCATTCCGACCGTAAAGACGAGGACGCCGACGGCGAGCGTTGCGACCGTCCCCCCGTCGAGCGATGATGTCGTGAGACTGTAGAAGACCAACGCGGGGTTCAACACGTAAATCGTGACGGTACCCAAGGCGCTAACTTCGATATCGCGGACGGTTCCGAGGAGAAAGCCGACGGCCGCAACTGCGAGAACTGGCAAAATCGCATTCGTCAACGCGGAGAGGAGTGACACTGGTCGAACGAAAACAGTGCGGGACTACAAAAGCGTCGAAGGAGGAAAACGGGGGATTGCGGGCAGTCGTGTGGCAGATTCCGCGGGACAGCTTCGGAGGGGGGTTCGGGGGGTGCTGGGGATTTGGGGGTTCGATTCAGGGGAGGGGTGTGACAGTCGAGATTTGCTGGGGTGTGATAGGAGGTGATTCGATTTGTGGGGGTCAGAGGGTGGCAGTTTGGGATGGTTGGGGTGTTGAGGGTGTCAGATTGTTTGGAGATTACGTGGGAGTTCCGAACTTGGGGATGTTCAGGTTCGTGGGGGGAACTTCAGGAGTCTGGGGACCTGTGAGCCGAAATCACGCACGAGCGATACGCCATGTCGTCGCACTCGTGTACGACCATTTCTCAACTTCGAGTTCGGCGCAGTCAGTGAGTTTCACCATCAGCGCGCCGATCTCCTTCGCGGAGAGTCCGACTTCGTCGGCGATGAACTTGCTCTTGAAGTAGAGCTCGCCATCACTCGCTTTCTCGCACAGGTACTGCTTGAGGCGGGCTTCTTTGGATTCCGGTTCAGGGCTTTCGGTGGCGGCTTGTGTAGCGCTCATGTGCTGACTCCAGTTTCACCATAAACCGGGGATATGTTATAAAGGAAGGAAGCTTAGGGTAGTTTCGGGAAACTTCAGGAGAATTGAACGCAAAGTGGCGTGAACACGGATAAAAGAGACATTTCACAACGTCTTTTGATGCCGTTTGATAGTTTAAAAACGCCTCTCGTTTTTTATTTCACACCTTTCATTAAAACCATTCGGGGCGTCCAAAATGGTCAGGTTGCAGAGGTATTCTGGCCCGTTATCGCTCGTGGACCCAGAACTGCTCGTCGAGCGTCACCTCTTTCTTGAAGATGGGCACCTCGGCTTTCAACCGGTCGATACCGTCCTCGACAGTTCGAAACGCTTCTTCACGGTGGCCAGCCAGCACGACGACGAAGACGATGTCCTCACCGTAGTCGATTCGGCCAGTTCGGTGGTGCATGAGCACCCTGAAAACACCCTCGCGTGCTTCGAGGTCCGTACGAATCACGTCCATCTTGGCTTCCGCGACACCCTCGTACATCTCGAAATCGAGGAATTCGGTCGGGGAGTCGTCGTCCGAATCTTTCGCCCTGACGCGGCCGGTAAAGGTGGCAATCGCGCCCGACTGTTCGGCTTTCGGGTCGTGTTTTAGCTGCGCGACTAGCGATTCGAGCGTCTCGTGTGGTTCGGTTGTTTCGAGGGCCGTCACGACTTCCTCGACACCGAGCGCGTCTGGAGTCTCCACGTGGACGAGCGGTTCGCCCAAATGGTCCTCGTCACCGAGGACGACTTGCGGGATGTTGGCGTCCGGAAATCCGGACACGACGGCGTACTCGTGTGTCGGGGCGAGGTAGTCGAGAACGTCGGGTAACGATTTGTTTTCTCCGCGTGCGCGCCAGCTGTCGCCGAGTTCGAACGCCGTTTCGACGGGCGAATCGGACGAGCTGGAGCCGTTCGAACCGTCCGGTTTCCGATGAACGGTTCCGACCCTACCCAATTCATCGAGTCGGTCGGCGAGTCGGTCGACGACGGTCTCCGATCCTTCGCCGACGACACCCACTACGTGCATGGACGTATTGCAGGGGGCGAGGCGCTTTTAGCCTTCGGTCGGAAGTTGAGAACGCTTAAGGCCGCGTCCGGGTAAGTCGGCGATAGTATGAAGGTGGTCGTTTCTATCGGCGGTAGTGTGCTCGCGCCGGATTTGGAGTCCCAGCGGGTGCGCGGACACGCCGAAGTCATCGAATCGCTCGCAACGGAGGGGTGTGAAATCGGCGCGGTCGTCGGCGGCGGCGGTGTCGCCCGAGAGTACATCGGAACCGCACGAAACCTCGGCGCGAATGAAATCGAACTGGACGATATCGGTATCGACGTGACGCGGTTGAACGCCCGGTTGCTCATCGCGGCACTCGGCGAGCGTGCCGCGCCGAGTCCGGCGGAAACGTACGAAAAGGCGGGAACCGCGATGCATCGCGGCGATATCGCCATCATGGGAGGGGTAATGCCCGGCCAGACGACGGACGCCGTGAGCGCCGCGCTGGCCGAGTACACCAACGCAGACCTGCTCGTCTACGCGACGAGCGTCGATGGTGTGTACAGCGACGACCCCAACGAAGTGGACGACGCGACGAAGTACGACGAACTCTCGGCGAGCGAACTCGTGGACGTTATCGCCGACCTCGAAATGACGGCGGGCAGTTCCGCACCGGTGGACTTGCTGGCCGCGAAACTCATCGAGCGCTCGGGTGTTCGAACCATCGTCCTCGACGGGAAGGAGCCGGAACGAATCTCGACGCCGTGCTCAACGGGGTACACTCGGGAACGGACATCATCCCCGAGGGAACGGACGACGAGATGACCTACTGGGTACAAGAATGAGCGCAGGCACGGCACCGATGGACGAACGTGATGAGACGGACTCGGAGAATCACCACGTCTTCTGGGCCGACGAAGTCGCCGACCGAATCGAGGCACGGGACCCCGACGACCCCATCACCATCAAGGGTGGCATCTCGCCGTCCGGTGTTCCCCATCTGGGCAACGTCAACGAAATCATGCGTGGCTACTTCGTCGCCGAGGTGCTCCGCGACAGGGGCCACGAGGTTCGACAGGTCTTCACCGCCGATGACCGCGACCCGCTTCGCAAACTTCCCCGAAAGCTCGCCGATTTGGACGGCAACATCGTGGAATTGGGAGACGTGAACGCCGGGGCGCTCGGGCGTAACCTCGGCAAACCGTACACCGACATCCCGGACCCGTTCGAGTGCTGTGATTCGTACGGCGAGCACTTCTCGAACCTCATCCAACAGAGCGCGGACCTGCTCGGCGTTCCCATCGACGTGGTGTCAAACACCGAGATGTACAAGTCCGGCGAATTGGAGGACATAACCCGAGACCTCCTCGAAAATTCGGAGACGGCCTGTGAGGTTCTCGCTGAGTATCAGGACAAGGTGGACGGCGAATACATCCCGTTCAACCCGATCTGTGAGGACTGTGGCAAGGTGACCGAGACGGTCACTGATTTCGACCTCGATGCGGGAACCGTCGAGTACGTCTGTACGGACCTGAAAGCAGGTGACAACGTCATCGACGGCTGTGGTCACGAAGGGACGGCGACCCTACGCGAGGGGAAGCTCCCGTGGCGCTTCGAGTGGCCCGCCCAGTGGAAAACGCTCGGTGTGGATTTCGAACCGTTCGGTAAGGACCACGCCGAGGGTTCGTGGCCGAGCGGCGAGGACATCGCCCGGAACGTGATGGATTTCGAGCCACCGGTGCCGATGACCTACGAGTGGTTCACGCTCAACGGCAAGCCGTTTTCCTCCTCGGAAGGAAATATCGTGCTCGTCGCGGAAGTGCTGGAACTGCTCGAACCCGACGTACTCCGGTACTTCTTCACCAAGGACCCGAGCAAGGCACGGGACTTCGATATCGACCGCCTCGACCTGCTGGTGGACGAGTTCGACCGTTTCGAGCGAATCTACTTCGGCGAAGAGGACGCCGACGAACGCGAGCAGGCGCTCGCCGAACGAGTGTACCCGATGGTCGTCGCCGAACCGCGGCAGGAACGGATTCGCATTCCGTACACCTTCGCCGCCATCTTGGGAATGACGGACGACCCCGAACTTCGTGAGGAAATCGCACGGCGTGAAGGACATATTTTCGACGATACGCCCGACTGGGCGGTCGAGGACGCACTCGCGCGTGTCGAGCGCGCGCAGTCCTGGGCACAGCGCACGGGCAACGAGTACGATTACGACCTGAAGCGGAGCGAACTCCCGGACGTGGATATCGATGCCGAGACGGACGCCGCGCTGTCGGAACTCGCGGCGTTCATCGAGGAAGGCCACGACGGCGAGGAAGTACAGGGAGAAATCTACGAAACGGCGAAACGCCACGACATCGACATTGGCGATTTCTTCAGCACGGGGTACGGGTTGTTCTTCGGCGAGGAGCAGGGACCGAAACTCGGCCCGTTCCTGTCGAACTTGGACGAGGAGTTCGTTCTCCGGCGATTGCGGCGAGAAGGGTAATTGCCAACAGAGTTAAGTTGGTTGCCAGGTAGTTCCCAACTGCGTCCTTCTAACAAGGACATAACAAAGTACCTTCGAGTAGTACGGAACGATGTACAGTCGGAATGACGACTAATCACGTCAACGACTTAACTGATATATTAACATGGCCCTGATAGAACTCAATTTAGAGAAGCCAGCGTTGAAGCGAACCGAACTCGTCAAAGAATCCGAAGTCGAGACGACCGAGGAACCGGAGACGGAAACCGAACAATCCGAAGCGGACATCGAGGAAGAGGAAGTCGAGGAAACGAAGGGACGCAGCAAAGCGCGAACCTTCGCTCGCCGCGCGGCAATCCTCAGCGGCACCGCCGCTGGACTCGCCGCCGCCCGCAAACTGCAGCAGAAGCGAGCCAGCAAGGAAGAGGAAGCCCAGGACTTCGAAGAAGACTGGCAGACTGCGGAATAAGTCCGGACGCAGTAAACTACAGAAGACGTTTCGCACTTTTTTCACGTTCGTTCCCAAACGCCTTTGAGCGACGGCCCCCTTCGTTTCATCAATGGATACGCTCCTCTGGGTCCTTCTCGGACTCGTCCACCTACTGGTTCATCCTGCTCGGACTACGGGACAAAGATCTGTTCCCCTCCTATATCGGCATGCAGGGCCGGTATTACCCTCGCACACGCAGCGAGGAAGAAGCTCATCGACCGCTCGCACGGCCGAAACGGTTCTGGCGGGCGTGGGGGAACTTCGGCTCGGAATCGGCCCTCGTCGTGATGGTCGGGACCTTCCTCCTGCTCGTCGTGCAAGCGATCATCATCGTGCAGAACCCGCCCGAACCGACGGCAGTCACACAACCACGTAACGTACTCGTCATTCCGGGCGTCAACGATTTCCTGCCGTTGTCCGTCGCACCCGGAAATCCTGCTCGGCCTGCTCATCGGGCTGGTGGTCCACGAGGGGGGCCACGGCATCTTCTGTCGCGTCGAGGATATCGAAATCCAGTCGATGGGACTCGCGCTCCTCGCATTCCTCCCGGTCGGCGCGTTTGTCGAACCGGACGAGGACAGCAGACGAAGATGCCGACAGAGGGAAGTCAAAGCCGCATGTTCGCGGCGGGTGTGACGAACAACTTCGCGATCACCATCATCGCCTTTCTGCTCCTCTTCGGACCGGTGATGGGCTCGATTTCAGTCGCGTCCGGCGCAGCAGTCGGCGGAGTGTTCCCGGGGTCTGCAGCGGACAACGCGAACATTCATCGCGGTGACCGTATCGTCGCCGTCAACGGCACTCACGTGAAAAGCAACGGCGACCTGCACGACAAACTTGCGGACATTCAAGGTCGGTCGGTTTCCGTGACGGTGAATCGAGACGGAGAGGAGCACGAAACGACCCTTCGACGCTCGCTACTCATCACGGGTATCGCACACGATTCGCCCGTTCGCATCGGAGGCCAGAAAGGCGAGAACATCACGGCAGTCAACGGAAATCCGTCTACACCGAAAGGCGTTGAGCCGGGAACTGGGCGAGCAAGAAAGTCTCCACGCTAACCGTGAACGGGACGAAAGTGAGCGGCCCCGTCGGTGCGACTTTCGACCGTGCAGAGGACGGTCCAATCAGCCATCAGACGAAGTTGAACGGCGGGGACACCATCGTTATCACGGGATAGACGGCAAGCGAATCACCAACAGTAGCGACTTGAGTGCGACGCTCGACGGCTACAAGGTCGGACAGAAGGTCACCATCGAAGCATACGTGAAACACGGCGGAACGTACATCGTCACACTTACGACGTGACGCTCGAGGACAACGGCAACGGGAAGGCCATCGTCGGCATCCTCGTTGCGCCGGGATGTCCGGAATTTCCATGAGTAGTTTCGGGACACAACTCTATCCGGCCGGATATCTTCCACGACCTCGTTGCGGGTAGCTTCGTCTCCGTGTTCGGCAGAAACGGTTCGGCATCGGACCGTTGACCACGTTCCTCCTTGGTGTCGCGGCGACGCTATTGCTCCCGTTCGCCAGCCTCTCCATGCCGGTCGGCTACAACTTCGCGGGCTTCGTCGGCTGGAACAGCAACTTCTACGCCGTACAGGGGCCCCTGTCAGCCTTCGGCGGCGGTGCCTTCCTCTTGGCGAACGTGCTGTTCTGGACGGGATGGATAAACCTCAACCTCGGCTTCTTCAACTGCATCCCGGCGTTCCCGCTCGACGGCGGGCACATCCTCCGCATGGGTGCCGAGGCCATCGTCTCCCGACTCCCGACCAGTCAAGGCCGGCAGGTCACCACCATGATAACGACGACCGTCGGCCTGGTCATGCTCGCCAGCCTCCTGCTCATGGTGTTCGGGCCGCGACTTACTGTCCTAAAGAAGCAGAATTCGTTCGTCGACGTCCAGTTACTCTTCGAGTCCCATCCGCTCGTAGAACTCCTCGGGCGTGTCGGGAACCCGCTCGAAGTCGCCGAAATCGCGTTCGTGGTGTCGAATTATCTGCTCGACTATCCACGCGCTGAACGTCTCGTCGAACTGCCATTCGCCTTCGGGGCTTTCGACTTCGAAGCGCTCGTCGGTGGCAAAGGAGACGTAGACATGGTAGAATCCGAGGATGACGTCGGCGAACTCGCGGGCTTTGGCTCCGCTCTCCATGCGTTTCTCTTCGAGTTCCTCGCGTCCCGTCTCGGTCAGTTTGAAATATTTTCGGTCCGTTTCGTCCTCACGCTCGATTCGTTCGGTCCATCCCTTGTCCTCGAATTTATAAAGGATGGGGTACACCGACCCGTAGGACGGTTCCCAGTGTCCGCCGCTTATCCCGCGTATTTCTTTCAGTATCTCGTACCCGTACCGTGGTTTTTCGTCCAGAAGTTCGAGCACGAGGTACGATATCAGGCCTTTCGGCGGGCCACTTTTCCGCATTGAGTGGGTATTTAAGTCGAGATTTTGAAAGGCTTTCGGTCGTGGCGACACCGGCCGGTGGAAGGAGAATCACGACACGGTCCAAATGTGGGCCAAACTCAAAAGTTCCTTGTCCGGTCGTTCCTAACATTCGTCTATGCCGAAACAAGCACCACCGACCCGCGAGGGGTGGTATGCGCTTCACGACTTCCGAACCATCGACTGGGATGCGTGGCGAGACGCGCCAGAACGGACCCGCGACGCTGCACTGGCCGACGGTATCGAGTTCCTGAGTGCACACGAAGACGTGGCCGACGCCAAGGACGGTTCCTCCGCCGTGTTCAGCATCATGGGTCACGAAGCCGACCTGCTGATACTCCACTTCCGCCCGACGGTAAATGCGCTCGACACGGCCGAACGCGCCTTCGAGCGGACCGAGTTCGCGGACTTCACCGAGCGGACCGATTCCTACATGTCCGTCACTGAAGTCGGCAGTTACACCTCCGACGAGATGGTGAAGGACCCCGAGGACATCGAGGACACCGGCATGGCCCGCTACGTGGCGAGCAAACTGTACCCCGACGTGCCCGACGCGGAGTTCGTCTGCTTCTACCCGATGAGCAAACTCCGCATTCCGGAGGCCAACTGGTACGACACGCCGTACGACGAGCGCGCCGAGATGATGGCGAGTCACGGCGAAATCGGGAAGACCTACGCCGGGAAAGTTACCCAAATCATCAGCGGCAGCATCGGAATGGAGGACTACGAGTGGGGCGTGGATCTGTTCAGTAACGACCCGACCCATATCAAGGACATCCTCTACGAGATGCGCTTCGACGAGGCGAGTTCGCGGTTCGCGGAGTTCGGCGAGTTCTCCTTCGGACGACGCTTCCCACCCGCAGACCTCCCCGCGTTCATGGCGGGCGAGGAAATTCCGACGCCGGAGGACGCACACCCGCACGGCGAACACGAGCGCGGACACAGTCACGGAGAAAGCCACCACGGAAGCGGACACGCGCATGACGAGAGCCACTCGCACGGCGAGAGCAACCACGGAGAAACCAGCACGACAGACAGCCCGCACGGAACCGGTGAGGAAGAAGCGAAGGGCATCCGTGGCGAACTCGAAGACCTCGACATCTACGCCGGACGACCGCATGGCGAGGACGTGTACTCCATCGTCCTATACTCCGAAGCCGATGTAGACGGGCTGTTCGAGGAAGTCGATGGTCTCCGCCAGAGCTTCGACCACTACGACACGCACGTCAAGACGGCGGTGTACGAGGGCGACGAGCGCTCGGCCGTCGTCAGCATCTGGGACACCCAGAGCGCGGCGGAAACGGCGGGAGGATTCCTCGCGGATCTCCCCGGAATCGTCGCCCGCGCTGGTGAAGAGAGCGGCTTCGGCACGATGGGGATGTTCTACACCGTCAAGCCAGAACACCGCGAGGACTTCGTGGAGAAGTTCGGAGCGGTCGGCGACGCGCTCGCCGACATGGAGGGTCACTTCGACTCCGAACTGCTGGCCAACCACGAGGACGAAAACGACATGTTCATCGCCAGCCAGTGGCGCTCGAAGGACGACGCCATGGACTTCTTCCGCAGCGATGCTTTCCGCGACACGGTCAGTTGGGGCCGGGACATTCTGGCCGACAGACCGCGGCACGTGTTCCTGGCGTAAAACGGCGACTAGGCTCGATGGAATTGATTTTCCTCTGATTACAACGACAGGAGACCTCGTCCGCGAACATTCCGAACAGCAGTGTTTGGTCGAGATGGGAGAGTAGCGACTTCAAGGAAGACTTCGAAAGCCCCCGCCCGTTCGCGGGACGTTGTCGGAGGTTCACTCCGACTGTATTCGCGCTTGTTTAGTTGCCTGCGCGGGCCCTCTTCTGTCCGAGTGTTGTCGCCGCGAGCGGAGCGAGGGGCCCATTCACGGTTGCCGCAATCACGAGAAAACCAAAGCCAAGAACAACTCGCCGTACCTCGGTTGTTGGCCACAAAGAATGACCTCTCGTCACCCAAACTCGACTTACGAACCGACGATTGCAAGAGCGGGCACTCGCCGCCGCAACCAAAACCCCCTTGCCTACGGAAGGGTTACTAACCTATAACAAAATTGAGAGTGAAATAAGCATATGACAAAGCGACACGTTACCCTCCCCGAGTCCGCGGAAGCGGGCGTACGCGGGTTCATCGACGAAGTGGACGAACGACTCGCAAGTGACGAGGATACGTGCAGAGTGGTAAAGGAGGTGCTTATCGACCTGCACGGCGACCGCGATGCCTACGAAGCGTGGCAGAACGGCGAACCGGTGTCGAACGCCGAGCGCGTCCGACTCCAGAGTTACGACCCGTGTAACTCAACGCTGGAGAGCGAATACTACGCCGAGAAGGACGAAGAGAAGTTCCGGACCTCGAAACATCTCCAGTGGCTCTGGCGGCAGTTCGACGCGACACCGATGGCCGACAACGTCGAGTTCGCCCTGCGATTCCGCCAGATGATGGCGAATCACCTCTTCGAAGACGCGGGGGACAACCTCCGTATCTTCAAGGGGGTCACGATGACCTACGGTCACAACATCTCAATTGGGGACAACACGGTCATCCACGACGACGTTCACCTCGACGACCGTGGCAAGTTGACCATCGGAAATCGTTGTTCGATCAGTGACGGGGTACACATCTACAGCCACGACCACGATATCACCGACCAGACGGACGTGACGAACTTCCACACCATCGTGGGGGACGATGCGCGCGTGACCTACGACGCGATGGTGCGCGCCGGCGTGAAAATCGGCGAAGATTCCGTGGTCGGCGCGCGGGCAGTCGTGCAAAACGACGTTCCCGCCCATCATATCGCGGTCGGCATGCCAGCCAAGAGCATCAAAATCAAGCCGGAGTACAAGGACGAGGCCGTTCCGTTGGACGAGATTCCACCGACAGAGAAGGCCTCACGGCGTATTGATGACGAACTGCCTGACAACCTCGAACAGTTCGACGAGTTCCATCGCGACCTCGGGCCGTCGGCGTAACCCGGACCGTTTTTCTCCTGTCAATCCGTGGTGGAGAGCATGCGACGCCGCACGTACCTCCGATCGATGGCACTTGGCATCACGGGATTCGCTGGGTGTACCAATGCCCCCGGAAGTTCCAGCAAAACGACGACCAAAGGGGAACCGGGCGTGCGCGTGGAGACGGTTGCGATGAATCTCGAAGTGCCGTGGGGGGCTGATTTCGCACCCAACGGAGACCTCTATTTCACCGAGCGACCGGGACGGATTCGCCGAATCCGGGAGAACAAAAACGAAATCATCGCCGACATGACCAAACATATTGCGAGCGTCGGCGAGGGGGGATTGCTCGGGTTGGTGTTCCATCCGAAAAACGCGAATTTGGCGTACACCTACCAAACCTGCAAGAAGGGTGGGGACTTGCAAAACCGGATTGTCCGCCATCGCGTCAACGACGGGTTCGAAAAGGAGATGGTCATCCTCGACGGAATTCCGGCGGCGTCCAACCACGACGGCGGGCGAGTGTTGATTCACGACGACGCGCTGTTTGTCACCACCGGGGATGCGACGAACGGCAAGCAAGCACAGGACAAAGATTCGTTAGCCGGGAAAGTCCTCAGATTGACGCTCGACGGAAAGCCACATCCAGACAACCCGTTCGACAACGAAGTGTTCACCTATGGTCACCGAAACCCCGAGGGCTTGGCGTTCAACGACGGAATCCTGTTCAGTACGGAACACGGACCCGACCGGAACGATGAAATCAACGTCCTCGAAGCGGGGAACAACTACGGGTGGCCCAACGTCACCGGGAAGAGCAAGAACGAGCAGTATACCGACCCGATTGCGACGTACACGCCCACGATTGCTCCGGGTGGAGCGGCCTTCTACGACGGACCGATTTCACAGTGGAGCGGCGACTTCTTCTTCGGCGCACTCGTCGGAACGCACCTCCATCGGGTCCGACTCGACGGGCAAACGGTCGTCGAACAGGAGCGACTACTCGTCAACGAGTACGGTCGCCTTCGGTCGACGTTCACCGGCCCGGACGGGCACCTGTACGCGACGACGAGCAATCGAGATGGACGGGCAGAAAGCGCCGCCCCACAAGACGACCGAATACTCAAATTCAAACCAGAATAGGAAATCAGCGCCGTTTCCTCGGGTCCGTCCGCGATACTGACAGTTATGAATACTGTCGTACGAAGCTACCAAGTAGCACGGGAGCGTATGTCATGATGTACCATGAACGTCTGGGGGTGGATAATCCTGTACGTCGTCCTGTTCGTCGGACTACAGTTGCTCATCTACCGATATCTCCGGAGCGACGACGATGCGGCGGTGCTTACATCGACGCCGTCCGGGTCGGATGGGCACGTACCTGACGACATCCGACGGGATCGTATCCTCGAAGAGTTCAACGAGGGGGAAACAAACTCGGACGTCCGTGTGTGTCCACACTGTGGGACGGAAAACGGCGTCGGGTACACGTTCTGCCGCGAGTGCATCGGCACGCTCGGCGTGTGGTAGGGGAGTCGAGAGCTACACTTTTCCCGTTCCCGTCCCCAGCGTGAGCCATGCCCCGTGCCGTCGCCCTCAACGTCGCCGCCAACACCAACCAGCCCGGCGTCCGCGGCCCGATTTTCCCTGACGGACGGTTCGAATACCTCCCGATTCCCGAACCCGAACCGACGAATCAACCGGTTCCGACCTACGCCGATATCGACCCATCGGTCGAACTGCCGGACGGAGCAGAGAAGTTGCCCGTCCATCTCGACCCCGAATTCGCGGAGTACCCATATTGTGAACGCTACACCTACGGCGACCCATTTGGTGTGAAAGCCCGGCCGTTGTTGGAACTGGAGCGCGACGAGTACGTCTTTTTCTACGCCACGCTCTCGTCCGCCGGCAAACCGGCCCGCGACTGGATTCCTCCGAGATGGGGTGCGTACATCATCGGCCACTTTCGACTGGCGCGTGACCCGATTACCGGGGAAGAGTTTTCGAAACTAGACCCGGATGGAAGGGCTGTTTTCGAGAACAACGCCCACCTGAAGCGCGAGGAGTTCGACGCGAAGGTGTTGCTGGAAGGAAAAATAGAGGAATCGAGATTGTACGAGACAGCGATTCCGTTGAGCTGTCCGGACGGAGGAACGGAGGCGAATCACATCGTGACCGAGTTGTCGAGCGACTCCGGAAAAGGACCGTGGTGGCGCAGGCCGATGAAGTTCGAAGCGGATGGCGTGCGGGAGATTTTGGAGATGAGAGAAGCCAAGCGATTTCGATGAAAGGTAGAAATCGGATGCACCGACCGGGAGTTGAACCCGGGCTATAAGCTTGGGAAGCTTATGTCCTGCCACTAGACCACCGGTGCTCGTTTCACTCACACCGTGCCTTGCCTCACTTCGTTCGGCAAGACACCGGTGCATACTCTCGCTCCGCTTCGAGTATGCACCGTGACTCGCAAATCCTCCGGATTTTCGAACCACCGTTGGATGAAATCCAACGTCGTGAGCGATCCATTGGATCGCTCACCACCGGTGCACGGCACTCGATGACGAAAGCGAGCAGTTGTGTACTTTCCACTTCATTCCGTGCTCACTTCAACGTAGCGTTTCGAACAATCGTCCAGAAATACGAGGGAGAGGGGAGGTTTTAGTCATCAGCGTTCCTACAGACGGTCATGATAGACCTCGAACTCTCGGAAGACGAACTCGATGCATACCACGACCATATCGTGTCCTACATTCGCGAGACGGTGGCCGATGCGGGGACGGATTCGGCAGTTCTCGGCCTCTCCGGTGGTATCGACAGCACGCTGACGGCATACCTCGCTGTGGAAGCGTTGGGTACCGAAAACGTCCACGGACTCGTCATGCCTGGCGCAGTGAGTCGAGAGGATAACATGAGCGACGCGGAGTGGGTGGCATCGGAACTCGAAATCCCCTACGACGTGTTCGAGATAAATCCCATTGTGGACACGTTTCTGTCAGCCTACTCCGAGGCAAAAGACGACCAGATGGCAGTCGGCAACGCCCGCGCCCGAACCCGCGCGGTGATGAACTACCTCGTTGCCAACCACGAAGGAACGGTCGTCCTCGGTACCGGCAACCGCACCGAGGCACTCGTCGGCTACTTCACGAAATACGGCGACGGCGCGGTGGATTGCCATCCAATCGGCACCCTCTACAAACAGCAGGTTCGACAGCTCGCCAGACACGTCGGCGTCCCCGACAGACTCGCCGAAAAGGAAGCGACAGCAGGGCTGTGGGCGGGGCAGACTGACGAGGAGGAGTTGGGCATCGACTACGACACGCTGGACGCGATTCTGGCACTCCACGTGGATGGACCGCTGTCCGCGTCGGCGACGGTGCGGCAGGTGGACGGCGCGACGGCCGAGGACGTGCAACGAATCAACGAGATGTACGAGGGGAGCGAGCACAAACGCGCCGTGCCCCAATCTCCCGAATCGCTGTAAGTCCCGCAGCGCCCAATTTTACTCCCGTTTTTCTGCGATGTCTTGTGCGTTCGCCGCGACGAGTTCGCCGAACGCCTCCGCTTCGCGCGCCAGTTGGACGTCAGTCGATGACCGGTCACGAACCCGCTGCTTGACGACCGAAAGCGCCGCCGGGTCGTTTGCCGCGAGTTCGTCGGCGACGGCACGCGGGGTTTCGGTGAGACGCGAAACGAGACCCATCCGCTGTGCGGTCTCGGCAGAAACGACACGACCCGAGAGCGCAAGGTCGAGTGCATCACCCATACCGACGAGTTCCGAGAGTCGAGTCGTGCCACCCCACGCGCCGAAGATGCCGAGGCGAACGCCCGGTTCGGCAAACGTTGCATCGAGCGTTGCCACCCGCATATCGCACGCCAGCGCAAGTTCAACGCCGCCACCGCGTGCGGGGCCGTCGATTCCGGCGACGACGATGCTATCGCTCCCTTCGATGTCGTTTGCGACTCGCTGACCACGGATGGCGAACGCTTCCGCCGACTCCCGGTCCAACGATGCGACGACGTCGAGGTCGGCCCCAGCACAGAATGCCTCGCCGGCACCACGGAGATAGACGACCGGTCGTGTCGCTTCTCGAACCGCCGAAGAGAGGGCGTCGAGTCCGTCCGGTGTGAGTGCGTTTCGACGCTTCGGACGGTCGATAGTAACGACTCGAACGTTCGGCTCGTCGGTGACGTGAATCATGTTATCCAGTTGGAGACGCTTTCCAAAGGTCTTTGGCTGTCCCGTTGTAAGGTCCGACAATGGAAGAGGCCGTCCGGGCGCGCGGGGCTGCGCGCGAGGCTATCGAAGATATCACGCCAGCGCATCTCCGCGACCACATCGACGGGCTACTGGAATCCTCGACGGTCGTTCCGGGGGTGGTGACGCTGTTAAGTGCGCGAGCAGTCGAGAGCGGTGCGAACACCAGCGAGGTCGAAACCCGTGCCGCCGGCGTGCAACTCATCTACGAAGGATTGGGTCTCACCCGCACGCTCGCACGGGGCGAACCGTGGAACGGGGAGCAACCCTACATCGACAGCAACATCGCTGTCTTGGCGGCGGACGTAATGGTCTCCCGTGGCTTTTCACTGCTGGCGCGAACGGAAGCAGCCGATACGGCCGTCCAAACCGTCAAATCGTTCGGACGGGATCAAACTGAACGACGAACCGAACACGCACTCGAAGCGGACGTGTTCGAGCTTGCGATGATCGCTGGAACGACGGCGGCAGGCCACGAGGTCCCGACCGGAGTCCGTCGATACGCCGAACAGCTGGCGACATCGGTTGCCAACCGTGAATCAACCGAGATACTGTTCGACGAAGCGGTAGATACACTGACGAAGTTGTCAGGAAGACATCCAAATTGGGCCGACGAAACCACTTCATCGGCCACCGACCCCTGACGCGAATCGAAACGCCTAAACCCGGTTCGGCGTGTAGAATTGAATGCCTGCGCCTGGGTAGCTTAGCGGTAAAGCGCGTCCTTGGTAAGGACGAGAGCCCGGGTTCAAATCCCGGCCTAGGCTTCTCCGATTTTGTCCTCTGAGTTACATCAGCCGTGAGCTTCGGCTCGCGATTTCGCAACCATAATGACGAGGCCGAGTTTTCGGCGGAATGAAATCAAGAAAGCGTGACGATGGGAAGTCCGGACGACTCGTCCGGCTGGGTTGTGTTCGCGCTCGTCGTTTCTGTGGCCTGCTCGGTCGTCTTCGTGGATTCGAAGCCGATAGTTAGGAAGAATCGTCGATGAAATGGTAGTTCCGACGCCAACGTTTTTGTTTCCAGTGTGTGATTCATACTCATGCGATTTGTTATCGTTGGATACGGCCGTGTGGGAATACGAACCGCCCAGATACTTTCCAAGGAGGGCCACGAGGTCGTTATCGTCGAGGGCAACCCCGACAAAGTGGCCCGAGCGCGTGACGATGGGTTCGAAACCATCGAAGGCGACGGGTCGGACGAGAACGTTTTGATCGAGGCAGGTATCGACTCGGCGGACGCAATCGGTGGACTGACGGGGGACTTGAACGTCAACTTCGCGGCGTGCACGGTCGGCAAGCATCACGGCTGCCGTGCCGTCATGCGTATCGACGAAGATTACCGAGAAGAGATCTACCAGAAGTTCGCGGACGACGTGGACGATGTTATCTACCCCGAACGCCTCGGCGCGGCGGGTGCAAAAACAGCGATGCTCGGCGGGGACTTCGATGTCATCGCCGATCTGACCGAAAACCTCCAGTTGACGACGATAACTATCCCGGACGACTCGCTGGTGGTCGGAACGCGCGTTCAAGCGGTCAAACTCCCCACGAACGCACGGATTTACGCACATGGTCGAAACCGTGAACGGATGACCATCCCGCTGCCGGGAACGAAACTTGAAGCGGGAGACCGGGTCGCACTCATCGCGTCACAGGAAGCACTGCCGACGGTACGCGAACGGCTCCAAGCAACTGCCTGAACGTATTCCGGTATCAAAATCGAAATTGGAGAAATCGCTCGTCAAGTGTATCGAAGCGAAAAACGATTGGGCAGCGCGGGGTTCTAGGGTCGACCGGGACGAGAACTTTCGTGGGGGGGTTGGTGACACTGTAACGGGAAGCCAACCCGTCGCCAGAGCCCCCGGCCCCGCCGGAGACCCACCGCGAGACTGCGACACGCTTCACGCCCGAGCCGTCGGGCGCAATTGTACGAATGGGCGGATACCTCTTTGTTATGAACCGTTTGCGGTTACTACAGGCACTCTTTGTCGAAGTCAGGATGTGTCTACGGACGGGAAGTCGCGTCCTAAAACGGAAGAGGGGGAGTGTCGAACTGGAGGTGAGGGGAGAGCGGGGTACAGGGTCGATGTGGGTGGTGTGTGCCGGGCGCGCGGAGTGGGAGGATGGGAGAGAGGGTGTTGTGCGCGCCCATTTCCGGATGGGAACGGCGATAACTTAAAACCGCGTCAGACAGCCGTGAGACGCTACCGCTACCCGCGATTTCATACGTTCACCGTGCGATATGACAGCCATGCACGGAACAGGAGTGCCACTGTTGACGCCGTTCGATAGGGAAGGAACCCTTCAAGAAGACTACCTTCGGGAACTCGTCGCGTGGGTCCAAGAGCGAGGTGTGGATTTCATCGTTCCCTGCGGGTCGAACAGCGAAGCGGAGTTGATGAGTGTCGATGAACGTGCCCGCGTAGTCGAAATCGTGGTCGAGGAAGCGGACGTGCCGGTTCTGGCCGGAACGGGCCATCCGGGCTTTCACGAGACACTCCGCCAGACGAATCTCGCGGCAGCGGCGGGAGCCGACGCCGCGCTTGTGGTGACGCCGTTTTACTACAGCCACGGCGACGAATCGATGGCCGACTACTACCGCTCGATTGCGGATGAAAGCCCGCTCCCGGTGTACCTCTACAGTGTCCCAGCCTACACGAAGGTCGTCCTGTCGCCCGAAGTGGTCGGCGAACTCGCCGACCACGAGAACATCGCCGGCATAAAGGATTCGAGTGGAAACCTGACGCGCCTCCAGCGCGAGCGTGCTTACACCGAGGACGCCGAGTTCGACCTGCTCGTCGGAAGCGGGGGAATCTACGCGGCCGCACTCGATGCCGGGGCTGACGGAGGTGTCTTGGGCTTGGCGAACGTCGCACCGGAACGTGCCAGCGAAATCTATCGCCTCCATCAAGGTGGTCACAGCGGACAGGCACGGCAGGTGAACGCCAGCCTCGTGGAACTGAATCGTGCGGTCACGAGCGAGTACGGCATCCCCGGAGCCAAAGTGGCCATGACCGAACGCGGCGCACCGGCCGGAGAGCCTCGCAGCCCTCATCGACCCGCATCCGAAAAGGTCCGAGAGGAAGTCATCGACCTCGTCGCAGCCGCCGAACACTAACTTATCTATTTATTTTACTGAGATGTCTTTTGTAGAAAATATCGTGAGTGAATTCATTGTGAATTGATAGTACACGTGGTGAGTCACGGTCACGTGCTGGATAATTACAGGTAAAGTTACTTAGTGGTCGGTGAGAATTGACCCGATAATGAACTGTGGGTCAAAAGATATATCAAATGGAGGAGAGTGAAAATGGAGTTTCGTAGTCTCCTCGGGAAACTGGTCGTCGGGTTGTTAACCATTCTCGTCATCACCGGTGGTGGACTGGGCATCGCGCTCACGTCCGGAATCGTGACTGTCGGGCAACCGACCGTCAACAACGTCAACGCCACGTGGGGCAGCGTTAGCCCAAAGACGACCGAGATTCGGACGGATATCGACGTGAACAATCCCAGTTCGGTCGGCATGCCGGGCGTCGTAGACCTCGGTTATCAGGTTGGGATGAACGATGTGACCGTGGCGAACGGGAAAAAGCATAACATCGGCTTACCGTCGGGAGAGTCCACGATTTCGATGACGACGCTCATGGACAATCAAAAGATTCCGGCATGGTGGGCGAGTCACATCAACAACGGGGAGAAGACGACAGTTACCATCGTCCCAACCGTCAGCCTCCCATTGTTCTCGAAGAAACTGCCCCCACAGAAACGGACGTTCCACACCAACTTGCTCAGTGCGTTCAACAGCAACGAGACGCAGACGATGACCGCTGGAGACAAGAAAATTCTGCGAGTGACGAAAACGAGCGCGTCGTGGGGACACGCCACGACGAAGCAGACACCGCTGTACGTCAACGCAACCGTCGAAAATCCGACCAATGGTCAGGTGGTCTTTTCGCAGTTGGGATACTCCATCACGATGAACAACGTGACCGTCGCCAACGGAACGACCGACGGCGTGGTCCACATCAAACCGGGGAAAAAGACCACGTTCGGAATCGACTCCACGTTCGACAACAGCAAACTACCGCAGTGGTGGGAAACACACGTCAAAAACGGCGAGAAGACGACGATGGACGTGCAGTTCTACGCGGTCATGCACGACAACGGGAAAACGAAAAAAGTCAACCTCCCGTTCATGAGCAAGCGCGTCGTCTTCACGACAGACGTGCTCGGCGGCGGAAAGTCGACGACGAAGGTCGTTCCACGCCACGAGAAAGCGTCATTCGTGGCGCCAAAACTCAAATCCGTCAAAAGCCACTGGGTCGTTCCCGAGAAGGGGAACACGGGAGTTCAAACCCGTGCGACAGTGGTGAATCCGAACAAACCAGGTTCGGCGTTTGCAAAACACCTCTCAGTTGATGCCAAGTATCGTGTCCTCATGAACGGCATTCCGCTGACCAACGCGGAGACGAATCGGAAAATCGGACCGGGAAAAACCAACTTCGACATCACCGGGGAGATCACTGACAAGGAGATACAACGATGGTGGGTCAGCCACGTCAACAACGGGGAGAAGACCAACCGTGTTATCGAGCGTAACGTGACTGTGGATGCCGGGTTCGTCAAACTACCTGCCGGCGGCAAAACCGACCGCGGGACCATAACCACCGATATGCTCGGTCCCGTCGATTCGACGGCGAGTCAGTCATTTTCGGTCGACGGACGGAAGGTCGGGCGCATCCACGACACGCAAGCGAAGTGGGGCCACGCGACGATGGCGAAGACCCCGATCAAAGCATCTGGGGCCGTCGAAAACGACAGAAGCCAATCGATTCGTATCGTCGAAACGGGGTCGCGCGTGACGATGAACGGTATCGTCCTCTCAGACGAATCGAAGCAGAAATCAATCGAAGTCAGCCCACACAGCGAGACGACGGTTCGGGATACTATCACCCTCGACAACTCGAAACTGGGGGCATGGTGGAAGACACACCTACAGCGTGGTGAGAAAAGCACGCTCAAAGTCAGCTACTACGTCGTGGTCGAGTACCACGGCCACACCGAGCGTATCAACCTCGACTCGCTGAACTACCAAAAGACGGTGACGACGAACATCCTCGGAAACAAGACGAACTGAGACGTTCGTTGGACTCGTCCGTTCGTCGCGTTCGCGTCCGTCTCCACTCATTTGTGTGGTAATCCGTGACGTAATTTTTTTACTGGCCGAAGCGCGATACACCGGTATGCCTTCGAGACGAGACGAGACGTGCTAGCATCCCTGTCGGTCGCCGTGGCGGGCGGCAGTCTCGCTGGCTGTTCCGCGTTTGCGTCCGTTGGCGGCTACGTCCGGGAAAAGACTATCACTGCAAAACGTCGAACCAGCGACGGCCTTCACGACGAAACCATCGTCAGCGTCGGGCTACGGAAGTCCGACAACGAACCGATAATGGACGTTGCAAAGCGATGGGCCGACCACTTTTCGCATCCGGACCAGCTACACGTCTCGACAGCACTCATCAAACACCGACAGGACGAGTACGAAGCGCTCGACTACATCATCGGCGTCTGCAGTGAGGACTGGTCCGGTGGTGGCGACTCGGTTGGCTGTTACACTGCAGCGGCGAAACGCGAGGACTTCAACCGAGCACAGGTCGGGGACCGCGTGAAAGCCAGTTACTCCAACTCGGTTATCGAGATTCACAGTGTCGAGGGAAAGTGGAATCCGGACCGATAAAAAATCAAAAGTTCAACTTTTCAGCTGTTCAGTCGCGGCGGGCGAGCAGTGCGACACCGGCGAGAGCGACGATTGCAACGACGATTCCAAAGCCGGGTTGGCCGGAATCGTTCTTCGATTTCGACTGCTTCGCATTCGCCTGTTTGACACCGAGATACGTCGCGGCGTCTTTCGTGTCCATCGAGGGGAACGACCGATTCCACTCGCCGGCCATGTATATCTTCGTGTCGTCGTTTGCGATGGCGAGCGCACGAACGTCGGATTTCGTCGCGTTCTCCCCGACGAGACCTTTCACGTGAACGTACGTCGTCGTCGTATTGCCGTTCGTTCGACCGACAATGTCGGCGACGTTCGCGTTACCGTAGGAGTCACCGAGGACGTTGGCGAGCGCGCTCATGTTGTCGAACTGCGCGCCACCTTCGACGGTGACGGTTCCCGAGTGGACGTCCATATCCACGCGAGCGTTCTGGAACTTGCTCTGCTTGAACGTCCGAACCAGTTTCGTCGCGCCCGAATTACCGACCGAAGCCCCGGTCGTCGAACTGACCGAAGAGAGCATCGAGTCGGTGATCTTCGAGAGCATCGCCTTCTGTTTCAGTTTGACCGAGCCGTGTGCCGTCACTTTGTCACCGTCGGATTTGGCGTGGAGTTTCACCGAGGACGTTCCGAGTTTGACACCACGGTCACTCATTTCCTGCGTGTATGCGCGCCAGTGCTTCGTCCGGTAGTGAACCTTGGCAGACACTGCCGTCGTCCCGGTGGACGGGTGCGAGACGTCTGCCGTCCATGTGACCGACTGTTCGAGGTTGGCAGCTTTCTGAGCCTTGACCTGCGTCTTCATCCGGTCGATGCTTTTCTGGCTGATCGACGAACTGCCGGAGTTCTCCATCACCTTGAGGGCGTCAATCAGGGCCGGATCGTAGTTGTCGATTTCGACATTCCAGTTGACGGTCGTCTTACCGCCCTGTTGGTTCATCCCGAGCGTGATGTGGTCGATCCGCATCTTCTTGATGTCCGTCGTGATGGAATCGACCTGTTTGTCCGAGAGGGAGACGCTCGACGAGGATTTGAGGCTACTCGCGATCTGCTTGGAGAGCGTATCCTTGAGTCCAGTGAATTTGACGTGGTACTGGACGTTGAGTCGTGGTTTGTCACCAGACGTGTCGAACTGATAGTTGTCAATCGTCACTTTGGCGGAACTGCCCGACTGCTGGGACACCATCGCGTACTGGGTTTTCAGGCGCTGTTTCGCCTTTTCGCTGGTGTTCCAGTAGCGCGCCATGTACGGCGAGATTTCGCTGTCTCGCATGCCCTTCAGGACGAACCCGTTGTTCGTCTCTCGAAGGTCGTACTTCAGTTTCTGGTTCGACCCCGAGACAGTCGTCTTCACCGAACCCGTTCCTTTCGTGCTGAACGAGTTGCCGGAGACCGACAGGCTACCGTCGGTGTGAACGGAACCGAGCGTTGACATCGAAGAAGAGCCACTGTCGAACGTGGCGTCCAGCGACACGTCGGCGTTGGCCTTCTGCTCGTTCTGAACGCTACTCACGTCGAGGTTGAGGTTCGAGAGCGAATTCGGACTGTCGGCCGTGAGCGACCCGTTGCCGGTGTAACCGTCCGGCGTCATCACGAGCGACATCGCCGCGTCCATGTCCGATTCGGTTTGACCGGTGGCGAGGACGTGGACGAGACCTTTCGTCACGTTCGCACCGAATTCGAGACTGCTGTTGTCGGTGTTCGTATTGTTGTACGCGAGAACCGCATCGCCGTTGTCCATCACGTAGACGGAATCAGCAGGCTCGGCCGTTTGGAGCGTTTGCTGCTGGGC
The DNA here is from genome assembly GCA_963796245.1 of uncultured haloarchaeon. Classification (GTDB taxonomy): domain Archaea; phylum Halobacteriota; class Halobacteria; order Halobacteriales; family Haladaptataceae; genus Haladaptatus. Next base: position 313,968 of record CAWCLB010000007.1, on the reverse strand, counting down.
GGCGTGTGGTGCGGTCACAGGTGCAGTCGCCGCAACTGGGGCGATGAGCACCATCAACACTTGTAACAGTGCGAGGAGGGAGTATGTCGTTATTTTCCGTACCATACATACATAATATACCGAACGTGTTAAAATACTTCTGCTATTTGATATTAATGACATATGCGAACAGATGACTTGGTGTAGAATTAGTCACAGGTTCGAAATTCCAAAATTCCAGGCCAACTCATCCACACCAGTTTTCCCGTTCGACCACACACATCGAATCATGACGTGGCGCGAGCTGTTCGACCGGGCAGCACGGTTCGAAACGGATATTGAGACGATTCGGACGACGCTCGCGGAGCGACGCGATGAGTAATCCAAATCCCGCCCGAATCGTCGCCGACGCGGATGTGTTGGCGGCGGACGTGCTGGTGGATGGCGACGCCCGAGAAGCCATGGACATCGTCCGTAACCACTCGTGGGTCGAACTCGTCGCCAGCAACGAACTCCTCGACGACACCGAGGAAGTCATCCGCGAACTTGCCGACGCCGAACTGGCCGCAGACTGGCGGAAAAAAATCGAGACCCTGCGAAATCGAAGTCGAGCAGACGCCCGGCGACCACCCCGCCCTCGCCAGCGCGCACGCGAGCGACGCAGCACACATCCTCACCGACGACGATTCCCTTCGAAGCGCGAAAACTGCAAGTACGCTTCAGGGCCGGATTTCAGTCAGCGTGAAGCGCCCCGACGGGTTCGTGAACCTGTTCGACCCGGAAAGCCTGTACGACGTAGTGGTCGGCGGGGAGTATCCGGGGCCGGACGAAGAGTCACGGACTTAGCCGCGAACACCCAAAAAAGAATCAATTACTGCTCTGCCAGCCAGTCAGCGAACTTCGCCAGCGCGCGGCCGCGGTGGGAGATGGCGTTTTTCTCCTCGGTGCTCATCTCCGCGAGGGTCTTGCCCTCATGTTCGAAGATTGGGTCGTAACCAAACCCGCCGTCACCACGGGGCGCGACAAGTGTGCCCGGAACCGCACCTGAGAACGTCTCGGCGTTCTCGCCGTCGTAGTACGCGACGATACAGCGGAAATGTGCGCGGCGGTTCTCCTCTTGCTCGGCGAGTTGCCACACGCGTTCGACGCCGAGCGTGTCCTCAACGTAAGCCGAGTACGGTCCTGGAAAACCGCCGACGGAATCGATGAACAATCCCGCATCGTCCACGATAATCGGGTCCTCGTCGCCCGTCTCCTCGAACGCCTCCCGTGCGCCGTGGAGCGCGATTTCGGCGAGGTCGTCGCTCTGGACTTCCGTGTAGTCGTAGTCGATTTGGCGAACGTCGTCGTCCAAATACTCGCGTGCTTCGCGGACTTTGCCCTCGTTGCCGGTGACGAATCGAATCATACGCGAGAGAGAGTCGCGCGGGGAAAAAGAAGCGTCGAATCAGTCGTCGTCAACGATGACTTCGACGGGTTCGTTTTCGGATTCGGATTTGCCGCTCTTCTCGCTCTCCAAGTAGAACATCAGACCAGCGACGGCGAGGATGACCCACGAGCGCCAGTTGGCGAGGTTGAGCGTGTAGCCCACGCCGAACGGCTTCTCGACGAGCATACCCTCACCGGGCTTCCAGTAGGACGAGAGCATTCGGCCGACGCTGGGGCGTTCGAAGTTGTACGGGACACCGAAGAGCGTTCCTGACGTTTCCTTGTCGGACATGTGAGAGACATTGTCGGCACCTATTATAGCATTTGGGGCATCGGATTCGAACACGACGACTGGACACTGATTATGCGGTTCATTTGGAACTAGTTGTCTCCGAGACAAAGGCTAGAATTGGTGGTTTTGAGCTACTGATATCGTCCGCGACCTTCGATTTCTCGAAGTTGGTCGAGGACGACTTCAGTGCCCGTCTCCTCGTAGGCGGATTCGAACTCTCCCTGGAGTTCAGCGGCGTCGTCTGCGGTTCCGGCGAGGCTCTGGCTGAAGACGTGCAAGTCCATCGCGTAGTCCTCCACGTCATCCGAATAGTAGCCCAGTCCGAAGTCGATGACGTAGGTTCGGTCGGCCGAACACCGGAAGTTCCGCGTCGTCGGGTCGCCGTGGACGATTCCCTCGCGGTGGAGTGTGCCGAGGTGACGCCCCACGTCGCGCACGCGGTCGGCGGTGAGTTCGTCACGTAAATCGGCTTCGCCGACGTGTTCGAACTCGATGGAAAATGGGGAACGGTCGATGTCGTAGACGACGGGCGTCGGGACGCCAGCGCGCCGTGCATCGCTGGTCAAGCGCGCTTCGAGCGTCGTGCGCTCCTTGCGAAGCGTCGCATCGAGCGTGGGATGGCGGTAGGATTTTGCCACTCGGCGTTTTTCCACGCGCTCGGTGCCGATGTCCACCGTCGCTTCCGCGCCGCGGACTTCGCGCTCGTCGGGGTGGCGAAGCACGTCAGCGACTTCCGTCCCGCGCCACGTGACGGCCACTTGGTCGGGGCGGAAGTTCGAGTCTACCGCCGATTCGGCCACCGGAGTCGTATCACCCGCCGCCAGCATCTCCGCGCCGAGAACCGCAATCATCCCAGCGTTGTCGCTCAAAAAGCGCGGTTCTGGCGCGTAGAACTTCGCGCCGCGTTGCTCGCACATCTCGGCCAGCATCTCGCGGAGTCGCGCGTTGTTGCCGACGCCGCCGCCGAGGACGAGTTCGTCCCGCCCGGTCAGCGAGAGGGCGCGCTCGGCCACTTCGGTCAGCATGGCGAAGATGTTCTCTTGGAGCGAAAAGCAGACGTCCGGAATCTCGTGGCCGTTGTCTACCGCTTGCTTCGCGGCGCTCATGATTCCGGAAAACGAGAAATCCATCCCCTTCACGACGTACGGCATGTCGATGTACTCGCCGTCTTTCGCGGCCTGTTCGACCTTCGGCCCGCCGGGGTGCGACCAGCCGACGTGGCGGGTGAACTTGTCGAGGGCGTTGCCGACGCCCGTGTCCATCGTTTCGCCGAGGACACGATACCGGCCGTTTCGATAGCCCAACACGTGGGCGTTAGCACCGCTCGCGTTCAGACAAACCGGGGAGTCAAAGCCCGACCGTTGCCGCCCGATTTCGAGGTGGGCGACCATGTGATTCACGCCAATCAGCGGCACGTCCAACGTCTGCGACAGCGCGCGCGCCGCCGTTCCAACGATACGCAGACACGGACCGAGACCCGGTCCCCGCGAGAAGGCGACGGCGTCAACGGGCGACGCCCGTTTGCTCGATGAGCTTCGCTCATCGGCGTCGATGTCGCCATCCGCCTCAGCGAGGGCCGTTTCGATGACGCTCGGAATCGCCCCGCTCATGTGCTCTGCGGCTTCGCGCGGATGAATGCCGCCGCTCTCCGGTTGGTAGGCGTCGGTTTCGATAAAAACGGAATCGGTGTTCGTGTCGTAGACGGACGCGCTGGCCGCCCACGCGGTACCCTCAACGCCGAGGATTCGCATTTACTTCCACTCGGTGTAGCTGCACTTGCCGCAGTGAAGCCGGTCACCGTGGTCCGCGAGGAACGAGTCACCACAGCGCGGGCACATCTCTCGTTCGGTCGTGCCGTCGTCGTTGTAGAGTTCGTTGCGCGCCATTATTCAGCCTCCTCGGCTTCGGGTTCCGCCTCGTCGTCCGAGTCGGCCGTGATCTTGTTGCGTTCGAGCATGTACTCCTGTTCGACATCGCGGGCGTGTTCGGAGCTGTCGTAGACCTTTGCGTAGCCGACGGTCTTGCGCATGCCGAACTTCGTGTTCATCTCGTGAACGACGACTTCGTCCGCGTTCTTGTCGAGTTTTGCTGCGAGGCTGTCCCGCACCGAGAGGCGCGAGGGTGTTGCTTCGTCGTGAACTATCTGAAACCGCACTTCAGTCCGGTGGAGCATTGGGTTTTGCTCCTTTGAGAGAATTTCGACTTCCATGTGTAACACTCAGTTATACTGTTCTTCTCCCCGAAGCGTGTAAAAGGATTTCGAAGTGGGCGATTCTGCTTGAAACTCACAGCGGAAGCCACGGCGAACGCAGATCACGTTGGGGGAAATGCCACCGCTCTTCCCGCCCCGCCTCGACACGGTATTCGATAATACCGTCAAACAGCGGTTCGAGGACGTTTACGAGTTCGTCGTCGTACGGTCGCGGCAGGACGTAGTGACCCATCCCATTCGCACCGCGAACCTGCCCACCGACAACACCGAGAAACTGCCGAACAAGCATCGGGTCGTACCGGGTCAACATCGACCCGAGCGAGTCGAGACCGAACCGAAGTTCGCCCGGGTGAAAATTCCTCGACCCATCGAACGACGTGATAGTCTCCGAAATCGAACTCGTGAGGTCCCGAATGCCTGCATCGACAGTGACGACGGATGCAGAGACGTGGGTCGGTATCGACACACCCTCGTGTGAAATGACGGTGGCCCGCTGGTCGAGCACCGTCATCGGCAGCCGTTCATACACCGTCGTTCGGGGCGTCCCCGAGAGGACGGCGACCCGAAATCGACGCTCATCGGGGTCACCGAACAGTTTCCGACTGGCTGCCGACAGCACGGAATCCGGAACGGAGCCGACGAGCAGGAGGTTACATCCCTCCTGTTTCAATCGCTGGAGCGTTCGTTCGAACTCCAGTGCGTCTATCTCGTCGGCACCACCTCGTTGCATCGTGGTTTAATTGTGAAACCAACCTAATAAACTGTTTCGCCTCGCCGGTTAACAGCAATAGGTGTAACCGACGAGTGAAAACAATCGCTCGACATCGCCATCCATGCGCGCCAACAAGTCGGCAACGTCGGTTTGCAGGTCGGCCGTGACGCGCGTGAGAACCATCCCTTCGTTCGGTTGCCCGTAGACGACACTCCCGCCGACCGGCACGGCGAGCACCGCTGGGAGTGCCGCGAGATCCTCTTCCCCATCCACGACGAGAACGGTCGGCTCGTCGGCAGCGATTGCGTCGGCAAGTGCCGTGAGAAGGTCGTCAGTCAGTACGCCCGCCGGGTTTTCCACCGAAACGTGTCGTGCGTCGTCACTGACGGCGTCTCGAATTTCGGGGTCAACGGCGTCGCGTTTCGTTATCCCGTCCACGAGCGCGACATCCGGTGTGACGCCGGCCGATTCGAGATGGTACGTGACGACATCGCCGACGGCGACCAGCGGTCGCTCGGCGGATTCAAGAAGTGTCTCCGCGTCGGTGAAAATCGGCCCGAGCGGTTCCTTTAGCTCGCCCCGCAGTTTGCGGGGGAGCGAGACGACGGTTTCTGACACGTCCCTATCTGACTTTCAGCGCGTAGCTTCCCGCCTGTTTGACTTCCATTTCGCGCCCGATTTCGCTCTCCTCGGGGTGTGCGATGGAAACGTAGCCGCTCCAGTCCTCGGTGAGGCTGGTGGAGTTACAGACGGGACAGATCTCCTCGTCTGCTTCCACGACGGCGTGGCAGTCGCGGCAAGCGAGTCGGTTGCTTGCCATCGTTATTCGCTCTCCGTCGTCGCGTGGCGTTTCTGTCGGTCCTCTTTCAGCCAGCCGTGTTTACCGAGACCGACCTGTTTCGCCGTGAGACCGATTTTGCTCTCACGCGGGTTGCGCTCGTCGATGCTCTTGGTGACGATGCGCGTTCGAACGGAGTCCCCGACACCGAGCGCGCGGTTGGACTCGCGGGAGGCGAGCGCTTGGCCCTCCTCGTCGAACGCGAGGTATTCGTCCGAAATCTGAGAGACGTGGAGCAGGCCGTCCACCGGCCCGATACCGACGAACGCCCCGAAGTTGACGACTTCGACGACTTCGCCGTCCACGACTTCCTGCATCTGCGGGTCGAACGTCAGCGCGTCGAACTCCGCTTCGTAGTAGACGCCGGGTCGGTTCGGCAGCACTGCACCTTCCCCGATGTCGTGCACTTCGGTGACGCTGACGACGCTCCCGACGTCCTCGTCCATCCGTCCTTCGAGTTTATCCTGTAGTAGCCGCTTCACCAGTCCCGGCGTAACGTTTGCGAGGAACTGGGGAGGTACTTCGACCGTGTCTTTCAATCTGGCCCGTTTATACATGCTATGGTTGAGTGATTGCGAGTTTGTTCTTCCCCCTTATATGGATTACCGATACGCCAGCGTCTAGCAGGCGCGTACGAAGGGGTGAGTCGTTCGTGACGACGAAGTCGAACTCGGGTCCGAGTTCAACCAATGCGTCGTCGGCGTACGATTCCTCGTGATCGATGGTTCGACACCGCGTCGCCAAATCGGCTCCCACACTCGCGGCAGTCGCCTCCTTGCCGTTGCCCTGTGACAGTCCGTCGAGTTCGGTGACGACGGCGCGAGGGGTGACGGGTTCGAACTGACCCAACAATCGGTCGAGTTCGTCGAACACCCTGACGCCGCATTCGACGGGCATCATGAGAGCACTGGTATCCATGACGACGGTGTGAACCATCAGTTCTCGGTCGTGAGGGTTCCGATACCGATGAGCCGCCAACGCGCGCCGATTCGGCGGTTGATGGCGATTTTCGCTCCTTCCGCCGCGCAGACGGGACGTTTGAGCGAAACTTCACATTCGTCGTCGCGCGCGCTGGTGACGGCGCCGACCGTCGTCGCCGTTCCGACCGTCAGCATGAGCGGTTCGCCCGTGCTGATTTCGTCCACGTCCTGCTCGTCCATGCCGACGAGACGGTCGAGCAGGTCTATCTTCATCGTGAACTTCTCCCACGTCGGCGGGAGACTTCCTGGGGTCCCCGCGACCTGTCCGGCCAACGCGTCACCCTTGGTGAGGCTTGGGTCGAGACCCGTCCCGACACCGAGCAGGCCACCGGGTGTGGCTTCCTCCACCATCTCGCCGCCCGCCTGCAACGAGCGAACGTCGGTTTCGATGGATTCCCACTGTGTTTGACCACCCTCTTCGACTTCTCGTCCGGGGCGGAGTTGGAGTTCGTCGCCCTCGGAGAGTTTGCCCTGCACGAGACTGCCGCCGAGCACGCCGCCCGTGAGGCTGTCCCACGTCGTTCCGGGACGGTTGATGTCGAAACTGCGGGCGACGTACATCCGTGGCTCGTCGCTCGGGTTCCGCTCCGGCGTCGGAATCTCCTCCTCGATGGCCTGCATCAGCAGGTCGATGTTGACCTCCTGTTGGGCGCTGATCGGGACGACGGGTGCGTCCTCCGCGACCGTCCCTTCCACGAACTCCTGAATCTGTTCGTAGTTGCGTCGCGCGCGGTCGGGACTGACCAGGTCGATCTTGTTCTGTGCGATGACGATGTTCTCGATACCGATGATGTCGAGCGCCATCAGGTGCTCTTCGGTCTGGGCCTGTGGGACGTTCTCCGTGGCCGAGACGACGAGCACTGCGCCGTCCATCAGCGATGCTCCCGAGAGCATGGTCGCCATTAGCGTTTCGTGGCCGGGCGCGTCCACGAACGATACTGTTCGAATCGGTTCGCTTTCCGAACCGTCGGCGCACGTCTCGTCTACCGTGTAGCACTCCGGCGCGTCTACGTCAGGGCACTGCCTGAACGTCGCGTCCGCATAACCGAGTCTGATGGAAATCCCCCGCTTCATCTCCTCGGAGTGCTGGTCGGTCCATTCACCGGAAAGAGCCTGCACGAGCGTTGTCTTTCCGTGGTCTACGTGGCCGACGAGTCCGATATTCACCTCCGGTTGGTTGTGTGTTCCTGTCAACGTTGACCTCCTGAAGTAATCTTGTCGTAGATTCGGCCCGAGCGACTGATAAACCTACTGTTCTCGTATCGCGCAGTTTCCTGACAGGGACGTTACAAAAATGTAATTCACGTAACGTTTTATTTTGCTTCCCGCCAATGGTTGCTCATGAGCAGTGACACCGGCTTACAGGAGTGTGACGACTGCATCGCTCCGGCGAAAGCGTTCTCGGTCATCGCCAACGAGACGCGCCTCTCGATTTTGGAAGCGCTTTGGCAGGCCCCGGAACGACCAGTCGGCTTCTCCGAACTCCGAAAGGAAGTCGGGATGCGCGACAGCGCCCAGTTCAACTACCATCTGAAACAACTCACCGACCACTTCGTCGTCCGAACCGACGACGGCTATGACTTCCGACAGGCCGGAAAGAAGGTCGTGAGTGCGGTTTTGGCTGGGTCGTTCAACGAACATCCGCATCTCGAACCCATCGAACTGGACGAGACGTGTGCCGACTGCGGTGCCCACCTTCGGGCGACGTACGAAGAGGAAACGCTGACGGTGGCCTGTCCGGACTGCGGGAAGGCCCACGGCGACTACCCGTTCCCGCCGGGTGGCCTGAACGACCGCACGAGCGACGAAATCATGGACGCGTTCAACCAACGCGTGCGACACCTCCACTGTCTCGCTGCCGACGGCGTCTGCCCCGAATGCAACGGGAAGATGGCGACGACGGTGCGCCGCGATGTCGAGAACGTCCTCGGGACGAAAGTCCGAGTAGACCACCACTGCAAGCAGTGTCATCACGAACTCCACTCGACGGCCGGGTTGTCGCTGTTGGACCAGTCACAGGTCGTCACGTTCTACAGCGACCACGGCATCGACCTCTGTACGAAGCCGTTCTGGGCGCTCTCGTGGTGTGTGGACGACGAAAATACGACTATCGTTTCCGACAACCCGTGGCGAATCCGCATCTCGATAACGCTTTCCGACGAAACCCTCCACGTCACCCTCGACGACGACATGAACGCCGTCGAAATCGAGCGGGGCTGTTCGTCTGCGGCAGATGCGAAAAGCGCAGCCTGACAACGAACCGACTGGAACGTGTTTCAGTAGCAGATTCTACAGAAGTGTTTTTCAGCTAACATATTTGTTGGTAGCGCCCCTCTCATCAAATGAGGAGAGCGACCATGAAGTACGAAACCACCACCGGATTTGCGGAACCGAACCTCAGCTACGACATCGTCCGCCGAGCACTCGTCACGCTGTTCGCACTCGTGCTCGGAACCGTCATTGCGCTTGCGACCGGCCTCACCTTCGTTTACGGTGCAGCAATGGTTGGTGCAGCAATTCCCGCCATGCTCGTCGCATGGGCGGCCAGCATCGGAATTGCCATCTTGCTCCCGTTCCTCGCCGTTCGAACGATTGCGGGTGTGTTTGCTGCTCTGAAATTCTGAACGAGTTTTTTGAGAAATGGGGAGACAGTGAAGGTGAGAAGTTGTCGAACTCGTTTTTCGATTCCGTTTGAGACGACGCTGATTCTCTGGAACTGAGAGAGCAACTACGAGGAAGGCCCAAAATCCCCCGACTGGTCACGCGAGCACTAGCGAGCGTGACGTTGTGGGAACTCGGTTCCGAAATAGCTCCTTGATGGACAGTACTTTTCAGTATGAGTCAGTATAAAATAGTGTCTTCCAGTATCCCACTGGCGAATCCTGAAATCCCACCACTACCTCGTCGTTCCCGAACAGTTATCGCCGTCGGAACAGACCACGAAAGCATGACAGCGCCAGCGGATTTGATTCTCACGAACGCGGAGGTGCACACCCTCGCAGATGATTACTCGGACGACGACCGACCGAACGCCGTCGCGGTTCGCGATGGAAAAATCGTTCGGGTCGATTCGGCGTACGAAGTGAACTTCCTGAACGGCACCGAAACGGAGGTTATCGACCTCAAGGGTCGCGTCCTCCTGCCGGGGTTCATCGACGCGCACACCCACATGCAGACAGTGGGGAGCTATCTGGTGAATGCCGACCTCTCGGACGCCGACTCACCCGCCGACTGCGTGGACCTGCTGGCTGCATTGGACGAGGACCGAGACCCGAGCGACCACGAGTGGGTGTTGGGCTACGGCTTCGATGAAAGCATGTGGGAGGAATCGCGCTATCTCACCCACGAGGACCTCGATTCGGTGAGCGAGACACGACCCGTCGCCGCGTTCCGCGAGGACCTCCACGTCGCCTCGGTAAACGGCGTCGTCCTCGACCGATTGGGTGACGAGATGCCCGAGGAGGATATCGAGACGGACGAGAACGGTGAACCGACGGGCGTCATCGTGGAGGATGCGGTAAACGCCGTCTACGAGACTATCGAACCGGACGCCGAAACGACCCGCGAACTCCTGCTGGCGGCCCAGCGGGACGCTCACGAGAAGGGCGTTACCGGCGTTCACGACATGTGTCCGCCAGTCCCGCGCGCCGGAGGTGTACCGTCGACTGGAACTGGATGGCGAACTCACGATGCGCGTTCGCATCAATTACTGGAGCGACCACATCGAGGCCGCCGACGAGGTCGGCCTCGTCACGAACCACGGCAGTTCGCTGGTGACGACGGGTGCGATAAAGTCCTTTACAGACGGGAGTTTCGGCGGCCGGACGGCCAAGCTTTCGGAACCGTACGCCGACGCGGCCGAAGCGGCGGATGCAGATGCGGAAAGCGCGGAGGACGCGACCGGCCAGTGGGTCGTCCCGCCGGAGGAACTGGACGACATCGTGGCGCGAGCGGACGGCGCGGGCTTTCAGGTGACGGCTCACGCCATCGGCGACGAGGCTATCGAAGCCGTGCTGGATGCCTTCGACGAGACCGAGGACGCGGGCGAAAAGCGCCACCGCGTCGAGCACGTCGAACTCGTGACGGACGAGCAAATCGAGCGGTTTGCGGAGTCGGGCGTCATCGCGTCCGTGCAACCGAACTTCCTGAAGTGGGCGCAACCGGGCGGCCTGTACGACGCCCGACTGGGCGAGGAGCGGCGGAAGCAGACGAACCGCTACCGTACCCTACTCGATGCGGGTGCGCACCTCGCGTTCGGAAGCGACTGCATGCCGCTCGACCCCCTCCTTGGAATCCACCAGACCGTCAACGCACCCGTCGAGGAACAGCGGCTTTCCGTGACGGAAGCGCTCCGTGCGTACACGGTCGGCGCGGCATACGCCGGATTTGACGAAGAAGAGTTGGGAACCATCGAGGTCGGCAAACAGGCCGACTTCACCGTCCTCGACCGCTCGCCGTGGGAGCACACCGACGATATCGAGAACATCGACGTGGCGATGACCGTCGTGGACGGGGTCGTCGCTTTCGACGGACGGAACGATTAAGCCACATCTAGACAACCAACAATCATTTTCGAGTGGTATTCTATAGTGGATAGCGAACAGCCTGCAGTATCAATTGCCAAAAGAATCGGAAACCGTGTTTTGAAGAGAAAATATTTTCAATACTGGCTGTTGTGGACTAGTGCAACCACAGGTGGAACAACGTGCCAAAAATGGAGACCGCAAACCTCGAAACCGAATTGAGTCTATTCAAGTACGACAATTTGGAACAACTCCCATCGGAATACCGGGGATTGAATGAAGAAGATAGAACGAAACGAATCGAGCGGGCGCTCGACAGACTGGGTGATGATGTCGTCGTTCTCGGCCACAACTACCAGCGGCGAGAGATAATCGAACACGCGGATTTCATCGGTGATTCTTACCAACTGAGCGTGAAGGCTGCCGAGGCCGACGCGAAGTACGTCGTTTTCGGCGGTGTGACGTTCATGGCTGAGTCGGCGGATATCATCACGGACGACGACCAGACGGTTATCCTCCCGTCGATGGAAGCCTCCTGTCCGATGGCTGGGATGGCCGAGGCGCTGCAGGTCGATTCGGCGTGGGCGAAAATCGAGGCGGCCGCGCCCAACGCGAACATCATCCCCATCACGTACATGAACTCCTACGCAGACCTGAAGGCGTTCTGTGCCGAGCAGGGCGGTGCAGTCTGCACCTCCTCGAACGCCCATCGTGTCTTCGAGTGGGCGCTGGATCAGGGTGACAAAGTGCTCTTCCTGCCGGACAAACACCTCGGCGAGAACACGGCTCACCGGCTCGGGTTGGAAGACGAGACGGCGATGTGGAACCCGTGGGACCCCGAAGAGCAGGATGCCGCGGCCGTCGCGGATTCGGAAATCATTCTCTGGGACGGTTACTGCCAGGTCCACGAGCGCTTCGATGTGGAGCACATCGAACGCGTTCGCGCGGACCACCCCGACGCGAAGGTCGTCGTCCACCCTGAATGCCGCCGCGAGGTCGTTGAAGCGGCGGACGTCGTCGGCAGCACGGCGACGATTTGTGAGTCGATTGCGGAAGCCGACCCCGGTGAGACGTGGGCTATCGGGACGGAGATTCACCTCGTCAACCACCTCGAACGCTGGCATCCGGAAGTGAACGTCCTCCCGCTCTGCGGCGACGCCTGCATGGACTGCAATGCGATGCGCCAGATTGACCCGAACTACCTGACGTGGGTGCTCGAAGAGTTGGTTGCAGGACGGGAGCGGAACGTCATCGAAGTCGCGCCGGAGGAAAAGAACCTCGCCAGACAGGCACTCGATAGGATGTTGGAGCTATGAGCGGGGAAGAAATCGATATTCTCGTCGTCGGAAGTGGAATCGGTGGCTGTAGCGCCGCGCTCGGCGCGGCGCGTGCGGGGGCAAACGTGCTCGTCGCCACAAAGGCGACTCGGCCCGAAAACGCCTCCACACACTGGGCACAGGGTGGCATTGCCGTTACCCGCGACGACCCACAGGCGTTCCACGCCGACGTGCTGACCGCGAGTGCAGACACGGCGGATGCGGCTGCGGTGGACGTACTGGTCGAAAACGCGAACGAAGCGGTGAAAGACGTGCTCGTCGACACGCTCGGCATCACCTTCGACACGGACGGCGAGGGGTACGATTACGGCCGGGAAGCCGCTCACTCGGAAGAGCGAATCCTCCACGTGGACGCCAGCACGGGCCAGCACGTCCTCGGGCCGTTTCTCTCCCATCTCGATTCCCATCCGCGCGTGACCATCGTGGAGGACACCGCTGTGCTGTCGCTGGTGACCCACGAAGGCCGTGTTCACGGCGCAATGCTCGAACAAGAGGGCGAAATCCGGCCCGTCTTCGCCGGAAGCACGATTCTCGCAACCGGTGGCGTCGGCGCGCTCTACAACCACACGACCAACCCCGATTCGGCGACGGGTGACGGCATCGCAATGGCCGCGCTTGCCGGAGCGAACACTGCGGATATGGCGTACGTGCAGTTCCATCCGACGGCCTTCTCAGGAAGCGACCCATTCCTCGTGAGCGAGGCAGTTCGCGGGGAAGGCGCAGTTCTCCGGAATGCGAACGGCGAGCGGTTCATGGTCGACGAGCATCCGGACGCGGAACTCGCACCGCGTGACGTGGTCGCCCGCGCAGTGCAGCGCGAACGCGACCGAACCGGCGAGGTCGTTCTCGACACGACGCCGCTCGACTTCACAGGGACGTTCCCGGACCTCGCCGCAAAATGCGACGAGCGCGGTGTGGACCACGATTCGATTCCGGTCGCACCGAGCGAACACTTCCTCTGTGGCGGTATCGTGGTGGACGACCGCGGGAAGACGACGCTGGACCGTCTGTTTGCGGTCGGCGAGTGTGCGCGGACTGGCGTCCACGGCGCGAACCGACTCGCCTCGACTAGCCTGCTCGAAGGACTGGTTTGGGGACTTCGCGCCGGGGAGCGCGCGATGGACGTTTCGACCGGCCCGGAACCCGTCGAAGCCCCTGACCTGCTGAACAGCGACCCGGCGCTTCCCGCCGGATTCGCCCGCGATAAATTCACCCGCCTCCGGCAGGTGATGGACGAGTACGTCGGTCTCTCGCGGAACCCGGACGATTTACGGCAGGCGACGGCCGCCATGCGGCGATTGAAAGGCGAGGTGGACGCCTACGCCAGAACCCGCACCGCGCGCGACCTGTACGAACTCAGGAGCGCGAGTATCGTCGCCCTGCTCATCACGCGGGACGCGATGGAGGCCGAATCCGTTGGCTGCCATCACGTGGAGGAACTCCGTGCTAACTGACAGCGACGTTGAACGGTGGCTCCGCGAGGACGTGGGCCATCGCGACGTGACGAATCAGGTTCCCGGCAAGACGGTTGGGAGACTCGTTGCACAAGAATCCGGCGTCGTCGCCGGACTGGACGCTGCGCTGGCCGTGTTCGACTATCTCAACTGCGAGACGACCCCGCTGGTGGAGAGCGGTGCGGACGTGGATGTCGGCGAAACCGTCTTCGAGGTGCACGGTCCAGCGCGGAACGTGCTCCGGGGCGAGCGAATCGCGGTCAATCTCGTCGGCCACGCCTCCGGAATCGCGACGAAGACCGCAGAGGCAGTCTCCGCCGCGCGACCCGTTAGCGACGACGTGGCGATTGCGGGAACGCGCAAAACCACGCCCGGACTCCGTGGCATCGAAAAGCGTGCGGTCGCCGCCGGTGGCGGCGACACGCACCGGCTCACGCTGTCGGGGATGGTCATGGTCAAGGACAACCACATCGAGGAGATGGGGATGGTTGGCGCAATCGAGCATTTTCAAGAACTGGCGTCGTTCGCAACCAAAATCGAAGTCGAAGTCGAACGACCCGAGGATGGCAGCCGCGCAGCGGACGCAGGTGCGGACATCGTCATGTTCGACAACCTCCCGCCCGCGGACGTCGAGAAGGGTGTCGAACTCCTGCCGGACGGCGTCCTGTCGGAAGCGAGCGGCGGTATCGACCTCGAAACGGTTCCCGACTACGCTGGGACCGGCGTGGACGTGATTTCCATCGGCGCGCTGACTCACAGCGCACCGTCGCTGGATTTCTCGTTCCGCACTGGATGAAAATAGTGGGAGAGCGACCGGGACGGATTTTATGGTTCGGTGGAAATTACCAGTTATGAATAACGGCTTGCCCGACGCCCACCGCCTCGACGAGTTCGAAGCGGCGGGAGTCCGGGCGTGTGAACTCGCGGGCGAGTATCTGGTTTCGGAGTTCGAGACCGAATCGCTCGCCGCGGAGTACGGCCCGGACGACGTGAAGGCACTCGCCGACCGAGAGGCGGAAACGCGGATATTGGACGTGTTGACCGAGGAGTTTCCGGACCACGCGATTTATTCCGAGGAGTCGGGACGGCAGGCGGGAGCGGGGGAGTACCGCTGGGTCGTGGACCCACTCGATGGGACGAACAACTTCTGTTCGGGGATTCCGTATTTCGGGACCGCACTGGCGCTTCTTCAGGACGACGTTCCTGTGCTGTCGGTGGTCCGTGACCCGCTTCATGACCACACGTACATCGCTCGGCGGAACGGCGGCGCGACGGTGAGCGGCGGGGAGATTCAGGCGAAGAGCGAGGTTGCGAGCGACAATGCAACGGTTTCGTTCGTCCTCGGGTTGGACGCGGTTCGGGACGACGAACTACGGGCGAGCGCGGACGAACTGGACGCTGAAATTGGAAGCCGCTGCAAACGCGTGTGGCGCAGTTGGGCACCCGCACTGGATTGGGGCTTGCTTGCGCGGGGGAAACTGGAAGCCGTGGTCTGTTTCCATCCGGATGCGGTGGAACAGCACGCGGGCTGGTTGCTGGCGGGCGAGAGCGGTGCTCGACTGGCGAACGAGGATGGGTTGTACCTTGCGGCGGCGAACGACGATGTTTTCGAGGCGTTGCAATCGCTCTTTTAATTCCGATTCAAATCGACTTCCGGCGGTCTCATCACGCCCATCTGGGTGCTGTTCGTCCAGTCGAAAGGGCTGTCGTACACCCAAATCATGCTGTTGGACGGGATTTGGAGCACCGGAATCGTCGTTGGGGAGGTTCCGACGGGCTATCTCGGCGACCGAATGGGCCGCCGGAACAGCCTCCTCGTCGGGTCGGTCGTGCTCCAACTGTAGGAAGCGCCAGTCGAGAGGGAAACCGTCGAAACCGAACAGGAGGTCGTGTCAAAGTAGCAACCAAATGTATCGAAAAATCGATATAGATATATGTTGTCATGGGCTCAGTTACCGCATGGCAACTAGGTCGAGTCAGTCGCCGTTCGACCGACTACGGCAACAGTACGAAAAGAAGCAACACAAGTGTATCAAATGCGGATATTACGATAGGGACGCTCACTGGCGCGTCAACAAACGCGGCCACGAGGTCCACTATCAACACATGTGTCCGTCATGCGGTTCCACCGACACACGCGTGCTCCGATATGACTGTCAGAACAAAAAGGACGACTAGTTTTCCAGCAACGACTCGCCGGTCATCGCATCCGGCTGTTCGACGCCGATGAGCGACAGGAATGTTGGCGCGAGGTCACAAAGTGAGCCACCGCTCCGGACCGTTTTCCCGCCGTCGTCACCATCGGGAGAGACGTAGACGAGTGGAACCGGGTTGTACGTGTGGGCGGTGTGCGGGTCGTCCGGCGTCCCCATGTCGTCGGCGTTGCCGTGGTCCGCCGTGATGAGGACGTGTGCGCCGTGCGCTTCGAGCGTGTTTACGAGTCGCCCGAGTTGTTCGTCCACCGCTTCCACAGCGGCGACGGCGGCATCGAAGTCACCAGTGTGGCCGACCATGTCCGGGTTCGCGTAGTTCAACACGAGCACGTCGGGGTCGTCCGAGTCGATGACTTCAATGGCCGTGTCCGTCACCTCCTCGGCGCTCATCTCCGGTCGCTGGTCGTAGGTCGGCACGTCCGGACTCTGGATAATGCGCCGGATTTCGCCGTCGAATTCGATCTCCCGCCCGCCGTTCAGGAAGTAGGTCACGTGGGCGTACTTCTCGGACTCCGCGAGCCGAAGCTGTGTCAGGCCGTGTTCCGAGAGGACTTCTCCGAGCGTGTCCTCCGGTTGATGCGGCGGGAACGCAACCGGCAGGTCGAAATCCGGGTCGTACTGGGTCAGTATGACGAACTCGACTTTCGGTGGGTGGGTGTCGAACGTCCACACCGGGTCGATATCCGCGATCATCCGCGTGAGTTGCCGGGCGCGGTCCGAGCGGTAGTTGAAAAAGACGACAGCATCGCCGTCTTCCAATGCAGGGCCGTCAGCCACCAGCGTCGGTTTGATGAACTCGTCCGTATCGCCGCGCTCGTAGGATTTTTCAGCGGCTTCGACAGCCGTAGCGGCCTCGTACTCCGCTTCTCGATTTACGATGGCATCGTATGCGCGGTTGGTTCGCTCCCAGTTCTGGTCGCGGTCCATCGCATAGTAGCGCCCCGAAACCGTGGCAACCTCGCCCGTTCCCTGCTCGTCGATGACCTCCTCCAACTTCCCGAGGAAATCTGTGCCGCTCTTTGGCGGGGTATCCCGCCCGTCCGTAAACGCGTGGGTGACCGCCTCGACGCCGTGGTCCGCCGCGAGTTCGATGAGCGAATACAAGTGTTTCTGGTCGGCGTGCACCCCGCCCTCGCTGACCAGTCCCATGAAGTGTACTTTTCCATCGTGTTCATCGGCGTAGTTGAGCGCGCCGGTGATGGCCTCGTTTTCAGTCAGCTCCCCGTCCGCGATGGCGTCGCTGATGCGTGTGTACTCCTGTTTGACCACCCGCCCCGCGCCGATGTTTAAGTGCCCGACCTCGCTGTTTCCCATCTGCCCGTCCGGCAGGCCGACCCGCCGCCCCGTCACGTCGAGTGTGCCGTACGCGCCGGACTTCGCCAATTTGTCGAAGGTCGGCGTGTCCGCCGCCTCGATTGCGTTCCGGCCGCCATCTTCGCTTCCCAATCCCCAACCGTCGAGGACGATGAGTCCCGCTTTCATACCCGATTCGTCGTCCGCCCGGGCTAACTAATCTTCGCTCGCGTCAAGCAATGGGTGACGGATGGGTGTCATGGTGGTGGGATTTCGAGAGCGGTTCGAAGCCTATTCGGCTGACGACTTTGACACCAAATGATTATGTCGCTACTATTTCTCGTTCCGGTGTGTATCGACGTGAACTCCTTCGTGGCGGCGCTGGAATCGCCGCAGGGACGGCCATAGCTGGCTGTTCCGGATTCACTGACGCCTTGGGTAACGATGCAAGCGACGAACCCCTGCCGATTCGTCTCACGGCCCTCGACGTGCTCAATCGGCGGGACGCGGCCTACACGTTTCACCTCGGCGTTGAGTACGAAGGGAAAGTCATCAAGGCCATCTCACGGGACATTCCCGCGCCCTCCGACCCGTCCCATCCGACGAGCGTCGAACTGTCCGACTGGCCGGACGAAAAGGGAAAATACGAGTTTGCGTTGCGACTCGATACGGACGACACCGACTGGGTTCGTGTTCGGCCGACGAAATCGGGTACCGACCCGAAGAAGGCGAACTGCTACCGACTGACCTACCTCATCGACTTGGGCGGCGACATTTTTCCGTACGCACAGAAAAACTGCGACGGGTGAACATCCGGTTTGGGTACTGGATTCTCACTCAAGCTTCGAAACCAGAAACGCTCCCAACTTCCCCGCCACCTTCTGTTCCTGTCCGACGAAGAAGTGGTCGGCGGGGAATTCTTCGGTTTCGAAGCCCAGTTCTTTCGCGCGGTCCACGAGTGGCTCCCAATCCGCGAGGTCGTCGCGCGTTCCGTAGAGAACTTTCAGTGGCACCTCCACGTCGTCCAGGGCGGCGGCGGCGTCCAGTTCGTCCGTGAGTCGGGAAGCGGGCGCGAGGAGGGCAATCACGTCGGCGTGCTCGTCCACGCCAGCAAGCGTTGCAATCGCGCCGCCGAAACTGAAGCCGAAAATGCCCACATGGTCGTAGCGCTCGCGGGCAAAGCGCAGGGCGTTGCGGGCGTCCTCGCGCTCGCCGTAGCCCTCGTCCCAGTCGCCGTAATCGAAGCGCAGGCAGGCGATTCCGCGCTCGGTGAGATACTCCGACAGTGCGACGAGGCGGTTATCGTTTCGGTTGCCGTCGAATTGTGGATGGGGTGGACAAGCGACTACGCACGAGGCGCTACGGGCCTCGGAACGGTCTCGCGGCGTCGCCGCGAGACGAGTGTCCGTCTCCCTCTCAGGCACGTCCAACGACCCCCGTACGTCCCGAACACCGGGGACGAGGACTTTGTTCGAGGTCACACTCGCGTGTTAGCTTGGTGAGGATTTTAAAGGTCGGGTTCTGAATGTAGAGGTATGGGAGTACTCTCACGTATGTCGTACGTCGTCCGCTCGAAGGTAAACGCCGTCCTCAACAGGGCAGAAGACCCGACCGAGACGCTCGATTACTCCTACGAGCAGATGCGCGACGAGCTACAGGACGTCAAACAAGGTATCGCGGACCTCACGACACAGAAAAAGCGCCTCGAAATCCAGAAACGCCGCCTCGAAGAGAACGTCGAAAAACACAACTCACAAGCGCGTCAGGCGGTCAAACAGGACCGCGAGGACTTGGCCCGACAGGCCCTCGAAAAGAAAAAGCAGAAGATGAACCAGATCGAGGACTTGGAGGGTCAAATCGCGCAGCTCCAGAACACGCAGGACAACCTCGTCGAGAAGAAGGACGAACTCCAGAACCGCATCGAGGAGTTCCGTACGAAGAAAGAGAGCATGAAAGCCCGCTACGAGGCTGCGGAGGCCAACAGCCGTGTCTCGGAAGCGATGACGGGCGTCGGCGACGAGATGCAAGACGTGGGAATGGCTATCGAGCGTGCCGAAGAGAAGACTCAGGACATGGAGGCACGCGCGGAAGCGATGGACGAGTTGCAGGAGACCGGTGCGTTCGAAGACGCGATTTCGGACCAGAGCAACCTCGACCGCGAACTCGAAGAGATGCGCACGTCCGGCGAAGTCGATTCCGAGCTGAGACGCTGAAAGCCGACATGGGTGTCGAAAACGAAGCCGAAGAGGAATCGTCGTCCACGTCCTCCGACGACGACGAAATCGACCTCTCGGACCTCAAAGCGGAAGTCGCCGCGGAGGAATCGGACGCAAAGTCGGAGACGGAGACCGAAACGGAAAGCGAGTCCGAAACCGAACAGGCCACAGAAGAGAACAACTCGTAAATTCGCAATCAGAACGGCAACAGAACTCACATCCGGCAAAATTAACCCCGTTCGGCAAGTGTCTATTTCAGTGTTCTCGGCTTTTGTTTCGCCATGAGCGAGTCCGATGGGAGCACACAGCCCGGCGACACGATGCGCGAGCGGGCGAACGAGAGTCGTGTGAAGCTGTGGATTCTGATGGAAGCGAACCGATGGCTCGTCGCGGGTGCCGTCCTACTGGCTGTGTTCGTTGTGTTAGTAATTCTCGGCGTGCTCGACCCATCGCCACTTCAGCAGTACATCGGCCCGAGCGATGACGCGGTTGACACGGTGTTTCAGGGCTTCGTCGGCGCGATTATCACGGGTGTCACCCTCGTCGTGACGCTGAACCAACTCGTCCTCTCGCAGGAACTCGGGCCGGTCGGCGACCAGCAGAGCCGGATGGAGAGCGCGATGCAGTTCCGACGCGAAGTCGAAAACGCGCTCGACGTGCCGACCGCACCACCCGAACCGGCGTCGTTCATGAAGGCACTCCTCGATGAAACCGAATCGCGGGCGAACGCACTCGCCGACGCAGTGGACGACAGTCGAGACGAGGAACTGAAAGAGGAGATTCGGAGCTACGTCGATGGGCTGACGGGCAACGCGGACGAGGTGAGCGACTCGCTCGAAGAGACGCAGTTCGGGACGTTCGACGTACTCTCGGCGATTCTCAACTTCAACTACTCGTGGAAGATATTCCTCGCACGGAAGCTCCGCAACGAACATGCCGACGACCTCACCGACGAGGCCGACGAGGCGTTCGAGGACATCATCGAATCGCTGACCTTCTTCGGACCGTCGCGCGAGCACTTCAAGACGCTATACTTTCAGTGGGAACTCGTCAACCTCTCGCGGGCCATGCTGTACACGGCGGTTCCGGCACTCGTCGTCACCATTGCGATGATAATCTACTTCGACGCGAAGGCGATTCCGGGTGCCACGTTCGGCATCAGCAACGACGTGCTGACGGTGAGTCTGGCCTCGACCATCGCCATCGTCCCGTTCATGATACTGCTCTCGTTCATCCTCCGGATTGCGACGGTGGCGAAGCGGACGTTGTCCATCGGGCCATTCATCCTGCGAGAGACGAAGCGCAGCGACGAGTTGGACTGAGTTCGGTAGAGTTGCTATATCCCCTGAAGGAATCGTTAGTATTCTACAACGCGTTATAGGAGGTAAGATGGTCAGCTATTCACGATTCTCGAAAAGTACCAAAGCGGGCGTTCTGGGGTCGATACTGGGAATCGGCCTCTCGCTCGGTCTCCTATTCGTCCCGCTCGGAAGTAGCGAAGTGTGCAGTTCGAACGGAGGCTGTCACGTCGTCCGTGGACCGTCCGGAATCGACTATCTCCTCGGCGCGAACAGGGCCGACCCAGCAATCTTTTTCATCTCGCTGTTCATCCTTGTCTTCGCCCTCGTCGGTGGCTATGGGGCATGGAACGAGAACCGATTACTGGTCTGGCTCACCGCTATCGCCCTCCTCGTGCTGACGGTCCTCGGTATCCTCACCGTTGGCCCGTTCGTCGCGCCGGTGGCACTGTTGTTTTTGCTTTCTGGGATTTGGTTAGGGGACGCTCACGACTCCGAATCGTCCGAACGCTCGGTGCCACGTTCGTAATTCGTATCATTTCAAATCATCGCAAAGGGGGCAGTGTTCATTGCGTTGTTCGTTCTTCGGGAGACGAAGTGGAGCGATGAGTTGGACTGAGTGGTGTGTGAAGAGAATCCTTCGATAGTGTTCACTATCAAGCTATCTAACTTTATATCAAAGCGGCGAATAGTCGCATAGAATTATTACAACTCAGCTGAATATTGTCTCATGGATAACTCGGAACCGAACTCTTCGGCGGCTTCGGAGGTAAAGCTCTCACTCGTTACGAAATCGATAATCGCGATTATTCTGATAGTCGCCGCATTGTATTCACTGCTTCTCGAAGGTGGGCCGGTATTCTTCATACTAACAGCCGTAATCATCAGCCTTCTTTATGTTCTCTTTCGGATTGTAGTGATCTATCGGAACTAGACCGTGGAGAATCATTGTGGCTCTTTTCAGCGTCTCTCGGACGATGAACACCAAGCACTTTCGGCTAAGCTGTTTATCCCCTGGGAGACGAAGTCGTGGTAGCCATCTACCATGACGAGTACCTTGTGGGCCCTCCGTTATCATACGCGACGCGCCCGGAAAAGCAGGTAAGGTTCTTCGCTAAAGCGTCAGGTGCATATGATCCTTTTTGCATTATTATGCTGAACACTCGCCTTCTACTCAGCGACATCAACAAAATCTCTTCTAACCGATATCTCGAAAGAACAGCTAAAACAGTAAATGACCTATCTCAGTCCAAGAACCCGAGTTCCGTACTCTTCTCGTCCTTTTCGGTCTCCAAGTGCTCGCGGAACTCCTCAAGTGAAACGTCCTTCTCCTCGCGCTCTTTTCGGTCGCGGACCGAAATCGTGCCCGCTTCCTCCTCGTCGCCGCCGACGACGATCATGTACGGGATGCGGTCGTCGTGGGCCTGCTGGATTTTGCGTCCGACCGTCCACGAGCGGTCTTCGACTTCCACGCGGAAGTCGCCGAGTTCGTTGGCGATGCGGTGGGCGTAGCCGAGGTTGTCGTCGCTGACGGGGAGGATACGGACCTGTTCGGGCGAGAGCCAGAGCGGGAACTTGCCGTCGAAGTGCTCGATGAGGACCATGAAGAAGCGTTCGTAGCTACCGTACAGCGCGCGGTGAATCATGACCGGGCGCTCCTCCTCGTTGTCCTCGGTGACGTAGCTCAGGTCGAAGCGCTCGGGCATGTTGAAGTCGAGTTGGACCGTCGGGCCGTCCCAAACCCGACCGAGGGCGTCCTCGAAGCCGAAGTCGATTTTCGGGCCGTAGAACGCGCCGTCGCCCGCTTCGATGTCGTAATCCATGCCGCTGGATTCGAGAACGGAGCGGAGTTGTTCTTCGGCATGCTCCCAGAGTTCGTCGCTGCCGACGGACTTCTCGGGGCGGGTGGCGAGGGCGACTTCCACGTCCAAGTCGAACGTCTCGATGACCTCGAAGATGAGGTCCATGACCTGCCGAATCTCGCGCTCGATTTGGTCGGGGCGCACGAACAGGTGACCGTCGTCGATGGTGAACGACCAAACGCGGGAGAGACCGGAGAGTTCGCCGCGCTGTTCTTTCCGGTACACCTTGCCGTTCTCGAAGTAGCGAATCGGTAGGTCGCGGTAACTCCAACTGTGCTGGTCGAAGATGGTCGCGTGGCCGGGGCAGTTCATCGGCTTCAGGCCGTACTCCTCGTCGTTCACGTCGAGGAGGAACATGTCGTCCACGTAGTTGTCGTAGTGGCCCGACTTCTTCCAGAGTTCCGTCCGGAACAGGTGGGGCGTCTCCACTTCGTCGTAGCCCGCACCACGGTTGAGTTCGCCCGCGAAGTCCGAGAGTTCACGCAGGATGGTCTTGCCGTTGGGGTGGTAGAGCGGGAGTCCCGGCCCGGTCGTCTCGTCGATGGAGAAGAGGTCGAGTTCCTTGCCGAGTTTGCGGTGGTCGCGTTCTTCGGCTTGCTCCACTCGCGTGAGATACTGTTCGAGGTCACCCTCGGAGGCGAATGCGGTACCGTACACACGGGTTAGCGTGTCGTTCTCCTCGTCGCCGCGCCAGTAGGCTGCGGAGGTTTCGAGGAGTTTGAAGCCGCCGATTTCGCCCGTCGAGGAGACGTGTGGACCTTTACAGAGGTCGGTGAACTCGCCCTGCTCGTAGAAGGAAATCGGGTCTTCGTCCGCCGCCTCGTTGTCGAGGATGTCCTGTTTGTACTCGTTGTCCTCGTAGAAGTCGAAGGCTTCCTCGCGGGACTTCTCGATGCGCTCGATGTCGAGGTCTTCAGCGATGATGTCGTGAGCCTCGCTTTCGATTTCCGCGATATCATCGCTGTCGAGTTCAACGTTTGCGATGTCGTAGTAGAAGCCTTCGTCGGTCCACGGACCGATTGTGAGTTTCGCTTCGGGACGGAGTCGTTTCAATGCCTGTGCAAAGACGTGGGCAGCGGAGTGACGGAGGACGTTCACGTACTCCTTACTCTGGTCGGTGACGATGACGAGTCGACAATCCGCCGACAGCGGCGTCGCTTTGTCCACGAGTTCGCCGTCAACGACACCTGCCACCGTGTCCTTGCCCAATCCGGGGCCGATTTCGTACGCCACGTCCTCCACGGTTGCGCCTTCCTCCATCTGGAGTTCGGCACCGTCCGGGAGCGTGACAACGATATCGCTCATGCGGATTGCTACGCGCCACGGGCAAGATAAGTGTGTTGAGACGGGAACGACGAGGGGACGATGTGGTCGGTTTTTGCGTGGGTCACTGTTCGGAATGGACGAGTTTGTTCGTTCTGCGATTGCAACCACAACGGAGTCAACTCCACGTCGTCGCGAGTGGACGGTGTCGTTCGTAGTCTCCATCGCACTTACCGCAACCACAGAATCAACCTCATCCTGTCGGCGGTTAACCTGATGGTGCTGACAGCCGAATCCCACCTATGCGAAAATCACCGAAACCCGAAGACGTTGACAAGCCAGTGTTCAACGTGGACGAGCAGAAGGTCGGCATCGTCACGAAAGTCGAAGACGGTATCGCGTACGTCGACCCACATCCCAGCCTCCTCGACGAGTATAAAGTGATGTTGGGATGGAAGGACAAGGCAAAGGACATCTATCCGCTTCCGCACGACGCCATCCACGGGATAACGGACAAAGAGGTTCGCCTGCGGACGCGCGACACTGAGCACGACAAAAAGAGGAAATGAAAAAGAAGGGATAGCCGGCAACGTCGTGCGGAAATCCACAACCTCAAGTCAGGGGTATGCGTGCCACGATACCAATGCGCGTCCAAACCCGCGGTGTTGGGACTCCCGACCTCGCCGTCGTCGCCTGCCTGCACGGAAACGAACGTTGCGGAAAGTTGGCTGTAGAGCGCGTGCTGGCGGAGAATTCCTCGTTCCCCCGTTCGGTTCGCTTCGTCCTCGCCAACGAGGAGGCGATCGAGCAGAACGAGCGATTCATCGACGAGGATGTGAATCGCGCGTTTCCGGGCGTTCTGGATGGAGCAACACACGAATCCCGGCTCGCGGCGGCGCTCCTGCCGGAACTCGATGGCTGTGGCGTCCTCGACTTGCACTCGACAGAATCGTACCCGGACCCGTTCGCGCTCGTCACTCGGCTGAACGACCGAACGAAACGACTGGCGCGAGCAACTGGGGTGGGGCGCGTCGTGGACATCAGCTACCTCGCTGGCGGTCTCATCGATTACGTTGACGGGGTGGCCGTCGAGTGTGGGTTGCAGGGGAGCGACCAAGCAGCGCGAAACGCCGAACGCATTCTCCGAAATTTCCTCGGCGAAATGGGCGCACTGGATACGCTTTCGGAGTCCGCAACCTCTGAACTGTATCGGGTTTTTGACGCCGTGGAGGGTGCGAACTACGAATTCGTCGGCGAGAATTTCGTCCGCGTCGAGAAAGACGAAGTGTTCGCTCGGAAGAAAGGGAAGGATGCCAGTGAACTCCGCGCCGACCGACCGTTCTATCCCGTCCTGATGTCCACCGATGGTTACGATGAGATGGTCGGCTTTCGAGCGGAGCGCGTCGGGAAACTGGACGAGTAAGAGTAGAGTTCGCGTTTTCGAACCCTACCGTTTTCGAACGCCGGTACCCAATCGACCGGTTTCGAGGTCGATGACGCCATTCGGCATCGGCACCCCGTCGTATTCGTCCTCCGCGAGGAGAAGCGAGCCGTCTAAATCGACGTAATCGAGCAACGGAACGAGGTGGCACGCGGCGGCGATACTGGCGTTGCTCTCTATCATACAGCCGAGCATGAGTTCCAACCCCTCCGCTCGCGCGGCGTGGATCATCCGTTTCGCTTCCCGAAGACCGCCACATTTCATCAGTTTCAGGTTGGCGATGTCGGCCTTGTTCGCGATTTTCGGGATGTCCTCCAGCGTGATGCAGGATTCGTCGGCCGCAATCGGGAGCGCGGCGCGCTCACGAACGAATCGCATGCCCTCGGGGTTCTCGGCCGGAATCGGCTGCTCGACAAATTCGACGTCGAAGTCCGCAAGTGCCTCGATTTTCCGCACCGCTTCACGGGGACTCCACGCCTGATTCGCGTCTACGCGAATCGTCGCGCCCGGGGCTTCGTCCCGAATCGCGCCGACGATTTCCTCGTCGCGGTCGGTGCCGACCTTCACTTTCAGCGTGCCGTATCCGGCTTCGATGGCCTCTCGCGTCTTCTCGGCCATTACGTCGGTCGTATCGATGCCGATGGTGAACGACGTTTCCAGCGTGTTCTCGGGGTCGAGTCCCCAGTAGCGATACAGCGGCAGTCCGGTACGTTTCGCGGCGAGGTCGTGTAGCGCAATACTCACCGCACAGCGCGCCGCCGGGTTACGGTTCACCGTTTCCTTCATCTCGCGTTCGATGCGGTCGAGCGCGTGCGGGTCATCCGCTCGCTCCACCACGGCGAGCAGGTCCGGCAGGACGGCTTCGACCGTCGCCGCCGTCTCGCCGTAATGTTCCGATGGGGCGGCCCCGCCGACGCCGACGTTGCCGTCGTCGTCCTCGATTCTGACGATGACGTTCTCGGCCGTCGTCTGTGTCCCCCGCGAGATGGTGAAGGCGTGTTCGAGCGGCAGCGAAATCCGTTCGAACTCGGTCGTGAGGCTCATAGAATCGCCTCCAGTACGGCATCCGCATCAAAACGGACGAGGTCGGCCACGGGTGCATCAAGCGCGGATTCGTACTCCTCGACGGCCGCGTAGGCGTCCTCGTCGTCCTCGATTCCAGACGTGTTGATGGCTCCGGCGACGATTTCGGTTTCGTGCACTGGGCGCGCAAGGCCTTCGTAGAGCGAGACGTACTCGGAAATCGGTGGCAGTGAGACGGACTCGTAGCCGTGAATCGCCTCCTTTCCGGCCTCGTGACAGAGGACGAGTTTGTCGGGCATCGACCCGTGGAGAATCCCACACGTTACCCCGGAGTAGGCCGGATGGACGATGCTTCCCTGTCCTTCCACGAACAGGTAGTCGTACTCGTCGGCGCGTTCCAGAATCGTCTCCTCGACCGCACCGGCAGTGAAGTCGCTCACCACGCGGTCGATTGGGTTACCGCCACCGTCGATCATGATTCCCGTCTGGCCCGTCGGGACGAATCCCGCGCTTTCACCGCGTTCGCGGGCCGCCTCGACGAGTTCCAGCGTCGCGGTCATCTTGCCGACCGAGCAGTCCGTGCCGACCGTGAGGACGATTTCGGCGTCCACGTCCTTCGCAATGCCCTGACTGACGGTGAGGTCGTCGTGGGGTTTTCGAACGTCCCAAATCTCACAGTCGTTTTCGGCGGCGAGTCGGCTGAACTCCTCGTCGTTTTCGAGGAAGTAGTGGAGTCCCGAAATCACGTCACAGCCGCGGGAGAGCGCGGCCGTCACGTCCGGCCGCCACGACTCGTCGAACCCGCCGCCGATTGGCGCGATGCCGATGATGAGCGCGTCCACGTCGGACACGTCGTCCATTCCGGCGACGATTGGCGCGTCCTGCACGTCGGGTACGTGGTCGGTGACGCGTTCGCCGGGATGGTCGCGGTCCAGCACCGCCGCGACGTCGTAGTCCGCATATCGTAGAATTCCGACCGCCGTTTTCGCGCGACCGGGAAACTTCTCGTGAGCCAGTATCGCAACCTGCATGTGTGTGCGGTGGTGGCACGGTGGCTTAAACCCGACTCTCTCGGTAACGTGAAAGTCGCCGTCGGACAATTTTCGACCGGAAGCGAAGGTTTTTGTCCGTGCTTTCGATACGTGTTGCATGGTCACAGTGCGGGCACCGGCCACGAGTGCCAATCTCGGGTGTGGGTTCGATGTATTTGGATTGGCGTTGGAACGACCCGCAGATATCGTTCGGGTCGAACGTGCCGAGGAGACGACGATAGAGGTAACGGGTGTCGGGCGGCAATACATCCCCGAAGAACCGGCGAAAAACACGGCGGGAGTCGTCGCCGAGGAACTCGGTGCGCCCGCCCACATTAAGATAAACAAAGGGGTTCGACCCTCGTCCGGACTCGGGTCGTCCGCCGCCAGCGCCGCCGCTGCCGCTGTCGGACTGAACGAACTGTACGATTGCGGTCTTACGCGACGCGAACTCGTTCGCGTCGCGGCAGAAGGCGAGGCAGCCGTCTCGGGCGAAGCCCACGCGGACAACGTCGCCCCCTCCATTCTCGGTGGGTTCACCATCGTCACCGACGACGCGATTACACAAGTCGAGACGTCGATTCCGGTCGTTGCCTGCCTGCCGGAAACCGTCGTCTCGACGCGAGACGCTCGACGCGTCGTTCCCCAGTCGGTCGAAGTAGACGAACTCGTCAGCACCGTCGGCAACGCCGCAACGCTGACTGCCGGGATGTTTCGCAACGACCCGGTCCTCGTCGGTAAGGGACTCGAAGACGGGTCGGTCACGGGGTCGCGGGCGGCACTCATCGATGGATTCGACGCGGTACGAACGGCCGCGCTCGATGCGGGTGCGACCGGCGTCGCCGTGAGCGGTGCCGGGCCGAGCGTCCTCGCAGTGTGCCACGACGGGAAACGAAACGCCGTCGGGAGCGCGATGCTCGACGCCTTTTACGACAACGATGTCGAAGCCCGCGCGTATCCGAGCGCAATCGGCGGCGGTGCGACGATACAGAGATAGGGTAGGAGAATCAGAACAGCGACGAGAGTTCTCTGCGGCGAATTACCGATGACGAGAGACCACTGTCCTGACTGTGATGTTTCACTCGAACCGGTCTGATTCGACATGAACGACGCGTGGAAACCGGACGTCAGAACGAGCAAATCCCGGGGCGGACTTCTCGGCTCGCTCGGGATGAACGAGCGAAAGGAAGTCGTAACCGCGATGTGTCCGGAGTGTGGCCGACTGCTGTTTCACGCGAAGGTGGAGTAGAATACATCGTCGATTAGATTCGAAACAGCCGGGTCGTCCAGAACTCGTAGAACGCATCGTCCAGCGCGTCCCTCGGTTTTCCAGTCGCATCGACCGGTTTTGTTCGGTGAGCACCGTCGCGGAACTCCGAGAGGAGCGTGCGCTGGCCGACGACGTACAGTCTGTCGGCATCGCGGGATGCGATTTCCTCGTGGCAGCGTTCGAGATGATCCGCGATCTGGTCCTCCCGAATCCGCTCGAATCGGGCCTGCGAGAACCCGCCTTTCGAGTGGTCGCTCTTCACGTCGCTTTCGAACCCGGAAACCGACAGTCGCTTCCGGCCGTCGTACTCCGCGATGGCGAATACATCCGAACGGACGAGCGCGAAGGTGAAGCGACCCTCGGGCCGGAACCACGCTGTATCGAGGTTGAGCGAGTCGTCCCACGAGACGAATTCCTCCGGAGGATTCGGCGGGGAGAGCACCGCGCTGACCAATCCTGCATCGTCTGTCAGCGCCAAACACGGCGCGGCACGGGCGACGAGCGGCGCGTGGTCGCCGAATGCGTTCCTGACCGTTTCCGGAAGTTCGTCTTCGACCATCGCAGTCAGTGCGCCTTCGGGCTCCGTCTCGACACTTCCGAGGCGAGCCAACACCTCATCCAGTCGCTTTTGGTGAAGGGATTCCGTGCCACGAAATTCGACCGACTCCTCGTCATCCTGTAGCCGCTCGACCCGATCTTCGAGTTCCACGATGCGGTTTTCGAGGCGGTTGGCTTGCTCTTCGGCGTTCTGGCGTTCCGTCACGGCCTCGGCACGGCGTTCCTCTTCGGCTTCCGCTCGGCGTTCGAGATGATGGTTCTCATCTTCGAGTTCGTCGATTCGCTCTTTCAACTCGGCGCGCCCGAGCAACTCGTCCAGCATCGACTCGAAGCGCGTGTTCCGGGGTCTTGTAGTTTGGTATGTGGAAAAATTTAGAGTTCGTACCGGTACGGCGAGGAACGAATCACCCGCACGTCACCCGCTTGCGCTCGCCGTCCGAGGACGGTCGCGATTTCGTGTGTGCTCTCGAACTCCTTGGCGGTACGGTCCGTTTCGCCGAGCAAATTCAGAATCTCACGAGCGGTCAGCGGTTCGTCCGCCTCGTGTTCGGTGACGACCTGCCGGATGCGCTCGAACGGGTTTCCGCCAACGGACATATGAGCAGGGTTGCCTGCCCATCACTTAAATCTCTGTCAGACAAGCGTCTGCTCTGACGGGGGTATCCTCACACAGGGCGGTCGTGCGGCCCGGAGAAATCTCGCTCCGCCCGATACTGGTCGACGAAGGTTGGCACGTCGAAGTTCAGCATGTCGGCTTCAAACTGACTCATTGCGTCGTCGTCTTCGGCGTGGCTGACGGCGTGTTCCATCAGTTCCACGATGAGTTCCACGACGATTTCGTGAAGTCGTCGGGAGTCGAAATCCGTCACCCAAACCATCGTATACCCCAAATCGGGGTTGTCGGCCACGTCCTCGCTGACGATTTCCTCGGGAAACTCCTCCATGACGATACCCATGATGTGAAGGGTACCGAATTCGACATTCTCGTCGGTCGTATCGATGGTTCCGCGGAGGATATCCACGAGGAATTCGGGGACGAACCGTGACGGTGGGTGGACGTCCATGACGACGGCGTGTGATTCACCACAGTCACAGTCGTACTCGCGCATCCCCATGTCGAGTCGCCCGGTCGCCACTGTCTCCCCACAGGGGAGTTCGAGTTTCCCTCCGTCCCCTCCCGGGACGCGCGGTTCTGCCATATCTGCTTGTTCGTCCCTGACGAGTTTAAACGACGTGATTGCCAACCGCCGTAACGGGAATTTTTCTCGGCCCGGAACAGGTACCGGCAGCATAGAGATAGCCCTCAATAGCGCTCCCCATCCCCAATCCGTCCTCAATACCCCTCTTAGCGAGCTACTTATCCCCGGAAAGAAGTGGGAGGAGTATGGCACAGGCCAGCGGGATTCCCGACCGACTGCGCCCGATAGACGAACGAATCCTCCGACTGCTCGCGGCGAACGGGATGCAGGTTCGCCTCGACATCGAACGGCAACTCGCGCTGTCGAACTGCGTCACCGCGAGTCGCTGTCGCTCCCTGGCCGAGCGTAATCTCGTCCGAAACTCGAACTGGTGTTGCTATGAGATTACCGAGCGAGGAAGGCGACGGTTGCAGACGGACTGTTGATGGATGAGTCTCTCCCGGGACGTCAGTCGTGCCCAACTGCTCACTCGTCCAACCACTCGTCGGCGAGCAAGCCGTACTGTATGAACTCGTGGTCTTCTTCCTCAATGGGGTGGAGTGAAACGTGAGTCCCCTCAGTAAAAGTCGGACCAGGCATACTCGAACCGATTCATGGCGAAGCGATATATTTTCGTGAACTATGATATCACGCGACGTTCAATCCTCTGCCCCGGTGTCGTGAGAAACGCGAGAACTATCGAAGTGGAGGTTTCGACGAGAAGCTACGGCCAGTCGTCGCGCACGTCCTCTTCTTTCGTCTCGTCGTCCTCGTCACCGTCCGCAGTGATATCCCACTCGGCCGCATCGGCGGCGTCTTCGACGTGCAGGAACTCCCAGTCGTGGTCCTCGGCGAGTTCGCGGTCGTCGTCGGTCGTGCCGACGAAGACGTGACGGTCGGTGTCGAACTGTGATTTCACGCTGTCGAGGCTCTCGGCCCGTCCTTTCGGGCCGGAGAAGAAGTCCTGCCGAATGCGGTTCTTGCGGGTGAAGTTCGTCACCACGTACGTCGGTTGGTCGGAGATGACGCCGACGTAGCGCGTCCAGCGCCGGGCGTCCTCGAAGACAGTGCCCGGGCTGGCCAGCGTCTTGAGCGCCGACAGTTCGAAGGCCAAAGTCATCTCACCGCTTCCGCTCATACTCATGTCCCTACATGCCGCCCTGTCGGAGAAAACGGCTTCGGTTGGTACTCCGTTGTTACACGATGTCGATGCGGAAATAGTCGTTGAACACGATGACGGTATCCTCGGTGAACTCCTGGGCCACGGTGTTCGCCATCTGGACGACCTTCTCGTGACCGTCGAACTCCGCCAGTAGCTGTTGGCTCGCATCCGATAGTTCGTCGAAACTGCACACTCGTGCACCCGCTGGCACGGTCTCGGTTCGGGTGACGATGAGCGCCGCCGTTTTTCCAGTCGATGCAGACCCCACACTACTGATGCTGTTCGAAGCCATGTTATACGCTACCAAATGTCGTTCCAGATATTAAACTTTGTGTCGAAAACGTGAACAAGCGTGATGAATGAAGCTACGCGAGCAGCACGCGGAAATAGCCCGTGTATTTGACGAATTCACCATCGCTGAACTCGTGTGCCGTCTCCCTGTCGATAAGTTGGTCGCCGCGTTCGACGACGTCGGGGAACTGTCCTTTCGCACTGTATTCGAGTTCGTCGTAGTGTCGGACACGGGCATCGTCGGGGACTGTTTCCACTGGTTCAAGAGCGATTTGGGCTTTCACAAAGTCACCTGACCGGCTTGGTCAATGATATCAATTAACATGGCACAGCTTAAATCGTCACGTCGTGACAAGCCATCTCCGTTTTTAGCCAGAATACCCGTCCGAAGCGATTGCTTTCGGAAACGTTACAAAAACACCGAGAAGGAGTAACGAAGTTACTGTTCCTGTGGCTGGGCGAGTTTCTCGGGGTCGAACTGCTTTTCGAGGAGGATTTCCTTCTGGTCCGCACACTCGACTTCGTTGCGGATGAGGTCCTTGTACTTACCCTGTGGGGCGAGGTCGCCGATGAGGACGCCGCCGACGAGTTTGCCGTCCTTGAACGACAGGCGACGCCATTCGGTGTCGCTGTACTTGCGCTCACATTCGTCGTCGCCCAACGTCGGGAATCCGAAGGAGAGGAACGGGAAGTCGAAGTGAGTGATGGAGTACGAGGAGACCCAGCGGAACTCCGCTGCTTCGTCGTCCGCAATCATGTTCTTGGCGGCGACGACACCCTGTTCCTTCGCGCTACCCCACGACCCGTTCTGGGTGTACTCGTCCAGAATGGTGTCGTAGAACCGTGTGATGTCCCCGGCAGCGTAGATGTCGTCCACGTTCGTCTGCATGAACTGGTCAACGACGACACCGTTGTCGGTTTCGACGCCGCTACCCTGCAGATACTCCGTGTTGAAGTTCAGGCCAATGGCGATGCCGACGAAGTCGCTCTCGTACTCGTTGCCGTCAGCATCGATGGTGGTAACGACATTGCCGTTGTCGTCCGTCTTGAAGCCGTTAACGCCGCTTTCGAGGACGAGTTCGACACCCTTCTCTTCGAGCGCATCGTGGATGATTTCCGCACCGTCGAGGCTCAGGCCGTAGCGCCACCAGCGGTTGCCACGCATGATGTACTTGGCGTCCACGCCCTGTGCGGCACAGATTGCAGCGAGGTCGATACCCAGCAGGCCAGCACCGATGACGGTTCCGGTGTCCGCCGCTTCCGCGTGTTCCGCAATGCTACGGGCATCCTGAAACGTCCAAAAGTGGTGGATGCCGTCGGCGTCGCTGTTATCGACCGGGAGCTGTGTCGGTGTCCCGCCTGTGGCGACAAGGAGTTTGTCGTAGGTGAACGTCCCGCTTGCGTGCGTGTGAATCTCGTGCGCGTCCGGGTCGATGTCGGTGACGAACGTGTTCAGTTCGAGGTCAATGTCGCGCTCGTCGTACCAGTCGGGTTCGTGAATAGAAATCGGCGCTTCCGGAAGTTTGCCTTTCGCGAACTCCTTGATGAGAATGCGGTTGTAGAGCGCTTCGCCCTCATCGGTGATGACGGCAATGTCGGCCTCAGGCTTTTCCTCGCGGATGGTTTCAGCGGCGGAACTCCCCGCGATACCATCCCCGATGATCACGTACGATTCGGTCATGCCTGAATCGTTCTTCTTCGGGGTTAAAGTGGGTTGCTATCTGGAAATCAGTGCCAAGCGACAACATTCGATGTAGTCGGGACGTTGAATAGCGTTGGGTCCGAAGCGAGGGATATGAAGATTCATCAGAACGCGCGTCATTTTGCGTCGAGAAAGGCACTCGAACTGCCCGTCGTCCGGGACGTAGCGAAGTCCGGCTTGGTGAACATGCACACCCGGATTTTCCTGAAGAAGGCCAACCCAGAACATCAGGAAGAACGCAAGGACCACTTGGACGCGTTCTTCGATGCGACGATGGATTCGTATCTCGCCGCGCTCCAGTCGGGCGCACCGGAGGCGGAAGCCCGCGAAATCACGCATATTCAGTCCAACTTCGACTTCTACAACCACGGCTGGACGGAGATGATGGAGTTCCCGAGCGACGAACTCGAAGCGCATTACGAGCGCTACGAGACGTTCTTCTCGAAACACGGCATCACCATCGCCGACCCACTGGGAGAGTTCGCACCCGAAGAGATGCCGGAAGCACCATCGACGCCGGAAAAACTGGACGACCCAGTCCACCCGCACGCGGAAGGTGGCTTCGCCGACGACGTGTACGTCCAAGGTGACGACGGCGAGATTCACGTCGGCGGGTTCGACGAACCCGAGGACGTAGACATCTCGGACGCAATCGGTGTGGACGAAGGCGAAGCCTGATTCTCCTCATCTCTCGTTTAACTCTCGTCAGCTCCCAATCGAATCGCCAATACCGGCGCGTCCGCACGCCTGAGAACCGCTTCCGTGACGCTCCGCCGAAGCGGATAGCGGATGCCGCCCCGGCCGTGCGTTCCCATCACGATGAGGTCGATATTCCGTTCCTCGGCGTACCGCAGAATCGCTTGATGTGGCTTTCCTTCGGCGATTGACCCCGCAGTCGTCCGAATACCCTCCTCCTCTGCACCACGAATCAACTCTTCAACCAGCCGCTTCGATTTCTTCTGGAACTCCTCATACATCGTTTTTCGCTTCTCGCCACTACCATCGATACCGCCCGTGTCCACGACCGACACCGTATAAATGGCAGCGTCGTACGTCTTCGCGGCGTTAAGCGCGTACGGAATCGCGTTCGCCGCCGCATCGCTGCCGTCGATGGGGATGAGGATTTTGTCGTACATGATACGTTCCAGACGTGCCGCACGTGGATAGGGATAGCGGCGATTCGTATCACGCGAAAAATCGTCTCACTCTACTGGGTCGATACCTTCCGCGGCCTCGACGGATTCGGTCTCCTTTTCGGTCTCGCCACGCCAGCGGTCGATGTCCTCGTACTCCTCCAGTCGGTCGCCGACGCTGTCCTTGAGTTCGTCCTCGTTGATGTTCACCTCGAAGGTGTACTGACTTCCATTTCGGGCGCGCTCGACGTTTGCGCTGATGAGTTCGTTGTCGAAGTACACTGGCGATACCTGCGTCATGACGTGTTTGTACACTGTTTCCTCGACAGTTCGGAACGCCTTCCGGCCTGCCGTGTCGGCTGCACGAGTCGCGTACTCGATGGTGTCATGACTCTCGTCGGCCGCGTCATCGATATCCCCGTCCGCGAGTTCGGACACCGTGTCCCTGAGCTCTTCCCGTGCCGTTTTCACGTCCTCGGTCGGAGATTTACCGGCTTTTTCCCCCTCGCCGCGCGAGACGCTCGCCTGCTCCGCAGTCTTCTTGTTCACGTCCTTTCTCAGTCTCTCGTGTGCTTTCGGCCGCCACTCGTTCCAGTCGTCGAAGGACTCCCCTTCGACTTCTTCCGCTTTGAGCGCCGTCGTGATTCGTTCACCGTGTTCGACGATGGTTACCCAATCCCCCGTCTCCTTGAAGCCAGCAACACTTGTTTCCATACTATATGCTACGGCCGCGACGGGTATCTACATTTTTGACAAATCCCCGGAGCCGCGGTGTTGCGGTAACGGATTCCGGTGATTGTCAGTGGAGGGATACTGTGAACTATAGCATCCCGAGAACTACGAATGCGCCGTAGGCCAGCACGAACGATAGAAGCAGGGAGACGACCCACCCGAGAACCGTGTAGGCCATTTTCTCCCGACTGACGTTTCCGGCCCCCGCAGCGTAGCCACTCCCGACGATGGCACTGACGACGATTTCGTTGAACGAGACGGGGACGCCGAACAACACCGCGGTCTGTGCGATGGCGAACGCCGGAATGAGCGCGGCAGTCGCCCGTCGTGGACCGAGCGACGAAAAATCGCGAGCGAGCGCTTTTATCATCCGTGGCGAACCCATCCACGCACCGAACATCACACCCAGGCCCCCGAACAGCAGAATTACGGCGAGCGACACGCCGAGCGGGATGGTCATCGGCGCGAGCGGTCCGACGGCAAGGCCGACTTGACTGCCACCCGCCGAGAAGGAAACGAGCGCGCCGATACCGAACAACAGGTGTCGCTGGCCCCTCTTCACGTTGGAACGAACCTCTATCAGGAGAATCACGCCGAGGACGAGCGCGACGAACAGGGTTGCCACGACGAGACCGGCAAGCGGCGGAACGGGCAGACTTTTGACGGCCACCGCCGCGACTGACGCACCGCCGGACTCCGGCGCGAGGAAGGTGAACGGCGAGTTGGCCAGGATGAGACCGACGATGGCACCGAACAGCGGTATCGAATACTCGTCCGGCACGTCGTCACGCCGAATCAGTCGAGCGAGACCATACGCGATTCCGCCGCAGAAAACCGGCGTCAGTACCCACAACAGCAGTATCTGCTGATATTTCGCGTACGCCGGATTTCCGCCAAGCGCCAGGCCGACACCGATAACCGCACCCGTCGCCGTGAATGCCGTCGCGAGCGGGTAGCCGGCGAAGATTCCTATCGCGACAAGTCCGGCGGCGACGATGAGCGCGATGACGGCCGCAATCGGCGTGAGCGTCACGCCGTTGATGAGTCCAGCCGAAATCGCTTCGGTGACGTTCGCACCCTGCAGTACTGCCCCGAGTATCCCGAACAGGCCGGTGAAGAACGCCCCTCGCATGACCGTGGTCCTGCGAGCGCCGACGCTCGGTGCGTACGGCGTCCACCCCGCTCCGACCGTCCACGCCATGAAGAAACTCGCAACTGCGCCGATACTGATGACTGCCAGTTGCCCCACTCCCACCATGCCATTGATACTAGTGACGGACGAGCAAAACCCTACCCGCCGTGTATTCGAGGTGGCTATTTCCGTTCTTCCCTATCGTCTGGGCTGACAACCACTTTCTTTCCGGAAATCCGGTCAGCACACTCGTAGCCAGCGACGAGTCCGCCGTTCAGGCTCCGCTCGGGATACTGGGCTTTGCTCGCCATACCTGCGTAGTAGATGCCGTCCGCGATGTCGTCGCCGAGGTCGTAGGGAACGACCATGTCGAGATAGCCGCGTTCGTACACCGGCGCGGCGCGCGGGTTCCGGGCGAGACGAAACTGCGATACCGACGAACGGTCCCAGTCCGGGAACATCTCTTCGAGGTGTCCCAGCCACAGGTCCTCGACTTCCTCGTCGTTCATCCCCCACAACTCCTCCTCGTAGTCCTGAATGTAACTGGCGATGTAGAGCAAGTGGTCGCCGCCGTAGCGCTCCGGCGGGATGTAGTTGGTGTGCTCGATGAGCGCGCCGAACGGTGCCTCGTGGGCGATGTTGAGCCAGTACGTGTCGGTCAGTTGCTCGTCCATCGTCACGAGCGCACAGACCGCACCCTGAAAGTCGATATCGCACTCGTAACCCGTCAGGTCTTGGAGGACGTTC
Organism: uncultured haloarchaeon; assembly: GCA_963796245.1. GTDB lineage: Archaea > Halobacteriota > Halobacteria > Halobacteriales > Haladaptataceae > Haladaptatus. The sequence goes on along the minus strand of CAWCLB010000007.1, from coordinate 276,668 downwards.
GGCATCGCGGCGACGACGACGTTGTCCACATCATGCGTCTCGGTCGCGGTGTCACCATCCGCATTTCCGCCGTCCGCTCTTCCGCCATCTGCAGCGGCGACTTCCGCACTCTGCGCTGGCTTCGTCGTGAGCGACGTGACGTGTCCGTCCTCGCTGACGAGGTCGGTGACGTACACGCCGGTCGTGATGTTTTCCCTGCCGACTGCTTCGACAAGTGCGTCGATGAGACGGCCGAACCCACCGCTGAGGTAACCGAGCGGTTCCCCGCGCAGGAGGTCACGCTCGCCGCGGAACTTGATGCGTCCGAGAAGCCACGCCGCGCTCACATCCTCCTTCTTGCTCCCGAACTTGGCGTCCAACAACGGGCCGAAGAAGTTCTCGTAGACGCCGCGCGAGGTGTGCTCGATAAGGAAGTCGTCAATCGGCACGTCCTCGAAGTCCTCCAGCCGTTCGTAGGTGTCGAACTTCGGAATCCCACCACGGATGTCGATTTCCTGCGTGAGGAGCGTCAACCGGAACTTGTCGTAGACGCTCATGTGCGGGTAGGCGAGGATTTCCCACGGTTTGTCGAGCGGGTGGACGACGCCATCGACATAGTAGGCGTTCTTGCCGATGGGCCACTCCAAATCGTCGCCCAACCCCAGTTCCCCGATGAGGTCGATGATGGTCTCCTCCGAGGCCGAAAGGTGGTGATAGAACTTCTCGATGCGGTCACCGTTCGTCTCGTAGGTCGCGGCGAGTCCCCCGAGGTCGTCGCTCGCTTCGAATACCTGCACGTCGTAGCCGTGCTGTTGGAGGCGGTAGGCGGCGGCCAATCCGGCGATTCCCCCACCAACGATACCTATCATAGTCCGTCGATTCGTTGTCCCGTGGAATACGTGTTACGACCCAGCAATCGGACAGGTTCGAGTGAAGGGCGATTTCGAAAGCGCTTGTCTGCTCGCTCCGAGGTAGGTTTGGTACTTTTGCGATTACAGTTACTGGGAAGCAAACCGCCTCGAAAGCCCCCGCCCGCTCGCGGTTGCTGTGCAGGATATTTTGGCCTCTCAACACCACCCGGCCAAAATAGTGGCCCACACAGCAACCATGTCAAGCGCGAGCAGGCGGTCCCTTTCAGTCCCACCCCGCACCGCGCCACCCCCTCCCCAACCGATTCCTCCAGTCGCTGGCGCTCCTTCCGTCATCCCTCGCACGATTCTGCCGAGGCGACGCGGCCGAACGCGACGGCGGGAGGGCATACGCGGAAGACGAGACCAAAAATGTATAAATTAATTGAAAAGGAGCATCCATCGACTCGCTCGTCACTCCGACAGCCCGTCCGAAACGCTGGCCGTGAGACCCAACATACCGACTATCAATCCAACTATCATTATCCAGAAACCGGTGTCCGGGTCGAACGCCATTCCACCACCGACGGAAAGAAATCCACCGAAGAGAACGACCAGAATGGCGAACAGAATCACGTCTCGCCCAAGCATGCCTGAAATGGGGCAGTTATCTGATATAAAATGGACTATTTGACGTAGACTTACTCGCCTGATTCGGCGACTTCCTCGCGTAACGTCTCCACCTCGGCGACGCGTTCGGCGTGGGCGTTGTGCTGGTGGATGGACTCGTCGTTGCTCTGTTTCATCGTCACGACCGCGTTGTCCGGCAGGTCGGGGAAGGTATCGACCACGCCGTGGGCCATGTCGCGCACGCAGTCCTCGACGAACTTCGCGTCGGCGTGGGCCTGAAACGTCATGTGATCCTCGTCGGGACGCTTTGCGAGGTTGTAAATCCGCGCGCTCATCGAGTCGCGGGCGACTTCGATGAGGTCGTGGAGGTCAACCTCCGGCGCGCCCGAACTCTCGATTGCGAGGGTGGCGTGTCCACGCTGGGAGTGACCCGCCTGCGGAATCTCGCGCAGGAACTCCTTGACTTCGCGCTCGCCGACGCCAAGGTCGAGGAGCTTTTCTTTGGCTCGGCCGCTCATCATGCCCTGTGAGCAGGGGCAGACGGTCATGCCCGTGACGCGCGCGCCGATCTTTTCGGTCGTCTCCTCCTCGGTCGCGGTCGCACTGGCGATGATATCGACCATAGCCTGTGTGGGGCGCTCGCTCTCGGGCGTCGTGTCCCGCACCATGAACTCCGCTTCCATGCTGACTTCGGCTTTCGAGGTGTAATCGTGTTTTTCGAGCAGTCGTTCGGCGGCGTCCCCGCACACGTCTTCGAGGCGGTAGGTCGGTTCTTCGACGGCGTCTTCGAGCACTTCGTCCACGACCTCCATGTTGCGGCTCATGTCCGCGCCCTTACGCCAACTCGGCAGGTCTACCAGCACGTCGAACTCGGCGGTGAGAACGTACGGTCGCTTCTCCGGTCGAGCGACCTCGACCAGTTTCTCCACACCCGTTACACCCACTCGGTTCAACCCGACAGACACGTCCGGTTCCGTGGCCTGTACGTCCGGAAGTTGCCCTTTCATTGTCGTTCCCTTACGAGAGACAGAATTAGAGGCTTCCGCTTCCGGCAGCTAATCGAGCTTTCCGAGCGCTTCGAAGAAGGTCGGCGAGGGGCCAGCGATTCTGGCTGGTTCGGACGACACGGAAATCCTAATCGTCTCCGGCGGGTCGATGCGGACCTGCGTCCCGTCGCTTCCGACGACGGCGGAGGACGCATTCGTCACGTAAATCTCCACGTCGTGGTTCGGTTCGAACACCAACGGCGGCATCGGGTGGGACGCACACATCTCGGTGAGAATCAGACCGTTCACGCTCGGGTGGACCAGCGGCCCGCCCTCGCTGAGATTGTACGCCGTGCTTCCGGTGGGTGTCGAAACCAACACGCCGTCGGCGTGGCCGCCACCGTACTCCACGTCGTCAACGTGAATCTCGTAATCGAGTCCCTGTCCGTGGCCACGTTGTGCGCCCTGGACGGCGATTTCGTTGAGTGCTGGATGGACCGACCAGTCACCCTCGCCAGTGGCCTGCAGTCGGGGCACTTCGCGCGACGGAATCTCGCCCGAGTCCAGATGCTCCTCGACGACCTCACGAACTTCACGAACGGCGTCCTCGGGCGCGACGGCGTTCAGAAACCCGACTTCACCGAGGTTCACGCCGAGTATCGGCGTGCCACCCGCGCCGCTCGCCGAAAAGAGAAACGTGCCATCGCCGCCGATGCTGACGACGAGGTCGTTTTCCGCCATCCTGTTCACATCGACGCCGTCGATGCCCAACTGCTCGGCAGTTGCCGTGTCGAGGTGAACTGTCACGGTATCGTCTCGGAGTGTCTCCCGCAGTTTCCCCGCAAGCGTCGCGGCCCGCTCGTTTCCTCGCTGTGCGACGATGCCGACGTTCATCACGCCTCCGTTTGCTCTCGGTGCTCAAAAAGCCGCCGACACGAACATTAATTTACGCAGGGTGCCAGTGACAGGACGATGATAGCTGTCGCTCGGATACGGACGCGGACGACCGAACCACCGTGCCGCGAACCACGCCAAACCACGAACGGTCAGGAGGAAGCGGCGTGAGTGACGACGACGATTGGTTCGAGGCTGCACTCCGAGACGAGGAGGATGAGAACGAAGCGAACGCAGACGAACCGAACGCGGACGAAGCGGGCGTCGATGGTGAGCCGACTCCGGAAACGAAACATAAAACGGAAGAAGTGACCGAGTCAACAGGCGACGATGCAGACTCGTCCCCCGCGACCCCATCGGACACGAACGAAGCCGCGTTTGGGATGGAGTCCGCCCCGGAAAACGCCGAACAGGAACCAGCGCCCGAATCGGACGACGACGACAAACCGCTGTTCGATGACGACTTCGACAGCGCGTTCGCGTCAGCCCCCAGTATGGGCAGCGAAAGCGAACCGGACTTCGGCGGCGATGCCGACTTCGCTGACGACAATGACGCTGGCGACTTCGACGCAAGTGCTTTCGGTGGCTTCGACGGCGGTGGCGGTGATGACTTCGGCGGCGCTGGCGGATTCGGTGGCAGTCCGTCCAGCACCGATTTCGACGCCGACGAGGAGTTCGAATCCGCGATTCCGCGAATCGACATCGGCATCGACGGTCTGGACAGCATGATTCAGGGCGGTGTCCCCGAACGAACCCTGATGGTCGCCATCGGGAGCGCGGGGACCGGAAAAACCACGTTCGGGCTTCAGTTCCTGAACCACGCCCTCGAACGCGGCGAGAACGCCGTCTACGTCACGCTGGAGGAGAGCCACGAACGAATCGTGGACAGCGCGACCGAGAAGGGTTGGACCTACGACGAGTACGTCGAGGACGGCCGACTCGCAATCGTGGACTTGGACCCCATCGAGATGGCCAACTCGCTGTCGAGCATCCGGAACGAACTGCCGGACCTCGTTCGCGATTTCGACGCCACGCGCCTCGTCCTCGACTCCGTCTCGCTCCTCGAAATGATGTACGAGGAGCGGGCCACCCGCCGCAACGAAATCTATGACTTCACCCGCAGTCTGAAGAAAGCGGGCGTCACCACCATGCTCACGAGCGAAGCCAGCGACGACAACCCCTACGCCTCCCGCCACGGCATCATCGAATACCTCACCGACGCCGTGTTCGTCCTCCGCTACGTCCGGAGCGAGGACGACTTCCGCGAAACCCGACTCGCCATCGAAATCCAAAAAATCCGCGACGCAAACCACTCCCGCGACATCAAGCCGTACGATATTACTGATGAGGGGATTAGTGTGTACCAGCAGGCGAATCTGTTCTACGCACCTTTTTCTGCGAGGGCGCGCTTTGCGCACTCCTCGATAAAAATCTGCACCAAAAGCAGCGGAAGACGTTCCTGCTCGCTTACGCTGTGCGGGCATGCGACTTCCTGGCCTTCCTTCACTACGTTCAGGAAGACATTCGTCACCCCCTCTGGGGTTTCCTCGGCCCGGAAAATCTTTGATTTTCCGGCGTCTCAAAATCGCGGCGCGATTTTGATGGCTCGAAAGACCGCAGGTCTTTCGGTGAGAGTGTTAGCGACTGGCGGTTGTGTCACCGGTTGATCTCTTGTGGTTGTGAAAATTGACGACGAGCACTCTCGGTGTAGTACTCCGTTTAGGTGTGACGACCAGTAATAATTTTAATGCGAGAAGTACCCATAATACGAACGTGGGCACTGAATTCAGCGTTTGTGGAATCGCCTCGCGACCAGTTGTGACGAAGATGGTGACAAGAAAATCTTCGATTAGATAGTTATCCTCAAGAAGTCGATTTGATACGCACAATTTTCCGACGTGCTCTAGCCCCATCCACGTCATCAATTCGTTAAGAGACAAAATCCTCAATGACTCGAAGTCACCCGAGGCATAGATATTATGGAGAACTATCAGTGCCCCTGGAATAGTAACCAAAATAACGCCGATTGCTTCCGGAGAGTGGGGGGCGTAATAGAGGACGAGCATAACACCCTCCGATAACAATGCCAACTAATGCCAGGAGTGCGACATCGTCTTGTACGTCGTTTTGGTGATTTTTGCTCCCAGACCAGTCGATGAATACGATACCGAATATAAGACCCAAAGCAAGAGCCCCGACAATGAGACGGGATATTCCATTTCCGATTGGTTTACCTCTCATGAGTTGCTGTAACTCTGAGTGGATCAAGACGAAGACTCCAAGTGTGCTAAGGATAGCCAGTAGGGTCGAACGTTTGTACACGGGGTAGTTCATTGTAAAAATGCCCCCATTGATTAGATATACTTTTCTGTTGTATCGATTTATTTCGACAGCGACCTACTGTGATTCAACCGTCGGCACGACATACGTGGGGTTGACGAGACAGTATAGGGTTTTGTTTTTCACACCACATCCGTTGTTGTCGACCAAAATCCAAGCCCACTCACCCGAAGCGGCAACAGTTACTGCTGCGACAGCGGGCACCGAGAATGCTAATATCGTTGATATTGCCGTCACTCAAATAGATACCTACCCACACATCTCCGGGTACCAGCGTGTTAGGGTATTTTGATTACGACATCATTTCGATTACAAGAGCATGCAGAATACGTCATTTGTCAACTTCGGTAGTCGTGTCTAAACCAGTTGAAGTCACGGCGATTACCGAACGACGGTCACGGGAACCGGCGACCGCCGAACGACCGTTTCCGCGACGCTCCCGAGGAGGATTCGGGAGACGCCGGAGCGTGCCGTGGCTGCCCATCACGATGTGGTCGAACTCCTCCGCGGAGTCGACGATGGTCTGGGCCGGTTGCCCGACTTCGGTTTTCGTCGAGAGGGTCGTGCCGTACTCGTCGGCCATCTCCTGTGCCTCCGCGAACAACTCTTCGGCGTTCTCCTTCGACTCCTCGTACCACTCCTCGGAGTAGCCCGGCATGCCGACCGTGGACCCGTAGCCGACGTCGATGGGGTCGATGACGTTGATGACGGTGATCTCCGCGCCCGGGAACTCCTCCAGCGTGTACGACAGCGCCTTTGTCGCCTGCTCCGAACCGTCGACCGGAACGAGAATTCGCTTTGCCATGGTGGAGATACACGTCGCCATCACATATCTTTTTATCCGCTCACCCCCGTCCGCTGACGCAAACCCCTCGCCGACTCAATCCCGGCCGTGACGGGTGACGCATTTCGGCAGGCCGGTGATTTCGACGGGTTCGGAGTTGTCCGGCGAGTAGACGACCATCTGGCCCTTCTCCATGTACGGCACCTTCTTCTCCAGGGTGGTCGGGATGTTCACGCTCTTGATGGCGTCCTCGTCGCCCAGATTGAGGACGACGGTCGTGTTTATCTGCTTGAACACGGGTTCCGCGATGTCCTGCGGGTCCTGCGTGATGAGGAACAGGCCGAGTCGCTCCTTGCGGCCCTGTTTGGCCGCGTCGGTGAACTTGCCGATGACCTGCCGGGCCTGCACGCTGTCGGCGTTCGAGAGGAAGTTGTGCGCCTCGTCCATCCCGACGAGGAGCGGCGTCTCCTTGATGGTCGGGTACTCCGGCGCGTTCGAGAGCTTTTCGTCGATGAGCAGGCTCGACACGGCGAGGACGACCATCTCCTTCGCCCGACTCGACGGCAGGTGGTAGGTCGGCACGACCGACAGCCGCCCCGAGCGAACGAACTGCGGGACGAGGTCGGTGATGGGGTCCGCCGCTTGGTCGAACACGCTGCTCGGCACGGAACGCGCACGGCGCTTCACGGCGTCGAACGTGGCCTCGTGGACGCGCCCGCTCTCGTCCAGTTCCTCGCGGAGCGCGGGGTCGTCGAGGAAACTCAGGAACTCCTGATACGTCCCACCGTCGCCGTAGCTGTTGAAGAAGCGATTCAGCAGGTGGGTCAGCGCGCCGTACTGGTTGTCGTTGAGGCTCGCACCCGCGACGAGCCACTGGTTGTCCCGCACCATCGAGAACGGAATCGTGAACTCGACTTGTTCGGCGTCGTGATGGCTCGCGGCGTACGACTCGCCGCCGACCTTCGGGACGAACGCGACCGTCTCGTCGTGGCCGCCGTGGGCGACGCCCTCGCGCTCCCACGCGCGTTCGTCCTCGGCAGTCACTGCCGGATTGTCGTCGTGCATCTGGGCGTACTCGTCCTGCGGGTCGAACTGCACGACCGCCATTCTGGCGTTTCGGCCGTCCGCCATCGGATACGTGCGCTCCTCGGCGAGGTACTGCCGGAGGATGTTCTTCGCGCCGTGGGTCTTCCCCGACCCGGTGCCGCCCGCCACGAGCGAGTGCCGGAAGACGAGCGGGTCGCCCGAGTCGTAGTCGTCCTTCACGCGGTAGTCGATGGTCGGCGGTTCCGCCGCCGTCCGCACCTTCTCGCCCCCGACGGAGAGGTGGCCGAGGAAGACGCCGTCCTCGGGTATCTTCAGCCCCGTCTTGATTTCGCCCTTGTCGCTGGCCTGTCGAACGACCGTCTCGGGTTTCGGCACGCGGTCGGTCATCCGTCGTTTCAGTTCGCCGCCGTCCGCAAAGAGCACGGCGATGGGTTCGAGCGTCGCCATGAACTTGTAGTCCCGTTCGTCGATTCGCTCGTTGCGCATGGCCCGCCGGGCGTGAATCTCGGTGGCGTCGTCGCTGTGGAACTCCTGTGCGTATTCGAGCGTCGTGATGCGACAGAACAGCTTCTCGCCGTCCGGATAGGGCACGAGGAGGTACTTCCCGATTCGAACGTCGCCCCGGTTCGGCGCGGTGATGTACGCTCGCAGGCAGGTGTCGTCGCTCTCCTCGCCGATGGCAAGCCCTTCCGAAACGGCGAGACTGCCGATACCGTAATCGTCGCCGACCGGGTCGAGGTCCATCCGGTCGAAGTCGTCGCGTCTGCCTCCGTCGTCGTGGCTCCACTCGTCCGCTTTCCCGGCGCTCACGTCCTCCGTTTCCGACGATTCCGACGCCGAGGAGTCGTCGGTGTCGGTCCCGTAGTTCGAGAAGTCGCCCAAATCGCTCATGGCCCTGCCATCTCGCGCGTGATTGAAACGTGTTTCGCACGGACTCGTTCGTCGTTCAAAGTGGCGCGTTGCCGTCAGACGTCGGTCTGCCGTCCCACGTTGCCTTTTATCCTCCCGAGTCCTACCGAGAGCTATGTTGCTCGTTCGCGGTGAGGCAGGAGGGACGACCCTCACAGGAACGCTGTACGAGCGGGGTGAACGCTCACCCTCGTTCAAGGGCGCGCCGGACGAAGACGCGCCGTACGTATGGGTCTGCGACGAGTTCTATCAGGTCGAAAGCGGCGGCACAGCCCAGATGGTATCCGGCAAGGAAGTCCACGTCGCATTCGAGACGCCGATGCCACGCGGGTTCGACACTCGCCAGCAGGCCATCGGCGCCGCCGAAGAACACATCCGAACGCAGTTCGCCCGCATCGGCGTGGACGAGAGCGAAGTCGAACTGTCGATGGAGAAGGGCGAACTTCAGTAGGGAAATCTCAGTAGTTGAGACCCCAGCGGACGTTGTTGTAGTTTTCGTCAAGTTCGCTGTCGAACGACTGCTCGAAACTCCGTAGTAACGAGTATGCGCTGTTGCGCCCGATTCGCGCGAGCGAGTCGGCTTTCGAAATGACGGTCGGCGGCCCGCGAGAAATCGCGATCTCCTTCAACACTTGCCGCTCGATACGTCGTCGTCGCGTCTCGTCGCTCGTGAAAATTCTGGGCGCTTCGATTTTGAACAGCAAATCCCGTCGTGGGTCGTAGATGACACAGAACGTCACGTCGTACTGTTCAGGCGCGAACTCCCGCTCGACGTATCGATTCGCTTCCTCGCTGCCGAAGAAGGCGTCCGACCCGGCATGCGAGACGAACCAGTTCGTCAGCGTCAGGTCGTCAATTCGTCGCTCGTACTCGCCATCCTCGACCTCGCCGCGTTCGAGCACCTGCGAGAAGAACGCAGCGTCGTGCGCCCACGGCGTGTTCACATCCTTTTCCTGAAGCGTCCGAATTATCGACCGCGCGGAGATGTTCTTGACGAACCCCGCCAGCGGGACGTCGCGCTCGGCGAACGTCTCCACCAGTTCGACGTAGTTTTCGAGAATTGTCCGCACTTCCTCCGACTCCTCGAACAAATCCGGAAGAATCGAACCGCGGTCACGCCAGCGGATGATTCCTTTCGGGTACACCGGCCCGTCCAGTAGGAGAAAATCGGACACGTCCTCCGCATGGTCGAGCGCGTGTCTGCTCTCCGCGCGGTACAGTGCCAACGCATGGACGATATCCTGCTCGAAGTCGTCGCGGCGCGGTGCATGTACAATGCGGCGTTTGCTCCCCTTGCTGTACGATTCCCACTCGGTGTCGAATTTCCGCGTCGCGTCGTTGGTGTGGAGCGCCTTGACCACCGTGCGCGAATCGTGCAAGTCGAGGTCCGATGGCGAGGAACTCATCGCCGCGTGGGCCACGTCCACTACCAGGCCGTTTTTGAACACCTTGGGATTGATACTCCCCGAATCCAACCCGTGCATCGTCTCGAACTGATCTTCCTCTAACGCGAGTTTCTCGATGTTCGCACACCGTCGTTCGAGGTCCGACAGTGGCGCGAGGATATCGGTCCCATCGTGATACAGCGGGTCGAGATAGTTCGCCCAGACATCCTGTGCGAGTTCCCGATGGTTGCGCTCTTCCCCTTCGTACTCAATCCTGTCCGCCAATTCGGCGATGCCATCGAAGTGAACGGGGTCGAGTGTCATGCGCTTCAATCCAGTTCGCTCGGAAAAAAGGTAGCGTTTTGGGAACCACATCGAGGAAAACAGTTTCGAATGGTGTTTGAGAGCTTTTCCGCCCACTCACTACGGAAAGAGGTCTTTTTCGTAGTTGCTGAAATCACAACAAAATCACGCTCACCCTCTCGGTCGTAGCCGATTTTGTTGGGAGATAGTTTTAGGACCTGTCACATACTATTATAGAGTATGAAGGTTCTCGTGACCGGCGGCACTGGCTTCATCGGTCGAAATCTCGTCCCTGAACTTCACGAACGCGGCCACGAGGTGACAGTACTGGCGCGGAGTCCGAACGAGACGGCGTTCCCGGATGGCGTCGAGACGGCGATGGGCGACGTGACGGCGTACGCTTCCATCGAAGAGGCGTTTTCGGGGCAAGACGCAGTGGTCAATCTCGTGGCACTCTCACCGCTGTTCAAGCCGCCGCGTGGACTGTCGCATATGAACGTCCATCTCGGTGGGACGGAAAATGTCGTTCGGGCGGCCGAAGAACACGATGTCGGAAAGATAGTCCAAATGAGTGCGCTGGGGGCCGACCCCCACGGGACGACGGAGTACATCCGGACGAAGGGAAAAGCCGAGGATGTGGTGACAAACTCGGACTGCCGGTGGACGATTTTCCGCCCGTCGGTCATCTTCGGCGACGGCGGCGAGTTCGTCTCGTTCACGAAGAAGCTCACGCCGCCGTATCTCGCGCCGCTTCCGGGCGGCGGAGAAACGCGGTTCCAACCTATCTGGGTGGGCGACCTCGTGCCGATTATGGCCGATGGGTTGGACGAATCCTACGATGGGCAAATCTACGAAATCGGCGGACCGGAAGTGCTGACGCTCGCACAGGTTGCGAAACTCGCTCGACGGGCCGAGGGGCAATCCGTCACCGTGCTCCCGATTCCAATGGAACTCGCAGGTGTCGGACTGAAAGTTGGCGGCGCGATTCCCGGATTCCCGATGGGTGCGGACCAGTATCGGTCGCTGAAGTTCGACAACACGACTTCGGACAACGATGTGGGAAAATTCGATAAGAAATCCGAAGAATTGACTACGTTGGAAGAATACCTCGGGGATAAGTCCAGCCGCCAGACATAATAGGGAACGTACCAATCTGCATATATCCAGACTTAAAGAGGGGGTATATGATACAAATCCAGTCGAGAACTTAACTGCATCAAAAGTCGCCGCAGTATTGCGATTTTATGTATCGAATGTCGAGAGTTTGAAACAGAACATACCACAAAGTTTATACCCTTATTCCTTCTGTTCTTCTCTCAACGGAGAACGGTACCGAAAAATGAAACTCGCGATGATCGGATTTGGTCAGGCAGGCGGTAAAATCGTCGACAAGTTCCTGGAATACGACCAGCGAACACAGAGCGGCATCGTCCGCGCGGCTGTCGCCGTCAACACTGCCCGTGCTGACCTCATGGGTCTACAGCACGTTCCGGAGGAAAACCGGGTGCTCATCGGACAGTCCCGCGTCAAAGGACACGGCGTGGGTGCGGACAACGAACTCGGCGCGGAAATCGCCGAAGAGGATATTGACGAAGTGCAGGGGGCTATCGACAGTATCCCTGTCCACGAGGTGGACGCATTCCTCATCATCGCCGGAATGGGCGGCGGTTCGGGAAGCGGCGGTGCACCCGTCATAGCGAAACATCTCAAGCGGATATACACCGAACCCGTCTACGGGCTGGGTATCCTGCCCGGCGGCGACGAAGGGGGCATCTACACGCTCAACGCGGCACGTTCGTTCCAGACGTTCGTCCGCGAAGTGGACAACCTGATGGTGTTCGACAACGACGCGTGGCGACAGGCCGGCGAAAGCATGGAGGGCGGCTACGCGGAGATAAACGAGGAAATCGTCACTCGATTCGGCATCCTGTTCGGTGCCGGTGAAGTCGGTGGCGGCGACGACGTGGCCGAAAGCGTCGTGGACTCCAGCGAAATCATCAACACGCTCGCTGGTGGCGGCGTCTCCACCATCGGCTACGCCGCGGAAGAAGTCGAGATGCAGAACTCGGGCGGCCTCCTCTCGCGCTTCACTGGTGGCGGTGGCGGACAGACCGAGGACTCTGCCCACACGACCAACCGAATCACGAGTCTTGTCCGCAAGGCGGCGCTCGGTCGGTTGACCATGCCCTGTGAGATTCAGGGAACGGAACGTGCCCTGCTCGTCATGAGTGGGCCATCCCCCCACCTGAATCGAAAAGGCATCGAGCGCGGTCGCAAATGGCTCGAAGAGCAGACCGGCAGCATGGAAGTCCGTGGCGGTGACTACCCCGTCAACGAACCCAGCGTCGCAAGCGTCGTCCTCCTCTCGGGAATCACGAACGTCCCGCGAATCAAGGAGCTCCAACAGGTCGCCATCGAGGCACAGGATAACATTGACGACATCCAACAGGAAAGCCAAACGAACCTCGAAAATCTCGTCGAAGATGATGAAGATGAACTCGACCCATTGTTCTAAGCTATTCGCCCTCCTCCTCGTCGTCACACTCGCCCTCTCGGCAGCCGCACCTGCCACGGCGGTTTCGACGAAGGGGAAGGACGTCCCGAGCAACCCAACGGCTGGCGACTCCGTCACCGCGACGATGACGCTGACCGACCTCTACAACAACTACGAGAAATGGACGCTTCACGGGAAAACCGAACTGACCGACGTGACGTGGACCGTCACGACGTACGACCAAGCGGGCAACCAGAAGGCCAAGAAATCCTACGACGGCCAGACGTTCAACCACTCGCTGGCGCTCAACAGCGACGCGAGCAAGGCAGTCATAACGGTATCTGGCACGGTGCCCAAAATCCAGAACTTCACGTACGAGCCACAACAGACGTTCACGCTCGCACAGTTCAGCCAGACCCGCAAGGGCGGTAACAGCGAGCAGATCAAGACGTGGAACGTGAAGTACCACACCAAGGATAGCAAGAGCGCTCGTGGGGCAATCGCTTCCGCACAGAGCGCCATCGACAGCGCATCTTCGGGTTCGGACACGAAGGACGCCAAAAGCTCCCTCAACGACGCCATCTCGGCATACAACGGGAAGAACTTCGACCTTGCGGCGAACCTCGCCAACAAGGCGAAAAAGAGCGCCAACTCGGCCTCGAAGCAAGCAAAGCAATCAGAGAATCAGAAGAAACAGCGGAACACGCTGCTCATGTACGGCGGAATCGCAGTCGTCGGCATCATCGTCATCGGCGGTGCTGGGCTCTGGTACCGTTCCCAGCAGCAGGACAACTACCGTCTGCGCTGACGGCAGCAGTTGATTTCTTTTCGCAACCACTTAACACGCCGACCGAGTACCACCGCGTATGCAGGTCGTGGTGCCGTTCGCTGCGGGCGAACCGAAGACGAGACTCGCCGACACACTCACCGCCGACGAGCGCCGCGAGTTTGCGTTGGTGATGCTCGAAGACGTTCTCGAAACGATTCGTGCGACTGGACAGACTCCCCGAGTGCTCACTACCCGCGAAATCGACGTTGACGCACCGCTTTCCATCGACACCCGACCGCTGACGTCTGCCGTGAACGCAGTGCTTGCCGGACGTTCCGAATCAAATGAACGGGTCGAATCCACTGAATCGGACCCCACTGGGCCGGACCCTATTGCAATCGTGATGGCCGACCTCGCACTGGTGACGCCGAGCGCACTCGAACGGCTCTTTTCGGCTGATGGCGATGTCGTCCTTGCCCCGGGACGCGGCGGCGGAACGAACGCACTCGTTGCACGGCATCCGGACTTTCGGGTCGATTATCACGGCACCTCGTATCTCGACCACGTCGAAATCGCACAGGAGGCAGGTGCGTCCGTCACCGAACTGGATTCCCATCGGCTCGCAACAGACGTGGACGAGAAGTCAGACCTCGCCGAAGTACTGTTACACAGAGACGGTGCCGCCCGCGATTGGCTCGAAGATGCTGGCTTTTCGCTTGCAGTGACGAGCGGTCGCGTGACGGTAACGAGGTAGAATAAAAAATCAAAAGCGGAGTTTAGACGGACAGTCGAACCCAACCGAGCCACGGAATGCGGATTTTCGCTTTGGCGACAATCCACGACGATTTGACGGGGCTGCTTATCGGCCCGCCGATACCTCGGTAGGCTTGGTCATACTCGCCGTTGTGGTCGCCTTTGGTGATGAACCCGGCGTGCGGTGCGGGACAGTTCGGCAGTTGCTTGCAGTTGTTCGCACTTCCGATATACTTCTTGTTCGCTCTGTCGTACCAGTTCTCGTTCTTTTTTACCCAGAACCGCGCACGATGGATGATGGGCGTTTTTCCGGTCGCACCGTACGGACGGTACACGATTACGTCGCCGTAGCTGTGGAACGACCGGTAGCCCGACCCTTTCCCCGCACGATATGGCACGACGCCCGTGTCAGCGTACGACCCATCCCCGACCAGTCGGCCTTTATCTATCACGACGATGAGGTCGCCCTTCTTCATGTGTGGTTGCATGCTACCGCTCTCGACGGCGACCATCGGCGGCCACACGCCGGTAATCGCAAACAGGAGGACGCCGATTCCGATAAGCCACAGAATCGTCTTCAGTACCTCGCGGATGAGGGCGGCTGGCTCCTCGTCAGTCGTTCTGAACCAGTGGAGTAGTTCCTTCGGCCCGGCATCGCTTGGCGGGGACATCTATGTCTTCGTATTTTGTATCATTGCTTGAAACTTCGGGTTCGGGGAAGGGAAGTGGTTTTCCCAACCCAAAGCTCCAAACCCTTTTACCCCTCCTGCCGTACCACCGACCAATGATTCCGGGGGCCGACGAGTACGACATCGACATCACCTTCGAGGAAGCGGAAATCGACCGATTGCTCGGCGTCACTCCGGCGGATGCCTCGCCCGCCGACGCGCTGACGTACGCGAAGAACGTCTTCGTTCCGCTGACGACGGCATGCCGCTACACCTGTACCTACTGCACGTACTTCGACCCGCCGGGGGAAGCGTCCCTACTCTCAACTGAGGAAGTGCGGGATATCCTCGAAACCGGTGTCGATGCGGGCTGTACGGAAGCGCTGTTCACCTTTGGCGACGACCCTGACGACCGCTACACGCGGATCAACGAGCAGTTAGAAGAGTGGGGTCACGACTCGATTCATTCCTACCTTCGAGAAGTGTGTGAGATTGCACTGGATGTGGGGTTGCTTCCGCACTCGAATCCGGGCGACCAGACGCGCGAACAGATGGAACTCGTCGCGGACGTGAACGCTAGCATGGGCGTGATGTTGGAGACGACGGCGGACGTGGACGCCCACGCCGGCCCACGCCGGAAGAATCCGGGCCAGCGACTCGCCACGATTCGGAACGCCGGCGAACTCGGCGTCCCGTTCACGACCGGTCTGCTCGTCGGTATCGGCGAGGACTGGCGCGACAGAGCCGAAAGCCTGCTTGCCATCCGCGAACTGCACGAACGCTACGGGCACGTCCAGGAAATCATCGTCCAGAACGTGGTTCCGAACGAGCGCTCGCGGTTCGAACAACCGTCGGTCGAGACGATGCGTCGGGTGGTGGCGATGGCGCGGGTGGCGCTTCCGGACGAAATTTCAGTGCAGGTGCCGCCAAACCTCTCGCCGACGCGGGAACTGCTGGACTGCGGCGTGGACGATTTGGGTGGCGTGTCACCCGTCACGGACGACTACATCAATCCCGACTACAAGTGGCCCGCACTGCGTGAACTGGAGAATATCGCGGAAGCGGCAGGTGTGCCCCTCCGAGAGCGCCTCCCCGTCTACGACCGATACGTCACGGACGAGTGGATTTCCAAGCGGATTCGGACCGCAATCGACGCCGATGGCGCCGCTGGTCGGCGATACCGGGACGTTTTGGAGCGCTAATTCGGGCGGGACGGAATCGTCAGTCGAGCAGCGGCGTGCCGTCAGCACACGGGCCGAGCGTCGGGCCGAACGGTGGGTCGTTGGGGTCGATTTCACGAATCTGCTTGTAGTCGGTCGAACGCTCCGCCGGAGTGCGGCCGATGGCTGTTATCATCTCGACGTACTCCTCAAAGGAACGGAATTCACCGAACTGGCCACCTGCGCGTTTCGTGATTTCCTCCGAGAGGATGGTGCCCATGAAGTCGTTCGCGCCACACGTAGAGCATTTTGAGTCCCTGTTCGTCGCCGTACTTGACCCACGAGGACTGGATGTTCTCGATGTTGTCCAAGAAGAGTCGGGCGACGGCGATGAGCAGTTCGTCCTCGTGATACTCGCGCCGGTTTCGACCATGCCGCGGTCGTACAACGGCGTATTCTGGTGGATGAAGGAGAGCGGAACGAACTCCGTGATTGCGCCGGTTCGGTCCTGTAGGTCGCGGAGCTTTTCGAAATGGAGGATGCGGTGCATCTCGTTTTCGACGTGGCCGTACATGATGGTCGCCGTGGTGTCGAGGCCGACGTTCGCGGCGGCTTCCATCGCTTCCATCCACTCATCCGTGCGATTTTGCCGGGGCAAATAACCCCGCGCACCTCGTCCACCAGAATCTCGGCGGCAGTGCCCGGCACGCTGTCGAGTCCGGCGGCTTTCAGTCTCGCGGAACACCTCCTCGTAACCCCAGTCGGTGCCGCGGCGGGCGTGGTAGGCTTCTTCGGGCGTCATCGAGTGGACGTGAATGCCGGGCAGACTCATCGCACGAATCTGTTCGACGTACGTCGCGGGGTCGGTTGTGTACTCGTCCGGGCGCTTGTAGTTCAAATCGCCTCGTTCGCTCGAATCCAGGAGTTCGAGGTGTTCGTCGTCCAGCGCGAGTCCGGGGTGCAGGCCGCTGACTGACGTCACCTCGTAGATGCCGCGCTCGCGCGCGTCGGCCACGATTTCGCGGGACTCGTCCGGCGTCTTCGTGAATCCACCGTGGTCCTCGTCCGCACCGACTTCGAAGTTTTGGGCGGTGTTTTTGAAATTGCAGAAGAGACACCCGGTGTTGCAGGCCGTCGTGACGTTGTTGTTCAGGTTGGCGACGAACGTGACCGTGTCGCCAACGACTTCCTCGCGGCGGCGGTCCGCGGCCTCCAGCACGCGCTCCTTTCGAACGAGGTCGATTCCGGATTGGTCGGTGCCGGTCGTCAGCAGTTCGACGCCGTCGGCAACCGTCAATCGGTCGCCGTTCCGCGCCCGTTCGAGCGCGTTCTCGAACGATTGGTCGGTCTCGGGAATGTGTTCGAAACCGAACTGCTCCCGGGGGACGTTGCTCTCCGCACGCACGTTAGCCATGCCACAGTCATCCAGTCCAACCCCCAAAAATCGCGGGGTAACGGCAGACACCCTGCACGCATATGAACATCTTTCGGCCACATGTCGGCTCAGTTCAGCACGAAGATGGAAACTACTTAGTCCGGGGACGGCAGAATCACCATCATGACCAGTGTGAAGGAGTTCCGGGTCGAGGAGGAACCGACGCCGGACTCGCTCGGGCGTGGGTCGTTCGTGTTCACGAACGACTACTCGGTGTTCGACTGGGGGAAAATGCCGGATACGATTTCGGACAAGGGCGCGAGCCTCTGTACCATGGGTGCGTTCAACTTCGAACGACTGGAAGAGGACGGTATCCCCACCCACTACCGCGGTGTCGTTTCTGACGGCGACGTTGTCCCCCTCTCGAACGTGACCGAACCGCCAACCGAGATGGCAATCGACCTCACACAAGTGCCGAACCTGCCACACGAGGGTCGGAATTACGATTACGAATTGTTCCACAGCGGCGCGAACGACAACTACCTCATCCCGCTGGAAGTCGTCTTCCGCAACAGTGTCCCGGTCGGGTCAAGTCTCCGCCGTCGTACCGACCCTTCCGACCATGGACTGGACTTCCCGGAGTGGCCCGACGGAGCCGTCCAACTCGAAGAGTCGGTCATCGAGTTCTCGACCAAGTTCGAGAAGAGTGACCGCTATCTCTCGCGGAGCGAAGCCAACGAAATCGCGGGCAAGGCCGACATCACGGAGTTGGAGACCGTCGCACGCAAGGTGAACGACTTCATCACACGACAGGCCGCAAAATCGAACCTGACCCACGAGGACGGCAAAATCGAGTGTCTCTACTACGACGGCGAAATCCGCGTCGCCGACGTGGTCGGCACCTTCGACGAGAACCGCTTCACCTTCCACGGCCAACAGGTCAGCAAGGAGTTCATCCGCCAGTACCACAAGCGCGAGCAACCCGAATGGGTTGATGCGGTCACAGACGCCAAAGTCGAAGCGAAAGAGCGCGATATCGCCGACTGGAAATCGCTGTGCTCCGTGGACCCCCAGCCGCTCTCGGATGACGTGCTCACCGCTGCTCGTAATCTGTACACTGCCGGCACCAACGCCTACGTCGGCCGCGACTTCTTCGACACACCGTCGCTTGAGGACGCAGTTATGACCGTCAAGAATTTGTAAATCGCCGAGAACGTGTTGTTTTGGAGTCACGTTTCGAGAGTAGTCTTTAGTATATATTAGTAGCAGTTAGTTGAAAAACGTAGATTGGAGTGAGAGACTATTTGCGGCCGATTTTTTCCATGATTGCAGCTACTGAGACGACGACTTCGAAAATCCGTGCCACGAGTTGGATTTGATTCCGTTGCGATTGCAGTTGCTGGGAGGCAGACGCCGAACGCCCCTATCCGCCCGGTCACGCGAACGAGGGCCGAGAAAACGCAGTTTGTCTTCCCGTGCGAACGAGAGCAACCAAGAGCGAAGCTCTTGCGGAGCGAGCAGGACCGGGCAGGGGCTTTCTGGGCCCTCATCGTCGCTGCTGCGTTCTCGGCAGAATCAAAGTCGTTTCGTAGCGAACAGTTGGGAGATTCTCACGTCTTCCTCGGAGTTGCTGTTGTTGCACTCTCAGAATCAAGCCAATCTCGCAATCGTCGTTACAGTGATTCGGCGAGTTCAGCCAGTCGGTCGCTGCCGCCGCGGTAGAAGGGGACGCCGTGGCCCATCCCGGCGATGTCGAAGTCGGGCGCGCGGGAGTCGAGGGAGGCGATACTGTCGCGGACGGCTTCGGTGTCGTAGCTCACTACCCACGCGGAGTCAGTGAGTTTCCCGTGGTCTTCGAAAACGAGGTCACCGAGGAAAGCCGCGCTCAGTGACTCGCTGACGTAGGCCATGTGGCCCGGCGAGTGCCCCGGCGTGGCATAGGCCGTGAAACTCCCGATTTCGTCGCCGTCTTCGACGGGATGGATTTCGCTGTCGGGTCTGGAGATGAGGCCGCCCGCGACGCGCTGGAGCGCTCCTTTGTGGTTGTGCCAGTCGGGCGTATCGGCACCGGTGACGAGCGGAGCGTCCGCTTCGCCGACGTACACTGGCGCTTCGAGTGGCAGGCGGGCGAGCGCGCCGACGTGGTCGAAATCGTAGTGGGTGATGAGCACGCGGTCAACGTCGTTGATGGAGTAGCCCGCGTCCCGCACTTCGCGCATGATGTCGCCGCTGTCGAACGGCGTCCCGGCGTCGATGAGCGTCACATCGCCATCGTCGTCCGCGAGATAGCAGTTGACGCCGCCGAGGTCGAGCCACCATATGTCATCGGAGAGCTGTGTTACCATGCAAGGGTGTACGACGGCGACCCACTTGAGCGTGGGCGGATGCTTGTTGGTGTGTTCGAATACACCGTTTTCGAACCGTGGGGACGAACGCACCGTTTTTGGTCGTTCGCCACGCACATGGGGACATGGGGACGCCACTACCGACCGAAACCGACGACGTAGACAGGTGGCAGGCGACGAAAGCCGTCCTTCCGTTTATGGCGCTCGGACTGATAGACTTGGTACTCATCCTCAAGTGGGGACTCAACCCACTCTGGGGCTTTGCCATCCTCCCGCCGATGATTTTCATCAGCATACTCGCGTGGATTAGCTTCAAATCCGGATTCATCAGCGAGAACTCGGAGTACTACGAGGGCGAGTAACGTGCGCGACCGCTATCCCGGCCTCGACCCGGACGACGGCGAGATTCTGACCGAGGAACTGGTCGTCACCGATGACGTGCTCGTGAAAGCCTTCGCACTCGGACCCGGCGCGGAACTCAGCCCGCACGAACACGGCGACAGCACGAACGTCTTCCACGTCCTCTCCGGCGACGTGACCGTGATTCAAGATGGTGAAGAGCAGACGATTTCCGCCCCCGGTGTCGTTCTGCACGAGCGAGGCGTCAGCCACGGCGCACGCAACGATTCGGAGGAGGTTGCGATTCTGACCGCGAGTCTTTGTCCACTTCCGTGACGGCGAAAAACGGTCTATTTGGTTGGAGCGATGGTTTCAGCTGTTGATCGAAAACAACACGAGACAGCTACTGAATCGATGGTTTTCGCGGAGAGCAGATTTCCGGCGGAAAGTTGTCCGTTCGTCGGCTGGAGTTTCGTCCAACTCGGCAACCGACCCCTAGCTGGGATGACTGCTTTCGGAACGACTTTGAAACCGGAATACATCCCGAATGGCATGAACCGAATCATCGGGGAACGCGAGTTGGATGAAACGCCGTTCTCCGCGGAAGAGGCGCGAGAGACCTACAGACAGATGGTTCTCGCCCGGCGATTCGACGAGCGCGCAATCGCGCTCCAACGACGTGGCTGGATGAGCAGTTGGCCGCCGTACCGCGGCCAAGAAGCCTCGCAAGTCGGTGCCGCACTGTCGATGGCCGACGACGATTGGCTGTTCCCGACCTACCGCTCGAACGGACTGCAAGTCGCCCGCGGTGTCCCCATCAGCGACATATTGCTGTTCCGCCGCGGCCGACCGGAGTTCAATTCCGGGCACGACATCCCGACCTTCCCGCAGGCGGTTCCTATCGCTACCCAAATCCCGCACGCGGCGGGCGCAGGCATGGCGATGAACTACCGCGGCGACGAGAACGCCGCTCTCTGTTACTTCGGCGACGGCGCGACGAGCGAAGGCGACTTCCACGAAGGGCTGAACTTCGCCGGCGTGTTCGACGCACCAGTCGTCTTCTTCTGTGAGAACAACAACTGGGCAATCAGCCTCCCCCGACACAAACAGACCGCGAGCGAGAGTATCGCGGTGAAAGCCCAAGCCTACGGCTTCGAGGGCGTGCAAGTGGACGGCAACGACCCGCTGGCGGTTCGCGAGACGGTCACCGAAGCGCTCGAATCCGCTCGCAAGGGCAAACCCATCCTCGTGGAGAGTCTGACCTACCGACAGGGTGCCCACACCACGAGCGACGACCCGAGTCAGTACGAGGATGTGGAGCAGGAACTCCCCGAATGGCGGAAGATGGACCCCCTCGAACGCTACGAATCGTGGCTCAAGGAACAGGACCTCATCACCGACGAGTTCGTGGAGGACGTTCACGACGAAGCGGACGAAAAACTCGCCGAGGCTATCGAAGAAGCCGAAGCCGTCGAGGATGTTGACCCGCACGACGTGTTCGACCGTGTGTACGCGAACATCCCGCCGCGACTCCGCGAACAGCGCGAATGGCAGGATTCGTTCCTCGAAGACCACGACGTGTACGAACTGGAATACTGAGAACCGAAACGGAGAATCAGTCGATGGCGATGTACGTTTTCGTGTCCACGACGCCATCGAGGCCTTGAATGGACGAGGATGAGGTTTGGAGTACTTCGTACACCTCGCCCGCGTCAACTTCGACGACGATGTCGTAATCCCCGGCGACGATGTGGGCCTCCCCGACGTTTCCTAACCCACGCACCGATTCGAGCAGCCCTTGGGACTTTCCTGCGGCCGTGTTCACCATGATAAATGCATGTACCATTATGGTGTGGGATACTCTACCACGCGAGAAAAACCTTTGCCCGGAGCGAAATCCACGCCCGCTTCGGGCGACGAACTCTCATCGTTCGGTCGCCATCTCGTCTTCCCGGTCGCCGCGTCGAGCGTCTACGTTCGTCCGGTCCAATCCGAGTATCTCCTCGCTCGCGCAGTCGAGACAGTAGTGGTTGTAGCCCTCGGTGAAGGTGGTCACTGGGAGACCGGCGACGACGAACTCCTCGCGGAACCGTCGTTCGACGCCCGCGTTCACCCGCGAGTCACAGGCGACACATCGCTCCCGACAATCCTCATCGGGGTGAATCACCCTGTCGTCCACCGACGAAACGCGACCGAACCGGGAGAGGGCGTGACGACGGGCGATTTTTCGCCGAAGGGACGGATTCACCGCTACCCCGAACGTGAGAAAGAGGAATGCGACGATGGTCAGAACGACTGCTGGAGCCACATCTCCGAATTTTACGATGGCAACGAGGGCACCGATTGCGGAGAGCGAACCGAACCCAACCATCAACCACCCCGCGATTTCGTACAGCATCTCGGAGACCGAATCCGCGACTGCCACTGCATTGGAGGACTGCTTGGGCATTTCGATTCAACGTTTTCCAGTCAAACGTAAACATCTTTCCGTCGTGTGGGGCGGCTCTCATCCTACCGGTTTGCCGTCGTTCGTCCCCGATACGTGACCGAAATCAACCGGAACTCACGTCGGAGAAAGCTTATTTAACCCCTCTATCGTACAACCTTGCATGCGATTCGTTATCATAGGTGCCGGGAGGGTCGGCCTACGAACCGCTCGGGTTCTTCGTGAGGAAGGACACGACGTAATGTTGGTCGAAAACGACACGACGAAAGCGAAGCGTGCACGCACCGACGGCTTCGAGGTTATCGAAGGGGATGGGTCGCGTGAGTCGGTGCTCCAACAGGCAGATCTCGACAGCACCGATGCGTTGGGTGGATTGACCGGGAATTTGAACGTCAACTTCGCGGCCTGTCTCATCGGCAAACATCACGGCTGTCGAACCATCCTTCGCATCGACGAGGATTACCGCGAGGACATCTACCGGAAGTACGCGAGCGACGTGGACGAAGTCGTCTATCCCGAACGTCTCGGCGCGATTGGCGCGAAAAACGCACTCCTCGGTGGGAACATCCGCGCAATCGCCGATATCGCCCAGAGCTTGCAGGTGGTCGAACTCACCATCACCGAGGAATCTCCGATGCGTGGCTACTCCATCAGCGAACTCGAACTGCCCGCGAACTCGCGCGTTCTCGCGTTCGGCAAGCGTACCGAACGGATGGGAATCCCGCTCTCGGACGACTCGCTCGAAGTCGGCGACAGGGTCGCCGTCCTCGCCGATTTCGAAGTCCTCGAAGACGTTCGCAAAATTCTCGTCGGCGATGGTAGCCGAGCGACGCTGGCAGGAGGTGTCTGAAATGGTCGCCGCGTACATCATGGTCAAGGCGAACACGGGAGAAGCCGACCGACTGAAAAACGCGATTCTCGGCATCGAGGGGGTAGAAGACGCGCACATCGTCGCCGGAGATGTAGACCTCATCGTCAAAGTCAACGTCGAGAACCCCGCCGCTGTGAAGACCGTCGCCGCTGATGGGATTCAGGGCGTACAGGGCGTCGAAGACACCCAGACGTACATCTCGATGGACTAAGTTTGGTCAGTCGTGCTGCTGGTGTGCCCGATTCAACATCCCCGCAGCGGGTTCACCGTACTCGTATCCCGGAATGATTCCTTGCATCCACGTTCCCTCGGTGAAATCCACGACCGCCTTGGCGTCGTCGGCCGCTTTGTCGGTGCCCGAAAATTCGACCGAGAGGACGACTTTGTCCCCGTCGTGTTCGACCGTCGGCGGCGTCGCGTCGTCCGTCGAAACGACAGTGTGAGCGTCTTCCAACCGTAGTTCGAGCGTTTCGAACCAGCCCGATTCGACCACATCGGCGACCGGTTCGTCCGTCACGACGGCCGACAAGGTCGGCATTCGAACGGTTACTTCGATGCTATCCGCATCGGCGGCCGAGACATGTCCCTCGAACGGGGTCGTAGTTACGTGATATTCGCCAGCGTCACCTTCGAATCCGTCGTGGAGACGAAACGCGCGTTCGACTGCATCCTTCCGACTCATTGGTCACCGATAGGTACGGGGAAGGGAAGGGCGTTACGAGAGGTCCCGACGCACGTCGATAGCCGACGACCACCGGATATCATCGTCGTCGATGACTGGTGTCTCTTCGAAATCGAGACATCGTTGCAGTTCCTCCCCCGAAATCGTGAAGGGCGGGAGGTCGCCGCCGAGCGGAGTGACGAAGAAGACGAGCGGGGCGCTTTCGGACTGGACGACTTGAATCCCGCCGTCACCCACGACGACGTACTGATTGCCGACGAGTCGTCTCGGAGTTAGAAGACGGGCCGTACGCTTGTACCGACGGTATCGGAGACGGGTACGTCACTCATGGTTGGATGACATTACAGGTCAAACCACTCGGTCGTGTAACTCGTTTCGTGGAGGTGCCAGCGCTGCTCCGGACCGCGATTTCCTGCCCGAAGTTCGATAATCGCGTCGAACCTGCCGGCAATCGTTCGGACTTGCGGCGAATCGCGGTCGATGGGGAGAACGTAGTGGCCCATCCCGGAAACGTCCTTGACGCGCTCGCAGATGGGGCCGAGAAACGCATCGACTTCAGCTTCGTCGTAGTTTTCCACCAATGGGCGGAGCGTGTCGAAACAGAACCGAAGCTCCGCAGGGGCAAAGCCACCGCGATTCTCGTCAAGCCAGTCGATGGTCTCAACGATGGTGTTTCGGAACTCATCGATATCGCCGTCAACACGGTCGATTGTCGAGGTGTTCGACATCGGCTGTTCGGTCGTCGCGGACCGCGCGCCGGTGTGATAGTCCACGATGTGGGCGCTCGTTCCGATGCCGTCGACCATTGCGAGGCGACTGCGGGCCGTCGAGATGCTACGGTCGTGGAGCGCGAAGAGCCGCGTTCGATTGTGTGGCATCTCACCGAGGAGCGGCACGCTGGCCGCGTCGATGACGGAATCCGGGACTGCTCCGACCACGAGGAGGTTCCCACCGACCCGCTTGAGACGCGCCAAGCCGGATTGCACCGTGATGGTTCCATCACCACGGATGGAAACGTGATGGCCGTACAACGAAAACGAGAGTCGCCCACCTCGGCGCGAGACACCATCATCACGAGGTTTGAAGAGGTTATCGAGCGCCTCCGGGTCAATAACGTCGTAGAGTTGCTCGGGGATATCCGAGGGTTCGACACCTGCCACGTCCGCAACAGCCACCGTCACCGTCGTACTGAGCGACCGCGGGCTGGTAAGGTCGTGTTGCACGCGGTGGATGCCGCGTTCGTCAGGGGAACCATCCTCGTTCATATACTTTCTAAAGCTCAGAGTGGGATATTCAAAAAACCATCGTCAGAAGTCAGATGTTTGTTTCGGGAGTCACGGATAGCGTCGTGAATCGTATCGTATCTCTAACTTCCTAAAGTTATGAACATTGAGTGAACGGGTGTAAATTGTCTTTTTATCGACGTTTTTGAGTGCAATCAGTTCCGCTGCTGAACGACGGCGGGTTGTGGCGCTACTCCACCCACGAGTACGCACGTGAGAACAGCCACGGGACCGCGATCAGAAGGACGCCGAGACAGCCCACGAGAAGCGCCACGGTATCCCCAACTGTCCACTCGCTTGGCGTGGTTTCACCGCCACCCGACGGCGGATTGAGGTCTCCGGAATCGCCACCTGCAGTCGAATTTGTCGTGCCGTTCGGTGCCGCTCGTGTCTCCATCTGCCGGCCGGTAGTCGTCGTCGCCGTTTGCCACCTCGTCGTCGTAGCAGCCGTCGTGGACGACGTCGGAACCGTCGCCTCAGTCGTGTTACGGGCTGTTTTCGCGTTCTTTGCCAACGTTCCGGTCGTCCGCGTAGCTATCGTGGCTGTCGGAATCGTGGTAGTCGTCGCTGTCGTCGTTTGAGTTGTTGCAGTCGTTTTGGTGGTCGTTGGAACAGTGGTTGTCGCGGTCGTCGTTGCTGTAGTTGTCGTTCGGCTGTCGTCGTTGCTTTGTCGTTCCGCGGTCGTCGTTGCTGTAGTTGTCGTTCCGGCGGTTGTGGTGTCGTTGCTGTCGTTGTCGTTCCGGCGGTTGTCGTTGCTGTAGTGGTTGTCGTTGCTGTAGTGGTTGTCGTTGCTGTAGTGGTTGTGTCCGTTGTCGCGGTCGTTGCCGTTGTTCCAGTAGTCGTCGTTGGCGTGGTGGTTGTCGTCGCCGTCGGCGTCGTCGTTGTCGTTGCTGTCGTTGTCGTTGCTGTCGTTGTCGCTGCTGTCGTCGTCCCGGTAGTCGTCGTTCCGTTGGTTGTCGTGTTGCCTGCCGCAGACGCGATTGGTGGTCGGCCGGGACCACCGATAATCGAAGTCGAGAGTCCGGCGAGCAGGAGTCCCGAGATGGATGCGAGGAGCAGCACGCGAGCCAATGACGTTCGCATGTGAACCGAAGGCATGGAATGCTGCTCATCGATTTCCAACCAAAGTTGATTATTGTTGCGATTATCCAAAGAAAACAACAGTAAATTGCGGTATTTATGAGAAAATATTCAATTTGTGGGCGTTTTGAGGGTGTGATTTTAAACTGGTCAATTCGGAATCATACATCTCACTCGATACTGTGAAGTCCTCGATGCAGTCTCGTCCTCGAAAATCGAGACATAAGAGTCTATTTCCTGAGACGATTCACCGTGTTTTCTGGAAATTCCGAAGTTCGGATGGTTCAGTGTTCGACTAGAGTGCTGGATTAGTCCAGTTTGATTTTCTCTCTTTTTCACGACGACCGGAATCGAGGTCGTGTACGACGTTCCCGCGAATTTCACCGTCGTCGTCACGTGGTTGGGAAGTTTTGTCACCATCTCCGGTGATACTCGATGACCGCACGGCCACACCTTCGCACAGTCCGGGCCGTTGCTCGTGGCGACCGCAATCGGTTCGTCGCAGTATGGACACCGCTGAACGGTACTCTTTTGTTTCGCAGTTTTGTGCGTGGTTCTGTCGTCAATTTGTGCTCCGGAGTGCGTTTGGGGAGTTCCTTTGGAACGTTTTGGTCCACAGCGGGACTGTTCGTGTCTCGATTCTTGTGAATCTCTCATACGGACTCGCCTACACGTGTTCAGAGGTGCACTGGACCCCACTGGGGTGCAGTAGCACTTGCCAGACATAATGTCCTCAACGAGTCAGAACAGGAAAGGAAACGTATCCGTCAATTCCCACGTTCAATCGTATCGCGGAGTAGTTTATCGGCTGTTATGGTCAGTTAATCGAAGAAAACCCGACGAAGGCGGAGCCGTCGTATGCGAAGGATGGGATTCGAACAACGCCCGAGAACCTGCGCACAGCGCAAAACCTCGGTCTAATTCGAATCCCAAACTGCATTCTCCGCTCACGAACTGGTTCGCGGAGAATGCGAGGGATGGGATTCGAACCCATGGACGTCTACACGAGCGGGTCTTAAGCCCACCGCCGTTGGCCTAGCTTGGCAACCCTCGCGCGTCAGTCGATTGCCGCTTGCCCTGCAAGTGGGTTTCGGTTGGTGCACGGCCCCTTCGTTTATTCGCGTTCACGTCGAAGGACCGCTCATGCTCGTCTTTTCGCGCGAAGTGTACGATACACTCGTCAGTCGCGCGCGTCGAGGTCGGCCGGGCGAAATCTGCGGCATTCTCGCTGGAACGCGCGGTGACCCCATCGAAGTCGAGGAGGTGTTCCACGCCGAAAACGTCGCGGCGGACCGGCGCACGAACTACGAAATTGACCCGGAAGAACAACTCGCCGTCATGGAGCGAATCGAGGAGGATGGAACCGAAGCGGTCGGGTTCTATCACTCCCACCCGATGGGTCCCGACACACCCAGCGAAACCGACACGGCGGACGCGACGTGGGACGGCTACTCCTACGTCATCATTTCGCTGAACGGCTCCCACCCGTTCGTCGGGTCGTGGCGCTGGACCGGCGAGGCGTTCGAACCCGAGACCGTCCAACTCAGGTAACGAGAACAAACTAGGGAGTGGCTTTTTGAGGGCGCTCCGAACACAGGGGGCATGGACCAGAGCGAACGGACGGAAACCAAACCGATGGACGACACCCACCGCGCGCTGCTGGCGCTCCAGCGCTGCCGGACGCGCCACGCCCCCGACGAGCGGGTGACCGTCTTCGACGTAACCCCCGACACAAGCGACGAGGACGGAATCGTCCTCCGCGGCAGCGTCCTCACACCCCAACTCGAACGCGAGGCGCGGGCAGCAGTCAAACGCGCAACCGAGAGAACGGTGACGAGCGACCTCGAAATCCTTGACGGAAAGCGGACTGCACAAACAGTCACTCAGTCCGTCGCACCCGTGCGCGGCGATCCGGACGACGAGGCGGAGCAGATGAGCCAAGTTCTCTACGGCGCTCGCGTCGAAGTGTTCGGCGAAAATGAAAACTGGTTACGGGTGCTGACGCCGGACGGCTATTTCGGGTGGGCGAAGCAGGACGCGCTCGCTCCCGTCGAGATGGAAGGGAGACCAAATGCGGTCGTCGTCCACGACATGGCGACGGAGGATGGCACGCCCGTCTACACCGGAGCAGACTGCCGAACCGAGGACGGGAGTGTTCACTTCCGAACTGGTGAGAACGTGATTGTGAGTGTCTCGGAAGGGACCGTCCAACAGCCACCCAAGAACCCGACCGGCGAGGCCGTCGTGGAAGTCGCACGGCAGTTCCTCGGGACGGAGTACGACTGGGGCGGCATGACGACCGATGGAATCGACTGCTCCGGACTGGCGTGGATCGCCTACCGAGTCAACGGAATCAGCCTCCCGCGCGATGCAGACCAACAGCGAGTCATGGGAAAATCAGTCGAGCGCGACGAACTGCGCTCCGGCGACTTGCTCTTTTTCCCCGGTCACGTCGCGGTCAGTCTCGGCGGCGACGAGTACATCCACGCCTACGGCGGTGCGGAGGCCGTGGTAACCAACAGCTTCGACCCGGACGACGACGCGTACCTCCCCGATTTAGACGAAAAGTTCGAACTCGCGCGACGAGTTATCTGAGCCACGCGAAGACAGCATCCCCGATTTCGGCGATGGCGTCCGCGGCATCGGCACCGGTCTGGCGCTTGTTTCCCTTCTGCCCATCCGCTGAACCGACACCGTCGATAACCACGGAAAAGACGAGCGGCTTGTCACGGTCAGGAACGGACAGAATTCCGGTGTTCAACGCAGCAGTCGGAAGCCACCGTCTTGTGCGCGACCTCGGTTTCGTAGGGGAGATAGCGCGGAATCATCGACGTGTCCTTCTGGCCGTTGAGCGGGATTCACATTCGTTCGTACGCTTCAGCCGAGAGCGTGTTCTGGTTGACAATGTCGCCGAAGAATCGAGCGCAGTCGAGTGGCGTGGTGGTATTTGTCGGTTCACCCTCCGGAATCCGAACATGAATTCGTCGAGGGAGATTTATGAAAAACCCATAGATTAGTGTAATGCTCGGTCAAATCCTCCTCGGCCTCGGTATCGTCCTGTTGGTTATCGCAATCGTGGACAGAGCACGAAAACGCAAGACGGATTGGCTGCTTGACCTCTACGTAGCGATGACGTGTCTCTTCACAATCTTATTGACGAACGGTTTTCGATTCTAAATTAGCAAGTCGAATTTACACTTTCCTCTGTGCTGCCCACACCGATATCCCGCCGAGTGCCAGCGCGGGGATCATCGGCAGGATGAGGTAGGCGAATTTGAACGGGAGATACGGCGGGTGGATGTAGATGAGCAGCGGCGAAACGATAAACGCCAGTATGAGCATGCCGACCAGAATCCAGCCGCTTCGTCCAAACTCCCTCGTTTCGGTGTGTTCCGTCGTCATAGCTCGCTATCGGGTTTTATCACTACTTTACCAAAGCCTTCCCGATTTTCGAGCATCTCGTGGGCGCGGGCTGTCTCGCTCATGGGGAGCACTTCCCGAATCGCGGGTTCGAACGTCCCGTCCCACACGAGTTCCATCACGTCGCTCGCCTCGCCGAGACTCGCCATCGTGGACCCGATGACCGACAGCTGATTCCAGAAGATGCGGTTGATGTTCGTCTCCGGCTGGCCGCCAGTCGTCGCGCCACAGGTGACGATTTTTCCACCCTTGGCGAGGCTCTTGAGCGACTTGTCCCACGTCGCCGCACCGATGTGGTCCACGACGACATCGACGCCGCGTCCGTCCGTTAGCTCACGGATTTCCTTGGCGAAGTCGTCTGACTCGTAGTCGATGACGTGGTCGGCACCCAACTCGCGGGCGTGTTCAAGTTTCGCCTCGCTGCTCCCCGTCGCGTAGACGGTCGCTCCGGCATAGTCCGCGATTTGGACCGCCGCGTGCCCGACGCCGCCGGACGCACCGAGGACGAGGACGTGGTCGCCCGGCTCGATGTCAGCACGCGAGATGAGCATCCGCCACGCCGTCTGGAAGACGAGTGGGGCCGCTGCAGCCGTCTCCCACGAAACGTGGTCCGGAACCGAGAGGAGACTGTCTTGGGAGATGGCCGCCATTTCGCTGTGGACGCCGCGGACGTGCTCGCCGATGATGTGGTAGTTGACACACATCGAGTGTTCGCCGTGGCGGCAGAACTCACAGTCGCCGCAACTGACGCCCGCCGAGAGCGCGACTCGGTCGCCAGGTTCGAATCGGGTCACGTCCTCGCCGACTTCAATGACTTCACCCGCCCCGTCGCTGCCGGGGATGTGAGGCATATCGAGGTCGATACCGGGCATGCCGCGGCGCGTCCACACGTCCAAGTGGTTCAGTGCGCCCGCCTTGATATCGACGAGAACCTCGTCCCGGTCGGGTTCCGGGTCCGGGAATTCGTCGTACTCGATAACCTCCGTCCCGCCGTGCTCCGAGAACTGGACGGCTTTCATGCATGGCATGTCGATGGCGAACACTAAAACACTGTTCAAAGCGGACATTCATTCGATGAAATTTGTACTTTCAATGGCGTAGCGATAGCCGATATCTCGCCGAGGATTTTTAGGGTCATCAAGGAAAACCTCCGGTATGGTTGATTTTCAGTCACGGGACACCCGCCGCACAGCAGTGGACGAGGAGGACGAAGAGAGCAAATCGGACGACCAGTACGACGGAAGCGAGAATCACAATCACGACGACCACGACCACCACGACCACCATGCTCATGACGTGGACGAACTCGGGTTCGCCATCGTCACCGTCTCCACCTCGCGCTCGGTCGATGACGACCTAGCAGGCGATGCCATCACCGAACTCGTGAAAGAGGCGGGCCATGACGTGGTGACGCGGGAACTCGTCGCCGACGACCACGACCGGGTGCAGAAGACGGTGAACAACATCGTTGGGCGCGACGACACCGATGTCGTTGTGACGACCGGCGGCACGGGCGTCACGCCCGACGACGTGACTATCGAAGCCGTCACACCGCTGTTCGAAAAGGAACTGCCCGGATTTGGTGAACTGTTCCGACGCCTCTCCTACGACGAGATAGGAACGAAAATCGTCGGAACGCGAGCAACTGCGGGCGTCTCGAATGGCGTCGTCGTCTGCTGTCTCCCCGGCAGCGAGAACGCTGTTAGACTGGGTGTCGATGACATCATCCTCGAAGAAGCGAGCCATCTCGTCGGCCTCGCCGGACGCGACTGAACGGCTTCGACTATTCGGATGGTATGAGTTAGTATCAAATACATTATTTTAGTAGAAATACCCAAGAGCGGTTCTCAACACAGAATCTGGCGTTTGTGTCGGCGTACTGTATGCTCGGTGAGGGATGATTTTGGTGTGACTGCAATTAGATTGGACGACAGCTACCGAGAAGACGGTCCAGAAAGCCCCCACCACGCTCACGGCGAGAAAACGTTGCAATGACTTCGGCAGTAACGACTGAGAAGCGAATCTCGAAAGCCCTCGCCCGCTCGCGGTCCTCCGGAAGATGTTCCGCCTCATTTCGTTCGCAGGCGGTGCTGAGTGTGCAGATATCTCGTGCAGCGGTCACGCGAGCAACGCGAACGAGGGCAGAGAAGACGCGATTTGTCTTCCCATGCGGACGAGAGCAGGCAAGAGCATTGCTCTCGCCGAGCGAGCAGGGACGTCTTCAGGCGACCACGAATACAGGGACTTTCTGAGCCCGCTTCCCAGTAGTTGCGTTCGCATCAGATTTGGAGGCTTTTCGCATTGCTGGAGGCGTTCTACGCCGTCATCGTGCTTGCGACACGTTCGACAACCAACTCTCTCCGTTCGTCTCGATATCCACAAAAATCGCGATTCCTTCCCCATTCTTTCCCACATCTCGTTCATTCCAGTTGTGCGAAATTGGCAAAGACGAGCACGGAGTAGACGAACAGTCCCACGAGGAGGACAAAGGAGAGGAACATCGTGGGTGCGGAGAGGTAGCGGGCGGTTCGGTACGAAATCAGAAGCCGTCCGAAGCCGAGCAGGATGAAACTGACGAGTGTGAGCGCGAACGCGGTGAGACCGAGCAACGTGAACGTTCGCTTTTTCATCAGTTTGTACGAGTTTTTCGCGGCGTATAGCCGTGTCGTTCGAATGCGCGACGGTGGTACAAACACAACTCCTAACCACCGCAAGTTGCCGGGTCAAAACGATTACAAATCCGACCGCAAATACATTCTCAATGATTGCGCCCCGAACTCCAATCCGGACCCGAATTCTAACCCTAACCAGAACCCTAATCCTAGCCCTGACCCCGACTTTGCGGCGATCAATCGAAAGTTGAACCGGCTCTCCGCAGCGGTGGCTCTCCTGTTCGTCATCGAAATTTCCCGCACCGTCGATGGGGTCGGAAGCGCCCATCCGACTCTCTGTGCTATGAACACTCACGACCAGCAAACGTTGCCGTAACTAGTGGTTATAAAATTCTGCGCGAATATGCGTACTACACATGAGTAACGACCAGCCCCGATTCGATACTCGGAGCGTTCACGCGGGGCAACGTCCAGACCCCGCGACAGGGGCGGTTGCGCCCCCACTCTATCAAACCACGTCGTACGCGTTCGAAAGCGCCGACTACGCCGCCGAGTTGTACGCACTGGAGGCAGATGGCCACATCTACTCGCGGCTGAGCAACCCAACCGTCGAGATGCTGGAAGACCGCATTGCCTCGCTCGAAGGCGGGACGGGTGCGGTCGCCACCGCCAGCGGTATGGCCGCGCTGGACTCCCTGTCGCTGGTTCTCGCCGGAGCGGGTGACAACGTCGTTCTCTCCACGGACACCTACGGCGGCACGACGGCCTACTTTTCTCATACCGCATCCCGCCGAGAGGTCGATGCCCGTCTCGTTGACACGCTCGATTACGACGCCTACGAGGAAGCCATCGACGACGATACGGCGTTCGTTCACGTCGAAACCGTCGGTAATCCGTCGCTCGTCACACCGGATTTCGACCGCGTGGCCGACATCGCCCACGACCACGGCGTCCCATTGGTCGTTGACAACACCTTCGCCACACCCGCGCTCTGTCGCCCGCTTGAACACGGCGCGGACGCGGTGTGGGAGTCCACGACGAAGTGGCTCCACGGAAGCGGGACGACGGTCGGCGGCGTCCTCGTTGACGGCGGCGACTTCGACTGGAACGAAAATGAGTATCCCGAAATCGGTGGGGAAAATCCGGCGTACCACGGCGTGAACTTCTCGGAGGACTTTTCGGACGCACCGCTGGCTGCGGCGGCCAGATTCCGCTCTATTCGAAGCCTCGGCAACCAGCAATCACCATTCGACGCGTGGCAGACCTTGCAGGGACTCGAAACCCTGCCGCTCCGAATGGACCGCCATTGTGAGAATGCCGCCATCGTTGCGGAGTATCTTGCCGACCACGACGACGTGGCGTGGGTCGCCTATCCCGGTCTCGACGACCACCGGACACACGACAACGCGAGCCAGTACTTGCAGGGAGGATTCGGCGGCATGGTCGCCTTCGGACTCGGCGAATTCGAGGCCAGCAAGACGTTCTGCGAGGACGTCGAACTCGCTTCCTTCCTCGCCAACATCGGGGACGCAAAGACGCTCGTGATTCACCCCGCGAGCACGACCCACGCGCAACTGTCACCCGACGAACAGCGCGCAGCGGGCGTCACCCGAGATCTCGTCCGCCTCTCGGTGGGTATCGAGGACCCGGCCGATATCCTCGCCGACCTCAACGCGGCAATCGAGACGGCGACGAAAGCCACAACACGAACGGAGGAACCGACACGATGAGCAGCGAATCGAATGACTGCGAATCGAATGACTGCGAATCGAAAAATACCGAGTCGCTACTCTCGCTCGGTCCGTTCGAGTTCGAGTGTGGCGAGCGACTTCCCGAACTGACGGTCGCCTACGAAACCTACGGAGAATTCACCGGGAACAACGCCGTTCTCGTCTGCCATGCGCTGACTGGAAGTCACCGCGTGACTGGGTCGGTTGACGGACAGGGCGAAGGCTGGTGGGACGAAGTCGTCGGTCCCGGCAAGCCAATCGACACCCACGAACTGTTCGTCGTTGCCGCGAACGTCCCCGGTTCGTGCTACGGGACGACCGGTCCAAAGAGTACGAACCCGGAGACGGGCGAACCGTACGGCTCGGACTTCCCGCTCGTCACCGTCGGCGATTGGACACGCACCCAACGACGGCTGCTCGACCACCTCGGCATCGACCGACTTCGAGCAGTCATCGGCGGAAGCGTCGGCGGAATGAACGTCCTTGAATGGGCAAAGCGCTACCCGGACCGCGTTGAGCGCGTGGTTCCGGTCGCCACGGCGGCCCGTCTCGACCCGCAACTGCTTGCCCTGTCGGCAGTTGCACGGCGGGCAATTACGTCCGACCCTGTGTGGCAGGGCGGCGACTACTATCCTGAACATCCGGATTCCGGACTCGTGTTGGCCCGCCAACTCGGGCACATCACCTACCTCTCGAAAGAGTCCATGGACGAGAAGTTCGGCAGGGATTTCGCCGACGCAGCACCGCAAGAATCCCCGTCGAGCGGCAACGACGGTCGAAGCCCCAAATTCGGTGCCGACTCCTACCGCGACGTCGAGAGCTATCTCGACTATCAAGCGAACAAGTTCGTCGATAGATTCGACGCGAACAGCTATCTCCATCTCACGAACGCGATGGAGAACTACGACCTCGCCGCTGGCTCCGACTCCGACGCCGAAGCCCTCTCTGAGTTCGATGGGGAAGCGCTCGTGATATCGATTTCGGGCGACTGGCATTTCACGGTCGAACAGTCCGACCACCTCACGGACGCCTTCCGGGAGGCCGGTGTCGAAGTCACGCACCGCTCCCTCCACAGCAACCACGGCCACGACGCGTTCCTGGCCGAACCCGAACTCGTCGGGCCGCCGATTCGGCGGTTTGTGTCGAACGACGCGGGACGGTTCGCACCGGTTCACGCCAGCCTGTTCGCACAGTAAACCATCTTTTCCCGACCTTGCGGTGCCGACCCGGTGCGACCCGTGCCGGGTCGGCCGTGGCACTCAATAACATTCGTACCGTCCACCGTTCGAGATGGGAAATCGACCGTCACGGCCGCTCGTCGCAATCGTCGTGGTTTCGCTCGTTCTCGGGGGTGTCGCGTTCGTTCCGAATGCGACCGTGCGGGCACAGGGTGAGCAAACACAGGGACAAGGGCAAACCGCAACGTGCAATTTCTCGACGCTGTATGACCGGACCATCGACTCGGTCGTCTCCGTCGGCGTCCGGACACCGCGCGGTGCTGGCGAAGGATCGGGATTCGTGTACGAACGCTCGGATTCGACCGGCTACATCGTCACGAACAACCACGTTGTCACCGATGCAACCCGACTTCGTGTCCAGTTCAATCGCGGCCAGATGCGAAAGGCGGCGGTCGTCGGGACCGCACCGAAGCGTGATCTCGCCGTACTGCGGGTTCGACACGTACCGTCCTACGTCGATGCGCTTCCAATCGCAAAAGGGAAGTCCGAACCCGGGCAGGAAGTCGCCGCACTTGGCAGTCCGCTCGGTTTGCAAGGAACCATCACGGAGGGCATCGTCAGCGGGGTCAACCGCACGCTCCCGTCACGTCACGGGGCGACGATTTCCGGCGTCGTCCAAACTGATGCAGCCATCAATCCGGGCAACAGCGGCGGCCCACTCGTGAGCTGTAACGGCCGCGTCGTCGGCGTCAACACCGCCGGAATCATCGGCGGAGAGAACCTCGGCTTTGCGATTTCGTCGCGGATGCTCCGCAAGACAGTGCCGCCGCTACTCCATCACGTCCGAAAAAATCAGTCCGAAATCTCGATGCGGTCGCCGTCGTCGGTTTTTTCCTCCGCGATGGGGAGTCTGATTTCGAGGACGCCGTTGCGGTAGGTCGCCTCGATGCCGTCCTTTTCGACCGACTTGGGCAGGGTCACGCTCTCCGAGAGTTCGCGGGCACGGGAGAAGTCCTCACCCGACACCTCGTGTTTTCCGGCGACGGTGAGCGTGTCGTCCGTGTACGAGACTTCGATTTCCTCCTTCTCGAATCCGGGGAGGTCGGCCACGAGGACGAACTCGCCATCGCGTTCTTTCAAGTCCATGTGCGTGCCGCTGTACTCTGCGTGCGAACCGCTTTGGAGTTGGTTTTGCGGAGTATTCATGCCCCACATGCGGGAGCGCATCTGTTCGAACATTCGGTCCATGTCCTCGAAGGGAGTGTATCGTTCCATGACAATCACCGAATGTATTAGACGCTCGCTGAGATATTAAAGATAGCGGGATACGGAATATCACGCGTCTCAGGGATTCTATTGCAACATCTCTACTTTTGATTCTGCTCAGATAGCGTTCTTGTGGACCAGCACGTCATGTAGCTCGTTCATGTGCGTAACGATGGTGTCACAGGCGGGTGCAACGGCCGGTTTCGGGTCGAAGCCGACCGCCAATCCGGCAACTTCGAGCATGGGCAGGTCGTTCGCGCCGTCACCGACGGCGACGGTGTTCGCCATGTCCACGCCGAGTTCGTCCACGAGCGCTCCGAGCGCCTTGTCCTTCGTGCCCTCGATGAGCGGTCCCTCAACCTCGCCTGTCAACATCCGTCCGTCGTCCAGCAGGCGGTTAGCGACGATGGTGTCCACCGAGACGCCCTCGCTGTCGAGCGCGGCCTGTACACCGCGCTCGAACCCGCCGGTGAGGATGGCGACGTGTGTCCCCTTCTCGTTCAGGTCAGCGATGATTTCCGCGGCACCGGGCCGGAGCGTCACTTCCGAGAAGGCCTGCTCCATACCGTCGAGCGACAACTGTTCGAGGAGTTCCGCCCGTTCGCGCAGGCTTTCCGCGTAGCCGATTTCGTCGTTCATCGCACGTGCGGTGATGTCGGCCATCTCGTCGGCCACACCGACCTGTTTCCCGAGAAGGACCGTCATCTCCGAGTCCGAAAGCGTTCCGTCGAAGTCGAACGCAACTAGCTTCATTCGAATCCTAATTCGCGTTCCGGTTGTTAAAAGCGTGTGGTCGTCGTGGAAATTGCCACGAGAAGGATGCACATCGATACGCGTTGGGTTTCGGACAATTTCGGTGTATTGACGTTCGTTCGACGCCGTTCTAGACGCTGGATTTCTGCTGCCCAAATCACGAGACAGTGTTGTCCACGAACCTGCTTCGTTTCCGTGTCGATGCAGAACGAGATGATGAAACCCTCTCGCTTACGCTCAACGACAAGGAAGCAGTCGTCTCCACCGAACGACTGTGACGACAACCGAGAAAATATTGGGAGAAATTTTGTGAAAAAAGAATGGCAATCTTCGCTGTGAGAGAAAGCGTTAACGGTAGTGGGGTGCATTCTCTCCAGCAATGAAGGTACTTGTCACGGACCCAATCGCGGACGCCGGTCTCGACCGACTTCGCGAGACTGGATACGAGGTAGAGACAGCATACGACGTAGAGGGCGATGCACTGTTGAACGCGGTTTCGGACGTCAACGGACTCATCGTCCGCTCCGGGACGGACGTGAACCGCGACGTATTCGAGGCCGCCTCGGACCTCGTCATCGTCGGCCGCGCGGGAATCGGCGTGGACAACATCGACATCGAGGCTGCCACCGAACACGGCGTCATCGTCGCGAACGCGCCGGAGGGCAACGTTCGCGCCGCCGCGGAGCACTCCGTGGCAATGGCGTTCGCCGCCGCGCGCTCCATCCCGCAGGCACACACCCGACTCAAGGGTGGCGAGTGGGCGAAGGGCGATTATCTCGGGACGGAACTGAACGGCAAGACGCTCGGTATCGTCGGTCTAGGTCGGGTGGGTCAGGAAGTCGCCAAGAAACTCGACGGATTGGGAATGAACCTCGTCGCGTACGACCCATACATCAGCGAGGACCTCGCCAAACAACTCGGCGCGGAACTGGTCGAACTGGACGACTGTCTCGCCCGTGCCGACTTCCTAACGGTGCACACCCCACTCACGCCGGAAACGGAGGGTCTCATCAGCACCGAGGAACTCGCACAAATCGAGGGCGGCTATCTCATCAACTGTGCTCGCGGCGGCGTCGTGGACGAGGACGCACTCGCCGAAGCCGTGGACGATGGAATCCTCGCAGGTGCGGCACTGGACGTGTTCGGCGAGGAACCGCTCCCGCAGGATAGCCCGCTGCTCGACGTGGACGATGTCATCCTCACCCCGCACCTCGGCGCGAGTACGGAGGCGGCACAGGAGAACGTCGCCACCAGCACGGCCGACCAAGTGGTCGCCGCGCTCCGCGAGGAACCAGTTATCAACGCGCTGAACGCCCCATCCGTCGAGGAGAGCGCGTTCCCGCGCGTCCGACCGTACATCGAACTCGCCGAAACCGCAGGCAAAATCGCCACGCAACTGCTGGACGAGCGCATCGAGCGCATCGAAATCGGCTACGAGGGTGACATCGCTGAAGAGGAAATCGATCTCGTCACCGCCAGCGCCCAGAAGGGAGTGTTTCAACCGCTCGAATGGCAGGTCAACGCCGTTAACGCGCCGCAGATAGCCAAGGAGCGCGGCGTCGAAGTCACCGAGAGCAAGACTCGCCAGACCGACGACTTCCAGAGTCTCATCACGGTCACGGTCGAGAGCGACGACGAGCACATCACTGTCGAGGGAACCCTGTTTGCGGACAACGACCCGCGAATCGTCCGTATCGACGGCTACCGCGTGGACGCCATCCCGCACGGCCACATGGTCGTCGCCCGCAATCAGGACAAACCCGGCGTCATCGGATTCGTCGGCACCGTCCTCGGCGAACACGACATCAACATCGCGGGCATGTTCAACGCCCGTGAAACCGACGGCGGCGAAGCACTGTCGGTGTACAATCTGGACAGCGAAGTCAGTCAGGCGGCGAAGGAAGCGCTCGAAGCCGACGAGCGCATCATCGAAGTGCGGAACATCGAGTTGAACGGGAACTAAGCGACAGTTGCAGACGGCGAACTTTTTTATACGAAAACGGGACCAGAAGCGGGTCTGTCGTCACATCATCGAACGCACCCATACGAACCAGCAACAGCACAAAGTTGTAAGGACTGTAAATTCTTACAACGTAGCCGAAAGGTTTCCTGAACCTCCAATGTCCGCAGATAAACGAATCTCCGTCACAAGATGGCAAGAACTGAGCAATCTGAAACGAGCAGGACAGACCTACGACGAACTACTCGAAGAACTGACCAAGGAGTACGAGCGATAGCGTTCTACTGGCGGACGACGTATGCGAGTACTCGACTGACTTCCCCTGCCGAGAAAGCCGGACTCAAGTAGTCACCAGACCACCGTCGAACCGTGAGTTCTGTCGAATCTCTCTCCGCTGATGAAGGTACCTCCCACGAGGAACGGCTCGTGACGGGGTACTCTGGACGGTTGCTGCTCGTCGTCTCGGTCGGGTGGATGATGATTCAGGCCGGTCGGCTCGTCCTGTCTCCCATGCTTCCGACCGTGATGGAGTCGCTCCATATCACGGAACTACAGGCTGGCATGGCACTTTCCCTGCTCTGGGCACTGTACGCACTCGGCCAGTATCCGAGCGGTCGTTTGTCCGACCGCTTCTCGCGGAAGACGCTGCTCGTCACCGGACTCGTGCTGCTTGCCATTGGATTCGCGGTCGTCGCTGGCGCGCCGACGTACGCCGCCTTTCTGGTCGGCATGGCCGTCGTCGGTGCTGGTGCCGGACTGTATCCGACACCGGCGCGGGCGCTTGTCTCCGATCTGTTCGTCGCCCGACGGGGGGAAGCGTTCGGGCTCCACGGTGCGTCGGGTGATTTGGGAGGCGTCATCGCGGCGGGATTAGCGGTGGCCGTTCTCGCCGTCGCAGTGTGGCGAGACGCGTTCGTCCCCATCGTACTGGTGACGGTGCTTGTGCTCGTCCTTTTGCATCTCTGGAGTCGAGAATCGTACACTCGGCCGACCTTCGACAGAGACGCTGGCCGGGCAATCGTGGCGGACATCACGGCGACTGCTCGCCGCTTTGGCAACCGCCGAACAGTGGCGCTCCTCGTGGCCTACTCGTTGTACGCCTTCGTCTGGCAGTCCGCCGCAGGCTTTCTCCCGTCGTTTCTACAGGAGGCAAAGGGGTTTTCGCCCGAACTCGCCGGGAGTGCGTTTGCGGCGCTGTTCATCATCGGAACGCTGGTGAAACCGATTTCGGGGGCGCTCGGTGACCGAATTTCGCGCCCGGTCGTCGCCGCCGGGTCGCTCCTCGTTGCGACGGTTGGTCTCGCCAGCCTCGTGACGGCGACCAATACGCTCACCGTTGCTGGGAGCGTGGCGCTCTTCGCGGCGGGATTGATGGCCTATCCACCAGCCATGCAAGCACATCTGATGGACGTATTCCCGGACGGAAGCATGGGTGGCGACCTCGGCGCGACGCGAACGATTTACATCGGCTTCGGAAGCCTCGGGCCGACGTACGTCGGCTTCGTCGCGGGGCGTTCGGGTACGGGCATGCATTCACCGGACTCCTCGCGTGTCTCCTCGTCAGTGCGAGTCTCGTGTTCGGGTTAGCTCGATGGTCGGAATAGACGTGAGTGTGTGTCACATCGTTTCGCTATCCATCGAATTCACTGGACTTAGGAATCCGGTGACGAAAACGAAATGCGAGACCACTGCCGTCAGTCACGCTTATTCCGGCAGTGAAGCCTGTACGCCGCTGATGTGGAATCGTGCACCATGTTGGTCACCGGCCGTTGCGCTTACTTTCCAACCGTGTCGTTCAGCGATGTCGGCGACAATGGAGAGACCGGCACCCGTCCCGTCGGTCCCGGTCGAATAGCCGCGGTCGAAGATACGACTTTGTTCGGTTGGCTGGATACCCGGTCCATCGTCTTGGACGTAGAGCGTCCCACTGGTTTGGTCGTTCTCGACCCATCCAACTTCGATAGCTGCAGTCGAACCGGCGTGTTCGACTGCGTTTCGAAATAGGTTTTCGAACACGCTCAATAGCTGTCCCTCGTTCGCTCGCACGACGACATCGCCAGTCTCGATGGAAACGGTCGCGGACTTCGTCTCGACGTTCTCCCACGCTTGCTCGGCGATTCGCGCGAGGCGTAGCGTTTCGGACCGCTCGGGGTGGTCGCGACGGGCCATCGATAGAACATCGTTGATTATCTCCTCCATTCGGTCGTGGGCTCGCTCGACGTTGTCGAAGTACTCGCCATCTCCATTCGTCTGTTCGAGTTCGAGATATCCCTTGGCAATGCTGAGCGGATTTCGAAGGTCGTGGGCGATGGTGTGCCCGACCCGCTCCAACCGTTCGTTTTGCCGCTCTAAATCCCGCTTTTGCCGTTCGAATTCGGTTACGTCTCGAACGATGAGCACCGTTCCAGAAAGCTTCGTTCCTGAACCGGACAGCTCCGAGTAGTGTATATCGAGATACCGCCGTTCGTCACCGATGTCTCCGACGATAGGTGCCTCTGGGTCTCGCTGTGTCCGGTAGCTATTCACAAGCTCTGGAAACGCTGTACAAACATCGTTGAACTGCCGTCCAATGTCGGCGTTCGAAACGCCGAGCAGTCGAGTGGCTGCGGGATTCGTGTCTACCAGACGGCCAGTTTCGTCAATGACGATGACACCGTCAGCTATCTCTTCGACGACCGCAGAGCGTCCAACTGGGACGATATCGAAGAGCCTGTGGTGCCAAATTGCATACGCGAACGCGATGGCTGTGACGGCGAAAAACACCTCCGGGTCAATGTGCAATAAGCCGTTGTAGAATAGCACAGTTGCCGACCACGGTACCATCGTCCCAACGATCAGGGCGATCACTTGCCCATGGAAGAATCGACGTGCCCGCACCAGTCCCCGGAGGAGTAACAACGTTCCTATCCCGTCAACGAGATTCGAGTAGACGACGCTGAGCCAGAACCACGGCCCGAACGTTCGGTCCAACCGAACGACACCATTGGTGACGACGAGTTTACTCGATGTTCGAACGAGGTGGTGAACGGGATTGGTCCAGACGAGCACCAGCGTCACACCTGCGTACAGAAAGAGTATCGAAAGCGACCGCCGTGTTAGCCACTTGTCGTGGCCGGTGTATTCGCACGCCAAGGCAAACCACGAAATCGGGATGACGACGATGCCGAAATACTGAACGTTGACCCAGAACAATTTCCCCGCGAGCGTCGTACTCGCATTCTGTAGCGCGTTTCCTCCCGTCCAGATTGCCGCGGCTATCGTGAACGCGAACAGCGGTGTCGCACCCGGTCGAAATCGGTACCGCCAGGTAAATCCGGCGACACAAAGAATGATGAACGTCGAAAATGTCGATAGAGTAGCAGACAGTGTGACTTGCATCTCTCAATTTCTTTGTAGTTCATCTTTCGTACTCTCCCTGATAAATCATCGCACAAGACCATCAGATATTGATTTTCCTCGTCTCTGGTTCTCCTCGTGGTGATTGCGACTAATTCCGGACGGCCGAAATGATAGTTTAAACAGAGACGAACTGAATGGGCGTTTATCGGTGGACGAGGTGAAAATCTCGGGACTTGTCACCGGGACGATTCACCCACCTGCCATCGGTTGTTGGAATAGGCGGCTCGGTAGACAGCGACTTGGAATCCACTATCCGTGGAGTAGGTCCACTACGTCGTCCGTATCCGCCGGAACGGGTTCCGGTTCGACGCCCGCTGCAGCTGCCGCGTCGGGGTCTTTCAGGAGGTGGCCAGTCGTGAGACAGACAACGTTCTCGTCAGCCGAGACTTTCCCGCTTTCGCGGAGTTTCCGTAGCCCCGCGACGCTTGCGGCGCTGGCGGGTTCGACGCCGATGCCGTCCTGGGCGAGCGCTCGCTGGGCGTCAGTTATCTCCTCGTCGGTGACGGCAATGGCGGTGCCGCCGGTCTCCCGAACCGCGGGAAGTGCCTTCGGGGAGTTGACCGGGTTGCCGATTCGGATGGCGGTTGCGATGGTTTCGACTTCGTCCCAGCGGCGGATTTCGTCGGCGTCGTTCTCGACGGCTTCGACCATCGGGGCCGCACCCTCGGCTTGCACACCGGTCAGGACGGGCACCTCGTCGGGCGTGAGTTCTCCGGCAGCGACGAGTTCGCGGAACGCCTTGAACAGTGCGCTGGTGTTCCCGGCGTTTCCGACGGGAAGGATGATTCTGTCGGGCAAGTCGCCCGTTTGGCCGCGGAACTGCTCGATGATTTCCAGACCGATGGTCTTCTGGCCCTCAAGTCGGAACGGGTTGAGCGAGTTGAGCAGGTACGCCTCACCGCGCTGTGCCAGTTCGGAAACGATGTCCAGACAGTCGTCGAAGTTGCCGTCCACTTCGAGGATTCGTGCCCCGTGGAGGCTGGCCTGTGCGACTTTTCCGGCGGCCACTTTTCCGGCGGGGAGAAGCACGAGCACTTCGGTTCCGGCACGTGCGCCGTAGCAAGCCAGTGCGGCGCTGGTGTTCCCGGTGCTCGCACAGGCGAGTCGGGAGACACCGAGTTTCTCGGCGACTTTCACGCCGA
The DNA here is from genome assembly GCA_963796245.1 of uncultured haloarchaeon. GTDB lineage: Archaea > Halobacteriota > Halobacteria > Halobacteriales > Haladaptataceae > Haladaptatus. Next base: position 232,838 of record CAWCLB010000007.1, on the reverse strand, counting down.
GCGTCATCCCGCGGTCCTTGAAACTCCCGGTCGGATTCATCCCTTCGTGTTTGACGCGAAGTTCGTTGACGCCAGTTTCCGCCTCGATGGTCGGGACTTCGTAGAGTGGGGTGTTCCCCTCCTCGATGCTGACACCGGATTCGACGGGGAGGGCGTCGGCATAGCGCCAGACGCCGCGTCCCTCGAAATCGTCGAACGTCGGGTGGTCGGCGTAGCGAACTTCGAGCAATCCGTCGCAGTCCGGACAGCGATAGCGAATCTCGTCGAACGGCGCGCCGGTCCACTCGCAGTCGATACAGGCGAGCCAGACGCCGTCGTCTGCACTGTCTGGAACCGATGCCGTCGGGTTCGAGAGCGTTAGGTTCATTGCCGGACCCGATGGGTTCCGGGGTCAAAAAGGCGCGGACGGTGGCAACGATGGCGTCCCGTCTCCGATTCCAATCCCGTAAAAATCGGGCTACAGCGGGAGGACGAGGTCGTCGTCTTCACGCTGCAATTCGGTCCCGAAGGCGGATGACAGCGCGTCCATCTGCTGGATGCTCCACGTTCCTGCGTAGTGTTCGGCTTCGTGCACTGCCAAATCGTAGATTTCGGTCGGGCGAAGGCGGAGTTCGGACAGGGTCGCCATTCGTCGACCCCAACCTCGAAGAGAAAACTTCGGTCGTTGTGGTGTTCCGAATCGGTCGCGTAATCGTCCACGAAATCCCCCGTGTCGTAGAAGACGAGCGTCTCGTCTACGACTTCGACGCCCTGAAAAAGGTGAGCGCTGTGACCGTGAATGATATCTACGCCCTCCTCGGACAACCAGCGGGCGAACTCCCGGAACTCGACGGTCGGTTCGGTTCGCATGTTCGGTCCCCAGTGGAGGGATGCCACGAGCAAATCCGGGTCGGTCTCCCGTGCACGCGCAAGCGAGTTTCCGACGAGCCGTACCGCTTGCGGGTGCGTAACGTCGAAATTCACGTACGCGGTTCCAGCCTTGTCCGACTCCGCCGCGAACTCCGGCGTGTTGTCCGTGAACGAGACGAGCGCGATGTCTAGCCCATCCGCGGTGACGAATGCGGGCGCACACGCCGCATCGAGGTTTTCGCCAGCACCCGAGTGGGCGATTCCGGCGTCGTCCAGATACCGTATCGTATCGGAGAGCGCATTCGGGCCCGTAATCCAGAATATGGTTGTTCGCCAGATTCACCCAATCCACGCCGACCGATTCGAGCGCCGGGACGCCCAGTCCGGGTCCGCTCGGAAGTGAAACGGGCGATACGTGTCCGTCCACGGCGTGCCACGCGCCGAGAGACAGCATTCGAGATTGATAAAAAAGCCGTCGAGTTCTCGGAGCGACTCCTCCATGTTCCCCCAAATTCCGGCAACGCTTCGCTCCTGCTGCCGCTCGTCTATCAATCGTCCGAACATCACGTCTCCAGCAAAACCGAGTCGCGTCATATCCCTGTTTCCCCCAGTGTAGTTGGCGTGACACGGGCAAAAGGCTACCCGCCGGAAAAGAGTGAACGAGAATCAGTCCGCGTTCGAGAGAAACGCCAACAGCGCCTTCTGCGCATGCAACCGGTTTTCGGCTTGGTCCCACGACAGACAGCGGTCGCTTTCGAGCACGTCGCCCGTGATTTCCTCGCCGCGATGGGCGGGCAGACAGTGCATGACGGGCATCGAGTCGGGAAGCAGGTCCTCGTTGAGTTGGAAGCCGTCGAACGCGGCCAGTTTCGACTCGCGTTCGTCCTCCTCGCCCATGCTGACCCACACGTCGGTGTAGACCACGTCGGCGTCCGCGACGGCCTCGTCCGGGTCGTTCGTCACGCGTCGGTTTCGGCCCGCGACTCGCCGCCGTCGAGATGGCGTCTTTCGAGGGGTTCGTACCCCTCCGGCGTCGCAATCGTCAGGTCCATCCCGACCGTCGCCGCCGCGATGGCGAAGGAGTTGACGACGTTATTGCCGTCGCCGACCCACGCCACGGTGAGGTCGTCGAACCCGCCGAAGTGCTCCTGAATCGTCTGCAAGTCGGCGAGCGCTTGGCACGGATGGGCGATGTCCGACAGCCCGTTAATGATGGGAATCGTCGCATGTTCGGCCATCCCGACCAAACTCTCGTGTTCGAACACGCGGCCCATGACGAAGTCCACGTAGCGCGAAAGCACCCGACCCGTATCGGAAACGGGTTCGCCCCGATTGAGTTGCGTGTCGCTCGGGCCGAGGAAGATGGCGTGACCGCCCAACTGCGTCATCCCCGTCTCGAACGAGATGCGGGTGCGCGTGCTCGGTTTCTCGAACAGCATGGCGAGCGTCTGGCCCGAGAGGTCGGGTGGCGAGCCGTTTTCCTTGTACTCCGCCGCGAGCGCCAACACCTCCGCCAGTTCGTCCGGCGAGAGGTCGTCCACGTCGAGGAAGTGACGCGTCATGCTGTCACCTCCAGATTCTCGCAGACGCCAGTCAACACCGAAATCGACCGGTCGAACTCGGCGAGTTCGATGTGCTCTTCGGGCGTGTGGTCGAGCGACGAGTCGCCCGGTCCGTAGGTGACGACCGGACAGTCCCACGCATCGGCGTAGAGGTTTGCGTCGCTCGTCCCCGTCTTCCGGAGCAAACTCGGGTCGCCGCCCTCGTTCCGGATGGCGACGCGGAACGCGCGTCCCAGTTCCGTCCGCGGACTGGAGAGCGTCGGCGGAATCGGGTTGTTCCACGACACCGAACCCGGCATCGAGGTGGTCCTCGGCGACTGACTGAATCTCCGTCGGCCGTCATCCCGGATGGAATCCGGAACTTGATTTCGACGGTTGCCTCCGTGGCGAGACCGTCCGCGGTAAGGCCGCCGTCGAACTAGACGGGTTTCACGGTCACCGATTCGACCGTCGAAGTGCTGTCGCCCTGGTCATCCGAGTCAAACGCTGCTTCGACCTGCGAGAGCCACTTCGTCGCGTACTGGATTGCGTTCGGCTCCGGCCGCGAGGTGTGGACGGAGTCCACCGTGACCGAGTACATTCCCGGAGAGGAATCCGCGATAGCCGAGCGTCACGGCGTCCCAGCCGCTGGGTTCGCCGTTGACGACGAATTCGGGTTCGTCGGCGTCTTCGACGAGGTGACGCGCGCCGCGCGAATCAGTTTCCTCGCCGACGACGCCGACGAAGCTCGCGCCGGTTTCGACCGCTGCAACCGCCATCGCGGCCAGCGGTCCTTTCGCGTCCACGCTTCCCCGTCCGTGGAGGATTCCGTCCTCCAGTTTCACCGGAACGTCGCCGGGAACCGTGTCGATGTGCGAGGTGAGCAGAATTCCGTTCCCGGGCGCACGGACGTTGCCCACGTCGTCCATCCAGACCTCGCGACCCTCCGATTCGAGGAAGTCGGCGAGGTGTTCGGCACAGTCCGCCTCGTTCCCCGACACCGACGGCGTTTCGACCAGTTCGACCAGCAGGTCGCGCGCGGCGGCCGGTGAGACCGACTCGAGTCGGTCATCTCGCCCATCATTCGTTCCCTCCCAGCACGTCGGTCAGCGCAGAGACGACGGCGTCGATGTGCTCGATTTCGACCGTCAGCGGCGGCAGGAGGCGCAGAACGCTCCGTCCCGCCGGGAGCGCCAGAATCCCGTGTGACAGCGCGAGTTCTTTGAGGAGGCGGTTCGCGCCGCGTTTCACCTCGATGCCGACCAACAGGCCGTGCCCGCGAACGTCGCGCACGGGCAGGTCGGCCGCTTCGAGTTCGTACTGGAGGTATTCGCCCATCTCGGCGGCGTGTTCCGGCAGGTTCTCCTCCACGAGCACCGAGAGGGTAGCGTTCGCCGCCGCGCTGACGACGGGACTTCCGCTGAAGGTCGAACCGTGCGACCCGGCACCCTCGGCAATCCAGTCGGCGCACAGCGTCGCGCCGATGGGGAGGCCGCTCGCCAGCCCTTTCGCACGTCGTGAGCACGTCCGGTGTGACCCCCGCGTGCTCGCAGGCCCAGAACGCTCCCCGTCCGGCCGAGTCCGGTCTGCACCTCGTCGAAAATCAACGCGGCTCCGGCGTCAGCGGTCAGGTCACGGGCAGTTTGCAGGTACGTCCCCGTGGCGGGGTTGACGCCGCCCTCGCCCTGCACGGGTTCGAGGATGACGGCGGCCGTTTCGTCGTCCACGACTTCGGCCAGTTCCTCTTCGTCGCCGTAGGTGACGAACTCCACGTCGTCCACGAGCGGTTCGTACGGCGCGCGGAACTTCTTCTTCCACGTCACCGACAGCGACCCCATCGTCCGACCGTGGAAGCCGCGCTTCGCGGCGATTAGTTTCGAATTGCCGGTCGCGCTCCGGGCGAACTTCAGCGCCGCTTCGTTCGCCTCGGTTCCAGAGTTGTTGAGCCAGACGTTGTCGAGACCGTCCGGGGCGAGCGTCGCCAGCTTTTCGTACAGTTCGTCGCGGCTCGGGGTCGGATACGACGCGTGGACGAACAGCAATTCTGCGGCCTGTTCCTGCACTGCCGACACCACCTCCGGGTGGCAATGGCCGACCGGGGAGACCGCGTAACTCGCGCCGAAGTCGAGGTATTCGGTTCCGTCGTCCGTCGTAGAGATACGGCCCCTCGCCGCTCACGATTGATATCGGCTTCTCGTTGTAGACGAAGCCGCTCATGGCGACACCTCCAGCGAGGCCGGCGTGAACCGCGTTCCGTGGCCGTTCCGCGCCGCAGTGATCGGGTCGTGGTTGTTCGCGTCCGCGACGACGACGGATTCAGCACCGCCTTCGAGCGCTTCCGTGGCGGCCATGACTTTCTTCGTCATGAACCCTTCCGCGGCCGATTTCGCGTTCTCCATCTCGCTCGGCGTGGCCACCTGCTCGATGAGCGTCGTCTCGTCCTCGGGGTCCGAGAGGAGACCGGGTACGTCCGTCAGGACGACGAGTTCGCCGCCGAGTGCGGCGGCGACCGCCGCCGCCGCACGGTCGGCATCCGCGTTGACCGGCGTTCCGTCGTCGGCCAGCATGGGAACCGTCACGACTGGCGTGTAGCCACCAGTCAAGCAGCGTTTCCAGTAGTTCGGCATTGACGGACTCGATTTTGCCGGAGTGGTCACCGCGGCGAATCTTCCGCTTGCCGTTTTCGACCACTCTCACCGCGGATTTGCGCGCTCCGGTTAGGAGCGCGCCGTCCACGCCGGAGAGTCCAACTGCGCGGACGCCTTCGCCCTGCAAACTCGCCGTCAGCTCGGTGTTGAGTTTGCCGGGCATCACCATCTCGAATACCTCCATCGCTTTCTCGTCGGTGAATCTCCCCATGACGCCGCTCGTCGATTCGACGTACTCGGGTTCCTCACCGAGCGCGTGGAGCGTCTCGTCCACGGCGGTCGAACCGCCGTGGACGACCACGACATCCTGCCCGTTGGCGGTCAGGTGTGCAACGTCGCTCAGTGCACCGTCGGGGTCTACCGCCCGTGCGCCACCGATTTTGACGACGACGGGGGCGTCGTCGTCTTCGACGACACCGCCGTCCGTGACGAGGCCGTCATCGTTGTCGTTGTCGATGAGTTGGTCGTGTGCGGCCAGCAGTTCTTCGTGGCTGTATTCGTCAGTCATGGGCTTCCCACGGGATGCAATCCCTCGAAATTCCAATCCGGCTGTTTCCTCGAATCCCAGCGCGACGTTGGCGGCGTGGACTGCCTGTCCCGCCGACCCCTTCATCAGGTTGTCGATGGCGCTGAAGACGACGATGCGTTCATTGGTCGGGTCGAGTTCGAACCCGACCTCGGCGTAGTTCGTCCCGGCGACCGCCTTGGGTTCCGGGTAGCGATAGACGCCGCCGCCGCCCGCGACGAGGCGGACGAACGGTTCGTCCTCGTAGGCGTCCCGGTAGGCTTTCCAGAGGTCGCCCTTCGAAACGGGCGAATCCGGGAATACGTGACAGGTCGCGGACGCTCCGCGAACCATATCCACGGCGTGGGCGGTGAACGACACGCTCGTCCCGAGAATTTCCTCGATTTCGGCCTCGTGGCGGTGACTTGTCGGTGCGTAGGGACGGACGATGCCCGAGCGCTCGACGTGGCTACTCGCCTTGCTTGGGGTCGCGCCGCCCTCCGAGGACCCGACTTTCACGTCCACGACGATTTGCTCGCTCCCGAAGAGGATTCCCGCGTCGAACAGCGGCGACAGGCCGAGTAGTGTCGCGGTGGCGTTACAGCCACCAGCGGCGATGAGGTCCGCGCCGGGGAGTTCCTCGCGGGTCAGTTCGGGAAGGGCGTACACTGCCGTATCCAAGTACTCGGGACTGGAGTGGCCGTCGTACCACTCGTCGTATGCAGCTTCAGTATCGAGGCGGAAATCCGCGCTCAAATCCACGACCGTCTCGGCAGCCTCGTGGAATTCGTCGATGTGGTCCATCGAGACGCCGTGGGGCGTCGCAGCGAACAGCACGTCAACCGATTCGAGGTCGCGTTGGCTCCGAAAAGCGCAGGTCGACACCACGCAGGTTCGGGTGGACCGAGCCGAGCGTCTTGTTCGCGTACTCCCTGCTGGTCGCCTGTGCGAGTTCGAAGTTCGGGTGTCCGGCGAGCAGGCGGAGCAGTTCCCCGCCGGTGAACCCGCTGGCTCCGATGACGGTCGCGGTGAGAGTTTCTGTACTTGCTTCCGCTTCTTTCGCGTCGGTTGCAGCGGCCATCAGGCCACCACCTCCGTCGGAACTTTCGTTTCGAGCCAATCCACCACGGCCGCGGGAACGTCCGCCTTGACCGCCTCGTTCAACGCCTTGAACTCGACGGTGTGGTTGACCTCGTGGACGGTGTAGCCCGATTCGGTCTCCATCAAATCGATGCCGAGGAGACCGTCGCCGACCGCGTCACTCGCCTTCTCCACCAGCGATTTCGCTTCGGCGTCCAGTTCGAACTCCTCCGTCTTCGCGCCTTTCGCGGCGTTCGTCAGCCAGTGGTCGGAGTGGCGAACCATCGCAGCGACCGGTTCGCCGTCCACTGCGAGAACGCGGATGTCGCGTTCGGGTTTGTCCACGAACTCCTGCACGTAGAACACCTTGTGCTCGTAGTGGCCGAGCGTCGCTTTGTGTTCGAGGATGGCTTCCGCCGCGCTGCGGGAGTCGATTTTCGCCATCAGGCGACCCCACGACCCGACGACGGGTTTGAGCACGCACGGGTAGCCGAACGATTCGATGGCTTCCATCGCGCTGTCGGTCGTGAACGCGACTTTCGTCTCGGGTGTGGGGACGCCCGCACCCGCGAGCGCGAGGCTGTTTTTCGCCTTGTCGGCACACACTTCGGCCGTCTCGTGGCTGTTGACGACGGGAATCCCGTACGCCTCGCAGAACTGCGTGGCGTAGAGGCTCCGACTCGTTGCCAGACAGCGGTCCACGACGAGGTCGAGTCCCTCGAAGGCCTCGGGCGCATCCGTCAGGTCGAACGTCTCCTTCCGAACGTCGATTTTCGTTACGTCGTGCCCGCGCTCGCGTAGTTCGGCGAGCAGGAGCTTTTCGTCCTGGCGAATTCGGGAGTAGAGGATTCCGATCTTCATGCGAGCCACCCCGTGTGAGGTGCGAGCTGTGAGCTCAGCGAACGCTGTGAGTTTGCGATGGTGCAATTTACTCCCCCCAGTCCTCTTCGAGCTCCGGGGCTCGGTCGAGGACTGGCGGGTTCACGTCGATGACTTCCAGTTCGACACCGCAGGTACCGCAGTCGATGATTTCTCCCGTTTCCAAATCGTCGTGCAAAGCCACGTCGGCTCCGCACTCAACGCATTCTACCATTGTACTCTCCCGTATCGCCCTATCAGACTTAAATCCATCGTTATTAATAATGAATAAAAAGTTCAGACTACCGTCTATCGGGAGTAGAAGGCGTATACCGCGGTTCGATGTTAGTAATCAAGTAGTGCCCCACGCGGGGGTCGCGGTAGTTCAGGCATAGTCGTTTACCTCCATCTGGAGCGTTTCACCGGCCGTTTCGAGCGACTCGGCGAGTTCAGAAATCGTCGTATTGTCGTCGACGAGAGTCGCTTTGGCGCCCGCCAGTGCCTCGACGCTCGATCTCGTAGGCTGGACCACCGGCCGAATCGCGCATGGCGACGCTCGTTTCCACGTCGAGCGCCGCCTCGACCTCTTCCGGAGCGACGAACTCGGTCAGTGGTGCGCCGAGCACGTCCTCGGCGGCCGAATCGAGGGCGTCGTACTCCGCCTGCCGGCCGTTGCAACGACCTCGTGGGCCGTGCGGAACGGGACGCCGCACATCGCCAGCAGGTCGGCGACGCCCGTTGCCGTCGAAAAGCCTTCCCCTGCTGCGTCCGCGAGTACGTCCTCGTTCCACGTCGCAGTCGCCACCGCGCCCGCCGCGACTTCCGTCGCATCAGTCACGGCGTCGATGGCGTCCCACGCGTGCGGGGTCGCACGCTGAAGGTCGCGGTTGTACGCGCGCGGAAGCCCTTTCAGCGTCGTGAGCAGTCCCGACAGTCCAGCGTGAGCGTCGCCCGCTACTGCGCGGGCGAGTTCCAGCGTATCGGGGTTCTTCTTCTGTGGCATGATGGACGACGTGGACGCATAATCGTCCGAGAGTTCCACGAACCCGCGATTCGAGTAAATCACGAGGTCCTCAGCCAATCCCGGAAACCGTCGTTGCGAGGTTCGCTGCTGCCGAAACCGTCTCGACGAGGAAATCGCGGGTCGAAACCGCGTCCATCGAGTTTTCGAGGACGTCATCGAATCCGAGCAGTTCGGCCACGCGCTCGCGGTCCACGTCGAACGGGGTACCCGCGAACGCCGCCGCGCCGAGCGGGACTGGTTGACTCTCACGTACGCATCCAGCAGACGCGCCGTATCGCGCGAAATCGCTTGTTCGTAGGAGGCGAGATAATGCCCGACGGTCGTCGGCTGAGCGGGTTGCAGATGGGTGTATCCCGGCATCACCGTCTCGACGTTCGATTCCGCGACTTCGAGCAGCGCCGAACGGAGTGCGGTTGTCGTTTCGAGGAGCGAGATAACGTCCTCGCGAAGGCGGTAGCGGATGCAGGTCGCCACCTCATCGTTCCGACTGCGGGCGGTGTGCATCTTCCCGCCGTCGTGGCCGACCTGTCCGACGACGGCCGTCTCGATGGCCGCGTGGATGTCTTCGCCTTCGGGGAGCGACCCGTGGCCTTCGACTTCGACCACGTTCAGCGCGGTGAGAATCTCACCGGCCACGTCGTCCTCGATGATTCCCTGTTCGGCGAGCATCACGACGTGTGCGCGGTCGATTTCGAGATCGGCCGCGAAGATACGTTCGTCGGCGGTGAGCGACGAGAGAAACCCGCGGGCGGGGCCGCCGCTGAAGCGGTCGCCGCGGACGACATCGCCATCCGCGGCGACGTCGGTTCCGTCAAGTTTGGTTTCGCTCCCCGTTCCGTCCCCGTCAGTCGTCATTTGCGATGCGGGCCTGATAGCCGTGGTACTTTGCGACACCCGTCGCGTCGGCCTGCTCGATTTTCCCGACCGTCTCGGTGTTGAACGAGGCAGCGTCCTCGGAGTAGACGGCGTGTTTGCTCTCGCGGGCGACGGCGCGGGCCTGTCCACCTTCGAACTTGACCGTGACCGTGCCAGTCACTTTCTGCTGGGTGGTGTCGATGAAGCCGTCGAGGGCGTCCACGAGCGGTGCGGAAAGCAGTCCCTCGTAGGCCTTTTCGGCCCATTGGTGGTCGATGTTCTTCTTGAACGAGCGCTCTTCCTTCGTCAGCACCAGTCCTTCGAGCGCTTCGTGTGCGTTGAGCAGCGTCGTTGCGGCAGGGTGCTCGTAGTTCTCGCGGACTTTCAGGCCGAGCATGCGGTCTTCCATTAGGTCGGTGCGACCGACACCGTGCTTTCCGGCGAACTCGTTCAGATATTCGATGAGCGAAACCGCGTCCATCGACTCGCCGTCGACGGCGACCGGTTTGCCGTCCTCGAACTCGATTTCGATGAGCTCCGTCTCGGCACCCGGCTGTTCGGTCCACTCGTAGATTTCCTCCGGCGGAACGTAGCCGGGGTCTTCCAGATTTCCGCCCTCGACGGAGCGACTCCAGAGGTTCGTGTCGATGCTCCAGACGCCCTCGTTGCCGCCCTCCACGGGCAGGTCGTGTTCGTCGGCGTACCCCATCTCCCACTTGCGGGTCAGGCCGAGTTCGCGCACGGGGGCGATGACCTCCAAATCGGAGGCACGCCACACTGCCTCGAAGCGCAGTTGGTCGTTGCCTTTGCCGGTACAACCGTGAGCGACTGCTTCACAGTCGTTCTCCTTCGCCACGTCGAGAATCGCCTCCGCGATGACTGGACGTGCGAGTGCGGTTCCAAGCGGATAGCTCTGATACGTCGCGTTTGCCTTCACCGCATCGAGACACTGCTCCGCGAACGCGTCCTTCGCATCGATGACGTAATGTTCCAAATCCAATGCTTCCGCCGTCTCCTCCGCCTCTGCAAACTCCTCTTCGGGTTGGCCGACGTCCACCGTGACGCCGATGACTTCGTCGTAGTCGTACTCCTCTTCGAGGAGTGGGACGCATACTGTCGTGTCGAGTCCGCCCGAGAAGGCGAGTGCAACCGTTTTCATTGTATACGTCGCCAAGAACCCCACCTACTTAAATTCTTCTCATAGTTTTGAGAAATAAAGACAGAAAATGGACTAAAGACGAGTTAATCACACGTGAGTGAGTTTTGAACGAACGACCGGTCGGAGTGGAATAGGTATTATTGGGACTGGAAAAGCCCCGGTCGTCGTCGCACGCAAAAGGAGCCGTGGTGGGACTCGTCGCTCATCGGAGGGCAAACCCCGGTAGCGCGAGTCCGCGACATTATCGAATCATTTTGTTTCACACCTCTTAAACCCTTTCGGGACGGCAACGATTGCCAGCCATTTTTAATTCGATTTATTACATTCGCAAAGAATTATTGGATATGCGCCGTCTCGCTCCCAGTCCTCCTCGTCTTCCTCGTGCTCACGGCAGGGTGTGCGAACTTCCTTCCGTGGTCACACTCCAAATCGACCCAGTCACGACGACTACCAAACAACCATCGTCGTCTCCACCCGGAGCCAACGGACCAGTGGATATTCGACGCCAAACAACTCGTCGCCGCACATCAGAAAGCGCTCAATACGTCGAGCTATCGGATACACGCCAGAATTCGACTGAATCGAAGCAGTTCGCTACCGTGGGAAAATAAGACACTGACAAGACACGTTGGCGGCGGTCATGTCTTCGGCAAAAAACATATCAGTCCAGCGTTTGGGCCGCAGACCGGTCTCAAACTGCATCGGATTTTACTATTCGAACGATACGGTCGCACAGTGCATTGCGGGCCAACAGTGTGGATATATGACCGGAAACTTTCCCAAATACCGGGAAAACCGCGTCACCACCTACCATATCCATTCCATCCTCACCAGTTCGGATTTCGTCGCAAACGGAACGACGGTTCGGAACGGAACGACGTTGTATCGGTACGAAACCAACGGGTCCACGTCGCTATCGAATGCCAGTACACTTTCGGCAACCGTACTGGTGGACAAAGGCGGATTTATCCACAACCTCTCGGGAACCGCCCACCAAGATGGTCGAACTTCGGCGACAGCAACCCGCCAAAATGAGCGAACTTCGGCGACGGCAACGTTCGATTACAGTTTTTCCGTGGTTTCCCATCCACCGACCAAGCCGAACTGGATAAACAGTTGTCCACGACTACAGTTCCGAACGAACGCGAGCGAGGTCACGTTCGAACACACGGGCGGGCCACCTCTTCCGAAGGGAACGAATATCTCGGTTGGTCTCTCGAACCAAACAGTGAGAGTTCAGTTGCCGAAATCGCTCGGGCGGGGCGACGTTGCTCACTTCACGATTACCGACATCAACGAAACCACGTACGAGACCACCACGAATATCACGGTTAATCGACCGATTGCGAGCGAATCGGTGATAAATTTCGCCAACACAGTAGAATGGGTCAGCTATTCCACAAAACACTGGGTAGTCGGTCTCCATAGAAATCACGAAACGAAAAACCACCGCACCAAACACTCGACTAACTCGACAACCACCACAGACACACCCGACACAACGACCACGACCAACGCGACAACGGTGACCACGACCGCCCGCTGACCGCCCCCGCGTCCCCATCTCCGACAAACGGTACCCTGATACCACCCAAGCGTCTCGAATCGAACAGTGTACAGTCTCAACGTTCCGGTCCCCGGCGAAATCGCTCGACTTGCTGGGGAACTACGCCCGTCGCTCTACGGTTTCGACAGCGTCCGCGACCAACACACCCTCGTCGTCAAGCGATTCGGCACTCACGAGAACTACGACAGGCTGGCGATGCAGGTTCGAACCGCACTCGTCGGCACGCCCACGTTCGACGCACGAATCACCGGTATCGATTACTTCGAGACGCCCGCACGCGGCGACGGCCCTGTCCTCTACCTCGCTGTCGAAAGTCCCGGTCTGAAACAGCTTCACGGTGAACTGCTCGACGAGTTCGACGCCGTCGAGGAATTAGAGGGCGACGACTACGTCCCGCACGTCACGCTCGCGCGTGGTGGTGACATCGAAACTGCTCGGCAACTCGCGGAGCAAGAGGTTGACTCGATTTCGTGGACCGTCACGGAACTGCACCTCTGGGATGCAAAGTACGAGGAAACCGCCGCGAGAATTTCGCTTCCGGCCTGAATTCGCTATCTTAGCACTCTCTTACTGCGGTTTCGGCGGTTCCCCGTCCCAGGCGTCCTTGTCGGTGTAGAAGTTCAGCATGGCGAATTTGAGTTTTCCGGGCGCGATGTCGATGGTTTCTCGGCGTTCTTCCGGCGGGAACGTCTCCCGCACGCTGTATTTTCCCATCTCCCGAACGCTTCCCTCGGTGTAGCGTTTGTCGAGCAGGATTCGGACGCCGAAATCTTCCGGCGAACGAATCACCCGCCCGAGTGCCTGCCGCGTCTTGCGAATCGTCGGAATCTCGACGGCGTACTCCCACCCCGAATTTCTTCCCGGAGCGGTCGGCGAACACGATGTCGTAGGCGTCCTGGACCGCGTCCATCCGGTCGTCCAAATGCGGGTACGGAACGCCGACGACGACGACGGTTCTGGCATCGTCCCCGTCGAAGCTCACACCCTCGGCGAGCGTTCCCCACAGCGAAGTGAACAGCGCGCCGTTCCCGTCCGCCGTGAACTGCTGGCGGAGTTCTTCGACGGGAGTTCCGGCCTCGTCGAAGTACAGGTTCGCGTCGGTGCGATTCCGAATGAGGTCGCGGTAGCGGTCGGCTTCGGCATAACTCGGGAAGAAGACGAGCGTGTTTCCGGCGGTGAACCGAATCGCGTCGCTCAGCACCTCCGCGATGGTGTCCTGCGTTTCCGGGTTGCTCCGCTCGCTCGCGAACAGTGCCGGGGTTTCGGCGGCGAACGTCCGGCGGTTCTCCTCGGGGAACTGAAGCCCGTATGCCAGCGATATGGGGTCGCTCAGGCCGAGCACGTCCGACAACACGTCGAACGGACGGAGGGTCGCGCTCATCAGCACCGTTGCGTACACCTCCTCGAACAGTGCTTGGGTCACTTCGCGCGGAATACAGGTGTACAACTCCGCGCGCCCGTACACTTGGTCGGTGCCCTCGTCGCGCCGCACCGCGACGACGGGATACTGCCCGAGTTCGGCACCCTCGTCCATGTAGGATTTGACGAACGTCGCGGCCTGCAGGGTTTGACACTCCTTTCGCGTCGTCGCGTCTCCTTCCTTGTACGCCTCCTCGTATTTCTGGTCGAGTTCCTTGGCGAGCGAGAGCGCGTCGTCCAACTCCGCGTCGATTCCTTTTCCGGAGTACTCCTGCAGGAAGTTCAGCGTCAGGTCGTCGCGCTTGTTGTCGTTTGCTATCGACACGTCCTGCCAGTTCTCGCCGACCGATTCGCGCTCACCGAAGCCGAACGAATCGTCGTAGGTGGCTTTGAGCGCCCGTTGGAACGCGGCGAGGACGTTAAATCCTGACTCGCTTCGGAAGTCGTCGCTGTCCTGGAGTTCGTCCAGTGCGCTGTCGATGGTGTTCTCGGTCAGCGTCCGGGAGGCGTGGTCGCGGGCCGTCCCCTCGATGTTGTGTGCCTCGTCGAAGATGGTGATGACGTCCTCCGGGTCGCGGCCCAACCAGCGGAAGAACTGCTCGCGTATCATCGGGTCGAGGAGATGATGGTAGTTGCAGACGACCAAATCAACGCCCTCCATGCCGTCTTTGAGCAGTTCGTAGCCGCACAACTGCTGCTTCTCGGCATACTCGTAGATGTCGTCGGGCGTTCGAACCCCGTTGTACAGCCACTGATAGAACTCCTCGTTGTTGGCGGTGAGGTTGTTGTAGTAGTGCTCGCAGATGTTCTTCTCTTTGAGATTCTCGACTTCGTCCTGAATCTGCTGGAGTTCGTCCATCACGGCACTGCGAGCCTCCGCGGCAGTCGAATCACCCTCCTGCATGTCTTCGAGTAGTTCGCTCTGTCGCTGTTCGAGTTCGTTTTTGTCGCGTTCCTTGTCGACGACTTCGTAGGTGTTGTCCCGGAGTACCTGACACTCCTGATAATCGACGTCGATGTGGCACATCGACCCTTTCCCCCGGAAGACGACGGCGCGAAGCGGTTCTTTGCGCGTTATCTCGCGCGCTTCGGTGACGAACTGGCGCATCTGCTGGTGGACGTTGGTCGTGATGACGACCGTCTTGTCCTCCTCGCGGGCGAACTCCAATGCGGGTACGAGTGACGAGAGCGTCTTTCCCGTCCCACACGCACCTTCGAAGAGCACGTCCTGTCCGCGTGAAAGTCCGTTGTAGATGCGGTCCATCGCCTCCTGTTGGTTGTCATAGGGGGCGTCGTATGGGAAGAACCGCATATACTCGTTCGTCGTGGACACGATACGGAATATTCGCGTCTTGGTTCAAAAACCCTTGCCTATGTGAGAGATGCGTGCTTAGATAACCGACTGCGCCGCTGTCTCCTGTACTTCCGGTTCGATGTACACCTTCTTGACGCTCTCGTTGATTTCGTACAGGTCGCCTTCGATGTCGGTTATCAACTCGTCTATTTCGGCGGTGTCAAGCGTCGGGTCGAACGCCACGTCGGCGGTGACGATGATGCGGTCCGGCCCGAAGTAGACGGTTCTGAAGTCGATGATTTCGGTGACCCCCTTCCACCCGTTCAACTCCGAGCGGAGTCTGTCCTCTTCCTCCTTTGGAAGGCTTTCGCCGAGCAGGAGACGCTTGTTCTCCCACGCCAATGCGATGGCGAATCCCATCAGCAGAACTCCGATGAGGAGCGCAGCGCTGGCGTCGTAAATCGGGTTCCCGGTGACTTGCGACAGCCAGATGCCCAACAGCGCGAGACCGGCACCGCTGACGGAGACGGTGTCTTCCGTGAGCGCCGTCAGCGTCGAGACGTTGCTCGTTTTGTGGAACGCTTCCAGAAATCCGCTCCAGTTGCGCCGCTCGATTTCGTGTTTCGTCGAGCGGTAAGCCTTGCTGAAGGCATAGCCTTCGAAGATGATGGCACCGATGAGGACGCCGTAGTTCACATACACCGACGGAAACGACTGCCCGAGAACGTGAACGAACTGTCCGCTGACCGTTCCGTGTTCATGAGCGAGCGAGTCGTATCCGTGTTTTGCGCTCTCCCAGCCGGCGATACCGAAGAGGAGGACGCTCACCAGAAAGCTATAGAAGAACTGTGCCTTGCCGTAGCCGAAGGGGTGGTCACGCGTCGGTTTTCGGTCCCCGAACCAGATTCCGATGAGGAGAAAAATCTGATTCCCGGTGTCGGAGATGGAGTGAAACGTCTCCGAGAGCATCGCCGGGCTTTGGGTGAGGACGAAGCCAACGAATTTCAGCACGGCAATCGCCGCGTTCGAGAAGAGGGCGACGATCACGACGGACTTGCTGTTCGCCATTACTCGACTAGCGGCGAGGAGGTGTCAAAGTCCTTACGACGGAACGCCGCACGTTGATTCGACGGAAGACGAAAGGCCACGGAATCCCAACACCGAGGCATGATTACTATCGTCTCCGATACGCACAGCACGACCGGACATGAACTGACGGGACGAACGCTCGATGCTGTTCGGAAGGCAGACCTCGTCGTTCATGCGGGTGATTTCACGACAGTTGCCGCCCTCGATGCGTTCGAAGCCGAAAGCTCCCGGTTGGTCGCGGTTCGTGGCAACAACGCGACGGAAGGGGTGGCCGAGCGACTTCCGGCCGTGCGAACGTTCGAGGAAAACGGGGTCCGGTTTGCGCTCACACACCGTCAGCGCGGTGGGAATACGGCGCTCGAACTCCTCGGCCGGGAGCGTGACGCGGACGTGGTCATCTTCGGCCACACGCACCGCCATCTCGCGGAACGTGCCGGTGGGGTGTTTTTGCTGAATCCGGGGAGCTACGCACAGCCACGGGGAAGTCGGCCGACACACATCGAACTCGAACCGATGGAGAAGGGTTTCGCTGGGAGGTTTTATGAGTGGAGTGGGGAACTCGTGGGGGAGTTCCCGATAGGAGGGCTGGAAAGGTGATGGCGTACCGGGGGAGGGCCGAAGCAGGGAGGCTCCATTTCATCATATGCGGTGTGACATAATGTACTCTTGGTAAGCTCAAAAAAGTGTTTTAGTTATCGGTTCCGCACGAAATACCACCCGACTGCGGCGAGGGCGAGGACGAGCACGCCGCCCGCGAAAAACAACACGCCCGGCGGAACGGTCGCCAGAACGCTGTTCGCCGCTTGTCCCGCGCTGTTGGTCGATTCCGTCGAGAACGTCCCCATCTGCCCGCCACCACTGCTGACCGTTTTCTCGGCCGCCTTTCCGCCGATACCGAGCAGTCCCTCCGTGACGGCGTACTGAATCCCGGCGCTTACGAGGCCGAGCAGGACGGCGACGCCGAGAACGCGAGAGAGTGCGTCTTTCAATCCGGTCGTCTGCTCTTCCCGGCCAGCGAAGAGAATGAGTGGGCCGTCACTCGGTGCGTACACTGTCATTTCCCGACCTTTCTCGGAATAGATGGTATCGACGGCCGTGATGAGGTCCGCGCTTTCCAGTTTCTTCAGATGGTATTGGGCGTTCTGTAGCGAGGTATCAACCCGCTCGCTCAGTTCGGATGCCGTCGCGGGTTGGTCGTGCAATGCAGAGAGAAGACCACGCGCAGTATCGGATGAGAGTGCCCCGAGCAAGTCGTCCGCGTCGTCACTATCCACCCCGAGTACTCGGGGGGTCCCGCCTGTCGGGGGTTCCACGTCCGAACTGGAGGGCAAGAGGTCGGCCATATTTATCCGTATGAAACTACTGGTCAATCAACTTTACCACTACCACGGCGAAACGAATTTGGTTCGTGAACTGATATAGGGGGTATGGAACCACTTGGAGTCTTCACGAAAGCGCTACAAGACCCGCTTTTCGTCGGTCTTCTCGTCGTCATACTCGCCTTCGTCTTCTTCATCTACCTGTTCATCCGCCGGATCATGACGGGATTCCAGGAAGGAGTACAGAAGGGGCAACGGTAGCCGAATTGCGAACAGCACTGACCAACCCCCTCACTAATCAACCGTTCTCAGAGAGCGTTTCGAACCCGCTCCGCAGCAGTTTTGACGTCCTCTCGGTTCACGTCCCAGTGTGTACAGAATCGGACGACGTGCGGCCCGAACGCCGACCCGAGAACGTCTTCGTTCGCACATACATCGAGGAATTCCTCCGCTGTCAGTCCCGCGTTTTCGGTGTTCACGAGGATGATGTTCGTCTCGGGCGGTTGTACCGAGAGTCCGTCCACGTCCGCGAGTTGTTCCGCGAGGATACGGGCGTTTTCGTGGTCGTCGGCCAACCGTGAGACGTTCTCCAATGCGAGCAATCCGGGGCCAGCAAGGACGCCAACCTGGCGCATCCCGCCGCCGAGTAGTTTCCGGACCCGTCGTGCGCGTGCGATGAACTCCTCGTCCCCGGCGAGCATCGACCCGACGGGCGCACCGAGTCCCTTCGAGAGACAGAACATCACGGAATCGAGGTTCTCCACGATTCTGGCGGGTGATACGTCAAGGGCGACCGCCGCGTTGCCTACCCGTGCACCGTCGAGATGAACCGGAATTCCGAGGTCGTGGGCCGCTTCCGCCGCCGCATCGATTTTCTCGGGGGCGATTGCGATTCCGCCTTTGCTGTTGTGCGTGTTTTCGAGCGTCAACAACCCGGTTCCGGGACGGTGTGCGTCCTCCTCGACGTAGCCGTCTCGAACCTGCTCGGGCGTCGGAATCCCACGGTCGCCGCCGTCAAGCGTTCGGACTTGCAGGGCCGAATGTTGGGCGAGTCCTCCGAGTTCCCACTTGTAGATGTGACTCTCACGTTCGACCAATATTTCCTGTCCCCGCTCGGTGTGGACGCGCGCGGCGATTTGGTTGCCCATCGTGCCGGTCGGGACGTAGAGTGCCGCCTCCATTCCTACCAACTCGGCGGCCGTCGATTCGAGTTCGTTGACCGTCGGGTCCTCGCCGTACACATCGTCTCCCACGTCGGCCTCGCTGGCCGCCGCCCGCATTTCCTCGCTTGGTTTCGTGACCGTGTCGCTCCGCAGGTCTATCATACGCGACCGTTCCGTGGCGGCGAGTAAATAATCGAGGGTAGGAGCAGTCCACCGGTTGACACTCCCACATCGAAAGCGGTTTCCGGTATCCACGAAATTTTGCCACATGGACGAACGAATTCGGAACCACGCCGAAACCATCGCCGACCACTCCCTCGATATCGAAGCGGGAGATACGGTCGTCGTTCGCTCGCCGACCGTCTCCGACGACCTTGCGGTCGCACTCTCCGAAGTCCTCGGCGAGCGTGGCGCATTCCCACTCGTCACCGCCGGACGTCGGGACAAGAAACACGCGGCGTTCCTCCGTTCTATCGACGCCGATGACCTCGAAACCCCCGAACACGAACAAGCACTGTTCGAAGCAGCGGATGCCATCGTTCACATCCGAGCACACGAGAACGCCTCCGACATGAGCGATGTGGACACCGAGAAGCACGCGGCGTACAGACAGGCGTATCAACCGATACAACAAGAAGTACTCTCCTCCCGTTGGTGTCTCACGCAGTACCCCTCTCCCGGCAGTGCACAACTCGCCGAGATGAGCACCGAAGCCTACGAGGAGTTCGTCTACAGCGCGATGAACAAGGATTGGGACGAACAACGTGAGTTCCAAGAACAGATGATCGAAATCCTCGACCCTGCCGACGAAGTTCGTATCGTCTCGGGCGAGACGACCGATCTCACGATGTCGGTGAAGAGAATGAAAACCATCAACGACGAAGGGAAGAACAACCTCCCGGGCGGCGAGGTCTTCACCGCACCCGTCCCTGATTCAGTTGAGGGTGAAGTGCTGTTCGACAAACCGCTCGTCCACCAGGGCAACATCGTGGAGAACGTCTGGCTCAAGTTCGAAAACGGAGAGGTCGTCGATTTCAGCGCCGACAAGAACGAGGAAGTCCTCGCAGGTGTCCTCGATACCGACGACGGTGCGCGCAGACTCGGCGAACTCGGTATCGGTATGAATCGCGACATCGACGAGTTTACGTACAATATGCTGTTCGACGAGAAGATGGGCGATACGGTCCATCTCGCCGTCGGCATGGCCTATGATATCTGTGTCCCGGACGACGAGGAACCGAACGAAAGCGCAGTCCACGTGGACATCATCGTTGATATGAGCGAAGACTCGTTCATCGAAGTGGACGGCGAAATCGTCCAGCGCAACGGCACCTTCCGGTTTGAGGACGGATTCGAAGAATAACCGCGAGGGAACAACGTGACCGAGCGGGTTGTTTTTGGTCCAGATTTTTGCGAGGAGCGGTCGGCTTTGCCGACCCGACGACGTAAAAAGGTGGAACGCGCACCTTCCGGTTTGAGGACGGATTCGAAGAATAACCGCGACGGTCGGGAGAGACACGATTTGTCGTTCCGTATGAACGAATAGTTTTGTACGGATTCACGGATGGCTTTGGCCGGAACGTCATGCGGCGAACATTCATATACTAAAACGCGGCCAGATGGGATATCTCCTGAAAGTTGTCGCGTGGATGGCCAAGGCGGGTGTGTGGCACACCTCCACGCGAAATCCCCGTGCCGCCTGTTCGCAATTATTCGGCGCGAGACCGTCGTTCGATGGGCCATCAGCTACTTTCGTGACGGACCAAACTCGGTTACCAGTGGTCGATAACTGTTCCCGAAACAACGTGTGAGATGTACCAGTATATATTTGTTGTGGCCCCTTGAAGTTAAGTAGCTACGGTCATGTAGGAACAATTGTGTCAAAAGTTGTCTGTCCTGACTGCTGGCATGACATTGCGTTTTACGAACTAGAAACTAGAACCCTCGCTCAATCCAGTGGCTTTTCGACGAACTATCGCTGTCCATTCTGTCGAAACGCTATCGAGAACGTCACCGAGCTGTTGTAGTTTCGGCGCTGGTCGGTTTCCGAAGAGTGGCTACCAGGCAGACATCGCGCGTCGTTGCCCCGTCGCTGGCGTTGAGCATTGTCTAGCTCTCGAACTGATGGTTAAACAGTCGTTCTCTCGTTTGCCGTCCAACTTCGGTCCATGTGCACTGTACTCTGTCATTGGTTTCTGCCCCGGCAAAAGCCAGTGCTCACACTGGGACCGTGACAGCATGATTCATTTTGCACCATCGGAGGTGACGAGCTATTTACCGGACGATGAGTAATCCTCGAACGATGGCAGAGGTGAGCGCGGACGAGAACCCGTACGTCGAAGAGCCACAGACCGACTTCGAACCCGTCACCGAGATGAGTGAAGCCGAAGCCAGCGAGCAGGCTGAACTGCTTCGCGAGGCAATTCATCATCACGACTATCGCTACTACGTCGAAACCGATCCGCTCATCGGCGACCGGACGTACGATGCCCTCTTTATGCGACTTCAGGAATTAGAGGAGGCGTTCGATGTCCAAACCCCGGACAGCCCAACCCAACGAGTCGGCGGCGAGCCGCTCGACGAACTCGAAAGCGTCGAACACGTCGCTCCGATGCTTTCCATCGATTCTAGTGGGGAAGCCGACGATGTCCGTGGATTCGACGAGCGTATTCGCCGAAAATACGACGACGTGGAGTACGTCTGTGACCCCAAATTCGACGGGCTATCGCTGGAGGTTATCTACGAAAATGGCGAATACGTCCGCGCAACCACTCGTGGTGATGGGGAAACGGGGGAGGACGTAACCGAAAACGTACGCACGATTGCGAGTATCCCCCACCATCTTCGAGGAGAGTATCCCGATTTTCTCGCTGTTCGTGGGGAAGTGTATCTCCCGCTGGACGCGTTCACCGCGTTCAACCGCGAGCGAGTCGAACGCGGTGAGGACCCGTTTGCCAACCCCCGAAACGCGGCCGCTGGATCGCTTCGACAACTCGACCCCTCTGTGACGGCCAAGCGTCCCCTCGATTGCTTCTTCTACGACATTCTCGACGCGAGCGAGGAGTTTCCCACTCACTGGTCGGAGTACGAGGCGCTGCCAAAGTTCGGCTTGAAGGTGAACAAGCGTACCGACCTCGTGGACGACATCGAGGACTGCCTCGACTACCGTGACGAGTTGATGGCCGAACGTGAGGAGTTGAACTACGAGATTGATGGCGTCGTCATCAAGGTGAACGACCGGCAGAAATGCGCCGAGCTCGGGACGACGGCACGCTCGTACCGGTGGGCGTACGCCTACAAGTTCCCGGCACGTTCAGAGCAGACGACGATTATGGACGTGACGGTGCAGGTCGGCAGAACGGGGCGACTCACCCCCGTTGCACTACTCGAACCGGTGGATGTTGGCGGAGTAACAGTCTCGCGCGCCAGCCTCCACAACCCGGACGAAATCGCGGAGAAAGACATCAACATCGGCGACGAGGTTCGCGTCAAGCGCGCAGGTGACGTAATCCCCTACGTCTCCGAAGTGATCGAAAAGCACAGCGAAGGTCACTACGAACTTCCCGACCGGTGCCCCGTCTGTGGCAGTCCGGTCGAACGCGACGGGCCAATTGCTTACTGCACGGGTGGACTCGCGTGTGATGCACAACTTCGGCAAGCGGTTGCGTACTACGGGAGTGACGACGGACTCGATATCGAAGGGTTGGGCGAGGAACGGGTAAGCCAGCTCATCGACGCAGGTCTGGTCGAATCGTTGCCCGACCTGTACGAACTCGACCAGGAGGCGTTGATCAAACTGGACGGCTGGGGGGAGAAAAGTGCGGAGAATCTGCGCTCCGAACTCGAAGCGTCGAAACAGCCTTCGCTTGCGCACTTCCTGTCGGCTATCGGCATTCCTCGTGTGGGAAGCGAAACTGCCCGCGAGTTGGCGCGGGAGTTCGAGTCGATGGACACCGTGATGGACGCCGATACTGACGAACTGGAAGCCGTTCCGGATATCGGACCCAAAGTCGCGGCGGGGATTCGGAAGTTCTTCGACTCCGACCGCAATCGAAGCGTCGTTGTGGAACTGTTGGAGCACGTCGAACCGGAGCAAGAGGAAGTCATTGATGGCGACAAACTCGCGGATTTGACGTTCGTGTTCACTGGGTCGCTGTCCGACCCCCGCACCGATATTGTGGACCTCGTCGAAAGCCACGGTGCGAACGCGACGGGAAGCGTCTCGGGCAACACG
This sequence comes from uncultured haloarchaeon, assembly GCA_963796245.1. GTDB lineage: Archaea > Halobacteriota > Halobacteria > Halobacteriales > Haladaptataceae > Haladaptatus. The sequence goes on along the minus strand of CAWCLB010000007.1, from coordinate 210,234 downwards.
GATTATCTCGTCGTCGGTGAGAATCCCGGGCAGTCGAAACCAAACGATGCGGAGGAGAACGGTGTACCGATACTCTCGGAAGGCGAGTTCTGGGAACTGCTGGAAAACGAGGGTATCGAGCGCTAGAGCTCTGCCCGATCGAAGACCGAGTATCCGATTGCGACGGGGATGAACAGCCAGAAGAGGAGGTAGATTATCACGGCTGCGTCGCTGAAGTAGAGGGGAAGCGGCCTGCGAAGGACTTGGTTGACGCTCGATTGAATGAATCTGTTGAAGAGCACGACCCGTGCTGCGTGTTGATTGGAGAGCAGTATGGTGTCGACCAGTGTCTTGTACGCCGTCATCGGGTTGAAAAGTCGGATGAACAGGACGACCTGCGTTTTCCCCGCGAATCCCATCCCGTTACCGGTGAGCACGTTTCCGATTCCCTTCGCTATCGTGCTCCAAAGAACGAGAAACACGATGTAGAGCGATATCGACGCGGCCATCGCTCGGCGACCAGTTTTTGCGGCGGCCGAAATTCCGACGGACAATCCGACGAACACGAGACCGTACAGAAGCGTGAGGAGCGCGAACAGGATGTAATCGACGAAGAGAAAATGGAGACCGCTAATGAGGAGGATGATAGCAGCGACGAAAAAGCCGATGAGAATGGAGACACCGACGACGCCACTCCGACCGAGTACTTTTCCGAGGACGACATCCTCACGCGAGTGCGGAAGCGAGAGCATGAGTTTGAGTGTTCCCGATTCGCGTTCGCCAGTGACTGCAGCGTAGCCGATGACGATTGAGGTGATGGGAACGAGGGCGGCCGTCACTTGTTTCATTAGGTAGGCGTACTGGTCGGTGTTGGGGATATTCGGTCCCGTTGGTTGCACGAGAGAGCGCACGGGGAGGACCGAGAAGATAACGACGAACAGTACAGTCACTGCCCACAACCATCGCGACCGCAGTGAGTCTCGGAAATCCTTTCGCCCGACGGATTTCCACGTCATGCCATCGCTCCGTATCGAGTGTAGGCCACAAAGAGGTCTTCGAGTGATGCTTCCTCGGTTTCGAAGTCATCGACTTGCGTGCCCGCGTTTTCGAGCGTGGTGATGATCGTCGTTTTGACGGTCGTCTCGCAGTTGACGAGCAGTGTTTCCCCGTCACGTTGAACGTTCTCGACGCCGTTAATCGCACGCACCTGTTCGACGGCGTCCGACGAGAGTGAGGTAGTTTCGATTCGGAAAACGGTGTCACCGCCCACGTTCTCTCGAAGTCCTTCGATGGAATCCTCGGCGACGAGTTCGCCCTCACGAAGGATTCCAACCCGGTCACAGACGGCTTCGACTTGGTCGAGGAGGTGACTGGAGAAGAACACCGTTGCCCCTCTGCGTTGTTCTTCTCGAATGATTTCGCGCATCTCGTGGGCACCTGTCGGGTCGAGACCCGACGACGGTTCGTCGAGAATGAGGAGGTCCGGTTTGCCAACGAGTGCCATCGCGAGTCCGAGTCGCTGGGTCATCCCTTTCGAGTAGGCACCCGCTTTCTGGTTTGTGGCCTCGGAGAGGCCAACCCGGTTCAATAGTTCTTCCGGGTCGTCGTCTGCGTCTTTCGCTTCGATAGCGAAATCCAGATGCTGTCTTCCAGTGAGGCGGTTGTACACGGACAACCCTTCCGGGAGAACGCCAGTCCGGTTGCGTATTTTGATGCTTTCGGTTTGTGCATCGTGTCCGAGAACGGTGACCGAACCGCTCGTGGGACGGATAAAATCGAGTATCAGGTCGATTGTTGTCGATTTTCCCGCGCCGTTCGGCCCGAGAAACCCGAACACCTCCCCCTCTTTCACATCGAGTGAAAGGTTTGTGACGGCCGTGATATCGCCATACTGCTTTGTCACGTCGTCTACTCGAATGGCGGTCATAGTTTCAGATTTCGGCAACGTACTCATAAGATTGTTGTTCCGTGCTATACTGTGTCGTCATCGTCATGCTTCTTCGCCATCCGCGTCGCTTCCGTCGCGTATCGCTCCAGTTCGGATTCATCGATAACCCGGGATAATCGCTCGCTGTCGACTTCGATGGCGGCAGTCGTCTCACCGCCGAGTCGCCCGGCCAGTTCCTTGCGAAGATACCACTCTCCGTCGGGTGTCGCATACACTAGTGTCAACAGGTCGCGGTCACTATACGTGCGCTCGACCAGCCACACTCGAACGTCGTCCATGACTGGCCGTTCGCAGCTATCGGATTTGTATCTGGCGAGGGGGTTCGTAGCCGCAACCTTATTTATCTCGGTGATTGAGCCATAAACGATGGGACAGTCCCCTCTTTCACAGGCGTCCGACGACCGCCTACTCGATATGCTCTTTGCGGGAGAGGAAATCGAAGAGGAGATAGAACTGGAAGGTGCACGAGTCGCGGTGACGAGTCATCGTCTCCTCGCGTTCATGCCCGAAGGAGGGGAGCGGCGCTTCGACCACGAAGACCGGCCGAACGTCCTCGATGCCCGTGTCCAGTCCGCTGGCCACCCTGATTATCTCTCGTGGTGTGTTCGGAGCTTCATCTATGGCTTGCTCCTTGTGGGGAGTGGCTACTTACTCAACAGCAGTGGGTTGCTCACCAACTCCGGCGACACGAACACTCCGAATACACAGGCCGTTGCTGGCATCCAGCAAATGATCGGAACGATGGCCGACGCGTTCTCCTTGTTGACGAGTGTGCTGTTGCTGGTCGGGGGAATACTCCTGGTTGCTGCCATCGTCCTCGGCATTCTCTATCTCCTCACCCGTTCGGAGGAGTTAATCATCGAACGTGCCGGGCGCGACCCGATTCGAATACCTATCAATGGTAACGAAGCTGAAGACGCGGCTTGTCGCATTCGGGCGGCGGTAGGGACAAGTTCAAAGCCGAGTATCGACTAGTCGAAACAGATGGACGTGGCGACCGTTCGGGAGCACGCGAGCGAACTACCGCGCGAACCCGGCGTGTATCAATTCTTGGAAGGCGACACGGTTCGCTACGTGGGTAAAGCAGTTGACCTTCGAGCACGGGTTCGGTCGTACGCCGACCCACGGAGCAACCGAATCGGAAACATGGTCGTGCGGGCGGATTCGCTCGACTTTGCCGTCACTGACACGGAAACACAGGCACTCCTGTTGGAAGCGAATCTCATCAAGCGCTATCAGCCACGCTACAACGTCCGCCTGAAGGACGACAAATCCTACCCCTTGGTGCAGGTGACAGGTCACGAGTTTCCCCGAATCGAAATCACTCGTGACCCAGACCGTGCTGGAGCGACGGTGTTCGGTCCGTTCACGAACAAATCAACGGTCGAAACGGTCGTCAAGGCGCTTCGGGAGACGTACGGAATCCGTGGCTGTTCGGATCACAAGTTTGCCAACCGCGACCGACCGTGTCTCGACCACGATATCGGTCTCTGTACCGCGCCGTGCACGGGAGAAATCGGCCGTGAAGCGTATCTCGGCGACATGGAGAGCGTCGAGCGGTTTTTGGGTGGCGAAGTGGACGTGTTGGCGCGCCCGCTCCGCCGCGAGATGGAGGCGACCGCGCAACGCCATGAGTTCGAACGCGCGGCCAACCTCCGCGACCGACTCGACGCCGTCGAATCGTTCCACGGCGGCGACGCCGACGCGATTTCCTCACAGACTGACGAACGGACCGTTGACGTGCTCGGGGCTGCAGTCGAAGGCGAGCGAGCGACGGTCGCCCGCCTGCATAGCGAACGTGGCCAACTCGTGGACCGCGACCACCACTCTCTGTCGATGCCGGACGGTGACGAAAACGACGTGGCCGCTGTTCTCGGTGGATTCATCCCGCAGTTTTACGCCGAGCGCGAGTTGCCTGACGCACTACTGCTGTCGGAGCGCCCGGACGACGAGGATGTAATGGATTGGCTGGAAGCCGAGGGCGTCGCGGTTCGTGTTCCGGGAGCGGGTCGGGAGGCGACGCTCGTGGACTTGGCGCTGAAGAATGCCCGCAGAGGCGCAGGCAATCCGGACGAACTCCGGGCGCTCGCGGATGCGCTCTCGCTCCCTTCAGCCGAGCGAATCGAGGGGTTCGACGTGAGCCACGCGCAGGGGTCCTCGGTGGTCGGAAGCAATGTCACCCTCGTCGGCGGGTCGCCCGAGAAGAGCGACTACCGTCGGAAGAAACTGACGGAGAAAAACGACGATTATGCGAACATGCACGACTTGCTTCACTGGCGGGCAACACGGGCAGTCGAGGGTCGGGACGACAGGCCCGACCCCGACCTGCTCCTCATCGACGGCGGAAAAGGGCAACTCGACGCTGCACGCAAAGCCCTCACGGAGGCCGGCTGGAACGTGCCTGCAGTCGGTCTTGCCAAGGCCGAGGAGATCGTCGTCACGCCGACCACGACCTACAACTGGCCGAACGACGCGCCACACCTCCACGTTCTCCAGCGAGTCCGCGACGAAGCTCACCGATTCGCGGTGCAGTATCACCAGACGCTTCGGGACGACGTTTCGACCGAACTGGACGAGGTGTCGGGTATTGGGCCACAAACCCGCAGGAAGCTGTTTCGTCGATTCGGGAGTTTGGACGGGATACGAGCCGCGTCCGACGCCGAACTCCGCGAGGTAGACGGCGTCGGCGAAAAAACGATGACGGCGTTGCGGCGTCGATTGTGATACGGGGTTACTTCGAGGTCTGCTCGAACGCTACCTCGTGAACTTCGAGTTCGTGGGATGCAGTGAACATGTCCTTCGGCGGGTGGTCGTCGTGTGCATCCGCGAACGCATCGGAGTCCGTCCATGCTTGGAAATCCTCCATCGATTCCCAGTACGTTTGGGAGATGTAGGAATCCGTGTCGGGATTGGCGGGCGTCAACAACTCGAACTTGACGAAACCGGGTTGGCTCTCTACCTTGCCCATGCTGTCCCGGAATCGTTCCACGAACTGGTCTGCGTACTCATCGGCGACGAACAATCTGTTTTCGACGACTATCATTCCACTCCGAACTGCGTCGTTTCCGGGCTTAACTCTATCTCTCAAAACCGAGTTTTCATAATCCAAAATGGATTATAGCCTCTCGGGGTTTCGGCTCACTCCGTTGATACCGACTTTTTCTTTCATTTCTTCCGTCCTCTCGTCTGTTCCAGCGCCATGATATCACATACCACAAAAATGTTAAGCGACTGGTTTCTCTCTGTTCGAATATGGAACACCCGTTCTATCAGCTCGGCAAAATATCAGGGGGGTCCGGAATCTGGAAACTCCTTTTTGCCGTCGTCGCCCTCCTCGTCTTTCTTTTCCTCCTTCCGTCGCTCACCCCCATCGAAATCGCAGGCTTCGTTCTGCTCGCACTCGTCGCTGTGACGGTCAACAGTGCCATCGAAATCGTCGGCCCGTACGAAAAGCGCGCTCACGTCGTCTTCGGAAGCTTTCGAAAACTCCTCGGACCGGGAATTCACTTCATCCCCCCGTTCGTCAGTCGAACGTACGTGTTCGACATGCGGACACACATGCTCGACGTGCCGCGGCAGGAAGCCATCACGCAGGACAACTCGCCGCTGATGGCTGATGCCGTCATCTACGTTCGGGTGACTGACGCGAAGAAAGCCTATCTCGAAGTCGATGATTACCGCCGTGCGGTGTCGAATCTCGGCCAGACGACGCTTCGGGCCGTCCTCGGCGACATGACGCTCGACGAGACGCTGTCGCGCCGTGACCAAATCAACGCTCGGATTCGAAAGGAAATCGACCCGCCGACCGACGAATGGGGCGTTCACGTCGAAAGCGTCGAGGTACAGGAAGTGATGCCCAGTTCCACCGTTGTGCAAGCGATGGAACAACAGACCAGTGCGGAACGCCGACGCCGTGCCATGATTCTCGAAGCCCAAGGGGAACGGCACAGCGCCATCGAGCGTGCAGAGGGTGAAAAGTCGTCGAACATCATCCGTGCACAGGGGCAAAAACAGAGCGACATCATCACCGCACAGGGTGATGCGGTCGCCACCACCCTCCGCGCGAAATCCGCCGAATCGATGGGCGAGCGCGCCGTCGTCGAGAAAGGGATGGAGACGCTCCAAGCCATGGGCGAGGGTGATTCAACGACGTTCGTCCTTCCGCAGGAACTCACCTCGACGTTGGGCCGGTACGGCAAACACCTCACCGGCAGCGACGTCGCCGAGGACGGAACCATGCTGGAGAGCAAGGAGTTCGACGCAGAAACCCGCACGATGCTTGGATTGGATGACATCGACGAGACGCTGTCGGAACTCGACTCATCGGAACTTGACTCATCGGAAGAAACGGAGCGCAAAACGGTCGAAGTCGTCGAACCGGCCGAGTAGAATCTCTATTTTCGGGGTGCGGTCGTTTTGGATTCGGCGAGATGTCTTGTGATTTGTTAGCACACAACTATTAAGCGATTCGTGGCGTAACCTTTCACATGGACCACACCTTCTACACCCTCGGAAAATCCTCGTCGGGGGTCAGTGCAGGGACGACCCTCTTCGCCGTCGGATTCATCGCGTTCGTTTTCCTCGCGTTGCCGTTTCTCAGCACGACGGCGATAGTAGGACTCCTCGTGCTGGTCCTCGCTGCGGTCACGGTCAACAGTGCAATCGAAATCGTCGGTCCGTACGAAAAACGCGTCCTGACCGTGTTCGGCGAGTATCGGGACCTCCTCGACCCCGGTATTCACTTCGTCCCGCCGTTCGTGAGCGCGACCCACCGCTTCGACATGCGAACCCGCGTGTTCGATGTGCCGAAACAGGAGGCGATTACGAAGGACAACTCGCCCGTCATAGCTGACGCCGTCCTCTACGTTCGAGTGATGGACGCAAAACGGGCCTACCTTGGCGTCAACGACTATGAACGGGCCGTCTCGAACCTCGGCCAGACCACCCTCCGGGCCGTCATCGGTGACATGAAACTGGACGAGACGCTATCGCAGCGGGACGTCATCAACACGCGAATCCGCGAGGAAATCGACCCGCCAACTGACGAGTGGGGAATTCGCGTGGAGAGCGTCGAAGTGCGCGAGGTGATGCCGAGTCACGCTGTCGTCGGCGCGATGGAACAACAGACCAGTGCGGAACGCCGACGCCGTGCCACGATTCTCGAAGCCCAAGGCCGACGCCGTGGTGCAATCGAACGCGCGGAAGGGGGGAAAGCGTCAAACATCATCCGCGCTCAGGGGGAAAAACAAAGCCAAATCCTCGAAGCACAAGGTGACGCAGTTTCGACCGTGCTTCGGGCGAAATCCGCCGAGTCGATGGGCGAGCGCGCCGTCATCGAGAAGGGAATGGAGACACTCCAAGCCATCGGCGAGGGCAAGTCGTCGACGTTCGTCCTTCCGCAGGAACTCTCCTCACTACTCGGGCGGTACGGCAAACACCTCACGGGAAGCGACGTGCGCGATGATAGCGTCCTTCTCGAATCGAATTCGTTCGACACCGAGACGAGTGAACTGTTGGGACTGGACGACGTGGACGAAATGCTGGTCGAACTCGACTCCCCCGAATAACCGGTATTAAACTGTTCAACTGGGTGAAATAGCCGAGCCGATTCTTCGAAGTCAGTTTTTGGTCACGGCGTGGTTCGATCAGGCGAAAAGGTATCACAATGTAAGTCGAACGACACCGGTCACGCCTCGTGCATTCTCCAATAATTTCGACGGTTCCCGCTGCACCCAGGCCTCGGACAATGTCCCGCCTACTGATATCGTTCTTCTCTTCGTTGTCAGTCACCTTACGGCGAATGGATATATCCTAATCACACATGTTTTTATAATTTTTGAATGGTATGAAATATTGATTTTTATGCCGAATATAACAACAGCTCATATCCAATTGAAACCCATCATTAACTCGACGCACATTCGTCAGTATATTTACAACGTTTCGGAATCGAACCCTCTTTCCGGTTCGACACCGCCCATCTCCTCGTTCATGTGGAACTCCTCGCGGAGGTCCCGAATTCTGTCGCGGATGTCGGCGGCGAGTTCGAATTCGAGGTTATTTGCGGCCGTTTCCATACGGTCTTCGAGTTGCTGAATCTGTTCGTGTGCTTCCTCGTCCGTCTCCGGTTCGGTTCGGGAGATGCCACCCGTGTCCGTCTTGCTTCCCGGCAAATTCGCCTCCGAGACTGCCTTCTGGATGGTCTCCGGTTTGTAGCCGTGTTCCTCGTTAAATTCCCGTTGAATCTGCCGTCTGCGCTGGGTTTCGTCCATCGCACTGTCCATCGCGTCGGTCATCTCGTCGGCGTAGAGGATGACTTCGCCGTTGACGTTCCGGGCCGCCCGACCCATCGTCTGGACGAGTGCGGTTTCCGACCGCAGGAATCCCTGTTGGTCGGCGTCGAGGATGGCCACCATCGACACCTCGGGGATGTCTAACCCTTCGCGGAGCAGATTAATGCCGACCAACACGTCGAATTCTCCCAATCTGAGTCCGCGAACGAGTTCGTGGCGTTCGAGCGTGTCCGTCTCGTCGTGCATGTACTCAACCGCCACACCCGCTTCCTCCAGATACTCGGTGAGGTCCTCGGCCATCCGCTTGGTCAGCGTCGTCACGAGGACGCGCTCGTCCTGCTCGATTCGTCCGTCGATACGAGCCATCAGGTCGTCTATCTGGCCCGAGGCCGAGGAGACTTCGACCTTCGGGTCCACGAGATGGGTCGGGCGAACGATTTGCTCAGCTATCTGCTCGCTCTGCTCGCGTTCGTAATCGGCCGGTGTCGCCGAGATGTACAGCGTCTTCGCGCTCTTTTCCTCGAACTCCTCGAAGGTAATCGGGCGGTTGTCATAGGCCGTCGGAAGGCGGAAACCGTTCTCCACGAGCGAGTCCTTTCTGGACTTGTCGCCCGCGAACTGCCCCCGAATCTGTGGAACCGTCTGGTGGGATTCGTCGATGACACAGAGGAAATCGTCCGGGAAGTAATCGAGCAGGGTGTACGGTGCGTCGCCAACCTCGCGCTCGGTGAAGTACACCGAGTAGTTCTCGATGCCCGAACAGTAGCCTGCTTCCTTCATCATTTCGAGGTCAAACGTGGTCCGCTCCTCGATTCGCTGAGCGGCAACCAAATCCCCGTTCCGCTCGAAGTAGCGGATTCGCCGCTCCAAATCCGTCTCGATTTCGGCGATGGCCTCCGTCATCGTCTCCTCCGGAATGGAGTAGTGCTCCGCCGGGTGGACGAGCACGGCGGGTTCCTGTGATTTGACTTCCCCCTCCAGCGGGTCGATCTTCACCATCTGGTCGATTTCGTCGCCCCACAGTTCCACACGAATCGCATAGCGCCCGTACATCGGGAAGATTTCGACGGTGTCGCCCCGCACCCGAAACGTCCCCTGTGTGAAGTCCATGTCGTTGCGGTCGTAGTTCAGGTCCACGAGTCGAGCGAGCAGTTCCTCGCGCTCGATGGTCTCGCCGACTTCCAGTCGCAGTCGCATGTCTTCGTAGTTCTGCGGGTCACCCAACCCGTAAATCGCGGAGACGGATGCGACCACGATGACGTCATCCCGCGTCAACAGCGAGCGCGTCGCGGAGTGACGCAGGCGGTCGATTTCCTCGTTGATCGACGCGTCCTTGTCGATGTAGGTGTCGGTCTGCTCGACGTAGGCTTCGGGTTGGTAGTAGTCGTAGTAGGAGACGAAGTACTCCACCGCGTTATCCGGAAACAGATTTCTGAACTCCTCATACAACTGCGCCGCCAGCGTCTTGTTGTGTGCGATAACGAGCGTGGGTTTCTGTATCTCCTCAACCGTCCATGAAACCGTGTTCGTCTTCCCCGACCCCGTGACGCCCAACAGGGTCTGTTTCTCCATCCCCTCGTTGAACCCCGCCGCCAACTGCTCGATAGCCTCGGGTTGGTCCCCCGCCGGGTCGAACGGCGCATCAACTCGGAAGTCGGTTTCGGCGTCCGGGTTGTCCGGCCGAAGCGGACCGGACTGGGTGTCACTCATGGTATCTTTCGTACGAATTCGAGCTACTTGAGCGGGTCGCTTCGTCGTTTTTCTGCGAAGGAAACGCTCGTGAGGAATGTCCTGACAGACCGTCTGTGATACGTCTGCATTGGATTCAGTTTCTCCGTGATTGCAGTTGCTGGGAAGCGGACCCCGGAAGACCCCGTCCACTTGCGACAAGCGGGCATGGTTGGTTTTGCTTCGATTCAAACGACCGAACTGCAATGAGACCGCCACCGCCCCGCAACCTCGAAAAAGAGAGGTGTAACCGCGAGCAATCGGTTGTGGAGGCCGAGCGGTATTCATGTGGCACGGTTACTGTAGTCTCAGAAGCAACGGAATTCTCTCGGAGAGCAGATGTGGGGACTTTCTGAACCGTCATCGCAGTCGCTGTAGTCAAACCAGAATCATCCCGATGTGTGCGCCAAATCCCTCCAAAACGGTCCTATTCCGCGAATCGGTGGTGGTAGACGTACTGCTGTCTCGTCCCGCCGGTGAACAGGTCGGTGACGCGCTCTTCCATGCGTTCGAAGTCGTTTGCTTCGAGGAATCGAGTACCTGAGACGCTCTCGGCGAGGACGGGCACTTTCAGTCGGGTGAGGCTGCGTTCGCGGAGTCGCTCCTCGACGCCGGAGAGGAGAGCGGTGCCGACGCCGGTTCGCCAGTGGTCGGGCATGACGTAGATGTCGGTCAGTTCGGCTTCGCCAACGGCGTCGGCGTGAGGGTTTGCGGTGGCGTGGACGTACCCCACGAGTTCGCCGTCCGCTGTGGCGACGAGGGTTTCGGCGTCCTCGTCGGCCATCCGCGCTTCTATCTGTTCGCTGGTGTACCACTGGTTGAACGCGGCGTCGTGTTCCTCCGTCGGGAGGAAGTCGTACGCCTCCGTCCACGCCGCGCGTGCGACACGACGGATGTCGGCCGCGTCACTTGCCGTTGCCGGTCTGGTTTCCATACGGAATATGATTCCACGATGAATCATAGCGTTGGCGGTGGTTTCGGAACGCTCGCACCGTTCCCGGCGAATGGGCAACTGTTAGGGGATGGAACGACAACCGGCGAATCATGACCGATGCAGACGACCTCGCAGAGCAGGTACTGGCGGGTGACCTGCGCCTGCACGAACTCGAACAACACACGGATTTCGACACGGCAGCGGAGGCACGCCGGAAACTCCTCGAATCGGAGACAGACGCCACCCTCGACGTGACCGGAAACTATGGCTTCCCGGCCGAGGACGCCGAGAACGCCATCGAGAACATGGTCGGCGCGATTCAGATACCGCTGGGCGTGGCCGGACCGGTTTCCGTCAACGGCGGGTCGGCCGATGGCGAGTACTATCTCCCGCTCGCTACCACGGAGGGGGCACTCCTCGCCAGCGTCAACCGTGGTTGTTCCGTTATCGACTCCGCAGGAGGTGCAGACGCCCGCGTCACGAAGCAGGGAATGACCCGCGCGCCTGTGTTCCGCGTGCAGGGAATTGCGGAGGCCGAGGAGGTCGTGAATTGGGTTCGGGACAACCGCGACGAACTCGCGGCGGCCGCCGAATCCACGACCAACCACGGCGAACTGCTGGACGTAACGACGTACGTCGTCGGCGATTCCGTCTTCTTGCGGTTCGTCTACGACACCAAGGACGCCATGGGGATGAACATGGCGACGATTGCCACCCGCGAGGCCGCCGAGCTGGTCGAAGAAGAGACTCCTGCAAGCCTTGTCGCGCTGTCGGGTAACCTCTGTTCCGACAAGAAACCGGCCGCAATCAACGCCATCGAGGGCCGCGGCCGGAGCGTCACGGCGGACGTGAAAATTCCGCGCGAAGTCGTCGAGGATCGACTGCACACCACGCCGGAAGCCATCGAGGAGGCGAACACGCGCAAGAACCTCGTCGGCAGCGCGAAGGCCGGCGCGCTCGGGTTCAACGCCCACGCGGCGAACGTCGTCGCGGCGGCATTCCTCGCAACCGGACAGGACGCCGCGCAGGTCGTGGAGGGGAGCAACGCCATCACGACCGTTCAGGCCCGCGAGGACGAGTTGTACGCCAGTGTCAGCATCGCCAGTCTGGAGGTCGGCACGGTCGGTGGCGGGACGAAACTCGCCACCCAGTCGGAAGCGCTCGACGTGCTGGGTCTCCGCGGCGGTGGCGACCCCGCCGGAAGCAACGCCGACGCACTCGCCGAAATCATCGCCGTCGGTGCACTGGCGGGCGAACTCTCACTCATCGCCGCGTTGGCCTCGCGCCACCTCTCCAGCGCACACGAGGAGTTAGGTCGGTAAATATCAGAAATGCGTCTTTCAGGACGTTCATCAGTAAGCACTCCCTACCGTCGAAACAACACAAGAGACCACATAAAATCAATTGAACTTTACTAGAAATTTATGAGGCGAGACGGTGAAGGTGTGGTTGGTGCGTGTGGGGGAGACGGCCCTCCGCCGCACCACTCAATGGTGACTCTCGATGGCAACATCCTCCCACGACGGGGACGCGCCGATAACGGAATCTCGGGCATACCATGCCCTCCGATTCTTGAAGCTGTTGCTCACAGTCGTCACACTGCTCGTCGCGGTGTGGAAAGCGCTGAACGGCACGTTCCCGTAAGTCGGGTCCATCCCGACTTTCGAACACAAAGAACAATCACACTCGATTTCAGAGACGACGGTATCGACCCCCACTCTCGCTGATTTCCCCTCGCCGAGCGAGTTTTCTGAGCGCTTTTTCGACGTACTCCCCAGCCACCCCTCGCTCGCTTGCGTACTCGATAATCTCGTCTTCCGTTGGCCGGTCCAGCACGTCGAGTGCGTTCAGCACTACCGCTTTCTTGCTTTTGCCGTTCCCTCGCCGCTTCGTGCGCTCCCCAGCGGCAGATATCTCTTCCGTGTTCAGCCCTGAGCGGTCGAGGAACGTCTCGTCGTCCATCCCCGCATCGTCCGCCTGTGAATCCAACGCCGCAAACGAATCGAGCTCCGCAAACGCCTCCCCCTGTCCTTGCCGATTGGCAAGCATCGACGCCCGCATCTCGCGGGCATGGTCCTCGTCGTCCGTCTCGATGAACTTCTTTAGCTTTCTGAACTGGCGTCGTTTGCCACACCGCGGGCAGTTCGTCGTCTTCGGCCGCCCCTCCACAATCCACAGGTTGCTACAGCCATTGCAACCCACGACACTGTACATACCAAGAATAGGTGGTCCCCCCCTGTTCAACCTTCTGCGAAACCGACGACGAAGAACGTGAGGATTTTCGAAGAGTACACGAAAACCGAACACGTTTCGAAAACAAATCAGAAAACGAGTTGGAAGTGAATCGATTCAGAAGTGAAGTGGTTCGGCGGTCTCCCAGCGCGACGAGAACTGGCTGTTGACGTTGGCTGCAAATTCGGGGTCTTTCAGGTCGATCATGGCGAATGCCTCGCCGGGTGAGAGCGGGTTTGCCACTTCGATACACACTTCGAGGTCATCGATGAGATTGAACGTGCCGTCGAGTTCAGGAGTTGTCCGAACCGAGAACTGTGGATGATCCGAAAGCGTGTTCGCGTAGCGCCGGCCCACGCTCTCGGGGAGTGTGCTGACGAGGGTCGGCGACAGGAGGACGGACACCTCGACATCGCGGGAGAGTGCTTTTTCGAGGTGTTTTGCGACGGTGTCGCCGACGTTGCCGATGTCGAACGTGGGTGACACCCGACCTGCAACCATGACGATTCGGCGTTCTGCGGCGTCCAAGCGCTCGACGAGAAGTTCAAGCGAGTCGTCCGGGCCAACTGCCGCCGTCCAGAACCCCTCTTCGATTGGTGGATCCACGGCATCGAGTTCGGTGCTTAGGTCGTCCACGATATCCTCGTACTGGTCGGCCTTCGAGTTCAGCTCGTCCAGTTTGTCGTCCAACAGTCGGTCGAGCGCTGTGCTCGGCTCAACGGCGACGTACTTCTTCGGGCGACTCGCACTTTGACTCCGGACGAGATTGTGCGTCTCCAAACTGTTGAGAACGTCGTAAATTCGCCCCATTGGAACGTCACTCACCCGAGAGAGGTCCTTCGCGGTCGTCGGGCCTGTGTTCAAGAGCGCCCGGTACGCGCGCGCTTCGTACTCGGAGAGACCCAAATCACGGAGACTTGCCATATCTGTTGACATTAGACCGACAGTATATAAACTCTACGTGCGTTTCCAGCGACCCAACAGAACCGGCTATCCTTTTGTCAAAGATTGCCTAAAAGAAACTGGCCGCCAGTTCACTTAGCTCAGCGGGGGAGGTCGCCGGGTCGGATTCCGTCTCGCCATCCACGAGTCGGGCGGTTCCGCGGTCGTACTCGCCGTCGGTGTCGAGGACGATGACTTTCTCGTGATCGGCAAGTCGAAGCGCGGCACGGTGCAGGTTCGAACCTGGTTCGTCAGTGACCACGACTTGCAGGGGAGTTCGACACAGTCGAGAAGCGGCCGTCGCGTAGCCCGCAACCTGTACGCCGATTCGGTCCGCCGCGCCAGCGAACGCCCCGAGTGCCTCGCGTGCCGTTTTCTCGTAGGACGAATCACCCGTCAAAATGGCCAAATCGACCAGCGCATCGGCGAAGACGGCGTTGTCATCCACCGGTCGGAGTTCCCGGTCGAGCAGTCCCGGCCCTTCGCGTGGGCCGTCAACGAACGCGCCGTCGTCCACCTGAAGCGTCTCGATAGCGTGGTCCGCGACGGAGCGGGCGGTTTCGAGGTACTCCTCGCCGCCGAGCACCTGCGCGGCGGTGACGAACGCCTGTGTCACAGTTGCCTGGTCGGCCAGCAAACCGTGCTCACCGACTTCGTCTCCGTCACGGTAGTGGACGACCGCGCCGTCCTCGATGTACGTCGAGAGGAAGTCGAGGGTTCGCTCCGCGTACCGCCGAGCGTGTTCGTCGTCGGTGTAACCGGCGAAGGTGAGCAACGCGTCGGCAGCGAGTGCGTTGCGGTCGGCGAAGGCGGTGAAATCGATTGCCGGAGCCTCCGCGCTCTCGCGGTCGCTCGCATCGCCCTCGTAGTAGTCGTCGCCGGGTTGCTGGCTGCCGCCGAAGGCGTCGCCCTCCCAGAGCGTCGTCGTCAGGTATTCGACGGTCTTCGCGGCGGGGTCGCGGTAGCGTTCCTCTCCGGTGTACAGGTAGGCGTTCGCGTAAGTGCGGAGGAGTGCCGCGTTCAAATCGAGCATCTTCTCGCGGTGGATGTCGTTCCACTCGCGGGTTCCGGCATAGCGGAAGAACCCACCGTCGTAGTCGTCGTAGAGGTTCGCCGTGATGGGCGAGAGGGTGGAAAGAGCACGCTCCCGGTCGCGTTTTAGCGCGAACTCGACGGTTCGCGGAAGCGGGAATTTCGCGTCGTCACCCCATCCGCCGTTGGTCGGGTCGAACTGGTCCTCGATTTGCCCGACCATCAGGCGCTCGATTTCGTCGGTGACTGCCCCCGAAGGGGGATTCTGGTCCCGGACGGTTCGCGGGACCTGTGCCGCCTCCCGTCCTTTGTGTTCCCAGAGGTCACGCACCTGTCCGACCACTTGGCGCATGGTGTTTGCGTCGAGGAACGTCGCGCCTGTCAGGTGTTCACCCTCGGGCGTCAGAAACACCGTCGTCGGAAAGCCGCCCATGTTGTACCGCTCCCGAACACGGGGATGGCGGTCGATATCGGCCCGAACCGGGACGAACGAGTCGTTGACGTTCGCCGCCAGCGTCGGCACCGCGTAGGTCGTCTCGTCCATCTCGTGGCACCACGAACACCACCGAGCGGACAGCGAAAGCAGGATGGGTTTGTCGGCCGCTTGTGCCTCCTCGAACGCCGCGTCACCCCACTCACGCCACTCGATTTTCGTCCGTTCCGCAGAGTCGTCCATGCGCGGGACTTTGGGACGAACGTGGGAAGTGGTTTCGGAATTCACGCGCTGACCAGAATCAACCACCGAGAAGGGCCGACCATTCCAACCAGTATGCAGAGCGGGCAATGCGCACAGCCTTCGCGTCACCCGCATGCAGTAGTTTCCCCATCGACGGTCAGGAACTGGCCGAAAATCTATATGAACTGAATACATCAATCGAACCATGAATCGGAAAGCAAAACTCCTGCTCGGGGGGTGTTTTCTCCTTATCTGCGTTTTCTTAGTCGGCGGACTCAGCGTCTATCCGTACCACTACAGTTTCACCGACAGCGTCGTGCTCGTCGCCGTGTTCTTCGTCTTCATACTGGTCGAATTCGTGCTGGACGACGCGTCCATCTGACCGCTGGACTTCCGACCGAGCAAACTCGGACGGCGTCCCGCTCCGCTTCGATTCGCTCCGCGTACGCCGTCGCGATGGTATCGAGAATTTTCTCCCCTGCCTCCGCCGTCCCCTCGCACGGGTCGGCGGGTGCCGTTTCGATGTCTGTCCACGTGCGGTCTGCGAGTTCGACAGCGGAATCGTCGGTTGTAAAGTGAATCGAGTTGTGTTGATGGTCAATTGTTGGCAGTCAGCGCTGGCAAAAAGACAGCCAGTACCGGGACGACGCGCGCAAAAAGAAGAATTGGTGCCAAACAGGCCGATTTTAGTCGTGAATCTCGACGGATTCGAGGACGACGTCTTCGAGCGGTTTGTCCTGCGGGTTCGTATCGACGTCGCCAATCTCGCGGACGATGTCCATGCCGTCGGTGACTTCGCCGAACACGGCGTGGCGGTTGTCGAGGTGCGGCGTGGCGTCGAGCGTGATGAAGAACTGCGAGCCGTTGGTGTTCGGTCCAGAGTTGGCCATCGAGAGGACCCCCTCGCTGTCGTGGGTGAGTTCCGGGTGGAACTCGTCGTCGAACTGGTAGCCGGGACCGCCGCGACCGGTTCCGGTTGGGTCGCCACCCTGAATCATGAAGCCGTCGATGACACGGTGGAAGAGCACGTCGTTGTACAGCGGTTCGTCCGTCTTTCGCTCGCCCGATTGTGGGTCGGTCCATTCGCGGTCACCCGTCGCAAGTCCGACGAAGTTCTGAACGGTCCGGGATGCGCGCTCGTCGAACAATTGGACTTCGATATCGCCGTGATTCGTGTGAAGCGTGGCCGTTAAGTCGTCTGCCATATCCAAACAGTCGGTCTCCAAGGAAAAAAACCGTTCTATCCAGTAGTGGGAGAAAGATGAGCGTCCTCGGCTATGCTCCGCTGGAACCGGTCAGTTCCAACGGCCGTATCCAGATGAACCAAATGGCGATGGCAGCCGAAAGGTAGAGAGTGAAGAATATCACGGTGCCGAGTAGACTGTAGCCGTTTTGTGTCAGAACGAACTTTATCAAGCCCGGGACGATGATGCCGAGTGCCAGCATCGTGCCGAAACGGAGCTTCCCTCCGATGTTGTTCGTGCTCATGGAAACGGCTTCGTTCTCCACCTGCGTGAATCGCACGGTTTTGACCCACTCCCGGTTCTGACCCCATCCCCGGCCGTTGCTGACAGACCACAAAGTATTTGCCTGGAAATGACACGGGACAGACATGAAACGGGAACGAATATTAGTGGGGGCCATCGCCGTCATCATCGTGGCGACTGTGCTCACCCTCGCCGTCCTCCCCGGTGCAATCGCAACGGAGTCCTCGGACGACCACCCCCCGAGTCGTCTCCAAATCAAGGACGTTGCCATCGCACCCGGGCAGATTTCCGGTGGAACGGCGACGTTACGCGTCGAAACACGACTCGAACACAAAGGGGGTTCAGCAGAAAACATCTCCGTCCTCGTTCGGGCGATTCACCTCGATTCCGGTATGGTCGAGGCGACGACACGAAAACGAGTGCCAACTATCGACGGCAACAAAGAGACCAGCGTCAGCGAAAACATCTCGGTCGAACGACGTGGTGGCTACCGAATCGAAACCGTCGTCTTCGATAATGGAGAGCGAATCGCTGAAGGAAGCAAGAAAGTACAGGGTGTCGGTACGCTCCAACCGGCCTACGAGCGAACGAACCTCAATTTCCACTGGAAGGGAGACACGAATGAATTTCCGCCTATCGACTACTCGATTGCCGACGTGCAGAACGATACGGCTACTCTCAACGTCTCCACGTATCTGACGAACGAGGGTGACGATGCCTCGAAGAGTGTCCGTATCGTTTTCATCGCACGACAAGCGGATTCCAACATCGTCGCCGACCGAGTTTCGGTTCCTGTCGGGACTATCAAAGCAGGGAGAACTGCTAACCCCGCCGCAACCGTGACCGTTCCGGACGGCTACAACTACTATCTCGATGCGATTCTCTGGAAGGATGGAGTCGTGGTTGGCTCCGCGCGGAGCGCCGCAAACCTCGACCCATCGAAAACGCTCTCGGTGAACGAGACGCAAACTGACATGGCGCTATCCATTTCGGATTTTCAAGAGGATAATAGGCCGAAATCGAAGCAAACCACCACAAGTGCGAACGACGCGGGACAGCCCGGCTTTACCGTCCTTGCCGGTATCGTCGCCCTGCTCGGAGCGAGACTGTTCGCGCGAAAACACGGAGGAAACCATGACTAAAACAGAATCTACGACGATTGCCGAGCGGTCCGAATCGGAAACGAAACCAGAAGAGAGTGAACTGACAAACGCGATCGACGAGAATACGGTTGACGGGAACGCAATTGGCGACCAACCCGGTCAACAAGACCAGCAGGTGCGCCACAAGACATCGGAGGGAAACCGACGGACTCCACCCCAAAAAACAGACCCACGGAAATATCTCTATCAAGGGGCACTCGTCGTCCTCGTCCTGCTCGCGGTCGTGGCGCTATTTCAGTTCTACATGAGCACTCTCGATGGGATTCGAACGTTCGTCGCGGAACAGTATCGACCGCTGTTCAATGCGGCATTCAATCTCGTCGTTCTGCTGGCGGCGGGTATCGGCATCTCGTTCGTCGTCCGGTCGATGGACTGAGAACGCACCCCAAAAGGTGACCGTCACCGAACCCTCACCAACACTTCGACCGGATTTTCGGGGTGCAAAGTGACGAGCGGAACAAGCGTCAGCGGCGCGTCGGAAATGAGGTCGAACTCGAATCGCTTGCCCAGCGTCGCCAGCACGAGTTTCGCCTCGCGCATGGCGAAGCCGTCACCGATGCATTTGCGCGGACCGCCACCGAACGGGAAGTAAGCGAACTGTGGGAGTTCACGGCGGAATTCGTCCGTCCAGCGTTCCGGGCGGAACTCCCACGGGTCGGGGAAAAAACGCTCGTCGTGGTGGACGACCCACTGCGGCGCGGAGACGACGGTATCGGGGGGAACGTCAAAGCCCGCGAGGTCGTCCGCCTCGTTGGCCTGCCGGTAGACAACGTAGGCAGACGGATAGAGGCGCATCGTCTCCGTCACGATCTTGTCGAGGTAGTCGAGGTCCGCGAGGTCGGAAATGGTTGGCGACCCATCCACCGTCGAATCGAGTTCGTCGTGAAACCGTCGTCGTGCATCGGGGTGTTTCGAGAGCAGATACCACGCGTAGGTGAGGGTCAACGCAGTCGTGTCGTGGCCCGCGAGCAACATCGTCATCATCTCGTTGCGAACGCTCTCGTCCGCGAGGTTTCCCGCATCACGCTCCCCAAGCAGCGTTCCAAGTAGGTCGTCTTCGTCTCCAGAATAGTCGTGCTGGCGGCGGATTTCGCGGAGGATTCTGTCCAGTTTATCCACGGCGCGCCGGTAGCGCACGTTTCGCGGCGTCGGCACCTCTTCGGGAACGAACCCCTGTGGACCGGGTTGAAAGCGCTCGCCGACTTCGATGAGGGCTTCGCGGATAGCGCGCTCCATGCCGTTGATTCGTGACCCGAGCAGGCTCTCGACGACGATTCTGAGCGTGAGTTGCGACATCTCGGCGTGGATGTTGGTGTGCTCGCCGTCGGTGAACGAGTCGGCCAACTCGGTCGTATCGTGGACGATGATATCGCTGTACTCGTTGAGTTTTGCGCCGTAAAACGATGGTTGCATGACCTTGCGCTGGCGTTGCCAGTGTTCGCCGTCGCTCGTCAGCAACCCGTCACCGAGCAGACCGCCCAATCCCGCATCCCCGCCCAACGTCGGCTTGCGGTAGTTCTCGGCGTTCGTCACGAGAACGCGCCGGATGGCTTCCGGGTCGATTACTTGGTACACTTCCGTTCCGTAGATGTCGATTCGAGCGACGTCGCCGTATTCGCGTGCAACGTGCTCCATGAACCCCAGTGGGTCGTCTGCGTACTGCAAACTGGACCCCAAAAACGGTACCCCCTCCGGTCCCGATGGCACGCGGTTTGCCATGCTTGTGATTGGGTTGCACACGGTAAGAATCTGCTCCCTAACGAGTGGCAGGCAGTGGCAGGATTTTTATAATTCGTAGCGAAGGAGTGAGCAATGGGAAGTCTGCTGAACGAATTGCTGGACGAGGCTCCTGCGATACTCGTCTTCGTCATCCTCGGTGCGGGGATTTTCGCCATCGCATTGAATATCGGCTGGGCGTGGATGATTTTCGCAATCGGATTCGCGGTCGTGCTCCCTCTGGTCTCCATTCTCTCCAACGTCGTCAAACGGGCGACGGGAACGGGTGATCGGGTCGAAGAGAAAGTGAGCAAGGGTATGGAAGATGAGAGCGACGACAAACAGGACGCCCTCGACACCCTCCGGGACCGATACGCACGCGGAGAAATCGACGAAGAAGAGTTCGAACGACGGGTGGATATGCTGTTGGAAAACGAGACGGTGGCGAACGTGAAAGCACGACGGGAGCAGGAACGGGAACGCGAATTCAACTGAGGGAAGTTGAGTGATGAAAATCGAAAGAGCGGTGGCTGACGGTCGTGAAGGATGAAAACCGAGCGCCGATAGAATTCTCTCGAAGAAGTTGAGTACCGTAAGATTAGTTGGCTGGGGAGTTGTCCTCGGCCCCCGTTGAAAGGTGGGCCAACGCGGATTTGAACCGCGGACCTCCCGGTTATCAGCCGAGCGCTCAACCTAACTGAGCTATTGGCCCCGGTTGGCGCATTTACTCATTGCCCGGTGAGATTTTTAAGGGTTTCCTTTCTCCTCTGCGTCGTCATCGAATTCGATATCGTAGGCGTCCGAATCCACCCGATAAGTATCACCGCTCGAACTACTTCCGCCGGTGGTGCCGCCGGAGTTTCCGGTTCCGCTCACGTTGCCACCATCCGGGAATCCGAAGGTGTAGATGTTGCCCGAGGCGAACCCGCCAGTCTGCTTGTCGAGGTAGGGCGTAATGACCCACTTTTTCGCCACGACGCGGAACACCGCGCGTGTCGGCGGGAGCGCCAGCAGGAACCCGAGCGTGTCGGTGATGAGGCCGGGGGTGAGCAGGAATGCACCCGAAATGAGCAGGAACCCGCCGTCGATGATGCTGTTCGTCGGAACGTTCCCCCGCGCGAGGTCGGATTGTATCTTCCTGACTGTGTGTCTGCCTTCGGCACGAACCAACAACATTCCGAGCAGGGCGGTCAGTACGACGAGCAGGACGGTTATCTGCCAGCCAATCTGGGTGGCAACGAAGACGAGAAACAGCCCGTCGAGTAACGGAATCAACAGCAACAGCGCGAGCATCCGTTTCCACATGATTCGACGTAGTGGTTGAGGCTGTAAAACCCTTTACCTGCTGATGTGTGGTTGGAGAGCGTAAATCGGGATTTACTAATTCTTCTTTGCGCTCGCGTAGCGCGTGTGACGACGAGCATTGAAATCAAGGGAGGGAGCAGCGTCGTTCCGGCATGCCTTGTGCCTAGGCGCTGTAATCAGCATCCTCTCAAAATTCGTATGAATTCGTCATCGTCACCCGCATCCTACACCAACAATAACCATAATACCCTACTCAGTACCCGTTTGAGAGTGGAACATTCACGGAGAAAACTGAATCCGTTACCCGTCTTCATCCATTTTTGCACGATTTCCATCGACTATCGACCAACAACAACCGTCAATTCACCCAAAAGCGCAAACCCCTCGTTTGTGCTTCCGAAATTCGAAATCAAGTTTCGTACCTCGTAATGATTCGTGGCGCTTATTACGATGTACGAACTTTACATCGATAACAGCCATGAGTGAGGACACCGAGAACAGGACGATTTTGCTCATCGGAAGCGGACCCATCCAAATAGGACAGGCTGCGGAGTTCGACTACTCCGGCGCGCAGGCCTGCCGTGCACTACAGGAAGAGGGGGCGCGAGTCGTTCTCGTGAACTCCAACCCCGCAACCATCATGACCGACCCGGAGATGGCCGACGAGGTGTACATCGAACCCATCACCACGGAGGCTATCGCCGAAATCATCCGGACGGAACGCCCGGATGGGGTCATCGCCGGACTCGGGGGGCAGACGGGACTGAACGTCACCGCGGAACTCAGCGAGGAGGGTATCCTCGAAGAGTACGACGTGGAAATCATGGGAACGCCGCTGGACACCATCTACGCGACGGAGGACCGCGACCTCTTCCGCAAGCGGATGCAGGACCTCGGCCAACCCATGCCGTACTCAACGACCATCACGCTTGACGAGGGTGAGACGGTCGCCGAGTTGGACGAGGAGGCTATCGGCCAGCGCGTTGAGGACGCCGTCGAATCCGTCGGCGGGCTGCCGGTCATCTCGCGCACGACCTACACCCTCGGTGGGTCGGGGTCGGGCGTCGTCCACGAGATGGAAGAACTGAAAGAGCGCGTGCGGAAGGGACTGCGCCTCTCGCGCAACAGCGAGGTGCTCATCACCGAGTCCATCGCGGGCTGGGTCGAACTGGAGTATGAAGTGATGCGCGACGCGGACAACTCGTGTATCATCATCTGCAACATGGAGAATCTCGACCCGATGGGGATTCACACGGGTGAATCGACGGTCGTCACGCCGTCACAGGTCATTCCCGACGAGGGCCATCAGGAGATGCGCGATGCGGCCCTCGAAGTCATCCGCGACCTGGGAATTCAGGGCGGCTGTAACATCCAGTTCGCGTGGCACGACGACGGCACGCCGGGCGGCGAATACCGCGTCGTCGAAGTGAACCCGCGCGTGTCGCGCTCCTCGGCGCTCGCCTCCAAGGCGACCGGATACCCCATCGCCCGCGTCACGGCGAAAGTCGCGCTCGGCAAGCGCCTCCACGAAATCGACAACGAGATTACGGGCGAGACCACGGCGGCGTTCGAACCCGCCATCGACTACGTGGTGACGAAGGTGCCGCGCTGGCCCAAGGACAAGTTCGACGACGTGGATTTCGAACTCGGCACCGCGATGAAATCCACCGGCGAGGCGATGGCAATCGGTCGGACCTTCGAGGAGAGTCTGCTGAAAGCCCTCCGCAGTTCGGAGTACGACCCGGATGTGGAGTGGGAAGAAATCGGTGATGACGAACTCGAAACCCACTATCTCGTCCGGCCGAGTCCCGACCGCCCGTACGCCATGTTCGAGGCGTTCGAACGTGGCTACACCACCGAGGAAGTCGCCGACCTGACCGGCATCGAATCGTGGTACGTCGAACGCTACGGCCGCATCGCGGAGTCCGTCAAGGCCGCACAGGATGGCGAGTTCGCTCCCGCTGCCGAGAAAGGATTCACGAATCAGGAAGTCGCGGCGATGGCTGGCACGGATGTCGGGTCAGTCGAAACCAGTGCTCCAGAGCGCTCGTTCAAACAGGTCGATACCTGCGCGGGAGAATTTGCGGCGTCAACGCCGTACTACTACTCCGCACGCTCGGCCCGCGAGACGAACGTGTTCGGTCACGACGAACTCCAAGTGAATACGGATGTCGAGAACGTCGTGGTGGTCGGCGGTGGCCCGATCCGCATCGGACAGGGTGTCGAGTTCGACTACTGTTCGGTCCACGCGATTCGCGCGCTCCGCGAGATGGGTATCGAGGCCCACGTCGTGAACAACAACCCCGAAACCGTCTCGACCGACTACGACACTTCGGATGGACTCTTCTTCGAACCGATTACGGCGGAAGAGGTCGCCGACGTCATCGAGGCGACGGACGCCGACGGCGTGATGGTGCAGTTCGGCGGCCAAACCTCCGTCGATATCGGCCACCCGCTGGCCGAAGAAATCGAGCGCAGAGGTCTGGACTGCAAGGTTCTCGGAACCACGGTGGACGCGATGGACCTCGCGGAGGACCGCGACCGCTTCAACCGCCTGATGGACGATTTGGGAATCGAACAACCGACGGGTGGCAGTGCGACCAGCGAGGAGGAAGCGCTCGAACTCGCACATGACATCGGCTACCCCGTCCTCGTGCGTCCATCCTACGTCCTCGGTGGCCGCGCGATGGACATCGTGTACGACGACGAGGAACTGAAAGAGTACATCGAGGAGGCAGTTCGTGTTTCGCCCGACAAGCCGATTCTGGTGGACGAGTTCCTCGCGGACGCGGTGGAACTGGACGTGGACGCCGTTTCGGATGGCGAAGACATCGTCATCGGCGGCATCATGGAACACGTCGAAACCGCGGGCGTCCACTCGGGCGACTCGGCCTGTATGATTCCGACGCGCTCGCTCTCCGAGGAGATGCTGGGCCGCGTGCGCGAAGTCACGGAGGATATCGCCCGCGCCCTCGACACGGTTGGATTGATGAACGTGCAACTGGCGGTTCAGGACGATACGGTCTATGTCCTCGAAGCCAACCCGCGTTCCTCGCGGACGGTGCCGTTCGTCTCGAAGGCGACGGGCGTCCCGATTGCGAAACTCGCGGCAAAGGTGATGGCCGGGAAGACGCTGGCCGAACTGGACGCGACGGAGCAGATTCCCGAGCAGACGAGCGTGAAGGAAGTCGTCCTTCCGTTCGACCGCCTGGCGGGGTCCGACCCGCGCCTCGGCCCGGAGATGAAATCGACGGGCGAAGTGATGGGCACTGCCGATTCGTTCGGGAAAGCCTACGAGAAGGCCCAATCGGCCGCCTCAAACGCGCTTCCGACCGACGGCGTTGCTGTCGTTGACCTCGACGTGGATGGCTTCGGAGAGTACTACGAACTCGGCGAGTTCGAGGACACCAACGGACGCACTCCGCACCGGAAAAATCGACCTCCTCGTGAGCGACGACCGCGCCGCACTGGAGACGGCCGTCGAGGAGGACATCCCGTACTTCACGACCGCTGCCAGCGCGACGGCGGCGCTCGAAGCGCTCGCGGCACGCGACGAGCCGCTGTGCGTGCAGTCGGTCGGCGACAGGCCGAAAGTCGAGCGCGAGTGGGGCCGCTGAGCGCGGATTAGGTCGATTCGGTTGCGGATTAGGTCGGAGTTGAGGTAGAACTGGGTTTTGCGCGAGCCGAGTGACTCGAACCACCGTTAGTGAACTGACCTTTCACCTTGTTCTCGCAGATTTCCCGTTTATCCATCGAAGAGGGTTCGTAGTGGTTCATTGACGCTCCGCTCGCTGGTTGGAATCCGACGAAGTTTTGACTCACGTCGTCCCCGCCGTTGACTTTCAACTGCCACTGGTTGTAATTGTGGTACGCCGACGACTCGTCGATGATCTCGACATCCGGCTGCGTGTACGACCAGCTGATACCCGCCGTCACCGAAGCCGTCATCCAACCGGCGCTAACGCTGAGGGAGTAGCCCCTTGATGAGGAACCGCCCTGCGTTCCGTACGGCTGCCATTGACCATAATCGACATTGACGTTGCCCATTTCACTCTCGTTCCACGTATGGAACACGCGACCCCACTCGTTTTCCCAATCGCTTCCAAATGCCGAGGTTCCCGGTTCGAATCCGGCGGGGGAATGGAACGAATGAGCATCCCCGTCGGTACTGCTAAGGGTGTCCTTGTACCAATACGACGTTTCCGGCAACGCCGTAGGGTCTATGGCGTTTTAGTTTGTGTGAATATATCTGTTGCATGTTGTTCGTTCCGGACACGGTACCGCCGGACATCGTGGTGACCTGTTGTTCGGACGCCGTGATGGCTGATGAGAGTTCAGCCACCCGACTGTCGAACCGGTCGTGAATCAATGCCTCGGCTCGTCCCGTCTCTGCTCCGGGTTCGCTCGTGTTCTCGCCAGCGATGCCGGTATATGCTCAGCCGACGCCGTGGGCATCGAACCCGTATGCGTACGTGACCACATCACCGTCGTCGGACTGAACATCGTCAGCAGGGATGAAGTCGGGTGAACGTTTGTTTTTCCGCTCGAAATCGCGGACCGCACGTTTTCTGATTTCCCGTCGTCGTTCGTCGGAAATCGCCCCGCCACCTGATGCCTTCGCCGTGTGGACTGCACTTCCGCGTGGTCGTTTCTTGTTCAATTCCGCGCTGGCGAAACCAGTGCCCGCGACGAGGCTTGTCACCCCGAGCGCGCTGGTTTTGAGGATGGTCCGTCTGTTCGCTCGATTATCGTTTCCGTCCGCATTTGAACTTTCTTTCATGGTCCAAAACTACTATACGAACTGAAGTATAAATAATTAACTAGAATTTAGATAAATATAATATATTTATTTTTAAATAAAATCGGTCGTCATTACCGGGAGTCCGTTTCGAGAGCGGGTCGGATGTGTGGTTGGGGGAAACTACGCGAGCGTTCCGACTTTGCAATCATGAACCGGTGCAGGGGTTCAGACACGAATTCTGTCCGTCCATGAGTTGCCAACTCCAACACGCAGTTCCTCGCGACTCATCGCAACACTGTTGGCCGCGAAACCTTTCCGCCTCCTGCACGAACGCTTGGAAAATGTCGAACGAAATCGAGCGCCTGCTGGTCGCAGGTGCGAGCGGTGATACGGGGCGCGAACTGCTCCGGAAACTACGCAACGTGGATGTGCAGGTCAGAGCTATGACGCGCTCGCAGAACAAGGAGCGGGAACTGTCTGAAGAGGGTGCGGACGAAGTCATCGTCGGCGACCTTCTCAACCCCGCGGACGCCTCCCGCGCCGTCGCTGACTGTGACGCCGTCCTCTGTGCAGTTGGGTCCTCCCCCGGACTCGACGTCCTGTCTCGGTGGCGACCTCGTGGACGGGGCAGGCGTCGAAAACCTCGTTCACGCGGCCGTCGCCGCAAACGTCGAACATTTCGTCTTCGAGAGTTCCATCGGCGTCGGCGACTCCCGCGAGGGAATGCCCGCCATGCTTCGGCTTCCGCTCTGGCATGTCCTCAATCAGAAGAATCACGCCGAGTCGGTGCTCCGAACGTCGGGCTTCCCGTACACCATCATCCGTCCCGGTGGTCTGACGAACGCACCCGGAACCGGCGACGTGCTGGTCGGCGAAGGAGGCGAAAGCGTCTCGGGAAGCATTTCGCGCGAGGATGTTGCTCGGCTGATGATTGCCGCGCTGTTCACGCCGGAAGCCGAAAACCGAACGTTCGAAGTCGTCGGTCGGGACGGCCAACGCGGAACTGCCCGCGGGGTCGTCGAACTGGACTGGCAAGTGCCCGGCGAGCAGAAGATCGAAATCACTGGGTAGTAAGCTCACGGAGGCGAAAGAACGTAGAGAACCAAACGCCGATCCCGAATGTTCGGCGGATCAGCGTGGTGAAAACGGATCCGGATTAGTCCGCAGTGACGAGTCGCCGTCGAGGTGCCATCGCGAGGACGTCGTCGAAGAATCCGAGGGTGTCGTTCGGACCGGGGTTGGCTTCGGGGTGGTACTGACGCGTGATGACGTTCAGTTCGTCGTTTTCCAGCCCTTCGGGGGTGTCGTCGTTGACGTTGATTTGCGTGACTTCGAGGTTACCGGGGTCGGCGACGGTGTAGCCATGGTTCTGTGTGGTCATGACGACCTGTCCCGATTCGAGGTCACGAACGGGTTGGTTGACGCCACGGTGGCCGAAGTCCATCTTCGCGGTGGTTCCGCCCAGCGCGCGGGCGATGATCTGCTGTCCGAGGCAGATACCCGCGAGCGGGAGTTCTCCGGCGAAAGTTTCGACCAGTTCCTGGGCCGCTTCGAAGTTCGCAGGGTCGCCTGGACCGTTCGAAACGAAGAGGATGTCGGCTTCGAGAGCTTCGACATCCGAAGGCGTCGCGTCGTGCGGGAGGACGTGGACGTCCGCGCCGCGTTCGACCAGCGCGTCGATGATGCTTCCCTTTGCGCCACAGTCCACGAGCGCGACGGTTTGTCCGTCCTCGTCGCCGTCGCCGAGGTGAACCTCGTGCTCGGCAACGCTGACCTGTGCGCCGATGTCGTGGTGGTCGCTCATACCCGGACAACGCGCGAGTTCCGCGAGCGCGTCGTCGGGCGTGGCGTTCTCACCGACCGCGATTCCGCACTTCATCGCACCCTTTTCACGGATTCCACCGACGAGGTCACGGGTGTCGAGGTGGTCCACCGCGGGGACGCCCTCGGCTTCGAGCCATTCCGCGACATCCTCGGTGAGTTCGCGCGCGACGACCGCACGCGGGTGGACTCGGTCGCTCTCGAAACGCTCCTCTCGGACACCGTAGTTTCCGATGAGGGGGTACGAGAACGTGAGGATTTGTTCTTCGTAGGACGGGTCGGTGAGGCTCTCCTCGTAACCCGTGTATGCTGTTGTAAAGACCAGTTCACCGCAAGCCGTTCCCGGAGCGCGACCACGGGCTTCCACCACATGGCCACCCTCCAGCGCAACGTAGGCACCCGGCATTACGAGATTCATATGCAACACGGCATAATAAACCTTGCTTTCGAAGTATTCTTACGAAATTCGTAATCGTCAAGTAGCGGGCGGCAGTACCTGCATATCTCCATGGACGCACTCGACAGACAGATACTGAATCTCCTCCGGCGAGACGCCCGGACACCGTACACGGAGATCGCCGAGAGCGTCGGCACATCCGAGGGAACGGTTCGAAATCGGGTCGAACGTATGACCGAGGACGGCGTTATCGAGCGTTTCACCG
This sequence comes from uncultured haloarchaeon, assembly GCA_963796245.1. Classification (GTDB taxonomy): domain Archaea; phylum Halobacteriota; class Halobacteria; order Halobacteriales; family Haladaptataceae; genus Haladaptatus. The sequence goes on along the minus strand of CAWCLB010000007.1, from coordinate 181,575 downwards.
TCACGACCCACACCGGAAATGTGAAAGCAATGATAGAAATCGGCGTGGACGTGGCCGTCGACACGACGGAGATGTCCGACACGCTCGCGGAGTGGGAACAGGTCGATTTTGTCTGGCAGGTCAGCGGTGAAGACGACATCGTTCTCATCGTGGACGCCTCCGACACGCAGGGCGTGAATCAACTCATCACTCGCGCGCGCGAGTTGGAAGAAGTTGTGAGCACGAAGACTCGGCTCATCTTAGACGAGCGGCTTGGATGAGGCCAGGTCGGCCGAATTCAAGCCGCACCTGAGATGAATCGAAGAGTGATTTTGGACGAACGACTCGGGTAAGCGGCAGTCGCTCGCCTAATCCTCGGGCTGTGGCGGCTCCCCGATACCGGGCGTTTCCTCCTCCGGGACGGTGCAGGTAGTCTTTTTGCTGATGAACTTTTCGGTAGCCACGACGGACGAGTTTGTCGAACGTGCCGCGTTTGACTTTGGGCTTCACCCGGCCGTCCCGAATCGCGGAGACGACGCTTTCGGGTGTGAGCGTGTCAGCATCGACCAGTGTGTAGGCTCGGCCGACTTCGATTGGATAGTGGGCGTCGCTCCCGCCGACGAGTGGGAGGTCGTAGCGGTCCGCCAACTCCCGTGCCCACTGCTCGGTTCGTGGATGTTTGCCGTTGACCTCGATGGCGTCGAACTCGGCGTCGACCTCGCGCACCGTGCTGTTTCGGTACGGATGGGCGACGATAGCGGCACACCCGCGTTCGTGGGCGAGCGCGACGACTTCTTTCGGCGTGAGCGTCGCCGGTTTGGTGCGCGTCGGTGGGTTAGGACCGATGACGAGGATGTGGCCCTTCGTTGAGGACACTTCGATACCCGGAATCGTTTGCACGAGTTGCCCGGAGAAGGGGTGATAGTAATCGTGATTCGTCAGCGCGACGCCGTCCAACCCTCGGTAGCGAGCACCCAGTTCGAGCAGTCTGACGCCCACCGGATCAAAGAGCGCGGCGGCCTGTTCGTTACCGTGGAAAAACCGCGTGTGGGCGTGTAGGTCGATGGCAAACACATCCGTACCTATGCAGCCAATAGGTCTTTGGTTTTTCCGCCGGTCTTCAACACCATGAAAGCCGACGGGGACGCCGTGGATGACCTCGCGGCGACCAAAGACGGAATCGAGTACGAGCGCGTCGTGATTTTGAACCCCATCAGCGGTGACGCGAGCCACCGCGAACAGGTTCGGGACCTCGCCGCCGAACGCGATTACACCATCCTCGAAACACAGGGAGAGGGTGATGCCGTCGAGTTCGCGCGGAAGGCCGCCGAAAGCGGCGCGTCGCTGGTCGCTGCCGCGGGCGGTGACGGAACCCTCCACGAAGTCGTTCAGGGGTTGGACGACGCGGACGCACTGGATTCGGTAACGTTCGGCGTCATCCCCGCCGGGACGGGCAACAACTTCGCCGGCAACATCGGCGTGATGGACATTCCCCACGCCTTCGACGTGCTCGATTCGGGCGAGCGGAGGCAAATCGACCTCGGGACGGCGAACGACCGCCCCTTCGTCAACTCCTGCATCGGTGGGGTGACGGCCGACGCCAGCCGTGAAACCAACCCCGAGCAGAAAGAGCGCCTCGGCGTGCTGGCCTACGTCGTGAACACGCTCCAGTTGATGACTGACTACGAGGGGTTACCGCTCTCCATCGAAGCGTCCGACGACGGAGAAATTGCGTGGTCGGGCGACGCCGTCTTCGTCCTCGTCGGCAACGGCCGACGGTTTCCGACGGAAGGCCGGACGCAAGCGAACATGGAAGACGGGCTGCTCGACGTGACCATCGTCGAAAACGTTCCAACAGTCAATCTCCTCCAGGAGGCCACGATGCAACGCTTGTTCGGGACCGAAACCAAGAACGTCACCCACCTTCAGACGCCGACGCTGGCTATCGAAGTCGAGGGAGATTCGCCCGTCGGGTTCAGTTTGGACGGCGAGATGGGCGAATGGGACGACCTGACGCTCGCCGTTCGTGAAAACGTGTTGGAGATCCCCGTTGGGGACGAGTACGAGCGAGATCCCGAACAGTGAGCGACGGACGTGAGATGTGATTTCAGGTTCTGGCGAGAACGTAGCGACTGCGAAGAAAACCCCGGAAACCCCAGACCGTTCGCTACGAATCAGTGTGTTTAGTGAGGATGTGAATTCAGTACCCGAGCGGCTCACGAAGACCTCGTGCGCCGTGCGGCTAATCAGTAGCGCTCAGCCCATCCAACCGAACGGCGCGCGCGAGAAACGTGCGCGAGGGACGACGAGCGTAAGCGAGGAGTCGGCTGGGGAGGGTGTGGTGCGGTGCGGTTGCGGTATTGATGCAACTCGGCTACTGAAATCACAACAAACCCCCAACCACCTCTGTTCGGAGCGAGTTCAGTCAGAGCAACGCGCTCCCGTGCCTCTGTTCGCACGGTCGCGGGAACAATGCTCGCGTGACCGAGCGGACAGGGACTTTTGAGATGAGTCTACCAGTAGTGACAATCACAAAAAACGAGAATCACTAGGACGGTACTGTCTTCGTAGTCGTTGTAACAACGTTTACCCCACCTCCATCCCTTAGTCCCGGTATGGCAATCACGGCCCGCGATTTGATGACGACTGAGGTGGAAACCGTCTCGCCGGACGACGAAATCGGGGAAGTGCTGACCCGTCTCGCGCGGGTGCAGTTCAACGGCTTTCCGGTCACGGAGGACGGCGAAGTCGTCGGCATCGTGACCCAACACGACCTCGTACACATGTTTCAGCCGAGCGACCGAACGCTGTGGATTCCCATCGGCTTCCCGCCGTTTCTCGAAAGCATCGAATACGGATTCGACCTCTCGTGGGACGATTTGGACGCGGGTATCGACCTCGTAAGAAACGCCGGGAAACCGATTCGGAAAGTGATGAGCGAGAACGTGGTGACGGTGACGCCGGACGACGACATCGATTTCATCCTCGATCTGCTCTCCGATTCGGAACCCAACATCAACCGTCTGCCGGTCGTCGAGGACGGGAAATTAGTGGGTATCATTGCCCGACAGGACGTGTTGCGGGCACTTCGGGACGAACGGCAGGCGGAGTGAGAAGTCTGGATCGCCTTACGCACACGGGAACTCCTGAGATATTTGATTCGAGAATATTTAATAGCTACATCATGTATCACGAACTGTCTGTGAAAATTGAAACGATAAGTAGCAGACGTACGATGTCAGAAGGTACCTCAACATTCGGTCCTTCTGTAGCGCTCATTACAGCAGGTGGTAGTGTCCTCGCTGGCGGTCACACGTCTGGCTGGATACTCGTCACTCTTGGCTGTCTATGGGCTGTACAGAAGAAGGGCGAGTGACAGAGTTTCAAGCAACCACTCGCCCAAATTACCTTCTTTTATTGTATTACCGACGCCGAGCAACCACGCTCGACGGATATGAATACGACATGATGCCACGAATAACTTTCGATGGTTCATGGTTCACGGTTCAGGTTACTCGTGAGTTGACGGTAGAAGACCGCAGAATACGGATTCGAACATATCGAGTGAATCATCCGGCATTTGACGGGGGCTTTCGAAACCTTCTCACCCCCTCCCGGAAGATGTCGTACAGTGACCCGGTATCGTAACATTCTGCTGTTCGTTATCCTCGCCGCGTTCTGGGGGTCGGCGTTCATGGCCATCCGGGCCGGACTGGAGTACATTCCACCGGTCCTGTTCGCGGCCATCCGCTACGACGTGGCGGGCGTGTTGATGCTCGCCTATGCCATCTACGTGACCGACCGCTGGCTGCCACGCACGCGCGGCGAGTGGACGCTCGTCCTCATCGGCGGCACGCTGATGATCGCAGCCTATCACTCCTTCCTGTTCGTCGGCGAGCGACACACGCCGAGTGCTGCTGCCGCCATCATCGTCAGCCTGAGCCCGATTCTGACCACCGGCTTCGCGCGGGTGTTCCTGCCGAACGAACGACTCACACCTGCCGGAATCGCCGGCCTACTCCTCGGCTTCGTCGGCGTGGCCGTCCTGAGTTTCTCGAACCAGGGGTCGGGTGAGTCCCTGGCGGCGACCATCATCCCGCAACTGCTCGTCTTCCTCGCCGCGTTCTCGTTCGCGCTCGGTAGCGTCCTCACACAGCGTGTCGAGGCCGAACTCCCCATCGAGACGATGGAAGCGTGGTCGATGCTCCTCGGCGCGCTCATGATGCACGCCATCAGCGTCGCCCGCCCGAGCGAGTCCATTTCGGCAATTCAGTGGACGCCCGACGCAATCGCCGCCATCGCTTACCTCTCCATCTTTGCGAGCGCGGTCGGCTTCCTCATCTACTTCGACCTGCTCGACCGTCTCGGACGCCGTCGAAATCAACCTCGTTTCGTACGTCGCGCCGTTGTTCGCAGCGCTCACGGGGTGGTACTTCCTGCACGAAGCAGTGACGCCGCTCACGGTCGCCGGATTCTGTATCGTCTTCGCGGGCTTTTGCCTGCTAAAGTGGCACGCGATTTCGCGCGAACTCCCGCGGATTACTGGCGTGTTCACGTCCGGACGCTAAGCAACCAAAAAATAATTTTCTCGAACTCAGGCGAATCCGTGGAGGACGCCCTCGCCGTCGGTGCCGCCGATGTCCGGGAGCGTCGCCCGCTCGGGGTGGGGCATCATGACCGCGACGGAATCCGAATCACCGATGATTCCAGCCACGCTGCCTTTCGACCCGTTGGGGTTCGTCACGTCGCTAACGACGCCGTTCTCGTCGCAGTAGCGGAAGAGAATGCGGTCATCGTCATCGAGTTCCTCGTACTTCTCGTCGGTGATTTCGAACCGGCCTTCGCCGTGGGCGATGGGGACTTCGATAACTTCCCCTTCCTCGTAGGCGGCCGTCCACGGCGTATCCGCGTTTTCGACTCGCAAATAGACGTGTTCACACTGGAAGCGCGCGCTTCGGTTGGTGGTGAACGCCCCCGGCGTCAGTCCGGATTCACAGCCGATCTGTGCGCCGTTGCAGACGCCGAGGACGGGGACACCCGACTCGGCGGCCTCGCGGACCTGTCGCATGATGGGTGAGTTGGCGGCGATGGCACCCGCGCGGAGGTAATCACCGTAGGAGAAACCACCGGGCAACATCACGCCAGTCGTGTCCTCCGGCAGGTCGTCCTCGTGCCAGACGAGTTCCGCGTCCACGCTGATGTGAGTGAGCGCGCGAACCGCGTCGCGGTCGCAGTTGCTCCCGCCGAACTGGACGATTGCGACCGTCATCGTTCCTCGACGGCCACCGTGTAGTCGTGAATCGTCGGGTTGGCGAGCAAGCGCTCGGCCATCTCACCGACTCGTTCCTCCGCATCCGAGGCCGATTCCGCGTCGAGGTCGATTTCGAACTCGTCCGCCGAGCGAAGCGATTCCAGTTCGAAGCCGAGTCGTTCGAGTGCGCCGCGGGTCGTTTCGGCCTCGGGGTCGAGCACGCCCGCCTTCAGCCGAACCGTCACCGTCGCGGTGTAAGCAGTCATCGGGTGAGTCTGCGCGTCCGTGTTCAAAAGCTCTTTTGGAACGAATTCGTTGTGCACGTTCGTGGTGTTTTGGAATGGCGATAGCCTCGCGCCGTAGGCGCTCCCCTGACTACGATCGTCAACACGTACCGGGAAATTTTGCACAGGAACGAATACTTTTGCCGCCAGACCGCGATTACACATTCTCTATGGCCCATTTCCACAACCGGCGGGTGAACCGATGAATCACCGAAATCTAACCGAAATCACCGTCGTCGGCGACGACGATACCGGACTCGTCGCCAACGTCACGACCCTGCTCTTCGAGCGCGGAATCAACATCGAGGATATCGACCAAGCCGTCCGCGAGGGCGTCTTCCGGATGACGGTCCACGTCGAGACGGGCGACATGGACGTAAGCAAACACCGACTCCGGCGCGACCTCGCCGACCTCGGCGACGATTTGGATGTGGACGTTCGCGTCCGCTTCCCGTCCGAACGCGACTCCCGTCAGGTCGCCGTCCTCGTCACCAAGGAATCTCACTGCGTGGAGCGACTGCTCGACGCCCGCGACGAATTCGACGCCGAAATCGGGGTCGTCATCGGCAACCACGACGACCTCGAACCGCTCGCAGCGCGCCACGGAATCCCGTTCCACAACGTCGGCAAGGAGGCGGCGTCCACGACGAAGAGCAACTCCTCTCCCTGTTGGACGACTACGACACCGACCTCGTCGTCCTCGCGCGGTTCATGCGCATTTTGAGTCCCAACGTCGTCTTCCGCTACGAAGGGCGCATCATCAACATCCACCCCAGCCTGCTCCCGGCATTCCCCGGTGCGAAAGCCTACCGGCAGGCCAAGGAAGCCGGCGCTCGAATCGCGGGCGTTACCGCCCACTACGTCACGACCGACTTGGACCAAGGCCCCATCGTCACCCAACGCGCCTTCAACGTCCCCGACGATGCCGGCGTCGATGCACTTCGTGAACGCGGGCAACCGCTCGAAGCCGACGCGCTGCTGGAAGCCGTCCGCCTCCATCTGAACGACGACGTGGAAATCCGCCGCGGCCGAACCGAACTCCGGGACGGACGTGACGAGAAGGGAGAGTACAACCTCGGTATGCCACCCGAACTCGATACCGCGACACCCGACGGGCCAATCGACGGGACGGTCACTCTCGGCGAATCCGACGACTGAACGACTCTCTTCTGCTACTCCGACAGCTGCTTGTCGGTCACCGAATCATCGTCAGTCCACGGACTCGAAACCGGTGCGCCGTGCGAGGACGAAACTGGCCGTTCCACCCATCTCGTCGTTGACGGTGTGTCGCCAGCGAATCTCGAATCCGGAATCCTCCAGCATTCTCTCGCTCTCATCCGGTGAGGGGATGCTCCAATGCATCTCGACACCGGTTCCAAGCCAGTCGTCGTTGCTTCCTTCCCACGCCTCGGGGCCAATCGTGAGCAGGAGGTGGCCGCCCGGCCGTAAAAGCCGATAAAACTCCCGTGCAACGTCGGGATATTCGCCAGTCGGAACGTGAATTATCGAGTGGTAGGCACAGATTCCGTCGAACGTGCCATCCGCAAACCCGAGTTGAGTCATATCCGCTTGGCAGAACCGTCCCTCGGGGACGTTCTCCCGGGCACGGGCGATTTGCTCGGACGAGAAATCGACGCCGACGAGGTCGAAATGCCCCGCCAGCAGATGCGCGATGGGACGGCCGGCACCACAGCCAGCGTCGAGCACACGGGCATCCTCCGGAAGATGCATCGTAAACTCGTCCAACAACGCAAGGTCTTCGCTATCCTCTTCGTTACGCTCGGCGAGATACGTCTCCGCGATTCGATCATACGCGTGACGAACGTCGTTTCTATCGTAGGGCATGGGTTGGATTGACTGACAGTGCTATGGGTCCCTTCGTTCGGTTTCGCATAAAAACCTTCGTCACCGACAGCGTTTGCTCCGAACAGATATGTTTGCTTCTGCTGGTGCTGTCGCATCAGCAGCGATGATGAAGACCTCGCAAGCAAGCGGTGCGGAGGCGGAGCGGTTGCTGTTTTCATTGCCGCTCGGTACTTGCAATCACAACAGAACCAAAATCAAATGCACGTCGTAGCGAAGGTCGAAATCCACGAAGGTTTTACCAACCACCACAAAGGGTCTGGTATGTTGCTAACGCTGGAGGGACTGGACGGGAGCGGAAAGACAACCGTCTGGGAGGTGCTTCACGAGGAGTTTCCCGAAGCGGTGTTCACCCGCGAGCCGACGAATTCGTGGTACGGCGAGGCAGTCAATCGCTCCATCGAGGACGACGATGCGGATTCGGTTGCCGAGTTGTTTCTCTACACGGCGGACCACGCGGCCCATCTCGCAAACACGGTTCGACCCGCACTGGAGGAAGACAAACTCGTCATTTCCGACCGCTATTCGGACTCACGATATGCCTACCAAGCAGTCGCACTGGACGGCGTCGTCACCCGCCCGATGGAGTACATCATCGGCGTACATCGACCGTGGACTCGGCCACCGGACTGCACTATCTACCTCGACGTGGACCCGGAGACGGGCGCGGCGCGAAGCGGCGCGACAAACAAGTTTGAACAGGCCGGATTCCTCGCCCAAGTGCAGTCGAACTACGAACGACTGATGGATGCCGAACCGGGACGATTCGTTCGCGTCGATGCGACCAACTCGCCCGAGACGGTTATCGAGAACGTCGTCTCGACGATAGAACGCGTGCTCGAAAACGCTGACGAGTAGCCGACGAGTAACGTTGCTGCTCCTCAGACCGCGCCGCTGGTTCCGAATCCGGGGTGGCTACGCTGGAACTGCATGAGTTGTTCCGCGCGGTCGGCTTTCGCCAGTAGAACTTCTTTCAACTCGGGTGGGTTGCGGATACGGGTGTTGTCGAGCAACACGTCGGGAAGTGCGAGCGTGTTGTCCGGGATGCCGTCCTCCGCGTGGACGGAGAAATGTTGCTGGTCAACCTTCATCACGAGCGGCCAGTCCAATCGTTCGACACCCTCGCCGGAGGAGTACAGGGCTTTGTTGACGGATTTGTGGTCGTCACGACACATGGCGGCGTGCTCACCCTCGTATGGCTCGACGTAGAGCCGCCCGAGGTAGTACCCGCTGGAAAACGACTCGAACATGAGAGACAATAACACACAAGGCTCAATAGTCATATAGTAGTTGTGCGGAACAGTTATGTTGAAGAACAAATCAGGACGATTTACGTTCCAATGGTTTCGGGGATGCAACGGTCATAGCAGTTCTTTTAATAACTCGCTACGCGGGTAGAATATGGCAGTTCCCGAGCGATATGCGCGTTATTATCTCGAAAACCCTCCGAGTTTGGTGGTGCTTATCATCCTCAACGTCGCTATCGTCCTCGTCGGTGTCAACTTCTACATCGAGACGATGCCGGACGTTCCACTCTTTCTCTGGCCGATATACGCCGATTCGCCGACTGCAGTTGCACTATTCGCTGCGTCGCTTTTCACCCTCCTGCCGAACCTCGGGAAGCGCCTTTCGGATTCCCCACAGAACCTCCCACTCGCGTATCTCAACACGATTGCGTTCGTTTGGCTGTTCCAATTCGGCGTCTGGACGTTCACCGCACTCAACCTCGGGTTCTCGCACTACTACGCCGCACCGTGGACCAGACCAGGCATCCTCGACTACTGGGGCATCATCATCGCCCACCTTGCATTCATCCCAGAGGCCTACCTCATCCCGAATTACGGAAAGACGACGAAAGGTGCGTTGGCGGCGGCGTTCGTCCTGATGATGGCGAATAACGTTTTCGACTACGTATACGGCTACCACCCGCCACTTCGCTACAAAGTCGGCATCGTACTACCGATTCTCTCCGTTGGAATCACCTTTTTGTCCGTCTTCGCAGCGTCGCACGCCATGGACCGGTTAGAATGACTGAGATGTCTTTTTAAACGTTCTTTCGGGCTCTCAATTCCTCATTTTCGAGGTATGAACAGAACGAACGAATTGCTCCCTTTTTAATGAATGGATGTTACTACTGTAGTAGATGAATTCCCCTCGCGCCATCCTGTTAGTCGTTCTCATCGTTTGCGGGTGTGCCATCGCAATCCCAACGGCGGCGGGGCCGGCCGCAGACACGTCGATGGATATCGCTAGTTCCTCCCTCCAAAGTCAACAGCAAGCCGACCAGCAAGCCAACAACAGTACGCTCCAAGGGGACAACAGCACGCTCGGTGAGGAAATATCGTCGTTCATGCAGGTCAGCACGTCCCAAGCCGAGGGGTCGGTCAATACTGGTCTCTGGGTGGCCAGGTTCAACCAAACCAAGAACAAATCCGCTCAGCAGGCGCTCGTCCGCCACCACGTCGATGACATGCAAACACAGCTCTCGAAGCTGCAAAAGAAGAAGCAAAACCTCGTCACGGCGTACAAACACGACCGTATTAGTCGACTCAAATATCAAGCCGAAATGAGCAATCTGATCGGCGAAATCAGCTCGGTTCGATACTCCATCAACGCGACGAGACCACGCGCTGTCACCGTCGGAGCACGAGTGGACAAGTTGAACAAACTCGACAAGCAGGCGCGAACCGCCGGTGGTCCGGAAGCGCAGGAAGTCGCCAAGTCAATTCACAGCGTCCGTCTCGATGGAGAAAATGCGGACAACATCACCAGAGGTCCCGGAACGGGCAATCAAAATGGGTCCGGAAAGCAGAACGGGACGGGTGACGGAAGCCTCGGTGAGAGCGGGGGAGTGAGTCTTGGTAACGGAACAGCCACCAACGGAACTGTTGGCAGTGGAAACGGAAGCGTCAGTGTTGGAATCGGGAACGGACAGGACCGCGGCAACGGAAACGGGAAGAGAGCATAAAACGACTGCTGGAACGAGGAAATCAGGCGTAACACCCCTATTTTCACCGGAAATCGCCGTTTACCACCGAGAGACACGCTTTTCCGTTCGGGTTACCAAGATGAGAACGCGAATGGACTCTGCCGCGTTGCTCGATATACTCGGAAATGAAAACCGAAGGCGTATCCTGCGACTCCTCTCATACAAACCGTGCTATGTAACCGAGATAAGCGATTATCTCGGCGTCAGTCCGAAGGCGGTCATCGACCACCTTCGAAAACTGGAGGAAGCAGGATTAGTCGAAAGCCGGACTGACGACCAGCGCCGCAAATATTTCAACATCGCACGAAACCTCCGACTCGAAGTCGATGTGTCTCCCTACGAGTTCGGAATGAAGAGCGCCTATCCTGCAAGCGCTAACCTCGATGTGAGTTCGTGTCAGTATCTCACGCTGAACGTCCAGTATCTCGACGAGCGTGTCGAAAGCGAGGACGACGAGCATGAGGATGTCGAGCAAATGAGCGATTCGAAAGCCAACAAAATCGCTGACCTCGCGGCCGAGCTAAACAGTTTAGAGGAGCTAAAGGGTGAGCTATCACTCGCACAGCGATGGGTGCACGGGCGGATGACGAACGTCCTCGACTCGCTGAGCGAAGCGGTGGACGGCAACGGCGAAAACCGAATTCGAGCCGAAATTCTGGCCGCGCTTGCCGCCGGTGCCGAAACCACCCGTGAAATCAGTCGGGAAGCAAACGCGCCGGAACACGTCGTGGAGAGCCATCTCGGAAGCATGGCGGAGCGCGGAATCGTGGAACTAGACGGTGAGAACTGGACGCTGTCCGGGTAGTGAGTCAGTTCTACGTGGCAATCTAAAGAACCATCTCGAACGAGTGCACACACCGCCGTATGGACTCACGAATCGAGTTGCGGTCGGTTACCGAGGATGATTTTTCCGTGTTGATACAGTGGGTGGAGTCGCCGTCGTTTCTCCTCCAGTGGGCCGGATCGGTGTTTTCCTCTTAAAACAGCGAGAGAATCCCGCGGTTTACGGCGTTAACAAATCGCGGCGCGATTTGTTCGCACACCAGAACGCAACGCGTTCTGGGGACGGGCGTGAATCGCGTAATCTCTATTTCACAAACCACGACTACAGCCCACTGAATACCCCACGGAGTAAGCTTTGAGTGTTACAAACGAGCAGGATTCACGGAGGAAGGAATTCTGCGCGATGTGTGCAAACATGGCGAGGAGTACTGGACGCTGGTGGGAATGAACGTGTTGGAAGACGAGTGGCGAGGCGAAAACGGAGAATAGCGCGGAAGCAACCGACGAGCTACAGGTCCTTCGTCAGACCGTCGCGCAGGTCCCCACCGAAGTACGCGCCCAGTCCACCGACGACGAGACCGGTGACGACGCCGAGACCGAAGAATATGGGTCCGGTAAGGGCGAGTGCGACGATATGCTGGAGTGCGAAGACGACACCGCCGGCGACTCCACCAGCGACCGCCGTTTCCGCGATTTTCGACTCGCTCGTTACCGCCCCGAGTACGAATGAGACGGCGAACATGGCGACGAGACCGGCCAAGCTACCGATGAGAGGAATCGCGCCGATAATCGGAATTGCGCCGCCGAAGAATAACGACGCAGCGAGGAGGAGCGTCGCAAGCCCGAAGTAGCGAACCGAAAACAGCTCTCCGGTCCGTTTCTTGACGCGACTACTGTAGCTTTCGCTGCTCCCCGATTTCGTCGTCTGCTCCCCGCCGTCGATGTCGTTGAGGAGTTCGGAGACATCGGTATCGGTTTCGCGCGTCCGAGTGCGCTGGGTCATGTTCCTGAATTGACTCCCTTGGGTAATGTGCCTTTCCCCGAAAGAGTGGATTGAAGTCGAACGCCGCGCTACCCCGTGGTATGAATCCGGGAGATCGCGTTCGCGTCGAGCGAGCGGACGAAACCTACGAGGGTGTCTTGCTTCCCTCCACGACGGCGGAAAACCTCGTCGTCAAACTCGATGGCGGCTACAACGTCGGTATCGACCGCGACGACGCGGCCGTCGATGTACTCGAATCGGGAGTGTACGACATCGAAGAGAAAGAATCGGACGACTCGTCGGTCGTAGAGTTCGACCCAGACCTGCCGACGATTTCACTCATCAGCACCGGCGGAACCATCGCCTCGACCGTCGATTACCGAACTGGTGCGGTGACCGCGCAGTTCGATGCCAAAGACGTGCTTCGGGCAGTCCCCGACCTCGCGGGACGGGCGAACTACCGTGGCCGCGTCGTTGCCAACATCCTCTCTGAAAACATGACGCCAGAGGTGTGGCAGGAGTTAGCCCAGGCAGTGTACGAGGAGATCGAAAACGGCGCGGACGGCGTCGTCGTCATGCACGGGACGGACACGATGCAGTTCAGCGCCTCCGCGCTCTCGTTCATGCTCGACACACCGGTCCCCATCGTCTTCACCGGCAGCCAGCGCTCGGCTGACCGTCCGTCCTCGGACAACGTCATGAACGCTGTCAGCGCCGTCGAAGCCGCGAAATCCGACTGCGCGGAAGTGCTCGTCTGCATGCACGGGAGCGAGAGCGACGACACCTGCGCGCTCCACCGCGGGACGCGTGTCCGGAAGAACCACACCTCGCGCCGAGACGCCTTCGAGACCATCGGCGCGAAACCGCTCGGCAAAGTGGACTACAGCACCGAGGAAGTCACGGTCAGCTTCCGACACGACTACAACGAACGCGGCGCACAGCAACTCGCGCTGAACGATGACCTCGAAAGCGAGGTCGAACTCGTCAAATTTACGCCCGGTATGAGCGTCGATTCGCTCGACTACGCCGAGGGGAAGGCCGGACTTATCCTCGAAGGGACGGGACTGGGTCACGTCCATTCCGAGTGGGCCGACCGAATCGGCGAACTCGTGGATGACGGAACGACTGTCGTCATGACCAGCCAATGTATCGGCGGGCGCGTCTGTGACCGCGTGTACGATACCGGTCGCGACCTGCTCGATGCAGGCATCGTGGAAGGCGAAGACATGCTCCCCGGAACGGCGAAAGTCAAACTGATGTGGGCGCTGGCGAACAGCGACACCCCCGAGAAGACGATGCGAACGCCGATTGCGGGTGAAATCACCGAGCGGTCGGTGCCATGGGAGTGAGCGGAATCGAACTCCGGGAGGCCACACACGACGATTACGACGCGGTCGTAGCGTTCACGGAGAACACGTGGTCCGACCGAGAATTCACCGACTACATCCCGCGCATCTACCACGACTGGATTGACGGCGACGACCGCTACACAGTCGTCGCGGACGCTGGCGACGAGATTGCCGGAATCGCCCAGTCCGTCATGCTCTCGGAGTGGGAAGCGTGGGGACAAGGAATGCGCGTCAACCCCGACTATCGCGGGCAGGGCGTCGCAAACCGCATGACGAACGAACTGTTCGACTGGGCGCGCGAGCAGGGGGCGACCACGCTCCGAAACATGGTCTTCTCGTGGAACATCGGGGGGCTCGGCCAATCGAGGGCAATCGGCTACGACCCAATCACCGAATTCCGGTGGGTCTCCCCCGAGCCAGACGCGGATGCCAACCCAGCCATGACCGTGACCGACGACCCAGATGCCGCGTGGGGGTACTGGAGCAAGAGCGACGCGCGGTCGCATCTCCGAGGTCTCGTGCTCGATTTCGAGGAGTCGTGGGCGCTGTCGGAACTCACCCGTACCGACCTCGAACGCAGTGCCAAGAACGGTGAACTGCTCGTCGTGCAGGAGGGTGGAACGCGAGGATTCGCCACCGTCCTCCGCGAGGAAGAGCGCACAAACGAAGACGGCGAACCCGAACTGTGGGTCGAGTACGCCATCAGCGCGTGGGCGGACGCCGACGCCGCCCGCTCGCTGTTCGGCGCGATGGCCCGCGACGCCGCAGCGCGCGGCGCGGACAGAATACGAACGTTGATTCCCGAGACACCGCGTTTCGTCACGGACACGGCCTACTGTCGCGTGGAAGTCGATGGCGAACCGGACTTCGTGATGGGAATGGATTTGACCAAGGATTACCGCTGACCCACCGCACTCGCTATTTTCGAGCCGATTTCCGTGTCCCGAACCTCGTGAGCGACGCCGAGCGGCGAGATACTGATTTCCCCGTCCGCGAGCGCCCGGCGGTCGGTACCGACTGGGTCGTCCATCGGTTCGGGCCTGTCGCTCCGAAGGGGGTCGTAAAACTCGTCAACGAGTGCGATGGCGTCGTCGTCGCTCTCGTCTCGTTCCTCGATTCGAACGCCGAAATCACGTGCCGGCCGGGTGATTCGAATTTTCGAAGTGCCGTCGGTGACGGGCGCGTTGACGTTCAGGTACGTCCCCGAATCGATGGCGTCCGCGTGTTCCACGAGGGCACGGGCAATTCGGGTCGCCTGTGCGAACTCCTCGCGGTCGAATCGGGAGAGTGTACCCCCAACGGGGTCGTAGGCCGATACTGCAATTCCGGGAATTCCGAGGAATACGGCTTCCTTAGCAGCTCCGACGGTGCCCGAGCGGTCGAGCTTGTGTGCGCCGAAATTGGGGCCGTCGTTACAGCCTGCGACGACGATATCCGGTTCGGTTTCGAGGGTTCGAACGCCGACCGCAACGCAGTCACAGGGCGTTCCATGAACGACGAACCCGCGTTCGTGGTCCTCCACTTCGACCGTGTGGGAGTTCGACCGGCCGACACCACTCTGGTCGTCCGCGGGCGCGACGACAGTCACGTCGGCGACGGTCGAGAGTTCGTCGTACAGCGCGTCGATGCCGGGCGCGTCGACGCCGTCGTCGTTCGTCAGGAGCACGTTCACGCGCTACCCACCACTCACTGGGGGAAAGAGCGCCAGCTCGTCGCCCGCTTCGAGCGGGGTTGTCAAGCCGTCTTCAGTGAAGACGTTCGTTCCGTTTCGGAGGACGTTGATGTGCTCGCGGAGGTGGCCATCGTCGTCTAGAACGCGGTCTTCGAGTTCCGGCCGTGGGGAGAGAAGGGCGTCCAAGGCGTCGCCAACGGTGTCGCCCGGATCGACGTCCGCGGGGACCTCCTTGTCGCCAGCGATTTCGGCCAAATCCGCGAAGAGTTTCCACTGCATGGTGGATGTGACGGTCGGGAGTGGCAAGTGACTTTCTTTCCCATGGAAAATCGCGGAGAAGCCAGCGAGCAAATACGACCACGAACATGGTGACGACCATCGAACCGCTTTGGTCCCGGTTTCCTACATAAACCCTCGGGCACGAATCGTGTCGCCGTCTCCCGCTGCGTGCTCGATTTTCCGGAGTTGATTCGGTCGAACGACGATGTACAGCGCGTCGCCCTCAGCGAGTGGGCGGGTTCGCGGCGGGAGCATCTCGATTGAGTCATGGTCAGGGCGAACCGCGACGACGGTCGTATCGAGGCTTCCGATGGGAACGCCGACGAGGTCGCTCCCCGATGAGACAGTGACAACAGCCATCGTCTCGTCGGCCGCGCGGAGTCGTGTGGCAAACTCCTGTTCGGGGCGCGATTCGACTGGGAGTGTCAACAGTCGATACCGCTGCTCGTTATCGAGTTTCGTCGCGTCGGCTTTGTCCACGGCGAGCGTCACGACATCGCCGACGACGCCGCGAATTTCGCCGGTCGTCACCCGCCGTGGGCCACTGTCATTTTCCTCATCGTTACCATGTCGCCAAACCGCGACAGAATCACCGATGCCCGCGCGGAACGCTGGGTCTCCTCGAACTGCCACCGCGACAGTTCCAGGTGCGAGCATCGGCCCGAGACCGACGACGCGCCCGCCGAGCGCGAGATATTCGACCGTGCCGTCGGCGGCCAACTCGACGTCCACGTGCGCAATCCCGTAATCCTGCTTCAATCGGGAGACGAGACGGTCTTCGAGTTCCGCGAGCGTGAGACCGCGCGGGAAGACGAACGACGACCCGGCGATTTCGTCCGTTTTGTCCACCGGCACGGTGTCGTGCCCATCGATATCGTCGATATGCTCTGGAATCGAAACCGTGACGACGCGACCGACGGCACCCACGATTCGGCTCACGTCCGCGTCGAGTTGAGTCCCGCCCGAGAGTGCGGCGACGTCCCTCGCTGCCCAGTCGCCGATTCGGGCGCTCCCGACAGCAGTCACTCCCGCGACGACGAACGAGGTCGTGTTAGTCACCGCCTTCGAGAACGTAAGCACGTCCTGACCCCCGCCAACGATGAACGGCTGGAGTGTCTGCCACGTTCCGAGCCAAATTCCGACCGCACCGACGCCGACAAGTACGGCGAGACCGGCCGGAATCCGTTCGTGGGTGTACCAGCGATGGAGAAACGAGACGACGCCAGCGACAGCACCCGAGAGGACGGTGAGACCGACGACGTGAACGAGTGCGGTGGCGAGATTCAGCGCCAGTGGTGGTGTCACGCCATCACCTCCGAAAAGCCACGGATAGCGCCGTCGTCCCCGACGATGTACAGGTCGTCACCAGCCGAGAGAACGGTATTTCCGTGCGGTGCGACCGTCCAACTTCCGCCGCGTGCGACCGCTAGCACTGCCACACCGTACGTCGCGCGAACCGAGAGGGAACCGAGTGTCGCACCGTCGAACACACTTCCGTGGGGGATAGACAGCCGTTTCCAGCGCTTTCCCCCGCGTCGGAGCAGATGAATGAGTTCGAACTCGTAGCGGGTTCCTCGGGAAGCCACGCGTAGCTGTATCGAATTTCCGTCGAGAAGCCGCCGTGCATTCTCGGATGGGACCGCGGCCGTGACGCGACCATCGCCGCCGGCAGTCGTCGGCGCGTGTGGGAGCGAACTACTCGCATCGGCATCCGCTCCGCTCCCGTTCGTCTTGGCGCTGAGGACGGTGCCGACGACTTCTTCGGGATTTTCGGAGTCGTCCGCGTCGTTCCTGCCGTCGAGCGTGAACACGACTTCGTCGTTGCGGGAAAGACCGGTCGGGACGAGGGTATCGACCGAGACGGCACGCTTTCCGGTGGGGACGCGGCGGGAGAGTGTCCCTTCCGGTGGTGCAGCGTTCACTGTGGCCGTTCCGTGGGTGTCGATTTCGACCGAGACATCCGCGAGGTCGTAGTCAGTCCGAAGCCTGTCGGTCAATCGGGATTCCAGTTCCGCGATGGGCAAATCGCCGGGAAACGTCCAGTCGTCTTCGATGATGGCCGCCCGGAGGTCGTCCGGAAGTGGCGGATAGCCTTCGATGTTGCCAACGTCGCCGTCTACGCGGATACGAACCTGTCCGAATCGGCCAACGCGTTCGATGACGTCGCTCGAAATCCGACTCTCGCGGAGTTGCCGAAACCCGATTCGACGGGGGAACGCCGCCCCCATCGCGTCCCCTTTCGAGTGGGCATACTGGCTCGACAGCATGACGATGATGAGCGCGACGACGACGACGGGGGAGTTGCCGACGGTCGGGTCAAGCAAGCCGAGCAAGCCGCCTTGCACGCCCGCGATGGCGACACTGAGAACGACGACACCGAATCCGGGGACCGAAACGCCGGTCACGTATCGGAAGACAAATCCCAGCGTCCACGAGACGAGCGCTGGAACGACACCGGTCAGTGCTCCGAGATACAGGCCGAAGAGCACCGCGACCGGAAGTGAGTGGTCCATACCGAGGGGCAGACAGGAAAATACTTGAGTTTTAGGAAAAGTACACCTGTTGCTCATCGGTTTGTGGAATTCCGTAGGATGATTTGCGCGAAACTGAATCGCGCACGCAGCTTCCCCACTTTCCCAGGGAGCGGTACGTCACCGCTCCCCGTTTACCATAGGGAGCGACCTTTACGGCACTACTCCCGCTTAAGCCTGATTAGGGCTACGACAATGGCGATAATGCGAAGAACGGTTGTCACCGCCCACATTGCCGTCTTTGAGCTAATCAGACCCGCGAGGATTGTTCCAATCATCCTACGGGTGATGGCATAACGCCATCATCTCGTTGTATGTACATTAATGGTAAAAGAATAGCGGTCGTCGTCGGAGGAAGAATCGGACAGAGATTCCTCTCTTCGGTTAACTACCCGGGTGAGTGAGTTGCCTCACCCGTAGATGATTGGAACGTGTTACTATTCGATTTGGGTGTATCTAAAACTTTTGTAAGCTATCTATCTTGAGTGCGAGATAACTACTCCGAACCAGACGCTTTACACTCGGTTCTTCACGACGCCTGCCAATGGCAATGTCGTGCTATCCGGATCGAGATACCGAATCGCAAGGTACGGTAGCATAAGAATCCCGCATGCGATTCCAGCGAGATTGAGTTCGCTTATCCCTATTACACATGTGAGTAGCGAGAAGACGAACAGGAGCGCCATGAGTCCACGAAATAACAGATCTGAACCACCCCCATTTCCCGCTTGAAACTTCGTAGAGTCAACTGTCATCGGACCACCTTCGCTACCGAACACGCCAACTTCGAACGCTCGAAGTTCGCGTTTGTACTCGTTGACGCCCATTAATTCTTCTTGGTAGGTGTTCGTCGCCTTTGTCAACTGTTTCGCTTGCTTTGCTTCTGCTCGACCGTCGAGGTGAAGACTCGCGTGACAGGTCGGGCACACGAGATCGTGCGAAGCGAACCCGAGTGGTAAAACCGGAATGAAATACAGTTTGAACCATCGCCGTGATTTGATGAGGTGGAAGTAAATATCGTTTGAGCAGTGTGGACACCTCGTTGGGTACGTTGCACCGTACTCCTTCATCCTCGTCTTCCAACCGAAAATGATGAATAACATATCTGTATTAAATTAGTTATAAATCATAAAACTATCGTGTATTTCTGGGCTTTCTTTATCATCCATGGAACTCGCGGACGCATCTAGTCCACAACTCAGCCACCGACGAATCGAGTCATCGAACCGTCGAATCCGAGAGCTTCCGTGGCGACATCCCGTGAATACGGGGGGAGCGATGGATGACAAATCGGCCGCCTCATTTATCCTACCGGGCGTCGCAGGCATGTTCGTATGGCGGGGGAGTTCCGACGGCGGTTCACGTCGGCACGGGTCGTGGTTTGGTTGGTAATCGGGGTTGCGCTCCTCTCGATAGCGACCGGTCTCGTCACGACTGCCGCAGGACCGACGAGCAGCGGCCTGTACGGTGGCTTGATTCCGCCTGCCGTCCGGCAAGCCACGTCGTACACTGGGACCATCGTCGGTTTCCTGTTGCTCATCGCGGCGATGGGGCTTCGGCGAGGGTTCCGTGCCGCGTGGTATGCGTGTGCCCTGCTGGTACCGATTACGGTCGCCCATGGGTTCCTACAATCGACGCCGTACTCGCTGCCGCTCGTCGCCTTCGCACTCGTGACGGTTCCCGTGTTGTTCCTCGTCCGAGGGCGATTCCAGCGTCCGATAGAACTCTCGCCGGCCCAAATTGCCACCGCGGCCGCCGTCGTCGGCGCACAGTTGTACGGCACTATCGGTGCATATGCACTTCAGGGGGATTTCACGAACCTCAAAACGTGGTTCGACGCGTTTTACTTCACCCTGCTCACCGCCAGTACGGTCGGCTACGGGACCATTCAACCGACGACGACGGTCTCCCGTGCGTTCAGCATGACCGTCGTCGTCTTCGGAACCGGCAGTTTCGCGGCGGCGTTGGGGGTGCTCTTCGCGCCCATCGTGCAGAACAGTTTCGCCAGCGCCCTCGGCAAATCACCCAGCTCGAACATCGACCTCATGGAAGACCACTTGCTCATCCTCGGTTACGGACACCTGCTCACGGAATCGATACTCGACGAACTCGGCGACACCACCGAGTACGTGGTCGTCGTGGAAGACGCCGACCTCGCGGACGAACTCCGCGAACGGAAGAAAGTCGTCGTCCACGGCGACCCGAGCGACGAGGACGTGCTTCAACGCGTCGGCATCGACCGAGCGAAGTCGGTACTCGTCGCCACCGAGGACGACGCCACCGACTCGCTCGGAGTGCTGACTGCCCGGCAGTTGAATGACGACATTCGCATCGTGGCGGCGGCAACCGACCATGAAAATGTGAACAAACTGCGGCGGGCGGGGGCAGACGTCGTCGTCAGCCCTACCATCCTCAGTCGTCTGTTAGTTCAGGCGGCGCTCGGTGGCGAGCACGTCGAGGAGTTGGCAGAACAGCTGTCCGGTAATGTGTCGAATCGAACGCTGACGGACTTTTGATGGACTCGAATTGACCCAACCGAATCAGTCCCGTTTGTCCACGCTGGTGTTGGGAAGTTTCGGCTCCGTGACGACCGGGATATCGACCTCGTTGTGCGACAGTTCGGGCATGTTGTCGTAGGCGTCGAGGATGTCGCTTCGAGTGACGATTCCAACGGGATGGTCGTCCTCGTCCACGATTGGAATGCGACCGACGTCCAACTTCTCCATGATATCGACGACGGATAGCAGGTTCGCGGACGGTGGGACGGTCAGCACGTCCGTCGTCCCGATTTTCTCGACGGGGGACCGTTCCTCGTCGGGCAAGTCGATTTCCTCGTGACCCTCGATGGTGTGGATGATGGAGTTCGTGAGCTCGGATTCGAGGTCGGTGAGCGTGATGATACCGACGAGACGCCCCTCCTCGTCCACGATGGGAAGCCCGTGATGTGTCGTCTGCTGGAACATCATGAGGGCGTCCTCACAACTGGCCCCGACCGACAGCGTATCGACTTTCGTCGTCATCACGTCTTTCGCACACAAATCTTCCAAACTACCGATACGTCGCTCTTGGACCGTAATACCAAGTTCACGGAGTTTTTCGGTGAAAATCGTCCCACGGTTGAGCAGTCGTTGGGTGACGATGCTACCGATGACCGTGACGACGAGGAGTGGGAGGATGATGGTGTACTGGCCGGTCAATTCGAAGATGACGAGCGTCGCCGTGAGCGGCGCGCGTGCCGTCGCCGCGAACACACCACCCATTCCGACGAGGGCGTAGGCCCCCGGACCAGCGATTTCGAGACCGGGGATGAACGTGAACGTAGCGGTGATATCGGTAAGTAGTATGCTGGAGAGGATACCGAAGCCGCCGCCAACCATCGCGCCGATGTAGAGTCCCGGCGAGAACACCCCGCCGGAACTACCACTGCCGACCGAAAACGAGAACGCGAACAGTTTCAGCAGTGCCAGCGCGAGGATGATTTGGATGGAGAGGTGGCCCTCGATAGCCGTGTGGATGGTCGTATACCCCACACCGAACAGCCAGTCAGCAGTCGTTATCGGTGTTTTGTGGAGCAGAACGGCACTCAAAAGGACGGTGCACCCGAGGAGCAGCCCCCCGATAGCTGGCTTCACGTACTCGGGAACGTCGAGGCGTTCGAAGACGTGCTCGGTACCGTAGAGCGTTTTCACAACCGCAGTACCGACGAGACCGATAGCGAGACCAAACACGATGTAAAGCGGGAACTCCACCATGGGCATCTGCATGTGATAGTCAACCCCAGTTCCGTTGTTCACACCGCGGACGAGAAACGCCTGCACACCAGGGCTGGGTGTAAACTGGAGGATGGTTCGTGCGACAGCAGTGGACATCACGGACGCCAGAACGACGACGATGACGTTTTGCAAGTAGTATTCGGCGAGCAGGATTTCCAACGCGAACATGACTCCCGCCAACGGCGCGTTGAACGTTCCTGCGATGCCTGCCGCTGCCCCCGCTGCCACCAGCGTCCGAGTGTACTTCTGGTCCATGAATCGACCGAAAAAGGAGCCTGCTGCACTCCCGATTTGGATGATGGGACCTTCGCGGCCGAGCGACCCACCGCTACCGATTGCGATTGACGAGGCGATGGTCTTGTACACTGAAATTTTCGGGTCGATCTTTCCGCCACGAACGAGCATCGATTCCATGACTTTCGGTACGCCACTGCCCTTGACCTCCGTCGTCGTCAGTTTGATGACTATCCCGACGAGCAACCCACCGATGGCCGGAATTAACAGCAGTTCGGATGGGCCGAGAAACGACAGTGCGCCGTAGACGTTCGGAATATCGATGAGGTTGAACTGAACGCTGCCGGGGTTGATCGTTTTGCCGAAAAAAACTTCCTGTGCCGCCCAGATACTGAGTCGAAAAACAACCGCGCCGAGTCCAGCGATGACGCCGATAACGATTGCGATAAGGTTCATCCGGATTTCTTCGTCTTTGAGTGACAGCCCGGACGAACTATCACCCGCCTTCGAGTTTGAATCAGAGAGGATAGGTAATGCGCTCGATAACCCCATTTATGTGCCTATACTGTGTGAGGGGGGAATTCCCTTTCGATATACGGACGACGAGAACCGTAGACAATGTTAAACGAACGACGGCATCCGGTCGTATGCATCCAGCACGTCGCTCCGGGTGACGATACCGACCACGATATCGTCGTCCACCACCGGCAATCGTCCAATATCGAGCGATTCCATTCGGTCTACGACCGAGAGGAGATTCGTATCCGGATGGACGGTACAAACATCCGTGGTACAGACGTCGCCGATAGTCTGTTCGGCTTCGGGAGTGTCGGTTTCCCCTTCCGCACGCCCAGTCATGAACGGTTCGAGGTCGGCCAACGTGACGATACCGACGAGGCGACCGTCCGAACCGGTGACCGGAAAGCCGCCGTGGTTGCTGGCTCGAATCGTCGGAATCGCTTCCTCGACCGAGAGGTCCGCCGAAAGCGTATCCACCGTTGTCGTCATCACGTCACTCGCACACAGGTCCTCTAAACTCCCGATACGCCGCTCTTGGACCGTAATACCGCTTTCGCGGAGTTTCTCGATGTAGATGGTGCTGCCGTGGAGCAGTCGATTCGAAAGCTCGTTGCCGAGCACGCAGACGAGCAACAGCGGGAGGATGATATCGTACTGCCCGGTCAACTCGAAGATGATGAGCGTCGCCGTCAGCGGCGCGCGTGCGGACGTCGCGAAGATGCCACCCATCCCGACGAGCGCGTATGCACCCGGTCCAGCAGTCCCGGGCACGAACGCGTGGACTATGGTGCCGTACGCCCCGCCGAGCATCGCGCCGATGTACAGCGAGGGTGAAAACACCCCGCCGGAACTGCCGCTGCCGACAGACAGGGAGAATCCCACCGCTTTCATCAGCGCGAGCACGAGCAGTAATCCAACGCCGAAGTTCCCGAGGATACTGTGACGAATCGTATTGTATCCGACGCCAAACAGCCACGTCGCACTCCGAAGGTCGGAAACGCCGAATACTGCTGCCGTGATGAGCGCGGAAAGGCCAAGCAATGCCCCGCCAACTGCTGGTTTCGTCACGGGTGGAACGTCGAGTCGGTCGAAGATGTGTGAAGTGCCGTACAGCAGTTTCACGACGCCCGCACCGACGACCGCGACGAGCAGGCCGAGTACCACGTACAGCGGGTACTCGACCAAGGGAGAGACGAGATGGTACTGAATGGGCACGAGAAACGCGCGAACGCCGGGGTTCGGCGTAAAATCGAGCAACGACCGAGCGACTGCCGTCGCCGTCACCGCACTCACGACGACGGCGATGACGGTCTGCAAGTAGTACTCGGCGAGCAGGATTTCGAGCGCGAACATGACTCCCCCCAACGGCGTGTTGAACGTCCCCGCGATGCCCGCCGCCGCTCCTGCCGCCACCAGTGTTCGAGTGTAGGCGTGACGTTCGACGTACCGCCCGAAGAACGACCCCGCCGCGCTCCCGATTTGGACGATGGGGCCTTCGCGACCGAGTGACCCACCGCTGCCGATTGCGATGGACGAGGCAACCGTCTTGTACACCGAAATCTTCGGGTCCATCTCGCCACCACGGACGAGGATGGATTCGAGCACTTTCGCGACTCCCGTTCCCTCCACCGCTGGCGTCGTCAGTTTGACGATGATGCCGACGATGAGACCGCCGATTGCGGGCAACAGGAGAAATCGAAAGGGACCGAAGACGGCGAGGAGCGAAAACGCGTTTGGAATCGAAACTATCGGAAACTCGACGCTCCCGGGGTTGAGCACCGGCCCGTAGAATATCTCTTGGACGACCCAGATGGCGAACCGGAAGACCACGGCGCCGAGTCCGGCGACGATGCCGATAACGAGCGACAAAACGAGTATCCGAAGGTCGCTGTCCAATGGAACTGACCGCAAGGATGGCGGGGACGGGGACGAAGCACCGTCGACTGTCGAATCGTCGCTCCCTCGCCCTCCACCCATGGAGAGTACCACAACGGGGAGTTGCTACACTCTTGTGGTCAATTCGATGAACTCGCGCTTACGATAGCGAAACGACCGCGTCGAGCGTGATTTGAATCGCGCGTTCGACGTTGTTCTTTGCCTTCTCCGGCAGTTCGTCGTCCTCGGTATCGGTTCCTTTCTGGGTTCCCTTCACGAGATTGCCATCGACGGTGCAGATGGCACCCGATTGCATTCCTTTCCGGCGGGCGACCGAGAAGACGGCGGCCGCCTCCATCTCGACGGCGAGGATGTTCGCTTCCTCCCACGCGGAAACGTACTCGTCCGTCTCGGCGTAAAACGCGTCGTCGGACGCGATGGGGCCGACGTGAACGTCCTCGTCGTTGCTCTCTGCAAAGTCCACGAGCGCCGAGAGGACGTGATAGTCCGGCACGGCCGGGTAGGTGTCCTTCTCGTAGCGACGGGTCGTCCCCTCGTCCTTCGCCGCACCCGTGGCCACTATCATGTCGCCGATTTCGATGTCCTGCTGGAGCGCACCGATGGTGCCGACACGGATGACCGTCTCGACGCCCACGGCGTGCATCTCTTCGAGCGCAATGGTCGCCGAGGGACAACCGATTCCGGTCGAGCAAATCGTGAGGGAAACCCCTTCGTACTCCGCGTTGACGACCTTGTACTCGCGGTTCTCCGCGACGATTTCGGAGGAATCACACTGGTCGGCGATTCGGTCCACGCGTCCGGGGTCGCCGGGAATCAGCGCGATGTCGTTCAGGTCGCCCTCGTCAACGAGCAGGTGCGGTTGCATTGCCATGACCGAGGGATTTTCGGGTGAGGTAGAAAAGGTTAGCTGTAGCGGGTGGCGATGTCGCCTTCCTCGCGGATGAGTTCGCCGATGCCATGTTTCATGACCGCTTTTCCGAGTGAAGTAGCGACGTAGTACGAGTACAACCCGTCAGCGCTGCGTTTCTTGTGTTTTCGATTCGCCACCAATCCGACGTCAACGAGTTCGTCCAGATGGTAGTGCAACGAGTTCGATTTGACGTCGAGCGCATCGGCGAGTTCGATGGCACTCCGTTCGCCGTCGCGGAGGAGTTCCGCGAGGATTCGATAGCGCGACTGCTCGCCGATGGCGCGTTGCATTGCGAGGTAGTCCTCCAAGTCGAGGACGCTGTTTTCGGGGAGCTTGGGCACGTCGTAGCGTTCTGCTTTGGACATGGTTGTTGATATGACCGTTATCTCTCTTTTACCGGTGTCTCTGAGTATCCAGAGTGGTCTAAGTCATTCCGAAATACGGAATGTAGGCTCTTAACAGTTCTTGAGTCAACCAACACTGAAAACACCGCTATTTATATATGAACTCACCCCGTTCGATTTGACAGATGCGAGAAAAGATCTTGGAACTGCTCGAAAACAACCTCCCTCCAGTTCACCATTATCAGTTTCTCGTGTACGTCATGGGACCGTACAAGTCGTCCGTCACCGAGGATTCCGAGATGTTCGAATTTCTCGAAATCGTACGTGATAACCTACGGAGAGACGGCTACAACGCATTTCTCGCGACCGACCCGGACATCCCACTGGACGAAATGGATGCCGGAACACAGAGCCTCGAATTTGCACGAGCGAGCAACGTCGTGCTGTTCGTCGTTCCGCATCACGGGAAGAACCTCGGGGTCGGTATCGAAGTCGGGGCAGTCCTCGAAGACATGGGTGAGAAGCGTCGTGAACGAGTACTGTTCCTCCATCAGGAAGGGATGACCAGTGCGATGATTGGGTCGATTGGCGACCGCTGGGACGCGACGGTTCGAACGTTCGATGACGAATCGGAGTTGCTCGGTGAAACAGCCCTGTTCATCCGTGACGTGATGAGAAAGGAAGGAAACGGAGAGTTGGACTGATTTCCGAAATCGTTCCACCGCTACCAACGGATACTGTTATATATTTTGAATGAAAACCCGGAATTCGATGTCACATTGTCCCGATTGCAGCAAGGAAATCGATAACTTGGCGAAGGGGAACGCGACCGCCCGGCACACGTTCAGCGCGGCGACGGTGTGGGAATGCCCGCACTGCGGCGTGATTCTCGGCGTGAGCGACAACGGCTAGTCGATTTTTCCGTCAGGGAAGGTACCGAACGCTCACCGTTCCGTCCTCCGACCGGATTTCGACGCGGTTCACGCCGAGTCGGGCCGCGCGTGCGAGCGTCCCCTCGTCGTCCAGCACATCGGCCACGGCGTCCTCGGTCTCCTCCGGCGGAACAGATAGAACGTGAATCTCGCCGATTCCGGCGCGTTCGGTCCGTTCGAGGTCACCGACGTCCTGTTCGGCGGCGACCTCCCGTTCGTGGCTGGTCGGCGGTTCGTCGCTCTCGTGAACCCTGAGCGGCCGTCGTTCGTCGAGTTCGACGACTTCCCACGTCACCTCCATCGGCGGTTCGGGAGCGACGGTGGCCTCAACTGCGTCGTCGGTTTCGACGCCGGGGTTGGTCGAGAGGGTGTGTACCTGCCCGTCGTGAACGTCCTTCAGCACCGCCGACTCGTCCTCCGCGTGGGTAACGAGGAACGTGCTCGTCTTCTCGGTCATGGACGGAAGTACGTCGCCGTGCCTTTTCCGGATTGCGCTCCGACTGTATACCGTCCGGTTGCACGATTCGTCCACTCGGACGCTTTCCGAAGAACGTTTGAAACGGATGGTTCTCTATAGCGGTATGAGCACTGAGAACGCCGCCGACTCGTCGGGTGGAACCGCCGAGAGCGCCGAAACCGACGAGCAACACAAGAACGCTCGCCAGAACGTCGCCGCCGTCGATAGTAATGACAACGAAGTAGAAATCGTCAACCGACTCGACGCCCACATGGGCGACGGCATCCGCCACCGAGCCTTCACCACCCTCATCTTCGACGAGGACGACAACATCCTGCTCGCCCAGCGCTCGCCAACGAAACGGCTCTGGGACACCTACTGGGACGGCACCGTCGCCTCCCACCCCAACCCCGGCCAGTCCCAAGAGGAGGCCACGCGGCAGCGACTCGAAGAGGAACTCGGTATCTCGCCCGACCAGTACGACGACCTCCGCGTGACGGACAAGTTCGAGTACAAGCGCTACTATCCACAGGAGGGCGTCGAACACGAAGTCTGTTCAGTACTCAAACTTACGCTGACGGATACCTCGCTTGACCCCGTCGAAGAGGAAGTTGGCGGCGTGATGTGGGTTCCCTACGAACGCCTGTACGAAAACCCGCGCTGGTACCGCCAACTCCGTCTCTGCCCGTGGTTCGAAATCGCCATGCGGCGGGATTTCGAATAGCGACTTTCGCGAGTTCCTGTTGTGTCGTTTTTCGTTCGATTTCGTGGAAGTAGTCGGGTGAATGGTGGCCTACCGCGCTGATCGCCTGAGAGGATTTTGTGACCGATATACCCCTCCAACGATTACAGACGAATCGCTCAACCATGGCTGGTTCACCACTCGGCTATCCCGCCGTCTTCGTGACGCCAGACTGGGTTGTACCACTTCACGTCAGCACGTGATTGTTCACGCACGTACGACTCGTCCACTTCGATTCCCAAACCGGGTTCAGTTGGACGACTGATGTAGCCGTCATCGAACTCGAACGTCTCGGGGTCGTCGAGATACTGGAGTCCGACACTCTCAGCCGGGTCGTGAAACGATAAATCCTGTTCCTGCATGACGGCATTATGCGAGCAGAGGACCACCTGTAGGGTCGCTGCGAAGGCGATAGGGCTCAACGGACAATGTGGAATGACGGCGACGTCGAACGTCTCTGCCATCGTCGCGATCTTCCGCAGCTCCGTGATTCCGCCGACGTGTGTCACGTCGGGTTGGATGACCGTGACTGCACCCTCGATGAGGAGCGGTTTGAAATCATACCGCGAGTAGAACCGCTCACCTGTCGCAATGGGGACGCCCGTCTGTTCTGTGAGCGTCGAGAGGAACTCCGAGTGTTCCGGTAACACTGGTTGATCGACGAACATTAGACCGTACGATTCCAGCGTCTCGACGAGCCGACGGACCATTGGCTTCGAGACGCGCCCGTGAAAGTCGACGCCGAGGTAGAGGTCGTTACCAACGGCGTCCCTGACGGTAGCGACACGCTGTCGCACCCGTTCAACCGCGCCCGGCGGTTCGAGCGCACGGAACTCGGCAGTTGCGTTCATCTTTATCGCCTTGTATCCCTGATTGCGACGGGAAATCGCCTCTTTCGCTATCTCCTCTCTGTCCTCGCCGCCGATCCACTGGTGAACCAGCACCCGGTCCCGGACCTGCCCGCCGAGTAGTTCGTGGACCGGTGCCCCGTAATGTTTCCCCTTGATGTCCCACAGAGCGTGGTCAATCCCGGCGAGGGCGCTCATCAGGATTGGCCCACCGCGGTAGTACCCTCCCTGATACATCGTCCGCCAGTGACGTTCAGCCTCTAACGGGTCTTCTCCGAGGAGATACGCACTGACGAGTTCCTCGACAGCAGTCTGGACCGTTTCAAGTCGTCCCTGGATGGTCGGTTCACCCCACCCCACAAGGCCGTTGCTCGTCTCCAGTTTGAGAAAGAGCCATCGCGGTGGAACAGCGAAGAGTTCGTAGTCAGTGATGCGCATGCGATACATTGTGATGACTACTACTTCAAAACACGGAGTACTCGATTATTTTCATATGGCGCTGTTCTCGGGAGGGCGGCCGTCGAACCGAACTGATCCTGCGGCAGCCGCGAACGACGGTGGTCTCTTGTCGCGATAGAACTAACGGAAAAAATTACAATATAGTTCGGTACAACGGATAAAAATAAGATGTGACGGATTTTTGGGGGAGAGTTCGAACTCCGGTGGAGGTCGCCCAGCAACTAAGCCGACAGGTCGCGCCAACTGTGTTCGGGGTCCCAGCCGAGCAGTTCCTGCCCCTTCGAGAGGTCGAAGATGGTGTCGTGGTCCTCGGATGTCTCGCGCACCTCCGCGTCGGGGTAGAACTCCTCGACGAGGTCGGCCGTCGGCGCATCGGCGGTTGTGTCGCCGGCGACCGCCCAGAACGTTTCGTGGCCGTCGAAGTCAGCTTCGGCGGCCTTTCGGGCGATGGCCGCCGCGTCGTCGATGGCGAGATACGAGAACAGGACGTCGCGGCCGGTCGCGGGGTGGACGTCGTGGAGCGCCGCCAGCGAGCGGTCCGGCTTGACGAAGTACTCGCGCATCTCCTCGCTGGTCGTCACCCATGGGTACCGCAGTGAGGCGATAGTGAGGTCGGTCGAGGGGCGTCGGGCGATGCCGTCCGCGGTCACCTCCATCGCGTGCTTGGCGATACCGTACGGGTCGTCGGGCGTCCGCGGGTGTTCCTCGTCGAGCGGAATGTACCGCACGTCAGCGGGGCGGTCTTGGTGTTCGCTGCCCATCGCGTTGATGCTCGACGGGAGCACGACCGAGTCGAGTCCAAGCCCGTCAGCCGCCTCTAAGATGTGCGTGGCCGACATCACGTTGCTCTCGTACACTCGGAAGTCAGGATTGCCATACGGGTCCGGAATCGTCCCCATGTGGATGACGGCGTCCGCGTCCGTCTTCGCGAGTGCACCGTACGTCTCACCGGCGTCCAGTAGGTCCGTCGTGACGTACTGGTCGGACTCCTCTTCAAACTGCTTGCCACGCGAGATATTAACAGTCTCGTAACCGTGCTCGTTCAGATAGGCGAGGATCGCCTCGCCTATCTTCCCGTTACCGCCTGTCACTGCGATGGTGTCAATTGGCATTTAAATGGATGTCTGTCTACTGATTGGTCATTCGAGCAGTCCCTTGATGTAGCCGATAGCGAACAGCCGACCCATGTCGGTGTAACCGGTCATCGCGTCCTCGCGGTCCTGTTCGCCGACCATCCGCGGCACGTGGTCGGGGCGGATGGGTCCGTCGAAGCCGACCGCTTGGTACGCTTCGATGGCGGCCTTCATGTCGGTCGGTCCCTCGTCGTGCCACGTTTCGACGAAGTTCCGCTCGCTGCCCTCGACGTCGCGGAAGTGGACGAAATGGATTCGGTCACCGAACTCGCGAATCGTCGCTGGGATGTCGGCTCCCATCGCCGAGAAGTTCCCCTGACAGAATGTGATGCCGTGGCGCTCGCTGTCGTGGAGGTCGAGGATTCGGCTGTAGTCGTCGACGGACTGGACGATGCGCGGGACCCCGCGGACGGGTGAGGTCGGCGGATCGTCAGGGTGGAGCGCGAGGTTCACACCCCACTCCTCGGCGACGGGGATGACCTCGTCGAGGAAGTACTCCAAGTTCTCCCACAGTTTCTCCTCGGTGATGTCAGCAGCCTCGTGGTCGGGCGCGCGCTCCATCCACTCGTGGTCGTAGCCGATGCGTTGGGAGTCGCCGCGACCCGGCAGCGAGTCCGAGGTTCGGATGACGCCGAGTGGGTTCTCGGTCCACACCCAGCAGTAGGTGTCGATTCCGAGCCGTCCCATGTTCTCGATCAGCGTCTTTACCGTCTCTATCTCTCTGTCACGGCCCTCCTTCCCGAGAACCGCACGCTCCATCGGCGGCCGGTCCTCGACGACGTCCAGCGAGAATCCGTGGTTCTCGAAGCGGGTGACGGTACGCTGGAGCGTGTCGTACTCCCACCAATCGTCGACGCCCCAGAAGCGCACGACGGCCGTGTCGATGCCGAGTTGCTTGGCGATGGTCCACCGCCGATCCGGCTTCGGCGGGAGCATTACGGTCGGGTTCATGTCGTATCGGTCAGTCATCTATGTTCGTTATTGTGGAATGTTTCGTTGTCGTGGAATGTCGGCCGTTGGGCTGTGCGGAGCGCCAGCACTCGTAGAATGCGCTGGCGGGGTGATAGTCGGGTTCGACGCCGGGTGGGTTGGGAGCAACGAGATTGCCGCCGTCATCCGCCGCGAGACGCTTTTCGTACCAGGGACCGGCGGGGCCGCGGTAGCGGTCGGTGCACACGAGGAACCGGCGGTTCCGTCTCCGGAGGCGGTCGGCCGCGTCGGCGTCGTCGTGCGCGGCGGCTCGCTCGGCGAGCACTGCGGAGGCACCGACGGCCTCCGCCAGCGCCCAGCCGTATTGGTCGGACACGATGGGCGTCCCGTCCTTTTCGTGTGTGTAGACGATGCCGTTCTCCGTCCAGCCGTTATCGACGGCGGTCTCAAACAGCTCCAACGCGCGAGCGTACCAGCCGCCCTCAGGCGCGTACACATCGCTGCCCTCAGCGTCGCTATCGGCCGACGCGTCGGCATACCGGTCGAGCAGTGCGAGGAACTTCGCCCACTCGACGTGGTGGCCGGGCTGGTAGCCCGGCGGCCGGAACTGGTGGCGGGGTTCGTCCTCGTTGTATCCGAAGTCGTGTTCCCAGTCGTCGGTGTAGTGCTCCCATAACAGCCCGTCGGTCTTCGCAGCGATATCGACCGTGATCGTGTGCGCGATGTGACGCGCACGGTCGAGGTACTCCGTTCTCTCCGTGGCCTCGTAAGCAGCGAGGTACGCCTCGCAGGCGTGCATACTCGCGTTCTGGCCGCGATACGCTTCCTGCTCGGTCCAGTCCGAGTCGCAGTCGCTCCGGAGCATCCCGGCATCGTCGCGGAACCGATTTTCTATCAGCTCGTGGGTCGCCGTGAGGTCAGCCTCGGCACCGTCAATCCCGGCCGCAGTCGCGCGTGCGTACGCGAGGAGAACGAAGGCGTGGCCGTACGCAGAGCGGGTCCGGTCAAGCGGGTCGCCGTCCGCATCGACGACGAGGTGATAGCCGTCCGCATCGTTGGCACGGTGCGCCTTTCGGAGAAACGTGAGACCGTGTTCGGCTGCGTCGAGACACCAGTCCGGACCGTCGACGACCGTGCCGACCGCGAAGTTTGCGATCGACCGGCACGTTGCCACGAGGTGTCGCCGACGGTCGGTGTACGGCTCCCCGGACGTCGGGTGCAACAGCCGGAAGCCGCGCTCCGCGATTGCGTCTGGATACTGCATCCGGAGCGTCGCGAGTAGCCGGCCGCGATGCGAGGTCGAGGTGTGCCCAGTCATGTGAAAATACTATGACTTCTCCGAACTCGCGCTTGCGTTCTGTGACTGCTCGGCGGCGGCCGTCCCACTGTCGCTGTCGAGTTGGCGCTGGTGGAGCGTTTCGCCGGTAGCGCTATCGAAGAGGTGCGCGTCCGCCGGCGGGATATGTGCGTAGAACGTCTGGTCTTCACTGATTGGCCGCTGTCCGTCGACTTCGACGACAAACGTGTCATCAGATTCCTGGTCCGCGACTTGGCAGTACACGTACGAGATACTCCCCATCGGCTCGACCACGTCGATGACGACTTCGAAATTGTTCCGATCGGTGGCCTTGTCGTGTAGGGCTACGTCCTCGGGGCGGATTCCGAGTTCCAAGTCCCCGTAACTGCCGACGCTCTCCTGCATCTGTTCCGAGAGGTCGTACCCGAATCCATCACACTGGAGTGTTCCTCCTCGCGCGGTCCCGGCGAAGAAGTTCATCGATGGCGAACCGATGAACCCCGCGACGAATCGATTGGCGGGGCGGTAGAAACATTCCAGTGGCGTGCCGACCTGCTGAAGTTCACCGTAGTTGAGAACGACCAGGCGGTCGCCCATGGTCATCGCCTCGGTCTGGTCGTGCGTGACGTACAGCGTGGTGACTCCGAGGTCGTTCTGGAGCCGGTTGATCTCCGTTCGCATCTCCGTCCGAAGCTTCGCGTCCAGATTCGACAGTGGCTCATCCATCAGGAAGACGTTCGGGTCACGAACGATTGCCCGACCGAGCGCGACGCGCTGTTGCTGCCCGCCGGAGAGCTCCCCCGGTTTGTTGTCCAGCAGGTTCGCTATCCCCATCATCTCCGCCGTCGACGTGACGCTCTCTTCTATCTCGTTCGCGGACATCTCCGTCGACATCTTCAGCCCGAACGACATGTTCTCTTGGACGGTCATGTTCGGGTACAGCGCGTAGTTCTGGAATACCATCGCGATGTCCCGCGCGCGTGGTCCGAGCTGATTGACGATAGTGTCTCCAATCGAGATATCACCTTCCGTCTGGTTTTCCAGCCCTGCGACCATCCGCATGAGCGTCGATTTTCCGCTGCCCGAGGGGCCGACGAATACGACGAACTCACCGTCTTTGATTTCGAGCGATACGTCGTCAACCGCCACTACTGCGTTCTCGTCTCCACCGAATCGTTTGGTAACGTCGTCGATTGTGATTTTTGCCATTATCGGCCCTCCGTTGTGCAGCTGTCTGTCCCCGCTACATGGGTGTTGTTTGTGAGCGACGCGTGTCGTCCGTGTACAGTCCTAGTCTTGTTCATTCTTTTAGCACTACACCGAAGCTGAGTCCAGCAGCCAGGTACTTGTTGACCAAGATGAGGAAGATCGCGACAGGGACGATCATCGCCATCGAGGCAGCTGCAAGCATCGACCACTCGATCGAGCGCGAGCCGATGAACGAGTAGACGTACAACGTCACCGGGACCGCTTTGGAATTGGTCAGCACGAGCCCGAACAGCAACTCGATCCATGCGAAGATGAAGCTGATAATGGCGACCGAGTAAATTCCGGGTTTGGCCGCCGGCAGGACGACTTTTCGGAAGCCCTGGAATTTCGTTGCGCCGTCGACCCGCGCTGCTTCTTCCAAGGTCACGGGGATACCATCGAAGAACGCCTTCATCACCCACACAACCAACGAGAGGTTGATGCTGACGTACATGAGGATCATCCCGATTTTAGTGTCGAACAGGTTGAGCTCCCGGAAGATGAAGAAGAACGGGAGCACGACGGCGATCGGCGGGAGCATCCGTGACGAGAGGATCCACACGAGTACGTCCCGTTCCATGGGGATGTCGTATCGCGAGAGCACGTACGCCGCCGGTACACCGATCAGCAGGACGAGTATCACCGATGCCGCCACCATGATCAGGCTATTACCGAACGCCGTAACGAACTTCGACTGCTGGAAGAGTTGTAGATAGTTGTACACCGTCGGCAGGAAGATCCAGTCCGGCGGGAGCGTGTTCGCCTGCCCCGGCGGCTTCAGTGACATGGACGCGAGCCAGTAGAGAGGGAACAACACGATGAACGACCACGTCAACAGGATGGCGTGTCGGACCACCGAAACGATCTTCTCGCGCGTTTCCTTTTCGAGACGCTGGGACGAACCGGGTGCGACGTCGGTCGCCGCCATCAGTCCCACACCCCGTCGAAGCCGATTTTCGCGATAATGATGTTACACAGCGCGACGACCAAGACCAGGTAGACCACGGCGATGGCCGCGGCGACGGTAACCTGGTTGTTGATGAACATCTGTTCGTAGATGTTGATGCTCACCAACTGGGTCGCCGTTCCCGGCCCACCTTGGGTCAACCCGTACACGACACCGAACGTCCGGAACAGATCGATCATCCGGATGAGGACCGCGACGAACACCACGGGCTTCATGTACGGAATGATGACGTGGACGTAGCGACGCCAGAGTGGCGCTCCATCGACTCGCGATGCCTCGACCAGCGTTTTGGGAACCGAGGAGAGGCCCGCGTAGAAGATGATGAACATGAACGGCGTCCAGTTCCACGTATCCATGAGGATCACCGTTAGCAGTGGCATCTGCGAGAGGAACGCCGGTGCGGTGAACGGGGTCGCCGTGTTGATCACGTACGGGATGATTCCAACCTCGCTGTTCAACATGATCCGTCCGATTGTCGCGAGCGACACGGGTGCGACTGCCATCGGAATGATGAACAGAATCCGGTAGAATGACTTGACCCGGCCGGACTCGACACCGGCGACGAGCGCCGCCAGGACGAACCCAAGAACGCTTTCGAGGAGCAACGCACAGACGACGACAGTGATGGTGATGACGAACGAATGCATCGCACCACCACGGGAAAACGCCGTCGAGAAGTTACTCAACCCGACGAAGTCTGCCCCGAAGACGTTCAACGTCGGCTCTTTGATCAGGCTGAGATAGAGGTCATACGCACCGGGGAAGAAGGTGATCATTACCATCACCAGCACCATCGGTGCGATGAACCAGGCCGGGAGATGGTCGTTCCACAGTCTCCGGACCCTCGCGATCTTTCCCTCGGGCTTTGGTCGCGTTTTCGATTGCGACTGTGTTGGTGTACTCATGGTTTGATTTGTGTCCGGAATGGGTCGCTCATCCGTTGTAGATGCTCTCGGAGACGCTAGCGGCCTTCTTCATGGCTTCCTCGGGGGATTTTTGCCCGGCGATGGCGCGCTGAAGCTCTTCGGAGTACTTCTGGCCCCACTGAGGATACTTCCGGTCGAACGGGTCCGGTTTCGCTGCCTTCAGCGATTCGAGCGTGATCTGGGCGAAGTCCTCGCCGACACGCGAACGGAACTCGTCGTTCTTCCAGACTGACTGGCGAACCGAAAACGCGGCATCGTTGTTGAGGTGCATCCACGTGTTGGTCGGGGCGGACGTCGCCCACAACATGAAGAGGAAGCCCTGTTTCGAGTTCTGAGCATTCTTCGACGTCGATATCTGCCAGTTGTACGCGTTGGGAGAGAACTGACCATCGGCCGGCTTCGGTGCTTTCGCGATGCCGATCTTATCGCCTACCTTGGAGTCGGATCCGGTCAAGTCCGGCCAGAACAGATTGGCGTCCGAGACGATGTGACCGGCGCGCCCCTCTTGCATTGTCGTGAGCGCGTCAGACCAGGACTGGGTCGACGCGTCCTGTGGACCGTAGTCTTTCAGCAGGTTGACGTACCACTTTGCGGCGCTGATGGTGCCTTTCGTATCGAGACCGGAGTTCTTTGGGAAGTCGGTCCAGAGTGATGCGCCGAACTCGCGGATGAACGTGTTCAGGATGTAGATGTTCATCCCGTAGCCTTTCTGTCCGCGCCCGACCGTCCCGACGATGTCGGACTCCTTTTCGTCGATAGTCTTCGCGTTCTGTCGGAATTGGTCGAGGGTCTTCGCGACTTTTAGTCCGTGTTTCTTGTAGAGGTCTTTCCGGTAGAACTGGGTCTGGACCTCGACAGTGATCGGAAGTCCGGTCCATTTGTCGCTATAGCCACCACCGTGGGCCTGCCACTTCGACGCGTCGAACATGTCTCCCGGCTTATACCAACTCTTGTCGTACAAGCTGCTGTCGGAGAAGTATGAATCGAGGGGTTGTAGCCACCCTTCGTGGCGATACTGGTTGACAACTTGGTCCATGAAGAACACGTCGAACTGCCCAGCACCGGTACTGGCGTCGGTTTGTCGCTTGGTCCGGAATTGGTTTTCCGGCAGGATGTTCCAGACGACGTCGATTCCGGTGAGTTTCTCAAAGACCGGAACGACAGGCTTGATTGCATCGACCCACGGGTGCTGGACGGCACCGATATTGATCTTCGTGTCCTTGAACTGTTTCCAGTCGATGTCAGCATTTTGGTACTTTTTGAGTGGGATATCCGCGCCACTGTCCGACTTGGTGTCGGTATTATTACTTTTATCGGAACCGGTTCCACTGCGTGTGCAGCCCGCGATACTGGTGAGCAATCCGGCACTGGTCGCTGTCAGAAACGTCCGTCGATTGTGTTTTCCGTTCATGATTATGTCAAATTTATAGTCATCTCTGTGATGTTCGTGGTTACTGTACTACCGATTGGGGTAGACTATCTTTTTCAGCCCTTCTCGGGCCTCCATCTGTTCAAACGCCAGTTCGATGTCGTCGAGCGAGAACTCGTCAGTGACGAGCGTGTCAGCATCGATGCGACCATTCTGAAGGAGCGTGACCGCTCGGGCGAACGCGTCCGGGGTCAGCGAGTACGTACCGACGATCTCCCGTTCCTCGTAGAACACGTCGAACGGTGAGATCTCGATTGTTGCATCCTCCGGCGGAACACCGAACACGAGGGTTCGACCGCCAGGTCCGGTCAGTTCGTGGGCCTGCTCGATGGTGTCGGGCAGCCCGACGGCTTCGATGGCCACGTCGACTGAATCGACGAGGTCCGGAATCACCGTCGCCGGGTCCTCCTCGGTCGGGTCGATGACGTAGTCCGCACCGACGTCGAGCGCCGCCTCGCGTCGCTCCGTGACGGGCTCGGAGACGACGATGGCCCCCGTAGCACTCGCCCGGAGCAGTTGCGTGAGCAACAGCCCAATCGCACCGGCGCCAACGATGACGACCGTCTCACCGCTAGTGAGGTTTATCTGGTCGACGCCGTTGATACAGCAACCGAGTGGTTCCGCGAGGGCCGCCGTCCGGTAATCCATATCGCCGATGTCTTCGACGTTGCTGGCGGGGACCGTCACGTACTCCGAGAACGCGCCCTCGATGATGTGTTTGGCCGCGCCGCCGAGCGAGGTGAGATCCTTGCAGAGGTTCTCCCGTCCGGATTTGCACGCTCGGCACTCGTTGCACGGGATCGAGGGGTTGATCGCGACGCGGTCACCCACATCGTGGTCGTCTACATCGTCGCCCACTGCCACAATCTCCCCAGCGCTCTCGTGGCCAGGAGTCATCGGGTAGTCGACGGTGAGTGACCCGCTGTACATGTGCACGTCCGTCGTGCAGACGCCACAAGCATTGACTTCGACGAGCAGTTCATCGCTGTCCGGCTCCGGCCGTTGCCGCTCGTCGACTTTCACCGAGTTGACGTCCGTGAATGTTGCTGCCTTCATCGAACTAACTGCTCGACCTGATTCAGAAATACTTGTTAAATGTTTCCCCTAAAAAACCAAATAACCCCTCTCACGCTTCGAGAACGACTATCTCTGCAGTTTAGAACTGTTCTTCTCTGAAAAACAATATTCCATTCATGATAGTATAGATAAGTAAAAACACAAATAATGAATGTTCATGTACGTCTTGGTCGGTTGTCAGCCGGCTCTTTCGAGGCGGTTGTTTTTCTCTGGAGAACAATTGATATGTGTCTCGGGCATCTATCGGGAATTAAGTTATGTCGAGCCAAAGCCCGAAGATTGTCAAAGCAACGGTGAATTCGTTCACAATTTTAGAAACGCTCGTCGAGGCGAATCGTCCGATGGGAGTCACGGAACTATCCGATGCGGTCGGACTCTCGAAAGGGGTGACATACAACCACCTAGGGACACTCTCGGAACTCGGCTACGTCCGGAAAGAAAACCGAAAATACTGTCCGTCACTCCACCTGCTATCGCTCGGTGAGCATACGCGCTCGAATCACGAGGCCTACCGCGTCGCACGATCATACGTCGACAACCTCGCTACGACGACCGGTGAAGTCGTGACACTCTTCGTCGAGGAAGACGGACTCGGCATCTGCACGTACATGGCAGGTACCGACAACTGGTCGCCGGACTACGTTTGTGGCGATGCGTTCCCGTTGCACACCACCGCGCCCGGGAAGGCGATTCTCGCGACGCTCGACACCGAGCGGGTCGACGAAATCGTCGCGCGACACGGACTGTCCTCGGTGACCGACCACACTATTTCAGACCGACAGTCGCTCGAAACGGAGTTGCGGTCGATCAGGGACAAAGGGATTGCGTTTTCCAAAGAAGAACAGTTCGAGGGAGTCATCGGCGTCGGAATCTCGTTCGGCCTCGACCAGCGCGCGCCAGCCGCTGCGATCGGGATCTGTGGACCGCTGAATCAACTGTCCGGTCGCTACCTCCAAGAGGACATCACCGGTCAGTTGATCAGTACGGCGAAGTCGATACAGGTCGAACTGAGATAGTGACCGATACGGCCACCATCGCTGGAAAACACAGCTCCAGCGTGCGCGACAAGTAGTATTCTCGACACTGAGCCGTTGTTCGTTCTACGAACCACGCTATACTCACGCACACCCTCGAAAAACCAATAAATAGTCAAAAGAAACGAACTGACAGATGGTACTCACGCGCGACCTTGAACCCGACGATGCAGAGGAACTCACAGAACTTTACGAGGAGTACGAGTGGTGGGACGACCGCGAGGTGGACGACGTCCGAACCGCACTCGCCGAAACCGAAGTCGCAGTCGGTGTCGAGTGCGAGACTCCGGAGAAGTCTCGTGACGGCAACCTCGTGGCGGCGGCACGGGTGCTGACCGACTACACGTACTACGCGAACGTATTCGACGTGATTGTCGCCGCGGACCGACGCGGCGAGGGACTCGGCGAAATCCTGATGGAAGCGGTCGTGGACCACCCGGACCTCCAGAGCGCCGTCGGTCTCTCCCTGCTCTGCCGCCGTGGACTGGTGCCATACTACGAATCGATTGGCTTCGACCTCTTCGACCCCGAAATGGAAGTTCCAGAAGGTGGCGTCGAAAGGTTGGTTCGGATGACGTACAGACAAACCGACTGCTAGTGATTCTCGTCGAAACTCGGAGTTCAGTTGTGCAGTTCGTCACGCACAGCAACTGCGATGACAGCCCAGAAAGCCCGCGTCCGTTCGCTAAGAAATGTTTCCGGTCGTATTGTGAGTACAACTGCCGAGCAACAATGAAGACCGCTACCGCAACACAACCGCCCACTCACCTCCCCAGCCGATTCCTCCGGGAGAGCAAGCTCTCCCCTCGTCATCCCTCGCACGCGTTTCTCGCGCGCGCCGTGCGGTTGTGTCGGTATCAGCCACCCCGTCCAGCCGCACGGCGCGCGCTGCCACGGTCATGAGGCCAGCGGTCCGGCCGAAGGGCCGTGGCAGAATCGTGCGAGGGATGACGGAAGGAGCGCCAGCGACTGGAGGAATCGGCTGGGGAGGCATGTGGTGCGTTGCGGAGGGAAGTGTGGTTTTCATTGTTGCTCGGCAGTTGTAATCACAACAGAACCAACCACCTTTCTTCGGAGCGAGCGGGTGGGGGGTTTCGAGGGAGTCTTCTCAGTAGTTCTCTCGCAGTATACTCAGGAACAACTCGTAGCGGGTGGGCGGGGACTTTCGAGTCTGTTCCTCAGTAACTGCAACCATACACCACTCCGTCTATCTCTATAATCATCGCTCCTTGCCGGGCGGAAAAACGGAAAATCCGGATTCGTCTACGCTCTTCAGTTGCCGCGGCCTTGGAACTTCTCTTCGTCCGGCAGGTCCACGTTGGCCTCGCCCTTCATGCCCGAGCCGATGTCCTTGCTGATGTCGGCGAGGCGCTCGGGGTCGTCCCAGTTGTTCGTCGCTTCCACGATGGCGTTGCCCATCAGTACGGGGTCCTCTGCACCGAAGATACCCGAGCCGACGAAGATGCCGTCACAGCCGTGGTGCATCATCAGCGCCGCGTCGGCGGGCGTGGCAATGCCACCAGCCGCGAAGTTAACGACTGGAAGGCGACCGGCTTCGGCCGTCTCGTGGACGAGGTCCGCGGGGGCTTCGAGTTCGCGGGCGATCATTTCTCGCTCCTCGTGGGTCTTGCCCTGAAGCTCTCGAATTGCGCCCTTGATGGTGCGCTGGTGGTGAACCGCTTGGTTCACGTCGCCGGTTCCGGCCTCGCCTTTGGTACGGATCATCGCCGCGCCCTCGTGGATACGGCGGAGTGCTTCGCCGAGGTTGCGCGCGCCGCAGACGAACGGCGAAGTGAAATCGCGCTTGTCGATGTGGTATTTTTCATCTGCGGGGGTGAGCACTTCGGACTCGTCAATCATGTCCACGCCGATGGATTCGAGAATCTGGGCTTCCATCGTGTGCCCGATTCGCGCCTTGCCCATCACCGGAATCGAGACTTCGTCGATTATCTCTTCGACGTCAGCGGGGTCAGCCATTCGTGCCACGCCGCCGCGCTTTCGGATGTCCGCCGGGACGGCTTCCAGTGCCATGACGGCGACCGCGCCCGCGTCCTCCGCAATGCGGGCCTGTTCGGGATTCACGACGTCCATGATGACGCCGCCCTTCTGCATGCGGGCGAATCCGCGCTTGACCAGTTCCGTGCCGCGCTTGAGTTCCTCGATGTCGGTTGGCTCTGCCATGGTTGACCCTAACGAAGCCGAGGGTTAAGACGTACCGATTGCAGAACGAGGCAAACGGTAAAAATCACCAACCGAAGCCTCTTTGCCCCGACAATTCCTCGCCGTCACTATGACGAGCCTTCCGGCCCGCGAGACCCTCCCGAGGTACGTCGCGCCGCTTCCCCAGTGGCTGGAGGATTTCGGCCTGCGAATGGCGTGGCCCATTATTATCATCAATCTCATCGGTACCGCGTTCGGTTTCTGGTACTACGGCTTCCATCCGATTCCGACTTCCGACCCCTTGATGACGTGGCAGTTCGGCGTCGAGCCAGCGTCGATGTGGCTCTTCGTGCCGGACAGTCCGATGGCCACGCTGTTCATCGCAATTTCGCTCATGCTGTGGAAACTCGGGCGAAACAACGAGTGGATGAACATGCTCGCCTTCTTCGGCTGTCTCCAACTCGGCCTCTGGACGCCGTTCGTACTGGGTGTGTTCCACCACGGGTTCCTGCAGGACACGAGCCTACCGATGTACACATTCCTGTTCTGTAGCCACCTCTCGATGGTCGTGGAGGCATTCCTCATCTACCGCTACAGCGACTTCCCGGTCGCACCAATCGCCTTCGCCATCCTCTGGTACGGCTTCAATGACCTCGTGGACTACTTCATCCCCATCGTGGGAACACCCCACCACACCGGACTACCAACACAGAAAGTGATGGCAAACGGCTGGTTCAACCACCCCATTCACACCCACCGAATCGCGGCAGCGGGTGCGGTGGTGATAACGTTACTGGCGACGTTCCTGGCGCTCACAACGCGCATCAAGAAGTTGGAGGCGAACGCTGACGGTTCTCTACCGGACGAATCCTGAGAATTTCCTACCGGATGATTCGTAGTGGACGGCTACGTTCGGTGACGAACTGACTTCGATTTGGTCTCGAATTAGGTAGTACAGAGAGGTAGTACAAAATAGTGTTATTCAGTAGTCTCCAGTAGCATTTAGTAGCCAGCCGTCGAACCTCCAGCCATGCCAATCGACCGAGACGAGTTTCGACACCTGCCGGATGCCGCGCTCGATGTTCGAAAAGGGACGAACGCCCACCGCGTGATGGCGTTCCTCGCGGCCAGCGACGAGCAGGCGTTCACCCGCGCGGAGGTGCGCGACGGCGTGGGAATCCCGGATGGAAGCATCGGCCCAGTGCTGAGCCAGTTGGCCGACGACGAACTGGTCGAACACCGCGGGCAGTACTGGACGCTGGCGACCGAGCAGTTGGAAGCGTCCGGAGAAGTGGATTTCCTCGAAGATCTCCGCAGAGCGTGGGAAGAGTATCAGTAAGACCTACGCGCCGAGTTCTTTCTCAGGCGTCGCCGTTCGTGTGTGCCCGCACCCACAGCTCCCCGATTCGTGAGAGTCGCGTGCGGTAGGATTTCCCCTCCTCTTCCTGTTCGATATAGCCCTTGCCGCCCGGGCCGAGCCTATCGACGTTGTAGATGACTTTCGACCGGAAACTGTCGGTGTACTCCTCGTTCAGATCGCGGGCCAAGGTTTGAGCGAGTTCGCTCACGCTCTCGAACTGGCCGTGTTCGCCGAGCGTGAACAGGATGAGTTCCTCGAACGGCTTGACGTTCGAGAACGATGCGACGGGGAGTTCCACGATATGGCCCGTCCCGATGCGTTTCGCGCCGATGGTCGTCCCGCGCTCGTCGAACTCCGAGAGCAGGTCGCGGGCGTGTTCGAGGTGGGTCTCGATTCGTCCCTCGTCCACCTCGCCGTTCAGCACGGATTCCAGCAGTTCGGTTTCCTCGCGCAGTTCTTCGGCGAGTTCCGTCTCCAGATACTTCTCGGGTGCGGTGTAGTAGGTGTGAATTTTCTCGCGGTCTTCCTGCCGTTCGACCATGATGGAGTGGGCGGCGGTGGCGAACGCGAAACTCACCGTCCGAGGCATTGCGCTGATGTTCACCCACACCTCGCCGCCGCCGTCGAGTTCGGCGTTGATGCGGTCGTAGGCCTGCTCGAACGCGGTGTCATAATCGTACACGTCCTCGATGACGACGCGTTCCGTCTCGGCTCCAAGCAGGTTCTCGAAGTCCTTTCCCAGTTTTCGGGACAGGTTTCGGGAGTATTCGACGTTCGCCTCGCTCCCCACCGCGCCCTCCAATAGGATGACGCGGTCAACGTCCAGTTGGTCGCGCACTAGCGGCGCGATGAGCCGGTCGTAGTCGAACCCGACCGGGACGATGTGTGTTTGCATGCGCGAGGATTCTCACGAAACGGGTTTAAACTCGTCGTCACTCGCGAAACGGGTTTGAACTCGTCGTCAGCGGGATTCGTACTATTTTATTGTAGCGGTACAGGCCAAGGGTACTTAATAGGTCCCTGCCGTTCGGGCGAGCATGGGAACGATGGATGGCTTGAACGTCACCGACTGTACGCGCTGTTCGGCGCTGGTCGAGTGTCGGAGCCAAATCGTCAACGGAGTCGGCCCGGAAGACGCAGACGTGTTGTTCATCGGCGAAGCACCCGGCGCACAGGAAGACAAGCAGGGCGAGCCATTCGTCGGGCGGAGCGGATCGGTGCTTGACGACAAACTCCGCGACAAGGGCCTCTCGCGGGCGGACGTTCGTATCACCAACTGCGTACGCTGTCGGCCGCCGG
This sequence comes from uncultured haloarchaeon, assembly GCA_963796245.1. Lineage (GTDB taxonomy): Archaea > Halobacteriota > Halobacteria > Halobacteriales > Haladaptataceae > Haladaptatus. The sequence continues at coordinate 137,639 of CAWCLB010000007.1, read as the reverse complement.
AGAACCGCGACCCGACGAAAGAAGAACTCGGAAACTGCCGGGAGTATCTTGAGCGGGAAATCGAACTCGTGGACCCGGAAGTCATCGTGACACTCGGAAAAGTGCCGAGTCAGCACGTCCTCGGAAGGGACGTGGCCGTGACGAGCGAAGCAGGGTCCATAGAAGCCGTCGAACTCGGCGGGACGAAACGCGACGTGCTCATCTGTCTGCACCCGGCTGCGACGCTCTACGACCGGAGTCAGGAATCCACGTTCGAGAGTGCACTCGACAAGGCGGCGACGATGGCGGGCGAGAGCGGCGACCAGTCGAATCTCGGCGATTTCTAGTTTTGGACGGAAAACAGTTGTGACTACCGGATGGGAAACTCACAGGAGGACGAAGGACACGGAAAGAAAACCGGTCACGGAGTGCGGCGTATGAAGCGTCGTGGTGGAGACATTCGGAGTTACCTATGGCGTCGTCGACTAAATCAGTCGCAGTTCAGTCGTCGCAGTGTTTGTGGTGCTTGTGATGCTTGTGGCGGTGCTTCTTACCGTCGTGTCGACAGTGGTTGTGGTGCTTCTTTCCGTCCTTGCAGTTTTCGTCCTTTCCGTCGTTCGAGCTGTCTTGGTTGTCGCTGTTGCCTGCGCTCGACTTGGCGTACTGGACGTTTTCGTTTCGCTGGTAGTTGAGCTGTTCAGCCGTCGCGGTTCCGTCGTGCGTGGAGAAGGCAATGGCGCTGTTCTGTTCGTTCACGTTCAACTGCTTGATGTACTGTTCTTGCTTGATTTCCGAGAGGGCAGTCTGATTGTTGACCTGCTTGCCGCCCTTGTCGTAGGCGACTGCCCACGAGCCGTCGCCTTTCGCGTCCGTTCCTCTCGTCACCCCATCGAGCTTGTACCAACCATCATCGACGTTGACGGAGGTCGCTGACGCAATCTGGGCGTTGAAGTTGCCCTGGTAGCTCGCCTGTGTCGCCTTCGATTCGCTGTTACTGAGCGCGATGGCGACTGCGGCTTTCTGGAAGCTCCTGTTGAGCTGGCTGACGTTTTGGAACTGGTCAACGCTGGATTCGGCACCCTGTTCGTTGGACTGTGCGGTCCCGTCCGAACCGCATTTCACGTCCGAATCCGAGTAGTCTCCGGTCATGTTGGCCGACGCCATGAACTCGCTGACGAGTTTCGGGTCGAAGTTCAGCGCGGTGGCGTTCGCGATCTGCTTATTTCTGTTGAACTGACAACTTATCTGCCACGCTTTCGCCTTGCTGTCCTCACCGACAGCGATTGCGACGGCGACACCCTGTTCGTTGTAATTCAGTTGGTCAACCGTCTGTGATTGGTTGACGGACGAATCGGCGCTCTGGTTGTCGCTGTTGCCGATGTTTGCCGCGAGGGCTGCGGCGTCCTGAACGTTCTTGTTGATCTGGAAGCTTCGCTGGTACGACCGGGCGTAGCTGCTGTCTTCGGCGAGTGCAATGGCGAAGTTCTGGCGGTTGACGTTGGCCTGTTCGACGTCCTGTTCTTGGTCGATGTTGGCTTCCGCGTTCTGTTCGTTCTTGTACTCGCTATCGCTGACGACCCAGCCGGAGAAGTCACGCGAATCCGTCTCGTGTGCGAAGACGATGTACACGTCCTTGAGGTCCGTAAACGTCCGCTGTTTTCGGTGCCCGCTCGCGTTTATCGACCACGCTTTACCCAGCTGTTCGTTCGTGTTGTGCTGGTAGGTCCGCTGAATCGCGTCCGCCATGCCGCCATCTATCGAGATGGCGATGGCCTTCTTCTGCTGATTGACGTTCAACTGGGAAACGTCCTGGTACTGGATGACGTCCGATGAGGACTGCTGGGAACTGGCGTGCACGTCGCCTTTGTGGTCGGCAAGCCACGATTCGAGATCCGTTGAGCTGGTGTCCACACCGAAGAGGAGATAGACGTTATCCCCGTTTGCATGAATGACATCACCCGATACGGCATTTGCCACGTCGGGGAGTTGGCTAGCGGCACCGGCAGTGATACCAGCGGCTGCGATTCCTTTCAAGTATCCTCTGCGTTTGAGGTTGTCGAGAGAGCTATTGTTTCCTCGCATAGTACACTCTGCTAAAATAGCGGTTCACATTTCGTTATGAGCAACCTGAAGAGAATACTATCCGAGTAGGAACTCACTATAACCGAAATCGACACAAAAATTGTGTCGGCTCGAATAATTATCCGATCGGAGAGAATATATGAACAGCAGTCCCTCAAAATTACGTTAGCGGATACGCTGACGGGAGACTGTATGCGCAAAGCGGTAAATCGAACGACCGTCACTCAGCGAACGACGGTTACCATCATCGGCGCACGACGCATCACCCTGTCCGCGACGGACCCGAGGAGCATGTGTGAAATGTCGTCCCGTCCGTGGGTTCCGATGACGATATGGTCGATATCGTTCTCACGGGCGTAGGTGAGAATCTGGCGGGCCGGTTGCCCCATCTTGACGACGCTCTCGACCGAAACGTCGCCCGCCTTCTCCTGTAGTTCAGCGTGGATTTCGTGGGCGTTGTCCCACTCTTTCTGGTACCATTCCTGTGAGTAGGCGGGCATCCCCGCTTTTCCGAGTGGTGACTGATACCCCGGCGACAACGGGTCAATGTCGAACGGGTTGACGATGGTGATAACCGAGAGTTCCGCGTCCGGTATCTTCAGCGCGTGTTCGAACGCTTCCATCGATTTCGGCGAACCATCGAACGGAACGAGAACGTGTTCGCTCATAGAACTCGAAACGACTGAAAAGGAGTAAAACGATTTTCTCTGTCCCAGCCAGAAATCGTCCAAAAACGAACCAGTTAGAGGTGTAGAATGAACTCGAAGATGAGGTACGACCCGACAGCCGAGAGCGTTGGCGAGAGAACCCAAAGGAGGACGATACGACTCGTCGCCGCCGAGTCAAACAAGTTCTCCGCCGCCAGTTCTTCGACGCTCTCCTCGCCGATGGGAGCGACTTGTCCTGTCTCCCCACCATCCCGTGTCGTCGGTGGTTCAGAAACCTCTCCTTCCGCCATCTCACCGATGGTCGGGCCGGGTGGTACCTCGGTCTCACTCGTCTCGGCTATCAGCGCGCCCGACGAGAGTTCGGCGACGGGCGTCTGCTCTCCCTGTATCGCGGAGTCCGCGACTTCGGCGACCGTCACCGCACGACTGGCCCGCCCCCAGCCGAGGCCGATGATACACGACGTGGTGCTGACAGCGAGACTCGCCGGAATCCCGAGTCGTGAGAGAATTGTGATGATGGTCGCACCGATGAGCGAGACGATGAGCGCCGCCAGAATCGGCAGGTCGGTGATTCCGTCGCTGATGGTGTCGAGCGTCCGCCGAGCGATGGTGAAGCCACCGAGACCGATTGCAGCGATCGCCAATAAGATGCCTTGGCTGGCGGTAATCGACCCGTTACCGATGAGTGGCGCGACGGCGTTCGCCGCGTTCGACGCTCCTGCGCTGAACCCCATGTAGCAGGCGATGATGAGAACTGACGTCGCACCGCCGACTTCGCGCCGACCGACGCCACGACCGCGTTTGAGTCGGGGAATCGACCCCGAACGGTCGATGCTAACCAGTCCACCTTCGATTCGTGAGAACGAAAAGCGGGCGTCCAGATGCGGGTAGAGATACCGGCCAACGACCATCCCGATGAGGAACGCCGAGAGCGGCGCGATTATCCACGCCGAGACGATGGTGAACATCAGCGATTCGTTGAGCGAATTCGTCGCTAACCCCAACCCGACGATTGCGCCGACGGCCGTCATCGACGTCGACGCAGGGACACCGAACAGGTTCGAGATGAGGAGCGCAAATCCGGCGAAAAAGAGGACGATGATGCTCGTCACCAGCGTGAACTGACTTGCCGGAACGATGCCGTTGCTCATCGTCTCGATGACGTTCCTTCCGACCGTCCAGCCACCCCAGAGTGCAAAAACCGTGAAGAGCGCCGCCGCTCCAATTTTTCCAATGATTCGACTCCCGACTGCGGGACCGAACGCGACCCCCGTCGAGGAACCGCCAATGTTGTAGCCGACGAACACGGCGACGAGCAATCCAACTATCAATAATGCACTAGCCACGCAGTTCCCTCCCCAATCGTACAACGGGAGCGAGGACTATCCCTTTTGCCCGTCCGAATCGGCGTCCGAACTCACGCACGAAACGCCGCCCACCGAAACATGTCGTCGAACGCGACGACCGACTCGTATCTGTCGTTCGGGTCCTCGGCCATCGCCTTCGCAATGATTTCAAACAGATCCTCGGAAACCGAGTCGTCACGGAGCGATTCGGCCTCCTGCGGGTCCGCCTGTGCCAACATGACTTCCCGATGCCCCGGGTCAAGTGCACGCAACGACCCTTCGGCTGGGGTCTTCCCGGTCAGGATGAACGCCGCAATCGCACCGAGACGGTACACGTCGGTTCGCTCGTCCGCTTCCTCACCCGCAATCTGCTCAGGTGTGTCGTACGGTGACGGGTCGGACGAATCGCAGAAATCGGCGAGTGCGGTACCGAGTTCCCAGTCGGCAACGGCCACGTCCTCACCATCGAAGAAAATCGACGCCGGGGTCAGGCCGCCGTGAATCAGCCCGTCGGTGTGCGCATCGTGAACGACCGTTCCCGCGGCCGAAAGTGCATCGAGTCGCTCGGAAAGCGGCCGGTCGGAATCTGCGAGCGACCCATCCTCGTAGTACGGCAGTTCGATGCTGTCGCCGTCCGTTTCGAGTACCGGGACCACCCCGGGCCGGTCGTTCAACTCTGCCCACCGTTCGACCGCCGAGCGGAACGTGCCGGAGACCCGTGGGTTGGTCAACTGGCGTTCGGCGACGATTTTCGGCCCATCGTCGGTCCGTTTCCGTACCCGATACGTCTCGGTGAACTCGTCCTCAGCGAGACGTTCGAGGCGACCGTACTCCAGTTCCGGTTCCGCGGGCGATTCGGCGGCGACTGCCGCCGAATCGCCGTCGCCGTCGTTGAATCGTCGGTAGGCCGCGAACGCGGCCGTCCCGACGATGACGCCGGATAGCGCAAAACCGGGACCGGACGAGAGGAATCCCGTCGTCCCATCGACGACAGTCGAGAGAAGCGAGTGGTGACGGTCGAAGACGTAGAGTTCGTTTCTGGTTCCGAAGAGAACATCGTCATCCGTGACTACCAAGTTGGATCCGCGTCCCGCCCCCGTACGGGACCATTTCAACGAACCGTCCTCGGTCGAGAGAACGTACAGCGTCGAACCGTACATGAAGTAGAACGAATCACCCTGCACATCGAGTACGGTCCTGGCGTAGCCGTCGGTTTGCTCGGCGCTAAACGTCCATTTCTCGGAGCCGTCGGTCGTTATCGCACTGACCGTACCCTTAGTCGTCGCACCGAATATCGTCCCATCGGCGACGACCGGTCGGCCTCGTGGTCGATTACCGCCGTCGGTTTCGTACTGCCAGTGAATCGATCCGTCCTCCGGGTCGATGGCTTTGAGGCTGTCTCCCCACGAATAGAGAACACCGTCGTTCGAGAAGGGAACCCCATCGGCCGCGATGGACCATTCCTCGGAGCCATCGTCCGGGTTGAGAGCGTACAGCGTTCCATTTTCCTCATGATACAGGTTGGTTTCGACGACCTGACTCAGATACGCATACTTCCAGTCGTCGAAGGTTCGTTCCCACTGCTTTGTTCCGTCCTGGGAAGAAAGTGCGTACAGTGTGTTGCCGAAGTTCACATAGAGGGTGTCATCGAAGAAGTTGAGTCCTCGGGACTTCTTCGAGGCTCGGTCGGGTTCGAAACGCCACGCTTCTTTGCCAGTTTCGTCGTCCAATACGACGACAGAGCCGGAGCCGTGTCCGAGAACGTAGACGTATCCACCACCGATTTGGAAAGGGGACAACGATGCGCCGACCTTCTGTTGCCACAGGACGGAACCAGTTTTCGCGTTCAGCGCGGCCAACCCTGTTTTATTCTTGTTTTCACCCGAACTATCATGGATTTGAACGTATATCGTCCCGTCGTCGATAATCGGAAGTGATAGGCCGGAAAATTCGTGTGACCACCGTTTCGTCCCGCGGTCTATATCGACCCCGTGAAACGCGTATCGCTCGTTTTTCTGTGAACCCCGATTCGAGACGGTGACGACGATGGCCAGGCTATCGACCACGGATACCGGGTAAACCGTTCGAAACTGGCTCTTTTCGGACGAACTATCCGGATTCTTCGGAAACGTCCAGTCGGGTTTCGGCGCGTCCTTCGTGGAAGTGGTCGTCCCGAGCGTCGTGGTCGTTTGGGCACTGCCGAGACCAACGGCCGTCCCGAGCGTTCCCGCAGTCGTCAAAAATCCGCGTCTGGAGAGCGAGGAGGGCGAGGAGGGCGAGCGATTCATACACGCACCTAGTGAGTGGAGTTATTTATAGTTAGATATGTGCAACGAGTGGTCAATTTTCGTTGCTGGTACCCACGAGAGCGTCGGTCATATTTTGTGGAAACGCGAAACCGTTTGTACGTCGAGTCGGTAGTGAACGGTATGGAAGCCAGTACGCACGCAACCCAGCGGACGGCGTCCGTCGTCGTGGTCGATTACGGTCTCGGGAACCTCCGGAGCGCCGTCAGCGGTCTGGAACGCGCGGGAGCGGACGTCGAGATTTCCGACGACCCCGCCACGTTCGACACGGCGGACGGCATCGTCCTCCCGGGTGTCGGTGCGTTCCGAGAAGGGGTGGAAAACGCCGGGCCGTACCGCGATTCACTCGTCGATGCCGCGGACGACGGAATCCCGGTGTTCGGTATCTGTCTCGGGATGCAGATGCTGCTGACGACGAGCGAGGAGGCCGAACACGCCGGGGAGGGAGAAGTCACCGGACTCGATCTGATTCCGGGGGCGAACGTCCGATTTGCCGGCGAGCAAAAGGTGCCGCACATGGGCTGGAACGAACTCTCCGTCGAGCGGGACCACCCGCTGGTCGAGGGCGTGGACGGTGAGTACGCCTACTTCGTCCACTCCTACTACGCCGTCCCCGAAAACGACGACGCGACAGTGGCGACGACCGACTACGGGACGAACTTCCCGAGCGTCATCGCCGACGAGTCGGGGACCGTCTTCGGCACGCAGTTCCATCCGGAAAAGAGCGGCGAGACTGGCCTTCGAATCCTCCAAAACTTCGTGGATATCTGCCAGCAATCCTGAGAATTACAGGAACTCGCGGACGTCGGAGTACCACATATCGTGGGAGTCCATCGCGTCGATTCGCCGCGCGATTTTGGCGGCGAGGACGTGCCAGCAGAGTTCGGTCGGGTCATCGGGGTCCAGATTGTACTCGCTATCTCGGCAGGTACAGCCATCTTCCACGATATATTCGTCCTCGAACCCGACGACGATGATGAAATCCCGATACTCCTTGACCCGTCGCTCCGACACCGCCTCGATAGCTTGTCGTCCTCTGTCGTCGTGCACCGAAAGAATTCGCCGAACGACATCCGGCGTCAGCGTCTCCACCTCCGCTAACTCAGCTTCCCACGCCTCGACGCGGTTCACAGTATCCACTCCTCGGCTGGCCGCGAACAGTCGATGGCGGTGGAAACCGAACGCACGGACCATCGGTTCGGAGGGGCGAAATAAACCGATTCCGATAGCGACGACGAAAACAAAGGAATTCGACGAGTATCCCTGTTTTAGCAGAGATGACTGGTTCGTGGCATCAAATTCACACAATCGTGGGACCTCCGAAGGAGCGAAGGCGTTCGGACGTGGCTTGTGCATAGTATTTGTGGTCATCACCACATCAACGTCGTCTGTCGTCTCGTAGTGCTGATGTCGCTCTCATCTCATCGCTGAAATCCACTCTTTCTCGTCGCAGTCGAACCCGCATCCCTTTTCGGGGCTGAACGCCGACTCGGAGGTATGAACGTCCGCGAAGGGAACGTCGAGGTGGAGGTCCCCGAACAGGAGGGGGACGGCATCATCGACGATGTGTTTTTCAACCCAGTGCAGGAGCTGAACCGCGACTTGACGGTTGCAGTGCTGCGAACCTACAGCGACCGCGAACCACGGGCCGAATACTATCTCGACGCGATGGCAGCCTCGGGAATTCGGGGCGTTCGCGCCGCCGAAAACGGCTGGAACGTGACGTGTGCCGACATCGACCCGGATGCAATTTCACTCTGTCGGGCAAACTTCGAGCGCAACGACCTGCCGGGCGAAGTTATCCACAAGAACGCCAACGCGCTCATGCACGAGGAGGTGTTCGACGTGGTGGACATCGACCCGTTCGGGACGCCGATACCGTTCGCCGACGCCGCGTTCGCCAACACGCGTGATCTGGTCTGTGTCACGGCGACCGACACTGCACCACTCTGTGGTGCACACTTCCACAGCGGGGTGCGAAAGTACGGTGCGATTCCGCGTAATACGGATTATCACGCCGAGATGGGCGTCCGAATCCTCCTGTCAGCGCTCGCCCGGACTGCTGCTCGGTACGACAAGGGTGTCACGCCGCTCCTAACGCACGCGACGAGCCACTACGTTCGAACCTACCTCGAACTGGACGAAGGCGCGACGACGGCGAACAAGTCCATTGAAGAACTCGGCTATCTGTATCACTGCGAGGATTGTCTCCATCGTGAGCACAAGTACGGCCTCGTCGCCACCCCACCCGAAATCTGCCCGGCGTGTGAGAGCAACCGACTGCTTACCGCTGGCCCGGTGTGGCTCGGCCCAGCCCACGACGCCGACTTCGTGAACGCAGTGGCCGAAAACGTCACCGAGGAGATGAACACCGCGAAGAAGGCAAACAAGCTCCTGACCCAACTCTCGGGCGAACTCCACGAACCAACACATTACGACCAGCACCGTCTCTGCAAGGAGTGGACGCGCTCTGCATCAGGAATGGACGAATTCTTGGAACGACTGCACGAGGCGGGCTACGAGGCCTCCCGCGCCCACTACGGTGGGACGACGTTCAAAACGCCCGCCAGCGTCGAAGAGATTCGAAAGGCGACGCGACCGTAGACGACGAGTTCCGACAGTAGCCAACGCTTTTGGTTGGTTTCGCCCAACTGACTCCCGTGAGTATCGGAACTACTGCACGGGAAACGTTCGGCTATGCGCGTGAACAGGAAATCACGTTTCTGGCGGCGGGTATCGCGTACTATGCGTTCGTCTCGATTCTGCCGGCGCTGTTGCTGGCACTCGCCATCGCGTCGTTCATCGGCGGGGATACGTTCGCAACGCACGTCGTCAACACTGTCCAAACACTGCTCTCGCCGAAAGCACAGAGTATCGTTCAGGATTCGCTCTCCAACGCGTCGGGACGCGGGAGTGCGACGATTATCGGATTTCTCGTCCTTATCTGGAGTACGTTGCGGGTGTTTCGCGGATTGGACGAGGCGTTTTCGCGGGTCTACGGCGTGAACGTCCCGGAACCGTTCACCGAGACGGTGACCGACGCGGCCCTCGTGTTGGCCGTAATCGCCGTGGGAGTCGCGGGCGTTGCAGTGGTCAACATCTTCGTTCCGTCGTTCGCATGGCTGCCGTTCGAGCGGACGTTCGCGTCGATTGTACTCCTGTTCGCGTTGGTTCCAGTGTTCTTACCCCTGTACTATTTCTTCCCAGACATCGACGTTACGGTCCGTGAGGTGCTTCCTGGAACGATATTTGCGACACTCGGCTGGACGGCACTCCAAGTGGTCTTTAGCATTTACGTCGATTCAGCGGCACAGTTCTCTGCCTACGGCGTTCTCGGTGGTGCGTTGCTGTTGGTCACGTGGCTCTACCTCGCTGGAATCGTACTGCTATTCGGCGCCGTCATCAACGCCGTTCTCGCGGGACGCCATTTCAGGAAAACTAAAGGCGTGGGGGGAACCACAGAAAGACAGCAGGAAGTCAAAGGAGAGGACATGACCGACGATACAGAGCAGTCTGCACCGGACATCCTCGAACTTCGGGACGACATGGAACGTCTACAATCGGAGTTCGATGAGTTCGAGCACGATGTCGATGAGCGCACAGTTCAGAAATCCAAGTTGGAATCGGAACTGAAAGGATACGTCCGTAGACGGATGCGCCGTGGGCACGCGCAAGGGTGGGGTCCATATCTCATCCTCCTGTACGGAACAGCCATGACGCTCGGCGCGTTCTGGTGGCTCAGAAGCGGGTGGGCCATCCTCGCCATGCTAATCATCTGGCTCTCGACGCTCGGGCTGTACACCCTCATGATGCTCGTCGGCTTCGGCGTGAGTGCCGCAACTGTCCCCGGACGCGTCGGCGGGCGAATTCAGGACTGGCGCTCGTAGCCATGTCGCGTAGCTGGGGAGTGGTCAAATATCTCCATCATGCGTTACCCCATTGGGTACCACAGCTGTTCGTCTACATCACTCAACTCGGTAATGCAGGACTGTTTTTCGTCATCGGTGCGCTACTCTACTGGTACAGCGATGACCGCGAGAAGTACGGCTTCCTCCTCGCCGCAACGTTGGGCGCACTGTCGCTGACGCTCGCGCTAAAAGGGTTCTTCGCGCTGGCACGGCCACCCAAAATCTATCACGTCGTAAACGCGAGCGGCTACGGTTTTCCAAGCGGTCACGCACTCGGTTCGACCGTGTTCTGGTTCCTCCTCGCACTGACGCTCGACCGCTGGAGCAAAGCGGCACGGCTGACGGTTGCGGGCATCATCGTCGTCGCCGTCTGCCTCGCACGTCTCATCCTCGGCGTCCACTTCGCCATCGACGTGGTTGCTGGCACCGCAATCGGTCTCGTCTACCTTGCCATCCTCATCGTTGGATTCGACCGACGGCCGAAACCGGCGTTCGCCCTCGGCGTCGTCTGGGCATTTGCGGCGCTCTGTATCGTCATACTCTTGCCACCAGTCACGACCGCCCTGGCGAAAACGGATTTGACCGATGCCGTCACCGCACTCGGCGGAACCATCGGCGCGTTGGTAGCGTGGGAGTGGGTCGGACCGCCGGACGGAACAGTCTCTCACTCCACAGCAATAGTCGGACTCCTCGCCCTCGGTGTCCTCTCGGTCATCGGCCTTCGGGCACCGCTCCCGCTCGGTGTCGTTTTCGCCATCAACGTAGTCGTACAGGGTGGAATCCTCGCGTATCCAAAAATAGTCGGGCGGAGAGAGGTTCGGGCTTAGAACTTCTCGAGGTACTTCTCTTTCTCCCACTCGGAAACGAACACGCGGTAGTCGGCGTAATCTGCACGCTTGGCTTCGGCAAACTTCTCGGTCACGTGCTCGCCGAGTCCTTGCGTGATGACTTCGTCGGCTTCGAGCGCATCGACGGCTTCGTCGAGGGAGCCGGGAAGCGTCGTGATACCGTACTCCTCGCGCTTTGCGTCGTCGAACTCGTAGATGTCCTCACGAACCGGTTCGCCGGGGTCGGCGTCGTTCTCGATACCGTCGAGTCCAGCCGAGATGACGGCGGCGAGTGCGAGGTAGGGGTTGCACGACGGGTCGGGGCTGCGGATTTCGAAGCGCGAACTCGCGCCCGCGGCGTCGGGGACGCGGATGAGTGCCGAGCGGTTGGTGTCGCTCCACGCGACGTAGACGGGTGCTTCGTAGCCGGGAACGAGGCGTTTGTAGGAGTTGACGGTCGGGTTCGTGACGGCGGTGAACGCTTCGGCGTGGTTCAGGATACCACCCATGAACTTGTACGCGGTTTCGGAGAGGTTGAACTCGTCGTCGGGGTCGTCGAACGCGTTACCGTCCTCGTCGAAAAGGCTGATGTGGCTGTGCATACCCGAGCCGTTGATTTCGCTGATGGGCTTGGGCATGAACGTCGCGTGAATGTCGTTCTGTTCCGCGACGGCACGGACGACAGCGCGGAAGGTTGCGATATTGTCCGCCGCACCGAGCGCGTCCTCGTACTTGAAGTTTATCTCGTGCTGACCGTCGGCGACTTCGTGGTGGCTGGCCTCGATTTCGAAGCCCATCTTCTCCAACGTGAAGATGATGTCACGGCGAACGTCGCTCGCCATGTCCTTCGGTGCGAGGTCGAAGTAACCGCCCGAGTCGTGCGGGATGGTGGTCGCGTTTCCTTCTTCGTCCTTGTCGAACAGGAAGAATTCCGGCTCGGGACCGATACTGACGGTGTAACCCATCTCGTCGGCGCGGGCGAGAACGCGCTTCAACACTTGGCGCGGGCCACCGTCGAACGGCGTTCCGTCGGTGTTCACGACATCGCAGATGAGACGTGCGCTTGCGGAGTCACCGTCCGAGCGCCACGGGAGAACGGCAAACGTCGATGGGTCGGGTTCAAGGCGCATGTCGCTTTCCTGAATGCGAACGAATCCTTCGATGGACGATCCGTCGAACCAAATTCCCTCCTCGAACGCTTTTTCGACTTGGTGGGCTGGGATGCTGACGTTTTTCACCGTTCCAGTGATGTCGGTAAACTGGAGACGAACAAAATCGACGTTTTCGGTCTCGATTGCGTCGAGAACTTCCTGTTCCTCTGCGGATAACCCTGTATCCTTCTCGGTGGCAATATTTCCGTCTGTCATCTTTATAGACACCGTATGCAAATACATCCACCATTAAAACAGTATCGGTTGGTCAACTGTGTGATTTTGGCCTAGAATTGGATATTCGTTAAATTCTAATGGGTGGAGTGAGTTGGTTGGTGTAATGACGTATGAAAATCTCGATGCGAAACTGGTAAACGAACTACTCGGTGACGGACGAGCGAGCCTCAGAAGTCTCGCGGAAGAACTGGATGTTTCGGTGACCACGATTTCGAACCATTTGGCTCATCTCGAAGATCAAGGAGTCATTCAAGGCTACTCCCCGCAAGTCGATTACGACGAGTTGGGGTACGACGTGACGGCAGTCGTCCAGTTGAAAGTCGAGGGGAATGCCCTTCCGGAAGTGACCGAGCGACTTCAGGACCATGAGCAGATGATTAGCGTGTACGAGGTAACGGGCGACTACGACATTATCGCTATCGGCAAATTTACCGACACGGACGGGATGAACGAGCAGATAAAGAAACTGCTCATCGACCCGGACATCAAGGAGAGTAACACGAGCGTCGTGCTCAACGCGGCGAGCGAGCACGAACAGTTCAAACTGGACGATAGCCAGTAACTGACCAACACTACTTAGACCCCCGAACGAGTTCCACTGGGCATGAGCGTCATCGCTGAGTTCACGATACATGCGCCGACACTCGTACTCACAGAGACGCTCGAAGCGGTTCCCGAAATGACCGTCGAACTCGAACAGCAGATGACGAGTACCACAGGGTCCGCGCTTCTCATTGTTTGGGCCACAGGTGGGAATTTCGACGCGTTCAACGATGCCCTCCACACCGACCCGACGATACAATCGTACTCCATCGTCGAAGAACTGGACGTTCGGAAACTGTATCGGCTTCGAATGAATCGGGAGGCAACGCTTCCCGTGTATCCCGCCTACCAGGAACTCAGTGCTGTTCCAATGGCAGGTCACGGCGCGTCGGGAGAGTGGACACGGCGGGTTCGATTTCCCGACCGCCCCGCATTGGTCGAGTTCCAGCGGTTCTGCCGTCGGGAACAGGTCAGGTTTTCACTCAAACGGTTGTACACGCCGGGTGACAACGAGACGGCGTTTCACCTTACTGAACCCCAGCGTGAAGCCCTCGTCGCCGCCTACGAATCAGGCTATTTCGAAGTCCCCCGCGAAGCGACCCTCTCGGACTTGAGTTCCGCACTGGACATCAGCAAACAGTCCGTTTCGGAGCGGTTGCGACGGGCACAGTCACGGGTCGTCGAAAACACCGTTCTCGGAGAAAACGGCAAACCGCAACAGCGAATGTGAGAAATAGATTCACCACAACAAAATTTCCGTCCGTGACAAAACGTGGGTGTGACATAAAAAGCCTGAAATATAAGGCCAAGCTTCAGATTGATTCGTGCAGATAGGTTTAGTACATAGATATCCGCTGACGAAAAACAGCAGTAACTACGAAATCCACGTCTCTTCCACCGATGCCCCCACTAGACAATGTCGATACGCCCGCACCGTCCGTCATCTTCTCAACACTGGTGAGTGCACGACGCCGAGTCGTGCTTCGAGAACTCATCGAAAACGGACCATCGATGACAGTAACAGCCCTCGCAGAACGAATCTCGGACGAACAGCCGGACACCGACCCGAAGCGTGTTTTCGCCCAGTTACATCACAGCCATCTCCCCAAACTCGAAGATTCTGAAATGGTGACAGTCAAGGACGACATCGTCACGCTCGGAAAATGCATCGAAGCCATCGAACCGTACCTACTGCTGGCAGAACGATACGAGTCGATGCGGAAAAGATAGCGGTCGAAAAAGGGGAATATTCAGTTCGTTTTCTCGTGCCGAATGGGCAGTTGGCTTCGAGAACGAGGTTCGTTCCGAACCCCGTTTACATAGCCTTGGCCGAGGGGACCTCGACCGTGCAATGAAATTCGTTCTTCGGCCGAAGTTGTCTCACGGACGAAGTCCGTTCGACAGTAGAGGTTTCTTTGAAACCTCTCTTACATTGCGCCGCCCATACCACCCATGCCGCCCATGCCGCCCATGCCACCCATGCCGCCAGGGGCACCGCCGGGCGCGCCGCCTTCGTCGTCGTCGTTACCGACTTTGCCACCGGAGAGGTCGCCAGCCGCGATGACGTCGTCGATGCGGAGGAGCATGACGGCCGCTTCCGTCGCGCTTTCGACTGCCTGCGTCTTCACTCGGAGCGGCTCAACGACGCCGTCATCTTCCATATCAACGATGTCGCCAGTGTAGGCGTCGAGACCTGCACCCGCTTTGCCGCTGTCGTGTTTGCTGCGGAGGTCCACGAGCGAGTCGATGGGGTCGAGACCAGCGTTCTCGGCGAGGGTGCGCGGGATGACTTCCAGCGTGTCAGCGAACGCTTCGACGGCCAACTGCTCGCGGCCGCCGACGCTGTCGGCGTAGTCGCGCAGAGCGAGGGCGAGTTCCGTCTCGGGAGCGCCACCGCCGGGGAGCACTTTGCCGTCTTCGAGCGTGACGCGAACGACACCGAGGCTGTCCTCGATTGCGCGCTCGACTTCGTCAACGACGTGTTCCGTGCCACCGCGGAGGATGAGGCTGACCGATTTCGCCTCTTCGACTTCTTCGACGAAGATGCGCTGGTCGCCGCCAACATCCTTCTGGGCGACGCTTCCGGCGAAGCCGAGGTCGTCCTCGGTGATGTCCTTGACGTTGTTGACGAGCGTGGCACCGGACGCGCGGGCGAGTTTCTGCATGTCGCTCGATTTCGCACGGCGGACGGCGAGGATGCCTTCCTGTGCGAGGAAGTGCTGTGCCATGTCGTCGATGCCGCCGTCGACGAAGACGACATCGGCACCGACATCGACCAGCGAATCGACCATTTCACGCAGCTGGGATTCCTCTTGGTCGAGGAACTGCTGGAGTTGGTCGGGGTCGGTGACGTTGACTTCCGCGTCGATCTCCGTCTCGGCGATTTCGAGTGCGCCGTCGATGAGGGCCACGTTGGCGTCCTCGACGAAGTACGGCATGTTGTCGTGGACGCGTTCCTTGTCGATGATGACGCCGTCCACGAGTTCCGAGTTGTCGATGGTGCCGCCGACGACCTTCTCGACTTTGATGTTGTCCGTGTCGACGCCGTCCTCGTCGGCGACGCTCTGAACTGCCTTGACGACGAGTTCGGAGAGGAGGTCCTTGGCGTTCTCCGCACCCTTGCCGGTCATCGCCGTCGCGGCAATCTTTTCGAGGTACTCCGTGTCGTCCTCGTCCACGTCGATTGCGTTGTCTTCGAGGACTTCCTTCGCCTTCTCGGCGGCCTGTCGGTACCCCTGTGCGAGGGTCGTGGCGTGAATGTCCTGTTCGAGCAGGTCCTCCGCCTTCTGAAGGAGTTCACCAGCGACGACAACGGCGCTGGTCGTTCCGTCGCCGACTTCGTCTTCCTGCGTCTGGGCGACTTCGACGATCATGTTCGCCGCCGGGTGCTCGATGTCCATCTCTTTGAGGATGGTGACACCGTCGTTCGTGACGACGACGTCGCCCGTCGAATCGACGAGCATCTTGTCCATCCCTTTCGGTCCGAGTGTGGTACGTACGGCCTCTGCGACCGCTTTCCCGGCCGTGATGTTCATCGATTGTGCGTCCCGTCCGGAGGTTCGCTGACTGTCCTCGGAAAGAACGATAAGTGGCTGGTTGCCCATTGGTTGTGACATAGTCATCACATTCGTTGATTGCGATTCTATATAAACCTTTCCTTGGCACCGTGAGAACGTGGCACACAAGTCTCTCGGCGGCGGGTGTCACTAAGTAACACGAATCATTTATAAGTAGAAATAGGATTAACCGCTGAACTGGTGGTATTCCATCCCTTGGCGTTTCATCTCGTTGCGTTTGCGTTCGAGGAATGAGTACACCGAGCCGTGTGGTGCACCGTCGAGGAGCATCTCTGTCGCACTCCGGACGACTTCGACCTGCTGTGGTTGACCGATGATGCCGAGCGTCGTCCCGTAGATGACAACATTCGCACCCGAAAGCTCTTCCATCAACTGCCGTGTTCGGCCGTTCTCACCGATGAGACGGCCTTTCTGTCGCTGGAGGTCGTTTTTGTTCCGCGCTGCGGCTTCGATATCCACGAGGTCGAACAGCATCAGGTCGTCGTCGAGCAACACAAGCGCCTCCTCGGGCGAGAATCCCCGACCGATGGCCTTCACGATATCAGGTGCTTTCAGGCCCTGAAGCGGGTCGCCGGTCTGTTCGACGCGCACGGAACCGTCGTCCGAGTCGATATCGAGACGCACCTCTGCACGGCTTTCGATTTCGCGCATTGTTTCACCACCTTGGCCGATGAGAACACCAATCCTATCCTGCGGAATCGTCACGTGCTTCATGTGAAATTCTACCACTTGCGGCCGTTTAAGCCCTTCCCTACGACCGTTTGCCGCAGGGGCGCGACGGTGCCACGCCTCCTAGCAAAATACCTATCAAAATCGCACTTCACCCCATTTCGGGGGGTCGTCGGCCCGGAAAATCGAAGATTTTCTGGAAGAGACGCTAGCGACTAGCGGTTGTGTCACTGGCCGTTTCTGGCGGTTGTGTCACCGGCCTATTTCTGGCGGTTGATCGGCTTCCGATACACGTACTCCGGGGCACTTCCCGCTTCGAGTTCCGAGGTTTGTTCCCCGACACGCTCGAAACCCCGCGATTCGTAGAAGCCGATTGCACCGTCGTTCTCGGCGAAGACGGTCAGTTCGAGTGCAGTTGCGCCCCGGGATACGAGTTCGGTCGTAGCGGCGTCAAGCAGTCGTGTTCCAACTCCTTCACCCCAGCATTCCGGCGAGATGTACAATGTCGAAAGGGTCGCAACTGGTGTGTCGGCAACCGCCTTCGAGTAACCGGCAACTGTCCCGTTGTCTACCGCGACGAAGTACGGTCGATGGTTGTCCGTGATGGCGGTTTCGACGGCATCCGGCGTGTACCACATCGAGAGTTCGGCTTCGATGATTGAATCCGGGAGAAAATCGGCATACGCTTCGTTCCACCCCTGCCTCGCCACGCGGCGAATCCCAGCTACGTCGCCGAGACGAGCGGAGCGAATCTCGATGTCGCTCATACCATTGCTATCAGCTGAAGGAAAATTACGGTTCCGTCTCGGCGTTCTCCCGAATCCACTCCTCCAGTTCGTCACCCTCTATCTCCAGTCCCTGACGGCGGAAGAACGAAGCGATGTTGACACAGTCCCGCGTGAGGAACTCCCCGCTGTTCGGGTGGTGGAAGGTAACGGCCTGCCCAACGTCGATGATGCAGAGTTCGCCGTTGCTGACGAGGATGTTGTACTCCGAGAGGTCGCCGTGGACGAGTCCGGCGTCGAACAACCGCCGCATGTACTCTCGAACGACCTCGAACGCGGTTTGGGGGTTTTCGAGATGGGCGTCCGCGAGCGTGGGCGCACGCTTGCCGTCGTTCCCCATGAACTCCATCACCAACACGTTACGCTGGACGGCGATGGGTTCCGGGACCCGAATACCGGCCTTGCGGGCGCGTTCGAGGTTGGCGAACTCCTTGCGTACCCACGCGACGACGACTCGTCGTTTGTTTCCGCCGAGTTCCTCGAATCGGGGGTCACCGACAAGATACTCGCGCATATCACGGAAGTCGCTAGCGTTGATGCGATAGATTTTGACCGCGACTTCCTCGTCGCCTTCGCCGGCGAGGGCGCTATAGACAGTCGCCTCCTTTCCGGACGAAATCGGCCCGCCGAACGCTTGGACGTAGCCGTCTTGAACGAGTTTGTACAGCGCGGCCAGTGTCGCGTCGTCGAACACCGACTGCTCGACTTTGAACTGGTCGGAATCCTTGACCCGTTTTCTGAACTGGTTGAACTCCCGGTCACGACGGCGTGCGATGCGGTCCGCTTCGGTGTCGGAAACGTCGATTTCCTCCCACTCGTCGCCGGGGGCGTCCGCGTTGTCAGGGTCGAGTAATCCGTACTCCTCGTTCATCTACTTCGGACTATGCGGAGGAACCGTAAAAGGGTGGCCCGTTCGGTTAGTACGTTTCGTGGTGGAGAATTTCGTCAACCGAGCGGCGCGGCAGTCGCTCGGGTTCCTCGCCACCGCTCGGGCCGACTGCAATCAACATTACCGGAATCTCGTCGTCCGGAAGGTCGAGGAACTCGATGATTCGTTCCTGGTCGAAGCCAATCATCGGCGTCGCCGTCAGCCCACGCGCGTGCGCGGAGAGCATGAGATTCTGGGCAGCAAGGCTCGCGTTTCGAATTCCCAAATCACGCCCCATCGTCTCGTCGTCGTACATCTCCGCCGTCTGTGCTTTCGTCTGCTGAGCGGTCTCCTCGTCCATCCGACCAGCGTCGGCCCACTCCTCGAAGACGCGGTCAGCCGTCTTCGCATTCGTGTGACCGACGACGAGAATCGCCGTTCCGGCGTCGCGGATGTGCTCTTGCCCGTAGGCGATGTCAACGACCTCGTCCAGTCGCTCCTCGTCCTGGACGACGACGAACTCCCACGGTTGGAGGTTGTACGACGACGGCGCGATTGCCGCATCATAAATCAGTTCTTCGAGCGTCTCGTCGGAGAGGTCAGCGTCAGGGTCGAAGTTGTGTCCCGAGCGTCGGCTTCGAAGCCCTTCGATGAGTTCCGGGAACTCCGCATCGTGTGTAATGTCTTCGACGGTGATTTGTTCGGACATACAGGGACAGTGGGACCGCGTATTTAACCGAACCACGGAAACGGCCGTGCTTTCCGGTTGCAGTGTGATACCTGGTGGCAGAAGGAACCGAATCGGGACTGTAGTTGGCACTCTCAGCAACGAGTCCGTGGAAAACGCTCGGTTCGACTCAGTTTATGTGCCCTTCACGTCGGAGTTGGTCGGCCTGTTGCTTCTCGTAGCGCCACGTGATATCGGCCTTCTCGTCCTGCCAGTCCCATGGCTCGATGAGCACGATATCGCCCTCACGAATCCAGACGCGTTTTTGCATCTTGCCCGGGATTCGGGCGGTTCGTTCCTTGCCATCCGCACAGCGCACTTTCACCCGGTTCGCACCGAGCATGTTCGTGACTGTGGCGAAGACCTCGTTGTCGTCCGGCATTCGGAGGTTGTTCCGTCCACTGCTGTCACTCATGTCTCACCCTGCTTATTCGATTGGTAGCGTTTTAAATCCGCCGTCCATCGGCTGAGAGCCGAGGAGAACAACGATTCTAACGAATCCGAACGGCAGTCGGACCAGAAAAACGGCACCGAGCGATGGGATTATTTAGTGGAGACGAACCCCTAGCTCGTTCTTCCAACTGTCGGTTTTAAGGCGATGGCTGACCCAATCCGGGCTATGCTTGGAAAACTCGGTGCGAAAGGTATCGCAGGCATCGTCGTCCTCATCCTCGGAATCGCCGTCATCGCCATCCAGAGCCTCCTTATCGCCGCCGGTATGGCGCTCGTCGTTGTCGGATTCGTCTTGGC
This sequence comes from uncultured haloarchaeon, assembly GCA_963796245.1. Lineage (GTDB taxonomy): Archaea > Halobacteriota > Halobacteria > Halobacteriales > Haladaptataceae > Haladaptatus. The sequence continues at coordinate 117,716 of CAWCLB010000007.1, read as the reverse complement.
TGCCTGGGGGCTCGTTTCAGGTATGTTGGCCAGTTTCGGAATGGGCGGCATGATGGGCGGCGGCCTCGAGTAATCGAGCGAATTTTGTCGACTCTTTTAGACAAAGAATATGGCAGGGAATTCACCAATTTCGTCAAGATCTTTGTAAAATTCAAAACAATTTATACGGACCATCTCTAAAATGCTTTCTCAGTCGCAGAAGGTAGAAAATCTAAAACGAGATTGGAAGGCACTCCCGGTATGAATGGTGGCGACATTCGTGTCTGTCATTCAAGGATTGTCAGTATCTACATTGGTTGAGGGTTCAAATCTTGACCATTGGTTGAATACGCACTGAGATTACTAATCTGTAGGGTTACTTTAGATAAGTTTATATCATAATATTTTTTATATAGTATATGGTTCTAGACTATAATAGAGGGAAAGTAAGTCGGCGGGAACTTGTAAAGAGCACAGGAGTCGCTGCTATTGGGATTTCTGGAATTACGGGTACAGTCGCTGCATCCAGCAATAAGCAGGAAACTAAAGCCAAAAAGGCCCGCCAGACTGTCAAGAAAGAGGTTCAGGCTCAAAAACATCGGGCCTATTTATCGAATCGGTACGCACCTACCCAGTCGGCTTCATCAACTTCCAACGTTTCCCCTGATGGGACAATTGACCCCCGATTCCAACTATATTTAGGTAGTAATGAAACGATCTACGACGCAGGGTCCGGGGATTCTGGGAAGTCCTCATCTGGGTGGGCTCCCGCGTCGTGGGGATCTAGTTACGATACAACTGATGATCAAGCGGAAGCTGCTATCGTTACAGGTGGAGTTGGCGCAGGAAACGGTGAAGCATGGGCTTATATTGGACGCGAGATCTACGTAAATGGTAGTGGATCTTCAACTGCTAATATCATCGGTCGTGGTGATATTAACGGGGTGCTGACGACTGGGGGCGCAGCAGCGAGTTCTGTTAAGGTGAGTTTAGTCGTAATTGACTATGCTACTGGTGGAACTCGATACGATAATGAGATCTACAGTAAAGGAGATGGTGGCTACCAAAGCAGAGATGTAAATGATTCGTTCAATAATGGCATGTCAATGGTACTTGAAGGAGGACACAGTTACATGATGAGTTTAGAAGTCGATGCAAGTTGCACGCTAACAGGTACTGGTGAAGCAGGCTCTGACTTTGGAGATGGCGATGGCGATGGAGGAGACACGCAAGGCGTCTTCTGGACCAATATTGAAATCCGGTTCTAAAGTCCGACTATGAATTAGTGATAATTTATATCTAATTATATAGGATGGATAATTTTAATACGGGTCAGCTATAGTATGGTTTATGAATCCGAAAATCAGTCTCGAGTCATCCTCAGTTTGGTTTGTAGTCTTTTTAGTTACGATCGGGATTTTGTGGCTCGTCACAGGAGCAGTGATGGAAGCTGCCATTAGCTCGCTCATACTGGTAGGAATTGTATATGTTGCTTATCAGCTATTTTCATAAGATAATCCAAATCACATACATCAATTCTATCCTCTGAGTTTATAGTGGTTCATAAGTTGTATCATCACTTCACGAGGATACGACAAAGTGCAGATAGATTTTGGAGATAGAGAAAGTAGATACCAGAGTACATGATACCAAGTTACTGCTTACACGCCAAGTGGTGCCAAAGCCAACCTCCTTCACTTCTCGATTATCCGACAGAGTCAGAATGGCTAGACAACGGTTGATTCAGCTACGCGACGATACTCGACAACAGTTCGTGGCCGTCTTCGAGCAGGGGACCGTGGCCGGGACAGGCGTATCGAAAATTCGTTCGTTCACAGAACGACTCGATGCTTTCGGTGACTTGCCCGGCGTCGTAGCTGGTAATTCGACCGGTCGGGCGAAGACGACTACCGAGTCCGTACACGAGATCGCCCAGAAATGCGGCGGATAACGCTTCGTGAAGGTAGACCACGTGTCCGGGCGTATGCCCCGGGGTGTGATATGCTCGAAAGCCGCCAATTGACTCCCCGTCTTCGATTGGGCGAACCGGTAGGTCCGGAAGCGTCAGCCGTTGGTAGTACAATCGATGCAGTGCTTCGAATCCGTGGCGTGCAGTCCACGGGGGAAGTCGGTCTCCGGCGACGTACGGGGCCTCTAGCTGGTGAATGTACACCGGCGCATCCAACTCCGGCGTCAATCTGGAGAGGGTTCCTATGTGGTCGGCGTCGTAATGAGTCAACAGAACGCGGTCGATATCCGCCAGTTCGAGGTTGGCATCGTGAATTCCCTCCCGTACCGTGGCTTCATCGCCGGGCCAGCCAGCATCCACAAGCGTGATTGCATCGTCGTCAACGATGAAGACGTTTGGTTTGTCCCGTGTTCGGCAGTCAACGTGCCAGATATCGTCCGGTAACTGCACAGTCATTGTTGAAGACATATTTGTGATTCATCTTATTCTTTGCCGTCATCGTACTGCGGCGAAGCGGTTTCCGACAAGCGCTCTCGATTCACCACTGATGTCCGAAACGAGGAGTTTGGTATAGCATCTTGAAGTTTATAGCATGGGAAGTAGTGAACTGGACGGGATTTGGACGACAAACAGAAGAGTAATCGAAGATGGCGCTACTCGGCTTGTCGAAGCTGTTCTCGACCTGGTTCGATGAGTTCATCCAGATACGCCGCCAGGGCGCCTTTTGCGTCCGCTGGGTGGAGTTCGCCGCTCTCCAAATCGTCTTCGAGCGAGTCGTAGTCGTCGTATTCGAGATTGCCACCGTACTTGTCCGGGCGTTCCACAACGACGTTCTCGAAGCGTGGGAAGACGTGGTACTCGAAGATTTGGAGGACGGGATTTTCGAGGTCACCTTCGGGGTCGCGGGTTGGCGGGCAGAACGCGCCGTTGACTTTCTCCTCGATATCCTCGGTCGAATCCTCCATCGAGATGGTGACGCCTTTGCTGGAAGACATCTTGCCCTCGCCGGAGGAAAGTTCGGCGATGAGCGGGGTGTGGAGGCAGGTCGGCGCGTCGTAGCCGATGCTCGGGAGCGTGTCGCGGGCGAGCATGTGGACTTTGCGTTGTTCCATCCCGCCGATTGCGAGGTCCAAATCGAGGTATTCGATGTCGAGCGACTGCATGAGCGGGTAGACTGCTTGCGAGACCTTCGTGGACTCGCCGCTCTGGATTTCGGACATCGCGCGGCTTGCACGGTTGAGCGTGGTTTCCAGTTCGAGCGAGTGGAGGTCGAGGACGTAGTCGTCGTCCATCTGGAACCCGGAGCCGAAGCGGAACTCGGTGTTTTCCTCGTCCAGTCCGTAGGCGATGAACTGGTCTTTCATCTTCTCCGCGGTCTCCTGAATCTCATCGAACGTTCCCTTGTCGTTCAGGTAGGCGTGCACGTCGGCGAGCAGGATGACGACCTCGAAACCGGCTTCCTGCAAGTCGATGAGTTTGTTCGCGGTGAGCATGTGCCCGATGTGGAGCACACCGGAGGGTTCGTAACCGACGTAGGCGCGCTTGCCCTCGGGGTTCTCCGCGAGTTCGCGCACTTCCTCCTCGGTTACTAACTCCTCGGCGTTCCGTGAGATTAGCTCGTAGGCATCCATGCTCGCAAAAAGATGGTTCACCGGCTTTAGGGTTGCGTCATCATGCTATCGGTAGTCGAACGTCCCAACAGCCAAGTTGTCCGGGAAAAAATCGGAGGTATGAACGGACAACGGATCGGTCTCTGGCTGGCCGTCGCTGGCGGTCTCGCACTGTATCCCGCCATTCAATATCAAGAAGGCGTCTCGACGACACTCCCGGAGTACATCCTCCTGTACGGGGCCGTGCTGGCACTTGGATTCGGCATCGCTATCTGGGGATTGAGCACCCTTCGAACGCTGACAGCCGAGTCGACGACGTAACTCGTGAGCCACTGTCGGAAAATATATTCCCCACACTATTCGGCAGAACATGAATCGAGCGATACGAGTCGGTTTCTGGTCCGTCATCGTCGGAACGCTCCTGTTCGGCGGGACAAGAGTGACCTGGCGGAACCCTAATTTCCGAGCGAGGACGAACCGCGCCCGTCCGCACGGCTTTCGGCGCGATGTTCGCTGATGAGTTGGTCGAGTTGGTCTGCCTTCTCCCGTTTCTGGCGCTCCTCGGCGCTGTCGTGCCAGTCGTCGATGACGGCTTCGACTTCCGACTCTCGTGCGACGGCGAGTTCGTCGATCTCCTGAATCGTCACCTCGTTGGCCGGACCCACTGGAATATCGTGTTCGAACAGCACTTCGTCCGCCGCGTCGGAGATGCCGCCCGCCTTGAGGACGACGCGCGGTCCGATAGCCGCCAGTCGCTCGGCGGTCGAGTGGCCCGCCCCGCTTGCATCGCGGAGGAAAATCACGTCATCCTCGGCGAGACCGTAGCTCTCGTTTGCGGCGTCGATGGCGCCGTTCGTGAACTTTGCAACTGGCTTGACGGCGATGAGTCCGGCCTTCTTCTCGGATACGTCGCTGAAGTTCGAGTGGTCGAGTTTCCACAGTTCCTTGAGGCGTTCGAGTTTCCCTTCCAGCGTCTCGATTCTGTCGTCGCGGTCGTCGATTTCGTCCTCCAATCGATTGTTCTCGCGCTGAAGCCGCGAGATTTCCCTGCGTTCGCGGGCGCTCTGTCGTTCCTTCCGTCGTGTGTCCGAGAGTTCGCCTTCCAGTTCCTCGATTCGCTCGTCTTTCGTTTCGACCTCGTCACCCAAATCGTCCGCGTGTGATTGCAAGCGTTCGACCTGCGATTCGAGTTGCTTGATGCGTTTCTCCTCGGGGGAGAGTTCGCGGACGGTGTGCTCGGACTTCTCCTCCTCGGGTTCCGGGTCGTCCGAGAGGTCGCGCAGGACGCTCTCGACGCTCTCGTCGCCCGCGACGACACGAGCGGTCACATCGCCGCGACTCATCCCCGGCGGAACCTTGCGGGCGATTCGGTCGAACTGGTCCTCATGGCTGTCGTAAGCGAACAGCGCCGCCGCCATCGCGTCGCGTTGGTGGTCATTTTCGTAGCCGTCCTCGCGGGTTCGGTGCTGTTTTTCGTCCACCGGCAGGTCCGACTCGGGCGTCCACCCGGCCGCGTCGAAACTCCGGCGGAACTTCTCGACGGTTTCCGGCATCGGCGTCACGTCCGCCGCGATGATGACGGGCCGTCCACGCTCGATTATCCACTCGATGACATCGGCCGTGTTGGCGGTTCGGGTGCTCAACACGTCGAGAACGTTGCCGTCCAAATCGGTCATCGCCACTGCCGTTGTCGTGCCGGGGTCGATGCCGACGATGACGTGGTCGCGCCGCTTCGCGAGGGGTTCGAACTCGATGCCGTCGCGGCGCAGGCGTTCGACTTCGACGCGAATGTCGCCGGAGCGCCGGGCAGAAACCGGGATGTCACTCGGTCGCGCCTCCACGTCGAAAATCGCGTTCGAGTAGCCGCCGTACTTTTTCGTCACGTCGCGTTCGTAGTCGAGTCCGGCCTCCTTGAGTTTGGATTCGACTTTTCGGGAGTACTCCTTCACCGAGCCGTGAATCCGGCGCGTGTAGCGGTCCGCGCTCCAGCCACCCTTCCCGGTCGAGCGGCCGCGCGACACTTTGACTTGGGTCGTGTTCGTGAACGCCGAGACTTCTTGGCCGACGTTCATGGCCGCGAGGCGGGCCGCAGCCTCCGCTTCGCGCATCGGTTTCTTGCCGTATGGAACGCCGTGGCGCGAGGCGACCCGGGAAAGCGGTTCGGGTCGCTCCGCACCCGTCACCTGCACGAGGCGGGTTTCGTCCGGGAGGGAACCCAAAAAGTGGACGAGGGCGTTCTTGTCGGCGGCGAGTTCGTACATGTTATCCGTGGCGACGAACGTCGGTTCGTCACGGTGGATGAGCCGCCGGAGTTTGCGGTAAGAGACGACATCACGGTCTATTCCCTCGCCGTCGTAGACGACGAGCGCGTAAGAGGGAGAATCACCCCGAACGTCCCCGCTTTGGATATCGACACCGAAAACGAGGGCGTCGAGGGCACTCGTTCGCTCGCTCACGATTCGTGGTAGGGTCTCTCGAAATATAAATCCGACGCGCAAAAGAGTAGGTTGGCGGCGATTCGACGGGAGAATGGAAAGAATCGTCAGCGGTTCAGCCGCCACACTTCGACGTTGAGATACGCGGCGAACGACACCCAGAGCAGATACGGAACCAGCAGGAGCGCCGCTTTCCAGTTCACGCGGACGAACGCCAGAATCGTCATCACGATGGCGAGCCACAGCCCGGCAATGAGCACGACGCCGCCGAGAATCGAATGTCGGCGGAAGAAGATCATCGTCCACGCCACATTGAGGCCGAGTTGGAGCAGGAACACCGAAACCGCACCGCAACCGGCCACACCCTCCTCAGCCGACTGCGTTTCTCGCTCACTATGTTCGCTGCGATACCTGCGGGCGACGGCCGCAGGTCAGACGCGGAGCCTCTCGCAAGTCCCATCCCTCGCACGTATCTTCCGAGGTGGCGCGCGCCATTCGGTTGAACGGGCTGGCTGATATTGACCCAACCACACGGCGCGCGGACCAGCCATCGTGAGGCCACTGTCTGCCGAACGGTGGCTGGTTTTCGTGCGAGGGATGAGTACCGGAACGAACGCAGTGAGTGAGAACGGAATCGGCTGGGGAGGGTGTGGCTTTCGGTGCAGTAGCGGTGTGGATGCGGTAGTTTGGGTCGGAATGAAAGGGGCCGCCCGGTCGCGTTTACGTGGTTGCTGTGCAGGCCCTATCCGCGAGATCGTTGCTAGAGCGCGGATATCCCGTACAGCAACCGCGACCGGGCGGGGGCTTTCGAGGTAGTGTTCTCGATAACTGCAATCGCAAAACCGAGGTAACCAGTTCGCACCAAAGAAGAATATCTAACTCTAGCATCTCTAGCCGCTTCACGGTGTTTCACGCCACGAACGACCGGACGCGTACCGTCGCTGGGCGTGAACCGAGATATCTCGCACGACCAGCCCCTTTTGCTTGAAATGCTCGTGGATCAATTTCAACAACTGCTCGTCCATGTCCTCGCGGTCGATGCCTTTGAGACAGAGGACGGTTTGTGTGGTGGCGATACGCTTTTCATTAGAAGGTCGTTGTCCGACATGCTTCGGTAGGCTCCGAAGCAGACGGGGTCAGTCTAAGCACTGGCCTTTTGCGGCTTTACCCCGCATGCTTCGTATGGGATTATTGACTATGGGGAGTTAATTCTATTGGTTCTGATGGGTTTCGAATTCGAAAGAACGACCGCTCGAAACGTCTCTAGTCCTCTCGCTACTCGTCCGGGAACGGAATCTCGACCGTATCCCCGTCGTCGGGGGCGAAGACCTCGCCGTCGAACTCCTCGCGGGCCTCCTCCAGATGTGCCGAGACGTTCCCGGCGTAGCGCGAGGAGACGTGGGTGATGGCGAGGCGCTTGGCGTCGGCGCGGCGGGCGACGTTCGCGGCCTGCCGTGCGGTCGAGTGGGCCGTCTTCTGGGCGCGCTCTTTCCGGTCGTCTGCGAAGGTGGCGTCGTGAACGAGCAGGTCGGCGTCCTCGGCGGCATCGACGGCCTGCTCCGTGGGGCGGGTATCGCCGGTGTAGACGAATCGGCGGCCGGGCCGGGGTTCGCCGACGACCTGTTCCGGACGGATGACCGTCCCATCCTCCAACTCCACGGAATTCCCGGAGTGGAGCTGCTGGAACTTCGGCCCGACAGGGACGCCGAGTTCTTCGGCGTGCTCGCGGTCGAAGCGCCCTTTTCGTTCGTCCTCGACCAGCGCGTAGCCGAGCGAGTTGGCGTCGTGGCTGGTGCGGAAAGCCCGGACTTCGTACTCGTCGCGCCGGACGGCAACCTCGCCGGGGGCGACTTCGGTGATGTGGATGGGGAACGACGGCTGGTGGCCCGCCGTTCGGACGAGCGAGTCGATGGCGTCGCCGGTCCCGCGCGGCGTGTAGATCATCAGTGAGTCGTCGCGGTCGTTGAAGTCCCACGTCTGGATCAAGCCGGGGATTCCGAGGATGTGGTCGCCGTGGAGGTGGGTGATGAACAAATCGGAAATCGTAAAGCCGGTTCCAAAACGCATCATCTGGCGCTGGGTTCCCTCCCCGGCGTCGAACAGCAAGCGGTCGCCTTCCCGGTTGACGAGAATCGAACTCGGGTTCCGCTCCGTCGTCGGCACTGCCCCACTGGTTCCAAGGAAGGTAACGCGCATCGACATCTACTCGCAATTCACAGACCGACGATTAAACAGCCTTCGAAACCGTGTCTCCGAAACCGTTCCTCCGAAATCACCGTTATCGGTTCGAACGGGCCGGCGAACTCCCGAGTTGTCCCCCCTCGATGCGCTTCAGTTGATTTCGACACGCCTGCCGCAGGAGCGACTTAACCCGGCGAATCGGCGTCTTAACCCGTGAACGGTCGAACCCGTTTATTCGACATCTCGTCGTCACATCGGACGCGGAATGGGAGAGATATGACACGAATCCCGAGAACAGTGAGTGCTGTACTCGTGTCTCTTCTCGTCGTCTTCGCCGGCGGTGTTGCGACATCGCTAGCGACGTCAGGCGGGGGAGGGTCGAATACAGCATCGGAAACACAGGTTACAGGCCTGAATGATGTCACGCAGATGAACACATCACAGGCAAACGTAACGATAGACAACCAACGAAGTGACGGCGAGACCATCGTTATCTCGTCCGTGACCATGGAGAAGGGTGGCTTCGTCGCCATCCACGACCAAAGCCTGCTCGACGGGAACGTCGTCGGCAGCGTGGTGGGTAATTCTGTGTACCTCGCACCGGGCACGCACAAGAACGTCACCGTGACGCTCGCGCGCCCGATTAACGAGAGCCAGACGCTCATCGCCATGCCGCACATGGACACGAATGGAAATCAGGTGTACGGCTTCGTCATCAGCAACGGCACCGTTGACGGCCCATACACCTCGAACGGCAAGGCCATCATCGATGAGGCGATGATTTCGGTCGGCCAGCAAGGTGGCGCGGGGAACACGACGAACGGAACGAACGCGACTGGCCGACAGTTCGAGTTCCACGTCGGGTCGTTCTCCATCGCCGACTGGTCGTTCGTGGTTGGAAACAACCCGAATCCCGACCGAACCGAGGTCATCAAAAACGTCCATCTGAAGGACCAGACGGTTCGCATCAACGCGACTTCCCTGCTCGAAAACAAGTCGGCGGGGAGCGTCGTTCAGAACGGACCGAGCGTCTCGAAGAGCGACCTCAGGCAGGCGGAAGAACACGTCAGGGCGGCAGCAGCGGGCAACACCAGTAGCGTCCGCGTGGTGCTCCGCGACATCTCGGTGCAGAACACGACGTTCGTCGTGCAAGCGCCGGGGAACCTGAGCATTCCCACGCTGCCCAACGTACCGCCGTACATATCGGGCGGACCCGGCGGACCGGGCATCCCGAATCAGCCGACACAGCCGCCGATGACGAAGTTGAACGCGAACGTCACGTTCGACAACCAGACTATCAACGGGCAGACCGTGACGGTCGATTCGGTCACCATGTCGCAGGGTGGTTTCGTCACCATCCACGACGCGAGTCTGCTGCACGGCAACGTTATCGGCAGCGTCATCGGCTCCTCGCAGTACCTCGGGCCGGGCACGCATCACAACGTGACCGTGACGCTCGACAAACCGCTGACGAAGAGCCAGACGCTCATCGCCATGCCGCACATGGACACGAATGGAAATCAGGTGTACGACTTCGTCACCTCGGGCGGCACGGCGGACATCCCGTACATCGTGAACAACAACGTCGTCGTTGACCCAGCCTACGTGACGGTGCAGAGTGGCGGCGGCGCGACGACTACGGCAGGAGGTACGACGACTACGACGGCACAACCGACCACAACGGCAGGTGGAGCGACGACCACGGCAGGTGGAGCGACGACCACGGCAGGTGGAGCGACAACCACGTCGCAAACGACGACCAACACGAGCGGGTGTGGCTGTGGAACACCAACTTCGACGGTGACGACGACCCCAGCGGCGACACAGGCAGGAACCACGACGAGTACGCCGAGCACGACGACGACGAGCATGGGGACTACGTCGCCAGCGAGCACCACAGCACAGCAGACGACGACGGCACAACCGACGACCACGACGAGCACGACGCAGACGACGAACACGAGTGGGACCATACAGAACGTCACCAACCTCGGACCGTCGTTCGACGTGCAGAATCTGCAAGCGCCGACGAACACGACTGTCGGTCAGCAGATTACTGTGGCCGCGACGGTCAGCAACCCGACCAACCAGAAACTTACGCAATCGGTTGATTTCCGGTTGGAGGGAACCGTCGTCCAGCGGCAGAACGTTACGCTGGGACCGGGTCAGCAAACGGACGTGACCTTCAACATAGACACCAGCGGTATTAGTCCGGGAACGTACACCCACGGCGTGTACACCCGAAACTTCGGTGAACTAGCGTCGATAACGTTCGAGTCGCCCAGTAACGCGACGACGACGCAAACGACGAGCACGCAGGCGACGACACAGGCAGGAACCACGACGAGTGCAGCGACGAGTACGAGCGCGGGAACCACGACCGCCGGGGCAACCGCGACGATGCAGCAGACGACGAGTGCAGAAAACACCACGATGGCGGGGCAGACGACGACGCAAATGGGAACGACCCAAGCTGCGACGACCAGCGGCAACGCGACGAATTCGAGCGTCATCGATTCCGTCTTCAACGCCATTGGCAGCCTGCTGTAGGTCACCAGCCGCTTTTTTGTGAGATAGAGCTGCGTACGTGTTCATGAATTCGATAGCAATGCGAACGTGACATCGTCGGACCTCGCGACGACACAATTCTGATTGTACATTGTTACTCGGTACTTGCAACCACAGCAAACCCAACGATGCCTCGTCGTAGCGTAACCGACCGATTCTTGTCCGACGACTTCGTAGAAGCCGCAAATGGAGTCGCCGCTGTGGACTGAAAAACACGCGCCGGACCTCGCCGACCTACCCCAACCCGAAGTCCGCGACTATCTGGAGCGGGCGGTGAACGAGCCGATAAACCTCGTGCTCCACGGGCCGGAGGGGAGCGGAAAGACCGCCGCCGTGCGAGCACTGGCCCGCGAGGCCCACGACGACCCGGACAACGACCTCGTCGAAATCAACGTCGCCGACTTCTTCGACCGGACGAAGAAGGAAATCCGGGAGGACCCCCGGTTTTCGAACTTCCTCCAAGGCCAGACGGAGTTCTCGAAACAGTACCGGCAGGGGTCGGGGAAGAATAAGTACAAGCGCAACTGGTCGAAGCGCGAGATGATAAACCACGTTCTCAAAGAGTACGCAGGCTATGCGCCTTCCACAGGGAACTACAAAACCATCGTCCTCGACAACGCCGAATCCATCCGCGAGGACTTCCAGCAGGCACTCCGGCGCGTGATGGAACAGTATCACGGGACGACGCAGTTCGTCATCACCACCCGCCAACCGACGAAGCTCATCCCACCGATCAAATCGCGGTGTTTCCCCGTTGCGATGCGCAAACCGACCAGCGCGGAGATTGAGAAAATTCTCACAACGATTCTCGACGCCGAGGACGTCGAGTACGACGACGGCGGTGTGCAACTCATCTCCGGCTACGTGAAAGGCGACGTGCGGAAAGCCATCCTCTACGCCCAACTACTGTACGAACAGGAGGGCAGGGTCAGCAGCGAGAACTACGAAATCATCCGCAACTTCGGCATCACCGGCCGCATCAGCGACATGCTCGACAAGGCCGAGCGGGGGGATTTTAACGACGCCCGCAAGGACTTGGACGACCTGCTCGTGGACGACGGCTACAGCGGCGAGGAAGTCCTTTCCGCCATCATGGAGGCGTTCCAGCAGAACCGCTATTCGGGCGACGAACTCGCCGAACTCGTCGTCCTCGCGGCCGAGGTGGACATGGACTTGGCACAGGGGACGAGCGACCGTTTGCAGATTTCGCATCTGTTGGCGGAACTCGGTGCGACGTAGACGGCGACTAGTGGGGTTTTCGTGAGTCGATTTTGACGACATGCTGAGCCCGACCGGTTGAAAAAAGGACGGTGGTGAGAGAATCGGTCGTTCTGTTGATGGATAGATGTCGCCTGTTCGGCGGAGGTCACGCCGAAGACAGCGTCCGAAATTCCGAAGATGGCAAGTGCGTCCATAGCCGTACCCTCTCGTCAATCGACAATCTATTTCTATCCGAAGAATTTCATTAGCCAAAAGACGGATGGTTTAGTCCACGAGGCGTTCGATTTCGGTGACCAAAATCCCGCTGGCTCCGAGTTGTTTGACCTCGTTGATGGTTTCGAACACGTCCCGCTCGTCCACGACGGTATGGACGGCGACCTTGCCGTTTCCGGCGATGTCCATGACCGTTGGGCCGCCGAGACCGGGAATCACTTCGCGAATCTCGTCCAGTTTGTCCTCGGGCGCGTTCATCATGAGGTAGCGTTTGCCCTCGGCGGAGATGACCGACTGGAGTGCCATCGTGACCTGCTCGACTTTGTCGTCGCCGACCACGTCGTCGCGGGCGAACAACCGAACCGAACTCGCCAGAACTTCATCGATGATGCCGAGACGGTTGACTTTCAGGGTCGTGCCCGTGCTCGTGATGTCGATAATGGCATCGGCCATATCGACGTGCGGCGTGAGTTCGGTCGCACCGGAGACTTCAACGATTTCGGGGGCGACGTCGGTCTCGGCGAAGTACTGTTTTGCCACGTTGGGGAACTCGGTGGCGACGGTTTTGCCCGCGAGGTCGTTTACCTCCTTGATGTCGCCCTCTTCGGGTGCGGCCAACACGAGTCGGCACTGCCCGTAGCCCAAATCGAGGAGGTCCGAGACGTTGTCGACGCCGGCCTCCCGCATCTGGTCGAGTCCGGTGATGCCGATGTCGGCCGCGCCGTCGCTGATGTACTCGGGGATGTCGGCGGCGCGGGCGAACAACAGCGTCACGTCGGGGTCGACCGTGTTCGCGTACAGTTTGCGGTCCGCACCGTCCACGACATGCAGCCCGGCGTGTTCGAGCAATTCCATCGACGGGTCGTGCAACCTGCCCTTGTTGGGGACCGCGATTCGCATTATCTCGGGGTCGGGCGGCCAGACTGATTACTCTTACTTTCCCGGCGAGTGCTCGGTTCCGAATCCAACGACTCGATTTCGAACCCCAATCCACCAAAGTCTTGAGATGCGGTGAACAATCAGAAACCATGACGACGCTTCGAATCGCAGGCGGGCAGGTACTGCGGCCGGATATGACCGTCGAACGCGCTGACGTATTGGTGGACCAAGACGCGGGGTCGATTCTCGACGTTGGCGATGTTTCGGACGCCGATGAGACGCTGGACGCGGAGGACAGCCTCGTCATACCGGGGCTCGTGAACGCCCACTGTCACGCCGCGATGACGCTCCTCCGTGGTTACGCAGACGACGAGCCACTCGAAACGTGGCTTCGGGAGGCCGTGTGGCCGGTGGAGGCCGAACTGACGCCGGAAGACGTCCGCGCCGGAACGGACCTCGGGCTGTTGGAGATGATAAAGTCCGGAACCACCGGGTTCGCGGACATGTACTTCGAAGTTGACCAAGTCGCGGAAGCCGTCGAAGACGCCGGACTTCGCGCCCGAATCGGACACGGCGTGGTCACCATCGGACGGGACGAGGATGCCGCCCGTGAGGACTTCCAGACGAGCCTCGATATCGCCGAGGAGTTCGACGGCGCGGCCGACGGCCGCATCTCGACGGCAGTGATGCCACACAGCCTCACGACGGTCGGCGAGGAGTATCTGGACGAGTACGTCCCTCGCGCCCGCGAACTCGGGGTTCCCCTCCATTACCACGCGAACGAGACCAGCGGGGAGGTCGAACCCATCGTCGAGGAACGCGGAGAGCGACCGCTCGAATACGCCCGCGACAAGGGAATGACCGAATCAGGGGATTTCATCGCACACGGCGTCCACCTCGATGCGACCGAAATCGACCTGCTCGCTGAGACGGGGACGGGAGTCATCCACTGCCCGGCCTCGAACATGAAACTCGCCAGCGGGATGGCCCCCGTGCAGGTGATGCTGGACGCGGGTGTCACCGTCGGACTCGGGACCGACGGCGCGGCGTCGAACAACGACCTCGATATGTTCGGCGAGATGCGCGACGCGGCCATGCTCGGCAAACTCGCCGCGAACGACGCCAGCGCCGTCCCCGCCGAGGAAGTCGTGAAGATGGCGACCACGGGAAGCGCGGCCGCCCTCGGCTTCGACAGCGGCCGAATCGAGGTCGGAGCGAACGCCGACTTCGCTGTCATCGACCTGTCGGCACCGCACCTCACTCCGCACCATGACCTCGTAAGCCACCTCTCCTACGCCGTCCGCGGAAGCGACGTTCGACACACGATTTGCGACGGGCGCGTCCTCATGGAGGACAGCGAGGTGCTGACGATAGATGAGGAAGCCGTCCGGGAGACCGCCGAGGAGAGGGCACACGAACTGGTCGCACGCGCGACGGAGTGACTGCGTACGAACTCCTATTTTTCTTCGGTACCGTTTTCAACGCGCTCGTCAATCACGAACGTATGGCAGACTACCCGCCGATAAGCGAGCAACTGGACGACTTGGAGTCCGCTCGCGTCGAGGGGCACCGCAAGATGGACTGGGCGCGCCAGCACATGCCGATAATGACGACGATTCAGGAGGAGTTCGTCGCCGACCAACCGCTGGAGGGGCAGCGAATCGGCATGGCGATGCACGTCGAAGCGAAGACCGCCGTTCTCGTGGAGACGCTCGCGGAGGGTGGCGCGGAAGTCGCCGTCACCGGTTGTAACCCGCTCTCGACCCACGACGACGTGAGCGCCGCGCTGGACGAGCACCCGAACATCACCAGCTACGCGAAGCGTGGCGTGGACGATGAGGGCTACTACGAGGCCATCGAATCCGTTATCGACCTCGAACCCACCATCACCGTGGACGACGGCATGGACATGGTCGCCGCCATCCACGAGGACTACCCGGAACTCATCGAGACCGTCATCGGTGGCTGTGAGGAGACGACCACCGGCGTCCACCGACTCCGCGCGATGGACGAGGACGGCGCGCTCGATTACCCCGTCTTCGCGGTCAACGACACGCCGATGAAGCGCCTGTTCGACAACGTTCACGGCACGGGTGAGTCGTCACTCGCAACCATCGCCATGACGACCAACCTCTCGTGGGCCGGGAAGAACGTCGTCGTCGGTGGCTACGGCTACTGTGGCAAAGGCGTCGCCAAGAAGGCGTCCGGGCAGAACGCGAACGTCATCGTCACCGAAGTCGAACCGCGCCGTGCGCTCGAAGCCCACATGGAGGGCTACGACGTGATGCCGATGGCCGAGGCCGCCGAAGTCGGCGACGTGTTCATCACGACGACGGGCAACCGCGACATCATCACGAAAGAGCACTTCGAAGTCATGAAGGACGGCGTCCTGCTCGCCAACGCGGGCCACTTCGACGTGGAAGTTAATTTAGACGACCTCGCCGACCTCGCCGTCAACGAGCGCGACGCACGCGACGGCGTCCACGAGTACGAAATGGACGACGGTCGCCGCCTCAACGTTATCGCCGAGGGCCGCCTCGTCAACCTCGCCGCACCAATCTCGCTGGGTCACCCCGTCGAGGTCATGGACCAGAGTTTCGGCGTCCAGTCGGCCTGTGTCCGTGAAATGGTCGAGAACAGCGAGCAGTACGATGCTGGTGTGCACGACGTTCCCGACGAACTCGACAGGGAAATCGCCGAAATCAAACTCGACGCCGACGGCGTTGAGTTCGATACCCTCTCCGACGAGCAGAAAGAGTACATGGGTAGCTGGCAGCACGGGACGTAGAGGCGATTAGAGGGGTTTCGCGTAGTTTCGGTTGCGAAACATTCGTTTTGGAAAGTTGTAGTCGGATTTGTTGAGGGAGCAATTACTGAGAAGCAGTTCTCGAAAGTTTCCACCCGCTCAGTCCCAATCCCTACCGCCTCCGCACCGCGCCGCCCAGCAGGATGGGGTGCACGGAACTGGCCAGCCACACGGGGCACGTGTCGCGGTGCGGAGGCGGTGTGGTTGCGGCAGTTTGGGTGGGCTGAAAGGGGCCGGGGGCTTTCTGGGTTGTCCTCGTAGTTGCTACGGTTGCAAAACCAGAAAATCAGTTGTGTAGCGAACAGCCGAGTGATTTCTAAGCAGTCGTTGCAATCACGGCAAAACCACCATCTCAACAACTACGTCTCCGATTCCACTTCCACCACGCTATCGGCCGTTTTATTGCCCGCGCCCGCCGACCATCGACCACATGGCGAACCGGAAAGGCGACAGACGGGAGCGCGAACTCGTCAACAGGTTGGACGAGGTCGGATTTGCGGTCATGCGCGCTCCCGCGAGCGGGGGTGCAACCCAGCGCGAACTGCCGGACGTGTTGGCTGGAAATAGCACTGTCTTCTACGCTATCGAGGCAAAATCGAGTTCGGGCGACCCGATCTATCTCACTGGCGAGGAAGTCGAGGCACTGGTCTACTTCTCGCAGAACTTCGGTGCAAAGCCGAAAATCGGCGTACGCTTCGACCGCGAGGATTGGTACTTTTTCCACCCTGCCGACGTTCACCAGACGAAGGGGGGCAACTACCGAGTGAAAAAGGAGAAAGCGCTGGAAGACGGGGATTCGATGGACGACCTGTGGGTCGACGGCAACAAAGAGGAATCGAAACACAGCGTCACGGACATCCTGCATGCGGTCGATCAAGGAGTACTCTCCGTCGAAGAGGCGGCGGAGATTTTGGAGTAGCAGTCGCTGTTCCGTGGACTCAGAAAAACGGGGAATCGGTTCGGTTACTCTTCTTCCGGAAAGTCAGTCAGTTCTGCTTGGTCGTCCGGGCGTCCCGGGCGCTTGAGCCGCGAGCGCGGGAACGAGTAGCGTCGCAGGTGACGCGATTCGACCTGCTCGGGGCGAAGGCTTGCTGGAATCGGGTAGAGCACTTCGACCACTGGGTCGTCGGCTGGATACCTTTCGTTCGTCGGATACGAGGCGACTGTGTAGTCTCCTCCCGGAATCCCGGCTTGGTTGGCCCTGTGGTCAGTCATCTGGACGACCACCAGTAGGTCACCGGTCGCGCGATCCACAACGGGTTCGCCGGGTTCAAGCCGACAGTGGTCACAGAAATGCGGCCCGGCGGCCGCCGTCTTCTCGTCCACGAAAACGACCGACTCGCAACGAGTACACTCGACGGCTTCCTTTCCCGGCGGGGGTACACGACCCTCGTTGATTTCGATTGCGACCCGGCGGATGTGCTTGCACCGAACGCCTCGCATCATGTGGTCGAGGCAGGTACAGCGACTCCCGAGCAGGTCAACGAAATACGTGTTGTCGCTCTGGCTTTCGACTTCGTATATCCCGCCACCGAGCGGCGTGACGGACATGCGCTCCGCTCTGGCACGTTGTGAACGAGGATTCGTCTCCTCGGTATCGGCCAGCGGAGCCAACGATACTTTTCTGGAAGCGGCTGTGTCTATCATGGGTGCTTCCCCCGTGAAACCAGACGACAAAAATCGACGTTTGGCGACTCCTCGACGGTGGTTTCGACGTATTATCGTACGTGCTGAACGACCCTAAGGCTTTCACCTGTGAACGCAAGCGCGGAAGCGTCTCGATGGAAACGGGATTCTGTTGTGATAGGATTTCGACGGAAATGGCTCGTTGAATCCACCCATTAGTTTTGTGTTCGTCAGAGCTGTCTCGAATTTATAAACCTGTGAGGACGCACACAGCACAACTGCGAAGCGGAGAACTTTTGATGTAACCCCGGGAAATCCTGAGCATGGATATCGAGGGCGATACGTTCCGCGACATCATCGTCTCTGTCGTGTCGGTTGGATTCTTTATCGTAGCGATGTTTATCGTCGGATCGCAGTTCAAAACCGGCGGTATCACGGGAGCAGGCGCGCTCGAAATGGTCGGCGTCATCGCCCTTTTCGTTCTCGTCATGACTGGCGTCGGCTTCTGGCTGGCGAACCAACACTAACGGTCGCGCCAATCAGTCACGTTCCCATTTTCGCCCAATGCATCCTCGTAGTAGACGAGCGGGTGCGTTACCGTTTCACAGCGCTGGTCCATATTCACACAGTCACCGTACGCCTGCAGCGTTGCGCAACTCGGCGGCGCGAACTGCGTCGTTCGCTCGTCGCGGACGCGTTCGATTCGAGCGCGTAATCTGTCCGCCCGTCCCGCATCTCGAACTTCACAGAGCGACAGGATTTCGTCCGCGTCGAGTCCGATGCTGGTGAGAAACGAAACGAGCGTGAATTCAGAGTGGGCGGGAAGCGGTTCCCCGTCCCGTGCTCGGGCAAGCAGCGCCGTCGTACACGGCGGGAACAGTTCGGGCACGAGCGTGTCGATGTCGTGTGAGAAATCAGCGTCGGTGAACGACGACTCCAGTTCGGATAGCTCCTCGTCGAGTGCGGCCGCGATTTCCGAGGGGACCGAGAGCGGCAGGTCGGCGGCGATTCGCTTCTCTACCGCCGTCCGGAGCAGTTCGTGCAGTTCGCTCTGCGAAACGGTGACGACGCCGTTCGAAAGTTGGCGCGTAGCGAGTCGCCAGTCGTCCCCAAAGTTCCCAGCGAGCGAGATGTACGTGACGACGTCGACACCGAACTCGTCACCGCGCGCGGCGATATCCGTCGAGAGGTCGAAATCGGCGAGCAACTGCTGCAGTGTGAGCGACGTTCCACCCGTGCTCTTCAGACCGTCGTCCGGTGTCTCGAAATCGGCAGTGAATCGCTCGTAGGCGGTCGTCGACTCGGCACTGGCGTACTTTTCCACCGCTCCCGGCGCGTTGAGGAGCGACACCAACAACCGGGCGATGGGGTACGAAAGCACCTCGGCTGATGTCGCCCACCGCCGTCCGTCGTCCGGTGCGCGCACGGTTCCGTCCAGCAGTGCGCGGCGCACGCGCTCCACGCCACGCTCGACTGCTGGGTGGCGCTCTCCCTCCCCGGCGATGACCGCCGCAGGGTCGAGATCTGCGTCCCGAACCGCCTCACGAGCGGACGCGAGGAACGGGTATCGGGCATGGAGCGAGTTCATTATTCGCCGTTTCGAGCGATAGCGGATAAACGCGACGGTCCCCGGTAACGGGAGATTACCCGGCCGAGACGAAGTGGAAATCCCGCGTTTCCGCGATTCAGTCGAATCCAATCACCTATTACCGACGCGTGAGAAACGGATTTCGTGCCACGTTTCGACTATCCCTGTCCCGACTGTCGGACCACGACGAACCTTCACGGCCCCGATTGCCGGTTCGACGGGGAGCCGTGGACGGACATCGAAAAAGCGTACACGGACATCATTTCGGTGCTATCGGC
Source organism: uncultured haloarchaeon (assembly GCA_963796245.1). Taxonomy (GTDB): domain Archaea; phylum Halobacteriota; class Halobacteria; order Halobacteriales; family Haladaptataceae; genus Haladaptatus. Next base: position 98,363 of record CAWCLB010000007.1, on the reverse strand, counting down.
CGATTCCCTCCCGGAGGAGGACCTCCGCGAGGCGGTTCACGGTCGATGGGACGCAACCCACGCCGCAGCACTCGACCGTCTTCGACACGAAAAACGCGTCGTGGAGAGTGACGGCGCACTTCGATTGCTCTCCGCGGACGAGTTCCGTGAAACCGTCTCCGAGCCGAGTTTCGAGCCGATGAGAACGATTTACGAGAAGGGAAGCGTCCCCGGCTGTCACGACAACGCCGTCTTCGCCATGGTCGCGTGGTACGAGATGGTCGGCCTGTCGTGGCCCGAGACGCGTGAAAACGTCATCGAATGGCTGCACAAGAGCGGAACGTGGGGACGCGGCGGATTCGAGGAATCGACGCCCGAAGAGCTGGTCGAAAACAAGCGTCACGTCTACGAGGTCGGCTACGGCTGGAAGGAGAAGGCGGAAGCCACGAAGGCCATTATCGACCGAAATCTGTAGAACGAAAGGAACGGGGGTAGTCGAAGAAGTTTGTCAGTCGCTCGGGATATTTTCAGTCGCTCTGAATGCGCGGTGCGAGCATGTACGTCACTTGGCCCATGCCTTCCGCGATTTCGAAGTGAAGTTTGACGGGGAACTCCTCGCCAAGTTCGATGGTCACTTCGCCATCGTTCGGAATGGCCTTGTTCATGTCTTTGAGATAATCGAGACTGAACAGGGAGTGGGCGGGTCCAGTCGTGAGGTCGATGAGGTCGTCGCGGTCGAGTTTTAGGTCAACATCGTCGGTGTCGCCTTCCGCTTCGACGTAGAACAGTTCGTCGTCCTCGTTCACGCCGAGGGCGATGTGATCCGAAACCATATCGGCGGCTTTGACCGCACGGTCGATGTCGGAGCCTTCAACGACGATAGTAGCGGAGAGGTCAAGGTCCGGGATATCGGGTTCCTGTCGGATGGAATCGGGGTCGATGAGCGCGAGGGTGTACTCCAAGCCGTCGATTTTGATGTGGAGTTTTCGCGTCTCCTCATCCAACTCCATCTCGACAAGTTGGTCGGAGCTAGCCATGCTAGCGACGCTTTCGAGACGGTCAAGGTTGACACCGAGAATGCCGCCGTTCGACTCGTAAGATTCGAACGCTTCGGCGTCGAGTTGAAGGTCAACCATGCCGACGTTTGCCGGGTCAACTGCCTTGATAGTGAGGCCATCCTCCTCCAAGTGGATTTTACATTCATCCACAAGAACGCCCACGGAATCGATTGTCGTCCGGAGCGTATCCGCGCTCACGATAGCCTTGAACATATTGATAGGAGGTATGAAAGGGTGGCATAAAAGTCATCCGTTCGCGCGCGCGGCATATGCATATTGGAAACTTACCATACCGTCGTCGTATGATTATTACAACGGATAATATACAGATTTTTGATAAACTTTTTACGCTAGAAGGTACTCTGAAGAAATATGTCGCAGGAGTGGCGGCCAGAAGAATACACGCTAGACGAAGACGACCCTCGGTGGGGAGTATGCAACTACTGCAAAAAGAAGGTCTTCGTCGGTGGAAAGAACAAATCCGACCTCGTTCGTCATCAAGACGAATGTGAATACCGCTGACGGGTCGTTACCCGTCGGCCAGTTAACCGATTTTTGTGGATGACAGACCACCGTGAGCCGAGCGTACGAACGAAGAGCGTAAACATCCTCGTGGACAACCGTCTTCCAACGAATGGCCCGTAAAGACCACTATTACAACAAATCCAAGCAGCAAGGCTACCGTTCGCGGGCGGCCTACAAACTCCAGCAGTTGGACGAATCCGCACACCTCCTCCACGACGGCGAGACGGTCGTCGACCTCGGTGCGGCCCCCGGCGGCTGGTTGCAGGTCGCCGCGGAGGAAGTCGGCGACACCGGCACCGTCATCGGCGTTGACCTTCAGCGAATCAAATCCATCGACAACGTCGAAACCATCCGTGGCGACATGACCGAGGAGGAAACCCAGCAGGAAGTCATCGACGTTGCCGGGTCGGCCGATGTCGTCCTCTCGGACATGGCACCGAACATGACCGGCGAATACAGCCTCGACCACGCCCGCTCGGTCTACCTCGCTCGGCAGGCGTTCGAGACGGCCCTCGAACTGCTCGATTCCGGCGGCGATTTCGTCGTGAAGGTGTTTCAGGGACCGGATTTGGACGACCTACGCGACGACATGGAACCGGAGTTCGAGTACGTCCGGACGATGAGTCCCGACGCTTCGCGTGACGAATCCTCCGAGGTCTACCTCGTGGCGCGCAAGCGCCTCACGGCACCAGTCAGGGAGGGAGACACACTCGAAGTGACCATCGAAGGGGTCGGAAGCGAAGGCGACGGCGTGGCAAAAGTCGAAGAGTACACGCTGTTCGTCCCGAACACGGAAGAAGGGGAGACCGTCGAAATACGTGTGGATGACGTGAAGCCGAAGTTCGGCTTCGCCCAGCGATTGGACTGAGATTTTTCTCGATTTTCAGTCGGCCGAACTCGGCACCCGACCGGCGTTCGTTTGCGAGCGCAGATAGCCCACGACGGCGTAGACGAACGGCGTGTCGAGGAGGGCAATCGAGCAGTTTGAGGATGTACTGGCCGACGATGAGCGAGAGGACGACGTTGTTCGGAATTTTCGGGCCGATACCGGCGAATCGAGGCAGGATGAAGAACGCCATGCCGACGAAGATGAGGGTGTCGATGGCCTGACTGCGTCGCCGTCGAGCCGATGTTGCGCGCCCAGAGGTGGTCGCCGTCGGTGAGTTCGCGGATTTTGTGGAAGACGATTACGTCCCAGTTCTGGCTGACGACGTAGGCACAGAGGCTTCCGATGACGATGTTCGTGCTCGCGCTGAGGACGGTCCGGAACTTGGTCGGGGTCCACACTGTACGGCGCGGCGGGCGATTCGATGGTGGACCAGACGAGCACGAGCATGACGAAAATCATCACGAACGCGACGTTCACGAGTCGCTGGGCCGCCTTCCGTCCGTACACCTCGCGCATAACAGTCCGACGCGAAGAACGTGAGCGCGTATGCCAGCGCGGCACCCGGCAGGACGAGTGCGTCACCCGTAACCGGGAGCGTAAACGGAATCGTGAACTGGAGTACCTTCGACGCCGTGAGCTGTGCCGTCACCAGCGCCGTCACGAACAACGCGGTGAGTGCGAGTTGTCCAGTGGCGAGTACGGAAGACGGTCTCCTCCTCAGTCATCTTCGAGCCTTCCATGGCGTTCGTCTATCTCGTCCAGAATATCTAGGGTCTTCCGAATCGACGCACGAATCGCATCGCTTCGATTGACGAACTTGCCGTCATCGCCGACGTGCTCGTCCAAATCGGCGAGGAGTTCGTCGGGAATCTCGACGCTTATCTTGGTCATACCGTGGTATTCCGTGAGGAATACTTAAGCGCACCGTCAGGCGCGCCGGCCGCCGAGGGTTGCGAGCCAGAGACCACCTAAACCGAGTCCGTAGGCAACCGAGACAGGTATCGCGACGAGGAACATCGTGTACAGGCTGTCCGGCGTCACGAACGCGGCGATGACGAAGGTTCCGATGACGGCCGGACGCCAGTATTCGAACATCGTCTTGAAATTGACGATGCCTGCCCAGTGGAACAGGAACATCGTCACGGGGACGTCCGCGAGCAGGCCGACACCAACCGTGGTGAGGAACACCAGCCAGAAGAACGCCTTCACACGGTAGAAGATAATCATATGCGCGTTGATGGCGTCTGTGACAAGCCATGAGATGATCTCCGGCGCGATGATGGTGTAGCCGATGTAACTACCGACGGCGAGACCGGCGAACAGCGTTGCACCCCATGCGAAGAACACGTTGCGGTCCCCTCTGACGATGTTTCGCTCCTTCATCGCAGGCCACCTGAGTAATACAGTATCATCGGAAGGACGGACACGGCTGCGAGCAGGGTACTCATTTTCACCTCGAAGATAAGCGCCTCGACCGGGTGCAGGGTAACGACGTTGAGCAGGTCTCCGTTGCTGCCAGTTGCCTGCGCTGCTGCCCTCGCTGCCGCCGGGACACGGCTGGTGAAGTCCTTGTTGATGAAACCGATACCACCCTGATAGAGGAAAACGAACACGCCCGCGAGGACGAGCATGAAGACGCCGACGATGCGGAACAACCGCGACATCAAACTCTCGAAGATGAACGCGAAGTCGTAGTAGTAGCCGCCGATATCGTCTTCGGTCGTCTCGTCGTCGGTAAACGCGTTCGTCATACCCGCGGCAGTGCGCTGGAAGATGTTCCCATCGTCTTCGGTGGTCGTCTGCTGTGCCACCTCGCCAGCGAGCGGTGCCTCGTCGTCCGGTGTTTCGGGGGCGTCGGGGTCGCTCTCTCCCGTCTGGACTGCCGCATCGGCCTCCTCCTCGTCGGGGTGTGCTTGGTCGAAGCGGTCGAGGATGGCCTGCGCTTTCTCGGGCTGGTCATCGTCGATTGCAGCGCGAGCATACTCGATTGATTCACCCTCCTTCATTTCGGCGAACAATTTCGGTGGGGCAGCCCGGACGCCCGCCGCGTTGAGCTCGTTCAAATCGAGCCCGCTGGATTGACCGATGTTCGCACCCGCTTCGAGCGAGCCGAACAGGAAGTAGAGGACGGAGACGACCAACGCGACGAGTGCGATGGCGACAGCCGCCAGAACGACGGCCGTTCCACGCTGGACGCCCATCGCCTGTTGGAGCGCCGGGAAGGGCGCGGGACGGTACGCCGCCGGGAGCATCGGAAGTACCTGCTCGTTCACGTAGACGCGGCCGCCCTGGGTGATGAACAGGTACGCCGCCGCCCCCGCGACGAGCGTGATTCCGAGGATGTGGTTCCATTTCTGCAAAATCGACCGCTTGATGTTTATCTCATCGCTCCCTCGTTTGATGGTGACGAGGACTTTCGACAGATAGAGGCTGAACGCGTAAAGAAGACAGAGTGGAACCGCCCACATAATCTGCGTGAACGGGTCGGGCGGCGAGGCCACCGCACCGAAGACGAAGATAGCGACGATTGCGTGACGCCACTTGCTGCGAAACGTCTCGTATTTCACGATACCCGAATAACTCAATCCGGACATGATAAGCGGAAGTTCGGCCGCGAGACCGAACGAAAGGGAGATGATGAGGACGAATTCGGTCCACTGGACAATACCGTATTTCGGCTGCAGATGAGCATTCACAGCGTTCTTCGCGAGAAAGCTGAACATTATCGGGAAATAGACGGAGTAGCCATAGGAGATTCCGCCGACGAACAACAGAATTCCGAGTGTAATCATCGGAACTATCTTCCAGTAGGAAACGGAGACTTCGGGATACCAATCATTGTCTCGAATGGTGTCACGGCCGAGATAGAGCAAAACGGGGAGTGCGAGAAGGATGCCGCCGAACATGGCGATTTTCGCCTGCAACAGTATCACGTCGAACGGCGTCACCGCGACGGTCTGGACGTGCTTGGCCACGCTGTGTGGCATTCCGGACTTCGTCATGTGACGCAGGTATGGCCACACCACCGACGACATGCTGTAAAACGTGGTGATGAAGCCGATGACGAAGACGATGAAGACTTTCTGCAACTCCTTCTGCGCGGTTCGAAGTAGCGTACCGATGGTTTCACGACCTGTAGCGACCGTTTTCGCCGTATCCTCGCTAATGAGACTGTTCCCCGAGGTAGACATTGCTTGAGAATGGTAGCCCCGTGCCAGTTATCAATCTTCTCGTCTCGCGAGATGAAGAAAGCCTATAATAACTCGGCTGCTTATCCTCGGGTGAATGGGCGAAGAATCGGATGCGACGGCAGGTGACAATCTATCGAAGGTTCCGGCGTCGGAGGAAGCGCCGGAGCCGCCGGATGAGGACCTGTTCGCGCCAGAAGACCCGGAACCAGCAGTTGAGCGGCCGAGCCAGCCGATGCAAGACGAGGAGATGCCGCTGGCCGACCACGTCGAGGAGATGATAAAGCGGCTTGCCGTCATCCTCATCATCGCGGGAGTCGTGAGTCTCATCGTCCTCCCGTTTGCGTCCCACATCATCAACTTCCTCTGGGATCAAGTCCTGCCCGCCAGCAAATCGGGCACCCGGCCACGAATCTACGCGCCGCTGGCGCTCGTGATGACGAAACTCAAAGTCGCCAGCCTCGCCGGACTCGTCGTCGCACTTCCGGTTATGGTGTATGAGACGTATCTCTTCATGCGCCCCGGACTGTACCCGAACGAACGCCGATACTATCTCGCAGCGGTCCCGACCAGTCTCATCCTCGCGTTCGTGGGACTCTGCTTTGCAGACTTCCTCATCCTCCCCGCCATTTTCTCCTACTTCCTCTCGTACACGTCGAGCGCACACGTCCATCTCGCGTTCGGTCTGACGAAGACGTTCAACCTCATCCTGATGATGATGGGTGTGTTGGCTGTCGTCTTCCAGATTCCGCTCCTCATCATGCTCGCCATCATGATGGGGCTGACGACGCGCCAGTGGATGACCAATCGACGCCTGTACTTCTGGGGTGGATTCGCCGGATTCGCATTCCTCTTCAGCCCCGACCCGACTGGAATGGCTCCGTTCCTCGTCGCAATCACGATGGTCGTGTTGTTCGAGGGGACCTTGCTCCTCCTAAAATGGACGGGTCGGTGACCGTTCGACACTGTTTTCGCATTCTCAGTTCCCGCGGAATCACACAATGACACCTTTCTCTGTCCGTAATCGGTATATAACTAAGGGAGACAGTACCCAATGTGGTGGTAGCGTTCGTACCTGCCCTTAGCTCGCGTGCCAGCAGCTACAGACCGCAGTTCGCGTGCCAGCAAACTGCCACCCTTTGGGTGCGAACGCCCGGCGCTGCTTTCTATCGACCGTCAGTCGACGTCCGGACTGAACACGTCCTCGACTAGCGGTTCGTGCATGTCCGATTCGTTTTCTTCATCCGCGGGACTGACGCTTCCAGTCCGGTAGCCGTGCAAATCGAGCGTGACGTGGTCGAAGCCGAGGTCCGTGAGGTGCTCGCGGGTAGCACGAACGAACTCTTCGTCCAGCGCCCGCGATAATTCCTCCTCACCGATTTCGATGCGTGCGAGTCCGTCGTGGTCGCGGACGCGGAACTGGGTGAATCCCCACTGGCGAAGGAGGGTTTCGGCGCGCTCGATGCGAGAAAGTCGTTCCTCGGTGACGGCCAGTCCGGTCGGGATTCGAGAAGAGAGACACGCCATCGCGGGTTTGTCGGCGACCGTAAGGTCGTACATGCGTGCGATTTCGCGCACCTCAGATTTCGAGATGTCGTGTTGGAGGAGCGGCGAGTAGGCATCGAGCTCATCAACTGCGCGGAGACCGGGGCGGTGACCGGCACTCACGTCATCCGCGTTCGTTCCGTCGCAGACAACCTCGATGCCGAGTTCCGCCGCCGCGTCGAACATCGAACCAAGGCGCATCGTGCGGCAGTGATAGCAACGGTCGTCGTCGTTCTCAACGAAGTTCGGGTCGTCCAGTTCGCTGAACGACGCGATTTCGTGGCGAATATCGATTTCGTCGGCCACCTGTTTTGCATCCCCGAGTTCGGCCTCCGGCAACGTTTCGCTCTTCGCAGTACAGGCGACAGCGTCGTCGCCAAGCGCGTCGTGCGCGATGGCGGCGACGACGCTCGAATCGACGCCACCGCTGAACGCGACGAGGACGCCGTCACGGTTAGCGAGGTCGGCTTTCGCGGCAGTCAGTTTCTCCTCGAGGGTCGGCATACCTCGTGATTGTTGTGGACGGGCAAAAACGCGTTGTCCCGGCAAAATACGAGCGACATGGCATCAGGTAATTAACATATATACCAAGTAGAGCACAATGATGATGACTATGAGCGGTACGATGAAGACAATGACTTCGGGACCGAGTGGAAACGCTGAAAGGACGACAGACATGTAAAAAAAGAGTCGTGTTTTGTCATGAGCTTTCTGGTCACCGTATTAGTCAACGAATCGTAGACTAGTGATGATAGTCGTTCACGGGGGAGTGTCCGTCAATCGATGCGCGTCGGGAACGTTTTTTATGTATGCCGCAATATCACGGAGCGAATGGAGTTCGAGGCGGTACCCGGCGTCGGTGCGAAGACGGCCGACGCGCTCGCGGAGCTCGATGACGCCCAGCGAGCGCTCGAAACCGGCGATGTCGCCACACTCGCGCGAGCGCCGGGCATTACAGAAGGACGAGCTGCCGCCATCGCGCGCGGCGCGATTCGCCTGCAACACGACGACACTGGTGGCTTTCTCGCAACCGACAGAGCGCGCGAACTGTACCGAGACGTGCTTTCACTCGTCCAAGCGCGAGCCGTTACGAGCTACGCCGAAAAGCGCCTCGAAACGCTGTATCCGAGTTCGACCGCATCCCGAATCGAGGAAGTCCACGAGTTTACCCGTCGAGCGATGGAACGGACGCCGACATCGGAGGTGCGGGACGCACTGGTAGGCGTCGAACCGCTGTCGAGTCCGCGCGGCGTGCGGGTCAACGACCGCTGTCTGGCGACGACGGACGCCGAGCGGTACGCGAACGCACGGGACGCGATTCCGGAACTGCCAATCGAGGTCGTAGAGGATACGCGGGAACTGGCGGAACTCGCACGTGGCTACTCCACGGTCATCGCGCTGGACGAGGCGTTCACAGGTGTCGCAATTGACGGGGACGTTCGTGTCGAACCCGACGCGCTGGAGACGCCGGCGGAACTCGTCCCCGAACGTCCGCTGGCATTTTTCGCCGAGAATCGGGACACCTTGCTCGCCGCTGCCGAAGTTCATCGCGTTGCGGGACTGGATGCACCGCTCGACATCGAGGGACTGGAATCCGCGTTGGCCCGCGTCACCGCGGATGGCGGCGTGACGGGCGATGCGGAACTCGCCCGGTTGACGGACGCGATTTCCGATCTGGATGCCGCCATTTCGATGGCCGAAAACGTCGCCAACGACCGACTCCGAGAGGCGATTCGGGAGCGAGACGTGACTATCGAAGGCTCTGATTTGCTCTCGCTAGTCGAACGCGGCGCAGGTGTGGATTCACTCCTCTCGCGCGAACTGAGTGACGAGTACGATGCCGCAATAGACGCCGCCCGCGAGCATCTGGTCGAGACGTTGGCGCTAGACGCCGGTGAAACCGAACTCGCACGGCAGGCGTTTGCCGACGAGCCGACGTTTCCCGTCGAACACGACGAGAGCGTGATTTCGCGGCTTCGAGAGCAACTGACGGCCGAGAAATCACGGCGCGCAGCGCGACACAAACGCGAACTCGCACGCGAACTCGCCGACGAACGCGAAGCGGCGCGGGAACTCGTGCACGCCGTACTCGAACTGGACGTGGAGTTGGCCATCGCGCGATTCGCTCACGATTTCGACTGTACGATGCCCGACTTCGACGGTGAGGGCTTCGATATCGTCGGCGGGCGCTCGCCACTGCTCGACGTGGATTTTTCGTCCGTCGAACCTGTAGATTACGGCGTGTCGGGCGTTGCCCTACTCTCGGGTGTCAACAGTGGCGGGAAGACATCGACGCTGGATCTCGTGGCGCTCGTCGTCATCCTCGCCCACATGGGCCTGCCAGTCCCTGCTGAATCCGTTCGGCTGCGACGGTTCGAGGAACTGCACTATCACGGCAAGACGCAAGGAACCTTGGACGCAGGCGCGTTCGAGAGCACGCTCCAGCAGTTCGCCGCCCTCGCTGACGGACAGGCGGGCAGACTCGTGCTGGTGGACGAACTCGAAAGCATCACTGAACCCGGTGCGAGCGCGAAGATAATCGCCGGCATTCTGGAGGAACTCGGCGAGCGCGACGTGACCGGCGTGTTCGTCTCCCACCTCGCCGACGAGATTCGTGCCGTGGCGAGGAACGATGTGGCTGTCGATGGAATCGAAGCGAAGGGATTGGTCGATGGCGAACTCGTGGTGGAGCGCTCGCCGGTCAAGGACCATCTCGCGCGTTCGACGCCCGAACTCATCGTGGAGAAACTGGCCGACGGGGGCGAAAACGGGTTTTACGAGCGATTACTGGCGAAGTTCGACTAGGAGTTCGACAGCCAGAACCGTTAGGTGTGAGCATACCGTCACCGTTTGTGCCCCGAAACGGGGGAGAATTCACTATGGCACAAGAGTTCGAATGCACACAGCAGGATTGTGACTTCATGGTACGGGCGAACAGCGAGGACGAAGTCATCAACATGGTACAGGAACACGCCCAAGAAAAACACGGTATGTCGATGGACAGAAATGACGTACAAGGTGCGATAGAGCAGAGCTAATCGCTTAAACGCCTGTCTTCCGACCTGAGCCCCATTTTGCTCTGGCGAAGGATTAAGTAGCTACGGGCAGCGTGGTGAAAGTGATGGCAGACGACCCCGAGGAGGGGATGTTGTCGTGGGACGAGTCGGTGTTCCGCGAAGAGCACGTCTTCGAAATCGATTATATTCCGGAGACGTTCAAACACCGCGAGTCCCAGACACAGAGCCTCCAATACGCGCTTCGGCCAGCAGTTCGTGGGTCGCGCCCACTCAATGTGATGGCGCGCGGGCCGCCGGGGACTGGCAAGACGACATCCGTCCAAAAGCTGTTCGACGAGCTATCAGCACAAACCGACGTGCGGACGGTTCGCGTCAACTGTCAAGTCGATTCGACGCGCTATGCGATTTTCTCACGCATCTTCGAGGGGATTTTCGAGTACGAACCGCCGTCCAGCGGTATTTCGTTCAAAAAACTGTTCCGTCAAATCACGGAGAAACTGGTGGAAGAAGATGAAGTAATGGTCGTCGCACTGGACGACGTGAACTACCTGTTTTACGAGGGTGAAGCATCGGACACACTGTATTCGCTCCTCCGCGCTCACGAAGCCCACAGCGGGGCGAAAATCGGCGTGCTCGTCGTCTCCTCGGACCTCAACCTCGACGTTATCGAAGAGTTGGACACCCGCGTCCAGAGCGTGTTCAGACCCGAGGACGTGTACTTCCCGGTGTACGACCGACAGGAGATAATCGACATCCTCGGCGAGCGCGTCAAGCGCGGGTTCCACGAGGGCGTCATCGGGCCGGAAGTGCTGGAACGCGTCGCCGAACTCACCGCCGAGAGCGGCGATTTGCGCGTCGGCATCGACCTGCTCCGCCGGGCGGGCCTGAACGCCGAAATGCGCGCCAGCCGAACCGTGAGCTTGCAGGATGTCGAGGACGCCTACGAGAAATCCAAGTTCGTCCACCTCTCACACAGCCTCCACGCCTTGAACGACCACGAAGTTACCCTCGTCCGCGTCATCGCCGAACACGACGGCGAACAAGCGGGAGAGGTGTACGACGTGTTCCACGATGAGACCGATTTGGGCTACACCCGATACTCCGAGATTACCAACAAACTTGACCAACTCGGCATCATTGATGCCACCTACACGAACGTCGATGGTCGCGGGCGGTCGCGCTCGCTTTCGCTCCGATACGACCCCGAGGCCGTCTTGGCACGGCTGGATGATTGAGGGCTGATTTTCGTTTTCTGGTGTTTGGTTTTTTGCGCGCTGACGGTGGATGAGTGAGGGAGCGGTAGCGACCGAGCGAATCGGCTGGGGAGGCGTGTGGCTCGGTGCGGGGCGATTTTCATTGCCGCTCGGTCGTCGTACTCACCGCAAAGTCGAAACTCAAACAGACCCTTCTCATTGCATATCCCATGGCGCAGTCCTTAACAGTGCGCCGCACCAAGCGGGAGTAATGACCGACGAGCGAAGTCACAAATTTTCCGAGGGACAAGGCTTCGACAACCCGTACGACGAGTTCGACTTGGACCCGCCGGAACTCGAAGTGAATCCGGACGAGGTGGACCCGGTGGACTCCCGCGTCGTAACCGACATCCTCGACCAGCAGGCAATCCCACGCGACAGGATTTCGGTTGCTGACCTGATGGAAGTCGGGCTGAGCTACATGCAAATCAACCGCTTCGAGCAGGCAACCGATACGTTCGAGCGGGCAGCGAGATTCGCCGACGAGGACTCCCTCGACGCACAGGAAGCGTGGGCGAACAAGGGCGTTGCCCACGCGGAACTCGAAGAGTGGGACGAAGCCATCGGTGCGTACCGCGAAGCGCTGTACATCGACGACGACAGCGAACACGCTGCAACGGCAGAGACGAACCTCGCGTACGCACTCTGGGAATCCGGCCGAACCGAACAGGCACTCGAACACTCCGAGCGGGCGGTTGAAATCGACCAGCGATTCCCGCAAGCGTGGTTCAACCGTGGGTTCTTCCTGCTCGAACGCGGACTAGGTAGAGGACTCGGTGAACTGCTTCGACAACGCGATTCGACTCGGGTTCCGGAACGCACAGGTCATCGAGGAGAAGGCTCGTGCGCTGGAAGAGTTGGGCGAAGACGAGGAAGCCGAGAAACTCGCGGAGGAAGCCGAAGAGATGCGACGTGAGGCGGAAGAAGAGTTGATTCAGGAATGATTCAGGAATGATACTCAAGGAGCGCGACACGGGCGAAGGGCTGCTGGTCGCGGTCTGTGATGACGACGTGTTGGGCGAGACGTTCGAGAATGGCGACCTCTCGTTCACCGTCAGCGAGGAGTTCTACGGCGGCGACGAGGCCGACGAAGAAGAAATCGTGAACAGTCTCACGCGCGCCTCGGTTGCGAACATCGTCGGCGCTGACGCCGTGGCACTCGCGGTGGACGCTGGGTTCGTGGACGAGACGAACGTCCTCGAACTGGATTCCACCCGACACGCGCAATTTCTGCGGGTGTAGTTTTGAGACGCTCTCACGGCCGATTCAGTGCAGTGCGGTGGTAGCACAGTTCGTACTCGCTGTCGCTCCGTTTTTCCGGGACGTATCTTTTCTTTTAAGAGGATGACATCTGGTATGAGAGAAGAGACTGGATAGACCCATTTGTAGCGGTTGAACTGACAGGTGCGTGCGAAAAACCGACTAATCGAGATACGCAGGGACGTTTACGGCGATGAGACAGACGATGGAACCAACGACCGTTCCGATAGCGACCAGAAAATAGCCGGCGTGGAATGCGACGGTCAAGAACGTATGAAAGATACCGACGAACAAGAGGGCGAGAAAGAGTAGATTTCCAACCAGACGGCGTTTCGAAACCATACCGAACCTACGAACTGAAGACCCTTAATGTACATTGTCTCGGTGAGAGCGACCTGGATATCGGTATCGCTTGGGGAGACCGAAGAAGTGTTCCCACTCGAAGTCCAATCAATAACTAATGGAATCACAGCAGTCCGACACGCTGGATGTCGAGCGCATCCGGGAGGATTTCCCGATTCTTCAGCGGGAGTTCAACGGGAATCAGGTGGTGTATCTCGACAACGCGGCGACGACCCAAACGCCCGACCAAGTCGTCGATACCATCAGTGACTACTACCGGACCTACAACGCGAACGTTCACCGCGGCATCCACCAGTTGAGCCAAGAGGCGTCCATCGCCTACGAGGAGGCTCACGACCGCATGGCCGAATTTATCGGCGCGAGCGGCGGCCGTGAGGAGATGGTGTTCACGAAGAACACGACCGAATCCGAGAACCTCGTTGCCTACGCGTGGGGACTCAACGAACTCGGTCCGGGCGACGAAGTCGTCCTCTCCGAAATGGAACACCACGCCTCGCTGGTGACGTGGCAGCAAATCGGGAAACGAACCGGCGCGGACGTGAAATACATCCCCATCGACGAGCAGGGCTACCTCGACATGGACGCCGCCGCCGAACTCATCACTGACGACACGAAGATGGTCAGCGTCGTTCACGTCTCGAACACGCTCGGGACGGCCAACCCCGTCGGCGAACTCGCGGACCTCGCACACGACCACGACGCCCTCATCTTCGTTGACGGCGCGCAGGCGGTGCCGAACCGCCCCGTGGATGTCGAAGCCATCGACGTCGACTTCTACGCGTTCTCCGGCCACAAGATGGCAGGCCCGACCAGCAGCGGCGGCCTGTACGGCAAGAAACACATTCTGGAGGAGATGGAACCGTACCTGTACGGTGGCTCGATGATTCGGAAAGTCACCTACGACGATTCGACGTGGGAGGAACTGCCGTGGAAGTTCGAGGCTGGAACGCCGGGAATCGCGGAAGGTATCGCGATGGCCGCCGCCGCGGACTACCTCGACGACATCGGCATGGAGCGCATCCAGCGCCACGAAGAGCAACTCGCCGAGTACGCCTACGACCGGCTTACCGAGGAGGGTGACGTGGAAATCTATGGCCCGCCGGCCGACGACCGCGGCGGCCTCGTCTCGTTCAACGTTGATGGCGTCCACGCCCACGACCTCTCCAGCATCCTCAACGACCACGCCGTCGCCATCCGCGCCGGCGACCACTGTACGCAACCGCTCCACGACAAACTCGGTGTCGCTGCCTCCGCGCGGGCATCTTTCTACATCTACAACACCCGCGAAGAGGTCGACAAGCTAGTCGAAGCCGTGGACGACGCTCGGCAGTTGTTTGCACAGTAACCCCACTGCGATTCGTTTTAGATAGAGGGTCACTTTCGGTGGTCATTTTTTCGTCCGGGAGATAGGTCTATGACCGATGCGAGCGGTAGGTAGACGGGGGGAACCATGAGCCAATCACGCGTCTCTCAGCTTGCAGTGTCTGTGAATCGGAACGACCACATCGACGGGGACGGCGATGCAACCGTCACGCTCGTCGAGTACGGCGATTACGAATGTTCGTACTGTGAGGGTGCACATCAGGCAGTGAAGGAATTGCGGCGAACGATGGACGACCAAGTGCGGTTCGTCTTTCGGCATTTCCCGCTTTCACAACTGCATCCGCGCGCGGAGGAGGCCGCCGAAGCGGCGGAAGCGGCGGCAGCACAGGGGAAATTTTGGGAGATGCACGACTTGCTCTTCGAAGCACCGAGCGAGATAGGGGAGACGGAACTACGGGATGCCGCCGCCGAACTCGACCTCGACCTCTCTCGGTTCGACGACGAACTCGAACGACACGCGTACCGCGACCGAGTTCACGAGGACATTATCTCGGGGGCTCAAAGCGGCGTTATCGGAACTCCGACGTTCTTCATCAACGGGGAGCGCTACGACGAACAGTGGGACGTCACTCCGCTTCGAGCGGCGCTCGAAGACGTGATGTAATCTCGACAACGTGAATCGAAAACAACGATTACATGGCATCGTCGCGACCAGTGGCGGTAGAGACAAGCATGACGGAGACCCTTCCAGAAGCAGTCCGACCTCGTGCGAACGCCTACTTCGAGAACGTCGCACCCGCACACGACTGGCATCACGTCCAGCGGGTCGCCAACCTCGCGGAAACGCTCGCCGCGGAGTACGACCCGGACGAGCGAATCCTCTTTTCGGCGGTGTGGCTGCACGACATCGGGCGTGGCCGCGAAGACCGCGACGAAATCGACGACCACGCCGGGTGGGGTGCCGAGGAGGCGAAAGAAATTCTCGCGGAGTTCGACGCGGCGGAACACGAAATCCGTGCCATCCAACACTGCATCCGCGCCCATCGGTTTTCGAACGACGTGGAACCAGAAACGCTGGAGGCAAAGTTGCTGTCCGACGCGGACAACCTCGACGCCATCGGTGCCATCGGCATCGCGCGCGTCTTCTGTTACGGCGGGGAGCACGGCAGTATCATGCACGACCCTAACCTGCCGCTCGACGCCGACGAGACGCGGGCGGGCGCAACGTCGATGAACCACTTCCATAAGAAGATTCTCCGGCTTCCGGGGCGGATGTACACCGACGCCGGCCGACGCGTGGCCGACGAGCGCCGGGAGTTCGTGGAGACGTTCATCGACCGGTTCGAGCGGGAAGTCGATGGTGAGTGTTGAAATTCAATCGGCGGGCGTCTCTTCGTCGCCACCCGACCGCGTTGTTTCGGCGTACTTCGGCGTCGTCCGCCGTCCGCGATAGCGCGTCCAGAGGGCAGCGGCCAGCGCGCCGAGACCCAACAGCAGAACGACGAACGTGACGATTCCGCCGACGATTGGAATTCGAGAGAGGATTGCCACCACGAACAGGCCGAGAATCAACCCGAGCCAGTGCCCTCCTGTGTCGGCGAGCGAGAGCAACCAGACGCCGACGGTGAGCGATCCGTAGACGGTCGCAACCCAGAGGAAGATGGCGAAGACGATGGCTCCGAGAATCGTGATGGGAATCCCGATTATGGTGATGGCGAAGACGATGAGCACGATGGGGACGAGTATGAGAAAGAGGATACCGACCCCGATGGAGAACAACGGGTTGGTTCGGCCGTTGTCCGCCACGCTGTCGGAGAACGTCGGGAACAGCGCCAGCAACACGATACCCAACAGGAGATTCACGAAGAAGCCGTACACCGCGCCGACCCAACCCGGAATATGTGGAATCGGAGACGGTCCCGCGTTGTTCATCGATTCGTCGCGCTGGACGGTTCCGCCGACGGACGCACCGTTCTGTCGGTTGAATTTGTTCACGTCGTAGACGAGGTTGCCACCGACGTTCGCCGAGTTGGCGAGCGTGAGCGTCTCTCCTGTGATACGGGCGTTACCCTTCACGGTTCCCGCAATCAGGGCGTACCCCGAGGCACCTTCGAGCGATTTGCCAACCGTGGCGCTTTTCGCGACGACCAGATTGCCGGTCTGGGCGTCCACGTTTCCGTTGACGGTGCCTTCGATACGGACGTTGCCGGCGAACGCCGACACGTCCCCGTTGACGGTGCCGGTCTGAGCGATGAGGACGTTGCCCGAAACGGCATCCAAGTTGCCGTCGACGGTGCCACGAATCACGACGGTCCCGCCGGTGGCGGAGAGTCCACCCTTGACCGTTTGACCCTGCCCGACGACGACGTTACCGCCGGTTCGTGTCTGCTCCGCCGCCGCCGTCGCTGGCGCGAGAGCGAGAAGGAGCACCGCGACGAGGATGAAGACGAATCCACTACGAGGGATGGCCACGCGTGCGCACATGGACCGAGTTATCGGTTTCCGGGAGAATAGTAATTGAGTCGTTGTCCCCGAGAATCGTGGGTTTTCACCCCGGAATCGGCGGCCTAACCGACGGCGGTCTCCCGTCGAAATCTCGAACCGCTGGCGCGAAATCTCGGGGAGTTTAAGAACGATAGGTTCCTTTGCTGGACCATGAGCGAGGCCGACGCGGAAAGCGTCCCCGGACGCGGCACCATCTGGGTCGAGAAGTACCGGCCACAAACCCTCGAAGACGTGGCGGGTCACGACGATATCACCGCTCGACTGGCGAGTTACATCGAGCAAAACGACCTGCCCAACCTGCTCTTTTCGGGGCAGGCGGGAATCGGCAAGACGACCTGTGCGGTCGCCATCGCCAAGGAGCTGTACGGCGATAGCTGGCAGAGCCACTTCCTCGAACTGAACGCCTCGGACGAGCGCGGAATCGACGTCGTGCGCGACCAGATCAAGAACTTCGCCCGCCACGACCCCGGTGCGGTCGATTTTCAAATCATCTTCCTGGACGAAGCCGACTCGCTGACGAGCGACGCACAGGCCGCCCTCCGCCGGACGATGGAGCAGTTTTCGAAGCGAACGCGGTTTGTCATGTCGTGTAACTACTCCTCGAAGATCATCGACCCCATCCAGTCGCGGTGTGCGGTGTTCCGGTTCGGCCCGATTCCTGACGACGCAGTCGCGGAGCGAATCCGCTACATCGCGGGCGAGGAAGGCATCGAAACCACCGACGGCGGCATCGACGCCCTCGTCTACGCGGCGGACGGCGACATGCGCAAAGCCATCAACGCCCTGCAAGCCGCCGCGGTGATGGGCGAACAAGTGGACGAAGAGAGCGTCTTCGTCATCACCAGCACGGCCCGCCCGGAGGACATCAAGGAGATGGTCCGACACGCAATCGACGGGGATTTCACCCGTGCACGCTCCATCTTGGACGAACTGCTGACCGAGCGCGGCATGGCCGGCGGGGACATCATCGACCAACTCCACCGCTCGATTTGGGATTTCGAGTTGGACGACAAGGACGCAGTTCGCGTCCTCGAACGCGTCGGCGAGGCCGATTTCCGCATCACGGAAGGTGCCAATGAGCGCGTGCAACTCGAAGCGATGCTGGCGTCGTTGTCGCTGGACTAAAAATACATATCAGAATTGGTTGGAAATGTGAACAACCATTTCAATCGGGTTTTTTACCTCTCGGTACAACGGAGCCGATATGGTTCGCACAGTCCCCACCGCTGTCGTTGCTCTCCACATCGATAATGAACGCGTGCGGTCGGAGGTGACGCGATGAGACCAGCCATCGAAACCGACGGATTGACGAAGCGATTCGACGACACGACGGTCGTCTCGAACCTCGAACTGACCGTTCCGTCCGAGTCCGTCTACGGCTTCCTCGGACCGAACGGTGCGGGGAAGACGACGACCATGCGAATGCTGACGACGCTGACGCCGCCGACGAGTGGTACCGCCCGCGTCGCGGGCGAGTCCATCGACGACCGGGACGCCGTCGTCTCGCATATCGGCTACATGCCGGAAGAGCCGCCGCTGTACGACGAACTCACTGCCTACGAGCAGTTGCAGTACATCGCTGGTCTCCGCGGCGTGGACGCCGACGCCCGAATCGAACGGCTCCTCGACCGGTTCGACCTCCTCGACGACGCGAACGAACGCGTCGGCACGTACTCGAAAGGGATGAAACAGAAGACGGCACTGATTCAGACCATCCTCCACGAACCCGAGGTCGTCTTCCTCGACGAACCCACGTCGGGTCTCGACCCGCGTGCCGCACGGACGGTGCGCGAACTCATCTCGGAACTCACGCACGACGGGATGACCGTCTTCCTCTCGACGCACATCCTCCCTGTCGTGGAGGAACTCGCCGATACGGTCGGCGTGCTGTACGACGGGTCGCTCGTCGCCGAGGACTCCCCCGAGCGACTCACCCACCGCGCCGAGGAGGAACAGACGCTCGAAGACGTGTTCCTCGACGTGACGAGCGAACACCCGGCCGCGGCGTCGGTGGAGCAATGAACTGGCCGACGCCTCGCCGGAGCGCCAGTATCGCCCGAATGGAGTATCGACGGAGCATCCGCGCCATCGCCAAAAATCCCATGCAGATGCTCGCGTTCGGGGTTTTCCTCCTCCTGCCCGCTGGCGCGACCGTTCTCGGCGCGTATCTCGCGTACAAACTGGGCGGGGAACTCCGGACGACATCGGCACCGATACTGATGGGCGCGCGGGGTGCATTCGCCGTCGTGTGGGTCGGTCTCTCCCTGATGGTCGCCTCGCGCACCATCGGGAAAACCGGACGTATCGACAACGAGGCGGGCATGCTGACGACGGTTCCCGCCCGCGACGTGGTCGGCGGTCTCCTCGGCGGGGAACTCATGCGGTTCGTCACCGTCGGCGCGATTCCCATTCTGGCGATCAGCGGCGCACTCAGCGCGTCGCTCGGCACGCCGCTTCCGCTCATCGCCATCGTCCTCGCACTGCTCGGGTTGATACTTCTGGCACTTCTCAGCGGGCACATCGTCGGTCTCCTGCTCAAGCTCGCACTCGCGCGCTCGGAGGTCCTCGCACAGTACAAATCGATCATCACTGTCGTCGTCTTCGTTCTCTACATGGGAGCGATCGTAACGAACGCGTTCGGCGACATCATGACGTCGCTCGGTCTGATACTCCAGAACGCGCCGACGGCGTGGCTCGGCGACTTCCTCGTGCTCGGCATTCCGGGAACGTCTCCCTCGCTGGTTCGGGTCGGTGGCGCGGTCGCGCTCGTCGTCGTCGGCGTTCCGATCCTGACCGCCATCGACGTTCAGTTGGCGATGCGACTCTGGTACGGCGACCGAGTCCAACCCGAGAACAAACAGTACGACGCCGACGAGACGAATGCCGATTTCCTCACCGGGATCGCATCGGGACCGACGCGCTCCGTGGTCGAAAACGTGTGGCGGCGGACAAAACGCGCCCCGCTTCGACTCCTCTACGTCATTTATCCGATCTTCTTCCTCACCGGTCCGATTCAGGACGCCGTACAGGCGGGCCACGTCACGGGGTCCCTTCCCGTCCTCGTCTCCTTCTACGGAGCATGGGCACTCGGCGGCGCGACGCTCAACCCACTCGGTGACGAGGGAGCCATGTTGCCCGTGACGCTCATCTCGACAGTCGAGGGCAAACAGTTCGTCAAGGGCCACATGATAGCGGTGAGCATCGTCGGACTCCCGATAATCGTCGTCGCCACGGCGCTCACCGGGTTTTTGAGTCCGCTCGAACCGACGCGCTGGATTCTGTTGACGGGGGTGAGCGTGCTGCTCGGTCTGGCGGGAATCACCGTCGCGATTGGAATCGGCTCGACGTTCCCCCGGTTCGGCGAGGTCAACGTCACGAAAAGCCGCCGGGCGGTCGTCCCGAGCAAGACTGCCTTCGTCACGTATTCGGCCGTGCTGATGATCGGGTACGGCGGTGCCGTCGTCGCAATCACGCCCTCCACCGCCGCCTCCGTCGCCTCGATGGTTCACTTCCTCACCGGAGTGCTCGGCTACGCGCTGGAGATTTCACCCGGAAAGGTTCGTCTCATCGCCGGAGCGATTGCGACAGTGCTCGGTCTCGTGGCACCCCCGGCCGCCTACCGCTACTCGATTCGCCGGTTCGACTCGTACATCCTCGACGGCGACGATTCCGGTAGTGCCGCCCTCCGAGGATTGTTCGACCTGTTCGATCACGTCTGAGGAACCACCTTTTCGATGGAGGTCGCTCGGCCCAAAACGGACGATGACGGTCGTATCTGGGGTCTCACACGGTTGCGGAACTGTTTTACGCCCCGGTGGGTGAAGAACTACCAACAATGAGCCAACTTGAGGAGGAGTATCGCCTCGATTATTTCGAGGAGAACGGCTTTGTTCGAAAGGAATGCTCCGAATGTGGAGCGCATTTCTGGACGCGCGACCACGACCGAGAGACGTGCGGCGAACCACCCTGTGAGGAGTACGGCTTCATCGACAACCCAAGTCTCGACAAGGAATATTCGCTGGCGGAGATGCGGGAAGCGTTCCTGTCCTTCTTCGAAGACCACGACCACCGACGAATCGACCCGTACCCGGTGGCCGCGAACCGCTGGCGGGACGACATGCTGCTCACTATCGCTTCTATCGCTGATTTCCAGCCGCTGGTCACGTCAGGGGAGACGCCGCCGCCGGCGAACCCGCTGACCATCAGCCAACCCTGTATCCGGATGCAGGACATCGACAACGTCGGCAAAACGGGTCGGCACACGATGGCCTTCGAGATGATGGCCCACCACGCGTTCAACGCACGGGAAGACATCGACAACCCCGAACAGTATGCGTACGAGGGCGAAGTTTACTGGAAGGACGAGACGGTCCAGTACTGCGACGAATTCTTCGAATCGCTGGGCGTAGACCCCGAGGAAGTCATCTACATCGAGGACCCGTGGGTCGGCGGCGGCAACGCCGGACCCGCTATCGAAGTCATCTATCGCGGTGTCGAACTCGCCACGCTCGTCTTCATGTCGATGGAGCAGGACCCGGATGGCGAGTACGAGATGAAGGACGGCAACCGCTACAGCCCGATGGACACGTACATCGTGGACACCGGGTACGGCCTCGAACGCTGGACGTGGGTGTCCCAAGGGACGCCGACAGTGTACGAAGCGGTGTATCCCGAGATGATCGCGTTCCTCAAGGAGAACGCTGGCATCGAGCACACCGAGGAGGAAGAAGAACTCGTTCACCGCGCCTCGAAACTCGCGGGGCACATGGACATCGACGAAGCCGAGGATATGGAAGCCGCCCGCGACAACATCGCGGACAAAATCGGCGTCTCGACGACGGAACTCGTCGAACTACTGGAGCCGCTCGAAGCGATATACGCCATCGCCGACCACTGCCGGACGCTCGCTTACATGTTCGGTGACGGCATCGTCCCGAGCAACGTCGCAACCGGCTACCTCGCCCGGATGGTACTCCGGCGGACCAAGCGCCTCTGTGACACCGCGGGGGTCGATGCACCGCTAGACGAAATCGTGGACATGCAGGCCGAACGCCTGGGCTACCAGAATCGCGACACCATCCGCGACATCGTCCGAACGGAAGTCGAAAAGTACCGCGAGACACTCGAACAGGGTGGCCGCCGCGTTCGCCGCATCGCCAAACGGCACGCCGAGGAAGGCACGCCGATTCCGACCGAAACGCTCGTCGAGTTGTACGACTCCCACGGCCTGCAACCCGATATGGTCGAGGAAATAGCCGACGAGTTCGGTGCCACGGTCTCCGTTCCGGACGACTTCTACAGCCTCGTCGCCGAACGCCACGACAGCGGAGAAGCCTTCGAGGAAGAGGAATCGGAAGACGACCGGTTCATCGACCTGCCGAAGACCGAGCGCCTCTACTACGAGGACCAGTACCGAACTGACTTCGAAGCCGTCGTCCTCGACGTGTTCGACCGCGAGGAGGGCTACGACGTCGTCCTCGACCAGACGATGTTCTACCCCGAAGGCGGTGGCCAACCGGGCGACCACGGCGCCTTCTCGACCGACGAGAAGACGGTGAAGGTCACGGACACGCAAATCGAGAACGGCGTTGTCCTACACCACACCGACGAAGCAGTCGATAAGGGCGCAATCGTTCGTGGGAAGATAGACGCCCAGCGCCGCCGCAGACTGATGCGCCACCACACGGCGACCCACATCGTCGTCCACGCGGCCCGCCAAATCCTCGGTGACCACATCCGACAGGCCGGTGCCCAGAAGGGAACCGACAGTTCGCGCATCGACGTGCGTCACTACGAGCGCATCGACCGCGAGACGGCCAAACGAATCGAACTACTGGCGAACGAAATCGTCATGGAGAACACGACGGTCCAACAGGAGTGGCCCAACCGCCACGAAGCCGAAGAGGAGTTCGGCTTCGACCTCTATCAGGGTGGAATTCCCGCCGGGACGAACATCCGTCTCATCCACGTCGCCGAAGACGTGCAAGCCTGCGGTGGCACGCACGTCCGCCGAACCGGCGATGTCGGCTGTATCAAGCTCCTGAACACCGAGCGCGTGCAGGACGGCGTCGAACGACTCACGTTCGCTGCCGGTGACGCTGCCATTGAAGCGACCCAACAAACCGAGGATTACCTCAGGACGGCCGCTGACACGCTCGCGGTTTCGGGTGCCGAAGTCCCCGAAACGGCCGAACGGTTCTTCGAGGAGTGGAAGGGTCGCGGCAAGCAAATCGAGGACCTGAAAGAGCAACTCGCCGAAGCCCGCGCCAGCGGTGCAGGCGGCGGCGAAGAAATCGAAGTCGGTGACACGACCGCCGTCATCCAGCGTATCGACACCGACATGGACGAACTCCGCGCCACGGCCAACGCGATGGCCGAGGACGGAAAAATCGCGGTCATCGGCAGCGGTGCCGACGGCGCACAGTTCGTCGTCGCGGTGCCGGACGGTGCCTCGGTGAACGCCGGGGAAGTCGTCGGCGAACTCGCGTCCTTCGTCGGCGGTGGCGGTGGCGGTCCGGCCGACTTCGCACAGGGCGGCGGTCCAGACGCCGACAAACTGGACGACGCACTGGAGAGCGCGCCCGACGTGCTCCAGCAAGTCGAGAACGCCTAACGACGGCTGATTTTCTCCGATTGCTGGCTGGGAGCGGATGGATTACCGCCTCCCGATGACGACCATGTTTCGGCTAGTCTCCAGTCCAACGAATCCGTTCCAGCAAAGCGAACGAGGTCCAACTATCTCGACATTTTGATACAGTAGCTCATATGCTGAATGTGGTCGATACAGTGACTCAAGAGGAAGTTTAGAGCTGTTTCTTCGTTTGGTAACCAAATCGGCAAGAACAGATATAAATCCCATATTGCGATATGAAATTCCAAATACCCGTAGACTGCGGACTACTTTCTCATGCAAACGGGAGCGATAGAAGCTGGGAAGATTCTCGGCCGAGAAAAGGAAATGAAGTTAGCTGAAATCGCCGATATCGAGCGGCTCAGCCGTGTTCCAGTAGTGTTCGAAAGTATCACGGGCCCAAGAGCGGACGGCGTCGTCGTCGGTGTCGAGGGAGGCTTGGAGGACACCGTTCTCGTCGCGGAGCATCACGTGGACGACATCGTCTACCGTCGTGACAGCAATCGGGATATCTTCCGTATAGACGCGGAGAGCCGTGTCCTCCGCGTCGAGGAGGTCCGTGAGATAACTGGTCAGTGTCGGGTCGTCGGTAAGCGCATCGACGGCATCCCCGGATATCACGCCGCGAAAGGACTGTTCGCCCGCGGTGACGCGCTCGTGGACGGCCCTGAGACTCTGGTGATTGAACGCGTGTGAGAAAATCGTCACCTCCCTCCCTTCCTCGATGAGGTCGACGACGCGATTCACGGGCGCGTCCGGTCGTGTCTGGTTCGGCGTGACGACGGTTGCGTCCGCGAGGTGGCGGAGGTCGAAGTCCATCGCGTGCGTCGGCAGGTACTCGACGATTCCGCGAAGCTCACGTTCCGTCTCGATTATCTGAAGCAGGTCGGAAAAGCCGCTCGCCACGAGGCGGCCGGTAGCCGTGGCGACGTACTCCGAGCCGAACCGCTGTACCCACGAGCGCTCCTGAAAATCGGTGAGGATGCGGCCGAGCGTCGCCTGCGACGCCCCGATTTCCGCGGCGAGGTCGTTGCGCGTCCGGCGGTCCTCGGAGAGAAGACGGAGGACATCGACGCGATTCGGCGAGCGCGCGAGGAACTCGACTTCCTCCAGCGCGGATTCCATGCTCCCATTTCCGACACCACCCGTTAAATCGTTTTCCCACCGTGAAATAATTGAGAGCCGTGCAGTATCACGCACACCACTACGCCATTTTCTTGCCGTGAAAATTTTTCTAAAAGAAACTATGTCCGTTGCAACCTTCTATCGAGTTAGATGACTTCGACGCCCCACAGATACGAGACACCACGGCACGGAGACGTTCCGGTTCGGCAGGTTGGTACCGCGACCGCATCGGAGGGGATTCGCTAGTGGTATCGAAACGCACCGCCGCGGCCTTCCTCGCCGCGAGCCTCTTCTTCGGTGGGACGTTCGTCGGCGCGAAGTACGGTCTCCAGTACTTCCCGCCGTTTCTCTTCGTCTCCTTCCGGTTCGATATCGCCGCCATCTCCCTCGCCGTGTACGTCTTTGCCACTCGCTCGGTTAGCGACCTCGTCCCGCGCACGCGGAGCGACGTTGCCGCCACCCTTGCTGCTGGCGGGTTCTCCATCGCACTCACGAACGTTTTCATTTTCGCCGGTCAGCAGTATGCCACGAGTGCCATCGGTGCCGTCGTCTTCAGCCTCAACCCCATTCTCACGCCGGTCTTTGCCGCGTTCCTGCTCAGCGAGGAACGCCTCTCCCGGCGCGCTGCCGCCGGCATGGCCCTCGGCCTCCTCGGTGTCGGCCTCGTCGTCCATCCCACCCCCGCCACCATCCTCCACGGCGGCGTCGGCAAACTTCTCCTCCTCGGCGGTGCCGCCAGCGCCGCACTCGGTAGCATCCTCATCCGCCGCGCTGATGCCACCCTCGACAGCACCGCCCGAACCGTCTGGGCGCTCCCCCTCGGCGCGCTCCTCTGTCACGCCATCGCCTTTGCCACCGGGGAACACCTCGCTGCCGTCACGTGGACCCTCGCAGGAGCCACCGCCCTCCTTTACGTCGGCGTCTTCGCCGGTGCTGCCGCCTTCATCTCCTACTTCGCCCTCCTCGACGACACCGGTCCCAACCGCGCCAACCTCGTCTTCTACGTCGTCCCCCTCGTCGCCACCGTCGGTGGTGCTTTCCTCCTCGGTGAACAGGTCACCCCCTACACCGTCGCCGGCTTCCTCGTCGTCTTCGCTGGCTTCGCCGTCATCGGCAGCGAAGAACTCGACCTCCGCCAGCACGTCCCGCTCGACGTCGAACGCGACTGTACCGACGAACAGACGACCCGTACCGATAACCGGGTCGGGTTCGACGCCGACTGAACCGAAACGGCGTCCCGAGTTCGAAAAACTGGACGAAGCGCTGGAAAACGCCCCGGACGAGCTCCAGCAAGTCGAGAGGGCCTGAACTTCGACGGCTGATTTTTCCGATTGCCAGCACAGCGGTCGTCGATTTAAGATTCTACAAATTAGCCAGACCTAACCAAGCGACATGCGATATCCGATACCGTGTGTCTCTTCGAGTATGCGTAAAACCAGCAATTCGACCGAGTAGTTTGATTTGGTCTTAATCACCTACCTTCGAAACATGGAGGCACATATTTCCAGTATCTTGGAACCATGGGAGTTCACTTATGCTAAATTCGTACTCGATAATTGCTTCACGTACCTCGTTATCTTTCCAAGCTTCCGAAAGAAGAGGCTCTAAGAAAATCGAATGCCGGTCAATCGAGCGAGTTCGCTGACTAACGAAATCATATTTCTCTAATAAGTTTGTAATTTCGTCGCACGAGTATTTGTAGAATGGACCGATAGTATTCTCATATTTATCGTATTGTTGTTGTTTTTTCGTTGCCAGCGTAGATAAACGGGTCTCTAAATCTTCCTCAACCTGATCGAGTAGGTGAGGGAGATCTTTATGACTCATAGAACGATTCATGACAGAGGTGACCGCGACTGCACCGGATTGAGAGACGCGTGATAACTCGGAAATTCCCTCTTCAACGTCGTTCAGGATGTGAGACAAAGCACCGCCGAGGCAGATGACGACAGACACAGAATCAGAAGCGAGTGGCAGCGAGCGTAAATCCCCACGAATAACTGATAGACGCTCTTCGAGACCTTGCTTGCAGGCTCTCCGTTTCGCAACTTGGCATTGTCCTCGTGAGATGTCAACCAAATATACGACGCGTCCACTCTTTGCTAAAGGGAGAGCAAACTTCCCCCCACCACCTCCTACGTCTAATACAACATCTCCCGGTTCTGTCACTGAAAGTAGTTCTTTAAGCTCAACCTGATACGTAAGTTTACCACGAGTCCCTTCCCGGTCAAAACGGTTGAACTCTCCTTCTCCTAACTCATCGTATCTTTCAACGACCTCTTTGATTTCGTCTTTCACAGTACTAGTACTCCAGTATTAAAAATGTAATTTTAGCAATTAGTCGTCGGACGTATGCGCCAATTTCGAATTCGGTCCCGAAATCGTGTTCTCTACTTTGTAGGTGGTTGGGTCTACGATGCCGGCTTTCTCGAATGCCTTCTGACGAGCGGAACATGCACCGCAACCACCACACTGGGTTTCTTCTCCGACGATACAACTCCAGGTTCGACCGAACGAGACACCTAGTTCGTGACCAAGCGCGAGAACATCCGCCTTCGACATATGACTGAAGGGTGCGTGAATCTGAGGTGCGTCGACTTCCGGTAGATCCGCTTCCCCAGAGGTCGCAACATCAATTGCTTGCTGAAGCGGCTCGTGGAACTCGGGCGAATACTCAAGGGATTCTTGAGCGTCTTGATCATGTGTTGCGACAAGGACGTGAGGAATGTCTTGTGCGACCGCGTGGCACACGCTGATCGAGAAAAGAATCGCGCTACCGAAACGGAGGTTGTGCGCTTCAGAGTGAATCATAATCGACGATGCACCAAGCATCGATACGATTTCCGAAACATCGAAGACCTCAAGGGAGAGGTCGTTCTCGGACGCGATATTTTGCGCGGCCCTCAGTTCGGCGTCGGAGTGCGTCAAACCCTGATCGAAGTTGATCGGTCGCGGTTTGATTCCCTGATCTAAGGCCCATTCAAGCATTGTCGAAGAATCCGGGCCTCCCGAGAGGGCCAGAACAGCTTCTTCGCCTTCTTCAATCGGAACTTGTTGTGGATTTTGGTGCTCCATAGTCCGTGTTGATAACACACCTCATATGTAATAAAAATAACTATTATATAAATCACTAGCATAATTAAAGAGAGTATATAAGACATTTATATAAATAAATTTTATCCACACTTTATTTATTAAGTACAAATGGTTATGGTGATATGCACCTACAGTGAGACTGAGAAGATCATGGACGATGCAGTATCTCGGAGGGAAACCGGTCGAGTAAATACCCTCGCAGAATTCGATTACTCTCTCAAATTATCGATAATAGATCGGTTTCTACAGGAAGAGGACGTCGTACTTGATGTCGGAGGCGGGACGGGACACTACACTGCTCCCTTAGCAAGGTCGGGACACTCTGTCTGTTTGCTAGAGTTGTCGAGTACACGATGCTATACTGCTCGTTTGTCGATGAGCGAGATGGGAGTCGAAGAAAACGTTCGCATCATAAACGGGAATAAAGAATCACTCCCGATTAGTGCAAATCGTTTTGATGCCGTCGTGTGCCTCGATAACACACTTTCCCATGTTGGATTTGATCTCAGTGAACAACTTTCAGAGTTTCATCGAGTACTACGTCCGGACGGGACGCTTATCGTGACAGTGGCTTCCCGGGCACTGGAACAGGACGATTTTGCACGCGCATTACTTCGGTTTAGTGGTGACAACCTCGTTGAGAAACTATATGATATTAAGAGAAACAAGAAATCGAGGGAAAATTTGTACAAAGACGATCATGGAGAAGTGTACAAATTCTCTGCCGAAGAGATCGTAGATTCGGTTGAGGAGAACGGGTTTAGTGTAGTCGAAACCAGACCAACCGGTCGATATTCGATGTTTATGGATCCTTTGATCTCAAAGGCCTGGAGAAGTTTGAAGAATAGGAAAGCACTGTTGGAATACGAACAGACCGTTGGGAAACTGGACTGGTTTAGAAACCATGGTAATATGCATCTTGTGGTCGCAGTACGAAGGTGAGCTGGATCTCTTTAGAGTCTGCTCTAATTTCCGTCCACACTTAATCGGCGTTTTCTACATCGATGACTGGATCGGTCCACGTGCCTTTGAAAAGCCAAATAGTCGATATCAGGGCACCGAGCACACTACTCGCAATCATACCGATCCAAATTCCTGTCGCACCGAATCTTGCAATCTTAGTCAAGTATAGGATGATTCCTACTCGTCCGATCCAAAGACCGACCAGCGAGAAGGCTAGTGCAGAACGTGTGTTCCCTGCCCCCCGATAGGCCCCCAAGACCGTTTCAAAGAGACCAGTAAACACAAAACCCATAGCTAATATGCGGAGAAATCTACTGGACATGACAACTGCATCTCGAGTCACCGTGGAGTTGCTCACCAAGAAGAATCGAGAAAGTGATTCAGAGTAGACGAATAGCAGAATCCCGAAAATAGCCGTGAGTACCAAAACTCCGCTGGTTGCGATGAAAATAGCACTCTTCGCTCTCTGGGGTTGTTCAGAGCCCAAATTTTGTCCCACGGTTGCGTTGGCCGCTTGTCCGAATGAATCACCGATCATCTGTCCAAAAGAGAGAACACGCGTTCCAATACCGTATGCCGCAACCACCGCAGGAGAAAACGTCGCAACGTAAAACGCAACTAACGTTATCGCTAGCGATGTGCTCGAATCCTCAAGTGAGCTAGGAATGCCTATTTTAAGTATTTTTAATGAAATTTCTCGAGTGAGTACGAGGTCTGTGGCGCGTAAGGATATCCCCGTCTCGGTCAAAAACAAGAGATACAGACCAATTACGACACCAACACCTCGTGCGGCGACAGTCGCACCCGCCGCTCCCGCGATCCCGTAACCCGAGATAGGGCCGAAACCGAATATCAACAGGGGATCCAGGGCCAAATTTAGCAGGATAGTAAACGCCATAACGATCATCGGTGTACGGGTATCGCCATACCCTCGCATAAGCGCAGTAAACGAGCTGAAAACGAAGAGTGTTGGTAGGCCAATGAAAAATACCGTGACGAACTTGATTGTTAGCGGAATGACCGAGTGAGAGGTCGCCTCATTGATTGGGATCGTTCGAAAGATTGGACCGGCAAAGAGAGCCCCAAGCAAACCCAAACCAACAGAAACGATTAAAGAAATCGTGATTGTTTGCCCAGTCACCCTACTCGCTTGAAGTCTATTTCCTGCACCTGTATATTGAGCAACTAGCGTACTTCCACCGACGATGAAACCGGCTGCCGCTGAGATCACTAAGAAAATCAGTGGGAATGAAAGACTTATGGCACCAACGGCCTCTGTAGATAGCCGACCAAGCCAGAATAGGTCCACTAGATTATACGACGATTGTAATAATCCCATGACGAGAATTGGGACCATCAAATGAGCCATCGGACGAATTAGTGACCCGTCTGTTAGAGAGGAATTGTTCTCCGCCATGATTAATAAATACAATCGCCCGGCATAAGTATTACTGACACGAAGTCGCTCGTCGAGCGATCATCAACGAGTCCAAAACGCGGACGCAATACCACGGACTCTTCTGCGGGGTCGATGGAGCTGTATCGAGTCGCACTGTTAGTTTGCTGTCGTCAAATGAAGGTGGAAAAATACTATAGTTAATTATGCGTATCTGGTACCTATGGAAGTGACCGTTCTGGGCACCGGTGGGACGATGGGTATGCCTGTTGCATTATGTGACTGTAAGTACTGTGCACAAACAGAGATACGTCGTAGACCAGGGCTGTCGATCACGAAAGAAGATACTACGATAGTTCTCGATTCTGGACCGGACATCCGTGAACAGCTACTCAAGATAGGGACGACTTCGATCGATGCGTTCTTTTTCACTCATGCACACGATGACCATATCGGCGGAGTTCCTGAGCTGCACAAGCTATCAGCATTCAGGGAGATGGAAATTACTGCGTATGCAGAGAACCCCGTTTGGGAGTATCTCGATCGAGTGTTCCCGTGGATTGATATCGACCAGAGAGTACTCTCTGTCGGAGACTCGATATCTGTCGGCTCTCTCCGCGTAACCCCATTTCGAATCGCTCACTCAGAACGTTTTCCAGAGTTAGGGTTTGAAATCACTGATCGGACTAAAACGATCGTATACGCACCAGACGTGTATGAATTTCGATCACCTCATCCCAAAAATGTAGAGATACTATTCGTTGATGGGTTGTATTTACTGGGAAAGGTGTTCCCCGATGATACCGATCACGCGGGTCCCGACCGTTTGCACCGAGAAATCGAATCTATCGACGCAGACCGTGTCGTATTACTGAATACATCAGAACACTGGCACCAAATGACCACGGCGGAGTTTGAGAAGAGAGTGAACGACTACGAAATCTGGAGTGATTTCGATTCGATTCAACTCTCTAAATAGGACGTAAGCACCGCGAGCAGGTTCGCCGTCGGACTGAAATATCTAGCAGTGGGAACCGGAGACGGAATTGCGGTTCGTCGCTAACGCTAAAACGGTGACTGTTAGTCCCGACTGTAACCCTTCGGGTCCACTTCGAACGGCCGAATCATCTCGTGGTTCGCGTGTTCCATCATGTGACAGTGCCAGACGAATCGGCCGGTGATATCGCGGAAGAGACCGTCGGTTTCGCCGAAGTGTGCGACGATACTGGTGACGTCGCCGGACGGGGCGACGACCGTGTCGTGCCACCCTGACTCCTGCTTGCGCGGCGGGCGATGGGCGGTCGTGGGCGAAATCGCTCCGGAGTCTTTGAACAGTTCGAGGTCGAAGCCCTGCCGGCCGAGCAGTTGGAACTGAACGAGGTGGATGTGGATGGGATGGAAGTCGTCGCTGACGTTGACGAGGTGCCACACTTCGGTCGTGCCGACGGTCGGGCGCTCGGTCGCTTCGTGGCTGTACCGAAGGCCGTCGAGGAGCAACATGGTCCGCCCGTGTTCGTCGGTGGTTTCGTTGAGCGTGAGCACACGCTCGCGGACGGCGTCGTCCTTCTCGATAGTCGGGACGGGTTTCGTTCCGGCATCCGGATGGTTGCCGAGACGGGGAAGCGGTCCGAACGAGTCCGGAACCGTGCTGTCATCGTTGACGTCGGTATCCTGCACGTCGAAGCGCATGATTTCGGGCAGCGGTGACTGGTTCTCGGACGAGGGGTCACCGCCGACGTAGGGGGCCTTCGCGTCGTTGTGGAGGAGGAGGCTCTCGCCAGCGTAGTCGGAGAAATCGACGACCCACTGGCCGCGCTGGGCGTTGCCGAGGAGGAGGCCGTCCGGAAGTTCAACGGGGTTGTTCATGTAGCCGCCATCGCTGGCGACCTGTACGAAGTTCGGCCCGTCCTCGCCCGTGAGTTTGCCCGCATCGGCATCGTACCCTTTCAGCGAGAGATGGTAGAACCGGGCGTTCGACGCGTTGAGAAGGTGGAATCGGTACTTTCGCGGTTCGACTTCGAACTTTGGCCACGCTTTCCCATTGACGGTGGCGACGTCGCCGAAGAACATCTCGACGATGCTCGGGGAGATGCCGCCTTTCTCCGGTCCAGGGTAGAAGGCGGAACCGTCGTCGTTGAACGCGCGGTCCTGAAGGACGAGAGGGAGTTCGTACTTCCCCGAGGGGAGTTTGTCGGTGCCGCCGACATCACCACGAATGAGGTAGAGTCCGGCGAGGCCGGCGTAGACGTTCAGTCGGTTCGCACCGAGCGCGTGGTCGTGGTACCAGAGCGTCGTCGATGGCTGGTGGTTCTGATACGTGTAGGTCTCGCCTCCGTAGTAGGGACCGGTGGTTTTTCCATCGGGCGTGTACCACGCCTGTGGGTAGCCGTCGTTGACGGAATCAGCGTTGCTTCCGTGGACGTGGACGACCGAGCGGACTTCCGGATTCCCCTTCTGGGAAGGAAGCGTCGTATCGACTGGGAGAAAATGTTTGCTGGGAAGGTCGTCGTTCGCCCAGTGAACGGAGATGGGCTTCCCGCGTTCGACCTCGAAGGTCGGACCGGGGAACTGGCCGTCGTAGCCCCAGATGGTGGTGTCATCGAGGTCGGGATGGAACGACTGTTTTGCCGCTTTCATCATCACCTCGTAGTGGGGATGGCCGTCTTTCTTGCCGGACGGTTGTTTGATATCGGGAATAGCGAGGTCCGTGACGAACTTTTCGAGGTCGGGAGAAGTGTGCGTAGAATCACTCGACGTGCTCGTGTTCGACGAGCTACCGACGAAACCGTTACAGCCCGCGAGGAACCCGGTGGCGGCGAGCGCGCTACCGCCTTTGAGAAACGTACGACGCAATGTGCCGTCTCGGTCGGGGGGAGTCATCGACTTGAAAATATTTAGGCCTCCCTAAAACCCTATCGTTTTTTAGGCGAGCCGAAACGAGTAGTCCGAAAAGCGAATCGGTGAGACGATAGCTTAAAGTTTAGGTTTGCCTAATCCCGGCACGATGGAATTGACGCGGCGTGACGTTCTTGCGGCACTCGCGGCTACAGGGGTTGCCGGCGGCGGGGCCGTCTTCGTGGACTTTGAATCGGAATCGGGGACCCCGCTGCTCACGGACCACGAGGTGGCAACACTCGTCGCCGTCGCCGAAGTCGCGTATCCGAGTGCGATATCGGGCGTCGAATCGTTCGTCACGAACTACTCCGTCACACGCGCGAACGACGATACCGACTACCGAGCGGGAATGAAGGACGCACTCTCCGCGCTCGACGATGCGACATCCGATTGGTTTGACGGGAAATTTGTGACCCTCGACAAGGATATGCGTTCGAATGCGCTCCAGCAGGTGGGTGCGGTCACGGGCGAACCCAACCCGGATGGTCTACGCGGCGAGCGAATCCGCTACTACGTGCTGAACGAACTGCTTTTCGCGCTCTACACCACGCCGACCGGTTCGGGACTGGTCGGACTGGAAAACCCACCGGGATACCCAGGCGGGGACACGTCCTATCAGCGGGGACCGCAGTCGTGACCGACCGCGGCCCACGCGCGGACGCGGATGTCTGCGTAATCGGCGCTGGTCCGGCGGGCGCACTCGTCGCGCATCGGGCAGCCAAAGCGGGCTATTCGGTCGTCGTACTGGATGCCGGGCCGCGCTTCGATTTTGATGACCGCCCGGAACGCGAGGAGCGCTCGATCAGACCCGGGCGTCCGACGACACCGTGGAACATGGGCGAGGAAGGCGGCCACGGGGAGCGCGACGCCTACACCAGCAGTGGGTCGAAGGACTACCCACTGAACACCGCGCGCGTGAAGGGCATCGGCGGGAGCACCATCCACTGGCAGGGAATGGTGATGCGCCTCCACGAGCGGGATTTCCGGCTTCACAGTGAGACGGGGATGGGCGTGGATTGGCCGCTCTCGTACGCCGACCTGGAACCGTACTACGCACGTGCGGAACGTGCATTTGGGGTCGCAGGCGCGAGCGACAACCCCTTCGCACCTCCTCGAAAGGAACCGTTTCCACTCCCGGCGTTCCCGCCCTCCTACTCGGATGCAATGTTCGCCGACGCGTGCGAATCGCTGAAAATCACGACACACTCGGTACCGAACGCACGAAATTCGAAATCCTACCGCGGACGGAGCGAGTGTCAGGGCTACGGCACCTGTAAGCCGGTATGCCCCTCCGGGGCAAAGTATGATGCAACCGCGACCATCGAAAATGCCGAGGACATGGGCGCGGCAGTCATCGACCGTGCGCCCGTCCAGCACCTCGAACACGACGACGCGGGCGACCGCGTCGCCGCCGCAGTGTACGCGACTCCCGACGGATCGACCCACCGACAGGAAGCGTCCGAGTTCGTCCTCGCGGCGGGCGGTGTCGAAACCGCGCGGCTCCTCCTGCTCTCGGAATCGCCGCAGTATCCGGACGGGTTGGCGAACTCCTCGGGATTCGTCGGTCGCTACTTTACAGATCACTTCTTCGCTGGCGTCGGCGGCGTCGTAGACGAGCGGACGCGCCAGCACCACGTCGGCTTCAACACGACCGAGAGCCACCAGTTCTACGAGCAGCCTTCCGACGGGTCGCGGACGGCCATCAAACTCGAATTTTGGAACTACGCTGGACCGACACCAACGGATATCGCACTCTCGGGGGACTCACTCGGCGATGACCTTGTAGACAACATCCGGGAGGAGTACGGCAACCACCTCGCGGTGGGTGCGCTCGTGGAGCAGGTACCCCAGTACGAGAATCGCGTGACCTTGGACGACTCGAAGGCGGACGACCACGGCAACCCAGTCCCGAAGGTGGTGTGGTCGCTCGACGACCGGACGCGGCGCACCATCGAGCACGCGAACCGAATCCAGCACCGCATCATGGACGAACTCGATGCGAACGTCCGGTGGGTTATCGGTCCCGAAAACACGGGTCCGGCGTTTCACCACATGGGGACGACGAGAATGGGTACGGACCCGAAATCGAGCGTCGTCGGTCCCGACATGCGGACACACGATTTGGACAACCTCACGATTTCGGGGAGTTCCGTCTTCCCGACGACGGGCGCGATGAATCCGACGCTCACCATCGCCGCGCTCTCGCTGTCCGCCGCCGACGAACTCCTCGACCGACTCGCGCGACACAACGACAGTGATTTAGGCCCGCCTAAATAACGGAGCGTATACGAGATGACCGACCCCGATATTTGCGTCATCGTCCCGACCGTCCGCGAGTACGAGTGCGTGCGGGCGTACGTGGCGAACGCCCGCAACCATGGTTTCGACACCGACCGCCTCTTCTTCTGTCTCGTCACCGAGGACGAGTGTGAAACCGATGCGATGGGTGCGATGCTCGACGTGCTCGAAGTCGCCGGCATCGTTTTCGACGAAACTGCACGTGACGCGTGGTTCGACGCTCACGGGATTGCCGAGTATCGGGAGTTGATCCCTGCAAAATCACATGCACAAACGTCGTTCGGCCTGTTGTACTGCTGGGCCAACGACTACGAGTACGGCGTCTTCCTCGACGACGACACTCGCCCACACTCGGAAGTGGATTTCTTCGGAACGCATCTCCGTAACCTCGCCTACGAGGGTGACTTGTCCGAACGACACTCTGACGAGCGGTGGGTAAACGTGCTCGACG
Organism: uncultured haloarchaeon; assembly: GCA_963796245.1. Classification (GTDB taxonomy): domain Archaea; phylum Halobacteriota; class Halobacteria; order Halobacteriales; family Haladaptataceae; genus Haladaptatus. Next base: position 62,603 of record CAWCLB010000007.1, on the reverse strand, counting down.
ACGCCGATGGCGACCTCTATCCGCGTGGCTACCCGTATGGAGCGATGGGCGAGACGACCGAAGAACGAACCGTCGAGATTTCGAACGTGGCGGTGTCGCAGGGTCTCTGGACGGGTGTTCCGGACCTCGACGCGGTTCGTATCTTGAATGATGGCGACCTCCGTGGACAGGCGACGACGCGAACCACTCGGGAGGACTATCCCGAGGATTTCGTCACAGCGCGTGGGAACTACCTCACGGTCTGCTCGATGAATCTCGCCTTCCGGCGGGAAGTCGTACCCGCGTTCTACCAGTTCCCGATGGACGACAACGAGTGGGGCGTCGGGCGCTTTGACGACATCTGGAGTGGTCTCGTGTTGAAGAAGGCCTGTGACGCCGTCGGGACGAGAATCTACAACGGTCGCCCACTCTGCCAGCACGACAAAGCCCCTCGTTCGACCTTCGACGACCTCGCGGACGAGGTAGCAGGGCTGGAGTTGAACGAACACGTGTGGAAAGCGGTGGACCGGGCCTTCGAGAAGGAATCATCGCGGGAAAGCGAGCGCACGGGAGCGTACGCGACCGTCGCGCGAGCGGTCGCGGACGAACTCAGCTCCGGAGATTTCTCGTCATACAGGAACGGCGAGTTTCTGAACCACTGTGGGGAGCAACTTGCTGACTGGTTAGATTGTCTGAACGCACTCGCTCGCCCCCCCATCTCGGCCAGTCGAGGGAACTTTCGACAGCTATAAGTTATTTAGGGAGGCCTAAAACAATATGCGTAACCGAGCTACTCCGACCCGTCGTCAGTTCCTCGTTGCAAGTACGACGGTCGGAACAACAGCGCTCGCGGGCTGTAGCGCTTTTTCGTCGGGAAGTAGCGAGAAACCGACACTCTCCGATTTTCGCGGGTCGAGTCCACTCGTGCAGGACCGGCCCAAGCCGGGCGGAACTTCTATCGACGACCTCCCCGACCTTTCCGGGAGTCTCACGCTCTATATCGGCGGCGGCGAGGGCGGTCTCTATCAGCAACTCGCCAACCTCCTCCAGCAGTACTACGACGACTTCACCGTGAACGTGCGGTTCAGCGCGGCAAATCAGGTGCTGACGGAAGGGAAGAACGGACAGGTTCGCGCGGACGTGTTCTGGGCGAACGATGCGGGGTCGCTCGGTGTCGTCGACGATGCCGGTCTCACCGCCACCCTCCCCTCGAAGATTACGAAACAGGTCCCAAACCGTTTCCACACCAAAACGTGGGTCGGCGTCGGCGGGCGTGTGCGCGCCATTCCGTACAACACGAAGAAGTTCTCGAAGAGCGACATTCCGGACAAGATTTCCGCGTTCACGGACACGTCGAATCTCGATGCGAAAATGGGCTGGGCACCCACCTACCCGGCGTTTCAGACCTTCGTCACCGCGATGCGTATTCTGCAGGGCAAACAGAAGACGAAGGAGTGGCTGAAGGGCATGTCAAACCGAGGCAACGGTGGCATGGAGCAGTACAAAAACGAGTGGTACGTCTCGAACGCCGTCGCCGACGGCGACATCGGGGCCGGCATCGCCAACCACTACTACACGGTTCGTGTTATCTCCTCGCGGCAGGACGCCCCACTCGGCCTCGCGTTCACGAACGGTGACGCGGGCGCACTCGTCGATGTCGCCGGGGCAGAAGTCATGAAAAGCACGGGCAAACCCGACCTCGCCAACAACTTCGTCCGCCACCTTCTCAGCGCCGAGGCACAGGAGTTCCTCGCCACGTGGTCGTTCGCCTACCCGATGATAAACGGCGTAAAACCCGTCGGCAAACTGCCGCCGCTCTCGAAACTCCACCCACCCAACCTCGACCTCACCAAACTCGCCAACGTCCAACCGACCATCAATCTGTTACGACAAACGGGGGTTCTCGACTAGTGTCCGTCGGCAACCGAATCTCGGAGTTCGTGGACCGGGATGGGCAGGACATCCCGCCGTACCCGGTCGCAATCCTCGCCGCCTTCGTCGCGTTGCTCGTCGTCTCGCCGGTCATCTGGCTCGTCATCCGTGCGATGTCCGCGCCAGCCGCGGCGTTCGCGCTCCTCACCGCACCGAGCACGTTCCAAGTGCTCATAAACAGCATCGTCGTGGTCGCCGCCGTGAGCGTTTTCTCCATCGTCATCGGCGTTCCGCTCGCCGTCCTGACGGTGCAAACCGACCTGCCGTTCAGTCGATTCTGGACGGTGACGGCCGCGCTCCCGCTCGTCATTCCCGAGTACATCGGCGCGTTCGCGTTCACGTCCGCCTTCGGACCGCACGGCGACCTCGCGCACTTGCTCGCGCCACTCGGCATCAACTCGATTCCCGAGATTTACGGCCTACAAGGCACGGTGCTCGTCTTCTCGCTGTTCACCTATCCGTACGTTTTCCTGACGACGCGCGCCGGTCTGCTGTCGGTCGATGGAACGCTCGTCGAGTCGGCACGAACCCTCAACCACACGAAAATCGGGGCGCTCCGCTCGGTTGTCCTTCCCCAAGTGTTACCGTCAATCAGTGTCGGTGTGCTCCTCGTCGTACTGGACTCACTCGCGGATTTCGGAACGCCCGCTATCATGCACTACAACACGTTCATGCGCGAGATTTACGTCCAGTACAACAACCCCTCAGCACCGGGATTCACGGCACTGTTGAGTTTACAGTTGCTCGCGGTCGTCGCGGTCGTGCTCGCGCTGGAGTCACGCGTCAGCGGAAGCACAAATACCGGAATCGGGGGGAGCGCGAGCGGGAGACCCGGGCAGTTACGCCTCGGCCGCTGGCGGTGGGTCGCCCAGTTGTACCCGGCAGTCGTTGCGCTCCTCGCGCTCGGCGTCCCACTGGCGATTCTCGTTCAGTGGAATCAACGCACTGGGAACACCTACGGCGGGTTCACGTTCCACTGGACGTACGCGCTCAATTCCATCGAGGTGGCCACGTTCGCGGCTATCATCGCCGTCATCGCCGCCATCCCGACCGCGTACTACTCGGCGCGGTCGTCCTCGACCGTGGCAACCGTCCTCGACCGACTCTCCTACGTCGGCTATGCCGTCCCCGGCCTCGTGCTCGGGATTGCTCTGGTCTACGTCGGCGTGTCGTTCGTTCCGGCGCTCTACCAGACGCTCCCCCTGCTCGTCTTCGCCTACGTCGTCCGGTTCCTCCCGCAGGCAGTCGGCGCGGTTCGGTCGTCGTTCCTCCAGGTGGACCCGAAACTCATGGAGGCCGCGCGGACGCTGGAGCAGTCGCCGCTCTCGGTGTTTCGGCGTGTCACCCTACCGCTGGTCGCGCCCGGACTGGCCGCGGGTGCGGCGCTGGTCTTCCTCACGACGATGAAGGAACTCCAAGCGACGATTCTGTTGCAACCGACAAACTTCAGAACCCTCGTTACATACATTTGGATGGTTCAGGAGAACGGTTACTACAGCGAAGCTGCGGTCCCCGCACTCGTCCTCGTTGGGGTGTCCGCACTGTCGATGATAGTCATACTCGCGCGAGAACGATACGATGTCTGACCAATCCCCACCGATGTCTAACCAATCGCCCAAATCGATGACCACAGATGCAGCAACCGACCGACCAGCGCAGTCGGATGAACCCCCATCAGCGACCGTGCTGGAACTCGACGGCGTGACGAAACGATACGGACAGGAGAGCGCCGTTACCGATCTCTCGCTGACCGTCCACGAGGGGGAACTACTCACACTCCTCGGACCCTCGGGCTGTGGCAAGACGACGACGCTCCGCCTGATGGCTGGACTGGAACGTCCGACGGAGGGCGTCGTCAACCTCGATGACGAACCAGTCGCCGGCGATGGAGCGGGCTTCGTCGAACCGGAAAACCGCGGCGTCGGCGTCGTCTTTCAGGATTTCGCCCTCTTCCCGCATCTCTCCGTCCGCGAGAACGTCGCGTTCGGGTTGACCGATATGAACGACGAGGAGACGGTCGACCGCGTCGATTCGCTCCTCGACCTCGTGGACTTGGACGGGATGGGCGAACGCTCCCCCGAAGACCTCTCGGGTGGCCAGCAACAGCGGGTCGCGCTCGCACGCTCGCTCGCCCCCGAACCCTCGATTTTGCTGTTGGACGAACCGTTCAGCAACCTCGACGTTCGCCTGCGAATCGAGATGCGCGAGGAAGTGCGAGCGATTTTGAAGGAAGCGGGCGTCACCGCGGTCTCGGTCACACACGACCAAGAAGAGGCGTTGAGCATCTCCGACCGCGTCGCCGTGATGAACGAGGGCAGAATCGAACAGGTCGGCCGTCCGGGCGACGTCTTCGAAGACCCGGAATCGCGTTTCGTGGCGTCCTTCCTCGGGCAAGCCGGATTCCTCTCCGCGCATGTCGGGGACACCGGCATCGAAACCAAAATCGCCACGTTCGACCACGACCTGCTTCGTGGAGCGACCGACCAGTACGTCGGCGCGACCATCGATGTGCTCGTCCGCCCGGACGACCTGCGCGCGACTCCCGCAAACGAGAATCACGCCGACGGGACGATTACGAAGCGCCAGTACACCGGGCCGTCGTTCGTGTATCACGTCACGCTGGACAACGGCGACGAGATGCGCTGTATGCACAACCACGCCGAACGCTTCGCAGTCGGCGAACCGGTTTCGGTTGAACTCGTCGCGGATCACGCGCTCGCGTGGTATCCCACCGAGTAGATGACACAGGCAGCACGGTCCCGAACGCTGGCACTCGCGCTCGCCGCCGCGGGCGGCGGGGTCGCGCTCGTTCTCGCGTTCGGTCTCTTTCCGTACCACACCATCAACCACGACGAAGCCGTCTACCTCCAGCAAGCAAACCTCCTGCTGCACGGACATCTCCTCCTGCATCCGCCCGTTTCGAACGCCTTCCGTCCGTGGTTTTTCGTCTCGACTTCGCAGGGTCTCTATGCGAAGTACACACCGTATCCCGCCGTGCTCTACGCCGTGGGAATGGCGGTCGGAATTCCTCGTCTCGTGCTTGGAGTCGTTGGTGCGGCGGTCGTTGGTCTCATGTACCTCGTCGGAAGCGAGGTTGCCGACCGTCGGACGGGCCTGCTCGCCGCCGGGTTCATCCTCGTCTCGCCGCTGTTCGTCGTGGACACGGCCACGTTCCTTCCGTATGCACCCGTCGCCGCGCTGAATCTCGGGTTCGCTTACGCGTACTTTCGTGGCGAACGAACTGAGAAACTTCGATGGGCACTGTTGGCCGGCGCGCTGATCGGACTCTCCTTTTTCGCGCGACCCTACACGGCCGTGTTGTTCGCCGCGCCGTTCGTGGTGCACGCCCTCTGGACGCTCCGCCGGAGACCGACGCAGAAGGTCCTCGGCCGCCGCGCTGGAACCGCCGGCGTCGGGTGTCTCGGGGTTGTCCTCGCACTCATCTACAATTGGTTGATGACTGGCAACCCGCTCGTCTTTCCGTACCAAGCCTTCGCGCCGCGCGATGGACTCGGGTTCGGCTATCACATGCTCCGCGGGTACGGCCACAACTACACGCCGAGTGTCGCCGTTCGCTCGAATGCCGTCGTTGTCTGGCGATTCGCCTCGCGCTGGGTGGCCGGCGGTCTCCTCGGGAGCGCGGTCGCTGCTGTCGGTCTCGTTCACGTTCTCAAACAATTAGGAAGCGGCGAGCGTCGGAATTCCGGCGCTCACCTCCTCGTACTCGCCGGACTGTATCCGAGTGTCATCCTCGGAAACGTCTACTTCTGGGGGAATTTGAACCTCCTTGCGCCCGACCTCGACCCCACACAAGGATTAGTCCACTACCTCGGCCCGTACTACCACTTTGCCCTTCTCGCGCCAACCGCGGTGTTTGCCGCGGTCGGCGTCCAGCGGCTCGCGGAATGGATTCGTCCCCGTCTCGAAACCTTCGACTCCCGTGCAACCGTGGCCGTACTCCTCATCGTCTGCCTACTTTCGGCAGTGGCAGTCGGGGGCGCACTCGCTGGCCCAGTCACGCGTAACGCCGAAAACACGGCCCAGTACGAGCAGGGGTACGCGCCCTTCCACAACGGCGGCCCGCCCGCGAACAGCGTCGTCTTCCTCCCGATGACCTACGGCAAATGGCTCGACCACCCCTTCCAATCACTTCAAAATGGTCCCGAATTCGACACGAGCACCGTGTACGCCATCGACGGCGTGAATTCGCTCGCCGTGACGTCCGCCTACCCGAACCGAACGTACTACCGCTATGAGTTCCGGGGGACGTGGGTACCGACGGACGACACGCCCGTCCATCCCGCACTCCGGCGCGTCCACGTCACTTCGGGAACGCCCATTACCGAGCGGCTGAGGGTTCGAATTCCGCGTGATGCGGATTTCGCGTCCCTCCGGATTGCCACAGGGACGGGACACGCCTACTACGACCTGAACGCCTCGTCCGGAATGCATACCATTACGCTCGTCGTGAACGCGACGGACGTGAGCGTGAGCGGGCGGGGTGTCAGCCCCGCAAGCGCGGACGGGACGGCGTCAGTTCCAGTGAATGCGAGCGACGACGTGACCGCGACCGTCTACGTCGAAACCGCGCCGAGTGTCGGATTCAGCTACCAGTCCCGACTGCCCGTCGGTCTTCAAAACGGAACCCGTCGCGCGCTCACGCCGTACCTCGAAGCGTGTACGGACCCGCAGACCTGCGGCGGCGGCGCGGCATACCTCCCTAAACGTGTCCCCGACCAATATTCCGTGAACGCGACGCTACATACGTCACGGAACGAGTCGTCGTAGTCGCTCCTCGGCACAGACTCGGAGAATGGACCCGGCGATTTCCGCACCACCGGAAAGCGGCGCGAGCGTCGTTTCGCCGCGGCGTTCGGCGTAGTCGATGGGTACTTCGCGAACGTCGTAGCCGCGCATCGCAGGGCGGAGCAGGAGTTCCGCGGATAATCCAGTGTTCTCCGTCCAGTCGATTTCGGTGAGCACGTCGCGGCGATAGGCACGCATCCCCGTCGTCACGTCGTGAAGCCGTCGTCCGGCGAGGACGGACGCGCCGAGCGCGAAGGCGGTGTTTCCGAGGCGATTGACGGTCGGCATGGCGTCCGCACCGTGGTAGAGGCGGTCACCGCTCACGACGTCGTAGCCCGCGTTGATATTGTCGAGAAACTCCGGAATGCGGTCCATCGGGTAGGTGTCGTCACAGTCGGTGGTGACGACGACCGGCCGGTTCGCGGCCGAAAGCGCCGTCGAGAGGGCGATTCCGTAGCCGCGCGGCGGTTGTTCGAGTACGCGTGCGCCGTGTTCGCGGGCGGTTTCGGCGGTGGGGTCGCTGGAGGAGTCCACGACGACCACCTCGGCACGGTCGTCGGTCGCCGTCCCGATGGCGTCGAGAACGTGGGCGATGGCGTCCGCCTCGTTGTACGCACCCATCACGACGCTCACATCGTCGAGGTCGTACTCGCTCATCGCTTCAAGCGAGCGTTCGGCGGTATTTTAGGGTTGTTAAAAGCGCGAGAGAGGAAAGGATGACTGGATTTATAGAGTCGTCAGAACGCGTTGAGCACGACGAACGAGAGATACAGTTGGCCGACACCGGCCAGTATCATCAGCGCGCCTGCGGCGCAAACCGCCTTCTCTTTCGATTCCTGTTCTTGGCACCGGATGTCAAATATATTTCAAATGCGCTCCACGAGGCGGATATGCCTTCCGGGATGTACCTGTGTAAAGACGTGACAACAATGAACGTCTCAACACTCAAGGCGGCGTCACGTATTCGCCGCCAACCTGATCACCCACACCGGGGAAGAGCCAAGAACTGCTGAGGCACGGGATTCCACCAGCGAGCGGTGTAGATTTCCCACACCCAATTGTTGGTTGAACACGCGTTCAGCCAGTCCGTGATTCCCAATTCGACCGCCTGCTCAATAGCACACCCAGCCGCAGCGGGCTCGACAACAGGCAGGGCAACATCGTCGATAACTCCAATCCCAGTAATGTCGTCTGAAGGAATTAGCACCGCCGCAGCGCCAATAACCGTGCAGGCTTCTTCGGTGTCGTACGCGCCATTACAATAGTATCCGGGGGTGATGCCTGCATAATGACATTCATTACTCAGTGTGGTGACTGTGTCCGTTGCCAGCGCAGACCCTCCGTTTTGCGTGGTCTCTGTCGTCGCTGCAGACACCTCATTTTTCTCGGTTGAGGAATCTAGTTCAGACGGATCGACTTTGTTGTATTCGTATCTGACGATTACCTTGACATTCTCATTTTTGGGATTGACATGCGCGTGTAGTCCCTTGACAGTCGTCATAGGGTCGAACGACTCCATATCTTTCAACGGGACTGCAAGTTTGTATTGGTCATCCCCTTTCTGCTTCCGGACAGTTTCCGCCCGCTCGAAATCAAGCCGGTCGCCTTGATCTGGCAGGTCCGTAGTGGTATCTTTGAATGGGCGGGACTGCCGTACGAGATCTATTTCGTGAGTGTTCGCTTCACTAATGATGACGTCGTCGCGAGATATCTGCTTTGCGTCAACAGATCCCACACCCGCTAGGGCAAGTCCGGTTAGTGCGCTCTTCTTGAGGACGTCTCGACGGTTGAGTTCATGCCAACTTGGCATAATACATACACTGTATTTACTACATATATTAATTGGCAATTAATAACTTTTAATAGGTTGGAAATTGTTAAAATTTGGTCGGGGGACTTGTTTCGGACGGCGAATTTCTGGAGTAACTATGACCCACGCTGACGGAGATATACGCCACCAACTAGACAGACCACTGCCACAAGCAACAGTGCCCCACTCAAAACATCTCTAAGATGCCCAGATATCCCGGGATTCTCTACTATGCCGAAACTATTCTGAAACACAAGCAACTGAATCACGAGAGCCAACCCCCCAATCACGACTAACAATCGTGATTTACTCACATTCCAAGTCCTATTCATCACCCAATATTCCTTCACCAAATTATAAAAAACCTGTGATTAAAAAATATACTTTTAATAAATATTCACCAGTCTAATACTCCCCCATATCGACCAATTATCAAACGACTGTCGAAGATTCGCTTGCCAGTTTCAACACAGAGTGGGACAATATCTTAAAAGAACGACACTATCACCGTCTCTTGACCCATAGTGATCTCTCCGTTATGACCGGGGCACTTTGTGAAAAAACCGGAGACTGTCGAGGGCCCTCCCTCAATGCTGTGGGTTAAAAGACACCCATCGCTCGGACTACTTCTTGATAACACGGGCCGTACCAATTTCCGTGTGTAGGTCGGTACGCAACGGCCACGAAATTATCCAATACGCACCACGAACCGCGTATGGATTGCTTCGAGGGTATCGGGGTCGTTCCAGTTCTACTTCGAGGATTAGTCGGAGTCGTTCTCTAATTGCCCATCCAATTCATGTTCGACATGGGTTCTGAAGAGGAACTGACGGATATTCAGAAATCACGATTCTGGAGATACGCCACGAGAGGAGGACGACGAGAATCGCTTGGTACCGACCCCCCGATGAAATAATATCCGATACCACTCGAAATCAGAACGCGTTGAGCACGACGAACGAGAGATACAGTTGGCCGACACCGGCCAGTATCATCAGCGCGCCTGCGGCGCGTTCGAATTTGGAGGAGTACTTGCCCAGTTCCCGCCACCAATCGACGCCCGCCGCCATCAGCAGCGTCACGCCGCTCAGTGGGATGACGACGCCCAGGGCGTAACTCCCGAACGAGAGAACGCGACCAGCAAGCGGGAGCGTCAACGTCTGTGTGACGACGCCGAGGAAGACGGGTGCCACGCAACCGGCGGCGGCGAGCGCGTACCCGCCGCCGAAGAGGACGAAGCCAGTGGTGGAGGCTGGCCGTGCCGGCAGTGGAACGCGAATCGTCGGCTGTTTGCCGGCGACAACGAGGATTCCGACGAGGAGGAGGACGACACCGGCGAGGGGTTCGAACCACTGGAGATACCGAACGAGTTCGCTCCCAGCAGCGAAAACCGCGACACCGATGACGGCAAGCGTGACAAGCGCGCCGAGCGCGGCACCGACGGCCGGGAGCAACGCCGACGAAACGGTTTCGTCGTCTTGTTGCTGGAGATAGTAGCCGATGTAGCCGGGAAGCAGCGGAAACGCACACGGAGCGAAAAACGTCGCGATACCCGCGCTCGCCGCGAAGGCAATCGTCGGCAGGAGCGTCGAAGCACTCATTTCTTCTGTGCCGCCCCGATTTTGGACAGAAGCGTGTCGATACTCGCCACACCGTGATGTTTCCAGACGATGTTCCCGTCCGCATCCGCGATTGCGAGGAACGGAAGTCCACCTGCCTTCAGCGCGGACATGACGTCCCCGTTCGGGTCGAGACCGAGCGTCCAGTGACCGTCGTGTTTCGTCCACCACGAACGAATATCCTTTTTCGTCAGCGTCCCACCGATTCGCTCGTTCGTTATCGAGACGAACCGCACGCCCTCACCGTACTTGCTGTGCGCTTTCGAGAGCGCGTCCATCTGCTTTTGGCACGGTGAACACCACGTCGCAAAGAGGTCGATGACGGTGACGGCATCCGAAACCGGGACCTGTACCGACCCGGAGTTGGAACCCTGTGCACGCATCGTCGTGACTCGTTTCGGGAACCCGCCGTCGCCGCCCGAGAGACCGTTCAGCGCGACCCACGCGCTCCCGCCGGTGATTCCGAGACCTGCGATTCCAGTGAGGAGACGGCGTCGGTTCATCCTCGGACTGTTTCGAGGTCCTTGATCATCTGCTTCTGCGGCGGACTCTGTCCGCGGTAGGACCGCTCGACATACCCGTCCGCGTTGACCAGCAGGACGAGCGCGGAGTGGGTGTACATGTAGTTCTTCGACTTGTTGCTCTTTTTTACGAAGTGGACGCCGAAATCGTCCGTGACGATTGTCTTCGCTCGTTTCTTCGACTGTGGGCGAAGGAAGTGCCAGTCGTCTATCGACTGGTCGATGTGCATCTTCGTCGAATATTTTTTGAGCCGTTGTTTGTCGTCACGCTGTGGGTCGAACGAAATCGGCATGAAGGCAACATCAGATGCATAGCCGTTGTTCTGTGCGTGTGTCTGGATGTTCCTGAGCGTTGAAACGAGCACCGGACAAATCGTCTTACAGTGCGTATAAATGAACGTGATGAAGCTCGGTTTATTCACATCCCGAAGCGATATTTTTTTGTTTTCGAGCGGTGCCGGGAGCGTCAAATCCGGAATTTGCTGATTCCACCCCGGGTACGGAAGCTTCGAGATGTTGTAATTCACGTCGGGTTTGCTCATCGTGACGTTCGGGTGTGAGTCGCCACCGCCGAACGACCCCAAACAGCCAGCAGCCGAGACCGCAATTCCTGTCGCCGAAAGCGAACGGAGGTATCCCCGTCGGTTCATAATTGCCATTTGTCGTTGGAGGGTGAAAGGCAATCTGGTTCAATCATCGAAGCCGAATTTCTACAGCCTGATGGGTTCTCTCGTCCGAAACGTGTGAATCGGTCTCACCGCGCACTGGCGCTGGTTGCCCGTCGAATCACGACTAAGGCAAGCCCAGCAAGCACGAGGTCGAGGACGATGAGGACGGCAATCGACGGGAGGATGGTATTCCAATCCCAGCCGGTGATGACGAGTGCTCGTGCTGCATCGACCCCGTAGGAGATGGGATTGACGGCGCTGATGTACTGAATCCACTGTGGCAGCCGGTCAACCGGCAAGAACGCGCTGGAGACGAACAACAGCGGAAGTTGCAGGAAGTTCACGGCGATGATGGTCGATTCCGTGTCTTCGGTCTGAATCCCGACGACGTTCGAAAGTGCCGTGAACCAGATGGAAAACAGGATACCGATGAACATCAGCGCGAGCACACCGAGGAAGCCGGTGGCGATGTTCGCCCCGAGAGCGATACCGACCACGACGACGATGATTATCTGCACGCAGATACGGGCAACCTCCGCCAGCGTCTTCCCGAGGAACACCGCACCGCGATTCATCGGCGAGACGAGCGCCTTGGCGAACATCCCGGTTTCGATGTCGTTGACGAGACCGATTCCGGAACTCGCGGCGGCGACGAGCGACACCTGTATGATGATGGCGGGCAGGAGGAAACTGATGTATTTGATGTCCTGTCCGGGTCCGCCAATGGCACCGCCCGTGACCTGTCCGAACACCTGCGAGAACAGGACGAGGAAGATGAGTGGTTGGATTATCGAGGACGTAACGATGAATGGATTTCGAACCGATTTGAGTAGCCAGCGCCGCATGTTCACCCACGTATCGCCGAGGAAGCCGTTACCGGGTGCCAACCGGTGGTGATTTTCTCCCGCGTCCGTATCGGTGCTCATGCGACCACCTCCGTGTCCGATTCGGCCGCTTCGTCCGCTTCGACACCTTCGCCAGTCACCGCGAGGAACACGTCGTCCAGCGTCGGCGAGCGAACGTCGAAGCCAGCAATTTCCACGCCCGCCTCGCGGAGCGCGACGAAGTAGTCGGGCGTGTTGGTTCGAATCGTCGTTGACCCAATCGAAATTCCGTTCGTCGTCTCGGTGACGACGGCGTCACCGAACACGTCGCCCGATTCCGCGATGCGGGTTGCGGTGTCCACCTCGGACGGTGCGAGTTCGAGTTCGAGGATGTCTCCGCCGACCTCGCGTTTGAGTTCGGCCGGGGAGCCAGTCAGGTCGATTTCGCCGTTTTTGATGAGCGAAATTCGGTCACAGAGTTGGTCGGCTTCCTCCAAGTACTGGGTCGTCAGGAACACCGTCGTTCCCTCGCGGTTTATCTCGCGGAAGTACTCCCAGAGACGGTTGCGCGCCTTCGGGTCGAGACCGGTCGTCGGTTCGTCGAGGAAGACGACCGGCGGGCGATGCACCAGCGCAGTGACAGCGTCAAGGCGCTTTTTCATCCCGCCGGAGAAGGTCTTGGCCGACTTGTCGGCAACGTCCATCAGGTCGGCAAGGTCGAGCAATTCGTCGGCGCGTGCGGTGCGTTCGGACTTCGGAATACCGTACGCGGCCGCCATATACTCCACGTTCTCGCGCGCGGTCAGTTCTTGATCGATGCTCGTCTCCTGTGCCATGTAACCGACCGACCGGCGCACGCTTTTGGGGTCGTCGGCCACGTCGTAGCCGTTCACCGTTACCGACCCGCTCGTCGGTCGCAACAGCGTGACGAGCGTTCGAATCATCGTCGTCTTCCCGGCACCGTTCGGGCCGAGGAAGCCGAAAAATTCCCCCTCTGGAACGCGCATGTCCACGCCGTTGACGGCTTCCGTTCCGTCGGGATAGACGACGTGAACGTCCTCGGCGCGTATCGCGTCAGTCATTTCGACTCCCCCATCGTCACTTGCAACTGGAATGTATGGAAGTGTTGAATCATACCTTTGCTTTCGCTTCTGTAGTTAAATACTATCAACTCAGTAGTCTCGTATCGGCTACAGAATCAGTAGTATTGGGATATCAATTGAATCAGTTGCTCTCGCTGTGGAGGTCGTGTACGGACGCCCACTCGTAGAGATGGATAAAAACTGGAGCGAGTCCATTGGCGGCGTCGGTCGGTTCGTACTCGACTCGTGGCGGTATCTCGTCGTAGGATTGGCGGGTCAACAGTCCCGCTTCCGTGAGTTCCGAAAGTCGCTTCGAGAGCGTCGTCGGTGACACGTCGAGTCGCTCTTCGAGATCCGAGAACCGAAGCGGTCCTTCATTCATCGAAAAGAGATGGAGGACGGGGAGGGAATAGGCACGGCCGAGCAGCGTGAACAGTTCCGTGACCGTCTCTTTCTGCTGGGTTTCCCCATACTCATCGAGTTGGTCCCGATACCGTTGCCCGCGTTCGATGACCGCCTCGGTGTCCGGAAAGTCGTCCATAGAATGACTACGGATTCGGTAGTAATAGCGTTCTCGGGGTCGCGACCTACAACTGTCGGGAAAGAAAGTCATCGAACAGCGCGAACGATGGCGGCATGCCGCCCGTCGCCGTTGCTCCCGCCGTTGCACCACCGACGACGGCCACGACTGCCACGTAGCAGAACGGTGCGACGAGCACGCTCGCGAGAAGGAACAGGCCGACGACGCGGGGGCGGTTGAGGGTGACCCGCGCCGCGGCACGAAGTCGAGAGGGCATGTACAAAAATGACACAAGAGTGAACAAAATAAATTCGGTTGTAGCTGTCTGTTTCGGGCGCTTTTGTCCCCCCAACTGAAAGCCGGACCAGCAGTTTCATATCGCCATATGAGGTTTATCGTGTCTTCGTGTTGGCTATCTCGATTGTGGCACCGACGGCAAGTATGACCGAGAGAACGCTCAGAAGCCCGATTTATCGAATATCGAGTTTTTAGTGTTCAGAACCTGCAAGATTGCATCCGCGCTGTTATGCGTTTCATTCCGTTCAATCAGCGTGTCTCGTTGTGAGCGGGCGGGGCGTTCGAGGGCTGCTTCTCAGCAACTCCAATCGCAACCGCAAAACCGGATTCCCCTCGTGGGAGCGGTAGTTGTTTCCGAAGTCGAATTCGACGCTCCCGGTCATCCAGTACAATATAGTAGAAAACAGTAGAAAACAGTTGAATTCAGTAGTAACCCACTACTATCTCTAGTCGCGTTCGAAACGGACGATTTGAAACGCCCAGACAACCAACACCCAATCGAGATGCCTTTCGCGGACCACGATGGAGTTTCACTCTACTACGAGACGGATGGGTCGGCAAAACACGATACGGTGGCGTTTATTGGAGACGTGGCCTACGGCGCGTGGCAGTGGGGGTGGCAACACGCCGCCGTCGCCGGGCCGTTCGAGTCGCTGGTGTGGGACCACCGGGGGACGGGAAAGACCAACGTGCCGGACGGGTCGGATGCGTCGGATGGTTCGTATTCGGTTGCGGAGATGGCGGGCGATTTGGATGCGGTGCTGGCCCATCACGGCGTCAGGAAGGCTCACCTCGTCGGTGCTGGACTGGGTGGAATGGTCGCACTCCACTACGCGAAGGGGTTCTCGCGCGCGAAAACGCTGACGCTCATCGGCACGGCGGCGGCTGGGTCGCAACTCGCGCCGGGAATGCGGGACGAATTGCTGGCCGAAAAAACAGCCGACGCGCTTCACGAGTCGCTTCGGCCGGTCGTGAGCGAGGAAGCGTTTGCGGCTGGGGTGGAGGACGTGGTGGAGTGGCGGCTGACGGACGACGCGGCGCTTCCCGCCCAGCGCGCTCAGTTCGCGGCGCTGGAAGGGTTTGACGTGAGCGAGAAACTGTACGAAATCACGACGCCAGCGCTCGTTTGCCACGGCACCGACGACCGCGTGATTCCTATCGAGGCTGGGAGCAAACTGGCCGACGGGCTACCACGCGGCGAGTTGCAGACATTCGAGGATGCGCCGCATCTCGTCCATGTCGAGCACTCAAAGGCGGTCAACGATGCACTGCTCACGTTTCTCGCTGAACATACCGACAAGACGTTCGACTAGCTGCCGTGTAGCGAAACGTTTGTTAGCTCATCCGTTCCGACACTCATCACAGGTTCCGTCTTCGAGGTAGACTGGGAGTACCTCCGTTCCGCACTCATCACATTCGACGAGGACGTCCTCCGTGTCGGGGTCACTATTCCGTGTCATCTTCCGTCTATGAAGGTCATTATGTGACGTTCATATTAACCTATTTTGTATATCTTGGCAATCTTTCCGTACTTCTGTTCTCCCGAACGGCTAACCCCTCTCGCGTTGCAGACGAGGTATGTCGCTCGCATCGAAGCGACACGCCGACCGCTGGGGGAATCAGACGGCCATCGTGGACGGGGACGAGCGGGTTTCCTATGCCGAACTGGCAACGCGCGTCGAGACAGCGGCAGGGCGGCTCACAGCACTCGGAGTTGGCCACGGAGAAAGGGTCGCCATCGTCTCTCGAAACCGCATCGAGGTGCTTGTTTCCCTGTTCGCCGTTCACCGCGTCGGCGGCGTGTTCGCACCAATTTCCCACCGTTTGACGCCGGCCACCGTCTCGGAACCGATGGCGCAAATCGAACCCGACCTCGTCCTGTTCGAGTCGGCACAGCGTGACCTCGTTCGAGGGTTCGACGCCCATTCGTTCGAGGAGTTCGACCGCGTCACGCCGAGTAATCCACCACCCACCCAACAGGATGGGTGGGAGAAAAAGAAACCGACGCCGGCCTGCTGGTGCCCATCGAGGATGGGACGCGGGTTGTCAGCCTGTCGAATCGAGCAGTAGAGTGGAATTGCCGCGCCGCCACCGCTGGCTGGGGACTCGGCAAGGATGACTGTACGCTCACCCTGCGCCCGCTGTCGCTCCTGGACTGTTTGCTCGGGTTCGTGCTTCCGCTCCTCACAGTGGGAGGACGGGTCGTGCTCCGCCGTGCGTTCGACCCGGAAGACGCGCTGGCCGCGATCGAGAGCTACGGCGTGACCTGCGTCGAGGGAGGGCCGACCGAGTTCCGGGAACTGGTCGATGAGGACTCACTGACGAATCTCTCGGGACTCGATTGGGCGGCAACCCGCGGCCACGTGTCACTGGACGTGCGCGAAGCGTTTCCGATTCCACTGCTTCGCGTCTACGGTCGCCCGGAAACCGGCGTGAACGTCCTTCGTGAATCGCCGGAGTCGGGAGGGACGCTCTCTCCGTTTCCGAGCTATGTGGTGCGGTTTGGAGCGGAGAGAAATGGGGTGGACGATATTGGCGAACTGTTCGTCAGCAGCCCGGCGACAGCGAGCGGCTATCTCGATGGCGAGAAGTTCGGTGAGTGGGTGCCGACGGGTGACGTGTTTCGGCGAGCGCCCGACGATACGGACGGTTCGGATGGCTCGAGTGGGTTCGTCCTCGTCGCCGACGACGAAGCCATCGAGAGCGGTGGGGAGCGAATCCATCCGTGGGCAATCGAGACGGTGCTCGAATCACACCCTGACGTTCACGCGGCGGGTATCGTCGAAACCGTCGCGGGGACTGGGGAAATGGCACCGAAGGCGCTCGTCGTGGGCGACGTTTCACCGGGCGAACTTCGGGAGTTTGCCGAGAAGCGACTCGCGGCACACGAAGTGCCGCGGTCCATCGAATCGGTCGTGTCGCTTCCGCGGCGTTCGACCGGCGAACTCGACCGGGGTGAACTGCGCAGACGGTTTGCGAGGTGGAAATCCGGGAACGGATAGGAATCAGTGAAATCCCCGCTAACGAAACCCATTTGAGGGTTCGGGTCACTATCTGTATCAGAATGAGTCGGCTACGAATCGCATTTTTGAACGCCGCACACGGCGATACGAACACGCGGCGAAACTTCCGACGCGAACTCGACGCGGATCTCGTCGAATTCGACGCAACCGAACACCACCTTCCCGATAGCTTCGACTTCGACGCGGCCGTCATCTCCGGGTCACGAGCGTCGGTGTATTGGGACAAAGACTGGATTTCACCCCTCAAATCGTGGGTGGGCAACGCCATCGAGACCGGCATGCCGATGCTCGGCATCTGCTACGGTCACCAACTGCTGGCCGACGTGCTCGGCGGCGACGTTCGAGACATGGGCGAGTACGAAATCGGCTATCGAGCGGTCGAACACACCGGCGACTCGGTGCTGTTCGAGGGAATCGACCGCGAGTTTACCGCGTTCACGACCCACTCGGACGAAGTCGCGGAACTGCCGCCAGGCGCGAGAGCCATCGCGAAAAACGAGTATTCGAATCACGGCTTCCGAAAGGGGGACGTGTTCGGCCTCCAGTTCCATCCGGAGTACGACACTGACACCGCGGAGGAAGTCACGCGCGGCAAAGATCTCGCGGAAGAGCGCCTTCAAAAAGTGTTGGACGGCATCAACGAGGCAAACTACACGGCGGCGTGCGAGGCGAAAGTCGTCTTCGAGAACTTCACGGAGTACGTCCGTGACGTACAGGAACCCGCCGCAGACTGAGGTTCATTATCGATAGGGAGATAAATGGCCTGAATACTGAACCACCAGAGTCACCCCCTTCCAACGTGTGTTAGTCCATATGGCAGACCAGACGACCAACGACGACGGTGGTTCTTCACGCGCAACCGCCTCGCCAGCAGGGCCGAGTACGGACGTTCCGCCGCTTTCACAGGACGCCCTCTTTGACGCCCTCACATCCCGTCGAAGTCGCTACATCCTTCACAATCTGCGAGCGGAAGACACACCGGTCTCGCTCGAAAACATCGTGGACACCGTCGCTGCATGGGAGATGGACAAATCCATCGACCTCGTCTCCGACGAACACCGGCGCAACGTCCTGATGTCCCTCCAGCACACCCAACTGCCGAAGCTGGCGATGGCTGGACTCGTCCAATACGACGAAGAACGCGGCCTCATCGACAAGGGGATTCACGCCGGGCAAGCCGATGCTTATCTCGATATCGCCGTCGCACGGGACGACGCGGTTCCGACGCCGGAATAACGCTATTTTTCGGGAGGTGGAATCGATTCAGCGCTAGTAACTACGCGCGGTTTTTAGGTTGATTATTGAATTTTCCCGACCGTTGTTTTTCTTCATTTTTTCACGTCTCGCCCTCGGAGTAGGAGGGCTTTTTAGCCTTCCCTCCGGAGAGTTTTGCATGCTCGATTACGTAGAATTGGAGGCCGACCTCGGACAGGAAGAGCGGATGGTTCGTGACACCGCCCGCGAGTTCGTGGAAGAGCACGTCAAACCGGACATCGGCGACCATTTCGAAGCGGGGACGTTTCCCGAGGATATCATCCCCGAGATGGGTGAACTCGGGTTTTACGCGCCGAACCTCGACGGCTACGGCCTGCCGAACCTGAGCGAGACGGCCTACGGCCTGCTGATGCAGGAACTCGAAGCCTGTGACTCCGGCCTGCGCTCGATGGCGAGCGTACAGGGCGCGCTCGTGATGTACCCAATCCACGCGTATGGCTCCGAAGAGCAGAAAGACCGCTGGCTGCCCGACCTCGGCGAGGGGAAGGCAGTCGGCTGTTTCGGCCTGACGGAACCCGAACACGGGTCGGACCCGTCGGGGATGGAAACCTACGCGGAAAAAGAGGGCGACGAGTACGTCCTCAACGGCTCGAAAACGTGGATTACCAACTCCCCGATTTCGGATGTGGCGGTCGTCTGGGCGCGTGACCGCTCCGCCGAGGATTCGCCGGTTCGCGGCTTTCTCGTTGAAACCGACCGCGACGGCGTGACGACGAACAAAATCGACGACAAACTCTCGCTCCGTGCATCCATCACGGGCGAAATCAGTCTCCAGAACGTCACGGTTCCCGAGGACGCCGTCCTGCCCGGCGTCGAAGGCATGAAAGGTCCGCTCTCGTGTCTCACACAGGCCCGCTACGGTATCGCGTGGGGGGCAATCGGCGCGGCCCGCGACTGCTTCGAGACGGCCCGCCAGTACGCGACCGACCGCGAGCAGTTCGGCGGCCCCATCGCTCGGTTCCAACTCCAGCAACAGAAACTGGCCGAGATGGCGACCGAAATCACGACGAGCCAACTGCTGGTTCACCGCCTCGCCGAGTTGAAAGAGCGCGGCGACCTACGCCCCCAACACGTTTCGATGGCCAAGCGCAACAACGTCCGGATGGCCCGCGACCAAGCCCGCGTCGCCCGCGAGATGCTCGGCGGCAACGGCATCACGACGGATTACCCGCCGATGCGCCACATGGCGAACATGGAGACGGTGTACACCTACGAGGGAACCCACGACATTCACACGCTGGTTCTGGGTCAGGATTTGACTGGAATTCCAGCCTTCGAGTAGTACCTTTTTACTTCGGGTCCTCCTCGATGCGCTTCGCGCATCTCGTCGAACCGCTCGCAAAAATCTACGCTAAAAAGGCCGACGGCTCACTGCGGGAAAATCGTGCCGACCACTGACACCTTTCCCCGTCAACCGCGATTATATATCGTCGGCATGCAATCGACGTGCATGGACGGAACCGGCGAAATCGAGGCGATTCACATCGCGGACGAATCGGCGGCGGAGACGAACGAAATCGAAACGGTCGAAGCGGTGGCCGGGTCGGGCCTGCGCGGCGACCGCCACTTCGACCCCGACGTTTCGGGGAACGACATCACGCTTATCGAAGCCGAAGCCGTCGAAGCCATCGAGGCGGAGGCCGGAATCGCGCTCGAACCCGGGGAACACCGTCGCAACGTGACGACGCGCAACGCCGCGCTGAATCACCTCGTCGGGAAGCGATTCCGCGTCGGCGACGCAATTTGTGAGGGCGTCGAACTCTGTGAACCCTGCTCGCATCTGGAATCACTGACCGAGGATGGGACACTCTCGGCGCTCCTCCATCGCGGTGGGCTTCGGGCCAGCATCGTCGAATCCGGCGAGATTCAGGTCGGCGACGGCGTGACGCAGCTGTCCTGAAATCGATTACGTGGATGGGGTGAGGATTGGGCAGGTTAGTGTTGAAAAGTATTTCACGCGTCCAAACGCATGACGGGCATGGACGCGGACGAGCGAGAATTGTCCCCCGAGCAAGCCTTCTCCCTCCTCGGAAACGACACCCGTATCGGAATCATTCAGGCCCTGTGGGACGCCGACGACCCGGTTTCGTTTTCGGAGTTGCACGACCGGGTCGGAATTCGAGACAGCGGACAGTTCAACTACCATTTGAACAAACTCGTCGGCCTGTTCGTCCGTGGGAAGGATGGGAAGTACGAACTCACCTATGCGGGGTTCCGAATCATGGGCGCGATTCTCTCGGGGACCTACACCCAACGTGCCGAAACCGAACAGTTCGAACTCGACGCGCACTGTCCCGACTGCGGAACAGAACTGACGGCGGAGTACGAGGAGGAAATGGTCACGGTTCGTTGTGAGACGTGTGAGAGGAACCGCTCGACGTTCGGGTTGCCGCCGGGTGCATTCGAGGGGCGCGACGAATCGGAATTACGGCGGACGTTCGAGCGCTGGCTCCTCAACGTGTTCTCACTCATGGCGGACGGCGTCTGTCTGAACTGCTCGGGCAAAACGGTCGGGTCACTAGTTACCGAGTCCGAGTATTTCGACGACGAGCAGGAAGCGGGCGTCGAGTTCCGCTGTGAACGCTGTGGCGACTACGCAACCGGTAACGTCGGGACGTATCTCCTCCAACACCCGGCGGTCGTGGCGTTCCATTACGACCACGGCATCGACTTAACCGAACACCCCGTGTGGGAACTCGAATGGCCCCGTCCCGAGAACGCTACCGTCATCTCCGAGGAACCGCTGGTCGTCTCCTGTACCATCACGCTCGACGACGACGAACTCACGCTAACGGTCGATGAGGAATTGACCGTCAGTGTCGAATAGACAATTTCCGTACAGAACTCAATTTCGGACGTTTTCCCAACAGAACTGTAGTTCTGGAATCATATATCCCGCTCTCCCTCCTGTTTCGTTTCATGCGCTCTCTATTCAGAAATCGGACCTTCAGTCGGCTGTTTCTCGGACGGCTGATTACGAATGCGGGTGACAGTGCGTACGCCGTCGCGGCGATGTGGCTGGCGTTCCAACTCGGTGGCTCGTCGTTTTACACGGGACTTGCGGGCTTTCTCACCATGCTCCCACAGACGCTTCAGTTCCTCGCTGGACCGCTCGTGGACCGCTGGCGAATTCGCCGAATTTTGGTGGGTACACAACTTGCACAAGCGATATTCGTCCTCATTATTCCGGTCGCCTACGCGATGGGATGGTTGACGGTGTGGGTCGTCCTCGTCGTGATGCCGGTCCTCTCGCTCCTCAACCAGTTCGTCTACCCCGCGGAACAGGCCGCGCTCCCTCGCGTCGTGGACAAAGACGACCTCGTGGAAGCGAATTCGGCCTTCTCGTTCGCGTACCAGGGAGTCGATTTCGCCTTCACCGCGCTCGGCGGCATCGTCGTGGCGGTGATGGGAGCGATTACGCTCTACCTCATCGACTCGGTGACGTTCCTCGCGGCGACAGTCGTCTTTCTCGGGGTGAAAATCCCGGCCGCGGAATTACGGTCGGACGGGAGTGGAGGTGAAGATGAGGAGGGAGACGGAGATGGTGACGAAAACGACGACCCGGAAAACGTCACCTCCGCGCTGGACGACTATCTCGCCCAACTCCGCGACGGAATCGACTACGTTCGCGGGTCGGTACTCGTCTGGATGCTCGCCGGAAGCCTCGTCGTCAACGCGGCCATCGGAAGCACCCTCGCGGTCCTCCCGGCCTATGCGGAAGCACACGGCGGGTCGGACGCGTACGGATTTCTCCTCGCGGCAGTCGTCGGAGGCATGCTCATCGGGTCGCTCGCGGCGTCGCGGCTCAAGCGATTTTCGCTCGCTAGCTTGAGCATCGGCGGGTTCCTCTTCGGCGGAGTCATGTGGCTCGCCGCAGTCGCAGTCGGCTGGTTCCCGGCGACGCTCGGACTGTTCTTCCTCGCGTGGATTCCAGTGGGCGCGACGAACGTCATCTTCGCCGCGATGATTCAGTCGGTCGTTCCAGAACACCTGATGGGGCGCGTCTCGTCGGTGATGTCAAGCGCATCCGTCGGTGCGATGCCACTCGGGTCGCTCCTCGGTGGCATGGGCGGGGATGCTTTCAGTAACACCATCGTCATGACGACCACCGGATTCGGCTTCTTCCTCATCTCCCTCTGCTGGCTGGTCCACCCACGACTTCGCAGGGTCGCGGCCTCCGACGATTTGGGTGTGGAGGAGCACGGACTCTCGGAAGGAACACGACCCGAAACGTCGGAATCCTTTTAGGTGACTCTCTCTTACCCAGATTCAACTATGAGCATGGGTTCGGACATGTACCGGCAGCAGATTCTCGACCATTACCGGAACCCGCGAAACTACGGGGAACTCGAAAACGCCCAGTTCAGCCACGAGGGAGTCAACCCCTCCTGTGGCGACGAACTCGAATTCGACGTCTCCCTCGAAGACGACGGCGAAACCATCGAACGCGTCGCGTTCCGCGGCGACGGCTGTGCCATCAGCCAAGCCAGCGCCAGCATGCTCTCCCAGAAACTCCCCGGCATGAGTCTGGGCGAGGTAGAGGCGATGGACCGAGACGACGTTATCGACATGCTCGGCGTCGAAATCAGCCCGATGCGGGTCAAATGCGCCGTGCTTGCCGAGAAAATCGTTCAGGACGGGGCGGAGATTTACGAAGGCGAGCAGGAAGAAGGGCAGACGACGACGGAGTAAGCAGGGATTTTTTGATTTCGGTGAAGCGGTGTTTTCGTCGAACTGCACGTACGTGAGTTAGCGCGGGCTATCCGGAAACGAAGAACGTAGAAACAAGGGGGAAACGCGTTTTCGAACCGGGATTTATTCCGGCTTCAGACCGCCGTCCTGCACGCGCATGACTGCCTCGCCGTCGGCGAGGTTGGGCGCGTCCACGAGTCGGACGATACGCTTGTCGCCCTTCGACTTGCGGAGGTACATCCGGAACGTGGATTTGTGCCCGAGGATGTTCCCACCGATAGGCTGGGTCGGGTCGCCGAAGAACGAGTCGGGGTTGGACGAAACCTGATTCGTCACCACGATGGCCGTGTTGTACAGGTTACCGACCTTGTCGATGTCGTGGAGGTGTTTGTTGAGTTTCTGCTGGCGGGTGGCGAGCTGTCCACGGCCGACGTATTCGGCGCGGAAGTGGGCCGTGAGGCTGTCGATACAGACCAGTCGGACGGGCCAGTCGCCGTCCTCGTGTTCGCCGGCGAGTTCCTGTGCTTTCTCCGCGAGGAGCATCTGGTGGTTGGAGTTGAACGCCTTTGCGACGTGAATCTTGTCGAGAATGTCGTCGATGAGTTCCTGCATCGCCTCGTCGTCGTCCGGCGTTCCCTCGATTTCGCGGTCGTCCATCGTGGCCTGAAGGGCCTCGTCCGGCAGGCCGCGAACCATGTCGTCGATACGCTCGGGACGGAACGTGTCCTCGGAGTCAATGAAGATGACGCTTCCATGGAGGCCACCCTGTTCCCGTGGCAGTTGGACGTTGACGGAAAGCTGGTGGGTAATCTGGGATTTCCCCGCACCGAACTCGCCGTACACTTCGGTGATGGACTGGGTCTCGACGCCGCCGCCGAGCAGTTCGTCCACCTCGTCGATTTGCCAGCTGAGTTTGCCGATTCGCTCGCGTCGTTCGAGGACCTGTGAGCCGGTCTCGAACCCGCCGATGTCGGCTTCCTTTCGAGCAGCCTGAATGATGTCGGCGGACGTGCTTTCGCCGACATCCGCCGTGTTGCTCAGTTCGCCGGGACTCGCAACTGCGAGGCTCTGATAGGAATCGAATCCTGCTTCACGGAGTTTTTCTGCTGTCGCTGGACCAACGCCGGGGAGTGCTTCGAGGTCTACGTCTGCCATTGTACTCCTGTCTTGTTCCCCTCATCATATAAACCTCCGTTAACAGCGGAGTGAAAGTGAAAATGGCGAGCAGTGACGACAGTTGGTCGAATCGAAAGGAATAGATTTAGATACGAAGAAGAAGTGCCGTGTGGTTTACTCCCACGGATGTTTCCCGGGGTGGTCGGGCCAGAGCGGGTACCAGTACTGCTCGTCCGACTCGATTTCGAGTTCACCGTCGAGATTACTCTGGAGTTTGAACTCGGCAGCCGAATCGCGTTCGTGGCCACGCTTCGGCGCGAACGGGTAGTAGGCACCGCGACGGAACGAGTACAGCCAATAGACGTTGTTGCCGTCGCGTTCGAAACCGAAAATCGCAGCGAGAAGGCGCGAGCCGTACCCCTCTTCAACGAACGTGTCGGCCGCGAAGTGGAGGCTGGTCACGAGGTCCTCGGGGTCGTCATCGTCGAGGACGAACCACGAGTAGCCGTGATTGTCTACGTGCGCTGTTGCCTCGGTTCCCGTCTCTTCTTTCCCGGCTTCGAGGATGGCGTGGACTTCGTCCACTGCGTGCTGGAAGTCGGTGCTATCGACTTCGGAGAAACAGAGTGCGGCTTGCTCGACCGATTCGTAGTTGAGGTCGGCTTCCATCGTGACGTAGGCCGTACTCATGCCGAAGAGGTCCTCGGGGTCGGCCGCCCGTCCGGCATCCGTCTCGGCGCGGATGCCGAGCACTTCGCGGATTCCATCGAATAATCCCATATTAAGACGTACGGAGGCGGGAAGGAAAAAGGGACGCGATGTTTATGTCGTCGTTAATAAAGGTCTTCGCGCCCATCAGGGAAACCGATGGGAACGCATTCCCGACGCCGGTTTCTCGAACTGGCAGGTGCTGGCACCGCCATGGCACTCGCGGGGTGTTCAAGCGGCCCGAACGACGACGCCGCAGGTGCCTCCACGTCCACGACGGGAACCGACACGACGACCGAAACGACTGGTACCACAACTGCAACGGACACGGAAACAACCCAGACTGACGAAAATTCCAAGGAGATCAAAATGAGCACGGTATTCCACTACAGCGACGGCGAAGAGCATCAAGGACACGCGGTGGCGAACGTCGCCAACCTCCTGAACGACGATTCGACGAACACCGAGACGATTGCACTCGTCGCCAACGGCGGCGGCGTCAAACTCGTCACGAAGGACTCCACGGTGGCCGACAAAGTCAACGCTCTCGTGAAGCAGGGCGTGAAGTTCAAAGCCTGCCACAACAGTATGGACAAACTCGGCTACGCGAAAACGGACCTGCTGTCGGGTGTCGAAGTCGTCCCTGCTGGCGTCGGTGAACTCACCAAACTGCAGGCGAAGAAAGGATACTCGTACATCAAGACGCCGTGAGGCGTTAGTACGATTCCATCTCGCGCTCCATGTCACGGAGACGCTCGACACGCTTTTCGGTGCTCGGGTGCGTGCTGAACAGGTTGCTCATGAAGCCGGCTTTTGCGGGGATGATGAAGAACGCGTTCATCTCGGAAGTCTCACGCAGGTCTTCCTTCGGAACCTTGTCCATCCGTCCGTCGATGGTCAGCAGGGCCGAGGCGAGCGCCGACGGTTTGCCTGTAATCGTCGCTCCGCCACGGTCCGCGGCGAACTCGCGGTAGCGCGAGAGCGCCCGGATGAGGAAGTAGCTAATTATCCACACGACGAGCGACGCGATGATGGCGACGAAGACGGGAACCTGATTCCCGTCCCGACTGTTGCGTCCGCCGCCGAACAGCCAGCCCCAGCGGACGATCATGAACGCGATGGTCGAGAGGAACGACGCGATGGTCATGACCATCACGTCGCGGTTCTTGACGTGTGAGAGTTCGTGCGCGAGGACACCCTCCAACTCCTCCTGATTCAACGTCTGGAGGAGACCACTCGTAACGCAGACGGCCGAATTCTTCTGCGAACGTCCGGTCGCGAACGCGTTCGGGACGCGCGTGTCGGCGACGGCAACCTTCGGTTTCGGCAAGTCAGCCTGCTGGCAGAGCCGACCGATGGTCGCGTGGAGGTCCGGATACTCGTCCTCGCTCACCTCATGTGCGCCCATGCTCCACAGCGCCAGTTTGTCGCTGAAGAACAGCTGGGTGATGCCGAAGACGACGGTACCGATGATGACCATGGTGAAGATGCCAGTACCACCGAAGAACACATCCATCACACCGACGAACACGATATACAGGGCGAACAGGAGGAACATCGTGAGGCCCATCCTGGCACGAAGTCCCCAATCTGCCTTCCATTCCATGGTTCAGTCTAGGTATTCCGACCGTTTAAACATTCGTTGTCTTGTGCGGGTAAGTAGCACACGGAGCAGGGGTGAGTTTAATACAGTTACATTCATGTACCAATACTGTTGAAATTTCACCCGTTCAAGGCCAGAACGCTTACCCCGAGAGACGAGTTAGACGGTGTATGTTCTCGTTTGACCCGGCGAGGGAATATCGATGACCGGAACGGTCGTCTTAGCTGGTAGTCTCGACCGCTCAGGTCGATGGCTCGCCACACACCTGGCCGAACACGGGATGGGACGTCACCTGCATGAGTCTCTCCCGTTCAGAGTGGGAACTCGGCGGCTACAGCGGGCTTTCGTTCCGCTCGGCCGACTTGACCGAACAAGTCGAGACGGCGGAAGCCATCTCGACGGAAAATCCCGACGCCGTCGTCCACTGGGCCTCGCTTCCGTCACCCGAACGCCACGCAGGAATGCGAATCTTCGAGAACAACGTCGTCGGCGCGTACAACGTTCTCACGGCCGCGGGGAGGGCGAACGCTCGAATTGCGTGGGCGTCGAACGAAAGCGCATACGGCTTTCAACTCGCCGGAGAGCCATCGCTCCCGGAATATCTTCCACTGGACGAAGAACACCCACTTCGCCCCGAAGACCCGTACGGCACGTCGAAAGTCGTCGGCGAACAAATCGGTGCGATGGTCGCCCGCCGCTACGACGTCCCCGTCGCGTCGATTCGTGGGTCGTGGGTCCAGTTCCCCGACGAGTACGACTGTCTGGACGCGCGAAGTAACCTCGCGACCGGCGCGGGCAACTTCTGGTCCTACGTGGACGTTCGGGACGTTTCGACCGCCATCGAACGGGCCATCACGGCGGATTTCCGCGGCCACGAACCGTTCATCGTCTCAGCGGCCGACAACTACCTCGACGGACCCATCGAGCGGGCGTTGTCCGAATTCTTCGACGACGTTCCCGAATCCTGTACCATTTCGGGAACCGATTCGGCGCTTTCGACCGAGAAAGCCCGGTCGATGCTCGGATGGGAACCGACCCACTCGTGGCGGGATGTAATCGATGACGACGAGTTTCCTCTTCCCGTGAGCCTTCTACAGGCTTAAAAGCGAGAACGACATAGAATCGTCAATGACCGACTCCGGCGAATTCTGCCCGAACTGTGGCGACCCCATCGAGGTCGATATCACGGAACGGGAGTATCCGACATCCGCATCCCCACGCGAGCGAAAGCTCTGTGATTCGTGTTATTTCGACCGATTCGACCTCGTGGACGCCCCCGAACGAATCGAAGTACGGGTGTGTGCCCAGTGCGGTGCCGTCTACCGTGGCCGACGATGGGTCGATGTCGGCGCACGCGACTACACCGACATCGCCATCGAGGAAGTGAGCGAAGCCCTCGCCGTCCACGTCGATGCCCGCGACGTGTCGTGGCAGGTAGAACCCGAACAGATAGACCCGAACACGATTCGGATGCACTGTTATTTCTCCGGCATGGTCCGTGACACGCTGATGGAGGAAGAAATCATGGTACCCGTTATGATTGCCCGACAGACGTGTACCCGCTGTGGCCGAATCGCGGGCGACTACTACGCCAGCATCGTACAGGTTCGGGGCGTGGACAGAACGCCGACGGCCGAGGAGGAGAAACGTGCCAAGGAAATCGCCAACGAAATCGTCGCGGACATGGAGGCCACGGGCGACCGGAACGCCTTCGTCACCGAGATGGACGAAACGGACGACGGGCTGAACATCAAGGTCTCGACCACCAACATCGGCAAGAAGATTTCGAACAAACTGGTTGAGGAGTTCGGCGGGAGCTTTTCCGATGCGGAAACCCTCGTCACGGAGGACGAGGACGGCAACGGAGTGTATCGCGTGACCTACGCCGTCCGTCTGCCGCCGTTCACCCCCGGCGATATCATCCGCCCCGATGACGACGACGACGGGCCGGTGCTCGTCAGGAGCGTGCAAGGAAACCTGAAGGGCCGACGGATTACCACCGGCGAGGAGTACGAGGCCAAATTCGGAAACGAGGACGCCTCCGACGCACAGAAATTGGGAACTATCGACGACGCCGAGGAGACGACGTTAGTCGCCGTGACCGACGAACACGCGGTGCAGGTGCTCGACCCCGAAACCTACCAGACGAAGACCATCGCCAAACCGGACTACATGGACGAGGACGCACAGATGGTGCCGGTATTCAAGAGTCGGTCGGGGGACTGTACGTGGTTCCGGATGCGTAACCTCGCCGTCCTCGTAAAAAAGCCGAAAGCAGAGGACGCTATCGCGGAACTGGAAGCCGAAGGCGTCTACGACGATTCCCGAAAAGTCCGCGAACACGACGAGAAACTGGTCGAACTACCCGTGATGGAGCGACCGACCGAAACCGATATCGAGGACCTCATCGAACAGGACGACCCCGAACGGCGGGGAGCGACCTCGAAGCCCTCCTTTCGGCGCGCGGGTGGACGGACGAGGAACTCCAGCGAGCACCGAAGTCGTGGGCGGTCATCGGCAGCGTGATTCTCGTCCAACTGGACGACTGCCCCCGCCCCGAGGAGGTAGGCGAGGAACTGCTCGGCCTGCACGGCGAAGCCGAAACCGTCCTCGCGCGTGGCGGCATTTCGGGCGAACATCGGGAACCCGACGTGAGCGTGATTGCCGGGTCAGGCGAGACCGAAACTGTCCACACCGAACACGGGACGAAGTACGGTCTCGACCTCCGAAAAGTGATGTTCGCGCCCGGCAACCAGCGGGAACGCGCACGGATGGGCGAGGTCGTCTCCCCCGACGAACGCGTCTTCGACATGTTCGCCGGAATCGGCTACTTCACGCTCCCGATGGCCCGCGCCGGAGCGCAGGTGACGGCCGTCGAACGAAACCCGACGGCGTTCAAATTCCTCGTGGAAAACGCCATGCTGAACGAGGTCCCTCACCGCATCGACGCCTATCGGGCCGACTGCCGGGAGATGACGGATGTGAGCGCAGAGCGCGTCGTCATGGGCTACTACGACGCACACGAGTATCTCGATACGGCCCTGAACGCCCTCGAATCCGGCGGAATCCTCCACATGCACGAGACGACACCGGAGAACCGACTGTGGGAACGTCCGGTTTCACGGCTCGAATCGGCGGCCGAGGACCACGGACGGGACGTGGAGGTTCTGGATACGCGCCGCGTCAAAAGCCACAGCGAAGGCGTGTGGCACGTCGTGGTGGACGCAAAAGTCGAGTGACAGGACCACGTGGGAAACATCTATCAAACATGAACTGTTAGGTCGCGTATGGATAGACAGAAGCTGATATCGTTGTTCTTCGTCCTGCTGATGCTGAGTTCCGCGATAGCCTACGCGGTCAGTCTCATTTAAACCGGTACCGGGCGGACCAGCCGGTTTCGCCGCTCTCGTAGCTTTGCTTCTCGGGGATAAACACGAACTACTCCGTGTCCCACACGTCCGCCATCGGGCTCTTCTTTTTGCGACCGGAACGCCGTGAGCGTGATGATTGGCGGGATTGGGATTTCGACTGCGACTGACCGTCCGAATCGCTCGGCGATTCGGTTCGCCTCCGTCCGCCACCGAGTCCGTCGATACTGCCGTCGCCGCCCGCGTCTCGGGGGGCAAACTCCGGCAGGTCCGGGTACGACATGCGGTCCACCTGTTCGGCGAACCAGTCGGGAATGTCGGTTTGAGCGCGGTCAAACAATTGCAGGAGGCTAGAATCGGCGAGATACGTCGCGCCGTAATCGTCCGGGGCGCGAACCACCCGTCCGCAGGCCTGAATCACGGTGCGGAGCGCGGCGCGGTAGTACCACGCCCACTGGCCGTGTTCGAGTCGGTGGGCGACCCGCGAGTCGCCGGTGTTCAGGAACGGCGCTTTACAGAGCACCTGCCAGCGGGCCAAGTCGCCCTTCAAATCGAGCGCCTCCTCCATCTTCACCGAGAGAAACACGTCCGGGTCGTCCGTCGCCTTCCACGAATCGAGGTCGGCGTCGCGCGAATCGCGGCCGTGAGCGCGCACCCGCCCGCCGACCCCGAAGGCGTCGAGATGTTCGGCGAGTTTTTGCTGGATGTGATAGGAGTGGGCGTGGACGATTCCCTTCTCGTCCGGGTGTTGCTGCATGACGCGGACGATGGTTCGCGCGATTTTTGGGAGCGTTTTCTCGCGGTGTTCGTACGTCATCTTTCCCTGCGTCACGTCGTACAGCGGCCGGTTTTCGACCGGGAAAGTGTGTCCAACGTCCACGAGTGCGACGCGGTCCGGGTCGAGACCGACCTGCCGACAGAACGATTCCTTGTTCAGAATCGTCGCGGAGAGGAGCGCGAACTTGTTCCCCCGTTCCCAGACGGTATGGGAGAGGTAGCGCTCGGGGTTCATCGGTTTGATGGTAATCGCGGTTCCCTCCCCGTCCGGTTGGTCCACGACCCACTCCGTCGCGCTGTCGGGGTTGCGATAGTCCTCCACGAACCAGTCGAGTTCCGAGACGAGTTCCTGAAATCGGTCGCGTCGGGCGACCTCCGCGGGCGTGAGTTCCGGTTGCGCCACGAGGTCGTCCTTCTTGCGTTTCAGGGTCCCGCCGAGTCGTTCGGCGTACTCTACCGCCCGGTCGAGATTCGTAATCTTGGGAACCTTCAAATCATCCCAGATGGGCACCGTTCGGGGATTGAGGTCGATGGCCGCGTACATTTCCGCCCATTCGGCAAGTCCGTGGGCCTCGTCGATGACCACCACGTCCCGCTTTCTGAATACTTCCGAGCCCGCGGTTCGCATGAAGTAGGCCAAGGTCATCGCCGCGATTTCGCGGTTGCTGGCGATAGCGCGGTCGGAAAAATACGGACAGCGGTGTTTCACCGAACAGTCATACCCCTTCTCGCGGGCACACGGCGCGCGGTTGACCGGCGTATTGTGTTCGCCCGGGAGGATACAGGAGTAGTTCCGTTTTCCGCGAATGATTTTGAGGTCGTCCAGCAGGGAGTCCTCGGCCACGTCGTCCAACTGCGATACTTGCGGGGTGGTGTAGTAGGCCCCCGTCGAATCGCTCGGGTCGGCCTCGTCAACCCGTCGGGCACACCCCGCAATCGCCCGAGCGAGCAGGGACTTGCCACTCCCCGTCGGTGCGCGAACCAGCACCACGTCGTTGTCCCCTTCGAACGCTTCCCGAATGTCGGCAAGCGCCTCCTGCTGGTTGCCACGGAAGGAAGGTGCGGGGAACTCGTCTAAAATCCGCTCGGGATTCACTGTTGGTAGAACGGGAAGCAGGGTCGTAAAACCTGCCGATACGCTACGCCTTGAAATCTTTCCAGATGAACGTGAACGTGAGAACGACGAGTACACCTTGTAGCACGTATATCCCGGTGCGTGCCCACTCCGGGAATTCCCAATCATAGTCGCTGTATACCACCATTCCGAGTGCATTACTCGTCAAGAAGAGCGTCATCCACCACTGCTTCTCGTGTGACCAATGTGAGCGACGGGTCCAAATACCACCGATAGCAACCGCGGCGACGAATACTCCCACGATAGCAAGAAACGGTCGGACGAGAAGCGCCATACAAACGCCTACGAATTATTTCGTAGTAAGCTTTCCGTAAAAACAGGATGCAGAACCGACGAGGGTACCAGCCAATCAACCGACACCGAGCCGATTATCACTCGTCGAGCGCCGCCACGTCGTCCGCCGCCGGATAGTCCGGCAACTTCTCGATGCAAGCATAACAGAGAAAATGCTCGCTCCCGTCCTCGAACTCCAGCGTCATGCCACCCGTCGTCTTTGGACTCGGAGTCCAGAAGTTGCCCATCCCTCCCGCAATCGGCACGTCCGCCCCACAGCCGTCGCATTTGTCGGTACTCATTGGTACTCATTGTGAGTCACGGACAAAGAGCGTTTGCCGTGGACGGTTCGGACGGTGCGGTGAGAGGGTGGGAACCCGAAAGCGATACTCCGACATCCATCATCGGTGTGCGTTCGAGTGACACAGTGCCGACAGAACTATGACAGATGTGGCTCCATTTTCGCACGAAACGTTCTATGACTCATCGGTTCGCGTGTCGTCCGGTGTTCGAACCGCTCGCGCTCACGCCGAGGAGCGGGGCCCGATAGCCGCAGCACTCGGGTTTCGTTCCGCTACATCCCGTAGCCGCAGTTTCTCGACCGAACACACACACGCATATGCCGATATCCACCGAGTCGTCGGCACGTCGCCGCGACTCATTCGTCAGCGCATCGCCGCTCGAACGAAAGACGCATCGCTCGCCGTCCCTCGGACGACACGAACCGGAATCGACGACCGTCGGAGGTGGTCACGAATGACCACCGCGGACGCGACGAGAATACAGCCGACGCGAGCGGAACGTCGGCGGACGTGAACGCCACGAACCCGTCGCTGTGGCGGAATCGAAACTTCCGGCGGTTCTTCGCCGGGGAGTTCGTAACGAACGCGGGGGACAGCCTCTACACCGTCGCGGTCCTGTGGCTCGTCTTCGACCTCACCGGTTCGACCGTCCTCACGGGAATCACCAACTCGCTGTTGTTGCTTCCGTGGCTCCTGCAGATGTTCGCCGGGCCGATAGTGGATCGACTACGGCTCAAGCCCGTGCTCGTGGGGTCACAGGTGATACAGGGCGTTGTCGTCCTGGCACTCCCGCTTGCTGCGGCGATGGGATGGATGAGCGTCGGGGTCCTGCTCATGGTGGTCCCGATACTGACGCTGGCGAACCTGCTGATGGAGCCGATGCAGGCGACGCTGGTCCCCCGTATCGTGGCCAAGGGACGACTGTCGCGGGCGAACTCGGCGCTCGCGACCGTCACGCTCGGACTCGACATGGTGTTCGACGCCCTCGGCGGTGCCTTCATCGCCGTCTTCGGGGCGACGACGCTGTTCCTGTGCGACTCGGTCACGTTCGCCGTCGCTGGGATGGTGTTCGCGGGAATCACTGTCACCGCGGTGGACACCGTCGGCGAATCGGAAGGGGATGACGAATCGCTGTTCGGCTCGTACGTCGCCGACCTGCGAGCGGGGGCCGACGTCCTCCGTGGAACGGTCTTCGTCGAGCTGATACTCACGACCGCGGTGGTCAACCTGGCGACCGGCGTGACGCTCGCCATCCTCCCGGCCTTCGGCGACGGTCTCGGAGGTCCGGCGGTCTACGGCCTGCTACTCGGTGCGCTCGGCATCGGACGACTCGTCGGATCGATAGTCGCACCCCGTTTCGAAAGCATCTCGTACGGGCGGTTGCTCCTCGTCGGCAATTCGATTGGGGCGTGCTGTTGGCTCGCCGCCGTTTATGCGCCGTCGACGGCGCTCACGGTGACCCTGTTCGGAGCCGCGTGGATACCCGCCGGCATCAACGGCGTGCTCACGGCGACGTTGAACCAGACCGTGTTCCCGGCCGACCGACTCGCTCGAATATCGTCCATCAAGGGAACCGCCTCGGGTGCCACGCTACCGCTCGGTTCGCTGGTCGGCGGCGTCGTCGCCGAGATGCTGGGAACGACGACGACGATGGGACTGGCCGCGTTCGGTTTCGGATTCACGGGGCTGTACATACTCGTACGGCCACGACTCCGACATCTCCCCGCCGTCGCGGATGCGAGTCCCGCGGCGTTCGACGTGACGCCGGTATCGGACGACGACGGGGAGTAGCGCGGCAGTTCCCTTCGAATTTTGCGGTGATTCCTCGGGCCGGGGGACGAAAAACCGCGAAGAACGGGACCGTCCGTTTCAGTACGACTTGCTGGTGGACAGCGCGCCGCTGTCGTCGTAGACGAACACCGTGTCGCCGCCGTTGTTCCAGACTGCGGAGCCGCTCTTGCCCCAGTAGAGGTCGGTGCTCGTGTCCGACCCGGTACCCGTGTGAAGCGTCACCTGCGCACCGGCGTCGAGCGCGAACCCGCTGGGGAACGAGTAGGTGTGGGACGCTTCGTCCTGAACGGTCCAGCCGGTGAGGTCGATGGAACCAGTTCCAGAATTCTCGAAGACAACGTACTCGTCGTCGAGGTTGTTGTAGTCGTTGCCTGACGCGTCCTCGTGGATTTGGGCGACCGAGATATCGCCGTCGCCGCTGCCGCCACCGTTGCCGCCGCCGGTCGAACCGTCGTAGGCATCGAACAGCGGGAAGGACGTGTCGAAGACGGTAGTCGTCGGAATGGCCGAATCGCTGTTGACGTTGTTCGTGCCGTCGGTAACTTGGTCGCCGTTGATTCGCAGGTCGGAACCGAGCGAGGAGGCGAGGCTGTTCAAGTTCGAACGGGCGCTCGTCGGTGCCGTCCCTGCGCCGACGAGGATGACAGCGCCGCCGTCCGCGATGAACGAGGTGAGCGCGTCGGTTTCGGCGCTCGTGAACGCACTGACGGGCGTGGTGACGACGATGGCCTGCCAGCGCGAGAGGTCGAACGTGTCGAGGTGGTTCGCCTGCTCCAGCTCGGAGTCAACGCCTTCCAGGTATCGCAGGTAGTACGCTGTATCCTCGGCCGAGAGGGCGTAGCTGGCCTCGTACTGGCCGTGACCACCATCGATGAGGACATCGCCGCTTCTGTCGCTCAGGTAGTCGATGAGGTTCGTCAGGAAGACGAAGTTTCCGTAGCTGGACGTATCGACGGCGAAGCCTTCGTCGCTCTCGTAATCCTCGCTGATGAGCGGGCTGCCGACCATGGCGACGTTGGCGTCCTCGTCCACGGCGGCGAGCGGGATGTCACTGCTGTAGTTGTAACCGGCGTTCTGCGTGGCAGTGCGCTCAGCGTACACCGGAACGCGGGAGTCAGCAACGCCGCCCGATGCCGTCTTGACGCTCGCAGTCTGCGGGAAGAACAGGTCGCTCACGTTGTTGTTTCGGATTTCCGGAACCGAGGAGGGGTCGCTTCCACTCCAGACGTTGAGGCCGTCGGACCGTGCGGCGTCCTCCGCACGCCAGAATATATCGTGCTTGGAGAGCCCGGAATCGTAGCCACGGGCGTAGCCCTGTTCGACCGCGTTGTAGTTGTACAGGTCGTTGCGGTTGCCGTCGCCGTTCGCGTCGTAGTAGAGATAACCGAGAACGCGGCCGTAGTTGCCCCGTACCGGTTCGTTCTCGTCGAATGCGAGCGTGACGGTCTTGCCGCCGAGTTCGTCCTGTCCGAAGGTTTTCGCGTTGTCACCCCACGTCTGGAGATAGCTGAGATCCTCGATGCCCTCCCACTCCGGAACGCGCTCCGCGGAACTGTGGCTCGGGAGTTCCGGCGTGTCGATACCGAGGATACGAACGCTCTCGGTCGTGCCGTCGGCGAACTGGACGGTAGCCGTGTCGCCGTCCGAAACCTTGGTGACATCGACGGTGTAGGTCTTGGACTTGTCCAGTCCGAGTCCCGCGCGGTCGGTGAAGTAGTCGAAGGAGGTGTTGAACTGGCTCGTAAGCGGTTTGTAATCCGCGCCGCCGTTGTTGGTCGCGTCCACGACTTCGTCGTCGTTAAATCGGAACGAGAGACCGAGGTAGCTAGCGATGTCGTTCAGGTTCGCGGTCGTGTCGTTATCGCTGTAATCGGATTGGTCGTGGACGAACAGCGTGCCGCCGTTCGCGACGAAGTTCGAGAGAGCACTGAGTTCCGGAGATGAAAATGCCGTCGCGGGCGACGTGATGACGGCCGCGTCGGCACCCCCGAGGTCGGACGAGAGGCTGGACGTTGCGGTGACGGTGTAACCGTTGTTCTCGGCGTAGCTCTCGAACTTCGAGAACGAGGCGAGGTCGTAATACTGGCCGTGGCCCTCGTCGAACAGAACGGTGCCGGAGCCGCCGAGTTCGGCGTCCCAGACGTTGCAGACGAACTCCTCGTTTCCGTGCTGCCAAACGGTTCCATCCTCAACGAGCATCGAACCGAACGCGACGACGTTCGATTCGGTGACGCCCAACGGAATCGACGTTCCGCTGCTGTAGATGGTCGCGTCACCGTTCCCGTCCGCGTCGTGGTTGCTGGCCGTGTCCTCCGCCCAGACGGAGATTATCGAACTATCCGTCAACTCGCCCCCTGAAGAATTGAGGAAGCTCGATGTCGAGTGATATTCGATCGCTGGAATTTGGCCCGAAGCGGCCCGTACTTCGGAACAGAGGTTCGCAGTGATTGATCCCGCTGCCGTTGCCGCTGCGAGCGCTGATACAAACATTCGTCTTCTCATCAAAAGAATACAAGAATTGTTTAAACTTAAATTATAGTATTTTGTCTCCGTTTCTAAATTGAGAGATACGGACAACTATATTGTCCATGGGAAGAACAGTCGAATTCGCGGACCCGCTCGAACTCCTGCCGTGAGACCGTCGTTAGACGGCATTCACCGAGCAGTTGTCCAGTTCATATAGCATCATTCGGGTCGTATTCGGCCGCCATGCGAGTCGTTTCAGTGGCGTAGCGCTCTCGTGTTTCCTCGTCTTCGACTGCGCCCAATTGGTCGGATGACACGTCGAGTGCGGCCGTAGTCTCGCGTGCAGTGCCGGTGAAACTCGGGAGCGCACGCTCCTTGCGGAAGTATCGTTCCCCGTCGGGCGTTGCGTACACGAGGATAATGAGGTTCTGTTCGTCGTCCGAGTACGTTCGCTCCACGAGCCACACGCGTACGTCGTTGCTACCGGACTCCATACCCACAGTCGTTCCCGGAAGGAAATAGTTCCACCCGACGGTTTATGCTACTAACTACCGTACCGTAATCGGTATGGAGGTGAACTGCGAGGGGTGTGCAGGATGCTGTATCGACTGGCGAGCGATTGCACCGACGGCTTCGGACCACGAACGCCGTGGACCGCGCCGACCGCTGGACGACACCTACAATCTCGTTCCGCTCATGCGCGAAGAAGTGGAAACGTTCGTCGAAGCCGGACTCGCCGACGCCATGACGCCGCGTCTCTGGCACGACGATTCGGGGGTCGAAATCGGCGGCGAGAAACTGGCCGCAATCGGTGGCAAACCCGCGTTCTTCCTCGGACTCCGTAAGCCACCGAAACCCGTCCAACCGTTCGAAATCGGGGAGTCAAACTGGTTGCCGACCTGTGCATTTCTCGACCCGGAGACGCTCCAGTGTCGAATTCACGGGAGCGACCTGTACCCGATGGAGTGTTCGGAGTATCCCGGACACAACCTCAAACTGGGACAGCAGACCGAATGTGAACGGGTCGAGTCGGCGTTCGATGGGGACCGATTGCTGGATGGGGAGCCGCCGGATTCGCTCTCCGGTCTTCTCCTTGGGCCACAAGCCATCGGAGAAAAGGTGTTCGTCTATCCCAACCCTGACGAACTGGTACGCCCATTGTCAGCCGCATGCTCGCGGACGAGTTGACCGACGAGGACCGCGCCCACTTCGTTGCGAGTGCTGCTGCAAGCAGTCCCGGAACCACCGAACACAACGAAGCGGCTTACGAAACCGTACTGAAACAGGCACGAACAGCCGACTCGTGGGTCGGCCGCTCGATTCAAGAGTGGGAAGCGATGGCGGATACGGAACCCGACGTACCGGACCCATCGGTTGCGGAGCGGGTCGAAGCGAAACGCGGCGCATCGCACACTCCCGGTTGGTAAACAACTGCGAAGAAGAGCCGTCCTACTCGGATTTCATTTTCTGGAATTGCTTGAGCAGGTCTTCAGCTGAATCGCCGGATTCGTACTCGACAGTACCGTGATACTCCGATCGTACGTCATCGACGGTCGTGTCTACGCTACTGTTTTTCCGCTCCCGGCGTTCGTGTTCTTCTTCGTCATAGGCACCCATTGACATGACAACCACACTCATGCTTGGCGAGGGGCGGTTATTAATGTAACGGATAATCACATTATACGTTCACGATGGACCATCGTCAGACGGAAGGAGGTACCGAGGAAAACGCTGCAAGTAAGTCGATGGAAAAGACGACGGAATGTGGCGAGCTGTCCCCGTGACGACCAGAGAGGTACACAACACGTAAACATTCTCGGTTACTAGGTTGCCTCGTGGCAAGCCCGCTCCGCTTTCGCCGCTCTACGGAGCGGTGGGACGACGACCGCATAACGACGGAGTTGTACTCGCACCTCGATTCGAACATCGGGGCGCGTTCGACGACACCCCATTACGTCGAACCGAACGGCTTCGAGGCACAACGCTTCGAGATGGACAACGGCGACGTGGCGCTGTTCGTCTGGGACGACGAAGTCGCCTATTGGCTCGGAAACACCGAGACGCCGCCCGCACTCTGGCGGACGAACAAGTACACCTTCGGAGAGGTTCCGTATCCGATAGCTCGCTGGAGTCAGCGCGAGCTCCTCGCCGATTTGGCCGTCGAATCACCGTGGCTGGCCGAGTACGACTACCTCTCGTGGTTCTTCCTTCCCGTCTTCTTCTCGAAGGACGGCCGCGAAACCTCACGGGCATTCTTCCGCAAGTACGCCGCCGGATTTCCCGACGCAACGCGCGACCAGGCACTCTCGTTTTACGAGCGATTTCTCAGTACGGGCGCGCTTGACGATTACCGCTACACGATGGCGTCGAAACTCGGGACGAGCGAGTACTTCGACGAAAACCGAATGAGTTCGACTATGAGCGAGTTCACCGTAGCGAAGATACTGACGGACGCCGGGTACGCCGTCGAACCCGAAATAGAGGTGACGACCGGCCACTCGCTCGACTTCCGTGCCGACCCTCCCGATGGGAACCAGTCCACGCTGGTCGAAGTGACTCGTCCACGCCCGCCGACGCGCCGGGCCGCGGATACACCCGTTGCGGCAGTGCGCGAGACGGCGGAGACGAAGACGAACGGGCAACTGAGCGAACACGGTGGCGGTGCGGTGCTGTTCGTGGACTGCACCGGTTTCCGAGATGACGAGTGGTCCGCCGTCGTCGGTGAACAACCGGGCGTGCGCCACCGACCAGCAGTCGTCTGCCGTGCACGACCGTCCGGGCACATCGAAGCGTACGAAAAAGGGTCGGTGCCGCTGTCGCTAAACCGTGCACTCGACTGGGTCTAGAACGAGAGTTGGTCGGGACCGGCCGTTCCCATCGTCGTCGGGTCGCGGTCGCTGTAGTAGCGGCGGCCGATGGCCTTGTGGCTGATGGCGTTGTACATCGCTTCTTGAGCTTGTTGTGGCGAGTCGTACGTTTCGTCCCCGGTACGGCTGAACACCTCTCCAAGGGTTTCAGTTCCGTTGGGGAGGTCGATGACGTAGTCGCCGTGGGACGCGATCAGTCGCTTCGTGTCGATAGGATACTGCTGTGTGTCGAGCAGTTGGCTTGCCTTCTTGAGTGTCATAGCGGACAGTTCTAAACCAAAGACCATTATAAACATTTCCGCCAAGGAGGTACGGAGAATATAAGGATGTAAAATCAGTATAATCCGGCTTCCGTCCTGCTATCTCGGTCTCAAGTATCGTCGGAACCGCAAACACCTTCATTCGCCGTAGCCGACGTGAAGTATGAGTGTTTTCGCGGACTTGCATGTCCACACCATCAACTCCGATGGGTCGATGGAGCTTTCGGACGTTCCGGAAGCTGCTCGGTCGGCGGACGTGTCGGTCGTCGCCATCACGGACCACGACCGGCTGCATCCGGAGTTGCCGACGCCGGTTAGCGTCATGGACGGGGTGACGGTCGTCCACGGCATCGAACTGCGAGTCGAAGCACCCGACGGTCAGCGGCTCGACTTGCTCGGCTACGGCGTGTATCCGACGCCGGAACTCGCCGAGGAACTGGAACGCCTGCAAACCGACCGCAAAGAGCGCGGGCAGACCATCATCGACTGCGTGGAAGACCGACTCGGAATCGAGCTTGGTCTCGAATCGCGCGAAGGACTGGGACGACCACACATCGCCCGTGCCATCGAATCCCATCCGGATGTGGAGTACGACTTTTCCGGTGCGTTCGAGGAACTCATCGGCGCAGGAGGACCGTGTTACGTCGCCCGTGACGTGCCGACGTTCGAGCGGGGCGTGAAATTGCTCTCGGACGCGAGTGGTCTCGTCGGCTTGGCCCACCCGTATCGGTACGACGATCCCACATCGGCGCTCGCTCTGACGAGCGAGTTGGACGCCGTCGAACGATACTACGCCTACGGCTACGACGTGGATACGCGACCGTTGGAGCGGGCGATTGCCGACCACAACTTGGTGCCGACCGGCGGGAGTGACGCCCACGACGACGCCCTCGGAAAAGCAGGGCTCTCGAAAGCGGAATATCGTCACTTCAGAAGCGCGGTGAGCCTCTGAGCGATTATCCGAAAACTGAACGGCCGTCCGCGAGCGGAGGGTTGACTTCCGTGGAGACCGTAAGTACGACTATGCGGTGTCACTACTGTGACCGAGAAGCGACGTTCGCACCCGAAGTGGATGGCGTCCAGGTCGGCCTCTGTGATGCTCATTTCCGAGAGCAGTTCGAATCGCTCTCGGATTCGGAGATGATGGAGAAGTTGCGAAACCAACTCGACGTGGACGGGTCTGACGGGAATTAGTTTTCGATGGTCGCGGTGAACGACAGTTCGTCGTACCGATAGAGAGATGTGGCAAGCGATGAGAGCGCGTCAGTGTTCGAGCGGGGATTCAGATTCGTCCCAATCGAAACCGTCGTCCGGTTTTCGTCTCGCTGTTGGACTCACGTCCGCCACCTACCAGCGAAATGAGGAGGGCGTCGAAGATTCATGCAGCCTCTTGGGAGCCGATATATATATGGCCCGTCGGTAACAAAAAGAAGAATTTTAGTTTTATGCGCGGCCGGCGTCCACGTCGATGGCATCGACGGGGCACACGTCAACACAGAGCATGCAGTCGATGCACTGGGCTTCGTTGGCCGGGTCCGCCTTTTCTTCGCTCTCCGGGTGGCCCGGTGAGTCCGTCCATTCGAACACGTCGACTGGGCAGTCTTCGAGACACGCCCCGTCGCCGATACAGAGATCGAAGTCAACTGCGACGTGGGTGCCGTGGATGCCGAGCGTCTCGGGTTCGTCCACCGGACCCCACACGTCGTGTCCCTCGTGTTCATCTACTTTATCGCGGTTGTCAGTAAATTGTGGGTCAATAGCCATTAGTGTCTCACCTACGCGGGTAAACGCGAAACGAGTACTTAAATCCCAGTCCCTTACTTAAAGATTGGCTCAGCCTTCATTTTTTAGGTTAGGCTAAAAACGGGCGAGAGAGACCTGGAGCGGCGAGAGTAGGGATTTTATTGTGCGATGAGTTTAAATACCATAATGAGTCGGTGGGAGGTTTTACGGTATCACCGACGAAGAAAGGCGCATGGAGAGAGTCCACGTCGAAGATGTAGATGGACAGATGAGCACGGCTGACGTTCGACGGCCGATTTCGAAAGCGCTCGGGACGGAAGACATGGCCATCAACTACTACGAACTCGCGCCGGGCGAAAGTTTCGCGTTCGGGTATCACACCCATCACGACCAAGAGGAGGTGTTCTACATCCAATCCGGGACTGCGACGTTCGAAACCGACGACGGCGACGTGGCCGTCGGAGCGGGCGAAGCGATTCGCTTCGCCCGCGGCGAGTTCCAGCGCGGCGTCAACGAGGGCGACGAGCGCGTCATTGCCCTCGCGCTGGGGGCACCGCGGGACGCCCAAAACACGGAGATGTATCGTGAGTGTCCGGAGTGTGGCGAACGAACGCAGAACAAAATCGAGATGGTCGGCGACAAGGAGGCGCTCGCCACCATCTGTTTGGACTGCGGCGCGGAAACCGGCCGGTTCGACTGATAGTTGGAAAGCGATTTTTCGGGGAGAGGGAAATTTCAAACAACTGGAAAGGGAGGACAATAGACGAATGGCTACACAGAGAGAAGCGTTCAGTGTCGTCGTGGCCGCCATCCTGCTCGTCTTGCTCCGGTTGAATGTCGTCGCGCCGATCATCCCGCTCTTTCTCGTGTTCTCGTCGGGTTGTACAAGTACCGGTCGTGAATCGTGACAACGGCCGTGCGTTCGACCGGCCAGTGCAGAAAACTCAGCATTGACATCCTCCCCGCCCTGAAGGGCGGGGTTTTAGCCTTGCAACTTCCATAACGTAGTCTAAACTATCGTAGTTCAAACTACGCTATTTTAGCGTGTGTGAGAATCGGAACGGATTTCCACCGGAAACGATGGGCTTCGTCCATCGAAATCAGGTTGCAAACGAAACACAACCGTGACGAAACCGCGGTGTGACTTTTCCACCGGAAATGGAGGGGTTCGTCACGAATTCACAAACCCCACCACTGCGAGCGAAAATGGTGGTTGAAAAGGGGAGTTTTCGAGGAGGGGTAATCAGCGGAGGACAGGCGTCAGACATGCGATTTTGCGGAATTTTCGTCACCCCACTGCTTCCGGTGGAACTGGGGGTATCGAGGTGAATCGTGGGCCACGACCGGCGGGGGACAACGAAACCGAAGCTACGCCTGAACCACCCCCCTCTTCCGCGATACGGACCTTTTTCGCTCTCGCGTCCCTCCCCAATCCCATGATAGAGATTCCATCGCCCGGTTTGGGAACGTCCGGCAACAAGGACCCCGAGCAGTGTGCCGAGACGATTCGGACCGCGCTCGAACTCGGCTACCGGCACATCGACACGGCGCAGATGTACGAGAACGAGGCAGGGGTCGGCGACGGCATCGAACGCGCGGACGTGCCCCGCGAGGACATCTTCCTCGCCACGAAAGTCCTCCCAGCCAATCTCGCATACGACGACGTGTTTTCGAGCGTGGAGGAGAGTTTGGACAAACTCGGCACGGAGTACGTGGATCTGCTGTACGTCCACTGGCCGATGGAGGCCTACGACGCGGAAGAGACGCTACCGGCGTTCGATGAACTGTACGACGACGGAACGGCCCGGAACGTCGCCGTGAGCAATTTCACGCCCGAACTGGTGAACGAGGCGCGCGACCTGCTCAACGCGCCCGTGGTAGCCAATCAGGTCGAGATGCACCCGCTGCACCAGCAGAAGGAACTGCGGGCCTACGCGGCGAATCACGATATGGCGCTCGTCGCGTACTCACCGCTCATGCGGGGTGATGCCGGCGACGTGCCCGAACTGCAGGACATCGCGGCAAAACACGATTCGACGCCGAGTCAGGTCAGCATCGCGTGGTTGCAGGGAGTGGGCACCGTCGTCCCCATTCCGAAATCGACTGGTGAGGGCCACCTTCGGCAAAACCTCTCTGTCCCCGAACTCGATTCCGAGGACATGGACACCATCGCGGGAATCGACCGCGAGGAGCGACTCGTGGACCCGGACGGGGCCGCGTGGAACTGAGTTATCGACTTACTGGCTCACCGAGTTGCTGAATCACTGGCTCCAGCGCGCCCACCACGAACCTTCGTCGTCGCTTGATTTCCACTCGACTGCGATGTCCTGTTCGGACACGTTCGCTGGGAGTTCGTAGGCGAGCCATCCGGCGAGGCTCTCACCGGAGGCGACGGTTCGATCGCCGAACTTGTTCACTTCGTACTTGCCGTCTTTCTTGGCGATGTCGGCTGGGGTGATGCTGTTCCCGCCGGCGAGAAGGTGGAACTGATTACCCTTCGGCAGCGTCTGTTTCATTCGGAACTTGTTTTGAGTTTTCACCGTCACGAAGGCCCACTGCTGGCCGTCGCTGGCTTCCACGTCCTTCGACCCGCCGCCGCTCGGTTCGTACCGATAGTGGTCGGTAAGGGTGAAGTCCTGTACTGTCGCGGCGATTTCGTTCGGGCTGAGGAACGTCTGGCCGAACGAGAACTTCTCGCCGACGATATCGATGGAGAAGGTCTTCTTCAACGCCGCGATATGGTACTTGACCGTCGCCACGTACGGGTATGTGAGGTTGGTGGACCACGTCGTCGTCTTCCCCGGAGAAATTTTGTCGGTTTGGATGTTCCCCCGCTGCTGGGACCCCGGCGCGTTGCCGTCAACCGACACCGCGGACGTGAACGCCTTCGGGCTGTCACCGACGTTTTTGATGGTGAGCTTGAGTGCGAACTGTTTACCCATCGTGACTTTCTTCGGCACCTTCGCGGAGACGAGTTGGAAGCCGTTGACGGTGATTTTACCACTGTCGGCACCACTGCCGCTTCCGCTGGTTCCATTGGTACCATCACCGCCACCGCCCGATGTGGACCCATCACCTCCCGACCCATTTTGTTTTTTCTTCGAACTATCCCCATTCCCGCCGTCTTTCGGCCCGGAACCGATACACCCCGCCAAGGCCCCCCCAGCGAGCGTAACTCCGGATGCCGTCAGAAATCTTCTACGGCGCATGGGTAATTTATATACCACCTCC
Organism: uncultured haloarchaeon; assembly: GCA_963796245.1. Lineage (GTDB taxonomy): Archaea > Halobacteriota > Halobacteria > Halobacteriales > Haladaptataceae > Haladaptatus. The sequence continues at coordinate 17,915 of CAWCLB010000007.1, read as the reverse complement.
TAAATAAAGACTCGGGAAGGAGTTCGTTTACTGATAAATCAGGTAAGTGTTCGGAACGATTGCGTGTGGATTGCTGACACATGAATCCTGAACGGAGCGGTGGGAGAACACGTTTCTCGCTGCCAAAATTCGTATCCGGGAGTCTCACGAACGGACGAGTATGGGAGCGCTATCTTCCACATCCCCACCTCGACTCGTCTACGACGACGACTGTGGGTTTTGCACGTGGGCCGCCGAGTACGCCGACACACACGGCAAGTTCGAACTCGTCGGCTTTTCGGACCTCACGCCCGACCAGCGCGCCCGTCTGCCCGCCGATTTCGAGGAGTGTGCCCATCTACTCACCGACAAGCGGGTCTACTCCTGTGGCGCGGCCATGGAGGAAACCCTCGCCCGACTCGACGACCCATCGCGCTACGCAATGGCGGCGTTCCGGCAACTTCCGGAATCAGCTCGGTCGCGGATTCGTGAGCCGGCGTACCGATGGGGAGCCAATAATCGAGCATGGTGGGGAAAACTACGTAGTCGATAGCGATAGCGGATAGACGGGAAAGGTTTTCATTGCCGCTCGGTACTTGCAGTCACAACAAACCCAAACACCGCTTTTCGAAGCAAGCAGGCAGGTGCGTTCGATGCGGTCTTTCCCAGTAACTGCAATCGAAAAAGAAACAAATTCATTTCGTAGCGGATAGTGGAGGTATTTCTAAATGACACCACAATATCAGCATCCCAGCCCTGTTCGTCGTATCACTTCCACTGCGTGCTTAGGTTTAAATACCGAGACGGGAGCAACTCAGGACAACAGCCCTAAGCAGGGGGGAAACAGAGACAGAATGATGTCGGACTGGCGGACGATATTCGGACACGACGAGCCGTACGACGAGCAACGGGATGGTATCGAGACGGCCATCGAAACCGCCCGCGATAACGGCTTTACCGTCATTGAGGGTGCCTGCGGGACTGGGAAGACCATGCTGGCGCTGACGGCTGGGCTGGACCTCGTCCGCGACCCGGACAGCGACTACGAGCGCGTGTTCGTGCTGACGAGTGTGAAACAACAACTCCGCCAGTTCGAAACTGACCTGAAAACCATCAATTCGAACCTCCCAGACGACTGGAACCCTATCTCGGCGCTGACACTCGTCGGGAAGGCCGACGTGTGTCCGTACAGCCGTGAAAATGCGGGCAACATCGACAACCAATCCGTGTACGACCGCTGCGAAGGCCTCCGAGAGCGCACCCGTGATCTGACGGGTGAAGGTGGAGCAGTGACGGCCCAGAACCTCGCCTCACAAGCCAGAATGCAACAGACAGGGTTGGCGGATAGCAGCAAGGGCCACGCTGTTGCATCCTACCTCGAAACGGCGGGAGAGCCGACCCCGTACCCACCCCAAATGCCGGAGTACAGTGACGTGGAGTACTGTCCGTTCTACGCGCAGTTCTTGGACGACATGCCGGAGGATGGCGACCCCATCGAGGCCGTTCCGTTCGATTTCGAGGACATGGGTCTCATCGAACCCGAGGACTTGGTGGCCAACTCGGTGCAGTGGGGGACCTGCCCGCACTCGATGATGGGTGCGCTGTTGAAACACGTCGAGGTCGTCGTCGGCAACTACTACCACGCCTTCGATGAGGTGACTGCAGCGACGTTCACGGGTGCGCTCGTGGATGACTCGACGTTCCTCGTCTGTGACGAGGCGCACATGCTAGAGCCGCGCGTCCGTGACCTCGTGAGCCAATCCATCGGGGATTCGACGCTTCGGGATGCCGAATCCGAACTCACGCGGGTCATTCAGCCCGTCAAGTTCGACGACAAGGATTCGGGGCACATGACCGCCGATGCCGACCTCGTCCGGGCGGAACTGGAAGACGCAAACGTCACGCTGTTCGAACTGGAGGAAACCCGTGAGTTCATCAGCGAACTGCGCGAGGAGATAGATCGGCGCGTGCGGAACCATCTGGAGCGCGAACACCGTGGCTGGAAAGCGAACATCACTGACCTACCTGATGAAGAAATTCCGCTCCGCGACCCGATGGTGCCACAGGAGGACGAAATCACGACGTGGGCGGAAAATCGGGGCTACAACGGCGGGACGTGGGTTCGCGCGGAGGCGGTCGGGGCGGTCGTCGCCCGTATTCTCAACGAAGCCGAGGATGAGGACAGAGAGCGCGCCGCGTTGCCCGCTGGCCGTGCACTGGGCGAATGGTACCGCAACGACCACGAGAAGTACTTCCGCGAAATCGTCCTCGAACGGACGTGGAACGAGCGTGAACCTAACGATTCGTGGCGGCGGGCGTACAACGCCCAACTCGCCATGCAGAACTGCGTGCCGAGCGACGCCATCGGAGAGAACCTCGAGAAGTTCGGCGGCGGAATCCTGATGAGTGCGACGCTCGAACCGGTGGAAATCTTCGAGGAGGTGACCGGACTCGGCCATCTGGAAGCGGTCGGCCGGCCGGTCGTGGAACGAACCTACGGCTTGAACTTCCCCGAATCGAACCGCGAGAGCTTCGCGGTCGATGCGCCGAAGTTCACCTACGACAATCGCGGCGCGCCGGGCGACGAAACGCGAACCCGGCAGGTGTACGCCGACGCGATTCGGGACGTAGCGCGCTCGCCGGGCAACGTCCTCGTCGGCATGCCGAACTACGCGGAGGCGACGTGGGCCGCCGAACACCTGCAAACGGTGGTTGACAAACCAGTCCTCTTGGACGAGAGCAGTGCGGACGAGGCGACAGAGGATTTGAAAGACGAGTTCTTCGGCGGCGAGGACAAGGTGTTAGTCACGAGCCTTCGCGGGACGTTGACAGAGGGCGTCGATTACCGCGGTGACCGACTCCGTGCCGCCGTCGTCTGCGGCGTTCCCATCATCAACACCGCCAGTCCGCGGACGAAAGCGGTTCGCACCGCCTACGACCGGCAGTTTGGCGACGGGTTCGCCTACGCGCTGACCGTCCCAGCCGTCAGAAAGGCGCGGCAAGCGTTGGGCCGGGTCATCCGTGGGTCGGACGAACGCGGGATTCGCGTGCTGGTGGACAGCCGGTATGCTCGCCCGTCGTGGAACAGCGTCAGGGAGTACTTCCCGAGCGTCGAACAGGAGGAGTTTCAGCCGGTCAGTCCGGACATGCTCTCGTTCGGGTTGGAGCGGTTCTGGGACGAGTAAGAGACAGTTCGGAGTTCCTGTCGAATCGCGGACCGTCACCGGCAACCTACCGTCGAATCGTCGGTCCTGTTCGAACTCCCGTCGGATTTTGCTCGCCAAGGGATGACGGTCAGTCGAAAATTCCTCGGCAAGAAATGCCGAATACCAGCCGTTTCGGCTGTATAAGTTCGAGTTGTCGGCCCGAACGGTGTGTACGCTTTTTGTTTGGCGGAAGTGTGCCACGTTCGGAGGAATATATGACAGGGACACCGAAATCGCAGCGTCGAACGCTACTGAAAGCGGCAGGTGCATTGACAGGGGCGGGTGTGCTCGGGCGGATAGCGATGGCACAGAACACCGACAACGGGACGTACCAAACGAGCACGGTCGAAACATCGAATCCGACGAATACGACGAATGGAGGCGGTGGTGGCGGGAAACAAAATCAGCGGACCATCATCCTCGGGGCACGCGTCGGCCACTGGCTCGGGTTGGCACCGAAAGAAATCGAGGGGAGTCGGAATCCGACGCTCGGATTCATTCCGACCGAGCGGTACAAGGTCATCTGGGTCAACCTCGACGGAAAGGAACACGAGTTCCAGATACTCGGGCAGAAAAACGGGGAGAACGGGCAGGTACTGTATCGGACCGGGTCGTCCTCGACGGAAGGACAGACACGCGTACTGACGTTCGAGCCAACCGACAGGATTCGACGGTATCGGTGTCGGTTCCATCCCGACAGCATGCGAGGGAGCATCAATCGGAACGGGCAGTTCGGGGGTGGCGGGACGTTCACGACGGGAACGTCCGGCGGAACGAATACGAACACCACCGGAACCGGGGGGACGTACAATACCCACACCAGCGGGACGACGGGGACGTACGGCACCAATACCGGGACGTACGGCACCAATACCGGGACGTACGGCACCAATACCGGCACCTACAACACCGACACGACTACGAATCGGTAGCAAAACCTGCGCGTTGGTGTCGCAGCGAGCAGTTGATGATGCTACTAAAATCTGTTTTTCCGATTCAATCCAGAGACGGAACCATCGAGCAGGCACCGAGGAATTTGGTTTCCGGTTCATCTCGATAGCAGACAAGGAAGATGGCACGAGAACGTGAATCGTACTATAAGTGAATCGTAACGAAAACTACCATCCGAAAAGATTCTTTAGTGGACCTTTCTCGTTGCAATCCGGTATCAGTGCCCCATTCCCCCGATTTTAAGAAAAATAGATACAAAGACAATTTAATTCACTTCTAAATATCATCGCGGAGGCTTATGCGACCGATAGTATTTGTGTGGTATTCTCTACATTTTTCTCGTGCCGATACGCATCGGTATGCATGAAAAATAGTGGAGACAGCAATAGAAATCATGAATGAGAACATATGAAACGGAATAATGGCCATCAAACAGCCCTGAGTCTGGTTCTCGTGGGCATCGTCGTCGTCTCGGCGGTGACGCTCGGTGGAGCCGCAGTGAGCTTCGCCCAGTCGCCGGCAGCGGCGGGGAACACGACGGACGGCAACTGGCCTGACACCCGTTCGAACGCAGGCCGGACGGGCGCGACGACCGGTACCGGACCGGGCGGTCCGTACGCGCAGACGGAGTGGGAGAACGCCAGTGTCAGTGACGGACGACCGACTGGCGTCACCGTCGTCGGTGATACGGCGTACGTCGGCTACACGACGTACATGGAGTACAACCAAGAGAACGGGAAGGTTGTCGCGTACGACGCGAGGACTGGCGCGGCCAAATGGAGCCGAGACGACAGGAACAACCACCAACGTGACGGTGCCGAACTGTGGTTCCCTCACTGTCACGCTCCGCGTCACGGACGATGACGGAAGCACCGCGACGGAAACCATCGAACTGAGCCCCAACTAACCCGGCAGCTTTTTTATCGAGATTCGGATTCGACCAGTTCAGCGGATGCACCGTCGATGACGTGCACGTCAACCGGGTCGAAACCGACGCGAACCTGCTCATCTTCGGGAGCCTCGGGAACGCGGAGCGTGACGGATTTTCCCATCCAATCGAGATGGACACGGAACGCTTCGCCGAGGAACTCGACGTCCTCGACGGCCGCCGTGAACGAGTTTTTACCCCTACCTAGTCGCAAGGCTTCGGGACGGACGCAGAACGTCACGGCGTCTGCGGTCGATTTAGGAATCGAAAACTCGTGGTCGCGGACGGCGACGCGCGAACCGTTCGGGTCGTGTGCAACTGTCTCCCCGGAAAAGACGTTGTTCTCGCCGACGAACTCCGCGACGAACCGGGATTCCGGTCGGCGGTACACGTCCTCCGGATGGCCAATCTGTTCGATTCGGCCGTCGTTCATAACGGCCACGCGGTCGCTGATGGCGAGTGCTTCCTCCTGGTCGTGGGTGACGTAGATGGTCGTGATTCCGAGGTCGGACTGAATGCGCGACACTTGAGTCCGCAAGTCGTCGCGGAGGCGGGCGTCCAGCGCGCTCATGGGTTCGTCCAGCAGGAGCAGTTCGGGACCGGGCGCGAGCGCGCGGGCGAGGGCGACACGCTGTTGCTGGCCGCCGGACAACTCGTCGGGGTCGCGGTCCTCGAAGCCGTCCAGTCCGACGAGTTCGAGCAGTTCGAGCACGCGCTCGTCGCGGGTTCGCGCTCCGGGCGGGTCGCGGAACCGGAGCCCGTAGCCGACGTTTTCCGCGACGGTCATGTGCGGAAACAGCGCGTAATTCTGGAAGACGAGACCGACGTCGCGGTCCTCGGGTGGAACACCCACCATCTCGCGCTCGCCGAACTGAACTTCGCCAGCGGTGAGGTCCTCGAAGCCGGCGATACTGCGGAGCGTCGTCGTCTTGCCACAACCCGACGGGCCGACGAGCGTGAAGAACTCGCCGTCCGCGACCTGAAACGAGACGTCGTTCAGAGCCGTAACACCGCCGTACTCCTTTCGAACGCCGGAAAGGGTGACTTCAACCACTGTCCCACCTCCCGCCGAGGCGGTCGATGATAACGAAGCTGACGGCGGTGACGAGGAGGAGGATGGTTCCCATCGCCGTCGCTGGTCCCAACGTCTGCTTGCCGAGGAAGCGCTGCACTGCCACGGGCATCGTGTAACTGCTACTGCCCGTGGCAAGAATAACTGTCGAGTCGAACTCGCCGATGCTGATGGCGAACGCGAAGGCGGCCCCGGCGGCCAGTCCGACTGCCACGAGCGGGAGTTCGATATCCACCAGCGTCCGCGCACGGGTCGCCCCGAGCGAACGGGCGGATTCGACGGTTCGCTGGTCGATACCGGCGAGCATGGGCGCGACGTTTCGCGTGACGAACGGATAGGCGGCGACGGCGTGGGCCGCGATGATGGCCATCGCGCCGCTCACCTGAATTCGGGTTCCGGCGATGGGAATCCCGAAGACGAGACCGCGAAGCATGCCCAACCCGACCATCACGCCGCTGACGGCAAGTGGAGCCATCGCCACCGCTTCCACGATTCGACTCCGCTCTTTCCGGGTCAGAACGGCGATGACGACGCCCATCGGAACTGCGACGAAGAGGGTGCCGATGCCGAACATGAGCGAGTTGCGGACTGCGACGCCGGGTTTCGTCTGGAAGGTCGCGCCGGACACCTGCCGCGTCACGAGGAACTGGTAGTACCGCAGAGTGAATCCGGATGGTCCGGTGACACTTTCGAGGACAGTGCTGACGAGCGGTCCCAAAAAGAGGACGAGAACGACGACCAGATACACCGCGACGCCGGTTCGTTCGAGCGTTTCGACGAGACTGCTGCCGCCCGAAAGCAGGCGTTTGCGGGCGAGTGGTCTACTGGCGCGCGAGGCGGCGGCTTGGCGCGCTTCGTAGCGAAGGTAAGCGTAGGTCAGCACGAGTGAGAGCGTCGTTTCGAGGATGGCGAGGACGGCCGCCTGCGAGTAATCGAGGCGCTGGACGAGTGCGTACACCCAGACCTCCACCGTTTGGAATTTGAACCCGCCCAGCGCGAGGACGATGGGGAACGACATGAACGTGAAGATGAACGTCAGCAGCGCACCCGTGAGAATCGCCGGAAGAAGTTGCGGAATGAGCACGTCGCGGAACGCCCGGAAGCGACCCGCGCCGAGGCTTCGAGCGGTTTCGACCTCGCGGGCGTCCACGCTCTCCCACGCCGCGTTCGTCACGCGGGCCACAAGCGGCGCGTTGTAGAAGGCGTGTGCCGCGACGATTGCGGGGAGGTTGTACAGCAGCGAGTACGGACCGAGACCGACGACGCCGACGATATCGTTGAACAGGCCGTTCCGCCCGAACATCGCCACGAACCCGATGGCAACGAGGATGGACGGCATGACGAACGGGAGGATAGTCAGCGAACGAATCGTCCGCCGACCCGGAAACTCGTAGCGCGAGAGGATGTACGCACCCGGGAGTCCGAGAGCGACGCTGGCAATCGTGGAAAGCAGCGCCTCCTTGGCCGTGAAGCCGAAGATGTCGAAGACGTAGAAGTGGTCAGTGAGGACGTTTCGGAACGCGGGAATGCCACCTGCATCGGTGAAGACGATGGCGACGGGGTAGTAGAACAGAACGACGAGCAGGGCGCTGGTCGCAATTCCGAGGAGGGCGAGTGCGTGTCGTTCGATCCAGCGCCCGGAGTTCATTTACTTGCTCGCAATCCGGCGCGCCCATTCATCAACCCATCCTTCGAGGTTGCCCTTGAGTTGGTCATACGAGTAGGTGACCGGTTTGTCGGGTTCCTTGGCGTACTTGTCGAACTCCTTGCCGAGGTTGGCCCAATCGGTCGACGGGAACGCGACGTTGCGTTGTGCGATTGTCGACTGGGCCTTCTTCGAGAGCATGAAGTCGAGGAACGCATTGGCCAGTTTCGGGGAGTCCGTGTCGGCGAACTTCGCCATCCCTTCCGGGTTGGCGTAGCCCTGTCCGTTCAGGAAGCCTATCTGGTGTTTCTTCATGTTCTTGCCCTCGCGGTGAGCGTACACCTGGTCGGTGGAGTAGGAGACGACGATGGGTCGCTCGCCGTTGCCATACGCGGTGTAGGCCGCGTCCCACGAGCCGAGGATTTTGGTGCCGTTGTTCGAGAGCCGACTCCAGTAGTCGAGATAGTTCTTCTGCCCCATCTCGTGAATCGTCCAGAGCAGAAATGCTCGGCCCGTCGCGGTCTGCTGGGCATTCTCGGACAACAACGTGTTCTTGAACTGCGGCTTCGTCAGCGCTTCGAAGGTGCCGGGGGTATCGACCTTTGTTTTGTCGTACACGAGGCTCACGTAGCCAGTGTCGTACGGGATGGCCCGTCCTTTCGGGTCGAAGTTCAGGCTGTCTCCAGGAGCACATTGATAACGTCGGTCGGCGTCGGGCCAGCCCGCGCGAAACGGGCCGGACCACGACACAACCCGCCCGTCCTTGCCGCACGTCGCCTGGGCGCTTAATGGTGCGGCGCATCACGAACGTCTGCATGGAACGGCAATGGAGCGGACCGACACGAGTTTCCAGGCGCTGATCCTGCGCCTGCAGAGCTTCTGGGCTCGGCAGGGCTGCGTGCTGCTGCAGCCGTACGACGTGGAGATGGGCGCCGGCACCTTCCATCCGGCGACCACGCTGCGCGCGCTGGGGCCGAAGCCGTGGCGCGCCGCCTATGTGCAGCCCAGCCGCCGGCCCACCGACGGGCGCTACGGCGAGAACCCGAACCGGCTGCAGCACTACTACCAGTACCAGGTGATCATGAAGCCCAGCCCGGCCGACGCGCAGGAGCTGCTGCTGGCGAGCTATCGCGAGCTCGGCCTGGACCCCCTGCGGCACGATTTCCGCTTCGTCGAGGATGACTGGGAAAGCCCCACCCTGGGCGCCTGGGGCCTGGGCTGGGAAGTCTGGTGCGACGGCATGGAAGTCGGCCAGTTCACCTACTTCCAGCAGGTCGGCGGCATCCCGGTGACGCTGCCCAGCTTCGAGATGACCTATGGGCTGGAACGCCTGGCGATGTATGTCCAGGACAAGGAAAACGTATACGACCTGGACTTCAACGGCGCCGGCGTCAGCTACGGCGACGTGTTCCTGCGCGCCGAACGCGAGTACAGCGCGCACAATTTCGAGCATGCCGACACGGCGATGCTGATGCGCCACTTCGCCGACGCCGAGAAGGAATGCGCCTCGCTGCTGGAACAGAAGCTGGCCCTGCCCGCCTATGACCAGTGCATCAAGGCCAGTCACCTGTTCAACCTGCTGGACGCCCGCGGCGTGATCAGCGTGACCGAGCGCGCCAGCTATATCGGCCGCGTCCGCGCCCTGGCGAAGGCGTGCTGCGAAGGCTGGGTGGCCGGCGAAGCCGCCTGATCCCGCGCAGCGGCCTCATCCAGCCCGGAAGGTACCGGCCAGCGCCCGCGCCAGCATGTGAGCCGCGGCACCGACCCGCTCCAGTGCCGCGACCGCGTCCGATCCGTCCGCGCGGTATCGCGCATGGCGACGGCCGCGGGTTCGGTGCCGTGCGCCAGGGCGTTGCGGGCGGCATCGATCTGTGACCGTACCGTCGCCATCTGGCTGTCCACGCAACTTGCTTCGGCGTCCGACAGCGACGGCCTCAGGTGGCCGACCTCGGCCAGTTCGCGGACCGCATAGGTGCAGGCCATCGCCGCGCGCATCACCCGCAGGATGTCGGGCGGCGTCGCGAACACCCAACCGCGCGCCAGCGGCCCCGCCACGGCGCGCATCGACTGCAGGCTGCGGTCCAGCGCCCGCGCCTGCGCCACCGGCTGAGCGCCCGCCCCGCGCTGCCTCAGTTGCGCCGTGATCGCGTCCAGCGCGCCTGTCGAGCGTGGCGACGAAATCGCCGGCGGCCTGGCGCAGCGTGGCCCTTGTGCCGGTGGGCAGCAGCAGCAGGGCGATCACGATGCCGGCGGCGAGGCCGATGCCGGTTTCCTCCAGCCGCAGCGCCAGCAGAGACACGCTGAACAGGCCGAGGAAGCCGTACAGCAGCGACAGCATGATGGTGATCCAGAAGATCATCACGCCGTAGGCCGCCTGGAATGCGTGGAACGCCAGGAAGTCGCAGATCAGCACCAGGGCGATCGCCACCACCGCGTGCCCGGCGACGAAGCCGGCGACCAGCATGCCCACCGCGACCCCGGCCGTCGTGCCGACCATGCGTTGCAGAGCCTTGGTCACCGTCACCGAGCGCGGGCCCGTGCCGGTGAACATCACGAAGGCGGCGATCACCCCCAGTACCAGCGCACCGGCGACACCATCTCGCCCAGCGCGATCGCCGCCGCGCTGGCCACGGTGACCTGGACCGCGCTGCGCAGCTCCGGCCCCAGCCAGCTATCGGGGCCTTTGCTGGTTTCGGGCTTCACCGGTGCGACCGACGCCTCGGTCTGGACCTGCTCCGGCGCCTCCAGGTCGGGCGGCATTGCCGCCAGCGCCTTCCGCAACTGGTCGAGCGCCTGGGCGATGCGCGGATCGGTCGGGCGCGTCGATGGCTGCCGTCGCGGCAGCGGGCGGAGCAAAAAGCGGGCGCGTAGCCGAGCGAGCATCCGGCTCTGCCCCGGTTGCCGGGCCAGCAGGTCCCGCTGCAACCGGGCGATGCGGGCGAGTGCGGGCCGATCGGGCGCGGGCGGCAGTTCGAACGCGAGCTGCACCAGGCGTTCGGCCGCCAGTTCCAGCGCGAACAGCCGCAGGCCAAGCTGGCTGCCGACGGCAGACTGGTCGGGGCTGGGGTTGAGTGCGGCGATCTGGTCCTCGGCCATCAGCACCGCCTCCTTGAGGCGGGCGAGGTGGCGGCGCAGCGCCTCGCAGGCGGCGGGGTCGGGTTTTTCGGAGCCGAGCACGCGGGCGACGTCGCCCAGCATGCGGGCGATGCGCTGGCGGATGCTGGCGACCACCCGGCGCAGGGTCGGGCGGGGACGCGGCGGCATCAGGACGAAGCGGGCCAGCAGGTTGGCAATGGTGGCGACGGTGACCGCCAGCAGGCCGAACGGCAGCATCGACAGATTCGGGTGCAGGATCTGGCCGATGTAGTAGGCAATGAACGCCACCATGCCGAACGCCGTGTAGCGCGGCCCGAAGCGGCGGACATAGACGGCGACGAACACGACGAACAGGAAGCCGAGGTCCACCGCGATTGGCGACGGGACCAGCACCGTGGCCAGGGCGACGGCGGCGATCGCCGGCACCGGGATCAGCGCGATGGTCAGCGTCTGCTGCCAGGGATCGGGGTCGCGCACGGCGACGGCGGTGAACTGGGCCACCAGGAAGCCCAGGCCGTAGGCGCCCAGGGGCAGGGTCACGAACGCGTCGATGATGATCAGCGGGAACAGCGTCAGGGCGACGGCCACCAGCACGCGCAGGGCGAACTGAAGCCGCAGCAGGCCGGGGTCCGGCGCGGCAAACTGGTCCCAGGTCCAGGTCAGCAAGATGGCGGCGCGCCGGCCCATGCATCGTGTCTCCCATGCCGTGAGGTCAAGCGGTTCATGCCAACCGGCGTGGCGTCCGGCTCCCGGAGCGTGGCCCGTCACGGCCTGCGTAGGAGGCTGAAATTCAATCAGACCGAAGTCATGGCCGAGCCGGACCCGGCCATCTACCCGTGATGATCGGCAACCGCCGCTCCTTTTGCGACCCGATCGTTCCGGGGCAGATGGCCGCGCCCGGCCATGACCGGGCCGGACTTGAATGACAGCCACGACGGACAGCCATGATGTGGAACGGGCGACCGTGAGCCGCGCGCCAGACACCCTGCCGGTTGGCATCAGGCGCTACAACGCAGCAGAAGCGCCGAGGGTGGAGTCAGGGCCGCGCGAGGATCGCGGGGATCAGCCGGGCACCGGCGCCAGCGCACTGACCAGGGCATGCGCCTTGGCGGCCACCGTCTCGGGGCTGTCGCCCGGCTTGTAGATCGACGAGCCGATCCCGAACCCGGCCGCCCCGGCGGCGCGCCAGGCCGCCATGTTGCCGGCGTCGATGCCGCCCACCGGCATCACCGCGGTGCCGGGCGGCAGCACGGCCCGCAGCGCCCGCAGCATCGCGGGGCTGGCGCCCTCGGCCGGGAACAGTTTCAGCGCGTCGGCGCCGGCCGTCGAGCATGGCGAACGCCTCGGCCGGGGTGAAGAAGCCCGGCACCGCCAGCAGCCCGTGCTGCTTCGCCGCGCGGGTCACCGCCGGGTCGGCGTGCGGCGTGACGATCAGCCGGCCGCCCGCGGCGGCGATCTCCGCCACCTGCGCCGGGGTCATCACCGTGCCGGCGCCGATCAGCAGCCGGTCGCCGAAGCCGCGCGCCAGGCGGGCGATGCTGTCCATCGGCTGCGGCGAGTTCAGCGGCACCTCGACGATGGCGATGCCGCGGGATTCCAGCGCCGCGGCGATCGGTTCCACCTCGTCGGGCTTCACCCCGCGCAGGATGGCGATCAGCGGGCAGCGGGCGAGGTAGCCGGTCAGGTCCATGCAGCATGTGCTCCGATCAGGGCCAGGCCGCGCGCCGCGGCCTCGCCGTCGTGTCGTTCCGGGAAGCCGCCGCAGGCGGAGATCGCCCGGGCGTACAGCGCGGTCAGGTCCAGGCGCGCCGATCACGTGCACCACCGTGCCGGTGGTGCCGGCCAGCGCGGCGCGCACCTCGTGGCCGATGACGATGCCGGAGAGGTAGGCCGGCGCGTCCGTCTCCTCCAGCTGTCCGGCCAGGGCCAGCGCGCGCACGCCGAACAGATGGTGCAGCAGTCCGCCCGGCTCGCCCGACCGCCGCAGCCCGGCGTCGAACGGCGCGCCGTTGGCCGGGCCGTCGCGCATCATGCGGCCGAGGATGGTGTAGCCGCGCAGCGCGCCATACGACCTCGCCCGTCATGTGCGTGCTGAAGCTGGTGATGCGGCCGTCGGACGACCTGCACCCATTTCGAGTGCGTGCCCGGGCAGGCAGCACACCGCGCTGGCGCCCAGCGCGGGCAGGGCGCCGAGCACCTGGGTTTCCTCGCCGCGCATGACTTCGGCGACGCCGGACTCGTCGGTGCCGGACAGGCCGGGAACCAGCTTCACCCTGGCCCAGTCGAACGGGATGTCCACCAGCGCGCCGCCGATGTCCGGCCGCGCCCGCGGGACAGGGCAGATAGGGCGCTTCCTTCCAGCCCTGCCGGCTGCCGATCATGCCGGACAGCAGCACGTGCTCCTCGCCCGCGGCGAGCCAGGGGCCGATCTCCTCACGCAGCGTGTCGCCGAACTTGCCGTCCGGCACGTTGACGATGCCGCGGCGGCTGGTGCGCTGGTCGCGGATCGTGCCGTCCGGCGTGATGCGATAGGCGCGGAAGCTGGTGGTGCCCCAATCGATCTCCGATCATCCTGGTGCTCCCCCTTCGGTGCGGTCTCCCTGGCTTGTGCTAACGCTGGTTGGGGAGGGGTGGTGGCGAGTGAGGATAGCACGCGGGGTGCGGCTTCGTCGCGGCGGGCAGGGAAGGTGGCGGGATAGGGCGGGGCTGGGGTCTGACGGCGGCGAAGCAAGAATTTTACCACAGAGTCGCACAGAGTTTTGGCACAGAGTTCGCACAGAAAAGAGATCTATTGCGCTTCGCGCGTGGTCAGTCCGATCGTGTGCGCCACACGCGAAGCAATAAAGATTTTCTGTGCAACTCTGTGCCAAGACTCTGTGCGACTCTGTGGTAAAATAACCTGTTGCGTACCAGGAAAGCCCCGCACACAAGTCCCCGCAGCATTTCGTCGCCCCCCTCCCAGCCCTAGACTGTCCTCCAACACCAGAACACCCCCGGGAGGCCCCCCATGCTGCGCGCCGACCAGAACGAATGCCTGACCCGCACCGGCCCCGGAACCCCGATGGGCGCGCTGTTCCGCCGCTACTGGATCCCCGCCCTGCTCGCCGAAGAGCTGCCGGACAACGACGGCCCACCGGTGCGGGTGCAGCTCCTCTCGGAAAAGCTGGTCGCCTTCCGCGACACCCAGGGCCGCCTCGGGCTGCTCGAGGAGTTCTGCGCCCACCGCCGCGTCTCGCTCTGGTTCGGCCGCAACGAGGAATGCGGGCTGCGCTGCCCCTATCACGGCTGGAAATACGACGTGACCGGCCAGTGCGTGGACCTGCCCTCGGAACCCGAGGAAAACGGCTTCCGCGCCCGCATCAAACTGCGCGCCTATCCGCTGGTGGAACGCGGCGGCGTGTTGTGGACCTATATGGGACCAGCCGAACACCAGCCCGACCTGCCGGAATTCGAATTCGCCATGGTGCCGCCGGAGCAGACCTTCACCTCCAAGCGGCTGCAATACTGCAACTGGCTGCAGGCGCTGGAGGGCGGCATCGATTCCAGCCACGTCTCCTGGCTGCACCGCGACGCCCTGCGGTCCGACCCGCTGATGCAGGGGTCCCGCGGCAACCAGTACAACATGGGCGACATGATGCCGCGTTTCGAAGTCGCCGAACATCCGGCCGGCCTGTTCATCGGCGCACGGCGGAAGGCAGACGGCGACAACAGCTACTGGCGGATCACGCCGTGGTGCATGCCGTCCTTCACCATGATCCCGCCCCGCGGCGATCACCCGGTGCACGGGCATTTCTGGATTCCGATCACCGACGAGACCTGCTGGGCCTGGAGCTTCGACTACCACCCGACGCGCGCCCTGACCGCAACCGAACGGGCGGCCATGCGCGACGGCAAGGGCATCCATGTCAGCTACGTCCCCGGCACGTATATCCCCCGCGCCAATCGCGACAACGACTACCTGATGGACCGGGCGGCGCAGAAAGCCGGGCTGACCTACAGCGGTGTCATGGGCATCGCCATGCAGGATGCCTCGCTGCAGGAAAGCATGGGCCCCGTCGTGGACCGCTCGCGCGAGAATCTGGTCAGTACGGATAACGGCATCTACTATACGCGGCAGTTCCTGCTGCGTGTCGCCCAGGCGCTTGCGGAACGCGATATCGCACCACCAGGAATCCAGCCGGCCACACACCGTGTCCGCTCCGCGGCCGTCGTATTGCCTGCAGACGCTGCCTTCGCAGAAGCGGCGCGCGAGGCACTGGCCGTGCAGGAAGGCGTGCCTCCCGCGTCGGTGTAGCCAGGCCGCACGGCCCTACGCCAATCGTCCTTCGGCGGCCGCCACTCCGGTGAGCTTGGCTGCGGCGCGAATAATCGCACGCTCCCGCTGCGTGCTGACGGCCGCTTCACCTTCCTGCGCCAGTTCCGCGGCGAAAGCGAGCAGTTCGCTGCGGTCAACCTCAACGGCAGCTCGCCCCGCAACGAGGTGCACGGCCTCTATAACGCGCGCCATGACTTCAGCCTTCCCGGCGGCCGAACTGGCCACCGATCCCAATGCTGTCCGCACCATTCCGACAAGCATCAGTGGCCGCATCACCAGAACGCGGAGGTTGCCATCAGCGTCGCGGCGGCATGGCGATGGCATGCGACGTGTTGCAAGCCGGCACAGGCCGGCGCCGATCTGGTCGATTGCCGGGATGGCACTGAATGGCGCGTTGATGCCCGGCGACAGTGCGCGGATAGCGATCTCCTCGAGGTGATTCAACGCGAAGGCCACGTCCTGATCCGGCGTGCGCTGGTCGCCTAACAGAATGGCGTCCGTAAGCCGCTGTACGACGGCATCATCCATCCGATCGGCCGGGGCAGCCGCCATCAGCAACGCGCCTGGCACAAGGAAGTCCCCGGGCCGCACGTCAAGGCGTACCAGCAGATCATGCTCCTGTGCGAGGCGCATCAGGGCGACATCGTCCACGCGACGGATGTAGCCGCCCTCACGCGCCAGAACCGGGCAGGCATTGCGATGAAAACACGCCGGCACGGTAGGCGGAGTCTCGCGTTCCACCGCCTCGCCTTCGCCGATCTGGTCGGGGAAGACCTGCTCGGTCGCTCGCCCCAACTCTCGCGCCTGCGCGGCGATGACCGACTCGACCCGAAGCGACTTCGCGACGTGATTGATGAAATAGATCAGCATGCCGATCGCAATCAGGCCGATCAGGATGCCGGTGTATGTCGAGGCATACGGCACGAAGCCGCCCGAACCGCGGATCACCACGATGACCAGCAGTGAATAGGTGAAGCTGGCGAGCAGAGCGCCCAACGACGCCTGGCTTCCGCGGTCGGTGAGGAAGCTGGCCAGCACATGCGGGCCGAACTGCGAGGACGCGAGCTGCAGCGCGACGATGGTGATCGAGAACACCACGCCGAGGATCGTCGCCATGCTGCCGGCCAGCGTGGCCAGAATGGTCCGTGCCGCCCCTGCCTTCAGCGCGGTAGCCCATCCCGCCTTGCTGTCCGAAACCTGCGGCAGGATCAGATCGACATAGGACATGCCGATCGCCAGTCCGATGGCGCCAAGCACCATCAGGGCAGGAAGCAGCCAGTAACTGCTGCGCACCTCCGACCAGAGATCGGCCAGACGGCTGACAGAAAACTTTGGCATCGACGGTTCCGCTCCGGCCTGCGTCCGCAAGAGTAGCAAGCTATAGTGCCATTACACCGATCGCTCTGCAGTGCAGCATGTCGTGATGCGGGTTGCCGCTGCGCCGGCCGGGATCGCGCGGTTGGATCAGGCGCCGTCGCCGATCGCGCCACCGCGCTCATACCAGCCGCGGGAGGCGCGAATGATGCGCACCACGGACAGCATCACCGGCACCTCGATCAAAACCCCGACAACCGTGGCCAGCGCGGCACCCGACTGGAAGCCGAACAGCGCGATGGCGGTGGCCACCGCCAGTTCGAAGAAGTTCGACGCGCCGATCAGCGCCGACGGTCCGGCGACGCACCACGCCGTACCCAGGCGGCGGTTTACCAGGTACGCCAGGCCGGCGTTGAAATACACCTGGATCAGGATCGGCACCGCCAGCAGCACGATCACCAGCGGCTGCGCCATGATCTGCGCGCCTTGCAGGCCGAACAGCAGCACCAGCGTCAGCAGCAGCGCCGACAACGACAGTGGGCCGAGTCGTTGCAGCGTGCGCGTCAGCGCCGGCATGCCGCCCCGCCGCATCAGCGAGGCGCGCCACAGTTGCGCCACCGTGACCGGCACGACGATGTACAGCACCACCGACAGCAGCAGCGTGTCCCACGGCACGGTGATCGACGACAGGCCCAGCAGCAGGCCGACGATCGGCGCGAAGGCGATCACCATGATGGAGTCGTTCAGCGCCACCTGGCTGAGCGTGAAATGCGGCTCCCCGTCCACCAGGTTGGACCACACGAACACCATGGCGGTGCAGGGCGCGGCGGCCAGCAGGATCAGGCCCGCGATGTAGCTGTCGATCTGCCCGGCCGGCAGGAACGGGCGGAACAGGTGGGCGATGAAGATCCACGCCAGCAGCGCCATGGAAAACGGCTTGACCGCCCAGTTGACGCCCACGGTCGCGGCAATGCCGCGCCAGTGCTGGCCGACTTCCCGCAGCGCGGCGGGGTCGATCTTCAGCAGCATGGGGATGATCATCAGCCAGACCAGCACGGCGACGGGGATGTTCACCTGCGCCACCGTGGCATCACCCAGCACGCGGAACACGTCAGGCAGTGCCTGGCCCAGCGCGATGCCGGCGATGATGCAGAGCGCCACCCAGAGGGTGAGGAAGCGCTCGAACAGGTTCATCGCGGGCTTCCGGGGCGAGGCGTGGTCGGCGGTGGTGGCAGACTTCACTCACGGTTCGTCGTCCTTGTTCCTGCCGCGGCGGGTGCCGGTTCCCGTGATCTCACTTGGGTGACATCCCGGGCCTGGTCCCGCCCGCGGCGTTCAGGTCTCGTCAGAGGAGGCCATGGTGGTCGCAAGCCGCAACCTCAGGTTCCTCGGTCATGGCCGGACCTGGT
>CAWCLB010000006.1:0-264431 GCA_963796245.1 uncultured haloarchaeon | reverse complement strand
GCACCGGCTGTGCCAGACTGGCCGGAGGAATGGCGCGCAGTTTCAGACTGTGCGACCAGCGTCATTGTCAGCGTGAAATCGACTCCAGTCAGGGTCAGCGGCGAGGCATCGCGTATCTCGTCGATCCAGGTCAGCACGACGCCACTGGCATGCACCTGCCCCTGCCGCAGCAACCAGCTGGAGAACCCGCTATCCGGTGCTGCTGGGTTGATCGGGATGCCGCCGACGTAAAAATGCCCGTCGCGCGCGCGACGCACGCCGACAGCCAGGCCTTGCAGTTCGATACGCGTGAAGCGCGGCTCGAGTGAACAGCAACGAACGCCAGGCAAACGCGGCTTCGAGCTCGGGCAGGTAAAGCGTCGGATGACCCTGCCTGTCGTATAGGCGCACGCCACGCAACTGGAACTCCGGTACGCGTCCCGCTGCCACACGCCCGACACGGCTTCCAGCGTCACCCGCTGTCCCAGCGCACGCGACATCAGGTGAGCCACCGTGTCGCGGTGCTCGCCGATGTTCGGCAGGACCCAAAAAACATCAGGACCACCGCCGTCGCAAAACCCACGGCAGTCAGTGCCGTCAGCGCTGCCAGCCAGCGCAAGGCGCGGCGCAGGAAGAGAGACAAAGCGGGGAAACAGTCATAAAAATTACGCTTCCGAACCCCGTGATTCTATGCGTTTACCCGCGTCTTGCGGCGGCACGGCTCCGCTAAATTCGGGCGCTCATTCATCCGTGAAGCGGTGAATTTGGCGCCGGTTACGCTTGGTCGGACGCCCCTTGATCGCGACAGCCGGATTGACTGCGAGCTTGCGGTCGCTGGCCTGTTGCTGACGACGCGCCTGACTGGCAGGATCCTCCTGGTACAAGGCTTGCGCCACTGGCGCCGGGCCGCGCTGCATGGCCAGCGCCTGCACCGTCAGCGTCCAGTCGATCTCACCGACATGAATATCCAGCCGGTCACCCGCTTTGACGTCACGTGCAGGCTTGACCCGCTCACCGTTCAGCTTCACCCGCCCGTTATCGATCGCCTGGGTGGCCAGGCTGCGGGTCTTGAAAAAACGCGCGGCCCACAGCCACTTGTCGAGTCGCATCCGGTCGAGCGGAATTTTGCTGGATGGCGCTTCCTTAATCGACATCGAACATTCCCGCATAGACATCAGGCTTCGCCAGCGCCCGCATGAACCAGTCGAGCGCTCGTCCGGCTTCGCCGCTGCGCCAGGCCAAATGCAGGGTTTCGCGCGGATCGCCGCCTTCCCATGCGCAACGCACCAGACGGCCAGCCGCCACCTCGCGTTCGGCCAGCCAGCGCGGCAGCGACCCCACACCCAGCCCGGCTTGCTGGGCGGCCAGCTTGGCCGGCAGGTCGGCGACGGTCAGACGCGGTTGCTGCGCCAGCCAGCCCACACTGCGCAACGGCAGATTACGCGCGGTATCGGCGATGACAACCGCACGATGCACAGTGATATCGGCCTGCGTGAGCGGTTTTTTGACACCCGCCAGTGGATGCTGCGGCGCCACACAAAATACAAACTCGATGCTGCCCAGCACACGGCTGCGGATACCGCTGCCGGCCGGCGCATCGCCGCCCGCAATCGCCAGATCGGCGCAGCCGGACGCCAGCGCATCCCAGCTGCCGGCCAGTACTTCATGGCGCAGCCTGATTTCGGTCGACTGGCCCTGACGGTAAAACGCATCCAGCACTGGCAGCAGCGGCTCGACGGGGAGGATGCCTTCCACCGCCAGAGTGAACTGCGGCTCCCAGCCCCCCGCCACCTGTCGTGTCTTGTTCTCCAGCGCATGGGCCGCGCTCAGCAAGGTCCGGCCCTCGTCCAGCAACAACCGTCCCGCCGGCGTAAAGCGCGCGCGATGACCAGAACGGTCAAACAGCAGCGCGTCGAGTTCGGCCTCGATCTGCTGCACGGCGTAGGTCAGGGAAGATGGCGCGCGCCCCCAGTTCCTCGGCCGCGCGAGCGAACGATCCCTTGCGGTCGATGGCGTCGAGGATGGACAGCGCTTCCAGGGTCAGCGGCATATTCGAACAATTCGAATGAGTTGATCGAATTGTGCCGGTTTCTCGCCGGAAACCACACGTATAGTCAATCCAGCATTTGAACATCAACCCAACCAACAGGAGCGCGCATCATGCTGACCGTACGCAAATCATCCGACCGTGGCCACGTCAATCATGGCTGGCTCGACAGCTATCACACCTTCTCGTTCTCAAGCTATCGCGATCCCGAGTGGATGGGATTCGGTCCGCTGCGCGTGATCAACGATGATCGCATCGCACCGGGCGCGGGCTTCCCGACGCACAGCCATCAAGATATGGAAATCGTCACCTGGGTGCTGGCGGGTGCGCTCGAACACAAGGACTCGCTCGGCAATGGCGGCGTGATTTGTCCCGGCGAATTGCAGCGCATGCGCGCCGGGCATGGCATCGCCCACAGCGAATACAACGTGTCGACCAGCGAACCGGTGCACCTGCTGCAGATCTGGATCGAGCCGGACGCCAACGGACTTGAACCGGGCTATGAACAGATCGCGTTCTCCCCAGAAAGCCTGCAGGGCCAGCTCCGCCTGATCGCTTCGAACGACGGTCGCGACGGCTCGGTGACGATCCATCAGGATGTGGCTATTCACGCCGGCCGGCTGGCGGCAGGCGATCGCGTCAGCCTGAAGGTAGCGCCCGGTCGGCGCGCCTGGCTGCATATCGCGACTGGCCGGGTCAAGGTTCAGGGTTACGCGCTTGAAGCGGGCGATGCCGGCGATTCGCTTCGAATCCGCGATCGATATCGAGGCGCTGGAGCCGAGCGAACTGATCAGCTTCGATCTTCCGTAAACCCTGCCGGGGTTTCGACCACACGGTCGTCCCGATACAATGACTCACTTTTGATGCAAGGACATGCCATGCCCAAGATTCTCGCTTTTGCCGGCAGCCTCCGTCGCGACTCCTGGAACCGTAAACTTATCCAGGTTGCCGTGGACGCGACGCGCGCCGCGGGCGGCGACGTCACGCTGATCGATCTGGCAGACTATCCGCTACCCCTCATGGATGAGGATCTCGAAGCACGCGAAGGTCTGCCCGCCAATGCCCAGCGCCTGAAAGCCCTGTTCAAGGCGCACGATGCCCTGCTGATCGCCAGCCCGGAGTACAACAGCTCGATTCCGCCGCTAATGAAAAACACGCTCGACTGGGTGTCGCGCGAATGGCAGGGCGAATCGGGCCTCGTGCCCTATCAAAACAAGGTCGCCGCCATTCTGGCTGCCACACCAGGAACATTTGGCGGCATGCGCATGCTGCCGCACCTGCGGCAGGTCCTGAACACGCTGGGCGTAATGGTGCTGCCCGGCCAGTTTTCGCTGGCCCGTGCCGACGCGGCATTCGATCCCGAGAACGGCGCGCTCAAATCGCCCGCCCACTTGCACGCGCTGGTGGTCGATCTGGTGAAGACCACGACAGCGCTCGCGCGCAGGATGGAGCAGGCGTAAAAAAGCACCCCGAAGGGTGCTGGTTTCTGCAGATCAAGACAGGGATAGATTGGCCGTCAGCTACCGGTAATCGACGCGTCGGGAAGACTGCACGCAGACACAGAGCCGGAAGCCGCTGCCCCGATCGTGTGGGGCGGCGCTACCGGCGCGGCCTGACTGAAGCCGGCATAGCAAGAGAGTGCGGCCACCACAGCCAGGCACAGGATGAATCCCGGCGCACTGCCTGTGCGATAACAGCGGCGGTTGTCGGTAGAGTGAACGGGGAACGGGCATTGATGTGGCATAGGACCTCCTGCTTCAACACTTCACCTGAATCGGACCACCGCACGCCATCAGCCTGACTGTCTGGCAACTCCGTTATCTTGATTCCGTAGGGTCCGATCAAGCCCGGACTTTGCGTCTCCGCCTCGCGACGGATTGGCCCTTGTACGACTTATCTACACTAACGACGATTTTTCGACGAACTTTAGGTGCACCAGTGAAAATAGAGAAATTAATATCCATATAAATCAATAAATTACAAATAGCCCTGCTCCACGGTCGTTGTCACCCGAAAATCCGCCCTGTCGTCCGGCAAACCTCACTCACTTGGTGGGCCCATGAAAAAAGCGCCGAGAAGCGGCGCTTTTTTTGAGGACAGCGGTTTTTATCGGTTCAACTTGCGACGTGCGGCAAAACCAACCAGGCCCAAGCCAGCAAGCAGCATGGCGTAGGTTTTAGGGTTCGGGAACCGGGGCCAATGTCGATCCACCAAAATAACCACTTGTGACATTAGTGGACAACCCGGTGACATGAGCGGCGAAATACACGTGACCCTGCCCCGCGCCACCGCTTGAAAGCATGACGTAGTCCATGGGTGTATCGCCGGAAATACCTGTGATGCTGAATGTGAGCGGATCCTGGCGATTGTTGCCCGTGCCATTCACAACGGCGATGAAGTTGCCAAAGCCGTCCTGATTCTGGGTGGTTTTGCACGCCCCAACCAGTGGGCTCGACAATGTTAGCGGACGATATGCCGAGCGCGGTATTGAAGCCGAAGGACTGAATACCGTAATTCGTCCCCATGTTGCTATTCAAAGGCGCAAGTGTTTTGACGACAAAATCAATATTGCCGTTGACGTTGTCCGATATCGTGACCTGGAGAAAATTCTGGCCATCCAGATACGGGGTTGCATCGATGTTGGACTGGTCAGATGATAAGAACGGTCAAGGCGTGCGCCGACGCGGACGAAATAGCTGCAATCACTGACAGTGCCGCAAGGGCATAAGAGAAACTTAAACGCCTTCATTGTCACTCCTCCGTTAGGGCTATTAGAATAGAGTGAGCCTTATTAAATTATTACTTGTTTACTAGTCGTGAAGACCTAAGCAAAA
Source organism: uncultured haloarchaeon (assembly GCA_963796245.1). Lineage (GTDB taxonomy): Archaea > Halobacteriota > Halobacteria > Halobacteriales > Haladaptataceae > Haladaptatus. Next base: position 259,571 of record CAWCLB010000006.1, on the reverse strand, counting down.
CACATGCCGTTGAACATCAACATCATACGTTAACCTATTGATCCTACACAGGATCGCCACCCCAATTCATACTTATTAATTAAGTCCCCGATATGTAAAAGAATCCGAGCAATCCAGTTCTGGCTACACTGATGGAATCGTTGCCTTTGCCAAAGTGCCCTCAGCGTACGCGAACGTAAAAAATCCCTACAAAAAAAAGCACCCCGAGGGGTGCTTTTCAAGTCAGCGTGCGCTGACGATTTACTCTCTTTGGGAAGCCATTTCCGGCACCTGCGCGCTCAGTATCGCGCGTTGCACATTCACGCTACGCCCCCTGCAGCCACATACATCACGCATTCACGGCTCCAGCATTTTGTCCTTGGCAACAAAATACTTGCGGGCATGGGCAACAAGCTGACCGTCGCTTGGGTGGTCCACCGTTTCGACCCCAACCACTTTATCCACCAGCGCATGATCGTGCGCATGAATATGCTTGATCAACTCAAGCTTGGCGTGGCCCTGGACCCGACGATCAGGATTTCCGTGGCGCCGCTCAGGGCTTCCGCAATCTCGTGATAGTAATGCTGGTCTTCGGGTTGACGGCTCCCGCTGACCGACCCCGCTCTTGACGCTGTAAATGACGCGGCGTGCTGGCGGGCTGAACCGACCGTTTCTCGACCGTGGCGTCCGGGCTGACATCATCACGTCAGCTGGCTGCACTTGATCGAGCCAGACAACTGCATGGTAATGTGACATATAACCTTTCCTTGGTCATTGAAATAAACAGAGTTGTACCTGCTAATTTAGTAGTCGCGGACCAGGACGGTACAATCGCTGGATCGGCGCCGTCCGTAAGTCAGGCCGAGCGCCTGCCCGATTGCCTACCTCACCGCTTCCTTCAACTGGTCCAGGATCGCCGGATTCTCCAGGGTGGAGACGTCCTGGGAGATTTCCTCGCCCTTGGCGATGCGCACGCAGCAGCCGCCGCATGATCTTGCCCGAGCGGGTCTTGGGCAGGTTGTCGCCGAAACGGATCTCGTCGGGCTTGGCGATCGGGCCGATCTGCTTGGCCACCCAGTCGCGCAATTCCTTGACCATGGCTTCGGCCGCTTCGCCCGTCGGGACGATCGCCCTTGCAGCACCACGAAGGCGACGATCGCTTCGCCCTTGACATCGTGCGGCCGGCCGACCACCGCCGCTTCGGCAACCAGTCCGCATGCGCCACCAGTGCCGATTCGATCTCCATGGTGCCCAGGCGGTGGCCCGACACGTTCAGCACGTCGTCGATGCGGCCCATGATCCAGAAATAGCCGTCCGTCGTCGCTGCGGGCGCGAGTCGCCGGCCAGGTAGTACTTGCCGCCGAGTTCTTCGGGAAAGTAGGTCTGGCTGAAGCGCTCCGGGTCGCCCCAGATGGTGCGCAGCATGCGACGGCCAGGGCTTCTTGATCACCAGATAGCCGCCGTGCTGGCCGTTGTCAACCGATTCGCCGTGCTCGTCGACCATCGTCGGCCATGATGCCGGGCAGCGGCAGGGTGCAGGAACCCGGCTTGGTCGGCATGGCGCCGGGCAGCGGGGTGATCATGTGGCCGCCGGTTTCGGTCTGCCACCAGGTATCGACGATCGGGCAGCGCTCGCCGCCGATCACGCTGGTGATACCACATCCAGGCTTCGGGGTTGATCGGCTCGCCGACGGTGCCCAGCAGCCGCAGGCGAGGACAGGTCGTACTTGGCCGGCACATCGTCGCCGAGCTTGATCAGCGCGCGGATCGCGGTCGGCGCGGTGTAGAAGACGGTGACCTTGTGCTCCTGGCATCATGCCCCAGAAGCGACCGGCATCGGGATAGGTCGGCACGCCCTCGAACATCACCTGCGTGGCGCCCATGGCCAGCGGGCCGTAGGCGACATAGGTATGGCCGGTGATCCAGCCGACGTCGGCGGTGCACCAGTAGACGTCCTCGTCGGCTTGATGTCGAACACCCACTTGCATGGTGAGCGATGGCCCGCAGCAGGTAACCGCCGGAGGAATGCTGCATGCCCTTGGGCTTGCCGGTCGAACCCGAGGTGTAGAGGATGAACAGCGGGTGCTCGGCGCCGACCCAGCTCCGGCTCGCATTCGTCTGGCCTGCCCCTGCGATCAGCTTCGTGCCACCAGTCGTCGCGCCCCGCGATCCAGTTGACCGCGCCGCCGGTGCGCGCGTACACCACCACGTGCTCGCAGCGTGGCGCAGCCGCCCATGCGCGATGGCGTTGTCGACCGCCGCCTTCAGCGCGATCTGCCTTGCCGCCGCGCATGCGTCCGTCGGCGGTGATGCACCACCTTGGCGCCGGCGTCGTTGATCCGCTCGCGCAGGCTCTTGGCCGAGAAGCCGCCGAACACCACCGAATGGATCGCGCCGATGCGGGCGCAGGCCTGCATCGCCACCACCGCCTCGATGCTCATCGGCATGTAGATGATGACCCGGTCGCCCTTTTCCGATGCCGAGCGACTTCAGGCCGTTGGCGAACTGGCCCACGCGCGCATGCAGTTGCTTGTAGGTGACGCGCGTCACGGTGCCGTCGTCGGCTTCGAAAATGATGGCCGCCTTGTCGCCCTTGGTCGGCCAGATGGCGGTCCAGGCAGTTGGCTGAGACATTCAGTTCGCCGTCGTCGAACCACGTGGTAGAACGGCGCCTTCGATTCGTCCAGCGTGCGGGTGAACGGCTTTTTCCAGACGATGGTTTGCGCGCCAGCTGCGCCCAGAACCCTTCGTAAGTCGCGGTCGGCCTGCTGCACACAGCCTGATACGCTTCCATGCCGGACACGTTCGCCTGTTTGACGAAGTCGTCCGAAGGCGGGAAAACACGATTTTCAGTCAGTATCGACTCGATGGCTGCCATACAATCTCCTCACTGCTAGCGTGTTGTGATAACCCTTGATTCTAAACCATGCCCCTCACTTCAAGCCATGAGCCATCCCGCATTTGAGCGTATTGCCCGCTGTTCCCGCTTTGGCCGCCGCCTGCTGGCGGCACAGCCGCAGCTGGCCGAAGACGCACAGCTCGACCGCCCCTTCGGCCGCGAGGCGATGCTGGCGTTTCTGGCCACGCCGCCATGCGCCGATGAAGCCGAGCTGAATCAGCGATTACGGCAATTGCGCCAGCGCGTCTGGCTGACCGCCACCGCACGCGACCTGGCGGGCAGCGCCGACCTGGCCGAGGTCATGGCGACATACAGCGCACTGGCCGAGGTGTGCACAGCCGTCGCGCTCGACTTTCACCACGCCGCCCTCGCTGCACGTCACGGCGAACCGCGCGACGACTCGGCCAGCCGCAGCAGATGGTGGTGGTCGGCATGGGCAAGCTCGGCGGGCGCGAGCTCAACGTCTCGTCGGACATCGACCTGATGTTCGTCTACCCCGAGGAAGGCGACACCGACGGCGCGCAGCGGCCGTCGATCGAACCACGAGTTCTTCGCGCGCGTCGGGCGCAAGCTGATCGCGCGCTGGGCGACATCACCGAGGACGGCTTCGTGTTCCGGGTCGACATGCGGCTGCGCCCGTACGGCGAGTCGGGCCCGCTGGCGGTGAGCTTCGACGCGCTGGAGAACTATCTGGTGAGCCAGGGGCGCGAATGGGAGCGCTATGCCTGGATCAAGGCGCGCGCGCTCACCGGCGCGCGCGACCGCGAGCTCGACGGCGATCGTGCGCCCGTTCGTGTACCGCAAGTACCTCGATTACGGCACGCTCGCCGCGATGCGCCGCCTGCACGCCGAGGTGCGGCGCGAGGTCGAGCGGCGCGACCTCGCCGAGCACGTCAAGCTCGGGCCGGGCGGCATCCGCGAGATCGAGTTCGTCGCGCAGGTGCTGCAGCTGGTCCGCGGCGGGCGCGACCCGGAGCTCGCGGTGCGGCCGACGCTCGAGGCGCTGCGCGCCTCGGCGCGCGCGCGGCTGCTGCGCCGAGGCCGCGGCGCGCGAGCTGGCCGAGGCCTACCGCTTCCTGCGCCGGGTGGAGCACCGGCTGCAGTATCTGGACGACCGCAGACCCATACCCTGCCCGCGGACGGCGAGGACCGCGCGCGGGTCGCCGCGATCGTGCGGCTTCGGCGCCTGGGACGCGTTCGCTGGCCGCGCTCGGCGCGCAGCGCGAGCGGTCACGCGCCACTTCCAGGCGGTGTTCGCCGAGCCGCAGGACAACGGCGGCGGCGCAGCTCTGGCAGGACGACCGCGGCGCGCTCGCGCCAGGCGCTCGCCGCGCGCGGCTACCGCGATCGCGCACGGCAGCGCGGCGCGGCTCGCCGCGCTGCGCTCGAGCCAGCGCTACCAGCACCTGCCCGGATTCGCGCCGGCGCGTTCGACGCGCTGGTGCCGGCGCTCGCCGCCGCGGCCGCCGCGACCGCCGACCCCGACGCCACGCTCGAGCGCGGCCTGGCGCTGATCGAGGCGATCGCGCGCCGCGCCGCCTATCTGGCGCTGCTGGCCGAGCACCCGGAGGCGCTCGAGCGCGTCGCGCGCATCGTCGCGGCCTCGAGCTGGGCGGCGGAGTTCGTCGCGCCGCCACCCGCTGCTGCTCGACGAGCTGCTCGACGACCGCGGCTCTGCTGTACGCGCCGCCCGACTGGCCTGCTTTCGCCGCGCAGCTTGCGCGACGCTGCTGGCGAGCCCAGGACGGCGACACCGAGCGGCAGATGGACGTGCTGCGCCGCAGCACCAGGCGCAGGTGTTCCGCCTGCTGGCGCAGGACCTCGCCGGCCTGCTCACGGTCGAGCGCCTCGCCGACCACCTTTCGGCGCTCGCCGACCTGACGCTCGACGCGGCGCTCGACGCTGGCCTGGCGCCAGGCTGAACGGCGCCACCGCGAAGCGCGCCGCGCTTCGCGGTGATCGCCTACGGCAAGCTCGGCGGCAAGGAGCTCGGCTACGCCTCCGACCTCGACCTGATCTTCCTCTACGACGACCCCGACGAGCGGCGCGCCGGAGGCCTATGCGCGGCTGGCGCAGAAGCTGAACCCTGGCTCACCACGCGCACCGCCGCCGGCGTGCTGTTCGCCACCGACCTGCGCTGCGCCCGAGACGGCGCGAGCGGGCCTGCTGGTGTCGACCGTGGCGGCTTCGAGCACTACCAGGAGCAGCAGGCCTGGGTGTGGGAGCACCAGGCGCTCACGCGGGCGCGCTTTTGCGCCGGCGACGCCGCGATCGGCGCCGCGTTCGAGGCCATGCCGCGAGCGCTGCTGCGCCGCCGGCGCGACCCCGCCGAGCTGGCGCGCGAGGTGCTCGCGATGCGCGACAAGATGCACGCCGCGCACCCGAACACGAGCGGCCTGTTCGACGTCAAGCACGACCCGCGGCGGCATGATCGACCTCGAGTTCGCGGTGCAGTACCTGGTGCTCGCGCACGCCCACGAGCACCGCGCTGGTCGGCAACCTGGGCAACATCGCCCTGCTCGGCATGGCGGGCGGGCTGGGGCTGATCCCCGCCGAGCTGGCGCGCCGCTGTCAGGAGGCCTACCGCGAGTTCCGCCGCGTGCAGCACGCAATCAAGCTCAGCGGTGCGGAATACGCCCGCGTGCCCCCCCAGGCGCTTGAAAGCGTGCGCGATACGGTCGGCACGTTCTGGGCGCAGGTGATGGATACGGCCGTCTGAATTCTATTCAGAAGCGCAAGGGAATCAAGTACGCTGAGAAGAACACGACGCACACTACCAGCTACACGCCGAATTCCCCCAAATTCAGCCAGCAGTACGCGCCACAGCAGGTCAACTCCGACGACGCGTGGGACACCACCACTGGCAGTCACAACGTCACCATCGCCGTCGTGGACACGGGTGCACAGAACTCGCACCCCGACCTGACGGATAACTACAAATCCAACCCCGGAAAGGACTTCGTTGACAGCGATAGCGATCCGTCTCCGGACGCACCACAGAAAGAATACCACGCGACCCACGTTTCCGGTATTGCCGCCGGTGGAATCGACAACGGTGTTGGTACCACTGGGCAGGGTAACTCCTCGCTCATCAACGGTCGTGCGCTCGACGAGAGTGGCAGCGGTTCCACGTCCGACATCGCGGATGCCATCCGCTGGGCCGCAGACCAGGGCGCTGACGTTATCAACATGTCCCTCGGTGGCGGTGGCTACACGAGCACGATGAAGAACGCGGTTACCTACGCGTCCAACAACGGCGTCTTCATCGCGTGTGCTGCTGGTAACGACGGCTCCAGCAGCGTCTCGTACCCAGCAGGATACAGCGAATGTCTCGCTGTCTCCGCAATCGATTCGAACGGCAACCTCGCTTCCTTCTCGCAGTACGGAAGCAAGGTCGAACTCGCCGCACCCGGTGTCAACGTCCTTTCGACGACCACCGAGACGCGCGGTTCCTACGAGAAACTCTCGGGTACCTCGATGGCAACCCCTGTCGTCTCCGGTGTCGCCGGACTGACGCTCTCGCAGTGGGACCTCACGAACTCGGAGCTTCGAAGCCACCTCAAAAATACGGCTGTCGACATCGGTCTGTCCTCGGATAAACAGGGCAGTGGCCGTGTCGATGCGTACAACGCTGTTACTACCGACCCCGGCAGCGGCAGCGGTGGCGGCGGTGGCGGCGGTGGCGGCGGCAGCGGTTCCACGTCCGACTCGGTCAGTGGTTCGCTGTCGAGCTACGCCGACTACGCCGACTACTCGTGGTCGTGGGAGTACAGCAATCCGAGCCAGATAGTTGTGGAACTCGACGGACCTAGCGGTGCCGACTTCGACCTCTACCTCAACACGGGGACGACGAGCGCGGCAGGTCCGAACAACTACGACTACTCGTCCACCAGCACGGACAGCCAAGAAACGGTCACCATCGACAGCCCCGACACGTCCACCGACCTGCAGATTGACGTGGACTCCTACAGCGGATCGGGCAGTTACACCGTGACCATCACGGAATACCAGTAATTCCCCAATTCAATTGGTCCCCTTCTCTCGTTCTCACGGCCGTCGAGTGACGACGATACCGAATCGCCATGCCTGTCTCACCCATTGGTTGAGACGCAACCGCCGCAACGGAGCCGTCGCCGAATTTTGCACTGCATGACACCACGCGGTTTATCCCTCGCTACGACAAATCGTCGGTTATGGTTGGCCCGACTGGAATCACTGCCGGACTCATCAACCTCCTTGCCGTCTTCATCATCGCGGCAAGTGTGGGTGTTTTCGTCGCCAAAGTCGGACGGTTTCCATACACCATCGCCCTTCTCCTCGCTGGACTCGCCGTTTCCATACTCGGGATAAACATCGACATCACGCTTACCCACGACCTCATCCTACTCGTTCTCCTTCCCCCGCTCCTGTTCGAAGGCGCAGCGACTACCGACCTCGACAGCTTCCGCGAAAACATCGGCTTAGTGCTGACGCTCGCGGTTCCCGGTCTCATCGTCTCGATTCTCATCCTCGGGGTGCTGGGCCACTATGCCTTCGGCTACCCGCTCTTACTTGCCACGCTGTTCGCCGCGATGATCCTCCCGACAGACCCCGTTTCCGTCCTCGCGCTGTTTGAGGAACTCGGCGCACCCGACCGGTTGTCGGTGGTGGTGGAGGGCGAGAGTCTGCTCAACGACGGCGTCGGCGTCGTCGTCTTCTCCGCGCTGTTCGTGCTGGTGAAACAGTCAGTGCAGAACAACACGGAACTCTCGAAACTCATCACGCCGTCTGTCCTCGGACACACCGCCATCGACATCGCTGTTTCCAGTGTCGGTGGCTTGGTCGTCGGTCTCGCCACTGGTTACCTCATCTATCGCGTCATGGTCAATCTGGACGAGCACATGACCGAAATCGTCCTCACGCTCATCCTCGCCTACGGCAGCTTCCTGCTCGCGGAACACTACTTCCACGTCAGCGGCGTCATCGCTACCGTCACCGCCGGCCTGCTCATCGGCAACCGCGGCGCGGAGTACGCCATGAGTCCCCAGACGAAAATCTCCGTGTTCAACACGTGGGACACCGCCGCGTTCCTCGTCAACACGCTCATCTTCGTCCTCATCGGCGCGAAGACGCCAATCCACCAGATACTGGACAACTGGCAACTCATCGTCGTCGCCATCGTCCTCACGCTCGTCGTCCGTGCCATCACCGTCTATCCGTTCACCGCCGCCGTCAACCGGTTCAGTCGGGGCGACGTACCGCTCTCCTACCAGCACGTGATGGTATGGGGCGGCCTGCACGCCTCCATCCCCATCGCGCTCGTCCTGGGGCTTCCCAAGAACTTCCCGCACCTCCCACAGCTCCGTTCGATGGTGTTCGGCGTCGCCGCGTTCAGCCTCATCGTTCAGGGACTGACGATGAGCAACCTCCTCGACTACTTGAACATCGTTACCCGAACCGAGACCGAAGAGCTGTACGAACTCCTCCTCGGACGGGCGCGGGCGGTTGATTCCGCTATCGAAGCCGCCGAACGCCTCCACAACCGCGGGGACCTCCCGGGCGACGTGTACGACGATTTCTGCGGCGAGTACGAAACCGAGAAGGACGACCTGAACACCGCCATATCCCGTCTACTCCACGAGAATCCCGAACTCCGGCGCGAGGAACTCCTCGTCGGCGAACGTCGCGTCCTCAAACAGGAAAAGAGCGCCATCATGGACGCCATGCACTCCGGCGTCATCAGCGACGACATCGGCGAACGACTCTTGGAGGAAGTCGACCTCAAACTCGACCGCGTCGATACCGGCCAGAGCACCGTCCGCGAAGACCCCGACAACGAAGCTTACGAAGAATTCTGGCGCGCGAGAGTGAAAGAGTACGGGCTCGATAAATCGTCTACCGGCAACGACTAGGATAGCGGTGACGAAGGGGTGATTCGGGGGTGTACTGAATAGTACTAGTACTCTACTGAATCCTACTGAAATAGACTACCAGTGAAAACACTACGAAAAAGTTTTACTGCTGGTTTTGCGATTGCAGCAATCAGGATGAAGACCCAGAAAGCCCCCGACCGTTCGCTACAAGAGGCGTCTGCTATTTCTGAGACTGCAAATACCGAGCGGCAATGAAACCGCACCGCCTCCGCAACGCACCACACCCTCCCCAGCCGATTTCTCGCTAGCGCTCGTCATCCCTCGCGCGCGCCGTCCTGTGTCCTTCGTCTGGGATAATTGACGACAGCGAGCGAATTCTATTCGTCCGGTAGGTTGTCGAATCGGCGGAAATCCATGTACTGAACCTCCGGACTCACCACTATCCAATTCGTAGTCGTCGTCAGAAGTTTTGCGAGAGCCTGTGATTAGGCCCCTATTTTGCGAGGGAAGAACGCTCTGCTGCGGTCTTCCCGCACTCGCGTGAGTGCGAGGGAAGGGAGTTGAACTACGTCCAGACGAAACGTCTGGCCTCATTCAACGCCCTTCGTTCACAGTCGCGCGCTCAGTTGTGTTCGCGCGCAGACATGCGAGGGAAGGGAGTTGAACCCTTGGACCTCTACAGGAGCGGATCTTGAGTCCGCCGCCGTTGGCCGGGCTTGGCTACCCTCGCACGCAATTCCTATTCCATCGCCCGGGTGTTAAAACGTTGCGAATCGAGAAACGACACTCCTTTTCCATGTCACCATGCTTCTCGAAGCATGACGGACGGTACTTCTCGCCTCGAATTGGCTGAACGCGCCGCGACCGGAGGCAGCGAAATCGCGGTCGAGGGGTTCCGAAACGACCACACAGTCGAGACGAAATCCAACAAAATCGACGTCGTGACCGAGTTCGACCCCCGGAGCCAACGCCGTGTCATCGAAAACGAGTTCCCAACGACGCAATCGTCAGCGAGGAAGGAGACGCGCTGAAGGAAGTCCCGTTGGAGTGCGACGTGTGGGTCGTTGACCCCATTGATGGCACCGTAACGAACATCGTTCCGAAGCCGAGAAATAGTGTCAAAGATAGATATCACGGACTGGCTGTTTATAATTTATAATTGGTATTTTACAACTCATCCCCGACGCGGGTGTACAATTATTTAGCAGTGGGGCTTTACCGTAGCGATATGAAACTGGATGACACAGACCGTGCCATTCTGAAGGCCCTCCAAGCGAACGCTCGAACACCGTTCAGCGAAATAGCACGACAGATCGATATGTCGAGTGCGACGGTTCACGACCGCGTCAATCGGATGGAAGAGGCGGGCGTCATCACTGGCTATCACGCCAGTGTGGACCCGAAGGAAATTTCGCTCGGTATCTCCGCATTCGTCGGTCTCCGCGTGGAACAAGGCCGCGAGAAGGATACCCTCAAGCGACTCGAAAGTATCGAAGGGATTCAGGAAGTTCATCTGACCACGGGGTCGTGGGATGTGATGGCGCGGGTGTACGCCGAGAACGCGGACAGCCTTCGCGAACTGATGTTCGACAACATCGCGCAGATGGACGGCTTTGCCCGCTCCCAGACGATGGTCGTGCTCGGGTCACCCTACGAGAGTGACGAACTCCCCTTGAAAATGGATTCCGAGGAATGACAAGACCGGAACCCTAAAACCCGTTCGCTTCGCTTCGTGCGATATGGATACCGCAAGCGAGGAACTCGAAGACGAACGCCTGTGGTTGGGCGCGGTCGTGGCCGCCATCGTCGCCCTGATTGGTGGCTCGCTCGCGTTCCCGAAACAAGTGTACGACGGCTTCATCTGGCAGTATTTTTGGGGACCAGTACTGGCCGACGCAAACAACGCAGCGTGTGCCGTCCGGAGTGGTGGCACGACGAAATACATCTACGACGCAGGTACTTGCGCGACAGCGCCGGGGCCAGTTGCCGTCCCCGGTTACACCTTCGTCTCGGAAGTCGGCTACGCCGTCACGCTCATCGTCGCGCTGATGGGCGTCGTCTTCCTGCTTCGCCGTATGAACGTCGGCAAAGAGCGTGACCTCTTCTTTGCGCTCTTCCCGTTCATGCTATTCGGCGGTGCCCTGCGTGTCTTGGAGGATGCAAACGATGCGCTTCGACCGGTTGGCGATGCGGCGATTCCGTTCCCCTGGAACACGCTCATCATCAGCCCCGTCATCTACTTCACCGTCTTTTTCATCACGCTCGCGGCACTCGTCGTGAGCATCATCCTCGCTCGCCGGGGCGTCGTCGAGAAGTACGAATATCCGCTCGCCGGAATCGGAACGGTCGTGCTCGTTTTGACGGTCGGCTATCTGGTCATGCTGTCGGTGACGACCAACCAACTCGAATTCTACCCGCAGATGCTCGTCGTCGTTCTCGGCGGCGCGACGCTAATCACCGGAATCGTCTGGTGGCTGGTCGAGCGGTTCGTACCCGAAATCAACGCGGGGACGGCCGCCATCGGTGCGGTCGTCATCTGGGGTCACTCGGTGGATGGGCTCGCAAACGTGGCCGTTCTCGACTGGGCCGGTGCTCTCGGCCTCGCGGGCGCATACAGTCCAAAGCACCCCGTCAACCGAGCCATCATCCACATCACGACGAGCGTCCTCCCGGCGTCGATAACGAACGTCATCGGGGAAGCATGGCCGTTCCTCCTCGTCAAAATCGTCGCCGCTCTTGCTGTTGTCTGGGTATTCGACGAACAAATATTCGAGGAGAGCCCACGATACGCCATTTTGCTCCTCATCGCAATCGTCGCGGTCGGACTCGGACCGGGAACGCGTGATATGCTCCGGGCGACGTTCGGAATCTAGCTCAATCGTTCCAACGTCGATTCCGGAAAGTATCGGTCGCCGCAGTTTCGACATTCCGCGACTTCTACCTGCCCCGTGTTTGGCTGGTCGATACTGATGTTTTGTTTCGACAGCGACGACCCACACGTCGCACACGAAAGTTCGAACTCGCTCGTCATACGGGTATCATCCCGGATATGTATTCAAACTCAAACATTATTCACACCCTCTACTCTCGGAATTACGACTACCCAGAACATAAAACCCATGCGTCTCGCTAGCTCGCTTCATATTCCTCTATGACGGCAGTTTGCGGCTGGGTCACGGATAGGGATGTGGCTCCCGGTCCAGCTGTGGGTCGAACCCGAGTTCGTCAGGAACCGTTTGTGCACGCTCGCCGAAGAACGCATCCCCGGTAAACAGTGGCTGTGCGTCGGGGGCGAGAACGCGAACCGCCTCGAATTCGAGTGACGCCACGTCCCGCGTCGTCAACCGCGCGCTGTACACCGGGAACGCATCGCTTGCCAACGAGACCACGGTTTCCAACTCCTTTATACCGTCCGAAACCTCGAACCCGACGCTCGAACTCGGAATCGTCGTCTCCGGCGCGACGAACGTACGGGCCGCGTCCGGAAACGCGGCATACCGACCGATAGACCCGTCCTCGTTCGCCGCGTCCTCTTTCCCCATCAACTTCAGTTCCGTCCAGTTCTGTAACGCCTCCGTGAGCGCCGACCGCGCCGCCGCGTCCGGGTCGAGGTTCGCACCCGAACCAACCGCAAACTGCGGCCACTCACCATCCCGGTGGACTGCCACGGATACCACGGGAACATCGATATCCTGTGTCACCAGTAGGGTCGTCACCTCCAATCGCTCTGCGCGCGCCCGCTTGACGAGCGCCTCGAAGCCCTCGTTGTTGACGGCCAACCCCAACGGTTCGAACGTGGAGTACCACGCGAGCATCGTTGCATCACGCTCGATAACTTCGTACAATCCCGACAGGAGCGCCTCTCCCGTTGAGTTACCCAACCCCAATCCAGTCGTTATGGACGGCTTGAACTGCATCGATGGCGGCGGGAAGTGGACAAACTCGGCGGGGAGATTGACGAGGTCACCGGTCGTCAGATTGCGCCCGGATACCCACGGGATTTCGTCGTTTGTCGGAGTGTCCCATCCAGTCGGGCGCACGAACTCGGCAGGCGACACGGCGTTCCCGAGTTCGGACGGCCGTGCCACCGCGAACTCCTCCTCGCGGTAAATTCCCGCACAGTAGCGCTCCATCCCCTCGCCCAACGCTTTCATCAGCGCCTCGTCCCAATCGGCGGAAACACCCGCGGATTGGGTTGCCGCGCACGCGTCGCTGAACCCACTCGTATCGGCGATGGTCGCCAAATAGTACGGCACGGGAAACGACGACACCTCACCCAGCGACGAGATGATTCCGACGCGCTCGTCCATCGCCAACTCCGCGCGACCCACCGCATCGTCCAACGTTCGGTCCTCATACGCGATACCGAGCGTCCTGTCCCGCGATTCCGCGCAGGTCGGACAGCCAGGAACTGGGAGCACTCTTCGTTCGGCGTGTGGAAGTTCCCGAACTCCACCGAGAAGCGACGACTCACCACCACTTGCGAGGACTGCCGCTTCCCGTCCCGCAACCGCGCCAGCGAACCGCTCGGTGATGCCGTCGTACTCGTCGTTCTCGTTTGTATCTTCATCCAGATTCGACGCTACGCGCGCGCGGAGGCAAGTAAAACACGCCGTCCCCGGCGCAAATCCGGAAATCGCGGTGTCTACCTCGGCAATCGCCTGTCCACCGACACCACCGAGTTCCGCTGCAATCCACGGGACACCCGCGCGGTTGGCGCGCCGAAAGACGGGTGCGCCAACCTCGTCGATGACGACTGCGAAATCCACCTCGGCAATCGCATCGCTGTCGATTCTTTCGATGGTTCCATCCACATCCGAGAGCGCCGCGACGACCGCATCCGCACCACGGCCCTGTCCGACCACGCCGAGAACGCTGTTCATGCACGGGACGAGACGGGGAACTGGCAAAAATACGGTGGATAGCTATCGCTCACTGGGGGTGAAAAAAACGGAAAGAGTTGGGCTTAGTTGAGGATGCTCTGTGCGACGCCAGCGAGCTGGTCGGTGTCCGCGTTCTGAAGTTCGTCGTTGGCGAGCTTCAGGCGGAGGCGTGGGCGACCAACGTCGATGGGAACCTTCTCCGTGCCGATGAGGCCCATGTCTTCGAGCTTGGTCTTCGTGCGGGAGAACGTGGCTTTGCTTGCGATGCCGACGTCTTCGCCCCACTTGCTGATGTCGTACAGGAGTGCCTCGTTTTTGGCCGCGACGAGGAGGCTGATGGTCACTTCGTCGAGACCGTCACCGTCACCGCGTGCGGTTTCGAGCGACGAGAGGACGCTGTTGAAGTCGTCTTCTGCCTCGGGGCTGATTTCGTCGCCGAGCGTCTCGCGGACGCGCGTGATTGGGGGCGTGCGAAGCGAGAAGTCGCCTGCTTCCTCCCAGAACTCCGTGTACGTGTTGTATGCGGCGTCCACGAAGTCGCCGTCGTCCGAGGTGAGACCGCCCACGCGGTCGCCCGCGGTAACGAGCGCGATAACGGCATCCTCGGTAACGAGGAGCGAGTTGCCGGAGGTGTCCTCCGTCGTGCGAAGGGTGAGTGCATCCTCGTCGATGAGGTCTGCGGCGTTACTGGCAATGATGAAGTCTTCCATCACGTCCTTCAGAGTACTCTCGTCCGCGAGCATGCGCATCTCGGGGAGGTCGCCGTCGTACTCCGTTGCGGCGTCGATGAGGTCTTCTATCGCGCTCGCGGACGGGTTCACGACGAGCATGACATCGGGATTTTGGTCGATCACCGTCTGCAGGATTTCGTGGACGCTTTGGTTCAAGAGGTTCGATTTTGTTTCCATGACAGCACGGACGAGATTCGTGTATTTAATTTTAACGCTCGAACTCACCGGAAATCATAGATTATGTAGCATGAACAATTAGTCAACGACGTAATTATAATCTCTAAATTTGTATAATATCGTCCTAAACACCGATGTCTCTTCAGTGAACTTGAATTTTGGAGTGTCGGCGCGAGAGTGGTCAGAGCGCACTATATCACGTAATTTTCCCCTTCGATAACCATTGCTGACTGAGAATAACCGGAAAATTCCGTCGGGTAATCACTAATTACCAAACCAATATTTCGTGAACAGTCCGAAAGGATGAAGTATGAATGTGATGTTTCAACATGTGTCATGCGATCCGAAATCCAACAGTGGTTCGGGAATCATCCGTGGACATTGAATGCAGCGTTCAGTTTGATGTTTGTAGCGGTCATTTATTCAGGAGGGATTATTTCGCCGTTTGCAGCGGTCAATGGTGGTACCGGCCCGTAATTATAGTAAATCTTTCAGTTCAGAGGACCAGTAGAGTTCTCCATCGAATACGAGCGGAATTCTTGCGCGAGTAAGGAACGAAACAAGCTCCGAGTAGTTTACGATGAATTCAGCATCATTTCCATTCATGTGTCTCTTTTTGTGGTTCTTGAGATATGGTTGGTAGCTGCTTCCGGGCATTCTTTCAGTCATTGACACGCACGTTAATTTGAACTTGTTACGATTTATCTCCGTTAGATTAGCCATTGTCGGGAACAAATTGTCACTCTGTGCTAACTGATATGTCCCATCACCAACAACCGCATAGTCCTTGTTCATCATGATCCGCCGACGTGCTATTTGGAGTGCTTGTTGTATGCTGAAGCCGTTAATCAGCAATCGAGCGAATGAGACACCGACTTTTCCGGCCTGCTTATTCAATACTTTGTTGAACGTCACTGCACCCGCCACGCTTCCTTTTCGAATCAGTTCCATTCCTTCATAGTAGGAACCACACGCGTTCAAGAAGAACGTCTGGACGTTGCTCTCCTCAATGGACGAAACAGGAAGATTGCCATCGGTACAGCACAACCCGGATTCCTCACAGTGACCAATGTAGTGGACGAAATCACAAGGTGTCTCCAAGGTTTCGGCGAGTTCTGCACGCGACAGATGTTCACGGACAGTGATTTCGATTGGAAGATTCTCGGCCCGCTCCCAGTAGATGTCCGCCACGTCTTCGTGTTCTTCCTCCATCGTCTCGTCATTTAGTATCAGGGTTACGTCGATATTTTCCCCTTCTGACTGCTCAAGATACTTGAAACGGTTCTCATAGGCGCTCGGTTCGACTTTGAACACGTCGATGGGAACGCCATCCGCTAACCACCCGTGAACCTGCCCTCGTTGTAACTTCGGCATTACCCGCTCAACCGACTGTGAACCATCAGACGACCGATACGACTCGTCAGTTCTAACCGCACGCGGCTTCGATTGTGTTGGTTGTACATTGCCACGGTAGAAGTCGCCGAGCGAAACGTCCAACAGCTCGTTTTTCTGCAGATTCGACGACTCGGGGAGGTAGATGAGGCTCAGGTTTCCAAGCAGATACGGAAGCGAGGAGACGTTGTCCAACGACGGCTCGACGTACATCGACAGATGCCAATCCGGAAACCCCTCGTCGATACGGTCGAAATCCACGAAGTCATAAGTGACGAGTTGTTCAGCCGGAGTCGCCTCGTAGGTCGCCTTCGCGTCGATGTCGATGTCATCGAGCAGTGACAATTCCGCGAGGTCCCAGCTGTACGGTCCCTCGTTGCGGACGAGACAGTCCAAAAAGAACACCCGTCGGAGCATATCCGCGACTTCGTGCTGATACGATGGAAGCGGACTGAACGAGTACGTGAAGTTGACTTCGGGTGCTGAAAGCATTGGCGCGTCGCGCTCCTCGACTATTACATCTGCTTGTAGATAGTACGCGAGAGGAGCAGTGACGAACAGTGTCCTGATATCGTCGGGAACTCGTAGTTCGATGCCGATATCCTTTTTCTCTGCTCGCACCGGGTCGGGGATGTCCAACTCCTCACCCACCTTGAAGCGCGGTGGATGCCCGCGCAGGGTCGGATACGACCTGTCCGGACCAGTCGTCTTTTGGGACGAGGAGGCGTACGAAATTGCGGTTGCTAACCCTTCCGTCGTCGGTGGGATGGTTATCGTATCGAGCGGAACGTTGTGGTGGCTCCGAAACCCGAACGTAATTGGAATCCGCTCGTGGAAATCGATGATTAATTTCTCAAAATCATCAGTTTTGAGGATTGTCGTGGACCCGGAGAATCTGAGATACATTTTGACGTTCCCATGGATGTTTGCGAGGTACTCTCCCTCGGAAAGTTCGAGGGGTTCGGTGTCGTTACCGTGTTTGTACTGTTCCCCTGTTTCGACTTCCGTGACGTTCACTAAACTCGGAGGAAACGTGAGTTGTGACGCACGACCGGCGACTAACTCGTCTATCGGGGGTTCGATTTCCTGCGTCTCGCCGCCCGATTCCCAGTCGGGAGAAATGACGGTAACGCCGGTCTTCGTCCGGTCAAATGCGCGAACCCCATTCTCCGTTTCCTCCCATTCGATCATACCGGTAATAGAAGCGTTATCTCACTGTTAGTTTATATTTCTGTCGGGGACGGCCATCTACTGTACGAAAGGTAAACTTATACCTCGTGGTGTCCGGGAGTTTCACATGGAGTACGACCACGTTCGGGCGACCGATCCGGAAGTCGCCGACGCTCTCGAAGCGGAAGTCGAACGCGAACGCGACACACTGGAGATGATTGCCAGCGAGAACTTCGCCAGCGAGGCAGTTCTCGAAGCACAGGGGAGCACCCTGACGAACAAGTACGCGGAAGGTTATCCAGGCGAGCGCTACTACGGTGGCTGTGAGCACATGGACACCGTCGAAAGCCTCGCCATCGAGCGCGCGAAGGAACTCTGGGGGGCGGAGTACGTCAACGTCCAACCGCACAGCGGTTCGCAGGCGAACATGGGCGTTTACCTTGCCGTTCTCGACCCTGGCGACAAAATCCTCTCGCTCGATCTGACCCACGGTGGCCACCTCAGCCACGGCCACAAGGTCAACTTCGCCGGCAAACTGTACGAGGTCGAACAGTACAAAGTAGACCCCGAAACCGGCTACCTCGATTACGACGCGATTTACGACCACGCTGTCGAGTTCGAACCGGACATCATCGTCTCGGGCTACTCCGCCTACCCGCGACAGGTCGAATGGGAACGTATTCAGGAAGCGGCTGACGCTGCGGATGCCTACCACCTCGCGGACATCGCCCACATCACCGGACTCGTCGCGGCGGGTGAACACCCCTCTCCGGTCGGTATCGCCGACTTCGTCACCGGTTCAACGCACAAGACGATTCGCTCCGGACGCGGCGGTATCATCATGTGCGACGAGGAGTACGGGGACGCCGTCGATTCGGCCATCATCCCCGGCATGCAGGGCGGTCCGCTGATGCACAACATCGCAGGCAAAGCGGTCGGGTTCAAGGAAGCACTCCAGCCGGATTTCCAGGAGTACGCTGCCCAGACCGTCGAAAACGCGAAAGTGCTCGCCGAAACGTTCCAGGACCACGGCTTCAGCCTCGTCTCCGACGGGACGGACACTCACCTCGTGCTCGTGGACCTTCGCGAATCCCACGAGGACGTGACGGGCAAGGACGCCGAAGAAGCGCTCGAAGACGTTGGTATCGTCCTCAACGCCAACACGGTGCCGGGCGAAACGCGTTCCCCGTTCGTCGCCAGCGGCATCCGCGCCGGGACGCCCGCGCTGACGACGCGCGGTTTCGACGCGGACGACATCGAACGCGTCGGCGACCTCATCGCGCGAACGATAAACCACCTCGACGACGAGGACGTGAAGGCCGAAGTCGCCGAGGAAGTGCAGGCGCTTTGTGACGAGAACCCGCTGTACGAGTAACACGACCTCTACGTTCTTTTTCGGCGAGCGACAAATCTAATTCGACGCGGCCTGAATCTCGACCATGACAGAACAGTTAGCGGGCTTCAAGAGCGCTGATATCGTGTTTACCGACGGAACATCCCTCGCCGACGTGACCGTCGCCGTCTATCCCGGGTGGATTCGAATCCAGACGGAAACGGCGAACCAGTTCCACCCGCGCGAGCAGGTGGACCGGATTCAATCGAGTCGGTGACATCGATGACCGATGATTCCGGTGTTCTCCGCACGACGATGCACGTGGAGGATGAGAGCGTCGAGTACGTCGAAGGGGAGGATGTGGTTCGATTTCAGAAAACAGTGGGAGCGAACCCGCAGTACGATACGATGCCGGTCGAAAAGTGGGTCGAATTCCGGGCTGCCGAAGCTGCGAAGGATGTCGTCCAGGAGGAGCTAAACGAACGAGTGGATGGAGATATTTCCGGGGTCGGAACCGGAATCAGTTCCACCGACGACGGCGCTACGAAGACCGTGAAAGTGTACCATGAGCGGTGGAGAAACGAGGACGGCACCGTCACCGAGCCATCGATTTCGTTCGACCGGTTGCAGGAAATCACACCGGAGCGTGTGGAGACGACTGCGGAATATCACGGCGAAACGTACGCCCGTTCGATTCCCGTTCAACTCGACACCATGGAGTCGCAGTTCCTCTGACCGAATGAATACACGTTAGTGCATATATTCTCGTTTTCAATCTCAAAAATGAGCATGAACCCGAATGTTGAAGGGGCTTCGAGTGCCAACGTCGGGTAATGACGGACATCATCGACGGGCGTGCGGTTGCGGAAGAGGTTCGAAACGACCTCGGCGACAGTATCGAGACGCTGAAGGCGGAGGGTGTGACGCCGGGATTGGCGACAGTGCTCATGAGCGACGACCCGGCCAGCGAAACGTACGTTTCGATGAAACAGCGCGACTGCGAGGAGGTCGGCATCAACGGGATTCACATCGAAATCGACCCCGATGCACCCGCTGAGGAGTTGTACGACACCATTGACGAGTTGAATCAGGACCCGGACGTCCACGGAATTCTCGTCCAGATGCCCGTTCCCGACCACATCGATTCGCGGAAGGTACTCCGCGCTATCGACGCCGAGAAGGACGCGGACGGCTTCCACCCGGAAAACGTTGGCATGCTCGTGGCCGGTCACCCGCGATTCAAACCCTGCACGCCACACGGGGTGCAGAAACTCCTCGAATCGGTGGGCGTGGACCCCGAAGGCAAGGACGTAGTCATCGTCGGCCGGTCGAACATCGTCGGCAAGCCGCTCGCAAACCTCCTGATTCAGAAGGCAGACGGCGGCAACGCGACGGTGACCGTCTGTCATTCGCGCACTGACGACCTCGCCGCGAAAACCCGCGAAGCGGACGTAGTCGTCGCGGCTTGCGGTGTCCCCGAACTCATCGATGGCTCGATGCTTGCGGAGGGCGCGACGGTCATCGACGTGGGTGTCAATCGCGTGGACGCGGACAACGAGAAGGGCTACGAACTCGTCGGCGACGTGGCCTTCGAGAGCGCGAAGGAGAAGGCGGGCGCGATTACGCCGGTGCCGGGCGGCGTCGGCCCGATGACGCGTGCGATGCTGCTCTACAACACCGTGAAGGCTGCCGGACAGCAGGAAGGCGTCGAGGTCGAACTGCCGTAGACCCAGTGGGAACGGGACGAAACCCCGAGAATTTCTTCTATTCCAATCGGGAGAGCGTATCCCGACTGCGTGCGAGGGCATCCAAATCGTTTTCGTCGAAGTAGCGCGCCAAATCACGCGCCGCCGACAGGAGTGCCTCCGCGCTATCGATGTCGGTTCCGCCGTCGAGTGCCTGCGCTCTGCGGACGTGTTCGCCAAGGGTTTCCAGCGTGCTTCGGCTTTCACGACTCACGTCGTGCTCTCTGGCCCACTCGCTCATCTCCCGGTGGTACTCCTTGAGCGATTCGGCGTCGGCCAATCCGCGAATCTCGTAGATCGATTCCGGTAGGTCGTGGGAATCCGGACGTTCACCCTCGTCGGCCCCGCGGAGCAGGGAGTAGAAGTATATCTCCTCGTCGTCGGTCATCCGCATCGACCGGCTAAACAGTTCCCCGGCATGTCGGAGTTCGTTCGCGGCGAGGTAGGTGCCGTCGAGCGGGAGGAGTTCGCCGCCGCGGATGAACCCGCGTTTTCTGACGTATCTGCGGCCTTCCTCTGCCGACAGGGTTGCGACTTCGCGTGCCGGTTCCCGGTCCAGTGCATTGCGTATCTCACTCAGTTCGAGCGCTGCCGGACGGTCGGTCTGTTGGAGGCGGCTTGCGTCCAGTCCGACGCTCTCCATGCTCCCACAGTCAGGGCAGGTAACGCTCCCAGTCTCGTAGTACGACCACTGCGTCCCGCAGTTTTTGCATTCACGGGTTCCACGGACTTTCATGCTCACCTGTTGCAGGGCAGGAGTGAAAACTTTCACGCGCAGCCGGCAGTTTGGCCTCCCAGTACATTTATCAGCCGTCACGAACTACATACTGTCACTATGTCGAGTGAAACAAGCTCGGAGGATAGAGTAAGTCGCCCTGTGGCGACTGGTCGAGAAATTCTCGGCCACTTGCACTGCTGATTCTGCTGAGTATTCAGACCGTTCGAACGAGACGCCTGCTCCCGCCGAGGCGCATGTCTCGGCTGAGAGCATGGACGATGGCGTGTCGGTGACTGTCTCCGGTGAAACCGTCGAACTCACCAGACGACAGGCCGACCAGTTGCGCGAGGCCCTCGGCCGAGCGCTGACCGAACGCCGCGAATACCTCTACACGGTCGGGGAGTACCGCGACGACGGAAGCTACGTCGTCTCGCGTCGTGGTGCCGACTCCGCCGGCCATCGAAAGGTGTTCGAGCGGTTCGACGCACTGGCCGACCTGTACGACCGACTGCCCGGAACGTTCACTGCCGAGGACGTGGGCGAGCGGGGATTGACCGGTGGGCGACGACACATACTCGTCCATCACTTCGCCGAACATCCCGACTTCGCGTGCGAACTCGTCTCGCGCCAACCGCTTACTGCGAAGAAAGACGGCGAAGTGGCGGGGGTCGAGAAATAACAACACGAAAACACGAGCGGAGTTCCGCCTAGTGAACGTTTTTCGCTGTGGACTTCTTCGTCCCGCGTATGTCACGACAGCCCACGTCCCACCAGCCATCGTCTACATCCCGTCAGCCACGACCATCCACGTTCTCCATCGTCGCGCGCGACCCGGAACAGGACGCCGTCGGTGTCGCCGTCCAATCGAAGTTCATCAGCGTCGGCAGCGTCGTCCCGTTCGTCAGCGCGGATGCCGGCGCAATCGCCACCCAAAGTTTCGCCAACGTTTCCTATGGACCGGACGGACTCGGACTGCTCCGGAAGGGCACCCCCGCCGATGAAGTCGTGATGGAACTCACCGGAGCCGACCCGGACGTCGAGTCTCGGCAACTCGGCGTCGTGGAAGCACCCGTCGCCGCACGCCGCCGGACGAAATCCGACGACGTAGCCAAACAGGAGGATTCGATTGCGGCCTTCACGGGTATGGACTGCTTCGACTATGCGGGTGACATTCAGGGCGACCATTACACCGTGCAGGGGAACATCCTCGAAAACCGTGAGACGCTCGAAACGATGGCCGAGACGTTCGAGGAGACAGAGGGCGGTTTGCCCGAGCGCCTCATCGCCGCACTCCACGCGGGAAACAAGGCCGGTGGCGACAAACGCGGCGAACAGAGCGCTGCGCTCTACATCGCCAAACCCGAAGGCGGGTACGAAGGCCGTAACGACCGCTGGGTGGACGTGCGCGTGGACGACCACAAAACCCCCATCGACGAACTGGAACGCGTCTTCAAAATCTACGACGTGACCCTGCTGGAGCGCGAAGCCCCCGACGAAACAACGGAACTGACGGGTGACGCTGCCGAACAGGTCAGCGAAACACTCGCAGAGATGGGCTTTTTTGAGGGGACTCCGTCCATCGAATTCGGCGAGGAAGAGCGCGCCGCCCTCGAAGATTTCCGCGGCCTGAACAACTTCGAAAACCATCCCGTTCCCGTGTTGGAGGACGCCCTCGCACGCGGTTGGGACGACGCCTCGGGGGACGGCGAGGAGAAAATGGTTGATGCCATCTGGCACGGTCTTTCGCGATTGCAGCGAAAATAACGACTAGACTGATATTTCACTGTTTTTGGTTCTGGTTTTGTTGCATTTGCAGCTACTGAGGGAAACTACACTTTCGAGGCCTTCTTCGTCGCTCTTGAGTTCACACCTGATTAGGAGTCGTTTCGTAGCGAACGGATGAGGAGCGTTCCGAGACTCCCTCACACCACTGTCACAAGAGCCAATTCCAGCGTCGTTTGCTAGCAGGCTAACGTTAATGAGGCTTGACCGACAATCAGTAGTTATGAGTACTGATGCCGCACCGAATGGGGAGCATGGCCCGAAAATCGAGGTGACGGAGAACGCGGCGGAACAGGCGTTGTCGTTGCTGGACAGCGAGGATCTCGACCATTCTGTGGCTGGACTTCGACTGTTCGTGCAGCAGGGTGGCTGTGCCGGACTTTCGTACGGAATGCGATTCGACGACGAACCGGAGCCGGACGATACGGTGTTCACACACCACGGACTGCGCGTGTTCGTCGACCCGGCGAGCATGAACTACATCGAGGGGAGCGTCGTGGATTATGAAACCGGTCTCCAGGGTGCGGGATTCCACGTCGAGAACCCGAACGTGGTTTCCGAATGTGGCTGTGGCGAGAGCTTCCGAACCTGATTCGAGACGGTCGATTGAAACGGCGAAAACCCTGGCGTCGGTAGAAAGAAACGATGTTGGCTGCTGTTTTCCGCTTGTTTATTCGTCCAGTTCGAACGCTACGGTCACTTCGGACTGATACTGACGGTTTTCGACCGAAGCGACTTCGACGCCCATGGTATCGACTTCGACCCACTTGATGTTATCAAGCGTGTCCTCCGCTCGGTCGATGGCGTTGTCAGTCGCGTCGTCGAATCCGTCTTCGCTCGTTCCGATGAGGGTGATCTTCTTGAACACCATGCCGTCTGTGATTGTCCCGCACCGGTAAAAATCTCATCGGCCGTCCCCCGAACTACTCATTCCGAGCTGGACATCCGCGCGTCGAGTCGGGCCGCGAGGGCACCGGTCACGTCGGTGAGGTAGGCCGTGCCCCAGAGGGCGGTGATGAGGCCGCCGACTGTGTCGAACACCAAATCGAGCATCGTGTCCCCGAGTCCGTACTGGGTGAGCACTGCGTTGCCGCCGATGATGGTCGCCAAGCCGCTGACCGCGAACTCGGTCACTTCCCAGATGACGCCGAACGCGAGGACGAACATGAGGATGAAGACGAACATGAACCGGGGTGGGAGATACACGTCCTCGAAGTGTGAGTCGAGCGTTCGGACGGTGGCGTACCCAACTCCCGCGACGAGCGATGCCGACAGTATGTGCGTGACGTGGTCCCACCACCAGACGTTTCGGTAGGGACCGAGGGTGCCGACTGCGTGGAGGAAGACGGCAGTGGTGATCCACAGCGTCAATCCGGCGTCCATCGGAATTCCGTAGTCGCGTTGGAGAATTGCCGGGAACTGCGTGACGATGAGGGCCAGTGCGCTGTTGACCATAATTCCCAGATTGCCCCTGTCGACACCGACGAAGAAGATGCCGACGAGACAGATTTCCATTACGCGCGTCAACTGCTGCTGTCTGTGTTCGGAGATGCCGAGTCGTTCACGTACTCTCATTCGAGGTGCTCCTGAATTTCGGCGGGCAACCGTTCTTTGGCCGGAATGAACCGGCGGAAGTACCACTCGAAGACGATTCCTGCGACGACGCCGATGACCGTCGCGTAGACGAAGTCCCACATCAGTCGATACTCGCTGTGAAGGAGATGCGTCCCGAGGTAGATGTCCGACAGCCATTGGACGACTGCCCAGACGCCAGCCGTCGCAATCGTGGCGATGACGACGAAGAGGACGGCGAACCAGTGGTTCATCCGAACTGGAGTGAACACGTGCAACTCGACGGCGACGATGAGCGCGAGCGCCGCGACCGAGAGATACGTGGCGACCCGCGTGGTAAGCGCGAGGGTTGCGAGTTCCCGGCCGAGGATGGGGAGCGCGGCGAGCGCGAGCACTTCCCACGGGAGCATCGCTTCGGTGTTCCGGAACACCACGGGTGGTACCACCACGAGTACCGCGACGCTTCCGGCGAACGTGGCCCACAGCAAGTCGTCCTGCAACAGGCTTCCGACTATCACGATAATCAAAAATCCAACGAGTACCCACCCCAATCCTGCGTTGACCCGCTTGTCTTCGACGAGTGCATCCAACTGGGTCACTCGCTGTGCCATACTCCGAATAGGGGTGCGACTGGTATGAAATGATAGGAAAGGGGCCAGAAAATGGATTCGATACCGACAGTCATCCGAACTGGTACTCCTCAGCCGAACTGGTACTCCTCAGCCGAACTGATACACCACAGCATACGCGACGGCGGCGAGCGTCACTGCAGCCATCCCGGTACACAGCCACACCGTTGGATTCCGGACTGGCCAAAACGTCCGTTCGGGATGGAGTTGCGGGCCGACGCCGACGGCACCCACCGCAAGCACCGAGAACACGAACTGATACGACACCGATAGCGTCGGGGCGGGAATCAGCAATGCGGCCAGCGCGTAGCCCACGCCGAGTGCGGCACGGGGTTGGATGTGTTCTCGCAACCCTGCCTGAGCGCTCCCATCGTGCAGGTGGAAGTACACCGAGACGGCGAACCATGCCAAGACGACTTCCAACCCAAAGACGGCGAGCAGGTTCAACGTCGGGTCCGGAAGGATGGCGACGCGCGAGTGCAACAGCGTCACGTCGAACGGATAGAAGAACTTCGGCGGCGACCCCGTGAACACGTCGCCGAACGGATGGGACAGGAGTCCAAAGACGGCAGCAATCACGATTTTTCTCGGCCCGAGGTCGGTGCGCGAGGCAGCGACGAGTGCGGCGACCGTCCCGACGACGACGAAGACGAACATGACGCCCGCGCCGAGGAAACCACTCTTCTCGAACGCGACCCAGACGAGTCCTGCCAGCAGGCCGGCAGAGAGCAGCTTCGACCACCGATTGCCGGCGGCGAGCGCGAACGCGGGACCGGCAATCGCGCCGACGACGAGTGAGTGGGTCACGGCGCGGTGCACGAGGTACGAACTCCCCCAGAACGCGTTCGTCATCTGCCAGACGCCGCCGAATCCGGACTGTGCGAGTCCAACGAGCGCGTAGCTCATATCGACGTCCGGTATCGTAGCGAAGACGCCCGCGATGACCCCGAACGCGAGGGCGCGCTCGGTGGTCCAATATCGCTGGGCGACGAGCGCTGCCACCCCGAAGGCGAGCAGCGCGTGGCCGACCATCATGGAACTACCCTTCGCGTTCAGTCAGCATAAACTTCTCTCCAGTGGGATACCTACTGAGGGTCACGTCCCCGTCCGTGTTCGGTCGGTCGCGAATCGGCTCACTCGAAATCGGTTCCGGAACGAATCAGGCACGCTGAAAAAGTGAGAATCAGAACTCCGATTGTTGACCTTGCTGGATTCCACCGGTCGGCATCTCCTGCCCCGTCGTCTCAAACTGGTCAAGCAATCGGTAGGTCGAATCGACGGCTCGGGAAAGAACCGACGCACATTCCTGGCAGTGCGGGTTCTGGTGTCGCATACACTCGCTCGCACATTCCTCGGCCGCGTTTGCGAAGACCTCCGCGAGTTCAGGTCCGAACACCGAATCCCGCGCGATAAGCTTCGTGTTGAGCGTTCCGAGGTCGGCAACGTCACGGCAGAGCCGAATACATTCGGCCATCTCCGGCCCCTCGTCGAGACATTTGTCGGCACACCAATCACAGACTTTTGCGGCCTGCTCGAAATCTTCGAGCGCGACACGCATCTCGACCGGCAACTGGTCATCGAACTGGCCACCCGGTTGTGTCATACCGCGTCCGCTTTGGTGGCCGATTTCTCCTCGTTGGCCCTGCTGGCCAATCCCTTGTTGTTGGCCACCGGGTCGTGTCATTCCCGGTTGACCACCTTGCTGGCCCATTCCTTCTCGGTCAGTTCCCTGCTGGCCCATTCCCCTTTGGCCCATCCCTCCTCCATACCCCTGACCGGGTTCCTGCTGGCCGATTCCCCCCTGTCGGCCACTCTGCTGACTGACGGACGACTGTCCGTACTCCTGCTGATATTCGGTTCCGTATGGGTTGCCACCGCTCCCCGTGTGCGAGTGCTGCAAGGGTCTCTGTGGTGTCATCGGTATTTCTCCACCCAGCAACGTGCTGGGGTACCTCGCTCTACACCGATGAGCCGAATAAACCGGGGCGACCGTTTCGACCGTTTGGTAACTGTTCGTCGGGGAGAAACGCCACATTGTGTGATTCAACGGCCCGTTGGGTAGCGACTGCCGCGACGGCGGGATTTTTGTCACCACGAGTGCTACGGCAATGCATGGAGAACCCCACGGTAGGCGAGCTGACTCCGCCCGACAGAACGCTGATGGGCCCCGGCCCCAGCGAAGTGCATCCCCGCGTGCTCCGCGCGATGAGCACGCCGTTGGTCGGCCATTTAGATCCGTCGTTCATCGACATCATGAACGAAGTTCAAGACCTTCTGCGCTACACCTTCAGAACGGAGAATCAATGGACAATTCCCGTTTCGGGAACCGGGTCGGCCTCCATGGAGGCCGCTATCGGCAATCTGGTCGAACCCGGCGATACGATGTTGGTTCCGACTAACGGCTACTTCGGCGGTCGGATGGAGTCGATGGCGAAACGAGCAGGTGGCAACGTTGTCCACGTCGATGCACCGTGGGGCGAACCCCTCGATTCCGCCGACGTGCAAGCCGCGTTCGAGGAACACCAGCCCGATATCTTCGGGTTTATCCACGCGGAGACGAGCACCGGCGTGGTTCAACCGCACGTTTCCGAACTGACGGGTATCGCCCACGACCACGACGCCTACGTCATCGCCGACACGGTGACATCGCTCGGCGGCGTCGAGTTGAAGGTGGACGAATGGGACATCGACGTGGCCTACTCCGGCCCGCAGAAATGTCTCTCCTGCCCACCGGGTGCCAGTCCACTCACGCTCAACGACCGCGCGATGGATAAGGTGCTCTCCCGCGAGGAATCGCCGCGCTCGTGGTATCTCGACCTCTCACTCCTCGAAGGCTACTGGGGCGATGACCGATCCTATCACCACACGGCACCCATCACGAACGTCTATGCACTCCGTGAAGCGCTCCGTCTCGTGAGTGAGGAAGGCATCGAATCGCGCTGGGAGCGCCACCGCGAAATCGCTGGTGCACTCAAGGCTGGCGTCGAAGCGATGGGAATGGAGATGAACGCGCCCGAGGAGTACTGGCTCCCGAGCCTCAACGCGGTTCGTGTTCCGGCCGGCGTCACCGACACCGACATCACGAGCTATCTGCTCGACCAGTACGACCTCGAAATCGCGACTGGATTGGGTGATTTGGACGGCGAAATCTTCCGCATCGGTTGCATGGGCTACTCCGCCCGCCCGGAAACCGTCTCGTATCTCGTGAGCGCGCTCGGCGACGCACTCCGCGAACACGGCGCGGACGTGGACGTGGAGGCCGGACTCGCGGCGACGAGCGAAGCGCTCGGCAACTAGCGATAACTGATTTTCACGAGGCTGTCGGCCGAAACGTAGAAATCGATTCGTTACATATTTTAATCATAACCGCACCCCCGATGATGCTGGTATTCATCGGCGTCCTTTTTGCTTCCGGCGGAGCGTACGTCAGCATCCGGGCGGACTGTGGAACCATCTCGGAGCCAAAAGTTGGGACCTGCGACGAGATCCGAACGCCGAGGAGAGCATAGCACGGGATGAACCGGTTTTAGGGGCGTTGTTGGCGGTTGTCGGAATCGTCCTCGCAGTTGCAGGTGTGGTTTTCACGCTCGTCAGCGAAGCAATTCGGGGCAAGCCCGATACATCGTCAGCGCAGTTTCCAGAACGCTTTGAACTCCGCATCGAAGTTGAGGAAATTGAACACCCAGTAGAGCGGTTTCGCGTCCGTTTTTACTTGGTACGCGAGTTCACCACGGCGGGATTGGCCGGCGGCAATGTCTGAAGCTTCGTTGTACGCTTGATCGAGTGACGAACTACCGCCGATATCATCGGTGTACGAGAGGCCGTCCCCTGTCTTTACACGCATTTGGAGCAGCGTCGAAACGGTCAGCGGTTTGCCTGTGTTGTTGGTGATTTCGATGTCCGGTATCACGTACTGGTGGCCGTCCTTCGCACTCGTAAACTCGCCCAATTTCGAGGCTGTGCGGACACCGTGGACGACCACCGAGACATCCTCATGGGAAACTTTCTTGCCCGTTGAGTGGATGTCCAAACCGAGAGACTGCTTCAAATCCACAATCGAGTTCGCTTTCTTGCCGAGTGAGATTGTCACACGCTTGTACTCGAAGAGGTCGAAGGTGCTAAAGTCGAACTGGAGCGAGAGGCCCGATGCGCTTTTCGGCACCTCGAAGACGACATCGCCGCGTGCGACTTCGCCGGGTGCGAGCACACCGCTCTGAATCGGGTGGTCAGTCGAGCTAAGCGATGAATCGTAGACGTGATTCGAACCGTCTTTGATTTTCGCCTGCAAGAAACTATTGAAGTCGACGTACTCCCCGCTCGTGTTCTTCGCAGCCATGCGAACGACGACGTACGTATTCCCACTCTTGGCTTTGTCGAACTCGTCCAACTGCGATTTTTTCGTCACCTTGCGAACGACCATCGCAAGGGAATCGTCCTTGACGACTTTTCCAACGGGAACGGTGGCTGTTTTTCGCTCCTTCTTCTGTTTCTCCGTACTCTCCGTGTCGTTGCTGGACGATTGCTTTTCGGATGACCCTTTGTCAGTTGACGACGTACCCTCGTCAGTTGCAGAGGTAGACATATCCGTCGTGTTGCTCCCTTCGCTAGAACAACCGGCGAGAAGTGCGACGGCACTCGTTGCGACGAACTGTCGACGACCTAATATTTCGTCCTTCACTACTAATAATACGTTGTGAAATATGTTAAATACTCGTGTTTTTTCAGGACCAAATCATGTCTGGTTCTGGACTATCACTGTACATTCTACCCCTGGTCGGATTCCGTCGAGGTTCGAACCGCATCCACGTCATCCACATCCTCGGCGTCCGTATTGCGCGTGACGTGGCCGTACTTCAGCAAGGCGACGAAGAACGTTCCGCCGATTGCGTTGCCGATGGTCGCAGCGAGGAGGAAGCGCCCGTAGTCGAAGACAGTAATTTTCGCGGAGAGAAACAGCCCCATCAGCACTTCGACGTTTCCGGCGATGGAGTGGGGAAGATGGGCCAAACCGATTGCTGTCGTGACTATCCAGATGATGAGGACGCGACTGACCGTGTCCCGAGCGGCAGTGACAAGCCACGACAGCAGCCCCATGAGCCACCCGGCGAAGATAGCGCTTCCGACCAACACGAGGAAGTCGTGTTTGACCAGTGAGCTTGCGATTTCGGTGAATGCCTTCGCGTGCGCGATGCCGAGATGCGGTGCAATCGTGACGGCAAAGGCGGCAAAGAGCGCTCCGCCGACGATATTCGCTATGAACACGACGGCCCACAGTCTGGCGAGCGATTTGGACGACGCCCGGTTGTCGAGAACGGGGAGCACTGCCAGCGTGGTATGCTCGGTGAACAATTCCGAACGTCCGAGAATAACGAAGACGAATCCGACCGCGTACATGTTCGCCATGAGCAGTTCCGTGACTGGTTTCGGCAAGGCTCCGGTCGATAACGTCGTCATCACCGCCATGAGGAGCGGTCCGAACCCGATGTCCAATCCGGCGGAGAGTCCGGACAGGAACAGTCCGCTGGTCGGACGTTGTAACTCCTCAAGTCCGAGGGTAATCTGTTCTCGGAGGATGTTCTCGTACGATTTCAGGCCATCGGCTTGATTTTCGGAGGTAGTGGACGGAACCATAGGAGAAAGGTATACTGCCGTATCCACCAGTGGGAGTCCCCCAGCAAAGGAGTTGTGGCCCGCGATAGCCTGTCGGCAAAGCAGTTGGGCCGTGGCAGTCCGAGCCTGTCTCGGTTTTAAATCGCGTACAGGACGCAGTATTTATCATCTCTCCTCTCCCCCGATTCGTCGTGTCGAACCGACGCCGTTCCCCGCTTGCCGAATCACTGTCTGTCATGACGGACCACCTACCAGTCGTGACCGCCGTCGTTCTCGGGGCGACCATTCTCTGCACTGCCCTTCAGTTTGTGGTTCCCGGATTGCTTCCCGCTGTTCGGCGGAATCCGGACGCGCTCGCGGCGGGCGAGTGGTGGCGACTCATCACCCCGCTGTTCGTCCAAGCCGACCCGTGGTGGGCCACGCTGACGGTATTCGGTGGTATCGCAGTCGTCGGCGTCGCCGTCGAGCGACTGTACGGACGCCGTGACTGGGTATTGTTGTACTTCGGCGGCGGAGTCGTCGGCGAACTCGCCGGCTACGCGTGGCAACCGCACGGGTCCGGCGCATCGGTTGCCGGAGCAGGACTGCTCGGTGGACTGTGCGTCTGGCTCCTATGGCGCGGAAAATCGGTGTCCTTGCCGCTCCGGGTTCGATTTTGGGGACCCGTGTGGCTACTCGTGGGCGTCGTTCTCGTCGCACTGCACGACATTCACGGCCCGCCGCTTCTCTTCGGGGCGTGTCTGGGCGCCGTTCTGTTGTTTCTCGAAAACTGAATCTGAGTGCGATTACTTCCGAATCGCTTTCGGACGCTCTCGGCGTGGGCGTCCAACCCTTCGGATTCCGCCAGCGTCGTAATCGTCTCCGAGAGGGAATCGAGTGCGTCCTCGTCCAATCGCTGGACTGTGGTCGAGCGGAGGAACGTATCGACCGACAGGCCACCCGTGATTTTTGCCAGCCCGGTCGTCGGGAGCACGTGGTTCGTTCCCGAAGCGTAATCGCCCGCAGCGACGGGTGTGTACGACCCGAGGAAGACGCTTCCGGCACTGTCGATTCTGTCGAGAAGGTCCTCGTCGTCCGTCGGCCTGAATCGAGAGGTGCTCCGCGGCGAACTCCTCGGCGAACAGCAGTGCTTCGCTCATCGACCGCGCGACGAACACGCCGCTTGCGTCGTTGTCGAGCGCGCGCCCGAATCACGTCCTCGCGCTCGCGTTCACCCGCTTGTTTCTCGATTTCCTCACAGACTGCTTCGGCGAACTCGGCGTCGTCCGTGATGGCCACGGACGACGCGTTCTCGTCGTGTTCCGCCTGTGCAACCACGTCGCTGGCCACGAATGCGGGGTCCGCCGTTTCGTCGGCGAGGACGAGCAGTTCGCTCGGCCCGGCGAGGAAGTCGATAGCTACGTCCCCCTGCACTTCCGCTTTCGCCGCCGTGACCCACTTGTTGCCGGGACCGACGACCTTCTGCACGCGGTCTATCTGCTCGGTTCCGTACGCCATCGCGGCGATGGCCTGTGCGCCGCCGACGCGGTACACGCGTGTCCGCGCCCGCGGCGTGAATCGCCGCCAGCGTGATGTCGTTCTGCGGTTCGCCGGGCGGCGTGGCGACCACGACCTGTTCCACGCCGGCCACTTTGGCCGGGATGACGCCCATCAGCGCGCTGGAGGGGTACGCCGCGGTGCCGCCGGGTGCGTACACACCAACGCGCTCGATGGGACGGAATCGCCGGCCGAGTTCGCGCCCGTCGAAGTCCGCCCGCCAGTCCTCCGGTAGTTGTGCCTCGTGAAACGCGCGGATGTTGTCGGCCGCGTCCTCGATGGCCGTCTCGCACCTCGTCGTCTATCTCCTCGTAGGCGCGCTCGGCGTCGTCCGTGATGTCGATGTTGCCCACTTCGACGCCGTCGAACTCCCGGCAGAACTCCCGGACTGCGACGTCGCCTTCCTCGCGTACTCGGTCGATGATGTCGCGCACGTCGCTCCCTACGCCCTCGATTCCGGCGTCCCGGTCGAACAGCGCCCGCCGCTCGTCCGGACCGAGGTCGGCGATTTCGGCTTCGGATTCATGCTCGGGGTTTCGAAGCGGGCGGAAAAACACGTTGCGCTCTCGGATGAGCACGTCGTGGGAGAAAGTTTGGATTCCGGATGTCGTCAGCAGGACGGGGTTGGGGGTCTGTGAGCAAATCTACTGCGAAGTAGTTGATGGACAAACCCTTCAGACTTCGAATCATTGTCCCGGTTTCACCAATACGCATAACCGGCAGACCCACGAATCAACGTGATATGCGAGACGAAGAAGAGATTCGAGAGCAGTACGAGTTCCTCAAAGAGCAGTTGGAGAGTGACGAAATGAATCACCAAGGAATCAGACAGATGTTCACATACTACAAACGGGCGTTGGGATGGACACTAGAGGAAGAGTACATCTGACTTTTTTTCATCCGGCGAACCACAGTTATCGAAATCGTTACCTTTAAGTCACTACGCCGTTTTGTTGCAGTTGACGCTTCGCTTTGGAGGGCCGAAGCGTCAGCGGGGACCAATTCAGGGCGGCAAGCGGTACGCGGGGTCTTTTCGCCCCCGCGTGTTCCGCTTTCCTTTCGAAAACAACAGTCTGAGCGGTTGCTTCGTACGTATTTGACGTGACAACGGATAGTCGTTTCGCTGTTTCCAATCCATGAGTTGGCGCTTCCCGAACGATTCTGACACGACGCCAAAGAATAGGTATACAAACGGATATGTTCGGGATTCAGACGACCGAAACCGTTCCGGTGCGCTCGCCGACCGAAAACCGGTACTCGCCGGTGTCGATGACCAAATCGCCACGGGGGAAGATGTCGCCGAGGACAGTCGCAAGCGGGAGGATGGTCGAACGAATCTCGACGCGTTTTCTCTCGCCGGGGTCGAGCGCAACGCGCTCGAAGCCGACGACGACTTTCTCCGGATACATCACTTGGCCGTGGTTACGGCTGCCGTAAACTGGAACGACGGTTTCGCCCGCTCTGTCGCCCGTATTTTTGACCGTGACGGAGACGGTGATGTCGTCCGCTGCGTTCTTTTGCTTGAGTTTCGTCGGACTGACCTGGAGGTCGGCGTACTCGAACTCGGTGTAACTCAACCCGTGGCCGAACGGGAACAGCGGCGTCTCGTGTGACTGGGGCGGGTTGACGTTGGTGGACTTGTTGAACTCGTCCGGTGGATAGTTGTTGTGCAGGTTGGGAAGTTGGCCGGTTCCTTTCGGCCACGTGAACGGAAGCCGACCGCTCGGGTTGGCGTCGCCGAACAGGGTCGCGGCGACGGCCGGTCCAGCAGCCGTGCCCGGAAGATAGGCCATCAGTGCTGCGGACAGGTCGTCGAAGATGTTCGTCCCGCGCGGGCGACCAGCCATAATCACGCCGACGGTCGGCGTGTCCGTTTCCGACACGACCTTGACCAGCCGCTGTTGTGCCTCGGGGAGTGCGAGCGTGTCCGTATCACCCTTCTCCTCGGCGTACGGTTCTTCGCCGAGAACGGCCACGACGACATCGGCACACTCGGCCGCATTCCGAACGTCATCCTCGTTCGTGAATTTGTGCAGTCCGGTCGGAACGTGCGTGACGGACGTGGACGAAGCCACTGCGTCGGTGAGGCTTTCGAGGACCGTCGTCGCCGGCGGTTCGGTGTCGCCGACACCTTGCCAGCCGAGCGCCCAGCCACCCATCTGGTTGGCCACGCTGTCGGCACTCGGACCGGTGACGAGGATTGAATCCGTGTCGGAGTCGAGTGGGAGCGTCCCGTCGTTGGTGAGCAACGTCATCGATTCTGTTGCGACGTCCTCCGCGAGGTCCCGGCCGTCGGAAATCACGTCGCTCACCTTCGATGGCGTGGCGTATGGGTCCTCGAACAACCCGACGTGCTCTTTGAACGCGAGGATGTTCGTCACCGCATCGTCGATGCGGTCGTGGCTAACGCTACCTTCCTTCACGAGTTCGATGAGTCGCTGTTGATAGCCCCCGGCATCGTCGCCAGGAATACCCGCCGCAGGGACCATGTACATGTCAATTCCGGCGTTGATTCCAAGTCGGGTCGCCTCTTTCAAATCCTCGGCGAAACCGTGGACTGTTATCATCCGATAGAAGTCGTGCCAGTCGGTGACGACCATCCCATCGAACCCGAGTTGGTCGCGGAGGATGTCGGTCAACAGTTCCTTCGACGCGTGTGCGGGAAGGCCGT
This sequence comes from uncultured haloarchaeon, assembly GCA_963796245.1. GTDB lineage: Archaea > Halobacteriota > Halobacteria > Halobacteriales > Haladaptataceae > Haladaptatus. The sequence goes on along the minus strand of CAWCLB010000006.1, from coordinate 224,892 downwards.
TCAGCGACCCGCTGTTGACCATCACCGTTTCCGCCCCGGCGTTGATGCCTGCCGCGTAGGACGGCAGGATGCGACTCACGAACGTTCGATACGGAAGAAGTGCAGCGGTGCGGTCGTTCCCGTTCGTCGGTGCCGAATATCCCGCGAAGTGTTTGATGGAGGCCCCGGTTCGTTTGTAGCCGTTCGTCTTTTCCTCGTAGCCACGCACTTTCGAGGCGACCATTTGGGAGGCAAGGAATGGGTCCTCGCTGAACCCTTCGTAGAACCGACCCCACCGTGGGTCACGCTCGGGGTCACACACGGGCGAGAAGTTCCAGTGGGTTCCAGTAGTACGCATTACTCGACTCGTCACGGTCGCCATCTTCTCGGCTTTGTCCGCATCCCACGTTGCACCGACACCGTGGTTGTGCGGAAAAATCGTCGCCCCCGCGACGTTGTTGTCACCGTGGACGGAATCGATTCCGTAGACGAACGGCACGCCGAGACGAGTCTCGTCCACCATCGCTTTCTGCAGTTTGTTACTGGTTCGTGCGACTTCCTCCGGGTCGAACGACGGCAGGTACATGAGCGACCCGGGCTTGTACTTTTGCAGCGTCTCGGCCGGGTCGTCGGTCGAAATTTCGCTCGCAGCCATCTGTGTCATCTGCCCCACCTTCTCTTCGAGCGTCATCTCGTCGACGAGCTTTGTCACCCGGTCGCTCGGCGTTCGTTGCTTCGTGGCCACCGTCGATTCACCGAGGTAGCCAGTCAATGCCGCCGCCAGTGTGATTCCCCCGGACGCTTGCAGGAACGTTCGCCTGGACGACCCACTCGTGGTTTCCTTTGACATGCCATAGAAACTGGGAGGCAAGAATCAATAAGATTTTTTCTCATAAATATATGGGTCTTCACCAAGTGAATGTTTTCTTGAAGTGAGTTCTATCAATTCTGATTTTAATTGAAAGGAGAACAATCCCGTTGATGGGGAAGACACCAGTGACGATGGTGGCGAACCTGTCCGAACTTTCCCTTGGAGGATACCAGCACGATACCCGTTCGAAACTGTCGGAACCGGTATCCTTATGCTATGTAGACACAAACCTGGACTGGTAACAATGCACGAGTTGACAGGATTTCAGCGGGACATACTGTACGTCATCGTCGGACACGGCGAACCGCACGGACTCGCCATTCAGGAGGGCCTCGAAGAGTACTACGATACCGAGGTACACCACGGCCGTCTGTATCCGAATCTCGATTCACTGGTCGATGACGGACTCGTCGAGAAGGGCAAACGTGACAAACGAACGAACTACTACGCCCTCACCGAACAGGGGCAGTCGCTCCTCGAACATCGGCGTTCGTGGGAAGAACAGTTCCTCGACTGAACGGAACGGCCGAATTTTCACCCGTCCTCCGTTGTCGGCGTCAGTCTCTACCGTCAGTCGCGGTCGACGACTGAACGGGCATTTCATCGACTCCATTACTCGCGGTTGAATCCGAGTCTACGCTCGCCGAATCGGACGGTTCCCGCGGCGGTTGTGGTAACACGTCGCCATCTTTGAGATACGTCGGGTCCACGGCCCATGGCTGAATCGGGTTGCCGGTGATGAGTTCGGGCAGGACGATTTTTACGAAGTGGACGACGAGAACGAGTATCATCGGTCCCAAGAAGATCCCGTACCAGCCGAACAGCAGCGGGCCGAAGATGTACGCGAGCATCACCATCCCGACGTGGAGGTTGCGCCCCGAGACGTACGGTCGCAAGATGAGGTCCGGGATGGTGTCTACGACGACGAGCGAGACGAGCGCGAAGACGGCAGGGAACCAGAGGACACCGGCGCTATCGGAAGTAACCGCTTCGGCAGCGATGACGCCAGTCACCGGGAAGTAGACGAGTTTCATCCCGACGACCGGGATGAGGCTGGCGACTCCAGTCAGCAACCCGACGACGGTCGGATACGGAATCGCCAAGCTGGGTGGCGCGAACATGTTGAGGAGATTGTAGGAGATTGCACCGATAGTCCCCGTCATGAAGGCGTTCAGGATGTTACCGAAGAAGATGCTGTTGAAGTCCGAATCGACACGGGCGACGTACGCTTCGAGGACGCCGCCACTGTCCGCAAACGCCCGGTGGAACCATCGCGAAAGTTTGTGGTCGTCCCGGAGCAGGTAGAACGCGATGGCGATCATCACGAACAGATGCAGCGCCGCGGTCCCGACGAACTTGAGGTACTGGAACGTCGAACCGAACGCCTGCTGGATAAGCTTCGTGTTATCCTTGTTTTGGAGGAGCTGTTCCGGGTCTTTGGTCAGTTTGGAAATATCACTATAGTGTTGTATCGGCTGCGGGAGCGTGCCGAGATTGGCCGCCTTTGCGACGACCGTGAGTTCGTGAAACGCGATGGAGACGGTGTAGGAGACGAGCAAAATCGCGGGAAGAGCGAGCAGGAGTAACGCAATCATGGCAGCGAGGCTACGCGGGCGAATATGCCGCTGAAGGCGCCGGTACACTGGCCGCGTCGAGTAGTAGAGAAACAGACCGAAGACGAACGTCCCGATGAACGAGTAGACGACGAACAGCGCCGCAACGCCGAGCACGCCACCGATGGCCCACCACGCTGCGCGTGACTTGTCAATATTCAATCTGGAGACCATACCACAGAAGTTTGCGGACTGGCCTTAAAGATTTCGCGCAAAGAACGGCGATAGCAACAACTCTTTTAAATGAACAGGAGCGTAGTTCGGGCAGTGCCGGGATTCGAAAACATCCTTGCGTCGGCCACGCTGGGAAGCGATGTCGTTCGTATCGCGCTCGCCGGAGCGCTCGGTCTCTTCCTCGGACTGGAGCGTGAATGGTCACAGAAATCCGCCGGTATCCGGACGTTCACGCTTATCAGCCTTCTCGGTGCGTCGTTCACCATCGTCGGAAAAGATGTGCTGCTCGCGCTTGGTGGCCTGCTCGTCATCGTCCAAGGGATTTTGCTCGCCGTGCAGGGACTGCTGAACGACGAAGAGGACACCGGTCTCTCGCTCACGACGTCCGTCTCCATGCTCGTGACGTTCGGTGTCGGCGTGCTGGTCGCGGAGGGATACATCCTCGTCGGCGTCACCGTCGCCGTCGTCTCCTCGCTCCTGCTCGTCCTCAAACGCGAACTCCACTCGTTCGCATGGGGGATGTCCCGGGAGGAACTGCGTTCGGCCGCCGAGTTCGCTATCCTCGCGTTCGTCATCTACCCGTTGCTCCCGTCCGGAGAGGTTACACTCGGGGGCGTCACGCTGAGTCCTCGCCTCATCTGGCTGATGGTCGTCACCGTCGCCGGCATCGGCATCGCCAACTACGCCGTCGTCGAGACGTACGGCGGACGCGGCATCGCTGTCACCGGATTTTTCGGTGGGTTGGCCTCCTCGACTGCTGTGGTGGGAACCATGCTCGACCACGTTCGCCAGCAACCGGAAGCGGCGTCGTACGGTATCGCCGCCATTTTGCTGGCCGATGCCGCGATGGCGCTCCGAAACCTCGTCATCGCGCTCGCGTTCACGTTTGGCAATCCCGACAAAGCACTGTACGGTGCCGTCATCCCACTCGGGACCATCATCGTCGGAAGCGTTGCGATTGCAGCCTACACCGCCGACTGGTCGCGCCAGATGGATATCGACTTGGAAAGTCCGTTCTCACTCCGAAACTCGCTCGGCTTCGGTGCGATTTTCCTCGTCGTCGTGGTGGGTGGTGCAGTCGCGAAAAACCAGTTCGGTCAGTCCGGATTTTACCTCACCGCACTGCTGTCGGGACTCGTTTCGAGCGCGGGCGTGACGGCTTCGGCCGTCACGCTCTACAATGGCGGGAACGTGAGCCAGCAGACGGCTGTCTTCGGCATTCTGCTCGCAACCGCTTCGAGCATCCTCGTCAAGGCGGCGCTGACGATTTCCGCCCCGAACCGAAAGTTCGCCCACCGAATTGCCATCTGGAGTACCGTTCTACTCGCTGGCTCCGGGATAGCGGCAATCGTCGCTGTCGCATGAGGACATATAACGAACTGTTTAAAATGTGGGTGTCCGTATCCGCTACATGGACCGCGAAACAGCCGAGCCACAGGTTCGGGACATGCCGGGCCAGAAGGCACGAGAGTGGACAGAATATCATCATAAATTCGCCGCACCGACGACGTATGTATACGATTTTGTCTGGGACCTGACCGAAGATGCGGAAGGTCCGTTTTGTACCGACGTAGACGGAAACGTACTCCTCGATTTCACGAGCCACGTCGCCGCCGCCCCACTGGGATACAACAACCCCAAAATCCAGGATAAACTCGACCAGTTCCCCCTCCCCGACCCGACGAAGATCGCCGGGCAGGATTTCTACGCCGCCGGTGGCTGGCCGCCGGAAGACCCCGAGTTCCCCGGGCCAACGCAGTTGATGGAACGACTCACCGAGATTACGAGTCACTACGACATGGACACCGTCTTCCTGTCGAACTCCGGCGCGGAGGCAGTCGAGAACGCCATCAAGATCAGCTACAACAGCGGCGGCCGTCGTGCGTTCAACTTCGACGGCGCGTTCCACGGGCGGACGCTCGGGGCGCTCTCGCTCAACCGCTCGAAAGTCGCCCACCGCAAGGGGTACCCCGAGATACCGGGTATCGTGAGCGTTCCGTACTGTTCCTGTGACGGCGAGTGTGACTGTGGCTGGAAGACCAACGGACCGGGCGGCAACGTCATCGCCGACAAACTCGACCCCGCCCAAGGCGTCATCGACCCCGCCGAAGTCTCCTACATCATCCTCGAACCCGTACAGGGAGAGGGTGGCTACCGAGTCCCGAACGACGAGTTCATTCGGGACATCGCCGAAATTCAGGAAACCTACGACATCAACGTCATTGCCGACGAGATTCAGTCCGGGATGGGCCGGACTGGCGAGATGTGGGCAGTTGACCACCTCGATTTGAAACCGGATGTTATCACCAGTGCAAAAGCACTCCGCGTTGGCGCGACCATCTCTCGTTCGGACGTGTTCCCGGAGGAGAAGGGTCGCCTCTCCTCGACGTGGGGTGCTGGCGACGTGCTCTCGTCGTTGCAGGGTGTCCTCACCATCGACGCGATTCACGAACACGACCTGCTCGCCAACGCCACCGCGCGCGGCCGGCAGGCGCGTGAACTCATTGACGATGCCGCATCGGAAGTCGTCGTGGACGTTCGCGGCCGTGGCCTGATGCTCGCCGTCGAATTCGACTCGAAGGACCGACGCGATGCGGTCGAGGACGCGGCACTCGCGCGCGGTCTCCTCACCCTCGGTTGTGGATACAAGACGTTGCGTCTGCTTCCACCGCTCGACGTGACCGAGCGTGAAATCGACCTCGGTGTCAACCTCCTACTTGACGCCATCAACGACGTCGCGTAATCAACGACGTCGCGTAATCAACGACGTCGCGCAACGCTATATTCGCCCGTGGCGTCGTTCTAGTATGAGCGTCACGGCTGATTTGTCGATTTCCGGTGACGAGTTCGTTCTCGGAACTGCCCTCCTTACTGACGCCGACATTCACATCGAACTGGAGCGTGTCGTCCCCACCTCACAGCAGGTGCTCCCGTTTTTTTGGGCCATTGGGTCGGAGTTCGAAACGTTCGAGGCAGACGTGCAGAGCAATCCGAGCGTGCAGAATCTCGTCGCACTCGATAGGGTCGAGGGACGCGTCCTCTACCGTGTCGAGTGGAGCGAGGAAGTCGAGAGCTTCATCTATGGCATCGCGGAAGTCGGTGCAACCATTCTCGAAGCGACCGGTGACCAAGTCTGGCGATTTCGGCTCAGATTTCACGACCATGGCTCGCTCTCGGATTTCCACGACTACTGCGAAACGCGGGGCATCAGCTACACGCTGGACCGCGTTACGACGGACATCGCCGAGGAGAAAGAGGAGTTCGGGCTGACACCCGAACAGCGAGAAACACTTGTGTTGGCGCTCGAAAAGAACTACTTCAACGTTCCACGCGGCGTGACGCTCGGAGAACTCGCCGAGGAACTCGGCGTCACCCAACAGTCGGTGTCCGAGCGCGTTCGGCGCGGAACCGGAAGCGTCCTCGAAGCAGTGCTCCTCGAAGCAGACGGGCAAAAGAACCGGACCACGTAAAAGAGGGCTGTAATAACAGGCAGTATTGCTATCCTTATTTCTCTATTCTGCAAAAATACGATGGCCGAAATGCGCGACAATCGACGACTGGACAGGACGACAACACCCACATGTAATCCGACGACGACGTTTGGTGACGCAGTTGGAATGTTTGGATTGGGCGTCCTCCTCCGCTTGCCGACGGAGTTACACGTGGCATTGGCGGCTGAGTCCCGACGGGAGATTCTTGCGTACCTGTACGGTCTCGACAGGGGTGTCCCCGTCTCGGAATTGGCCGATTACCTCGCGGCGACGGGCATCGAGGCCGACAATCACCGGGCGGTGGCGGCTCTTAGCCACGCACATCTCCCGGAACTCGACGATGCCGGGTTGATACAGTGGAGTCGAGAAGAGGGAACGGTTCAGCTTTCGGTAGCCGAGACCATCCAATAGCTCGGATTAGAACTGATAGCGGCGCTCGTCGTCGCGTTGCGGGAACTGATTGCCACCGGTCATTTCTTCGAACGTCATGCCCGAAAGATACTCGTCGTAGGTCACGTCGTACGTGCTCCGGAGATGGAAATCGAGATTGCCGGTTTCGACCGTCGTCTGAAACAGTCGGTGAACGGCACGTCGGATGATTTCCCCGGTGTCGTCGGTGCCGAATGCGGTTCCGAGTATCGCAAGTTCGTTTCGGGTTTCACGGTCAAGGGAGACGGAAAAGTCCTCGTCGAGCGACGAGTAGGTGGCTCGAACGTCGTCGTTCAGGTCGTCCAGACTCATTGCCGGGTGGTTGTGCGGTAGGGGGATACGGCTTTCGCTCTAGAACGGTTCGTCACAGCACCGACACTCGTCCCGGCTAGCGAAGTTGCGAGCGCTACAGTTCCCACAGACGATGTAGTGATAGGACTGTGGACTCGATTCGCGTGCGGAGCGCTGTCCTCGGTGTTCTTGAAGCGACATACCGGCACCTGCGAGCATGAACGTACACCCGACGGCAACCCACACGGACGGACTGCGGGCGAACACGAGCGGTGCCGCTGGCGCGACGATGATGCCGACGCCGATGAGGAACAGCGTGGAGGGCCGTACGTGCATCCTGCGAACATTGAGACGAGCATGCAATAAGCCTTCAGATTACCCGGCTGTTTGGTATCTAGTGTCATGGGGGCGTAGTAGTGGAAACTGCCCATCCCTCGAAAACCGCCATCCGTAAATCGCCGCCCCCCAAACCGCCACTGATGACCGAAACGGTGCCGTCGATTCCCGACAGCGACGCGGTACGCGACGCCCTCGTTTCGTGGTACGAGGACGACCATCGGTCGTTCCCGTGGCGCGAAACCGACGACCCATACGCCATCCTCGTCTCCGAGGTGATGAGCCAGCAGACGCAACTCGGCCGCGTCGTGACGGCGTGGGAGGCGTTCCTTGACCGCTGGCCGACCCCCAAAGACCTCGCGGCGGCCGACCGCTCGGACGTGGTCGGCTTCTGGTCGTCTCACAGTCTTGGCTACAACAACCGCGCGAAGTACCTCCACGAGGCCGCAAATCAGGTCATGGACGAGTACGACGGCACCTTCCCCGAGACGCCAGAGGAACTGAAGAATTTGCAGGGCGTCGGGCCGTACACCGCCAACGCCGTCGCTTCCTTCGCCTTTAACAACGGCAATGCGGTGGTCGATACCAACGTCAAGCGCGTGCTGTACCGGGCCTTCGACGTGCCCGACGACGATTCGGTGTTCGAGGAGGTTGCGAGCGACCTTATTCCCGACGGACAATCGCGCGTCTGGAACAACGCCATCATGGAGCTCGGCGGCGTCGCCTGCGAGAAAACGCCCTCCTGCGATACGGCAGGCTGTCCGTGGCGCGAGTGGTGTCACGCCTACGAGACGGGCGACTTCACCGCCCCCGACGTGCCGACCCAACCCAAATTCGAGGGTAGCCGTCGGCAGATGCGCGGCCGCGTTGTCTCGTTGTTGAAGGAGTACGACGAACTCCCACTCTCGAAGCTCGGCCCTCGGGTACGAGTCGATTACGGCGGGCAGTACGGCGAGGAATGGCTCCGGCAGTTGTGTTCGGATTTGGAGGGAGATGGGCTGGTGGAGTTGGAAGAGCAGGAGGAGTGGGTCGCACGACTCAAGAGATAACGTACTGCGTCTGCAACGTATTTCGCTCTGCCAGACTACTATCACAGCATGACCAGCCAACCGAACGTCGTGGCGATTTGTGGCAGTCTCGGGGAAGAAAGTACGACGCGACTGGCGCTCGAACACGTCCTCGTCGGCGTGGAGCGAGCGGGTGGAACCGGCGAACTCCTCGATTTGCGCGCGTTCGACCTGCCGCAGTTCGACCCCGGTGACCGGGAGGCGGGCGATGCTCCCGAAGTAAAACGTCGCGTGCGCGCGGCGAACGCGGTGGTGCTCGCCACGCCCGTCTACCATGGCTCGTACTCCTCGCCGCTGAAGGCGGCGCTCGACTACTGTGGCTTCAACGAGTTCGAAGGGAAGACGGTCGGGCTGCTCGCCGTGGCAGGCGGTCGGTTTCCGGTCACCGCGATGGACCACCTTCGGTCGGTCTGTCGCGCGCTCGACGCGTGGGTGCTTCCGTACGAGGTGGCCATCCCGCGCTCGCACAGCGCGGTGATGGATGGCGCGTTTACCGACGATGAGTTGGAGGACCGAATCGTCATGCTCGGGCGGCAGATTGTCCGCTACTCGCATATCGAGCCGTGTCCGCCGAGTTTCGAGAGCAAGGAAAATATCGGCGCGGTCGATTGAATGAGCAATCCTTTTGCCGTCGGATAGAGCCACTCGGGTATGCACAAAATCACGAACAGCGGGTGGGTGGAGGTCATCACCGGCTGTATGTTCTCCGGGAAGACCGAGGAGCTGCTTCGACGGCTTCGCCGCGCGGAAATCGCGGGGCAGGAAGTCGCGGTGTTCAAACCCGCGCTGGACGACCGCTACGGCGAGGACACAGTCGGCTCTCACAACGGCAGCTCGTGGGAAGCGACCGTCGTGGAACCGGACGACGACGGCGTGTGGGAAATCCCGAAGGGCCTGAACGGCGAGCAGGTCGTCGCCATCGACGAGGCCAACTTTTTCTCCGCGGAACTCGTCGAGGTGTGTGAATTCCTCGCCGACGACGGACGTCGCGTCATCATCAGCGGCACCGACCAGACCTTTCGGGGTGAACCGTTCGACCCGGTCCCGCAACTCATCTCGGTGTCCGAGTACGTCGAAAAGCTCCAAGCCATCTGTGCACAGTGTGGCGAACCCGCGACGCGAAACCAGCGGCTCATTGACGGCGAGCCTGCACACGTGGACGACCCGACCATTCTCGTCGGCGCACAGGAGTCCTACGAAGCGCGATGTCGGAACTGTCACATCCTACAGCGGGACTAACGGGAACGATGACCGCGATGGCGACCGGGAGAGCCGAATTGGCGCACGTCTTCCGTGGTAACTAAAGGTGTGAGTGCGTATCGGAGGTATGCTCAACCTACGACTAGACGATTTCATGGTCGAACTGAAAGACGGTTCCCTGAAGAACGTCGGACCCGCGAACAAGACGGGAACGGCGAAGCTGTTCGACGTGGAGTCCGCCGAAGCGCGCGCGTTCGGGGACAAGCGCGTGAAACTCGTCTTTGAGGACGAGGACGGCAACGAAGTGCAAGTCGCGTTGTTCCCCGACGCCGCGAAGAAAATCGCGGACGACATCGAAGCGCTCGAAGCCGATAGCCCAGTGTTCGACTAACGGCCAAAATCAAACTGGGACCTGCCGATATCCGTTGTCTCTCCGGGTGTCCGTTCGTTTTGCCGATAATCGAGTCTATTTCACCCGATTTCAGCGTCCGTTTCACCCTGTTTTTGCTGTCCGATTCGTTATGGAATCAATAATAATAGCATGGTATGATGTATCTCCGCTTGGAGACAATGTCAACTATCACTGAACCCGACGGGGTGAGTGGGTCGTCGGACACCGACGAGACGCGTCCGTCGTCCTCGTACACTGTCGTTTCCTCGTTGCGGTTCATCGCTTTTTGGGGAGCAGTCGTGCTGCCGTTTCTCTACGTTCCGCTGCTCATCAGTGGTCTCGACACCCTTGGGCAGTTACAAACGTTCGTCCTGTTGATGGCACTGAACGCCGTCGCACTCGTTTTCGGCCACCGATATCGAGCGCGAACGTAACTAGTCGATAATCTGTTCGTTTTGTCGTATCGATTGCCATGCCAATTTCGTTAACGAGGGTATAACTATGTGTTTGACCGGTGGAAGTAATCGCATGTCTCAGTCAGTTACGAGCAATCTGAACATCGGGTGTCCCCACTGTGGGTCGGCATCGGCCGTCGATATCGCACGCGACGGACGAGAGACCGAGTCCGACGACCAGTTGAAAGGGAAACTCGTTCATTGTCAGCACTGCGGCGACGACTTTTCGTTCTACTACTACTGATAACGACCCCTCTCACGGGGGGCTGATACCCCGTCGTGAATTCGACAATCGTTTTAGGCCTGGACTATTCTTTGCCAGTATAAATGGGTAACTGCGTCATTTGCGGAACGTCTGCTGACGGCCCGATTTGTTCGAGCCACGAGCAGGACGTTCTCTTTGAATTCAGCGGAAACAGCCCGGAACAGCTCGCCTCGGGGCGATTCTACAAAGGTACTGTAGATGGCTTCGCCGACTTCGGAGTCTTCATCGACATCGGTGACCGCGTCACTGGATTGCTCCACAAAAGCGAGTTGGACCGCCGGCTCGAAAGCCTCGACTGGAACCAAGGCGACACGGTGTTCGTCGAAGTCATCGGCGTGCGCGACAACGGTAACGTCGATCTCAGCTCGTCGATTCGCCAATCGGAACGCGAGTTCCGTGGCAGGTTGATTCAGGATGGTACCGACGTGTACCTTCCCGGTGAATCGGACGACGATGCCGCGACCGACGACCCCGAATCCGAGTCCAAAAACGAGTCCGCATCCGAATCGCACTCCGCATCCGAATCGCATTCCGAACCCGAATCGCATTCCGAACAAGAGCAGGAAGTCGAACCCGAACCGCCAGCGACCGACGGCTCCGGTAACGCGGTTGGGGGCGCAACCATCTCCTCGCAGACCGAACAGCCGGAGCGCGTCGCCATCGAGACGCTGGGCGACCGCGTCGGCGAACGCGTCCGAATCGAAGGCGAAATCGTGAGTGCGAGCCAGACGAGCGGCCCGACGGTGTTCGAACTCCGCGACGAAACCGCTGTCGTGGACTGCGCCGCGTTCAAGGAGGCAGGCGTTCGTGCCTACCCCGAAGTCGATACCGGCGACATCGCCCGACTGGTCGGCGAAGTTGAACTCCGCAACAACGAACTCCAAGTCGAGACCGAACATCTCGAAGCGCTCACCGAAGACGAGGAATCCTCCGTCGAAGAGCGACTGGCGCAGGCACTGGAGGACGAAGCCCGTCCCGCTGATGTCGAATTGCTCGCCGACGATTCGGCTATCGAAGCGATCCACGACGAGGTTCGCAACGCCGCCGGTGCGATTCGCCGCGCGGTCATCGAATCCCGCCCCGTCATCATCCGTCACAACGCGAGCGCGGAAGGCTACGTCGCCGGAGCGGCCATCGAACGCGCCGTTCTCCCGCTCGTGCGCGACGAACACGCACGAAGCGACGCCCAGTATCACTACTTCGACCGACGACCGCTCGAAGACGGCGTTTACGACATGCAGGACGCGACGAAGGACGCGACCATGATGCTCGACAACCGCGAGCGCCACGACGAGAAACTCCCCCTCTTCGTCCTCATCGACGCCGGAAGCACCGTGGAATCGGGCGACGGCCTCTCGCTCCTCGACATCTACGGCGCGCCCCACGTCGTCATCGACACGCACTACCCGGACGATGAGGTCGCCGAAACCGCTGACGTTGTCGTCAACCCGTACCACGGTGAGTCGGGCGACGACGTGACGGCAGGCGTCCTCGGCGCGAACGTCGCGGCCTACGTCAACGATGACGTGCGCGACGACGTTTCCCACCTCCCCGCAGTCAGCTACTGGGAGGACACTCCGTCCGAATACGTCGAACTCGCGGACGACGCTGGCTACGACGAGGCCCACGTCACCGCCCTGCGCGAGGCAGTCGCGCTGGAAGCCTACTACCAGTCCTACGAGGACAAGCGCGAACTCATCACCGACCTGTTGTTCGAGCACGCAAAGCGCGACCTCGCAGAACACGTCAGCGAGCAGTTCCGCACGAAGCTCGAAAACGAACTCGACACCGCCGAACCGAACCTCACGGTTCGCGGCGCGAACGGCGTCACCTTCACCGTCCTCGACACCGAGGCGTACACCCACCGTTTCGACTTCCCGTCCACGGCCGTGCTCCTCGACGCGCTTCACCGCCGCGACATGACCGGTAAGCCGGGCGCGCAGAACATCACCCTCGGTCTCGCAGACGATGAAGTCCACATCCGAAGCGACGGTAAGATCAACGTCCGCGACATCGCCGATTCGGTCGAGAACCGCGCACCCGAAGCCGGAATCGTTCCGGTCGGCACTCGTGACGGCAAGTTCGAATTCCTCCGTGGCGAGCGCGACGAAGCGCTCGACGCCGTCATCGAAGCCGTCAGCGAACAGTTGAATTAAGCGCAACGAGGCGACGACGCGGACTGCGGATTCTCGTTTTCTTCACTTTCGATAGTAATCGAGAGTCAACAGAATCGATTCTCATCGTTCGTATCCGTAGACGACACGCTTATCCGCCCGAACCAACCAAATATCACGTAATGAGTACCGAGACGCCGGACGCCACGGAGACGGAGGCGTTCGAGCAGGTTTGCGAGGAACTGATAGACCGCATCCTCGCGGGCGACGTAGAGCGCGACGACGTGGAGAGCGCCAAGCTCAACGCCTGTTCGGAGTTCTCCGCGCCGAAAGTGCCGAAGAACTCCGAGATTCTCGACCACGCGCCGAACGAGCAGCGCGAGGAGCTGGAAGGTGTGCTCCGGCGGAAACCTGTCCGCACCGCATCGGGCGTCTCACCCATCGCCATCATGACCAGTCCGGAGCAGTGCCCACACGGGAAATGTCTCTACTGCCCCGGTGGTCCGTCCTCGGAATTTTCCTCCTCACAGAGCTACACGGGCCACGAACCCGCGGCGGCGCGCGGCGTGCAGAACGATTATGACCCGTACGGACAAGTCACTCTGCGCCTCGAACAACTTCGTCAAATCGGCCATCCCGTGGACAAGGTCGAACTCATCCTGATGGGCGGGACGATGACCGCCCGGAGCCACGACTATCAGGAATGGTTCGTCAAGCGCGCGCTGGAGGCGATGAACGACTACGACGTGAACAAGGAACCGGAACCGGCGGAGGGCGAGAGCTTTGCCCAGCGTCCGGAGGAGCACGATTTTCGCTATTTGGAGGACGTGATTTCGGCAAACGAAACGGGCGACATCCGCAACATCGGGACGACGTTCGAGACCAAACCCGACTGGTGTGACCCCGAGCAGATAAATCGAATGCTCGATTTGGGGGGACGAAAGTCGAAGTCGGCGTACAGACCACGTTCGAGCGAATCAACCGCGAGATGCACCGCGGGCACGGCGCACAGGCGTCCATCGAAGCCAACCAGCGGCTTCGGGACTCGGCGTTCAAAGTCGGCTTCCACATGATGCCCGGCCAACCCGGCATGTCCAAGCGGATGTGCGTGGAGGACTTCCGCCGCATCTTCGAGGACGAGAAGTGGAAGCCGGACTACCTCAAAATCTACCCGACGCTCGTCGTTCGCGGCACCGCGACCTACGACTGGTGGCACAAGGGCGAGTTCGAACCGCTCCGCAACGAGGAGGCGGCGGAACTCGTCGCCGAAATCAAGTCGATGATTCCGAAGTACGTCCGCCTCCAGCGCGTCCAGCGCGACATCCCGGCGGACTTCATTGACGGCGGCGTCTGGAAGTCCAACCTCCGGCAACTTGCCCGCCAGCGGATGGAAGAACACGGCTGGACCTGCGATTGCATCCGCTGCCGTGAAGTCGGGATGAACGACGAGGAACCCGAAAACGTCGAACTAGACGTGATGACCTACGAGGCAGCGGGCGGCACGGAACATTTCATCAGCTTCGAAGACTTCGAGAAGGACCTCCTGCTCGGTTTCTGCCGACTTCGCTTCCCGGCAACCCCGTCCGGCACGAACTCGACAACGCCGCGCTCGTCCGCGAACTCCACGTCTACGGCAGTGAAGTGACCGTGGGCGCGGCGAGCGAAGACCACCCAGCACCAACACCGCGGCTACGGACGCAAACTCATCGCCAAGGCCGAGGAACTGACCGCCGACGCGGGCTACGACAAGGTCAGCGTCATCTCCGGCATCGGCGCTCGGGAGTACTATCGCAATAAGTTGGGCTATCACCAAGACGGGCCGTACGTCAGCAAGCAGCTGTAATCGCTGTACGGGTACCGAATTGTCCCGCAAATTTCGGTGAAATATCCCCGTCTCTGTGTGAACAGGCCACAATACGGGGCAAGTTGCACAGATTTAAGACGGAGAAACGAAAATGGATGGACGCCGGTATGCGACGCTTTTCTCGTCGTATGTTGGCAACAGGGACTGTGCGCTTCGTTACGTGGGAACTGGTCGGACCCACATTGGTTTCCGGAAGCCACCACCCACCTACCCGTCTCGTCTCTCCGTCGTCTCCACCTTTACAAACCCAAATCGGAACACCATTCTCGAAGCCATCCGATGTTGAAACCGGTTATTCGCTACGCAAACCCGCTTAGCTTGCGGCGCGGAGGAACGACCTGACAAAGATGAGGGCCCCGAACACGACGAAGGCGAGAACGTACATCGGTAGGCCACTTTTGTCACTCCAAGTACCCACGATATAGAACGTTATTATCGCGGCGACGAGTGCCAAGCCGAACGTCACGACATCGTCTCTGTTCATGTTTCTAACTACTTCGAACAACGGTAAATACTTTCTCGACAATCGTCAGAGGGCTACCTTTGAGACACGATTGTGCCTGACGAACGGTGAGAAATGGAAAAATCGGGGGCCTCCGAGAAAAAGGACCTCGGGAGACCGTCTGTTCGATTCGGTTACTCGTCTTTAGCGAGAACGAAAATCGCGGGTAGTCGTCTCGCTTCGCTCAACTCCTACCGGTCGATCATTCGTCCTCGGTCTTGATGTCCGCCGAGAGACCCTGCGCCATCTGGATGTCCTTCGAATTGTTGAGCGTCCACGCCGTGCGCTCGGTGACGGCTTCGATGGATCTCACGGGCGCTCGGGTAGCCGTTGCCGGACTTCTTCACGCCGCCGAACGGCAGGTGAACCTCCGCACCGATGCACGGGAGGTTGCGCGTAGGCGAGGCCGATTTCGGCGTAGTCGCGGAAGTAGTTGATCTGACGGTAGTCCTCGCTGATGATGGCTCCGGCGAGTCCGTAGGGCGTGTCGTTGTGGATTTCGACTGCGTCTTCGATGTCGCCCGAGTAGCTCATGAGGGCGATGTGCGGGCCGAAGACCTCCTCGTGGATGCAGCGTAGGTCGGGGCTGTAATCGACCTCGTAGACGAACGGGCCGACCCAGTAGCCGTCCTCGAAGCCGTCGGGATTCTCCTCGTCGTCGAGTTCCTCGCGGTCGACGAGAACCTCGGCGCCCTCGTCTCTGGCGAGTTGGTTGTACTTGCCGAACTTCTCGACCTGCTCCTCGTTCGACGATCGGTCCCATGAAGGTGTCCTCGTCGAGCGGGTCGCCGACGGAGACGTTCCTTCGCGGTTTCGACGAAGCGCTCTTTGAACTCGTCGTAGACGTCCTCGTGGACGATGAGTCGCTCGCTGGAGACACAGCGCTGGCCGGTCGTCTTGAACGAGGACATGATGGCGCTGAGTGGACGGCGACGTCGAGGTCCGCTTCTTCGGTAACGACGATGCCGTTCTTCCCGCCCATCTCACAGGCCGCGAGTTTGCCGGGTTCGCCGCCGACTTTGCCCGGCGATTTCGTGACCGACTTCGGCGGAACCGGTGAAGAGGACGGTGTCGACGCGCTCGTCTTCGACGATGGCGTTACCGGCGTCGCCGTAGCCCTGTACCATGTTGAACACGCCGTCCGGGATGCCGGCATCTTCGAACATCTCGGCGATGATCTGACCGCACCACGGCGTCTGCTCGGCGGGCTTCCAGACGACCGTGTTCCCTTCGACCAGCGCGACGGCCATATGCCAGAACGGGATGGCGACCGGGAAGTTCCACGGAGTGATACAGCCGATGACGCCGCGCGGTTTGCGGCGCATGTAGGCGTCTTTGCTCGGGAATCTCGGACGGGACGACGTCGCCGTGGGGGTGGCGGGCGTTGCCCGCGGCCCACTCGACCATGTGCGCGGCCTCGACGACGTCGGCTTTCCCCTCGGTAATCTCCTTCCCACATTCCTTCGTGACGACCTCGCCGAGTTCGTCGGTGTCGCTCCCGGAGTTCGTGGTAGATGTCCCACAGGTACTCCGCGCGGTTGATGTAGGAGAGCTCGCGCCACTCCTCCTCTGCCGTCTTCTGCGGCGTCGAGGGCGGCCTGAACGTCCTCGGGCGTCCCGCGATGGAACTCGCCGAGCGGCTCGCTCGTCGCCGGGTTGACGCTTTCGAACGTTTCGTCGCCCGCGCCGTCGTGCCACTCACCGTTTATGTAGTGGCTGTAAACCTGCTGGCTGGTTTGTTGGCTCATATCTTCGGGAAGAACTGGACGGGTACGCTAAAAAAGACTCCCAATTCCAATCGAAGGAAGGCGGTTTTATCGCCAGATTGGTACAACGATGTGAGTACTTTTTCGATTCGTCTTCCCCAAGCCAGTAGCCCACGTCGCTATCAAATGGGAATCGACGCTCAAGGTTTTGCCCTCGGTGGTGAACAGGGAAGTGCCGACGGGAAACTATTCGTTTGCTTGCCTATCGGCGAGCTTTTCGATCTCTCCCTTAGTGCTCACCGCATCGAAATCGTGGTCCGGGCGCATGTTGACGAAGTCAAGGAACTCGCGGGCGGCGAGCAACTCCTCGGCGGAATAATGCTCGTCGGCGGCCAGCACCGCGTCACGAGCACCGATGAGCGGTGTCAACGACGCCAGTGCGCACGAAAGGTCGTACGAACGGGCTTCGTCGATTCGATCCTCGTTGACACTCGTCGCGTCGATGAAGTATATCTCCCCGTCAGCAACGAGGACGTTCTCCCCCGCAAGTCGCCGTGTGCGAGGTTGTGTTCGTGCATTTGGGAGAGTGCACGCGAACAGTTCCGGTGCGTGTTCGCGCACGTCCGATTTCGAAATCCGCCTCGAATGTTTCGAACTCCGGTAGGTACTCCATCACCAGCACCCCGAGGTCGTCGTATTCGAATGCCTCTATCGGCGCTGGGACGTTCAGACCGATTTCACGCATCTTCTTCGTGGCTTCCAGTTCGTGTTCGGCCATCTCGTTCGGTCCGGCGAAATGTTCGAAAAAACCCTCGGTGCCGCTGCTGAACGCTCCCAAATTCCGTACGCTGGTGAAGAGGGCGTGAACGAGCGAGTTCTGGTCAGTCGTGACTTTGACAAACCACTTGTCGTCCACGACACAGGGTGTCGAGAGCCAGTTGTCGGCGTCGATGAACTCGACGCGAACTTCTTCACGGTCGTATCGCTCCGCGATTTCTCGAATGACTCCCTCGATGCGCGGCCATTCAATGGTACCGCGTACCAGTCGCCGGATGCCCATTGGGGACGGGTTCGTCCCCATCGTTGATAAACTCACTCACCATCGGAATTTCGTTCGCCGGGTGTGCCCGTGTTCGTCTCAAGGGCTCTCCATGTCGAAGCCATTATAGCGAAACCCGCGCAAAAATTGCATATGGATTTCAATCTCCCCGACGAACACAGGATGGTACGCGACACCGTCCGGGAGTTCTGTGACGAGGAAATCGAGCCAATCGCACAGGCTATCGAAACCGAACACCGCTTCCCCGCGGAAATTTTCGACGAACTCGCCAGTCTCGACATGATGGGCGTTCCCATCAGCGAGGAGTACGGCGGACTCGGCGGCGACCAGTTGATGTACGCGCTCGTCACCGAGGAACTGGGTCGCGTGTCCGGGTCAATCGGACTATCGTATGCCGCACACATCTCGTTAGCGTCGAAACCCATCGAAATGTTCGGCACGGAAGAGCAGAAAGAGCGCTGGCTGACGCCCCTCGCGGAGGGAGAGTACCTCGGTTCGTGGGCGCTCACTGAACCCGGCTCCGGGTCGGACGCGAGCGACATGGACACCACCGCCGAAAAAGAGGGCGACGAGTGGGTGCTCAACGGCACGAAGCAGTTCATCACGAACGCCAGCGAGGCGGGAAGCGTCCTCGTCAAGGCCGTCACCGACCCCGGCGCGGGCTACGGCGGTATCTCGACGTTCATCGTTGACCCCCGGAACGACGACGGCTTCGAGGTCACGACAATCTGGGACAAGATGGGATTGAATGCCTCGCCGACCTGTGAAATCCAGTTCACCGACTGCCGGATTCCCGAGGACCGACTCCTCGGCGAGGAGGGCGAGGGCTGGGAGCAGACGAAAAAGACGCTCGACGGTGGCCGAATCAGCATCGCAGCGCTCTCGACCGGCATCGCACAGGGTGCCTACGAGGCGGCCCACCAGTACAGCCAAGAGCGCGAGCAGTTCGGCAAGCCCATCTCGAAGTTCGACGCCATCCGCAACAAGATCGTGGACATGGACCGCAAAATCGAGCGCTCCCGTCTGCTGACCCACAAAGCAGCGTGCAAGTACGACGAAGGCTACTCGGTCGGTCACGAGAGCGCACTGGCGAAACTCGACGCCAGCGAGTCGGCCCGGAAAGTTTCCGAGGACGCCGTGCAGGTGCTTGGCGGATATGGGTACACCGAGGACTTCGCACCCCAGCGCTTCCTGCGTGACGCGAAGCTGATGGAAATCGGTGAAGGGACGAGCGAAATCCAGCATTTGGTTATCGGGCGCGAACTGGGTCTGTAAGCCGAGAACAGAACTTTCGTCGGAAGCTGTTTTACTCTTTTTAGAAGCCGAATCCCGACGTGAACATCCACCAGACGCCGATAACGAGAATAACGAGCGACAGCACTCGCTGCATCATGATGCGTGTGTCACTGAACTCGATATCACCTTTCGCGCCGTATCTAACTCGCATCTGATGGCGCGCCATCGCGCGAGGTTTCAGCACGTTCAACGCACCGATGGCGATGAACGCGACCATGAAGAGGGCAAAGAAGGCAGACATGTCGTCACGATTCTCGTTTCGGGATATAAGCTTGTGGGTGAACTGAACACTCTTTGATGTGGATAGAGGACACCGTGTCAAAAGAAACGCTGTCAGTACGTCGGATTCTCTTCGCGCTCTCCGTCGCGTTTGTTCACCACACGGGCGAGGACGAACAGCGCATCGGACAGTCGATTGAGGTACGTCACTGCATTCTCGTTGATTTCCTCTTCGCTGGCCAGTGCAACTGCACGACGCTCGGCACGGCGGCAGACGGCGCGGGCGTGGTGGAGGTTGGCTCCCGACTGGCTGCCGCCAGGGAGGATGAACGACGTAAGGGGGTCTAACTCCTCGTCGTAGGTGTCCATCCACGATTCGAGTTGGTCGGCGTGTTCGGCTTTCACTTGGGGGTCGTCATCGTCGGGTTCCGGGTTGGCCAAGTCGGCTTGCACGATGTGGAGGTGGTTCTGGATTTCGCGGAGTTGTTCATCCACGTCGTCGTGGCCCGTCGGTCGGCAGCGTCCGATGAGGGCGTTTACCTCGTCCACCGTGCCGTAGGCTTCGATTCGTGGGCTGGCTTTCGAGACGCGGGACATGTTCTGCAGGTCAGTCTGGCCCGCGTCGCCGCGTCCGGTGTAGATTTTCATACGAGCGACTGCTCCACGTACTCGACGATTTTCGCGCTCTCGGCCATCGTGACGCCTGAATCCTCGTCCACGAGTACCGGAACACCGCGCTGGCCACTGACGCGTTTGACTTCGTTTCGCTTCGAGTGCATGCCTTCGACCCACTCCGTCTCGTACTCGATACCCGCGTCATCGAGCGCGTCGTGGACTTTCTGGCAGAACGGACAGCCATCGAGCGAGTACAGCGTTATCGAACTCATATCCGAACGATGGGGCGCGAGCATAAAGTAAGCTATCGTCTCGGCGACCGTCGCGGAGTTCGTGGGAAGGGGACGAAAATTGATTCGGACCGCTCACCTGGTTCGAACCACGATTTCGTCGGCTTCAGCACCCCGCCAGACCGCCTCGAAAGCCCCCTCACTCCGGTTCTCGTTCTCGCCATTTCTCACGAAGCAGGCCGTACTGCAGCATGTCGCGGTGTGCGCCGTTCACGAACATGTACTTGCGGCGACGGCCTTCCTCGACGAAGCCGAGCGATTCGAGCAACCCACGGGAGGCGTCGTTGAAGTCGTAGGCCTCCGCACCGATGGCGGGGGTGTCGTACTCGCGGAAGGCGTAGTCGATGGCGAGCGCGACAGCCTCCTTGCCGTAGCCCTCGCCGTGGACCGCCGGGACGAGCCAGTAGCCGAGTTCGGGGCGCTTGTAGTCGGCGTCCATCACGTTCACTTGGCCGATTGGTCTTTGATAGTCTCCGTCCCTTCCTTCCAAACAGACGAGGAACCGGTCTCCACCGCTGTTCTCGTGGAGTTCCGAGACTTCGTCCCGCGTCATCACTGGATTCCCCATCGGGTAGCGGAGTTCGGGGTTCGCCAGCGCGCGCTGGACGAACGGAACGTCCTCCGCCTCGACTGTTCGAAGGGTGACTCGCTCACCGCTCGTGATGCGTGCTCCCGGCATGGTCAGTCGTGGGTGAACATGTGGATTCGGTCGTCGTCCCGGAGAATGCAGAAGCGCATTGAGCCGGTCGGCTGAAACCGCTGTTCGCGCCGTTCGGTCGTGAACACCTCCGAAAAGCGGTCGTCACAGACCGGGCAGGCCACCGAATCGCGGTTCTCGAACAGGGAACTGTGTCCGGCATCCTTCTTCAGTTTCAGGCGATGGCGAATCGCGTGCACGTCGAAGCGCTCAGTCACGGTTGGTCTCCTCGCGGTTCGCTTTCCACTGCTCGCGCGAGACCGTGAACCGATGTGCGTCGCGGACGACATCGCCGTCGGGGTGCCAGTTTCGCAGGATACCGTCGTACTGTCCACCGTACTTATCGATGTACGTCTCGATGGCACGGCGGGATTTTTGGTTGCCGGCGAAATGTTCGACCACGACGAGTTCCAAATCGAGGTGGTCGAACGCGAGTTCCAGCAGTGCACCCGCACGTTCGCCGGAATACCCTCGGCCCCAGAACGGTTTTCGGAGCCACATGCCGAGTTTTCCGGCACGTCTCTCCCACTTGACATTCAAACCGGTCGCGCCGGCGATTTCGCCCGCGCCATCTTCGCCTTCTTTCGGGCGGATAACGTACTCCGACCCCGTCGCTTCGGTGCGGTTTTCCGCCGCCATATCGATGAATTCCTTCGTCTCCTTCGGCGTCGCGTGCGGCGTCCACGAGAGATGTTCGGTTATCTCCTCAATGTCGGGCGCATCGTGTGCCGTGTGCTGATAGAGGTCGAACACGTCCACATAATCGTGTGTAATCGCCTCCAACCGGAGGCGGTCGGTTTCGAGTCGCTTCGGGAACATACCTCGGACGAGACAGCAATCGGACAAAAGTTTTCGGAGAGGGAGAGAGCTGTTGTCACGGTTCCGTCCTCTGCGATACCGCTCCGTCGTTTCCAATGACGAACCGAAGGAAAACGAAATCAGTAGGTGCTAACTGTGGTCTACACTTCCGAGGCGGCTTCCTTTCGACTCGTTATCTCCGCCGGGTCGAGGTGGAAAAACCGAAACGTCACTTCCCGTGAGTCGCGCTCGAACAGGTCGATGAGTGGGATATCGACCCGTTGCATACCCTGTGTCACCTCCGAGGTGACGTTCGCTTCCTCCACTTCGTCCAGTTCCCCCGTGACGATGACGCTCCGCCAGCCGTCGTCCGTATGATCGTAGGTGACGAACGTCATCGGGCGGTCGATGATTTCCTCTCGCTCAGCGCCCTGTCCGACCGCGAGTCGGAAATAGAAGTGGACGTCGGTTGGGTCGTAGCCGTACGACACCGGTACCGAGTACGGCGACTCGTCGGTTCCAGTCGGAAACGAGATGACGCCCGTCCCCCCACTGGTGAGAAATTCGTCCCGCTCTTCGTCGTCCATCTGGACGGATTCGATGTCCCCCATAGCATACGAGATACGTCACGCTGGTCGAAAAAGGTGGGTGGTGGAATGGACAGAGTACGTGATGACAGGAAGTCATTTCTTCCGTCGCGGAGACGGCTACGTATGGCGAGAAACCGATTTCACGTGGTGGACGTGTTCGCACAGGAACAATATGCGGGCAACCAACTCGCGGTCGTTCACGATACGGCGTCGATGAGCGAAGACGAGATGTTGCAAATCACTCGCGAGACAAACTTCTCGGAGGCGACGTTTATCGACTCGCCGGACACGCGGGACGGGGGGTACGACGTGCATATCTTCGACCCCGCCGAGGAGATTCCGTTCGCCGGACATCCGACGCTCGGGACGGCCTACGTCATCCGCGAGTTCGTCCGCGACGACCGACCCGACGAACTCACGCTCAACCTCGGCGTCGGCCAAATCCCTGTCCACGTCGAGCGGAACGAGGATGGGAACGAATCGTTTTGGATGCACCAAGTTCCGCCGACGTTCGGGGAGACGATTCCCCACTCACTCGCGGCGAGAGTTCTCAGCCTCGACGAGAGCGATGTGGACCACGCGTTCCCTGTCCAAACCGTTTCGACCGGACTGCCAACGCTCGTCGTCCCGGTTCGGTCGCTCGACGCGGTCCAGCGCGCGGAAACGAATCACGAACCGTACTACGAAGAGTTCATCGAGGGATATGGGGGTCACAACATCCTCCTCTTCGCGCCGGAAGCTGAGGACGGAAACGACCTTCATGCACGGGTGTTCGCCGACTACGCTGGCGTTCCGGAAGACCCCGCAACCGGGTCTTCGAACGGCTGTCTGGCGGCGTGGCTGGTCGAACACGAGTACTTCGACACGGACGAAATCGATGTGCAGGTCGAACAGGGATACGAGATGGGTCGTCCGTCGCTCCTCTCGCTGCGTGCGAGGAAGGTGGACGACAGTATCGACGTAGAGGTTGGCGGACAGGTGATTCCAGTGGCAGAAGGAACGCTGTTGTAGCGAATCTACTGGATGCTATTACTGGAACGATGTTCGAAACTGCGGTCTTTTCACCCGTTCGTCGTTATTTCTTCGAACAACCCGATTACGCGCCGTTCGATGTCGTCTCGAATCTCACGAACCTGTTCGATATCTTTTCCATCGGGGTCTGGAAGCGCCCAATCCCGCACGTCTACGTCGGTTCCGACCTCGCCGACATCGAGCGTCGAACAACCCATCGTTGCCACGTAGTCGCACGTTCGGAGTTCCTCGATGGAAATCTCACGTGGAGTGCGGTCCGAAAGGTCGAATCCGGTTTCGGCCATGACTTCGATTACGATGTCATGAACGTGGTCCGCCGGATACGTTCCGCCGGTCAACAGTTCGACTTCGTTTTCGATACTGCGGCGTTCGACCTCGCGTTCGGCGAACGCGAGCGACATCTGGCTACGCCCTGCGTTCTGGACGCACATGAAGGCGATTCGGGTGGGATTCGATTCGGTGCTTGATTCGGTGCTGGTTTGGGTGGTTGGTTCGGTCATGGTGTTGGGATGTGATTTCGTTCGTTCTTATCAGTCGGAGGACACGCCGCCTGAGACGTTCGAATGGCCGTCGAACAGCCGATTTCTGGTGGCGAGCGCGACCCGCACGAGGGCGAGCATCACCGGGACTTCGATGAGCGGGCCAACGACGGTTGCGAGCGCGACGTTGCTCCCGATACCGAAGACGGCGACTGCGACGGCGATGGCCAACTCGAAATTGTTCGAAGCGGCCGTGAACGCGAGGCTCACGCTCTCGGTGTAGTCGAAGCCGAGGAGAGCAGCGAGACCGTATGCGACGGTCCACAGTCCAATGAAGAAAACGAGCAGTGGAACGGCGATACGGACGATTTGGTCGGGGTTCGAAACGATGTACTCGCCCTTCAGTACAAACATCACGACGACCGTGAACAGCAAGCCAAGCAGCCCGAGTGGACTGATTCGCGGGATGATTCGTTCGTAGTACGTTTCTTTCCCCACGGTTCGAAACGCGAGTTTTTGGGTGACGTAGCCGAGCACAAGTGGGAGACCGAGGAAGACGAGGACCATCTGTGCAATGAGTCCCATCGAGACGTGTACCGCTGTCCCTCGGAGGACGGTGAGGAAGAGGAATGCGTACGGGACGAACAGTACGATTTGAAGCAGGCTGTTGACGCCGACACAGACGGCACACATCTCTCCGTTTCCGGCGGCGAGTTCGTTCCAGACGAGCACCATCGCGATGCAGGGCGCAATCCCGACGATGATGAGGCCGGTGATGAAGTCGGGATAGCCGCCGAGGAAGAACACGGCGAGACCGTACATGAAAAACGGGGCGATGAGCCAGTTGAACGCGAGTGTCAGGCCGATTTCCGCCCGCGCCGTCCGCGTCACTTCCGGAATTCGCCCGTACTCGATTTCGGCCATGATGGGAAATATCATCACGAACAGGCCGACCGCGATGGGAAGGCTCGTCCCGTGCCACGACACTGCATTGAGTGCGTCGGCCACGCCGGGAACGAATTTCCCGAGTGCGATTCCGGCGATCATCGCGAGACCAATCCAAACGGTGAGGTAGCGGTCGAGGAGGGGGAGGTCGTCGCTCACGCTGAATTCACCTCGTGGTCCACCGTCGAGAACAGTTCGTCGGCGAGCGACGTGGCGGCGTAGTAGCGCCAGTTGCCATCCTTCCGACGGGAGAGGAGGCCCGCATCCACGAGGTCGGTGAGAGCATGACTAACTGCACTCTCACTCACGTCCACGAGGGGTTCGAGTTCGCAGACACAGAGCTCGTCACCGGCGGCGACGAGTGCACGTGCGAGTCGATATCTCGTCTCGTTTCCGAGCACCGCGAAGATAGGGCGAGCCACGTCGTCGCTAAACGCCGTGTCTGCAAGCGATTCCAGTTCGCCGAGTCGGTGCTCGACATCCGCGTCACAGCACTCCCCGAGTTCGTCGGTGAGTAAGCGTCTGATTCGTGTCGTCGTCTCGTCCATCGAGAGCTAGTTGAAAATAAATTCAGATAGCTGTTTCGAATTGAATTGTAATTCAGATAGATTCGGTTGTCGTTCGACCGTCGTGTTCGGTGAACTGCCCTGTAGTTCCGTACTTCGTGGACCGTGCTCCGCAATCACTAAACGCGCTACATCCCTACACCCCTTCAATGGTAGACTGGACGGAGAAGTATCGCCCGACCACGCTTTCGGAGGTTCGGGGGAACAACAAGGCCCGTGACCAACTGCACAAATGGGCCGATACGTGGGAGAATCACAGGGATGCCGTCATTCTCCACGGTAGCCCAGGCGTCGGGAAGACTTCGGCGGCCCACGCGCTGGCGAACGATATGGGTTGGCCGACCATCGAGTTGAACGCTAGCGACCAGCGAACCGGCGACGTCGTCAAACGCATCGCGGGCGAGGCGGCCAAAAGCGGCACCCTCTCCGGTGGCACGTCGGGGCGGCGCATCGTCATCATGGACGAGGCGGACAACCTGACGCACAACGCCGACCGTGGTGGCTCGCGGGCCATCACGGACGTGGTGAAGTCTGCGAACCAGCCGCTCATCCTCATCGCCAACGAGTTCTACGACATGTCGAACTCGCTACGAAACGCCTGTGAGACCATCGAGTTTCGGGACGTGTCGGCGCGAAGCATCGTCCCCGCGCTTCGGGATATCTGCCGACAGGAGGATATCGACTACGACGACGACGCGCTCGACGCCATCGCCCAGAACGACAGCGGTGACCTGCGCTCGGCGGTCAACGATTTGCAGGCAGTCGCCACCACGGGTGGGCAGTTAACGCGCGAGGACGTGGTGACGGGCGAGCGGGACACGACCAGCGGCATCTTCGACTTTCTGGACGACCTCATCAAGAAACAGGACGCCGAGGGTGCGCTGAAAGCGTCCTACGACGTGGACGAGACGCCCGACAACATGTTGAACTGGATCGAGGACAACCTGCCCAAGGATTACGAAGGGCAGGAACTCGCGGACGCCTACCACTATATGGCGAACGCGGACCGCTGGCTCGGACGGGTGCGCGCCACGCAGAACTACAAATACTGGCGCTACGCGGGCGACAACATGACGGCTGGGGTGGCCGCCGCCCGGCACGGGAAGAAGGGTGGGTGGACGCGCTACGGGCCACCGAGTTACTGGCGTAAACTCGGCAGTTCGCGCGGCAAGCGCAACACGCGGGACTACATCGCCCGGAAGATAGCCGAGGAGAGCGGCATCAGCATGAGCACGGCCCGGCGAGAGGTCATCCCGTTCCTCACCGAGATGACCCACCACTGCAAAAATCGGGAGTTGACCGTGGCGATGGCGGCACGCTACGACATGGAGGAAAAACACGTCTCATTCATCACGGGCAGCGGGAAGACCACGAACAAGGTCGAGGGAGTCGTGGCGGACGCGGAGGAACGAAAGCGGGAACTCGCCATCGAACACTCCGGCGGCGCGTTCGAGGAGTTCGCATCGGACTCGGAATCGAGCGAGGCCGCGTCCGAGCAGGGTGGGGAAGACGTATCACTGGACGAACCGGAAGCGGACGAGATGGCAACCGAGCCGAAATCCGAATCCTCGGACGTGGACGCGGAAGCGGAGTCCGACGACGGCCAGTCAGGGCTTGGCGACTTTCTCTAACGCTGCTTCGTTCGCACCCACCGTGGTCGTTCGGCACGACCGTCGAAACAAATGATTGTCTCCGTGACGTGACGGGTGTATGGGGTGGAACGTCATTCGGAGAGTACTGGTACTCGTATTCGTTTTCAGTATCGTTGGGGTGGCAACAGCAAGTGTCGCCGACGGCCGAACCGGAACAGCACTGGCGATGCAGGAGAACGACGGTGGTCACGGGGCCGGTTCCCACATCCTTCCGGAGTGGTGGGGTTTGGGCGGTCGGGCGACGGAAGCGGCGTTCATCGGGTTGGTCGAACTCGGTGTCACTGTTCTCGTTATCGGGGTGCTCGGCTATTCGGTCGGCAAGCGGACGGGAGTCGTCCCGCCGAAGTATCGTCTCCGATTGCTCAAATTGCACGAGGGAACGATGCTCGTCGGCGTAGCACTCATAGTGCCACACGTCCTGTTCGCGGAGGAAGGAGGTGGGTTCGGTTCCCTCGCCGTGCTGTTCATCGGCGTCGAAGTCGTCAGCGGATTTTACGGTCGCCATCTACACAGACACGTCGTTCGGATGGGACGCGGTGATGCTACGCCTGTTGCCGTCGGGTCGATGTTCGACATGACGAACCGTATGGTGTTCCGTCGCTGGCGGAAGATTCACGTCAGTCTAACAGTCGTCACGGCCCTGGTCATCGTTCTCCACATCGTTACGGCGGTTGGTGGCTGAGTCGGACAACTCGTCGATTCAGTTCCGCAGTTCCGATTCCCACTCATCGGCCAGCAGACGGTTCCGAACCATGTCATGCCATTCCCCGCCAACGAACGGCGCCTCCCGTGAGACGCCTTCTTTTACGAATCCAACCCGCTCTAGCACTCGCTTGGATGCCTCGTTCGTCTCGAACGCGGAGGCAGTCACTCGGTGCAGTCCGAGTTCGGTAAACCCATACTCGACCATGCATTCGGCGGCGGCGGTGGCGTAGCCGTTTCGCCACTTTTCGGGCGTAATCCAGTAGCCGAGTTCGGCGTCGCGCGTGACGTGTACCCACGGATGTTCGCGGACGAGTCGGACGAAGGAGACGGGGTCGCCGTCAGCGCAGACGAGTAGACCGATGGAAGCATCGTTCGTGCCGACCGTTCCGCCGACCAGCCCGTTCGCTCCGTCTTCGCCGGTCGGTCGATACATGTGTCGCGTGGCGTGGACGTGTGGGTCGTTTCGGTTTTCGCGGAGGAACGGGACGTCTTCGTCGTTACTGTGCTCGGCGAAATGCGCAACGAAACCCCGAGTATCGACGAAACGTTCTTTCAGTGAACCCGCGCGAGGAACTGTCTCGCACGTTCGGTCTCCGGATGCGCGAAGAACTCCGCCGGTTTTCCGGATTCCACGATGCGACCCTCGGACATCAGGACCACCCTGTCGCCCACTTCGCGGGCGAACCCCATCTCGTGGGTGACGACGAGCATCGTCATCCCTTCCTCGGCCAGATTTCGCATCACTTCGAGCACTTCGCCGACGAGTTCGGGGTCGAGCGCGCTCGTCACCTCGTCGAACAGCATCACGCTCGGGTCCATCGCCAGCGCGCGGGCGATGGCGACGCGCTGTTGTTGCCCACCCGAAAGCTGATTCGGGTACTTCTCTGCTTGGTCCGAGAGGCCGACGCGGTCGAGCATGGCCTTCGCCCACTTTTCGGCCTCGTCCTCCTCGAACCGCTTGACGACTATCGGCCCGAGCGCGACGTTTTCGAGCGCCGTCTTGTGCGGGAAGAGGTTGAAGCTCTGGAACACCATCCCGATGTGCTGACGGAGGCTGTTCACGTCCACGTCCGGGTCGGAGATGGCTTCGCCCTCGATTCTGATTTTCCCGTCCTGAATCTCTTCGAGGCGATTCGTGCAGCGGAGCAGGGTCGATTTTCCGCTCCCGCTCGGTCCCACGATGACGACCACTTCGCCGTCATCGACCGAAAGCGAGATATCCTTCAGCACCTGCATCTCGCCGAAGTACTTGTCGACGCCCTCGTACTCGACTTCGGGAACGCTCATCGTTCCTTTCTCGATTTCGGAATCCCTCATCGTCTCGTCTTCGTTCATCGTACCGTCCTCGTCTTCGGGAAGGCTCATCGTTCGGTCCCCCACATCGAGCGCACTTCCATTGTCCGGACGAGTTTGCCGAGCGGCACCGTGATGACGAGGTAGGCGACGGACACCACGACGATGGGCGTCCACGCGTCAAACGTCGCGCTGTTGACGTCCCGGAAGACGCTGATGAGTTCCGGAATCGCCAGCACCGTCAGCAACGAGGTGTCCTTGACGAGGATAATGAGGTCGTTGCCGATGGCCGCGAGCGCGTTTCGCCACGCCTGAGGCAGGATTACGTAGCGCATCGAGTCGATGTACGACATGCCGAGCGACCGCGCAGCCTCCGACTGCCCGCCGGAGACGGAGCTGATGCCGCCCTTCACTGCCTCGCCGATGTAGGCGGTGTGGTTCAGTGTGAGACCGATGATGGCCGCAGCGAAACTCCAGTTTTTGAGCGGGAACTGTCCGTTCGCCCAGAGTGCCGGAACGCCGAGATAGACGACGAACAACTGGAACAGAAGCGGCGTTCCGCGGAAGAATTCGACGTATAGCGTGGCGATTTGTTGCGTGAATCCCGTCTGTGAGACGCGTCCCAACCCGACCAGCACGCCGAAGATGAGCGAGAGAACGGAGGAGATGATGATTATCTGCAGAACGAGGACCAGCGCGTCGATGAACTGCGGCAGGATAGTCACGAGCAGTTGGTAATCGACGAACTGCGTGAGAATCAACAGCAGAAAGAACAGGACGCCGAGGGTGAAGATACCCGCGACAGCGATTCCGAGTACTTTGACCCGTCGGTCGGTCAGCCAGCTTTTCTCGCCCTCGGTCGGTCGCTCGATACCGCGTTCGGTGTATGTTTCCGCCATGAGGACTCCTGCGGCGCTTAGCCGCTGGTCGTGCCTCCCGAGGCTTGGAAGTACTTGTTGTACAACTTGTCGTAGGTGCCGTTCTTCCGGATGGTCGAAAGTCCCCCGTTGACCTGCTTTTTGAGTTTGTCGTCGTTCTTCCGGAACGCGATGCCGTAGTCTTCGACGGTGAGCGTGAGGTACGGCGGTGCGTTCTTCTTCCCCTGCCTCTCGGCCGCGCCCTTCCCTTTCAACAGGGTGACTTGGTTGTTCTGCTGTGCGAACGCTTGGTTGACCGTGTTGTCGTTGATGACGGCAGCGGCCTGATTGTTCCCCAGTGCGGAGAACGCGTCGGGAATCTGGTCGTAGCTGTCGATGGTGAGGTCTCCGTTGAACTGCTTTTTGACCTTCTGGGCGGCGGCCTCACCCGTCGTCCCCTTCTGGACGGCAACCGTCTTCCCTTTCAAGTCTTGCAGTTTTGTGATGCCGCTGTTCTTTAGGACGAGGACGGTCTGATACGCGGTGAAGTACGGGTCCGAGAAATCGACCTGTTTCGCCCGGTCCGGCGTGATGGTCATCGCGCTCATGATGACACGGAAGTTGCCGTTGTTCAGACTCGGGATGATGGTGTCGAAGCTCGTCTGGACGAACTCGTAGTTGTCCCCGAGTTGCCCCTTGAAAATCGCGTTGGCGATGTCCACGTCGAAGCCGATGAGATTCCCGGTCGCGGTTCGGTATTCGAACGGTCGGTACGGTATGTCGGAGCCGATTCGGATGGTGCTCCCCTGCGCGTTCGCGGCACCCGCGAGCGTCAGGCCAGCGATAGCTCCGCCACTTCCCCTGAGAAAGGTCCGTCTGTGCATTGTGGTTCTCCCCCGATACTACATGGTCAAACAGCGTATAGAAAGCTACTATCGGTTTCTAACGGCAGTTCGCTAAAAATTTCGACGGTGTTATGTTAGTCGTCCGACGGATAGCCGTCGGGTGAATCCGTTGCGGACGTCGTGGCTCGATGTGGTTCCTCGTAGGCCCACAGCGTCGTCGTAAAGAGCCCCGAGAATATCACCAACGCGGCAGCGTGGTGTGCCACGAGGACGGCCGGTCCGTAGACGAGGACGGTCGCGCCACCGAGGAGCACTTGCACGGGGAGCACGACCAGCGAGAGGGTTGCGGCGGCTCGGATTCGGGTACTCTCGTAGTATTTCCACGCACCGACGGTTGTTCCCAGGATGAAAAATCCGGTTATCATCGCAATGAGGCGGTGGAACCATTCGATAAAACTCGGGAACGTCTGCGGAATCAGTCCACCGTCACAGAACGGCCACTGTTGACCACATGAGAGACCCGCACCCATCGCGGCGGTGTACACGCCGAGCAGAATGAGTACAAACGTCAGTGCTGTCGTGACGGTGGCAAAACGCCGAAATCGAGTCCCCATCAGTTACACACCTCGGGTCGGTTATCTCCTATCATACTTATCCCCTTTCTCGGGAATTCGGAAGAATCGTACTTAGGTTTGTCCGACGTTCCCGGACCGTGGGAGCGGACGATATCGAACGGAAATGAGAGATGGGGCTGTTGTCGGGGAGACGGGGCAGGTTGTCAACGAGGTCGGGCAAGGTTTCGGAAGGCGGAGCGGGTTGACGAAAGCAGGGATGCAGCGAGGACCACACAACGTTGTGGCACCACCAGCGGGCAGAACTGGATTGGCTTCTTCACATTTCTGTAATTCAATAATAAGTTTTGTGGAGGAATACTGTTGGGAGGGCGGC
This sequence comes from uncultured haloarchaeon, assembly GCA_963796245.1. GTDB lineage: Archaea > Halobacteriota > Halobacteria > Halobacteriales > Haladaptataceae > Haladaptatus. Next base: position 193,257 of record CAWCLB010000006.1, on the reverse strand, counting down.
GACGAAGGAGCAAGCACGCGTTTGAAGGATACCGCTCGCAATAGGGGAACTATGACGAAACGAGACCGTCTCGATAGCCTACTCGCCGAGCGCGACATCGAATCAGTTTGGTTCGCGCGCCCGAACTCGTTCGCGTGGCTCACGGGCGGCAACAACGTCGTTGACCGCGAGGGAGATATCGGTGTCGCCGCCGTCGGCTACGACGGCGACGGGTTCCGTGTCGTCACCGATTCCATCGAGGGCAACCGCCTCCGGGACGAGGAACTGCCCGACGAGATGCCTGTCTCCGAATATCCGTGGTACGAATCGTCGCTAGCGGAAGCAGTTGCGGACCGCGCCGAAACGCCCGCCGCCGCTGACTTCGACGTGCCGGGTTTCGAATCGGTAGACGCCTCGCCGCTTCGCCAGCCGCTCACCGACGAGGATGCCGACGCGTATCGGAAACTGGGCGCGGAGACCGCTGCCGCAGTCGAAGCCATCTGCCGGAAGTTGGAGTCGGACGACACCGAACGGGAAATCGTCTCGGCGGTTCGCGGCGCGCTCGACGCACGCGGCATCGAAACGCCGGTGGCGCTCGTCGGCGGCAGCGAACGCGCACAGAAGTATCGCCATTACACGCCGACCGAAGCGAAGTTGGGTCGCTACGCGCATGTCTCCGTGACCGCAGAGCGCGAAGGGTTGCACGCGAGTTGCACCCGAACCGTGGCGTTCGACGCGCCGGAATGGCTGGCGGAACGACACGAGGCGGCAGCAACCGTCGAGACGACGGCGCTTGCCGCGACCCAGCAACTGGGGACGGGAGACGGAGCGGAACGCGGGCAGGCAAACGACGTGTTCGCGGCAATTCAGTCGGCCTACGACCACGTCGGCTATCCGGGCGAGTGGGAGCACCACCATCAGGGTGGTGCGGCGGGGTATGCTGGACGTGAGTGGATTGCGACACCAACGACGGACGACGAACTTCGACTGCCGATGGCATACGCGTGGAACCCGACAGTGCAGGGAGCAAAGAGCGAGGACACCGCGTTAGTCGGCGAGAAGCGAATCGAAATCCTCACCGAGTCGGGTGACTGGCCGACGGAATCCGTAACTGCGCTCGGTTACGACGTGACGCTGCCGCGCCCGACCGTCCTCGAACGCTGACTTCGACGACCGTCGAAGGGCATATTCGACGGATACGGTAGCTTTTTACACGCGGGTAGAAACGTACCCGGCATGGGACTTGACGAGGATTCACTCGATTACCACCGGAGCGACCCCCCGGGAAAAATAGAAATTTCGACGACGAAGCCGACGAACACACAACGTGACCTGAGTCTCGCCTACTCACCCGGCGTCGCCGCGCCGTGTGAGGAAATCGCGGACGACGCGAGCGATGCCTACTCTTACACCGCGAAGGGGAACCTCGTCGGAGTCGTCTCGAACGGCACCGCCGTCCTCGGTCTCGGGGACATCGGCGCACAGGCATCGAAACCAGTGATGGAAGGGAAGGGTGTCCTGTTCAAGCGCTTCGCCGACATCGACGTGTTCGACATCGAACTCGACCAGCAGGACCCCGGCGACATCGTTCGAACGGTGAGCGCGATGGAACCCACGTTCGGGGGCATCAATCTGGAAGACATCAAAGCGCCCGAGTGCTTCGAAATCGAGGAGCGCCTGCGCGAGGAGATGGACATCCCTGTCTTCCACGACGACCAGCACGGCACCGCCATCATCAGCGGGGCCGCCCTCGTCAACGCCGCCGAGATTACGGATAAAAACCTGGAAGAATTAAAAATCGTCTTCTCCGGCGCTGGCGCGAGCGCCATCGCCACGGCCCGATTTTACGTCTCGCTCGGCGCAAAGAAGAAGAACATCACCATGTGTGACTCCACGGGCATCATCACCGACAAGCGCGTGGAGCAGGGCGACGTGAACGAGTTCAAGACGGAGTTCTCCCGCAACATGCCCGAAGGCGACCTGGCGAGCGCGATGGAAGGCGCGGATATGTTCGTCGGCCTCTCGGTCGGCGGTATCGTCAGCCAGGAGATGGTGCAGTCGATGGCCGACAACCCCTTTGTCTTCGCCATGGCCAACCCCGACCCGGAAATAGACTACGAGGCGGCCAAGGAAGCCCGCGATGACACGGTCATCGTCGCAACCGGACGCTCGGACTACCCGAACATGGTCAACAACGTGCTCGGATTCCCGTTCATCTTCCGCGGCGCGCTCGACGTGCGCGCAAGCGACATCAACGAGGAGATGAAAATCGCCGCCGCACACGCGCTGGCGAAAATCGCCAAGAAGGACGTGCCGGACGCCGTCGTCAAAGCCTACGGCGACCACCCGCTTCAGTTCGGCCCGGACTACATCATCCCCAAGCCGCTCGACCCGCGCGTACTGTTCGAAGTCGCACCCGCCGTCGCGGAAGCCGCGATGGAGACCGGTGTGGCCCGCAGCGAAATCGACCCCGAAGAGTACGTCGAGACCTTGGAGGCACGCCTCGGCAAATCCCGCGAGATGATGCGCGTCGTCCTCAATAAGGCGAAGAGTGACCCCAAGTGTGTCGCGCTCGCGGAGGGCACGGACCGGAAGATGATCCGCGCCGCCTACCAGATGCTCGAACAGGGTATCGCGGACCCCGTCCTCATCGGCGACCGCGAGGAAATCGCGGCGACGACTGACGATCTCGGACTCGACTTCGACCCCGAAATCGCGGACCCCGAGAACGGCGACTACGACGGTTACGCCGACCGACTGTACGAACTGCGCGGGCGGAAGGGAATCACCCGCAACGAGGCAGGCGAACTCATCGAGAAGGATTCGAACTACTTCGGCAGCGTGATGGTCGAACAGGGTGACGCCGACGCGATGCTGACGGGGTTGACCCACCACTACCCGTCCGCACTGCGCCCGCCCCTGCAAGTCATCAGCACCGCGCCGGACGTGGAGTATGCCGCCGGTGTGTACATGCTCACGTTCAAGAATCAGGTCGTGTTCTGTGCCGACGCGACGGTGAATCAGGCGCCCGACGAGCACGTGCTCGCCGAAGTCACGAAACAGACCGCCAAACTCGCCCGCCGGTTCAACGTCGAGCCACGCGCCGCGTTGCTCTCGTACTCCAACTTCGGTAGCGTGAACAACGAAGGCACGCGCAAGCCGCGCGAAGCCTCCAAAATCCTGCGCAAGGACCCCGAAGTGGACTTCCCCGTCGATGGCGAGATGCAGGCAGACACGGCCGTCGTCGAGGAAATCCTCAACGGCACCTATGAGTTCTCGGACCTGGACGAACCCGCGAACGTCCTCGTCTTCCCCAACCTCGAAGCCGGCAACATCGGCTACAAACTCCTCCAGCGCCTCGGCGGCGCAGAAGCCATCGGCCCCATGCTCGTCGGCATGGACAAACCCGTCCACGTCCTCCAGCGCGGCGACGAAGTCAAGGACATCGTGAATCTGGCTGGTGTTGCTGTGGTGGACGCGCAGAAGGAGTAATCACCGCGAGCGACCATCGGGAGCGAGCGGCTCTTTTGGTCTCTTCGTGAGCGACGAAGGAGCGAACGAATGGCTCGTCAGAGCGAAGCTCTGACGGGCCAGATTTTTTGCGCGAGTGGTGCGGTAAGTAGTCGTTCCGTGAACGAGCGTAGCGAGTGAGAGGGGTTTTTTGGTCCAGATTTTTTGCGCGAGTGGTGCCCGCAGCGCCGAAGGCGCGAGGACACCCGAGCGGAAAAAAGGTGGGAGCCGACACCCGAGCGGAAAAAAGGTGGGAGCCGACACCCGAGCGGAAAAAAGGTGGAAGCGATATCGTGAATCTGGCCGGCGTGGCGGTTGTGGACGCACAGAAGGACTAATCATCGCGAAGAACGACACGCTGATTTTTACGGGAGGATTTGGGAGCACGTTTTTGAGGAAATCCACGACGAGAAAAAGTTGCAACTGCTACGATTGCAATTACTGGGAGGCAGACCTCGAAAGCCCCCGCCCGCTCGCGCTGCGCGAGCGGGCGGCCCCTTTCAGTCCCACCCTGACCGCACCGCCACAGCAGGCCACACCCTCCCCAGCCTCCTCGCTCCCTGCGGTCGCTCGTCCCTCGCGCGCCGTGCGGTTGGGTCCATATTGTCCAGCTCGTCCAGCCGGGTGGCGTGTGGGCGGTTGCGGTGCGGCGGCGGTCTTCAGTGTTGCTCGGCAGTTGTAATCACAACAGAATCAAATACATCTTTTTTGAGCGGGCAGGGGCTTTCGAGGCGGTCTGCTCTCCAGCAACTGCAATCACGGAAAGTCCGGATATACTAATTACTACTGTCCTCTACTAATTCATACTAAAATATACTGCCCACACTCGTCTTCTCGAATCCCCATCTTTACTTCTCGGAATCCCCTCACCTACTCGTATGACCACACCTACTGACCGCAATCGACTGGACGAGGAAGAAAGTCCGTATCTCCGCCAGCACGCCGACAATCCGGTGAACTGGCAACCGTGGGACGACGCCGCGCTGGAGGCGGCGAAAGAGCGGAACGTTCCCATCTTCCTCTCCATCGGCTACTCGGCGTGCCATTGGTGTCACGTGATGGCCGAGGAGAGTTTCGAGGACGAGGAGGTGGCAGAACTGCTGAACGAGAACTTCGTGCCGATAAAGGTCGATAGAGAGGAGCGCCCGGACATCGACGCGATTTATATGAGTATTTGCCAGCAGGTGACGGGCGGTGGCGGGTGGCCGCTGTCGGCGTGGCTGACGCCGGAGGGCAAGCCCTTCTACGTCGGGACGTACTTCCCGAAGCGGTCCCAGCAGGGGCAACCGGGGTTCATCGAACTGCTAGACAACGTCAAAAACACGTGGCAGGATGACCCCGAGGAGATGAAGAATCGGGGCGAACAGTGGACGAGCGCAATCGAGGGCGAACTGGAAGCGACGCCGGACGCGGACGACGCGCCCGGTCTGGAACTGCTCTCTAGTGCGGCCTCCCAGACGGTTCGCACGGCGGACCGCGAATACGGCGGCTTCGGAAGTGGAAGGGGGCCGAAGTTCCCGCAACCGGCGCGTATCGACCTTCTCCTGCGTGCCTACGACCGACTCGGCGCGGAGCAGTACCGCGACGTGGCCATCGAGACGCTGGACGCGATGGCGAACCGTGGGTTGTTCGACCACGTCGGCGGTGGGTTCCACCGCTACGCCACCGACCGCAAGTGGACGGTGCCGCACTTCGAGAAGATGCTGTACGACAACGCGGAACTGCCGCGCGTGTTCCTCGCTGGCTACCAACTCACGGGCGACGAGCGCTACGCGCAGGTGGTCCGCGAGACGTTCGAATTCCTCGGCCGCGAGATGCGCCATCCGGACGGTGGCTACTACAGCACGCTCGACGCTCGGAGCGAGAACGACGAGGGGGAGGACGTGGAAGGCGAGTTCTACGTCTGGACGCCGAGCGAGGTGTTCGAGGCCATCAATGATGACAGAGGTACGGACAATGACGACATCGACCCCGAGACGAGAGCCGACATCGTCTGCGAGCGCCACGGCATCTCGCAGTCGGGCAACTTCGAGGGACGGACGGTCCTGACCCTGCGGATGGATGTTCCGGAACTGGCCGAGAAGTACGAACTGCCGGAGGAAACAGTTCGAAAACTGCTCCGGGAGGCTCACCAGTCCATGTTCGAGTTCCGCGAGAACCGACCCCGGCCGCCCCGCGACGAGAAGATTCTGGCGGGGTGGAACGGCCTGCTGATTGGCGCGCTCGCGGAGGCGGGCTTCGTCCTCGACGACCACTACGCCGACCTCGCGGCGGAGGCACTGGACTTCGTGCACGAGAAGCTGTGGGACGAGGATGAACAGAAGCTCGCTCGGAGATTCAAAGACGGGGATGTGGCCATTGACGGCTACCTCGAAGATTACGCCTTCCTCGCGCGTGGCGCGCTTTCGCTTTACGAGACGACGGGGAACCCGGACCATCTCGGCTTCGCTCTCGACCTTGCGCGGGCCATCGAACGCGAGTTTTGGGACGACGAGCGTGGAACGTTGTACTTCACTCCCGAGAGCGGCGAGCGGCTGGTTGCTCGCCCGCAGGAGCTCGCGGACCAGTCCACGCCGTCCAGTCTCGGTGTTGCGACCGACACGTTGGCCGTCCTCTCGGAGTTCGCGCCCGACGAAGCGTTTGCGGGGATTCCGGAGATGGTGCTCGAAACCCACGCCCGGACTATCGAAGCGAATCCGTTCCAGTACGCCACGCTGGCGCTTGCGGCCGACCGCAACGCGACTGGGTCGCTGGAACTGACGGTCGCTGGTGACGAACTCCCCGACAGGTGGCACGACCGACTCGCGGGCACCTACCTCCCGACGCGAATCCTGACTCGCAGACCGCCGACCGAGGATGCGGTTGCGGAGTGGTGTGAGAAATTGGGGGTAGACGACATTCCGCCGATTTGGGCGGACCGGAAAGCCGAAGGCGAACCCACACTGTACGTCTGTCGGTCGTTCACTTGCTCGCCGCCCGTGACGGATATCGATGCCGGACTGGAATGGGCCGCGGACCTCGCGCCGGAGTGATGGGATAGAAAGCGAGTCGTTCGGAATTTCAGGCCAAAACGTCGCTTTCGAGCAGTTCGCGGGCGAGATAGTCGGCGGACGGGAGGTCTGCTTTCTCTTCGAAGCGGGCAACTTCGTCGCCAGCGCGCTCCACCACAACCGTCGGGATGAGCGTCACGTCGTACTCGTCAGTGAGTTCGCCGTTCTTGTCGTCGTCAACTTCGTAGACGTGGATTCTGTCGTCTTCGATGCCAGCCGCTTCAAGCGCGGCGAAGAAGTCTGGGAGGCGCGACCGGCAGTCGCCACACCAGTCGGCACCCCAGACGAGATATGTGAGTTCGCCAGCTCCGGCTTCGAATGCATCTATCGTCTCGCTGTGTTCGTTTGCATCCCACTTGGGGTTCGGTACCGTGGATTCCATGGGTAAGCATTGGAGCGGACGTGGATAAGGATTCTCGCTCCCGGCACTCCCTGCCGGTGTCCAGTAGGGGTTTAGGGTTGGAATCCATACTGTGGCGTATGAAATCCTCCATCCTCGATGCTATGGGGTCGCCCCTCGTGCACGTCCGCTCGCCCGAGGGTGCGACCGTCGCCGCGAAACTCGAATCGTTCAACCCGGGCGGGTCCGCGAAGGACCGTCCGGCGCTGGCGATGGTCGAGGCCGCCGAGCAGGCGGGCGAACTCCACCCTGGCGACCGAATCGTCGAACCGACCAGCGGCAACACGGGCATCGGTTTGGCCGTCGTCTGTGCGGCCCGTGGCTACGATTTGACCATCGTCATGCCCGCCTCGAAATCGCCCGAGCGCAGACAACTGCTCAAAGCCTACGGCGCGGACCTCGAACTCGTCGATGGCAACATGGAATCGGCGAAAGCGCGGGCGAACGAACTCACCGACTCCGGTGACGCAATACAACTCGGCCAGTTCGAGAACGCGGCCAACGCACAGGCCCACTACCGGACGACAGCCGAAGAGATAATCGAACAGGTGGATGGCCGCGAAATCGACGCCTTCGTCGCGGGCGTCGGCACGGGCGGAACGATTACCGGAACTGCCACGCGTCTCAAAGAGGAGTATTCGGAGATGGAAGTCGTCGCGGTGGAACCTGATCGGAACCCCGTCCTCTCGACTGGCGAACCCGGCGAGGACGAGTTTCAGGGCATGGGTCCGGGATTCGTGAGTGAATTGCTCGACACTGACCTGCTCGATTCGGTCGAACGAGTTGCGCTGGAGGACGCCGAGGAGGAGTGCCGTCGACTCGTCCGCGAGGAAGGGATTCTGGTCGGTCAGTCCAGCGGCGCGGCGAGCATCGCATCCTACCGCGTCGCCGAGCGACTCGCCCAACCCGACCTCAACTGCCCCGAAGTCCCCGAGGAATGGCAGGAGATGATGGGGGTGGACGATGGGAAAGATTCGTCGGCAGTGACCACTGACGGGGGAATTGAGCAGGGCTATGACGACTGCCCGCTCGTCGTCACCGTCTTCCCCGATAGCGGCGAGCGCTATCTTTCGACCGGAATGTTCGACTGAGTGGGGTTGACCCACGGCGCTCAGCGACCGTTTACCGTTTTCACAAACTGAGAACGATAGTCCGGCATTTTTACCCCGGACCCCCTGTATCGAACTGGGTTCGGACACGAGTGACTCATGTCTCCCGCTGGTCTTGCTGACGCACCCAACCCAACTCTGTCCCCCCATATCTCCTGCCTACTCCCCGTTTTCCGTCGCTCTCCCGTCTTCGATTACGTGACGATACACAATAAATAGATATTTGTCAAAATAGGGCGTGCGAAAACACACTGAAGATGAACTGGGTATCCTCGCTCTCGTTCGGAATCGTTGCCTTCCTCGCCGCCCTCGTCGTCGGCTTCCTTCTACGACAGCGTTCGAGTGGGGGCGATGGTCGGAAAGCCGCCGTCTACCGCGCTATTGGTATCGGTATCGGAACGACTGTTGCCACACTGTTCCTCTAAATTCACGGCGGGCAGTCGTGGGACTTTGCTACGACCGGAACTCGTCTTCAGTGACGCGGACAGCTAGGGTGTCGTCCACGTCGCGCAAGTCGTACTCCGGCACGCCATCGACGCTTCGGGCGACGTACATTGGCTCCACGAGTTTCGCGCCGAACTCTCCATCGACCACGCCGTACACTTTCAGCAGCGGGTCGGTTTCGGCCGGTTCGACCTCGCGGTCGCGCACCCGGGCAGCGAGTTTTCGGGAGAGCCACTCCTCGTCGCTCACGCTCGGGTCGAGCACGAGCGCGTCGTCCACGAACCGAACCAGATACCAGTTCAGGTCGTTCAAGAGCGAGGTTGCCGAGCCGACGCTGATAGTCTCCAGTTCGAGGCAGTTTTCATACGGTTCGCGGAGCTGGTAGGTAGCCAGGGCGTCACGCGCCGTCTCCCGAGAGAGCAGTTCGGCGCGCAACTCGACTTCCTCCGAACCGACGAGCAGGACACGGGTCACAGTTTTCGGTGGCAGTGGCGGACTAAAGCGATTTCGTCTTCCACTGAAAGCGGAATCGGATTCCGAGTCGGACGACGTTTAGGAGAGAAGAGTGGCAACGTCGGTCGAAGATACCATCCCAACGTACTCGTCGTCGACGACGGGGAGGTGTTTGATGCCGTACGTGGTCATCATTGCGGCGACTTCCTCCATGTAGAGGTCGGGAGTAACCGTCTCGACATCCGTCGTCATCACGTCCGCGACCGTTACCTGCGCGGGGTCCAGACCGTCCGCGGCGACTTCGAGCACGTCGGAACTGCTGATAATCGCTCGCGGTGAGGTCGTCACCACGAGCGCGCTGATATTATTGTCGCGCATCACTTTTGCGGCGTCGGTTATCGTCGAATCCTTCGATATCGTCATCAGCGGCGTCGACATCATATCTTTGACTTGTTTTCTGTCGTTGGTACTCATATGCTCATAGATGAAGCGAAGGACCATGTTTGTTTTCCTGTGACAGACGATGTCGAAATAAATGATTGCGTGACTGTAACGGCATACTTTTGGGCAAATATGTGAGAAAATAGTGAACGAGATGCCCGACAAGACCGGTGACGAGAACTCACCCGAACTGTTCGCTCGACCAGTCGGATACGTCGAAGACTGGGCCGTGATTCGCCGTCTCGACGACCGCGACCTGTATCTCGGAAACCAGTTCGCGGCACATCCCGACTACCACGACCGCTCGTTCGAGTACGTCCTCTCCGCCTCGACTCAGGACCATCCGCTGACCACACACCACCGCCCACTCATCGACGGAAAAGGAAACGAATGGTCCACGTTCGAAACCGCCGTGGACACCGCACGCCGACTGTATCGCCAGGATGGTTCCCTGCTCGTTCACTGTAAAGCCGGTATTTCGCGCAGCAGCACGCTCCTCGCAACCACGCTCGCCGTCGAAGAGAATCGGACATTTCACGACGCGCTCTCCATCGTACAGGATGCTAGACCGCACGCGATGCCGAACCCCGCACTCCACCAGTTGGCCGTCATCTACCTCGCCGCAAAATCGTGAGCGGGTTGTTCTCGAAGGGTGTTCGTTCCCGAACGCTCGATTTCGATGTTCTCGATTCTAATTTTCTGGCGTTGTTGAAATTCTCAACCGAGAATGGTTCTCGGAGCTGTACTGAATAGATATTTGGTTTTTCCCTGAAAACTTATGTCCACAAAGTATAACAATGGATTATGGAACGAAATACACTCGCCGCTGCCCTCCTCGCGTACACCGTCATTGCAGCGGGTGTAACGGTCGTCCCGATTGCGTACGTTATTGGCAAAGCCATTTTCTTTCTGCTACTTGTGTCACTGTTCGTGTTCTCCCTTCTCCATGCACGGACTGGAAGTGGCCCAACCATGGAAATGGACGGTGGAGGAAGTGACTATATAGAAATGGACACTGCACCATCACAACAGTTCAATGGGTCTTCACTTCCCACGAGCAATCGAGCGATTCTCACATTCTACCTCCTCGGAATCGTCCTCTGGAGCCTCGTAGCGACCCTCGTCGTCTCCTGAGATAGTGGGTTACTCGTTGTGTTTTTTCTCCTCGTTCTGCTCCGTTAGCATCACGGACGCCAGTCACCGTGAACACGCCGAGGAACGACCAGATTTCATTTTTTGGAGTGTATGGTGCTCCAGAGTCGGTGAGGATGTTCTGTCGCTGGTCCCTGTTTTTGCGAGAGTAGCGACTATAATGAAGACTCAGAAATCGCCCGCCCGTTCGCGGACTTTCGAGGTCGTCGTCCTAGCCGCTGTAATCACACACCAATCGAACACCTCTGTTCGTAGCGAACCCTTAAGTACGAAAACGGAACCACTCCAGCGCAATGGAGGCATTCGGGACGCGGTTCCTGCTGGACCCCTCGACCACGATACTCACGCTGGCGTTCATTCTCGGCGGAATCGTGGTAGGAACGATAAGCGGGCTCACGCCGGGGATTCACGTCAACAATCTCGCGCTGTTGCTGGCGTCGGTGGCGGGGTCGATAGCCGGGCCCCCGAAACTGGTCGGGGCGGCGATTCTCGCGGCGGGGGTGGTTCACTCGTTTCTCGACGTGGTGCCGTCGCTGGCGCTCGGGGTGCCCGACCCCGTGATGGCGGCGGGAGCGCTTCCCGGGCATCGGTTGGTCATTGAGGGACAGGGCCGGGAGGCGCTTCGACTCTCGGCGCTGGGGAGCGGACTTGCCGTCGCATTCGCGGTGCCGCTGGCAGTTCCAGTCACGATGGTGATGACGGGCGCTTACCCACACGTTCGGGACCACCTTCCGCTCCTTCTCGTCGGCGTCACGGCGTTTCTGGTGCTCACGGAACCCACGATGCGTGGGAAAATCGGTGGTCTCGTCGTCTTCTGTACGAGCGCCGTCCTCGGTATCCTGACGCTGCCGCTCTCGCCGACTGCACCGCTCGGCGTTGGCGGGGTGCTCACGCCGTTGTTCGCGGGGCTGTTCGGCGCGCCGGTTCTCGTGGACGCGATGGAGGGAACAGGTGTTCCGCCCCAAGCCGAAACAACGCTCACGATGACCCAGCGGGCGGTTGCCATCACCGCACTTGCGGGCGCGTTTGCCGGGGCAATCGTGGGCTATCTCCCCGGCGTGTCGAGCGCGATTGCTGCCGTCCTCGCACTGGCGCTCGTCCCGCGCCGAACCGAGGCGCGCGGGTTCATCGTGGCGAGCAGCGGTGTCAATACCTCGAACACGATTTTCGCTCTCTTCGCACTCGTCTCGCTCGGCACGCCTCGAACTGGTGTGATGGTCGCCCTCCAGCAGACGAACGCGCCGCTCGAATTCCCGGTGCTCCTCGCCAGTATCGCCATCGCTGGTGTCGTCGGGTTCGTTCTCGTCCTCGTTCTCGGTGACACCTACCTCGAAACGGTCGGTGGGCTGAACTACCGATGGCTCTCGATTGTCGTCCTCTGTCTGCTGGTCGCGGCATCGTTCTTGTTCGCGGGAACCGTCGGTATCGGTCTCTTCGTTTGCAGTGCCATCCTCGGGTGTATGCCACCGCGAGTGGGTTGTCGTCGGGCCCATCTCATGGGGGTGTTAATCGGGCCGCTCATCGTCGGCGTGTAGCCACGAAACTTTTACCGACGGACTCTCATTCAGGGGTATGATTCCCCTGTTCGGTCCCATCCCCGGCGGCATGGAGCTAGGCGTCATCATTATCACGGCAATCATGCTGTTCGGCGTTCCGGTGACCATCTTCGGCGGGCTGTTCGTGCTCCACCGACGGTCGAAAAAGGAAGTGGCCGAACTCCGAGATGAGGTCCGCGAACTGCGAACGGAACTCGAAACAGGGGAACAAAAGTAGACGTGGAGCAAGCAGAAAACGAACGGTAGTAGAACTCAGCGGGTCGATTCGTCGCGGATGTAGAGCAGCTTGCACGAATCGCCATCGTGGTAGAGAACACTTCGGAGAATATCGCCGACTCGCCGCCTGTAGAAACGTGACGAGTTCCTACGACTCTGTGACAGTGTACGACATAGTGACCATCTGATTACAGCTTGGTTGGCGAAAGATATTACTCTTCCCGAGATTCTCTTTGTTGAAAATCAGGCGGAAGGGTCGGACGCCTGGCTGGACGATAGGTCGGCGACGAGACGCTCCTGAAACGATTCCCGAATTCGATGACTCGGCTCGGCGTCCGTTACCACTTCGATGACCTGCGTGCCGGGACTGTCGAGGGAGTCGGAAAATGCCTCCTGAAACGCAGAACGGCTCTCCACGCGCTGGAAATCGAGGTCGTAGAGGTCGCCCGTCGCGGCGTAATCGAGTCCGTGCGGCGTTCGGAACTGTCCGGTGAACGGCGGGTCGAACGATTCGATGGGAAGCATGTGGAAGATGCCACCGCCGTCGTTGTTAATCTCGACGATGGTCGCGTCCACGCCACAACGGTCGAGCGCGAGCAACCCGTTCATGTCGTGATAGTACGCGATATCACCGGTAACGAGGACGAGTGGGTCGTCCGTCGCACTGCCCGCGCCGAGCGCCGAACTGATGATGCCGTCGATGCCGCTCGCTCCTCGGTTGCCGAGCACCGTCACGTCGGCTGACCGAGGCCGGGCGAAACGGTCCAAATCCCGGACCGGCATGCTGTTGGAGACGAACAACGTCGCTGGGTCGGGAACGAGTCGTGCAACGTCGGCGAGCACGCCACCCTCGAACTTCTCGTCCGTTTCCGTGAGGAGCGACCAGTGGGCGGACTCCGCGCGGTCGAATCGCGCTGTCCAATTCCCATTTTCTCCTATTTTTCCTCCCGTTTCGAGTTCGTCGGCTAGCTGCCGAGCGAGGCGTGTCGGATCGGCGACGACGAGGTCCGTCGCAGTGAACGAGGCTTCGCGCCACCCGCCCGCCGCGTCCACGACGAACTGCTGTGAATCGACGCGTTCGAGATACTGGCGGAGAACTTTCGAGGTCGGTGATGCACCGAACCGAAGGACGACGTTCGGGTCGGGCCACTCGTCGGTCACGTCCGGGACGAGATACGAATCGTAGCCACCGACGGTGGGCCGGTCGTGGCCGAACCGATGCCCCGACAGCGGGTCGGCGAGTATCGGAAAACCAGTCACGGCAGCCAGTTTCGCCAACGCGGAACGGTCCGGTGTCGGCGCGTCGGCAGGCCCGACGACGAACAGGCCACGCTCCGCGTTCGACACCGATTCGGTGATTCGAGAGAGTGCGGCGGAATCGAGTTCGGGGACGCCTTCCTCGCGCTGAACGAACGGGCCATCGCGTCCGCCCGCCGCGAGCGGGTTTTCCGCGGCGAACGAGTCGGGGACGTCGTCATCGACGTCGGTCGGTTCGAGGGGTTTTCGGAACGGGAAGTTGAGATGTACCGGACCCGGCGGCGTGCCGGTTGCCGACCCGAGGGCGCGAGCCGCAGTTGTGCGAAGGTAGCGAAGTTTTCGCGGGGTAGCCTCCGGTTCGGCGACGTCGGCGTACCAGCGAACTGCGCTCCCGTACAGTTTCTCCTGGTCAACCGTCTGGTTCGCGCCGCTGTCACGGAGTTCTGGCGGTCGATCCGCCGTGCAGACGAGCATCGGGACCCGTGCTTGGTCAGCCTCGATAACGGCCGGGTGGAAGTTCGCCGCCGCGGTTCCCGAGGTGCAGACGATAGGCGTCGGTTTGCCGGTGCGTTTCGCTCGACCGAGCGCGAAGAAGGCTGCAGAGCGCTCGTCAAGATGCGAGAATACCTCGATATCGTCGTGCAGGGCGAACGCGATGGTCAGCGGCGTCGAGCGACTACCGGGCGCGAGACAGACGGCATCGACGCCGCCGGCAGCCAACTCGTCCACGAACGTTTCGGCCCATAGCGTGTTTCGATTTGGGTACATCATTCGAGTTCGTCCAAAATCGGCAGGAATTTCAACTGCACTTCGTCCCACTCCGCTTCGGGGTCGCTGTCGGCGACGATTCCGTTTCCAGCGAACAGGGTCACACGGTCCTCCGTTGCGACACCGGAGCGGATTCCGACCGCGAATTCACCGTCACCATTGGCGTCAAACCACCCGACGGGCGAGGCGTACCAGCCACGGTCGAATCCTTCCGTCTCCCGAATCGTTCGCATGGCGTCTTCAGGTGGCAAGCCGCCGACCGCGGGTGTCGGATGCAGCGCTTTGACTACCGAGAGGACGTGTTCATCATCACCGAGCTCGGCCGAGATAGGGGTTTGGAGGTGTTGAATCGTCGAGAGTTGCTTGAGTCGGCGCTCGCCGACCGAAACCGACGACGCGAGCGGTTCGAGTCCCTTGCGGATGGTTTCGGCCACGAGTTCGTGCTCCTCCCGAACTTTCTCGCTGTCCGCGAGGGTCGTGGCGAGTTCGTCGTCCTCCTCGGGCGTCTCACCGCGGCCGATAGACCCGGCGAGCGCTTCCGTCTCGACCGTTTGCCCGCGAAGCGAGACGAGGCGTTCAGGCGGTGCACCGAAAAAGCCACCCGACGTCGTGGGCTGGACGAGGAATCGATAACACTCCGGATAGGACGTTCGAAGTCGTTCGAGGATGTCGGGGACGTCGACCGATTCGCCGAGTTCGACTTCTAGCGCGGTTGCGATGACGACCTTTTTCAGCTGGCCATCCCGAATTCGCTCGGTCGCGTGGCGTATCTGGGAACACCACTCCTCTTGTGCGGTGACTGGCGTCGTGGATTTGATTCCCGGCGAGTCGCCACGAGGGCGCATCGTTGGCAGTGTCTCGATTTTATCCCGCATCTCGGAGAGCGTTTCCTCGACGGCCGTCGTCGATTCGAGGGCGGAAACCGAGAGCCACGTCTCGGCTTCCGTGCGCGTCAGTTGGATGTGTGGGAGGACGAACTCCGCACCCGGAAAGCCGTCCCACGGGGGTTCGGGGTCGTGTTCGGCGTCGAACGAAAATCCGCCGAACAGGCGCGGACGCGTTGGGTCCGGGCCGTCGTCGATATCGACTGAATCGAAGAGGTCGGACGCTCCGTTTCGAATCGCGTCGAATCGACCTTTTCCAGCGGCAGTGATGCGCGCGACTGCGCCAGTCGCAGCGATTTCGAGACCGTCCGGAGAAGTCCAGTAGATGCGTGGGGATGACCGTCCCGCGAGAAAGGAGCGGAACGAAATGTCGGATACTCTGCAAGTCCGGGTTACGAGCGGCGAACCCGCCGACAGTTGACCGTCACGGTGCGGTGGCATTTAGTGGCAACTCGGGAGCGGTTACCCTTCAGCCTAACTATATCGCTCCTCGTTCCACGGATTTGCGGTGTTGGAGTACCCGCGCTTCTCCCAGTAGCCACGCTCCGGCTCGGTCAGAAACTCGATTCCATCGACCCACTTCGCTCCCTTGTAGGCGTACTTATGTGGCGTGACGACGCGAAGCGGCCCACCGTGTTCGCGGGGGAGCGGTTCGCCGTCGTACTCCCAGACGAACAGCACGTCGTCGCGCATGCAGTCCGCAAGCGGGAGGTTGGTCGTGTAGCCGTCGAGGGCGGCGAACATCACGTGAACCGCGTCCTCGCCCACTCCCGCCAGTTCCGCGAGCCTCGGGAACGTGATGCCCGTGAACTCGCAGTTGAACTTGCTCCAGCCGGTGACACAGTGGAAGTCCTGTGTCTGTGTCTCGTTCGGCAGGTCGCGGAACTCCTCCCACGAGAACGCTCAGTTCGTTCTCGACCGCACCCGTTACGGCAAACTCCCACGTTTCGGCGTCCCAGTCCGGGGTGGATCCTTTCGAAAGGACGGGAAACTTGCTCGTCTCCCGTTGCCCCGGCGGCAATCGTTCCCCGTCGAACTCCCGATGGACCTCCGTCTTATCCGTGATTTTCGTCGTGCTCATGGGACGGATTCGGGGCGCGGGAAATGTAGCTGTACCGACTGCGGACAGTGCAGAGAGAGATGGGGTAAGAAAGGACGAATTAGAAAGGATGGGTTCGGAAAGGACGAGTTAGGAGCAACGTAATCGTCGTCTGTTCGTTCAATCCACCTCTATGGTTCGGTACTAACCGAATAACAAAGAGTATCTGTCCCAACCGATGGATGCATATCCGAGATGTGAACAGCTTTATCACAGCAGCCAGCGATTGGCGCGATACACTCAGTCGCCCCGTCTGACCCCTCGCCGTCTCCGACTCGCTCGACCAGTGGTTCGGCAACTGCCGAGTCGAGACGGACAAGTTCTCGTTTCTTCGGTTCCATGTATGACAGATATTTAGAATTGAGAAAATAAATATCGAATTGACAAAACATATATTATGAACTAGACATCTATTGTTCGTGATACCTATTCTATCTACCCGTCAGACTTAAGAACACCCCTCCCGAAGCCCACAACTGTTCCAATGCCAAAGGTAGAGATTACCGTCCCAGAGCACCTTGAAATGCAGATTGCCCAGATGGTCGAACAAGGAGAGTTCGTCAACCGGGAGGAAGCTATCGAGGACTTGCTCGCAACTGGTCTCAAGGCATACAAGACCAGCGGACCGATGGACAACGATAGAGAACCGGGACTCGAAGATGAGGGTATGATGGGTCACGAAGACGAGTACGTCTTCTAACGGGCGTTACTCCCCGACGTGTGAATAGTTCTCAGAAACTCTTAAACCGGCTAACTTCTAATGGCCCTGCATGCATAAGGATGAGCTTCTTGAGCTACACGAGCAGATGGTGACAATCATGGAGTATTTCCGTGAACAGGACGACGTGCCCGACGGCGCGTTCGACGCGTACGACCAGCTTGATGTTGACCCCTCACACGTCCACAAATCCAAGAGCGAGCACAAACACGCCGTCTTCGTCCTCGGCAACTCGCTCGCGGACGTGATGAGCGACGACGAGTTCAGCGAAGCGGGCCGCATCGGCAAACGCATGGAAGAGTTGGCCGACGACGCCGAGCAGAAGATCTGATTTTTCGGGCACAATCGTGCAGTGCTTGCGTCCGGACGGGAACCCCCACTTGATGTGTGTACCCGGCTAACCCGAAACTATTTGAGGAGGATTCCGTTTTGACCTTATATGGACGCGCGCATAGTCGAGAAGATATCCGAGTGGAAAACTCGACCCTTCTCCGGTGGGTTTGAGCGGCTCCACACGCTTGCTGACGAGGAATTTTCCGGTGCGGTTGACGCGGGCGGCGCGTGGCTGTTCATGTTGAACGGTCGCGTCATTGGCGTATTTGACGGCAGTATCGACTCGTTCCAAGATGCGGACGGGACACTGTTCGACGCCCCCCACTCTTCGCTTCCGCTGTTGTTCAGCATGCAAGAACGAGGTGGAAAGACTCAGGCAAAGTACTACACGAACGACACGTCACTGAAAGACGCGAGCGAAACACTCGCCTCGAACAAGTTCACTGGGTATATCGAACTCAGCGAAAACGTTCTCAGCGGCGATTACTACGTGGTGTACCACGGCGGACGGTCGATGAACGCCGCCTACGTCGGTCAGAGTGAGCAACTGTACACCGGCGACGAAGCGTTTTCTCGCGCAAACGACGAAGTCGGGATTTACGAGGTCGTCGCGGCCGACGTGGACATCATCGACCTGCCGGAAATCGAGGAACCAGAACCCGTCTCGACGCCGGACCCCACACCGACATCGGACGCAACGGAAACGGACGAATCGGTGCCACCGGCGGAAGAATCAGCACAGTCTCCGCCAAGCACGCCGGAATCCTCAGCAAGTACCTCGGAACCAGCCGAAGCACCACAATCACCAGCGGCGACCGAGACTGCCGCCCGACCGTCTTCGGTGGAAACGGACGAGGAGTCGTCCCGACAGCCGACACCGTCTCCAACGGAATCGACGGCTCGACAACCGTCGGCCGAGACGAGTGAACAGTCTGCCGACGCTTCACGCTCGACGTCGAACACGAAGCGTTCCCGGAGTGGCGAGAGTCCCAAACACACCAACGGTGCCAAAAGCGCCAGCGCGGAAAACGCCGAAGATGGGGCACCAGACACTCTCTCGGACGAACAGCAGTGGCGGGAGACGACGACGATTCCATCACTTGACCCCGACAAGAGTAGTTCCGCGAAGTCGCGCGACGTGGGCGTCAAACAGCGCCGCCCTACGCGAAAGCCCCCGAAAAAACAGTCACAGAGTCGTGTATCATCGGGCAGAGCGAAGGAAATCGAAGCTGAACTCACCGCGCGTGCGGAGAAAATCGAGACGCTGCAGTCGAAACTTGCCCGGTCCGAGTCGGAGCGTGACGAATTCAAGGCGGAACGTGACCAACTGAAGGCACAGGTCGAGGAGTTACAAGGCGAACTCGAACGGCTTCGGGAGCGAAGTCCGGGCGTCACCGCCGAACGGCAGTTGACAGCCGAGCAGGCGCTCACGCAGACGAACTTCTTCGTCCGCTACGGGTCGAAGGGGAAGGGGACGCTGGCCGACGCAGCGGCAGGCGAAGCGAGTCGGGAAACCATCGAATCGAACCTAAAACTCGAACACCACACGCAGTTCGAGACGGATGGTATCGCTGTCGATGGGCAGGAGTTCGAAGCGTTCCTCCACGATTCGATGGAGTACAAGTTCGTCTCGTGGCTCGTCGTCGATCTGTTGTACGAGATTATCGAGACGGGCCACCAGCGCGGATTGGGCGACTTGTTCGAGGCGATTCAGGCAATCGACCGGGTCGAACTTTACGGCACGCTGGTGACCGAGGACGAGGAAGGCGAGGAAACCGAACTGTCGTTTGATGTCATCCTCCGCGACCGGATGGGCAACCCGCTCGTCGTGGCGAACATCAACGACTCGCGTGACCCCGCAACGGGTGAGATGATGGGGTCGCTCGTGGATGCGTCGACGAGTGTCGCCAGCGCAAACGACGAACTCGCTGCGGCGTTCCAAGTGACCAAGAGCTTCTTCGAACCGGCTGCATTGGAGACGACAGAGGACGCAACAAGTGGTGGACTGCTAACGCGAGAAAAAAGGGAGAGTTTCGTCAAGCTATCCCGAAAACGAGGATATCACTTGTGTCTGGTAGAATCACGAAACGGTGAATTCCACTTGACGGTTCCAGAACTCTAGTTTTCCGCTTCGGCCTTCTCGCCGATCTTCATCGAGTCGAGTTTTGTCGTGATTTCGGAGAGTTTTTCGTCGAGTTCGGAGACGAACTCCTCCGTTCGGTCGGTCGTTATCGCGCCCTGATTGGAGGGCGAGATGAGGTTTTCTTCTTCGAGAACTCGCAGAGAGTAGCGAACCTTGTGATGGGGATACCCCGTCTCGTTCGACATCTTCACGATGCCGATAGGTTCACTCTCGATGACCATTTTCAGGACCTGCAAGTGGCGTTCCAGCATATCGACTTCCTTCTCCAGTCGATCTATCATGGCATATGTTAACTTGTCTTAGAGGCTTTTAAAGGTTATTGTCCGCATCGCACGCAGAAGGGTAGAACGAAGTTCTCTCTTGGGTCTAGTTAACACTTGCGACTTCTGGGCGAGAATATCGTCAACACTGTTAGAATCGGTGCGACTTGGACACCAAAATGGGCATGTTCGTGTATTGTTCTGCTTCGAAGACCGTAATCGGTTTACGAGGTGCGGGAGAAACCACCTTCGGAATGACCGTAACCATCGTGGGTTCGCAACTCGGCGACGAAGGCAAAGGTCGCGTCGTAGATCTCTACGGCGCGGCCGCTGACGTGGTCGCTCGCTATCAGGGCGGCGACAACGCAGGCCATACCGTCGTCGAGGGCGGCAACGAATACAAACTCTCCCTCGTTCCGAGCGGCGTCGTCCGCGGCAAAGTCGGCGTCCTCGGCAACGGCTGTGTAATCAACCCCGAAACGCTGTTCGACGAAATCGACACCCTCCGCGAACGCGGACTCGAACCCGACGTTCGACTTGCCCGCAGAGCACACGTCATCCTCCCGTATCACCGCGTGCTCGACGGCATCGAGGAAGACGTAAAGAGCGATTCGGACCGTAAGGTGGGGACCACGGGACGCGGTATCGGCCCGACCTACGAGGACAAGGCTGGCCGACGTGGTATCCGAGTCGGCGACCTGCTCGACTCCGAACTCCTCCGCGAAAAGCTCGAATATGTCGTCCCCCAAAAACGTGCGCTCGCCGAGAAGGTCTTCGGGGTGGAAACCGGCGAAGCGTTCGACATCGACGCGCTCCACGAGCAGTACCAGCGCTACGGTGAGCGCATGAAGGAGGAGAATATGACCGTCGAAGCCGGAGATTTCCTCGCCTCGCACCTCGATGACGGTGACGAAGTGATTTTCGAGGGAGCACAGGGAACCCTCATCGACATCGACCACGGAAACTATCCGTACGTCACCTCCTCGAACCCGACCGCGGGCGGTGCCGCGACGGGGACGGGACTCGGTCCCGGCGTCGTCGGCGGCGGCGAAATCATCGGCATCGTGAAGGCGTACCTCACGCGCGTGGGGAGCGGCCCACTTCCGACCGAACTCGGAGGCGTCGTCGGCGACACGCCCGACTACGACGAACAAGGCGCGGGCGAGAACGAGGAACTCGCCAACTACATCCGCGAGGAAGGCGGCGAGTACGGCACTGTCACCGGCCGACCACGCCGAGTCGCGTGGCTCGACATGCCCATGCTCCGCCACGCCGCTCGTGCGAGCGGTTTCACCGGTCTCGCCGTCAACCACGTTGACGTGCTGGCGGGTCTCGACCAGGTAAAAGTCGGCTACAGCTACGATGTCGACGGCGAGGAGATATTCACCATCCCCGCCACGACCGAACGCTGGGGTCGCTGTGAACCGAACTTCCGTTCGTTCGATGGCTGGCCGGAAGTGGACTGGAGCGAGGTCGCCGAGGAGGGCTACGACGCGATTCCGGAGAACGCGCAAGCTTACCTCGAATACATCAGCGACGAACTCGACGCGCCCGTCTACGCCGTCGGTGTCGGCCCGGGTAGGGAGGACACCGTCGTTCTGAACCACCCGTTCGAATAACTACGATATCGTTTCTGACACCCAACCGGTCGAACCGTTCGGGTACGGTTGGGCTTGTGCTCTCGGTTGCAGTTTTCCCTCGCCATCGACTGCCCGCACGACGACTTCATGGGTTCCCGACGGCGTCCACTCGTACAGCCACTGTCGCCACACGTCCGTCCCCTTCAGCGGTTTCGACAGCTGCGCATCGTTCCACGTCTCGCCGCCGTCGGTCGAGACTTCGACGCGCTCGATACCGCGTGTTCCGGCGTAGGCGAGTCCGGCAACCTGTTTCCGCCCACCCGAGAGTGTGTTATCGACCCAGAGTTTCGCCACGGTGTTGACCGGGCCGGTACCGTGCCACCCTTTCTTCTCCCAGAACCCCTCGGCTGGTTTGTCGAGAATCGCTATTTCGGTGAGCCATTTGACGTTAATCTCCCCCCAGTGTCCCGGAATCAGCGCGCGGACGGGATATCCGTGATTTCGCGGTAGGGCAAACCCGTTCATCCCGAAGGCGAGCAGACCGGTTTCGAGTGCGGCGAGCGGAAACTCCTCGTAGTAGTCGTCGGCCGCTCGGAGCATCACGCAGTCACAGCCCCCCTTCGGTTTCGCGCGCTTTATCACGTCCATCATTGGAACCGCAGTCCACACCGCATTGTTCAACAGGTGGGCGTTCAATTGCTCGCCGACACAGCGAAGCGTCTTGTAGACGTTCACCGACGACATCGACGTGAGGCCCGCATAATCGAGATGCAACTCCTTCTCCACACTCCCCGTAACCGAGAGCGACCACTCCGCCTCGTTCACGTCCGGATTGAACGAGTCGATGTCCACCTCGTAGAATTCATCGAGGCTGCTCACCAGTCCGGGGAGTCCCTCCACATCGAGCGACTTTCGCTTGGCTTCCGCGAGCAAGTCCTCCACGGTTCGCATGTCGGGCATCTTCTTCTTGCTCGCCATCTCCTTGCCCGACGACCGATTGGACTGGTTGGTGTGCCCTGCCGGCGGCGTCCGTTTTGGCAGTTTTCGAAGACGCCCGGGCCGTTGTGACCCGAGCAGAAAGCCCGCGATGCCGACGCCCAGTGCCCCGACCAGCGACCCGAGGACGCGCCGTCGCCCGGCGTCGAACGCCGGTTTTCCGACGGCCACGGTGGCGATTCCGACGACGAATCCGACGCCGACAGCGCATCCGAGCGCGGGCACGGATGCGCCGGTCAGCGCGGTTGCGGTCCCCCACGCGAGCACTGCGGCGAGGAGGAGGCTGACGTATGCTCTTCCCGCTCGCCTACCGACGACGAGTCCGACAAACGCGACGAGTGCGAGTAGCAGTATCGTAAGAACCAGTGCGAGCGTGAACGCCAGTACGTCGCCGACTCCGCCGAGCATCTGAATCGAGAACGCGATGAGCGCCGGTGGTGTGACTGCAACGACGAACGCATCAACTGGCACGGCGACGAAGTCCGGCGTGTTTCCCGTGAGTGCGTACGAACCGGCGACGCCTGCAAACCCCGCGAACAGCGCGACGAGCGCGTCGCGCTTCATCGAATGAACCATTTCCCGTTCCCCGACCGACATACGGTCGGAACGACGATAGCGTTCGTGGGCGGGCAAAGGACGAAGCATTCCCCATTCGAAGGAGTGGTATGGACGACGATTCCGAGACACAGGGACGAGCCATTATCTGTGGGGCCGGGATTGCGGGCTTGACGCTCGCGTGGTGGCTCGACAAAACCGGATGGGAGGTGCTACTCATCGAGAAAGCGGCCGGGTTGCGCGACGAGGGATACATGATAGACTTCCTCGGGTCGGGATACGACGTGGCCGAGCGAATGGGCCTCCTTCCCGCGCTCGAAGACGCACACTACGACGTACCGCGCGTCATCAACGTCGACCAACGCGGTAGACAAGTTTCCCACCTCGATTACGAACTGTTCCGACACCTCGCAGACGGACGCTTGCTCTCGCTCATGCGCGGAGATTTGGAACGGATTCTTTACGACGCGTTGACCGACGGCGTCGAGATTCGCTACGACCGAACCATCGACGGCGTGGAGCAAAACGGCAAGGGCGTGACCGTCCGACTCAGCGACGGAACGACCGAGGATGCAACCCTGCTCGTCGGTGCCGACGGGATTCATTCGCGGGTCCGTGAACTCGTCTTCGGCGACGAATCCGAATTCATCCGCCCACTCGGCTACCACACCGCCGCGTACATCTTCGAAGACGATGCGTTCCGGCGGAAACTCCAGGGCGAGTTTCGAAACATCACGGTGCCGGACCGAACGGCCGGGTTTTACCCGATTCGTGACGACCGGGTCGCCACGTGGTTCGCGTTTCGAACCGACGACGAAATGCGCCCGTCGTCGCCGTGTCGAGCGCTCCGACAGCAGTTCGGTGATTTGGACTGGGCCGTTCCCGACGGTCTCGAACACTGCTCCGAAGCGGACGGTGTCTACTACGATACGGTGGCACAAATCGAGATGGACCACTGGTCACGGGGGCGCGTGACGTTGGTGGGTGACGCCTGCTACGCCGTCTCGCTTCTGGCGGGACAGGGCGCGTCGATGGAGAGAACAGCATCGACTCGCTCGAACGAGTCGCGCTCTCGTTTGGGGCATCGATTTCGAGGAATTCACGAAGTGGGACTTCCAAATCGGGTGTATTCGCGAGAAGTTCCTCAGTTGCCTCGCGTATCTCTGTCATAGCTTGGAGAGACCGAGGCGAGAGGATAAATCTATCCGACTGATGCTAGCGAAATTCGAATTCAGGTCGCTGATTGACTGTTGGTCATGAATGAGACAGGACAGGAGACAAAAGGCAGTAGACGAACCAACCAGACACGACGACCTCGCTGCGTTTCGTGAGTCGGACCGATGAGCGACAATTCACGGCTACAAACACCGACGGTCGATATCGTTGACCCGTCTCTCACGTAGCGCCCCCCGACGTCAGGCTTTCTTCTGAATCAGTTCTCGAATCGTCTCCTCGACGGAATGTTTGACCTCCCAGCCGAGTTCTTGCCGTGTTTTCGACGTGTCGACGGTAAAGTCACTCACCAGTGTCTCGTTTTCACGCGGATTGTCAACGAGGGCAACTTCTTTTTCGATACCCACTTCCTCCGAAGCGATACGTGCGACGAGCTCGCCAACTTTCATGACACTCGGGTCTTCACTGCTCGCGATTTCATATCGCCGAACACCCGTCTCACCAGCCGCAAGTTGCTCTGACATTACTTCCGCACTCCGAACGTACGCACGTGCCACATCTTTTACGTGGATATAGTTACGCGACTGGGTACCGGGTTTGTAGACAGTCAACGGCTGCTCCGAGAACACGCGATTAATGAAGAAGTTGATAACGGTCCCTTTCGAGATTGTTTTCCCATTAATCTCGTGTTCTCCATACAGATTGGACTTGAGATAGAGATGGGCTGGGAAAGAGTCGGTCGCCATATCCTCGATTGTGCGTTCGCTGAT
Source organism: uncultured haloarchaeon (assembly GCA_963796245.1). Taxonomy (GTDB): domain Archaea; phylum Halobacteriota; class Halobacteria; order Halobacteriales; family Haladaptataceae; genus Haladaptatus. Next base: position 168,411 of record CAWCLB010000006.1, on the reverse strand, counting down.
GAGTTTGGACCGCCCGTACCAGTTCATCGGGTCTCGTTCGTGGTCGGCGGTTATCGGGAACGTCTCGGGATCGCCGAGAACAGCCATGCTAAAGGGGAAGACGAGTCCCGCACCCGTCTTGCGACAGTACCATGCGACGTTTGCTGTCCCCTGCACGTTGACATCGTACGCGAGATCTTTGTTGGACTCACAGTCGTCAACCCCGCTAATCGCTGCGAGGTGCATGACGATATCTGCACCATCGAGTGCAGTTTCCAGTCGGTCACGGTGACGAATATCGATGTGTTTGACATCGATGTCACCAATCGTCCGTACCGTTCCCAAGTAGAAATTATCGATGGCAATAATGTTCCATTCAGGATGACTATTTTGCAATTGATTCACGACACGACTGCCGATGAATCCGGCTGCGCCGGTAACAGCAATCGTTGGGGGGTCGGGGTGGTTCGGGGTAGTTTGTGTCATTTCTTTCATTTCTCTGTCTTGACATTCTTAGACAACGTCTGGAACGATTGACGAGTCCTCCGACCTGAATTGCTGCATGAGGTCATGGACGCCGTCTCGAACTGTCCACTCCGGTTCGAAACTATGTCGGTCGACTCGGTCGAAGTTAACGTGATACGATGGGCCGGGATGTTCGTCTTCGAGATAGGTGATGTCGAACGTACCATCGACTTCTTCACGTACGATTTCCGCGATATCTGCAATCTGGTAGTTTTCGTCGTTCGCCCAGACGTTGTACACCGTCTTGGACCACGCATCCGGGTTACAGGCCGCTTGCTTGAACGCTCGTGCAGCGTCGTTGACGTGGATGAACGGCCGCCAGTTGGTCCCATCACCATAGACGGTGAGTGGTCGGTCCGTTACGGCCCGGAAGACGAAGTGGTTGATGACGAGATTGAAGCGGATGCCGGGAGCGTACCCGTAGTTCGTACTCATTCGAAGTGCTGTCCCTCGAAAATGTCCATCCGCGACGTGGTCGATAAGCGCCTGTTCGCCTTTGTGTTTGGTTTCGGCATACGGATTCAGCGGGTTCGCATCGGTTTCTTCCGTGATATCCGTACTGGTCGCCCGCCCGTAGTTGTTACACGACGAAGCAAAGACGACGTTCTCGACGTCGAACTTCTCGGCTGCGGACAACACGTTCGTTGTTCCATCGAGGTTGACAGCGTACGTCTCCTCTTTCCGGTCATGGGTACTCGATGCACCAGTAATCGCTGCCAGATGGATAACAGTGTCCACATCTCGCATCGCGTTTTCGACGTCACCGTACTCGCGGACATCGCCGCGTCGAAAGACGATGTTCGTGTCGTTTCCACTGTAGGTTCCGAGGAGATTTCGCGGCGACCCCGTGGAGAGGTTGTCTAAAACCGATACCGTCTCGACAGTCTCCTCTGCCTGCAGTAGGGGGACGAGAATGCTGCCAATGTATCCACAGCCGCCTGTTACGAGGACATGCATGGTAATCTCGGGATTCTACAGCTAGTCGAGTTCGGCCGATGCGTCTTCTTCTTTCTCCATCCGTTCTTCGAGTACACCGGGGAGGAAGCGATCTTCGTGGGTCGAGATGGTCTCTTCACATTCACTGAGCGTTTCGAAAATATCTCGGACTCCCTCTTCGAAGGTTTGTGCCTGGTCGCCGATGAGATCCATGTAGTGCTTGTTTTCCATCTCCATTTTGTGGCTTTCGTCCTCATCGCGCGGATTTTCGAAGTGTTCGACTGCAACGTCGTAATCGAACTCGGCAGCCACGTCTGCGATGGTGTTTGCGACTTCGACGATACTTATCGGCCGCGTCACCTGATTGTACACAACAAAGTCGTCATCGCGTTCGTCGGCATCTATCAATGCGAGTTGAGCGAGCCCTTCGACGGCGTCTTCGAGGCTGATGAATGGCTTTCGTTGTTCGCCTTTCCCGTAGACCGTTACGGGATACCCGGCGACTGCTTGAGCAGCAAAGCGGTGGGTAACCGTCCCGAAGTAGTAGTCAAAGTCGAATCGCGTCTTTAGGTGATAGTCATTGGCACGCGTTTCCTCGGTTTCGGTGCCGTAGACAATCGCCGTTCGGACATCGCTTATCGGGATGTCGAACTGCTTGTGCGCCAGTCGCATGTTCGCCGCATCGTGGGACTTGGTGAGATGGTACCAGCTGCCTGCCATCGCCGGGAACGGTACCTCGTCGCGCTCGCCTTGATTCTCCATCGTGGCTCCGCCTTCTGGGATGGGGAACTCAGGTGCACCGTACACGCCAGTTGTCGTTGTCTCGATAAAGTGCGTATCTGTGAGATCCTGTTCTTCAAGGCCCCATAATAGGTTTCGCGTCGCCTGCAAGTTGTTGTGCTGGGTGTAGTTCGCGCGTTCACCGTTAATCTGGGAGTAGGGTGCAGACGGTTGGGCGGCCGTGTGGACGATGGTGTCCGGCTGGTGGACAGTCAGTAGTTCGTCAACGAATGCCTTGTCAGTGAGGTCTCCTTCCACGAAGGAGAGGTTGTGGAGCCCCAACCGAGATTTTGCGGCACCGATTCGTTCGCCCATCGGTCGGATAGGGGTTGCACTGGTACTGCCAATCTCGTCGACCCATTCGCGTCGGCCAAAGTTATCGACGAGGACGACGCGGTCGTCTGTTCGGTTAGCAATCCGCAGTGCAGTTGGCCAACCGAGATACCCGTCCGCGCCAGTTAATAGTATTGACATGGTTACTCAGATATTGAGTAATTAACCCTTGAAAAGTATTTCTATTTGATGCTGAATCAACTAGCAATCGAAATAGAAAGTAGAAGGGAATGAATCATACTAGCGATGTGCAGCGGTGAGTCGACTAAAGAGTTGATTCACGAGAGTATTTCTTGGAGAGATAACTCTGACAGGCAAGAATCACATTTTTCATTGATATATCCGTCTTCAGTAGAATTCCTTCTCTGTCTGTCTACTTTTTCTCACGTTGTTCACTCAGTCGCTCCCATATCTCTACACAGCCTGCACCGTCTTCGACACCTTCGAGATGCTTTCGAATGTCATCCGTGTCTTCTTCTTCCTCTTCTTTGTTACTCATCTTCTGAGTAACCATTCAATTGACCCATTATAAACATTTCGTATGGGAAATGGAATTGAATAAACAAACCGTGATTTATTATCCGAAGCGACAATAGCTGACCTATGACCACGTCTCATGACACAACCTCACTTCTGAATCATCTGGAACTCAAGGAGTACGAATCCACTGCTCTCGAACATCTTCTTTCGCTTGGGCGCACGACAGCGCCGAATCTCGCAGAGGCAACCGATATTCCGAAAGCTCGCATCTACGGTGTCCTCGACTCACTTAACGGCATGGGATATATCAAGACTATCCCGGGCCGGCCGAAACAATACCAACCAAAATCTCCAGCCGAATCCTCGATCGAGCCAAAGAGAACCAGCGACAAGCATACGAATCCTATCGACAAGATATCGAGTCTATCCGAGATGAGTTTCTCGATGCGTTTCAGCCACTATACCAGCAATCGAGTGAGGATATTACGCCTACCGAAGAACTATTTATGTCGTTGATGTGGGGGAATCAAGTGAAACTGAAACACGAAAACTGTACGCGTCTGGCGACAGTACCCTTTGTGTCCTAACGAAAAGTTTCGAGTACTTCCATGGTATCGAACCTGCGTTCAAGGACGCTGTCGACCGAGGCGTTACGGTCGAGATACTCTTTCTCAACCCGAAACATTTGACCGAACAGAACAAAACGATCCAAAAAGAAATAATTTCGTACATCGATGAGACATATCCCGATGTCGACTATCGGTTCAGCGATGAGAAATTACCGTGGCGCGGAACGTTGACCGACCCAAGTATGGAGTACGATACGGGGAAGGCGATTTTTCTCGTTGAGGAAACGGATGTTCCGCTGCACATGCGACAGGCTGCTGTCACTGAAAACGGGTCGTTTGTTGCGGGGATGAAACGCTATTTCGACCTCATCTGGGAGTATGAGAGCCGAGACACGGTTTGAGAGTGAGCAAGCGTCAGCTTCGAAACCCCGCCACGATCCACACCAACCACATTCATCGTCTTCAACGGTTACTGGGTGAATCTACAACGATAAATGACAGTACTGTCAAGGAGAAGAATTATACTGGGACATGAGAGAGGTATCCTCCATGAAAGCGGTCATCCTCGCTGCCGGTGAGGGCTCGCGACTACGGCCACTCACCAATCATCGACCGAAACCCATGCTCTCGGTCGGAAACAAGCCACTGCTTGAATCCGTGATCGAATCCGTCGCTAAAGCTGGTGTTACTGAAATCATTCTCATTGTGGGCTACCGCCGCGAACGGATTCAGAACTACTTCGGCGATGGCGACAACTGGGACATCGAGATCACGTACGCCGTCCAAGAAAAACAGCTTGGAACAGGCCATGCCCTCCTACAGGCTGAACCCTACATCGAATCGGATTTCATTGCACTAAATGGGGACCGGTATATCGAATCACAAGCTGTTGAGGATTTGATCGACAAACGGGCTCAAACAGGCAAGTCGTGTCTCGCCGTGACGCGTGTCGAAGTGCCAAACAGATTTGGTGTCGTCGAACTCGATGGACAGACTGTCGATGATATTATCGAGAAGCCAAGTCCGGGAACAACGTCGTCAAAGCAGATTAACGCCGGTGTGTACGCATTCGGCCCAGAAATATTTGCCGCGATTCGCCAGACGGAGAGCCACGGGGAACAGGCACTGACGACGACGTTGCAGACTCAATCTGAGATTCACCCACTCCGGGCAGTTCCATACAACGGTTTCTGGGGCGATGTCTCTTATCCATGGGATATTCTGTGGCTCAATAACTACGTTCTGATCAAAAATCCACTACGCAAGAATCAGATGTCCCGCAGTCAGCACACGTCGCCTCGAATGCCGTCATACATAACGATATCGTACTGCAAAAAGATGTGACAGTACAACCCGGTGCGGCCGTACTTCGCGGCACATCTGTTGGGGAGAACGTTATCGTTGGATCGAATGCCGTACTTGAAAATGCCGTGGTCTTTCCGGACGTAACGATTGGCCCCGGTGCTGTCGTGCGGGATTGTATCGTCGGTGCGAACGCCACTATCGGTGCCAATACCACCATTGAGGGTGGTAGCGCCGACATCATACTTGGTGATGAGATTCATCGAAACGTGACATTTGGCGGCCTTGTCGGCGATAACGCCCGTCTTGGGGGCAATGTCTCAGTACAACCAGGAGCCATTATCGGCGAGGATGTGACAGTGGATAGTGGTTCAGTCGTCAGTGGACAAATTGAGGACGGCGCATTCGTACAACGAGGCTAATTCATGTGTGGAATAACAGGCTATGTCGGTGACGGCGATTGTTCGAAAATCATTGCACAGAGTTTGAAGAATCTCGAGTATCGTGGCTACGATTCCGCTGGAGTGGCGTTACTGAATGGGTCGTTAGAAGTACACAAGCAAAGTGGCCAGATTGACGACCTCACGATTCCCTCGATGCCGAATGCAACCTGTGGAATCGGTCACACGCGATGGAGTACGCACGGTGCACCAACGGACGCGAACGCCCATCCACATACCGACTGTACAGGAGATATAGCAGTCGTTCATAACGGTATCATCGACAACTACGAGACGTTCAAACGGGAACTCCGCGACAACCACGAATTCACAAGCGAGACGGACACCGAGGTGATTGCCCATCTCATCGAAAACGAACTCGAAAGTTGTGATGACCTCGGTAATGCTGTTGAAACAGTCGTTGGGATGCTCGAAGGTAGTTTCGCAATCGCAGTCACTGCTGTCGGCCACGACGGCATCGTTGCTGTTCGCCAAGATAGTCCGCTCGTGATTGGTCACGCTGATGATGCGACGTTCCTTGGGAGCGACGTCACGGCATTCATCGAACACACTCGAACGGTCACATTCCTCGAAGACGGCGTTATCGTGCATCTCACCGAAGACGATGTGACGATTGTGAATAGCGATAAACGGGTCGAACCTGAACGCCAGACTATCGACTGGGACGCGGACGCAGCTGAGAAGGGTGGCTACGAGCACTACATGCGCAAGGAAATCCACGAACAGCCACACGCTGTCCGGCAGGCCCTCTCTGGCCGTGTCGACGAACTCAGCGGGTCAGTCGACCTCGACTTATCGTTGTCAGAGGAGTACTGTAATTCTCTTGACGAAATCCAGATCATCGCATGCGGGACATCGTACTACGCTGGTCTGTATGCTGCCGAGTTGTTAGAACAATATGCGGATGTGCGTGTTTCAGTTCATATTGCAAGTGAGTATGTGTTCCGGGGGAACCGTGATCCGTGGCGAACGCTCGTCGTTGCAGTCACGCAGAGTGGCGAGACTGCCGATACGTTGCGTGCACTTCGGAAGGCCGATGGTGCGGGTGCACGAACGCTTGCAGTGACGAATACAGTTGGGTCGACGATGGCTCGTGAAGCCGATGACACACTCTACATTCGGTCTGGCCCAGAAATCGGCGTTGCTGCAACCAAGACGTTCGCCTCGCAGGTGACAACACTAACGCTGCTAACCGTCTATTTTGCCAGACAGCGCAACGCTCTTTCCTCAAACGAGGCGTCGACCATTTTGAAAGAGCTTTCTGCTGCTCCGGGAGCGATTCAACAAGTGTTGGATACCGAGTCCACCGTTCGTGAGACTGCTGAAGAATTCGCCGACAGTGATGCGTTCTTCTTCATTGGCCGACGTTTCGGCCACCCTGTCTCTCTTGAAGGAGCATTGAAGCTCAAAGAGATCTCCTATGCACATGCTGAGGGCTTCCCTGGAGGGGAACTCAAACACGGACCGCTCGCACTTGTCACGGAAAGAACTCCGGTAATCGCTATCTTGACGAAGGGAACGAACGCTGAGAAGACAGTACACAACGTGAAAGAGGTCGAATCGCGGGGGGCGCCCGCCATCGGTGTTACCTCGGAGACTGACCCGAACTCAGTGCTCGATATCTCATTTGAGGTACCGAAGGTTGGATTGATGGAACCGGTCGTGGCGAACGTGTATCTTCAGCTGTTCGCTTACCACGTCGCGAATCACAAAGGCCGTTCCATCGATAAACCGCGGAATCTCGCTAAGAGCGTTACCGTTGAATAATCTAAATCACGATTGGTCATATTTGATTCATGGACTTGAACAATACTGCAAGCAAATCAATGCTTGTGTTTTACCGATTCCAAAGCGATGGTACGGGACGGCATTGAGATCGATGAATGTGGTCACAGTCAGCCCTTCTTGCGACGATAGTCTGCGACAAACTCTCCGATATGGGAACTACCACTGACTACCAGCAACCCGTCACGCTTTTGCCCCGCCCCTTCGTGCATCCGGACATGAAGAAATCCCTAATGGACATCATCTGCTGTCCGCTGGATAAACAGGAACTCGAACTCGACGCTCGACAGGAAGAAGGCGAGGAGGTCCTCTTCGGGACGCTCACCTGCACGGAATGTGGCGAGGAGTACCCCATCGAGGACGGCATCCCAAACCTCTTGCCACCTGACATGCGAGAGGCCTGAATCTTTTAATAGTTGGATTTGCTACTACAACCAACAACCGAGGTGTACTGTGTCCGGGACGCTACCGATACACATCAATCGTGACGGCATCCATCACATCGACGTAGCGAAGTCGTTCGCGGTGGACGATTCGTTCGACGTATCACTCGAAAATCACGGTGCGCCGATTCACGTGCATCTCCATTTGGACGACGATCTCTCGGAAGTGGCGTCGCTGTCCGCGACGAATCACTACATCGAGGACGGCGAAACGGAACTCATCCCGATCTCCGTTCACCACGGTCCCGCACGCGGAAAAATGAAAGTCGTCACGGGTTACGGTGCTGAAACGTCCTATGTGGACATCGACATCGCGGAGTTCGATCCCAGCGCCGACGAGATTCCGGTTGATGAAACCCTCTCGAAACCCAAACAGCGGTCGCCCCAGCCGACGACCGACACATCGGAACTGACCCGTAACCTGCCGCTCGTCGCTCTCGGCGTGTTGGCCTTGGTGCTCGTCCTTGGCGTTGGTGTCCTCGTCGATTGGGGTGTCGCGCTGGTCGGTGCGGTCGTCGTGCTGGTCGGTATCGGCGCAGCGGCGTACTTTCTCACCCAGTAGCTGTTTTCACCCACCAATCCTGGCACGTCACAATCGCATTCCTTTTTCCCTCTCTCGTCCTGCGTGTCGATAATGTCCCTTGCAGAAGCCACTCGAAACGCGGCACGGCGACGGCCGTTTCTTCTCGCCGCACTCCGTGCAGGCGTCGTGAACTACACCGCAGCCGCCAGATTTCTCGCGGATGAAGTCGGTGTCGGTGACGACACTGACGCGATTTCGACGGCACTCTCTCGATTTGCCGACGAACTACCACTGTACGAAACCGAATCGCGGGACGCTCGCGTCACCATGCAGAGCAGGTTGGGACGAACGGATGGGGATGGGGATGGTGATGACGAGTCCATCCTCTCCGTGGGAGGAATGCGGTTCGCTCCAGATTCGGGGTCGTTGACGGGCGTCATCGTAACTGGGACTCCGGACGGCAGTGTACTGGCGGCTGTTCTCTCTCGGCTCCTTGCTGAAGATGTGGAAATCGTCGCGGCCGGAGTTGCGGAATCGCTCGTGGTGGTCGTCAAGCGTCGGGACGGTGCGAACGCAGTTCGATTCATCGAGGAAAGCCTCAATGCTGTTCCAAAGTAGTTGGTTGAGGGATTTGTGGCAGTTGATGCGGTCTGGGTCGGGGGGAGATGCAGTCGGGGAGTTGAGGCGGTTGGTGTCGCTTCCGACGATTTAAAACGGTTCCTGCTACTACCGTTTCCCATGACACTCTCCGTAACGAACACGCTCACGGGGGAACGGGAACCGTTCGAACCCGGCGACCCGGATTCCGTCCTGCTGTACTACTGTGGGTTGACCGTTTCCGATTTCGCACATCTCGGTCACGCACGCGGATGGATTCATACCGACGTGATGCACCGCTGGTTGGCACACCTTGGCTACGATGTCCACCACGTCGAGAACTTCACCGACGTGAACGAGAAGATCACGGCCCGGGTCGGCGAGGACGACCTCGGTGACAGTGAGGCCGAAGTCGCCCAGACCTTCATCACGCAAGTTATCCGTGACATGCGCGACCTGAACTTGAAGCGAGCTGATGTGTACCCGCGTGTCAGCGAGCACGTCCCGGAAATCATCGATCTCATCGAGACGCTGGTTGAGAAGGGATATGCCTACGAATCCAACGGGTCGGTGTACTTCGACGTGACGAAATTCGAGGAGTACGGCAAACTCTCGAATCAGAAAGTCGAGGAGATGGAAGCGCAGGGCGAGAGCGACGAGCGCTCGGAGAAACGTAACCCCGGTGATTTCGCGCTGTGGAAGGCTGACGGTGTGAGTGAGAGTTCCGTCGAGAACCATCGGAAATCCGACCGGGAGTACGCTGTTTCCCACCCGTCCGGGGAAACGTGGGACTCGCCGTGGGGCGAGGGTCGTCCAGGCTGGCACATCGAATGCTCGGCAATGAGCATGAAACACCTCGGGGAAACCATCGACATCCACGTCGGCGGACAGGACCTCGTGTTCCCACACCACGAAAACGAGGTGGCCCAGAGCGAGGCCGCGACGGGCCATCAGTTCGCCCGCTACTGGCTACACGTTCGCCTGCTCGAAACCGACGGCGAGAAGATGAGTTCGAGTCTTGGCAACTACTCGACGGTTCGCGGCGCGATTTCCGAAATCGGCGCGAACGCCGTCCGGATGTTCCTCCTCTCCACCTCCTACGCCAACCGCCAGACGTTCAGCGACAAGACGGTGAACGAGGCCGTCGAGCGCTGGGACCGACTGTCCGAGGGCTACGACCGCGCCGTGAAAGCACTCGACAGCCCGGATGCTCGGACGACTGTCGAGGACGACGAACTTCGAGAGACGGTCGCCGAAATCCCAACCGAATTCGAGGAGGCGATGAACGATGACTTCAACACGCGACGAGCGCTGGCGGCCCTGCTCGACTTGGTGACGGCAGTTAATCGGCACGTGGACAACCCCGAGGGGTACGATTACGAGGGACTCAAATCGGCGGTCGAGACGTTCGAGGAACTCGGCGGCGACGTACTCGGCTTCTCGCTCGGTGGCGAGACGGGCGGGGACGTGCGACTCGCGGAAGACCTCGTCGGACTCGTGCTCGAACTGCGCGAGAACGAGCGCGAAAACGGTAACTACGAGCGTGCAGACGCGCTACGCGACGACTTGAAAGCGCTCGGTGTGGACGTTCAGGATTCCGATTCAGGCCCTTCGTTCAAACTTCCGTAGCCACCGGGTTTATACCGGGGGCTTGAGTATCAGCGATAACCATGAACCGGAAACTGGTTGCAGGCGCGCTTCTGGCGGTCCTCATGCTTTCGAGTGGCTGTCTCGGATTCCTTCTCGGGGACACCCTGTCGGTCAGTGCCTCGAAGGCGACAGTGGGGGACAAGGCGCTGTCGGGGACGGGGTACGACCAAGCCAATGTGAAAAAGGTAGAGATCAAACGAACGTTCAAGGCGGCAGGGCAGAGCCGTGACGTGAAGGTGACGAACTGGGTTGCCCAATATCACAAATCCATCGGCATCGCTGGCATCGCGGATGGGACGGTTGCGACATTCAACGTCGTGAGCAGTCCGTCCGTCTCCGTCGGGAAGAAGTCGTTCAACCCGCTGGCGAAGTACAATAACAAGCAGTTGGTCGAGAAGTTCGTCGCGGGCTACGCCAACGTTCACGACATCAAAACCGTCGGGTCGAAGCAGGTGACGATGCTCGGGAAGAAGACGAAGGTTTCCACGTTCACCGGGACCGCGACGTCACACGGCGCGAGCATCGACGTGACGATTCAGGCGACCAAGGTCAAACACGACGGCGACTGGATAGTCGTGCTCGCAGTCTACCCGAAAAAGCTGGACGAATCCGACGACGTGTCCCAGTTGATTTCCGGTGTCCAACACAACGGCTGAACGGGAAACGTTTTTTCTTCTCCCTCCGGGTACGGATGGTATGAACCGAACGTACGCCTTGGGGCTCGGGTTCACGGCCCTCGGACTGGTGGGGTATCTCATCGGCGTCACTACGCCGTATCCGGGTCGCGCGTTCTCCATCACCGGCATCATGGTCGGTATCACGCTTCTCGCCATCGCCAACCCGACCAATGTGGAGGAGGTACAATGACTGCCGGCCGGGAGGATGACCGATGACCGTCGAAGCACTGCGGTTTTCCGAAGGCGATATCGAGACCGTCGATGATTACCAAGCCGCCCGCATCGAACCCGGAACCGTGTGGGTTCGGGTGAGTAACGCGGACCCCGTCGAACTCGAACGCGTTGCCGAGTCGTTCGACATTCACCACCTCTCGCTCGAAGACATCAAGAATGGGGTTCGGCCGAAGACCGAGGAGTTCTCGGGTTACACCTTTCTCCTGCTCAAGACGGTCGAGTTGAGTCGTGGAGACACCAGTTTCGAGGAGGAAACACACGTCAAATCCGTCGGCGTATTCATCGGCGAGGATTGGCTCGTCACCCTCTCGGAACACGAGATGGACGCCGTCGCCCGCATCTGGCAGGCCGCGCTCGATGGCGACCGTCGTATCCTCGACAGGGGACCGGATTTCACGGCCTACCGCGTCTGTGACGGCATCGTTGACAGCTACTTCACCGTGCTCGACGAAATCGAGGACCAAATCGAGACCGTCGAGGAAGCCGTCATAAGCGACACGAGTATCGAGACGCTCGAATCCATCAACGGCGTCCGCCGAGAGCTGCTCGCGTTCCGTAAACTCGCGTGGCCAACTCGCGAAGCCGTCGGCTATCTCGCTCGCGGCGACCCCGAGGAAATCCGCCCGGAGACGGAGAAGTACTTCCGCGACGTGTACGACCACCTCGTCCAACTCGTGGACCTGACCGAGACCTACCGCGAGTTGGCGGGCGGCGCACGCGACATCTACCTCAACATGCTCTCGGTCTCGACCAATGAGGCGATGAAAAAGCTGACCGTCGTCGCCACCATCGTCCTCCCGCTCACCCTCATCGTCGGCGTCTACGGCATGAACTTTCAGGACGGCCCGCTCAACATGCCCGAACTCAACTGGACGTACGGCTATCCGGCAGTGATGCTCGGCATGTTTTTGATGACCGCAATTTTGGCCCTCTACTTCCGGCAAGAAGACTGGCTATGAACAGTAAGACGAGGTGCACGTGCTAATCGGCTTTTGTGTCGTCCTACGGATAACCATGCAGTAACGACCGTATCCGCTCATCGTTCGGGTGTGCCTTGTGCCTCGTATTTGCAGTCACAACGCCATTGACGCTGTTCGCTTTGACTCGTACAAGACGATTTTTCGAAGCAATCACCGTCTTCCTTTTGATGAGAAAACTCTGTTTCGTAGCTGCACAATCGCAGTCGCCGTCTTATCTTCCGAAATCGGTGAGATTGGCCTGGACGCCGGAGACCATCTCGGACTTCCGACGGAGGGTGTTCATCGAGATTGGGAGTTGCGGGACGATTTCTCGAACCGCGGTGTGGAACGATTCCGACTCCCCAAATCGTCCGTCGAAGGCGTTGCGGACGCTTTCACGGACCTGCCAGACGCCGACGGGTGCCCAGTAGTCGTCGCTGACCTCGCGGAGGACGAGCGCCTTGGCCTGCCGCCCGATGTCTTCCAGATGTTCGAGGACGCCGAGGCGGGAGGCGTAGTAGGCACCGGCGGTTTCCTCGACGTAGCCGGTTCGGCCCTCGAAGCCCTCGTGGGCGCTGCCCATCCAGATATCGCCGGTCGGGGAGGGGTTCCAGATGCTGCCCGGGGCCTTCATTTCCACGAGTTCGTACTCCCACTGGCCAGGCGTGAGAACGACCCAGTAGCGATTGCCCATGTACTCGTTCACCCAGACTTGCGTCTCGTCGATGCTCGGTGCGTTCCGGATGCGGCCGCGGAGGTACTGTCCCACAGTATCGTCCACGGCGGTAATCGACCAGCGCGTGGGGACGAGTTTTCGATTACGGTTCTGTCCGAGCGCGCCCGCCGAGAGGATGGTGTTGATGTCGTACACGTCGAACCCGCGGCGGTAGAGGTAGTTCATCGCGCCTTGGGCCTGCCAGTCGTCGTCCTCCAGCGTCTTCTTCACGGCGCGGGGAACGTGTGGGTTTTCGGTCAAATCCGCCGAGGACGCGCGGGCCGTTGGACCGGTTGGGGTGGCGATATCGTCCACGTTCACGTCCAAATCGAGTTTTTCCGTGAGACCGATTTCCACGTCCACCGGCCGGTCGGCGATGGCGATTTCGCGCTGAACCCCGACGAACCCGTCCCACACGTCGTCCACGTTCACCTTCGCGGAGCGATTCGAGTTCAACAGGCCCGTCCGATACTGGAGGACGTTGTCGATGTCGAGGCCGCGCTGGTACCAGTCGCCGCTGGTGGCGAACTCCGAGGCGCTCTCCTCGGCCCCGACGGGCGAGAGGATGCCCGTCGAGACATTGGGGTAGGACGACCGGCCGACGAACACCGAGGGCGACGTGCTGCCAAACAGGGAATCACCCTGTGCGACCTCCGAAAAACGGTCCTTAAAATCGTCCACGTAGTCCAGAATCTCGTAGGATTTCTCCTCGGCGAGACGGCGGCGGCGCTCCTCCTCGTCCGGGCGCAAATCGTCGATATATTCGTCCAACCGCATTCACGAAACGTAGGGGTGCGAGGGGCTTGAACGTTCGGCAATCAGACTGACGCGGCGAGGAAAGAAACGGAGGACAAAGAGCGCTGGCCGTCGCTCGAAGGGAAAAAACGGGAGAATGGTGTGGTTAGCTGTGGATACCCATCGCTTCGATCTGTTCTTGATACCGATTTCGGATGGTGACTTCCGTGACCTGTGCCACGTCGGCGACTTCGCGCTGTGTCTTCTTCTCGTTGCAGAGAAGCGAGGCGGCGTAAATCGCGGCGGCGGCGTAGCCGGTCGGTGACTTGCCCGATAGCAATCCCTTTTCAGCGGTGGTTTCGATGATGTTGTTCGCTTTCGACTGCACTTCTTCGCTGAGATGGAGTTCAGAACAGAACCGCGGGACGTATTTTTTCGGGTCGACCGGTTCCATCTCCAGACCGAGTTCTTGGGAGATGTACCGATACGTCCGCCCGATTTCCTTTCGTTCGACCCGGGATACTTCCGAAATCTCTTCGAGACTTCGCGGAATTCCTTCCTTGCGACAAGCGGCATACAGCGCGCTCGTTGCGACGCCTTCGATGGACCGACCACGGATCAGGTCCTCTTTGAGTGCTCGCCGGTAGATGACCGACGCGACTTCGCGGACCGACCGTGGAACACCCAGCGCAGATGCCATCCGGTCGATTTCGGACAGGGCGAATTGGAGGTTTCGCTCGCCCGCATCCTTCGTTCGGATGCGTTCCTGCCACTTGCGCAGGCGGTGCATCTGACTGCGTTTCTTGGAAGAAATAGACCGACCGTAGGCGTCTTTGTCCTTCCAGTCGATGGTCGTCGTCAACCCCTTGTCGTGCATCGTCTGGGTGGTCGGCGCTCCCACGCGCGATTTCTTCTGTCGCTCCTGATGGTTGAACGCACGCCATTCCGGTCCGGGGTCTATCCGCTCCTCTTCGACGACCAACCCACAGTCGTCACAGACCAGTTCGGCGCGGTCGGTACTCTTGACTAACGTTTCGGACCCGCATTCAGGACAAGCACGCTCTCCCTCTCGTTCGTTCGCCGTTTGCTCCCCTTCGAGTTGGCGCTCCCGCTGACGAGTGGACCGTGTCATCGCACTTTTATAGTAGTAACTCCCAAACATTTAAACCCTTGGGCAAAACCCATATATGTCTGACACACGGCCACATATGTCCTCGGGAGACCGGAACCTGTTTACTCGCACGCAGACGACTGTCGGACAATGCCAGTCATCGAGTGTGACGTGGAGGAGGCACGCCGGACGCTCGCCGACGCCGGAATCATCGTCTCGGAGGGAAAATCCGAGTACGAACAGTGGCGGGCGAAACACGGCGATGCCGTCGCCATCGCGTACGACGACAAACTCGTGATTCAGGGGGCGAACCCACAGGATATCGAGGCGATTCTGCGCGATGCAGGCGGTCACGCCTATCTCTACTTCGACGGCGCGAGTCGCGGCAACCCCGGTCCGGCGGCGACCGGATGGACCATCGTCACCAGCGACGGAATCGCGGCGGAGGGCGGAACGAAAATCGGTCGCGCGACGAACAACCAAGCCGAGTACGAGGCGCTCATCGAGGCGCTCGAAACCGCCAGTGACTACGGCTTCGACTCGGTGGACGTGAAGGGTGACTCCCAACTCATCGTCAAGCAGGTGACGGGGGCGTGGAAGACGAACAACCCGGAACTCCGTGAGCGGCGAGTCCGCGCACGGGAACTGCTCGATAGGTTCGACAAGTGGTCGCTGAAACACGTCCCACGGGAGGTAAACGAACGCGCGGACAAGTTAGCGAACGAGGCGTTGGACGATGGACTGAACGACGGGTCGGACCGATCGAGCACTACCGAACGACGTTTTCGGAAGCCGAACGACTGACCCACCTTGCACGTGACACGGGAGCGGAATCGGGAGCGGGAAAGCGGAGGCCGAAGTGTATCGAATGGAGCGGGAGCGACTTGCTCGACGAACACGGATTCGTCGCGCGAATTCGCGAGGAGGACACGACGAACGGTGTTGGTGCTCCATCCCGACGAGTGGGTCGAAGACGGGACCATTCGCGTCGAGCGAATCGAGGACACGGACCGGGCGGTCGAAATCCCGCTCACCGGCGCCGGCGACCCGGACGACTGGGACGAAATCGACGACGCATAACCATGCCGTTGTCGCGCGCGTTCGGGAAGAATATGGGGATGTTCACGGCGCCAACGCCGAGGCGTTTGCCGACTTCATGGGAAACCACTACGCCCGGCCGGTGGAGTCGGCGACGAGCATCGAAGTGGACGAGTTTCTGACGCGAGTATTTCCCACGGAACGCGTGGCCGAACGCGGAGCAGAAAAAAATCATAAACGAATCGGTCGAACTCGTGTTCGACTGCGTTAGTCGTACTTCTCGATGATGGCGCGAACCTTGTCCGCGCGTGCATCGTCAGTGACGAACTTCGAGAGTGACCACGCGAAGCCGTCCTCGACGGCTTCGAGTCCGTCCTGAGTCAGACCGTACTGGTTGGTCCGCTTGTCGAGTTCGCTCTTCTCGACCAGTCCGCGCTCGACGAGCGTGTCGAGGTTGGGGTACAGACGGCCGTGGTTCACTTCCTCGTCGTAGTAGCTTTCCAGTTCACGCTTGATAGCGAGTCCGTACATCGGTTCCTCGGTGAGGACGATGAGGATGTTGCGCTGGAATGCGGTGAGGTCGCGGGCGGTACTGCTTTCGGTGAGTGTTTGTGCCTCTGACATAGGCTTTGACACGACGAGATATGTAACCGAGATATTTAACCCTTCTCAAGTTTCTTGGTGTTTCTCGTCTCTTTCGTTCGATTTTAATACTCTACACGCCACCCGTCGACTGTGGAAGGGTGTCACATTTATGAGTAGTTTCGCGAGTACAAATCACCTGTTTACGCCCATGCCGAAAGGACTTTTTGGTCTTCCCTTCGAGTTCCAAGCGACCCATGACGAATCTCTGGGAAGACCTCGAAACCGGGCCGAACGCCCCCGAGGAAATCTACGCAGTTGTCGAGTGTCTCAAAGGCGACCGCAACAAGTACGAATACGACAAGGACATCCCCGGCGTCATGCTCGACCGGGTCCTCCACAGCAACGTTCACTACCCCGGCGACTACGGGTTCATCCCGCAGTCGTTCTACGACGACGAGGACCCGTTCGACGTCCTCGTCCTCGTCGAGGACTCGACGTTCCCCGGCTGTGTCATCGAAGCCCGCCCCGTCGGCATGATGAAGATGGACGACGACGGCGAGCAGGACGACAAAGTCATCGCCGTCCCCATCGAGGACCCGCGCTTCGACCACATCGAGGACGTTGACGACATCACACAGCAGACGAAGGACGAGATAGACGAGTTCTTCTCCACCTACAAGAACCTCGAAGCCGGAAAGGAAGTCGAGACGCTGGGTTGGGAAGACAAACAGGCCGCGTACGACGCCATCGAACACTCCCAAGACCTGTACGAAGAGAAGTTCAACTAACCGTCGCGTTCGATTCACGAATCGTTTAGTTTTTACCGTGATTCCTTCCGCAGTCGCCTCGGATTTGAAACGGACGTCATCCGAAGCGTTCAGTCCAACTCGACAGTCTGCCAGCGATGGAAGCATGAGTTTCGCGATGCCAATTCTGTAATGCTGGCATACCGACTATAACAAGAACGATGCCATCATAAATGTCTCATTCCGATACATGACCATATATCGAGTTGCTGATTTGGGCTATGCGTTCGTGACGATTGCGATGACGACGCGGATGTACGTCAAGCGCACAAATCGCCCCCGTCGTTATTTGTTTTGGCCAGCATCTCATCTTGCTGTTCGTCAGTCGGGCTGGTCGGCGTGCCTGTTCTTGCCGTCTCGGGCGGCGGTGCGCTGTGCCGTCCAGTTCCGGTCGCGGGACGGCGCAGCAAGCGAGCCAGAATCAGCCGATTCGCTCCGCGGGACGATTGCGGGGCAGAATCGTGTCGCCCTCGTCGTCCCCGAAAGCGCGAGTATCGACTCGTTAGCCGCTGCCGTCGGGTTACAGGCACTCTGCAAGGATTGGGGTGTCGCTGCGCGGATCGCCGCCGAGGGAAACGTGACGGGCGAGGACAGCAAGGCGTTCTGCAACATTTTTGATATCGACGTGACGATTCTGGACGAAAACGGCGAGGGGTTGCCGGACTGTGACGCCGGCATTGCCATCGGCGGCGGCGGTGCAGTCCCCCGGTTGTCGAACAACCCGCCGGTGGTCGCCGTCATCCGCCACCGCCCCACTGCCGAGGAAAACATCCTGACGATTACGCGAACCGACGACGGTGCCACGTCGACCGTCGTCACCGAACTCGTTCGAGAGATGGACGTTCGTCCCCGACCAACGCGTTGCGACGGCGCTGCTCTACGGCATTCGCGCCGGAACCCGCGAGTTCCGACGGGCCAACGGCGTGAACGATTATGACGCCGCGCGGATTTCTCCACGCCTACGCCGACCTCGGCCGAATCGAAGAGTTGCGCTCGCCGGGCGTCAGCGGCGACACGTTCGACGTGCTCGGCGAAGCCATCGCGAGTCGGGAACGCCGGGCGAGTTTCGCCGTGGCGAACGTCGGCATCGTCCCCTCGGTCAGCGCATTCGAGGAGGCCGCTGACTCGCTCCTGCGACTCGAAGGTGTCTCGACGGCCGCCGTGTTCGGCACTCCACGAGGAAACCATCGTCATCTCCTGTCGAGCGGAGGACGTTCGAACCAGTGCGGTCGATATCCTCACGGGTGCGTTCGACGCGTGTGAAACGACGGGCGGGAACGCGGATGCCGCGACGGCACGGGTCCCACTCGGTATCTTCGCGCAGGTCGATCGCGAACACAGGGACACGCTGGACTCGCTCATCGACACGAGCACTCGGAAGGCGTCTGTTCACTGCCTTTGAGAGTTCGTAGTACGAAAACTTGAGCAATGATAGCATGGAAACGAAGGTTCTTGTAGCCGCCTGTGGTAGAGCGGCGTATGGGTCTATTCGATAGGCTTCGTGGAGACGACGCTCCACGTGTCGCCTTCTTCGGCATCGACGGCGTGCCGTACAGTTTCCTCGAGGAGAACAACTCGGAGTTCCCCAACATTCGCTCGCTTGCGACCGAGGGAAGCGCCGGAGCGATCGACAGCATCGTTCCGCCGGAGTCCTCCGCCTGCTGGCCGACGCTCACGACGGGCGTCAACCCCGGACAGACGGGCGTGTACGGCTTCCAAGACCGCGAAGTCGGGTCGTACGAGACCTACGTCCCGATGGGGCGTGACGTGCAGGCAACGCGCATCTGGGACCGCGTCACCGACGCAGGCCGAGACGCCACGGTGATGAACGTCCCCGTCACGTTCCCGCCTCAGCGCAACGTCCAGCGGATGGTCTCGGGATTCCTCTCGCCCGGCGTGGAGAAGGGTGCCTACCCCGACGAGATGCGGGATTACCTGAGTTCCATCGACTACCCCATCGACGCGAACGCGAAGCTGGGGCACAAAGAGGACAAATCTGACTTCATCGAGAACGCACACGAGACGCTCGAAGCCCGCTATGAGTCCTTCCAGCATTACATCGACGAGGACGACTGGGACCTCTTCTTCGGCGTCTTCATGGCGACCGACCGCGTGAACCACTTCCTCTTCAAGGACTATGAGGAGGACGGTGAGTACAAAGAGGAGTTCCTCGAGTTCTACCACAAGCTCGACGAATACCTCGGCAAAGCTCCGTGACTCGCTGCCGGACGACGTGACGATGATCGTCGCCAGCGACCACGGCTTTACCAGCCTCGACCACGAGGTTCACTTCAACACGTGGCTCGAACAGGAGGGCTGGCTCTCCTACGAGGACGACGACCACGAGGAACTCGGCGACATCAGCGACGACACCGACGCTTACTCGCTCATTCCGGGCCGCTTCTACATCAACCTCGAAGGCCGCGAACCGCGCGGAAGCGTCCCGCAGGACGAGTACGAGGAAAAACGCGCCGAACTCAAGGAGAAGCTCGAAAACCTCGAAGGGCCGAACGGCGAGAAGGTCTGCTGGCGCGTCGTCGAGAAGGAAGAAGCCTTCGACGGCGACCACGACGACATCGCTCCGGACCTCGTCGCCATCCCGAACCACGGATTCGACCTCAAGGCCGGCTTCAAGGGCCACGACGAGGTGTTCGGCATCGGCCCGCGAAACGGCATGCACAGCTTCGACAACGCGACGCTGTTCGTGGACGACCCCGAACGCGAACGTCCCGGAGGACACCGACCTGCTCGACATCGCCCCGACCATCCTCGACCTGATGGAAGTCGACTACCCGAAGAGCGAGTTCGAAGGCCGTAGTCTGGTCTGAATCGGCGACTTCGTTTTTGTTTAGACGAGAGCGGCCGCGGATTGTGTGTCGTTCTCACATGTCTCCAAAAACATACTCGACAGCCGCCACACTCTCAACGAGCGATGGCGCTTGCCACTCGCACTCTCGACTCGCTCGCTTCGTACTGGGCGGACCGTCTCGGCGTCGATGATGACGCGTTCGACCGAACCGGGGTCACGGTCGGTCCAGCCGATGAGGCGGAATACAACTGTTTCGGCGAGAGGAGCACTCGTCGTCGGTGCACCGGAGTCGTGGTCATGAAGGGTTCGCGAACGACTCGCCGGCTGCGAGCCATCGGACGTGACGGACAAGGACGCAGTTCGGCGGACGGTTCGACCTCCTTGGGTCCATGACGACGGTGCTTGGCCCGACGTTTTACGGTTATGCTGATGAGGAATCGCTCGACTCCGTCGCTTCGGACGCCCGCTTGCTGACGGAAGACGACGCTGCTGCCTACGAACAACTTCGGAAGGCGGTTCCCGACGATGAGTGGGCGAACGGCGCTCCGCAGTTCGACTACGGACGGACGGTGGTACTCCTTGCAGGCAACGAACTCGTCGCCGCCGCAGGCTACGAGGTGTGGGACGACTTTCTCGCACACATCAGCGTCGTCGTACATCCGAACCACCGCGGAGCGGGCTACGGTCGTCAAGGTCGTTTCCCGAGTGACCGAGCAAATCCTCGCAGATGGGCTCCTGCCACAGTACCGGACTTCGGACGCGTGGCCGTGGTCGGTCGCGTTGGCCGAGAGCCTCGGCTTCGAGCGGTTCGTGACGGCGGCGCTGGTCCGGTTGGCGAGAGAGTGAAATTCGGCTGCCGCAAGCGAATCATCTTTATCGCCCCTCACTAACTCCCGACCGAATGAGCGACCGCGTTGGAACGGCATTGGTACTCGTCTCGGCCGTCGGGTTTGGGACGCTCGGCATCTTCGGAAAACTCGCAGACGCTGCCGGATTGTCGATACCGACCGTTCTGTTTTTTCGGTTTCTGCTCGCCACCGCGCTGGTGTGGATTGGTCTCGCGGTACGTGGACGACTGCGGCCCTTCTCCGGCCGAAATCTGCTCGTCGGTCTGGGGTTAGGTGCGCTCGGCTACGCCGTGATGAGCGGTCTGTATTTCTGGGGACTCTCGTTCATGACCGCGGGACTCGTCGGCATCGTACTCTACACGTATCCCGTCCTCGTCGTCGGTTTCGCTGCACTGTTTTTGAACGAACGAATGACGCGTCGAACGGCCGTCGCGTTGATTCTCGCACTAACAGGCATCGTCCTCATCACGGACGTGAATCCGGCAGGGGCCGACCCGCGTGGTATCGTCATCGTCCTCGTCGCCGCTGTGGTGTACGCGGGATACATCACGGTCAGTCGAGTCGCGCTCGACGCCGTTGCCGCAGATCGACTCACCGCTCACGTCCTTCCGGCGGCGGCCTGTACGTATTTCGTCTACGGTTCCGCGACGGGAGCGCTTTCCGTTCCCCAGTCCGGTCGTCAGTGGGTCATCATCGTCGCTATCGCCCTGCTCGCAACAGTGCTCCCCATCTTCACGTTCTTCGCCGGATTGAGCCGAATCGGTGCGAGCCGCGCCAGCATCGTCAGTACCGTCGAACCCGTCGTCACGCTGTTGCTCGGTGCGGCGATACTCACCGAACCGGTGACACCTGTGACGCTTCTCGGAGCCGTGCTGGTCCTCTCGGGAGTCGTGTTAGTGCAGTCCGAATGAACGAACGATAGCGCAGGGCGTCTTCGACAGCAACCCTTCGATTTGAGAAACGACTAAGAAGACGAGAAATAAACGAACCAGACAATGAACCGGGGCATAATGTTTTTCGGTCTCGTACTCGTGATGATTGGCGGGTTGTTCATCTACACCCCGATGTCGTTTCGCAGTCTCGTTTCGACCCGTGAGTGGAGTTCGGATCCGGACGCTGCGGAGGAGAAACACAGAACACGGGCGAGCTATCTGGGGAAATCGATGGCTGTCATCGGTGCCGTGATTATGGTCTACGGGTTGGTTTGAGCCACAGAGAGCGACGAAAACGGAAATCAGACCGAATCCGGTTTGCTGTGAATTGTGAGGTTCACGTCTCGCGGTTCGCCCTCCAAATCCGTGACGATACGCGCGAGGACTTTTTCGGCTTCCGAGACCACTATCGGTTTCACCTTGTTCACGACCCACCCGAGCGAGACGAATCGCGGGAGGTTTATCATGCCCGAGTCGGCCGAGTCGGCGTCGAAATAGATCGAGAGCCACACCCGCGAGGCGGTTTCCTCCCCCTCGGGTGCTTCGTCCGGCACTTCCTCGACCCGCCAGTTGCCGTGCGCGTTGATGTCCTTGAGAATCTTCCAATCGACGCGGTTCGGCGGGTCGAGTTCGGTCACCTCGGAGCGGACGACGTACCGGATTTTCCACCATTTGAGGTGGATGTCGTATACGGTCCCCGGGCCGCCGTCGCCGTCGTGTGTAACCTTCGTCAGATGTTCCGAGTAGTTCGCGTACCCCGGAAAATCGACCAGAAATTCGTACGCCTCCTCCGGCGGCACGTAGATGACGGTACTGAGTTCGAGGTGGTCCACGCGTTTCGATTTCGCGTGGCTGAAAGTAAGCATTCCGGCGAGGGACGTATCGTCACGCGGATTGGGTTCCGCTCGATACGCTCACAGCGGATAGTTCGTCAGCACGCCTCATCACAAATTGACAATTGGACAATAGAAAATCCATTCGCCAAACGTTCAAGCGGTCTCGTTTTGATGACATGAGTAATGACGGAAACACACGCCGGTTCGGGGCGGTCCGACCGGTCGCCATATTACACGCGCTTCGACGCGATGTACGCCTCGTTGTCGCTGGAACAACGACTCGTTCTATGGGTCATCACGACGCTCCTCGGACTCCAACTGCCACCGCTGATGAGTTCCACGCTTGCACAACGAGTCGTGCTCACCTTCGTATTCACCATCGGGTCGTTCATGCTACTGTCCGCGCTGTTCTCGTGGTTCAACGAGCGGTAATCGAGCGCATTCTTGTTTCCTCACGACAAACTCCACGGCCATCCCCGCCCGTTTATACTATCCCACCGACAACCACCGACCATGACGGATTACGACGTGGTCATCGTCGGCGGTGGCGTCGCGGGACTCTCCGCTGGCGTCTTCACCGCCCGCGCCGACCTCGATACGTTGGTCGTGAACGACGGAGTTTCCATCCTCCACCGAAACGCGATTCTGGAGAATTTCCCCGGCTTCCCGGCCGGAATCGATTCGCGGTTGTTCTCCCTGATGCTCGAAGAACAGGCCGAACGCGCCGGCTGTGCCCGACTCGATGCGAAGGTCGTCGAAGTGAGCCACGTGGACGACGGCGACGGATTCACCGTCGAAACAAAGGATACTGAAGCGATTGCCGCCGAGCGCGTCGTTGCAGCCTCGTGGTCGGACTCCTCGTATCTGGAAGGACTCGGCCTCGACTTCGAACAATCGGGAAGCAAGCAGTACGTCTCGGTGGATGAGACGGGACGAACTGCGGTTGAGGGACTGTACGCCGCTGGACGACTCGCCGAGCAGTACCACCAAGCCATCGTTTCGGCAGGTCACGGCTCGCAGGTCGGTCTTTCCCTCATCGAGGACGCGAATCCGGACTTCTACCACGACTGGGTCGCGCCGGAAGGCTATTTCACCAACCGCGACCGCGAGGTCCCCGAGGGCTGTGAGGAGATTTCCGAGGACGAACGCCAACGCCGCGCGCGTCAGGCCCACGACCGCCTTCGGACGTATTTGGAGGAATGGGAGGACGAACGACCCGTCCCCCACCCGAGTTTCATCGAAAAGTTGGGCTGAGAACGCGTTCGACGAAACGATTCGTCGTCGGGATTCTGATTTTTGGGTCGCCATCGTAGTTGTTCCACCGACAACACCTCCAGATACGTTTCTTCGTCCTAAAACTCCCACCTGTCGTCGAAAGCGCGGAACGGGTAACTTTTTCCTCAGGCACTCGAAGAACCATCATGAACCTTTCAGCGGAACAGCGAGCCATTCAGGACGTGGTTCGGGAGTTCGCCGTGGAGGAGATTCGACCGACGGCGGGAGAATGTGACGAGAAACAGAAGTTCCCCGAGGACGTCTGGGACGCCCTTGCGGAACTCGATATGATGGGCATGACGGTGCCCGAGGAGTACGGCGGGTTGGACGTTGGCAAACTCACATACAGCATCGTCAACGAGGAAGTCTCCTACGGCGCGCTGTCAGTTGCGACGGCGCTGTCGGTGCACTGTCTGGCAACGTCGTGCCTCGCGGAGTTCGGTACTGAGGAAGTAAAAGAGCGCTGGCTTCCTGAGATGGCGAAGGGCCGCCCTGTCGGCGCATTCGCGCTGTCGGAACCCGAGGCAGGGTCGAACCCGGCGGAGATGTCCACGGAAGCACGTCGTGAGGGTGACGAGTACGTCATCAACGGCAAGAAACAGTGGATCACGAACGGCAAGCGCGCCGATGTGGTCGTCCTGTTCGCCAAGACGGAGCGGGACGACCCGCGAAGCGTCACGCAGTTCGTCGTACCGAAGGATGCAGGCATCGAAGTCGGCAAGAAAGAAGAGAAACTCGGCCTACGTGCGAGTGATACCACGAGCCTCATCTTCGACGACGTGCGTATTCCCGCCGAGAATCGGCTGACCGAGGAAGGCAAAGGACTGTCGGCGGCGTTCCACATTTTGACGGGTGGCCGTATCGGCATCGCCAGTCAGGCGGTTGGCCTGTCGCAGGCGGCGCTCGACCAAGCCGTAGAGTACGCCCAGGACCGCGAGCAGTTCGACCGGCCGATTGCAGATATTCAGACCATTCGGCACAAGCTGGCGGACATGCAGACGAAGTTGCAGGCGGGGCGGCTTCTGACCCGTGATGCGGCCCGCCTTGCGGACGCTGGCGAGGACCACGCGACGGCCGCAAGCATGGCGAAATACTTCGCCAGCGAGTCCGCCGTCGATATCACCAACGAGGCGGTCCAGATTCACGGCGGGTATGGGTACACGACGGACTTCGACGTGGAGCGATTCTACCGCGACTCGAAGATAACGACCATCTACGAAGGCACGTCCGAAATCCAGAAGAAAGTCATCGCACGCGACCTGCTCAACTGAGCTATCATCGACTGTTTGTCTTCATTAGACATATTGTAGTTCGATAAAACAGTCACGCGATGACCGTCACGAACACCTCGTCAATCGTCGGTTTCGCCGCCGCCGAGGTGATAGTGTCGTCGTACGAAACCAAACGCGAGATGGTGGACTCCTTCGAGGAGGTTTTTCATATGTTCTCCTTGATTTTATCGAGAAGGACCTTTTCAAGAACGTGCTGCGGGGAACAGGGGGCGTCCAGTCGCTCGTCACGTACATGGACAATACCATCATCGGTCGTGCCTTCGTCTGACACCCTTTCAAGTCGGCTTACGTCTGGCGTAATCGCAGGTGACCGAAGTTCCTTTGCACCCACCTCACCTACCGGTGAGCCGTGAGAGACGACGTTTCGGCGGTCGTATACGACTTGGATGGGACGCTCGTGAACCTCATCGTCAACTGGAAACAGGTCGCAGTGGACGTTGCCGCCGGCGTTGGACGACCACGGTGTCGATGCAAGCGAGACAGACCTTTGGGCGATGCTCGATTTGGCTGACGAGGCAAACGTCCGCGATGCGGTCGAAGCGGTCATCGGCGACCACGAATGTGTCGGCGCACGGCGCTCGACACGCCTTCCTCACGCCGACGAACTGCTCCGGCGTGAGGTGCCAGTCGGCGTCTGTTCGTTGAACTGCGAGGCGTCCTGTCACGTCGGCCTCGAAACGCATGACCTCGCCGATGCAGTCGATGCTGTCATCGGCCGTGATTCGGTCCCGACGCGAAAACCGGACCCGGAACCGCTCCGGGCGACGCTTCGTGCGATGAATGTCGACGGTCCCGCGCTCTTCATCGGTGATTCACCGCGTGACGAACTGACGGCAAAACGAGCGGGTGTCGCCTTCGAATACGTGTAGCTTTCTCGTCAAGCACGTTACTCGTAGAAGACGTTACTCGTCGAGCGCGAGCGTGTTTTTGACGAGGTTCGCGTGTCCTCGGCGGAGCTTTTCGGAGATGGATTGGTGGGTCACGCCGAGGCGTGTCGGCGAGATCAGTCGCTGACGCGTTCCGGGGAACCGAATAGTAGCCCGTGTCGTGCGCGAGTAAGAGTGTTTGTTGTTGGCTCTCGGTGAGACCGTACCGGCCCGTCCGTCCCTCCGAAAACTCGCGGATGTTCTGTAGGTCGAGGTCGATTCCACGGCGGCGGCAGTACTCGTAGGTTCGGGTGACGGCGTTGTGGTTGCTGAACAACAGTCTGAGGTTCCACCTGTCGTCCTTTCCGGTCGCGGCCAGCACCGTGCCGTTCTCCTCAACGAGGATCTGGGTCAGCAACTCGATGTCCCTGACCCATTCCAGCCGGTAGAGGGATTCGGTGTCGAACCCTCCGACGAACTGGAAATCGCGGACGCTCTCGTCCGCTTCGAACGCCGTTTCAACTTCCCGACGGTCAGCAGTCCCTGCCCACACGAAGGGCATGAACTGGTTCCGATTGTAGGCGACCACTTGCTCGATGTCGAATCGAACCGAATCGAGTGTCTCAAGTGTTTTCCCGAGGGCGAACTCATCTGCGGGAAACGCCACCTCAGCTATCGTTCCCGTCATGGCCCTTTCTCAGGAGTTCTGGTTAATACCGTTATTGGCCGAAGAGCTATAGATATGAGATATGGGGTGAAGATAAAGGTCGGAAGGGAAGTCGGAACGGGGGTAGAAAATTCAGATTCCGCACACATCCCCAATCTCGTAAAAATAGCGCGATTTCGTTTGGAACTGTGTCTCACTGTATATCTTTGGTTAAAATTACGTCTCGGCGGTCTGATGGGCACGAGCGTAGAGAAATACACAAATCGCGGTGATGAACCAGACAATTGCACCCACCCGGATGGCGAAGGAAGCGCGCGCACTCCACGTCGGAAGTGAGACGCCAGTGACGAACGCGAGCAGTGCGACCATCGGGGCACCAATACTAATCGTGGTGACAAATGTTACTTGCATCACCCATCCGTAGTCGATGCCGTCCGGTTCGTAGGTTTCGACTGGCTCGGGCACGGCTAAACGCGGGAACCGAGTCGGCTTAAGGGTTGTCAGGTTGGATTCCGGAGAACGCCTCACCGACCGGGTAGGTTAAGCCGTCGGACCGACGAGTTCGACGTATGCCAACGGTGAGGGACATCCGCGCCAAGGCGGGCGAAGAGCCGATTACGATGCTCACGGCCTACGACGCGCCAACTGCGGCCGTCGTGGACGAGGCTGAAATCGACATGATACTCGTGGGCGACAGCATGGGCAACGCAGTGCTGGGATACGACTCGACGATTCCAGTGACGGTAGATGAGATTGCAAGTCGAACCGGTTCGGTCGTACGAGCGACGGAAGACGCTCTCGTCGTCGCCGACCTACCGTTCCTCGGCTTCGGCTTCGACGATACAACTGCCGTCGAGAACGCAGGACGAATGCTGAAAGAAGAGGGTGCGAACGCCGTCAAAATCGAGAGTGGCCCACACACCGTCGAACTGACCGAGACGCTCTCCAATCTCGGCGTTCCGGTGATGGCCCATCTCGGGCTGACACCCCAGAGCGTCAATCAGCTTGGTCACGTTAGACAGGGAACGACACAGGACGCGGCGGACGAGATGCTCGACCTCGCCAAACGACACGAGGAGGCGGGCGCGTTCTCCCTCGTTCTCGAACACATCCCGGCGAACCTCGCGGCGACGATTACCGCGGAACTCGACATCCCGACCATCGGAATCGGAGCAGGGCCGAACACTGACGGCCAAGTCCTCGTCATCAACGACGTAATCGGCTTCGGTGAATGGAGTCCACCGTTCGCCAAACAGTTCGGCGACGTGAAAGGCGAGATGGAACGTGCGGTTTCGGCGTATCGGGACGAAGTCGAATCGGGCGATTTCCCCGCCGAGAAGCACAGCCACGTCGAAGACGAACTGGACGGCGTGTACTGAATCCGAATATCTACTTTCTCGACTACTCTACATCCGCCAGAAACTCCAGTACCGTCTCGTTGAACGCCTTGGGCGTTTCGAGCATGGCGAGATGCGCTGCACCCTCGATTTCGGCGTAGCGACCGTCACCCACGTTCTCGGCCAAAAATTCGTGATACCACGGCGGGGTGAGCATGTCGTGTTCGCCGACGACGGCGAGGGTCGGTGCGGTGATTTTGTCCAACTTGTCACAGACATCGAACGTGTGGCAGGACTGAAAGTCACGGCTCGTCACTTGTTGGCCGACTTCGTACATCGACTCCTTCGACAGTTCGATGTAGCGGTCGTCCGGGTCGTGAAACAGTCGGTCACCCTCGTGCAGGAATTCGACCGCTCGGTCGAAATCGTCGTCCAACCACGAGAGCAAGTCGTCCAATACGGAAAGCCGTGCGCCAGTTCCAGCAAGAACGAGCGCTTCGGGGTCGAAATCACGTTCGAGAGCCAGATGCAGTACGACGGCTCCGCCGAGCGAGTTGCCAACGAGCGTGCGCGCATCGGTCGCCTCGGCAACTGCCAGCACGTCGTCGGCGTACGCGGAGATGGCACCCCAACCGGGGTCAGAATCGACGTTCTCGGAGTCACCGTGGCCGCTCAAATCGAGCGCGACGACGGGAAACTCGGACGAGAGGCGAGCGAGTTGTGCCTTCCAAATTTCGTGTGTTCCCCCGCTGCCGTGAACGAACAGAACCGGATTTCCGTCGCCACCCCGATGTACGATGCGGTATGCAGTCTCCCGACCCTGGTGTGTGACTGACTCCATACGACTCGTTCTCACGCACGAAGTATAAAGTTCGATGTCGGAATCGAGGCTGAATCCCACTTCGGTAGCGAGAGAACGATTCCAAACGGAGGAAACTCGGATAGAAATATGTGGACCGCATTTCTACTCTCATCTGGGAATCGCAGTACTGCAGGGCCTCAATTAGCGAAACATATTTATAGATGAGTAACTAACCAAAGGTTAGCTAAGATGACTCTCGAACACATATCTCAGCAGGAAGATAGTATCGCCCGTCGCTACGACTACGACGACGGAGAGATCATCGTTGCAGATTTCGGCATGGCTGACGTTTCGGTAGACGTGCTGGAGGCTGTGGCAATCGTCGTCGTCGAGCGCGACGGCGAGAGTTTCCAGACGGAAATCGAACTGTCGGACGGTGACGCGCAAGCGTTTATCAACAACGGTGTCCTCACTATCGAGGTGGGACAATGAAACTTACAGTTAAACCGCTCAAGCAGAAGGACGCGGGTCGCGGACTCGCGGCGGTTGACCGACACTCCATGGAGGAGTTGGGCGTCGAGAACGGCGACTACATTGTCATCGAGGGACGTGGGCAGGGTCGCGCTGTCGCGCGCGTATGGCCCGGCTACCCCGAGGACGAGGGTCGCGGCATCATCCGCATCGACGGGAAGCTCCGCCAGGAAGCCGGTGTCGGCATCGACGACAAGGTCAGCATCGAGAAAGCCGATGTCAGCCCCGCGAACCGGGTGACCATCGCGCTCCCGCAGAACCTCCAGATTCGCGGGAACATCGCGCCGCATATCCGTGACAAGTTGAGTGGCCAAGCTATCACGCAAGGGCAAGCGATTCCGTTCGGCTTCGGCCTGATGGGCATGGGTTCCGGCCAATCCATTCCGCTCAAAGTCGCCGAAACGGCTCCCGATGGAACGGTCGTCGTCACTGACTCGACCGACATCCAGATCAGCGAACGCCCCGCCGAGGAAATCGCGGCGGGCAGCGGCGCGGGCGGCCAAGCCCGCCCCGACGTGACCTATGAGGACATCGGTGGGTTGGAGCGCGAACTCGAACAGGTTCGTGAAATGATCGAACTCCCGATGCGCCATCCGGAGCTGTTTAGCCGCCTCGGCATCGACCCGCCGAAGGGCGTCCTGCTCCACGGGCCACCGGGAACCGGGAAGACGCTGATGGCGAAAGCCGTCGCCAACGAAATCGACGCCTACTTCCGCACCATCTCCGGCCCGGAGATCATGTCGAAGTACTACGGCGAGTCTGAAGAGCAGCTGCGGGAGGTGTTCGAAGAAGCCGATCAGAACGCCCCAGCCATCATCTTCATCGACGAGATTGACTCCATCGCACCCAAGCGTGAGGAGGCTGGTGGTGACGTCGAACGGCGCGTCGTCGCACAACTGCTCTCGCTGATGGACGGTCTCGAAGAGCGCGGCGAAGTCACCGTCATCGCGGCGACCAACCGCGTCGACGCCGTTGACCCCGCGCTCCGCCGTGGCGGCCGGTTCGACCGCGAAATCGAAATCGGCGTCCCGGACCGCGACGGTCGGCTCGAAATCATGCAGGTTCACACCCGCGGGATGCCGCTCGCCGACGGCGTGGACCTAGAGGAGTACGCCGACAACACCCACGGGTTCGTCGGTGCCGACCTCGAATCGTTGGCCCGCGAATCCGCGATGAACGCGCTCCGGCGTGTCCGCCCCGAACTCGACCTCGACTCGGACGAGATTCCCGCGGACGTACTGGAGACGCTGAAGGTCACTGAACGCGACTTCAAGGAGGCGCTGAAGGGCATCGAACCCTCGGCGCTCCGCGAGGTGTTCGTCGAAGTCCCCGACATCACGTGGCAGGACGTCGGTGGATTGGAGAACACCAAAGAACGCCTCCGTGAGACCATCCAGTGGCCGCTCGACTACCCCGAGGTGTTCCAAGCGCTCGACATGCAGGCCGCCAAAGGCGTCCTGATGTACGGGCCGCCCGGAACCGGGAAGACGCTGATGGCGAAAGCTGTCGCCAACGAGAGCGAAAGCAACTTCATCTCGATCAAGGGTCCCGAACTGCTGTCGAAGTGGGTCGGGGAGTCCGAGAAAGGCGTGCGTGAAGTGTTCAGCAAAGCCCGCGAGAACGCCCCAACAGTGGTGTTCTTCGACGAAATCGACTCCATCGCCACGGAGCGTGGCCGCGACGGTAGCGGTGGCACGCAGGTCAGTGAACGCGTCGTCTCGCAACTGCTAACCGAACTCGACGGCCTCGAAGAACTCGAAGACGTCGTCGTCATCGCCACCTCGAACCGCCCCGACCTCATCGACTCGGCGCTCCTGCGTCCGGGTCGGTTGGACCGCCACGTCCACGTGCCGGTGCCCGACGAGGATGCGCGCAACGCCATCTTCAAAGTGCACACGCGCAACAAGCCGCTCGCCGATGACGTGGACTTGGAAGAACTGGGTGCCAAGACCGAGGGCTACGTTGGTGCCGACATCGAAGCCGTCTGCCGCGAGGCCGCAATGGCCGCCAGCCGCGAGTTCGTCCAGAGCGTCTCCCCCGAGGATATCGGCGAAAGCGTGGGCAACGTCCGCATCACCGCTGACCACTTCGAAGAGGCGCTGAGCGAAGTGACGCCGAGCGTCACCGAAGAGACCCGCGAACGCTACGCAGAAATCGAAGAGCGCTTCGATACCGCGGAACCCGAAACGAAAGAGCAGTTGGGCCGGACGTTCCAATAGCACCTTTTTATTGCGAGGGTCGCTGTGCGACCCTCGATAAAAATCTGCACCAAAAGCGCTCCTTCATTTTGACGAACCATTCGCGGAGCGAGTCGTTCGTCTCCATTCAGTCGTCGGCCTGGAAAATCTCCGATTTTCCGGTAGAGTTGTTGGCGACTCGCGGTTGTGTCGATTGCTGATTCTGTCGGTTGTGTCGCAGTGCTGTCCGTGCAGTGCGTGAACTGTCGTTCAGCGAACTTTTTTGGGAAGAAAATAGAATTCAGTCGAGTTTTTCGGCCGCGTCGCGCTCGATGAGCGGCCCGGCGTTTTGGGTCGGAAGTGCGACTACGTCCTCGCTCGTGAGGTCGTACTCGCGCTCGTCCACGCCGAGAATCGACCCGACATCCTGCGTGATGCGAACCGTGGTCCGGTCATCCGAAAGTCCGGCTTTCGCCTCTTCGGCACCCTCCGATTCCGGTTCGGACGCGTGTGCTTCCGCGCTATCCGGCGCGACCGTCGCGCTACCGTCAGCCTCCGTTGCCGCCGGTTCGGGCTCCCGTGCGTTCGAGGCAGGCGACGCCGGTTCGGACGCGCTCGGTTGGTTCGATTCCGTATCTGCTCCCACTGCTTCGTCATTGCCCGCAATCGCGGCCGCTTCGTCGCTCGGGCGGTCGGTGGAAACCGACTCAGAGTTCGTTTCCGATTCCGAGTTCGTTTTCGATTCCACTTGGGATGTGGAGTGAGATTCGGGCGTTGAGCGAGACTCGGGCGCGGGTTGAGTTTCTACCGTGCTCGGTCCGCTTGGCGGGGATTCCTCGCCCGCCAACACGTCGAGGACGGTCGTCTTGTTCGACTCGATACGTCCCACGAGGTCGGAAAACAGCACTTGCTCCTCGCTGGTCAGTCCTTCTTCGTCGGCCGGAATGCCGGCCGCGGCGAGACTCGCACGTTTGACAACTTTGCCGACGCGGCGTTCATACACCGCTTCGACGACCTCTTCGGCAGTCTGTATCTCGTCGGTGAGTCGGTTGACGTCCGCGGAATCGAACGGGTCACTTGCCCGTTCGGCGGCCTGCTCGCGCTCCTCACGAAGGCCGCCGATATACTCGCCGACATCGGCGTAAAACGACTCGCGCAGATGCTGTAAGCTGTCCTTCGAACGTTCCTTGCTTTGCACACTGCGGAGTTCGTCCAGATTCATTCTTTCCCCTTTTCTGCCCGGTCACGCACCATAAGAAAGATCGCGACGTATTCGGGAATCGAGATATTGCCGGCGGGGAGCCTAAAGCTTTCGCCCGCGAGTGAAACTTGCGTCTCGGCCGACAGTTCAACCGTTATCTCGTGATTCGTGAACGTCTCCGGAATCGCGTCCCGAAGCGGGTCGAAATCCGTCAGCTCGCCGCGAGGAATTCGTTTGACTTCCAAGCCGCTCCCACCGTGGAGACTGCCAGGCAGGCGAATCAGTCGGTGGGTGTCGGTCGTAACGGGTTCGTCCACCGCCGCGCTTTCTGCCGCGAACACGTCATCCGCGAGAATCCGCGCCAGTTGGTAGAACGCGGGGTGGACGTCCACGTTGCCACGCTCGATTTCCCTGCGGTTGTTCTTTGCGGCGTTGTACGCACCTTGAGCCTTGCCCGTACCGATGCCGTCGTACTCCTGCAATCGGTCGAGGGCATCGACCTCGTCCAGTTCGAGGAGTTCGTCCACGAACGAACTGATGTGTGCGTGGACGCGACCACCCCATCCGCCTTCGGTCGGAAGTGTTCGTTTCTGTGTCGGATTTTTCAGGCCGAGTCCATCGACCGTTTCCGTCTGAATCAGCGACTCGAACTCGACGTCGCCCGCCATCACATAATCGACGACTTCGCGTCGTCCCTCGCGGTCCAATGTCTTGACGTGCTCGTCTCGAACGTGGACGTGGTAGCCTCGACCACCCGAAAAGACGACTGTCAGGTCCTCGAAGCCGAAATCCGATTCGAGGATATCGAGCAGATCGAGCAGTTCCTCCTTACATCGTGCCAGCATCTCGGCGTAACCCGTCTCCTCGGTGACGCCCGGTAGGTGGTCGGCGTCTAAATCGAAGACGAGGTCGGCGCTCCGCCATCGTTTTGCTTCCATCGTTCCCGCGCCGGGGTCGTGGTAGCGTCCGGCGGAGAAGTAGACGTGGCGCGGACGCTCGCGTTCGAGAAAGCCGCCGAGGGTGCCCAAATCGAGCAGGGAGTTGTGCCGAACCATGGTCGTGCCCGACCCGGCAGTCCACGGGATGTAGCCCCACTCGCGCTCGTCGGCGTCCGGCGGGAGTTCCGGCGCTACCGTCCGGTAGTGGTCACGGAACCGGCCTCGTAGATACGCTCGCGTCCGCTCTTCCATCGTACGTTTATGAAACACCCATCCGATTAAAGCGTTGTTTCTTCGGCTGGAGCAGTTGCTTTTGGGAGATGTTCGGTGAGTCACAGCCGATGACAGTCTGCACGACAGCGTGCGTGTTAGTTACGCATAAAATCCGAGAGGCGCTTGGCGATGCTTTCTTCCTCGCCCAATCGGAGGTAGTAGGAGTCGCCGCCATCCTCGTAGTAGTTGTCGATACGGCGTTCGACCTCGAAGCCGAGGTGACGGTAGAAATCGAGCGCGTTTTCGTTCGTCGTTCGGGCGTGGCAGGTGACGGATGCGTGGTTGTCCGCGACTTTTGCGACGAGTCGTTGGCCGAACCCCTCGCCACGGAATTCGGGTGCGACTGCGAGAAAGAGGATGTAGCCGTCGCGTCGAACCGCCGCGAACCCGACGAGTTCGTCGCCTTCGTCTCCCTCGGTAACGTACCCGTAAACGGTCGAGCGTCGATACGCGTCCGTGAAAAACCCACGTCGTTGTTTCAGCACGCCTTCTGCCTGCCGGATGCGTTCTTTCAACTGCCACGCCTCCCCGACGTAGCGATTGTCGCCCGGCCCGACGACGCGCGTGTCGATATTCACACTCACTGTATGGAAATAGCGGGCATACAAATATAATTCCACCGGCATTCGAATCCAGCGAGATAATACTACTGACACTCGAATCCAGTAAGCGCCCACAACGGTAACGTTCAAACTGACAGCGAACGAGGGTTGAACAACGAGGTTCGAGCGATGGGATACAAACTCCGTGACCACACCGCAGACATCGGCGTCGAAGCCACCGGAGCAACACTTTCGGCCGTCTTCGCAACCACTGCAGACGGCATGGCGGCAGCGATGCTGGACGAAGACAAGATTCCATCCGAAGGACAACGGTTCGAAATCGACGTCCACGCGGAAAGCCGGGAAGCACTGTTGTTCGACTACCTAGACGAACTCATCTACCAGCGCGACGTTCGAAGTGTGCTTCCCGTCGAAAACGAAGTAACAGTCGAAAATGAGGGAAATGGTGAGTGCTACCTCACCGGCAGCGCCCGCGGCGTCCCATTCGCCGGACTCGGCGCACGAGAAATCAAAGCCGTCACCTACTCCGAAATGGTAATCGAGCAAGTAGACGGTAGCGAGCAAACCGACAATAGAGAGGAACGCGAGGATAGAGAGAAAACCGATGGTTGCTGGCGGGCCTTCGTCATCTTTGATGTATGAAAGTGGCCGATTTTTCTGGAACTGAGGGTGTAGCAACTACGATGACAACCTCGAAAACCTCTGCCCGGTCCCGCGAGCGTGCGAACGGGACGTTGTCGGAGCGAATCGCCGACTGAATTCGCTTCGACGAGACGTAGTTGGTTCTGTTGTGATTCCAACGACCGAGCGGCAATGAAAAACCGAACCAAACTCACGTTGTCGCCGAAATACCTTCGGTGGTCCCAACCGAACATCCTACTCATGAAAACGTACACCGCGGGGGGAATCACGCTTGAGCGGGTGGGGGAGTACGTTTGGGAGATTCCACAGGACGAGGAGATGCGAACGCCTGCTCGCGTCCTTGCCAGCGAAAAACTCCTCTCGGAAATCGTGGAGGACAAGACGCTCCAGCAGTTGCGAAACGCGACCAGTCTACCGGGCGTGGTGAAGTACGCGGTGTGCATGCCGGACGGTCATCAGGGGTACGGCTTTCCAGTCGGTGGCGTTGCCGGAATCGACGCGGAAGACGGCTGTCTTTCGCCAGGGGCGGTCGGCTACGACATCAACTGCGGCGTCAGGATGATGCGGACGAACCTGACGATGGACGACCTGCGCGGACACGAAGAAAAACTCGTGAACGCGCTGTTCGACGCGATTCCGTCCGGACTGGGCGGCGGCGGTGTCGTGGAGACGGATATCGACACCGTAAACGAGGTACTGGCACGCGGGATGGGGTGGGCGTTGGCAGAGGGCTACGCGACGGACGCCGACCTCGCACACTGCGAGGACGAAGGGGTTCGGGAAGAGAGCGACCCGGCAGCAGTCTCGGACAAGGCGAAAAGTCGCGGCAAAAATCAGTTGGGAAGTCTCGGCAGTGGTAATCACTTTCTCGAAGTCCAACGCGTGACGGACGTGTTTCGGGACGACGTTGCGGAAGCGTACGGACTGTCGAACGGTCAAATCGTCGTGCTCATTCACTGTGGAAGTCGGGGATTGGGTCATCAAGTCTGTACGGACTACCTGCGGAAGATAGAGAAGGCTCACGCCGACTTGCTGTCCGAGCTTCCGGACAAGGAACTCGCCGCCGCACCCGCCGGAAGCCGCCTCGCGGAGGAGTACTACTCGGCGATGGGGGCGGCTATCAACTTTGCGTGGGTGAACCGCCAACTCATCATGCACCGAACGCGGGAGGTGTTCGCGGACGTGTTCGACCGGCCGTGGCAGACGATGGAGATGGAGTTGCTGTACGACGTGGCACACAACATCGCCAAGAAGGAGAAACACGTCGTTGGGGTCGGGCCGGAGGGTCGACCAGTGGGAGACGGCGAAGCCGTCGACCGTGAGGAGCGAGAACTGTTCGTCCACCGGAAGGGCGCAACGCGGTCGTTTCCGGCTGGCCACCCCGAGGTTCCGGGTGCGTATCTCGACGTTGGTCAGCCCGTCATCATCCCCGGTAGCATGGGCACAGGAAGTTACGTGCTTCGGGGTGGCGAGGCGTCGATGGAGCGCAGTTTCGGTTCGACTGCACACGGCGCGGGTCGGCTGATGAGTCGCACGCAGGCAAAGCGGGAGTACTGGGGCGAAGACGTTCGGGACGAGTTGGCGGACGAGCAAATCTTCGTCAAAGCCCAGAGCGGCGCGACGGTGGCCGAGGAAGCGCCGGGTGTCTACAAGGACGTAGACGAAGTCGTCCGGGTTTCCGACGCGCTCGGGATTGGCGACAAAGTCGCTCGGACGTTTCCAGTCTGTAACATCAAAGGGTAGTTCGAACGCGGACAAAATATTCCGAACGAGTACGAAATTCCCCGAACCCCACGCCGTCATCCGCTAATCAATAGGTACAATGGTTCTTTTACTAATCAAAACTTTTTGATACCACTGGCGACCACATTACGGATGTATGCGACGACGAGCGTTGCTGAGCACGTTGGGAACCAGCGTCACTGCTGGCTGTCTCGGTAATTACCTCCACCTTTCACGAGGTGAGTCTCGGTTTTCTATCGACAACGACCTCGTCCCCGAGGACTTCCCTGCAACGCTCTCGGCGGACATTCTCTTCGGACTGACAGCAAAACATCCACCACGAATTCGTATCGGATTCGAGTACACGGGTGATGAGTCCCGGACGTTTCAGTTCAACTATCCCGGTCCGTTTGGGGACAGGAACGGCACTGCGGCCGAAAACTCGAAGCTCGTTCTCAAGTATGAAGTGAATTCTGACGACCACCACGACGATTGCTGGTGGACAGAAGCGTCGTACAATAGAACGGCAGTGGAACACCAACGGTTCGATACCGGCGACAAAGCACACGTCGAGTGGTCAGTGTTGACCCACGAGTCGATGGATACCTGTTATCCGTCCGGGAGCTATCGGTTCGAAGATGAGTATCTCGTTGACGGTGGAACGTACGAATGGGGGTTCCACCTCAACGTGCGCTCGTAAAAACGAGATTTATTTGTACTACGTCCGAAAGTCGAAGTTCGGGGCGTCCTCGGGACGGAGCGGCACCTGCGGATCGAGTTCCTTCCCGTTTTCGTATCGAATGAAGTTGAGGTAGTACAGTTCGCTACAGCCATCGCCGTCGGTTTCGCTCGCGCCGCAAACGATTTCGACGCCATCCGTATCCTCGAACTCGTCATAGGCGTTGGCGTACTCCCATCCGTCTAGCGGGTCTGCGGTTACCGATTTGTCGGCCATATTGGCTCGGCGTTCGAGCGTCGCAATCGCGCCACAGTGGGGGCAGTAGTATCGAACGGGAACGGTCATGCGAACCGCTTAGCGTCCGGCGAATGTAAACCGTTCGTCCCCTTTGGTTGCCACGTTTTGCGGATTATGAAACCGGAGACCCAGAACAATCTTGTAGCCCGGCGAACTTCGTTAGGCCATGATAGACGAGACAGTCGAGGAGATTCAGGAGATGCAAACACACAGCTCCTCGACCGTCGCGGTCAAGGCAGCGAGGGCACTCTCGGAACTCCTCGACCGCGACTTCGAAACGGTCGAGGAGTTCGAGCGTGCGCTCGACCACAACAGCAGTGTGCTCCGACATGCCAACCCTTCCCACGCGTCGCTCGTCACGACCCAACGCGCGATTGTGACGATGGTCACGGAATCGGACAACGAATCCGTCGAACACGCAAAGGAGAACACGCAAGCGGCCATCGACAGCGTCGTCGAGCAAGTTATGACCGCCAAACGCCGCGCCGCCGAGAACGCCGCACCGCTGTTCGAGGACGGCATGACGCTGATGACACACGATTACTCCTCCACCGTGCTGGAAGCCGTCGAAACCGCCGTGACGAACGGCGCGTATCTCGATGTGTACGTGATGGAAGCCCGGCCACGCTACCTCGGGCGCAAAACCGCCCGCGTGCTCGCTGAATTCGACCAAGTGAACGTGACGCTCATCATCGACAGCGCCGCAGGCCACTACCTACCGGAGTGTGACCGCGTGTTCACCGGTATGGACTGCATCGTGGACGGAACCCTCTACAACCGCGTCGGAACCTACCCACTCGTTGCCACCGCAAACGAAGTCGGTATTCCCGTCACATCCGTCGGTTCCAGCGCAAAAATCGTCGGCGAGGCGTTCCGCTTCGAGAACGACTTCCGCTCAGGCAGCGAGGTCATCCGCGAACCCGCCGAGGGCTTCGCCGTCGCCAACCCCGCCTACGACGCCACGCCGACCGAACTCCTCGATTCGGTCGTGACGGACGAGGGGACGTGGGAATACTAAAATGACAAATTCTATTCGACGGTGACCCACTCGCCGCTCTCGTCGCTTCGCTCGATTGCATCCAACACTTTCTGCACTGCCAAACCGTCCGCGAAGTTCGGCCGGTACTCCGCGCCTGACTCGACCGCGGACAGGAACTCGTAGTTCTCGTGGACGAACGTGTGTTCCCAGCCGATGACGTGGCCAGGCGGCCACCAGTGGTCCAAATAGGGGTCGGACTCGTCGGTCACGAGAATCGTCTCATAACCTCGGTCGTCGCCGCGCAGGACTTCGAGTTCGTTGAGCCGTTCGAGCGAGAACTTCAGACTTCCCTTCGACCCGTGAATTGCGATGGAGTGGTCGTTCTTGTGGCCGTCGGCGAACCGCGAGGCTTCGAACGTCGCCATGACGTTCCCCGCCAGTTCGGCCTGCGCGGAGTAGGCGTCGTCCACCGTAACGGGTTTCATCTCGCTTCCGTCTTCGGTAGGACGCTCGTCAACGAACGTCTGGAGATGCCCAGAGATGCGTTCCACGTCGCCGACGAGGAAGCGTGCGAGGTCGATGGTGTGAGCACCGAGGTCGCCCAGCGCGCCGCTGCCCGCCAGTTCTTCGTCGTTGCGCCACGACCACGGCGCGTCGGGGTCCACCAGCCAGTCCTGTAGGTAGCGCCCGCGGAACTGGTGAATTTCGCCGAGTTCGCCGTCCTCGATGAGCTGTTTTGCGTATCGGATGGCGGGAATGTACCGATAGTTGAACGCCGTCGCGGTCGGGACGCCCGCCGATTCCGCGGCGTCGGCCATCCGCTCC
This sequence comes from uncultured haloarchaeon, assembly GCA_963796245.1. Taxonomy (GTDB): domain Archaea; phylum Halobacteriota; class Halobacteria; order Halobacteriales; family Haladaptataceae; genus Haladaptatus. Next base: position 128,697 of record CAWCLB010000006.1, on the reverse strand, counting down.
GCGTTGTCGAGGTTCGCCGCGAGCGGTTTTTCACAGAGGACGGGGACGCCCGCCTCCAGCGCCGCGATGGATGGCTCCGCGTGGACGAAGTTCGGTCCGAGGTTGTAGAACACGTCTACCTCGTCGATGACTTCCTCCCAGTCCGTGCTCGTGTGTCTAAAATCGAGGCGGTCCGCGGCCTCCGCGAGCGCCTCCTCGTCCCGCCCGATGAGCGTGTGCCGTTCGATTTCGGGTGCGTCCGGGAAGAACATCGGTAGCCGAGCGAACGCGTTCGCGTGGGCCTTTCCCATGAACCGATAGCCCAGTACGCCGATTTTCAGTGTCATAATCAAATTGGAATTCTGCAGCAGGGGGCTTAGTGTTTGGTGGCTAGCGCAAGGATTGATGACGGAATGACGGCGAGGGAATTTGGAGTGACGAGTTGGAGTTCGGCGAACATAGCGAAGAGGCTCTCAACCGCGAATCCGACGAAGAAATCGAATGTGTCCGGTTGCCCTCAACCGGTTTTTTGATGGAAAAGAAACGCTCTATCCCAAACCGCTTGTCACGGATTTGTGACTTCGTGACTTATTCGGCCCAGTAGGCGTCGCCGGGCGTAGTGCGGAAGATTGCACGTTCCAGCAACTCGACGGCCTTCTCCAACCCTTCGCGGGAGCTAGTGAGCGAATCCTCGTGTTCGATGGAGAGCGCGCCGTCGTACTCCACGAGGCGGAGGGCGCTAACGATGTCTTTCCAGTGCTCCTCGCCGTGACCGTAGCCGACCGAGCGGAACAGCCACGAGCGGTTCGCCTCGTCGGTGTACGGCGTGGTGTCGAGGACGCCCTTGTAGCGGGCTTGGGACTCGTACACCTTGGTGTCCTTGGCGTGGAAGTGGTGGATTGCGTCGTGTTCGCCGAGGAAACGGATGGCCTCGGGAACGTCGATGCCCTGCCAGTAGAGGTGGCTAGGGTCGAAGTTCGCGCCGACTCGCTCGCCCGTCCGCTCGCGGAGTTCGAGCATCCCGGCGGGTTCGTGAACGAGCATGTTCGGGTGCATCTCGATGGCGAGGTCCACATCGTGGTCGTCCGCGAACGCTTCCAGTTCCTGCCAGTACGGAATCGCCACGTCCTCCCACTGGTATTCGAGCGCCTCGGCGTGCTCCGGGGGCCACGGCGCGGTGATCCAGTTGGGGTACTCGTCGTTCGGACCGCCCGCGGGCAGACCGGAGAAGCAGGTGACGGTGCCGACATCCAGTTGGTCGGCGAGCCAAATCGCTTCGCGGAGTTCAGTGTCGGCCTCCTCGGCCGTCCCGTCGTCCGGATGAATCGGGTTGTTGTGCGTCGCCAGCGCGCTGATTCGCATGTCGTGTTCGTCGAGCAGGTCGTGGAGTTCCTCCTGTGCGCTTTCGTCGTCCAGATACTCGTCGCGCGGGAGGTGGGTATCCCCGGGGAAGCCGCCGACGCCGGGTTCGATGGCGTCCACGCCGATGCCGTCGAGGTAGGAGAGTGCGTCTTCGAGCGATTCGCCGTATAGTGGTGGTGTGTGAACGCCGATGTCCATGCTACGAACGATTACTCCATTCGAGAATAAAATTTTGGTGGTGTACTCCTCCCACGAATTTCCGGGATAACGCTGCAAAAAATCGCTTCGGTGGTCGTAGATTACTCCAACTGAACTGCCTTCTCATCCTGTGAGGAACGGTAAACCGCGTCGATGACGCGCTGGACGGTCAATGCCTGTTCGATGGTGTTCATCTTCGGCGCGACGTTGTCCCGAACTGCCTCGAAGAAGACGCGCTGTTCGGCCTTGTGGGCGTCTTCCTGTCGCGTCTTGACGTTGGTGTCCGAGAAATGATCCGAGCCGACCATGCTCGTCTCGTAGATGGTGAGCGAGTCGTCGTGCTTGTCGAAGCTCGCACCAGCGTCGGTACCGCGGACGAAGTACTCCTCGCTCGGCGAGCGGTTCGCGGCCCACGCGACTTCGAGCGAGATGGTCTTGCCACCCTCACAGCGGATGAACGCAGTCACGGAGTCATCGACAGTGAACGTCCCTGAATCGGTGTCGTCGCCCCACATTTCGAGGTACGTGTAATCGTCGCGGTCGCCGAATTGCGAGCGAACCTCGCCGCTGACTTCCTTTACTTCCGGGAAGTCATGAAGGTGAAGCGCGAGGTCGATGGCGTGAACGCCGATGTCGATGAGGGCACCGCCGCCGGCGACATCGCGGTTCGTGAACCACGATCCGCGGCCGGGAATCCCACGGCGACGGATGTAGTTGGCCTCGACGTGGCGCGTCCTCCCGAAGCGGCCCTCGTCCTGATAGCCTTTGATGACCTCGACCGGGGTCCGGAAGCGGTTGTGAAAGCCGACCATACAGAAGCCTTCGGCGTTGCGGGCTGCCTCCGCAATGCGCTCCGCACTCTCCAGCGTGTGAGCGAGTGGTTTTTCCAACAGCACGTCGAGTCCCGACTTGAGCGCGGAAATCGCGTACTCCTCGTGGAATTTGTTGGGTGTCGTCACGACGACGGCGTCGATGTCCGACTCGTACAGTTCTTCGTAGCTCTCGAACGAGCGTGTGTCGTATTTCTCGGCGAATCGGGCGCGTGCGTCGGGGTTGATATCGACACCGCCGACGATTTCGTGTCGCAAATCAGTGATTCTGTCGGCGTGATAATGTCCAATATTTCCGAGACCGACGAACCCAACTCGAACCGGCTCACTGGCACTCATACTTACCGCTCATCGGTGAGACGGTGTTATTCTTTTCCTTTCGTCGTCGTTCCCAACCGCTACTGGTGAGTTCTACGGCAGTTTTTGCCATTGATAAAAGAAATCGAGGGATTAACGGTCGAAAACAACCTTGTTGGATGACTCTACGGAGTCTTCGGGCGAAAGAACACGGATGGTTACCGAGCGGAGGTCAGTACAGTTGCTGTTTCTTTTCCTCGCGCTCGCGCTCACGTTCTTCTTCTTCTTTTCGGGCTTTCCGCTCGGCGAGCAGTCCCCGAATTCCGGGAATTATCTTGTGCTTCAGATCGAGCGCGAACGACACGATGCCGTACGCCCAGAAGAAAAACAGGAGCGTCCCTGCGCCCAGATAGAACCACCCGAGTTCCGTCACCATCTCAGTTGCCTCCCTCCACTTCCGTGCCGGTTTGGCCGGTCTGACTAGTGTCGACCGATGCGAACTCCAACCCGTGTGCGAGGGCGTCGCCGCTCGCGGTATCGAACAGGTGAATGCGTTCCCGGTCGAGGACGACCTCGACTTCTTGGTCGATGTCGATTTCCTTGTCGGGGTCGACACTCATCAGAAGTTGGTGAGCATCGTCCGCTTCGGCGTCCATTCCCTCCGAACTTACGCCGCCCGTGAGCAGGTAGACGAAGATTTGGTCACCCATCGGTTCGAGCACGTCCGTCCGGGCAGAGATGGTATCCGTCGGGTTCGTCACGTCGTCAGCGTCCTCGACGAGATACACGTCTTCGGGACGAATACCCAGCGTCACCTCGTCGTCAGATGCAACACCGTCCAGTTGGCCGGTTTCGAACTTGACGTGATAGTCCTCGGACGACAAGCCGCTCGCGTCTATCTTGCCCTCGACGAAATTCATACTCGGCGACCCGATAAACCCGGCGACGAACCGGTTCGCCGGCTCGTTGTAACATTCGAGCGGTGGTGCAATTTGCTGGAGTTCACCGTGGTCGATGACCGTGATGCGGTCACTCATCGTCATCGCCTCCGCCTGATCGTGCGTGACGTAGATGATGGTGGTATCGAGCTCCTTGTGGAGTCGCTGGAGCTCGGTCCGCATGTGTACCCGGAGCTTCGCGTCCAGGTTCGCCAGCGGTTCGTCCATTAGGAACACTTCGGGTTCGCGCACGATTGCACGTGCGATGGCAACCCGCTGACGCTGCCCGCCGGACATCTCGCTCGGCATGCGGTCGAGCATGCCTTCGAGTTGGACGATTTCGGCTGCGTGGTCGACACGACGGTCGATCTCGTCTTTGTCGTATTTCCGTAGCCGAAGCCCGAAGCTGATGTTGTCGTACACGTCCATGTGCGGGAACAGCGCGATGTTCTGGAACACCATCGCGATACCCCGGTCCTTCGGCGGCATGTTCGTCACATCCCGATCCGCGATGTGAATCGACCCCTCGGTCGATTGGGTCAGGCCAGCCATCATCTGTAGTGTGGTCGACTTTCCGCACCCCGACGGCCCGACGAGTGTGACGAACTCGCCGTCCTTGATGTCGAGGTTCATGTCGTCGACTGCCGTTACGTCGTCGTACTGTTTCGTTATGTGTTCGAGTTTGACGTCTCCCATAGTTACTCCTTCAACGCTCCTTGTGTGAGCCCGCTTACGATCTTTTCCTGTGCGATGACCACAAGTATCGCAACCGGCAGGACACCGATGATACTAGCAGCAGCCATGAGGTTGTAGAACCTGTTGAACTGGGTCTGATAGCTCAGGATACCTTGCAGCAACGGTGCCCAGTGGTTGCTCTTCGACATGATCCCGAAAATTGTCTTCGCGGCCTGCCCGTCGTTCATGAGATACGAGAAGAAGTACTCGTTGTAGACCGAGATGAACGTCAGGACGCCCGCGGTGGCGACGCCGGGTGCGGACAGCGGAATGATGACCCGGAATAGCGCACCAAGTCGCGTCGTCCCTTCGATACGGGCGGCATCCTCCAACCCGTCCGGAATCTGCCCGTAGAACGTAGTCAGGATGAAGATGGACAACGGCATGAACAGCGCACTGAATGGCAGCACCATTGCTCCCGGCGTGTTGTAGAGCACGGGGCTCGAAACGCCGAACAGGCTGACGTTACCGTTGAACAGCCGGTACAGTGGGACGAGGAATGCCGCCGGTGGGAAGTACGAAATCGCCAGGATGACGAGCATCAATACTCCCTTTCCGGGGAACGAGAGGCGTCCAAAGACGTATCCAGCTAAACTCGCAACGACGAGGACGATTATCGTCGTCAACAGCGCGAGGATGAAACTGTTCAGCAGGAAGATGTGGAACGGCACCTTATGGAACACTTCCAAGAACGCGGCGGGGTTGAACCCGTTGGGCAACAGACCGAGGTTGCGGATTTCGTTGGTCGGCGTGAGCGCCAGCACCAGCAACCAGTAGAACGGGAACAGCGTCGTGACCAAGAAGAATATCATGACGACGTAGAACATCGCCTGATACACTCCATCCGGTTTACTGATGGAACGCTTTACCCATCTCGTGAACGGTCCCTCGTCGGATTCGGATGATGTAGCCATTTCAGACGGCCTCCTCGCGGTATTTTACGATGTAGAAGCCGACCAGCACCGCGATGATGGCGGCCGTCGTGAACGCAACCGTCGCCGAACTGCCGTAGAGCCGCTGCGCCCACGTCGTAAAGGTCAGACAGGTCAGTGACGGCACGGTGCTACAACTGGAGACGGTGTTGATGATTCCGAACACGCGCATCGCCTGAATGCTGCGGAACAGCATTGCAACCATCACCGTCGGAAGCACTAGCGGCAGCGTGATCATCCGGAAGCGCTGCCACGGCGACGCGCCAGCGACTTCAGCGACCTCGTACAGTCCGCGGTCGATGCTCTGTAGCCCCGCGAGGATGAGTAACGCCATGAACGCCGACGTCTTCCAGATGTCGGCGACGATGACGATGAACAGCGAATCCTGCGAGTTCGAGAGCGGCGTGCTCGAAAGGAGTCCTAACTGATGGAGCGGGCCCACGACGAACCCGATGTTCGGCTGGAACATCAGGAAGAATATCATGCCCTGAATGACCACCGGAACGGCCCATGGGACGATGATAGCGACGCGAACCCAGCGGCGACCACGGAAGTCCTGATCGAGCACGAGCGCCTGCCCGAACCCGATGATGGTTTCGAACGCGACGCTCACGATTGCGAAGATGAGCGTCACGGAAAATGCACTACTGAATATGTTCTTAATATTGACGAACGGGAACGAGCCTGAAAGGCTCACGTCGGGCAAGAACGGCCGCGGAAGCATCGCTCCCACGGAGCCAGTGCCGGTTAGCAACTGGACATAGTTCTGAAGGCCGACGAAGCCGCCGAACGGCTTGTTTCCGATGAGTGCGTCCTTGTGAAGCGAAATTTGGAACGTACGAAGCAGCGGCCAAAACGCGATGACTCCGAGCACCAGAAACGTCGGGATTAATAACAGGTACGCAAACTGCGTTTCGCTTAGCTGTTCGGTCCAACCAAACAGGCTAAAACCCCCCGACGGAGTGGTGTTCGTTTGTCGATTGTCGGTTGACATGGTCTCGCTTCGTTACTTTGCGCTCTTTTCGATGGCTTTCAGCTGCTTCTTGAGCTGGGTCATGGCGGCATCAGGTGACTTCTGGCCAGCAAGACTGGCGTTGACCTCCTGGGAAACCTTGGTCGACTCCGAGGGCCACGCGACGGTGACCGGCCGCGGAACCGCGTTCTCGCCAGCCACCTTCAGGGTGTCCATGTAGCGGCCCATAACGGGTGCGTTCTTGGCCTTGTCGGAGTTGAACAGCTTCGGCTTCGGCGGAAGGTAACCGATGAGTTCGAACATGCTCAAGATGAAGTCGTCCTTCATCGTCGTTTTGAGGACTTCGAGAGCCGCCTTCTTGTTCTTTGTGCTCGGGTTCACGGTGTTGTTCCAGCCACCGAGTGCGGCGGAAACACCACCGGTACCCTTGTATTTCGCGTTCGAAGGCTTGACGCCCCACGGAATCGGCATGACACCGAGGTCCTTGCCGAAGACGTCTGTCGCGCCGTTTTGCTTGATGGAGTACGGCCAGTTGCGGTGCATGACCGCGTCGCCGTTGGTGAACGGCTTCCGGGAGGTCTCCTCGCTCCACTGTAGCACTTCTTTGGGCGCGATGTTGCCCTTGTAGCCGTCGAGTGAGTGCGAGTCACTCTGACCGTTGATGAACGTCCGAATCATCTTGATGGACTTCTTAACGGGTTCTTCGTCGACAGTAACCGGGCGCTTGCCGATGGGGCCGAACAGATTGTCGATACCACCGAAGTAGGCACCACCGAACGAGCTCATCCACTCGTTGAAGTCACAGCAGGAAAGGCCTTCGTACGCCTTCGCCTGGAACGTGAAGCCGTACTTCGTCCCTGCCTGTTTCTTCGTCTTGGCCGTGACCTCGGAGAACTTCTTCCACGAGATTCCCTTCGTTGCCCAGTCTTCGCCCTCGGGGTCGTATCCTGCCTTCTTCACGAGGTCCTTCCGGTACTGGATGGTTGGAAGTGCCGGGAAGAACGGAACGCCGAAGATGTTACCCTTGCCGTCCTGGGCGGTCTTCGCGCTGGACTGGAAGTAGTCGTTCTTGATCGTGTTGATGTGGTCCTTGGGGAGCTCGTTGTTCAGGTTCATCAACTGGTTGCGTGCGATGAACGGGACGGTCCACCCGCTGTCCATGAGGAGCAGGTCGGGGGTGGTCTTGTTCTGCGAAAGCCAGAGCTGGTATTTCTGCTGGCGCTTGCCCGTCTCCCACGCGCCCGAGATGATCTTCACCTCGATATCCTTCGAGAGCCCCGCGTCGTGCAGGGCCTGTTTGACCTTATCGGCATTGTCGGACATCTGAGGGTTTGCCGCCCATTTAATGACCGTCTTGCCGCTATCCGAGGACCCACCCGACTTCTTCGTCGTCGACGATTTATCCGACGTGCTATCCGATGAGTTATCCGACTTACCGCTACAGCCGGCAAGGCCGGCAGTGCCGGCCGCGCCTGCTGCACCTGCCGCTTTCACGAAGCTTCGTCGTGAAACGCTTCCACGCTTCTTGTCTTCACTGCGTGAGCTACTAGATGTCATTCCAATTTGGAGCACGCAATAGCCCTATTTATAGATTGTGTGGCTTTTACTATGATAGTTGTACTCTCCTTAAGCGGCAAGCTATGCCACTTCGAAATCCATAATAGTTACACGAATTCGTGCTAAAACAGTCATAGCTGGTTCTGAATAATTATTTCGCATCGGAAAACACAATATCATGTTCAGTTCCATGAAATAACTAAATCACGACTCATATTTCGCTCTACACAAGCGTAAAGAGGGGGCCGACACAATCGGAAAGCCATGTCACTCATCGACGCGATTCGCCGCCCGGAGTACACCGGTAATCGCCGGTGTTGGCCGTGTACAGTCGTCAACGTCGTCCTGCTCGTCGTCGTCTCCGTGGCCGTTGGCCTGCTTTTGCCCCTCGTCGCGGTCGCACTGTTCGCTGTCGGCGTCGCGGTCATCGCGCTCCGTGGGTATCTCTTCCCGTACACTCCGCAGTTCGCACCCCGACTGGTCGCCGCGCTTCCCGTCGCCGGCGAGCGCTTCCGTCACGCGGGGGTGGCCACCGACGGCGGCAACGAACCAACCCCCGGAACGCTCGCGGGTGACGCGGTGGATGGCGAGACGGTTGTCGCCGAACTCATCGAAGCGGGCGTACTCGGTGCCGACGACGAGTCCCTGTTTTTGACCGAGGAGGCAGCGGAGAACTGGGAGACAACGATGGCGACGCTACGCGACCTGCCGCTCGACGCGCTCGCGGACGCCGCGCTCGCGGTCTCGCCCACGGCCGAACGCGTCGAGACGGTCGAGGGACTCGAAACCGCCAAAAGCGACGGTGACGAGTGGATCGTCCTGAGCGACGCGGCCGGGACGGTCGAAAGCGAGGTTTGGCTGTCGCCCGCGGTTGCCATCGCCGAAATCGCGGTGGACCGTGCGTTCGCCGAAGACGTACCGGAGTCGGACGTTCGACTCGCGGCCGCGGAGCCACTCCGCATGTTCCTCACCTCGTGTCCCGCCTGTCGCGGCGAGGTCATCGAGACGACGACCGCGTCCTGCTGTGGCGGTCCGGAAAACATGGACGGACCACAGGACCTGCTGGCGTGTGGCGTATGTGATTCGTGGCTCTATCAGTACCCGGCGTAGTCAGCGAGCGAGGGTGTCTCGTCCGGTGAGTATCCTAACTGTGCACGATGTTCAACGCACAAATTTTCTTCTCCGCATGCGTGATTATCACACAGTCACACAGCAAGTCGCGCCGAAACTCGTCGCCCGACTCTCGTCGGACCCATAGCCACCGACGGAAACGGGATTACTGGTGTTCCTTTACGACTATGCGGTGTGTGACACGCCGAAGAAACCAGCGCGTGTTTACCTTTTAACGCTCGTACGCCGGCGGTTCGTCCGTTCCGATTCGAATCTCGTGTGCTTCGATGTCTTCGAGCGCCGCGACCTGTCCACCGACCGTGACGTCGCCGTTTTCCGTCTCGACCGACATTCCGGCGACGCGCTCGCCGCCTTCGAAGGAAAAGCCGACGACTTTTCCGCGAACGATTCGGTCGTGACCGATTCGATGTCCCGACCCTTGATGGTCGCGTAAAACTCGCCCTCCATTCCTTGGATTTCCTTGACACAGCGCCGGATGGACGCGTATCGGCGCGGGAAGTTCGACTTTCCGCGTCCTCCGTGAGGGTTCGCTCGGCCGTCGTCCAGAGGACCGTGCCGAAGAAGCCCGGAGACGAGGAATCCCAGCGCGGAGCGATTGAAGATGACGCCGTAGCGGTCGCGGTCGTCGCGGAGGGCGTCCTGCGTGGCGTACATCGAATACTCGCCGTCGGCCACCGCGATGACGGGCGTCGTGATGCCGCGGCGTGCGCGAGCCGTCGTCGCCACGGCGTCGTAGTCGTACTCCTCCGGTTCGGGCGCTTCCGACGCGGGTGTGACGAGGAGCTCGATGCTCACGCCGGCGTCGATTTCGGTCTTCGAGATCGTCCTCGAAACGGTTGAGGAGGTCGGGTGTGAGCGACAGTGCGAGTTCGTACTCCGCGGATTCGATAACGTCTTCGAGATAGCGCAGGATGGTCGAGCGCGATTTGACCAGCGAGACGGCTTCGGTGTCCCGCGCTGGCGCGGTGTAACGCTCTTCGAGGTTCGTTATCATGTCGTCGAGCGACGATTGCACGTCGGAGAAGGCTTCCTCGGGGTCGATGGCGATGACCTTCATCGGTCGGGATTCACGAAGTTCGACTAATCCCCGGTCGCTCAAACTTCGGACGGTGTCGTACACCCGTGGTTGCGGAATGTCGGTGTGATCCGCGATTTCGCTCGCGGTCAGTCGTCCGTGTTCGAGTACCGTGAGATACGCATCGATTTCGTACTCCCCTAAGCTGAACCGTTCTCCGACTCGTTCGAGTGTCAGATAGAGGTCGTCGGAGCTCATTATGCAACGAAAAACTACGGAGGATTATAGAACCCCAGCTTTTGCTTGCGGGAGGTAGCGCGGCAGCGCCCTGCTCCCTGGCAAAACCGGGACCAAAAGCACTCCTCCTTCATTTCGTTTCAGGCACCTCGCGCTGCGAGGTGCCTGAACTCCATTCAGTCGTCGGCCCGGAAAATCTTGATTTTCCGGAAGTGATGCTGGTCTCCGCAGTTGTGTCGACTGGCGACTTCTGGTGGTTGTGTCACCTGCCTACCGCTCCCTTTTGTCGCTCGCCGAAATCCGGCAACCAGCGAAGCGATAGGCCAGCCCGTCCGTTCCAAGCGCAAACGTCCTCTCCGCGAACGGTGAACCGTGAGCGGGCCGAGGAACCCCCGACGGAGCGAAGGCTGAAAGCGGCCCGCGACAGAAGTGGGGTGACGTGGTGCTTTTGGTCCAGATTTTCATCGAGGGTCGCACGGCGCGACCCTCGACAATAGAAAAGGTGGGTTTACATGTACATCCTATCGTCCGGGCGTTCGCTGTCGCCCGGCCGATTCGACGCGTTGGGCGAGTTCGGCGTAGTATTCGCCGACTTCCTTGGCGAAGTCTTGGAGCGGTTCGGTGTCGACTTCGAGGTCGTACACGTCACAATCGGCGTCGATGAGGCGGATGGCGGCCTCCACGTCCGGCGTCTGGGCGTGGACGGGAGTGACGAACACGCCGGTCGCGAGGGTCGAGTCGAGGCCACGGGCCACGAGCGTCGCGTTCACGCCGTCGAGGAATCCACGACCCATGCCGGGGATGTCGGCGTCTTCGAGGCGTTTCGTGGAAGTCCTCCGTGGCGATGGAGAAGACGCGGTGTTCGTCGGGACCGTGCGGGACTGGAATCCCGGAGAGGACCGCGATTTCCTCGACGCCGTGTTCTTCCGTCCAGTCGAGAATGGCGGAGGCGAACGGGTCGGCGGCCCACGTCGGGACGAACAGTTCGCCGACGAGGACCGTCAAATCGTGGTCGGGATGGAGAACAGACGCGTGTGGTGGCGCGGGACGCCCGTTCTCGAACGGCGTGATTGCGGGCAACTGTTCGGCGGTGACGTGTCCCGTCTCTTCGAGGTCGAGTTGCTCGACGAGGTATTCACGGCGGTCAGTCCGGCGAGGCCGAACTCGGAGAATCCGGCGAGGAGAGTGCCGCTGGGCTCCTCGTAGTGACTGATTTCGAACGAGGCACGCGGCCGATGTGTTTCGGAGCCATACGTTCAAATCGTCGCGCACGTGACTTAGTTTTCGTCGCCACGTCTCCAGGTATCGACACATTCCGCGGGAAAATGGGGGGTTTTACTTGGTCGGGTGAGACGGGAGCATCATGCCGACGACTCGGAAGCGTGACGACCGGTATTCTCAACTGGTTTGGGACGGTCGGCGGTTGGGAAGTCGCCGGGAGGGGACGGATTCCGTCACCGTCACAACGTCGTCCTCGCCATCTATTCGTCCTGCTCGGCTGGTACGTCTCGCAGTTAGTCGTCAGCCTCGTCGGGCGACAGGTCGCTCGTCGATTCCGCAGACCAAGCATCACGAAGACCGTTCTCCGTGGCATCCGTGGGGTCATCCTGTTCCTCGCGGTCGGCACCGCTGCGGCGCAGGTCGGCTTGGGCGCGTCGAACCTCATCCTCTCGGTGACGGTGTTCTCCGCCACGGTGGGTCTCGTCCTCGCACCCATCATCGGGAGCGTCATCAACGGGTTGTTCCTGCTGGCCGACCAGCCGTACGAAATCGGCGACCTCATCGAGTTGGTCGATACCGGTGACCCCGACGGGGGAACCCGTGGCTACGTCGAGGACATCACGCTCCGGTACACGAAGATTTTCACGCTCGAGAATACGTTCCTCGTCATCCCGAACGCGGCGATGCGCGAGCGCGACGTGGTGAATTACTCCGCCGAGGACACTCGCTCGCGGCTATCGCTCCAACTGCAAGTCACGTACGAGGGCAACCTCGACGAAGCACGAGCCATCATGGAGCGGGCAGCCCGCGATACTCCCGAAGTCGTCGAGTCGGGACCGGACATCCGTATCGGAAGCGCGCGCTATCCGAGCGACCCCGTCGCACAGATACGGGACTATGCAAATCACGGTGTTCTGCTCGAACTCCGCTACTGGGTGAAAGACCCGTACAACATGCACCGGGTTCGGTCACACATCCTGGAGCGAGTCTGGGAGGAACTCGAGGACGCCGACGTGAATATCGCCTACCCCCACTCGCACCTCGTCTTCGACGACACGAGCGGGGTCGCACGGGTTGCGATGGAATCCAGACAATCGAGAACGAACGAAGACGCCGTCTCCGGTCGAGTTCGACGAGCGTTTAACCGACCGTAATCAGTTCACAGTCCACTTTCTCGCGGAGGAAGTTCTCGATGTTCGGGTCGTCCACGAGTCGGCGAATCGCCCGCCGCCACCGACCGACCTGTTTTTGGCCGATGATGACGATATCGGCGCGTGTCGCCGCGGCCTCTTCGAGAATCGTCTCCTCGACCAAAAAGCCGTCACGGACGACGTATCGCGCGTTGGTGACGCGTCCAAACGCCTTTTCGACGGTTCGTTTCAAGTCGGTTCGCGATACGTCGTTGCCACGGTGATAAAGATTGACGTGTAAAACGGTGAGGTCTGCGCCGTGTTCCTCGGCCACTCGGAGCGCCTCCGAGAGGGTTCGGCGCGAATGTTCCGTCAGCGGATATCGGACTGGAACGAGGACGCGGGTCATATGCGGTCGAAGGCGACCCACTCGGGAGAAGGTTACTATCTTTCCGCGCGTGGAATGGCGCTCATCGGCGCGCGATTCGCCCCTCGATTTTCGGGTCAATGCCGGACGTGCGGGCGTAGTCGGCCAGCACTTCGTACTGGAGTTTTCCGGTTTCGACGCGGTGTTCCTCGGAGAGCACCGGAAACTCCCGGTCGCTCTGGAGGAGATATTCGGTTGTTGCGAGTGAGTAGGTCACGTCCTCCAGCAGAGGTTCTCCGCCGATAGTTGCCGATTCGACCGTTCGCTCTGCCTGATTCCAGACGAGTTCGACACCGCTGAGATGGCCGTGCCACCAATCGTGTTCCGCGAAACCGATGGTCGGGTCGTAGGCCTGTCGAAGCACGTCGAGCAGTTCCTCCCCCGTGAGTTCCGCGACGACGACGTGTTCTTGAAACGGGAGCACGCTCACGAGGTCGCCGACCGTCACTTCGCCCGAGAGCGGTTTGCCTTCGCGGATGCCGCCGCTGTTTTGCAGACCGACCGTCGCATCGGTCGCCCAGCGGTACGCGTCGGCGACGAAGTTACCGATTCTGCTCTCGCCGCGAAACGTCGTGGTTTCGTTCCGTTCGATGGGGGTGGAAACGGTGGCGACGACGGAATCGAGTCCGGCTATCTGCTTCTGTTCTTCCATCAGTGTGGCCATGTCGTCGTCTCGGGGGGCGTCCATGACGCGATGGCGATTGACGGACGGTTCGTCATCCAACTCGATGGAGAAGAGAACGTGGCCGTTGACGCCCGGTCGGGTGACGAGCGTTCCGTTCACCTGCTCGATTCGTTCGGAGTGGACGTGCCCGCCGAGGATCACGTCCACGTCTACGGCGGCAGCGAGTTCCTCGTCGCCACGGCCGAGGTGAGAGAGAGCGACGACGTAATCGACACCGTCCTCGCGGAGATTGGAGACGGCTGCTTCGGCGGCCGGAATCGGGTCCGTGAACTCCAACCCCTCCGTGTTCGGATTGATAGATGCCGTCATCGGCGCGGTCACGCCAAAGAACCCGACACGAGTTCCGTCGATTTCCCGAACCGCATACTGCGCGGTTCCGGCACCGGCGGCGAATCGGTTGTCGCCTTCGCGGACGTTTGCAGTGAGCCACGTCTGTGGGGACCGCCGAACGAGTTCGCGCGTCCGGTCGATTCCGTAGTCGAAGTCATGGTTGCCGAACGTCTCGAAGTCGGGAGAGATAACGTCGAAGAACGAGAGTGCCTGTTTCCCTTCGGTGACGAGCGACAGGACGCCGGGTGCGATGTTGTCCCCGGTCCCGACGACGAGCGTCCGTTGGTCCCGATTCGTGTTGATACATCCCACGAGTCGGCCAACCCTGTCCGGATCATCGTAAACGTTCTCGATATCTGAATAATGGAGGAGACGGAGAGTCATTGCCGAGGTGTTTTAGGGAGAAGACAAGATACCTTCGATATGTTCAACATCCCTAAATCGTTGGGGCGATAACCAGCCAGTGATGAATACAGCGACGACCACGGACGACGAAACCGTCTACATCGACGAGTCGGAGGGAACTCGCGGTTCCAAAGGACCCTTCTTCGTCGTCTATCGCTCGCCCGACTTCGAACGCCGATACGGCTATGTCTGCGGGAACTGTGAGACGCTTGACAACGCGATGGATTCGATGGGAAGAATCGAATGTAATCGGTGTGGCAACCTCCGAAAAGCGACCGAGTGGGACGCGGCACACGAGTGAGTCAGCCGGATTCTTTAGTCCCGTGCAGTCCGATTGTTAGCAAGCAAATCGAGAAAATTCATTTCAATATTTTGAGCCAAATCTGGGGGTTGTTCGAATTCGCAAGAACATTTATTACGGCTTGTGTGGTACGTTCAAACGGATGGCCCCTGTTAGCACACCACCGACCAAGGAGGCCAGGTCGATTTTCAACCACCTCGGATACGAGGTTTTGGACGACGGAGACGAATTTCGCGCCAGACGAAAGTGGCGAGAAGTACACGTTTCCGCCCTCGCGGACACCGGGGAGACGCCGACATATGGGACATTACGATGTTTCGTGACGTGGGAGGAAAACGCGTCACGACTAAGAAAGCAGATTCGAGAGTCGAATCCCGACTACGAGTGGGCGGTCATCGCAGTAGATGACAGCGGCGACTACGAAGTCGCCCGAGCACCGCCGAGCAACGCAGTGGTTGCACAGTAGGGGTATTGGAATCGAACGGCCTATCGCGGGCACGATTTTTGTCTTTTTCGCCGACGCCAGTAGCCACAACACGGTGGAACACCAACGACGAGTTACGGATGGACGAGCACACACATGACCCGACTGCGGCCCCGCCATTGCCTGGTGAGACACCGACCGGCTGGCTCGCCAACCGGAACCACTGGGAGCATGGCACCCTCCGAACCGCGGTAATTCACGGTATTCGGCTGTTCAACGCTGGTGAGTTCCACGCCAGTCACGACTGTTTCGAAGACGAGTGGTACAATTACGGGAGCGGCACCACGGAGAGCGCGTTTCTCCACGGAATGGTGCAGGTCGCGGCAGGTGCGTACAAACACTTTGACTTCGAAGACGACGACGGAATGCGCTCACTCTTCGAAACCGCGCTGGAGTATCTCCACGGCATCCCCCGCGATTTTTATGGTGTGAACCTGACCGACGTGCGAGCGACGATGACGGACGCGCTTTCGGACCCGAGCACTCTTCACGGATGGAAAATCGGGGTGGACGGGGAACGCCCCACGGCAACCGAGGGCGATTACGGCTACGTGGACGACCTCGACTGACTCCCTTCGAACGCCCCTATTCGTACACCGAAATCCATCCGTTGCTGTTGACTGTGACGCGGTAGTCTCCGAATTCGAACTCTCCGATGCCGATACCGTCTCGACTTGTTCCTGCCACGGCGGGACTGAAGAGGGCGTCTTCCAACACGGCGACATCGATACAATCGTACAGCAAGGGGTCTTTCAATTCCATCGAAGATATCCCCTTCGCGTCAGCGACCGCACCGATTATCGTCGTCGTGAGGTCGTGTCTGTCCGCTCGCTCGTGGAAACGAATCGGTCGGGTAAGTACCGCATCGAGTATCAGCAATTCGACTCGCAGGAGGCGTTTTCGTCTGAAACAACACGGTGGTGGCAGAACACAACAGCATGGGCAGCGGCAACGGTGCGGACGGCAGCAACCAGTACAGCGGAACGAACGGCAACAGCAGCGTCGGAAACAACGGTAGCGACTGGAGCGACGACAACTCGGATAGTGGCGGTGCCTTAGACGACGACTATCGGACACTCTCGCAAAAATGCGAGTGTAAAGCGCTTTCAAGCTTCGACACTTGGCTTCGGTAAATGCGAATCGAGCAGTTAGGTGATGGTACGCCGGAAGTCGCAATCGTCGCCGGAATTCACGGCGACGAGCCGTGTGGTCCGCGGGCAGTCGAGCGATTGCTGACGGAGCATCCGGATGTGGAGCGGGCAGTGAAAATCGTCGTGGCGAACGAGCGCGCGCTCGAACAGGGCGTTCGATACATCAACGAGGATTTGAATCGCGTGTTTCCGGGTGACCCGGACGCAGAGACGTACGAACAGCGATTGGCCCACAAGCTGGTCACGGAACTGCAGGACTGTACCGTTCTCTCTTTGCACTCCACGCAGTCGTACGCCAAACCGTTCGCGCTCGTGGACCGAGTGAATGCCGTTGCACGGTCGATCTGCCCGTATCTGCCGGTTTCGGAACTGGTGGAGACGGATGCCTTTACGAGAGGAAAACTCATCTCGCATCCACACACGTTGGAAGTCGAGTGTGGGCTTCAAGGGTCGGATGAAGCGGCCCAACACGCCTACGACCTCGTGCGTGGGTTCCTCGCCGGGACGGGTGCACTCCCGTTGCCGGATGGTGAAAATCCAGTGAACGCAGGAAACCGCGACGAAGTCGAAGTGTTTCGGATGGACCAGCCAGTGCGAAAGAACGGCGGGTCGGAGTTCGAAGTGTTGGTGGACAACTTCCAGCGCGTCAAAGAAGGGGAGTCGTTTGCGACTTCGGACGGTGCGGAACTGGTCGCCGAAGAATCGTTCGTCCCCGTGTTGATGTCCGCGTACGGCTACGAGCACATCTTCGGCTACACGGCCGAGTACATTGGCGCACTCGGAAACTGAGTACCGGCGCTCGAAAAACTGATTACTCTTCTTTCGAGTCGAACTCGACCAGTGACAGGTCGCGGCCCAGCATGCAGTAGTCGTGTGGCGGGTCGCCGACGATGTTCGAGATCCGATACTCCTCGTCGAACTCGGCACCGGCAGGTTCACAGAACTCGTGACTCGGGCACTCAACGTGCGGACACGGGCCTTCCAGTCTCGCCTTGCTTCCGGCGTAAGCGTTCCTCGCCGAGATGTTGGCGCGGACGGTCGTCGGTTCGACTTCGACGGCGGTCACGCCGTCGTCGTGGACGCCACATGGGAGCGTTTGTGACCCGGTTCGAACGTCGGTGATTCGATATTTGACCCCCTCCGAGAGGTTGAGACACTGATTTCTGTAGGGACAGCCTTCGCAAGCGCTCGCTTCGCCGTGGTAGACGAACTCCTGACCGACATCCGCGAGACGCGTGCCGACGAGGGTGATAGTGGACATAATCGGGCGTATGAGTGGGTGTCGGTTAAGCCTCTCGTCCCGTCAGTTCGTCCAACTTGTCGAGATACGACTCGCGGGGCACCTGATAGCACGACCGATAGTCTACTTCCCCTCGGTCGAACTCCGTGGCAAGCGAGACGGCGCCCGTTATTGCTTCTTCGCGCGTAGGGAACTGCGGCGTTCCCGGAAGGGTGACTTCGGGTTCGAGGAAGAACTCGAAATACCACGAATCGGTCGCCCGCCGTTCCTGTGGTGGTCGGTTTGGCGTTCCCTGCGTGACGTACAGCGTCGGCATGCACGCGGAGGGAAACTTCCGCGTGTCGAAGATGTCCGGACGATAGGCGAGGATACACCGACCGTTCGGTTCCTCGTTCCAGACGACCCACGACTCGGGAAGGTTCTCGATGGGCATACTGGCGGTTGGTAACGGACGTGGGTAAGGCTTGTCAGTGCACGATTATCGGATAGTATATAAATGGCGTTTATACCGTGGTTTTTCATTCTACAGAATTCCACCGCTACAAGCCCACTAGTTCGTAACTTAGGGGTTTTACGGCCCTTAATCTATATCAAAAGAATCTTGTGTATGGACAACAGTTATATATTCCCTCGTCCTATCTATTAAACAGTATCGGGTGGTAGCAGTCCGCACGGTACACGGTCTCGAACCACACGCTTCCGTGACGAACGGATGTTGAAACGCGCTGACTGGTTTCCGAAGCGGTGGATGGCACGCATATGATCCCGCGATTGACGCAGGAGTTACTGCGGGCGCGCACGCCGTCGCCCGACAAGCCCCGCTGGAGAGCAATCGAAGGGTTTCGACCGACACAACTTTGTGAATGCATGCCGACTACGTATTTCCCGCCGGTATCGGGCCGCCCGGTCGGTTTCTCTCTCCCTTGGTCCATCAGTCCCAAACAATGCGTGATACAATGAAAGGTGACATCGAAACGCTGGACGACCTCAGCCGCAGTTACCAGGAATCGATGCCGGAAGACCTCCGTGAGACGAAGTCGTTCGACTGGTATCTCCGGGAGGTGTACGACGATCCGAAGATCGCCCGGAATGCACACCAGCGCGTCGCCGATATGTTCGATTACTACGGCACGGAGTACGACGAGGACTCCGGCGTCGTCGAGTACCGACTCGCGTCCGAAGACCCCCTATTCGACGGGGAAAACACGTTCTACGGACGTGAGATACACCGCGCGATTCACGAATTCGTGAACAAAGTAAAGAGCGGTGCACGTGGACTCGGTCCGGAAAAACGAATCAAGCTACTACTCGGGCCGGTCGGGTCGGGGAAATCCGACTTTGACCGACAAGTCCGCAAATATTTCGAAGACTACACCCTCCATGACGAGGGGCGCCTGTACACGTTCCGGTGGACGAACCTCTGTGACGTGATTTCCGACCAGGACCCGTCCGACGACGTTATCCGTTCGCCGATGCACCAGGACCCGCTCGTCCTGCTGCCGCTCGAACAGCGCCAGCGCGTCATCGACGACATCAACGAGGAGTTGGACGCGCCGTACACCATCAAAAACGAGCAGGCGCTCGACCCCGCCAGCGAGTTCTACATGGATTCGCTGTTGGCTTACTACGACGACGACATCAAACAGGTGCTCGAAAACCACATCGAGATATTCCGACTCGTCGCCGACGAGAACAAGCGTCAGTCGGTGGAGACGTTCGAGCCGAAGGACAAGAAGAACCAAGACGAGACGGAGTTGACGGGCGACGTCAACTACTCGAAAATCGCCATCTATGGCGAGTCCGACCCGCGCGCGTTCGATTACTCCGGCGCGTTCTGTAACGCCAACCGCGGTATCTTCAGCGGCGAGGAACTGCTCAAACTCCAACGCGAGTTCCTCTATGACTTCCTGCACGCCACGCAGGAACAGACCATCAAGCCGAAGAACAACCCGCGTATCGACATCGACCAGGTCATCGTCGGCCGGACGAACATGCCCGAATACCGGGACAAGAAGGGCGACGAGAAGATGGAGGCGTTCAACGACCGGACGAAACGCATCGACTTCCCGTACGTCCTCGAATACGAGTCCGAAGCCGACATCTACCGGAAGATGCTCCGGAACGCCGACGTTCCCGACGTGCACATCGAACCGCACACCTTGGAGATGGCAGGGTTGTTCGGCGTGCTGACTCGCATCGAGGAACCCGACACCGAAATGGTGGACCTCCTCCAGAAGGCCAAATCCTACAACGGTGAAATCGAGGATACCGACGACATTGACGTGAAAAAGCTCCGCGAGGAAGCCGAGGAAAAGGCCGATATCGGCGAAGGGATGGAAGGCGTCTCGGCGCGGTTCATCGGCGACGAAATTGCCGAGGCCATCATGAACTCCACGCACCGAAGCCGTGGCTTCCTGAGTCCGCTGTCCGTGTTCAACCACTTCGAGGAGAACTTGGAAAACCACGGCTCCATCCCCGAGGAGAACTTCGGGACCTACTACCGCTACCTCGAAACGGTGCGCGATGAGTACCGCGAACGCGCCATCGAAGACGTGCGCCACGCGCTCGCCTACGACCTCGACGAAATCCAGCGACAGGGCGAGAAGTACATGGACCACGTCATGGCGTACATCGACAACGCCACCGTGGAAGACGAGTTGACCGGCCGTGAACAGGAACCCGACGAGAGTTTCCTGCGTTCCGTCGAGGAGAAACTCGACGTTCCCCGTGACCGCAAGGACGACTTCCGACAGGAAGTGTCGAACTGGGTGTCACGGCGTGCCCGCGAGGGGCAGGCGTTCGACCCGCAGGACAACGACCGCTTGCGCCGTGCGCTGGAGCGGAAACTCTGGGAGGACAAGAAACACAACATCAACTTCTCGGCGTTGGTGTCGGCGAACGAGATGGACAACGACGAACAGAACGCGTGGGTGGACGCGCTGATCGAACAGGGCTACTCGCGCGAGGGTGCCAAGGAGGTGCTCGAATTCGCCGGGGCAGAAGTCGCCCGCGCAGAAATGGAGGAGTAACCAGTGACCGAAGGGAGCGACTACATCGACGACGCGAATCGTGAACTCCAAGAGACCTACGAAGAGCCGATGAGTCTCGCGGAATACGTAGACGCGGCGTTCGAAAACCCGACCATCGCCTCACACGCGAGCAAGTACCTCCTCGAAGCCATCGAGTCGATGGGACGGCGCAGGGTGGTTGAGGAAGGCGAGGAGAAAGAACGCTACAACTTCTTCGACGACCCGCACAACGACGGCGAACACGCCATCCTCGGCAACACCGAGGTGTTGAACGCGTTCGTTGACGACCTGCGTTCCATCGCGGCCCGCCGCGGCAAGGAGGAGAAGATAATCTGGTTCGCCGGACCGACGGCGACCGGAAAGTCGGAACTCAAACGCTGTCTGGTCAACGGGCTTCGTGAGTACTCGAAGACGCCCGAAGGGCGGCGCTACACGGTTGAGTGGAACATCGCCACCGCCACGGAAGCGCCGGGATTGACCTACGGCGACGACGCGGTTGCGACGAGCGAGGAGAACTGGTTCCCCAGTCCCGTCCAGTCACACCCGTTGCTCGTCTTCCCGCCCAAGGTCCGCATGCAACTGCTCGACACGTTGAACGCCGAACTGAACGACAACCTCGACATTTTGGTCGATGGCAAACTCGACCCGTTCAGCCGGGAAGCGTACAACTATCTCGAAGAGCAGTACCGAAGAGATGGCGAAGAGCAACTGTTTTCCGCCATCACCGACCCGTCACATATCCGCGTGAAGAACTACGTCGTGGACATCGGGGACGGCATCGGCGTCCTCCACTCGGAGGACAGCGGCCGCCCGAAGCAACGTCTCGTCGGCAGTTGGATGCAGGGGATGTTACAGGAACTCGACTCGCGCGGGCGGAAGAATCCACAGGCGTTCAGCTACGACGGCGTCCTCTCGCAGGGCAACGGCCTGCTGACCATCGTGGAAGATGCGGCCCAACACGCGGACCTCCTGCAAAAGTTGCTCAACGTGCCCGACGAGAAGGCGGTAAAGCTGGACAAGGGCATCCAGATGGATATCGACACGCAGCTCGTCATCATCTCGAACCCGGACCTCGAAGCCCAATTGAATCAGCACGCCGATGCCGGTGGGGCCGACCCACTTCGCGCGCTGAAACGGCGTCTTGACCGCCGGGAATTCCGTTATCTAACGAATCTGAGTTTGGAAGCCGAACTCATCAGGCGCGAACTCACGAACGAAACATCGGTGTGGCAGGCCGACGTGTACGACGAACTCGAAAACCGGATTCGCGAACCCGTCCCCGTTCGGGTTCGGGACGCGGACGACATCAACGAGCGCGAAATCGCGCCACACGCCATCGAATCGGCGGCGCTGTACAGCGTCGTCACCCGACTCGACGGGAGCGACGTGCCCGCCGGACTCGACCTCGTGGACAAAGCCATCCTCTTCGACCGTGGCTACTTGTTGGACGGCGACGAGCGCATCGAAAAGGACGATTTCGACTTCAGCGACGACGCGGCGGACGGGGCGGGCGGCATTCCGGTCACGTACACCCGCGATACCATTGCCGGACTGCTCAACGAAATCCGTGACCGCCACCACCCCGACTACGACGTCGAACAGGTCATCATGCCACGAGACGTGCTCAACGCGATGGCCGAAGGAATCGGCGATGCGCCGGTGTTCTCGACCGCCGAGCGTACCGAGTACGAAAACCGCCTCGTGCCGGTGAAAAACTACATCTTCCAACAGCAGGAGAGCGACGTGCTCGGCGCCATCATGCGCGACCGCCGGGTTGACGAAGAAATCGTCGCCGAATACATCGAACACGTCTACGCGTGGGCGACCGGCGAACCGGTCGAAAACGAGCGTGGCGAGGAAATCGAACCGGACGCGCTGAAGATGAAGGTGTTCGAAACCGAGCACCTCGGTCGGTTCAGCACGGATGCCTACGAGGTGAACCACGAGCCGAGTCCAGCCGTGGCCGAGTTCCGTCGAAACAAGGTCATCACCGCGCTGAATCGCCACGCGTGGGAGAGCCGAAACGAGGCGTTCGAAGTCGGCAACATCGACCCGAAGGAGGTTCCGATCATCAAAACAGTACTTGCGAACAACGACTGGGATGACGTGCATCGTGTCTACGAGGACTTCAACCCAAGCCAGTGGGAGAACCCACCAAGTAACACCGAGACGGCCGAAGTAAAGGAGAAGACGATACGGAACCTACAGGAACTGTTCGGCTACTCCCCCGCTTCAGCGGAACTGACGAGTCAACACGTCATGAATCAGGTGAGCTACAAATGGGATTGAGAGACGACCTCGAACGATACCGTGAAGTCGGTGAAGACCGCCGTGAAGATCTCGCGGAGTTCATCCAGTACGGTGACCTCGGCCAAAGTCTCCCGAACGAGATTCACATTCCCATCAAAATCGTGGACCTCCCGGAGTTCCGCTACGACCAGCGAGACAAAGGGGGCGTCGGCCAAGGACAACCCGACGTGGGTGACCCAGTCGGCCAGCCACAGCCACAACCCGGCGACGACGACGGCGAAGATGGTGACCCCGGCGACGAGTCGGGCGAACACGGCTACTACGAGATGGACCCCGAGGAGTTCGCCGAAGAACTGGACGACGAACTCGGTCTCGACCTCCAACCGAAAGGAAAGGAAGTCATCGAGGAAATCGAGGGTGATTTCACCGACGTGACGAAAACCGGCCCGGACAGCACGCTCGACTTCGAGCGCATGTTCAAGGAGGGCCTGAAGCGCAAACTGGCGATGGACTTCGACCCCGACTACATCCGCGAAGCGATGGGTGTCGAGGGGTGGGGTCCGGACGAGGTGTTCCGCTGGGCGCGGGAGAACAACCTCACCGTCTCGAAGCGCTGGGTGGAGGAGAACTACGACGCCCTTTCGACCGATGAGCGGACGAAGTGGGCGAGTATCGACGAGATGGAGTCGAAGGTGGAACCGACCAGCACGGCGCAGAAAATCCGCGACCACGGCGTGAAGAACATCCCGTTCCGCCGGGAGGACGAGCGCTACCGCTACCCCGAAATCATCGAGGAGCGGGAGAAGAACGTCGTCGTGGTCAACATCCGCGACGTGTCAGGCTCGATGCGCGAGAAGAAACGCGAGCTCGTGGAGCGGACGTTTACCCCACTAGACTGGTATCTCACCGGGAAGTACGACACCGCCGAGTTCGTCTACATCGCCCACGACGCGGAGGCGTGGCGAGTCGAACGCAACGAATTCTTCGGCATTCGGTCGGGTGGCGGGACGAAAATTTCGTCAGCCTACGAACTCGCGGGAGACATCCTCGAAGAGGAGTACCCGTGGGCCGACTGGAACCGCTATGTGTTCGCGGCGGGCGACAGCGAAAACAGCCGGAACGACACCGAGGAGAACGTCATTCCCCGAATGGAAGAAATCCCGGCGAACCTGCACGCCTACGTCGAAACGCAACCTGAAGGAAAAGCCATCAACGCGACCCACGCGGAGGAAGTCGAGCGACACTTCGGGGAGACGAACAACGTTGCGGTCAGCTACGTCAACGGTCCCGAGGACGTGACGACTGCGATTTACGAAATCCTGAGCACGGAGGCAGAATGAACGAACGAATCGAAACCCAACGGAAGGCCGAAGAGCTACAAGAGCCAGTCGTGGAAGCTCGAAAGCTCGCGCGGAAACTCGGTCTCGACCCGTACCCGGTCAAGTACTGGATAGTCGATTACGACGAGATGAACGAACTCATCGCCTACGATGGTTTTCAGGAGCGATACCCGCACTGGCGTTGGGGGATGAAGTACGACCGGCAGCAAAAGCAAGGCCAGTACACGGGCGGCAAGGCGTTCGAAATCGTCATCAACGACGACCCCGCCCACGCCTTCCTCCAGCAGTCAAACAGCCTCTCCGACCAGAAAGCGGTCATCACCCACGTCGAAGCCCACTCGGACTTCTTCGCCAACAACCGCTGGTATCGGATGTTCGCGGACGAACTCGACGCGGCGGCACTCCTCTCGCGCCATGCCGACAGGGTTCGGCGTATCATGGCCGACCCCGAAATCGACCGTGAAGAGGTCGAGAAGTGGATAGACAACGTGCTCTGTCTGCAGGACAACATCGACCAGCATCAGGCGTTCAAACTTCAGCATCGGGCACAAGGAGATGAGGACCACGAAACCGACGAAATCGCCGACCAACTCAAAGATATGAACCTCAGCGACGAGGTTCGTGAGGAGGTGTTCGACGAAGAGTGGCTCGAAGCTCAAGAGGAGAAACAAGCAGGAACGCTCGAAGAACCGGAAAAGGACCTGCTCGCGTTCCTCCGTGACCACGGGAACGCCTACGACCCGGAGGAAGGCAAGGCTGCCGAGATGGAAGAGTGGCAACGGGAACTGCTGGAGATGCTTCGCACTGAATCCTACTACTTCGCCGCCCAGAAGACGACAAAGGTGATGAACGAAGGGTGGGCCGCCTACTGGGAGTCGATGATGATGGGCGAGGAAGGCTTTGCGGGCACCGACGAGTTCATCGAATACGCAGACCACCAAGCGCGCGTCCTCGGTTCACCGGGGCTGAACCCATACAAACTCGGCAAGCAACTGTGGGAGTATATCGAGAACACGGAAAATCGCCGTGAAGTCGTGCGGAAACTCCTCCGCGTGAAAGGAATCACGTGGCGGAACTTCCACGATGTGGTGGATTTCGAGCAGGTCAACGAACTACTCGAAGCCGACCCGGCACTGGAAACCGTGACTTCAGAGACGTTGTCGGACCTCGAATCGCTCCCATCGAAAAAGATCGACGAAGAGGGACTGGAACGTGCGACATCGGGCGATATCGATGTTGATGCCTATCCGTGGAAGGTGCTTTCCTACGAGGGGCTGGCTGAACGCCACTTCTCGCTCTGTAAGCTCCAAAATCGAGGATTCCTCGAAGCCATCTCGCCAGCGAATTTGGAACAGTACGCCCGCTACCTGATGGACACCGAACGATACGGAAGCATCGAGGATGCCATCGCCGACGTGGAGTACACCGTCGGCTGGGACCGGATGTACGAAGTTCACTCCAGCCACAACGATGTGACGTTCCTCGACGGTTTCCTGACCAAGGAGTTCGTCACCGACAACGAGTATTTCACCTACGAGTTCAGCCGAACGACCGGCGACTACCGAGTGACGAGCACGGAGTACGAGGACGTGAAGAAGAAGCTGATGCTTCAGTTCACCAACTTCGGCAAGCCGACGATGGCCATCTACGACGGCAACTACGACAACAAGAGCGAACTCCTGCTCGGCCACCACTACAACGGCGTCATGCTCGACCTCGAACAGGCCACGCGGACGCTCGAACGAATCTACGAACTCTGGGGACACCCGGTGAACCTGAAAACCATCGTAAAGGAAATCGACGAGCGAGACGCCGAAATCGCTCGGCGGCGTGACCGCGAACCCGAGCCCGAAGAGCAGGGAAAACTCATCCGCTACGACGGGGACGAGTTCGAAATGCGTGACCTGCCGTGGAGCGCAGTGGAAGACATCGCGGCGACGGAAGTCGATTACAACACGAAACCGGACGAGTGGCTAGCGTGAATCGTACAGTTTGATTTCACCGCTATCGACCACCACCTCGTATTCTCCGTACTGGAACGTCGCGTAGACGGAGATATCCTCGTGCACAGCAAGTCGCTGGAGCGCATCGATATCGATGACATCGAAGAGAACGGGCTGTAGCTCCTTCGCTGGCACGTTCTGCACGTTCGCCAACGCCCGTGCAAGCGTCACGATGATGGAATCGGGTGCGGTCCCGTACACCGTCCAATACGCTTCCTCGGTGTCGTCGGGTGGGTTGTTCGTCCGAATCCGGTTGCTGTCGGTGACGGCCGGCAGCAGTTCCGGCGACGTATCGTCCGCCGTCAACTGCACATATCGTTCGAGTACGTCCCGACCGACAACCGACGAGACCACATCTCCATCGAGTTCGAGAATGCCGACTTCGGCTAACTCCGGCAGATGGACGTGCCACAGCGTGATTTGAACGCGCTCGCGTTCGTTCTTGCTTGGGGCGCTTGACCCTTCCCACGTCGCGATCTGTTGTGCAATCCCCGAGACGGTTGCCGAGTCGCTGACCTCACAGAGGTATCGACAGACGAGTTG
Source organism: uncultured haloarchaeon (assembly GCA_963796245.1). Lineage (GTDB taxonomy): Archaea > Halobacteriota > Halobacteria > Halobacteriales > Haladaptataceae > Haladaptatus. The sequence goes on along the minus strand of CAWCLB010000006.1, from coordinate 101,974 downwards.
TCGCCGAGGGGAGCCGAGAAGCGCCGAGAGAACGTCAGCCGAAACGATTGGCTCGGTCGCTTCGTAACCCTGGACGATATCGAACAGCGAACAGAGCATGGCGACGGTTTCGTCGTCGTGTACGTTCGGGTTGATATGGAAATGCGCCACGACATCGAGCAGCGGAAGCTGTTCGGTCAGCGAGGCGAGAAATCGAAACGCGGCAGTTCGGTCTACGTGATGGAGGAGCGTCGATACGGAGTCGAAACACAGGACCGTCGGATACTCGTTCGCTGCCCACTCGTCGAGGTACAGCCGAATCGTCGTTTCGAGTCGGCCGAGGCTTGCGGGGTTCGAAAGCGAGACTGAATTCCCCTCTCCGCTCGGTTGGAGCCGTTGTGTTCCGGTTTGAGCGTTGCCGACACCGATGGCGACGACGCCAAGCTGCATCGGTTCGTCGCCGACTCGTGACTGCCAGTGCCGTAACACGACTTCCGGCGACCGATTGTAAGTCACAATGAGGACGTTCCGCTCGGTGGTCCCATCGGCCGATAGCCGATGGACACAGTCGGTATCGCCATCCCTCCCGATCGCAGCGGTGGAGAGAAGTGTGTTTCCCGCGTCGAATGATGAATCGCCTGCTGTGGTCATGTCGTTTTGTATTTGGCGCTTATTTCCTTACATCGTTCAGAGAACGCATCGTCTGACTCTGTGTACTAGTGGTGTTCCAGAATAATAAAGATATCCGCTAGTTCTGTTGAACTATCGAGAACAATCCCTCGTTTTCGTGACTCTCGGGGCTATTCTCACAATTTTAGGTGATGAATTATATCCTATCATACATGATAAATCAAAGTAGACCGTTCGTCTGGATATCGCTGAGTTACGTTGTTTACCAATGGTAGTCTAACCGAACTGTTGTGCTTGACCCTGACAGCGTCTCCGACCCGCCGTCGGCGACGCCGACGCGGGTCGCGGTTGACGAAACCGCTGTCAAAATTAACGGCGAGTGGTCTTGGGTGTACGCTGCAATAGACACAGAAACAAAGTTACTGCTCGATGTCAAAGTGTTTGATCGGCATGGGACCGATCAAGCGGCTGCGTTTCTGTCTGGATTGGCCGAGAAACACGATCTCTCTGACACTGTGTTTCTCGTTGATGGCTACGGCTATCGGACTGCCCTCTTTCGAATTGGATTGAGCGGTCACCTTGACTATACCGAGCGAAACCTGATCGAAAAGTGGTTTCACACGCTCAAACAGCGTATCGACCGCTTTCATACCTCGTGGGTGGGCAGTCGGCCGAGCGTTCAGCAGTGGCTTGAACAGTTTGTGCACTACTATAACCATCAGCGACCGCATCAGTCGCTCAACAACCGAACACCTGTCGAGGAGGAGCTAAACTAGACAGTGCCTGCTTGACCACTTCTGTCTTAGCAGGAACTGTTGAACAGAACGGGTTGTCAGTCACTACCAACACTGCGCGCTCTTTTTGTCACACGGGAAGACAAACCGCGTCTTCCCTGCTCTCGTTCGCGTTGCTCAGGAGAACTTCGTTCCTCGAAAAATGCTCGGTCAGGGATTTGAACTCGCCGAGACGGTCCTGCTCGCCTCGCTGCGCGGGCATGCGACTCGTCTGCTCAAATCCCAGACGCTCCGCTTTTCCTCGTTGTACTCGGAAAATGCTCGGTCAGGGATTTGAACCCTGGTCCTCGGCTCGAAAGGCCAAGATGATTGGCCGGACTACACCAACCGAGCGTCCTGCGCTTGCTGCGCACTCATTGCTTTCTGTTGGACTAGTTTAAACCTTCCGTTATCGGGCGACAGCGGCCCGATGCCGCGTCAATTGGTGTCACCCCTATTGGGAGGGAGTGACAGCTTACTTCCCTTCGAACTCGGCGTCGCGTTTGCCCATGAAGGCGGTGATACCCTCCATCAAGTCATCAGTCGCCATCAGGTGACCGAACGCTTGCGCTTCGATTTCGAGTCCGGCCTCCGTGCTCTCCCAGCCCTTGCACATTGCACGTTTCGTGAACTTCTGTGCGATTGGGGGACCACCCGCCAGTTTTGCGGCCAGTTCGAAGGCCTCGTCCTCGAACTCCTCGGTCGGGACGACTTCGTTCAGGAAGCCGTAGTCGGCCATCGTCTCGGGGTCGAAGCGGTCCGCGGTGAAGATTATCTCTTTCGCCCTGCCCTCGCCGACGATGTGCTGGAGGCGTTGGGTGCCGCCCCACCCCGGCAGAAGACCGAGGTCGTGTTCCGGTTGACCGAGTTCCGAGCGCTCGCTCGCAATGCGGAGGTCGGCGCACATCGATAGCTCCATCCCACCGCCGAGACAGTAACCGTCGATTCCGGCGACGACGGGCATCGAGCAGGATTCGAGTTTGCCAAACGTTTGCTGTCCCTTGCGTGAGAGTTCGATGGCTCCAATCGGGTCGGCACCGCCAGCGGCCATGCTCTGCACGTCCGCCCCGGCCGAGAACGCCTTGTCACCCTCGCCCGTGATGAGGATGGCACGAACTTCGTCGTCCTCCTCCAGTTGGTCGATTGCGACCGACAGTTCGTCCAGCAGTTGCCCGCTGACGGTGTTCATGCGGTGTGGACGGTCGAGAACTATCTGCCCAACCATCTCGCCGGGTTTCTCGATGCGTATCGCCTCGAACTCGATGCCGTCGTCCTCGTCCAGGTCGGCGAAGCCGCCGACTTCGGCGCGCTCTTCGAGGTAGTCCGCTGGTTCGTAGCGTTCCGCTCCCGTCTCGTCGTACAGGGTTTCGAGCGTTTCCAGCAGATCGGCCAGTCCGGCGTCGTCAGCCATCCGTGCCGGGCCTTCGGGGAAGCCACCGCCGAGCATGACTGCCTCATCGATTTCGTCGGCGGGGGCAACGTCGTTGCCGACGAGTTTCGCCACCTCGTTCGCCATCACGGCTTGCAGGCGACGGATGATGTCCTCGTTTCCGGCGTCAGTTGGAATATCGACGCCGCCGTCCTCGTAATCGTAGAATCCTTTTCCGGTTTTCTTGCCGAGGTTCCCCTCCTTGACTTTCTCCGCGAGCAGCGGGCACGGCTCGTAGGCCTCACCGAGCACCTCGTGCATGTATTCGAGGACGTGATAGCCGACATCGATGCCGACTTGGTCCGCGAGTTCGAAACTCCCCATCGGCAGTCCCATGTCGAACTTCGTCGCGCTATCCACTGCCTCGACGGTGGCATCGCCGGATTCGACGATCCATGCCGCTTCGTTCATCAGGGGAACGAGCACACGGTTGACGATGAAACCGGGACTATCCTTCCGTACGCGGACGGGGGACTTGCCCATCTCCTCGGCCAACTCTTCCGTGAGGTCGAGAACGTCATCGTCCGTGTGGGCACCCGTGATGACTTCCACGAGGGGCATTCGAACTGGCGGGTTGAAAAAGTGCATCCCGCAGAATCGCTCGGGGCGCTCGGTCACCTCGGAGAGTTCGGTTATCGAGAGGCTGGACGTGTTGGTGGCGAAAATCGTGTGGTCGGGGGCATACTCCTCCAGTTCCCCGTACACGTCCTTTTTGATATCCATCTTCTCGGGGACGGCTTCGATGACGAAGTCGGCGTCAGCAACGGCGTCCTCGAAATCCACGAGCGGCGTCACGCGGTCGAGGGCAGCATCTGCGTCCGCCTCGCTTATCTGCTCGTTTTCTGCAAGCTTTCCGAGGCTCCACTCGATTCCTTCGTAGCCGTTCTGCACGAACTCATCTTTGATGTCTCGCAGATTCACGTCGAATCCGGCGAGCGCCGCGACTTCCGCGATTCCGTGGCCCATGTTGCCAGCGCCGAGAACCGCTATGGTGTTGATATCTTGTAGCTCCATGCAAGAACCCTCGTTACGGGGGTGTTTCAACGTTTCTCTCTCCCAGATAATAAACATCAAATGAGTTTATATACGGTTACAAAACGATTTATCCGTGGCCCCGTAACCCATTCACATGGACTTCGAACTGACAGACGAGCAGCAAGCGATTCGTGACGAGGTGCGGCGGTTCGCGGAGAACGAGGTTGCACCCATCGCAAAGGAGTACGACCAAGCGGAGAAGTATCCGTGGGAAATCATTGACAAAGCAGCCGAGATGGGACTGACCGGCGCGAACATCCCCATCGAGTACGGTGGCGCTGGCTACTCCCCGTTCGAAGTCGCCATCATCGTTGAGGAACTGTTCGCCGTGGACCCCGGCATCGGTCTCTGTATCACGAGCACCGCGTTCGGCGGTGACGCCATCCGGGAGTTCGGGACTGAAGAGCAGAAAGAGAAGTATCTCTCCCCGATTGCGACGGGTGACGCTGTCATGGGCACCGCCATCAGCGAACCGGACACCGGGTCCGACGTCTCCTCGGTTTCCACGGCTGCCGAAAAGGACGGTGACGAGTGGGTCGTCAACGGCAACAAGATGTGGATTACGAACGGGTCCATCGGCGACTACTTCGTCGTGATGTGCAAGACCGACCCCGAAGCCGAGGACCGCTACGCCGGATTCTCCCAAATCATCATCGAGTCCGACCGTGACGGCTTCGAAGCCGACAAAATCACCGGGAAGCTCGGCATCCGTGCCTCCGACACCGCCGAACTCATCTTCGACGACGTGCGCGTCCCCGAGGAAAACCTCGTCGGGACGCGCGGAATGGGATTTTTGCAACTCATGCAGTTCTTCGACGAAACCCGGACGGCAGTCGCCGCACAGGGTGTCGGTATCGCCAAGGGTGCCTGCGAACGCGCCCTCGAATACGCCCAAGAGCGCGAGCAGTTCGGTCGCTCGATCAGCGACTTTCAAGCCATCCAGCACAAACTCGCCGAGATGCACACGAAGACCGAAGCCGCGCGGAATCTAACCTATAAATCCGCGTGGAGTGTCGCCAACAGCGACGACCAACTGACTCAGTTGGCGTCGATGGCGAAGGAGTTCTCCTCCCGAACAGCAGTCGAATGTGCCGACGAAGCGGTCCAGATTCACGGCGGGTCGGGCTATGTCAACGACTTCGACGTGGAACGACTATACCGTGATGCGAAGATTACCCAGATTTACGAGGGGACGACGGAAATCCAGAAGAACATCATCGCGCGAGAACTGCTCGGGAAAGGATTCTAAGCGCGCTCCGCGACACCTAACTGTGTAGGCATCGCTCTTTTGCGTTTCTCTTTCGAGACTACTGACAACAATGAGTACCAATTCACCCGGTGTTTCGGATATGGATTCAGAGGGGCAAGACGCCGGGGTAAACGATCTCGATGTAGTAATGGAACTGCTGGCGGAATATCGCCGCCGGCACGTCCTCTACTGTCTTCGAAACAGTGACCAACCGCTCACCGCCGAGACCCTTGCCGAACGGATCATCGATTTGGACGAACGCACGACCGGAGGTGACAAACGGGCAGTTCTGACCGAACTGCGTCACAAACATCTCCCGAAGATGGAAGCGGCCGGGGTTATTGAGTGGGAAGCGGAAGCGATTCGATTCAAGGGGTCCGAAACGCTCGTCGAATCGTACCTCGACCTCGCCGCCGAATTAGAACCCACGACGAATTTTTCATAATCGAGTGTCGTTCCTCTTCGACAGTTATTCTCTAGCATAGGAACACAGTCTCTGTCGCGGACGGTAATTACAGAACTGACGAGAGAGATTTTAACGTTTTCTTGGGGATTATCTATCCTGCAAGGTACGCGTTAGCAGTTGACGAAACCGATAACATTAAAAATAATGAGTTTTGATATCTATGGGAATGTTACAAAAACCAACGCGACGTTCATTTTTGAAAGGTGCAGGGGTGGCGCTTGCTGGGTTGACGATGACGATGCCGACGGTGTCCGCGAGTCCGTCGGAGAATCGATACATCGTCGATCTACAGTCCACATCGGACAGTGACTTGGAAGGGCTCGACATCGTCCACCGTCTCGATCAGATTGACATTGCGGTAGTCAAGGGCACCGACGCGAAGGTGAGTGGAACGCGGTACTCGAAAGACGTTGACATGGCAGTGACGTTCCCCGAGATGGAACATCACGGCCATCATCACGACCGACACCACTGGATGCGGGACCCGCTCTACAAGTACCAGTGGGACAAGCAGGCACAGAACGTCCCGCGAGTTCACCGACGGACGCGTGGTGAGGGAACGCGTGTTTCCGTCATCGATTCGGGAACGTACGAGGACCACCCGGACCTGCAACAGGCACTCAACACGGGACTCTCGAAGAACTTCACCGACGACGGTGGGGATTTTAACCCAGTCGAGAGCGACCACGGAACGCACTGTTCCGGTATCATCGCCGCAGACGACGGGAACGGCAAAGGCGTGACCGGCACTGCGCCCGGAACCGACCTCGTGGCACTTCGAGTGTTCTCCGGCCCGAACGCGACGTTTGGCGACGTCGTCGCAGCGATGGTGTACAGTGCGAACATTGAGTCCGACGTAGCGAACATGAGTCTGGGCGCGTACCCACTCCCGAAGGACTCCAACACGGCAGTTCTACGTGACGCTATCGAGCGAGCGTCCTCGCACGCCAAGAAGAAAGGGACGCTCATGGTCGCAGCAGCAGGTAATGATGGAGCTAACCTCGACCACGACGGCGATGTCATCAGCCTCCCGAACGAGGCCGACAACGTCATGAGCATCGGCGCCACCGGACCAATCGGCTACCGTTGGGACGACGAGAATTCGGAGAAGGAAAACTACCACGCTGCGCTTCACCATCTTCGTAAACCGGCGTACGAGCCAGCATTCTACACGAACTACGGCGCGGAAGCGGTCGATATCAGCGCACCCGGTGGAAACGCCGACCCGAGTGCAATCGGCACCGACTCGAAGTGGTACTACGACCTCGTTCTGAGCACGATTTTTACGGAAGAGAACGGCGAGCGAGTTCCGGACTACGGTTGGATGGCAGGAACGAGCATGGCGTCACCGCAGGTGACGGCCGTCGCCGCACTGGTCAAAAGTGTGAACCCGGACGCGACGCCCGGCGAAGTTCGCCAGCATCTCGAAAACACGGCGCGCGACCTCGGCAATCCGTCCTACCACGGTGAAGGCCACCTCGACACGGCACGGGCGGTCTGGGAACCTATCCGGGGTGACCACCACGACCACGACGATTGGGACCACAAGCACGGCCACGACAGCCACGACGGCCACGGCCACGACAGCCACGACGGCCACGGCCACGACGACTAACTTCGTCCCCTTCGGTTCGGGAAACTATACTTTACGCATCACTTTTCTCAATTTTCAAGAGATGGTAAAGCATTAATATTAATATCTTTCAGATGAGATATGTGGTCGAATGTCACGAAAACCGACGCGCCGTTCATTTCTGAAGGGTGCAGGGGTTGCATTGAGTGGATTGGCGTTGACGACACCAACGGTTTCCGCGGAATCTACTCCGGATAGATATATCGTTGATTTGGAAGGAGCACCGTCCAACGTTCTCGACGGTCTCGAAGTCGTTCACGACCTCAGTCAAATCGACATCGCTGTGGTCGAAGGTGACGAGAGCGAGGTTGTTGGAACGCGGTACTCCAAGGACGTGAAGATGGAATTCAATCGGGTTGAGGCAGAACATCACGAGCATTCGGACCATCACCCACACGACACGCGCTACAATCTGCAGTGGGACAAACAAGCACAGGACGTGTTGCAGACACATCGAAAAACGCGTGGGGAAGGAACGCGCGTGTCCGTCATCGACTCCGGGGCAATCAAAAACCATCCCGACCTCAAACACGCGCTCAACACGAATCTCTCGAAGAACTTCACGGGCGACGGTGGGACGTTCGAGCCGATAATCAGCGACCACGGGACACACGTTTCGGGAATCATCGCTGCCGACGGGTCGAACGAAAATGGCGTCATCGGTACCGCACCGGACACGGACCTCGTCGAACTCCGTGTCTTTACCGGACCGTTCGCAACGTTCGGGGACATCGTGGCCGCGATGGTGTACAGCGCGGACATCGAATCCGACGTGGCGAACATGAGTCTCGGCGCGTATCCGCTTCCGGACGATTCGGATACGGCACTACTCGAAGCGTCCGTCGAACGGGCATCTTCGTACGCGAACGAGAAGGGCACGCTCATGGTTGCAGCAGCGGGCAACGATGGCGTGAATCTCGACCACGACGGCGACGTCATCAGCCTCCCGAACGAGGCCGACAACGTCATGAGCATCAGCGCAACCGGTCCCATTGGCTTCCTCTGGGACGACAAGAAGCAGCAGGATGACGGGAAGGACGAAGACCGCCACGGCCATCACTGGCACCACGACCGACATCACTACGAGCGGGCGCTCCACCATCTGCGAGAACCCACGTCCGACCCAGCATACTACACCAACTACGGTGTGGAAGCCATCGATGTGAGTGCACCCGGTGGAAACCTCGACCAAGATGCACCTGCTGACGCGAACTCACAGTACGACATGGTGCTGAGTACGGTTTTCGACTGGGGTTCGGACGGAATGGTTCCCGCATACGGCTGGAAAGCGGGAACGAGCATGGCGACACCGCAGGTTGTCGGTGTCGCCGCACTGGTCAAAAGTGTGAACCAGGACGCAACGCCCGGCGAAGTCCGACAACACATCGAAAAGACGGCGCGTAACCTGCACAACCCACCCTACCACGGCGAGGGTCATCTCGACACCCGCCGTGCCGTGCGGGAACCGATTCGGAACCACCACGGACATGGTCACGGTCACGACGGCGACCACGGCCACGACGGCGACCACGGCCACGGTCACGACGACTGAATTCCCCATCCCTCCGCTCACTGTGGTAACCACGACTACAGCCAACCTCCGACGGCAATCTTTGGATTGTTACTCCGATTCGTACTCCGCCCAGATGTATCGCGTCGCAACCGAGCGGTATGGTCGCCACTGCTCGCCGATTTCACGCATCTCCGCGCGTGTCAACTCCGTACCGTTGCCGTACAACTGCTGGATACCGCGCCGAACTGCGAGGTCACCGAGCGGGAGGATATCCTCGCGCTCTAGCACGAACAGCAGATACATTCTGGCGGTCCATTCGCCGACACCCTTGATTTCGGTCAGCGCGTCCACGACTTCCTCGTTTGAATGTTCAGCCAATCCTTCCCTCGTGAAATCGTTTTGCTGAAACGCGCGGGCCGCGTTTTTGAGATATTCGACTTTCGTGCGCGAGAGACCGGCCTCTCGAAGGTCGGCGTCGTCCGCGGCCAAAACGGTTTCCGGTGTCACCGCACCGAGCAGGGTAAAGACACGTTCCTTGACCGCTGCCGCGCTCGCCGTCGAGAGCTGTTGGTTGATGATGGAAATACAGAGCCGTTCGTACTCCGACCAGTTCGCTTCGGCGTACGGGTCGTGTCTGTCGAGCAACTCGGCCATCACGGGGTCTTCTCGAAGTATGGATAGTGCGTCGTCGTTCATCGTCTCGTGGTGAACCGGGTAAGTCTCCAACGGAAAAAAGCGGTCCGTTACTGCTCTCGTCTCGTTTCTTACTCCTCGGCGTGCTCCTCTTCTTCTTCCATCTCGGTTTCCTCGTCGCCATCGACACGGCGACGCACGTCAACCTGATAATGTTCGAGGATGTCACGGCCGAGCAGGACTGGGTAATCCATGTGACTTCGGTCTTCGATGCTCGCGGTGACGGTATGGCGATTCCCACCGACGCCGATGACCACGTCCACAACGGGGCGGGATTTGCTGGCCTTTCGGCTTCCGGACTTGACGCGAGTCATGCTCTTGATTGGACCGGCACCGATCTGGGCCGCCAGTTTCGTGTCGATGCTCGACCGAGTCGCACCCGTGTCGGATTTGGCGATGACGGTTTCGGACCCGCTGGTACCGCTCACCAACACTTCTTCGGTGTAGCCGATGACGACGGTTTCTGTCGGTTCCGGACTGGTGCTGACGGGTTTACACGACGGGGTAGAATCGTCCAACGTCACGGACAGTCCTTCGACACGCTCCTGGTCCACTTGCCCGCCACCCGCTTCGATTGCAACCTTTGCGATATACGGGGCTGCGCTTCTGCCAGTTGCTTTGTACAGTCCTTTGAATCCGGCAGTCGGGTTCACTTCGAGGACGTACCAGCCGTCGTGGCCCTCGATGAGGTCCACGCCAGCGTAGTCGAGTCCGACGACCTCCGTCGCGCGGCGAGCGATATCGACCACCTCGTCCGGCAGCTCGTCGGTCATGTCCTCGACATCGCCGCCGAGCGCGACGTTCGTCCGCCAGTCGTTTTCCGGCGCATACCGGTTCATTGCGCCGACGATTTCGCCACCGACGACGTACACTCGAAGGTCGCGGTGTTGTCCCTTGTCCCGTTCGATGAGTTCCTGCAAGAACGCCTGTCGGTCCCCGACACGCGGGTTGACAAGTTCTTCGGCCTCGACTTTCCACGTCCCGCCCCCGTGAGTTCCGATGGCGGTTTTGTAGACGGCCTCTTCGCCGTAGTTCGCCCGGCCATCGTTCAGGCGGTCGGTGTCGAGCGCGAGAAGTGCATCCGGAACTTGAATTCCGGCATTGGTGAGGCTCGTCGCGGTCGAAAACTTGTGAATGGCCGTCATCACTGCGGGCGGTCGGTTGAGAATCGGAACGAGAGAGTCGTAGATATTTGCGAGTCCGAGCGCTTCGGATGGTTGTTCGGTGTTCGAGAGGAGAAGCCGATTGGCGACGACATCGATATCGGGTTCGAGTGTGATCTCCCCATCCTCGATTTCAACAGCCGTATTCTCGTGACGAAGCCATTCGGGTTCGTGACCGAGGTCTTCGATAGCGTTGCAGATCGCTTTCGTCTCCTTGCTGTTGTGTAGACTTAGTACCCCAACTCGTACAGGTGAGTCGTCAGAATCCATGTACTGTACATTTCGGTCGTTCGGTCTTAAATCGTTCCCAGTTGGTTTGAAGCGTCAACGTATCCCATAGAATAGTTTCGGAAGAGGACATGTGTAGTAGTATATTTTTATAGGGTGCCCCCTGAGTGGTGTACATGACCGGGGACGAGGCGGAGCCGTTCACGTACAATGGCGGTATCGTGAAACCGGGCGAGACGCAGAACATCCGGTATGGAATCAGCGAGACGTATCTCGGTGACCCAGTTCGGATTCCCGTTACTATCATCAACGGAGAGTATCCCGGCCCAACCGTCTTTCTCTCGGCGGCGGCCCACGGCGACGAACTCAACGGTATCGAAGTCGTGCGTGAAGTCGCCTATGACTGGAATCACGACGAATTACACGGGACCATCGTCTGTCTACCAGTGATGAACGTCCCCGGATTTCTCGCCCAACAGCGATACCTCCCTATCTACGACCGCGACCTGAACCGTTCGTTCCCCGGCCGGCAAGGGTCCACGAGCGCGAAACGGATGGCGGATCAGATTTATCGCAACTTCCTCGAACCGTGTGATTTCGGTATCGACTTCCATACGTCCACACGCGGGCGGACCAACATGCTCCACGTCCGTGCGGACATGGACAACCCCGAAGTCGTCCGACTCGGGCGTGCGTTCGGGTCAAACGTCATCATCTCCTCGCACGGCTCATCGGGCACGCTTCGTCGGGAGACATCGGATTCCGGCATCCCGACGATTACCATTGAGATGGGCGAAGCACACCGTTTCCAGCGTCAGTTCATCGACCGTGCGCTCGAAGGCGTGATGAGCGTCTTCGCGGAGTACAACCTCCACCCGGACGATCCGGTGAAATGGCCCGGCTGGCGGACCGTCATCGACGACGAAAAGGAAAAGACGTGGCTCCGGGCGGACGCTGGCGGTCTCGTGGAGATGCATTACGACCGCGGTTCGCTGGTGTACGAGGGGACACCCATCTGCTCGATCACGAACCCGTTCAAGACCGAAAGCGAGTCCGTCGAAGCACCCTTTACTGGCCTGCTCGTCGGTGTCCTCGAAAATCCAGTGGTGTACCCCGGCAACCCACTGTGTCACATCGTGGAACTGAATGCGGACACCCGTCGCGCGCTGAAACGCGACCGGGCGCACGCGGAAACCGAGGGCGACGTGCAACCGCCTGGCTACGTCGGGACGCCCGAACTCGGTGACCAGTAACCGGAAGACGAATACCCCCGATGGTTGCCGGTTCTCCCGGAAAACGGCAATGTACGAGCTCAAATTTCGCTGACAGCTACTTGGCGTCGTTCCGTAATCGTCCGTCGTTCTCGTTCTTCGAATCTTCGGTAGATGCCCTGAGACACGAATATTCTCGGGATACGGTGTAGTCAGTCACAGCTATAACATCGTAGTCATTTTCAGCGCGTATACGCGGACAGGTAGTAACTTCTATTTGCCCCCAGTCCCGACCATTCCAGTGGCATGAGTCAATCGTACGATCGGGGCCTCATCGAGGACTTCGGCCGATGGCGTGAGTTTTCGGCTGGGATGTGGGCCTGGATCTTCCACAAATTTACGGGGTGGGTGCTCATCGGCTATCTGTTTACACATATCGCCGTGTTGAGTACCTCTACCGTCAACGGGCACTACTACACCCAAACCATCCAGGGTCTCGAAGGATTAACCGTCGTCAGAATCGCTGAAGTCGGACTGATCGCCGTGGCAGTTTTCCACATTCTCAACGGGGTCAGACTTCTCTTCATCGACCTCGGTGTGGGTCTCGAATCGCAGGACAAGAGCTTCTACGCGTCGCTGGTCGTGACCGCCATCATCGTGTTGGCGAGCATCCCGACGCTGATTTCGGGGGCGTTCTAACATGGCGGAACGCTACTCTTCGTTCCGAAGCGGCAGCATGTCGTGGTTCCTCCAGCGCGTTACGGCGGCGTTCCTCATCGTCGTGCTGGCGTTCCACCTATTCATGCTCCACTTCGTCCACCACGCCGAGGACGTGACCTTCCTCGGAACGCAGGCGCGGATGTCCCAGATAGGATACTTCGTCACGATGACGCTGTTCCTCCTCACGGCGACGTTCCACGGTGTGAACGGCGTGTATGCAGCCCTGTTGAATCAGGGTCTCACGGGAAGCCGAAAGACGGCGGTAAAATGGGTACTCGTCGTGGCGGGTCTTCTGCTCGCCATCCAGGGTATCTACGTCGCACTCACCATGAACGGGTTGATGTAAATGAGCACGCAACTATCCGAAGACGCGGACCAGGAAAGCGAGACCGAACGCACCGAATCCCCCGGCGACCGCCGACGGGCCGCAAAGGGGTCTAACGAGTCACAGAAAACGCAGGATGCAACCGACACGGACGGGGAGACGGTTCACCTCAAGGTGTTCCGCTATGACCCCGAAGTCGAGGGGAAGATGGAACCACGGTTCGACGAGTTCTACGTTCCATACGAGAAAGGGATGACCGTCCTTGACTCGCTCATCTACGCGCGTGATAATTTCGACACGACGCTCACCTTCCGTCACTCCTGCCGACAGGCCATTTGTGGCAGCGACGCGCTGTTCATCAATGGTACGCAACGGTTGGGCTGTCAGACTCAGATTTCGGACTTGAAAGGGACGATTCGCGTCGAACCGCTCCCGCACGCGCAGGTCGTCAAAGACCTCGTCGTGGACATGGAGCATTTCTACGACCAGATGCACTCGGTCGAACCGTACTTCCAGACGACCGAGCAACCGAGCGACGAACTGGAAGAGCAGCGCCAATCCCGCGAAAACCGCGAGAAGATCAAGATGTCCACGCGCTGTATCTGGTGTGGTGCGTGTATGTCCTCGTGTAACATCGCGGCGGGCGACAACCAGTATCTCGGCCCCGCGGCGCTGAACAAGGCGTTCCGCTTCGCCATGGACGACCGCGAAGGCGAGGAGATGCATCAACACCGGTACGACATCCTCGACCAGGAGCACGGCGTCTGGCGCTGTCAGACCCAATTCTCCTGCACGAACGTCTGTCCGAAAGACATCCCGCTGACCGAGCACATTCAAGAACTCAAGCGCTCGGCAGTGAAGAACAACCTCAAGTTCTGGTAAGCCTAATTCAGACACAATGTACGAACACGACGTAATCGTCGTCGGTGCTGGCGGTGCGGGGCTTCGTGCGGCCATCGCGGCCCACGAACAGGGCGCAGATGTTGCCCTCGTTTCGAAGCTTCACCCCGTTCGGAGCCACACCGGCGCAGCGGAAGGCGGTATCAACGCGGCACTGAGAGAGGGCGACGACTGGGAACTCCACGCCTACGACACGATGAAGGGGTCGGACTATCTCGGCGACGCCCCGGCAATCGAAACCCTCTGTCAGGACAGCCCGAAAGAGACCATCCAACTCGAACACTGGGGAATGGCGTTCTCCCGCGAGGACGACGGACACGTCTCCCAGCGCCCGTTCGGTGGACTGTCGTTCGCCCGAACGACCTACGCAGGGGCCGAGACCGGCCACCACCTGCTCCACACGATGTACGAGCAGGTCGTCAAACGCGGCATTCAGGTGTACGACGAGTGGTACGTCACCCAACTCGCCGTCACGAACGAGGACGACCCCTCGGAGCGAAGCTGTCACGGTGTCATCGGCTACGACATCCAGACGGGCAAAATCGAAGGCTTCAGCGCCAAGAACGGCGTCATCCTGACGACTGGCGGTCTCGGACAGGTCTTCGACCACACGACGAACGCGGTGGCCAACACCGGCGACGGTGCCGCGATGGCATACCGCGCAGGTGTCCCGTTGGAGGACATGGAGTTCATCCAGTTCCACCCGACGACGCTCCCTTCGACCGGTGTTCTCATCTCCGAAGGTGTGCGTGGTGAGGGTGGTATCCTCTACAACAGCGAGGGAGAACGGTTCATGTTCGAACACGGCTACGCGAACAACGATGGCGAACTCGCCTCACGTGACGTGGTCGCCCGTGCCGAACTGACCGAAGTGAACAACGGACGCGGCATCAACGAGGAGTATGTCCACCTCGACATGCGCCATCTCGGCGAGGAGCGCATCATGGACCGCCTCGAAAACATGCTTCACCTCGCACGGGACTTCGAGGGCGTGAACGCGCTCGAAGAGCCGATACCCGTCAAACCCGGCCAGCACTACGCGATGGGTGGCATCGAAACCGACGAAAACGGTGAAACCTGCATTTCCGGACTGTACGCGGCAGGCGAATGTGCCTGTGTGTCCGTCCACGGGTCGAACCGCCTCGGCGGTAATGCCCTCCCCGAACTCATCGTTTTCGGCTCCCGTGCCGGCCGCCACGCCGCGGGCGAGGACCTCGGCGAACCGGAAATCAAGACCGGCCAGACCGACGATGTCGAGATGGGCGATGTCGATACGCCTGTCGAACCCGGTGCGGTCGATTCGGACGACGACAGCGCCGTGGCCGACGGTGGGGCTTCGCTCGCCGACTCGTCCGAGGTCGTCGAATCCACGCTGGAAGCCGAGCGCGAGCGCCTCGAAACAATGCTCGAAAAGGACGACGGCATCCAGCAGGCCGAACTTCGCTCCAAACTCCAGAAGACGATGACGGACAACGTCAACGTGTTCCGGAACGAGGAGGGGCTCAAACAGGCGCTGCGCGACATCCGCGAGGTGCGTGAGGCGTATCAGGACGTGTACGTCAACGACCCGTCGCGCACGTTCAACACCGACCTCATCCACACCATCGAGATGCGCAACCTCCTCGATTTGGGAGAAGCCATCACGCTCGGCGCGCTCGCCCGTGACGAGTTCCGTGGTGCTCACTGGCGCGAGGAGAACCAGAACCGCCGCGACGACGTGTGGCTAAAACACACGCTGCTCTCGTGGAACGACGGCACGCCGGAACTCTGGTACCGGCCAACTATCCTCGAAGGCGAGAACAAGAAGTACGAGCCGAAAGTTCGCAGCTACTAAACTCCACTTCTCTTTGTTGTTTGCGGATTTTCTGTTCTTTCGTATCCGTCCTACTTGCGAGGCCTGACACAACAATAACGAATCAGTGACACTGACAATTCGGAACGGCTGTGGCCGTTAGGCGTGACTGTCGAGGAACGACTCGACGCGCCCTAGTCCGTCCTCCAACTCGTCTGCTGGCAGGCCGAACCCGATTCGGAAGTACTGGTCGAATCCGAATAGGTTCCCTGGCGCGAGAACGACGCTCTCTTCTTCGACCACCCCGCGACAGAACTCCTCGCCGTCCTCGAAGCCGTCCGGAATCCGGACGAACCCGTTCACGCCGACCGGGTCGTACCACTCCAAGCCGTGGTCATCCACGAATTCGCGCGACCCGGTCGCGGTTACTCGCCGCGAGTTCGCGGTTCTCGGCCAGAATATCGTCCTCGTGCTCGCCGAGGGCCTGCCGGGCGACGTGCTGGTCGATGATACCCGGCGAGATGGTCGTGTAATCCTTCCACTCCCACGCGCCGTCCACGACCTCCTCCGCCCCGACGAGCCACCCGAATCGAAGCCCGGCGAGTCCGTAGGCCTTCGTCAAACTCGTCGTGCTGATGCCGTACTCGCCCATGCTCGCTACCGGGTCCACCGGTTCGATCGGACAGCAAGTCGATACACCTCATCACAGAGCAGGTAGCGCTCCGGCATCCTCCGCGAGGTCGTAGAGCGCTTCGACTTTCTCCTGTGGGTGATACCGGCCGGTCGGATTGTTCGGGTTGTTCAGGACGATGACCTCCGTCTCCTCCCGAATCGCGTCGGCGACGGCGTCCACGTCGAGTTCCCACTCAGGCGGTTCGAGAGCGACACGCGGGTCACCGCACCCATCGAGTCGGGTACGGCGTGGAGGGCTTGGTATGTGGGGGTGACGCACCACGGCGTGTCCATCGTCGTCGAGCAGGCTCAGGAAAGCCAGCAAGTTCGCTTCCTGCGTCCCGCAGGTGAACAACACTTCGTCGGCACTCCGGCCGTAGCGCTCGCCGACCTCGGCGCGGAACTCGGGGTCGCCGTTCGTCGGGATGACGTAGCCCAGTTCGCCGGGATTCAGGTCGAAGCGGTCGGCGTCGAGACTCCGGATACCGCTCTCGGCGAGCATGATGTCGGCCTCGTGTTCGTACTCGGCGAACCAGCGCTCCAAGCCGAAGGGTTCGATGTGCATGGTGGGCTTGGAGAGGGGCGGTCGAAAAGCTACGGAATGTGGCAGTCGGGGAGACGGGGCGACTCAGGGTACGCCGACGTACTGATGGCGGCGGTAGAGGTACAGCAGTGCGAACGGGATACCGATGCCGAACAGCATGGCGACGCCGAGGAGGATGTACTCGGAACGGGGTTCCCAGTCGGACATCGACGCGACGTACTTTCGGTCGAAGTGAATCCCGACGGCGACGACGGCGGGCGCGGTGAGCATCACGACCATCCCAATGAATCCGGCTACCGGCGGAAGCGACGAAAAGCTGAGGGCAGGCGGGACGGCCCAGACGAGGGCGGTAACTAGACTCGGGAGGAGGAGGACCCACCAGTGACTTCTCCGCTCGGTCGACGTACCGGAGGAATTGACAGTCATCGTCATTGTTCAATCAAATAGAGCTGCCTACAAGCGATTTTTGGATTTTTTTGACACACTATCGATCCCTTACTCTCCGCCCCGCTCCCGCATGTTCTGTCGCGTGAACTGCGGTGTCGCCCGAATCCCGCGGCGTTTGCGGAACGAGCGGTAGAGCAGGAGCGTGATGAACAGCGAAATCACCCCGGCGATGGCGGCGGCGGGGAACGCCTTTGCGGCGTACAACACCGCCGTCGTCAACCCGCCGAAGGCGAGGAGAATGCCGTAGATGAGCCGTTTCGCCAGCAGATCGAACACGTCGTTGTCGTCCTCGATGCTGACGCGGGCGTAGAGGTCGTCGCGGTCGATTCTGTCGAGTGCGCGTTCCAATTTCGGCGGCGTTCGGACGAGCGACTGGGCCGACTCCTGCAGTTGGTCGCTCGTCTCGGAGACGTACTGCTTGATGGATTCCTCGCGGTAGCCTTCCTCCGTGAGGTACTCCGTCGCCACCGAGATGAAGTCGAACCCGGGGTCAAGGGTAACGCAGACCCCCTCCACGACCGTCGCCACGCGCAGGACGAGCGCGAGGTTCGACGGCAGGCGGAGCGGGAACTCGTAAATCGTGTCCTCGACCTGCGAGACGATCTGCTGGACGCGGTAGGTTTCGATATCCTCGCCGCGAGCGTCCTCGATGGCGAGTTCCATCACCTGCCCCATCGTCGCTGCGGTCTGCCTCGGGGCTGAGGGTACCCATCTCGATGAGGGCGTCGAGAATCCCTTCGATGTCCTGATTCGCCACCGCGATGTAGAACTCGACGATTTTGCGCTGGATAAACTCGTCCACGCGTCCGCTCATCCCGAAGTCATAGAAAATGATGGTACCGTCGTCTTTGACGGCGAGGTTGCCCGGATGGGGGTCGGCGTGAAACACGCCGTCCTGAATGATCATCTGGAGGTAGGCCCGCTGGAGGGTATCGGCGAGTTCGTGACGGTCGAATCCCTTTTCCTCCAACTCGTCCACCCGGTTGATTTTCGTCCCGCCGAGGAACTCCATCGTGAGGACGCGGGAACCGGAGTGGCTCCCGATGACGCGCGGGATGTCGATGTCGGGGTCGCCCTCGAAGTTCGCCCGAATCTCGTTCAGCATCGACGCCTCGCGGTTATAATCCATCTCCTCCCGAATCGTGCGCCCGAACTCGTCGGCGAGGGTTTCGAGCGAGAAGGCCCGGGCCTGCCCCAAAAATCGCATGAGGATGGGGAGCGACCAGCGGATGACTCGCAGGTCGGCCTCGACCAACTCTTCGATACCCGGACGGCGTACCTTTACTGCGACGCGCTCACCGTCGATTCGTGCGTCGTACACCTGTCCGAGGCTCGCGCCGCTGATCGCGTCCGTGTCGAACTCGGCGAAATTCTCCTCAACGGGACCGATTTGGTCTTCGAGAACCTGCTCTGCGCCCTCCCACGGGGCCGGCGGGACTTCGTCTTGCAGTTTCGACAGTTCGTCCACGTACTCCGGTGGGAGAACGTCGGGACGACGTCGACAGTAGTTGCCCGAGTTTGATGAACGTCGGACCGAGGGTCAACAGCGATTGGAGGAGTGTGTCCGCCCGCTCCCGTCGCATCTCGTTCGTCACCTGCCGGGACGCCCCGAAAAACAGGAAGCGGTTCCGGTCACGGGCGTAGCTCACCAACAACGGCAGGAACTGCCATGCGACGACGACGAACCGACGATATGCGCGGAGAAGTACCAGTGTAACCACCCGCGCTTAGCGGTTCGTGACCGGCACCGACTCTTCGGGAGCCGCCATCTGTTTCGGGAGAGTGATTTCGAGGACGCCACGGGAAACGGTCGCTTCCGCGCCCGAACCGGTTGCGTCCGGTGGAAGCGGCAGTTCGGCGTCGAGGAAGAGAGGACGGTCCTCGCTCAGATAATCGAACTCGATGGGAACGTCCTTCTCGCGCCGCGCTTCGATTTGGAGGCGGCCATTCGTCACGTCGATGTCGATAGTTTCCTCGGTGACGCCGGGCATATCGAGAACGAGGAGGTACTCCTCTTTGCTCTCCAGCAGGTCCGCGAACACGGCATCCGGGAGTTCTCGCAACGCATCGCGCAGCGCTGACATAGTTGCTTGTTAGGAGGCAGGACCGAAAAAGGGTGTGGTCTTTGCGGTCGAATTACAGGCCGAGGACGAATCCCCCAATGGCGAAAAACAGGACCCCGGCAAGGACGTAGGGGAGTCCCTTCCACGCCGTACGTCGTGCTGCGCCGCGTTCGTCCGTGTCGGAGATGAGGAACTTGGTGTCGCCGTACCCGATGACGGTATTCATCTCTCCAGCGTCGTGCCCGGCACTGGCGTCGTATCGCGCTTCTCCGAGGACGTGGACGGATTCTCCGGGGTCGAGCCGTTTCTCGATGTACTTTCTATCCTTGCCCGTGTTCAACTCGAACAGTTTGAGGTCGATGCTCTTCTCCTCCGACCCCACGTCCCCGTTCCGCTGGATGAACTCCTGGACGCGTTCCGGCGGCCGCTTTCCGCCGTGAACGTCGATGGTACGTTCGGCACTGAATCGGAAGTCCGCCCCGCGCGGATCGACGAGCGCGCTGGCCGTTTCGTCCTCGACGCGGAACGCGGTGTGATTCCGCCCGGAATCGATGGTTTCCCAGTGGGTCCCGTGTTGGGAGTTCCGCTCTTCTTTGACTTCGTACTCGTAGGCCAGACACTCCGTCCCCGTAAACGGCGACGTGAGGGTTCCGTGCTCGGGATGGGAAGTTCCTTCCACTTCGACTGGCCCGCCGTCCCCGAGCGACATCACCTCGGATGGGTCGTTGGTCAGGATTCGATACGAGAGGAGCAGTTCGCGTCCACCGTACCACAGCAGGGCACAGCCGATGATTGTAGCGACCCCGGCAATCAGCAGTGCAATCGGTTGGTCGAGGAGGGACATGTCGATTTTTGTTGTCCACGAGACGATAAATGTTCCCCGCTTCCTTTTTGCTCGCCGTCCCGAACGGGTTCGTATGAGCGACCATCGACCGGACAGAAAGCAGTCCGGGTTCAAGGAAACGACACGCGTGGCGGCGGCGCGCAAGCGACTGAAAGAAGTCGTCTCCAAGTCAGCGATTGCACCGAGTCCGTCCCGCTCCTTGACGCGGACGGGCGAGTGCTCGCAGAGGAAGTCGTCGCCCGGCGAAACGTTCCCCATTACTCGCAAGCCGCGATGGACGGCTATGCGGTCAGGGCGCAGGATACCTTCGGGGCAAGCAGTCGGTCGCCCGAACTACTCCGAAGCACGGACGAGATGGCTCCCGGCGCAGCAGTCCGAGTCCACACCGGAAGCGAAGTGCCGGAAGGTGCCAACGCGGTCGTGATGATAGAGCAAGCGGACACGTTCGGCGACGAGGTCGAAGTGTTCGACGCCGTCGCGGAGGGCGAGAACGTCGCTCCAATCGGAGAGGACGTGGAGAAAGGACAATCCCTGTACGACGCCGGGCATCGTCTACGGCCGTCCGACCTCGGGATGTTGAAATCCGTCGGCGTGCGTGAACTCACCGTCTACGACCGCCCGCGTGTCGCCGTGATTCCGACCGGTGAAGAACTCGTCCAGGGCGACCCGGAACCGGGTGAAGTGGTCGAAACGAACGGACTCACGGTGTCCCGCCTCGTGAAGCGCTGGGGTGGTGACGCGACGTACCACGACGTAGTGAGCGACGACGAGACCGAACTCCGCGAAGCCATCGAGTCGAACCTCGACCACGATATCGTCGTGACGACAGGGGGGTCGTCAGTGGGTGAACGGGACCTGTTGCCGGAAGTCGCCGCTTCGCTCGGCGACGTCATCGTCCACGGCGTCGCGCTGAAACCAGGGCATCCGGTCGCGCTCGGTGTGATTGCGGATACACCAATCGTGATGTTGCCGGGCTACCCCGTTGCCTGTATCATCAACGCAACTCAGTTCCTCCGCCCTGCGCTGAAGTGGGCTGGGAACCTTCCGTTCGATGAACTTCCGACGACGGAGGCCCGACTCGCGCGGAAGATTCGGAGCGACCCAGGGATTCGGTCGTTCGTCCGGGTGAGGGTGGAAGAGGATGGAACCGAGCGGGTGGCCTCCCCAACGCGGGCCAACGGGTCGGGTATCCTCTCTAGCGTTGCACTGGCCGATGGCTGGGTCGAGGTACCGGAAGGGCGCGAGGGGATTCCCGAAGGTGAGACGGTTGCGGTCGCAGACTGGGAGTGGTCGGCATGAATGAACGCAAGGAGTTCCGCAATCTCGCAGAACCCGAAGCGGCACACGAGGCTATCGCCTCGCTCGACCTCTCGACCGACCCCGAACGCGTTCCGCTCACAGAAGCGCGCGAGCGAGTGCTAGCGGAGCGATTCGACGCCGACCGCGACGTGCCAGGGTTCGACCGAGCGAGCATGGACGGCTTCGCGGTACAGGCCCGTGACACCGTCGGCGCGAACGAGGCCGACCCCGCCGTGCTCGACCTCGTGGGTGAAGTGCACGCTGGAGCGAAACCCGACGTCGAAGTCGGCGAGGGCGAAGCGGTCGAGATTTCCACCGGGGCCGTGATGCCACCCGGCGCGGATGCCGTGGTGATGGTCGAACGAACCGATTATGCGAAATCCGGAGACGGCGTGGCCGTTCGAACCGCGCTCACGCCCGGGAACAACATCATGCTCGCCGGGGCGGACATCGCGGCGGGCCAGCGGGCGCTCGGTCCCGGCACGCGACTCACCGCCCGCGAAATCGGGCTGTTGTCGGCGCTCGGCGTGGACGAGGTGCCCGTTCGTGGACCCCCGTGCGTCGGCATCATCTCGACTGGTGACGAACTCGTCCGTCCCGGCAACCCGCTGTCGGACGAGTCGGGGCAAATCTACGACGTGAACAGCTACACGATTGCGGCCGCCGTGTCGGAAGCGGGTGGCAACCCAATTCTCTACCCGCACGCTGGCGACGACTACGACGAGATGGAGCGCCTGCTGTTGGAAGCCTCCGAGGAGTGTGACCTCGTGCTCTCGTCCGGTTCGACCAGCGCGAGCGCGGTGGACGTGATTTACCGCGTCATCGAATCGCGGGGGGAACTCTTGCTCCACGGCGTCGCCGTCAAACCCGGCAAACCGATGCTCGTCGGTCGGTTTCCCGACTCGGCCTACGTTGGCCTGCCGGGGTATCCCGTCTCCGCACTGACCATCTTCCGGACCTTCGTCGCACCGGCCATCCGCGATGCTGCCGGAGTACCCGAACCAGCCACAGCAACCGTCGAAGCCCGGATGGCCGTCGAGGAACGCTACGACGAAGGTCGGATGCGACTCATGCCGACCGGCTTGGTCGAGGACGAACACGGGCACACGCTGGCCTACCCGGTGGACAAGGGGAGCGGAGCTACGACCAGCCTCGTGGAAGCCGACGGCGTGGTGACGGTCTCGCCGGACACGGCCTATCTCGGGGAGGGCGAGGAGGTAACCGTGCAACTGTTCTCGCCCGAAGTCCGTCCGCCCTCGGTCCTCGGCGTCGGCGAAGACGACCCCGCACTCTCCCGACTGCTCGATTCGCTCGACTCGCCGCGCTATCTTCCGTTCGGCAGTCGAGAGGGGTTGCGTCGGCTCAGAAATGGGATTCCGGATTTCGCGGTAGCATCCGGGCAAGCGGCTACTGGGGACGCGAGCGGCGGCACCGAACTCACATCCTATCGCCGCGAGTGGGGACTGGTCGTCCTCGCCGGAAACCCGGAGGACATCGACGGATTGGCCGACCTCGTGGACCGCGACCTGCGGTTTATCAACCGTGGAACCGACTCCGGCCTTCGGATGACGTTCGGGAACGCGGTTGCCGACCTCGCGGAAGCGCGCGATACGACCCGGCGCGAACTGGTCGAATCCATTGACGGATTCGAGCTCACCGTGAAAGCCCACGAAAGCCCAGCCAGAAAAGTCGCGGCGGGCGCGGCGGACGCCGGACTCGGTCTGCGCTCGACGGCGGAGAAACTCGACCTCGGGTTCGTTCCGCTCGGCGAGGAACCGGTCCGAATCCTCGCCAACCCGAACCGCGAGGAAAAGGAGGGCGTGAAAGAACTGGCGGCAGCACTCGATACGACGTTAGTCGGTGTTCTCGAAGACCTGCCGGGAGTTCATCCATAACTCGTCGAAGCTGTTGATGCGGTAGTCGCCGAGCACGCACTGTTTTCTGCGAGCGGGGTCGTGGCGTTCGACGTGCACCGCGTCCAATCCCGCGTTCCACGCCGCGCCGATATCGCTCGACCCGTCGCCAGCGAGGACGCCGCGGTCGTTTACGCCGACATCGAGTTGTGTCATAGCGTACTCGACCGGTGCGGGGTCGGGTTTCCAACCCAACTGCTCGTCACAGCAGACGACGGTGTCGAACCAGTCGCGGATGTCGAGTCCGTCGAGCACCGGGTCGGTGAGGAACCGCTGGCAGTGGGTGACGAGTCCGACCGGGCAGTCAAGGTCGGCGACGAAGTGGGCGTCGTCGTAGAGGTAGGTGTTTTCGGCGCGGACCTGCGGGTCTTCGATGGCGTGGAACTCCTCCCAGAATTTGACGGGGTCGATACCCCATTTGCGGAGTTGTGCGTCGCGTGACCCACCGAGTCCGTGCCAGATGATTTCGGATTCGTAGTCGGTAAATTCGTAGCCGAGACGGTCGCTCACGCGGTCGAATACCGAGCGAACGTAGGTCGGGTCGATATCGATGAGCGTCCCGTCCAAATCGAGCAGCCAAAAATCGTACTCACGGGCGACCATTGGGGTTCATCTAGTACTGCTTCTTCGCGTATAACTCTTCGTCCATGGTCGCTCTTCGAACGCCGTGAAAATAATCGGGAGTCCGGTGGTCGAACCGCGGGGTCAGTCGGCCGACGACTCGATTCCGGGTTCCCGTTCCGACTTCGATTCCGGCGGTTCCGGTTGGTCGTAGAGGTGGCAAGCCGCCGGGTGCTCGCGGTTCTGGAGCACTGGATTTTGGCGCTCACAGACGCTCGCAAATCGGTCCCGCATCACGTCGATGGCAGCTTCACGATCGCCGGCAACGAACTTCTCGAACGATATTTCGACGGTTTCGCGGTTGTCGCCGTCGAGTTCGTGGTCGAACAGTTCGTCCCACAACTCGGTGACGAGCGCCTCGTCGCCGATTTCGTCCGGATTCTTGCCCGGCCCGGCCGCCAACTCCCGGACGCCGTGGCGCGTCAAATCGCCCGATTCGAGGCGTTCGCGGTAGTCCATCACCTCGCGATAGGCGGACTGGGAAATCCGGATGTCGTCCGGCGGGATGACGTTCGGACATCGCGTCCGGAAGTGACACCCCGACGGCGGGTTTCGCGGCGACGGCACGTCGCCCGAAAGCGTGTCGATATCGCGCTCCTGCTCGGTCGTATCCGCGCGGGGAACGCTCTCCAGCAAGGCCTTCGTGTACGGGTGTTGTGGGTCGGTGAATATCTCGTCCACCGGCCCGACTTCCACGATTTCTCCGAGATACATCACCGCAACGCGGTCGGAGATGTGGCGAACCACGGAAAGGTCGTGGGCGATGAACAGGTAGGTCAACCCGAGTTCGTTCTGCAAGTCCTGCAGTAGGTTGAGTACCTGTGCCTGGACGGAGACGTCCAGCGCCGAGACGGGTTCGTCCAGCACGATGAAGTCCGGTTCCAACGCGAGCGCCCGCGCGATGCCGATTCGCTGACGCTGGCCGCCCGAGAACTCGTGCGGGTAGCGGTCTATCTGTCCCGCCGACAGACCGACGCGCTCCATGAGTTCCTGGACGCGCTCGCGGCGCTCCTCACGCGACCCGACACTGTGCACGTCCAGCGGTTCACGGATGATTTCGCCCGCCGTCATCCGCGGGTCGAGACTTGAGAACGGGTCCTGAAAGACGACCTGTGCCCGCTTTCTGAACTCGGTCAGGTCGTCCATGTCGTAGACGTTCTGCCCGTCGAAGACGACTCGGCCGTTGGTTGCATCGCGTAGACTCAACAGGGTTTCCCCGGTCGTCGATTTGCCACAGCCGGATTCGCCGACCAGCCCGAGGGTTTCACCCTCTTCGATGGCAAAGGAGATGCCATCGACGGCCTTCACGCTCTTGGGCTCGCGGCCGAGCAAGCGGTCGGTCAGCGTATCCTGTTCGAAGTAGAACTTCTGTAGCTCTTCGACGCGGACGAGGTGGTCAGTCATCGTTTCCCTCCATTGGTTCGATTCGTTCGTCTCCCTCCACGAAGTAGTCCGACGGAAGCGCCTTCGCTTGGTCGAACTCCATCTCGGTGAGGACACAGCGCGCTTCGTGTTCGGGGCTTCCGCCGGTGTCGTGCATGGACGGGTGTGACAGACACTCCTCCATCGCCTTCGGACAGCGGTCAGCGAAGTAACAGCGGTCGTCCATCTCCGAATCTATCAGGTCGGGGACGTTCCCCTCGATGGGTTGTAGCCGCGGCGCGGGGTCCTCCAAGTCGGGGAGCGACCCGAGCAATCCCTGCGTGTACGGGTGCACCGAGTCGTCGAACACGTCTTCGAGCGTCCCGTGTTCGACCAGTTCCCCGGCGTACATCACGCCGACGCGGTCGCACATCCGGGCGACGACGCCGAGGTTGTGCGTGATGAGCATGATGCTCATGCCCGTGTCTTCCTGCAACTCGCGCAGCAGGTCGAGAATCTGGGCCTGAATCGTCACGTCGAGCGCCGTCGTCGGCTCGTCCGCGATGAGCAGGTCGGGTTCGCCGGCGAGTGCTTGGGCAATCATCGCCCGCTGGAGCATCCCGCCAGAGAACTGGTGGGGATACTCGTCGGCGCGGTCCGCCGGGTCGGGAATCCCGACCTGTTCGAGCAGTTCGATGGCCTTCGCCCGACTCGGTTTGCTGACGTAGCTTCGGGACGGGAAGATGGTCCCCGCGATGAGGTTTCCGAGACCGTAGCCCTGCGAACGCGAGCGCGTCGAACGCGGGTTCGACTTCGCCCGTCGCTGGACCTCGACTGCTTCGGCAATCTGTTCGCCGACCGTAATCGACGGGTTCAGACTGCTCATCGGGTCCTGGAATATCATGCTGAACGACGGGCCGCGCAGGGCGCGGCGCTCGCGCGTCGTCAGTTGCCGGATATCCACGAACTCGCCATCGACTGCCTCGGGACGGTTGCTTGCGATTTCCTCGGCGAGCGTGGCGTTCCGATACCACACCTCGCCCGACGTGATTCTGCCGGGCGACTCCACGAGGTCGATGATGGAAAGTGCGGCGACGCTCTTTCCCGACCCCGACTCGCCGACGACGCCGAACACTTCCTCTTCCCGCACGTCGAAACTGATGGATTCACAGGCGTTGACCTGCCCGTTTCTCGGTGAAGAAACGGGTCGAGAGGTCACGCACGCGAAGCAGGTCGCTCATACGCCACCTCCTTCGCCCTCGATGCCGGGGTCGAGCGCATCACGCAACCAGTCACCGACGAGGTTGATGCCGATGACGGTGATGACGATTGCCAGCCCCGGAATCGTCGAAATCCACCACGAGGTGGCGAGATAGTCCTTCCCCTGCGAGATGTCGAATCCCCACGAGAGGTTCACCCCGGAGAATCCGAGGTACGACAGCGAGCTTTCGAGCAGGATGATGGCCGCGATTTGGATGGTCGCCAGCACGATGATGGGCGTCACGCTGTTCGGCAGGATGTGCTTCCGAAGGACGAACGAGTCCTTCGCCCCGACCGACCGAGACGCCTTGACGTACTCCTCGCCGACTACCGTCAGCGCCTCGCCGCGCGCGACGCGGGCGAACCACACCCAGTTGACGAGCGCGACGACGACGACGACCGTCCCCGAGATCCCGATTTTGGCGGGCATCCCGGAAACGAGGCCGCTGGCCACGAAGGGGTCGGGTACCCTGAGACCGGCTGGTCGAACATGCCGACGAGCGCAATCGCCAACACGAGCGACGGAAACGCCAGCATGATGTCGGCGCTTCGCATCAGCGCGTCGTCCACGAGTTCGCCATAGTATCCGGCGACCAATCCGACGGTGACGCCGATGAGCATCGCCAACAACGTTCCAAACAGACCGACGAGGAGCGACGTTCTCGCCCCGTAAATCGCGCGAGAGAGCATGTCCCGCCCGAGTTGGTCGGTTCCGAGCGGATGCGACGATTGTGCTTTCACGTAGGTCGTATTCTTGACGATTTTTACCTGTCCATCGACCATCTTCGAACTCGTCTGCGTGGTCTGCTTGCTGAACCCGAGTGGCGGCAGTTTCGACTTGTCCAAATTCTGGTTATACGGGTTGTGCGGGGCGATGAACGGCGCGAACACCGCGACGAGAATGACCGCGATGACGAGCACGATACCGATTTTCGCCAGCAGACTGGTCCGGAACTCCCGTTTGAGGTTCCGAAGCGTTCGTGGTGAAATCATTCGTAGGCCACCTGCGGGTTGATGTACGCGTACATGAAGTCCACGGCGATGTTCACGAGGACGAACCCGATGCCGATGACGATGAGCGTCCCCTGGATGAGCGGCCAGTCACGGGCGTTGATGGAGTGGATTACCAACGTCCCGAGTCCGGGCCACGCGAACACCGCTTCGGTAATGACCGCGCCGCCGATGAGCGTCCCTAACTGAAGGCCGAGGACGGTGATGACGGGAATGAGCGTGTTCCGGAGCGCGTGCTTGTATCGCACGAGTGTCTCCGGTAGTCCCTTCGCCCGCGACGCCCGGATGTAGGTCTTCCCGAGTTCGTCCAGCATTCCGCTCCGGGTCAGCCGCGTGATGAGCGCGGTGAAGTACGTTCCCAGCGTGACTGCCGGGAGGAAGATGTGTTTCGCCCACGTGACAAGACCACTGAAACTCCCCTGCGTGAGCAGCATCTCCACTGCGGCCCCGAATCCCATGCCGCGATGGCTCGTGGGGAACGCCCCGCCGACCGCCAGCAACAGGACCAGCATGATGCCGAGCCAGAAGTTCGGCGTGCTGATACCCGCCAGCGAGAACGTCGTCGCCAGATAATCGACCGGGTCGTGGCGTCGCGTCGCGCTGATGACGCCCAACGGGATCGAGAGGGTGATGGCGACGATGCTCGATGCAATTGCTAGTTCGACAGTCGCCGGAAGGCGGGCGAAGATGCGCGTACTGGCTTGCGTCCCGGAGACGTACGAGTAGCCCATATCGCCGTGCAGGAGGTTCCAGATGTACTCCCCGTACTGGACGTACAACGGTTTGTTCAAGCCGAGTTCGACTGCGATTCTGTGTTTCAACTGTGGAGAGGCGTCCAAGGGTGCGATGACCGTAATCGGATTGCCGGGCGTGACGAATCTGAGGAGAAACACAACGGTAACGACCCCCCAGATGACGAGTATTCCTTGCAAACCGCGTCGGAGCAGGAATCGTCCCATCGACATCTATGAACCCCCCATCGATAACGAATTCATCTACTTTGGAGAGATAGCGTATGCGTCGATACGTTCGTCACGGCGAGCCTGCCACTTGATGCGCTGGCTGACGCCGTACACGCTGTACTGCCGGTTGAGGAAGATCCACGGCGCTTGGTCGTGGAGGTTTTTGTTGAGTTTGTGGAGTTTCTCGTTCCGTTTGTCCCCATCCGGCATGTTCTGTGCGTCTTTCATCATCTTGTCCACGTCCTTGTTGCTGTAGGACGTGAGCGCGCCATCCGTCGTGAGCAGCGGGATGATGGTCTGACTCGCGTCGAACGTCGCGTTCCCCCAACCGATGAGGTAGAAATGCGGACCGGTGTCGATCTTTCCGTCGGCCAACTCCCCGGCGAGCGAGTTGAAGTCCCGCTGTTTCACCGAACAGTTGACGTTCTTGAGTTGGTCGATCTGCTTGGCCACCGCCTGTGCGATTTCCACGTCTTTGAGATACCGTCCAACGGGCGTGTGGAGCGTAATACTCGCCCCGGCGTTGCCGCTCTCCTGAACGAGTTGTTCGGCTTTCTTCTTGTCCATCGGATACGGTTTGACGTTCGAGTTGTAGCCGGTGAAGCCCTCCAGCGTGGGTTGGCCGGTTTCGCCCGCGAAGGTGGAGAGGACGTTTTTGACGATGCTCTTGAGGTCGATGGCGTAGTTCATCGCCTGCCGGAACTTCGGGCTGTCGAACGGTTTCACGTCGTAGCGCATTCCGTTGTAGATGATGCGCGTGCTCGGAACGGCCGAGAGGGTGGTTTTCCCCGAGCTTTTGACGTGCCCCGCGTCCTGCGGCGGGACGTTGACGATGATGTCCGTCTCACCGTTGAGCAGTTGGTTCACCCGCGTGCTGGATTCCTTGGCCGCGTTGAACGTCAGCTCCGACACTGCTGCCGTGTCGCGCCAGTAGTTATCGTTTCGCTTGAAGACGACCTTCACGTCCTCGGTGTAGTTTTTGAGCTGGAACGGGCCGGTTCCGTTCATGTTCTTTGCGATGTAGCTCTTTTTGTGACTGTTCACCCACTTCTTCTGCATCACGTCACAGTAGGTCGCAAAGAGACCGAACACGATGGGGTTGACACCATCGGATGTGACCTCGACTTTGCCGTCTTTGACCTCTGCGCCAGTCACACCGGAAAGCTGGTCGCTCTGTGGGCTTTCGAGGTTACCGACATCGGATTTCACGATGCGGTTGACGCTGAACGCGACGTCTTCGGGCGTCAGTTTGTCGCCGTTGTGGAACTTCACGTCGTCGCGGATGGTGAACGCCACCGTCTTGTCGCCGGTCCGTTCGTACTTCGTTGCCAGTTTCTTCGTGACTTTCCCCTTCTTGTCGCGCGAGAGGATTCCTTCGTACACCTGCAGGACGACGTTGTCCGTCGTCGTCTCTCGATGGTTGTGCGGGTCGAGCGTGGACGGCATCTGCCCCTGTGTGATGGTTGCGGGAAGGTCCCCAGAATTGGAGTTCCCGCCATTCCCGCCGCTGTCAGTGCTCGACGTTGTGGTACTGTCGGTGCTGGAGCCGCCGTCACCGTTATTATCGTTGTTGTTCCCACCGCCGAGACATCCAGCGAGGGTTGCCGACGCCGCTGCGCCGCCTGCAAATTTCAGATACATCCGCCGATTGAGTCGCTCGTCGGGCATACCCTGACTTGGCGGGTTAGTACATATATATCTGTGGTATTGGACAACATCGCCCGTGTTTCATTGTAACATGACATTTCACGTTGAACGCAACCGCAGATTTATGTAATCCGATATCGTTACGCCAAATATGGCCGTTCACGGCCGTCATCCCCCATTACGTGACCTGTTCGATGAGTCGCCCACACCACATATCGCCCACCCACCCCATACGCACCATCGTGATTTCTACATCGCGAGCGATGGGTCGTTCAACCAAGAGACGAGTGGCGGTGGACTCGGTGTCATCATCGAGACACGCGACGGCGGGCGGGTTGCCCGACTCTCCGTGCCCGACAACGTGCCCGACAACAACGTCGCCGAGTATCGGGCGCTTCACCTCGGACTCGACGTGTTGGCAGTCCGCGCACCGAAACAGGCGCGAGTTGGCGTGCTGATAGACCATGACCAACTGGCCGCCAACGTCAACAACGCCGTCCTCGCACACAACCGGACGGACTGGCAATCGCCGAAGCCGTTCTCCGTCCCACGTGCGGGCAAGTACCATTGGCGGGGCATCCGCGCCAGAATCGCTGGGTTCGGCGAACTCCGGGCTGCCCGGATTCGAAGCGAACAGAATCCCGCCCATCCACTGGCGAACGCACCCGAACAGTACGCCCACGTCAACCGCGAACCCGAGCGGTGCCTGCTCCCCGACACACCGGGGTCGAGCGAAGCACAGATTCCACCACCCTCGCGGGCCGACAGACACGCCTGACTGGTACCGCGGAATCACCCCGTCAACTCGGCGAGTGAGCGGTGGGTTCCCCTGTCGATTACGTGCAATCTAAACGACGGATACTCTCGACTGCGGGCAAGAGGACATCGCATGATGCCGACCCGTGGTCGCCGAGTCACCGCCCTCCTTTTCACAGTCGTACTGCTCAGCCTCGGAGTCCATTCGCTGTACAGCCAACATAACAAGGTTTCGACCGCTGTTGCTGTCGGTCAGGTTCTACACTGCCATCGTCGCCGTTCTCGCCCACTACTACTTCGTGGCGCGCCAGCCGCACGGCTACGTCGCCGACGGCTGTGTACTCATCGTCGTGGCCAGTCTCGTGTTCGAAGTGAAGATTAATTTCCGATAGATTCGTGTTGGGGTCGCCACCCATCCCCGTATTTTCGATTTGAAGTGTGCTGATGAGTCACTAATTCAGCAGATACGGACAGCGAAACGACTACTACCCCGGTTTGAGTGATTAATCCAAGGTGGCACGCGAATGAGCATGCGGATGATGAATTGGGTCTCGCGGTACTGGAAACGCAAAACGAACCAACCGGACTACCGGCAGGCGTACGTCAAACTCCCCCTCGACACCGACCTGCCGTCGCTGGCAGTCGAGTTCGAACGCGTCTGTGAAGGCCGACTCGACCGCGTCCCACGCCGGGATTCGCTGGTCGTCGATACCGACTTCGTCCCTGACGCGCGCTTCGACGCCGACCACTTCGACGAACTCGTCGCCGAACTGAAAGCGCGCGCCCCCCGTCGCTACATCCTCCACGACTCAACCAAGTGGCGACGACACGACGGCGGCATCGCAAAAATGCACACCATCGTCCCAGTCAAACGACTGTACTCCGTCGAAGAAGGCGACGAACCGTCGTCCTACGAATCCATCCGAAAACATCCACGATAAAACCGGAGCGGTGGATATCAGGTACCGTTTGGGCAGTATATTTTAGTAGGAATTAGTTGCTGTTAGGTTCTTTCAGTAGTACCGTCGCTACGAAGGGACGTGATTTGTTCTTTTGCGATTTCTGCAACGACGATGACGACCCAGAAAACCCCCGCCCCTTTCACCCTCCATCAGAGCTTTGCTTTGACGAGCCACTCGTTCGAGTCGCTCACGAGGACACCCAAACCACCGCAATCAACCCACCGCATCGAACCGCAACCACATGCTCGCGGTTGTGGAGGCGGTGCGGTTTCATTGCCGGTCGGTCGTTGCAGTCTCTGAAAAACCAAATCCGTTGTGTAGCGAGTTCAGTCGGAGGCACGCTCCGACACCATCCCTGTCACTGCGTTCGCGGGACTGGGCGGGGGTGTTCGGCGTCTGCTTCTTCGTAATCGTTATCTCAGCAAACTTCTCTCGTCATGAATTCGAAAAACGCCCACCCATTCGAAATCCTCTCCGCCGCCGGTACCCACATGCATTTCCCTGCCGCTGTCCAACGGCGGGATATGCGAATCGGCGTGGTCGTCAATCCCATTGCGGGGATGGGTGGACGAGTCGGTCTGAAGGGAACGGATAACAAGGTTGCGGAGGCACGGGAGCGGGGAGCGGACCAACGCGCTCCCGGCAGGGCTATCGATGCGTTGTCGGCACTCCACGAACGCGCGCCGGAGACGGACCTGCTGACCTACGGCGGGGAGATGGGCGAAGAGGAAGCACAGGCGGCGGGATTCGACCCGAATGTTGTCGGCGAACCCAAAGGTGAGGACACGAACGCGAGGGAGACAAATGCGGTGGACACGAACGCGGATGATACCCGCGAGGCGGTTCGCAGGCTGATTTCGGAAGGCATCGACCTGCTCCTGTTCGTCGGGGGGGACGGAACCGCCGTCGATGTCGCCCAAACGCTGTCCGCGGAAGGGAGCGAGGTTCCGATGCTCGGCGTCCCCGCTGGCGTGAAAATCTACTCGTCGGTGTTCGCGGTGACGCCGAAGGCGGCGGGGCGGGTCGCCGCGGGGTTCAACCGCGTGGAGGAACGGGAGGTGAACGACATCGACGAGGACGCCTACCGCGAAGGCGAGGTTCGAGCGGAACTGAAAGCGATTGCCCGTGTACCCGTGGCCGAGTCGCTCCAGTCGAGCAAACAGTTGGGAGGCGGGACGGTCGAAAGCCTCGCACAAGGGGTCGCCGACGACGTACAGGAGGGTGTCACCTACGTTCTCGGTCCGGGAAGTACCGTCGGCGCCATCAAGGCTGAACTGGGATTCGAGGGGTCGCCACTCGGGGTTGACGTGTGGCGCGACGGTGAACTGCTCGCGCGGGACGCGAACGAGGAGGAACTCCTCGCCGTCCTCGGGGACGAAAACGTCATCGTCGTCTCGCCAATCGGTGGGCAGGGGTTCGTCTTCGGGCGCGGCAACCACCAGCTTTCGCCGGCCGTGATTCGACGCTCAACCGTCGAAATCGTCGCCTCGAAGACGAAACTCGACGGCATCGGCGTGCTCAGAGCGGACACGGGTGACGAGGACGTTGACGAGTCTCTGCGCGGCTGGCATAAGGTGCGCGTCGGCCGCTTCGAACGTCGAATGTTGAATCTATCGTGACATTTAGTGACATACGGTGAAGTTTAAGGTTCCGTACGCGGATGAAAGGATATGGAAACACGGAAAGTACAGCGGCTCGGGCCATCGACGCTGGCGATGACCTTGCCGGCAGAGTGGGCACAACAGCACGGGGTCGAGAAGGGTGACGAGGTTTCGCTGCGAATCAGCGGCAAGGGAACGCTCACCGTTCTCCCCGAGTCGGCACACGACGACGAATCCGAGGCGACGATTCACACCGAGGAACTGGACGCGGATGCCGTTGAGCGCGCCATTGTCGCCCAGTACGTTCTCGGTCGTCGCGTCATTCACGTCGTGAGTGACGAGACGCTCGAAAGCAGCCAGATTAACGCGGTCTACAACGCGGAAACGCAGTTGATGGGACTCGGCGTCATCGAGGAAACGCCCGAGAGCATCGCCATTCGATGTTCGGTTGACCCCGAGGATTTCGATTTGGACAACCTGCTGGAGCGACTGGAGAACACGGGCAGTACCATGCGCGGCGAGGCCGTGAAAGCGCTCGCCCACGGTAATCCCGACCTCGCCCAACGGGCGCTCAACCGCGAACGACAAGCGAACAAAATTTTCGTTCTTCTCCTCCGTCTCATCTTCACCGCACACGAAAATCCCGCCATCGCGCGCGCCATCGGATTGGACAGCGGATTTCCGCTCATCGGCTACCGCTCGATTGCGAAAAATCTTGAGCTGACGGCCGACAACGCGGAAGATATCGCGGATATCGTCCTCGCAGCGAACGGCCATTCCCTCGAAGTCGATAGCAGCACCATGCGACGGATTCGGGAGTTCACCGACCAGGTGGACGAGATGACTGCGCTGGCAGTGCAAGCGTGCGTTGAGCGGGATTACGACAAGACGCTCGAAGTCCGGCGTCAGTTCCACGAACTCGGCGACCGGGAGTCGGACATCCTTTCGGACCTTCCGGAGATGTCGAACGACGACCTGCTACAGATTCGGGACGTGCTCGTTAGCCTGCAGCACACCGCCCAGTACGCCGTGCGAAATGCGGAAATCGCGGCAAACCTGGCGCTCAACGAGGAGAGCCGTCACACGACTATCAACTGAGTTTGACTATCCCGATTATTTTTCGGGTTTTCGGCTCGTAGTCGGAAGAATCAATACCCGAGACTGACACGGTGAGAACACGATAGAGCGTAGTCGAGACCAATGATAGAGCGAACGTATTCTGACGACATCACGACGGAACAGGACGGCGAAACGGTATCCATTGCGGGACACGTACACGACATTCGAGACCTCGGTGGACTCTCTTTCGTCATCGTGCGCGACCGAGAAGGGCAGACTCAGGTCGTGTTCAAGGAGCAAAACGACGAGGAACTGTTCGAGGAGTCGAACGACCTCGGCAAAGAAGACGTGGTTCGAATCACCGGTTCGGTGAAAGCGAGCGACCAAGCGCCGGGCGGCGTCGAACTCGTGCCCTCCGAACTGGAGATTATCAGCGAAGCCGACTCCCCGCTGCCGATGGAAGTGGCGAAGGACATCGAATCGGACCTTTCGACGAGGCTCGACAACCGAAGCATCGACCTCCGAAAGCCGGAGACGTACGCGGCATTCTCGCTTCGTTCGAAACTCATCAACGCGATGGAAGAGTGGTTCGACGGTGAGGGGTATCGAAACGTCGCAACGCCGCTGCTCTCACAGGAAGGGGCGGAAGGTGGCGCGGAACTGTTCCCCGTCGTCTACTACGGCGACGAAGTGTTCCTCTCCCAAAGCCCGCAGTTGTACAAACAGATGCTCATGGCGGCCGGGTTCGACAAAATCTACGAGACTGGCACCGCGTTCCGCGCGGAAGCGTTTGCCACTTCCCGACACGTCTCGGAAATCTCGATGTTCGACGTTGAGTTGGCGTACATCGACGACCACCACGACGTGATGGACGTCCAGGAGGAGTCGCTTCGCTACACGCTCGAACAGGTCAGCCAGAACGCGGCGGACGAACTGGAGACGCTGGGCGTCGAACTCGACGTTCCAACCGACCCGTTCCCCCGAGTCACGTTCGAGGAAGCACGGGACATTCTCGCCACGGAGTTCGAACATGTGCCGGACGACGAAACCGACCTCGACACGAAAGGCGAGAAACTGCTCGGTGAGTACTTCGCCGAACAGGGTCATCCCGCTTTCTTCGTCGTCGGCTATCCGGACGAGAAGTTCTACTACAAACAGGACGTGCCGGAGGACGACATCGCCTCCCGCAAGTTCGACCTCATTTATCTGGGTCAAGAACTCTCCTCGGGCGGCCAGCGTGAACACGACATCGAGACGATGAGCGAGTACATGGAAGACCAAGGTGCTGACCCCGAGAATTTCCACTTCTACCTCGAAGCGTTCCGCTTTGGCATCCCGCCACACGGCGGCTACGGACTCGGTATCGACCGACTCGTCCAGAAGGTGGCTGGTCTCGAAAACATCAAAGAGGGAATCCTCTTCCCGCGCGACCCCGACCGAGTTACGCCCTAACGGTCGTCCTCTCGATAGCGGTCGCAGTTAGAATTCTTTTTTGTGCCGTTTGACCTACTCAAAACCCGTTTCCGTCAGTCCGAGCCAACCTCCATGCTTCCGTCGGCGATGTGCTCGCCTTCTTTCTCGGCAGTCAATGGATTCCGCGAGGAAACCCGACAGGGAAAGTCGGGATTCTCCCCGAAGTGGCGAACCAACAGGTGTCGCCGGGACCCGGTGATGCCGGTTCGCTCCACATCTTCGGCAGTGAACTCGTCCGGTAGGCGGTCGAACAGGCGGGCCATGGCGTCGAACGTCTGGAACACTTTGGCGTTCCCTGCTGAGTCGGCACCACGGCGGGAAACCTCGTAGCTGCCGTCCTCACGGAACGTCCCTGCCGTGCGGAAGAACTCCCGACGTTCGGTCAGGGCGTCACCGACTACGTCCTGCAGGTTCGTCGCGGACTCGCGTGACAACTTGAAGGTCTTACCATCGATGTCCAACAGAATCGATTCACCGTCGCGTGTTGCGGTTACGGAACTCTCATTACGGGAGAAGAACTCGACCAGGAGACTGAGTACTCCGTGTCATACACCTATCTGTTCTCGCTGGGATAAAAACTCTGTCGGTGGGGGAGAATACTACGCTATCCTGCGCGCATCGAGGGCGAGGAGACCGCCACCGTCGGTGGTCGTTGTGGTTGTCGTAGTTGTGCTGGTTTTGGTTTCCGTTGCTGTTTTGGTAGTCCCCCCGTTGGTAGCCGCGGTTTTGGCCGTCGTCGCGGATTTCGTCGTGGCCGTTCCTGCTCCGCTGTCTGTTGCCGTGTTGTGGGTCGTTGTTCCTGCTGTCGTCGTCCCTGCTGTCGTCGTCCCGTTGTTACCTACTGTTCCATTTGCCCCGCCAAGCGTCCCTTCGGCGGAATCGTTCTCGAAGATGTGGGTTTGGATCAGTTTCTTGTAGGTGAGTTGCCGAAGCGGCACACGAACCGTGTCGCCGTTCGGCAGTTTGATTTTGGCGTAGAAGCTGATTTTCAGCTGTGTTCGCTGGCCGTTGCGGAGATGACTGACCCACCAATCGTCCAGCCGGTTATTCTGAATGATGGTCCGCATCCGGAGCGTCTTTTTGGACTTTCCGGGAATCACGTACGGTTGCTCGGTCGTCCCGTTTCCGACGGGAATGCCATTCATCGTCATTTTGTATCCAATCTCGCTTATCGTGTACGTCACGGTTTTCGGGTTGTACACGCCCATTCGCATCCGAATTGGTGTCCGATTGCGGGTTACATTACCCCAGTTCGCGCTCGTCTCGTTCACGTAGAGGACGGGATCGGAAACCAGCGGCATGCTTGCATTTATCGGACGCGTCTTCGTGGAGTTGAACCCACTGATGATGTCCGTGTGGATATCGTG
The DNA here is from genome assembly GCA_963796245.1 of uncultured haloarchaeon. Classification (GTDB taxonomy): domain Archaea; phylum Halobacteriota; class Halobacteria; order Halobacteriales; family Haladaptataceae; genus Haladaptatus. Next base: position 64,372 of record CAWCLB010000006.1, on the reverse strand, counting down.
GCTGTACGGGACGCTCACCGACTGCCTCACGAGCGAGGAATGAATCTTCGAGTGAATCCGTAGGGTGGTGTGTTCGTCGTTTCGAATGTGGGTGACCCACCATTCGGGGATCTTGTCGTTTTGCATTTCCGTCGAGAACCGGAACGTCGTGTTCCCTTTGTCGAGGTGCAGGCCCGACTGACTGCCGTTCGCCATCGTCACGCCGTTCATTTCCACGGTGTAGTTTACCGTGGTGTTACCCGCCTTGATACCGATGGGATTGGGATTCGCGACGACGAGCGCGGTTTGTATTTCCGATGTTTGATTCGTCACTTCTCCAAATTCGTTGTCAACGCCGATGACGTGTGGTACGCCGAGAACGCTGTACAGCACGCCTGCTCCGAGAAGCGCGACAACGAGTATGATTACGAGAAATCCTCGCTTTCCGAACGGTAAGATTCCGTTGCTCTTTTCGCCGACCATACGCGGGTTCCTGCGGAGTGGGGCAAAAAACTCTCGAATCGAAGCTGTCGGTCTCCAATCACTGTCCCGAGTAGAATGAACTAAGTCGGCACCACGAAAATCCGAACATATGGCAGGACCACAGTCTGTCACGACGGACATGGGAATCGGTCTCTCCGTCGTGTTCATCTTCCTCGCGGTTGCTAGTGCAGCGATAAGCTTTGTCACTCCGGGGAGCGTAACTGCCGCGTGGGGATTTGTAGCAGCAGTGACTGCAGGTGTACTCGCGATTGCCGCGACTCACCTTTACTAAAAATGACTCGAAATAGACACTTGTTTTTCGGAGGATAATGGTTAAGGCTGTCAGGCGCGTAGTGGTTGGTGAGGATGACTGAGTTCAGCAACGAGGAACAGCGAATCCTCGAATTCCTGCGCGAAAGCGTGGCTGGTGGGGAACGCTACTTCCGCGCAAAGAACATTGCCAAGCATCTCGGACTTTCGTCCAAACAAGTCGGCTCGCGCCTTCCCCGACTCGCGGAGAAATCCGAAGACGTGGATATCGAAAAATGGGGACGTGCACGCTCGACAACGTGGAAAGTAAGTCCGAGCTGAGTGGCTGGGTTTTTACCGCTACGGCCTAATCTAGTCGTATGACTGTCCGGGTAGAGCGGACCTTCGATTTGCCGGTTCCGCCCGAGGAAGTGTGGGGATTTATTGCCGACCCAGCGTGTCGAGCGAAAGCTATCAGCGTCGTTGCTGATTACGATTTGAAAGACGACGGCAAGCGAGCGACGTGGCATATCGAACTCCCGATTCCGTTCGTGAATCGGACGATTCCCGTCCAGACCGAGGATGTGACACGCGAGAAACCGCAGTACGTGAAGTTCGTCGGGAAATCGTCGGCAATGAACGTGACGGGCGAACACGAAATCGAGCAAACGGACGACGGTAGTCTGCTTCATAATCGGTTCGTCGTCGACGGCAGGGTCCCCGGCATCGAGCGCTATTTCAAGAAACATCTCGATGACGAATTGACAAATTTGGAGCATGCACTTCGGAACGAGGTCGGTGTCGTCTCGTGAAACTCGCACTCGCACAGATTGCCATCGAAGGGGGTGACGTGGGAGCGAACGTCGGCCGTGCAACGGACGCCATCGAATCGGCGGCCGCCAAGGGGGCGGACCTCGTCGCGCTTCCCGAAATTTTCAACGTCGGCTACTTCTCCTTTGAGACGTATCAGCGAAACGCAGAATCGCTCACCGGACCCACACTCACACATATCAGCGACCTCGCCGACGAACACGACATCGCGGTACTCGCGGGGAGTATCGTGGAAGACCTCTCGCTGACCGATAGCGAGACCCCTGCCGAAGAAGGGCTTTCGAACACGTCCGTGTTCTTCGACCGCGACGGACGTCGGCAAGCGGTGTACCGCAAACATCACCTGTTCGGCTACGAGTCGGCCGAAGCCGAACTGCTTGTCCCCGGTGAGTCACTCGGGGTCGCCGAGTTCGAGGACGTAACCGTTGGGATGACGACCTGCTATGATTTGCGATTTCCGGAACTGTATCGTGACATCGTGGAGGCTGGCGCGACGTTGCTTCTCGTCCCGAGCGCGTGGCCATATCCCAGAATCGAACATTGGAAGGTGCTGGCACAGGCGCGCGCCATCGAAAATCAGTGCTTCCTCGCGGCCATCAACGGGTCGGGTTCGTACGAGGATGCGACCCTCATCGGCCGCTCGACGGTGTACGACCCGTGGGGAACGGTTCTCGCCAGTACGGGCGACGAACCGGAGTTGGTAATTCGGGATATCGATCCGACGCGCGTCGAACGAGTGCGAGAGGAGTTCCCCGTGTGGCACGATAGACGACGCTAGCGGGTCGAAAAAATTGACAAAAAGAGGAGATTATAGTGCGATTGCGTGCGTGTCAGAGAGTGTTTCCGGCATACTCTTGTGGTAGGTCACGGCACCTGCCCTCGTGACGATTCTGATAGTGAACGACTGCCGTTCTCTGAGACCGCCCGTGAGCTTTTTCGTGTTGAGGACGACCTGGAATCGGTCCTGCTTATCGACGAGAACTGGAAGTGTGCCGTCGACGTCACGAATCGGCTGAACGGAAAAGTGGCTCTTGTTCGCCGTTTTGCCTTTCACCAACATCTGAGAACCGTCGGGACCGAGCCAAGCGATAGTTGCCTTCGAGAGGTTGATGTCGCCCGAACCCGAGCCTTTCATCACCGTGAGGTTGACGTTATCGACCTCGTACGCTCCCGAGGACGAGTTGGTTGTGACGTTTCCGTATGCACTGACGACGTGCACACGGTCTGTTACTTGCGCGCTACTTTGTGTCCCAGTTCGTTCGGATTTGGACTGGAGGAAGCCCGCCGTGTTGATGAGCACGCCCGCCGCGATTGCGGCGACCAGCACCATCGCAATGAACACGATGAGCGTCCCAATTCCGACCTGACCCCTATCCGAAAACGAACCGTTTTTATTTTTTTCTTCCATGTTTGTTTCCTATCTTTTATTTCCTTTTTGTCAGTCCAGTATTGCATGCATACGGTACGGGAGATATTATAACCAACAGACTGTTATCAAATGTGAGAATTCTATATTTTACAGTAGTTGACAATTTGTATGACGGGATTTGATACCGAAAACGCGTCGCTATTGGAGATGCAATTATTGGGGAGAATCGGCGCGCCGCGTCTTAGTCTGCTTGTGGTGCGACCGCTTTCCGCTCGGTCTCACGCATGCCCGACGTTATCGCCCCGGACAGCGCGAATACTGCCGCTTTGTGGTCCGTTTTCGATTTATGAATGGACGTCGGTCGTACGCCAAGGGAATCGTACTTGTCCAGTGTGATCTGTTCTCCGTCCCGTTTCTCAAAGTGATTGCCAACTTCCGCAAGCAGGCCGTGAAGGTGGATGAGCTCCTGCTTCTTCATAAGCACACGAAGATAACGGTTGCAGGGTTATATTATTATCTTGAGTCCCGTTAGCACGCCGTATAGTCAGTATCTCGGGAGTTTCCGAACGGTTTCGAAAATAGCGACGGTATCACGACGGCTCGTTCGTTCGAACATGTATGATTATGGTGTGGATATAGTCAACTAGCCGATAAAAGGCCCGTATCAGGAGCCCATTACTCACGAATGGCGGGAGTAGACGTCGCGGATTCGGAAAAATTATCGTTGCGGAAAGCCGCTCCTTTCGTCAGTTACAACGTCACCTTACTGCAGTTGTTTGAGTGTTTCGAGGTCACGCTCGGTTCGCGTGAACTCCGAAGTTGATCGGGTTGCGTGACAGTTAGGACAATTGAACTGTCGTTGTGGTTCTGGTAACTCGTCCGGTCCTGATTCCCAGTGTTTTCCGCATTCTGGACAGAGTAATCGAACGTAGGTCTCCACCATACAGTCGATATCGGTTGGAAAGGAGAAAAATCTTGTTGGTGACCCCTCGAAAGAGAGCAGTCGCTACGTGCTCGCTACCTGTGACGAAATCCGATTATAGCCGCTGGAGATTCGTCGCTCGTGGGCCTTTGTCTGCCTGTTCGATGTCGAATTCGACTTCCTGTCCCTCCTCTAAGTCCGGGCCGCCGACATCCTCCATGTGGAAGAACACGTCGTCGTCCGCGTCGTCACTCTCGATGAAACCGTAGCCGCCGGTGTCGTTAAAGAAGGTGACCGTACCTTTCGCCATTGCACATAGACAAACCGGCGTGACGGGCATAAAAATTGCGGTTATTGGTATCATGTGACAAGATTGCGTGCAATTTTCATGCGACCGGTCGCTAAAATCGGAATGGGAGCGAAATCAAGAATCCGTCCCAGTTGGTAGATGCGGTCGTTCCTGGCCTTCTTGACGCGACAATCGTCAAAAAATACGGTCTCTCCACGTTCGGCGGTTCTACGAGACGGCCTGGATTATCTTTTCGACCTCCGTCCAATTTCGTTCGGCTTCCGCCGACGGTGCGTACGTCCCACCGTACTCTTCCGTTCGTACCTCGGCGAGTTCGTGTTTGACGAGGATGTCGAGGTGGTGGCGGACGGTACTGTAGTCGATACCGAGGTCGGTCGCCAGCTGATTTGGGTTCCGTGGTTCGTCCGCGAGCTGCTTCAACAGGGCCGCCCGACGAGCACCGCCACGACTGCCGGAGAGGACGTACCACAACTTACCGCTCTGGCTCATCGTGACAACCCCCCTGTACACTCAGTGTGGCGCATTCGATGTGTCACGGAAACCCCGTACGAGTGCCATGCCCCTTGCTATGGAGTGGATAAACCCGGATAAATTGTCATATACTCTAACAAAATTGTGGGGAAGCGGCAAAAAATCAGTCCCACGTGACCCACGTGAGAAACAGCAGTGCGACGAGTTCGAGGACGTGGAGAGCGAGCATCGCTTTCCACGCGATGGGCGGAACTGCGGTCGAAAACCAATGGGACAGCGTTTCGTTCCACGAGTAGATGTAGACTGCCAACGCGTTCTGGCAGAGGAGGAGGATGGCGAACACTGAGAGGCCGAGCGTGTGCTTCGAACGGAACTGCCGATAGTTGTCCAACCAGACGTAGCTCAAGCCAAGGAGCAACACCACGTTGAGGGCTGTCGAAATCCGCGCGACGTCTATCCAGATTCCCATCCGTCGTACCTCCTTTGTAATCGCTCTCGCATATATGCTTTCCCAGATTCGGCCATACTCAGTCCACCTTCTCCATGATATCTTCGACCGTCTCCCAATGGTGTCGGGTTCGGTCGGTCAACAAGTACACCGCACCGTAGTCGTCGCCGCTGTTTTCGACGATCCCGTTGTCCATCAGCACGTCGAGATGATGACGAACGGTTTTGTAATCGAGGTCCAAGTCCTCGGCCAGTTGGTTGGCATTCCGTGGTCGCTCGTCTATGCGCCCGAACCAATCGGACACGATTGGCTCCGCCGCGAGTTCCGGTAAGCACGTACCAGAGAACGCCCTCCATTGTCCCCAACCGAGACACTGACCCCACCTAAACGCATCGCCCTACTATTCAGAAAGCACGTTACATCGTGAACAAATGTCCCTCACGGGGAACGTCAAAAACGCCGATTCGCGCCCCGGCATCGAGCCACGCGTGACCGTAGGAAAACGACGCTAACGCGTTGACGAAGTCGTCTTCGTCCTTGAAATGTCGCCCGTCGTCCAGATACGACTGGGCCATCTCCCGGCAGTCGAGTGCCGCTTCTCCCATCGGCGTGTCGGTCGGTGCCGAGATTTCGATGGCGTCGAGCGCTTCCGACAGCAGTCGTTCGTACCGGTTCGTCTTCTCGGTCAAATCGGCGGGCATGACCGATGTGTGGCGGAGCGCGAAGGTAAGGCCTGCGACACCGACCGCGAAACCGGAAAGCACGGGAGACAGCGCAAGGTAAATACACGACGACAATCGATATTGCACCATGAGCGAAGAGCCTCGGGTCGAGGTTTACACCAAGGAGAACTGTCCGTATTGCGATAAGGCGAAAGACCTCCTCGACGAGAAGGGAGTCGAGTACGAGACGTACAACGTCACTGGCGATGAGGAACTGTTCGAGGAGATGGTCGAGCGCGCGGACGGTCGCAAGACGGCGCCGGAAGTGTTCATCGACGACGAACTCATCGGCGGGTGGGACGAGACCAATGCGCTCGAAGGGGAGGGCGAGTTGGACGAAAAACTCGGACTCGCAGTTGCGGACGGTGGTGAAACCACCGATACGGACGCGGAACACCGCAAACTCATCGTTTCCGGAAGCGGAATCGCGGGGCTGACCGCAGCCATCTACTCCGCGCGGTCGAACAACGACCCGCTCGTGTTGCAGGGCGACGAGCCGGGCGGGCAGTTGACGCTAACGACGGACGTGGAGAACTACCCCGGCTTCCCGGACGGCATCAGCGGTCCGGAACTCATCAACAACATGCAGGAACAGGCCGAGCGGTTCGGTGCCGAGGTAAAAACCGGCATCATCGCGGACGTTGACGAGTCCTCGCGCCCGTTCCGCGTCGAACTCACGAACGGCGACGTATACACGACGGACGCACTCATCGCGGCCAGTGGCGCGAGCGCTCGAACGCTGTCGATTCCCGGTGAGGATGACCTGATGGGGTACGGTGTCTCGACCTGTGCAACCTGTGACGGCGCGTTCTTCCGCGACGAGGAAATGGTGGTCATCGGCGGCGGTGATGCCGCGTTCGAGGAGGCGACGTTCCTGACGAAGTTCGCAAAGAAGGTGTATCTCGTCCACCGCCGCGAGGAGTTCCGCGCGGAGAACTACTGGCAGGACCGCCTCCAGGAGAAGGTGGATGCTGGCGACATCGAGATCATGAAAAACACCGAAGTGACCGAGATTCACGGCTCACCCGAGGAGGGTGTCGACCACGTCACGATGGTGACGAATCCCGAGGGAAAGCCGTCACAAAAACTCGACGACCCCGAAACAGAGGAGTTTGACTTCGACGCCGGCGCGGTGTTCCTCGCCATCGGCCACACGCCGAACACGACGTATCTCGAAGACACGGGCGTCGAACTGGACGAGGAGGGCTATATCCGCACGCAGGGTGGCAAGGGTGGTAATCAGACGAAAACCGATGTTCCCGGCATCTTCGGCGCGGGTGACGTGGTGGACTTCCACTACCAGCAGGCCGTGACTGCAGCGGGCATGGGATGTAAAGCCGCACTCGACGCGGACGACTACTTGGAGACGACCGAACTCGGCGAAACGAGTGCCGCACAAGAAGGCGCGGCGGCCTCCGACGACTGATTCGAAGCCGCAATCGAACGAATCTTCGGTTTACAGGAGGGAACGCGTGTGAATCGGACGAGTTCTTCTCGAAGGAGTTCATGCGGGGGCACACCCAATTCGACTCGTTCCACGCCTTCTATCGGACGAGTTCGTGGAATCTTGAAACACCGCAAAGATGGACGAACTCCCGAACGACTCCTTCGATAGCGACGTCGCAGAGACGACGGACTCTTCGACGTGGAAGCGGATGAAAACGGTCGCCGCAGAAGAGCGAATTCTCGACCAGCTGGCTGCGTGTTCACGTAATGCCCGGCACCACCGTCAGCAGTCGATACAGCCCGAAGCTGATGAGTCCGGCACCAATCATCGACACCACCCACGCACCGACGGTGTAGCCCGCCTTCGACGCTGACACACCGCTTCCGGAGTTGGAGGAACTGACTGCCAACCCGGCACCGACGATACTCGAAATCATCACCTTGTTGAACGAGATGGGAATGCCGAGGACGATGGCGAGTTGCGCGATGAGAAACGCCGGGATGAGTGCAGCAATCGACCGACGTGGACCGAGTGACGCGTACTCCTGTGCGACCGCCTGAATGAGGCGTGGTGCACGCGTCCACGCACCGACGAGGATACCGAGACCGCCGAGCGCCAGCAGATACACCGTGGAAATGTGCAGGTCGGTTTGGAAGATGGCTTCCAGCGGGCCGGTTGCGAGACCGACCTGCGTTCCACCACTCGTGAACACGACCATGAGACCGAGGACGACCAGAAATCGGTTGATTCCTTTCTGCTCGTCGTCCACGAGCGCTAAGCGAGTGATGAGAACGGCGAGGATGCCGAAAGCGACGCTAACGGCGACCATGCCGAGGGTGTAGCTCCCGACGAGATGACCCGGGAACAAATCCCAGTCCGTGGAGAGTAATCGGGCGACTGAACCGGGTTTACCGTTCGATTTCGGCGTAATAGTCAGTTGGATGTTGGCGACTGTGTAGCCAACGAGACCGGCTAACGCGGGGATGCCGACTGATTCCGGTACCGACTCACTCCGGAGCGCTCGGGCGACACAGTAGGCGATTATCGCGTTGGTTATCGGAATCGTGAACCAGAACGCGAGGATTTTGATGTACTCGTGCGTTGCGAACCCGCCGCCGAGCGAGATACCAGCGCCGACCATCGCACCCGTGACGGCAAAGGCCGACGGAATCGGGTAGCCGCGCGTGTTGCCGATGGTAATGAGCGTCGCGGCCGTCAACAAGGCTGTTGCGGCCGCAACCGGTGTTATCGTCACGCCGGTAACGAGGTCCTTTCCGATGGTCTCGGAGATGCTCCCGCCTTGGACGATGGCACCGAGTCCGGCGACGATTCCCACCAACAGCGCGGCCCGCAGAATCGACAGCGCGTTCGCGCCGACGGCGGGTGCGACGGGTGCGGAGTTGCTGTTCGCGCCGACCGTCCACGACATGAACAGCGATGCGATCAACGCGACGGTGATGATGAACAGTAGTGAGGACATTATGAGTCCGGATTTGGCGTGGTGGCTCGTTGTGTCTCTTTCGTGTGAAATAGAACTCTCTCTGTCTGAATCATCACCAGCATCTACAAAATCCATCGTTAAGTGGTCTTTGATACCGTTTTCGTGGGAATAGGATGAACGAAGTTACGGATAACCAGTTCCAATCCAAACAGATGATTGATGTGATTCTCTCCGTGCAGTCGCCATCCACAGACCCTTAACGCTCCACGTCAAAACGAGGGATATGGTAGAAACCGATTCCGTCGAAACCGAAACGTACACCATCGAAGGACCGGACGACAACAGCGACGAAGTCGAACTTCCGCCGGGACTCATCGACTTGCTCCGTGAGGAGGGCGAATCGCGAGAAGCCGTCATCGGCGACATGGCTGTCGTCTCCTTCGTCCAGCAGGCTCACGCGGCCGTTCACCACACGCAGGGCGAACCCGACGAGGAAGTCGCCGCTATCGAGGAGAAAGCACGGGAACTGTTCGAAGAGCGAATCGGCATCACGTTCGAGCAGGCGACCGGTCACTCGCACTGAACGCCCGAGACGAAAATCGACGTTCGCTGTTATTTAGCTCAACTCGACGCAGTCACCGATTTCGACGATTTCCAGTGAGTCCGGGTACCCGTAACTCCGCGTGTGGTCATACAGCGCCGTCGGGTCGGCCGTCAGCCCTTTCCACATGTCCCAGTGGGTCGGCAGGAGGGTGTCCAGTTTGAGCGCGTTCGCCGCGTCGGCAATCTCGTTTTCGTCGCTGTACCACTTGGTGTACTTCGGTTCGCGGGTTTCCTTGTCCGGAATCCTGCCGTCTGAGCCGAAGGCAAGGACACCAATATCGATGTCGTAGGCGTCGCCGATGGATTCGAGTTCGTCGCCGGGTTTCGTGTCGCCGCCGTGGAAGAACGTGATGTCGCCGTGTTCGATGACGTAGGAGATGGGGTGTGTCGCGTCGGCATCGTGGGCCGGTTCGACGTGAATCGTGAATTCGCCGACTTCGAACGTGTTGCCCTCCTCCACTTCTTCGAACTGATCCTCGGAAACGTCCCAGTTGGCCGTCCATTCCTCGTCCTCGTGTGCGACGGCGAGACTGTCGTCTGCCCCGTAGAACGTCGCGCCGGTCGAGGCGAGGATGGGTGCTTGGCTCGGTCCGTGGACGTGGTCGGTGTGTTCGTGGGTCGCCAGCACCGCGTCGGCCTCCGTCACGTCTTCGGGGTCGAACGGGATGGGAATCATCCGGACGGTTCGCGGCGGGTCGCCCGTGCCGACGTACGGGTCGATGAACAGCGTCGTTCCGTCGCTTCCCTTCAGGACGAACCCGTTACAGCCCAGATACCAGAGGGCGATTCCATCGGGTGTCGTGTCTTCGACTTCGCGTGGCAGCCAGTCTCCCCAGTCGCTACTTACCATACGAATACTGCCCGACAAGTGCGCCTAAATCTTGTGTTCGTGTCGCCGTCGCACCGAATATATGCATCATGATATATATGATGAATCGACAGTGTTCAATTATTAACCAAAGACATATATTCAACCAGTCACATTCGAATAACGCCTGCGGATAGTGCTTTACACTGTCGCGTCAGGCAGTCGGTACTGCAATGTGTCTCTGACGGGTGTGGCCTCTACCGCCACACCTCACATTCTGAGGGATGACCCAGCGACGAGGTTGAGAACGGCTTCGACGGTGGGGTCATCGAAACCCTGTTCGACCGTGTTCGTTTCGAAATCGTAGCTGATGAGTCCGTAGTCCGAAAGTCGTGGGAGGTGATTGTGGTGTAGTTCGATGACGAGCTGTCGATGGTTCGATTCCGGGACTGTTTTGTCCTCGGCGACGACCGTAACGAGTTCTGCCAACGAAATCGGCGGGTCGTGTACCGAGAGATATTCGAGAACCGTGCGGCGAAAACGATGTTCAAGGATAGCGAACAGTTCGGATGATGATGGCGTGCCGGTCTCGTTACTACGTCCGATTGAATGCTGATTTGTGACCATGCGTGTCTCCTTATCGTCCGTGGAGTGTGTCGGGCCGTCGTGTCACGGAAACCATGGTCCGAACCGAACGTCCGGACGATTAAATCATTAAACTGAAGGGTTATTACTTTATTTCGACGAACGAGATTCGAACGCGAACAGTCGTATCTCTTCGTAAAACGCGTCTCGAATTCCGAACAATGCTTATATTTGTTACTGTTTTTTAAATCAGGTTTATAATAGAAGGGTGAGAAACGGTTGGTAGTTCATGTCCGACGAGAGTGACCTTCCGGAGGCGTTGATTTCGACAGTCGTCAAGCGTGCTGGATTTCTCTCAACACTCTCGTCGGGACCGATTCCGAAACGCCATCTCGGGGAGGAACTCGGCGTCTCCCGCTCGACGGTGTACAAAGCGGTTCGGGAACTCCACGAACACGAACTCGTCGAACGAACTGACGACGGACTCGCCTTGACGCTCGCCGGACGAATCCTCGAAGCCGAGTACAGTTCCTTTCGAACGACCGTCGAAGATGTCTGTCAAACGCGTCAACTGCTCTCAATTCTCCCGTCGGATGCGGAGTTATCTACAGCATTCATCGACGACGCCACCACGGTTCTCGCCGAGCGACACGCCCCGAACTATCCGATTCGGTCGTTCGAAGAGATGGTCGAAAACGCGGACCTCGTGCGCGGTATTTCACCCGTCGCACTTCCGCAGTACGTCGAACTGTTTCACGACCGTGTCATCGACGGGACGATGACGGCGGAGTTGGTGCTTGAACGGCCCGTGGTCGAGTATCTGGTCACGGATTACGGCGAGGAGTTGACGGAAACGCTGGAATCCGACCGGCTCTCCCTCTGGGAAATGGACGAGACGCTCCCGTACGGGCTCATCGTCGTCGAAGGGGCACACGACGGCATCAGTGTCGTCGTCTACGACGAGCGTGGTGAACTCCGTGGAACCATTACCAACGATACGCCCGCCGCGATGGACTGGGGAACGGATGTGTTCGAATCCTACCGCGAGCGGGCGACCCTCATCGGCGGGTTATAGCTACCGTTGGCAGGGCGTAGCCACAGTTAGTGAGACCGTCGTTACCGGTCTTCCCACTCGGGGTCGCGGTCTTCGAGGAACGCGTCTATCCCCTCGTTTTTATCGCCCGACGCAAACAGCAGGGCGAACAGTTCGGCTTCGTATTCGATGCCGGATTCGATATCCATCCGACTGCTCGCTTTGACTGCCTTTTTCGCCAGTTCGAGCGCCGTCGGGCTTTTGTCCGCCATCCTCCCTGCGAGTTCGTACACGCGGTCTTCGAACTCGTCGTCCGAACATACCTCGTCCACGAGACCGATGTCGTGAGCTTCCTCGGCGTCGATGATTTCCCCTGAGAGGACGAGTCGCATGGCCTGCCCCTCGCCGACCAGTCGGGCGAGTCGCTGGGTTCCGCCGCCGCCGGGCATGATGCCGAGGTTGATTTCCGGTTGTCCGAGTTTCGCCCGCTCATGCGCGATACGCACGTCGCAGGCCTGTGCGAGTTCACAGCCGCCACCGAGTGCGTGGCCGTTGATGGCTGCGATGACCGGCTTTTCGAGGTCGTCCACGTACTCGTACACGCGCGGTCGCTTGCTCGCTTCGCGCTGGGAGAGCGCGTCTCGCTCGCGCAGTTCCTTCACGTCCGCCCCTGCGACGAACGCCTTCGCCTCCGACGCACCTGTGAGGACGACGACGCGCACGTCCGACGACGCTTCGACGGCGTCGAGAACGTCTTTCAGTTCGGCGCGTACCTGCGCGTTCAGCGCGTTGCGGGCGTCCGGTCGATTCAGTGTAACGGTGCCGACGTACTCTTCGACGGAGAAATCGACCGTCTCGCACTCGCTTGCGACCTGCTCGGGACTGCCGGGAGTGTCGTCGTCGGTCATTCGTCATCACTTCCCGCTTCGCCGGAGACCCCCACAATCTCGCCGTCCTCCCACACGTAGAACCCCTCGCCGGTCTTCTTGCCGAGTTTTCCGGCGCGGACTTTCTGGCGCAGAATCTGTGGTGGGCGGAATCGCTCGCCGAGTTCCTCGCGGAGGTGTTCGAGGATGCCGAGCCGAACGTCCAACCCGACCACATCGCCGAGTTCGATGGGACCCATCGGGTGGTTGTAGCCGAGTTCCATCGCCGTATCGATGTCTTGGGGGCTCGCCACGCCTTCCTGCAGCATGCGAATCGCTTCGACGCCAAGTGCGACGCCCAGCCGTGAAGACGCGAATCCTGGCGAGTCGTTGACTTCGACGCCAACCTTGTCGATGCCGTCCACGAATTCGGATGCGAAATCGACCGTTTTCACACTACTCTGCTCGGGAATCACGATTTCGACCAGCTTCATGATGTGAACCGGGTTGAAAAAGTGCAGTCCAATTGCCCGGCTGGGGTCGTCCAGCGCGCTGGCGATTTCGGTCAACGAGAGCGACGAGGTGTTCGACGCGATAATCGTGTCGTCCGCGACGAGTTCTTCCACCTCCTCGAACGTGCTCCGTTTGATTTCCATCTTCTCGGGCACTGCCTCGACCACCATGTCCGCGTCGCCGACGGCTTCTTGGAGGTCCGTCGTCCCGGAAATACGGTCGAGCGCGGCTTCCTTCTCGGATTTCGTCACCTTGTCGCGCTCGACACCACCTTGGAGGTTCGCCTCGATGCTCTCGATTCCGTTCTCTACGAACTCCGTCTCGATATCGCGGAGCGTCACGTCGTGGCCCGCCATCGCCGTCACCTGTGCGATTCCGTGGCCCATCGTCCCCGCTCCGAGTACGCCTACCTTCATCGTGCTAAAACGCGCGCGGACGAAGGAAAAACGTTTATCTCCGCGCTTTCCCGTGCCGAACACGACGGAATCGGACAGTCGAACTATCTGTGATATAAATCGGATACTGTTCTCGAATGTCCTATCGACGCAACCGTTTACAGAAAGTTTTTATCCTCCCCGAGAAATCGACTAATTGTCTCGGGTAGGGGTACACGAGACACAATTTATTTCGAAAACAAAGTACATCCCGGAGCCGTGCCGCCATTTGTTTTCTCGAATTTTATCGCGAAAATCGACATGATTACTGACGGGAGACGAGGAGTGTATACTTCCGTGAAAGTTCGCCGTCGAAACGTGAGAAGTCGAAAAGCGTTTGTCCGCCGCGCGCCGCGGTGAGAAAACGTCAAGGATAGCGTTGTTTAGACCTGTTCAAAGTTCAGCCAATGGCTGAACTTTGAATCCATACCTCGTCACGTCTTCCTGCGTATAGATTCGGCGCATCGTCGTCCCTACAGAATCACCGATTTCGAGGCTGCCCGGCTTAGCCCCCGTCACCTGTGCGGGGACGCTCACCGACCCGCCATTCGGTCCGGCGAGCGCGACGACTGCCACGTCGAAATCACCCGACTGGGACTGCTGTTCGGCGAACTCGGGCGGCGCACCACCCTGCGAAATCGTCGTCACGGCTTCGATGGTTCCTTCGCCGGTCAGATGCACGTCGTCGTATTCGACCAACGAGTTACAACCGTTGCACGCGCCTTCCGGTGGGAAGTTCAGCGCGCCGCAGTCGGGGCACTTTCCGGCGAGTAGCCGGTGGCGCTGGTCGAGCGTCCGCCGCCACGACGGCACGCTGACGTACGCTCCGCCGCCACTTGGCGGGCCGGAGGTCAGGTCGCCGCGCAGTCGGAGATATTCGGCGTAGGAAACGGGGTCGTCGCCGTCGAGCGCCAGCGAGACGGGTAGTTCACCCTTGGCTTCGACCACGAACGCGTCCGCACCTGCACCGCTCCCGAACGAGGCGGCGAGGATGCGTTCGTGGCCATCGGCGAGTGCCATGGCGAGGCTCAGCGGAACGCTCGCCGCGCCGGTATCTCCGAGTTCGTGGACCAGCGCTCCTGCCCGAATTTCGTCAATGCCAACGTCGAGCGCACCTGCGGCCCGGTACGGGAGCTTCCCGTTCGGCGCTTGGACTGCGGCGGCGTCCACTCCGCCGGCGTCCACCTGCTCGACTGCTCCGGCGAGCGTTTCCGAGAACGCTTGCCTGTCGTAGCTGGTGACGCCCAATCCTTCGACGCTCGATTCGCCGGTCGCCCGGAAGCGCGTCCCGGGGAACTCGGTCGCATATTCGGTCTGCTCAACCACGCTGGCGGGACCGTCGTCGGCGAGGACGAAGGCGGCCGCGCCCGCACCTGCGGCGTGGTCTTCCGTGGAATCCGGTTCTCCTTCGGGGGCGTCCGCGGCAACCACCAGTCCAACGCCGTCGTCCCACGGACCAGCGGCGAGCCCGGCCACCAGCGCCCGCGTTCCAGCGCGGGTGCTCCCCGTGAAGACGTGGCGCGTCGCGTCGTCCGACATGTCGAGCATGCCGCCGAGTCGGGCGGTGACGTCCTCCTCGGCCATCGGTGGCGAGGTGGACGCGAACGCAAGGAATGTCACCTCGGGATTCTCGGCGGAATCCAACGCTCGCCGAGCGGCCTCGTAAGCCATTGTCAGTGTGTCCTCGTCAGCGTCGAGAACTGCCTTCTCGTTCACTCCAGCGGCGTGGAACTGCCCCCACGCCTCGCGGAACTCCTCGGCCGAGATTCGGAACCGTGGCGCGTAGGCACCGACCGCGGCGATAGAAGTCATGCTTCCACCTCCGATTCCTTTTCGAGCACGTGGACGACCGCCGCCCCGCCGCTGCCGCCGACGTTGTGTGTCAGGCCGCGTTTTGCGCCCTCAACCTGACGCTCACCCGCAGTTCCGGACAGTTGCTTGTACGCTTCGACCAGCTGTCCGGCCCCGGTCGCGCCGATGGGGTGGCCCTTCGACTTGAGGCCACCGGAGGTGTTGACGGGACGCTCGCCGCTGAGTTCGGTTGCGCCGGCGGCGATGAACTCGCCCGCCTCGCCGGGTTCGCAGAAACCGAGGTCCTCGTACGCTAGCAGTTCCGCGATGGCGAAACAGTCGTGGACTTCTGCGAAGTCGATATCTTCGGGCGTAACGTCCGCCATCTCGTAGGCTGATTTGGCGGCTTCGCGGGACGCTGGAACACTGGTGTAGGTGTCGCGCTGGAAGAGTCCAACTCGGTCGCTCGCAGCGCCGACGCCCGCGATTCGGATGGGGTCGTCGGTGTACTCGTCCACCACGTCCTCGCTCACGACGAGGGCGCAGGCTGCCCCGTCGGTTGTCGGACAGCAGTGGTACAGCGTGAGCGGGTCGGCCACCACTTGGGCGTTCATCGCGTCCTCCAACGAGCACTCGAAGCCGAGGTGTGCGTGCGGGTTCTTCGCACCGTTGGCGTGGTTTTTGACCGCGACTCGGGAGAGGTCCTCAACCGTCGTGCCGTATTTTTCCATGTGTGCGTCGGCCATCTGCGCGTAGACGCCCGCGAACGTGGTTCCCGAGAGGCGTTCCCACTCGGTTTCGCCGGAGACGCCGAGCCAGTACTTCGTCGCGTCGCTCGACGTGTCGGTCATGATTTCGACACCGCCCGCGAGGACGACATCCGCCATACCGCTTTTGACGGCTTGCACGGCTTGTCTGACTGCGTAGCCGCTTGCTGCGCAAGCATTTTCGACGCGAGTGCACGGAATTCCGTCGAGACCGACGTGTTCGGTCACTGCCGGGCCGGAGAGGCCCAGTTGACGGCCGCCGACGCCGAGCGTGCCGACGACTGCCTCGTCCACGTCGTCCGGGTCGATACCCGCCGGAACGCTGTCACAGGTCGCTTCGAAGGCGGTGCGGAACAGCGACCGATAGCTTTCGTCGGGAAACGACCCGAAATCCGTCTGGGCCGCGCCGACCAAGTACACATCTCGCATGTCTCGAACTGGCGGTTCCGGGGGGAAATAGCTGCCGTCACTCCGTTGTACTCGGCGAGAGATTGAAGAACCTCGACGGCATACGGGCGAACGTGTACGGAAACGCGGCAATCCAGGTGAAGGCCCGGCACGGCTGACGTGGTCGGCATCGACATCAGTGGTCGCGACGAGGAGGAGCACGAATACCGGAGGGTCGCTGCCGCCATCCACGCGACGGTCGGAACGACACGCCTTCACAGCGTACAGGGGATGGGATTTGCGGTCAGCCACGCGAAACCGGCGCTTTCGGCGACGAAGGTCGTCGCCGACGCTGTTTGTGACCTGCCGGACCCGACGGCCGCCCCCATCATCGCCGAACGGGGCGAATTCTACGAGGAGCCGATTTGGATGGTCGAACAGTACTTCGAACCGGAATTTAAGTACGTAGAAAGCATAGCTGAACGTGAAACCGTGCAGGCCGCACACCACGCCGCGTACACCGCCCGCAAACTACTCCTATGAAAGCGATACTTGCAAAACGGGTAGACGACGGAACCGCTTCCCTCGATGAGCTATCGGAGTTGGCCCGCGCCGCGGGTTACGATGTCGTCGCGGAAGTCACACAATCCAGAGAAGAGGACGCCGCGTATCAGTTCGGCGAGGGGAAAGTCGCGGAACTCTCCGCCACCGTCACCGAGCGCGATGCCGGAATCGTCATCTTTGACAACCAACTCGGCCCGTATCAGACGTACAATCTGGGCCAGCAACTGCCCGACGGAACGGAGGTCATCGACCGATTCCGATTGATTCTCGAAATCTTCGGCCAGCGTGCCCAGACGCGCAAAGCACAGTTGCAGGTCGAGTTGGCGGAACTGCGCTACGAACTGCCGCGCGTTGAGGCGAAGACGAGTCTCGCGAAGCGCGACGAGCGGCCGGGGTTCATGGGTCTCGGTGAGTACGACGAGAGCCACGAACAGGACATCAAGGACCAGATAAGCCGCATCAAGGACGAACTGGATGCCATCGCCAACAAGGAGGCCGACCGCAGACAGAAGCGTCGTGAATCGGGGTTCGACCTCGTGGCGCTCGCGGGATACACGAACGCGGGCAAATCTACGCTCCTTCAGCGACTCGCCGCGGAGTTGGAGATCGGGGAGAATGACGATTTGCACCCTGATTTGCACCCCACGGCGGAAACCGAAGACCGTCTGTTCACGACGCTCGGGACGACGACCAGAAAGGCGGATATCGACCGGCGGGACGTGTTACTGACCGATACGGTCGGGTTCATCAGTGACTTGCCACACTGGTTGGTGGAGTCGTTCAAATCGACGTTGGATGCGGTGTACTACGCTGACCTCGTGTTGCTCGTGGTGGACGTGAGCGAACCCGTGGACGAGATTCGGGACAAACTCGTCACCTGCCACGACACGCTGTACGAGCGCAATCAAGCGCCCATCGTGACGGTGTTGAACAAGATAGACGCCGTGAGCGACGAGGAACTGGAAACAAAGCGCGAGGCGCTGTCGGCACTCGCGCCGAATCCAGTCGCTATCAGTGGCAAGGAAGATATGAACGTTGACGAACTCAAACGGCGGGTCGACCTCGAACTGCCCGATTGGGAGTTCGAACGCCTCGTCATGCCGATGACTCACGAAACGATGAGTGTCGTATCGTGGGTTCACGACCATGCTCGTGTCGAGGACGTGACTTACATCGACGACGAAGTCGTGGTGGAGTTCGAGGCCCGCCCCTCAATCGTGCAGCAATCTCGGTCGAAAGCAAGTGATCTGACGGCGGTGCCGTCGGCTTAGAGCATCGAATATAGCGATACGGCCCCATTCGAGCGAATCCAAGCGCAGTGGTTTTCTTGGTCGTAGATGAGGACTGCGTCGTCTTGCACTTCGAGTTCGGCGTATCGGTCTTTGTCCCGGTGCGGTTGGGAGTCGTCTGCTTCGTGCGTGCTCGTTGTCATGCGATTCGGTAGTTGTTGGTCTCCAATGTTCGGTAGCAACCTCTTAGTGATAAATGTTACCTACTAACATGGTTTCTCACTATTCGATACGCCTCGGACCAGCATAACTGTTCGGTATCGAAGACATTCTATCTGAAATATGGTTGTGTGGCGGAATCTAATTGGGACGCTCATCGAACGGTATTTAACCTGGGAAAAAGCCGAAAAACGGTTACTATCAGTAACTCGATTTCGTGACGTAACTTTTAATCGACTCGCGGCCTATCCCGTCATATGAGCGACGAATCGGAACGGTTGCCTATGTGGTGTGCGGGTGAGGATTGGTGTGCGATTACCGCGACGGCGTCACTCGTCGGCAAGAAGTGGCACCCCGTCATCGTCCATCGACTGATAGTGAGCGGCCCGCTTGGATTCAACGCACTCAAGGAGGAGGTCGATGGCATTTCGAGCAAAGTCCTCTCCGACAGCTTGGACGATTTGGGCGAAAAACGACTCGTAAACCGCGAAATCGTGAACGACAAACCAGTCCGTGTCGAGTACTCGTTGACGCCGACGGGTAAATCCCTCAAACCAGTCATCCTCTCCATGCGCGACTGGGGGTTGGAGTATCTTACCCCTGCCGACGGCCCGGATTCGGCTCTCGTGTGAGGTTCATCGTCTGCTATCGTGCGAGTTCGCGCTTTTCCTTCTCGACTACTCGAACGTTCCGGATGGCCGTGTCCGGATACTGTCCATCAGAGTCCTTCTCGACGGCTTTTACCATATCCCAGACGACGTTCAACCCAGTCGTAACACCTTCCAACGCCTCCATCTCACACCCCGTCTTTCCCGTCGTCTCCACGGCGACCGAGAGGACGACCCTGTCGTCCTGCACGTCGAACTCGGTATCGACGTTCGTGATGGGGATTTGGTGGCACATCGGAATCGTCTCCCACGTGTGTTTCACGGCCTGCACCGCACCGATTCTGGCGGTGGACAGGACATCTCCTTTCTTTAGGTCGTTTGCCCGAATCGCGTCGATGGTGGTGGATTGGAGGTGGATTTCACCCTCGGCAGTCGCTCGCCGGGCCGTGTCGGGTTTGTCGCCGACGTTCACCATCTGGACGTCTCCCGATTCGTTCGTGTGAGTCAACTGCTCGTCATCGGTTCTATCGTTCCCGTCAGACATCGTCTTCACCCCACAGTGCCGTTGGAATCGTTTCGAGCATATCCGAGGCGAGCAGTCCTTCGTAGTGGTCGTCGTAACACAAATCACCCGCACGCCCGTTGACGAACGACCCGACGCAGGCGGCGTCGAAGGCCTCGGTCGTGCCGAACAACCCTGCCACGATTCCGGCGAGCAGGTCGCCCGTGCCACCGACCATCATCCCCGTGTTGCCCGTCCGGACGACTCGTGTTCGCTCGCCGTCCGAGACCACGTCGATTTTCCCCTTCGCCAGCACGACGTGCCCGATGTCGCTTGCGAGGTCCTCGATTTCGTCGGTTACCTCGCTCAAGTCGTCCGTGTCCGGCCCGCCCATCTCAGCCAGTTCCTTGCGGTTCGGCGTGCAGACGAGCGTGGCGTCCGTGTCGAGGTCCGGCACCGTCGGAAGCGCGTCGGCGTCAACGACTGCTCGTCCCTCGAAGCGTTCGAGGAAGTCCGTCGCCGCGTCGAGGGTTTCGTCGGCGTTCCCAAGGCCCGGTCCGATGACCACGGTGTCGTCGTACGATTCCGCCGTGTCGAGCAGGTCATCTACCTGTTTGGGTGTGAGAATGTCGTCGTCGTAGGGTTGGACGATGAGGTCTTCCGCGTAGCTCTGAATCACGCTCCCCACGGAATTCGGCGCGGCGACGAACGAGAGCTCCGCACCCACCCGGAGGGCTGACTGGCCAGCCAGCGCAGGCGCGCCAGTGAACGGCCCGCCGCCGATAACGAACACGCGACCCCCGACGTTACCCTGCACGCTCCGGAGGTCCCCCGGCCCGACGACGTGCTCGGCGGCGGCGGGGATGCCGATATCTGCAACGCTCACGTTGGCGTCGAAATCCGTGAGTCCGGGTTTCATGTCGTGGAACGTCACGACCGTGTCGGCTTCGACAGCAGTGCCTTCGGAGTGGCCAGTGTCAGCGTTCACGCCCGACGGCACGTCAACCGCGAGGACTGCCGCGTCGGTGTCGTTGATGGCCCGCGCCGCCGTCGCGGCGGGTTCGCGGAGCGCCCCGGTCACGCCGGTTCCGAGCATGGCATCTATCACGAGGTCACAGTCAGGGAGCGCGAACGCGCGGGAGTCCTTCACTTCAGTCATGTCGTAGTCGGCTTGCTGGAGGGCGTCCCAGTTCGCCCGCGCGATATCGGTCCCGATGGTTTCGGCGCGGCCGAGCAGCAGGACGGACACCTCGTACTCGTCCAGAAACCGCGCGGCGACGAAGGCATCCCCGCCGTTGTTCCCCCGTCCCGCCACGATGGCGACGTGCGCCCCCGGCGACACCATCTCGCGGACGCGGCGAGCGATGGCGTTTCCGCTCGATTCCATCAGTTGCTTACGGGGCACGCCGAGATACTCCGCGTTCTCGTCCACGGCGGCCATCCGCTCTACAGTTATCATATTCGGCCGTTCGGTCGGATTCCGCGTTAACGTTACGGGCTAGCGAGCGTCGAGAGTGAAGTCTCATGGGTGACTGTGGTGGGGGTTTCTCCAGAGATGTGGTGAAATTTCTCCGGATACGGGGGTAATCGTTCGAGTTGCTGGGGTGGTTAAAACGTGATTCCAGTAGTTGCAATCGTCTCAGTGTCAAAATTCCGACGATGAAGTGAGTGAGGAACCGACCCGAAAAATCTACTGTTATCCTGTGAATCCGAGTGTCGTGAGGACTATGTTGAGGCTCCAGCCGGTTGCATCGACGAGTTTATAGCCGAGATAGATGCCGATGATGCCCATGATGCCGGGGAGTTCGGGTGGAGCGGGAATCGGCACGCCGACGAATTTGAAGAGCGCGCCGGTCAGCAGACCGGTCAGTAATGCAAGCGCAGTGAGTGTATAATCCATTGGGTAAGTAGTCCGGAGAGTGTGGTGAAAAATAGTTCGAATGTGGGGTCCGCCGAGAGTTCGGCGTCAGCGACGTTGAGAGAGGGGCTGTGCTACCCCTAGCGGGACCGATATCCAGGCTTCGTCCCGCGTGATATCCGCAATGATAGCCAACTTTCCTCCATCATCGTCCTCATCAACGGCGAACATGACTTCGCCGTCCGGGGCCTGTGCGTCCGAGTCGTCAGTTGAACATGTCCAATTCAGAGTCAATCACCGTCGTTTCCGCTTGCCTGCCACTCGGCAAGTTCAGAAGGATATCTTCCCTTCTCCCCCTTTGTTATGGACCCCCTTCGGCAGTACAAGAACTCCTTACCGGGGCAAACCCCGTGATTTCGTCGACTCGGTCGGTCGGTATGGTGGGTCACCCCAACCGGGTGGGCGGTACGCGCTGGATAACAAAGTGTCATGCGGGAATACGCTGGTCACGCACTGATATCCATGTCTCCCCGAGAACGACGGACGGACCTGCCCCTCGAAACGAATCTGTCCCCAGCAACGGACCAGCACTGCGTGGCGGACCAGTCTCTCGCCACGACCGCCAGCGGACGAGCACGCGTATGAGCCACGAAACGAACGAATCGTTGTGGACACGAATCACGCGTCCCGTCCTCGAATTTCCCCTCGACTTAGCCATCCTCGGTATCGCAGTTGTGGCGCTCTCCCTCGGCCTGATTCAACCCGGGGTGTACGGAACGCCGCTCGCCGTCGCACTGGGCCTTCCACTTGTGTTTTTCACGCCGGGGTACGCCCTCGTCGCGTTCCTGTTTCCACAGGCGGGCAATCAAACGTCGAGATGGTCGAGTCCGGGGCGGTTTCGACAGGACGGCGTGACGATGGGCGAACGCTGTATGCTCTCGTTCGGTGTCAGTGTTGCCCTGCTGACACCGCTCGGCATCGTCTTCTCGCTCGCTCGACTGTCGTTCGCGCCGCTGCACGTCATCGCCGCAATCGTCGGATTCACGCTCCTACTCTCGTTTCTCGCCGTGATTCGGCGGTTCACGACTCCGAAAAAAGACCGACTGTCGCTTTCCGTCCGTGGCAGCAGTGTGCGCCTCTACCGAGCGCTCTTCGACGAGGAGGCGACGGCTGACGTGATTCTCAACCTCGCGCTCGTGCTGTCGGTCGTCGTCGCACTGACGACCGTCGGATTCGCCGTCGCCGCCCCGCAGGACGGTGACCACTTCTCCAATCTCTCCCTCCTGACGAAAGGGAAAAACGGGAACTACGTCGAAGAGAACTACCCGGAAAACATCACGTCGGGTGAGTCAAAGCCCGTGTTCGTCACCATCATCAATCACGAGGACAAGGCGGTTCACTACACCGTGGTCGCCGAACTCCAGCGCGTGAAACAGCGACCGAACGGCGGGGGTCGCGTCGTGAAACAGGAGGAATTGGGGCAGTTCGACCACCGACTCAACGCGGGTGATACGTGGCGCGTTCGCCACGACATCGCGCCGACCATGACGGGGAAAAATCTCCGCGTCGAGTATCTGCTTTACAAAGGCAGTCCGCCCAGCAACCCGACGGTGAGTAACGCATACCAACACGCCCAAATCTGGATCAACGTGACCGACTAATGTGGCCGTGGGAACACCTCGCGTTCGGCTACCTCGCTTACTCCTCGTACCGCCACTTCCGTACCGGCCACCCGCCACGAGGCGACGCCGTCGTCGCCCTCGCGGTTGCCACACAACTGCCCGACATCGTGGACAAACCGCTGGCGTGGACGCTTTCGGTCCTCCCGAGCGGTCACTCGTTGGCCCACTCGCTCGTCACGGCAGTTCCGTTGTCCGCAGGCGCCCTCGTACTGGCACATCGTGCGAACCGAACGGATATCGGCGTCGCGTTCACGGTGGGCTATCTTTCGCATCTCGCAGGGGACATCATCTACCCGCTGGCAATCGGGACGGATGCCTCCTTCAACTTCCTGCTCTGGCCGCTCGTTCCCGTCCCCCCCGACAGTTCGAGTCTCGGCTTTCTGGCACGATTCCACGAGTACTTCGGCGAGTACCTCGCACATCTCGGCGACCCGGCAGTCACCGGCTACATCGTGCTCGAACTCGGCCTCCTGCTCGGCGCTGCCTGCCTCTGGGTGTTCGACGGAGTGCCGGGACTCCCGCGGGTAATCGCCCGTTATGCACCCGCTATCGGGCGGTAATCGGCTGATAACCGGAAAGAACGCCGACGTGACTTATTTTCCGGAGGGAACCGTTCCGCAGTGATGACAGACGTCGTTCTCGCGTTCGTTTCTCGCGCCACACGATGGACAGTTCGTTTTCTCGGCCGGGTTCGTGCTCTCCCCGTCCGGTTGTCCGGACGAGATGCCGATTCCGACCAGTAGGAGCCCCGCGACAATGATTCCAAGCGAGCCGAACATCGAGCCGATGCCGAAGAAAACGAGCGTGAGGCCTCCCGCCACGAGCGGATTTTCCATACGTTCGGCAGCGAACCGCGGATAAAAAGTCTTGTCGTGTTCCTTACCGGAACCGCTTGTACACGTCGGACAGCAGGTTCATCATCCGCGTGCCGCGCTCCAGGCTGTGATAGCGGACGAGTTCGGGGTTGAACTTCGCCTTGTAGCCACAGAGTCGGCGTTCGTTCGCGCCGACGAGGTCGTAGCGCGGGATGCCCTCGTTCATCGCGTCGCGCATGATGGCCCAGTCAACGAGGTCGTTGATGGGCACGTCGTGGGTGTGCTTTGCGCCACCCTGCCAGCGGTACACTCGCTCGTCATCGGCGAGGGCGATCATCCCGCCGGCGAACTCGCCGTCCACGTCACAGACGTAAGGACGAACTGCACCCTCCGGCATTCGTCGGTGGAGGTCCACGATGAACTGTGGGGAGAGGCTGTACGGTTCGTCCTGCTCGTCGTGGCGGGCTTTCACCTGCCCGATTATCCGGCGAATCGCTTCCGGTCCACCGACGTGGATGTCATAGCGGTCCTCGTCGGTTCGGGTGTTGCTCCGGGCGTCACCACTGAACCGCGACAGCACTTCGTCCTCGCCGGGCGTGAGGTCCACTTCGTAGGTGTGACGCGGCTGAATTTCGAACTCGTTCCACTCGAACGGGCGAACGTCGGAGTAGCTTGCGCCCGTGCGGACGTTGATGTACTTCGGGTCGAACTCGTGTTCCAGCCACCTGAGACAGCCGTCAATGAATCTGCGGTGTCGCCGCTCGGCTTTGCGTCGCTTCAGTTTCCCCATGTTCAGCAGGGCCGGACCGAGGTGGGGCAGCCAGATGCCTGGCGGCGGCGAAAACGCCGTCGTCATGCCGCCTTTCGAGATGGTGAAGGTGGGAAACAGCCCCACAGGTTCCTGTCCCTTGTAGCCCAGTAGCGGGTGAAAGTCCGCGCCAGTGTGCTCGGCTTGCACTTCGAGGGCTTCCAGTCGATGGAAAACCGACCCTTGGGGCGACCGTTCCACGAGGTCGTTCCAGCGGTCCAAATCGTTCGTGCGCTCTATCCTGATGCCGTCCTTTTCGATGGTAACACTCATTCGAGATATCCGAGGTCCGCAAGTCGCGTTTCCACGCGCTCGTCGTCCGTTTCGACCGTCTCACCCGCGTCGAACGCGGGGTAACTCTGCTGGCCTGCCGACTCGACAACTGGGAGGACACGGCCGTCCATCCGGTCACTCATCGGAAGGCCGAACGTCGCCAGAATCGTCGGTGCCACGTCGAAGAGGTGGGCACCAGCGCAGTTCGCGTCGGGGTCGACGCCATCGCCCGCTGCGGCAAAGATTCCGTCTCGCTTGTGGTTCCACGGTTCGCTCGGCTTGCCGAACCGCTGGCCTCTCAGTTGTGCGGAAAGGAACTGGTTGAACTCGGCCGGAACCGTGACGATGTCCACGGCGTCCGTGCTGTACGGGCCGGTGAAGTACTCCTCGCGCGGAGCCACCGTCTCGAATACATGCTCGCCGTCCGGCGTCCGAACGCCGCGTAGTTTCTCGATTATCTCCGTGCGAACTCCCTCGTACTCGTTGGGCGGGACGACACCGCTCGGGTCGCGTCCCTCAACGTTGAGCCGAATACCGCACTCGATTCGGTCGCGCATGTACGCGACGGAGTTCGGGAAATCGACCTGCTCGGTCGCCGCCCGGATGAAATCCTCGGGAACGCGTTCGGCGACGAACGAATCCAATCCGACGCGTTCGAGCACGGCAGCGATTCGTTGACTCGTAACTCCGATTCGCGCGGCGAGCGCGAGTCCGCGCTCGGCCGTTCCCCGTTCACGCGCGGAGCTTTTCTCCCCTTCCTGTAGCTGGTTGCCCGCGATGGTGGACCACGAGGGCATGCCCTCGCCGCCCCGAACGGTTTCGATGTATCCTTCCTCGCGCAGAAAGTCGTTGACGCGGAACTCGTAGCCAGTGTACTCGCCGATGCCGTGGTCGCTGGCGACGACGACGGTGTCGGGTTCACACGCGTCGAGAATCTTTCCTATTTGCTCGTCCACCGCTTCGTACACCGCGCGGACGACATCGTCTTCGCCCGGATGTTCGTGAAAGAGCGTATCCGTGTTCTGGAACTGGACGAAGCCGAAATCGGGGTCGAACCGGTCAGCGAGATAGCGGAATGCGTCACCGCGCATACGCGCGAGACGGCGGTACCATTGAACGGATTGTTCCTCTGAAAGGTTTCGCGGTGGATACACCCGGTAGCCACCGATTTCGTCCCGAACCTCACAGAGCAGTCCGTCGGGATGGCACGTCGGGTTTTCCGGTGCGGTGTACCCCGGCAGTATCGCGCCGTCGATTTCGCGCGGCGGATGTGTGACGGGTGCGTTGACGACGACGCTCGACAAGCCGTGTTGGTCCAACAGTTCCCAGAGCGTGTACTCGCGGACGCGGCTGGCGTTCACCACGTCCCAGTCGTAGCCGTCAAAGTGGAGAAAGCCGAACACGCCGTGCTTACCGGGATTGACGCCGGTGTAGAGCGAGGGCCATGCGCTTGGTGTCCACGGCGGGAGTTGCGATTCCAGTGGCCCGGACGACCCCTCATCGAAAATCGAGGCGAGATGTGGGAGCGCCCCCTTCTCGAACAGCGGTTCGAGGACGCTCTGACACCCCGCGTCGATTCCGACGAGGAGGGTCTGCATCTGACAGTCCATGCTGTTTGCGCGAACCGTCCCTTCATGCTTTGTTATGCGTCGGTTTCCATCGGTGTAGAGGGGCCGTACTCCTCGAATTCGACGTCGTTACCTTCCGAGGGTGTGTATGCGACTCAATACCACATTTCTCGGATTCGATGGCGATTACGCCCGATTCTGTATATAGTACGGCCGATTCGCGAGGAGAGATTTGGCCAGCGAACGGCCCACTCGTCCGTCCACACGAATCGGCCACTACATTTAAATTCGCAATACGGCATTGAGACGTGAATCGGAACGTACTTAAATCAGTAAGAGAGCATTGAATCTGCAATGGCACGCGACGAAACGACACACGAGCGAATCGAAACCGATGAGAAATTCGAGCGTAACCGGCGTTCATTCCTGAAAGGAACAGGTGCGGCAGTGACGTCTGCAGTCGGTATCGGTGTAATGAGCAGTCGGGTCGGAGCGAGCGGGTATGACACCATTACCGTCCCTGCAGGGCAGACGAAGACGATTAGGGTCGGCAGTGGGCAGCACTTCGAGAACAAACTAATCGACCAGAGTGCACCCGGTGCGGCCGCGATGGTTCAGGCCACCGGAAGCGACTGGACGATTCGTAACGTCGGGTTTAAAGGCGGTTGTGGCGCACCGAACTTCGGCTTCTTCAGCATCATTCCGAGCGTCTCGTCCGGCAGCAAGGGCCGTATCGAGAACGTCTACATGGGTGACGGCGCGGAACCGAATAGCGCGAACGAAGCCGAATCCGGTGGCATGTGGGTCAACGCAAACACGCCCCACGAAGGCACGCTGACGGTGAAGAACGTTAACGTGCAGAAGTACGCAAACAACGGTCTGTACGGAAGCGGTCCCGGTGCAGCACAGGGGGCCGGGTCAGGCGGTCCCGTCCACGTCGAGGATTCGTACTTCGCAAGCAACGACATCTCCAACGTCCGACTCGGCACCCCCGATTCGTACGTGAAAAACACCGTCATCGAGGACAAAGGCATCCCGATCCACCACCCGAACGGGCCGAACAAGCGTGGTGTCTGGGGCTGGTACGTACCCATCACGGTGAAAGACTGTGACGTTCGCGTTCCGGACTACGACGCCGTCTACGGTGGATTCCACGGTGGCGAAGTGATGGTGAAGAACTCACGGGTGAAAGGCTCGACGGCAGGGTCAGTCAAGACGAAAAATGTCGGCAAAAAACCGAAGACGAAGATTCCGAAGCACGTCCCGAAGAGTGCAGAACAGGCAGCGAAGGGCAACTAAGACTCGTTTCTCGACGATTATTAGATAGATATTCGACGACCAAGTCGGTGACATCGTCCTAACTCCATCGGTCTCCCCCCACGCGCCGAACCGAATTTGGCGTGTGTTGCGTGGTAATATGACGTTTCTCGGTGGAAATACCACCATTCTTCTTCCGGATGAAGAACAGCAATGACTTTTAAACAGACCGAATTACATTGAGACTGAACCGCAATCTACTTAAATTGGTAATGCGGCATTGAAAACATGGCACGCGACGAAACGGCACGCGATTCGACAGACGACGGTCTGTTGAACCGACGTTCGTATCTGAAGTTCGCAGGCGCAACGGCGGCGGCGTTTGCAGTGGCTGGCACGGCAAGCGCGGACAACTACCGAACCATCACCGTTCCGGCAGGGCAGCAAAAGGCAATCCACGTTGGAGATGGAGTGACGTTTGAAAACGTCCTCATCGACATCACCGCATCCGGTGCTGGAGTGTCTATCACGACGAGCGGAAACGGCTGGACGATTCGGAACGTCGGTATCAAGGGGCAGGACAGTGGCAGGAATTTCATGATCATGCCCGGCGTCGAATCGCCGGACGGTCACGGCCTCATCGAAAACGTCTACATGGGTGACGGTATCAAGGCCGGAAAACGCGGTGGCGGCATTTGGGTCAATGCCAATCTTCCCCACCGAGGCGTCATCACCATTCGCCGAACCCACATCGCAAACACGGTCAACAATGGTTTGTATGCGTCCGGTCCGGGAAGCAAAGGAGAGAAAGGAATTACGAACGTCGAAGATTCGTACTTCCGCTCGAACAACATCTCCAACATCCGCCTGAACGCCCTTGGTTCCCGAACACCGTACGTCAAGAATACGGTCGTCAAAGTCGATGGGAGTACCCCTCCCTGTGGCGACAAATGTTCGGCACCTGGCACAGTCAACAACCGCGGTATCTGGTCGTGGTACGACACGACGAAGGTCATCGACTCCGATATCCAGGGCGGATTAGTGGGTGCACACGGCGGTAACGTGAAGACGATAAACACCCGAACTGGTGACAACGCAAACCTGACGCCACCGAAAGGCGTCCCGATGACCGCCAAGCAGGCAGCGAGCGGTACGGTCCCCAATCACGGAAAACGCAAACGGGCGGCGACGAAAAAGAAGGCGAAAGCGAAGGGGCTGCCGAACGTCATCAGCATTTCGAGCAACAACGCCTCGACGCCCGCGTCCTACAAGTTCTCGGTCACCGAAAAGATTCGAAAATCGACGGCCCGTGGTGCCTCAAAGGACAGCGACGACACGCTCAAACACGGCACCGCAACCGGGTCCATCGCGGGCGGTACCGACAGCTACGAATTCTCCGGAGCACTCACCACCTTCAGTCTCGACGGCAAGGCAACCGTCTACCTCAACGGCAAGCAGGTCACTGCGGGCAAACTCGGCATGCCGAAAACCATCGTCTTCGACGGGCACAAAACCAAGGGACCGAGCAGCTACTCCTTCGATGTCAGCGGGTCGGTCGCCAAATCCGACGCCCTCGGGTCCATCAACAAGATGGACACGGTCGAAGGCACCCGCGTCACGGGGAAAGTGTTCAACGGCAAGGACGGCTATCGGTTCTCGGGCGACTTGAATCGACTCCAAATCGACGGTAAGGCACGCATCACGGTCGGAGCGGGGAAATAATGAGCCGGTCCCGCTGGGAGCAAGTGCCCGCGGACCCCGACCTCGAAGGGGATCTCGGCTACGAAATCGACGAATGGGACGTCATCCGCGCTCGCCGAGACGGGCGCGGCCGACTCATGTTCCTCCCACAGGACAAGGAGTTGCTCCGTGACGACGCGTTCATCCTCGCTGACGCAGATGCCGTCTGCAACGTCGAACAAAAACAGTAGACCTCCATCGCATCGCTTTCTCCCTTTTTCTCTACTGCCCTTCCGCTCGCCGTAGTTCGGGCGGCAACCCCTGCACGGTTCGCCGTCGGTAGTAGAGATACTGGGCGATGGCCGAAACCCCATACGCGACGAGAATGATAACGGCAGTGGCGATGCCGGAAACGAGCGTGAACGGGTAGATTCCGAACCAGACGCCGAGCACCAGCAGGATGCTTCCGAGCGAGAGCGCGAGGTAGTATCGGTCCCACGGAATTTCCGGGCTGGACACGTCGCCGAGATACGTATCGAGTTCGCGTGCACGCCGCGAGAGGGCGATTTCCCCTTCATCTTCTGTCGTACTCCACGACTCCGGCTTCGTCGAGTTTGGGGAGATGAGTCTGATACAGCGAAATGTAGACGCGCTTTCGCTGCTCGCTCTTCAACCCCGACAGCGTAGTATCGTTCTCCCAGACTGCGACTTGGTCGGTCAGATCGGAGAGTTCGACGATTCCCCCCTCCCGTCGCAGGTAGTAGAGTGCGTAACGCCGTCGTGGACTCTTGAGAACCTCAAACACTTGGTCCTGTGAGAGTCCGGAGCTAGCCATCGTGTGGAAAGAGAGGTCGCTCACTCATCGAAACCAATACACCTCCGTTCGAGTACGCGACCACCCTGTGGTCACGGGTCCCACCACCGCATACACCGGCAATCGCCGCTTCCCCACTTTGTTACCACGGTGCTGTTTCCCGGTAACGTCGCCATACAGGCCGCCGATTCGGTCGTACCCTTCGTTCCCGGCGGAGTAACGTCGATTTCGGCGCGGTAACGGCTCGTGGCGGGGATAGTCCGGAACTACCCACCGCCAAGGAGTGTATAACAAAGAGGACAGGTAGGGCATGAGGAATAACGCCCAGTCCGTCGTTCGTGCGACGGAATCGGGCGATTCATGACCCAAGCTATGAACTCACTACCATCCACTGACACGCCCTGCAATTTGTGTCTCCGCGGGGGTGGTCGTCCGTGACCGAACCACAGAGCCGAGACCGGACCATCGACTCGGATGCGACGGTTGGATACGCCTATACGGCGGATTCGATGCCGCCGACAATCGGCGACGGTGCGACCATCCGGTCGGGGACGGTTATCTACGACGACGTGACCATCGGGAGCGATTTCTCGACCGGTCACAGCGCGCTCGTTCGGGAGAAGACGACCATCGGTGACGACGTTATCGTCGGCACGAATGCGGTTATCGACGGGCAAACGACCATCGGTTCGCACGTAAGCATGCAGACGAACGTTTACGTCCCGACAAACACGACGGTCGGAGACTACGTTTTCGTCGGACCGGCCGCAACGTTCACGAACGACCCGTACCCAATCCGTCAATCGACGGACCTCGAAGGACCGACGCTCGAAGACGACGTATCCATCGGCGCGAACGCAACCCTCCTGCCCGGAATCACGGTCGGCGAGGGTGCCTTCGTCGCCGCCGGTGCCGTCGTGACCGAGGACGTGCCACCCGAAATGCTCGCCGTCGGCGCACCCGCCGAGATACGTCCGCTTCCCGAGTCGCTCATGGGAGGGAACGACGTATGATTCCCATCGCGAACCCCGAACTGGGGCGCGAGGAAATCGACGCAACGGTCGCATGTATCGAAGACGGGCAGCTCGCCGACGGGCCTGAAGTCCGGCAGTTCGAAGACGAGTTCGCCGCCTTCTGTGGGACGGAGTTCGGCGTTGCTACGAGCAACGGGACGACGGCCCTCCACACCGCGTTCGAAGCACTCGATATCGGTCCGGGTGACCGTGTGGTCACCTCGCCCTTCTCGTTCGTCGCCAGCGCGAACGCGATTCGACTCGCCGGTGCGGAACCCGTCTTCGCCGACATCGACCCGAACACGTTCACGCTCGACCCGTACGCGACCGAGCAAGCCGTCCGGAAAAACGAAGCGGACGCAATTCTCGCGGTCCACCTCTACGGACTGGCGGCGGAGATGAACCACCTGCAGGATATCGCCGAAACACACGATATTCCACTCATCGAAGATGCCGCGCAGGCACACGGTGCGGAGTACGACGGCAGAACCGTCGGCTCGCTCGGCGACGCGGCGTGTTTCTCCTTCTACCCAACGAAGAACATGACGACGGGTGAAGGAGGAATGGTGACGACCGACCGCCGCGATGTGGCCGAACGGGCGGCCAGTTTCGTCAACCACGGTCGCACGGCGGACGGTGGCTACGACCACGTTCGCCTTGGCCACAACTTCCGGATGACGAGCATGGCCGCAGCCATCGGTCGCGTGCAGCTGTCGCGTCTCCCGAAGTACAACGAGGCGCGGCGAGCCAACGCGGCGTATCTCACCGACCGCCTTCGGGAGTCGACGGTCAAACCGCCGGTCGAACCCGATGACTGTCGCCACGTCTACCACCAGTACACGATTCGGGCTGAGGACCGCGACGGACTCCAAAACCATCTCGAATCGAACGGCATCGGGACCGGCGTCTACTACCCGACGCCGATTCACGAACAGCCAGCCTACCAGCACGTCGAACACGACGCCCCGATTTCGGAGCGGATGGCGGACGAAGTCCTCTCGCTTCCCGTTCATCCCGGACTGACGGGTGAGGACGTGCGAACGATTGCAACCGCTATCACAGATTATGAGTGAACCAACAAACGCAGTAGTCATCGGCGTCGGAAGCATGGGCCGCCATCACGCCCGCGTCTACAGCGAATTGCCCGAAGTGAACCTCGTCGGGATTCACGACGTCGACGAGGAAAACGCAGCCGAAGTCGCCAGAAATCACGGCACACAGTCCGTCGATCTGGACACTGCCCTCCGTGTTGCGGACGTTGCTTCCATCGCCGTTCCGACACCATACCACTACGAAACGGCGAAGAAATGTATCGATGCCGGGGTTCACGTCCTCGTCGAGAAACCGTTCGTGGGCGACCCCGACGAAGGACTGGATTTGATATCCCGTGCGAAGGAGGTGGGTGTCACGATTCAGGTCGGCCACATCGAACGATTCAATCCGGCGATTCGAACGCTTTCGGAAATCGTCTCGGAGTTGGATATCATCGCTATCGACGCCCAACGACTCGGCCCACCACCGGAAGGGCGAGCAGTGGACGTGAGCGCGGTGATGGATTTGATGATTCACGATATCGACGTGCTGTTGTCCATCGTGGACGACGACATCAACTCGGTTGCGGCGGTCGGCACGCGCGATAACCGCTATGCCAGCGCGAGCATCGAGTTCGACGGCGGCATCGTCGCCGGACTCACAGCGAGTCGGGTGACACAGGAGAAGGTTCGCAAGCTGTCGATTACGGCAGCCGAGTGTCGGGTGAACGTCGATTACACCGACCAGTCGGTCGAGATTCACCGTCACTCCATGCCGGAGTACATCGAGGACAATGGTGACCTGCGCTATCGCCACGAGAGCATCATCGAGCGCCCGACTGTGGAGAACGGCGAACCACTCAAAAACGAACTTCGCTCGTTCGTCCGCAGCGCGATGTCCGGTTCGACGCCGGTCGTCACGGGTGAGGATGGCCTTCGTGTCCTCGAAGTCGCGCGGAAAATCGACGGGTTGGCGTCCGGGCCGAAAGAGCGGGAGGTGCATCTCGGGTGAGCCTGCGGCAACCCGAAACACTCTACGCGAACGACGCATCCACTGACGAGCAGCGTGAAGCGTTCCTCTCCGGTGAAATTCCCGTGGCGGTGTACGGCCTCGGAAAGATG
This sequence comes from uncultured haloarchaeon, assembly GCA_963796245.1. Lineage (GTDB taxonomy): Archaea > Halobacteriota > Halobacteria > Halobacteriales > Haladaptataceae > Haladaptatus. The sequence goes on along the minus strand of CAWCLB010000006.1, from coordinate 30,870 downwards.
GGCCTGCCGCTCGCGGCGGTGTACGCCGAGACCTGCGGCAACGTCGTCGGGGCGGACATCGACCCGAACGTGGTCGCAGGAATCAACCAAGGAGCGTGCCACGTTCAGCGCGAACCCGGTCTCGCCGAACTTGTTTCCGAAACTGTCGAAGCGGGGGCGCTCCGGGCGGTCGAATCGCCCACGAAAGCGGCGCGGGACGCGTCGATTCACGTCGTCATCGTTCCGACGCCGATAACCGACGACGACGAACCCGACCTCGCCATCCTCCAGTCGGTCATCGAAAGCGTCGCCGAGGGACTCACCCCCGGCGACCTCGTCGTGGTCGAGTGCACCGTTCCGCCGCGGACGACCCGCGACGTGCTGCTCCCACTGTTGGAACGCGAGAGCGACCTCACGCGTGAGGAGTTCGGCGTCGCGGTCTGCCCGGAACGAACCTCCAGCGGTCGCGCGTTGGAGGACATCCGGGGTGCCTACCCGAAGGTCGTCGGCGGCGTGGACGAGGAGAGCACTCGCGTCGCGGAACTCGTCTATGGCGAACTGACGGACAACGAGGTCATCGCGGTGCCGAGCGCGACCACCGCGGAGGCCGTGAAGGTGTTCGAGGGCGTCTACCGCGACGTCAACATCGCACTGGCGAACGAACTCGCCACGATGGCCGACGCGGCCGGAATCAGCGTCAATCGAGCCATCGAGACGGCGAACACCCAACCGTTCTGTGACATCCACAGACCGGGACCGGGTGTCGGCGGGCACTGCATTCCATACTACCCGTACTTCCTCATCCGGCAGTTCGACCTTGAGTTCCCGCTGTTGTCCACTGCCCGCGAGGTAAACGACTCCATGCCCGCATTCACTGTTGGAAAAGTCGAGGAGCTGCTGGCGGAAGAAGAAAAATCGCTCGCGGACTCGCGAGTGCTCGTCCTTGGGTTGACTTACCGTCCCGGTGTCGAGGAGACACGAGCGGCCCCGGCCCGTCCAATCTGTGCCGACCTGACCGAACGCGGTGCGGACGTGTTCGCAGTGGACCCGGTGCTGCCGACTGCGGAGGGATTTGAAGCGACGAAACTCCCACTCGAATCGCTTGAGGAGCATGATTTCGACGCGGCCGTGGTGGTCACGGCTCACGACGAGTTTGCAGGCATCGACTGGGCCGGGTTCGACCCGATGGTCGTCGTGGATGGCCACAACTGTCTCGACCTCTCGTGGTCTCCTCACCGCGTCTACACCATTGGAGGTGACTGAATGTACGAGGGAAACACCGTCGCGGTCGTCATTCCGGCATACAACGAGGAAGGACTCGTCGGCGGCGTCATCGACACCGTTCCCGGATTCGTTGATAGAGTGTACGCCATTGACGACTGTTCGACCGACGGAACGTGGACGGAGATTCAGTCCCACGCCGAGCGAGCGGAAGCGGTCGCCGACGGTGGGGCGATGGGCGACAGTGGAGCGATTGAAGACGGCGGGTCGATAGGCGATACCGGAGCGACGGAAAGTGCGACTGCAAACGACGGCCGAGCGACGTTCGACCATCGTATCGTGCCGATCCGTCACACGGAAAACCGGGGTGTCGGCGCAGCCATCAAGACTGGCTACTCTCGCGCACACGAGGAAAACATCGACGTGACGGCGGTGATGGCCGGCGACGGTCAGATGCGTCCCGAGATGTTGGCGCGGATCATCCAACCTATCGTTGACGGCCGGGCCGATTACGCGAAGGGTAATCGCCTCTCGACGCCTGGATTCCGCGAAGGAATGTCCTCATGGCGGAGTTTCGGCAACTGGCTGTTGACGTTCCTCACGAAGGTTGCCAGCGGCTACTGGGGTATGGTGGACCCGCAGAACGGCTACACCGCGATTTCCGGGCTGGCGCTGTCGAAACTCGCCATCGAGGACGTGTACGACGATTACGGCTTTGCCAACGCCTTGCTGGTTCGGTTGAACGTCCACGACATGCGTGTCGCTGACGTGACGATGCCGGCGGTGTACGGCGACGAGCAGAGCACGATTCGCTACTCGACGTTCGTCCCGAAGTTGTCGGGACTGCTCCTGTGGGGTTTCCTCTGGCGGATCAAGACGAAGTACCTCGTCCGGGACTTTCACCCGCTCGCGTTCCTGTACGGACTCGGGGCGCTCGGGACCGCCGCCGGACTCATCTCGCTGGCTCGGCGTAAACGGGAGTCGTCGGACGGCCTCACGGCGACACTTCTCGGTGGTATCTGTCTCGTGCTGGCGATGGCGTTCGACAGGGAAGAGACGGAGGAATTGGAGGTGCATGAAGAATGAAGATACTAACTATCGTCGGCGCACGCCCGCAGTTCGTGAAAGCTGCTGCCGTCTCTCGCGTCCTTCGGCAGGACCACGAAGAGGTGCTCGTCCACACTGGCCAGCACTACGACGAAGACATGTCGGACGTGTTCTTCGAAGAGCTGTCCATCCCGTATCCCGACACCAACCTCGGCGTCGGCTCCGATACCCACGGACGTCAGACGGGTGCGATGCTCGCCGGGTTGGAGGACGAAATCGAGGCCGAAGAGCCGGACGCGGTGCTCGTCTACGGCGACACCAACTCCACGCTCGCGGCGGCCATCGTCACCTCGAAGATGGACCCGCCGCTGGCCCACGTCGAGGCCGGAATGCGGAGCGGGAGCGAGATTCCGGAGGAGACGAACCGCGTCCTGACCGACCACGCCGCCGACCTGCTGTTCGTCCCGTCCGTCGACGCCGCCGCCAATCTCGCACGCGAGGGAATTACAAAGGGCGTCCACAACTCCGGTGACGTGGGCTACGACGCCCTGCTCTGGGCGAGCGAGCGAGCGGACACGGAAATCCTCTCGGAACTCGGCGTCGGGGGCGAAGAATTCGTCCTCGCCACGGTCCACCGGGACACGAACGCGGACGACCCGGAAAAGCTGGCGACCATCGTGGACGCACTGGCCGCCGAATCCCGCCCAGTGGTCCTTCCGGCCCACCCCCGGACCATCGCCCGACTCGAAGAGTTCGGTCTCTACGGCCGGGCCGAACGCGAGTTAACCCTCATCGAACCGGTTGGGTACCGGCAGTTCGTCGCCCTGCTTGACGCCGCTTCGGTCGTCGCCACTGATTCGGGTGGCGTCCAGAAAGAGGCGTTCTTCCTCGACACGCCGTGTGTCACGCTCCGCGAGGAGACGGAGTGGGTCGAGACGGTCGAAAGCGGGTGGAACAGGTTGGTCGGCGCGGACGGCGATGCGATTCGAAGCGCGCTTTCCGACGTGAGGACGCCCGACGAGAAGCCCACGCCCTACGGCGATGGCACTGCGGCCGAACGAATCGTGGAGGTGCTATCAGATGTTACCCGGCTATGAATTCGAACTGTGTTTGACCCACGACGTGGATAGACCGTACAAACGACTGCAAGCCCCGTACTACGCGCTCAAAGACCGGGATTTGGGCCATCTCTCGGCGCTCGCCCCCGGCGTCAATCCGTGGTGGCAGTTCGAGGAGATAATGGAGTTGGAGGACTCCTTGGGCGTCCGCTCGGCGTTCTACTTCCTCCAGAGGAGTCCATCTTCCAGAAGCCACCCAACGAGTGGTTCACGCCGCGCTACTGGATAGAACACCTCGGGCGCTACGACCTGTTCGATACGGCCATTCTGGACGTGATGCACGAACTGGACGACGGTGGCTGGGAAGTCGGACTCCACGGCTCCTACGACTCCTACGACGACCGCGACGCCCTCCGTGAGCAGAAAACCGCACTGGAGGCCTCCCTCGGTCATTCGATTCGCGGCGGTCGCCAACACCATCTGAATCGTGGCGATTCCACGTGGGAGTACCACCGTGACATCGATCTCGACTACGATGCGACCCTCGGGTCGAGTTCCGAGTACGGCTTCCAGCATGGGTATGGAGTTCGACGTCCGTTCGACGACGACTTCCTCGTCTTCCCGCTCACCATGATGGACATCGCAATCCCCGACCCGGGCGACGATTTCGAGGCGGCGTGGGCGGCCTGCGAGGAGTTGTTGGACGAGGCCGCCGAGAACGACGCCGTGATGACCGTCCTCTGGCACCCTCGCCTCTTCGCCGACGAGTTCCCCGGCCACCGTCGGCTGTATCGTCTTCTCATCGAATCCGCTCTCGACCGCGGCGCGTGGGTCGGCCCACCGGGTGAGCTTGCGGACAAGATAGGGACCGTTTCGAGGAATTCGACCGGTCGAGCGAGTGTGCAAAGTCGATAACACATTTCAGTCGATTCTCCTCAAGTCGAACGGGGGATACTGGAATATACTATTTAATACTGGAATCTACTGCATAGTACTACCCGTTGCGGAGCTATTTTGCACCCCGACTTCGATATCGCTCACGACGTGAGTTTGATTGTTTTGTGGTTGTCGTATTTGGGAGACAAACGCTGAAAGCCTCCGCTCGGTCCCGTAAGCGGTGGCAGTCGTGGGCTTTTGAGGTAGTGTTCTCGGTAACTGCAATCGCAAACCGACCAATCACCTCTCTGCGTAGCGAACGGTTGGGGGCTTTCGAGACCGTCATCCCAGTTATTCTAATCGCAGGAGAATCAGTGACGAGTCCACCATCTGTTCGCTGTCGTAGTCGGAGTAGACCCCCCCTGAACCTTGGTCAGCCCTATCCTCGTCGCGGCAGGTGGGGGATAACAAAGTGAAAACCGCGGGTATCTACGGACGAGACGAACGAATGAGAGTCGAACGTTTATCTATCGAAGAATGGGCTGATGCACTCCCTGCCGACGGGTTCGAGGTGTTTCACCGTCCGGCGGCGCTTGCCGCTGTCGGGCGTCACGCGCCGGGTGAACTCCGTCTGTACGGGGGGTTCAAGGGACAACAGGCGATTGCGTTGCTTCCCGTCGTCGTTCGGAATGGGCCGCTCGGAACCGCCGCGTTGTCGCCACCACCGGGGATGGGGATTCCGCGATTGGGTCCGATACTGATGCCGACGAGTCCGAAACGACGGAAGCAGGAGAAAGTCAACCGCGAGTTCACCGAGACGGTGCTCGACCGGATTCGAACCGACTACACGGCACGACTTGCCGAGGTTGGCTTCGATTCGCCGGTCGCACAGCGCGTGGGCGAGCAGATGGAGTCCGGATTGACCCTGTTTCGAATGCTCTGTGGCACCGCCTACGGCGACCCCCGACCGTATCTGTGGGGCGACCTGCGTGTTGACCCGTACTTCACCTACGAACTGGACCTCGCATCGACCACGGCCGACGCCGTGAAGAAATCCTTCAGCAAGAGCCTCCGCCGGGAAATTCGTGACGCCGAGGACCTCGACGTGACCGTCACCCGCGAGGGAATCGACGGCGCGCGCGACGTGTTCGAGCACACCGTGGAACGGTACGACGAACAGGACGAGACGCTCGGCCTCTCGTGGGAGTACGTTCGGGACCTCTGGGAGGGACTCGATGACGCCGCCCAGACCTACGTCGCCCGCGACGACGATGGGAGCTACCTGACCGGAATCACGGCGCTCTACTCGAACGACGCGGCGTACTTCTGGCAGGGCGGTGCTCGCTCGGTGTACGAGGGGACGAGCGTGAACAGCCTCGTCCACTGGAACATCATTCAGGACATCGTCGAGGAACCGCCGGTCGAGTCCGTGACGAGGTACGACCTGATGGGGGCCAACACGGAACGGCTCTGCCGATACAAAGCAAAGTTCGGGGCCAACCTTGTCCCGTACTATCTGGTCGAATCGAACGGCACGACGATGAGTGCCGCGAAACGTGCCTACCAGTTCGTGAGGGGATAACGATGCGATACCTGTTTTTCACCAACACACCCGCCCACGTCCACCTCTATCGCCACGCGATAGAACGACTGCAATCCGAGGGTCACGACGTACTCGTTCTCGGTCGTGATTACGGCTGTACCCGCGCACTACTGGAGTATCACGACCTACCGTTCCGAATTTACGGAAAATGCGAGACGACGATGTTCTCGCTCTTCCGCGAACTGCCGGGGCAGTACCTCGAAATCTTTCGGCAGACTCGCCGCTACAATCCGGACCTCATCTTCGGTGTGGGGTCCTACGCGGCTCACGCCGGGGCGATGTCGCGCACGCCAGTCGTCGTTGTCGCCGACTCGGAGCCGACGACGTTCGACCACATCGCCGCCCGCCCGTTCGTGGATACGTTCCTCACGCCGCACACGTTCGGCAAGGACCTCGGCGCGAACCACTACGAGTTTCGCGGGTTCAAGGAACTCGCCTACCTCCACCCGGACGTGTACGAACCCGACCCCACGATTCGGGACCGGCTCGGCGTCGAGGCCGACGAGGAGTACGCCATCGTCCGGTTCAACGCCTTCGGCTCGCACCACGACGTGGGCCATTCGGGCTTCTCGCCGAAGAAGCGACAAAAGCTCATCGCCGCCCTCTCCGAACACGTCACGGTGTTCGTCTCCGACGAGGGTGGTAATCCGGCACCCGGAAACTCCTCCGAGTTTGACCTCCACCCCGCCCTGCTCCACGACGCGCTGGCCGAAGCGTCCCTGCTGGTCGCGGACACCCAGACGATGGTGACGGAAGCTGCCCTGCTGGGTACGCCGGCGATTCGTTCGAATTCGTTCGTCGGCGAGTCGGATATGGGAAACTTCGTCGAACTCGAACGCGAGGGACTCATCCACAACTTCCAAAAGTTCGAGAAGGTACTCTCACAAGCACTCATCATCATCGCCGATGACTCGGCGAAGCGTCGTCTTCAAAAACGGCGGGACGAGTATCTCGCCGACAAAGTGAACCTTACCGACGTGATCGTCGATGTGGCGCGGACAGCGGTAGTTCCCCAACAACGTATCGAGCGGGCGGTTGCCGTCTCGCATCGGTGACGAAGACGGGGTCGAATATTTTGAGTGGACGGTGACGACGTGTTGAATCCACCCAGTGAACGCTCCGTCACTACTGGGTTGCTGTTTTTGTTGGAGAGCAGACTACAGCTCTAGTGGTTAGAATCGTCTTCGCCACACAATGAGTCCGCCTTGTAGACGTGATTTTCTCCCAGTTGTCGCGGTCAGTACGTCACAAAACGAACGCTGTTGCTGTCAGAAATCCAGTGACTGTTTCGGATGGTAGGTGGGGAATCTCGCAATCTCATGTCCAAAAATAGCCAGGTTCCCAGTAAGTTCCACCTGCCGACGGGAAAGAAGCGGATAACAAAGGCCGATTCCCCCATCGAACTGGCCAACGTGTCGAGAGGAACTTCACAGCCGAGCGCCAGCGTCCGCCAGCGACCGCTGCGGGTGCTGAACCTCGTGACGAACGTCGAAGCCCGCTTTTTCAACGAACAGCTGCGGGTTCTCGAAGCACGCGGCGTCCACGAAGAGACACTCGCGCCGCCGGGGACCCACCGCACGCACAAATCGGTCACGCAACGGACGCCGACGGACTATCTACGGTTTTTCCCGACCGTCCTCCGAAACTCCTTCGATGACTACGACCTGATTCACGCGAATTATGGACTCACGGCACCGATGGCACTCGCACAGATTCGACTGCCCGTCGTCCTCTCGCTGTGGGGGTCGGACCTGTTTGGCGAGTACGGCTGGTTGAGCAAACGCTGTGCCCGCCACTGCGATGCCGTCATCGTCATGTCCGAGGAGATGGCAGCCGAACTCGACTGCCCCTGTCACGTCATCCCGCACGGAATCGACCTTGAACGGTTTTCCCCGCAACCGACGCAGGAAGCCATAACTGCTGTCAGTTGGAATCAGGAAGCAAAACACGTCCTCTTTCCCTACCCGCCGATGCGGGAGGTGAAGGACTTTCCGCGAGCCGAGCGGGTGGTCACGGCCGCCGCGAAGCAGGTCGAGGGTCCCGTCAAACTCCAGAGTGTCTACGGGGTTCCACACGACGAGATGGCCACCTACTACAACGCGGCGGACGTGCTCCTGTTGCCCTCCAAGAGCGAGGGGTCGCCGAACTCCGTCAAGGAGGCGATGGCATGCAACCTGCCGGTCGTCACGACAGACGTGGGCGACGTTGCGGACCGATTGGCGGATGTGTCGCCGTCACACGTCTGTCAGTCTGACGACGAACTCGTGGCTGGATTGGTTGACGTGCTTTCCTCCCCCCGACCGTCGAACGGACGCGAGAACGTCCACGACGTCGGGCTCGAACGAATGGGCGACAGAATCCGTGCGGTGTACGAGTCCGTCTGCTGATGTGGCGTTTCGTCATGTTTCATCGTCAAACGAAAACACGAGCGCCGTCGTCCGGTTTGCCCCAGCATAGCCGAGTCAGGTGGTCTATAACAAAGGACGAATCGGGCGACGCAGGTGACGATTGAATGGCACGGTCCTACGCACACCGACTGGAGAAGGGAACGCTGGTTGCCGGGTTCTGTGCGCTCGCAGCGGGCGTTTTCATCGCACATCTGTCGCCAGCGCACGGCTACGAACTCTCGATTTACCGAGCGACGCCGCTGCTCTTCTGGGTCGGTGCCTGTGTCGCGCTCCTCCTCGGAATCACGGTTGCGGTGTCCGCACCTGACTGGTATCGAACGCTCGGCCTCGTGCTGGGCGGGACGACGGTACTGACCATCGCGTCACTCCCACTCATCAGAGGTTATCGATTTTACGGACCGGGAGATTCGCTGACCCACCTTGGATGGGCAAAGGACATCATCTCGGGAACGATGCCCGCCTACGATCTGTTGTACCCCGGCACGCACACCATCGCAATCGTGGTTCACGAAGCGACCGGAATGGCACTCACGCAGGCCATGCTGGTCATGGTTTCCGCGTTCGTCCTCGTCTATCTGTTGTTCGTTCCGCTCGCCGTCGGTGCCGTGGTGGACGATGATAGAGCAGTGACGTACGCGGCGTTGGCCGGATTCCTGCTCCTGCCGATAAACGCCATCAGCGTCTTCGTCATGCCGCACCCGACCTCGCAGGCCATCATGTTCCTCCCCCTGTTGGTCTACCTCGTGGCGAAGTACGTCACCGCGACGAACCCTCGACGGGTGCCACTGCTGGGTACGGGGGTGGGAGCACTGCTCGCGTTGGCATCCATCGCCATCGTGTTCGTCCATCCACAGCAGGCCGCCAACCTCATTCTGTTGTTCGGCGGCGTCATCGTTGTCCAGTCCGTCTATCGACTGTTCCGGGATGGCCATGCAATCGCCCGCCATCGGGCGCTGTACTCCCAGACGCTGTTCCTCGCGGCGGCGTTCCTGTTTTGGACGCCGTTTCACAAACGGTCGGGTGGGGCGCTGCACGCACTCGTGACGCGACTTTCGACGTACCAGGCCGCCGGGGCGGACGCTGACACAACGGGCCGTTGAGCCTCTCACAACTCGGCGGGAGCATCAAACTGCTGTTCGTGAAACTCTTCCTCGTGAGCGTGATTTTCAGCGTCTTCGCCGGCATTCTGATACTCGGCGGATTCCTCAACCGCGTTCGAGGGACGGACGCCAGCGCGTTCACGAAATACCTCGCCGTATGGGACTGATTCCACTCTTCGCGCTCTTCTGGCCTTCTTCGTTGCGAGCTACGCCCAGTTCCACTTCCGAGTGCTCGGGTTCATGATGGTCCCCGTGACGATGCTCGGCGGTATCGCACTCGCTCGTGGTGTCGGTGTCGTTGGCAACAGACTGTCACACACCGGTCCACTAACCGGGTTCGTCGTGATACTGTTCGCTGTCATGCTCCCTCTCTCGCTGCTGACTATCTTCCACTCGCCGTACATCTACCAGTCCTCCGGACAGGTTTCGGACGGCGAAATGTCTGGGTTCTCGACGGCGTTCGCCCACCGGGGCGACGCGAAGTTCACCGGACTTCGGGCCCCGGGGGAACGGTACTCGGACGGGATTCTCGGGTTCGAGCGGAGCAGGAAGCGCCGAGTTCCGCGGGCAGGGGATTTACGGCAACTACAACGCCACCGGGAAGAACTTCACCGCGGGGCGGTTGACGACGGTCTTCGACGGGCCGCGCTACCTGCCGATAACCGAAGCCTCCAGGGAGCGGGAACTCGCGGTGTATCGCGGGCTTCGGTTCCCGAGACGAGGATTCAGAACGCTGGAAAGTCGCCCCGGCGTGAACCGGGTGCAGTCGGGTGGCGGGTTCGACCTCTACTACATCAGATGACACGATTCCACGACACCACATTCATCCGATAATGGACGCAAAATCATTCGCACGCGGATTCAAGGCATCGTTGGGCGCTCGCGCGGTTCACATGGGTGCGAGCGGCTTGTTGGTCCTCCTCCTCACCCGGTTTCTGCTCACACCGACCCAGTACGGTATCCTCGGGAGCGCGCTCGCCGTGTTCGGCGTCGCAGGACTGTTCGCCGACCTCGGCACCTCGAAATCGGCGGCCCGATACGTCACCGAATACCGGGAACGCGATTCGGGACAGGTTCCGTACGTTCTTCGTGCCGCACTGGCTACCGGGTCATCGCCGTCGTCCTCGTGGCCGGGGTGTTCTCCATGTTTTCGGGGGCCATCGCCCGTCTCATCAACCAACCCGAACTCGCCCCGTTGATGACTTTCGGCGGGGCGTACATCGCGTGCTACTCGCTTTCGACGTTCGCTGTCGTCGTGTTTCAGGGCTTCAATCGGGTGACGTGGAGCGCCGTGACGCGAGCGACCGGCAGCGTCGAGCCTCCTGTTCTTCGTCGTCATCGGCGTCGTCGTCCTCGGCGGCGCTGGCGGCGCGCTCGTCGGCTATGTTGCGAGCTACGCGGTGGCGACGGTCGTCGGGCTTTCGCCATCCTCTACTGGAAATTCTACGCGACCCATCGACGCCGACGACGAACCCGAGGACGGACTCGCCCAGCGCGTGCTCGAATACAGCATTCCGCTCACGGCGACACAGGGCGCGAACGTCCTCGACAAGCGCATCGACACCATCCTCGTCGGGGCCATCGTCGGCCCGGTCGCGGTGAGCTACTACTACCTCGCCAAGAACATCGCCACGTTCATTCAGGCCCCCGCGGCCTCCCTCGGGTTCACCATCTCGCCGACCTACGGCGAGCAGAAGGCCGACGACGCACGCGACGCGGCCGCCAGCCTCTACGAGACGACGTTTCGGCACACGCTCCTGCTGTACGTTCCCGCCGCCGCCGGATTGGTGCTCGTCGCCGGTCCGGCCGTGAACGCAGATCTTCGGCGCGAAGTACGCCGGGGCGATTCCCGTCGTGCAGGTGTTCTCGGGCTACGTCGTCCTCGAAGCGGTGACGCTCATCACCAGCGACGCGCTCGACTACCTGGGCCGAGCGCAGAGAACGGGCGTGGGCCAAGGGCGCGACGTCCGGCGCGAACTTCGTCCTCAACCTCCTGCTCATCCCCTCGATGGGCGCGGTCGGCGCGGCGTGGGCCACCGTCGCCACCCACTCGCGTGTACGTCTCTCGTCAACCTCTTCGTCGTTCACCACGAACTCGACCTCTCCGTGGCCCGCCTGTTCCGCCACGTCGCCTTCGTCCTCGCCATCACGTTCGCCATGTCCGCCGTCGTCTTCTCGATGCTTCCGTTCGTCTCGGGACCGATTTCGCTCGTCGGCGTGGTGCTGCTGGGCGGTGCGGTCTGGGCCGGACTGGCGACTGTGAGCGGCCTGCTGGACGTCAGCCGCGTTGCGAACGTGTTGGGCTCGTAGAATTCTCGGGGCTTACAAGCGGTTCCCTTCGTCCGGAATGGGGTGGACCAGCAGAATCGATAAATCGGACGACAGACCTCGGCTTGGTTCACCAAGTCGGCTGCTGACGACGGGAAACCCGTTCGTAGATATGAAGATTCGCTCACCATCTCCGGAATGACTGGTGACGGAGAGGAACTACCACTGTATGCCGGGCCGAGCGCAGGATTAACCCAAACGATAGAATCAGGAGGCGAACTCGTGGAAACGCCCGCCGAGGAAACCCTCGAAGCGTTTGAAAAAGTCAGATGAATCACAAACGGCATTCGATTTGCGTCTCGTTTTCACTCCTCACGTTCGTTCCTCGGAAAACGGAAGGGGCGGGATTCGAACCAAAACGAGACGGTCCAGGCATGCGGCGCGGAGCGCCGGTCCGGGCTGCGACTCGTCGGATTTGAATCCCTCTCCACTTTTCTCGTCACGTTCGTTCCTCGGAAAACGGAAGGGGCGGGATTCGAACCACGCGAAGCCTATCAAGCTCCCACCAACAAATTGGTGGTGCTCTACCACTGAGCCACCCTTCCACCGCTGAGCTACCGTTCCTCGTTCCATTGTTGGGGCGGCAGTAACTTTGTTATGTCGGTCTTGACCCCGAAGAAATGACCCGATCAGACCGCGAGTTCGCCGACCAGCGAGTCGAGTCCGTCGGTAAGCGAAACAGCCGGTTTGTAGCCGAGACCGTCCCGCGCTCTCGTGATGTCCGCCCTGCTGTCTTCGATATCGCCGGGGCGAGGGTCGGTGTGAACGATGTCCGAATCCGAGCCGGTCACACGCCGAATCGCTTCGGCGAGACCGCGAACCGTGATGCTCGTGCCGGTGCCGATGTTGAACGCTTCGCCAGTCCGGTCGGTCGTGGCAGCGCGGCAATTCGCCTGCACCACGTCATCAACGTGGACGAAATCGCGGGTCTGAGTGCCGTCTCCTTCGATTGAGATGTCCTCGTCCTCGGTTGCGCGGTCGAAGAAGGTGCGAACCACGGCGCTGTACTCGGGATTCTGCCGCGGGCCGTAGACGTTGAAGTAGCGCAAAACGACGGTTTCGAGTCCGTACAAATCCTCGAACCGTCGAGCATACTGGTCGGCGGTCAGTTTGTCGATGCCGTACGGTGAGGTGGGTCGCTTGCACGCCGATTCGGGAATCGGAACGGATTCAGGGTGACCGTACACCGCAGCGCTGGAGGCGAGAACGACCCGTGCGTCCTTCCGTCTGGCGTGATCGAGGATGACCAGACTCCCGTCGGCGGTGACGGCGTGGCTTCGAAGCGGGTGTTCGACCGACTCCGAGACGCTGACCATTGCGGCTTCGTGAAAGACGGTATCTACACCAGCCATTGCCTCGCCGACAGTGCTCGGGTCGCGCACGTCTCCCTCGATGACGGTTGCGTCTGCTGGAACGTTGCCGCGTTTTCCAGCCGAGAAATCGTCGAGGATTCGAACGTCGTTGGAGGGTGTGAGAGTCTCGGCGAGATGACTGCCGACGAAGCCCGCTCCGCCCGTGATGAGAATCGTTTGGTCGCGCGGAACGGCAGAGTCCGCTCCGTCGATTCCGGTTTCTCCCGTCATTCCATGTACCCCAGTCCACGGAGCCGGTCTTCCACGCCGTCGAAGTTCGCTTCGACAGCAGCAGGCGTTCCGGATTCACCGTAATCCCGCTGTGAAACGGCTCGTCGCCCCGGTTTCGAGTTTGTGTGGAAAATCTCCTTCAGCACACGACCGTCGGCGTCCGACGGTATCGCCTCGTTCAACGCGTGGAGCAGGGTCGGGGCCACGTCCGCGACGGTCGCCTCGGTCGGCGACGATTCGGGTTCGACGCTCGAACCCCATGCGAAGAAGATTCCTTCGGGACGGTGGCTGGCGACTTTGCTCCCGCTGTCGGCGAACACCGAACGGGTGAGCGAAACGGCCGTTTCGTACCCCTCGACGCCCTTGACCACGAGGTCGGGCGAATACGGGTCGGTCGGGAACAGTTCGTCCCCGTCGTGAACGTTCAAGACGGGGCCGTCCGTGCCGTCGGTCTGGCTTTCGAACAGGGTTCGAAGTTCGTCCTTGAGCGCGGGAACATCCGAGGGCGCGACGACACCGGGGTCAAAGCGCATGGTGTCGTTGACGTAGACGTTGCCCGACCCGTGGGCGAACGCGACGGTTTTATCGAAATCCACGTCGTACAGGCTGTGGTCACCGGGAACGTGCGTGGCGACGGAATCGACGAAGCTCCGTGGTAGGTGTTCGATGAGTGATTTTTCGTTGATGCCGAGTCGCGCCATCATCCCCTCGATGCGGTCCTTCGTCAGTCCCAGTTTGGCGAGCGTCCCCCGCGTTCCGTCACCACTCTTTTGGGTCAGGTGGTTCTCGCGTTCGAGCAAGGTGTTGAGGAAGACGAACCGCGAAATGGGACCGAAGCCGTGGTCGGAGACGACGAACAACACCGCGTCGCGGGATTCGATGTACGCCATCACCTCACCCAAAATCTCGTCCAGTTGCTGGTAGTGCTCAAAGAGCACGTCATCCTCCCAGATGAGGTGCTGGAGGCGGTCCGGGGCGGTGTAGACGAAAAAGAACAGTCGCCAATCCTCTTTCATCAATCGTTGCATCAGGGTTCGACGCGTCGAGAGCAAGTTCGCCAGTTCCTCGCGGAACTCGTCGGGGCGATCTCGGTACTCGTCCCACGAGAGGCCGATTTGGTAATCCGGAATCTCGGACGCAATTTCGTCGGCCAGCTCGGGCGGTTGGGTGAACCCATCGTCCATCTCGGGCGTCATCATCCCGGTGACGAGCGAGCCGTCAATGTCGCTCGCCGGGTACGTCATTGGAACGTTACCGACGACAGCGGGCGAGATGATGTCCCACAGTTCCGGCCGGCGAACGTCCGCGCTGGTGTTCATCCGATGGGTGTAGCCGTTCTCCAAATGCTGGAAGCCGTACAGTCCGTGCTTATCGGGCCAAACGCCCGTCGCAATCGTCGGCCACGCTAGCGGTGTCGCGTCCGGTGTCGTACTCGTCATCGGGCCAGCAGCCCCTTCTTCCAGTAACCGAGAAAAGTTCGGTAGCTGTCCATCCCCTGTCCATCGCCGAATCAAATCCCATGGGACGCCGTCCAACCCAAGGACGAACGCCCGTTCCGGGTTCGCAGTTTCCATCGACATAAGTTATCGTTGCCGGGGCAGGCCGCCTGCCCGTGGCTCTACCGACTTAACCATCGGGATTTGCTTTGTTATGGGCTGATTTCGGCGGTTCCGGATGTGTCTACTGAATGACTCCGAGAGCTGTTGTCCCCGATGGCTCCGCCTGCGATACTGAAAATCAGCGCAGCATTCAGCATGTAGCGAGTGAACGAGCCACGAGCGAACTCGGTTCGAAATCGAATCGTCACGGATGCCACCCGGTTCGGGTGCGCAGTCGCTGCCGACTCGATATCGCTTGAAAAATCACAGGCTGATAGTCACCGGGGGCCGATAGGCGTCCGCGTCGTCGCGGGATCAGTCCCGCGAATCGCACCGGCGATTTCACCCATCGTTCGGACCTGCAGTCTCGCTTCATCGCGCCGAGCCGCGATGTGTTCGAGGACGGTTCGCAATCGGTCGAAATCGCGCTCTTCCGTGAAGTTGTTCGGGTGCATCCAGAAGATGAAAAATCCCATCATCGGCGTCCGCAGCGCGGTCGATGCCGCGCTTTGCCGAGCGGATGAGTGGGTCGTCCCACAGCCGTTCGGTAAAGGTCCTCGCCCGTCCCTCGTAGCCGAACAGAAACATGGACGCCGGGATGTTGACCAGCCCGTACTCGTCGATTTGGGGCGTGACGAGCGGCGGACTCGTCTTGCTCACGGTCAAGTCGATGAGCTTTCCGAGCGACTGCAGACGAGAACCGTCGTACCAGAGTTCCGGTCGTTCACCGCGATAACAGGTGATTCCGTACGCGGCGAGCACGTCTCGATGGCCGATCTTGTTCCGTGGGAAGACGAACGATTCGAGGGTGTACCCTGCGTCGTCCGCGATTTCGATGCTCCGCCGCGTTTCGGCGACTGCCACTTCCCGGTCCGTCGCCTCGTCGCCGAACTCGACGTGCGAAAATGTGTGACAGCCGAGTTCGTGCCGTGCGTCGGCATCGATGATCGCATCTATCAGGCCGTCACCGAACCAGAACGGGTTCCTCAACGCACTGCCCCCGGGGTCGCGGTCGAACCAGTCATCGGTCGGTGCCGAATGGTTCGCGTGTGTCCCGTCGCATGATTCGAGAAAGAGATGCCCGACGACGGCCCACGTCGCGGGGATGTTGAACTCGTCCAACAGGGCGAGAACCCGCGACCACGACGTGCGAGCAGTCTCGACGTTCTCTTTGACCTCCGGGAGGTCGTGATACCCCCATGCGAGTTCGGCGTCAAGCGAGAGGACGACGGCGTTCATGTCTGTCGAAAACCCGGTCGGAAGGCGATTAAACCGCGCCGACCGTTCAGTTTCGTTCGGGTGGGTAAGCAAGGATTACCCGGTCGGTTCATTCGACCGTCACGCTCTTCGCCAGATTACGTGGCTTATCGATGGGTCGGTCGAGTAGGGCGGCGGCGTGATACGAAAGCAGTTGCAATTGGACGTTGGCGAGGATGCCCGCCGCATCCGGATGCGTGTCGGGGATCGTCAACACGTCGTCCGCATGCTGAACAACGGCTTCGTTCGAATCACTGGCCACCGCGACGACCGGTGCGCCACGGGCCTCGACTTCCATGACATTGCTTAACGTCTTTTCGTCGTGACGCCCGTCGAACATGGCAAACACCGGTGTTGCTGGCGTCACCAGTGCCAGCGGACCGTGTTTCAGCTCGCCCGCCGCAAAGCCCTCGGCGTGCTCGTAGGAAATTTCCTTGAACTTGAGCGCCCCTTCCAATGCGACCGGGAACATCGTCCCCCGGCCGATGAAGAAGTAGGATTCGCTGTCGTGGTAGCGCTTTGCGACGCGGTGGGCTTTGGTGTAATCGAGAATCTGCTGAATCTGGTCGGGCAAGTCATCGAGAGCGGACAACACCGCTTCGATGCCCTCACTTCGCGTTCCAACCGTGTCACGGACTATCCGTTCGCCGAGGAGGGAGAGCGAGGCGACCTGTGAGGAGAACGTCTTCGTGGCGGCAACGCCGATTTCCGGGCCAGCGCGGATGAACAACGCGTCATCGCACTCGCGGGCAGCCGTCGAGCCGACGACGTTCGTCACTGCGAGCGTCCGTGCGCCACTCGCGTTCGCTCGTCGCAAGGCAGAAAGGGTGTCCGCCGTTTCCCCACTCTGGGTGACGCCAATGACGAGCGTTTCCTCGTCCACCGGTGGTGGTGAGACGGCGTACTCGCTGGCGAGGAACGTCTGTGACGGGACGCCATGGCGCTCCACGAAGCTGTTTCCGGCAAGTCCAGCGTGATAGGATGTCCCGCAAGCGACGAACTGCACGCGACGAATCCCTGCGAACGTCCCCGAAGGGAAATCCTCCAGCGAGATGTCGCCGGTCGTGTGGTCCACACGTCCGCGCAGCGTCTGGCGGAGCGCCGTCGGTTGTTCGTGAATCTCCTTCAGCATGTAGTGGTCGTAGCCACCTTTCCCGGCATCCTGCGGGTCCCAATCGAACGTCTGACTGGTCCGCTCGACCGGTGTTCCGTCGAGTTTCGTTATCTCGTGGTGGCCCGGTTCGATGACGACCACGTCCCCGTCGTCGAGGAAGATGACCTCGTCGGTGAAATCCAAAAAGGCGGGAACGTCGCTGGCGAGGAAGTGGGTTCCTTCCCGGACGCCGAGCACGAGCGGCGACCCTGAACGGGTTGCGTACACGGCATCACTTCCTTCGACCAACATTGCGACGGCGTAACTTCCCGAGAGCTGTCGAACAGTCCGACGGAACGCCTCCTCCGCAGACACACCACGGCCGAGGTGTTCCTCGACCAGATGTGGAATCACCTCGGAGTCGGTGTCGCTCTCGAAGGTGTGACCACGCTCGGACAATCCCGTCCCGGAGCGATTCGTAGTTCTCGATGATGCCGTTGTGAACGACGGCAACCTGCCCAGCACAATCGGTATGTGGATGTGCGTTCTCGTCAGTCGGTGGACCGTGTGTACTCCATCGGGTGTGCCCGATACCGAGTCCACCAGACGGGACTTCATCGACCAGTAACTCCTTCAGATGTGATATCTGTCCTTCACGTTTGAACACTGTCGGGCCGCCCCCGTTTTTGATGGCGAGTCCGGCTGAATCGTAGCCCCGATATTCGAGGTTTTCGAGACCGACGAGCAGTTCGTCCACTGCGTCTTGCGTTTCGCCAACTCGGGCGATAATACCACACATTAGTTGAATACCTCCAAGTTGTCACTCATTGCCGACGAAGCGTTCGCTGTTGTTTGTTCCAATGGACGATTCGACTTCCAAGACCTGTTCGTCTAGCGTTAGGGAATCTCATAGGCAACTCCGCTGTGTCCAGTTCCCCGATGTCTCCAATTCGAGGGGATGAACGGTAATTAAGAATACCTGATTGGGACTTTGTTATACGCCCTCTGACCATTCGGAAGGTCGAACTTAGGCCCGCCAACACGGTCATACTCGTCACCGCTCGATATACGCCGAGGAACTCGATCTACCGATGATATATGCGATACCGCTCGGTACGGGTTCACTACTTTCGACTCCCGAATCGTTGGAAGTCAATTCGTTTCGAAGCGGGCCCGTCCATCCCTGGTACTGTCGTCCTACGAAAGACCGTTCTCGAACTGAACGCGTTCAGTGATGAAAAAACGACCGTGAAAGCAAAATAGAGCCGAGCCTTCAGAACACCGTCTCGCGTACGCTTAGATGTTGATTGCAGATGGTTTTACCCAGATAATAAACCCGTCGTCCTGTCGAACGACGCCGTGGACGGACTTACTTTCGACCGACTCGTCCACGTCAGCGTCGTCGAGACTGACGACTTGGTTCACTTCGTCGATGACCCACCCGATGCTTTGCTCGTCTTCGGTCTCAAAGACGATAACGCGGTTGCCTGCCCCCGAGCCAGTCAGCCCGAGGACGGTTTTCGGGTTGACGATGGTCGTCGTCGTTCCACGGAGGTCCATCACTCCCTCGACGTGCGGTTTCGAGTCGGGGAGTTTTGTCAACTCGTGCCGATCCACGATTTCGTCAATATGTGCGATATCAATACAGTACTGTTTGTCTTCAAGACGAAAAACTAACACCTGTAATTCAGAAACGCTTTTTGACATGAGTGGTTCTCCCGTGTGAGTATACTTTACTGTTCCGTCGAGGCCCGTCAACCGCAATTCGCCTTTTAGCTCGGATATACCTCTCTACAATTCTAAATTTTTCAAGTTAATTTTCTGGAAAAAGAGTGGCGGTATCTTTTTATGCTCTGGTTATCAAACCCGATAACCGATGGGGTCTGTGGAACTGCTTCGGGTGCTCGGCAACAAATACAATGCCGAAATACTCGATGCAACACACGAGCCGAAATCCGCACAGGAGCTAAGCGAGGAGCTTGGTATTCCAATAGCGACGAGCTATCGTCGAATCGAAGAACTCACTGACGCGAACCTGCTCGAACTGACCGGGCGGGAGTTCTCGAACGAGGGTCGTCGGACGAAAGTGTACCGACGAGACATCGATACTGTCTCGATATCGTTCCAGAATGAGGGTATCGACGTCTCCGTCAAAGACCGACCCGAGGTCGAAAACGCGTTGGTAGACGTGTGGCGCGACCTGAAGGAGCAACGATAACGTGCAGTCCATCGAACTTCTGTACGCGTTCTTCAGCATCACACTCGCGGTCACGGGACTTTCGATGGTTACGTTTGCCATCCGTGCCTACCGTCGAACCGGACGACGGACCCTGTTCCATCTTTCAATCGGCTTCACGCTCGTCGTCGCTGCCGCCCTCGCGACGACCGTCAGTGCGTTCGCGTACGATTTCGAAGGCATTCGGATTCTGCTATCGGTCAACTATCTACTATCGACTGTCGGATTTCTTTTCATAATACTTTCAATTATGTCGGACTGATGAGTGCGTCTCACACGCAGCACCCGGAAAATCAAGTATCGCTGTATTTGGGCACCATGGCTGTTCTACTAACGATATCATGCCTGATAATTGGATACGTAGTTTTAATACAATCCTTTGATTCGTTCCGTATAGGGTCCGGGTCGTGATACATCTCGATTCGGACATGAAGTGAGAAATCATGAAAGACGCAATTCAGAAACGCCTCGACAATCGAGGTCAGGTCGGTATCGGGACGCTCATCGTGTTCATCGCGATGGTACTGGTCGCCGCAATCGCGGCGGGTGTGCTCATCAACACGGCAGGCTTCCTCCAGTCCAAATCCCAGCAGACGGGTCAGGACAGCACCGCACAGGTCTCCAACCGCGTAGAAGTCGTTTCCGGCTTCGGGAACGTCACCAACGCCGAAAACGTTGATTACATCAACCTGACGGTCATGCGTGGCTCGGGTTCGGATGACATCAACCTCTCGACGGCCACCATCGAATGGATCGGCCCGAACAAGGCAAAGACACTCGTTGCTAGCAACATGTCGGCAACGAATGCGCAATCCGCGGGTATGACCGCGGGTGACAGCAACTACTTCAACGTCTCGGCTATCAAGGACATTGACGGTTCCACAGCCGGTCCTCAACAGTCAGGACGACCGCTTCACCATCACGATGAACGCCACTGCAATCAGCGCACAACCGCTCCAGGAAGGCCAGACGGTCGACCTCAAACTCACCACGCAGTACGGTGCAGTCACGCTCTACCGCGCGAACATTCCACAGTCACTCTCCCAGGAGAGTGCGGTGACGGTCTAAGGTGATTAACATGAAAGACGCAATTCAAAAACGCCTCGACAATCGAGGTCAGGTCGGTATCGGGACGCTCATCGTGTTCATCGCGATGGTACTGGTCGCCGCAATCGCGGCGGGTGTGCTCATCAACACGGCAGGCTTCCTCCAATCGAAATCCCAGCAGACGGGTCAGGACAGCACCGCACAAGTCTCCAATCGTGTGGACATCGTTTCCGGCTTCGGGAACGTGACGACGTTGGACAGTGACGGTAGTTACTCAAAGACCGGATCGGAGTACGTTGACCAAGTCAACCTGACAGTGATGCGTGGGGCAGGTTCGGACGACATCAACCTCTCGGCGGCTACGATCGAGTGGATCGGCCCGAACAACGCGACGACGCTCGTGAAGGGTGACACTGCAGATCCTAGCAACTTCACCGTCAACTATATAAAGGACCAAGATGGTTCGGCACCGGTCCTCGACAGTCAGGACGACCGCTTTACCGTGTCGATAAATACGTCTGCGCTCGACGACGGAAAAGGACTCACTGAGGGTCAGACGGCTCAACTTCGACTCACCACGCAGTACGGTGCAGTCACGCTCTACCGCGTGACCATCCCGCAGTCGCTCTCCCAAGAGAGTGCAGTGACGGTCTAAACGGTCTTCTCTTTGATTTTTCGGTGTAACCTACCCCACTAACCAGCCACGACGCTATTTCGGAAGGGTAGATTTTTCATCCCTTACAATAATTCCAATCCGTGACATCGCTGTTCACCCTCGAAAAAGAGGCAGATGCTGAACGCCTCGTCACGTTGCTCGACGAAAGCAACAACGACACCGTCCGACAGCGAGCCGCGGAAATCCTCGGCGACCTCGACGTACCGGACGACGAAGTCGTGGATTCACTGACGGCAGCCGCACAGGACGATTCGAACGCTGCTGTTCGAGCAGCTGCCATAGACGCCCTCGACCAACGAGAAGCGGTCGAACAACTCATCGCGGCAATCGTTGGTGAGGAAATCAGCGGAAGTCGGGCAGAATGGGCGCGGGCGGAAGAACTCACGAATGCCCTCACGTCCGACCAGCCGGAACTCCGAATGGCCGCTGCGAACGTTCTCGG
Organism: uncultured haloarchaeon; assembly: GCA_963796245.1. Classification (GTDB taxonomy): domain Archaea; phylum Halobacteriota; class Halobacteria; order Halobacteriales; family Haladaptataceae; genus Haladaptatus. The sequence goes on along the minus strand of CAWCLB010000006.1, from coordinate 9,318 downwards.
CCGAATCGGTAGCCATTCTTCGACTGAGGATTTGATTCGACAACTCCCCGACCCTGACTCACGAGTTCGCTCGCGTGTCGTGCGAGCATTGGGACGGCTCGAAGACAAACGAGCAGTGTCTCACCTCGCCGAGCGACGAACCGATGAGGAAGTCGAAGTCCGTCGGGAGACGGCGGAAGCACTCGGCCGAATGGATGGAGACGAGGCACTTTCTTCTCTACTCGGAATGCTCAACGACCCTGCCGAGATAGTACGGCGCATCGCCACCGGATCGCTCGGCACCTTCGGTAGCGCGAAGCCGCTCGATGCGCTAATCGGTCTCTTGGGTGACAAATCCGACGCAGTTCGAAAGGCGGCCGTGTTCTCCCTCATCGAACTACTCTCGAACGCACCGCCCGAGCAAAGTCACCAACTACGGGAAACGATGGTCGAAAAGCTCAGTACGAGCGACCATCCCGTCGTCGTCACGTCGCTCGTCGAAATCATCGAAGAAGGCTCACAGGCACACCAACGCCGCAACGCGACGTGGTTACTCGGTCGAGTAACAGGGACCAAAAACCGGTGGGAGGCCATCGAAACACTCGTCAGCGTATTGGACGCCGACGACGCGATGACAGCGCAATTCGCCGTCACCAGCCTCGCCACAATCGGCGGCGAATCGGTTGAAACCGCACTACTGGAAGTACTTTCCGACCCAGAAGCGACAGCAGACGCACAAGCAATGGCTGCGTTCGGTCTTGGGAAGGTCGGTGGGGAACGTTCCCGAGAGCGACTCGATACGCTCGTCGATACGACGGACGATGAGGAGGTCAGAAAGCGTGCGTTCTCCGCCCTGTCAAAACTCGGCGGTCGAGCATAATGTAAGATTTCACATCACTCATCTACCAATCTCATTATCTATTTTGAGATTTTACTAAAGTTTTATATCCGACTAGTGTCTTGATTCGCCAACAATGGTTACGGACTCGCTCATCCGGTTTTTAAAGGACGTTCTTCGGGATACCGACACGTCCGGGGAATCTCAAAAGCGTATCAAATTCGATGGTGGGGCGCAAAATACTCAGGTTACTGTCTCAAAGAAAGACAGTATCTCGACAAATGCACTCGTGGACGTGTATGGTGGGACTACTGCCTAGTGACGAACTGCAACAAGCTCAAATCGAACATTTGAACGGACTGTTCTCGAACAGCGAGGCGACGATCGCGGAAGCACCTCGCCTCGGACGTGAGCACGCGAATGCGGATGTCCCGGGGGCGACGTTCGCCGCAACGTACGGTGCTGCGTTCGAAACGATGGTCGAAGCGACGTTCGACCGGCTCGATCATCGACTCGGTGACGGAAACGACGCCGTTTCCGATGAACTCTCACGAGCGGAGTCCGAACTCGTGGATGCGATGTGGACCGGTGTTTCCGGGATGCAGGCTGGACTGGAAGCACACGAATCCCTGCTATTGAACGGGGAAGAAGCGGACGAGGATGAACTGAACGTCGATGACGAGGCCCTACTCGACGGTATCGGCGTTCCGGTCTTCATGCTCGACGCCAACCACGAAGTCGTGGCGTGGAACAGTTCAATCGAAGAACTCACTGGGACGCCGCGTTCGGAGGCAATCGAGTCGGCACAAGCCAGTGTCGCGTTCTATCCTGACGGCCGCCGTGGTCAGACGCTTGCGGATAAAATCCTCGACGCCCCGGAGAGTGCACATCTCGAATTCGATATCGAACAAGACGAGGACGACCAGGAACTCTACCGTGACCGGAGCAAGATGGTGACCAACGATGGGGAGGAGCGCGAAATCGTCTTCGCTGCCAAACCGCTCTATCAGAACGGCGAACTTATCGCCGTGGTCGAAACGGTGCACGACCAAACCGAGACCGTTCGTCGCCACGAGAGCGTAACCGGATTAGTCGAAGAACTCAGCGAGACGCTCACTGCCATGCGGGGCGGAAACCTCTCGGCACGTGCCGACTTCACCGATGAGCACGACGTGATCGACGACCGTCTCTTCACCGTGGTTGACCAAGTGAACGACATGGGTGAACGATTCGAACTGCTCGCCAACCGAGTGGACGAGCAGGCGTCCGAACTCGCCGAATCGGTTGATCGAACGTCCGGTTCCGCACATACCATCGAAGAACGCGTGGAGGAACAGACATCACTGCTCACCATCGTCGCCAACGAGATGGAGAACTTCAGTGCGAGCATGCAGGAAGTTGCTGCGAGTTCCGACCAAGTTGCATCCGCCGCGGAACAGGCGAAAGCGGCCGCCGACAGCGGTCTCGACTCCAGTGAAGGGGCACGTGAAGCGACGGACGATGTCATCGAGATGAGCGACGACCTCGTGGACACCGTCACCGAACTCGAATCACAGATGGCCGAAATCGAAGGCGTCATCGAGGTCATCGCTGAAGTCGCCGACCAGACGAACCTCCTCGCGTTGAACGCGAACATTGAGGCTGCCCGTGCGGGCGATGCCGGAAGCGGATTCGAAGTCGTCGCCGACGAAGTCAAGGAATTGGCGAACAAGACGCGCGAACACACCGAGGAAATCGCTGGCCGTATCGAGGACATCCAGTCTCAAGCCAACGAAACCGTCGTCGCCGTCGAGGAATCGAACCAGCAGGTTCGGTACGCGGGCGAGGAAATCGAGGACGCGCTCATCGCGCTCGAAGAGATCGCCGACGCCGTGGACGAGGCTGCAACCGGTGTGACCGAAGTCGCGGAGGCAAACGACGAACAGGCCGCCAACGTCGAACAGGTAATGGCGACAGTCGAGGACGTGCGGGATACGACCGAACAGGTCGAATCCGCCACCTCTGACATCGTTGGGGCCAGCATGGAACAGACGGCAGCGATTAGCGAACTCGCGGACCGTGTCGGTGACCTCACTGCTGGGTCGAATTAACGCGATTTCCATCTCTTTCACTCATGAGCGAAGGCGAATACAAAATCACGGATACGAGGGGGAAGTTCCTCCAAGCGATGAAAGGCGGCCAAAAGCTGAAAGACGCCGCTTGGACGAGCGGCCGCATTCTGCTCTCTAATCGACGGCTCATTCTCGCTGGGAACGGCGGGAAACGAACGATTCCGCTCTCGAAAGTCAACGGAATGAGCGGCCGGTACGACGTGAACCAGTCGGTTGCGAGTGTGTCCGACTACATCAGTTTGGAATTCGATGGCGACGTGTTTCTGGTCTCCTCACAGCTCGAAATCGACGAGTTCGAGGCAAAAATGTACGGCGCGATGTTGAACCAATCGATGATTCTCGTCAAGCACCCAGCGGTCAAAGGGGGCGTGGTGCAGAACACGGATTGGGAGCGTGCACGGGTAAAAATCGATGTCGGCGAGGTCGGAATTGCAGTGGCCAGCGGCATCTTCATCCAACTAGAACTCGACGACATCGGGCAGGTCGATACCGCCAAACGAACCGTCGAGGGCGAGACACGAACCGTCCTCGAAGTCGAACACTCCGAGGGGAGTACGAGCATCCAGACGTACATCTCAGGAAAGTCTCGACGCTGTAGCCTACTCGGCTCGCTCTTCCAGAAGGGCGAACTGCAAAGCAAATCCGGGGCCGACCTGTCGGAAACTGAAAAGGAAGTGTTGATGGCGCTGTACACCGGCGTTTCCTCGTTCGAAATCCCCGACTTTTTGGGCATGGACGTGGATAAAGTCGAGGGGATTTTCGAGCGACTCATCGAACTCGACGTGTTGGACGAGGTCAGAAAGCGCCGTGAAGTGAGTTTAAAAACGCGCGGGCGGAACATCGCCAGCGAGTCCATTAGCGAGAAGTAACCACTGAGAGTTGCTTTTCACGCCTTGTAAAGCGTTACGTCGAGTTCACCGTCAGTGACTTCGACGGTCATCATAGTCGCATCGACTTCTGGCCCGACACCAGTTGCGGACCCCGGATTCAACAGGTGAACTCCATTGTGAACCGTGTCTTCGACATCGTGGCTGTGGCCACCGATGCCGACCATTGGTTCTTCGGCCCGCGCTCGGGTCGTGTCGGCCACTGCGTCTAACCAATCGTCGCGGTTCATGACGACGCCTTCCGAACTGGAAACCGCGCGCTCGACGGGGTTGACGATGCCGTGAAGGACGACGAACGTCACGCTCTCGATTTCGACTGATGCGACTGGCGGAAGGTCGATGTGATTCGGGTCTGCGTTGCCGTAGACGGCCGTCAAATCGGACGCTAAACCCTGCACGTCGGCCAACGCTTCTTCGGAGCCGAAGTCACCAGCGTGAATGACGTGATCGGCCGTGTGGATGTGGTCGCGGAATGCGCTCGGAATCCGCTCTTTCTGGTCGGGGATGTGCATGTCCGAGAGAATTGCGACTTCCATACGAGTATGAACTATTCAATTTGGAAATAATTTGTGGAGTGTATATAATTGGCATATCCAATAAAGTTGCGTCGGCACGCGCGAGAGACTGACGAGGCTGGGGAGAAACGAGGCGCGGTGCGGTTGTACGACGCCAGTATCGGTCGTGTTCATGCTACTGTCCCAGCATCGGTCGTGTGGATAACTGAATGTGAATTTCAGAAACAATCGCGTTGCTGATTACACACTAGAACGAAACGATTCGTTGTCGCGTTCACGTATTCACTTTCTCGATACGGTCGCTGACTATCATCTTTGCGGGAGCAGTCAGTGAGAGTCCGTCGTTGGATGGGTTCACGAGTCCCTTCTTTTCGATTTCGGTGAGTACCATCGAGGCGCTTCCGGCATCGATGCCGAGCGCACCGGCGAGGTTGCCGCTGCTCGCTCCCGAATAGATGGCGACGAGAGCTTCCATCTCCTGTTCAGTTACGTCTATCCGCTCGGCTTGCTGAGATATCTCGGCGTATTCGAGCCGGAGATATCGTCCGAGCAAGTTGAGCTTACGGTCGGCGGACACGACGAATTCCGAGGTGACGGTTTGTCCGTTGTCGGTGTGTCGGATAGCGACGACGGTACGCATGGTGCCGCCGACGTCGCGGTCCTGCTTCTGGAAGTAGCTCACACCCGAGAGGTCCACCGCGAACGGGTCCGGAATCCCGAGGAATTCTACTCTGCCGGGTTGGATTCGGAGTTTTCCGGTTTCGAACCGTTCGTCCGTGACGCGGCCACCAATGCGCGCGGGATGTTTTACTGTGACGGGCGTACCGCTCAGGATTGCCTTGAAGAGGAAGACCTTGAACTTCCCGACGCTGTCGTCTTTGGCTTCAACGACGACCGTGTGACGGCCGTCGTCCGATTCGTACGCGATGGTGATGGTATCCTGAAAGAACCCTTCAAGCTCGGATGGGACGTGACCGACCGAGATGTCGAAAATCGAACCGAGCGGTATCGTCGTCTTCGACCCGCTCTCGGCCAGTACGAGTCGTTTCTGACTAAGTATGATTCGTCCGCGTATCGGTTCAGGTGACTCCCGTGTGTCGAGGCTGAACCGCGCGACGAAATCGGCGATAACTGTTTCAGACATGGCGTTCCTTCACGATTCGCTTTCGTTTTCTGTGTGCTGAACTCATAAGTAATTTCTCATACATTTAAGAACGTTTGCACGACGATACGCGTCACCCACGCGATGATGGCGCTCACCCACGTGAGCAGGACGAAGTGCAGGTAGGCGTTCACTTTGTGCCCGCCATCGACGATTCGAATCATGAGCGAGGAGAGTACCGAGTTCAGGAGGATGATGATGACGAGCAGGTACTCTATCATGAGGATGTTGTACACGCCGGTGTGGATTATCGTCCCGACGTTGAGCTGGGAGGCGTTCAGGTCGATGGACATCCCCGAGAGGATGTTGACGATTTCGAGACCGATGAAGAAGGCGAACGTCGATGCGGCAGTAATCCCGTAGAGGACGCCGATAAGCGTCATCGTTGACTGCTCGCGCTGTTCGCGCAACTGCATCACTTCGTTCATGTTGCCGCTGATGAGCTCCCCGAGGTGCTTCGGTTCACCACCCATCTGTCTGCCGATGAGATACATCTCGCTGAACTTTTGGATGAGATACGAGCGGGAATCGGCAGTGAAATGCCGCCACGCGAGTTCCGACTCGATTCGCATGCTCAAGCGAATGTAGAGGTCGTTGATATCGGGCGTGAGCGCGCCGAAGTCCTTCTTCCGGAGCGTCTTGAGGACGCGGGAGGTGGTGCTCTGTTTTGCCGTCTCGCTCGCACCCAGCGCGCGGATGAAGTTCGTGAACTCGTCGTCGCGTTCCTTGACTTTGCTCTCCTCACGGCGGACGACCAGTCCGGGCAGCACGAGCGGCGTCGTCGGCAGCGCTGCAAAGATGGGAAGCGGAATCGTGCTGGGATCGATGGACGTGCGCCCGAGGAGGACGAGCAGGCAGATGGCGATGGAAATCGCAGTTAACACGATGCCGACGATAACGCTGATGCGAACTTTCCGCTCGGACGATGTCCGGTCTTTCTCTTCGGGATGGTACCAGACGGGGTCGTACGGCGCAGTCGTCTGAATCATGAACAGGAAACCAATCTGCACGAACGCGAACATGACGACGACTGCACCGACCGTCATCGTCGGGTTCGTCCCCGTCAAGATGGGAAGCACCGTCGCGAACACGAGCGCGAACGTGACGGAGAGAATCATCGACAGGTAGAGGTCCTTCATCACCTCGAGGTTGCGCAACGTGCCTTCATAGATGGTCACGTAGTTCTGGATGACTACATCCTGTTCGGTGGTCAGGAAATCCTGAATCGTCCCACCTGCACCGATGGTGTAAGCGAGTCGGTCGAAGAAGTCCGACAGCGGTTTGCTCGGTACTTTCCGCGCCCGAATTCGGAGTGCGTCGTCCAAACTCTGATTCCACGTATCGACGAGTTGGACGATTCGCTGCATCTCCAGTGCAAGCTCTTTGTACTCCTTTTCCTCCGCGAGGATACGAAACACCTGCACCCGGTCCATGTTCGCCGTCGAGAGGACGGTCATATGGGTGATAAAGAGGTGCAGTCGGTCCTCTATCTGCTTTCTCCGACGGTCTCGAAGCAGTTTCGGGTAGATGATAGCGGTCGTCAGCCCGAGGATTCCGAGCAGGGGAATCGGCAGGGCGACCAACGTCGGCAGATGAGCGGCGAAGACGACGATGAGGCTGATAACGAAGAAGATTGCCGATGGAACGATGACGAGGCTGATGTATCGAACCATCGGCATCTCCATCTGCTGGTACGCCTCGATGGTCGAGGTTGCTGCAGAACTGAGGAGTTTTTTTGCGTCCGTCGGCTGTGCTTCTGCCTCTGCCATATCAGATCGACCGATGGACGTTGAACGGGAGTCCATCGACACCGTCACGCTGGAAGGATTCGATGACTTCGTTCACCTCGTGATAGCCGAGGATGTTCTCTTCTATCATCCGCTCCATGATCTGTGCCCGGAAGTCGAGGTCGTTGTAGATGTCACGGGTGTTCTTGTATCCGAGGAGCGTCGCGATCTGTTCTTCTAACACGTAGGAGTTGTTCATCCCCTGGAAGACGATTTCGTCTTCGACGGGGTCCCAGTAGAACGCCTGTCGCGTCACCACACCGCCCATGTCTTTCGAATATCCCTCGATTTCCTGCACGCTCGTCACACGACGAAGGACTTTATCGCCCTGTTTGACCCGGTTCTGGAACAGTGCCACGTCGGCGTTGTCCATGAATGTCTCGGGAACGTTGATTGGGTCCCCGGTAAACCGCTGAATCATCGAAACGATGTCGCTCGCGTGGAAGGTGAGCATCACGGGGTGGCCAGTCTGGGCTGCCTGAAATGCCATCCGACCTTCCGCACCACGAACCTCACCGACGATGATGTAGTCGGGACGAGAGCGCAGTGCGGCCGCGACGAGGTCGAACATGTCCACGTCGGCGCTGGCTTCGCTCTTTCCTTCTCGGGTGAGCAGTTGCTGCCACGTGTTGTGCGGCGGCAGCACCTCGGCGGTGTCCTCTGCGGTGTAAATCTTGTTGTCACGAGGAATGAACGACAGGATACAGTTGAGCGTGGTTGTCTTTCCGGATGCCGTCTCCCCGACAACGAACACCGTCTGTTCGTTCTCCAGACAGAGCCACAGATAGGCTGCCAGCTGGGGCGACAGCGTCCCCCAGTTCGTAATTTGGGCGATCGAAAGGGGCGTCCCTTCGCTCTGACGGATGGTGAGGCTTGGTCCTTTGATACTCACATCGTCGCTGTAGATGATGTTGATACGCGACCCGTCGGGAAGTGTGGAGTCCACGATGGGGTCCGAATCGGAGACGGGGTCGCCGATTCGTTCACCCATGTTCCGAAGCCAGTTGTCGAAGCGGTCGTTCGTCCCGAAGTCCACGGTCGTTCCGAGCATCCCGTAGGTTCCGTGATCGACGTACGTCTCGTGGGGACCGATGACGTGAATGTCCTCGTTCGACGGGTCGCGCATGATCGGTTCAAGCGGGCCGAAGCCGACGATATCCCGATTCAACCGATAGCGAATGTTCTCGTATGTTTGGTCCGAAACTTGGTACTTGCCGGCTCCGGAGAAGCTCATCAACTCCTCGACCACGTTGTTTTCACGGAGTACCTGAATGCCCGCCTTCACGTCGTCGTAGGAGATGCTACTGACCCGTCGTGCGAGGTCCTGTGCTGAGACGTTCTGAATCCGTTTCTGAATGCTCTTGGGCGAGAAACCGCTGATTCGCGTACCGATCCCACCGGCACCGTTTGCCTCACCGATTCGAACCGTGTCTTGCAGGAGTTCTTCGATCCTGTCGTCGTACTCCGATTCGCTCTCGGGTGCGGGTTTCGTGACACTCTTCTCGAGAATCTTGCTCCGGACGTTCCAGAACAATTCCTGTTCGGTGTCGCTCAAATCCGGCTCGATGGCGTAATACTTCGTATCCCGACCGATATCGCCGTAGATGTGACAATAGATGGGACCCCCTGCCGGATAGATGACGTTCGGCTTGGCCGCTTCCCATTCACCGGCCGGTTCTTCGATGAGTTTCGGGAACTCACCCGTGAACTGCTTGAAACGTTTCAAGTAGTCGCGGAGGTGCGGGCGGCGCATCGCTACCTCGCGGAGGTTATCTTCGATTTGGGTGGTCCCGTGTTCGGTCATTTTTTAGGCGACGCTACGACTCTCGATAACGATGCCAGCATCGGCGCGAACCGAGTACCCGATACTGTCTCCCACCTGTTCTCCCATTCCGGCAAACCGCTTGACGGCAATGTTTCGGCGCACGTCGTTTCCGACTTCGACCATCTGGAGTTCCATGAACACGTCCGCGATGGCACGGAACGGTCCGATGGCATCCTCATCGACTGTCGAGGGGTCGACGGTCAGGACGACGACC
>CAWCLB010000005.1:0-33834 GCA_963796245.1 uncultured haloarchaeon | reverse complement strand
GGCGGTCAGGCTCAGGGGCGCGCCGCCAGGCACCAGGGCCGTTCGGTCGCGCCCCCTTCTGGTGGCGGGCGACGGGACGGTATTCACGAGCCGCGTGTAGGGGACTGCGAGGACGTGCTGCGGATCGCCCAAACCATCACCGCGCACATCGGACGCCTGCAGGTGCACTCGGGACGCGAGGACGAAGGTGTCGGGCGGCGAGCACACCGACCTTGCTTCTCGGCTGCATGGAGGAGTCTCCTGCGAGATCGACCCGGGTTGCGGGCAGCCGTCGCGCAGATCAACGCAGAGCGCGCAGCATAGCTTCGAAGCAGCTGGGCTTCCACTCGTCGGCCCACGTGGTCATGCTGCAGGCTTCCCGGAGTCCGACCAGGTCCGAGCGCCACGGGACGACGACCTCGTTCCTTCGCAGGAACCGCGGCGTCCAGGGCGGGTCGAAACGCGCATAGCGAGGGGTGCCACCACCTGCAGACCGGCACTGGCCAAGGCGGCGAACAGCTGCTCGGTCCGCTTCTCAAGATGCGCGACCAGCGCCCGGAGAACCGCAGCGCGGCGGCTGTTCGGTCGGCGCCCGGCGAGTGTGCGCGTCGGGGTCCACCGGGTCCGGGCGGCCCTCGGCGCCGACGTCGGCGGGCATCACGAACCCCACGACGTAGCGCCGGCTCTGTGGATCCTGCTCCTGCACGACGGGTGCCGTATCGCCATCTTGCGCGAGGACCGGTTGTGACCGCCGATGTATCGGGCAAGCCGGGGAAAGTCATGTTTCCCGCCAGCTCGAAGGCGCCGCCGACCTCGATCTCGGCGACGAAGTGATCGGGATAGCGACGCAGTTTGAAAGTCGCGATCTGCTGGAGCCTCGTACACCTGCTGCTCGGTCATCTGAACACCCGCTCCCGTTCCCTCACCAGGTCCCCCTCCGACGCGGCGGTCACGCAGCCAACGTGCCGGCGAAGATCTGCCAGGCCAGGGCGGACTTGGCGGTGAGGCTGAGCACGATGTAGACCTTCTCGCCGAACAGGTAGTCCTGCCACCGTCCCTTGGCGCGGTACTGCAGCCACTGGTTGAGGGCGAAGACGTTGAAGAACACGAACAGCGACACGAAGATCCCGTAGACGAACCCGGGAGGCGATGCCGACGAGGTCGAGCCCAGCGACAAGCAGGTAGACAGTGATGGCCACCCACGGGACCACGCCGGCCACACACCCGAAGCCGAACGGCAGCCAGCCGCCGCTGCCCGGGTTCGTCTACGGGATCTTGGTCTCACTGCGCCTGTTCTTCAACGTCTTCGCCCTCAACCAGTGGCTGCAGTACCGCGCCAAGGGGAATGGCCCAGGCTGCCTGTTCGGCCAAGGTCTCGTCGTCTAGCCTCACCGCCAAGTCCGCGTATTCGAGGACTTGGGATTGCCCTTGGTGTACGATGTCGTCGAGTGGTCACCCGATTTGATAACCCACCGAACGTAATCGCCCTTTTCGACGTACAATCCCACGGGGTCGAAGTAGTAGCTTGCCCCACTCGTCACCATGTCCACGACGTACGGGTCGGACTTACTCCCGCTTCCGTTCCGAGGGTTAGGACTGTTCCCCCCGCCCGAACCACCGGAATCCTGAGCGGCGGCGGTTCCAGCAGCCCCGAGTGCCCCGGTACCGAGGCCGGTGATGAATGTTCTTCGATTCATACCCTATCAACGGTTTTGATACGTGTGAGAACCGTTGAATCCCCCTTTCGATTATTGGTTGCATACATGGATGTCCCCCCATCGACCGCCACCCGCTGGAGTGCTATGAGCGGTCTCATCGAGAGACATACTACCTAGTCTTCAAAAAGTGTAGTGGTGCCGATACTGGATGTCCCTAATCAACAATCAGTGACCGTTCATTGACTGCTTTCAATCATCGTCGGTACCGAAATCGACGTCGCTTCGCCCGCAGCCTGGGGAAAGATATAGTTACACGACCGGCGAACCGTTTCCTCGACAATGGTCCGAATCCTCTATCTGGACATCGATTCGCTCCGTTCCGACCATGTCGGTGCCTACGGCCAGTCCGCCCGGACGACGCCGAATATCGACACGCTTGCTGCCGACTCGATTCGGTTCGACAACGCATACGTTGCAAATTCGCCCTGTATGCCCTCCCGCGCCGCGCTGATGACCGGTCGATACGGCATCCACAACGGCGTGATGACACACGGCGCGAAATCACAGACTATCAACACCCCAAGAGAGTGGAACGACTGGGCGGGCAGTTGGGCCGAGTGTACCGAAAACGAACACGACTGGTGGCACGTACCGGAACTGTTCTTCCAGAATCGGATTACGACGGGTGCAGTCTCGTCGTTCCCCAGACATCCAGCACCGTGGTTCTACCACGTGTGGCACGAATTCCGACAGCCACAGGAACCGAACCGGGCGGATGAGTATTTCCAGACGCCGCGTGCCACGACGGTCGTGGACCACGCCATCGAATTCATCGATAGCCTCGATACCGAGGAGTTCTTCCTCTACACGCAGTTTTGGGACCCGCACGGTCCGTACAATCGTTCCGACGACGAAATAGAGCAGTTCCGCGGTAGTCCGCTGCCGCCGTACCCGACCGAGGAACAGGTAGCAGCACAGCAGACGTGGGACGCATGGCGGTCGGCATCGCACATGAATATCACGGACCGGGACGACCTCGCCGAACTGCTCGCGGGGTATCGTGCCGAAATCCGCTACGCCGACGAGCAGATAGGCCGTCTCATCGATCACTTGAAAGCCGAGGAACTGTACGATGAAACGGTCATCGTTGTGACGGCCGACCACGGTGAAGAGTTCGGCGAACACGGGTTGTACCGCGAACACTGGAGTACGCACGACGGGACACAGCGCGTTCCACTCCTCGTCAAACCACCTGCGTCGTCCCCCATCGAACCTGGAGTGAGGGACCACCTCGTCACGAACGTCGATATGGCACCCACACTTGCAGAATTCGCCGGACTCGAAGCGCCGTCCCAGTGGCAAGGTTGGTCGCTCGTTCCGCTCCTTCGTGAATCAGGGACGGAATGGCGCTCACACATCGTCTTCGACCACGGACTGTACACCGCACAGCGGACGATTCGGACCGACCAGTGGAAACTCATCCGGACGTACCATCCCGGAATGTGGGGCGAGACCGTTCCTGAGTACCAACTGCACGATATGGACGCCGACCCGTGGGAGCAGGATAATTTGGCGGGCGACCATCCGGAACTCGTCTCCGAACTCGACGGGCGACGACTGGCGTGGGCGGACCAGCACATCGGTTCGCAGGAAGACCCGCTCCACGCCGTCGCGCGCGACGGTCCCGCCGGGTTCAACGCGTTTCGGGATGATTTCTCCGGGAAACTGGCATAGTCCAGTGCAGTACTCGACGTGCCGATAAACATTCATTTTTATGTGAGTGATAACCTTCATAACGATGGTTTGAGAGGATTCGACCATGGATCAGCCGACGGCGACGAAACACTGTGACCAGATTCTCGATGCGATTGGCGAAGCCGTAATCGCAGATAGGACGTTTCTCGAAACGGTGCTGGCCGGGGTTCTCGCTCGCGGGCACGTCCTCCTCGAAGACGTTCCCGGAACGGGAAAGACGCTCACCGCCCGGAGTTTCGCAAACGCACTCAATCTTTCGTTCAACCGTATCCAGTTCACGCCCGACCTCCTTCCGGCAGACATCACCGGGTCAAACATCTACAACGAAAACGAGGCAGAGTTCGAGTTCTCACCCGGACCGATTTTCGCCAACGTCGTTCTCGCCGACGAGATAAACCGCGCGCCGCCGAAGACGCAGGCCGCGCTCCTCGAAGCGATGGGTGAAGGACAGGTCAGTGTGGATGGCCACACCTACGCGTTACCGAACCCGTTCTTCGTCATTGCGACACAGAACCCCGTCGAACAGGAGGGAACGTTCGGGCTGCCCGAAGCCCAGCGCGACCGCTTCATCGTCAAGACCACGATGGGATATCCCGACTTCGACGGCGAGCGCGAACTCATCGACCGCCGAGCGAGTCGCGTTTCGAAAGCGCCGAGTGTTTCGCCCATAATAGAGGGCGACATCGTCACCGATCTTCAGGGAGTGCTCGAATCCATCCACGTCGATGAAAAGCTCCGAGATTACGTCGTCTCCCTCGGCCGCGAAACCCGCACCGACGACCGCGTCGATGTCGGCGTGTCACCGCGCGGCATCCAACGACTGTTCGAGGCATCCCGCGCCACGGCCGTCATCGCCGGCCGCGACTACGTCGCGCCAGACGATATCAAGCGTGCCGTCGTCCCCGCGTTCAACCATCGTCTCGTTCTGACCGATGAGGCACTCGTTCGTGGCGTCAGTCGGGACGCGATTCTCGAAGACGTTCTCAACCGCGTGGATGTCCCCGCGGTCACGGCATAGAGCAGTAACGCATCGAACGTTCTACTTCTGTTTTCGTCCCGTCGCTGCAGTCCCTCGAAAGCAATGGAGAAATCAGTTTCGCCGAGGGCCAAAATCCGTTCAGCGGAGCGCGATGACGAGCAGGACGATACTGACGATTGCACCGGGGAGTGCGACGGCGAACGTCGGTGCATTCGCCAGTCCGATAGACGGAACGACGACCGTCCCGAGGGCGTACGCAGTGAGGACGCCACACACGCCGACGGCGAGCGCGCCGGCAGCGTGCAGCAGTTCGACGCGACGTGTCGATGGAAGACGGCCGACTTCGCGGCCCAACGTCGCTGCGAACTCGCCCATGTCCCAGACGAGAAGGCTCACCACGAGTCCAACGAGAACGACGGGCAGTGAGACGCCACTCGTCCCGGCGAACCCAGCGGCGACGAACAGGCCGCCGCTCGCAAACGAAACACCGGCAACACGGGTTGGAACGAACCCGAGGACGAAGATGAGCAGAAGAAAAAGCAGAGCCGCGGACGCGAGGATGAGAATCGCTGCGAGAAAACCGAACACCACTGTATCGGCACCGTAAAAATCGACGATGCCGTGGGAGAGTTGGTCGAACTGCCCGACGAGTGGGGGGGACAGCCGACCGTGGACGAAATTCAACAGCGCGTGCAGGACGGGGTGAGCAGTCGCGAAGACCGCCACGACGATCATCATGCTGGTCAAGAACGGTGCATAGCCGATGAAAACGGCTTCGGCATCCGTCCGTGCGGATTTTTTAACTCCCCAAACGAGGAGAACCGTACTCACGCTCACGACCGTGAGCCAGACGAAAACGTGCCGAAGCATCGTCGCCGTCGTCACGGTAACGAGAAAGTGATAGAGTGCTGCTGGAAGCTTTGCACGAAGCATCCTGTCCGGAAGCACTATCTCTACCAGTAGGGTAACCGGGAGGCCGAGAAGGCCGACAGCCGCGAGGTAATCGGAAGCCCGCTCGAATTTTTTGGGGTCGACACCACCTACTGTTCTCTCGCCAACGAGTTCTCGAATCGGCAGTGCTCGGAGCGCCCGGTAGAGCGTGTACGCCGCGACGAAGCCGAGAACCCAGAACGAGACGAGTCGTGGCGAGGATGCAGACGTCGTCACGAAAAGCAAGTCGTTCGCAGCAGAGGCAACTCCATCCATTAGTGACCCGATTCCGAGGGGGATTGACGACCCGAAGTTCGTCACGAGTGCGGACAGGAAGAACACAATGGCGAATCCGACCGGAAGTGTCGCCGTCCGAACGAGGAGGGAAAATCCGTCGCTGACTGTCTCCCGCGTAACGACGTTTCGAACGGCCATTGCGGCACCGAACAGCGCGGCTGTCACACCGACGACGACCATCCCGACACCCAGGATTCGGAGCGTCTGTCCGACGACACGCGTCGAGTTCGCGGCCGGAAACGAGAGGGAGAACTCGATGAGAAGGACGTAGCCGATGCCGACGGTGATGGCGACGCCCGCCGGGATGAACAGCAGAGTTGCGATAGTTATCGCAGGTATTCGCCAGCGTTCCCACGTCGATAGCCAGAGTGCAGCGCCGAGACACCCCGCACCGAACGCACTGACGAGGAGCCCTTTCTGAACGGTCGTTCCCAGCGCTCCCGCCAACAGGAGACTTACGGCGATTGTTCCGAGTACGACAAAGATTGTACTCGTGCGTGTCGGACGCCACGTCGCCGTGTCGATACTCGATTGCTTGGTTGTCGTACTGGTCGTGGATGGATGGTCGTCGGTCGTCATGTGTTCGAGAGGAGTGTTCGCAGCGAGCGGTTCAGTGCGAGCGCGAGCGGGTCATCGAGCGTCCAATCGACCGTTTTCGCGCCGGTTAGTTCGATATCGTGAAGATGGAGCGAGCGGTTCGTCCCGGCGATGAACTGACCGGGCGAGTCGTTGGGCGCGACGTCCGGACTCAACACGAGGAGGTCGCGGTTGCGCACGGCGAGCGAGCGAGCGAACGTCACCGGCCACGTGTCGAGCACGGGCGAGACGAGGATAACGTGTGCGTCCTGCGGAAGGTGGGTGAGCAATTCTCCGGTTCGGTCGTCGGTGCCACCGTCCGTGATGGCTGCGGCCGGTGAGGTCGGTTCGGTCGGAACGACTCTCGGCTCGTCGGTGTCGACGGCTTGCTGTGCGGCCTCGAAGACCGCAGTCGTGGCCGCGACGGTTCCGCCGCCGTTCGAGGGTGACGACCACGGTATCTTATCGTCGTCGTCCACCCCGATTGCCGTGACGCTCGTGTCGATGTTCGCATTCGTGAGCGCGTCGTAGAGGCGTTCGCTCGCGTACACACAGTTACTCGCACCGTTCGGATGTCCCGGTTGGGGGGTGACACGGTTCAAGCGCCGAACGTCGATGATGACGACGGCAGTGGTCGCCTGCTCTTCCCGGAATTGAACCGTCGTGAGTTCGCCGGTTTTCGCCAACCGTCGCCAGTCGAGTCGGTTCAGCGGGTCGCCAGCCCGGTATTCCCGGATGGAATGGAATTCGACGCCACTCCCGCCGAGTCCGTCGGCGTCGTCCCGACCCGGTAGCGCGATGGTCGGTTTGCCGGTGCCTCGGTCACGGTTCGTGCACACGACAGTGTCGTCTCGCCATCGGGAGCGACGACCGTCGTCTGCATCTGGGTGGCGCTGAGCACTCGCAGTCGAACGACGGGGTCATCGAAGAGATAGTCACCACGTTTGGCGATAACGTCGTAGGTGATGGTGTGTTCGTCACCGGCCCGTAGGGAAGTGCGGCACGTGGTGACGAGTCTACGACGACGAGTCGTCCGGAACGCCGTCGATGAGTCGTAATCGTCAGCGCAACGTCGCCCATTCCGTACCGCTGTAACGAACTGTACGTGGTCTCCCGGTGTCGGATTCGTCGGTTCGAACGACCGTTCGAGTTCGATTGCCGCCGACGGTGACAATCGGGAGATGTTTCCGACGACCACGTAAGCCAGTGGGACGAGCGCTGAGCGAAGAGACTTGGCTCCGCGTAGAGCAGTCCGAGCGTGACGAGGACGAGCGTGCCCGCGATGGCACCCTGCCAGCGGTGAACCCGCTGGCTCATCGTGACTCACCGTCCGTTCGGAGTGCTCGAATAGCGTCCATCGTCCGCCGAACACGACGACTGTGCTCGGCCGATGGGTCAAGCCAGCCACGCAATCGTGCCCACAGTGGGTATCGTGGGCTATCCTCCCCGCCGATGAATGCGGCAGCAACCCTGTCGTCGGTCCACGTACCAGTCGCTATCGCCTGCTGTGCGGTCTCCGTCGTGCACTCCTCGACTCTGGCATACGCCTGTACAGTCGTTTCGGCGAACGTCTGCTGCACGTTGTCGCGTGCCGCTTCACGACTGTCGGTCGCCCATTCGACCATCGCATCGAAACGAGCACCCGTAGCGGTGTGCTTCGCAGCATTGACCATTTCCGGTGGCCGTTCGCGTGCCACCTCGAATCGGGCCGAAGCCGGGTCCACGACCGATGCCGTTCGGCGGCGGCGAACACTCCACACGGCATAGAGTCCCACCAAACCACCGAGTACGAGTAGCAATCGATTAGGGTCACGCTTCCCTACTGCAGTGACGATGGGTGCGAAGGTGTCCGGCGACAGGAGCACGCCAGCGGTCACGATAGTACAGATGACGCCGAGACCACCCACCACGGTCGTTCGGAACCGCATCACCGGTCACCTCCCGTCGATTCTGCTGGTTCATCTTGTGCCTCGAATCCACCCCATCCGGAGTTGGGTTCTTCCCTGACTCGGCCGTGTTCGGCGTCGAGTCCGAATCGCCCGCTGGTGCCGACGGCTGTCCACCGTCAGTCCGGGGACGCCGGGGGTGTCAGGGTCGGCGTCGGCTGTGTCGTCCTTCGGTTCGAGTGCGTCCAGTGCCTGTTCGACCGAAGGGAGTCGCTGTGCGGGGTCACGAGCACCGTACTCGACATCACGGAAGACGTTACACATCGTTTGGACGGCCTGTGGTGGCAAGCCATCGTGGTCAATCGCGTAACTCGCCAACTCGCCGGGTGTTTTCGCCGACGGGTCACGAAGGGAGATTCGACTGATGAACCGCTCCCACGCGTCCCGAATCGTCATGTACGACTCGTCCGGTTCGTCGTCTGTCGTGGTCGTGGGCGTCTGTCTCAACTGACGCACCACCCGCTCCGATGAAAGTTGCGTCCGAAACCAGTCGAGATGTGACCCGAGCCAGGCCCGAAAACGGGTGAACACGTCCGTGCCAGTCACCGTGCCACGACGGTACTCGGCCACGAGCGCTCCGAGCGCTCGAAGTCGCCCCGTCACCCGTTGAATTGCGTGTTCGACCCAGTCGATGATGGCGAACAGTCCAGCAACGAATACGCCCGGCAGTCTCCGGACACGGCTGACGATGGCGCGCAACGAAATCCCGTATCGACGGGCGATGAGGACGAGTACGCTAGCGATGAGCGCGAGACCCAGCAGGACACCCACAAGGTTGACGAAGAGGTTATCGACCGTCGTCTTCCGTGTCTGGCCGTCCTGTTTGGCCGTAATACCGACGTTGTTTTGGAACGGCAATGACACGGCGAGCGTTCCGTTGACGTCCGTCGTCCCGACGCGCCGTCCACCGATGAACACCGGAACGCCAGCAACTGTGTCGTTACCGTACTTCGTCGTCACTTTGACCGACGTGTCAGGAAGTGCAATTGGGAGTGTCGACTCTGCTGTGACAGTGAGTTTCGGGAGCGTAACCGTTCGCTGTCCTGTCGCTACCCCACGACTCACCGCCAACGAAACCTGCCCGGGGGACGCCGGAAGCTGAACCTGAATGTTGCCGTGTGTGTTAGTCCGGCCGACCGTCCGATTGTTGACCTGCACGCGGGCGTTTTTGACGGGGACGTTCTGTATCGTCGCCGTCACCAGAACCGTATTTCCGGTGGCCGTATCGCCCGAAATGGTGGTCGTGATGTTCGTCGAAAGCGAGTACGACTGTGAACCGTTCACCGTCCCATTCGGTTTCGTGCCGCGTTCGAACGGCGTCGGTCCCGCCGAAGCGGCCGCGACGATTCCCGAACTCAGTTGTGGGAGACCACCGCGTTCGTTCATCGCTGATTCGGTGGCTCCGTTGACGGCAATCGTGAGGCTTCGTGCGTATGGGACCTGTGCTGTAACGTGTCCGTTTGAATCGGTCGTTCCGACCTTCTTGCCGTTGAATCGGACGACTTCGTCCATCAGGGGTTGTCCGTCCCGATTGACCGTCACGGTCACCGTCGCACCGGGAACGGGTGTGCGGTCGAGTTCGATGGAAATCGCTGACGAACCGCCCGAACCATCCGTCTCGTTCTTCGACGTGTTCGAACTGTTCGATCCTCCGTTGTCCGTGGTGGTCGTCGTCCGTGAGGGTGAACCGGTCGTCGATGTGGTCCCCTGCTGCTGGGTCGTTCCACCGCTGGCCGGTCCACTGCTTGTCGTTCCATCACCCGACGTTCCACTGCTCGCAGGTCCACCGGTCGTCGTCGTTGTCGAATTCCCTGTCCCGGATGGAGGGGCCGTCCCGCCACCGGTAGAGCCACCGGTGGGCGTTCCATCACTGCTCTTCGATCCGGTATTGCCGTTCGACGTGAACGACTCGCCCGGACTTCCCTGCTCGGTTGGTGAGTACGTTCCGTTCCCGTCTTGCTGTTTGAAGGCCTGCTCTTCTGCTTTGAGGCGGGCTGCTCCGGGCGTCGGGTCGAACCGTACCCACCCGACGTCGGGGAAATACACTTCGACCCACGCATGGGCGTTCATCGCGCGAACCCGATACGTGTTCTTCCCTATCTGCTGGCCGGTTGAGTAACCGACGACGTACCGAGCGGGAACCCCCTGTGACCGGAGCATGACGGTCATCGTAGTTGCAAAGTACTCACAGTAGCCCGAATCCATGTCGAACATGAACTGTGACGCTATATCGGCGTTCGGTGGCTTGCTGACGTTCAACGAGTAGGTTTTGTTCGATTTGAGCCACGATTCGATCCGCGTGGCTTTCCCGTACTGAGTAGTCGCGTTACGCGTCAATGTGCTGGTAAACCGGGCAATACGCGGGTCGATATCGTCGGGTAGTTGCGTGTACCTCGATTTGATTTGGCTCGGGTACTGGCTGCCCGCCGTCTGGAGAACCGTCGGGTCACGTGGTGGGAGATAGCTAACGCCCGTGTAGGTCGTGCCAGCCGGAACCCAGCCGCCAGTCATGAACGCCCGCTCGTCGGTGGTGTACAGCGAACCGGCATCAAAGTTCAGACTCGTCGGTTGCCAAACAGTGGGAAGCGACGTTGCGGGCTTTTTCAGCGTTATTCGATACTGAACCCGCTTGCCCTTGATGCCGTTCGGTTGCAGCGGACCTTGGTACGGTTCCCGACCATCGCTCCGTTTCCAGCCACCACCAGTGTACGTATCGTACGCCCCAGTGCGCCAGTACGAGGGAACCGAACTGTGGACGATAAAGTGTGACTCGACGTTCCGTGATTGGAACGCTGACGAACCGCTCGGACCGGCAAGTGACCCACCAATCGCTAGCTAATTTCCCCAAATTCAACGCGCCAAGCTTGCTACCAATGTCGGAGCCAGTACCGCCAGAGCCGGTCCCATTGAGGCCACCACCCCCACCAAATCCGGGTCCTCCGGGTCCGCCCGCGCCGGCTGCACTGGTCCCGCCACTGCCCTGCTGTCCGGGAGAGCTGACGTTCGCCTGTGGAACGAGAGACCCGATTGGAGAGCGGCCCAAGCCAGCGGTCGAGACAATGGGAATCACGGTCGCTGCGAGGATGATCGCAACCGCACAGCAGATAGTTAGCAGTAACCGCTGACGCTCGTTAGACTGTTCCTCGGGCGAAACGAGTGGCGTTGATTTCTCGGACATCGGTGGAATGGTCGTCTGTCGGATAGTCGTTCATCGGGTGGTTGTCAGCGAAGTGGTCGGAAGGCGGGGATTCGCTGAGATGACAGCGAACGACTATTGGAAGATATACGACTGTTATCTGAGAACAGACACATAAAAATATTGGTATGGTGGAGTACGTGCCGGTTTTACCCTGCGGCTTAAGAAGGTTCGCTCGCTATCGTTGTCGCGGTCGCTCTCGGTCGATTACTCGTCGTCGGGTTGGCGACGGAGTTGTGGGAGAATGAGCGTATCGAGCGTTTCACGCCCATTCGTAAGTGCTTGGTCGTCCCCCAGACACACCTTTCGAGTGCGGGCGGAGTCGATTATATCGGTAATCGTGCGGGCAAATTGCTCGGCGTCCACCTCCCGAAACACCCCTTTTTCGATACCGGCCTCGATGATTTCGGCGAGTGTTTCGATCAGCTGTCGATAATTCTCGGTGAGGTACTCTTGGTGGCGTGGATGATGCTGCGCTTGTGAACGGAGCTCGATGAGGGCCGTAATGAACTTCCAGTGGTCGAAACCGTCGATATCCTGTCCGTGGAGGAACCGTTGGATATAGCGCTCTAACTGCGCTTCGGGGTCTGCATCCTCCCCGACCGTGATTCCACGTTCGTACTCCGCAAGAAGATACTTCAGGACGGCTTCGATGAGATCGTCTTTCCCATCGTAGTAGTGGTTGATGAGCTGTCTGCTTTTCTCGAACTCCTCGTCGATATCTCGGACTCGAAGGCCAGTGTAGCCGTGTTTGCACAGGGCACGAAATGTCGCCTCCATCAGTGCCTGATACGTATCCTCGGGGATTTTCGGTTTCGGCGTCGATGTCATGGCCTGATACGACAAGTTAGTACACCGGGAAGGATAACAGTACGGGAAACGGTGTGCTTGACGCGATAGCAATGGAAATCGCGGGTCACGTCATCTGCTAGTTCGTCCGTTCAGTCATTGGTCGCAGTGGTGTCGTCGCGGGGATGGCCATCGTCAGCGGCTGTCACATCCGCTGGTGAACTTTCCTGACCGGGACCTTGGTCGTCCATGTCCGGGTTCGGGAAGACCAATGCGATAAGGAAGCCAACGACGATAACCGGGACTGTCCAGAGGAACATCTTCGTCAGACTTCCCGAAAGCGCGTGAATGACGACGTGCTGGATGTGCGGCGGGAGCGAGCGAATTTTGTTGACGTTCTGTATCCCACCCGCGTACTTCGAAGCCTGAGAGCCGAGTTTGCTTGTGAGGCTGTTCGTGAACGTCGTCGTAAACACCGACCCGAGGACGGCGACGCCCACGCCAGCCCCCAGACTCCGAGTAACGGAGACGCTCGTCGTCGCCACGCCGATTCGTGTCCGGTCAACAGCGAGTTGTGCGGAGAGCGAGAGGACAGGGTTGATGAATCCGAGTCCGACACCCGTGACGAACATGAAGATAGCAACCGTCGTGAAATCCGTTGCCGGCGTCATGGTCGAGAAGAGGTAGTAACCAACTGCGCCAATTGCCGTCCCGAGAAGCGGGTAAATCCGGAGACGTCCCGAGCGGCTGATCAACTGGCCGGTAATGGCGGAGACGATAATCATTCCACCGAGCAGCGGGAAGAGCAGGAGTCCGGAATTCGTCGCGGAGACTCCCGTAACCGCTTGGAGATAGAGCGGGAGATAGGTAACGCCGACGAGCTGTGCGAGACCGATCATGAAGCTGAGTCCCATCGCAGCACCGACACCGCGATTACTCACGAGGTCGATGGGGAAAATCGGTTCCGGCGTCCGAATTTCTTGGACGACGAACGCAACGGTGAGGATGACGGTCAGAGCGAACAACCCGAGAATCGTGGTGGATGTCCACGCGTAGTCTCCGCCACCCCACGACGTTGCGAGAATGAGCGTCGTGAGTGCGGCGACGAGCAGGAGCGCCCCGAAATAGTCAATGGGGTGGTCAACGGTTTCCTGCGGAACGTCCAGATACTGCCAGACGAGCGCGAGCGAGACTACGCCGAGCGGGAGATTGATAAGGAAAATCCAGTGCCACGAGAGGTGTTCGGTCAACCAGCCGCCGACGAGCGGGCCGATGACGAGCGCCGCACCGAACCCCGAGAGCATGTAGCTGATGTACTCCGAGCGCTTGCGTGGGCCGAACATATCGCCGAGAATCGAGAGGACGAGCACCCAGAGACCGCCCGCCCCGATGCCCTGCACCGCTCGCAGCAACGCGAGTTGGACGATGCCATCGACGTGCTGGTTCACGATGGGAATCGAACCAGCGACAGCACAGAGTGCGGAGCCAACGATGAACACCGTCACCGCGATAGTGAACAGTGCGCGTCGGCCGTAGATGTCGCTGAGCTTGCCGTAGAGCGCGGCGGACGCCGTCGTCGTCACGAGATAGGCGGTGACGATCCACGAGTAGTTTTGAACGCTCCCGAGGTCGCTCGCGATGGTCGGAAGCGCCGTCGACACGATAGTCTGGTCGAGCGCGCTCAGCATGATTGCCAGCATTAGCCCGCCGAGAACTAGCGCGAGTCGTCGCCGAGGCCAGCTCTCCACGGCCGACGACGGTTGCCGTGCACTGCTCATTTCGAACGTCCTCCCCGACTCGAACTGATTATGACCATGAATCGTCAAACGGTTGGGAAAGCGTCCTCATAAGTGCTTTCCATTTGGAAAACTGGCTCGGGTTAAATGACACGTATCCAAGTATTCATCGATGATAATCAACGAGAACACTCTCACGCTACTGGAGAAGAGCGGGAACCGTAAAGCTCAGGTGACAGCGTATATAACTATAACTTGAGTTTCGTCTATCCAATTTTTCCATAATTTGGGCAAAATTTGCCTCAAAATTCAAAGATATAGGTCGGGATCCTTTTCGGAAGGAGGGTTTTCCAGTGATATCCACAGCCATGTACTGCTTGCATCGACTGTATTCGCCCTGTCGAATCTGCTCGAACTGGTTTGGGGAGAACTGTCCGTTACCGGGAATCCAAACCGTTGAGGTGGCGTTTGCCCCGGCGGAGAAACAGCAGCTGGACGACGATCCACGTCGC
Organism: uncultured haloarchaeon; assembly: GCA_963796245.1. GTDB lineage: Archaea > Halobacteriota > Halobacteria > Halobacteriales > Haladaptataceae > Haladaptatus. The sequence continues at coordinate 19,481 of CAWCLB010000005.1, read as the reverse complement.
AATCGACAGAACGATTAGAACGACGAATCCCACCACTCCGGACAGCGGGAGCAACCAGTGGTAAAACCCCACGATCACGAACGTCAGCCCTAATTGGATGGCAGGGGCAAGTACGTCGTTCGTCTGTTGGTTCATTGTCGTTTCTCCTCTTGTATCGGTGGCGCTTCGGATTCGTGGTCGAACGCATCCGGCCCGTATCGGTCCGCCGGTTGAGAATCGACGAGAACATCTGATCCTTCTTGGAACTCCTCGACGTGGATACACGACACTCGATGTGGTACGTTAGCTCCGTTCACCTGTTCGAGTTCTGGATCCACGGATTGGCACTCCGATGTTGCCATCGGACAGCGAGGGTGGAACGAACACCCCGACGGCGGTTCAATCGGAGACGGAACTTCCCCGGACAGCGCTTCCCGCTTCCGCGCGAGTGCCGGATTTGGCTCTGGAATCGCACGAATAAGCGACTTCGTGTACGGATGTTGCGGGGTCATGAACAACGACTCCGTGTCGGTAATCTCGACGATCTCCCCGAGATACATCACTGCAACACGATCACAGACGTGACGGATGACGGAGAGATAGTGCGCGATGAACAGTATCGTGAGGTCGTACTCGTCCTGTAGGTCCGTGAGCAGGTTCAGGATCTGTGCCTGAATGGAAACGTCGAGCGCGGAGACGGGTTCTTCACAGACGAGGAAGTGCGGCTCGACTGCGAGCGAAGCGAGATACGCGTCTGGAGAGACATGGGCGCCGGGATAAAACACGAATCCAGCTTTCGGTTCGGTATCGGTTGGCTCGAGTACATACGTGCCGTCATGGTAACTGAGCGACACGTTCTCATCGGCACGTACAATCGCGAGTGACGCGTCACTCCCGAAAGTGGATTTGTCACGTACCACCCGAGTCCTACCCCAGCGACGATGAGTAGAACGAGACTCCACACTGTGACCCGTTCAGCGTTCGACCGAGCGAGTTTGACAACTGTCGACCACGAGACATCCATGGACCGTATACCGTGGGTCGGCTGAAAAGTCCGCCGTTGGGGCAACTCTGTCGAGTATTGTCTAGCCGCAGGGCCGCTGCTATTGATTGCTCAGGGAAAGAAACTGGTTTGCGTGTCATTGCAGTATAGTGAACTATGGTAACCGCGTGGAAGCGATGGGAGCATGTAACCAAGGTAGATCCAGATAAACCACTACCGGACGGAGATACCTACGGTGACATTGCCGACACGGGAACGGATGCAATCATCCTCGGGGGAACTACAAACGTCACAGAAGCACGCGTGCAACCGATTCTCGATGCACTTGCTTCTACGGAAATCCCGATATTCGTCGAGCCGACCTATCGCCCAACGCTGTCCCATAACGAGGTACTCTCTGGCTATCTGCTTCCTATCGTTCTAAATGCCGATGACACAATGTGGCTCATAGGAGCGCACCACGAATGGGTTCGCTCTTCGGATCTCGATTGGGAATACGTGCACCCAGAAGCCTATATCGTCCTGAATCCACGGTCAACAGTCGCGACGTACACGCAGGCTGACTGTGACCTCAATGTCGATGACGTCGTTGCCTATGTGGAACTCGCCGAACAGGTCCTCGGCCAGCAAATCGTCTATCTCGAATATTCCGGCACCCTTGGCGATCCAGCTGTCGTGGCTGCCGCACGAGATGCACTCTCGTCAGCGCAACTCTTCTACGGGGGTGGAATTCACGACTACGATTCAGCCTACGAGATGGCGAGTGTTGCTGACACGGTCGTTGTCGGTGATGTACTTCACGACGTTGGTATCGAGGCCGTCGAAGCAACCGTTCGCGGAGCAAAGGATGCACAGCACGAGTCGTAATTGTGCCCCAAGGAACGAGCGAGGTGCTCGAGAGTGTGATTCTGCAACCAGTCGTTCGAAGGTTAGTATACTATTCTACCGTAGACAGTCTACTGGCTCATCGGCGTTCAGACACTACCATCTCAACGGTAACAGAATCACATGAAGGGAGTGTAGTTTCTGATTCGGGTGAATTGGTCGGCGTTTACCGGGAAGATACTCCGCCCGTAGAGTTTGATGAAGTACGCGGCGAGAAACCACGAGAAGATTACCATCCAGCCACCGACATAATTCGAGACGTCGAGGACATACAGGGCGATACCGCCGGTCGTTCCGAAAACGATGATTTGAATGAGACTCCCGACGGGAATGTGCTTGCCAATCCCAACGAGTACAGCGACGTGTCGGTTAAGTGTCTCTCGTGCAGTTTCATTCGGTGCTTCAATCGACAAGAGTGGGATTCGCATAGCCTTACCCTCCATTTTCCTCGTCAGCAAGCGAATCGCCGACTAACTCGTACAATGCTGTATTCGCATGGATGTTCTCGAGATACCCGGCAGCAGTGAGGATTCCGAGTCGATTGTGGACGTATTGGCGCGAACGACTGGTTTCGTCGACGTCGGTGAGAGAGGCTATCCGACTAGAATTGTGTGGATGCCAGTAGAACAGCCCTATACTATGACATAGATAGATTACGCACACACTGACTCTAGTCGGTGTATATCGCACCCCACTGTGTGCGTAAGGTATTTATCTAGCCCTCTAGATGTGGTAGTGAGCACACTGGTTGAACAAAAGCTGAAATCGGACGGGAAAACCATCTCAGACCGATTTAACCAACTGAAGAACCGTTCGACACAATAGTACCACGCACTGAAGCGCATAGTGGCTGAGAAGTATGGAGCTCTCCCCATTCGATTCATTCGTGGCAGTGTCGGTATCGTCACCGCAACGGCGGCATTTTCAGCGCCAGTAGCGGCCCAAGCAACCCAGGAAGCCAGCGACGTGATGTGTTCGTCAGGGCTTGGTTCCGTCGTCAGTCGCGTTTTCGACGCCGGCCATGTGTTTGCAGAAGGCGTTGCGGTGGACGTGGTGCGGGCACGTGCATGCTATCGCGTCGCCCGTCATGTCGTCCAGCGTGACGACGTAGTGGTGGTCAGTGGGGTTCTCGTGGCTCTCATTGGCCACTGGTCACTTCGACGAGTCCGGGGGCAACGACGTCGAAGGAGAATTGTTCGACCTGTGCCGTCTCGTCAGCGTCACGGGGTGCGGATTGTTTTGTACTCATAGAATTCAGGGGTTGTCCCTAGGAAAATAGAAGACAGCAAGAACCAAGGAATAGCACTACCACGCATTGAGAAAGTAGCCCGAGAGTTAATATGTCTCTAGAACATGATTATGTCCATGGCCACGTTCGAGGTAGCTTTGCCTGACCGTATCGAGAGTGATATTGATCGCCTTGTCGAACAAGGTGATTTTCTGAATCGAGAACAAGCGATCGAAGAGCTTCTCACATTGGGGTTATCGTCCCAAGACACTGGCGATGAATCCGAAGCGGAGTTGGATGGTGATCTGTTTACAGATGCTGTCGATGAGCAACAAGATCCAGCCGACCAATACAACGATCCGCTCTAACCTTCCTCTCGAAAAGAGGAACCAAGACTGCGTTCGATTTCGAGCGTTTCGACGAGCAGCAGATTTCATTTGTTGATCAAACGAGTGCAGTGCTTGCTCGGGAGCACGAGAAAGAGCATCTGTTCGCCTTCGAGAGTGACTTTTCGACAATGGGGTTCGAACGGGTAGCGGTTGATATCGAATGAATTCGGATGAGACATCCAACGTTGCGGGTGAACGTGACAGTCTCCGAAAGCAACTGCAAGCAGCGGGGACCGCAGCAGAGCTGTTTGCTAGAAAACTTGATTAACTCTGGATTCATTTCATACTACATGGGAAAATTAGTAGCAATAACAAATGACAATAAAGAAATCGAATGTCACAACATTAGAGAAGGAGACAATGGTCTACAACTTCGCAATGAGGAAAATAATATTGTCGGATATATTCCTTATGCGCGTCTTCATTACGTAGAATCCACGTAAGCAAAGACGAGTGAAATCAGTTCTTGTGAACTCTCGTTGGTAAATACTGACGGGGTTTTTAAACAACAAATCATAGTTTATTTTACATACTGCTTGCTGGTTTGCCAGCATATCGTTAGCAAGCAGTCGTCTTAACTGACCTGACTTTTGAGGTACTGAGGGTGAACGCAGAGGCAGCATCAGTCCAAGGATACGCGTAGGCTGGCTTGGTATGGTTGTCGGGCGTGCCGCCCCCATTGGCGAGTGGGAGCCAAGATATTCGTCCGTGTTGAAGTCAATGGGTTCGAAGGAACGGGTGAACTCTTGCTTTATCGAAAATCACTTCCCAACTTGCATCTCCCTTCACCGTGTACTATGGAGACAACCGAACGGTATGGTGAAAAGCCAGAGTACGTCCAGTTTGATATGAATCACCTCGAAACGTGGGGTACTGCTCTCAAGGATGTTGATCGGTTGTTCCTCCTCCTCCCACCGACTGTGGGTGTCACACCGGTTCAGGCGTTCATTGATGCCGCTCGTCGGGTCGGCATCCAGTACGTCACGTATCTCTCAACTCTCGGTGCGGAGAAATTTCCGATACTCCCCCACCGTCGTGTCGAGAAGTATTTAGCGCAGACCGGCATGAGGTGGACATTCTTTCGGGCATCCTATTTCATGCAGAACCTGAGCGAGATTCATCTGGCTGAAATCGTCGAGGATTACATCGACGTATTCCAATCACACTAATCTCCCTCTGGTGGCAAGCATCATGGTACTGCCTGATCTGGTCACGATGTTATGTGCGAAGTCGTCGTATCCCGCTCCCAAGGGCAAATCCAAGTCCAGTAGCGAGCCCGATCGCGATTTCCATGAATGGAAGTGTTGTGTGGGGGAGAGTAGTAGAATTTGGTCGGAAGGGTGGCGACGGATACAACGTACTCCCAAGAAACGTACCAAAGAGCGGGCTCGCAGCAAGAACAATGCTAATGAGGAGGCCGTCGTTCGCATACTCATTGAGCGCTGCGGGGATGACCATCTTGAAAGTAATAATGGAGATACGTCGGTGACGCTCCACGACTTCGGTATTCAGTGAGGCGTTCTGCCCACCAATTGCTATGTTCAATGCGTTTTGTCGGGCAGGTTCGATCGAAGGTTGGAATCTCAGCGACGTAGTCGTCAAATTGGTCCGCGAGAGCAAGGTGGTTATCATGCGTTTCGTACCGGTGGGTGAGTATCGCAATTGGAATGTCGAGATTAGCCGCAACGTTGGTCACCTGATGCGTCTTTCCGATAGTTGGGTGGCCCGTCGATAACGATTGGATCAGCCTCATCGTCATCAAGATGAGTCTCGATAGCTGCTCGAATTCCATCACGGCAGGCACGTCGAACCGTCTCCTGTCCGTAGGCGGTGGTATTTTTCTCTGGGGGGAGTCACTCGACGACGCATTGCTCGCCGCCGCCCGTTCCAACTAACGAGTACTCCAGCGGTGATTGCCTGCGGTCGATAGCCATAGCTTTCTCACTTCGATTGCCAAGTCATTTCTCATACCCATATTGCCGTCTCTAGCGGAGGATACAAACACAGATTCTTGTATTCGCAGAACAAGGATGTGGATAGATGGAGATTCCCGACGAACTATACTGTCTCTTTAGTAGCGAAATCGAAGCAAAGGATGGGTCGTACACGTTCACTGTGCCGGCCCAAGAGATTGTGGATGGAGACATCCAACCAAATGCCGGATACCGTGTGGCAATACTGAAACAACCGTCACCAGCGGAGAGCACAAAACGAGAGACAACACAAGAGACAGTATCGACAACCACACACGACGAGGAGAACTCACAACGGCAGTCGACTCATTCGGCAGCACCAGTCGAAGTGGGTGAGCATCGAACGGTCGAAATCGAAGGCGTCGGTGAGAAAGGCGATGGCATCGCCCGCGTCGACCGTGGCTACGTGGTCATCGTGCCTGACACAGAGAAACGTGACCGCGTTACTGTCGAGATTAACAACGTCACGCCTACCGTTGCATTTGCTGAGGTCGTCGAACGTAAAGCCTACTACGAGTAGGCTCACGACGTGTTCTCCCAGCGTTTTCACGATTGGTTGTCTACAGTTCTCGTGCCGTCTAGCTCGAAGAACCTGCCCGTACGTAGTCGAACCTGAGAGACGGACCCCCCAAATCCCAATCCGTTTGTCCTTGGAATTCCCGCCGCACTGGCAGTTGGACTCGGCCTGTTTGACCTGCTTATCAATCCTTGCTGAACCTAAATGAATTGATGAGTTTTATCGGGTGTGCAAAATAAAAGGCGCTTATTCATCATGTGACGATAGGAAGTTCGACGCCACTGTCTCTGACTACTCGCCCAAGGGCTCAGATGTGGAAGCTCCGTTTCCGCCCGAGTCCCTTCCGGCGCCACCGCGCTGGCTGAGCTCCTGATCAACCATCAGGAGGCCGGGACCGTCGTCACCGACGTGCTTGAGTTTATCCAGTACGGCCTGTGCTGTCGCCTCCTCCTCGACCTGCTCCGCAACGAACCACTGGAGCATGTTCTCGGTCGCGTTGTCGTTCTCTTCACGGGCGAGTGCGACGAGGTCGTTGATCATCTCGGTTATTTCGACCTCGTGTTCGTAGGCTGCCTCGAAGGCGTCAGACGGACCGGACCACTCCCTTGGCGGACTGTCAATCGTATCCAGAGTAACCCGTCCGTCGCGCTCGATGACGAAGTCATAAATTCGCATCGCGTGAGCCCTCTCCTCGTCGGCCTGGGCCCGCATCCATGACGCGAAACCGGGCAGACCTTCATCCTCGTAGTAGGCAACCATCGAGAGGTACAAGTACTCCGAGTAGAGTTCAGCGTTGATCTGTTCGTTCAATGCCTCCTCGAGCGAATCTTTGAGCATAACTTCTAGAGTAACGCTCGGCCATGGCATCATTGTTGGGGTCATCGAAGCCCAACCTTATTCGAAGTCCATGACAGAGAGGTGATTGGTATGTGCAGTACTGGAGATACTGACCACACCCTCTACATCTTGCACGGCATTTCTGTCAGAGTATGATCTCTCCTTTGGCATATAGAATACGGACCAATCAATCGACAGTTGAAGCACCACTAGCGATAGTCAAGGGACGACCTCGAACGGAACGACGAAGCGTCTGACTATGGTTGGGGTGAGGAAACGTACGGTAAAAGCCGAGTATGTAACCGACGACCGTACAGCGTCTGTGTGACCCACAAACAGACCTCATGAAGCAACTCCCGACCTACTGTAGAACGGATGTCCTCTCACCTGAATTTGCTTTCAGACGAGTAGAAAAGAGTTAAATTGGGTATTCATCACTGGGTGCAGTCTCGAGAAGGGTTTCGAGTCGAGAATCACCCCAATAGCGTACCGTTTCACTCCGCTGATCGTATTCAAGCACACCAGCATCCGATAATTTCGGCAAGTGGTTGTGGAACAACCCGATTCTAACCCGCTCATGGTGCTCAGATGACGTTGCTCCTGTCTTCGAGTCCGAAGAGACGATATATTCAACGAGGTCGTCAAAGCTGGCGCGATCGGTCGTCTCTTGATCGAAATACGTAATGACTGTACGACGCTGTTTATGCCCCAACAGGCCTACCACCTGCTCTGTGGAAAGATTTCTCGAACTTGTCGATTGCGGTGTACTCATGGATGCTGATTGTAAACCTCTCTCAAAAAGCAGCACTCCTAAACAGTTAGGTACGACGTGCTATTCCATTGGTTCTGCCTCTCCGAAGAACACCGCTACAAGCTTGCGTTCGCTTGCTCTGAGATGCTGGTGGAACGTGGGTGCCGAAACCCCGAGTGAATCTGCAACCTCTTCGCCAGTACTTTCACGCGGCCATTCGAAGAAGCCTGCATTATATGCCGCGGTCAAGGACGCCTGCTGGCGGTCGGTTAACTGGTCTCTCAGGCGCGCGTGCTGCCTTCGGAGCGGCGGGAGAGAACGCTTTACCTCCTGTTTCGCTGTAAGACTAGCATCCGGATAAACCGACTGCACAGCATTCGTAAGCGCTCGGATATCAGCATCGGCAGGGGCTTCAGCAATGAGCGATCCCCTCCCTTCAGTCACCTTCGCGTGTTTGATGCGGGCACCCCGTTCGATGAGAACTTGTGGAGACGTCGATGCCCCCACAAACACTATTTCAACCAAACTGGTCTCCGCCTCTGTACTGATACAGCGGGCTTTTTTAACAATCGGTTGGTGGCGTGTTAGCTCGAGAAATGAGTCGACTGGGGCATTCTCTAGCGTAATATAGTAGAGTAGTTCTTTGTCCGTTGAGGGTACGAGGTCTTCGAGGGTAATCGAGCACTGTAAGGCAGCAGATGCAGTGACAAAGAACGCTGTCGTCTCGGTGAGATCGAATGTGAGTTCATAGTGGCTATCCGTATGGAGTAGCTTCTTACTCTCCGCGGCATGAATTGCGTAACCAATTGTCTCACCTAGCTCTTTGAAGACGGCTTGTTCGTGCTCGCTGAATGCATCAGACCGAGACGCGTGAATGACCAGCACACCATACGCCGTCTCACGATAGACAAGCGGGATACACAGCACAGAGCAATAGCCACGTGCAAGTGCTTCGTCTCGCAATGAATCGGGAAATCGGGGATCAGATTCGATCGAGGTGATTAGTTGGGGTTCTTGGGTCCGGATTGCTTCGGCAGCACCTCCAGTACTCGTCTCGGGTGAATCTGTTTCATTGAGTAGATCGAAGTAGTTCGAATCAAGGTTTGCACCGGTGCGGGCCTCAATTCCACCACTCGGTAACGACCGTTCACCGATGAACGCGTTCTGGTAGAGATCGGACGCGGCGAGCCGTTCACAAACACTGGCCTCAATCTCGTCCCGCGTTGTCGTTCGAACGAGCGTTTGGTTGACCTCACGGATGAGTCGGTTGATTCGATTCAGTGTTTCGAGGCGATTGTGCTGCTGTTCGATAGCGCTTTCGCGTTCTTTTCGTTCGGAGATATCCTCGCCAACCAAGACAAGATATTCGAGTTCATCATCTGGCGACCAGAGCGGAGCAGCATTTAACGAAATCCAACACCGCTCTCCGTCTGCTCGCTCAAGACGTGCTTCATAATCGTACACTGGGAGACCAGTATCGATGACTTCTGCCATTAAACCGTTGTTCGGATCGATGGGTCGATTCTTGGCATCATACAGGGTAAATTCCTCATCGAAGGTAGAAAGACTCATCAACTGATCGACGGAAACCCCAAGAATCTCTTCAACTTGTTCATTCGCCCGAATGAGTCGCCTATCCGGTGTGAAGACGCCGATTGCAATCGGACTTGTTTCGAGAATTCGTTCGGTAAGGTCTCGTTCCTGTCGCAGCTCTTCTTCCCACTCTTTTCGCTCAGAAATATCCCGGAAGATCCCCTGTATGACTGTTTTCCCGTCCAATTCAGTGACACCAGAGCTAACTTCGACAGGAACGCGAGAGCCATCGTCGTGGACGACGTGCTGGTCCATATCGTGCCAAATCACACTTCGATCACCGCGGAATCACCGCGCTCGATATGCTCTTGGAAGTTTGCGGTATATTGGTCGGCCTGTTCAGGAGGATGGAGCTCCGACTGATGTATCCCACAGAGCTCATGCAATGGTTTACCCATGAGCGAGACGGCAGCCTGATTGACGTCCTCGACCATTCCTGTTTCAGCGTTCGCGATAAAAATCGCGTCAGGGGCAGTTTCAACGAGTTTTGCGTACTTTTCTTTGGTATTCTCGAGTTCTGTCTCTCGCTGTTTTCGCTCCGAGATATCACGGAGAATCGCCGTAAAAAGTCGCTGTCCATCGTGCTCGTGCTCATAAAATGAGAACGCTAAGGGCAGCTCGGACCCGTCCTTGTGCAACCAAACTTGTTCAACGTACTCATGATCTACCTCCCGCGTCTCATCATGAACGCGTCGAGAGAATGATTCATGATAGGCTTCCCGGTGTCGGTCCGGAAACAATTGCAGTATTGATTGGCCAACGAGGTCGTCGTCAGACCACCCGAAAAGGCGTTCAGCTGCGTGATTTGAGATAGACGATGGTTCCGCTCGGGTTGAGGGTGAGAAATCCATCGAGTGCATGTTCAACGAGGTCACGAAAGAAGGTAGTTTCAGTGCTAAGATGCGCCGCAAACTCTTCAGCAGCGGTATCGTGATCAGGTTGGTGAGTCATGGAGATATGCGGTGGTGGACCACCATTTGGTGAAGCAAATGAAGAGCGAAGACCACTATAACACTTCGGATGAGTTCATCCACTCTGGTCCGAATCATGGATGATTGCCAAATAGAGAAGCAATAACCGATTTTATCGGTATAATTTCCGTCCTACGCTCTCTAGGCACACATTTTCAGGATAGTGTGTCAGTGGTGTTTGTAGCAGTTCGAGAGCCGCAACCGTCCGTGGTCGCATCTGATTATATATCCGAAAGTCAAACGAACGTCTGACGAATATACTTGTGGCTGGCATTCGAGGCAGTTCTCAATGGATCAGGATTTCCTCGATATGGACTCGGTCACTCTCGAATTCACCGCCGAGGAACTCGAACAAATTGATGACATTGCATTTGCTCACCATCGGGAGAACCGTGATGCAGCAATCCGTGACCTCCTTGATCAGTGGGTAAAAAACCGTGATGAGTGAGTCAGGTAAGTACCAGAGAGATCATAAAACATCGAATTCGACGATTTCGGTCGATCCACCGGTTGAACACGTTTGCTCGGTGGGGTTCAGGTCGTTCCACAGCGTCGACATTCGTAAATGAGGCCATCTTCGTCAGCTAACCACTGCCGCACTGCAGTAGAGAGTGACATAACTTTTCTGTCCTTGCTATCCTCGATAATAAGTATTCGTCTCTTTCATCGTCCCCGTTATAACGTAATAATCTCTCAAAGCACCACGATTAGGGGAGAGATACGGAAAAAGTAACCACTCACCTATTTCATTAGGTCGATTGTTGTGTTGAATGTCATGAATGACCTCGGAGATAGAGAGGCACCATCCACACTTGGACTTGCAGATGCGTCAGTAGCAGGAGCATGTATGAACCTTGCTGGTGGAATTGCATTTATGGGAATAATCACGGGTGAAGTCCTCTATCCAGAGTATTCAACTCGACAAGACATTAGCGACCTCGGGTCTACCCAACCACCGAATCCAATCATACATCAGCCATCTGCGAGCATTTTCAATAGCACAATGTTGGTGACCGGAGCCCTCCTTCTGATAGCTACTTACTTCATTCATCGAGCATGGGGCCGTCGTATTCTAACCGTTCCCCTGGCAGTATTTGGAATCGGGATTTTTGGTGTTGGAGTGTTTCCTGGCAATATCACTCCTTGGCACGGACTCTTTGCACTCCTTACGTTCTTCAGCGGCGGTATCACCGTCGTTCTTTCCTCTCGGGTCGTCACTCGTCCATTCTCATATCTTTGCATCTTGTTTGGTGGTGTCTCCTTGTTGGTCCTCGCGAGTGTCTTCTTTTATGGCCTCGTCTTCGGGGAACCGAGTCCGCTGGCAGTCCTCGGATCTGGCGGTGTCGAACGGTGGGTGGCGTATCCGCTTCTTCTATGGGTTCCAACACTCATGGAGCATAATCTCGTCGATGAATACAGATTACAGACGAACGAAGTTCTACTACGGACCCCACTGTGGTGTCGGTGGAGTAATTCGAAATGACTGTATCTATTGGGATGGCGATGTCGCTGGATGGGTTCGTCGCTGACATGGACGGTGACGTGACCGCGCTGTACCCCAACCTCGTCCAGGGAAGCATGAAGGACAACGGCTCTGTTGAATCATCATAGGGCGTCGGGAGTCGACTGTTGAACGCGCGTTGTAATTGCCCTCGGCAAGGACAATTGAGGTTGTTACGGGGATAGCTACCGCTTAGAACGAACACAGGAGGGTTATCGCCGTGAGCTCCCGTGGCCTAAGGCCGCAATCTGGACGCCTTCTAGTGATTCACCACAGCCAAATGCTATATCTGTATTGGGAGAATATTGACCAATGTATGTATTCACTACGTCAATTATATCGTGGTGTAGAATCGCCAAAGATGGCACTACGTGAACTGAACCGTCATTATTATCGAATGACGAACAAATCCCCATTCAATGATCGGGGTATAAACGTTTTTACTCAAGATTGGGACAATCTCATCATTTTAGATGCATGTCGCTACGATATGATGAACAATACGGACATCGAAGGGGATGTTGATTATATTTATTCTAAAGCGTCAATGACCGTAGAATTTCTTAAGGCCAACTTTAATAACAGAGACCTTTCGGATACGGTCTATATTACAGCGAATCCCATGCTTTACCAACATCGAGATGAGATAAATACTAATTTTCATGCAATCCACAACGTCTGGCTTGATGAAGGGTGGAATGAAGAACACGGCACAGTTCTTCCCGAAGCAATGGCTTGTCAAACAATAAATATCGCGTCAAAATATGAAAATAAGCGCATCATCTCTCATTTTATACAACCACATTATCCATTTATCGACTCTAATACCGAATTTGATAAAGGCCAAGTAGATGATCCTACTAATGACGTTTCTTTTTGGAGGAAGAAATTAATGGGAGAATTGGAAAGTATAAGTGATGACCTTATTTGGGAGGCGTATACTGAGAATCTAGATACAGCTCTTCCCCATGTAGAGAAATTAGTGTCCGAGATTAGAGGAAAAACAGTAGTAACTGCAGATCACGGTAACATGGTTGGAGAGCGGTCTTTCCCAATCCCCATCAAAGAGTATGGGCATCCTGCTTCCCTATACACCGAGAAATTAACCAAGGTACCGTGGGTCGTTTTTGAAAGTAGTGATCGGAAAGAGATATCTGGTTCTGAAGGTCAAGGGAAGACTGATAATCAAATCACGGGATCGGTTATAGAAGACCGTCTTAAAAACTTGGGATACAAATGAGACCAGACATTGCATTGGTTTCCCTCGATGGAAATTTCTACGTTCACTATGTAGAAGAGTGGGAAAATGACCGGAAAGAGTGTCGCTGGGGTCGTCACGAAAATCCACATAACGCTCGCGACGACGATCTACGAAGATGTGAACCAACTTACCGACATGGATCTGCTCGAACGCGTGACCGAGACACAGCCCCATCGATATCGAGCGCCGCATCTCTCGATCACTGTTGAGGCTAACGAGGGCTCTTACGAGATCACTCCGACTTTGATTGCCGCTCTCGCCCGGTGTACGGACAATCAGAATCTCGAACTCCACCGCGATTGCCATGGAACTGCAGGACTTGCAATTGCGACCGAGTATGCTCGTCCCTACGTTACGGGTAAGATGACATCGCGAAGTATGGCTCGTGAGTTGGATATCTCCGTACTCGAGGCCGAAACCGTTCTCCAAGAACTCCGTGAGATCATTGTGGATGTAGAGCTGGATGCTGATTCTAAATCTGATAGTTAGTAAAATCACGATTAGTAAAATCGCGATTTAGATAACTGCCACGATTATCATCTACTGGCTGTAAATAGCCGTATGCCCCACCGCGTTTCGTCAACCGAGAGAAAGAACTCGACACGCTATGATCGCAATTTCAACGTGATACTACCGACTTGAGCGCGATTTATGGACGTCGTCGACTCGGCAAGAGTGCGCTTATTCGTGAAGCGATCGAAGATATCGATAACGCTGTTTACTGGCAGGCAACCGAGGAAACGCCAGTGGCACAGCTCACTAACTTTGTCGAGACGGCGAGTGAAGTGTTTCCACTTGTGGCTGATATCCAACGCGATTGGGAAGCGCTGCTCCGTGCTCTTGGCCGGGAGGACGCAATCGTTGTCCTTGACGAATTCCCATATCTCATACAGTCGGATGATGCGCTTCCATCGAAGATTCAACGTGTGTGGGATCTGCAGCTCGAAGAGACGGGAATGACGCTCGTCTACGGGCTGTACTTCGCAACGAATGTACTGCTCTACTCAATCGTCGTCTACTATCCGCAGTTACTCGCCGAGTTTGGAGTGTCGTCGTCGTTCGTCATCAGTCTCTACCTCTCGGCGCTGGGTATCGCCGGCGGACTGAGCGCATACTTCTATGACCGAATCAAACGACGATTCGACTATCGTCAGCTCACCGCTGCAGCCCTCCTACTGTGGTTTGTCGGCTTTAGTTTCGCCGCAGCTGCCACATCACCCATTCTCGAGATTCTTCCAGTTGTGCTGTTTGGCTTAGGACAGGGATTGGTCTTTCCAACAGTCCTGCTCTGGGTTGAGGAGTTGATTCCCGCCGATAGACAGGGTCAGTTCAGTTCCTACGTGGCGATAGCCGGGTACGTTGGACAATTCCTCTCGCCGATTCTATTCGGAGTTATTGCCGATCCGTTCGGGGTTCGAACAGTCTTCGTCACTGCTGCAGCCTTCGCTGGAGTCGTACTCGTTGTGGCGGGCATCCGATACGCAATGCAGTAGCGTCACCCATCTCGGCGAGTACGATTTCCGCTTGATATGTCACAAACGGTGTGCTGAATCGTGAGATTGGATTCAGTAAACTCTTACCACTTTGTGAGCGCAGCACGTCCATGTGCGTGGATGAGGATGGCAAGGAATGTGAATGACCCACTGAAGGCGGCGAGCGCGCCGAGATAGAAGATCCAGTCAATGCTGAACGATCCCATCAACCAACCGCCGAGAATCGGGGCAATGAGACTTCCAGGACGCCAAATGAGATCGCGGATACCGAAGCTAGACGCGACGCCGCCCGAATCGCTGTTACTGCCTTCATCGGCGAACAACGCCATACTCGCAGGCTCACGGAACGCTTCAGTGACGCCAAGGAGTCCGTTCAGACAGACGAGAGGGAGAAACGCGGCAGAGACATAGCCGACATACGGAATCGTATCGGGAAGCCCGAGTGTCCTACCGAGCGCAGGTGTGAAGGGCACGAGGAAACCGACAACTCCGTATCCTACGCCACCAATGAAAACGAAGAGCGCTCGACCATATCGATCGGAGAGCGAGCCAATCGGTGGCTGGAGGATGAGGTTAGCGAGTTTTTCGGCAGTGACGACGAGTGTGACGGCGAGCGGAACCATCGCGAGACCACCACGGGCGGCGACGACGCCAGCAAAGAGTGGCACCCACGTTCGGATGAGCGTCACGGCGAATGCGTACTGGAAGCGAAACACGCTCATCGTTCGGATGCGGTCGTTGAAGGCGAGTCCGGTAAACGGGAACCCTCGAATGGTCGTCTTGTCCGGTGTAAGGATGAAGAGAACAGCGAGGAACGTGGCGATGTAGAGCACGATGAGTACCCAGAAGACCGGATCGAAGCCGAAGCGGGGGTAGATGAGGCCAGCTGTGAAACTGCCAGCGATGGCAGCGGCGAACCGCGCGGCGTTCGACTTCCCGATGTGATTCGCACGCGTTTCCGGCGTCGAGAGTTCGCCGACGAAAGCGAGTGTGAGCAGGCTAATCGAGACCACGACGAGACCTTGGAGTGCTCGCATACCGACAAGCGTCGCCGGATGACGTGACGAATGTGAAGAGTCCGTAGATGACGATACCGAGTATGAGACTCACACCGAGGACGATACGCTTGTCGTACCGGTCGCCCATCCACGCGAGCGGGACGACAGCGAGGAGTTGCGCGGCGGTGAATCCCGAGTAGAAAAGACCGGTCACCAGTCCGGATGCGTGAAGACGATTGACGTAGTAGGGAAGGAGGATAACGAGCGCTGCAAACCCGAACTGTCCTGTAAAACGAATCAAGTAGAGCGCCCAAAACTGGTATTGTTTGTCGTGAAGCGATACGGAATCGGTAGTTACCGAAGAGTGTCCAAGATCAGTCATAGTATCGATAATAAAGTTGTAGTCCGCAATCCGAACGATTGAGTCGGCCACGTCGTCACTCGTCCTTCATGTTTTGGAGATTGGCTACGAGTTCCTCGCGGCTCGCATCCGTGTCGAAGGAAATCTCGCCCTTGTGGTCGTGTTCGTGGACGGTGACGGCATCATCTTCGTCATAGTCCGCGTCAATGTTCTGGTTCTCCTGCTCGGATTCATCGTAGCTTCCAAATCCCATGTGTAGGTTATGTGTATCCTATCAATTAAGGTTGTTCAATCTGTTGGACGGACCTGCGATTTGTTCGATGGGCGTATTTGTACGGTGGTACGACGTGTCTGTCTAGCATTTTCGGGGCATGAGATGAAGATAACAGTTGCCGGTACCGATTCTTTCGAGCAGAGGACAGCGACACGACGAAAGGCGGGACAATGTGAATCAGAGCAGTTCGCATCTGTCCAGCGAGGCTCGATCGTCCATCCACATCTCCGGAAATATATCAGTCCGGTGGCTGTGGACGTGTCCTCTGTCTCACGATGTCATCACGCGAGTGGAGGTGCCTTTCCTCAGAGCAACTATTCAGACGTATCGATGGCAACAGGTTAAATTTTACTCCTTTGGATTTGGCGGTTATCTGACAAAAGATAGATAATTATAAATCAGATGATTCAGACATTGCTCCAGAATTGTATGACATTCTCGTCACAATCGCTATTTGTGTATTTGCACTCCGTATGCGAGGCATGTGGGGGACGGATACGCCGGATTCGCGCCGGTCTTCTGTAATTCTCTGTATTCTATGATTCGCCGTATTCGATGTATTCCCGATAGACGAGGTTCCGTGAGAGCCCGTGTTCGAACGTAGTCGTAGGCGGTCCCCTGTGGAACATCAAGTTCAGTGACGAAGTCCGCGACAGTAGCGCCGCCAGAACGGAGTGCATAGGTGTAGATTCGCGATAGTATTGGGTTCTCCAGTAGTTCGACGACTGTTTGGAGTTGCGCAATTGGTATTTAATCAGTGGAGGCGGCAGACTGTGACATCGTGGTTATGAATTATGCATAATTCGTAATATCTCTCCCGCCCAGGTTGCGTTACAGTGGAAATGGTGTTACAGATAGTTAGTATGAGCTACTAACGAGTGTATGCTCTTACGTGAAGTAGGAGCGATAGAACATACTTACGCAGAAAGCAGTGGGCCGCGAAAATCTTCCTCATATCTAATCGTTGTCGCGAGAACTACTTAAACGAGAATCGGTCAGTGACCGTCGCCCTCCTCGACATGGAGTGACCCACCGCACCCACTACACCTGTATTGCTCGGGGTTTCGGACGGTTTTCGAGTGTCGATACTGGGCAATCCGGCCGCCAGTCGCCTTCGTTGCTGGGGAGGATGAGCTGCCACGTGACACCATATCTATCCTGCACCCAGCCATAATAGTCGCTGAACGAGTATTCATCAAGCTGGATGAGCACTTCCCCACCATCGACAAGCCGTGCCCATAACTCATCCATCTCCTCTTTTGTTTCTCGACTCACGAAAAACGATATCGACGGGTTGAAACTGAACTCCGGCCCGCCGTTGAGCGCGACAAACGTGAACCCATCAACCTCGAAGGGAACCGTCATCACGCTGCCGGCTTCCCCGCCGGTTATTTCCTGCCCGGCATCCGGATAGTGGGTCGTGCCCTTGATCTCCGCGTTTTCAAACACGGAAGTGTAAAACTCTGCGGCTTCCACTGCCTAGTCATCGAACCAGAGGTTCGAAGTGATTTTTTGCCTGGATTCGACTGTGTCAGTATATGGTGTCATGCCTACACCTGTCCAGTAGAGATAGGCTAGCAAGCGACATATAAACGCGCCAAGTTCAGTGAAAGTGAGCCAGCACTATCCGTATCTGATTTCCTACAAAACCATATATAGATGAAGATACAGGAGGGATACGGTGTAAATAGCGCCTTAAATTTCACATAGGATAATATATGGCAAATCTACCTCGACGAGTTCAGATACTACAATGACATTCTGGGACGGGAACTGACACCGCGATCACATCGGCAGGTAACCCATATTTTACGATGAAACACCATTCAGTGACAAATCCGGTGTCTTAGAGGTATCATCGGTCGCAGCATCCGCGCTTTCCGTGAGCGTACGCTGGTCGATGTTCGCCGAGACCGTCAATTGGCATGACATGGAGAAAAACAGGCTGAAGCATGGGTTTGTTCGGTAGTTCTTCCGGCCCGTTCACATGCACGACGAGCACGGAAAGGCGTTGAGTGTGCCGTGGAAGGCGTTGAGTGTGCCGTCATCAGTTGCGTTACAAAATTTGAACAGCTGCGTACTCCTGTACGGTACGTCCTTTATCGAGATACCGCCGTTGGATCAGCGTAATATATAATAAAGATGTATGCGTATGTATGCACATGGGGACGAAAACAATTCGGTTAGACGATGAAGCTTACGACCGCCTCAAACACCGAAAGGGGGAAGGAGAAAGCTTCTCGGATGTGGTCAAACGGCTCGCAGGAGAGCGATCATTCTTAGAACTCGCGGGAATCCTTTCGGACGAACAGGCTGATGCCGTTCGCGATGCAGTCGCTGAACTCCGCGAGCGTGAAAACGAACGGATGGCGGCACGTCGGGCCGAATTCGCCGGAGACCACGAGTAGTCAATGATTCTCAACACTAACGTCCTGATCGATGTAATGAACAGTGACGAGAACGCAATCGAAACTGTACGCGTTGCCGAGCGTGAGCGAGAACAGCTCTACCTTTCCGCACGGACATTATTCGAACTCTATCAGGGAATTCCCCGTGCACCAAACAGTGAGCAAGAACAAGCAACCATCGAAAAAGTCCTCGAAACAAGAGAGATACTGCCCGCGGACGGTACGGTCATGAAGAAGGCTGGACGTCTGTATGGCGAGCTGATTACTGAAGGCAAACGTATCGATGTCGGTGATTGCATTATTGGTGCGACCGGTATCATCCACGAACAGGCGGTTCTCACACGGAATACGTCTCATTTTGAGCGGATTCCCGGACTCGAAATCCGAGAATACTGAACAGCAGTGGTGTGACGGTGATCGAATCCATGGAGTTCCCAACGGTATCACTCATGTCTATGGGTGAATAAGAAGAGACACTGCCAATAGTCCTGAATTGTTTCTCCAAAATAGATTCATGACTCGGTAGTTCGAATATATGGCCGTGAGAGCGGTTATATCGGCAGACTATGCCGGTTACTGCCCAAAGGATTATTGAGCTGATATCCATCCTCAGAACAATGAGTGGACCGTCAGATTCGCAGTCATCCCCATTGATACGCACATCACCGGGACAATCAGAATCAATTGCTACGACTATCGTCAGAGCAGTTGAAGAGGTGAACGGCGATCGACCTAGTACGCCATTGTATGAGGTTATTGAACCCGATGCACTCGAAGCGCTCTATGAACATAGGAGACAACGGGTTGAGTTTCAGTACGCCGACTACCAGGTCACGGTTCAGCCCGATCAAACCATTCTCGTCTCCGAGTCAAATACGGAGACGACTGGGGATTGAGTTCACTACGCTACGACCTTCTCGATAAGGCCGCGTGGGCAACCTGAACGATCGAACGTCACGATCAAAACGGTGATTCTTTTCAGCAGTAATAGCGGAAATGAGAGGAACGATTTGAGACCGGGAAGAGAGAACGGTACAGTTCTTTGGGAGATGCGTGAAG
>CAWCLB010000004.1:0-203598 GCA_963796245.1 uncultured haloarchaeon | reverse complement strand
GGAACTGCAACAAACGAACCGTCATATCGATAGCGCTGTCTCCATCTCGGTGTTTGCAATGCGTCATACCGTTTTTCCCTCTCGGTCAGTGGGTCACGGGACACCAGAGGAAAGAACGTTTTACCCTCGAACGACATTCTCCCCACAATGAGCGACTCCGACACCGTCGAGGAACCCTCGACGAGCAACCGGAACTCTTCGGGTTCCGACGACGGACCCAAACAGGTGGACTCCCCGAACTACCATCACGAAAGCCACACCGCCGCCCAGACCTGCGGGTGGACGGCCAACGCCCTGCGCGGCGAGGGGAAGTGCTACAAGAACATCTTCTATGGCATCGAATCTCACCGTTGCATTCAGATGACGCCCGTGGTCAAATGCAACGAGCGGTGTGTCTTCTGCTGGCGGGACCACCGCGGTCACTCCTACGAACTGGGCGACGTGGAGTGGG
Source organism: uncultured haloarchaeon (assembly GCA_963796245.1). GTDB lineage: Archaea > Halobacteriota > Halobacteria > Halobacteriales > Haladaptataceae > Haladaptatus. The sequence goes on along the minus strand of CAWCLB010000004.1, from coordinate 203,147 downwards.
ACGACCCCGAAGCGGTCGTGGACGCGAGCATCCGCCTCCAGCGCAGACTGCTGTCGGGATTCGGCGGCAACGACGACGTTCCGCGCGAAGTGTTCGAGGAGTCGATGGAACCGCGCCACGTCGCCATCTCGCTCGACGGCGAACCGACCCTCTATCCCTACCTGCCCGAACTCATCGAGGCGTTCCACGACCGGAACATCACGACGTTCCTCGTGAGCAACGGGACGAACCCGGAGATGCTCGAAAAATGCGACCCGACGCAGCTGTACGTCAGCGTTGACGCCGCGGACCGCGCCACGTTCGACCACGTTGTCCGGGCCGTGGACGACGACGCGTGGGAGAACCTCATCGACACCATGGACGTGTTGGCCGGGAAGGAGGACACGCGGACCGTGCTCCGGACCACGCTCGTCGGCGGGGAAAACGTCGCCAACCCGGACTGGTACGCCGCCTTCTACGAGCGCGCCGACCCGGACTTCGTCGAACTCAAGGCGTACATGCACGTCGGCCACTCGCGCGGCCGACTCGACCGCTCCGCGATGCTCGACCACGAGGATGTCGTCGAGTTCACCGAGCAGGTGGGCGAACACATGCCCGAGCACGACGTGCTGAAGGACGTTCCCGCCTCGCGGGTCGCGCTGCTCTCGAAGACGGAGGACACGTGGGTGCCGAAACTCAAGAAAGACAGCGAGTTCTGGGAGCGCGACTCGACGACGTGGACGCCGCTGGGTGGGTGAGAATAGACGACTGAGTGGTGGTATTCGTCATATTTCCACCCCCCACACATTTATCATAAATAATTCACAATGTTTTTACAGACACATAATCAGGATTTGCATTGATTCTATTATTCTACCATCATGAAGGTACTGAGCAGTAAAACAATGGAATCGGTATACTCAACCAGTATCTGTTTCTCTCGTGAAAGAAGAATCTTCGTAGATGATTATTTATAGACTTGTTCTACATCCCGTAGTCACAATTATCGCTGTCAAGACTGGCTGCATTCACAACAAGAGGGTCGTCGTTTTGGTCCACATGTGTGTCCCACGCCCCTCCTGATGAAGACCAACTAATTCCAATCATTCCAACTGAAAAGGAAAGACCTGACCACGTACCACTGTAGGTATGCGTATATTGTCCATAGACTTTTCGTGAAGCAAGTGGGTCAGAGGTTCCTGACTGAGTCCGTAGCTTGCAGCCACCAGAATAAAGGCTCCCGTCGTCAGCTGCAGCATCAAAGACAGAAAAACCAATCCCGTCTGATCCTTGGCTCTTATAATCAATATTGCTACCACTGGTCCAAAACTCGTTCCCATTTTGATCAGGAATCCAGAAATGTCGATCAGAGAAAGTCATCCCAACAACATCGTCGGGGTAATCTCCCCAGTCGTCCACACCTTGCCAACTCCAATCAAATGATATCTCGGCCCGATATCTGTCTGGATAATCACAGTTTGGTCGGGAAAGAGTTAACCATATTTGTAAGTCTGCTTGGTCGAGATACTGGGCTGAAAGCCCACTATCTTCGTTATTTTTTGTCACCGTGTAGACTTGGTCAGTCGTATTGTAAGAGACACCGTGTTTTGAGAGATACTTCCTGAATTTAGAGACACTCCCTGTCTCCTTCATCTTGTGAAGTGCTTCTTCATAAATAGCATCTCCGCGGTTCTCATTTTTCCCCGCTACTGTCGGTAGTGAGGTGCTTGTCATTGCTACTAGACTTGAACCAGTCAATGTTAGCATTTTTCTTCTATTCATTTTTCTCATGAGTATTTTATACTCATTCTAAAATACACATGTATTATATATAAATATTTTAAAATTCTAGATACATGTCACCAGTATATTTAAATAGGCTTGGTTTCATATTCCAACTAATGAAAACTGCATCGGTGAATGTAAGATGGCTAGTAATAGAAGCGATAAAAATTTCTATAATTCTATGTATTGGACTCGTTATTGCTCGAGTTAGCACCGATTTTCTATCTGCACTTCCAGTTCCAGTCTACAATCCTGCTTTCGGAGAAGTTCTAAACGATATACTACGATTTGGGACTATAGTTACTGCAATACTCTATGCAGTCACGCAGGGAATGGTACGAGCTAAATTCGTCATAGATAATTAAATTAGTGATTAATTACATTATTATAAATCTATTTTGATATTTTTCTAGCGGGGATTCAGTTTCTACACCCGTTCGAGGTCCGTCTTCGTCAACTCGCTCTCCGCGTTCCCCGTGTTCGTCGTCCCCGATGGTTCGAACAACAGCGCTTCGACTTCCTCTTCGGCAACCGGCCGGTGTTCGACGCCTCGCGGGACGACGAGTAACTCCCCTTCGTCCAGCACCACGTCGTCTTCCTCCCGAAACTCGATGCGGAGTTGCCCGCTCGTCACGAGGAACAACTCGTCGGCGTCGTCGTGGTGATGCCAGACGAACTCTCCCTCCAGTTTGGCGAGTTTGACCGCCTGCCCGTTCAGTTCCGCGGCGAGTCGGGGGGACCAGTGTTCGTCGAAGGTCCCGAACGCGTCGTCGAGGTTCACTTTCTCCATGCGTGTCGGTCGGTTTCGGCGGAAAAAGCTCTGTGGTTCGCTGCCTCGATTTCGAACCCTCAGTTCGGCGCGTAGGAAACCCAGCCTTCCGATGGCACCGTGATATCGACCCAGCCATCGCTGTCGGTCGTCACGTCTCCGGACGTACCGCTGTAGTCGTGGAATGTCGTGTTCGTCCACGAGGTGTACACCGACTGAGTGCGACGGCTCCCGCCGGTTACGGGGAGGAGGAGGTCATCGAAGTGGAGAAGCTCGAAAAGGCGGTGCTCGTCGGCAGAGGAGTACAAAATAGCTTCCGTCGGTCGGCGGTTAGTCGTCGACGCCTTCAGCGCTCGGACGACTATCGCTTTCGTCGGATTCGGAGACGAACGTCGAAATCGGCGTACTGACCTCCTCCAAGGATTTCTGTGCGGCGTCGATTCCCCAGTACCATTCGACGATGGCACCGATTAACATGAGTCCCGCGGCGATGCAGTAGCCATAGAACACGTTTATCGCCTTGCCACTGCCGATGAGGTTCCCAAACAGTGCTGGAGCCACGACGCCGCCTGCCGCCTGCCCGATGGCGAAGAAGACGGCAATCGCTTGCGCACGTACTTCCATCGGGAATATCTCGCTGACGGTCAAATACGCCGCACTCGCTGCTGCGGTAGCGAAGAAGAACACCGCACACCAGAGGAGCGTCTGTGTGAGCGCCGTAAGCATATTGTTCAGGAACAAGTAGCCAGTGATTGCCAACAGTATTCCCGAAATGCTGTAGGTCCCCGAAATCATCGGCCGTCTGCCGACCGTATCGAAAAACCGGCCGAGGGCGATTGCGCCAATGAAGTTGGCGGCGGCGAAAGCGATTCCGTAGTATGCCGTATCGGGCTTCGGAACGTTGTAGAACTGGTGTAAAATCAGCCCGTAGGTGAAGTAGATGGCGTTGTAGAGGAACGCCTGCGTGATGAACAGGACACAACAGAGTACTGCACGCTGGAAGTTGTCCACGAACACCGTTTCGAGGATGCGACGAAGCGGAACGCGTCCGATAGCTTGGATGGTCATGGATTCATCGTCGTCCGGTTCTTTCAGATACTCGTCTTCGGATTCCTTGACCCGTTCTTCGACGTTTTCGACTACCTCCTTTGCTTCCTCAGGTCTATCGTGAACCATGAGCCAACGTGGACTCTCGGGAACGTACCGTCGGAGAACGAGGACGAACAACGCCAACGCAGCACCGAAGAGGAAGATGTAGCGCCAGTTGGCTCCGGTGGTGACGACGTTCGAGTTCAAGAAGAACAGGGTGAGCACCGAGGCAGCGGCCGCGCCGACCCAATACGTACCGCTAATGGCCAAGTCGGCGTGCCCGCGGTATTCAGCCGGAATCAACTCGTCGATGGCCGAGTAGACGGCCGAGTACTCCCCACCGATGCCGAGACCGGCGAGGAAACGGAAGGTCGCGAAGGTGTAGAACCCGATGGAGAGTCCTGTCAGTGCGACGCCAGCGAGGTAGAGCCCCATCGTAGTGAAGAACATCTTCTGGCGGCCGTATCGGTCGGTGAGCCACCCGAACAGCAACGCACCACAGACTTCCCCCACCAAGTAGATGGATGCCGTGTAGCCAACCTGTGCGCTCGTCAATCCCAACGTCGATTTGTCCGTGAGCATCGGCCCGATAGCCCCGACGAGGCCAATCTCAAGGCCGTCGAGCAACCACGTTGCACCTAACGCCAGAATCACCAGCCAGTGAAACCGAGACCATGGGAGTCGATCCATCCGCGCCGGTACCTTCGTTTCGTATTGCTCGGCTTCGGTATCGTTCTGTGACATAGGGGTACACGGACGAACGGTCGAGGGGTCTCGCCCGTCGCGAGATGACATCTTCCGACCGCAATTGGTTGTCCGGCTAATATTCCGTGGTATTTATGTTTAAACCGGATGGCTTCTATTGCCAACAATTTAAATAGTAACTCGGTCTCTGCTTGCGATTGACCGGAACAAACCGGAGAACCACCAAGCTTAGATGTCACCAGTGAGTACGTGGTATCCTGAACGGTGACATCGCGTTCTACCCCGTAACAATACTGTTATGCGTCCCGTTTCCGGCACGCTTAAACGAACGAAGCCCGGAGTATGGAGTATGCCAGCGACATCGCTCGTGGTCGGGTACGACGAACTCGCCGCCCTGAAACTTCTCGCGCTCGATGGGGCGCTCGAAAGTGAGGTCAAAGTGTCGTGTGCCGACCTCGCCGAGCGCCTCGACGCGTCCAATCAGACGGCATCGCGCCGTCTCCAGCGGTTGGATGATGCGGGTCTCATCACACGTGAAATCGTCAGCAACGGGCAGTGGGTCGCCATCACTGACGACGGCGAATGGGAACTGAAGCGCGAGTACGAGGATTATCGTCGCATCTTCGAGAATCTCTCGGGTGTCGATCTGTCGGGGACCGTCACGGGCGGGATGGGTGAAGGAAAACACTACATCTCGCTGTCGGGCTACATGGAGCAGTTCATCGAACGGTTGGAGTACGAACCGTATCCGGGGACGTTGAACGTCGAACTCACGACCGAAAGCGTTCGTGCTCGGTCAGCGATGGACGCACTCGACCCTGTTCCGATCGATGCGTGGGAAGACGGTGACCGAACGTACGGTCCCGCAGTTTGCTACCCTGCTGCCATCGAGACGACGGACGGCGATTCCTACGAACCAGTGCACGTCATCTCACCCGAACGAACCCACCACGACGAAAACCAGTTGGAACTCATCGCGGAATCGAAACTCCGTGACGAACTCGAACTGAACGACGGAGAACACGTCAGGATTCACATCGAGGAGGTACAATGAGCCATCCGGTCGCCGCGTCGGTCGAAAAAGCTATCGCCGCGTTCCGCGACGGTTCTCCGGTCCTCGTTCACGACGCGGCCGACCGTGAAGGCGAGACGGACCTCATCTACCCTGCCGGAGCGGTCACGCCGGAAGCGGTTTCCCGCCTTCGAAACGACGCTGGCGGGCTGATTTGTGTCGCCCTCTCCCACGATGTCGCCGAGAGCTTCGACCTCGATTACCTAGACGAAATCATTGACCACCCAGCGACCGAAGGGCATGACCTCGGCTATGACTCCCGGTCTTCCTTCTCGTTGACCGTGAACCACCGCGACACCTACACCGGTATCACGGACGACGACCGCTCGCTAACGATTCGAGAGCTCGCAAGCGCGGCAGCCACACCCGACGACACGGACTTTGCCGCCGAGTTCCGCGCACCAGGTCACGTCCACCTGCTCAAAGCCGCTCCGGGTCTGCTCGCCGAACGGGAAGGTCACACCGAACTCGGAATCGTCCTCGGCGCGGCCGCCGACCAGCCTCCCGCCGTCGTCGTCTGTGAGATGCTCGACGACGAAACCGGCAGTGCGCTGTCGCCCGCCGATGCGCGCGCCTACGCCGAACGGCACGGATTCCCGTATCTCGAAGGGGCAGAGATAATCGAATCGCTCGACTGATTCTTTCACGCTCGTTTTTAGCTGAGACCGTAATCATAGGCTTTGTAACGAAAAATTAGCCATCTAATTGCGGTAATTCCGGGATAGTTATGTCAATTATAGAAAAAGTTCATTAGTCTGTGAATCGATATACTCTGTATGGACTTCAAAGTAAGAGCAATTCTGTACGGAATCGTCGCGACCATCATCGTCGGCCTCCTCAGCGGGGCAGTCGTCCCGTTCACGGACATGACACTTCCCATCGTCGGCGCTGGCCTGACCGGCATCGTCGGTGGTCTCGTGGCTGGCTACGTGTCCGGAACCAAACTCGATGATGGCGCGCTCAACGGCGGCGTCGCAACCGCCGCCGGGGCAATCGTCGCCCTCATCATCCTGACCGTCGCCGGGTTGCTGGCCGCCGGTATCATCCCGACCATGGGTCTGTTCGCCTTCGGCGTGCTGTTCGTCGTCGTCGCCGCAATCCCCGGCGCCGTGGGTGGCGCACTCGGGTCGTGGCTGAAGGGCCGTTCGGATGAACGCACTGCCGCGCGCCCAGCCTGAAGCGAAACTCGAACCTTTTTTGACTCGAAACGAACTGCGCGTACACACTTTTCCAAACGTTGATGTTTATGTTCACAAAACGTCGCTTATGACGATTCGCCAAGGGTTGATGGTTTGTGGTACCGTCCCCGATTCGGACGCGTTCTCGGCAAGACTATCTTCGACCGCTTACTCTCACAGGAGTAATTTTACACAATCGTCCAGCGACAATCGCCAAAGCTGATTACCTTGGCCTCCAATGGGACGGACGTATGAGCTTTGACGAAATGGATGTGGACACCATCTGGATGGATGGAGAATTTGTCAATTGGGACGACGCACAAATCCACGTTCTCACGCACGGACTGCACTACGGGACGGGTGTCTTCGAAGGGGTTCGGTGCTACGATACGGAGAACGGTCCCGCGATTTTCCGCTGGGACGACCACCTCCAGCGGCTTTACGATTCGTGTAAACCCTACGACATGGAGATCGAATACAGCCCGGAGGAACTCACGGAGGCGACCCTCGAACTCATCGACCGCCAAGACCTCCGCTCCTGCTACATCCGACCCATCGCCTACTACGGCTACGACAGCCTCGGCGTCAGCCCCGGCGACTGCCCGACTGACGTCACCATCGCAGCATGGCCGTGGGGCGCGTACCTCGGTGAGGACGCCCTCGAAAACGGCGTCGAAGTCATGATTTCCTCGTGGCGCAAACACGCCTCCAGCCAGATTCCGACGAACGCCAAAACGACTGGCCTGTACGTCAATAGCCTCCTCGCCGGCGAGGAAGCCCGACGGAACGGCTACATGGAAGCAATCGTCCTGAACAAGGAAGGCAACGTCGCGGAAGGCCCCGGCGAGAACATCTTCATGGTCCGTGACGGCGAGATTTTCACCCCCGGCCTCTCCGAGAGCATCCTCGACGGCATCACCCGCAACAGCGTCATCACGATGGCCGAGGAGATGGGCTATGAAGTCCACGACAACGCGACCATCAGCCGCGGTGAACTCAACACCGCCGACGAACTGTTCTTCACCGGCAGCGCGGCGGAGGTCACGCCCATCCGGCAGGTTGACAACGTCGAAATCGGTAACGGGAGTCGCGGTCCCGTGACCGAAGAACTCCAGTCGGCGTTCTTCGACCTCGTCAACCGGCGCACTGACGACCACGAAGAGTGGTTCACGTACATCGAATAATCGATTTCAGTTTCGTTGTTTTTCCTGCGTCGCACCGCCGCTACGGTTCCGAACTGACTAGTCGACACCGCAGACGGAGAAACGATATCGAATTCAGTTTTCGTCGTTTGGGGTCTCTACAATCCCAAACTGTCAGCAACCAACCGTCTCGGGGATTCCGGCCATTTGGGACGAAACAAAATCGTTCCGAAAGGCCTTTGTTTCGGATGGAGATTCGAAGGATGACAGGGGCTTTTCAAACCAATTTCTCGACTCGAAACAGACCACCATCCAGTTGGATTTCAGAAAAGAGAGACGAATCGAGTATTATGTCCAGTATATGAGTTAAAGAAAAATGGTTTGGGGGAGAGATATTGTATTATAACAAATAAGACACGGGATGGTGAGAATTGTCAAGACAGGTGTGAGCAGTACCAATAGAAGAAAGTTTTTACAATGAGCAGGTTCTGCCGGACTCGGCACATTCACTGGGGGTTTCGGAGTAACTGGCGTGAATGGTGATAATCTGTCATTCCAACGCTGTTTTATCTCCTCTGTTTCGTATGGAAATCCGAACGATTGTGCAGATTTTCTCTATTTCACGACGAAAAATCTACCCCAATACAAACCGCAGAAAGAAAAACGAATTTAGCTCGTGACGGCGACTTCGCCTTCCGCCTGTTCCAATTCACGGGCCTGCTCTTCTTCTTTTTCGGCTTCTTCCTTCTTGGCCTTGATCTTCTTCATTCGGAAGATTTCCTCACGCTCTTGCTCTTCGAGTTTCTGCTCGATGTAGTCCTCCGCTTCGTAGAGGTCCGGGAGGAGTTTGTGTTCAAGGGCGTTGACACGACGCTTCGTTTGCTCGATTTCAGTCAGCATCTTTTTCATCGCCGTCTCGATTTCGGCGGCGAGGATGATGCTTTCGAGTAAGTCTTCGTAGGCGTCCGCCGTCTCGTCGATACGGGCACTCGTTCCGAGAACACCGTAGCCACGTTCGTCAAGCGACTTCTTGACTTTCGAGGACTCGATATGCGGGACGATGACCCCCATGATGTTCTTCGACTCGGTCGTGATTTCGGGATGTTCTTTCAGTGCAGCGGCAGTCCCACGAACTGCAACGTCCCCTTCCATCGCACGGGCCATGTTGATGGTCTGCTGTGCGTGTTCATAATCATCTTCGAGGCCGGATCGCACGTCCTGTGCCCGGTCGAGGATATCCATAAACTCCATAATGAGACCGTCACGCTTCTGCTCCAGCGTGTCGTGACCGCGCTCGGAAAGCTCGATGCGATCCTCGATCGCCATGAGGTTCTTCCGAGTCGGTTTGACGTCCGTGGCCATGTTAGTTGACCATAAAAACTCGAAGGGGATAATTCTTTACAGTCGAAAGCCGCTCTTCGGCGGTGTATGCGGGATAGAATTACGATATCTTTCCGTTACTCTACACCACCCACGAGGAAACAAATAAATAAAACCCGAATGAACCGCGTTTAGTCGGCTGTGACTTCTTCGGCCTTCTCTTCGACGTAGTACTCCTCGATCTCTTCCTCGCTCACACGATTGAGCTTGGATTTCGGGAGCATCGAAATCAGTTTCCAGCCGATATCCAGCGTCTCTTCGATGTCACGGCTCGTGTGGAAGCCCTGGTCGAGGAACTCCTGTTCGAAGCGGTCGGCGAAGTCGAGGTACTTGTTGTCATCCTCACTCAGCGCTTCACGACCGACGATGTTTACGAGGTCGCGCAGGTCTTCACCCTCTGCGTACGCCGCGAACATTTGGTCGGAGAGACCGGAGTGGTCCCCGCGGGTAAGCCCCTCACCGATACCGTCGTCCATCAGCCGTGAGAGGGACGGGAGCGGGTTGATCGGCGGTTGGATACCCTGCGAGTTCAGGTGACGGTCAAGCATGATCTGCCCTTCCGTGATGTACCCGGTCAGGTCGGGAATCGGATGCGTGTCGTCGTCACCCGGCATCGTGAGGATGGGGATTTGCGTGACGGACCCTTTGCGCCCTTGGATACGGCCTGCACGCTCGTACAGCTGTGCGAGGTCAGTGTACATGTATCCGGGGTAGCCACGACGACCCGGCACCTCTTCACGCGCGGCACCGATTTCACGAAGCGCCTCACAGTAGTTCGTCATGTCCGTCAGGATAACCAGCACGTGGTAATCCTTGTCGAACGCGAGGTACTCCGCCGTGGTGAGCGCCATTCGCGGCGTGACCGTCCGCTCGACTGCGGGGTCGTCCGCGAGGTTCATGAAGACGACCGAGCGTTCCAGTGCACCGGTTCGCTCGAAGTCCTCCATGAACTCGTTTGCCTCCTCGGCCGTGATGCCCATCGCGCTGAACACCACGGCGAATTCGCTCTCCTCGCCTTCATCTTCGAGCACGCTCGCCTGTCGTGCAATCTGGAGTGCGAGTTCGTTGTGCGGCAGCCCCGACGCCGAGAAGATGGGGAGTTTCTGTCCACGAACCAGCGTGTTCATGCCGTCGATGGATGACACGCCCGTCTGGATGAACTCCTCGGGATATTCCCGTGCGTAGGGGTTGATTGCTGCACCGACGATGTCACGTCGCTCGTCCGGAACGATTTCCGGACCGCCGTCGATAGGCTGTCCGGACCCGTCGAGGACGCGTCCGAGCAGGTCTTCCGTGACCGGCATCTTCAACGTCTCACCGAGGAATCGAATTGACGATTGACGGTCGATACCTTCGGTGCCTTCGAACACCTGAATCGAGACGAGTCCTTCGCTCGATTCAAGCACCTGTCCGCGCAGTGTTTCGCCGTTCGGCGTCTCGATTTCGACCATCTCGTCGTATCCGATCGGCTCGTCAACTTCGGCGAACACCAGCGGGCCGCTGATTTCGGTAATTGTCTGGTATTCTTTCATTAGTATTTCTCCCTGAGCTCTTCCGTGATGTCTTCCTCGATTTCGTCGATGAAGTCTTCCCAGTCTTCAGTGGTTCCGACACGGTTCAAGCGCGGTGCGGCGTCGATAGACGTAATTTCGTCCATCGGAACGCCAGCGTCAAGCGCGGCGAACGCTTCGTCGTTGAACGTCTCGGTGGCTTCGAGCATCCGGTAGGTCTTCTCCGGGGAACAGAACGCGTCCGTGTCGTTGAAGGCGTTCTGCTGAAGCCATCCCTCACGCAGGTAGCGTGCAACTTCGAGCGTCAACTGCTGGTCTTCCGGCAACGCGTCTTTTCCGACGAGTTGGACGATTTCCTGTAGCTCGCCCTCTTCGTCGAGAACGTCAGTTGCCCACTGGCGTTTCTCGGGGAAGTCCTCCCTGACGTTCTGTTCGTACCACGAGTCAAGCTGGTCTTTGTACAGTGAGTAGGACTCATCCCAGTTGATGGCCGGGAAGTGCCGACGTTCCGCGAGGTCGGCGTCCAGTGCCCAGAACGTCTTCACGATACGCAGGGTATTCTGTGTCACTGGCTCGGAGAAGTCACCGCCTGGTGGCGACACTGCACCAATAACCGTCACCGAACCCTCCGTGCCGTTGATGTTGTCGAACTTGCCTGCACGCTCGTAGAACTGGGCGAGACGGGCGGCGAGGTACGCCGGATACCCCTCTTCGCCGGGCATCTCTTCGAGACGCGAAGAAATCTCGCGCATCGCTTCGGCCCACCGCGAGGTGGAGTCGGCCATCAGTGCCACGTCGTATCCCATGTCACGGTAGTATTCCGCGATGGTGATTCCCGTGTAAATGCACGACTCGCGTGCTGCCACGGGCATGTTCGACGTGTTTGCGATGAGGCACGTTCGCGACATGAGCGGTTTGCCCGTTCGCGGGTCTTCGAGTTCCGGGAAGTCCTCGATGACTTCCGTCATCTCGTTACCGCGCTCACCACAACCGACGTAGACGACGATGTCCGCGTCAGCCCATTTGGCCAGTGAGTGCTGGGTAACCGTCTTTCCGGAGCCGAACGGTCCCGGAATCGCGGCCGTCCCACCTTTGGCGATGGGGAACAGGCCATCGAGAATTCGCTGCCCGGACACGAGCGGCGTCAGGGGCGTCTTCTTATCGACGGATGGCCGCGATTCACGAACCGGCCATTCCTGTTGCATCGTGACCTCTTCGCCGTTGTCGAGTTCGACGATGGTTTCGTTGACATCGTAGTTGCCGCTCTTCGTGGCAACGACTTCGCCGCCCTCGTAGTTCGGCGGCACCATCACCTTGTGTTCGATGCTCTCCGTCTCGGGAACGGTTCCGACGATGTCGCCGGGTTCGACCGTGTCACCTTCGTTGACGGTTGGGGTGAACTCCCACGTCTTTTCTTGGTCGATTCCCGGAGCGTCAACACCACGGTCAAGGAACGCACCCATCTCGCTTTCGAGCACGTCAAGGGGGCGCTGCACTCCATCGTAGATGGAGTAGAGCATTCCCGGCCCGAGTTCGACCGACAGCGGTTCGCCCGTGTTCTCGACGGGTTCACCGGGTGCGACGTTCGAGGTTTCCTCGTACACCTGAATCGTGGTAATGTTTCCTTCGATTTCGATAACCTCTCCCATCAGCCCTTCTTCACCGACGTACACAACGTCGTTCATCCGGGCACCGAGGTCCGTGGCGGTAACGACTGGTCCGCTCACGCTCTGAATGACGCCATCCTCCCGGACGACGTCGCTATCTGTTGCCTGGCTCATTCGTTATCACCTTGTTCGTCTTCGTTCATAAGGTCGATACCGATCGCACGCTTGATTTTGTCGCGGAGTCCGCCGCTTCCCGCGCCACCACCCAGCGTTACGAGGGTCGGGTCGACACTCCCCTCCACGTCATTCCGGACGTTTCGGGAGAGATATTCGAGGTCGTCGTCTTGCATCACGATGATGCCCACGTCGTCGTCTTGTAGTGTCCGAGAAACTGCGTCGTCCAAGTCCCCATCTTTCTCTTCTTCCGGAATGTTTTCGAACTTTCGGACTCCTGCGAGGCGGAATCCAGTCGTGAAATCCGGGCTGCCGATGACGGCAATCTCTTGGCTCATAGTAGTACCAGTTCCTCTTCGATTTGGTTCTCTCGCAGTCCTGCTTCGCGCCCTCGTGCGATTGCACGGATATTGTCGACTTCGCGCTGTTTGGCGAGAACGTAAGCGAGCACCGGACACACCGATAACGGAAAGACGTGTGAAAGGTGGTCCGAGTATTCGAGCAACGCCTTATCTAAAGCGTGTTCGAATCCAATGAGGGTATCAGCTCGCTCAAGCTCGTCCAGCGCTTCGTCCAATTGGTCCCCGTAACGGCTGTTACGAAGTTGGGCGATCAATTCGTCCGTATTGCCTGCGAGTTGCTCCAGTGCCGATGCGTCGAACAGCCGACCACCGGAGATGTAGTACTTCGAGGGGTTGATGTCCGCGCCACTGCGGCTGGCTCGAAGGACGTTTCGGATATTCCGAAAGTCGATTTCCGCTTGCAAGAAGTTGACGTACAGGTCGGTCCCGCGGTCCGGGCCGACGATGATTCCGTCCATCAGACCCTCGTAGTACGCCCGATCGATGGCGTTCTCAAGCGGGACCAACAGTCCGGTCTCCTCGTGGTCCTGGTACGCTTCTTCGACAGCGTCGCCGAACAGCGTATCGGAGAGGAGGTTGACGACCTCCTCGATGCTGGTCGCGTCGAGCAGCTGTTCGAGGAAGCGGTCGGAGAACTCGCCGGCGCGGATCAGGTCCGCCTCGACGAGGTCGCGGTCCGCGTCGGAGTAGATGCCGCGGATTACGGTCTTGGCGTTCCAGGAGTCGAATTTCCGGAGATAGCGGGCGATGAGGTCGTAGAGCCGACCGTCGGCCCACTGCAACAAGTCATCGAAGTGCTTGGCCAAGTTGGCGTGGAGCGCGTACTCGATGAGGTCAACGCCGCGGTATCGAGAGCCGAGCGCGTTGATCTCGGTCTCGTACTCCGTCTCCTCCATGAACCGGGAAATTTCACCGGGGCCCATACGGAGAAGTTTCTGATAATCCTCTCCGGAGAAGAGAGTTGCGCGGCGCGACTTGACGCGCGCATTGACGTACTCGTAGTTTGATGCGTCGCTGCTAATAACCTTCATTGGTTGTCAAACAGCTTCGAGCTGATGTCTTTTAGCTGATCGTCCCAGACGGTTTCGAGTATCGAGTCGAACGTGTTGTTCACTTTGACTCTCGATGCGTCGCCTTCGACGACGACGCCACCGAGGCAGTCGTACTCGCCGGCGTACTCGAAGTTCTCGTAGTCGTCGAGGACCTCGGTGATGAGGTCCTCGTCGGACGGACACGAGTAGACGCGAACCGATTCGTTGTCGCGGAACTCGACCGCTGCGGCGTCGAGCAGTTCGCGGGTTAGTTCCTCGCGCTCGTCGCCGTCAAGCTCCGATAGCCGAGTCTCGACCGCGTTGCGAACGTCTTGGATGACGTCACGGCGGGCGCTCAGGATTTCGTGTTTGGCTTCGAGCTTGGCGCTCGAAAGACGTTGGTCGCGCTCCTGTTCAATCTGGTTTTCGATCTCTCGTTCTTTCGCCGCTACGATGTCATCGGCGTCCGCTTCGGCCGCCTCGACGATATCGGCGGCACGGTCGTCGGCCTCAGCGCGGATTTGGTCCGCGCGCGTGCGGGCTTCGTCTCGAATGTCCTCAACTACTGTTTCCAGACTCATAAATTGGTGATGGAGGTTATACGATGAACACGACGACCAGCGCCAGGATGACGAGGGTCTCCGGGAGCACCGTCATGATCAGTCCGAGACCGAAGAAGTCGCGGTCCTCCGCAATTGCGCCGACGGCGGCGGCACCGATGCCACCTTCAGCGACTCCTGCGCCGAGCGCCGCGAGACCGACACCGAGCGTAGCGCCAGCCTTCGGGAGGTTAGACGGCTTGGAAGCGGCGTCGGCCGCGGCGGTCGTAGTGGTCTGTGCGAGCAGTACAGCGGTGTGCGCGAATGCGAGTATGAATTCGTACATTGATTTACTTGGTGAGTTTACTTAGTCCTCTGTGGTATACGATCTGTCGTAGCCGAACGGTTGGAACTTCTCCCCACCGCCCTCATAAAACTTCCCAAAGAATTCCACGTATTCCAGCCGCAGGGCCTGTAGACCTGCGCTGACGATGCCGAGCGCCAGCACGACCAAGTGGCCAAGGACCAGAAGGACGATCCCGAAGAGCACCCCGATGATGCCCATGTGGAACAGGCCGCCAAAGACGACTTCGCCGTGTGTGACGGCGGATGGGGCCGTATCGATGAGGAAGTGATAGGCCTCCCCATCGGTGGAGGCACCGAACACGAGCAGGTTGACGACGAGCGCGATACCTGCCTCAGCGATGACCTCCGCGGCCAGCCGAGCGTAGGACAGCACGTGCGTCAAAACGTTCAGGCTCTCAATGAGCGCGACGACGGGACCCTCAGCGACGACGAGGGCAACCATGCCGACGACGGCGAACGCGAGTCCCGCCATCCCGACTGCGGGCGAGAAGCCGACGAATCCCAGCGGAATCGGATGGACGTTGAACGACGTGTAGATGAAACTGGGTTTCGCATCCTGGTAGCTCCTGCTGAGAATCCAGAGCCAAACCCCGTTCATGAGCAGTATCCAAGAGCCCGCCTCTAGGAGTGCGTGTTTCATGCCATGGTCCATCTTCTCGCGGAAGTCGAAAATGAAGCCAACGTTGAGGTGGATCAATCCGACGATGACACTCATGAACAGCCAGAGGAGCGCCCATTCGACGGTCTGCAGGCGTCAGCCCCTTCTCTAATGGCGGGCCGCCGGAACCATAGAGCATGCTCCCGAAGTGGAAGCCGAAGAACTCGGCGAAGATGAACCCGAAGACGACGGTGACCGCACCCGACCAGAGCGCGATACCGCCGAGGCTCTTGAAACCACCGTCGTAACGACTGTACAGATACCAGCCAGCCGCGAGGTAGATCAAGCCGTACCCCACGTCGCCGATCATGAATCCGAAGAAGATCGGGAGCGTGAGAAACAGCACGATGGTCGGGTCGAACTCGAAGTATCGGGGCCTGTTGATGGTCTCGACCAACAGTTCGAAGGGCTGAGTCGGGTCCGGGTTGTCCTGGATGACCGGCGGGTTCTCCTTCGTGCCACCATCCATAGCGACATGGTGGTCCACATCGGGATTGTGGTAGGAGGCGCGTTCAAGTTCGTCGACGTCGGCACGGTCGCCGACCGCCGACCGAATCGCGCTCTTCATGTCGTCGAAGCGCTGGCACGGAATCCAGCCTTCGGCGATGAAGGCGTTCTCGGTCGTGGCGAACTGAAGCGGTGCTTCCTCTTTTTGCACCTCGATAGCGAGCTTCTCCTCTGCCGCCAAGAGGAAGCCAGCAGCGTCGAGTTTTACGTCGTTCAGTTCGCTCTCGACGCCGTTGATCTTCGATTCGAGCTTCTGATGGTCGTGTTTGAGTTCCACGACGTACTCCTCGGGACTTCCCGAGGCATCCGGAATGTCGAACGACGAAAACTCGACACCGACCAGTGCGTCGCTGAGCGCGTCTTCTGCCTCCTCCGTCGGGTAGACGAAGATGGCAACCGTCCGCCCCTCAGTGAGCAGCTTGAACTCCTGAACTGCGTCCGAATCAGCGAGTGCTCGCTCGATTGCATCCGCGTTACCGTCTCCGACGGCGACCTGTAGATGATCGTATCCCGACAACAAATCGAGGTCGATTCCAAGGTCGGCGAACGGTTTCGCCGAGTCCATACTGGCTTCAACCTCTTGCAGTTCGGCTTCGAGTTCGTTTCGGCGGTCGTCCAAGCTGTTGACTTGTGCTCGGATTTCCTCCAGCTCGTCTTCAAGGGCGTTGCCGGTAACGATTCGCTGTGGTCCGGCGTCTTCCTCATTCACCGTCAGAATACTTTCGATCGAACGAACGGTAACGAGTTTGTCGGATGCCTCGTCCGCACCGTTGACGGGTTTTCCGGGGTCGAATCCTTCCCACGAACCATCGTAATCCGACAGATGCACGAGATTCAGTTCATGAATGGCTTCGATGATATCGGGCATGACCATCCGCGACCCAGTCACCGATACCTTGCTCATCTGTTCAGGTCTGAGCATGCACCGCCTCCCTGAATCTGTCGATGACTAATTCTATCGCCTCCTCTTTGTTCTCTTCGGCACGCATTTCGAGGTCTTCTCGCTCTTTTTCTCCCTCTGTGAGGGTCTGCTTGCGCTCGGATTCGATATCGTCGCGCGCAGTTTCGAGTCGGTTCTCTTCCATCTCTTTGGCCTCTTCGTGAGCTTCCGAGCGGATCTCCTCCGCCTTCGTGTGCGCCTCCGAAATCCGCTCTTCGCGGTCCTCCTCGGCTTGCGCGACGATGTCGTCAGCCTCCGTTTCGGCCTCTTTTATTCGTTCTAGAACCTCTGGCCTCGGCATATGTGGTAATCACGCGAGGATTGCGTGAGAATGTATAAACTACTTGCGGAACCATTTGACCCCGCGTCGGCCGAAAATGGTGGGGATTCATCATTGTTCGGCCCCAACCGCAACACAATTACAATGGGCATTCTCGAAGACAAACGTCGAGCACGTATCTTCTACAAATACCTCTCGAAGGTGTACGATCAGGTCAACCCGTTCATCTGGAACGGGGAAATGCGCGACGAAGCGCTGTCGATGCTCGACATCAACGAGGACGACCGAGTGCTCGATGTTGGGTGCGGAACTGGATTCGGAACCGAGGGACTGCTCGAACACACCGACAACGTTCACGGTCTCGACCAGAGCGTCCATCAACTCGGGAAAGCGTGGGACAAGATCGGCAAATACGACCCCGTCAGCTTCTACCGAGGGGACGCCGAACGACTGCCGTTCAAGGACGATTCGTTCGATATCGTCTGGTCGTCCGGTTCCATCGAATACTGGCCCGACCCTGTCGAAACACTCCGTGATCTCCGCCGCGTGACCAAGCCCGGTGGTGAGGTGCTGGTCGTTGGTCCAAATTACCCCCAAACAGGCGTCATGCAGAAAGTCGCCGACACGATAATGCTCTTTTACGACCGTGAGGAGGCGGATAGGATGTTCCACGAAGCCGGCTACGAGGACATCCGGCATCGGGAGATGGGGCCGAGCTACGACCCAGATATCGCCATCACAACCGTCGCACGTAAACCTGAAGAATAATTCGTATTGCAGTACCGTTCATCATGCAGTAATCATCGACTCATCGTGCGGTCGTTTCGATTTCGGCGACGAGCGTTCCATTTTGGACGATTCGAATCACGACTTCGTTACCCGGTTCAAGCAGTGGGACATTGGTCTCGGCGAGTTCCACACTCGCCTGTTCTCCGACGCGCCATGTCGGGTCTGATGCGCTGTTGAACGGTCCCGTCGGTCCGGCATGAAAGCCGTCCGCCGAGAAAAACGGGACTGGCGGCTGGTACGCAAGTGGTTCGCCGTTTACACGGATATCGATGTCGAGCGATTCGACATCGAGCGAATCACCCGCCCGATTGGTGAACGTTATTCGGTCGGTTGCCGCGTTGGCTGAAACGCCGATAGCGACGTGCTTTGGCTCCTGTAACGATACCGATTGTACTGCAATCACCCCCATGGTTCCGGCGATAACGAGCGTGACGACGAGCAAGAGGGTAGTTGCAACGACGGGCGAGAGGGCACGCTTCGACACGTCAGAGGGTGGTTACGTGTTGCTATTTCAACCTTGGGACGATTCATCAGCGTCTTGTGGCGTCCCACTTTCGGAACTACCGTTCGTTACGCCATATGGAGTGAGCGTCACTTTGACCGTCTCGGAGTCGTGTGTGGCCGTGACGGTGAACTCCCGACTCGGTGAGACCGTAAATAGGGTTCCGACCGTTCCGGTGTTGCCGAGCACTGTATCCCCGAGTTCGATACGACCATTGACTGGATCACCGCTCGCGTCGGTTAGATGTATTCGAAGTGGTCCACCGGAGTACGTTCGATTGACGACGAGGTTCAGATTCGTGCTGTTGTTCCGGACGGGAGTTCCGTAGGGGACGTGGTTGTCATGGGTGAGGAACTTGTACTGTATCTCGCGGTATATCTTTCTCGTACCACTGTCTAGATATGCTTGAATTACTCCTTGAGGGTGGAATATCTTTGTTTGAGCAGCTTTGTCATACGTGGGGATTGAGTGGAATTTCTCCGACTCGCATTGGTTGTCCACAGATACTTGCTGTGAGTGATGTCATCTGCTTGTGCACCCGTCATCGGGTTATTTATGCTCGTGTTTCTGTAATCTGAACGGTAGGCTTCTCGGATGTACTGTTTGTCAAGCACAGTAGCAAGAACGACACCGTTGGAGGTCGTTGCGACATAGATTGGCTTTGAAGCAGTTCCGGAGCGAAAGCTTTCCGCCGCAACATCACGTATCCGACTACGTAACGGTATCAATTTGGTCCGAGATTGCCACTCACGAGATTGAAATTGGATAATGCTTTGCTTCTTCGCCTCGGACTTCATGTATTCCATAGAGTTCTCTGCGTTGCTCGCTTTCGTACTGAGCACTGCGAGGTCTTTCACGTACTCACTTGTTCCAATTAATTGACTATTGAACTGCTGACTCGTCGTTCGCTCTTCGGTTTGCAAGGCAGACAATCGCACATCGAGGTTTGCTTTGAATTCGAGAAGGTATCTGCTTCTTTTGGCCATCGTCATGCGCATTCGCTAACCGTTCGTCAAGCGTGTACATTCTCTTTTGGGCCTGCAACGAATCCCTGTCCATTTTGAGGGCAGTGCCGAGGCTCAACGATGGCGTGTACGTATCACTCCTGTGGGGAGACCCGAGACTCAAATGGTAAGTAGGTGTTGTTGAATCCCGGTGGCTGTACCAGATTGCTCGCTGCTGGTGTCGTTGCTACCGACGACGACATCCCGACTTCGAATGCTACAGCAGGCGAACAGAGGACAAGGAGGACTGCGACCAGAACGGGGAACGCCCGGTACATACAGTTGGGTACGCAACTACTCATTAAAATACGTACGGGATTTCTTTGTCCTTGGATAAACGGCATAGAGGGGTGTAAATCTTTCAAAAAGACCGCTGATGTTTTATCGCACAGATGGAAAGTATTTTCTTGCCTGCTTGACCACACATGAATATGCGGTCACACTTCGCCCTCCTCGTGGTCCTCCTCTCTTTCTTCACCGTGGGAACCACCGTTGTCGCGGGTGATATCCACAGTCACTCGACAAACAGCAGTCATGTGATGCAGGACCGTACTTCGATGAATGGAAAAGGGATGAACGCGACGGCGAGAAACGGAACGACGCTCCGAATCAAACCGCGCCAAAATGGTGATGCCAAGTGGAACGTCTCGATGCAGTTTGCCCTCCGGAACAAAAACGAAACTGCGGCGTTCAAACGGATGGGCAAGGATTTTAAGAATGGTCAGGTCAGTGGTGGAGACATCGGTTTCTCTGCGAATACGTTTCGGATAATCGCAAAACGTGAGCAGGAAGCAACGGGTCGTCAAATGAAGATACGAAACCCCAAACGGAACTATTTCATCAACAACGACACCGGGACGTTAGTGCTCTCCTTCGTTTGGACGAACTTCACACGAGTACACGACGACAAAATCTATCTCCATGATGCCTTCATGCTCGACGACGATTCGACGTGGCTCGGCTCCCTCTCTTCGAAGCAGAACCTCGTCATCGATGACCCCGACGCTTATCGGGTTCAATCGGTTTCGAACAGCGGATACGATAACGGAACTGTCGTCGTGCAAGGAGGAGTTGGTAGTAGTAGTCATTTGCCCCTCCGCATAATCTATGTCAAAAAATCGGCGCCCACTTCGCGAAATAAATACCAACTGAACTCGTTCCCGTATCAGTACGCCGCGGCGTTTCTGGTGCTCGTCGGCATCGTCGGTGCGAGTGTCTACGCATTTCTCCAGCAAAATGGGGACGATGATGAACCCCTTGATGGTTCCGACCTCGCCGACTAACAACCCGTGCCCTCGGAACCGAAACCCGAAGACGACGGCCCCGAATCTCGACCTGCTGTCCGACGAGGAGCGCGTCGAACATCTGTTGAAACAGAACGGTGGTCGGATGAAGCAAGCAACCATCGTCAAGGAGACGAACTGGTCGAACGCGAAGGTTTCACAGCTACTCTCGGCGATGAACGAGAATAATAGCGTCAACAAACTCCGTATCGGTCGGGAGAACCTTATCACACTCCCCGGCGAGGACGTGACTGACTTCGATACCGAAGAGTGACTTTCATCACGCTAGCGAGCTGACTCCCTTCGATACCGAGCGAACACTCGTACGACTTTTAGATAGGTAACAAATCAGAATAGTACGGGTTGTGCATTGTCGACCGTTTCGAAAACGTTTACCCGCTACCCGGAAACAAAACGACCATGAAGGTCCTTGTAACGGTGAAAGAAGTCGCCGAACTCGCGGATGACTTCGAGGTGGAAGGGACCGAGGTAGACGACCGCTACCTCGAATATGACCTGAACGAGTGGGACGACTACGCTGTCGAGGAAGGTGTCCAGTTGAACGAGGCGGGCATCGCCGACGAAGTCGTAACCGTCACCATCGGCCCGGAGCGCGCCGAGGAAACGATTCGAATGGCACTTGCCAAGGGCGCGGACCGTTCGATTCGTGTCTGGGACGATGCACTCGAAGACGCCGGATTGCTCGACGTGGAGACGAAAACAGAACTCCTCTCCGCCGTCGTCGCGGAAGAGGAACCAGACCTCATCCTGACCGGCGTGCAAGCCGGTGACGACGCGTTCGGCGCGACCGGTGTCGCACTCGCGGACAAAATCGGCTTCGAGTGGGGCGCAGTCGTCAACGGTCTCGACGTGGACGCCGACGAGGGCGTTGCACACGTCCACCGCGAACTGGAAGGTGGCGTCGAGGAACTAACGGACATCGAAGTCCCGGCAGTCCTGACCATCCAAACCGGTATCAACGAACCGCGCTACGCCAGTCTGCGTGGCATCCGACAAGCACAGTCGAAAGAAATCGCACCGAAGACGCTCGGTGATCTCGGTCTCGATGCCGACGCGGTGGCGAGCGACCTGACACTGACCGAGATGTACGAACCCGAGAGCGAGAGCGACGCGGAGATATTCGAGGGGAGTACCGATGAGACGGCGGCGAAACTTGCGGACGTGCTCCGTGAGAAGGGGGTCGTCCAATGAGCGACGTTCTCGCAATCACGGAACACCGCCGCGGCGAACTCCGTGACGAGAGTTTCGAAGTCATCTCCGCAGGGCGCGAACTCGCCGACGACGCGGGGGAGACCTGCATCTCGCGGTCATCAGCGGCGATGTCGAAACCTACGCGGACACGCTGAACCGCGATGGCGTGGACGCAATTCACACCGTCGAGTACGGTGAAGAGTTCAACCACGACGTGTACGTGCAGGCCATCGAGGCGCTGTTCGACGACCTCGAACCGACGTTCGTCATGATGCCGAACAGCGTGAACGGGCTGGACTACGCGCCTGCCGTCGCCAACCGTCTCGACCTCCCGCTGGTCACCGACGTCATCGGCTTCGAGTACGGCGACACGCTCACGACGACGCGTGAAATGTACGGTTCGAAAGTCGAGACGACGGTGGAAGTCGAGGGCGACCAGTTCGCCCTGACGACCCGTGGTGCGGAGTGGCCCGTGGCGGAGGGCGTTGGTGACGCCGACGTTTCCGCGTTCGACTTCGAACCCGACGAGGACGCTGTCCGCTCGACCGTCACCGGCTTCGAGGAAGTCGGCGCTGGCGACGTGGACATCAGCGAGGCGGAGTTCCTCGTCAGCATCGGCCGCGGTATCGAGGAGGAGGACAACCTCCCGCTCATCGAGGACCTCGTAGAAGCGACCGGCGCGACGCTCTCTTCGTCGCGACCCATCGTGGACAACGGTTGGCTCCCGAAAAACCGGCAGGTCGGTCAGTCCGGTTCGCAGGTGACGCCGGATGTCTACCTCGCAATCGGTATTTCTGGCGCAGTTCAGCACGTCGCCGGGATGAAAGGCTCGGACACCATCATCGCCATCAACACCGACCCGAACGCACCAATCTTCGACATCGCCGATTACGGAATCGTCGGCGACCTGTTCGAAGTCGTGCCGGAACTCATCGAGCAGTTCAGCTAGAGTTTTCGCTGTTTTTTGGTCTCTTCGTGAGCGACTTTGGAGCGAACGAATGGCTCGTCAGAGCGAAGCTCTGACGGTGCAGATTTTTGCCGCTCGAACGACGTGAGAGCGTCGTTGATTGCTGACCGACGGCAGTAAACAGCTATCGCGAATCAGGTAGGCGTCCGGAATCCGCGTCCGCCTTCGAACCTGTGTCTCCAGTCGAATTCTCTTCGAGGACGTCCTCCAGCCATCGGCCACGGAAGAAGAAGAACGCGCCAACGACGGCCGCCGTCAGGTTCGAAAGCGCGATGGCGTCCCACGCGCCGACGGCACCGAGGCCGAGCACGAGGATGGTCACGAGGGCGACGATGGCACGAACGCCCCACAACGACGTGACGGCGATTCCCATCGCCATGCGAGTGGAGCCGGAGCCGTAGAAGGCACCGTTCATCATGTGATAGACGGCCATGATGACCCACGTCGGGGCGACGATTCGAAGGAAGGTTGCGCCGTGACTGATTATCGCGTCGGAACCCGGCCCGGTGATGAACAGGCCGACGATAGGACGGGCGAACCAAAACGTTAGCACGCCAGCGACGAGGAAGGCCACGCCGAGGATTGCGACGGCGATGTACACCGTGCGCCGAGCGCGGTCACGTCGTCCGTTTCCGAGATTCTGCCCGACGACAGTTTCGACGGACATCCCCATCGCCACTGTCGGAAGCCAGACGAGCGAGATAAATCGAGTGCCGATTCCGTAGGCTGCGACGGCATCTGCACTGACAGTGGCGAGGAGCGCCGTCATGACGATAACTGCAATGGATTGGGTGCTCTGGTCGATGGCTCCGGGGACGCCGATTCGGAGGATTTTTTCGACTGTCGTGGCGTTCAATCGGAAGTCGGCGAGCGCGAGATGCAAGCCGACACGGCCGCCGAACAACAGCCAGAACCCCACGAGTGCGGCGATTCCCCGCGAGAGGACCGTCGCAACCGCAGCACCCGTGACGCCGAATCCGGAGAATCCGGTGATGGAAAACAGCGACTGTTGGAGACCGCCGAGACCGAACCACCCGAACAACGGGTTTCCGGTGAATCCGAGGACAAAGAACGGGTCGAGGACGATGTTGAGAACGACACTAAAGACCATCAGATACATCGGTGTCTTCGTGTCACCCCAGCCACGGAGCAGGGACATGAATACGTAAAATCCGAAGGTGAACGGCATGCCGAGGACGATGATTCGTGTGTAGGTGACGGCCAACTCGTGAACGTTCGTTCCGGGTGTCGCCCCGATGGCGGTGAGCAACTGCGGAGCGAAAACGAAACCGAGTATCGAAAACACAATCGAGAGCAGTCCGACGAAGGCAGTGGTCTGACCGGCGACGTGCCCGAGGTGGTCGTCGTTGCCCGCCCCGGTGTTCTGCGCGATGAGGATGGTGCCCGCGTTCGTCATCCCACCGCCGACGCTTACGAGCAGGAATATCGGCGGCCACGAGAACGACAGCGCCTTCACCGCAGCAGCGCCGAGTTGCCCGACCCAGAACGTGTCCGTCAGGTTGTACGCTACTTGCAGCAACTGCGTGGCGGTGAGAGGGAGCGCTAACGCGAGGAGCGGCCACAGTATCGCGCCTTGTGTGAATTTCGTTGACCGCTCGTCCGACGTGTCGCCCATGTTCGAATTTTGTATGAGATACCCATTCGAATAATTCCTCGTGATGGCTGCTCACACGAACCATGGAGCACAATTCGTCGGTGGTTCGAACAGGGATTCGACCAGCGACTTTTTGACCTCTCTCGCGGACGGAGCAGTATGACTGACGAGCGAGTGCGGCCGCTGGCTCTCCCTACGTACGAGAAATTAGCCGATGAGTACGCCAAACGGGCACCAACCAAGCCGTTCAACGCCGACCTTGAACGTCCGACGACGCAGGGATTGCTCCCCGATATCGAAGGGTTCGACGTGCTGGACGCTGGCTGTGGGCCGGGAATTACGACGGCACACCTCCTCGAACAGGGCGCGGACGTAACCGGAATCGACGTGAGTCCGAAGATGCTCGCTCACGCACGGGAGCGAGCACCTGCGGGACGATTTCTCCGCGCGGATTTCAGCCAACCCCTTCCGTTCGAGTCGAATCGATTCGACCTCGTGTACAGTTCGCTGGCGTTCGACTACGTCGAGGACTGGGCGTCGCTGTTTTCCGAACTGGGTCGCGTTCTCCGTCCCCACGGAATCCTCGTCTTCTCGTGTGGGCATCCGGTTGCCGATACCCTGTACTTCGACCCGGACGACTACTTCGAGACGGAAGTCGTGAGCGACGAGTGGACGAGTTTCGGTGAGCCAGTGGCGGTTTCCACGTATCGCCGACCGCTAGCGGCGATACTGAATCCGCTGTTGAGCGCTGGCTTTCGTCTCGACCAAATCGCGGAAAGTCAACCGACCGAGGAGTTCCGCGAGAAAGACCCGGATACGTTCGAGCGGGTATCCCGCGAGCCGACGTTTCTGTCGATTCGAGCGATGATGACAGCCGGTTGAACCCGTCACGTATTTGCATGCCCCGACCTGAAGCACAGACGAATGGAGTACCTGATGGCCCGCAGTACACTCGTCGAAGACCGGTTGGAGGAGGTCGTCGGGCGGGTCGAACCACACAAACTGTCGGAGCAGTTGGCCCATACGGCACTCTCGGGGGGGAAACGAGTTCGACCGACCGTTGCCATGCTCGTCTGTGAAGCGGCGGGTGGCGACGCCGAGGATGCCGTCGATTTCGGCGTCGGTATCGAACTCGTTCACGATGCCTCGCTCGTCGTGGACGACATCATCGACCGCTCGGACGTGCGGCGCGGCACCAAGAGCGCATGGGCGGAGTACGGCTACGGCCCGGCCATCATCGCCAGCGACGGAATGCTCGGCGAGGCGTTCGAACTGTTCTCCTCGGACCCCCGTGCCATGGAAGTCGTCGCCGAGTCGATGATCGAACTCGGCATGGGCGAAGCCTCCGAACTCGTCGCCACGCCGTCGAACCAGCCCGAATACATGGAACTCGCTCGCCGAAAGACCGGCGCGTTGTTCCGCGCCGCCGCCGAACTCGGTGCGCTGGCGGCCGACGCTGACCCCAAGACGGTGGATGCGTTCGGCGAATACGCCGAACGCGTCGGTATCGCGTTCCAGATTCGCGACGACGTGCTTGACGCGACGGCCGACGCCGACGACCTCGGTAAGCCGACCGGACAGGACGAAAAAGTCGGTCGCCCCTCCATCGTGCAGGTGACCGACCTCAGCGCCGACGAAGCGAACGAACTCGCCCACGAGCAGTCCGAGGCCGCGCTGGCCGCCCTCGACAGGGTTTCTGCCCCCGAATCTGCCGCCCTGGACTACCTCCGCGATTTCGCGCAGTTCGTCGTCACGCGCGAACACTGAGACGACTTTTCTCTCTGGGTCGAATGTACACACCAGCTTTCAGGATGCGCAGTTCGGGTATCCGAGCCAACGAGGTTGCAGAGCTACCTCGAAAGCGAGCGGTGTAACCGCGAGCAAGGAGCGTCGTGCCGACCGCTGGCACGACGCTCCGCATGCGGTTGCGGTCATTCATTTTGCCTAATAGCTGCGGTCGTGGTCGTCGCTGTCGTCGTTTTCATCGTCACCGAAGCCGCTATCAAGAGAATACGCTCCACGTCTCTCCTTCGTTGACGACACGCTTATCCGGCGGAACCGAATAGTTCCTGACAAGCGTGGCTATCACGGACAAAATCTACGTCAAAAATCATCGCCAGATATCCTCGCAGTTGGATACGAACATCCCAAAAGGGGCGTTCAAAGGTGCGACGCTCGACATCCTGTTTCAGGGTGAGGGCCTCCAGAAACTGGACGAGGCGACGCGGGACCGCGTGCTCGACTTCGCCGAGGACTTCCTGGACTGTGACTGCCAGAGCAATCCGTACTGTGGCTGTCCGGAGCGGAAGTTCATGCAGTACCTGCTCGAACTGCGCGAGGGTGGCCTCGGCCCGGACGCCATCGTTGACGTGATGACCGACGACTATCTGGTGTACGCCTATCCGGGTGACGTGCTGTCCTTTTTGGACGATTCGGTCCGAACGCTCGAAGCCATCGAGGAACTCGCCAACGTGGAGGGCGACGACTCGATGTCGTCGCGCTCGCGCCAGAAGAAACACTCGCTGTCGGGCTAATCCCGGTTATCCCAATCGAAACGGTTCGTCGTTCTCCATTTCGTCGTCCAACTCTTCGAGTTGAATAACCTCCTCTTCACCGCCCTCAACCATCGTCTGGAGGTGCCGGACGTACTCTTTGTGCTCTTGGAGTTGCTCGCGGAGGTGGTCGGCTTCCAGTTCGAGGCGTTCGTGCTCCCGGACGAAGCTCTTCGGGACTTCGACCTTCGGCGGGAACGACTCTTCGTTGGTCGTCTCCCCGATTTGGCTTTCGGGAACGACTTTGACCTTTCCGTCGTGGGCGACCAGCAGTTCCACGTAGTCGCGGAACACTGCCGACAGCGAGATGTCGCGCTTTTCGGCGATCTCCCGCAAGGTCTCGAACGCATCCTCGTTGACCCTGAAGGAAATCGTCTTGTTTTTGTTGCCCATCTCAGTGTAGATTAGTGTTGTAAGGGTATTTAACCTTTTGTCAGACATCCGCACGGCCGTAACCATGAGATAAGCGTCGTTCCTCATGACCCAATATGCCGGAACATCTCGTCGGTCAATTGGGTGGGCCAGTGTGGAAGGGCCTCGATAATTCGGCCTTGCTGGACAAACTCCCGCAGTACTTCTGGGGTGCGATGATATTCACCATTTCGCTCGCCATCTTCTACCTCATCGGCCGGTTCGTGTTGGAACCCCTCGTCGAACGGGCACTCCGGGTTCGAAGCGTCAATCGAACCATTCAGAGTGCGATACTGCGCGTCGTTCGTGCGGTAATCTGGTTTGCCGGGATACTCCTCGCGCTCGACCTTGCGGGAGTGGACGTTTTCGGTGCATCCGCAACGCTCGCGGCCGCATTGACCATCGCGGTCGGGTTTGCAACCCGCGATATCGCCGCGAACTTCGTCGGTGGTGTCTTCATCGTCACTGACCCACGGTTCAATATCGGCGATTGGGTATCGTGGTCCGGAAACGAAGGCGTCATCGAGGATATCACCTTTCGAGTGACCCGTGTGCGGACCTTCGACAACGAACTCATCACGGTGCCGAACTCCGTCCTCACGACCAATGCCGTGAAAAACCCCGTCGCTGGCGACATGCTTCGCGTTCGCCACGAGTTTCCCCTTGCCTACGACGTGGACGTCGATACGGTAGATACCATTCTCTTGGAAGAAGCCGAGCGTCACGACAACATCCTGACCGAACCCGAACCCTCCGTCCACATCACGGATATGAACGACTCACGACTCACCGTCGAAGTCTCCTTCTGGATAGACGACCCGACACACGCGGAGTTCGTGGCGGCCCGCTCGGAGTTTTTCCGTCGGGTCAATCGGCGATTCGACGATGCGGGAATCACGCTTGTGGGGTGAAAAGTCAGTAGAACGACGCCATTCCGATGATGAGCTTGTTCTCCGCCCGTCGCAGGTGTTCGCTTCCAGTTCCAAGTTGTGGGTTCGACGACGGGGAGACAACAGGTTCAGTTGGTGACGCCCAAGTAGGACGCTTCGATAGCGCCGGACTCGACGAGTTCTTCGGGCGTCCCCATCGCCCGGACGCGGCCGTTCTCCAGCACGTACGCGCGGTCGGCCACGCTGAGCGTCTTGTGAACGTTCTGTTCGACTTGGAGGAGCGCGATGCCGCGCTCGTTCAAATCTGCAAGCACGTCGAACGCCCGGTCAACGAGTTTCGGCATCAATCCCATCGATATCTCGTCGATGAGGATGAGGTCGGGGTCGCTCATCATCGCGCGCCCGATTGCCAGCATCTGCTGTTCGCCGCCGGAGAGCGTCCC
This sequence comes from uncultured haloarchaeon, assembly GCA_963796245.1. Taxonomy (GTDB): domain Archaea; phylum Halobacteriota; class Halobacteria; order Halobacteriales; family Haladaptataceae; genus Haladaptatus. The sequence goes on along the minus strand of CAWCLB010000004.1, from coordinate 174,405 downwards.
GGCTTGCTGTGTGCGACGTTCGTCCAGCCGAGGAAAGAGGTCGAACACGCCCGACAACCGGTCGTCTACCAACTGACCGTCGTCTTCGAGGTACGCACCCGTCTTCAGATTCTGAACGACCGACGCGTCGGGAAAGACACGACCACCTTCGGGGATGTACGCCATCCCGCGGGACGCGTGCTCCCACGAAGGAAGGTCAGTCACGTCGGTACCATCGAAGGAAATACGACCGGATATCGGCGCTTTCTGGCCCATGACGGTTCGCATCAGCGTCGTCTTGCCGGCTCCGTTCGGTCCGAGGACGGCGACGTGTTCCCCGTCGTTCACGTCGATGGAGACGGTGTCGAGTGCCTGTACTTTGCCGTAGAACACCGAAAGGTCATGGATTTCAAGCATTGCTCCACCCCTCCGCTGCTTCGACCCCGGTTTCACCGAGGTACGCCTGTTTGACCTGTTCGTTCGATTGGATAGCTACCGGGTCGCCTTCGGCGATGATTTCACCTCGGTCGAGGACGTAGATGCGATGGGAGATACCCATCACCACGTCCATCGCGTGTTCGATAAGGACGACCGTGAGACCGTCGTCCGCGAACTCGGATAGTAGTGCCATCAACTCCTCACTCTCATCTTCGTTGAGTCCGGCAGCCGGTTCGTCGAGGAGGATGACGCGAGGATCGAGCGCGAGCACGCGGGCGATTTCCAATCGACGTTGGAGTGCCAATGGGAGGTCACCGCCGAGCGCCGAGGCGTACTCGGAGAGACCGACTCGCGAGAGCAGTTCGTCGGCGCGCGTCATCGCCGCCTCCTGTTCGTACCGTGTAAACATGGAAAGTGAGCGATAGCGGTCGGCACCAAGTCCAGTGAGGACGTTCTGCCGAGCCGTGAGTTCCGAAAACGGCCGTGCGTTTTGGAACGTGCGGACGACGCCGAGTTTTGTGATGTCGTGTGTTGGCTCGTCGGTGATATCACGCCACTCCTCATCGGGTCGGAAATCGACGGTTCCAGCCGTCGCGTCGTACACCCCGGTCAGGAGATTGAACAGCGTCGTCTTTCCGGCTCCGTTCGGGCCGATGATGGAAAGGATTTCACCCTCATCGACGTGAATCGACACACCGTCGACCGCTTTGATACCGCCGAAGTGCTTTTTCAGCCCGTCCGTCCGAAGGACTGGTTCAGTCACTCGGATCACCTCCTTCCACGACGGTGGGTTCACCACGGCGCACGCGGTTCCGTGCCCGGTTGAAGAGACCGACCAGTCCGTCCGGTTCGAGAACGATGACGACCATCAGCAGAAGGCCGTAGAGAACGATGCGGTATTGGCCGACGAACCGGAACAGCTTCGGGACGATGTAGAGGAAGTAGGCCCCGACGACGGGTCCCCAAAGCGTCCCCAGTCCGCCGAGCACGGCGTAGATGAGGATATCGACGCTGACGAGGAACCCGAAGTTACCGGGTGTAAGAAAGCCGAAGTAGTGGGCGTATAGCGCGCCAGCGATTCCTGCGAAGGCCCCGCTCAGTGTGAACGCGATTATCTTGAACCGCGCCGTTGAGATGGAAACCGCTTCGGCCGCTTCTTGGTCGTCCCGGAGCGCCGCGAGCGCGAGACCGGCCCACGAATGGCGAAGCCACCACGAACCGAACACGGTGATGGCCAGCATCACGACCGACAGCACGAACAGTCCCGTATCGCCGAGTGTAATGGGACCGATGGCCGGTGCGGGAATGTTGCTGATGCCAAGTGTCCCGCCGACGAATCCCCACGCTTTCAGCCCGGCTACAACGATGAAGTTGACGCCGATGGTCGCCACCGCCAGGAAGTCGTCGTTCACGCGGAGCGACGGAAGTCCGAGTAACGCGCCAAGGATTGCTCCGATGAGTATCGACATCGGGAACGCGACGAGAAATGGGAGACCGAATTTGACGGTGAGGATACCCTCGGTGTACGCGCCAACAGCCAGAAACGCGGCGTGACCGAGCGAAACGAGGCCCGTGTAGCCGGTGACGATATTGAGACTGGACGCCACGATGGCGTAGATGGTGCCAATGGTGAGCAGCGTCACGATGTAGCTCACGTTCAAGGCCATCAGCGGCTACCTCCTGCCGTATCGGTGTTGCGCGAGAGAAGTGCTCGAAGCGTGTCCAAGACGTTCACGTCACCGCCGAACAGGCCTTGCGGCCGGAACATCAACACGAGTACCATCAGCGAAAATGCGATAGCGTCGCGGGGGATGACGTAACCCCAACCGGCGATAATGGCCGTCTCGAACAGGCCGAGCAAGAACGCCGCACCGACGGTCCCCGAAATCGACCCCATACCACCGAGGACGATGACGATGAACGTCTTGTACGCCCACGTATCGCCCATGGAGGGGGCGACGTTTCCGTAGTACATCCCGACGAGCGCACCGGCGGCACCGGCCAGCATCCCCCCGACGAGGAAGTTGAGCGCAGTGATGCGTCGAACATCGATACCCATCGCGCCGGCGGTTTCGCGGTCTTGCGCCGTCACTTGCCACGCGAGACCGATGCGCGTGTAGTTGACGACCGCGTACACACCGGCGAACAGGATGGCCGTTATCAGCACCACCGTGAACTGTGACGACGTGAACGTCGGTAGCAAACTCGGAACGGTAATGGACGGCGAAAACGACTTCTTGTAGGCTCCAAACACGATGCGAAAGCCGTCGGACAGCGCGACGAAGAGACCGATACTGGCGATGAGTGGGATGAGCGGTTCCTCATCGATTATCCACCGATACAGTCCCGCGTAGACGATGACGTTCGCCACGCCACCGGCCACCATCGCTATCGGAATGGCCAGCCAGAACGACCCAGTCATCTGCCACGCGTAGAGTCCCACGTATGCACCGATGACGAGGATGGCCGCGTGGGCGATGTGAAGGATTCGCAGCATGCCGTACACCATCGTCAAGCCGACCGCGATGAGTGCATAGAGCGCACCCAGTGTCACGCCCGTCGAAATGATGTTAACACCGAGCGAAAGGGGCACGATTTCAGACATTGGGACGAATTATCGACTTGTCTTTGACAACCTCGTATTCGGTCCACGATTGATCTTTCACCTGCTGGACCGCGATGGGTCGGACGGCCTCGCCGGGACCCATGAACTCGTAGATGGGTCCAGTCGCGGCGTCTTTCCAGTTTTTGAGGTTGCTGATGGCGTTGACGACTTCCTTCGAATCAGTCCCGCCCGCCTTTTTGACCGCCTTGGCGGCGAGTTTGATCGAATCGTAGCTGTTGGCCGCAACCATGTCGGCCTGTACGTTGTATTTCGAGTTGTACTTCGACAGGAACGTCTGTGTAGCGTCTGCCTGTCGCCCACGGTCGAGGTTGGTCGTGATGACGGTCCCGTTGGTCGCCTTCCCGCCGAGGTCGAAGAACTTGGGCGAGTCGTACCCTTCCTCACCCATGATCTGAACGTCGAGACCGATTTCGTCCACCTGTTTGACGATGTTGGCGGCTTCCGAGTAGTAGCCAGTCGCGTACAACAAATCTGGGCTTTTCTTTTTCACCGAGCTGAGCGCCGACCGGAAGTTGTCCTCGCCGAGGGGGTATTTTGTGTCGTAGACGATGTCGATCCCCCGTTTTTTAGCGCTCTTTTTGAACTGGTCGGAGATGGTGTGACCGAAGTCGTTGTCGACGGTGAACACCGCGGCCGTCTTCGCGCCGAGTTTGTCCGTGGCGACTTTGGCACCCACTTTCCCGTGCAACGGTGCCCAAATACCGACCCGAAACGTGTATTTGCCCTGCGTGATGTCCGGATGGGTCGCGTAGGCGCTGATAAATGGAATCTTGTTTTTGTTGTAGAGCGGTGCAATCGCGCGTGATGGCGTCGAGTACGACCCGGAGATACCGAAATCGACGGCCTCCTTGTTGATGAAGTTCTTCGCAATCGGGACAGCCTCGTCCGACTTGGCCGCGTCGTCCTTGATGAGAACCTTCAGATCCTTCCCGTTGACACCGCCGTTGTCGTTGATAATCGACTCCGCGAGTTTTGCGCCCCGGGTTGCGCTTTGCCCGTCAGCACTCGCAAATCCCGTTTTCGGCGCATTGAATCCGATTTTGATCTCTGAGGAGCCACTCGTTGTTAGGTTCGAACATCCCGCCAGTGCCGTTGCACCAGCAATACCGACGGATTTCAGAAACTGGCGTCGTTGTGCCATGCGGTGACATTCTGCGCACTGCTCCTATATACCACCCCTCCATAGCGAGGTGTATTTATATACTACTTTTTTAAATGTGTTGAACCAGTGCATTAACTAGTTTGTTCTCGGCACGGCGAAGATGTTCTTCCGCGGTACGTCGGTCGATATCGAATTCGTCGGCGATTTCGGCTGTCGTTATGCGGCGAGGAATTTCGTAGTAGCCCATTCTGTGGGCGGCATGGAGAACGGACGCCTGTCTATCCGAGAGCGTGGGAAGCAGTTGTCCAACGCTCACCATCGGTGCTTGGCGGGACGGAACCACTACCTCGCGTTTGCTCTCGACATCGACGGCGAAGTCCCCGACGAGGTCACGGTAGAAGTCGGTGAGTTGGTTTCCATCGAGAGAGAGAACACGACAGAATTTTTCCCCCCGCGCGTACCGGAGCGGCGGCAGGAGCATGCAATCGTGGCGACTGAGATACGTCTCGATGTATCCTTCCTCGTGTTCTTTGAGACAATCCGACGTAATGAGCAGACATTCCTCGCCTTCACGGATGAGTTCCGCGATACCGAACTTCGCCTGAACGTGGTCGATGACGGCCTCGGCCGGTCCATCGATGTGAAGGAGGTCACAGTGTTCGTTACACCAGAGTTCGACGGTTGCATCGTCCTCAACCGTCGCGTGCGCGTAGGCACTGTCGTCGTCGATTCGGAAGACAGCCTCGTACATACTTATAAAAACACAAGCGTATGCAGGTCCATGAACCTTTGTAACGTCCACACATAGATACTATATGGCGAAGCAGTCTTCAGCTGAGACGGATTCTATCGGCGAACCGAGCGAGCAGTGGCGCGAGTATCAGGGTGCACCGACCGGAACGGACATCGAATGCAAGGGATGGCGACAGGAGGCGGCCCTCCGTATGCTGAACAACAATCTCGACCCGGACGTCGGCGAGGAACCGGAGGAACTCGTCGTCTACGGCGGGACGGGGCGAGCGGCCCGGTCGTGGGATGCCTACGACGCCATCATGGCCGAACTGCGCGAACTGGACGACGACGAAACCTTGCTCGTCCAGTCGGGGAAGCCAGTAGGTCGGTTCACGACACACGAACGCGCGCCGCGCGTTCTCATCGCCAACTCCAACATCGTCGGCAAGTGGGACGACTGGGAGCACTTCCACGAACTCGAAGCCAAGGGCCTCATCATGTACGGCCAGATGACCGCCGGGTCATGGGCGTACATTGGAACGCAGGGTATCATCCAGGGAACCTACGAGACGCTGGCCGCGCTCGCGGACGAACACTACGAGGGCAACCTCTCGGGGAAGATAGTCGTCACCGGCGGTCTCGGCGGGATGGGCGGTGCCCAACCGCTCGCCGTCACGATGAACCACGGAGTCTGTATCGCCGCCGAGGTGGACGAACACCGAATCGACCGTCGTATCGAGACGGGCTACTGCATGGAGAAGACGGACGATTTGGACGAAGCCATCGAGAAGGCAAGAGAAGCCGCCGAGGCCGGAGAATCGTACTCCATCGGCGTCCACATCAACGCGGCCGACATGCTGGAAGGAATGCTGGAGCGGGAGTTCGTTCCGGACATAATTACCGACCAGACGAGTGCTCACGACGAACTGGAGGGCTACTACCCATCCGGCTACACTGTCGATGAGGCTGACCAACTCCGTGAGGAGGATTCGGAGAAATACGTCAAAGAGAGTCTGGACACGATGGCGCGTCACGTGCAAGGCATCCTCGATATTCAGGACGCCGGCGCAGTCGCCTTCGAGTACGGCAACAACATCCGTGGACAGGTGAAAGAACACCGCGATATGCAGAACGCGTTCGATTTCCCCGGTTTCGTCCCGGCGTACATCCGACCCCTATTCTGCCAAGGAAAGGGTCCGTTCCGCTGGGCTGCCCTCTCGGGCAATCCGGACGACATCCACCGGACCGACGAGGCCGTCGTGGAACTGTTCCCGGAAAAGGAACAACTGCACCGCTGGATAGACCTCGCACAGGAACAGGTCGAGTTTCAGGGGCTCCCCTCGCGAGTCTGTTGGTTGGGCTACGACACTGATGAGGATGGACTCACGGAACGCGCCCGCTTCGCGCTCCGTATCAACGAACTCGTTGCGGACGGGGAAATCGAGGCGCCAATCGTCGTCACCCGTGACCACCTCGATGCGGGGTCGGTCGCCAGTCCCAACCGCGAAACAGAAGCCATGCAGGACGGGTCAGACGCCGTCGCCGACTGGGCGATTTTGAACGCGCTCCTGAACTGCGCAGCGGGTGCGGACATCGTCTCCGTCCACGACGGCGGCGGCGTCGGCATCGGTAACGCGCTCCACGCAAACAACCATATCGTACTCGACGGTTCTGAGCTCGCAGCCGAAAAGGCCCGTCGCGTCTTCACGACCGACCCCGGTATGGGTGTCATCCGCCACGCCGATGCAGGCTACGATGTGGCCCTCGAACAGGCCGACAAATCGAACGTTGCGGTACCGATGCGTGACCGAACATGACTGGATTGAATCCGCCATCCGAATGGCTCGGCACGTCCAGTGACCCAAACGACGAGCAGTTCGGCGACATCGTGGAATCTATCCCCGAATTGGATGACGACGTGCTCGCCAAGTTCGACGCGGTGTTGCTCGGTGAACCGTTCGACCACGCCGTTATCGGCCGCAAAGGTGCTGCGGACGGGCCGACGGCGCTCCGCGAGAGTCTGGCGGGCGTGAAAACCCATCACTTCGACGCCGGACCGGTCGCGTCGGTCGGCGACGTTGGCGACATGATGCTCATGCTCGATGACGACGTTGATGAACCGAAAGAAGTCACCACCGAGTTGCTTCAACAGCGTGCTGGCGTTCTCACCGAACGACTCCACGACGCCGACACGGTGCCGGTCTTCCTCGGCGGAGACAACTCGTTTACCTACCCGAACGCCGCACCGCTCCTCGAAAACGGCTCACTCGGTGTGATCAACTTCGATGCTCACCTTGACGTGCGCGAAGTACGCGGTGACCCGACCAGCGGCACTCCCTACCGCCAGTTGTTCGAGGGCGGTCTCGATTCTTACGCCTGTGTCGGCGCGCGACATTTCGAGACGAGTTCGGCGTATGCCGAGTTCGTCCGCGAACACGAAGAAGAAATCGTCACGGCCGAAGAGGTCGGCGACGATTCCGTTTCCGCCATCGACACCGCTCTGAATTCGATGGAGGACGTGGACGCCATCTACGTGAGCGTCGATGTGGACGTGCTCGACGCCGCGTTCGCACCCGGCGTCAGCGCGCCAACGCCGGGCGGGATTTCCTCCCGTGAACTGTTCCGAATGCTCCGTCTCGCCGCCAGCGACGACCGAGTCGCTGGCTTCGAAGTCGTGGAATGTGCCCCGTCGCTCGACCACGACGAGTTGACGGTGAAAGCAGGGGCGCGGGCAGTCGCCCACTTCCTCTCCACTCTCGGAGGTACCCAATGACCAACTCACCAGCAGAATCAGACGAAAGCGACCTCACGGCAGTCATTCACAACGCAAAACAGATCGTCACCGTCGAGGAAGACGGCTCGCTCGGTATCTACGAGGATGCAGCAATCGCAATAGTGGACGGCGACGTCGCACGCATCGGCACAAACGGACCAGTCACCCGCGAATATCCGCCGGAGAACGCAACCCACGCTGTCGATGCAAGCGGCAAAACCGTCATTCCGGGGTTCGTTGACCCCCACACGCACGCACTGTTTGCTGGCGACCGCTCCGACGAATTCGAGGCGAAACTACAGGGCAAGACGTATCAAGAAATCCTCGCGGACGGGGGCGGTATTCTGCGTACCGTTCGGGCGACGCGGGTGGCCAGCGACGAGCAACTGCTGTCGAACCTGCTCTCGACCCTCGATGCGATGCTCGTCCACGGGACGACGACTGTCGAGGTGAAATCCGGCTACGGACTCGACACGAAGACGGAACTCCGGATGCTGGACGTCATCGCACAGGCCGACGACCGACATCCCGTGGATATCGTCCCGACGTTCATGGGCGCACACGCTATCCCCGAGGGTCGTGACGCCGACGACTACGTGGACGAAGTCGTGAACGAACAGATACCAGCCGTCGCAGAGCAGGGAATCGCGGAGTTCTGCGACGTGTTCTGTGAGGAAGGCGTGTTTACGGTTCCACAGTCGCGCCGCGTGCTGAAAACCGGTGAAGAGTACGGCATGACGCCGAAAGTCCACGCCGAGGAACTCGCGCACATTGGCGGGTCACAACTCGCCGCGGACCTCGGTGCGACGAGCGCTGACCACCTCCTGAACGCGACGCAGGAGGATATCGACGCCCTCACTGACTCCGGCGTGGTTCCCGTCCTGCTTCCCGGCACTGCATTCGGTTTGGGGGCGGAATTCGCCGACGCGAAAGCGTTCCTCGATGCGGGTGCACCGGTCGCAATCGCGACCGACTTCAATCCGAACTGCCACTCCCAGAGCATGGGTTTTGCAACCTCGCTCGCCTGCGTCGAGATGGGGATGACGCCTGCCGAAGCGCTGGTCGCCGGGACAAAACACGCCGCAATGGCGCTCGATATGCCAGACGGAGCGGGAACGCTCCAACCCGGAACGCCCGCCGATATCGCCATCATCGACGCGCCGAACTACGTCCATGTACCCTACAGCTACGGCGTGAACACAGTCGAGACGGTGCTCAAGGACGGCGAGGTGGTCCATCATGAGTGAAATCAAAATCGACGGCGAATCATTGACTCCGGAGGACGTAGAGCGAGTCGCACGCGACGATGCGACCGTGTTCGTCCCCGAGAACGCCAGAGAACGAGTCCAAATCGCACGGAAACGAGTCGAAGAGGTCGTCGAGAGCGGCGAAGCCGTCTACGGCGTCAATACCGGCTTCGGCGAACTCGTGGACGAGCGAATCCCGCGCGAGGATATCGAGACGCTCCAGACGAACCTCATCCGAAGCCACGCCGCCGGAGCGGGTCGAGAATTGACCCGTGAGGAAGTCCGGGCCATGATGCTTGGACGAGTGAACGCGCTCGTCAAGGGCTACTCCGGCATCCGCGAAATCGTTGTGGACCAACTCGTCATGATGTTGAACGAGGGTATCCATCCGGTCGTCAAATCCCGCGGAAGCCTCGGTGCGAGCGGCGACCTCGCGCCGCTCGCACACCTCGCACTGGTTATCATGGGCGAGGGTACCGCGACCGTGAATGGCGAGCGGTTGGACGGTGCCGACGCGCTCGCAACCGCTGAACTGGAACCCATCACCCTCGCGGCGAAGGAAGGGCTGGCGCTCATCAACGGCACGCAGCTTTCGGTCGGTCTTGCTGCGCTCGCCGTGCTCGACGCCGAACGAGCGATTCGTGCGGCGGACGTTTCCGGGGCGCTCACGACCGAAGTAACGATGGGAACGACCGCGTCCGCGGACCACGTCATCGCCGACGTTCGACCACACGACGGTCACGCGAAGACGGCACAGAACATCAAGCGGCTTACCCGAGATTCCGAAATCGTCGAATCCCATCGCAACTGCGACCGGGTGCAAGACGCCTACTCGCTTCGCTGCATGCCGCAGGTTCACGGCGCGGTTCGGGACGCCGTCGCTCATCTGCGTTCGGCTGTCGAAGTCGAACTCAACAGCGCGACTGACAACCCACTCATCTTCCCTGCCGACACGGTGAACAGCCGTGCGAGCGGTTCGGGCGACGCAGCCGTGCTCTCGGGTGGCAACTTCCACGGCGACCCGCTCGCGCTCCCGCTCGACTACCTGACGAACGCCATCACGGAACTGGCGGCCATCTCGGAACGCCGGGTAGACCGCATGCTCAACCCGAACACGCAGGAATCGCATCTCCCGCCGTTCCTCACCGAACACAGCGGTCTCCGCTCGGGCTACATGATTGCCCAATACACCGCCGCCGCGCTGTTGAACGAAAACCGCTCCATCGGCCGGGCATCGATGGACAACACACCCGTCAGCGGCAATCAGGAAGACCACGTCAGCATGAGCGCCCAAAGCGCGTACAACGCGCGCCGTGCCGTGGCGAACGCACTCTCCATCGTCGGCATCGAACTCATCTGTGGCGCACAGGCCGCGGAATTCGTCTCCGAGGACCTCACTCACGGCATCGGGACCGGCGTAGCCTACGACGCCGTTCGTGAGGTAGTGCCGCCGCTCACCGAAGACCGACCCATCCACGAGGACATCTCGGCTGCCGAGACGCTGATATGGTCCGGGTTGCTCGAAGAGCGCGTGGACGACGTGCTCTCCGAACCGCTCGATTAATCGGCCATCGTGTGGTTCGGATCGGGTTCCGCTTCTCGCGTTTCGGTTTTGTTTCCAGTATGGAGATTTCCGTCCAGATCCAGCGTCCAAGCACCGTGTTCGTCGCACTCGAACACGCGGCGAAAGACGCGTTCCGATTCTCGTCCGCAGTTTGGACACGGGTGGACCGGTCCCTCCGGTGAGGCGTCTACTTCCATCTTCTCGTACACCGTTTGCCAATCCCCGCTGGGTGACGTTCGTTCGTCAGGCATGCTTCGGGTTTGTGTGGTCGATGGCCGGTGCTGTTCGACTGAATCTGCACGACCGACTGTCTCGAAATGTAGTTTGTGGTGGCGCGGAGCTACTGCATCGGCGTTTCGCCTTCGCCGTCTACATCGTCGTCTGTGCTGCCACCGTCGGCACTCGCTCCGCCGGTATCCAGACTTTCGAGTGCCCGAATCGCGTTATCGCGGTAGGTGTCGATGGGGCGCTCGTACTGCTCTTTTGCCATCGTGGCGTAGCGGTTGGTGTCGTCGTCGAACGACTCGATTCGTTCGAGCGTGCGTTCGGCGGTTTCGACCACCCAGCGGTCCCGCGTCGATTCGTCCACCACGGTGATGGATTCGGGCCGAAGCGAGACGTTCACCGTTCCGTCGTCCATCTCGAACGTCCGGGGTTTTCCGGCGATAGCGACGTAGGCAGGTGCTTCGAGTTCTCGAAGCATCGCTGCCGCGTCGGGTTGGTACTGCCCTGCGTAGACGAAGAACGTGTCCCCGTTCGGGTCCACGACCCGTCCACGCCAGTACTCGCTGTCGTCGCCGACGTCTTCTTTCTCGGTGAGGGTTCCGACAATGAAGACTCGATTCGCTCGCTCGCCCGTGGGGAGGAGCAAGTAGACCGGTGCGCGCTCGTCGTCCGATTCTTTGAACGTGTAACTCGCGTCGTTGAATTCGGCCGCGAAGGCGCGGCGTGCGACCTCTCGTGTTGGTGCTCCACTCATGTTACATCGACCTCGCTTTGATTAGCGCCGCTTCCGCATCCACTGGCCCGGAGAGCAGTTCGACATCGTTTGCGAGTAGGTATCGACCCATCGTCGGTCCCGTCACGTGATAGTAGTGGCCAAGCGTCATTTCGCGCATTTCGTCGGCCACGACAGTCGTGTCGAGTGCATCCATCGCCATCTGTTTGGCTTCCTCCAGTTCGATACCGGTCAAGTTCTCGGTCGCTTCCTCGTTGAAGATGACCTCGTGAACGTCGAGGCCGTCGTCCAAGACGCCCTTGATACGAAGGTCGAACTCGCCGTCCTGCTCGCCGTGTTCCGAACAACGGCCGTTCTGGAGGACGCGCGTGCAGTCCTCTTTGGGACAGCGTTTGATGAGACCACTGCCGGACTGGATGTCCACCAGTGCGCCTTCCATCTCGGTGCTGTTGTCGCCGACTTCGATGTCGGTGTCGAGTTCCTCGATGGTGGTCGTGCGGTTGAGCTTCACCGAATAGCGGCCCTGGTACTCGTCCGTGACCATGTTGCCGAGTTTGTAGACTGTCCCCTCTTCGAGTTCGGGGAGGTCGGATTTGGCCCACTTGGTGAACTTGATCGTACCCGTCTCGTCGCCGAGGAGGCCGACTTGACCAACCGAATCGCTCCGGGGTTCCCAGAGGTCAACGACCTTGGCGGTGAGGTCCACCCACTGCTCGTCGGTTTCGATGTCCTCGACGTGCACCTCACTGGTGCCGCCGGAGCGAATCTCGTCGCGTTCGAGTCCTGCCTCGTCGAGATAGTGGCTGGTAACGCTTCGTCGTGCCTCTTCCATCGGCACTTTGTACTCGTTGACGAGGCTGTCGAGACGCGAGGCTACGTCGTCAACGGTTACGTCGAGATGGTCGGAGAACTGTTCGTGAATTTCTTCTGCGTGCTGTCGCACATCGGTCATGGTTGTTCCGTCTCCACTTCGTTTTTCTATGGGAGACATACCGTGGTTGGTGCGGGATGATATAAAAGGTTACGTGGGCAGAGCGGAAGTGAAAGTGAACCGCTGCGTCGACGAACTCAACAGACTCATTGGCGTCGGTCCACTCCACCAATTAACATTTGAACCCGCTTACCCAAATGGAATATATGGACGACCGCTTCGACCGTTTCCTCCGCAACGTCGGCAAACGGTACGCCGAGGCCCGCCAGTCCGCAGACGACCAGTTGCGCGAGGCTAAGGAAGCGTATCGAAACGCCCACGACACCGTTCTTGCCGATTTGCCGCAAGACGAATACGGACGAGCGAAAATCGTCTGCCGCCGGCACGTCGATAAACGGGCCGCGCCAATCGACAAGGAGGGACGACCGAAATGTTTCGACCCCGACCATCCCGACTGTCGAGGCTGTCTGGAAGACATCCGAGAAGGCACCGTCGAAACGTGGTGACAACCGACGTCGAAGCCCTTGTCTCGTGCACATTCTGTCAGGAAAATGCACTGTTAGTCGCAAAAAGCGGGCAACCGGAGGCTCGATACATTGGGTCAACACCAGCACAGTTCTGATTTCTGTTATTTTTTACCGATTCCGCATCCCGTTTCTGATTGGCTCTACCCCTTTACATCTCGGGAAATGGGTCTGACTCTTGGAACTTCCTTCAAATAACCAACACAACTTATATCCTTGGCAGTCGAACATGTGACTGGTGAAAATCAAATGAGCACAGAAGTACAAAGTGGTGGGGAGATAGTTTCGGACACCACCAAGCGGTCGTGGCGTGCTTCGATGGGAGCAGGGGCGATTATCGCCGTAATCGGCGTCCTCGCCGTCTTATCGCCGTTCGCGGCAGGGGTTTCGTTGTCGATTCTGCTGGGTGCGTTGCTGGTCGTCGGGGCGCTCGTGCACGTCGCACACGCCTTCTCGGGAGGGTGGAAGCGATTCTTCGTGCAGGGAATCCTCGCGGTCATCTACGCTGTTGCCGGCGTCTCGCTCTTGGCAAACCCACTCATCGGACTGACAACGCTGACCATCCTACTGGCGGCGTTCTTGGTCGTCGATGGCGTCCTCGAAATCGTCATGGGATTCCAGGCTCGCGGTGACCGCGGATGGGGCGCACTCGTCGTGAGCGGCGTCTGTGCGCTGATCATCGCTGCCATCATCTGGGTTGGATGGCCAGCCACCGCGGCGTGGGCGCTCGGCCTGCTCTTCGGCGTGAACCTCCTCATCACCGGCATCTCGATGATGTTCATGGCGCAGGGAACCCGAACCGAGGCCCGCGAGGGCGCGAGCCCGGAAACCGAACCGCGCGGCGCGGCCTGAACACACTTTTTCGGTCAAATTTTCGATGCGACGATTTTAGATACCGGCGAGTGATGCTCGAATATGGACCGTCCGCTCGTTGCACTTATCATGGCCGGAGGAACCGGGACACGGCTCTACCCCGCGAGTCGGAGTGACCGACCGAAGCAGTTTCTCCCACTCCTTGGAGACGATTCGCTCCTCTCTCAAACCGTGAATCGTGCCGGGTTCGCCGACGAAATTTTCGTCTGCATTGCCGAGGAACATGCCGACCTGGTTCGAACGCACGCACCCGAAGCCGGGATTCTGGTCGAACCGGAACCCAAAGACACTGGCCCAGCGCTCGTCTACGCCGCACATCGAATCCGCGAGCAAGTCGGAGATTGCGTACTGCTCTGTCTACCAAGTGATCACTATATCGCGGGTGATTTCGAGACGACCGCACACCACGCCGCGGCTGTTGCAGTCGAAACAGGGGGGGTCGTCACGGTCGGGGTCGAACCCACCCATCCAGCGACCGGCTACGGCTACATCGAACCCGGAAACAGTTACGGCAGTCATTTCGACGTAGTACAGTTCCGGGAGAAACCCGACGAGACGACCGCGAAGCGGTTCGTCGAGGAAGGTTTCTACTGGAATTCGGGACTATTCGCCTGGACGCCGGACGCCTTTCTCCAAGCCGCGCGTGACTCACCACTCGAATCGCTCATTACCGCGCTTGACGAGGGCGACCCAGCAAGTGGATTCGACACAGTCGAATCCACGAGCGTCGATTACGCCGTGATGGAGCGAATCGACGATGCATACGTCGTCCCGGCCGAGTTCGAGTGGGACGACCTCGGTTCGTGGGACGCGTTCGAGCGACTCGATACCGGCGACAACGGTGACAACGGTGACAACGTCGTACTCGGTGAGGCGCTGACCATCGACGCAACCGGAAACGTCGTCGCGGGGGACAAACACGTAAGCCTCGTCGGCGTGGACGATCTCGTCGTCGCAGCCTACGACGACCGCGTGTTGGTCGTCCCGAAATCCGATTCCCAGCGCGTGCGCGAAGTCGTGGCGAAACTACGTGAGGAAGATAAATTCTGAACCGGCCGTCATATTTCTGCCAGTCGGTCTCGTACCCGGTACGCTATGGACGACGTACCATCCATCAAATCAGTCGAAATGGCGGACGAGTACATCCACGTCCGATTCCGCGACCCGGACGTGTTCGACACGATTCGGACGCCCGATTGGGCCGCCAACGCCGCACGGGACATCTCCAAGGGGGCGGAAGTCCGCACCGGACAGCGGAGCGGGAGTAACGACTGGGAAATCCAAAGCGTCCTCATCAAAAAGCAAGCGGGAACGGAGAAAGCCCGCGACGAAGCGAAAGAAATCGCGGAGAAAATCGAATCCTAAAGCAGATCGCAGTAGTGGAACTCACCGTCGCCGACTTCCTTCGTTACAGTTTTCCCGACTTCGACCGAGACGGCTGAATCGAATATCGGCCCGTCCCGGACGAACGTGTGAAACTCACCGTTTTCGCCACACGGATCGACGTCGTCCGGCAAGTCAGCGAGGAACGACTCGTCAAGGTCCCGTCCGGCAAAGGAGGGGTCGAGTTTCGCGCCATCCACTGTCACCACCGTCGCCTCGAATCCCGCGTCGAGGGAGGCTCGAATCTGTTCGTCCGTATCCGGATTCCAGACCGGCCAACAGCCGTCGATATTCGTCTCCGCGAGTTGCGCTTTTCGGTACTCCCGGATATCTTCGAGAAAGAGGTCGGCGAAGGCGACACGCTCGATTCCCTGCGATTCGTACTCTGCCATCACGTTCGCCATTCGGGACTCGTACTCCTCGTTCGAACAGTCCATCGGCAGTTCCACGTAGCGAATCGGCAACCTGAGCGCTTCGGCCTGCGCGTCGTACAACTCGCGGCGCACGCCGTGGATGCTACTCCGGCCGTTTGCCCCGATTGAGGTGAGCAGTTCCGTGACCGCTCCCAGTTCGAATAGCGCGTAGGCGGCGTCCTTGCCGCCGCTCCACGAGAGCACCGTTGCTGGCTCGGTAGTGATTTTCTGGCCCATCATTAGCTCCGCAGTTTCCCTCCGTCAATCGGCAATGCAGTCCCGTTCACGAAACTCGCCCGGTCGCTAGAGAGGAAAGCAACAGTATCCCCGAGTTCCATCGGGTCGCCTACCCTGTTCATCGGAATGTCGTTCGCCCAATCTGCGAGTCCTTCCTCGTAGCTGTCGTACTCGCCACGTTCGAGGGCAGCCTCCACGAGGTCCTGAATCCGCGGTGTCTCGTGTGCACCGGGGAGCACCGCGTTGACTCGCACGTCCGGCGCGAACTCGCGGGCCTGTGTCTGCATCAAACCGATGACGGCGCGCCGAACCGCGTTCGAGAGGACGAGACCGTCGATGGCTTCCTGGACGCTCGTGGACGTGATGTTCACGACGGTCCCCGCATCGCTGTCCACGAGATACGGATGGGCCAGTTTCGTCAGCCAGACGGCGCTCATAACGAGCAAATCGTAGGCCGCATACCAGTCGCGTTCCATCGTGTCCAGAAACGGCCCGCTCGGTGGGCCACCCGCCGACGTGACGAGGTGGTCGAGACCGCCGAACTCGTCCACAGTCACCTCAATGAGCGCCTCGATCTCGTCCGGATCGGTAATGTCGGTCGGCACCGCGAGCACGTCACCACCGTCGATTTCCTCGATTTCGGCTTTCGCGCTCTCCAGTCTCTCCTCGTTCCGAGCGCAGATGGCGACGTTGGCTCCCTCCCGTGCTAACGCCTTCGCGCTCGCCAAGCCGAGACCGCTCGAACTCGCCGTTATCAGTGCTGTATTTCCTTCCAGTCCGAGGTCCATACGTTCGAATCCGCCCGAATCGCTAAAACTCCTCGGGAGTGGACTTCCGCACCGTCACGTCCCCGTCCTGTGTCACACCGATGAGCAGCGATGTTCGAACCGTCCGTTCCGTTACCGCCCCACCCGCTTCGTCGCTCACTCGTTTCATCAGTTCCGGCGCGCCATGGCTCACCTTCACCCCAGCCTCATCGCACGCCTCGTACACCCGCGACGGAACGTCGTAGAGGTCGCTGTCCGGTTCGACTTCGATACGAACCGGCGCACGGAGCACCTCGGCAAACGCCAACGTCTCGCGCGCTTTATCGATGTTTTCGCGTGCGCTGGCCTCGATGCTCGAAACGTTGGCACGCGAAGTGCCGAGTTGCTCCGCGATAGTCGCCTGTGCGATGCCGCGTTCGCGGAGCACGAGCACTTGTGCTTGTCGTCGGGTAAGCACACTCGTCTCCGCGTCGAATCCCGCCCGTCGGAGAATATTCTCAACGTCCAGTTGTTCACCCATTTCCGTCCCCCAACATACGCCCAGATACGCCCCCCTCCCGCAAAGGACTGTCCACTCGCTCGTTTATCCGCCGCCCCAGAAGTTGTCCCGACTGCCAAGGCGTTCTTCACGGCGACTCCGCCGCCGGTCGTCGTTCGCCTTCGTTTTTCCACCTGCCGCCTCCACTTCGTCCTCCTCGTCCGGATCCATTGGCAACCGCTCGACGGGGTCGGCGAGGGCGTGATTCCCCTTCACGTTCGTGATCTTCACCTTAGCGCGTGCGTCAGGGAGGATACCATCCACGAGGACGATGAAACCGTCCTCGGTTCGACCCACGCCAGACCCACTCTCGTGAATGTCGTCGATTTCCACGACGATTTCCTCGCCCGGTTGCACAGGCGCGGTTTTCAGTTCACGGATGGGCTGATTGTAGTGGTTACACCACTCCGCGCCCCCGCGGTCTCCGTAGTGGTGACACCCCATTCCGTTGATTCGCTCTTCGAAACTGGGGCAGTGTTCGGCAAGTGGACAGTCCGGCATGCTTCAGGCTATAGCGGCGCGTGCCTAAACACTTCCGCAACCTTTTCCTGCGGTCGGTAGCCGAATACGGCGCAAATAGCGCCGTATTCGGCAGCCTCCCTGGGAAAAGGTTGATCAAAAGCCCGCGTCACCCCCTTCGGGGGTTCCTCGGCCCGGAAAATCTCCGATTTTCCGGTGTGAGTGCTGGCGTCTGGCGGTTGTGTCACTGGCTGATTCGGGTGGTTGTATCGGTTATCATCGTGTGACTCTGGACGTGCTAGTAATCTTCGGTACTCAGAGATCGGTTGGTTTACGGTGGGTTTTGAGCGGTATTGAGCTCGGCAAAACTCTCAGTCTCGTACCCCCGACGCCACAGTTTCAACACGGCTCGTGTTACAAGCCGTGGTTCCTCAACTTCTATGCAGGATTGGATTGCCGTTTGCGAGTCTGCTTCCGGTGGTTCGTGGAAATGCTTTTCAGGAGAATGAGTGTTCGGATGGCGATCGAATCGCCAGTTCATATCGGCTTCATCTACGTAGTGAAATCGGTATGCTCCGGATGCGTACCACGTTACATCGAATCGACACCACGTAGCGTCTCCGATTCCGTCAGCGAACGTGACACGGAATTCCTTTGGAGAGAGAATAGTATCGAACACGGCATCCTCGACGACGGGTTCTTCGTGAAGAAAAATATCTCGGATCGCCTGCATCTCAGCAGCATCAGGCACCCCGACGGCACCCGTTAGCTCGTCAGAAGAAATCCCTGCAGATGAATCGTCTATCATCTCTCAAACGAGTGTTCCAGAGTTTGTTCCATGAGCGAATGCCCCACGGGACTCATCACTTCCCGCTGCCTCGGTACGATCACCAGTATCGGGAGTGAAATCATAGAGTGCAAGGGCCGCCTGCGCAACGTGAAGATTCTTTTCGAGGGCTCGCCACTCAGAAACGGCTGTCCACTCATCAGTCTCTGCGGACTCTATTTGGAGTGCAAGATCATCGGGAGTCGTTGCGCCATATTCATCTTGATACGTCTGTATTTGCTCTCGGAGGTCCTGGATACCATTTGCAAGCTCTTCGCGTGAGAGTTGCGTATGCAACTCGCTAATGCGTTGCATTGCGACGGTTTGTCGCGAGCGTTTGTATCGTTCTCCGCGTCCTGTCCTCTCCGTCTGAGCGATACCTGCCTCGACGAGGATTTGAAGATGTTTCCGAGCGGTTGGCTCGCTAACACGGGCGCGCTCGGCGAGTTCTTTGGCGTACTGTGGGGTAGTCGTCGAGAGAAGTACCTCTCGAACCCGTTCGAATGGTGTCGTCTCCGCTTTCCATTCCTCAACGACTGCTTCGTTAACATCCCCTTCCCACGGAGGATCTGTATCCGACATTACACTCCTCTAAGTGCCATGGGAAAATATAGGTTTTGCCAAGAACCCATATTTTCTTCAGCTGGCGGTATCCGAGGCGCTACCACGGTGGTTCTTGAAATCGGTCAGATACGCACACAGTGGGAGCAATTCGCCTTCGGATGCCCCGCACTCCTCACTGTCACCAAGGACCGGAAATTTTCCCGAGTCTCAAAATCGCGGTGCGATTTTGCAGGCCCGAAAGATCGCCGGTTTTTTGCTGAATGGTGGTTTCTGGCGGCTGTGTCATCGGCTGATTCCGGTGGTTGGAGTCGGTTATCGTCGTGTGACGGCCGTTCGGTGAAAGCGCACGAAAAAAGCGTTGCAGTGGTGATAGAATCGAAAATTATTCACGACGTGATTGATTTCCAATCAATATAACTCGCCCATCCCCACATCAACTGCTCGTCCTCGGACTCGCAATCGGATTCCCGCCGTGGCTTTTCGCTCTTTCAAATGGGTCATCCTATCAAGGGAGCGTCCTCAGCGGTGGACTCGGCTTTTTCGCCGCAAACGCCACGCTTGCACTCACTATCGCCTACTACGCCAACAGCAAGTCACGTCCGATGTCAAACTCGGTGAAAGTGGTTCTCGGATTGTTCAGCCTTTTCATCGTGCTTTTCTTCCTCTTCTCGATTCTCCTCATCAGTCAGCTGAGACTTGGGTTCGAGGCCATCTTCACCGTGGGGCCGCTGTTGGGTGTTTACTACGCGTTCCGGAACTCGGTGTCGGAACCAGAAACAAAAGAACCCGTTTCAGAATAGCGCTGTTCGCTCGCGGCAATTCAAGCAAGCGATGTCCGCTCGACTAGACCAACTGACGTATCCGGGACGTTCACCGGCTCTGGTAGTACAGTGTGGTCAGGTCTGTCCCGGATGGCGTTATGAGAATCACAACCCCCATCTGTTGCCATGTTACAGTCGATGAAGGTGGACGTGTGAGCGTGAGCTAGTCCGCTGTTCGTGCGTCGATCTTCACGGTAAGGCGGACAGGGGCAGACGATGCGTTCAGGTTGAGGAGTTCATCTCCCGCGCCACTTGATATGTCAGGTGGGATGGTTAGCGAGACCATTCAAGACGCAAAGCGTCTCGTATCGCTCACGGTAAATTACGCTAGCGGCGTTCGCTCGACTACTTGCCGCGTGCACCTTTTTACTTCGTCGGGTCAGCAAAGCTGACCACTCCTCGCAAAAACCTGCACGAAAAACGCTTCGTTCGTTCCGAGGCGCTTCGCGCCTCGCGTCGCTCACGGCAAACTCAGGCTAGCGGCGTTCGCTCGACCACTTGCCCGTCGTAGGTCGGATACTGCTCCACGATTTCGCCCTTCTCTACGTCACCTTCTTCGATCATCTCTTCGAGCAACCACCACGCGACTTCGATGTGCTCGGATTTGACGCTGTAGAACTCCTCGGGGACGCCAAGGTCGGCGAATCGGCCCTCATCGGTCCACGTCTTCCCGTAAATCAGGGTGCCGTCGTCGGTGACATCGTCGAACTCGCGGCGAATCTGGCGAGCCATCCGTTTGAGGCGGTTGCGGTGCTGGGCGGCGTCCTTGAACACAGACGTACAGAAGTACGTCCGTGGGTGGTCGCCCATCACGTCGAGGATTTGCTCCTTGGAGCCATCGACGGCGGACATGTGGCCCTCTTGGAGTTCGTATCCCTCGGCCTGCATTCTTCGATAGTTGCCTTGGGACATCTCGAACTCGTTGACGTTGCAGAACTCCGCTGCACCCTCGTCAAGGAAGTCGAGGAACTCCTCTTCGGCACGGATGCCGGGGATCTCGAACGCGGGGGTGAGACCCTCCTCGCGAGCGATGTAGAGGATGTCCTCCCATTCGGTTCCGTGGAGTTCGCCCCACTGTTCGTACGGCGGATGGAATCGGATTTCGTCCAATCCGGCTTCCGACAGTCGGCGCATGTTTTCCCGCCCACCCGTGATTCCGGTGTAGAGGTGCGTGTGGTGGTCCTCGCCGAACTCCTCCTTGAGGAGCGAGAGATACCGACAGGTCTTGTTCATCGCCTCCTGTGGTTCGCCACCAGTGATCGATGTGCCGAGCGCGTTCATGCGCTTTGCCTCCGTGATCACGTCCTCGTCGTCCTCAACGAGTCGCTCGTTGGCGTACACGTCGGTGACGTTCTTCCGGTTCTCACCGAGGGGGCAGTAAAAACAGTCACGATGGTCGCAGTAGCCGTAGACGAAGAGAACCATCTTGCCGCCTTTGGCACACTGTTCACAGCCCTTGGAAATCATTCGTTGTACTGTTTTGCCCGTCAAGCCTCAAAAAGCGTGCGAATTGAGCTACCCTCAACCACAGACGGTCATGAGCAGGCTGTTCAGCATTGACATCATCGTGCTCTCCTTCTTCTCGAACACTTGCTGACCGTGTGCGCTTGCCCGAACCGTTTGGAAGCGTTTCGGATTCGATGCCACTTGCTGCATCTTCTTCGTCGTCTGCACGTACTTTTGTTCGTCCCCGTTGGCCACGACGAAGAGTTTCCACCCTTGCATTTCGCCTGCAGAATCAACTCCTGAACCCGGTGAGAGGGCAAGTGTCCCGGCAATCGTTCCCGACTTCGCTCGTGCATTCGCCCGGACGACCGCATTCGCGCCCGCCCCGGCACCGACGAGGACGACGTTCTTCACACCGACCTGCTGGCGGAGATACTGACTTGCGGCGAGAACGTACCCCGTCGTCGTGTTCCGGTCATTCAAGTTCAGGTCGATGAGCAGGCACGGATACCCGCTGTCGGCAAGTTGCTTCGCCTCCGGAAGCCAGTCGTTCCTGTCGAAGCCGACGTCGTGGGCGAACACGATTCCACAGCTACCATTTCCAAGCAGCGTGCCGTGAACCGTCGCTCCGCCCTCCGCGGCGAACTGAACGTCGCGGCCGTCTTTCGGGGGAGTCCCGTTCGTCGTTGTTCCGGTCGTCTCCTGATGGATAGTTTCCGAGGGCGTTTTCCCGGTTGTCATTTCGGTCGTTGAGTCCGTACTCGTGGCGATTTCCGACCCCGTTTTCGTCGTCGTTGTTCCGGTTCCTGCCTTCGTCGTTCCTCCATCGCTGGTCGTTCCGGTGCTCTTCGTGTCTTTCTTCCCGCCGGTCGAACAGCCTGCGAGTGTCGCCGTGGTTGCGACTCCGACCGCACGGAGAAGACGGCGGCGTGTCGGCATTTCGCTCATCGGTCGAACACTCCCGCATTGGGGGTTAACTATACACGAGGTAATGTCGGTCAGTCAACGGACGGACGACCGTTCAGACCGTTCAGGGCCGCTCTCGTGTCCGTTCTGCCACACACAATTTGTCAATTGTGTCGATGGTCCTCGCAGATTTTCTTGCCGCTCCCGAAAACAGTTAACCGTCGGCCGCGTACGCACCGCCAATGCTGCTGGTGTTGTGTGTAGACCTCGACGACGACCTCGGGCGGAAGACCCACTTCGACACGCCGGTCGTCGGTCGGGACGAAGTCGAGGCCGCCGCCGTCGCGCTCGCCACCGCAGACCCCGAGGATAGCGACGTGAACGTCATGTTCGAGGGCGTCCACCTCTTCGACCGAATCCAGTCCGACGAGAGCGTCGAAGTCGCAATCGTCACCGGCAACGAGGGGAGCGATATCAGTGCCAATCGAGAAGTTGGCGAAGAAGTCGATACGGTACTGGCGAGCATCAACACCAGCGAGGAAATCACGACAGTTATCGTCACCGACGGTGCACAGGACGAGAGCGTCATCCCGGTCATCCGTTCCCGTATTCCTGTAGATGGGGTCCGCCGCGTCGTCGTCCGACAGGCACAGGATCTGGAGTCGATGTACTACACCATCAAGCAGGTGCTGGACGACCCCGAAACTCGCGGGACGATTCTCGTTCCGCTCGGTATCCTGATGCTCATCTACCCGCTCGCGCTCGCCGCTGACAGACTCGGCATGCCCGGCGGTGCCGTGTTCGGTGGAACCTCCGCCCTGCTCGGACTCTACATCCTCTTCCGTGGATTGGGTCTCGAACGGTTGGTTGACCGCTTGGCCGAAAAGACACGAGAGAGCCTCTACTCCGGTCGTGTGACGCTCATCACCTACGTCGTCGCCGCCGCACTGCTCGTCATCGGCGGCGTCAGCGGCATTGATACCCTCAACGCCATTCGCCACCAGAACGACGGAAACAGTTTGGGCGCGCTTCGCGTCCTCGCGGCGCTCATCTACGGCGCAGTCGTCTGGTTCTCGGCCGCCGGAATTACCTCCAGTCTGGGCCAAATCACTGACGAGTACCTCGCCGACAAGTTCGAATGGCGTTACCTCAACGCGCCGTTCTACGTCCTCGCAATCGGCGGGGTCCTCTACGCCGTCAGCGCCTACTTCCTCAGCCGCGCCTCTCTCGAATTCCTCGCCGGCGTGCTCACCGCCGGAACCATTCTCGGCTTGGCGAGCACCCTCATTTTCGCCATCGCCGAATCCCGATATTCGAGGTCAGGAAAGGCACGAGCGAGCTAGAATTTCTGTTTCTACAATTCCGTCCATCCTGTTTCTGCAACCCCGTCTTTCCGAGTGGCGCGCGCTGCCGAGGTAGCGAAGCCAGCGGTCGGCTGAGCCCGGCAGATTCGTGCGAGGTCTTCGTGAACGAAGTTCTCGTGAGCAGGGAAGACACGGTTTGTCTTCCCGTGCGAACGAGAGCAGGCAAGAGCTTGCTCTCCCGGAGGAATAAACTGGGAAGGGTTGTGGCGCGGTAGACGAGGTTGCTCCGCAACCTCGCAAGCGAACGGCGGAGCCGTGAGCAGGCGGTGCGGCTTTGGTTGCTTCTCAATTGTTGCAATCACAACAGAATCAAACCCAATCACGTCCCTTCGTAGCGGGGGTCCCTTTCGTCACCTATCCTCACCATTTCAACATTCCAGCGGCTGTCTCGAATCGTTCGCGCTGGTTTTCTCGAAACGGTTCGTCGGTTCGGTCGAACTCGTCGGGAGAGATGAAGCGCGCTTCGCTGGCATCCGACCCCGGAACAACCTCACCGTCCGTCTTCTCGCCGCGAATCACGTAACCGATGGAGACGACGTACTTGCCACGATACGGGCCGAAAGAGAGCGCGTCGAGATACGAGAGGTCGTCCGGCACAACCGAGAGTCCCGTCTCCTCGTGGAGTTCGCGGGCCGCACCGACCGCGGGCTGTTCGCCCAGTTCGAGATGACCACCAGGGATAGTCCACTCGCCGTATCCGGGGTCGGCGGCGCGCTTCACGATGAGGACGCGTCCGTCGTCCACGACTGAGACGCTCGCACACGGCACCGGGTTGTGCCAAATCACTTTGTCACAGGCCGGACAGAGGTGCCGGTCGCGGCCTTCGATTTCGGTCGTCGTCAGTTCGGTACCGCAGTACGGGCAGTTGTTGGGCGGCCGGTTGACCATTCGTGAAGTCGATTCGACAGAATTCGCAAAACAGTATCGATATGGACCACCTTAGGATTTCAGCCCGCTTCCGGTGAGAGGGACGAC
This sequence comes from uncultured haloarchaeon, assembly GCA_963796245.1. Taxonomy (GTDB): domain Archaea; phylum Halobacteriota; class Halobacteria; order Halobacteriales; family Haladaptataceae; genus Haladaptatus. The sequence continues at coordinate 149,959 of CAWCLB010000004.1, read as the reverse complement.
CACGTCCGCATCCTTGTCCAGAATTCCACGCTCGCGGTACGCCGTCAGGCCGGCGACGGCCACCGCGCTCGTGGGTTCGACGTAGAAGCCGGTTCGGTGGAGCGCGTCGAGGGTGTCTTGGGTTGCTTCGGCGTCCAGCGCGATGGCGTCCCCATTCGTCTCATGGATGGCGTCGAGGATTTGGTCACGGCGGACGGGGTGGGTGATTTGAATCCCGTCGGCGACATCGTTCTGGTTGGATTTGTCAGTCGGGTCGGACTCGTCGCTGTCGTTGCCATCGAGTTCGTCCGCGATTGGGGAAACTCCGGCGGCCTGTACACCGAGCAGTCGCGGCATTGAATCCGTCCACCCCGCGTCGTACAGGGCGCGGAAGCCGCGATACATACCCAAAAACAGCGTGCCGTGGCCGAGCGGTGTCACGACGGCGTCCGGAACCTTCCAGTCACGTTGGGCAGCGAGTTCCAGCGCGAACGTCATCGTGCCCGCGAAGAAGGCCGGATTCCACGCGTGGCTGGCGTACCAGCCGTCACCCGCTTCGACGGCCTCGATACAGGCGTCGGTCACGTCCTGTCTGCTCCCCTCAACGCGGATTGGGGTCGCGCCAGCGCGCTCGATGGCCTTTAGTTTCGAGGCTTTCGCATCCGCCGGAACGTAGATTTCGGCGTCGATTCCGGCACGGGCGGCGTACTGGGCAATCGCCGCGCCCGCGTTGCCCGAGGAGTCTTCGAGGACCGTCTCGACGCCGAGTTCGGCGGCGCGAGACAGGGTCGTCGTCGCACCCCTGTCCTTGAAACTCCCCGACGGAAACACACAGTCGAGTTTGAACTGGGCGTTCCAATCGTCGGCGTCAACGAGCGGCGTGAATCCCTCGCCGAGGCTTGCAACGCGGCGCACGGGGAGGAACTCCTCGAACGCCCAGAGACCATCTCTTGTGTCGATGTCGCTAAAATCGGGGGCGGGACGGTCCGGGTCGGGAAGCGGGCGTTCGGCGAAGTCAAGCGGATGGCCGCACTCACACCGCCACGGTTCGTCCGCTCCGGCGGAGTATTCACGTCCACAGACAGAACAGGAAAGAGTAGAGAGCATTGTGATATTGGGCGAGTTGATTGTGTGAGTGGTGCGAATAGTGGAAGCGTTGTGAGTCTTGTGGACGGAGAGCGTGTCGGAGGTTAGTACCGACTGACGTCGATACCGACAGAGCAAACGTATTCGCCCGTGGCGACCTGCGGCAGGCGACGGGAGCGCCAGAAGATTCCGGAGCGGTCAGCAGTGATTTTCGCTTTGAGCTTTCCGAACACGTCGGTGATGGTGAACAGCGTGTCCCCCGGTGTGACTTCGTCGCCTAGGTCCTTCTCGAAGGTGACGAGACCACCGCTCGGTGCGCCGTAGCGGTCGAATCCGGTCGCTCGTGTCTGGGAATGTAATTCCACGTCGCCGTCGAGGAAGCCGTAATATCGGAGGACGTTGAACACGCCATCGACACCGTACTGGATACTTTCTTCGTCCCAACCGACACAGCCACCGAGTTCGGGGTCGATGGTCGGAATCCCGTCGTCGGGCGCGGCGCGGGCGAGTTGCCCCTCGGGACCCTTCTGGTCGAGGACGTAGCCACAATCGAACACTTTGGCGAGTTCGAGACATTCGTCGTGGAGTCGGTGGCGCGGCCCACAGCGAACACGAGCTTCGTTCATCATTCGGCTGGTCGAACCCTGATGCAGGTCGAGGATGAGGTCGGCACGCGAGGCGGCCTCGAAGGTTGCCGCCGCGATTCGTTCGCTCGACGTGCCTGACTCGTTGCCGGGGTACGTCCGATTCATCTTCGTGTCGTCGATGGGATTCCGGTGTTCCGCGACCTGAAAGCCGTGGTAGTTGACGAGTCCCGTGACGAGAATCGTCCCGGAAATTTCCTCGGGAGCGAGTTGCGGGACGACTCGATTCACGACACCGAGACCGTTGAGTTCGTCGCCATCGCTGACTGCCTGAATGTAGAGTGTCGTTCCGTCATGCGCGCCGTTGATGACGGCGACGGGAAGCCCAAACTGGCCCCCATCACGGGTTTCACCAACCGGGAGGCGGCCCGTGTCGATTTCCCCGGGGGCCGCGCTCGCCGTTCCGAGCGTTGTCATTACCGATACACCGTCGCCCAAAACCCTTAGCAGTTCGGTATTCCGGTTGGCAGCCCGGTGAGATGTACGTTGATAGCGAACTGGGAATGTGTCTCGGTAGCAAGCCGAGATTGGATACCGGTTTTTAGCCCGTAGGCAGGTGGCAATTCATGGAACGAAAACGTGTCGCCAGTGGGAACGAATGGGAGAATCGCGTCGGCTACTTGCGTGCAGTTCGCATCGGCAACGAGGTTCGTGTCTCGGGGACGACGGCTACTGACGAGGACGGAAGCGTCGTCGGTGAGGGAGACATCTACGCTCAGACGAAACAGGCGCTCGAAAACGTCGAAACCGACGCCATCACCGAATAAGGTAAACTCTACTCCACTTGCTCCCCACCGGACAGTTCTTCGAGTCGCTCCGCGCCCAATCGCGTTCCCTTCGCCAGTAGCACGTCGTCGGCGTTGATTTCGGTCTCCGGCCCGGGCGAGATGACCCAATCGTCCGACGGGCGTCGAACCGCAATGACGCGCATTCCCGTCTCGGTTTCGACCTGCTCGGCTCCCAGCGTCGTGCCGTCAAACGCGCTGCCGTGCGTGACCGTCACGCGGACGATGACTTCGTCGCTTTCCTGCACGGCGTATTCGACAACGGGGTGCGTGCCGAGACCACGGAGAACCCCCTCGCTGATTTCCACTGCCGCGTCGCTGATGACCTCCGTGCTGTTTGCGAGATGGACGAGACCGCGCAAGGAAACCGGGTCGTCCGCGTTCGCCGCCGCCCGCAACGTCCACGCCTCAAACCGGGACTGAAGCGCGTCAACTTCGGCTTCGAGTTCCACGACCTCCTCCGCTACGTCCGTGCTGTCGAACAGGACACTCCCGTAGGCCAAATCCACCGCCAACTCGCTCATGTTCTTCATCAGCACGATGGAATCGACGGCGCGTTCGAGGTCCGTATCACCCTTTTCAGGCGGTTCTGGGGGCTGGTATTCTTTCCCAGTCGCTTGGTGGTACACCTCAACGACACCGTCTTCCGACCCGCGCAGGAGCAGTCGATCACCGACCCGCAGGTCGGTATCACGATGCGGGTTCAGAATCCAGTCGCCGCCGCGGTGGATGGCGATAACGCGCACGCCCGTTTCCGTTTCGAGATTGAGTCGTCCGAGCGTCTGTGCCGCGAGCGGCGACGAACTCGCCACCGATGCGTTCACCACCGTTTCTATCGCCTCGGGGAGCGTTGCGCGCATCGCCTGCGGAAGCCCGATATCCTCCAGGACCACTTTTGCGATGTCGCCCGACGCGTCGGCTATCTTCTCCGCCGCCCCGACGACGCCGAGCACGGGAGCGAGTTCTTCGGCATCCTCCGGGCTTCTGGCGGCCATGAGCAGGCTCATTCGCGCTTGCATCTGGAGCACGTCCATCTTCCCTTCCAGCGCGAGCACCTCCTCAGCGATGTCGTCACTGCCGTGGAGGACTGCGGAGTACGAGAGGTCGATGAGCAGTTCCGCCGTGTCCTTCATCTCCGCCAAGACCTCCTTCACACTCCGTGGTTCGTACTCCACGTCGCCGCTCGCGGGTTCCATATTCCGACCTTGGTCACTCTCCCGTAAAAACATTCGCTGAAGTGATGACTGCGGCTTCGCCACAGCAGCGATGATGAGAGCTTAGAACGCTCGCACTCTGTACCTGAATCACATCCCAACCAAGCAGGTCTGCTCATCGCAAACGAGAGTATTCCGAGTCAGCGTATCCTTACCCCTCCGAGACTGGCTGGCTTTCATCGGGTAGAAATATCACTAAATCGAGTCCGTACACCAATCCGTAGGCGACGAGGACGGTGAGTGCGTACGCGACGATTTGAATAACCGAAAACGGTACCACAGTATCTGTGAGGCCCAAAATCTGGAACGTTATGTTGAGCAACATCGGCAGAACGAACCCGAGGATGAGCAGCCAGATGATAACCTCGACGCGCTTTCGATGCCCGTCCGGATTGCGGAGTGCCCAGAGAAATCCGGCAATGATCATAAAGAGGAGAAATGCGAGCGCGGTCGGTTTTCCATCGATGAAGTAGGTGGCCCGCGTCGAGGAGAGATACCACGCGACGGACGCAAAGACAGCCAAAAAGCAGAAAAATCCCGTCACGCCCCACTGGACCGCACCGGTAATCCCCTCGGGAAGGTTGGAGCGAAATTGCATACGCAAACATCTCGATGAAGAGACAAAAAACCAGTAGGAAAATTCGAAATCAGCGACCCCGAAATCAGTCCAGCGCGACGAGTTTGTCGTCCAACATCTCCTGCAACACTTCGCGCGCGTGACCGTCGGGGTCTACACCGGGGTAGACGGCTTTGACCTCACCGTCCGCGAGGACGAACGTGGTTCGCGGGGTGAAGTCGTTCTCGATTTCGACGCCGAACGAGTTCGCAATCTCGCCGTCCGGATCGGCCAGCAGATCGAATTCGAGGTCGAACTTGTCGGCGAACGCACCGTGGCTGTCCACGTCGTCGGTCGAGACACCGTAGACGGTCGCGCCAGCCTCGCGGTAGCTCTCCAGTTCCGTGTTGAACTGCTTTGCTTCGATGGTGCAGCCCGGCGTGTCGTCACGGGGGTAGAAGTACACGACCGTCGGGTTCGAAAAGGACGGGGACACCGTTTCGCCGTGCTGGTTCTGCGCGGTCACGTTGGGCGCGTCGTCGCCTTCGTTAAGCGTCATGAATCGCGATTGTGCCCGAAGGAGCAAGGAAGTTGTGGTTGCTATAAGCGCCGCCGTTTGCGATGGATACGCGACCATCTGGAACGGTCGAAGCTCAGTTGACTTCGATGTCGTGTAAGTCGTCGTCGCCCATCTCTTTCGGGAGCGTAATCGTCAGTACGCCGTTTCGGTACTCCGCCGAAACGCCCGCCTCGTCCACGGGTTCGGGAACCGTGAGCGCCCGGGTCATCGACTGCTGGCGGCGTTCTTTCCTGAGGTATTCCTCGTCACCTTCCTCGGTTTCGGTTTCAGCCGTGTGCTCGGCTTCAATCCGAAGTCGGTCCCCTCGGAGCGAGATATCGATATCGTCCTTCTCGAAGCCCGGCAGGTCGGCGGTGACGATGAACTCGTCGCCGTGGTCGGCCATATCGAGCGACATTCCGCCGGGTTGCCAGCCAATTCCGCCCCCGCCGAACTGGTCACCCATGTTCTCGAACTGGCGGCCCATTCGTTCGAACAGTTCCTCGATTTCATCGAACGGATTCTTTCGTCCGGCCATTGTATCTCCTCACCAACGGTTCGACACGCGAGGGCTTAAAAATTCACGCCTGGTGACTCATTCTACGCGCCACCCGTTGAGGGCGTGTTCTGCACCCTATCCGTCGAGGACGTGTTTCGTATCGTAGGACCCCAACCACCGCACCCATCCGTTTTCCGCAAGCGCCTCGAGTTCGGCGAGTGCGTCCTCGGTGCGTTCCTCGTACAGCCCCGCCTCGAAATCGAGATGGAAGACGTAGTCGCCGAGTCGCTCCCCGCTCGGGCGCGATTCGACGCGGGTGAGGTTGATGGCGCGGTCGGCGAACGGTTCAAGCAGCGAGAGCAGGAGACCGGGATGGTTCGAACCGGGATAGACGACGAGCGAAGATTTGCCGCCTGCGGGGGAGCGCTCGTCCGCGGGTGCGAGGACGAAAAATCGGGTCGCGTTCGACGTGCGTTCTTGGATGTCCTCGGCGAGGATGGTCAGTTCTCCGGCGTTGTCCGGGTGGGCGATGCCGGCCACGGACGGGTCGGCGCGGGCGCGTTCCACACCGCGAGCGGTGCTCGTGACGGCCTCGCGTTTCGTGTCTGGGTACTCGCGCTCAAGGTACGGCCGACATTGAGCGAGCGCCTGTGCATGGCTGGCAACCGTCTCGAAGTCGTCGTTCTGGGCTATCAGCGCATGGCGGATAGGCGTCACGAGTTCGCTGACGACCGCGATATCGTTGTCCGCGAGAGCATCAAGCGTCGTCGTGACGCTGCCCTCGATACTGTTTTCGATAGGGACGACGCCGCGGGCGTACTCGCCATCGGCGACTGCTTTCACGATGTCGGTGACGGATTCCCGGAACTCGACATCGTCCGCGACTGCGTTGGCGGCACGATGTGAGTAGGTACCCGCTGGGCCGAGGGTAACTGCTTGCATAGCCGGGGGTTTCGAGTGGGCGGGCAAAAGGGCGTCGGGGGCGGTAGATACTGTCGGAAACGGTAGATTCTGCGAGGATGAGTGGTTGCGTCCGAGAAGGAAACTATGCGTGTTCCGCGGCCGTCGTCCGGTCCACAAGCTTGTACACTTGACTTGGGTCGGTGTCCTCGTCGAGATTTCCATACACGAAGGCGAGTTCTTGAGCTTCGAACGCGTCGAGCCACTCGCGCCACTCGACAGTCGAAAGCCCGTCGTGGTCGTCCATACTCGGGAATTTGAGTCGGAGATATTCGATACTGTGGGCGGTTGTCTCGTCCGTCACCGGGCGGCCATCGTGTTTTTTCACCCACTGGATGATGGTGTCGTGGTTCGTCGTCACCGTTCCATAATTCATGTCTCTCGTATCGTCGAACATCGTTCTCGTGTCGGTCATCCATTCCAGCGGTTCGCGTGTGAGTTCCGTGCTTGCACACGCAGGGAGACCTTACTACCCGAAAGTCACGCGACGACGGAAAATGCATCGATGGAATTCGAGACGGTGGGGGATTTTAAGACGATAAACGGCGTAACTCATTGTCATGGTGAACGATTCCGGTGAAACCTCGGCCGGTACCGACGGGGAGAGACTCGAACTCGGGCGAACCGTCTACGACGAAGACGGAAACCGACTGGGAGATATCCGCGGCTTCGATGATTCCGGGTTCTACGTCACGATGCAGGAAGGCTATGAAGCCCTCTCGGTGGAACACGCCCGTGCAGGCCACGAACTCGGCGAAGCCGAACTGATGTGGCGCTGTTCGGACTGCGGGGAGATGGGCCGTCTGGACGACAACCTCCCGGACACCTGTCCGAACTGCGACGCGCCGAAAGAGGACTTGTTCTACTGGACGGAAGACTGAAAATCCGGATCAGTTCAACACATATGTTGAGAATCGGGAGCCGACGCTTTTGTACGCTAAAATCACAATAAGAAGGGCGACGAGAGATACGCCGATGATAGCACTGAGGCGAGAGAGACTGGCAGGGATTTCAGAAAATAAACCGAAGTTATGTAGTGCGGATGATCGAAGCACTATGAAGGTCGTCACTTCACCAAGAGCACTGATAACGATGGTATAGATGGTGAGCGCAGTCAGACTAGGAGGAAGAATCCCACGCCGCTGACCAATGATGATCGCATCGAATCGTGGGAATCGCATTCCAATAGCAGGTGCGACTACAGAGGTGACGACTGTCACCATTCCACCGAGCACAACAAGTCCAATTATCTCTACTCCAGTATATGAGCTGAAGATACTTGCTACCAAGGTACAGATGACTGTGAGCGGAAGTCCGTAAATAATACTGGGAAGAGCTAACCCACGAGCAAATTCCTGACCAGAAAGAGAGGTAAGCATCGTTGGAAGGACGGCACCAGCGTCACCAAGTGGGTTTAAGCCGAATGCAGCACCCGTGAGCCACGGAATTGCTACTGCACAGAGAATCGGGAGACGGTCCATTGGATGTGCTGTTTCGGCCATATTAATAACCATGAACGCGAGAGCTGGCCCGAGGAGGAACCAAAAACGACGAGGAGCACGACGAAGTCGGAGGAGTACCACCTGTGCGACCCGACGCGTCGGCATATTCACGATTTTTGGAACGAACAGTGGCGAGAGAGCCTTTGTGAGTGCGTCTTCATGGAGGGATATCGCAGTGTAGTCGTTGGTATTCGACTTTTCCTTTTTAGTAGCGGCGCTTGAACTACTGTACCAGCATGTGGTGGCTAAATTTTCAATCGCCAGAAACCCAGTCACAACTATCACAGCGACACAAACCGTGATTCCAACGGCCCGGCCCACAGAAGCAGTCGTCGGAGTTCCGAGCGCTGCGAGGTCAATCAACCAGCTCGTCGGCAACCATTCGAAATGTGATCCAACTGTCACACCGATGTAGGGGATGATTCCAGTCGTTGCAACTGCAATAAACGATAGCAGAATTGCAATACGTGCGAGAATTTTCGCAATGGTACTAATGTACTGAACAGAGCTTGACCGCGCAGAGAGTCGTAGATACACGAATCCTACGAGATAGCCTATCACAGTCGTACACGCAGCGAACAGGAGTATAGAAATCGGGATCAGTACGACACTCTCCCATTGCAGAAACGCATAGGTAATGACACCAACCAACAATATCGTGGGGAGAGTCAGCATCAAACAGGCGAAGACGAAATCCGCGATCAGTAAACTTCCAACGGCAGTACGTATTGAGACGGTCGTAAGGACGAATGATTCATTTCGAAGTCGCTGGTGGTGGAATATCACCCGCTGCGAGGTGTACCAAATCAGAAGTAGCCAAGGAAATGTTACGAATAGACGGACGATTTTTGGGATCGTAATCGGGGTTTGATATCCTCGTAATGCGAGTGCGAAAAGTACTGCCATCCCACCAAATGAGAACGTAAAAAGGGCAAAAGTAATTCCAAGAAGCCACAATCGACTGCGGTTGTGCCGTATTGCTCGCAAGCGTCGCTGGACGTTACTAAATCCCAATCGAAGACTGTGTCGCACCCAATTCGGCTCAGCCATCGTTCTCCTTTGCAGTTATTGATTTGTCGGTTGTGAGTTCAAGAAATGCATCTTCAAGGGTAGATTCCGTTGCAGATTGAGCTTGTTGTTTTAGTCTGTCTGGTGAATCCTCGGCAATAAGACTTCCCTCGAAAAGCACGCCGACGGTGTCAGCAAGTTCTTCGACAATCGGAAGGATGTGCGTCGAGAGGAAGATCGTTGTATCATTGTCAGCAAGATCAGTAATCATCTCTTGGAAGGTTCGTGTCGCACGGGGATCAAGACCACTAATAGGCTCGTCGAGGAAGAGGACATCCGGTTCGTGGAGAATCGCCTGAATAAACCCAACCGTCTTTTTCATGCCCGTCGAGTAATCAGCAATCGGCTCATCGGCGACATCGCTCCACGGGAAGTCGCTCAGCAATGATTCAATCCGTTTGGTAGCATAATTTTCGGGGATATCGTGCAAATCCGCAGCTAAGGAAAGCTGCTCGAAGGCAGTTAATTCTGAGTATAGTGGCGGTGATTCAGGGAGGTATCCGATGTGTGAGCGAATGTTATCGACATCATAGATGGAGGTACCACTGATCCATGCTTGGCCGTCCGTCGGCGGCAAAAGCGTTGTGAGCATTCGTATGGTCGTCGTCTTTCCTGCTCCGTTTGGGCCGAGAAATCCATAGATTTCACCGGTCGAGATCGTTACGTTGAGATCTTCAACTACAGGCGTACTGCCATAACGTTTTGTTAATTCGCAGAGTTCAATTTCGCACATTTTAAAATTTTCAATTTGGAATGGTTTTTCTATTATATTAATTTATTTATCCCCCACGTCATATAAATTTGTTGGGATAAGAAAGAAGCTGATTTAGAGGCTTTTGCAGGTCGGGACACAACTGCCTTCAACAACTGCAGTACAAAGCTCACCACATTCGCCACTGATTGCAAATTCCCAAGTAAGGGGGTCATCCAAACACGCGGCGGTGCATGCGCCAAATCCTCCAAGGGCTAGCGCACCGCAAATTGTTCCACATGTAGACTCCTCGCCCAAGACTGGTGAGTCGTCGGTGGTGGTGGTGCTACTGACTGAGAAGCTCTGAACATTTTCGAAAGTGGAGCTGCTAGTCGAGTAGCTCTGAATATTCTCCGAGTTAGGCCATTCAGGACCGGATAGTATGACCCGACCAGCTGTTTTCCCAGCTTTTGCCACCGGGATGAGAATGTCAGTCTTCTCCTGAGTTCCGGAGGCGGTGTGTGCCAGAACAATCTTATCTTCCCTCACAGATTCATCATCAAGACTATCTTTGAGCTGGTTGTACTCGCTATTTTGCTGAAGTGATTCGATTGCCGCGTTTGCTCGCGGAGTACCAGCTGATTCGAGGACAACTTCGTCATCAGCAACAACGTTCATGATTCCGTTACCAACTGGTTTTCCACCAGTGACTGCTGGACCATCATCAAACGAGTCCGAAGTGTAGTAGTTGATTGTTGCACCCTTCGATTGATCGCCTGCACCGTACGATACTCCGAACGCGGTGCTGCCATTCTCCAAGGTATATTTGAAAACAGAGTGGACACCGCCACGCTTCCCTAACTTCTCGGCAACGTATTTTACGCCGGATGAGGAGTTCGCTTCACGAATAAGCTGGCCACGCTTCCATCCACGGACTTCGTCTGCCTGGATTTTCTTCGTTGCCGATACATTTGACACACCAAAGGAGCCAAGTGCTACTGCACCCCCAGCGGCACCGAGTGATTGGACAAATCCACGGCGATTGATCGAACGACTCTGTTCGCCCGTTGGCGAATTCTCGTCATTTTGTTTTGACATCGCAGATTAAAGTAACTACTATTAATAGTTAAAGTTATTCTAGAAAATAAAATGAATTCTATATAATAATAAAGTTTATTATAAATACATTTTTATAATAAATAAATTTTTATGCGTTTATATTGGCAATGATAACGCAGGGGATGATTATGAATTATGTACAGCACGAAGCATCAGAATTATAGAGGTCCTTAGTGGACTCATCTCGATGAAATCAAAATCTCTGGAAAGAGTCGGAACCCATTCTTACTCGTCCGTATCGTTGATGACTGAATTTTTCACCCTCGGATACCTCGGTCAAGTATGGATATCGTCGTGTTCGGTGCGGGGAGTCTCGGCAGTCTCGTCGGCGGGTTGCTCGCCCGTGAGCACGCGGTGACGCTCGTCGCCCGCGACCCGCACGCGAGCGCAGTGCGCGATGCGGGCCTGACCGTCGGTGGCGAGTTCGATTTTCGAGTGTTTCCCGACGCGACGACCGACGGAACCGACCTTCACGCCGACTGCGCCATCGTGACGGTCAAGGCCTTTCACACCGCCACCGCCGCCGAGCAGTTGGCGACCGGCGATTTCGGGACCGTCCTATCGCTACAGAACGGAATGGGTAACGAGGAGCTTCTCGCGGACCACCTCGACTGTCCCGTCCTCGCCGGGGCCGCAACCTACGGCGCGGTGCTGACTGGTCCCGGGCACGTCGAGTGCACTGGCATCGGGAACGTGGTTCTCGGCCCACGCCACGGCGGCCACTCGAACGCAGCAGATTGGGTCGGCGAAGCGTTTTCGACGGCGGGCATCGAGACGACGATTGTGAGGACATGCCCCGAAGATTGTGGGAGAAACTCGCCGTCAACGCGGGAATCAACCCGACCACCGCGCTCGCCCGGGTCGAAAACGGCGCGCTGCTCAGGGGTGATGCCGAAGAAATCGCGGCGACGGCGGCCCGTGAAACGGCGGCCGTCGCCCGTGCCGAAGGCATCGAACTGACCGATGAAGACGCGGTGGATGCGGTCAGGGCGGTTGCAGGCGCGACTGCCGCGAACACCTCCTCGATGCGCCAAGACGTGGAGAAGGGACGGCGAACCGAAATCGACGCGATAAACGGCTACGTCGTCGCTCGCGGCCGGGAACACGATATCGAGACACCCGTCAATCGAACGCTCGTGGGACTCGTGAAAACGTGGGAAGGCGAAAAGCGCGAAATCTGAGTCACGAGCGCATGATGACGAACATCGACGCGATGCCGCCGATGACGAGTACGAACCAGTAACTCGCAACCCGGTAGACGATGGCGACGGCCACGCCCGAACTCCACGAGATTGACGGGACAAGCGCGACGATGAGAATCGTGAGTGCCGCCTCCACACCCGCCAGTCCGCCCGGCGTCGGTGTCAATCCGGCCAGCGTACTCGCCGGAACGATGAACAACACGAGCACGAGGGGGAGGGGCAAGTTGAGCGCCCGCCCCGCGAAGTACAGCGGCAGGGCGAAGAAAACCCAGCCTGTGTACGAGAACACCAACGCGAACAGCAGTTGGCGCGGTTCGCTTGCGATGCGCTCCAACGAGTGATAGAACCGGTCGATACGTTGTCGGATGCCATCGACCGTGATTCGTGACGTGTGCTCGGCGAGCGGCGCGGCGAGTCGAATCACGAGGTCCTCGACGCGCTGTCGATACCGCCAGCCCGCGTAGGCAATAGCTGGGACGCCGAACGCCAATATCACGAGACCCTGCGCGAGTGTCTTCGCGTTGTTCGGCAGTGACGCCTTGATGAGCAGATAGCTCAAACCGAATGCCGCGAAGTTGAAGAACGGCAGGAGGTTGAGCAAGTCCGCCGTTACGACGCTCGCCAGGCTGTCCTCGTAACTCGCCGCTGTATCCCGCGAGAGGATATAGGCGATGAACGGTTCGCCGCCAGCCTGCCCTAACGGAGTCACGTAGTTGGCGAACGTCGCCGAGAGGTAGGTGACGATGAGGCGTCTGAACTCGACCTTGATATCGAGCACGGCGAGGACGATTTGCCACGCTTTGCCCCACGCGGCGAGACCGATGAACGTCGAAATGCAGGCTATCCACACCCACGTGTAGTCCGCACCTTCCAAGGTGTGAAGCACGCGCCGCCACCCTGAGGCGACGACGAGCAGGTAGATGAGAACGACCGCGACGATGAAACCCAGCAGTAGCTTGCCAGTCCCAAACCGCTCCGACAATCCTGCGGACAGCGCACTTCCGCCGTCCGGAGCCGACTTATCGTTCACGTTAGTCGATGTAACCGAGGTCTTGCAGGCGGCCTTTGGCGTCGTCGCTCATATCGCCGAGCACGTCGTCATCGGAGACCTCTTTCCACTCGCCGCCGACCGTCTCTTCGAACGCAGAGAGTGCGGCTTCGAGTTCGATCGCTTCCTCAGTTCCCTCGCCCCGGAGGTTGTTCAGCTCACCGGGGTCGTCGTCCAACCGATAGAACTCGTCCTCGATTCGCTCGTTACGGATGTATTTGGCGTCAGGCCTGCGTACCGCACGCATCCGCGAGTAGAATCGGGACTCTTCGTCCAGCGTGATGTTCGCACGCTTTGCCTTCTCCTCTAACTGTTTCAACTCGACTACCGGTCGGTAGTACTCCACGAAGGCACACTCGCCGTCGCCCGGCACGTCCTCGGCGAACGAGCGGTAGTCCGAATTGAGGAGCGAACGAGCTTCCTCAAGCGGTCGCGTTGAGTTCGACCCGGAGACGCCCGTGTGGTCGAGAATCGTGTGGTACACGTCGATGAGTTCGACCTGTTGGTCGCGCACACCCGTTTCCATCTCGGGATGTTTGACCATCAGCGGGACGTTGACCAGCGGGTCGTAGATACAGAACTCGTGGCCGTACAGATCGTGTTCGCCGTGCAGTTCGCCGTGGTCGGCACAGACGACGACCATGGTATCGTCCCACTCGTCGTTGTCCTGCATCCACGAGAAGAGACGCTGGAGTTGGTCGTCGATGTGACGGATTTCGGCGTCGTAGAGACCACCGATTGCGTCCCATTCCTTGTCGCTGATATCGCGTGCGCCACAGTTGTACTCCTTCGAGTTCTGGCACACTTTGGTCGAATCGACGTTGGGAGCGAACTCCTTTCGGTACTCCTTTGGTGGATGGTACGGAAGGTGCGCGTCCATCAGGTTGATGAACGAGAAGTACGGCCCGTCCGAGTTGTCGATGAACTCGATGGTCTGGTCGATGACCTGTGGCGTCTTCGAGTCCGCACCGTCACCGCTGGCGAGATACTCGTGAGCCACGTTGCCGAGGCTGACCAGTTTGTCCGCGACCTTCCGAAGCGACTCGTTGTCGTTCATCGTCTTCCACGCCTTCGCCATCGGTCCGGAGAGGAAATCACCAGGCATCACTTCGAAGAAGTTGTCCTGGTCGTCGAAGCCATCAGTCAGATGCGTGTACGGCGTTATCCACGCGTTCGAAGAGTAACACGAGGTGTCGTATCCCGCAGCAGAGAGTGTCTGTGCGAGCGTGGTCGCACCTTCCAGATATGGGTTTTCTTGGCTTGCGCCGTGTTCGCTGGGATACATTCCAGTAAACAAGGAGGCATGCACCGGCAGGGTCCAGGGAGCGGGGGAGACCGCCTGCTCAAAGACGGCCGCTTCCTCCGCGAACCGTTCGAGGCCCGGCGTCGTCGGGCGATCGTATCCGTAGACGGAGAGATGGTCCTTACGAACCGTATCCATCACTACGAATACGACGTTTTGCGCCGTGGCGTCGTCGTTCGTCATACTATCGCCTGCTACATCGTCCGGCGGGATAAATATCGTGATTCAACCCATGCAGTCGGCCGGGAACTAAAAGTACTAGTGTTAGAACGGAGCCTGTGGGCCTTCGTCGTCGTCGTCGTCACTGGATTCACCAGGGAAGGACGGACTCATGCCGCCGCCCATACCACTGTCACCGCCCATGCCGGTTTCGGCGATGACTTTGTTGATTTCCGGAATCTCCTTGACCATTCGGCTTTTGATGGCCTGAACCGTCATCGGGGAGATACCACAGCCGCTACATGCGCCGCCTAGGATGATGGTAACTTCACCGGTCTCACGGTCGAGATGCTGGATTGCAGCACTCCCACCGTGCATCTGAATCTGCGGGAAGTTGCGGCGCAGGAAGTTGCTGACCCGTTCTTCGAGGTCGTCTCCGTCTTCCTGAGTTTCGGTGCTCATGTGTTTGGGTATGGTGCCATCCTCCTTAGGCCTTTCCACTGTCTAACGAATCGAATCCGGCACGAATCGCCGCTGAGTGGCGGCGTTTCGGCAATTTCAGTGACGGGGGAAAGTTCCGCGTCGTCAGTTCTCGCTCGGGTCGGTCGGGTCGGTCGGGTCGGTCGGGTCGGTCGGGTCGAATCCAAACACGCGTGCCAGTTCGTACTGCAACCGCTCGACATAGACGGAAAGCGTCTCTTCGAGTTTCTCATCCGACACGACGACGCTCTGCACGCGGTCGGTCGGATTCTCGGGGAGTTCGATGCGGAATTCGCCATCCCCTTCATAAAACGGTTCGCTCTCGTTGAGCACCTCCTGGTCGATGGCGTGGATGAGTTGGGAATCGTACCGTTCGTTCATGTAGCTGAAGGCGTTTTTGTACCCTCGCTGGAGTTCGTTGAAGTAGTGGACGTACTTGTCCTCGAATTTGTCGGCGTCGAACTCAGTCATGGCCGAACCGTCGGGTGGGAGCGATAAAAATGGGGCTATTCGAGCGCCCGACGACCCCCGAAACGCGAGGATTATGTTGGAACGGACGAATGTTCTCGTATGCCCGAAGTCTCACTCATCGACCGCGGCCGCGTCCGCGCCGACACCGCTTACGTCATCGACGGCTATTCGATGGCGAGCGCCGAGAACCCGAATCCGGACCACGAACGAATCGACTTCGTGGTCTGGAACGCCGTGATAGAATCGGACGCCGGGACGTTCCTCTGGGACACTGGCTGTCCCGAAAACGCCGCAGAGTACTGGCCCAACCCGCTCTACGGCGCGTTCGAAGCTTACGACGCCGAGGAGCACGCGCTCGAAGACGACCTCAGGAAGAACGGATACGAACTCGACGACATCGACGGTGTCGTGATGAGTCACCTGCATCTCGACCACGCAGGGCAACTCGACAGGTTCGAGGGAAGAGAGATTCCGGTGTACGTCCACGAGGAGGAACTCAAGTTCGCCTACTACTCGGCGAAGACCGACGACGGGTCAATTGCTTATCTCGCTCCTGATTTCGACCGCGACCTGAACTGGGAAATCGTCCACCGAGATACGCACACAATCGCCGACGGGGTCGAACTCCATCACCTGCCGGGACACACACCCGGCGTCCTCGGTGCACGAATCGAGACGGACGACGGTACCCTGCTCATCGCGGGCGACGAAGCGTACGTCGATGCGAACTACACCGACGAAGTGCCGCTCGGTCCTGGCCTCCTGTGGAGCGAACGTGCATGGCGCGAGAGTCTGTATACCCTGAAAGAATTGGAGCGGGTGTACGATTGTGACGTGCTGCACGGGCACGACCTCGGGCGATTCGAGGAGTTGGCGGCGAAGTACTGATCGGGATTTTTGTCGCAGTCCGTAGATTTCACGTTCCGGCATCGAAACGCGTCGTCTGCTCCCGGATGGCAAATCGACCAGTTGACGACGATACTCCCTTTGAGAGGCAGGCCTCGAAAGCCCCCGCTACGAACGGGAGTGTGTGGTGGTTTTGCGATTGCAGTTACTGAGAAGACGACGCCGAAAGCCCCCACCCGCTTGCGGTCGCTCCACGAGATATTCTGGCCTCTCCGCACAGTCCGGCCAGAATAGTTGCTCGTGGAGACAACCACGGTAAACGCGAGCAGACGGCCCCTTTCATTCCCGCCCAGCACCGCAACCGCCCAGCACCGCGACAGCCACACCCTCCCCAGCCGATTCGCTCCGGGAGAGCAACGCTCTCCCGTGCTCCCGTTCGCACGGGAAGACAAACCGCGTCTTCCCTGCCCTCGTTCGCGTTGCTCACGAGGACTTCGCTCACGGGAACTCCACTCCTTCCAGTCGTTCCGCTCATCCCTCGCACGGTCCTTCCGAGGCGGGTCGGCCGGACCGCTGGCCGACCCACCTCTTCAGCGCGCGCCACTCAGTAGGACGAGCTGGCCGATACTGAACCAACCACACGGAGCGCGCTGACACAGCCCTGAGGCCAGCGGGCGGGGGCTTTCGAGGTCGTCTTCTCACCGGAAGTATCGAAACCGCTCGAACGTTTTGAGCATCCGAGTGAAGCCATTCGATACCGGAATGAGACAAAACAGTGGCTGGCTACGGTACCCCCAACCGAGTCTGACCGACTACCCCAACTGTTCGCCGACCAGTTCGTCGGCTACCTCGATGAACTCCCTTTCTTTTCCTTTCGGCACCGTCGCACCGGCAGCCACGTTGTGACCGCCGCCGTCACCGCCGACGGCTTGCGAGGCGGTTTTCATGACGACAGAGAGGTCAAGCCCCTTTCGCGTGAGTGCGGGCGTTCCGCGCGAGGAGATTTTCACGTTTTCATCGTCCTCGTTGGCGAACGCGATGATGGGGATGTTCCGGTCGATACCGTTCGCGCCGACAGCCATCCCGGCGACGATGCCGACGATGGTTTCGCGAATCCGGTCTTCCGCGTGGAACCACTGAACGTTTTCTTCCTTCGTGACGCCCTCGGATTGGACCCAACTGATGGCTTCCGAGAGGTTGCGACGGTGGTTCTTGAGGAGCGTTCTGGCCCGCTCCAAGGCAGCATCGCGGTTGCCGAGACAGACCGCGAGACCGACATCCGCGCGGTCGTAGCGTGCCGTCGCGTTGAGCAAGGTGGAAAACTCGCTCACGTCGCGGAGTTCAGTTCCTTCCGGCTCTGCGGCGAGCGTGTAGGTGGTGCCGACCAATCCTTCGATTTTGGTCGCCGAGACGCCTTTTCGCATGGCGCGCTTGACCAGCGCGCTGGCGACGGTCTGGCGTTCGTCGGCGGTCAGATCGACCCAGCGCCGCCAGTCGCCGTCTTTTTTGAGGTCGATGCCGACGCCGTCGAGAAATCGGAGGACGCCGTTCTGGTCGTTCGAGATACCGGGAATGTACACGTCCGTCGCGTACTCCAGCAACTTGGGAAGTGGGCGGGTCTGCTTGCCGTACAGCGCGAGGTCGGTGCCCGTTTCGACCACGCCCGCGGCGAGTCCTTCTTCGACGATACCCGTGTTCGCGCCGATGAGTTCGCCGTCCGAAATCTGCATGTCGCCCACGGCACCGACGACGGCGAGCGCAGCGAGGTCGCGGTTGTCGCCGTCCTCCGGTTCGAGCGCCCGTGCGAGGACGTAACTCGCACCTGCGCCGGAGAGTTCGGACGAGCCATCGAGACCGAATAAGAGAGGATTGAGATGGAATTCGGTATCCGCATCGGCTGGCTGGTGGTGGTCGGCGATGACCGGTTCGAAGTCGCCCGCCGACTCGTGTTCGGTAATGATGTCGAGTTGGCCACTTCCGAAGTCGGTGAAAAGGACGGTGTCGTACTCCGTTGCGGCGATTGCGGTCAGTTCCTCGGCGCCGAGTTGCTTGCAGAACACCGTCTCGAACGGCAGTCCGGCGCGTTCGAGGGCGGATGCCGCGATTGCGGCGCTCGTGAGTCCGTCGGCGTCGATGTGCGAGGCGAGCAGTATGTCGTCCGCCTCACGTACTCTATCTGCACAGGCCGTCGCGCGCGCTTCCAACTCCGGAACCGGACTACTCGAACTACTCATGGAAACATCCTTGTCACGTTCTCCAATTTAAACTTCAGCCTCGTCGTTCAGCCCGCCACGGAGCCGGGAAACGGCTTCCTCCGCCAGTCGGTCGAAGGAAGCGGTTTGGGGAATGACATCGACCCTGATGCCGTGCTCACGGGCGGTGTCGTTCGTCGGACCACCGATCGTACCGACGAGCACGTCGTCCAGTGCGTCTATCACTTCGTCTCGGATGTCTCGGTCCTCGGCGGCGTTGAGGAAGTGTTCGACTGTGAGCGACGACGTGAACAACACGGCGTCGAGTTCCCCGTCAGCGGCGAGTTCCGCCGAGCGACCGGACTCTTTGGGGCGTACGAGTTCGTACAGTACCGTTTCGTGAACGTCGGCACCGGCGTCCGCGAGACCGTCAGTCAGCACGTCGCTGCCGTGGTCGCTGCGGGCGACTTCGACGGATTCTCCATCGACACGGTCGGTGAGCACCGAAACGAGTCCCTGCGAAGAGAACTCGTCCGGGACGATATCCACGTCGCAGCCGTACTCGCGGAGCATGGCCGCGGTGCGTTCGCCGATGGCGCACACGGTTGCATCACCGGGGTTCCAGCCGCTGTCGCAGGCGAGTTCGACGCCCGTCTTGCTCGTCAAGACGACGAAATCAGCGTGGCGAGGTGTGCTCTCGGTCGGATGGACGGCAAGCATCGGGTCGGGGATGGGGTCCGTGTCGAGCGATTCCAGCAGTTCCACGGCCTCGTCCAGTCGTTCGTCGTCCGGTCGGAAGACCGCGATTTTCATCGTCATTCACTCCCTTCGCGTGCCGACGCGATGAGGTCGCGGGCACCACGCTCGGCGAGTTCCTCCGCCACCTGTTTCGCGCCGGAAACGTGCGTTTCGACCGGCACGTCGCGTTTGATCGAGATGACTTCGGAACCGTCCTGGCTAAAGACTTGGACATCGACGTGAACGTTTTCGCCCTGAATGATGCTGTGGACGCCGATTGGGGCGATACAGCCACCATTCAGTTCGCGGAGGATCGTCCGCTCAACGGTCGTCTCGACCCGCGTCCGTGGATGGTCAAGGACGGTATGAACGTCCTGTGCGAGTTCCGAATCCAGCGTGATGACCGCCAGCGCACCCTGTCCCGGCGCGGGAACGAACTGCTTCGGCGGGAGTCGGTCGTACTCGACGTGATGGGCAAGCCCGCTTCGCTGGAGGCCCGCCTCGGCGAGGACGATGGCGTCGTACTCGGTTTCTATCTCGCGTTCGAGCGCGCCGCGTTCGACCTCCGAGAGGTCGTTGAACCACTCGTCGATGTTCTTGTCGTACGGGAATTCGTAGCTGTCCTTCTTCCCGAGGTGGCCTTTGCGTTCCTTTTCCTCGTCGGTTCGCTCCTCGTGTTCGGCTTGGAGGACTGGTGCGAGCAGTTTCTCGATTCGCGTATCGACGTTGCCGCGGAGCGGTTCGACGGTCAGGTCGGGACGGAAGTTCAGCAGTTGGGCCTTCCGCCGAAGACTCGACGTCCCGACGACTGCGCCGTCCGGAAGCGCGTCGATGGGTTTGCCGTCCGGCGTCACGAGCACGTCGTTCGCACTCGCCCGCTCGGGGACGGCCGCGACGATGAGTTCGTTCGGGTGGTCGGTCGGCATGTCCTTCATCGAATGAATCGCGCCGTCCACCTCTTCGTCCAATACTTGCTGGTCCAAATCACGAACGAACGCGCCCGTCTTTCCGAGTTCCGTGATGAGTGCGTCGTCCAGTTGGTCCCCCGTGGTGTCCACTTCCACCAGTTCGACCGAGAATCGGCGGTCCTCCAGTGCCGCCTTTACCTCCCCGGATTGTCGAATGGCGAGGTCGGACCCTCGTGTAGCGAAACGGAGTTCCTTTCCTCGATGGCTCATATCCGACAGTGAGACCCCGACATTGAAACCACCTTCGCAACCTTTCTCCGTGGCTGGAACCCCGCTCGGAATCGACTGACGAATCCGATATTACCGAAATAGTCACACAACCTTAGAGCTATAGTACGGAACAGAGTAGGGTTGAGTAGGATGAGCGAAGAGGACTCATCGGTTCACGGCAACAGTATCGAGGAAAACGACGGCACGATACGGATACGCTACGATTGGGACACCAGGGCACCCAGTACCGCCGTCGCTGAAACGGTTGCGATGGCGGCCGGGAGCGAGCCAAACGAGATAGAACCGCTCTACACGCATATCGACCCGGAAGCGCTGGACGCGCTTGTTTTCCCGGAACGGGAAAGTCGGCACGAGACGACCGACTCGGTTTCGTTCTCGTACGGCGAGTACGACGTGAGCGTTCGGAGTAACGGCGAAGTTAGCGTGTGGAAGAAGTAGTTGGCATGAGGACCGGCAGGGACGACAAAGAGAGGTCTGCGAGTCGGACGACAGTCACGCTGGATTCGTACTGAACGTCGCTGTTATTCGGCGGTTTCGGGGCCATCGACGGGTTCCAATCCCGTCGCCATCAGTCGTCGGGCGATGACGACGATACCATTGTCGAACCCTCGCCCGAACACGGCTTTTTCCGAGTCTATCGTACCTGAACGAGTTTCGTGGGCAGAACTAACCAGAATCGTGTTCTGGTCTATCAGCAGTAATCTACTGATAACCGTATCGTCGGCCTCATGAATCGGCGAACTGTTCAGCCACTCCAATCCGGAGACGAAGACATTGACGTTCGGAATTTCGGCCTGAATTCGCTCGCGGAGCGCCTCGTCCGACGTTCCGATAAGAACGCGAATCCCGGTTTCCTGCGCCGTCCGGAGGTTGTCGAGGAAGTCATCCGTCACGACCTCTTCCCGGCCAATGATGAGGATTAGTTCCTCTCCGGCGGCGTCGATGAGTTGCTGTGTTCGACTCCGAATGGCCGTCGTTCCGGTGAGCGACCAGACTTCGTGTGTGATTTCCTCGTCGCCACCCGACTGTGCCGGTTCGATATTGGCCAACGCCTCGACGAGCGTTTCCGTTCGTGATTCGTACTCCTGTCGGAGCGTCTCGCCCGCCTCCGCGATAGGGACGGCGCGAAACTGCTTTGGGTTCGAGTGTTGAATCTCGACGAGTCCCTTGGATTCCAACACTCGAATCGCGTCGTAAACGCGAGTTCGGGGCACGTCGGATGTTTCGCTTATTTCTTTGGCTGTCGCTTTCGGAAGGCGTGATAACGCCACAAGACATTTCGCCTCGTACTCTTTCAGCCCGAGTTTTTGAAGCAATTCGACCGCTTGATCGTGATTAGATGCGTTCTTCATGGGTCCCAACCATGCTACCGGATGTTCCGGTACCGTTCGCGATGTTTTGTCGCCGCTCATAAGTCAGTTCCCGTCCGACTGGCCGAGTTCGTCTGACAGGGCAGACCGTCATACGTATTTGAAGTTCCTTGATGAACATTAACCTGACCCCTCCCAATTTGACCAGTTTGCGAATTTAGCAATTTATCTCTCTCAATGACCAATAATTCGCAGGATTAATATTGGGATGGGGCAAAATTTGGGCGATGAATTTTTTTTTTCGCAACTATTTGGAGAGGTGGCAGTTAAATCAGAAGCGGAGAAAACAAATAATTGGTTCGAAGGAAACGGTAAGCAGCCATCGTCGCACCCAGAATGACGAATAGTTCACCCTGATAATCACAGTAAGGTTATACCGAGGTAGTTCGAAGGGGCAGTTGGTACGGGGTTCGACAGGGTCCCAACCTAAATGTCACTCCGTATCATTCTTGCGACGGAGAAAAACGAGAGAAATCAGTCCGACTGCATCTCATCCGAAAGCGTTTCTTGGTTTTCAACGAAGAGCGTGAGTAGCGGTTTGATCTTGTCGAACTTCGGTCCCTTCACGACCTGCTTCGATGCCCGATCCCAGTCGATGTACCCATGATCTTCCAACGTAGGTAGGTGCATGTGTTGCAACAGAATCGACCGCTCCCTGTGCTTTTGGTCCCAAATGGGTTCGGTTCCGTCGTTTTGTGGATTCTCCCGCGACAAAGCAATCAACAGGCGTCGCCTATGGATGTTCGAGAGAATATCCATGTGCTTGTCGAGCATGGCACTAACTGTCAAAGAGAAAGATGTACAATCGGTTGAAGAGCCAAGTATTTCACAGTATCTGCTGGATTGAGGAAGTGACAAACGTCGAGTGACGCCGTCCCTCAAAAATTGTCGAACCGTCACGTAGGCGATATTCACGTCACATGGGGGATTTTGGCGCCGAAACTGCCATTCCGAACACACCATAGAGCACAAGAAGTAATCTTCTGACCAGTACGGGAAGCGACAATGATTCCGGAAATTATAGCGCTTCTTTGTACGCTTCCAGCGTTTCCTGGATATCCTCTTCGGTGTGAGCGTAGCTGATGAACTGCGATTCGAACTGGTTCGCAGTCAAAAAGACACCGCGGTCGAGCATTTCGGGCCAGAACAGACGTTCCCAGCGCTCGGTTTCGGCACGATTCACGTCACCCTTGTTCTTCGGACAGTAATCGAACCGGGGACAGTCCGGGTCCTGCACGCAGCCCGTTTCACACTGGCCCGAGAGGTCACGCGGGCCGTCGCGGGTGAAGATGACCTTGAACATGCTGTCCATCCCGACGACGGTGTACTCGGGTGCACGGTCTTCGAGGATATCGGTCAGTCCGGACCGAAGTTGGTCGCCAAGTTCGCTGAGGTGGTCGTACACGTCGTGTTTCGCGGCGTAGCGAAGGGTTTCGAGTCCGGCGGTCAGCGAGAGCGGGTGGCCGGAGTAGGTGCCCGCCTGAAACACGTTTCCGGTCGGCGTGAACTGCTCCATGATTTCCGCCCGGCCACCGATTGCACCGACGGGGAACCCACCGCCGATGACTTTCGCCAGCGTCGTCAAATCGGGCGTGATTCCAAACTTGCCTTGCGCGCACTGCAACCCGCCAATACGGAATCCGGTCATCACCTCGTCGAAGATGAGCAGTGAGCCGTAGTCGTCAGTCAACTCGCGCAGGGTTTCCAGATATCCTTCGACCGGCGGCACGCTGGCGCAGTTGCCCAGAATCGGTTCCGTAAGGACACACGCGATTTCGTCCCCCTTCTCCTCGAACAGTTCGCGCGCCGCTTGGGTGTCGTTGAACGGGAGCGTGATAGTCTCCTCGGCGAACGCCGACGGAATCCCGCCCGAACTCGGTTCCGAGATTGCACCTGTCTTCCCCTGTACGAGCGTCGATTCCTGTGCGCCGTGGTAGCCGCCCTGCATGACGACGATTTTGTCGCGGCCGGTGTAGCCCCGGGCGAGGCGCACGGCCGAACTCGTCGCTTCCGTCCCGCTGTTGACGAATCGAACCATCTCGACGCTCGGAACGTGGCGCGTGAGGAACTCCGCGAGTTCCACCTCGACTTCCGTCGGCGCGCCGTACATCGGCCCGTCCACGAGTTGTGACTGTACCGCCGACTGCACGGGTTGGGGCATGTCGTGACCCAACAACAACGGCCCGTAGCCCATCACGTAGTCGATATACTTGTTTCCGTCCGCGTCGATGACGTGTCCGCCATCGCCACGGTTGATGAAGAACGGATACGGTCTGACGGCCCGAACGGGCGAGTTGACGCCGCCCGGCGTCACTGACAGCGCACGGTCGTACAAGTTTCGAGAGTGCTCGCGGTTCATGTTCGGCCGATTCGGACTCCCACGTAAAGTTTGTGTCGAGAAACGTGTAGAGGTCGTTCACGAATGCGACGAACCGACGGCTAGTGCAGAATTGGCCAAACAATATGCATTATTCCGTTTTATGTACAAATAAACCAATATTAGAAAACGGATACTATGTCTCTCAAACTGATTTGTATATATCCCTCATAGTTTGAATTAAGAGTGTTGGAAAGAGTGTATGGAGGGAGGACAATGACGAACGACAGCACTTCTTCGAGGATGACGAAACGGGGCGTACTGAAGGGTTTCGCGGCGGCCGGGTTGCTCTCGTCCGGCGTCGGCGATGCCGGGGCCAAACGTGGATGGGGACGAGCAGGCGACCGCGGGAGGCGCTCGCGCGAGCGGACGAACGAGCACGACACGACGACACCCATCGAAAACGTGGTGGTCATCTTCCAGGAGAACGTCTCCTTCGACCACTACTTCGCAACCTATCCGCACGCAGAGAATCCCGACGGTGTACCCCAGTTTCACGCGAAGCCGAACACGCCGAGCATCAACGGGCTTACCGACGCCCTGCTGAACCACAACCCGAACAAGTACAACCCCCAGCGGCTCAGTCGCTCGCAGGCGCTGACGGGAGACATGGACCACGACTACACGGCCGAACAGAAGGCGTTCAACCACGGCCTGATGGACAAGTTTGTGGAGTACACCGAGGGCGGAACGTGGAGCGACACACAGTACAACGAGAAGGGCCTCGTAATGGACTACTACGACGGCAACACCGTCACCGCGATGTGGAACTACGCCCAGCACTTCGCGATGAGTGACAACTCCTACGGGACGGTCACGGGACCGTCGACGCCGGGTGCGCTCAACCTCGTCTCCGGGCAAACCCACGGCGGCTATGCGGTCGACAAGGACGGCAACAAGATGACCGACGGCATCGACTCGCTCGCAGCGGTGGACAGCAACGGCATCGGGACGGTCATCGGCGACCCTGACCCGGCGCTGGACGAGTGGGGAAAGAAACCGGGTGTCGTCATGACGGGCACGAACATCGGCGACCTGCTCAGCGACGAGGGCGTCTCGTGGGGTTGGTTCCAGGGTGGCTTCGGGGACAAGTCGTCCAAACATGAGAACGTCGGCGGCGACTCCTACGGCGACTACAGCGCCCACCACGCCGCGTTCCAGTACTACGAGTCCACCGCGAACCCGCACCACCTCGCACCGGAGTCCACGGACGAGATAGGTCACGACGGCCGGGCGAACCACCAGTACGACCTCTCGTACTTCTTCAAGGCGCTGAAGGGTGGCAATCTCCCGGCAGTGAACTTCCTGAAGGCCTCGATGTATCAGGACGGCCACGCAGGGTACTCGGACCCGCTCGACGAGCAGCACTTCCTCGTCAACACTATCAACGCAATCCAGAAATCGAAGTACTGGGACTCCACTGCGGTCGTCATCGCCTACGACGACTCCGACGGCTGGTACGACCACGTCATGCCGCCGGGCGTCAACGACTCCCAGACGAAACACGACGTGCTGACGGGCGAGGGCGAGTCCGGCGACAGGAAGCCCCTCGGCGGATATCAGGCCCGCTACGGCTACGGTCCGCGCCTCCCGCTCATGGTCGTTTCCCCGTACAGCAAGGTCAACGCGGTTGACAGCACGCTCACCGACCAGACGTCTGTGCTGCGATTCATCGAGGACAACTGGGACACCGGCCGCATCGGCGACGCCTCCTTCGACGCCCTCGCGGGCAGCATGGAGAACATGTTCGACTTCGAACGACGGAAGGCCAAACGGTTGTTCCTCGACCCGCAAACTGGCCAACCCATCCACGGCAGCAGGTGCGGTTCGCACTCACACCACTGAAGCCATTCGGACCGCCCAACCGCCGGTCCGCTTCTCGAAACGTCGGACGACTCCGAGACACGGGACATTTCCGACAGGGACACCCCTCGTATCAGCGTCACCTTGTCACGAAAGTCGTATTAATCGCTCGTCGTCGTCGTGGGCGTCTTCGTGACGTTGGAGAATTCGAACTGCGCTCCGCCGGTGTCGCTGTCGGCGAGCGAGCAGGTCCACCCGTACACGTCGGATAGCTCGCGGACAAACGCCAATCCGAGACCCATTCCGCCGTAGCTGGATGCCGTCGTGTACCCCATCTCGAACACGGTCTCTTTGTCGTCGGGTGAAATCCCGGAACCGTTGTCGGCGACGTAAAATCCGGTCGATAACCCGCCGACCGTGACAGTAACGTCCGAGCCACCGTGTTCGATGGCGTTCTCGAACAGATTGCAGAACAGATGCTCGATGTACGTTTCGTCGGCGGATATCGTGGTGTCGATGAGGACGTCAAGCGTCGCATCCGACGTCTCGACTTTCGCCCACGCACTTTCCGCCACAGCGGGAAGTTCGACCGGCGTGCTATCGGGGATTGCCTCGTGGCCTTGTGTGATGACCAACAGTACGTCGATGATATCCTCGATGCGGTCGAACGATTCCGTGATATAATCGACCGCGACGGGGGCAGCCTCAGCTGGGAGTTCGTTGCAATACATCTGCCCGATCATCAGCGGATTGCGGAGTTCGTGAGCGATCATGCTCGCAAAGCTGTCGAGTCGCTTATTCTGCTGTTTGAGTTGCTGTTTACGCTTGTTGCGCTCGGTAACGTCGCGGACGACACCCGCGAGGTTGTACTCGGCTTTTCCCTGCTTCGGGAGTCCCGCGACGGTTGCTTCGACCTCTATCGTCTCTTCGTCGGCCGTTTTCAAGGTCGCCTCGTAGGTCCCCACTTCCCCCTCGTCACCGATGAGGTCGTATTGCACTTCGTTGGATAACTCCTCCAACCCGTTCGCTACGACGAGTCCCGTGTGAGAGTCAAGGAGTTCCTCGCGGTCGTAGTCGACCATATTGGTGTACGCTTCGTTGACCAGCGTGAACGTGTTGTCCTCGTCGATAACGAAGATACCGTCGTTGACGGTTTCGACGATGGTCTCGTAACGTTCGAGTTTTTCACTGTAGCGTTCGGCTTCCAGCCGTTGTTCCTCGGCGTTGAGGGCGCGGGTTTCGGCTTGCGCATCGTTGTACCCCATTCCGAGACCGGAGATACTGGCGAGCGCCGTGAGGATGAAGATGTTCCCGATTGAAGGGAAATGAACGGCAAGCGTGATGAGACCGAGAATACCGAGCATCACGCCGACACCGCCGAGACACCACTTGGCGATGGAACCGAAGAGTTCGTTGCGAATCTCGGTTTGGGGCAATCGATAGCTGCCATAGAGAAGAACGGATCCGGGACCAGCAACCAAGAGGAAGACTATCGCGCTGATACCGAGCGTCCAATCGTGGGCGAGGGGTGTGAACGGCATACTGGAGCCAGCAACGACGTACAACCCACCGAGTGCCGAGATAGTCCGCCGTCCGGCAACGCCCGAGAGTGACCACGATTCGAACACCATTAGAGAAAATGTGAGGGGACTGGGTAATTATCGTTGTGGCCCCTCATTCGATGTAGAACGTATATTTCAGAATTCCCGTGTATTATGAGTGTACCCATAAATATACAGTACCACACAACAGGGTAATATGGTGCGACGTTTTGATGGTATATTTTTGAGATGTTAGTACAGATTCACATCTGTGCCGAACGAAGCTCGGTACGCTCGACCACGGAATGAAAGCCGACGAAATCCGATTTCGAAGAAAGCGGTCCCCAAATTTCGCTACTGCTGGAAGTGGTTTTGGAGGATTTTCAGCGTCTGTTCGCGGTCATCCCAGTCCACGAACAGGGCGACGCTGGTCGCGCTCGTAATAAGGTCGTGGATGTTGATGTGTGCTTCCGCGACGGGGGAGACGAGTTCGTGAATGATGCCGGGTTGGTTGGGGAGTTCCCCACCGGTGACGCGAATCACGGCGATGGGGTCATCCACCGTCACGCTGGAAAGCGATTCCTCGTCGATGACTTCCTGATGGAGTATATTCTCGGCGCGTTCGGACTCCTCGGTGTCCACGTAGAACGTGATGCTGTCCATGCCGCTCGCCACGGCGTCGATGTTGATGTTGCCAGTGCCGAGCGCGGTAGAGAGGTCGGCGAGGATGCCCGGACGATTTCGAATCGCGCGTCCGGCCAAGGTCATGCAGGCAAGCGGCGACTCGCGCATGTCGATGAGATTCTCGAACTGCCCGGTAACGCTCGTCCCGCCAGTCAGGAGGTCACCGTGCTGATAGTGGACAACGCGAACGTGGAGGTTGTCGTCCTTGTATGAGAGCGCCGACGGTGCAACGACTTCCGCGCCGCGGAACGAGAGGTTACGGAGTTCGTCCACCGTAATCTCGCCGACGTTTCGTGCGCCTTCAACGACGCTCGGGTCGCCGGTCATGACGCCCTCCACGTCGGTGACGATGACGACTTCGTCGGCGTTCATGTACGTACCGAGCATCACGGCCGTCGTGTCGCTTCCACCGCGTCCGAGCGTCGTCACGCTACCGTCCTCGTTTTCCGCGAGGAAACCCGTGACGACCGGGACGGTGCCGTTCAGCTCTTCCGCGAGTTCGGCGGCGCGCGCTTTCGTCTCCTTGACGTTGACTTCGCCGCGCGTGTTGGTGACGACTGGCCACTGGTCACTACCGGGTTCGAGGAAGATGGAGTCCACGCCGCGCGCGGACAGGGCGGCTTTGAGCATCCGGACGCTCGTGCGCTCGCCCATGCTGACGATTTCGGCGCGGTCGGGTTCGTCCGCGTTGAAGTGAATTTCCTCGAGCAGTTCGTCCGTCGTGTTGCCCATTGCGCTGGCGACGACGGCGATTTCGTGTCCCGCTTCGACGGCGGCGGCTACTGAATCTGCGGCACGGTTGATGCGGTCTCCGCTTCCGAGGCTGGTGCCTCCGAACTTGGCGACTACACGCACCGAACCACGTCCTGTGGTCGGTTATTCATGCGCGGCCATAGCCACGGCGGCCAGATAACTGCTTGCATGTCAAGCATTTCTGCCAGTTATTTGTTTGATATATTGTGAAAACAGCCGTGGAGTCACGGATTCACGTGAGGGCCGTCAGTTCGGTGACAACGACACGGTCGCCGTATCGGTGTCTCCATCCGCATTCGTTACTCGAAGCGCGACGGTCAACGACCCGCAATTTGGGACGGTAACGCAGACCGAACTGCCAGATTCGTCGTACTGCCCGTCGCCGTCGATGTCCCACTCGTACGTCAGGTCGGTTCCGGTGGAAGAGGACCCGTCTAGGCGGATGGTCTCGCCGGGAGAGAGGTCGGACAAATCCTGATTTGAGGACGCGCCGATACGTGCTTTCAACCGGCTATCTCCGTCCCCGTCCGACGTATCACCGGTCGAACCCATGTGGTCATCGTCCGGTGGACTTTCACTCGTTCCGAGGACGAAGAAATTGGAATAGGACGTGTACTCGTAATCCAACGTCGAACCGGCAGGATATGTCGCAATACACAGTTTCCCCTCTGCAACAACAGGCGTCCCAGCTGCTGGTGGGTTTTCGGATGACGTCTCGAGGCCGCTGCTATCGAGCAGATACGTCCACCGTTTTTCACCGGTTGCCCTGTCGATTGCGACGACGAACGCCTGTTGTTCCTCAGCACTGGTTTCCGGGACATACCGACCACCAGCATACACGCTATTCCGGTCACCAGTCACACTACTAACGAAGTCACCCTGCACTGGTGTTCTCCATTTTTCCACGCCTGTCGGGATATCCAGTCCGACGATATCCGAACCCACATTGGTGGCTTCGGTAATGATGACGCAGTTGTCGGAAACAGCGTGGTCACCGTTCCATTGATTGTCCTCGGACCGATACGTCCACTGGAGGTCACCCGTCTGTGCCGACCGTGCTTCGAGAGCGACCTCAGTCGAACCGTTTTGATTTCTTTTTCGGAGGAAGAATACAAAATCCGCTCGAACTGCTTGATTACCAAGCACGGGGTCGTCACCGGATACCTCCCACAGTACCGAACCATCGCCTGCATCGAGTGCGGTCCCGTCGGCGAGATAGACAGTCTCGTTTGCGAGACTCACCTGGCCGTCAAACCCTTTCGCTATGCTCCCAACGGAATTAGCCTCCCATATGGTAGCACCGGACGATGGATGGACTGCCAGTGCCCCGTTGTTGTTTTCCGTATAAATCATGTCGTTCACAACGGCTGGTATCCCCCATTTCGGAGCCTCAGTCCGACTCCAAGCGATGTCACCACTCTGACGATCAAGCGCATATAGACCGGTTTCCCCCGGGTCAGAGTCCTCTGTTACTTTTGTTGCAGCGTAGACATGGTCGCTGCCGACCGTCGGCGTTTTCGGAGCAACCAAGTTGGTCTGTCTCCACAGTTCGTCGCCGGATTGAATATCGAATTTTCCGAGGTACCCCTCCATTCCAGGTGGAGTATTGTCCGTGGTGACGGAGATGTATAGCGCTTGTTCAGTGAAGACTGGTTCGAGACCGTACATGGTGCCATCGAAATCCATCTTTAATTCCGTCACCGGGTACGGGTCGGGACCCAAATCGTCGATCTGACCGGTTCGAGATGGATTTCCGCGCCGAGTACTCCACCCACCCGGCTCTGCATTGCTCCCGGGTGTTTCTTGCTGTGCTTCCCCGTCAGTAATCGTTTCTTTGGAAATAGCGGCCGTACTCTCGAACCCTGCCGCACCCACCGTGATACCAACCGTCTTGAGAAACGTCCGACGTTTGGTTCCAGATTTTTTGAGATTATTTTTACCCATCTTCAAGGATGGCGACAGCCCACATATTATTAGTTAATTAGTCGATAACGAATTGTTGAAATATTGATGGTAAGTTTTGAGGAGGATACAGTTATATGACTTGAATTTGATGAAATTGGTGAAGTGAAGAGCGACAACCGAGAGAATGGATGGGTTTTGGACGACGACAATCAACCCGAGAATCGATGGATATCGAATGACATGAACAGTGCAGAGAACTCGAAGGAGGACGGAATCGGTCGAAAGTTCCGAACGGTGATTCCACGCCGAAAGTCAACATTTTCGAAGGGACATGGTCTCATTGGAACAAATATCGTCACATCAGGTGGGCCATAACAATATGAAATTGATTTTTTGTATGAATCGAGTGCCGCGGAGAAATCAGCAATGAGAGCACACAAAGGTTCGACGTTACAGGCCGGAATCACACCGCTGCTCACGTGACATCCATCGGGCGGGAGACGACTGGAGGGCACTAATGCCGACCGACAATATCGTCAATGAGAGGGCGGACAAAAACGGAAATACGGCCATTGATTGGATTCTCGACCGCCTCGTGGGACCCAACAATCTCAAACTCATCGACACCGGTCGTGCTGGCACAATCACAGACGTTCAATGTCCAGACCCCATCATCACGCTGTTATCCAATGTCATATCGCCGTAGGCGAGTCTCACCGACTTCTCGGGACACGGCAGGCGACAGAAATCGCACAGTCTCCGGTCGGCGGACCCGGATATGTCGCTCAGAGTCATTCGTTGGCATCCGAGCAAGATGAAGCTACTCCCGGCGGAACTGCGGTCGGAGTTGGAAACCGGGTCATCCCCCCGGACTGCTCGGGTTCTCACGGGGTCAGTAACCGAATAGTACGGACAACAGGGTACGTATTACGGATTTCAGGCTCGATAGTACAACATTCAGAATAGATATGACAAACATGGGGAAGAAATAACGCATAGTTAGACCACAAATGGTTGATCAACGAAAACGTAGAACGATGCAAGTGCTCGGCACTGGACTCACCGCACTGGCTGGTATCAGTTCCGGGAATGCGATGATGAAGGGTAACAAAGCGTCGATGGGAGACAAAGGTTCGAAAGGAGGCAAAGGAAAGAAGCCGAAAGGAAAGAACCAGCCGCAAATCGCGCTCGAAGGACAACTCTACAGTACCAGCACGCTCAGCGGACGAAAAGAAGTGCCGCAAAAGAAGAGTCCCGGGGAGGGTGTCGCGGCGTTCCGGTCGACGACGGACAAAAAGCGACTCGACTTCGCACTGCTCGCGATAAACGCGACGTCACAGATCATGGCCGCACACCTGCATCTGGGTGAGAAAGGTGAAAACGGGCCAGTCGTGGCGTCGTTGATCGGTGAGAACGTCGATGCACAACAGATTCTCGCGATAAACAACATGGCTTCGACGGGTCGATTCGAGCAGCCGACCTCGTCGGACCGCTCGAAGGTAAGTCGATAGCGGATCTGCTCGACGAAATCCGGGCCGGGAACACCTACGTGAACGTCCACACCCAGAAATACCCGGACGGCGAACTCCGAAGTCAGGTCTATACGGCCTCGAAGCTCAACGTCTGCGTCAAAGGCGACGTGACCGGTGTCTCGCGGGACTCGGTCATCGGCATCTGGTACGACCTCGAACTGGATGTCAACCTGAAGAAAAAGCGCGGACACCACGGCGGTGATGGGCATCACGGTGGACACGACGATGACGACGGCCGTTGCAAACCGAAGCACGGCAAAGACGGCAAAGACGGTAACGACGACTATTAGCGACGGCTCGCTTGCGCGAGTGTACCGCGATTTTTTCGAGGATATCGATTCCCTGTACCGACGGGTAGGTCGAAATCGAGGTACTCGGTCACCACGATACGTCGACCACTGGCCGTTCGACCAGCGACTGGTGTCGTTCAGACTGGCGACGAGGGTGTTCGGCTGAAGGGTTTAATGCTCGGGACGGAAACTATCCATCATGAACGTCCGAGATGCGGTGGAGGCAGACGGGGGACGTCTCGCGGCACTCGCCGACATACCGACTGAAGTGATGGCCAACGTGATTCACGACCGGACGGTCCGCGTGGCGGATACAAACGGAGATATCGACGGCTTCGTCGGCTTCGAAGCCGACGAGGAGACGGTACACGTGACACACCTCTTCGGCACCAAAGCGGCCTGTGAACAGCTCCTCGACGAACCGATTCGCTTCGCCAAAAAGGAAACGATGCCGGTCGAGATACTGTTTCCCGAACCGGAATCCGACACCGTTTCCGTCGCCGAACGCGCCGGATTCGAGGAGACTGAACCCGGCCCGTGGTTCGACGGCCATCAAACCCGTCGGCTTCGACTGGAAAATCCGTCGGCCGAAGCCGAATGAGTCGGAGTGACACGGCAGAAACCACCATACTCGGCTTCCTTTCCGAAACGTATTTTAATCTCTCCCGTTTACCTCGATATGCGTGTCCGGGTTGGGGTAGTGGACTATCCTCCAGCCTTGTGGAGGCTGGGACGCGGGTTCGATTCTCGCACCTGGACCTTTTCTGAGGAAATACCTGAGTGGCTGGTTCTCGGGACCATCCGCGAGACGCTGTTCGTCGGCGATTTCGTCCCGGAAAATAGGTTTTCGAGACACGAGCTTCGGCTATTTCGGTTTCCAGTCCAGTTTTATCGTGACCGTTTGGCGGTTGCCGCGGAGCATGGACGAGGATTCCCGAATCCCGATTTCGTAGGCGATTTGCTCCCGGGGCGAGAGCGTGACCGTCTTGTTGCCAACATCGACATTGGCGTCAGCGTCGCCACGGAGTTGGTCGGCGATTGCTTCCAGTCGCTCTGCGGCTTCCTCGCGTGGTATTTTCTCTTCATGGAGCGTTTTTTCGGACATCGCTAAAGGGGAACTCAACCATCCTCGATAGCCGTTGTGGGCAAGGAGTTTGGCCGTCGGGAGAAGGCACGTCAAGCGACTCGGTGAAATATGCTGGAATTGTGCGTTTTAGGGGTTCTTGATGGGAGATAATCGTATTCGAGGTATTGCGACCGATTTTTCGGCGAACCAAGCAGATTCAATCATCAAAAATCCCTAAACGGCCGGTAGAAATCTTAGGTCGGCCAAAAAAGGCGAAAAGTCATACAAGTGCGTAGTCCAAACGAATGAACATGAACTGGGGACCATACGTACTCGTTTTCGTCGCAGGATTGATCGCGGCGTTCGGGACGAGCCTCGGAGCAGTCCCGCTGTTCTGGGTTGATGATATCGGCGACAAACTCGACGTTGGGCTCTGGGGATTCGCCGGTGGATTGATGGCATCCGCGTCGGTGTTCGGGCTGCTCTTCGAAGCGTACAAGAAAAACAGCAGTTGGGTGCTCGTCGGCGGCGGTATCGTCTGTGGAATCATCCTCGTGATTGGCGCACACCACATCGTGGAACACTACGGGCCGGACTTCCAACCGAAGGACATCGCACAAGGTGATTTCCAGACCATCCTCAACATCCTGCTCGTCTTGTTCGTCCACAGTTTCCCCGAAGGACTCGCTATCGGTGTGTCGTTCGCGGAACTGAATAAATCGGGCAGCATTCACATCCTCGGGTTTGGCGTTCCTTTCGTCGCCATTGCCATCACAGGGTCGCTGGCGATTCATAACTTCCCGGAGGGGTTGGCGACCGCGATTCCGATAAACGACGTGGATGAGATTGGAAACGCGCGCATGTGGGGAGCCGCCTTCTTCACCAGCCTGCCACAACCGGTCGGTGCAGTCATCGCGTTTTATTTCGTCCGACTGGCCCAGCAGTTCCTCGGCTTCGGCTACGGCTTTGCTGCCGGGTCGATGTTGTACCTCGTCATCGGCGACGTGCTGCCGGAGGGATTGGAAGCCGGTGAAAGCCTCTCGAATCCGCGATGGTACCTGTCGGCTGGCGTTGCCATCGGGTTCGTCGTGTTCATCCCGTTGGTGTTCATCCTCTAGCGGACGAGTCCGCCGAGGGTTTCCAACCAGCGCGTTACCTGCCCGAACACGAGATAGTCGTCCGTGACACGCCGCTGGGCGCTGTAGGACCAGTCATCCCACCGGTCGGACGATTCGAGCACCGAATCGAGCGTTTCAGCGACCGACGCCGGATCGCTGGAGTCCGGCACCAACCGACCGTCCTTGCCATCACGGATTTGTGCGGTGATGCCACCGGTGTCCGAACCCATCAACACCGCTCGTTTCCACATCGCTTCCGTCACCGTGAGACCGAAGCCCTCTTGCAGCGAGTTCTGGGCGACGACACTCGAACACCGCTGGAGGGCGTTGATAACGAGCGCGCTCTCGTGCTGGTCGGGTGGCATGACGATGACGGCAGCGTCGTCCCGAACTTCCAGGTCAAGAGCGAGCCACTCTTCCTCCAGATTTTCGAGTGCCGCCCGGCCTTCCGGGTCGTCGGCAACCGACGACGGATTGGGACCGACAAGGAGGAGTCGAGCATCGTCGATTCGTTCTCGATGGTCGTCGGAACGGGTCGAATCGTCGCCAGCCCGAGCATCGCGTTTCAGTTCGGCAAAACCACGCAGCAGCGGGACGAATCCCTTGAGGCTGTCCCACCGTGAAATTTGGCAGATAGTGGGACGAAAGAGCAAGCCGACATCGGCCGGGTCCGTCGCGGGGGCGAACGAACCGTCGGCCTGCAACCGCCGGGCTGGTTGGTCGAATTTGTCGACTGGGTGGTCGGTGTCGATGAGGTCCGCCCGTGCCAACACCGTGGCAACTTCTTGTGGCTTCAGACGGCGGTTTTTCGCACTGAACGGGTCGATTGCCGGTGGGATAATGTCTGCTTCGTTTGCCAAGAAGTCGGGGACGTACGCCGGGAGCGTGAATACGGTTCGGTCGTAGTCACGAATCCACGGTTCCAGGAACTCCCACGCAGTCCGTGATTTCTCCGAGTGTTCCTCGGAGCCGATGTGACAGCGCCACACTGCGGGGACGCCGAGTTCTTCGACGACCATTGCACCCGCCGCGAGTGGCTGTGGGTCGTGAACGACGAGCACGTCGTCCGGAGCAATGCGGTCCGCGAGTTCGTCGGCCACGGACCGACTCTTCGTCTCGTAAATCGCCCGCTCGTGGTCCACGAGTTCGGGGTCGCCCGCACCGTGGAGCAGGTTGTGAATCCCTTTTGTGAACTCGAAGAAAACCGGCTCGTCAACGTCGATGACCGCCCACTTCGCATTGACACCGAGCGCACGGGACAGGCTCACCAGTTTCGGCATCATCTCCGCCACACCGCCGCCGCTCGCCGTGGAGTTCAGCATCCAAACCGTGCGGTCATCAAGCGCGTCCACATCGTCAGTGACCGCATTCTGCATCGCTTCGACGGAATTGCGCAGCACCGTATCCGTCGCGTACTCTGCCATCGTATGTTCTACGTCGATGTCGATGAGCTGAATCATTGGTACCGCCAGGGCACTATGTGAGATGACAGCACACCGTAAACGAGTTTTGTTCGAAAACTAGCATACATCGAAAGCGGACCAGTTCAGGCGAAATCGCCGAGACCAGTCTGTGAATCCTCGTCAGCCACGACTTCTTCCACGATGTCGGGCGAGTCGTTTGCTGGATTGTTGACCTTCGTGGAAACAGGATACGCCCGCATCTGGCGAGCAGGGAACGGATTGAGCACTGATTTCAGTTCGTCCTCGTCGCCAGTGAGCCACGTCGATTCCTCCTCGGGTGCGAGGATAACGGGCATTCGGTGGTGGATTTTCCCGACCACTTCGTTGGGCTCCGTGGTGACAACAGTGAACGAGGTACGTTCCTCACCGTCTCGCGGGTCGCCATTCGCGGTTTTGCCAGACGGAGTCTGGCTGACCGCCGAGCTTTGCTCAGCGATTTCACCGCTCGTGAGGGACTCCGACGGAGTCTCACACTCCCCGCTCGACCGTTCCGAGGCGCGCTGTGCCTCGTCGTTCTTCCATGGTTCCCACAGACCAGCCATCGCAAACGGTTTGCCATCCGTTCTGGTCATTCGGTACGGTTGCTTTCCCGTCGGCGTCTTCTTCCAGTCGTAAAAG
The DNA here is from genome assembly GCA_963796245.1 of uncultured haloarchaeon. Lineage (GTDB taxonomy): Archaea > Halobacteriota > Halobacteria > Halobacteriales > Haladaptataceae > Haladaptatus. Next base: position 113,139 of record CAWCLB010000004.1, on the reverse strand, counting down.
CCGTCGGCGAGGACGAGACACCGACGCTCGCGATAGGCGTCACGAAAACTCGGCTTGTCGGCAAGCGTCTCGGCGCGGGCGTTAATGTGCCCACCGCCGAACTCGTCGACCCAATGGGGAACCAACCCCCAGGTCGGAAAGTGGATTTTCTCGGGTGCGTCGTTGCGAACGACGGGATGCTCCTGCCCCGGCGCGACGTTGTACCGTGGACGAATCTCTCGGACGGGTGTGACGTCGAACCGCTCGGTGAGTTCGCCCTGTGGCGCGAAGAGTGAAAGGCGTCCACACATACCTACTACTCGGCGAGGAAGCGGTATAAACACGACGGCAAAGGGTTTTCGTCGGGGGTTCGAGGCCTATGACGGCTGTTCGCGGAGGGCGACATCGTCTTCCGAGCGCCCACTTTTGCTGATGATGTTGAACGCGGTCATCAGGTCGGTACGGGAGATAATTCCGGTCACGTCGCCGTCGGTGTCGATAACGGGAAGCCGACCGATGTTGTTCTGCTGAATCGTTTCGAACGCGTCCATCGCATCGCTGTCGGCGGGAATCGTCTTCACGTCGGTAGACATCACGTCCCGAACCGTGTATGCGTCGCGCTCGACTTGCTGCACGCTCCGGGCGTCGTCCAACGTTATCATGCCGACGAGTTCGCCGTTCTCGATGACGGGATAGCCGGTGTGACGCTGGCGGAACATGGTTTCGAGGAGTTCCGTGATGGACATGTCCGATGAAACGGTGTGTAAGTTCTCGGCGGTCGTCATTACGTCCCGAACGCGGACGTTTCGGAACGTCGCCGAAAGCACCGACTGCTGGGCCTCGCTGGTCGCACCGATGTAGATGAAGAAGGCGATTCCGATGAGAATGATATTCCCGCCGAACAGGCCGAATATCCCCAACAGGATGGCGAACAGTTTGCCGACCTCGGCGGCAATCCGCGTCGCCTGTGCGAACGGGCGCGTTCGAGCGAGGAGCGCGCGAAGGACGCGTCCGCCGTCCATCGGGAATCCGGGGAGGAGATTGAACACGGCGAGGACGATGTTCATGAGCGCGAGATAGCCGAAGACGAATCGGACGGCATCAAAGCTCGTCGGCACGACGAAGAGCACGAGAAACGAAAGAATGCCGAGCGCGATGCTGACGGCCGGCCCGGCGATGGCGATGAGAAATTCCTCGGACCACTCCTCCGGTTGTTCGGTGAGTCGTGCGATGCCGCCGAAAATCCACAGCGTAATGGAGTCGATGGGGTAGCCGTAGTGAATCGAAACCACGGAGTGGCCGAGTTCGTGGAGGATGACGCCGGCGAACAGTCCGATTGCGGCGGCGATGCCGAGATACCATGGCATCATTCCCGACGAAAGCGGTGCGGCGGCTAATCCGAGGCCCCAGAGATTGTTCATGATGTTGACCCAATCCGAGACCTGGGTTCCGATGAGCCACGCGAATATCGGGAGGATGAGCAGGAATGTGAGGTCGAGTTGTATCGGGATGCCGAACACGCGCCCGATTCTGAAGCTTCGCATAGGACGTATATAACACTGGAAACGCCTTAAGCTTCGTCGCGGGAGAGCGGTGAGCGACGTCCCGAAGTATTCAAGGGGCCGCTCTGGGGAGAAAAGAGCGTGAGCGGTCCCGAATATTTCAGGCGGACGGCAGTAACGCGCCTTACGGTCGAAACGGACGACCACGAGCGGCTGCTGTCGATGGTTCGCGAGTGGAAGCGTGGATGCCAAATCGCAGTCAACGAAGCATGGGGTGTCTGTCACACCCGGAACGAAGTCCAAAAACTCGCCTACGACCCGTTGCGTGAGCGCACCGACCTCGGGAGCCAACACGCCGTCCTCGCCACCCATCGCGCCGCCGAAGCAATCAAGCGTGCGCTGGAACGCGGCGACGACGCGGAGAAGCCGGAGTTCACTAGCCCGACCGTCGTCTACGACAGTCGGACGCTGACGCTGTTCGAGGACGGGAACGTCAGCCTGACGACGACCGGTGACCGCGTTCGCTGTCGCCTCGTCGCCCCGGACGGTGGCTATCAGTCCCAGTATCTGAACGATGAGCGATGGGAACCGGCGAAGAGCACGCTCCACTACCGCGACGGAAACTTCAATTTACATCTCGGCTTCCGCCGCCCGCGCCCCGAAGTCGAACTGCCGACCGAAGACGCCACCGTTCTCGGAGTCTCCCTCGATGTCGAAAACCTCGCCGTGACGAGCACGGCACGCTTTTTCGCGGGCGGGGAACTCGCCCACCGACACGCCGAGTTCGCCGACCTCCGTGCCGACCTGCGCGAGACGAACACCCGAAGCGCGCGACGAACGCTCAGACGAGCCAGCGAGCGCATGGAGAATTTCACCCGAAATGCACTCCACAAAGTCGCTGGAGGAATCGTCTCGGAAGCCGAAGAACACGGCTGTTCAGTTATCGCGTTTGGCGAACTCGAAGGCGTCCAAGAGATGCTGGAGGAGGCGACGGCGTTCCATCGCCGGACGTTCGAACGGCTGTTCGAGTTCGTCGCCTATCGCGCCGCAGAGCGGGACATCACGGTAGTCCAAGTGAATCCCGAATACACGAGTCAACGTTGTACGGCCTGTGGGTTCACACATCCGCAGAACCGAGACATTGAGAACAACCAGTTCGAGTGTCTCAAATGCGGCAACGAGGCCAATGACGATTACAACGCGGCGAAAAACGTCGGCTTCCGCTGCATCCGACGCGGCCCGCTCTCCTCGCGGGGCGTCGGCGCGAAATACTGTGCCCTCGGGTCGGGGAGAGTAACGCCCGACGGCGAATTCGTCCCGAACGAGGAACTCGAAGCAGTGCAAAAACCTTAGCCCGCTCCCTTCGAATGGACCGATATGGTCGAGCCAATTCTACGAAACGCGGACGACATCGACTACGAAGCAGTCGGAGCCGCCGACGGCATGGCGAAAGGGGTACTTATCGGCGAGGAACAGGACGCACCCAACTTCGCCATCCGCCGGTTTACGCTCGAACCCGGCGCAACCGTCCCCGAGCACACGAACGACGTGGAACACGAACAGTACGTCTTGGAAGGCGAGTACATCGTCGGCATCGATGACGAAGAGTACGAAGTCAGCGCGGGCGATTCACTACTGATTCCGGCGGGAGCAGTACACTGGTATCGAAACGAGAGCGACGAGTCTGGTGCGTTCCTCTGTGCAGTACCGAACGGGGACGACGAGATTCAACTCGTCTGAAAAACGGGTATCGAGCTAACTTATCGATATTCCGAAAGCGAAATAACGGTGTCGATGGACGCCGAAACCCATGCGGCATCCTTCTGTGTGTCGGTCATTCGAACGAGCGGTCGCTCCTGGTCGGAACCGTCCTCGATTTCGAGGATGATATCGTCGTCGAATCGCCGTGGAAGTTCTTCTTCTTGCGTGCCTTTCATATGCCACCATGCAGCGCTACTGCGCGCTGTCCACGGCTAGCGGACCCACCGGCTTTGTTATGAGCCGGTTGCAAAACGGTATTGCTGGAATAACGGTTTCTCGATGGCGTTATTGGCCGACTGAAAATCGGTATGCTCGCATTTCTTTGGCTGGGGGAATGGCTACCACGGCCCTCCCACGAGCCTACCACGGCAATTTTTCGGCCATGTGCCTCCGTGTCGTTCGAATCGCTGAAATAGCTCCAGTGTGTAGCATGTCTCGTGTCGAAGCAGGCCCAGCAGGTGGAGACGCTCTTCTGCCACGAGACGGACAGGGGCTATCAGGTGGTCGCCCAGCGGGACGGTGAGCGGCGGTTCCGCGCCATCCTCGAACTGAAGGAGACGAATGCCGGGCCACGCCCCGGTCGGTTTCTGTTGAAGGACGAGTCGAGCGAAAAACCGCGCAGTCCCGACGAGTTCGTGGAACTCGCCCGCGGGGCCAAGCGGATTCGTATCTCCCAACAGACCTCGCCTGACGCCCGGAACGAACTGAAAGAGATGCTCGACGGCTACCAACTCGACGCGAAAGCGGTTCGAACGTGTCGATTGTGTGCTAACAAAGGACGCTACTCGCCCATCAACGGCGAGACGGCTATCGATACGGGCGACGAGTACATCTGTCCCGACTGTGCAACGCGGGAGTTGGAGCGGGAACTCTCATTCAGGGGCAATCTAACGAGCGCCGCACAGGACCGGCTCGAAGACCTTCTGCTGGAAGTACAGGATTTGAAGCGAATTACGAACCTCCTGAAGGGGCAACTCGACCCGGACCTGACGAAATTCGACGAAATCAGCGCGAACGTCGAGGACATTGAACTGGAACGAATCGATTCGCTCAGCCTCCACCCCGGAATCCAGAACCTGCTCGAATCGCGGTTCGATACCCTGCTTCCCGTCCAGAGTCTCGCAGTGCAGAACGGACTGCTCGACGGCGACGATCAACTCGTGGTCAGCGCAACGGCGACCGGGAAGACCCTCGTCGGCGAGATGACGGGGCTGGACCGCATGCTGAACGGAAAGGGCAAGATGCTCTTTCTCGTCCCGCTCGTCGCACTGGCGAATCAAAAGCACGAAGACTTCAAAGAGGAGTACAGCGACCTCGCAAACGTCACTATTCGCGTCGGTGCGAGTCGGGTGCGCGACGATGGCAATCACTTCGACCCGAACGCGGACATCATTGTCGGGACCTACGAGGGAATCGACCACGCGCTCCGCACCGGACGAAATCTGGGCGACATCGGAACCGTCGTCATCGACGAGGTGCACACCTTGCAGGAACAGGAGCGCGGTCACCGACTCGACGGTCTCATCTCGCGGCTAAAACATTACAGCGAGGAGCGGGCGAAACAGCACCAAAATTACAGCGGCGCACAGTGGGTGTACCTCTCCGCAACTGTGGGGAATCCCAAGGATTTGGCACAGTCGCTGCGAGCCAACTTGGTCGAGTTTGAGGAGCGCCCGGTTGCGCTGGAGCGCCACGTCACGTTCGCCAGCGGGCAGGAGAAACCGGTCACGGAGAACAAACTCGTCAAGCGCGAGTTCAACCGCGAGTCTTCGAAGGGGTATCACGGCCAGACCATCATCTTCACCAACTCGCGGCGGCGCTGTCACGAGATTTCCAGAAAGTTGGAGTACAACTCCGCGCCGTACCACGCCGGATTGGATTACGGGCGGCGCAAGAAGGTCGAACGCATGTTCGCCGAACAGGACCTCGCGGCGGTCGTCACGACGGCCGCGCTCGCCGCCGGGGTCGACTTCCCTGCCTCGCAGGTCATCTTCGACTCGCTGGCGATGGGTATCGAGTGGCTCACTGTTCAAGAATTCCACCAGATGCTCGGTCGTGCGGGGCGGCCCGACTACCACGACCGCGGGAAGGTGTACGTCCTCGTAGAACCCGACGGAAGTTATCACAACAGCATGGAGATGTCGGAGGACGAAGTCGCGTTCAAACTTCTCAAGGGAGAGATGGAGGACGTGCGAACCCTGTACGACGAAAGCGCCGCCATCGAGGAGACGCTGGCAAACATCACGGTCGGCGGCAAGGCCGCAAAGCGCCTGAACGACCGGATGATCGGCGACGTGCCGACGAAACACGCGCTCGGCAAACTGCTCGAATACGAGTTCATTCACGGTTTCTCGCCGACGCATCTCGGGCGCGTCATCACGAGTCACTTCCTCGCGCCCGACGAGGCGTTCAAAATCCTCGATGGTATCCGAAAGGACAAGGAGCCGTTCGAAATCGTCGCCGACCTCGAACTGTTCGGCGAGGACCAATAGCCGAGAGCCAAACGAAACGCTTTACACGGGGAGGGCGTTACTCAAGAGTACGGGATCGTGGGGTAGCTTGGTATCCTTTCGGCCTTGGGTGCCGATAACCCCGGTTCAAATCCGGGCGATCCCATTTTTGCAGTATCAATCCGCGAGCGACGCATAGCGGAGCGAGCGAAAGGGATACTGCAAAAATGATTATCCGAGGGTTTGAATCCTGCAAGTCACAGCCCGCGCAGCGACTGCGAGGCGCGAAGCGCCTCGATGCGAACGGCAACGCCGTGAGCGAGTGAGCAGGAGTGTCTTGCTTCGGTTCAAATCCGGGCGATCCCATTTTCGATATATCAATCCGCGAGCGACGCGTCAGCGGCGCGAGCGGAAGGAAGCTGAAACCGATACCGTCCAATTGCAGTTCACGGCCCGTTCAGTCGATGAATTGGAGTCGGTCGTCTCCCCCGTCCAGCATCGATTTGGCCTTCTTTCTGAGGACGAGATAACCGGCAACAGCACCGATACCGAAGACGACAGCACCTTTCTTGCCGTACCGTCGGTAGCCAAACTTCGCGGCTTTCTTGCCGACCGTGAGGGGTCCGAGTGGTCCAAACATGCCAGTGGGGGTTGCGTTCACGGGGACGTGCGACGTTTGCTTGCAATTGCAAGTGGTTTATGCAAAGCAGGACGGATTTTCGGAGATGGTTGTGTGAGGGAAAATCTCGGGACGAGGGGTTATAAAATTGCCACATAGCTTATGGCATAGTAATGTCCATTTGTTATATAGTATGAGACATTTCGGACCGGAACAAGGTGTTGGTAAGACCTTCCTCGAATGGCTGAAGCGAATGCTGTCGAACGATGGAACGGACAGTAGCGTCGGGCAGAAAAAATCGGAACGGGGAGAGACAAAACGCGAGAGGGAAAACCGTCCGAAACAGCGGACGATGACGGAACACGAGGTCGAAACGGGCCAGACACCGCAAGAGTACGTCGTGGAGGTGCTGTCGGCACACAACGGCGAGCTACGCCAGCAAGAGATCATCATCGAAACAGGGTGGTCACGGTCCAGCGTGAGTCGATTGCTCTGCAAGATGGAAACGGAGGGAATAGTCGTCCGCGTTCGTCTCGGAGCCGGGAACGTGGTGTATCTTCCCGAAACGGTGCCCGAACTGGTCCAGGATTTCGAGTCGCTACCAATGGTGCATATCTGACGAGAATTTGCGAAACTTCTTACCCAATCGGGACCCAAAGACCCATGAATGGCTCGCGCGGAAAATACGGAACTGATAGACAGGTTCGAGCAGTTCTATCGGCGATACTACAGCGACCCCATCGGGGAACTCGCACAGAAGTATCCCAACGAAAAACGCTCGTTGTACGTCGATTGGGATGACCTCTACCGATACGATGCGGACATCGCTGACGACTATCTCGCCCAACCAGAGCAGTTAGAGGAGTACGCCGAGGAAGCGCTCCGTCTGTACGACCTTCCCGTAGACGTGAGTCTCGGGCAAGCGCACGTCCGCCTTCGTGGACTGCCGGAACACACGGATATCCGCGCGATTCGTGCCCGGCACGTCAACACGATGGTGAGCGTGCAAGGTATCGTCCGGAAAGCGACCGGCGTGCGCCCGAAGATTCAGGAAGCCGCCTTCGAGTGTCAGCGCTGTGGTACCCTCACCTACATCCCGCAAGCAGGTGGCGATTTTCAGGAACCACACGAGTGTCAGGGCTGTGAACGGCAGGGTCCGTTCCGCATCAACTTCGACCAATCCGAGTTCATCGATTCACAGAAAATCCGCGTCCAGGAGAGTCCGGAAGGACTGCGCGGCGGTGAGACACCCCAAAGCATCGACATCCACATCGAGGATGACATTACTGGACGGGTCTCGCCCGGTGACCACGTCATCGTGACGGGAATCCTCCACCTCGAACAGCAGGGGAGTGGCCAGGAGAAGTCCGCCGTCTTCGACGTCTACATGGACGGCGTCTCGGTCGAAATTGAGGACGAAGAGTTCGAGGACATGGACATCACGGACGAGGACAAACAGGAAATCATCGAACTCTCGAACGAGGGTAACATCTACGAGCAGATGGTCGATTCCATCGCCCCGGCCATCTACGGCTACGAACAGGAGAAGTTGGCGATGATTTTGCAGTTGTTCTCCGGCGTGACCAAGCACCTCCCCGACGGGTCGCGAATTCGTGGTGACCTGCACATGCTTTTAATCGGTGATCCAGGTACGGGTAAATGTGTTAAAGGAGACACGAATGTCACGCTTGCAGACGGTCGTGAAGTCCGGATTCGAGAACTCGTGGAAGGGAATCTGGATGACCCGAAGCCGATAGACGACGGCGTCTATGACGAGGTTGATATAACGGTGCCATCGATACAAGACGATGGGACGGTCGGGGAACAGCACGCGACGAAGGTGTGGAAACGAGAAGCGCCGGAAACGATGTATCGAGTTCGCACCGAAAGCGGAACGGAACTCGAAATAACTCCCTCACATCCGTTGTTCGTACAGTCCAATGGGGAGTTCATAGCGGAGCAGGCGGAAAAATTGGAAGATGGAGATTTCATCGCAACTCCAAGGAAGATACCAACCGAATCTAACGATGAACTCGATGTCGAGTACCGCCGGTCCAAATCGCATAACGCAATTCGGCTCGATCCTCCGGAGAAATGGACTCCATCTCTCGCACGGCTGGTCGGCTATATCATCGCAGAAGGATACGTCGAGCTTCGAGAGAACAACACTGGATTTGTGTCGATTACGAACAACGACGCCGAGATACTAGAGGATGCGTGCGACGCACTCGACCAGCTAGAGCTGAATTACACGATCCGAGAGTCACACACCGGAAAGTCGGCGAAAGAGGTGATGTGTTCCTCCGGCGAGTTCGTGAGTTTCCTCCGAAGCCTCGAACCATCGATTCTAGAGTCATCCACGAACCAACGAGTTCCGGACGAGCTCATGCGGGCAAGTTCGGAAGTCAAACAGGCGTTCCTGAAAGCGTACATCGATTCAGAGTGCCATGTTTCGGTGACACAGAGGGAAATTACGGTCGCATCGACAAGCGAGATACTACTGGAAAACATTCGAAGTCTGTTACTCGCGGAGGGAATTGAGACATCTCTCCAAGAACGCAAAAACGGGAGCTACCGGCTTCGGATCGGTGGAAAGCAGTTCGAAACGTACGTCGAGAACATCGGATCCGTTACCAATAGAAAATCGCTCACAGCAGTGGAGTTTGACGGGACGATCGGTAATACGAACCGCGATGTGATTCCAGTTACGTCCGATGAACTTCGAACGGTACGGGAGTCACTCGCACTATCGCAGTTTGACTGTGGTGTACCGCGGACGACGTATCAGCACTACGAACGGGGCGATAGAAATCCCAGTCGAACCAGTCTCGAAAAAGTAGTTACGGCGTTCGAAACCAGGTGCGATTGGCTTGCAGATGTCAGAAGGCGAATCAAAAATGGGGACTGGGACGAAATCAGCGCCGTCCGTGACGAATTAGATATCTCTCAGAAGGAATTGTCCGACGAGATGGCCGTTACGCAGACAGCCATCAGTTACTATGAACGAAACGCGGTCGCTCCGGATGGCGGGCACGTTGCTGATGCGAAGGAAGTCGTTCTCGATCGAATCGACGAAGCACTGGAAGTCACAGGTGATGTGAATGCGCTACGTCGGTTAGTCGAGAGCGATATCTCGTGGGATAAAATCGAATCCGTCGAAAAACTCACACCCGAGTACGAGTGGGTGTACGACCTCGAAATCGAAGGGACGCACAACTATCTCACGAACAACATCGTCTCACACAACTCCCAGATGTTGTCATATATTCAACATATTGCGCCTCGTTCCGTCTACACCTCCGGGAAGGGTTCGTCCTCGGCGGGTCTCACGGCTGCGGCGGTCCGCGACGACTTCGGGGACGGCCAGCAGTGGACGCTCGAAGCCGGTGCGCTCGTCCTCGCGGACAAGGGTATCGCAGCAGTGGACGAGCTAGATAAGATGCGACCGGAGGACCGCTCCGCCATGCACGAAGGGCTGGAACAGCAGAAAATCAGTGTGAGCAAAGCAGGGATTAATGCAACGTTAAAATCACGTTGTTCGCTGCTCGGCGCGGCGAACCCGAAATACGGGCGGTTCGACCAGTACGAATCCATCGGCGAACAGATAAACCTCGAACCGGCGCTCATCTCCCGATTCGACCTGATTTTTACGGTGACGGACAAACCGGACCCGGACCACGACTCGCGACTCGCAGAACACATCCTCCAGACTAACTTCGCGGGCGAGTTGAACACACAGCGCACCGAAATCAACGCGCCGAACATCACGGAAGAGCAAGTCAACAGCCAGACCGAGGAGGTAGCTCCGGCAATCGACGCGGAACTCCTGCGGAAGTACATCGCCTACTCGAAATCGAACGTCTATCCGACGATGAGCGCCGATGCTCGCCAAGCGATTCGGGATTTCTACGTCGACCTGCGCTCGAAAGGGACGGACGAAGACGCACCGATTCCGGTCACGGCACGGAAACTGGAAGCGCTCGTTCGCCTCGCCGAAGCGAGCGCTCGTGTCCGGCTTTCGGATGAGGTCGAACAGAAGGACGCCGACCGCGTCATCGAAATCGTCCGGTCGTGTCTGCAGGACATCGGCGTTGACCCCGAAACAGGGCAGTTCGACGCCGACGTGGTGGAGACGGGAACCTCGAAATCACAGCGAGACCGCATCAAGAACATCAAACAGCTCATCGCAAACATCGAGGAAGAGTACGACGACGGGGCACCGGTCGATGTCGTGCTCGACAGGGCGGACGAGATCGGCATGGACGCATCGAAGGCGGAACACGAAATCGACAAGCTGAAACAGAAAGGCGAGGTTTACGAGCCATCGACTAACCACCTCCGAACGACGTAAGATGGACCGAATCTCCGCACTCAGAAACATCGAGGACGCACTGTCGGACTTCGAATCCGGGGAGGACGAATTACGGGAGACACAGCGACGAGTGCAGACGGTGCTACAGACGTATGCCACCGAGTTCGAAGCCGAACGCGATTTGTCCGTCTATCGAGCGTGTGGTGACGAGAGAGCAGAGGGAATCGTCGTCGTGTCAGAATCAAAAGAGGATGCGAAAAAGCGGGTAGTCGAACTACTCGACGACGAAACGGTGGCATTCGAAGTGGAGAATATCAATAGTTGACATCCTTCTCGTCCTGAAGGGCGGGGTTTTAGCCTCTCAACTTCCGGAACAGGATTCCAGAGATGGAAAACTAGATAAACATGCTCTGAATATAGTAGAACTGTAACAACTGTGTGTGTGGGTGTATCAAATGAGACAGAGGCGACAAAAGCTCCAAAACTTATCGAGTCCATAATAATGCAGGTGACTCTATGATACACAAGGAATGGTATGGGATGGACAACGTAACGAGCGCGCACGCCGTCGCCGAGGGTCGTCCGCAATGAGTGGGCTTCCGGCAACACTCGACGGCGAGTCCAGCATTCTCGTTCTTGCACCCTCAATGAGTTCGGAAACCGACGAGGCGTGTATCGACCTGCTTACGAAGGTATCACCCGATCAGGAAGACGTTCTTTGGGTCACGTTCACACGCTCGCCGGATGCATGTCTACAGGATTGGCTCTCCCATGCAGGTAGTCGTCCAGCGAACTTGCGATTCGTCAGCGTCGGCGAGACGGTTCGATCGGTGGCGACGTCGCCACCGATGCAGGAAACGGCGACCGACGCAGTCATCGACACCCTCTCGAATCCGGGTGATTTGACCGGTCTTGGAATCAAAATCAGCGAGGTGCTCCAACAGTGGCACGGCAATGGCAACGAAACCGTTGCCTGTTTCCATTCACTGACTGCACTGCTCCAGTACTCCGATGTTCAGACCGTCTACAAATTCCTTCACGTCCTCACTGGTCGATTCACCACGGCGAACGTGACTGCTCACTTCCATCTCGATCCCGACGCACACGACTCACAAACGATCAATACGCTGAAGACACTGTTCGACGCCGTTGCCGAGTTCGATGGCAACGAGTGGAACGTGAGAACAAGGTAGTTAATTTTAAAATAGAGCGGAGACGAACGAATTGCTGTGTTGCTGATAATCACCTACTCCCGTGCCGCTCGGCAGACGCTTCGGAATATCTGTACGACGAACGAAGAATGCGTCATCAGACGGTTTGGTCGGGCAGTTCTCCTGAAATCGACGGAGTTGGGTGCGTTCCTCGCGCTTCGGTTGTACGAGAAACACGGAGCAGATGTGCAGCTGGAACGCACCGAACCGCTGAACGAGTTTCGTGACGTACCGGAGACAGTTCGAACGGCCGCAAGTGCGTACGAGAACCGCGAAAAGCCGAGCACTCCCTACGACAAATTCGCCGTCGGAACCGAACACCCGTCACCGGAGGCGATGCAAAACGCGGATCTATGAAGGTCAAAACGGCAAACGAGACGTTTCGAGGGCGGGCAGTCGATCTCTCGGAGGAAGCGATAGCGCTGGAAGACATCGTGACGGCAGTCCGGTCGAACGACGAGATGAAGAAAGTCGAGATCATCTGCGAGGACCCTGGTCAGGTACACGAGTACGTCACGCCCATCGAATCGGGGATGACGATTCGTCTCCGGTCGGCGATGGTCGCTGCTGCGCGGTCGCTCGGCGTAGATGCACCACAAGACGAGGAGATTGCTCACATCGAGGAGCAGATGTGTTCGCTCGACATCGACGATCTGTCGCTCCGTGCGGAGCGAAAACGGATTGCAGATGCGAGCGGGTCGGAGACCAGATTGCGAGAGCAAGTTGCCGCACTTCGTGGACGAGTGCAGGCCCTTCGGGAGTTCGAGGGGAGTTCCGATGGTGCTGAATCCGAACTCCGAGACGCGACTCGGGAGTTAGCCGAGACGGAGACGAAACGTATCGCTGCCGAGCAAACCCTCAAAGCGGCGCGGGAACGCCAACAGTCCGCACGGGACACCCGTGAACGGCGACTGTGTCTCCGCGACCGGAAAGAAAATCTCGAACGGGATGCTCGTCGTTATCTGGTTCGGCAGGTTCACGAGCGATTCGTCGCGGCAATCGAAGCAGTACCAGGTCAGGGACAGACGACAAAGCCGGGAGTTTTCGAGGGTGACTCGGTGACTGCAGCATTCGCGGTCGCCCGCATGGCGAGCATCCAAGCACCCCTTGTACTGGCCTGTGACCGTTTCGACACGCCGGAAGCCGCTGCCGGCTGCCTGCACGCGCCCGTACTACAGGTTTAAGGGCGAAGACGAACCCAAGCCGTGGCATGGTGACACTTCACTGGGCAGTAAACGAGGAGAACGGAGCGGTTGGAACCGCCACACTGGTCGAACTGGTGGTCGAAAACTCGACGGAGATACCCGTCAGGATTCGCGTCGGAAATTGTCTCGATGGAGAGATACAGCCGCCGCGGCGGAACGGCGTAATGGAAGCGGGGTGGGACGAAGGGGGATTCGAAGGCGTCGTCAGGGAGGGTGAACGACTGGCGCTTGGCTATGCGGTAGCCACCGACTCGAATGATGAGTCGCCGCCTGCCGAAATCGTGTGGACCGAACGAGCACCACAAACGGAAAAATCGGCGGACAACGCGGGAAATGTAGAATATTCGGGAGATTCATTGGATTCGGGTGAAGAACTCGATATCGAACCCACGGCAGCGGGCGTCGTTCGAGCACTCGGGGAGGCTCGGCCACCTGCAGACGTGGTTCCGACGCCAGACCGAACGGAACTTCCGGATGCTGTCGAGTCATGGCTGTCAACCGTTGAGACCCGAATCGAGCGGTATGAAGCCGGCGATAGGGGCGTGAAGCTGAAAACTGTCGCGGAGCAAGTACGGGAACAGGAGTTGTCCCGGCGGGTTGCGGTGGACGGGCGAGCGCTTGATTCGGTTGCGAAACGGATAGACAGGTTGCAGGACCGAATATCGGCCCGAGAAGCACGAGAAGCGCACGTAATCGAGGAGACGATATGATTCTTGCAGTGACCGGGGGCAAAGGCGGCGTCGGGAAATCGACCGTCTCGTTAAATCTCGGGGCGGAACTCGGTGGGGTGGTGGTCGATGCCGACCTCGCAATGGCTGACTTGCCAACTTCGCACGGGCCGGATCTGCACGACGTACTCGCTGGACGTGCAGCGCCACTGGAGGCCGTGTCGAACGTCGGCGGTGTGTCGATGCTTCCGTGTGGTCGCACGTTGGCGGGAGCGCGGGCGTGTGACGTGACGGGGGTCGTGAGCGCGGTTGAGCAAGTTGCCGACGAATACGACCACGTGATAATCGACTGTCCAGCGGGGATGTCGGCCGATGCAGGCCTTCCGTTGGTTGCGGCGGACAGCTACGTTCTCGTGACGATTCCACGGCGATTCGCGCTGGCGGATGCGGTTCGGACGAAAGTCCTTGCACGAGAACTCGATGCTGGGTTGCGTGGTGTCGTACTGAATCGCGTGCAGGACAGTCCACCGATAGAAATCGTTGAGCGGACACTCGGCGCGCCAGTGACGACCCTCCCGGAATCGACAGTGGTTGCGGATGCACAGCGACACGGCCATCCCGTAGCAACCGCTGCGCCGGGAAGTGAAGCGAGAGAACGATTTGTGGAACTCGGACGGTCGATTTATTCCCGGAGGTCGTGATATGTCGATCGAAGGGTGACGGGCGTCACATCGGCGACTTCTGCGGCAGTACGTTGTGTAACACGCTCACCACACTCGCGGGCCGCCGCGTACAGACACGCGGCGGCGACGCCGCTTGGGTTGCGACCACTGACGAGATTTTCCCCCTCCGCTTTCGTGACGAGGGTTTCGGCAGCGCGTTCGCTTTCCATCGAGAGGTCGAGTTGGCTGGCGAATCGCGGGAGGTATTCGCGCGGGTCGATGGGACCGATAGGAAGACCGAGTTCACGATTCAGTGCGTCGTAGGCGGCAGTCAGTTCCGCGCGGTCGGCGCGGGCACACTCGATGATTTCGTCGAGCGTGCGGGAGACGGCGGACGTTCGACACGTCGCGTACACTGCTGCCGAAGCGAAGCCTTCTATCGAACGACCACGAAGCAGGTCTTCGGTTTGTGCGGATTCGAATAGCACGCAGGCACGGTCACGGATGTTCGCGGACAGTTGGAGTGCGCCGACGAGACGACGAATTTCGGTGAAGCCGTATACGCGGTTTCGTTCTGCCTTGGATGAAATTCGAGCGCGGTTGTGTTGGCGGCGCATCCGCATCACGCGGCGTCGTTTGCGCCCCGTCAGTCGGATGCTGCTGTTTTTGTAGCCGATTTCGGTCGTCAGCCCGCGGTCGTGGCGGGAGCGCGTCAGAGGAGCACCGGTTCGCTTGCGGTCGATGTCATCGTCGCGGAACGACCGCCACTCCGGGCCGCGGTCAAGGTTGTCTTCGGCGACGACGAGGCCGCACTCGGTGCAGACCGTTTCTGCATCACGCGTGCGGACTCGACTATGGCATTCGGGGCACGTTTCGGTTGGGTTTTGTGTCGTACTCATCACAATTGAAACTTCGTCCGAGATGGTATTTAAACGAGCGCTGAAATCAGGAAACGAACCCGATTCCGCGAGGGAGAACGTACCGGTTACCGGTACGTTAATCGTCCCAATTACCAATTTTGATACCTGTCACAAACATTGAAGGCAAGAGAGGGACGAGGAGTACACATGGCGCTGTCGGATATCGCCGCTGGACTGGAGGTCACGGCCAAACAGAGAGACCACGGTGTCGCAACCGTAGACGATACGGACCGAGACCTCCACGACCGGCTGGCGACGTTCAGCGATGGGTTGCCGTGCGAGACGGAGACAGCGGTGCGTATCGTGGAATCACATGCCGCAGGAGCTTCGGTCGGTGAGAGCGCCCGACGTGCGGGTATCGCACCGATGACGGCCGCAAAGACGCTCCACCTGCTCGGCGTGAACGGTGTTTCCCCCCTCTCGCCGATTGGTCACGAACTCGTTCGGGACTGGCTTTCCGCGGATCTCTCCCGGTCGGAAGCGTTCACGCTCTCAGGAGCGAGCGAAACGGAGTTCGCGTTGGCGACGTTCATCGAAACGCACGATCCGTTGGACGGTGCGGCGGAAACAATCGAGAGCGCGCTTGCGCTCGACGGGGACGCCGCTGTCAAAAAGAGAGACATACTGGCGGAGACGATGAGCGATGTCGGCGACTTGCTGTGAGAATCGTTTGGATTTTCTCGACGAGCGAATTACCGCTGGAGTGACTCCGGTAGGTAGTCGTCCGGGTCGATATTGAGTAGTCCTTCTTCCGGGAATTCGATATCCAGCGACGTGTCGAACACTGCTTCGGTAGCCCCGACGATGGCAGGTGAAAACGACGTGTCGAGGTCGGGGGCGCTCGCTGGAACGTGTTCGACTGTGGTTGCGTCACTCGTCGGAATCGTCGGGATATCGCCGAGCGGATGTTCCTCCGCCGGATTCTCGGCGCGGTTGGCGAGGATGGCGTCTACGTCGGTACCGAGGTCGGCGAGGCGGCCACGAATTCCTTGGACGGCATCCGCTCCACGTTGGGATGCAGGTGCGATTACCGCGACAGCATCGGCGGCGTTGACGGCTGCGACGGCTTGATTCGCGGCGACGGGCGGCGTGTCGATGATGACGTGGTCGAAGTTAGTTCTGGCCCGTCCGACAAGCGATTCGAACGCTTCAGCGGCGTCCACTGTTTTCGCGCGTGCGAGGCGCTCGAAGGGAGCGTAGGCAGGACACAGTGCGAGTGCCCCTGCGGTTTCGACTGGCTGGTGAATGAGCGCGTCGGAGAACGGATTCTCGTCGTCCTTCTGGCCGTCTTCGGGATAGTGGTCAGTCAGCAGTGCGGTGATGTCGGTGTCGATGCGACCGGCGACGTGGCGGGCCAATCCCTGGGTGCCAAAGGCAGCGTCCAGAATTACCACGTCGCGTCCGACGTGAGAGAGGATGGCAGCGGTTTCGACACAGAGGCGTGTCGTCCCGGCTCCACCGGTCGCACCGACGAATGCGGCAGTTCGTTTCACAAGTTCGGATTGGAATTGATTCGTACTGGTATATGAATGTAAGGTTATTGACTATCCTGGATATCGTCGGCAATCGCGTCCAGTTCCTCGTCGGAGAGGTCGGGTCGCTCCCTGACGATGGCGTGAATCGGTTTGCCGCCGTCACCGTCGAATCGCGGAATGATATGCCCGTGGATGTGCGAAACTTCCTGTCCCGCCGCCTCGCCGTTGTTGAACGCGATGTTGCTCGCGTCGGCGTCAACTGCGACCTCGACGGCAGGCGTGAGTTCGTGGAGTACGGAAAAGAGGTCCGTTGCGGTATCCTCGGGAAGATCGCCCAGTGTCTTGTAGTGGTCCTTCGTGATGACGAGCGTGTGACCCGGCGCGAGCGGGTTCACGTCGAGGAACGCGAGGACGGAGTCGTCTTCGTACACAGTTTTGCTCGGGATATCACCGTCGACGATTTGACAGAAGATGCAGTCGTTCGGCATATCTCTCTAATTGTGGGTCAGGATGATGAAAGTTGAGGCTTGCCGAACTCAGTCTCCGGAGTTGGAGCAGTTGTCGTCGCCGCAATTCGATGTCGAATCGAGGGTGCAGTTCGGGGTCGGCGGCGAGTCGGTCGAGGACGAGCAGTGGGTCAACGCCGTTCGCTTCCACGTAGTCGAGTAGTGCGTTGATGTACTGACGATGGAGGGCAAGCGAGGAGAGAAACGCGGTTGCGAGCGCCATCGCTGCGGCCGTACTTTGGTCGTCCGGGAGTTCGTCGCTTATGACTGTGTAGTTCGATAGTTCCGTTTCCGGATTATCGATGGGTTCGAAAGCGAGACAGCGCGTGCAGAGGAGGACTGACACCGATTGGAACGGCACGTCCTCACGAAGTTCGGACGGGACGGTGAACGGTTGTCGCTCACCATCACACTCGGGACATTCCATACGAAACGACAGTCGTGCAATCACCAAAAGGATAGTTGATTTTCGTCGAAAGAGTCACGTTTAGAAGAGAGGCCAGAAATGGGTATGAGATGGAGATGAGAATGAAAATGAAATGAAACGTGTCGCAGAGATCAGGTCGACGGCGGGGTTTTTTGACCGTCACTCGCTTCGTCGGTGACATTTATCGGAATGCCGTTGTCGCTGTTCTCACCGAATCCGGCACTGAGGATTCGGGTGAGGGCGTCCTCAACAGTCTCGTCCGTCTCGGTGATATCGGACGATTCAACTTCGATGACGAATCCGGTCGTGATGTTCGGCGCAGTCGGCAAGAAGAGGAGTTCGCGGCCGTCTTCGGCTGTCTTCCCGGTTTTGAAGGCGGTCATGCGGAGACCGTTCCACGTCTCGATTTTGACGGGTTTCTGGAGTTGATTGGTGTCGGAAAGCGCGGTTTCGGCGGCCATCTTCGATGCGTTGTAGACGATGCGCAGGCCGGGAACGCGGTTCATGATACCGTCGATGGTGTTTTCCATCACGCTTCCCAGCGTCGTCCGCATAAGGTACCCGACGCTGAACACGAGCGCGGTGAAGACGGCGAGGACGATGGCGACTCGGATGAAAACGCCGGGGATGGTGATGGCTCCATCGAAGTAGTGGAAGCTGTCAAGACCCAGCAGAAACGGCAATCCGGCGATTTTCATAAACAGCCACGCGATGATGTACGAAGTGACCAACAGAGGGGCCAAAACGATGAGACCGCTAGCCGCGTCACGTTTCCACGAAGACATTTGAGTGTAGCGTTTGGTTGCAGGAATATAAACTAGTTGCAATGTTTTCGACTATCTGCCGAGGACAGCACGGGCCGCAAACAGTAGGTTCTCCTTTCGTTCCATCGCACGACGGTAGAAATACGACATCCACTTGCCACCGTACGGGACGTACTGCCAGACTTCGTACTCCTCGGCGAGTTCGTACTGTGCGTCATCGCGAACGCCCATCAACATCTGAATTTCGAAGTCGGTACCGTGTTCTGCGTGGAGTTCCTTCGCGTACTCTATCATCGCGGGGTCGTGGCTCCCGACCGCGATTCCGTCTTCGAACTCCTCGAACATGAATTCGAGATATTCGCGGTAGGCCGCGTTGACGCGCTCTTTTTGCTTGTACGCGAGTTCCGGCGGTTCGTCGTAGGCACCCTTTACCAGTCTGACTTTGCCGGGGAGGTCGGCCAGTCGTTCGAGGTCTTTCTTGGTCCGTTTGAGGTTGGCCTGCACACAGACGCCGACGCCGCCGTCGTGTTCGCGGGTGAGGTCTTCGAACAAATCGAGGGTCGCATCGGTCGTCGTGTGGTCCTCCATGTCGATCCAGACGAAGGTGTCGGTGTTGTCGGCCGCGTCCGCGATTCGTTCCATGTTGTCGCGGTAGACGTGCGTGCCGACATCCAGCCCGACCTGTGACGGCTTGACCGAAACGCAAGCTGAGAGGTTGGAGCGCTCGATATCTTCGAGCAGTCGAAGATACACCTCGGCGTCCTCGTCCGCCGGTCCTCGCTCGTGGTAGTGCTCACCGAGAAGGTTCAGGATGACGTTGACGTTGCGTTGGTTCAGGTCCCGCGTATATTCCAGCGCCTCCGCCGGCGTTTCACCCGCCACAAACCGACTGGCAATCGGTGGTATCATGGTTTTAACTTTGCACCCCCGTACCTTATCATTGTATATCCCTCCGGTGACAATCATCGACGCTGAGCAACATTTGCTGATAGCGATCTACCGACAGCGATGCTGTTCCAGACCGTTGGCTCTTAAGACCCGGAGGGTATCTATCCCGATATGACTGGTTCCGGTGTAGACGTGTTCGAAACCATCGTCGTCGCGGTGTGGGCGATGTTGCCCGCCTACGTGCCGAACAACTTCGCGGTGCTCGCGGGCGGCGGCAGGCCAATCGACGGCGGACGGACGTGGAACGGGAAACGGCTTCTCGGCGACGGCAAGACGTGGCGCGGAACGGCCGCGGGAATCGTCGCCGGGGCGATACTGGCGCTAATTCTGAACGCGACTCACTCCCCCGCCGCGAGCGCGCTGGGCGTGGACCTCCCGAAGTTGTTTCCGATTGCCGCCATCATCACCCTCCCCGCTGGCGCGATGCTCGGCGACATGACCGCGTCGTTCCTGAAACGGAGAACTGGGAGGGAACGCGGCGCGGCGTTTCCGGGCATCGACCAACTCGACTTCGTCGTGGTGTCACTCCTGCTCACTCTGCTCGCCGCGCCATCGTGGGCGCTCGATACGTACACGATTCCCGTCCTCATCGTTGTGTTCGTGTTGACGCCGCTCCTCCATCTCGTGACGAACGGTATCGCGTACGCGCTCGGACTCAAAAATGAACCGTGGTAGGGAAGAGGACAGCGACGACAAAGAACTACTTTTAACCCGCCTCGCCGCCCCGACTCGCACATGGCGAATCAGGAACTCATCGAGGCTTTGCGCGCGGCGGACGCCGTCCAGTACGGCGAGTTCGAACTCTCCCACGGCGGGACGAGCGACTACTACGTGGACAAGTACCTGTTCGAGACGGACCCACACTGTCTGTCGCTCATTGCCGAAGCGTTCGCGGAGCGACTCGACGGGACGAAGTTGGCGGGCGTAGCACTCGGCGCAGTCCCACTCGTTGCCGTGACGAGCGTCGAGACGGAAACCCCCTACGTCATCGCGCGGAAAAAACAGAAGGAGTACGGGACGGCCAACCTCATCGAGGGACGACTCGACGACGGGGAGGAGGTAATCGTCCTCGAAGACATCGTGACGACGGGCCAGAGCGCAGTCGACGCGGTGGAGGCCCTCCGCGATGCGGGCGCGGAAGTGAACAAAATCCTCGTCGTCGTGGACCGGGAGGAAGGCGGCCGCGAAAATCTGGCCGACGCCAACGTCGAGATGGAGGCACTGCTTTCGGCCACAGACCTCCTCGCCGAAAACGACGGCGACGAATAATCGGTTTTGCAGGGTTCGTTCGGGACCCCACTTGAATTGCTTTCGTGTTGTGCCAGCCGATTTTTTAGGGCGATAGCCGATGAAATACCATGTCACTGCGAAGCCACGCAAGCGTCTCGCTCATCATCTCAGGAATAGTCTCGTTTCTCATCGGCGTCGCGCCCGGAAGTTCGACTCTGTGGGGCGCGGGCCTCGTTGGTGCTGGCCTCGCTATCGGAATACTTCGAATTTTGGTGTGACCGAAACGGTCGTCAGGTTGTACGGAACGCCCGGTCACCGGCGTCGCCCAGTCCGGGGACGATGAAGCCGTCGTCGTTCAGGTGGTCGTCGATGCTGACCGTCAGCAGGTCGGCTTCGGGGAACCGTTCGTGGACGTGAAGCAAGCCGTCGGGGGCGCTGACGGCCGAGAGGACGAAGAAGTTCTCCGGGTTGGGCTGTTCGCGGAGCACTTCTTCGAGGACGGCGCACATCGTGCTGCCCGTAGCGAGCATGGGGTCGGCGACGATGACGGTGTCCTCGTCGGTGATTTCGGGGAGTTTGACGTAGTCGATGGTGATGGGGAACTCGCCGTCTTCGTTCATGCCTGCTTCCTCGTCACGTCCGGCACTGATGACACCCTGTTTGGCGCGGGGGAACGCCTTGAGCAGGCCTTCCACGAACGGCGTTGCGGCGCGGAGGACGTTGACGATGACCACGTTGTCCAGTCCTTTGACGCGCTCGCCAGTGGTCTCGGTCAGCGGCGTGTCGATGGAGATGTACTCGGTGTCCATCGCCCCGTCGATGATTTCGTACCCGCAGATACGCCCGAGTTTTACGAGTCCCTTGCGAAATCCGACCTGTTCGGTCTTTTCGTCTCGGATTTTCGAGAGGGTATCCTTCGCCATCGCGTGTGTGATGAGGTGGGCGTCACCTCGCTTCTCGATAGTCATATTCGAGTCGTGCATGGCGAGTGGCTATAAGCTAACGATACGAGCGAACCCGCAGGAGTCGATGACAGTCGAGAAATCGAAACAGGACTACTCGCCGTAGGTTACCAACCCGTCCTCGTCGCTCGGGAACGGGTTGTCGAATTCATTCCAGTCGGCGTCCATCTCGTCGTCGGTCAGCACGCAGTCGTCCAACGCGGCAAAAATCGCGTCCTCGTCCACTTCAGTGCCGATGAAGACGAGTTGCGTGCGCCGGTCGCCCCACTCTTCGTCCCAGTAGCTCTCCGAGCGGTTGCTCCGGTAAAGATCTTGGTCGATTTCGGGAAGGCTGGCGATCCACGGTCCGGCGACGGTCACCCGGGCGGACGACGCCGCCTGTCCGTACTCCAGTTTTGTGTCCTCCCCTCCGGCCACCCAGAACGTCCCCTTGGCGCGGACAATGCCGTCGGGTAGCGACGCGAAGAAGTCGTGCAGGCGACCGGGATGGAGTGGTCGGGTGGCGCGATACGAGACGGACGAAATCCCAAAGGACTCCTGTGGATGGCGATGGCCGTGATGGGAGTCGTGGTGGTCGTGGTCGAAATCATGGTGGTTGTCTTCGCCGTGGTGATGATTGCCATCTTCAGCGTGTTCCTCGGCGTGTTCCATGGCCTGCTTCCAGCCAGCGGAGTCGCTGACTGCGCCGAGGTCGAACAATCCACGCTGGAGGACTTGGTCGGGGGAAACCCGCCCGTGTTCGGTTCGAATCAGCTCTGCACGGGGTTGGAGCGCCCGGAGGGTGGCCTCGATTTCGTCCAGTTGGTCGTCGTCCACGAGGTCGCATTTGTTGAGCAAGAGAATGTCGCAGAACTCGATTTGTTCGATGACGAGGTCCGAGAGTGGGCGTACCTCGCCGTCCTCGGTTTCCGTTCGCTCGACGGGCGCGCCCGCCTCGAAGAAATCCCGGAACTGTCGGGCGCTAACGACGGTGACGGTCGCATCCACGTCGTAACGGGCCGCCACGCGCGATTCAGTTGTGAACAGTCGCGCGATGGGCGCGGGTTCGCTGATACCGGACGCTTCCACGACGAGCGTGTCGAACTCCCATTCGCGCGCAAGGCGGCTGACTTCGGTTCGCAGATCGTCCTGTAGCTCACAGCAGATACAGCCGTTCGAGAGTTCCGCGACACCCTGGTCCGCGATGACTTCCGTTCCGCCCTCCAGCAGTTCGGCGTCGATGTTGATTTCGCCCATGTCGTTGACGAGCACTGCGATATCCGTTTCATCGCTCTCGCTCAAGAGGTGGTTGAGCGTCGTCGTCTTGCCCGCGCCAAGGTTACCACTCAAAATAGTGACCGGAATTGACCCCTGATTCATTTGTTATCGTGGCGCACGTAGTCCAGCGTGTTAAGCGTGGCTGGAATCATCTCGAAAGGTCCAAAACTGACCGCCCTGCTTAAATACTGAGAGGCACACTGGGTGTGTATGTCTCTCGCGGATCAGATCGAGGCGTTCCGTCGCTCCGTCGAGGAGTGGCTTCGTGGACTCTATCACGGGATGATTTCACATCCCGCCTACGAACTGATAGAGAAGGAAGCCGAGGATTTGGAGGACGAATTCATGCTCGCGTGCTTCCCCGACGTGTTCGGGGTGCCAAGCCCGGTATCGTACTACACCGCCGAACTGCTCCCGTACCTGACTGACGAGTTCGAGGCGTGGGAACGGCGGATGTGGGACCGTGAATCGCTCGTCGAACGAAAGGGACAACAGTTCCACTTCTAATATGAACAAATTCGTGTTCTTCGGCGGCAAAGGCGGCGTGGGAAAGACGACGGTGTCGAGCGCGTATAGTCTGAAATGCGCCCAGTCGGGATTAGAAACGCTCGTCGTTTCGACCGACCCGGCACACAGCACGTCCGACGTGTTCGACCAGCAGTTCGGCGACGAACCCCGGTCAGTCGAGGGAATCGAGAACCTCTGGGCGATGGAAATCGACCCCGAGAAAGAGGTTCAAAATCACCTGCAAGAAATAAAACGCTCCTTGGGGGACCACGTCAGCGCGGGACTGGTGAACGCCATCGACCGTCAAGTCGAGATGGCACATCAGACGCCGGGCGCGCACGAGTCCGCACTGTTCGACCGGTTTATCGACGTGATGCAAAATTCCGAGGAGTACGATCGCGTCGTCTTCGACACCTCGCCGACCGGCGGGACGCTTCGACTCCTCTCGCTTCCTGAGTTCCTCGAAGGCTGGATCGACCGCTTGCTCCACAAACGAAAGCAGAGTATCGACCTGTTCGAGAAGGCCGCAATCGGCAACAGGGAACCGCGCCGGGTCGCCGATGGGGACCCCATTATCGCTCGCCTGCAGGAGCGAAAAGAGATGTTCGAGTTCGCAGGCGACGTGTTACGGGAGAACGCATCGTTCTTCCTCGTCCTCAATCCAGACGAGTTGTCGATTCGAGAAACCGGGAGAGCGGTCGAAGAACTCGTGGACACGGGACTGCCAGTCTCGGGACTCGTCATCAACAAAGTAACGCCGGAGCCGGACGACGACGAAACCGGACGTGGCGCGACGTATCTCCGCGACCGCTGTCGGACCGAGCGCGACAGAATCGACCACATCCGCGAATCGTTCGACGAACCCGTCGTCGCAGTTATCGAAGCGCGGGTTGCCGAAGTGAAAGGAAGCTTGCTCACGGACGTTGCGGGCGAGTTGACAGTCGATGTGAAACCGACGGCGGTGAAATAATCCGGTTTTGATTTGTTAAAAACAAGAGAGGATTGTTCAAGAATCGACGTTTTTAGGCCTCCAATACCGCAAACGCCATGAGGAACACTTATTGTACATCATCAATCTACTTGCCATGAGGCAAAATACCATGGCGATTGCAATCATATGGCTAGTACTTGGCGTATTGGTACTTTTCAGCATCGGATATCTGACCTATTCACGATATCTCGCACAGTTCGTTGAATTGGACGATAGCAGGGAGACACCGGCACACAAATACGAGGACGGGCAGGAGTACGTTCCCGCCAAAAAGCCCGTTCTACTGGGGCACCACTATTCCAGTATTGCAGGAGGTGCACCAATCGTCGGGCCGATTACGGCAGGGGTGATTTGGGGATGGATTCCGGCGCTGCTGTGGATTGCCATCGGTAATCCGCTACTCGGCGCGACGCACGACTTCATCTCGTTGTCGAGCAGTCTTCGTCACGAGGGGAAATCCATCGGTCACATCATCGGGGAGTACGTCGGCGAGCGCGGGAAGAACATGTTGCTGTGGTTCGCGTTCCTGACCATCATCCTCGTCATCGGCGTGTTCGCGTTCGTCGTTGGCGTCGTCTTCGAAAAATACCCCAGCGCCGCGACGGCGAGCATGTTGTACATCGGGCTGGCGGTTCTGTTCGGGGTTTACCTGTACCAACTGAACCTCCCGTTCGGGCCGGGAACGGTCGTCTTCGTCATCGGCGTGTTCGCGAGCGTCTTCGTCGGGCAGGCGTACCCGATTTCGCTCTCGGCGACGACGTGGGTGCCAATCGTCCTACTGTACGCGTTCATCGCGAGCGTCCTGCCGGTGTGGACGCTCCTGCAACCGCGTGATTACCTTTCGTCGTTCCTGTTGTACGCGGGTGTCGGCGGAGCGCTGTTGGCTGTCATCGTCGGGACGGTCGGTGGATGGCTCAACATCGGAGCCGTCACGCCGATTCAACCGCTCACGGTTAACATCAAAGGGTACAACGGCTTCATGGGCGTGACCGGCCAACCGCTGTTCCCGCTGCTGTTCATCACCATCGCGTGTGGGACCATCAGCGGTTTCCACTCGCTCGTCTCGTCCGGAACGACCTCGAAGCAACTGAACCGCGAATCGGACGCGCGTGTCATCGGCTACGGTGGCATGCTCGGTGAGGGACTGCTCGCGACGCTCGCGCTCTCGTCGGTCGCCCTCGTCGGCTTTACGAAGTCGGGTGGCGGTGTCGGACAGGCACTCCCCAACTTCGCAAAGGGTGGCGGAATCATGCTCACGAGTTTCGGCATCGACCCGAGTTTCGGTGCGCCGTTCATGGCGCTCGTCATGGTGAGTTTCCTGCTCACCTCGACCGACACGGCGCTTCGCCTCGGTCGGTACATGTTCGAGGAAATCGTCGGCACGCCGGAAACGGAAGTCGAAAGCGTGGCGTCGAACCGATACTTCAACGCCGGATTGCAGTGTGTCATCGCCTACGCGCTCGTCGCGTCCGGAACGTGGTCGGATCTCTGGCCGCTGTTCGGTGGTGCAAACCAATTGCTCGCAGCACTGGCATTGCTGACCGCGACGGTCTGGCTGGCCAACTGGGATAGGAGCAAACAGCTCCTCAGTACGGGAGTTCCGATGGCCGCGATGACCATCGTCACTATCCTCGGGCTGTTGTATCTCGCGCTGTATCAGAACATCTGGCAGAAATTCATTCAGGGTGGTAGTATGTCGCTCGGCACCGCGTTGTCGGCCGGAGTACAAACCATCATCGCGCTCGTCCTCGTCGGACTCGCACTCTCGCTGGTCAGAATCGGCTACGAAAACATCACGTCCGCGCGTAACGAACCCAGTGGTGCAACCGTCACTGACGGAGGTGAACCCGAAGAATAAGCTGCCGGCTATGGTTTGAATCGCCGAACGAAACGACCGAGCAGTCCGGATTTTTCGGGAACCAATGGTTGCCAGAGAGCGAATGCCTTCCCGACATCCGCGTTTTTGCTGGCGACGAGGGTTTCATGCTCGGGAGCGACGACGGCGAGGTTGATTTCGAATTGGCCGTTCAGCCCGTATTTGAGCAAGGTTCGGTCGGTGAAGTCGGCGACGAAGTCGCCCACTTCGTCCGGGATGTCGGGCGCGATGACGACGAAGGTGAACGTCGTCCCGAAATGCTCCTCGTCGGGGTCGACCCACTCGTCGGCGAGTTCGTGGCCGAAGTCAACCAGCGATTCGAGGTCGCGCACGCGAACGGACTGCGCGCGGCGGACGAACAGGTGCTCCTCGGCGCTGTGGTTGGCGTAGTTGATGGAGCGATGGAGGAACTGCTTTTGCGTCTCAATCAGCAGCCGTCCGTACAGTGTGAACGCCTCGCTGTGGGCCGAATAGCCCTTTTCGAGGTCGTAGTTGATGAACAGTCTGTCGCTCACCCGGTCCACGTACTCATCGTCCCAGTCGGGAACTGCCGTCAAACCATCCGGCCCGTCCGAATCATGAGATTCGATACCGCTATCCATACACCGTCGATTGCGAGCGAGCGATAAATATCCGTTGTTGGGTTGCTGGCCGGTACCATCACTCATCATGATTTTATTACAAATGGTAGTGTGTGACAGACTGTGATGGAAGCGGATCCACTCGGTCGAGCGATACTCGATTACGAACGGGACGGACTGCGCGGCGACTGTGTGTACAGGGACGGTGCGGAGACGTGGGACGGGCACATCTACGAGAACTATTTCAGACCGCAGGAGGAGTGGCGCGACGAGTGGAGAGCCCTGCTCGAATCGCTCGAACCACCGGTCGTGGATATCGGCTGTGGCTCGGGACAGCACGCCGAATTTCTCCAAGGGAGGGGAGAAATCGTCGCCATTGACGTGAGTCCGGCGGCCGTCGAGGCCACCCGTGAACGCGGTGTCGAGGACGCCCGCGTGATGGATATGTTCGACATGGAATTCCCACGCGACAGATTCCGCTCCGTTCTCTTGAGTGGGACACAACTCGGCCTTGCAAGGTCGCTCGCGGGTGCACGGGCGTTGCTCACCGACCTCGCACGAATTACGGGCGAAGATGGTGTCGCCGTCGTGGACAACTACGACCCGACGGGACTCGACCCCGACGAGTTATTCGGCTACCGACCCGACCCGCGCCGGGGAATCGCCCATCGAACCTTTCATTTCGAATACGACCGCGGCGGTGAGCGGGAGGTCGGTCGAAGCCTTCACTTCATCCTCTTTTCGGCCGAGCGACTGCACGACGTGACCGTTGGGACGCCGTGGCATGTCGCCGAGGTACAGCAGAGAAAAGGGTTCTACAAAGCCGTCCTTCGAAAGGACGAGACGAAACTGGAAGAAATGGTGGAACGGGAGGAAGACTAGTAGGGTAACACATAACACAGTCGCGTCCGTACGGCAAACTATGGGTGGTAAACGGACGGAAGCGTGTGGCCGATGTGGCCTCTCAACCGTCATCGACGCGACCGAAGACGGCGAGGCGCGCGACATCTACGGAAATGAACGAATCGAGGTAGACGAAGACGAGATGCGAGCGGTGAGTGGCCACGTCGAACTGCTCGGCCGTGTCAAAGACCGATTGAACGCGTTCGCCGGGCGGATAACGTACGGTGATTTGCGAGGCAAATAATTCGAACGTTAAAACCCGTGAAACTCAAAAAATCGAGCGTGAGAGCCCCTCGCACGCGAACTGGCGGTAAAAGATAATAGTCTGTAGTACATACGAGCGAGTAATCGAATGGAAGAGAGCATCTCTGGCTTCAAGCTCCGCGGTAGCTGGGGGGATATTGTCGAGCATGGGGAACGAATTACGCAGGCCCTTCGCGAGGCGGACGTATCGGGAGAGGCATTCCACGAGTGGGACGAGTGGCGACCGAAGTCACACGAACGACTCGGCGAAGACGTTGCCGAGAAGACGGCAGAACAAGCACACGTCGGCGAAGGCAAGGGCGAGCAGGCGGGCGAATCCCCGGACGACGACCTCCGAACAGCAGGTGAAAAACTGGCCGAATCGTACGAGAAACTGGAAAAAGACGACACCGAAGGCGCAGTGGACCGGTGGCAAGACTCGGTGAACTACGTGGCCCGCGCCGCCGACTCCGCCGGTCGGAAAGCCATCCGAAAGGTCGAGGATACGGTGTATCAAAAGGTGATGACGCAACTCGCGCCGTACTACTTCGACAACGAACTCGTCAGCGCCAACATCCAGCAGACGAGTCGAATGGAGGACGGCGAAGAGGGGTTCATCTTCGAGGTGAACGTCAACGACGATGGCCTGAAAAACGAGGTATCCGAGTCGCTCACGTCCTACGAGGACGAAATCGACCGCTGGCACGTCGAGACCGAAAAACAGACCGAGACCGTCGAGGCGGCCGAAGGCGTCGAGGCGCCGAAACGAACCGGCGGCCCGCAGGCTGACAGGACCTGACCGGAATCGGATTTTTTACTAGTGGCGTTCGAATGGACGAGCGTAACGTGGTTGTTGGTCGATAGCGTACCATCTGACATGGTATTTCCCGTTCGACGGGGGTCGGACGAGGCGGATCGGCTCATCGCGGTAAGCGATGTCAGTCGGTACACTATTGACGTGAGACGATATACCGGATAGATATGGCTGGAGGGTTGCTGACGGTAGTTATCGCCGGGGTTGCGAGTCTGTTCATGGCGTGGGCCATCGGCGCGGGGTCGAGCGGTTCCACGCCGTTCGCTCCAGCAGTCGGTGCGAACGCGCTATCGGTGATGCGTGCGGGGTTTCTCGTCGGCATTCTCGGGTTTCTGGGAGCGGCCCTTCAAGGAGCGAACGTCTCCCAAGCCGTGGGTAGGCAACTGATTCACGGCGTGCAGTTGTCGCCGCTCGCAGCGACGACGGGCCTGTTGACGGCGGCAATTCTCGTCGCAATCGGCGTGTTCACCGGCTATCCGATTGCAACGGCATTCACCGTCACGGGGGCAATCGTCGGCGTCGGCTTGGCGCTCGGCGGCCTGCCAGCGTGGGCGAAATATCAGCAGATAGTCGCCCTCTGGATTCTCACGCCGTTCATCGGCGGCGGAATCGCATACGCCACCGCGCGCGTGCTCCGACGCGAGGACGTGTCCGAGGAGTCGTCGATTCCACTTCTCGGCGGAATCGTCGGTCTCATCATCGCCAACGTCGGGTTCGTCTTCCTCGGCCCACCGGGCGAAAGTGACTCGATTGCCCAAGCGGTCAGCATTCATCTTCCGCTCCCGACCGTCGGCGGCGTGGATGTCGGTATCGTCCTCACGTCGCTCGTCCTCGGCGGTCTGGTCGTGTTGGCACTTCGGCGGGAATTGAACACGAACCTGAATCGAGGACAGCGTCGATTTCTGCTCGCGCTCGGCGGTCTGGTGGCGTTCTCGGCTGGCGGGAGTCAGGTCGGCCTCGCTATCGGGCCATTGCTCCCGCTGTTGGACCCGTACTCGATTCCGCTGGTTCCGGTGCTCGTCGGCGGTGGACTCGGCCTGCTCGCCGGGTCGTGGACTGGCGCGCCACGGATGATAAAGGCGCTCGCACAGGACTACTCGGCACTCGGGCCACGGCGGTCGATTGCCGCGCTCATCCCGGCGTTCGCCATCGCACAGAGCGCCGTCTTCTTCGGTATTCCCGTCTCGTTCAACGAAATCATCGTCAGCACGATTATCGGAAGCGGCTACGCCGCGAGCGGTGGCGGCGTCAGCGGCAAGAAGATGGTGTACACCATCCTCGCGTGGGTGCTCTCGCTCGCGCTCGCACTCGGCGTGGGGTACGGTGCATTCAGTGCGGCAAACGCCGTTTTCTGACGGTCGCACTCACTCCTCGGTTCGAATCTCGGCGCGACCGCTCGTCGCGCTTTGGAGTCGGTCGCACAACGCGTCGCTCTCTTCGACGGGAACCCGAACCGAAAACCCGACGGACTCGGCATAATCGGCGTCGAATTCGACGCCTTCGCTCTCCAAGATTCCACGGACGGTTCCCGAATCGTCGTACTCGACCGAAATACGGAGACGGCAGTGCGGGCGTTCCTCGATGATGCCGGCGTCGTCCACTGCCTCCTTGACGGCGCGGGAGTACGCCCGGACGAGGCCGCCGACACCGAGGTTCGTCCCGCCGTAGTAGCGCGTGACGACGGCGACCACGTTCTCGATGTCGCGCTGGTGGAGGACGTTCAGCGCCGGTTTTCCCGCACTGCTGGTCGGTTCGCCGTCGTCGCTCGACCACTCCCGAATGAACCCGCCGAGGCCGTCCGATTCCTTGCCAGTATCTTCCCCGCCCTGAACGCGGTATGCTGGCACGTTGTGGGTCGCATCGGCGTGGAGTTCTCGAATCTTCTCGATGAACGATTCGGCCGAATCGACGCTGTCCGCGGGCGCGACGTAGCCGATGAACTCCGAGCCACGGTCTTCGAACGCCGACTTACCCCGCCCCGCCACGGTTTGATACGTCGTGCCAGCCATTCTCGGGAAATTCGACGGCCATTACTGAAAAGGCGTGGATTTGCCGCGAGAACGAGTTCTCAGCTCAGTTGGATTCGGTGGACGAACTCCAAATTCATCAGTTGGTTGAGTACGTCGCCGGGAACGTCGGTGTTCGTGACGATGTACAATCGCGGGTCGTCGGTGAACTCCGGGTCTTCGCTGATGGTCTGGCGAATGGAGATATCGTTGTCCGCCAACAGCGATGTGACAGTCGAAACGATGCCCGGTTGGTCCGCGTTGGTCGGTTCGATGGTTAACACCGACAGGTCGAGCACGGGAGCCAAATCCATCAGACTCGGAATCGAGGAGATGTTCTGGAAAATACGGCGCAGTTCCTCGTCCTTGAGAATTGCGTCCGTGGTCGAATCGACGACGCGGCGGTCCACGCCGATTTCGCGCGCGATTTGCGTGTTCGGAATCTCGATGCCGCCGGAAACCACGCGCCCCTCGTCGCTGACCGAGAACCCGCGTTCGAGGAGGAGCCGAATGACCTGTTGTTGGCTCGGACTGCCCTCGAACTTCTGCATGATTCTGTCGAACATCTATGTCGGATAGACGTGCCCGACGGTTTAGTCCTGTTGGGGTTGGAAGCGAGTGCTTATCGAATCACACGTTCACTAATCGCCATGAAACGCCAAACTATTTGGGAAGTAATCGACGGCATCAGCACTGAACATCTCACCGTCGAATTCGACGATGCGATTCGTGCGGATGGCGTCGTTGTAGGAATCGCTGATGAGGAACCGTTCCGCGTTCGCTACCGTATCGAATGCGACGAGTCGGGAACGGTCAGACGGGTCGAAATCGACCCGCTCGGGACAGGGACAAAAATCGAACTGGAACACGATGGGGATGGAAAGTGGAGGAAAAACGGAAAATCGGCACCTGAACTCGCGGGATGTCGTGACGTTGATATTGCGGTGACGCCGTTCACGAACACGATTCCGATTCGGCGACTCGATTTGGACCTTGAAGAGTCCGAGACGATTTCCGTCGTCTATCTCGACCCGGTGGCGATGGCGGCGAAACCGGTCGAACAGCGATACACCTGCGTCGAACCGCTCGATTCGTCCGGTGGGGTGTTTCGCTACGAGAGTCTGGAAAGCGGGTTTACGGCCGACTTACCCGTCGATTCTGATGGGTTAGTACCGGACTATCCGGGCGTGTTTCGGCGAGAGTATTCAGGAGAACAAGAGACACATTTTCACCAATAATCGGCTATTAAATAACATACAGAAAGCGTATATATAGTTGGAATAAAAGTCTAGTATGTCAACAAGACATAGTTATAGAAGTGAGCGGTTTCTGTCTGCTTTGCTTGCGCTGTTTACGCTGGTAGGAGTTTGCTTAATAATTGCACAGATTCCCGGGTCACCACTCAGAACACCACAAACCGATACAATCGCGTTAATCTGGATGCCCATTCTCATTGGTGTGCTAGCGTATTTCCGTTCTAATCCTAACGCGAAATGGTGGGAGATTGTCGGCCTATTGGTCTGGAGTTTCGTGATTACAAATGTGGTCCTCTTCCTCATGTTCTTCCTCGTGCTAGATACCAGCGGCGGGTATCCCGGTGCCACGCAGGAATTCATCAACAACTTCATCCAGTTTGCGGCATTATCAGCTAGTTTCGGTCTTTTATATGGGACTGCAGGACGCTGGTGGGCCGAAAAGCGGACGGAAGCGATAGTACTTGTGCTGTCCGCACCCGTGGTTGTATTTATAGTATTTACAGTACTAAACGTACTCGTACCGTAAGTTCATTGGCGAGTACAACGACCATAAAAATTGAATATGGAAGTTAGACCGCGTCCCGAATTTCCTTGACATAGATATGAAATTGTACGCTACTTCCTTCGGCGCTCCATGAATTCAAGGAAGTAACTAGTCCGTCTGGATGCACTCGACAAACTATGTTCTTCCGAGACCGGCCGACCAGCCAGTTCTCATCTGTATACCCCAAACGAAAGGCTACGAAATAGGAAGTTCGCGGATTAGAACGCGTTTTGGACTTCTTTGATGTATCCTCGGACGTACAGGCCAACTCGCTCCATCGCGGCACTAGTGATCGAATCGATGGTGGTGCTGGTTTTCCACGAGTAAGGGTTGC
Organism: uncultured haloarchaeon; assembly: GCA_963796245.1. Lineage (GTDB taxonomy): Archaea > Halobacteriota > Halobacteria > Halobacteriales > Haladaptataceae > Haladaptatus. The sequence continues at coordinate 80,226 of CAWCLB010000004.1, read as the reverse complement.
TGTAGATCGTATCGTACAGATTCCACGCGTCTTTGTTCGACTCGCCAGCGATGTCCTTTGCGGCCTGCGACGCCGAGTTAATTGGGTAGTAACTCGACGTGTTTGCGAAGTTCGCTTTAAAGTTCTCCCCGGTGTCCCAGTTGTTATTCACGAAGGTCTCGTAGTCATAGTGGACCCACTGGTTCTGGTACTGTTTGTATTCCAGCGAGGTGTGAAGCGGCTGTCCACAATCGCTGATGTAGTGCCCCGCGAAGGACATCTGTTTGAATGCGTCGTCGAGGTAAACCTGATTTTTGGCCTTGTCCAAGTAGTGTTTCGTCTCGCTCGGTGCACCACCGAATGCGCCGATGTGGTAGCAAACCCCGTCGTAACACCACTTCAGGTCTGGATTGTAGTAGTGAGTGTACGAATGCATCACCTGATTGAGCGCATCAGCCAACGCGTTCTGTGCATCGGTCGGAATCCACCCAAATCCGACCGCTTGGAGCGCGGACTGCACACACCCGTCACACGACCAGAAGTCGGGATCGTCAGCGTGTTTCCGGATGGTATCGACGTACGTAGAGGCCAGGTTGAGTTGTTGTCCCGCTTCCGCTGTGAGACTGCGATGAGTCGCCGGAGCCCACTCCGCGTTGACACCACGTATGCTGGCCATGCCGTTGTGTACCGCACTTGCAGCCTTGTTGATCCGTGATCGGTCGTCTCTGGTAATCGTGCTCGGCGACTTCGCGTCATCGTCGAGCGTGATTCGGATTTCTCCGTCCTCGGAGACCTCCGTGACCGGGAAGTCCTTCCAGAACTCGTTCATGAACGAGAGGGTATGACCCAATTCAGACCCGGAGAGGTTGGACTTGCGCAGATATTCGCGCGTCGCGTCGTGGTCGTGAGCGAGGAGTCCCCAGTGGTTGGTGACCGCTTTCACGTCTCCACTGACGGAGCGGGATATGATTCCAGATGTGACCGTGTACTCGCTGGGGTCGAGTGGTTCACCGAAATCGGCGCTGAATCCGCTCTTTGCCGATGTCATGCTAGTTCCTACCCCGAGGCCGACAACCGAGGCACCGACCGTCTTCAAAATCGTTCTCCGACCCGAACGTCTATTATTTTTATTATTCACAATATTTAAAAAATGTACACCAATGTAAATTTTTTTATTTTGTTTCTAGTTATAACTAGGCTATTGTCTGTGAGGTCGAGACTGAGAAACACAGCATGCTAGCGGGAAACCGACGGAATTCAAAAGATGGAAACTACAACGATTCCTTCGTACTCGCCACGTCGCTCCGCCGCTCGTCGATTTGTGTCGCGTCGTCCAGCGCTCGCGCGGTGGCCTTGAACAGCGCCTCGATTTCGTGGTGGGCGTTCTCGCCGGTGACGCCCGCGTGGAGCGTCAGTCCGGCGTTCATCGCCAGCGAGTGCAGGAAGTGTTTGGCCATGTGGCTGGTCATGTCGCCGACGCGCTCTTGTGAGAACTCGCCGTCGAATCGGAAGAGGGGGCGGCCGCTCACGTCCACGACGATGTCGCCGACGGCCTCGTCCAGCGGAACCTTTCGGTCAGCGAATCGGTGGATAGCCCGGCGGTCGCCGAGTGCCTCGTCGAACGCCTCGCCGAGGGTTATCGCCACGTCCTCGACGGTGTGGTGGTCGTCGATGTGGAGGTCGCCGTCGGCGCGGACCGTCAGGTCGAACAGTCCGTGTCGGGCGAAGCTATCGAGCATGTGGTCGAAGAAGCCGATTCCCGTCTCGACGGTGGAATCGCCGTCGCCGTCCACGTCGAGCGTCACTTCAATGGTCGTTTCCGCCGTCTCACGGGTTACGGCGGCGGTTCGGTCGCTCATACCTATGTGATTTGGCCGTGGCTACAAGGGAATTCCGCTCGTGGTAAATCAATAAAACTACTCGGATACCTAGACAAATGTCTGACGCAATTATATTTATCCCGCGCTCAAATAGAGATATGTGCTAAAGCGAGATATGCTAAGCGTCCTGCTGGTCGCCATTGGGGTCCTTCTCTGTGGCACGGTGCCTGGCCTCTTCCTCGGTGCACCGATGGCCACCTTCGGTGCATACGGGTTAGTGGAGCCACGCCTCGGGGACAACCCCGACATCCTCACCGGACTTGCTGGACAGACCCGTTAGACCCCCCGACGTTCACTCGTCAGTCGAGCGCGCGCTTCGCATCCGACAGCGAAAACGTCCCCCGATAGAGCGCACTCCCGACGACGACCGCACTCGCGCCTGCATCCCGTAGCGTCAAAACGTCGTCCACGGACGCGACCCCGCCGCTCGCTACGACGGGAATGTCGACTGCGTCCGCGACCCGACGAACCGGTCCAGTCTGGACGCCCTCCATCTTTCCTTCTACATCAACGTCTGTGAATAAAATTGCGCCAGCGCCGAGCTCCTCGTACCGTGTCGCGGCCTCTGCCGGGTCGAGTCCGGTCGATTCTGTCCACCCGGAGACGAGGACTTCGCCGTCCTTTGCATCGAGGCTCACCATTACGGCACCGGGATACGACTCGCTGATTTCGGCCACGATATCCGGGTTTTCGATGGCGGCAGTGCCGAGGATGACGCGGTCCACGCCGCGCGAGAGGAGCTCGATGGCATCGGTTGCGGTGCGGATACCCCCGCCGAGCTGTACCTCGACATCGACGGCGTCCAAAATTGCATCCACTGCGGTGGCGTTCTTGCGTTCGCCCTCGAACGCGCCGTCCAAATCGACGAGATGGAGGGTTTCCGCGCCACCTTCTATCCACTTCTGTGCGGCGTCAACGGGGTCGCCGTAGGTCGTTTCCGTGCCTTTCTCGCCCTGCACGAGTTGCACCACTTCGCCGTCCTGCATATCGACAGCAGGGACGATTTCGAACGATGGGAACATACCCTGTGTTAGACGGGGTGGGGTCTAAACCCAACGAGTCGGTACCGTTTAAGACGTCCAGCCGAATGTACGTATATGGTCGAAATTTTGCTACTCGTCGGTCTTGCCGTCGCGGCGTTTGTTGGATTTAATATCGGTGGCTCTTCGACTGGTGTCGCGTTTGGTCCCGCGGTGGGAAGCAAGACAATCTCGAAATCCGGCGCAGCCGGGTTGATGACGGCGTTTGCAGTTCTCGGTGGCTGGACGCTCGGTCGGAACGTAATCAAGACGATGGGCGGGGAAATCGTCCCGAGTTCGCAGTTTACGCTCGCCGCAAGCGTCGGCGTTCTCTTCTTCGTCGGATTGGCCCTCCTCATTTCGAACCTGTTCGGCGTCCCAGCATCCACCTCGATGACGGCCGTCGGCGCGATTGCGGGTCTCGGTGCGGCCACTGGAACCCTTAACGGGGATGTCATGTTTCGAATCGTCTCCGCGTGGCTTCTCGCGCCCATCACTGCGTTCTGGATCTGTGCCGTTATCGGTCGCTATCTGTACCCGTACCTCGACGTGTGGTTCAAGCTCGAACAGTCCGAGGAACCGCTGTTCGAATTCAATCACGTCGGCTCGGTACCGTATCCGACCGTCTCCTCGAACGCGACGACGAAGGAAGTCACGGTGACGTTCCTCGTCGTCGGTATCGGCTGTTACATGGCGTTCTCGGCGGGTGCGTCGAACGTTGCCAACGCGGTGGCACCGCTCGTCGGAAGCGGCGACATCACCGGCAGCCAAGGCGTCATCCTCGCGGGTGCCGCAATCGCGATTGGTGCGTTCACTATCGCTCGGCGCACCCTCGATACGGTTGGAAACGACCTGACCGACCTGCCCTTGTTGGCGGCCCTCATCGTCGAGGTTGTCAGCGCGAGTCTCATCACGTTCCTCTCGCTAATCGGAATTCCCGCCAGTCTCGCCGTGAGCGCGACGATGTGTATCGTCGGACTCGGGTGGGGTCGAGCGACACGAACGGTCCGTATTTCGGACGCGGCCGCCGCCGCAGTGCGGGGCGACGACGGGAAAAAACGACTGGAGATGACGGTCAACGTTCTTCCCGAGGAGCAGGACAAGGTGGCGAAAATCGGCGAAGAAGAACCAAAGACGCTGAAGGCGAGGGATTTGTTCGACCCGTCGACCACCGGCCGCGTCATCGTCCTCTGGATTTTGACGCCATCGATTTCCGCCCTCGCGTCGTATCTACTGTTCGCTCTCGTCCCACTCTCGCCAGCCTGATTGTAACGGATTCGGTGGCCGAGTGAATCGTTCCTGATTTATCACTACAGGCAGGCAAAACAACAAATACTAACCACCCTCCGGACCAACTCCCGGGTGATGCCTACCGTAGAATACCTCAATTACGAAGTGCTGGATGACCAGGACTGGGATATTGACGACGACGACCTGTTCGAGAAGGCCGCCGACGAAGACTTCGACGCAGAAGATTACGGCACGCTCGAAGTCAACGAAGGCGAGTACATCCTCGAAGCTGCCGAGGCACAGGGCTATGACTGGCCCTTCTCGTGCCGCGCTGGTGCCTGTGCGAACTGCGCCTCTATCATCAAACAGGGCGAGATTGACATGGACATGCAGCAGATCCTCAGCGACGAGGAAGTCGAAGACAAGGACGTTCGCCTGACCTGCATCGGCAGCGCGGCGACGGACGAGGTCAAAATCGTCTACAACGCCAAGCACCTCGACTACCTGCAGAACCGCGTCATATAAACGAACGGAGTTCGGGTGGGGATTTTTTAGCAATATTGGAGAGCGACGGGTCTCAGAGACTGCGTTCGAATTCGTACTCCATCGGTCCAGCCAGCGCGAGGGGTTCATCGCCCGTCTCCCGATAATCGTGGCGATACAGCGGTCGAAACTCGCCGAAGTCCGTCTGCACGTAGAACTCGAAACACGGGAAGCCGTCGTGATGCCCGTGGACGTACACGGCTCCGTCGTTCCACACGACGGTTTCGAGGTGGAAATCGACCGGGTCGGCGTGTGCACGGAGTGGGTTGCTCGCGCTCGCGTGCATGTCGAATTCGACGTAGTCGTCGTGCCACTGCGGGTCAGTGCAGAATAGTCCGCTCGTTGAGGATTTTCCGCTTCGCCGGTCTTCAGTTCCGTCGGGATAGGTGATTCGTTCGACCGACTGTCCGGTGTCGCCGTACGAAAGGAGCGTTCCATTGGTGAAATCAACGACTATTTCCTGTTCGACGCGGCACCGACCGGTGTTGACGGCGTGTGGCGTGAATTCACGGTCGTCACCTTTGAATTCGAGCATCCCATCGCCCTCACTTGGACGGGAAATCCATGCCGACGGAATGAAAGTAGCGCCTCGTATTTTTACGACGGCGACTTCCTGTGCACTCATGAAGGACTCGAACACACCACGCTAAAATAAAATTAGTGGGAAACGTTCAAATCCTTCAAATATATCGCAACAGCTAAAACATCTCACCGAGCGCTACCGTTTGGTGCATACTTCGATTCCCGACCTCCTCCGACTGCTCGCCATCCCCGTCTTCGGCTGGGCCGCGTGGCGTGACGTGAAGACTCGGCGGGTACCCAACAAGACGTGGTATCCGCTCGCGGCGCTCGCCGTCGTGTTGCTCGTCTGGGACGGCGTGAACGCGATGGGCACGTCGGCGTTCCAACGCAAACTGTTCTTCTTTCACGTCGCGGTGAGTCTCGGGTTCGTCGCGCCGCTCGTCATCGTCTTCTGGTGGTTTCGGGCGTTCGGCGGCGCAGATATGAAAGCGTTTCTCGTGGTCGCCGTGCTGTTCCCGTCCTATCCGACGTACTATCTGACCGGGTGGACGCTTCCCATGCAGGGGACCGTTCTCGGCGTATTCTCGTTGACGATTCTGACGAATACGGTGTTGCTCGGGGCGCTGTATCCCGCCGCGCTGTTCGTCACAAATCTCGCTGCCGGTCGGACTTCGTCGGTGATGTTCGTCGGTCGAGTCATGGAGTGGGACGACATCCCGACGGCTCACGGCCGATTACTTCAAACGCCGGATGGGGTGACGCGCAACGGCGTGGATTTGGACGCGATTCGGATGTATCTGCGGTGGCGCGGAACGACACTGTCGGAGCTCAGAAACGCGGCGAACGACCTCCGTGACCCGGCAACCCTGCCCGCGAAACCGAACCCGCCGACCGACGGCATGGTGACCGACGGCGGAACAGTCATCGAACAGAATCGGGACCCGGTGTCGGAATCGGACGGCTACGAGGACCCGTGGGGTGCCGCTCACTTCCTCGACAACATCGATCACGGAGCCTACGGAACGACGCCGACGAAACTCCGCGAGGGACTGGAGGTACTCGTGACGGAGGACGAAATGTGGGTGTCGCCCGGAATCCCGTTCATCGTCCCACTGTTCGTCGGCTTGGTCATCGCGTTGGGGTACGGCGACCTGCTGTCGGGTGCGCTAGCCGTCCTCGGACTGGCGACCATCTGATTTTAGAGGGTTTCACGGACGAGTCGCGTGAGGCGTGGCCGAATTCCGACCTCTCGGCGAGTGATGATGACGGTCGTATCCGCGCGTCGTCCGACGGCTTGCGGGACCGACCCGACGAGTTGCCGTCGGAGCATCCCCTGCCGTGTCGAACCGAGAACTGTGATATCGTGTTTCGAGGCTTCTTCGACCACTGTTTCGGTGACGGAGCCGGTTCGAACCTCCCGTTCGACGGTCGCAGGAGCCACGCGCGCCGCGATGCTGGCCAGCAGTCGCTCGACGGCGGTGTCTACCTCTCCGACTCGAAGCAATCGGATTTCCGCATCGTTCGCGACTGCGATTGCACGGGCAACGTCCGCCGCGAGTTCGGCGTGTGGGCCTTCCGCGACGGGGACGAGAATCGAGTCCACGGCTTCCGCGGGGCCGAGTTTCTCCACGAGAACGTCACACGGCGTTCTGGCGACGAGTCGGTCGATGTTGCTGCCAAGGACGATTTCGCTCGGGTCGTTCGCGTGCCTGCCAACCGACGACGAGTGCGTCACAGTCGAACTCCACGACGGCGTTCGTGAGCGCGCGAGCGACGTCGAAGGAGACGAGCAACTGCCCGCTAACCGGAACGGCACCTCGTGCGGTTTCGACCACGCGGTCGAGGATTTCCTGTTCTTCCCCGCCGAACTCGCGGATGATGACTTCGTCGTTGTACAGTGCGAACGGCGATTGGCGCTCAGTCACGAGAACCCGCAAGACGAGTACGTCTCCGTCCCGTTCGCGTGCGATATCGACAGCTGTTCGGGTCAACTGCGCGGCGTTCGCGGGGTCGGCCATGGCGACGGCGATACGATACTCACTCGTTCCCCCCATTTTCGAGAGATACGGGGGCCGATAGCAAAAGCGTTAGCTCTCCGTGAGGTTTTCGTCTCGCGCTCGAATCGTCCATCGGTATCGGCAAGTGGAACGACCATCGGTATCGCAGTGGCTATCGAGAAGGGTACCGTTTCGAGTGGAGATGGAATACTTTCGGCGGACGTCGCTGAAATCGACCGCGTTCGTCAGTCCAACTTCGAGAAATCGGTATCGACGTTGCCGTCGCGGTCCAAATCGACGACGGCGTCGAACAGACCGAGGAAGCGTTCGATCTGCACTTCGTCGTGAACGCCCTTCGAGAGGTGGAACAGTCCGACCGCATCGTGTTCTTCGAGGAGTTCGAGGACTTTCTCCACCGTCTCGTAGACGCGTTGTTCGTCGGCGTAGTAGGCCATCTCGGTGATGGAGTCGAAGCTGATACGGCGTTTGCCCTCGGTCGTGGTCAGGAACTGTTCGGTGACCGAGAGAATCCCTTCGAGGTCGTCGGGGGCGGAGACATAGTGGACGTCGTTCGTGCTTCGGCGGGAGTAACCGCGTTCGATGCTCAGCGTATCGAGGATGTCCGCTTTGCCCTCGTCCACGTCGTAGTGGTCGAGTTTCTGTTTTACCTCGCGGGCCGTGGTTCGTGTCGAGATGACGAGGAAGTGGTCGGTGTCAGTTTTCAGAAAGTCGGTGTCGATTCGGTCGGTTTCTCCGGTGCTCGGGTGTAACAGAAGGACGCCGGTGCCGCCGGGTATCGAGTTCGGTGTGTTCTCGATGTCGAGTTGGTAATCCATATCATCCGGTAACTAGTGGCATCGACTTAAAATATGCGGGAACGAGCGTCAGAACACGGTGTCGGCAGTGGCCGCACCGACGACGCTGAAGACCGACCCGACGCTGACGGCTTTCGCCGTCGTGAACAGCACCTGTGTGGACGTGTGACCGTCGAAGAGACCGTCGTGGAGGAACGTCTCCGGCGCGGCGAACACCATTGCGAGGATTGCGACCGACCCGAACGAGACAAGCATGAGCGAGATGAACCGCTTCGGGATACCGGCCACGTCCGCCTCCCGGTCGGGGTCGCGGTCATGGTCCGCCTTGTAGAGTGCGCCGTATCCGATTCCGAAGACGAGACAGACGGTCGCGATGGCGTGAATGAGGGACATCCTCGCCGCCACGTCCCACACCTCCTGCGTGACGACGAACGGGCCAGCGAGGAGGAACCCACCGAGAATCTGCTGGGCAGTATCGGCGAAGGCGAATCGTTTTCTCGAACCGACCATGTCCCTCGAAAAGGAGTCGAGAAATAAAGCGCTGGCCGTTCCGTCTTCGTTTCCATTATTCGAACCCGACCCTTTCGAACCCGTTTTGTCGGGGACGGCCGTTCTCCCGTGCATGAGTGTTCGCGAGGAGTTCGACGATTGGGCGGCAGACGGCCGCGACAAGGGAATGGAAGACCGCCATTGGCACACGGCGAAGTACGTCCTCGCCAGTATGCCGGTCGAAGCGGGCGACACGGTGCTCGATTTGGGCTGTGGCAGCGGTTACGCCGGACGCGCACTGCGCGAGACGAAGAGCGCGGGACGGGTGTACGGACTCGACGGGTCGCCCGAGATGGCGCGGAACGCGCAGGGCTACACGGACGATTCGACCGTCTCGTACCTCGTCGGCGACTTCGACCACCTGCCGTTCGCGGAGGACAGCGTCGACCACGTCTTCACCATGGAGGCGTTTTACTACGCGAACGACCCGCAAGAGACGCTTCGGGAAGTTCGGCGAATTCTCCGCCCCGGCGGCACTGTCTTCTGTGCGGTGAACTACTACGAGGAGAACGTCCACTCCCACGAGTGGCAGGATTCGATTTCCGTCGAGATGACGCGCTGGAGCGCCGAGGAGTACCGGGACGCGTTCCGCGAGGCGGGCTTGTACGTCGCCGAACAGGACACCATTCCCGGACCGCGAAATCGAGATTCCCGACGAATGCGAATTTCCGACCGACAGCTGGGAGACCCGCGAGGCGATGGTCGAGCGCTACCGCGAGTTCGGCACGCTGTTGACGGTCGGCGTCGCCCCCTGAACCCCTTCGTTTCGGGTGGAAAACGCGACAACTTGATTCGTCTACAGTATGCTGGTTTCATTTTCTTCGTGGATGCTGAGAGGAGTACACCGAAAATTTCCATCCGTTCGCTACCGAGGTTGCGGAGCAACCTCGTCTACCGCACCACATGCCTCCCCAACCGATTCGCTCGGTCGCTATCGCTCCCTCACTCATCCCTCGCGCGGAATATGCCGAGGCGGTTCGGCCGACCGCTGACCTCACCACCTCGGCAGCGCGCGCCACCCGGGTAGACGGGCTAGCCGATACGAACCAACTGCACGGCGCGCGAAGGCGCATCTCGGGTGCGACCGGGCGAGGGATGAGGACCAAGGAACGACAGCGACGACGGGAGTTCTCGTGAACTGGGCGGGACCGAAGGTCCCGCTAGAAGCCGGCCCAAAGCGCCGGCGACGCAGTGAACGAGAGCACGGGAGAGCTTTCTGGAACTTCATCGCAGCAGTTGCGTTCTCACCAGAATCAAACTCGTTTCGTAGCGAACGATCAGCCATGGTAAACTCAAATTCGTCTCGTAACAGCGGAACCCTCTAAACACATCGTCGTCGTTGCGCGAAGAATCCCGCTTTCGGAGGATTTAACCAAACAGCAGGACGTCTTTTAGGTGATATGGTGAAAGTAAGCGTAGTCGGTGCGGCAGGCACTGTTGGGGCCGCCGCAGGCTACAACATCGCACTGCGTGACGTCGCGGATGAACTCGTTCTCGTGGACATTCCGGACATGGAAGACAAGACGGTCGGGCAGGCCGCCGACGTGAACCACGGCGCCGCCTACGACTCGAACACGGTCGTTCGACAGGGTACCTACGAGGACACCGCCGGGTCCGACGTCGTCGTCATCACGGCCGGAATCCCACGCCAGCCGGGACAGACGCGTATCGACCTCGCGGGCGACAACGCGCCCATCATGGAGGACATCGGCTCCTCCATCGCCGAGCACAACGACGGTGACTTCGTCACCATCACCACCTCGAACCCGGTGGACCTCCTCAACCGCCACCTGTACGAGACGGGCGACCGGGCACGGGAGAAAGTTATCGGCTTCGGTGGCCGTCTCGACAGCGCGCGGTTCCGCTACGTGCTGAGCCAGCGTTTCGACGCGCCCGTCCAGAACGTCGAAGCCACCATCATGGGCGAACACGGCGACGCACAGGTACCGGTCTTCTCCAAGGTTCGCATCGACGGCGCTGACCCCGAGTTCTCGGACGATGAGAAAGAGGAAATCCTCGGCGAACTCAAAGAGAGTGCGATGAACGTCATCGAGAAGAAGGGCGCGACCCAGTGGGGTCCGGCGACGGGCGTCGGCCACATGGTCGAAGCCGTCCTCCGCGACACGGGCGAAGTGCTCCCCGGTTCGGTCAAACTCGAAGGCGAGTTCGGTCACGAAGGCGTCGCACTCGGCGTCCCCGTCAAACTCGGCGCGAACGGCGTCGAGGAAGTCGTCGAATGGGACCTCACCGAGTTCGAACGCGAACAGCTCGGGAAGCCGCCGACAAACTCGCAGAGCAGTACGAGAAGATCGAGTAGGCGAATTTCGAGGAATCCAGTCAGTTCTTTTTTAGACGGGAAACGACGAGAAGCGTGGCGGAGCGGCTGAAGCGGGGCTTGAAACCTCGATGCGGCGACTACCGACCCAACTCCAATCGCGAACCGATTTTGTCCGGTAATCCGGCTTCCCGCACCGCTTCCTGCACCGCCTCGATGTCGTATTCGACGCGTCGTTCCTCGAGAGTCATGTCGTCCAAATCGAGAACTGCGTAGGCCGCGCGTGGGTCGCTATCGCGCGGTTGGCCGACGCTACCGGGGTTCATCACAATACCCTCGTCGTACGTTTCGTGGTGCTGGACGTGCGTGTGACCCATGACGAGGACGTCCTCGTCGCCGAGCAGGTCGGCGTCGAACTCCTCGGGGTAGGTGTAGTGGTCGGGGTTGTCCGGATGGCCGTGGACGATTTTGATCCGGCCATCGCACGCGAGACACGAATCGGGGAGACGGGCGAGCCACTCGCGTTGCACGTCGTTGAGTTCGCCACGGGCGTGTTCGATACCCGCTTTCGCCATGCCGTTGAACGCGAATGGAGTCTCAGAGACGGCCGCTCGGTCGTGGTTGCCCATCACGCACGCATCGACTCGGTCGCGAACGATATCCACACACTCGGCGGGCCACGGGTTGTAGCCAACCACGTCACCGGCACAGAGCAACGCCTCGACGGGGGGCATATCATCGAGAACGGCATCGAGCGCGATGCGGTTCGAGTGAACGTCCGAGATGATACCGACTTTCATGTCGGCAGATACGTTTGGCGAAGACTTAATTCCCGTTCTCGACGGCGAGTTCGAATCCGTCGCTCTCGCCGTTGCGCGTCACGCCGACCGCACAGACGGCGTGCTCGAAGTCGAGGTCGTAGGCCGTGCTCGCCGCGCTCTCGGCGTCGGCCACATCGAAGTCGAACGTCTCCGGGGTGTCCTTCTCGTACGTGGCGACGAGCGTCGGTTCGGTCACTTCACGCACCATCAGGGCGTTCCGACGGACGATACCGATGTACGATTCCCCGCCGATGGTGCCCGCGATTCGCGGCGTGTCGTAGTCGTCCTTCTCGTAATCCAGTGCGAGCAAGCACTCGGCGAGGGCGTCACGCGCCGGATAGCCGAGTTCGATTTTCTCCGCGATGGGGTCTACCTGTGACCCGTTGCCGATGACGGCCGTGTCGCCGACGACGCGAGCACAGTTGTACGCGATGTACGGGTTGTCCGTCTCCGGTGCATCTTCGGTCGGGCCAACAGTCACGGTCTCCCCGTGTGCGACTGCCTTCCGATTCGGGAACGATCGCGACGAAACTCGATACGCACCTGTTTCCGGTCCAACGACGATGAAGCGTCCGACGTACATACACGAACATGCGTAATTGAGATAGAAATATGTGCTGATTTGTGCATGGTTGCGAAATGTGTTAGAGTGACATACGCGGGCCAAACGCGCAACGCTTACAAGCAAGCAAGAAATACGGTAGGTTGCAGATTGAGTCCCATGGGGTAGTGGCCAATCCTGTTGCCTTCTGGGGGCAACGACCGCGGTTCGAATCCGTGTGGGACTATCCAATTTTCCCGTCATCAACGCCGACGAGTATCAGATTCGGGCAGTCGATACCCCTTCGTTTCAACTGGAGAATGCAACTTCTCACTGCCAATCGACGTTCGATTCCGACTCGGTTTCTTCGTCGTCCAACTCACGCAGTTCACGTTCCTCGTTGTACTCCGCCATTCCACCAGCTTCACCGGAAATCTCGTTGTAGACAGCCTCACGCGCTTCCTCCGAGATTCGAAGCGCTCGTCCACGAGGCGGTCGAAGACGCTTCCCAGCGTTTCGGTCTCGTTCGGCAAGTCGAGCGGTTGATCGCCGTATTCGGTCGCCAACTCCTCGCTCGTCGTCGGGTACTTGTGTTCATCGAGCATCTGCCCCGCGTCGCCCAGCATATCTTCGACGCGTTCAGCCCGCTCGTGCTGTCGTTCCCGCGCACTGTCCTGGACACGTTCGGCGTCGTGGTCATCAGGCATACGAAACGGTAGGGTCCGACATCTGAAATTCATACTGGCCATCAAAACTGGCCGGCGAAACCGATAGCAGCCAGCCTATTTCTCGACTTCCAGCAAGGCGACTCGTTCACAGACGAGGTCGGTGAGACTGGCAGTGGTCGCCGCCAACTCACGTTCGGAAACACCGAAAAATTCGAACACGAAATCGCGGTTCACCGTTCCGAGCGTTTCGGCGGGCGTCAACAACTCGGAGACGGCATCGGTGGCCGGTTCCTCGCACTCGCCATCCACCACGACGACAACGGCTTGCTCGCCGTCCGAGACACCCATCGTGAGCGCTTGATTGATTTGACGACGACCCGCCGCGTACAGGAGGATTTCGACCGAGCGGTCGCGGGCGATGTTCTCGCCGCGCTCGAACGCACGGTTCGCATGTATCACTGCCGATTCGAGGTGTTCCTCTCCAGCCACGTAATCCGCGTCGAACGCTTGGACCGCACAGTCGAACTCGTCGCCGATGTCGGCGAGACGAGCGACGAACTCGTTCACGTCCGTGATCGTCACACGACCCTTCGACCAGTTTCACTCGAAATCACCGAGACTCTGTTGACCACTGTCGTTGGCAGTCCGCGTACTCGCCACGGCCGTTTCCGCATCCGGATGACATCGTCCAGCGACGGGTCCTGGTCGCCCGACGTTTTCGAGAATGTTTTCGGCCGTCTTTTTGCGCCCGCGGAGCGCGCCGAGGACGACCGATTTGTCAGCTTCGCGGAGGTCAGCCCGCGATTCGATGCCCGCCTCGTACAGCCGACGGGCGCGTTTTCGCCCGACGTTGCGGACGCCCGCGAAGTCGAGAAGTTCCTCCTCGACGCCGTACTCGACGCGTTTTCGCGCCTCCCTGATGGCAGTCGTCGTCGCGGACGGCATCCCTTCGCCATCGTCACGCTGGAGTTCGGCGGCGAGTCGTTCCGCTGCACTGAGCAGCCACTCGTGCCGTCTCGACCTTCCCGCGGATGTCGCCGGGACCGATGGCGTAGCGCTCCGTAATACGGTCTTCGTCAAGTTCGCTCGCCCAGTCTTCGAGGAGGCGCGCAGTCTTCAACGCGGAGAGCCAGTCCTCGAAGGCGTTGTCCTCGAACTCCGAGGGCATGTGGCCGAGGAACTCCTCCTCGCGCTCGTAGGCGATTTCGGTGTATCGCTCGCGGTCACCCGAGCGCAGATAGAGTTGATACATGTCCGGCGTGCGCGAGACGAGGTGATACAGTCCGAGTGCGGTCGGTTTCTCCGTCCGCATCCCGCAGGCCATCGATGATTTCGGCGGCGCTCATCGGGTCGAGATAGAGTTGCGAGACGCGGTGGCCGAGGCCGGTAGCGCGCAATCTGTCGTCCCGTTCGAGGAAGCCGTTCCGTTCGAGGTAGTCGAGGACGCGCTGGGTGACGGATTCGAGTCGGCCCGTTTCGTCGGTCTGGGTCGCGTACAGCGTGCGTTCGAGGAAATCGAGGAGTTCGTCCTCCGTCCCGGCGAATCCGGACGCGACGGTGGCGAGGATGTGCGTCCGAAGCGCGGGTTCCACCGCGAGTTTCGAGTGGACGGGCTCCGGGTCGGCCCAGACGTACTGGTCGAACAGTTCCTGCAGTTCGTCGTGGCTCTTGGCGATGAGGACCGCCTCGCCGTGCGGGTCGAGACCGGGACGACCCGCACGGCCGAACATCTGATGGACTTCGAGTACGTCGAGCGGTTGCATGCCGCCGATGTCGCCGTCGTAGCGCCGCCAGTCCCGGACGATGACTCGTCTGCTCGGCGTGTTCACGCCCGCCGCGAGCGTCGGCGTCGCGCTGATGACTTTGATGAGTTTGTCGCGGAATGCATCTCTCGACCAGAGAGCGGTGGTCGCTGGCGAGTCCCGCGTGGTGAAACGCGGCACCCTTCTCGATGGCGGTGGCGAGGTCGTCGCTCGTTTCAGTGTCGCTCACGTCGCGAATTCGGTCGGCGATGTCGAGCAAGCCCCGTCGCTCCTCGTCGGTCAGTTTCGACTTTGGTCACGTCCGCGAGTCGTTTCGCCGACGCCTCCGCATTCCGTCGCGAGTTGACGAAGACGAGCGACGACCCGCCGTCTTCGAGCGTATCGCGGACGAGCGCAGCAGTTTCCTTCTCGTTGCCGCGCGGGAGTTCCCGTTGGGTGCCGTCGTCGAAGTGGAGTGCTTGTCCGTAAAGAACGCCTTTTCGGAGATCGATGGGTCGCCACGTCGAATCCACGAGAGTGGCGTCCAGCCACTCGGCCATCTCCTCGGCGTTGCCGACGGTTGCCGACAGCGCGACAGTCTGGAGGTTTGGGTTGACGCGGCGGAGCTTTGCGAGCGTGACTTCGAGCGTCGGGACCACGGTGCGAGTCGTTGACGAGGTGAACTTCGTCGGCGACGACACAGGAAAGGTCGTCTATCCACTTCGCGCCGTTTCGGACGAGTGAATCCACCTTTTCGCTCGTGGCGACGATGATGTCCCTTGAGGCAAGCCACTCGCCGTCGCTGTCGTAGTTTCCGGTCGAAACACCGATTGAGACGCCGTACTGTTCGAACTCCTCGAACTCCTCTTTCTTCTCGCTGGCGAGTGCGCGGAGCGGGACGATGTAGAGAGCTTTGCCGCCACGGGCGACGCTCGAAAGCATGGCGAGTTCCGCGATGAACGTCTTCCCGCTTGCCGTCGGAATGCTGGCGACGATGCTCTCACCGTCGGTAATCCCCGCCTCGACGGCCTCTGCCTGTGGTGGGTAGAGTTCCTCGATTCCCTGTGCCTCAAAATGTTCAGGGACGCCGTCCGGCAAGCCCGTCACATCGGCGACGTTCACGCACGCTCACCCTGCGTACGGGGTGCAAATCCGGTCATTACCATCGTTTGGCGCGTCTTCCCGTTTAAACTGTCGGGTGTATGTGGCGCGAAGATACTTTTCGTTCCCTTGTGTAATTCGAGCATGAAAATTCCGAACTATGGTGATAAGTACGACGCTCCTGCGCTGTTCTCGCCAGGCGATGCGATGGACGCTCATGGCGGGAAGGTGCCCGACATGCCAAAGGCGGTCATCCTCGGATTCGAAGATGAACTGTTGTCGGCGGCGGAGAAGCGAGCAATCGAGAGCGTGAACTACGTTCGGAGTCAGGAACTGCAACTGCTAGACGGAAACGTCGGTTTCATCGGCGGGTTCGGTATCGGACCCACAGTTACTGGAATCGTCGCCGAAAACGCAATCGCAGCGGGAGCAGAGGTCGTTTGTATCCTCTGTGGCTGTGCGGGGTTGCAGACCGAGATTCCGTTATCGGACGCGATTTTACCGACACGAGCCATCCGCGATGAGGGGATTTCGTATCATTACCTGCCGGAGGATGAACGGGTAGAATCGACGCCGGAACTGACTAACCATCTCGATTCAGCCCTCTCCGCGGCTGGAATCGGGACACATCGTGGGCCGACGTGGTCGATGGGAGCGATGTATCGTGAGACGATTCCCGAAATCGAACACTACGCGAACGAGGGCGTCCTCTCACTCGGTATGGCGGAGGCGTCCCTGCTCGCGGTTGCGGCGTATCGTGGCGTTGATGCGGGCGTCGTCCATCAAATCGGCGATTATCTCACGACTGAGGAATGGGTGCCAAATTCCGACGAACAGTGTACCCTTGCTTCAATGCTTGACCCGACCGTTGAGGGGCTTCGACGGTACGTTTCGTAACTACTCCTTGGCAAACCGCTCCGTTATCCATTTGAAGACACACGTCAGAGGAGTACGTATGAAAATCGAATACGACCGAAACACGTGTACGGGAATGTTCCAGTGTACGGCAGAATGGGACCAGTTCGTGGAAAACCGCGAGGAGGGCAAAGCCGACTTACTCGACAGTGAGGAAGAGGAAGAAGGAATCTTCGTGCGCGAAGTTCCCGAAGGAGCGGAGTTCGACGCCGAGATGGCCGGCCGTGTCTGTCCCGTGGACGCCATCAAGGTGTACGACGACGACGGCGAGCAGATAGTCTGACGACGCGGACGGTCAATGGTTAGCTGAAAAATAAAACGGTTAAAGGGGAGCGTTTCAGGTGGAAACGTGGGGAGTGCGGCGAGATATACGTGCAGTTGAAATTTTCGCACCGCGATATTTGACGGCGATGTCGGGGTTAGCTGTCGAACCGCGCCTGTTGCATGAACGGTTGGATGTCGTCGATGTCGCCGAGTCGTGAATCGGATTGGAGGACGGCCTCCGTTTCGTCGATTGGGACGGAAAGACTGATCTCCTTCGTGCGCCCGTAGCGACCTTTCGAGACGACGACGGCGTTGACGATGCCGAGCATATCGAGTTCGCTGATGAGGTCGGTGACGCGGCGCTGGGTGAGGATGTCGGCGTCGATTTCCTCGCAGAGGTGTTTGTAGACGTTGTACACCTCGCCCGTGTTGATGTTGTGGACGCCGTTTTTCTCCAGCGAGATGGTCGAGAAGAGGACGAGTTTGGATTGGGTCGGAAGGGTTCTAACGACTTCGACCACGCGGTCGAGTTCGATTTTGTCCTGTGCTTTTCGGACGTGGCCTTCCTCCACGCGTTCGGCTTGGTCGCGTTCGGCGAGTTCGCCTGCCGTCCGGAGCAAGTCGAGCGCGCGGCGGGCGTCCCCGTGTTCTTGTGCGGCGAACGCAGCACACAGCGGAATGACGTCATCCGAAAGGGCGTCGTCCTTGAACGCCACTTCTGCGCGGTGTTGGAGAATGTCCCGGAGTTGATTCGCGTCGTACGGCGGGAAGACGATTTCTTCTTCGCCCAGACTGGATTTGACGCGGGGGTCGAGGAAGTCAGTGAACTTCAGGTCGTTGCTGATGCCCATGATGGACACTCGCGAGTTGTCGAGTTCCGAGTTCATGCGCGAGAGATTGTAGAGCGTGTCGTCGCCCGACTTTTCGACGAGCTTGTCGATTTCGTCCAGCATGATGACGACGACGCGTTCCTGATAATCGACGGCTTCGAAGAAGGTGTTGTACACGCGGTCGGTCGGCCACCCGGTCATCGGGACGGGTTCGATTTCTTCTGCGTCGGCTTCGAGTTCCTCGATTCGGTCCTCTATCTCTTTGAGTGAGGAGAAGTCGATATTTTCGAGTTGTTGGGACTCGGCGGCGACGCCGTCACGGATGTCCTGTAACTCTTCGACTCGTTCCTCGATTTCGGCGAGGTTGTTCTCGATGAACTTGTTGGCGAGTTGTGCGAGCACGCGATACTGCGTATCCGTTATCTCGCAATTGATGTACTCGACCTCACAGGGAACTTCGTATTTCTGTGACGTGCGTTCGAGTTCCTGACTGACGAACTTGGCGCTCGCGGTTTTTCCGGTTCCCGTCTTCCCGTAAATCAGGATGTTCGACGGCGTCTCGCCCCGGAGTGCGGCGACGAGGATGGTCGCCATCCGGTTGATCTGCTCTTTTCGGTGTGGGAGTTCGTGTGGTGTGTAGGAAGGTCGAAGCACTTCCTTGTTCTCGAAAATCGGCTCGCCACTGAGCAAGTCGTCGAACAAACCGTGATTGCCCTCCTCGTCCGAGTCGTCCAAGACGACATCGTCCAAATCGATACCCTCGAAACCACGACTCGTGTGACCGCTTCGTTCGTTCGACGGGTCTGTATTCTTGTCTGACATACGTCTGCTGTGCACCCCTTTGTTTCCACTGGAATCGGCACGCCGTGCGGAGAGAGACGGGAGGAAACAGGGAATAGCGTCCCGATTTACTTCCCGGAGAAGCGACAGCGCGTCCAGTTGATGCAGATGAAAAGAAGGTACAGCACAGTACTAAAATCTTTCTCATCGGTCGAATGATGGACAAAAAACGGATTTCTCGGAGTTTCACGCTGAATGGGCATCGTTTCGGCTCGAACCATCGAGAGCAGAAGAATGAGTGTTGACAGTTTGGAAGTGGAAAGTGACAATTTATATATTATTTTGAACGGTGTATTCTCCGTCGTATGAAAGGTTGTTTTGGTGTCATAATACAACACCCACCCGTTTCGACTGGAGGTGGACGGAATCGAAGCACATCGGAGTTGACCAGCGAGACCGGAA
This sequence comes from uncultured haloarchaeon, assembly GCA_963796245.1. Taxonomy (GTDB): domain Archaea; phylum Halobacteriota; class Halobacteria; order Halobacteriales; family Haladaptataceae; genus Haladaptatus. Next base: position 61,293 of record CAWCLB010000004.1, on the reverse strand, counting down.
TCGGATTTGAAAGGGCGAAATATGTTGGGTTATACCATACCCCTCCATTTCAAGTGGAACATGAATCGAGAGTGAATGGAGAACTGATGATTAGTGATTGATCTAATAAGAGCTCGAAATTGGGTTACGGACTCGAACAGTTTTGGGGACCTTGGACTGGGGGCGCGAGCAATGATAACACGTGCCTTTGAACCCCCCCACCCCTTCGTTTCAGGTGGAACAAGGAACGAGGGTGGGTGGGGGGAGGGGCTAGTCTAGAACGGCAACCTTTATTACTACAGCTAGCTAACAATATCCGCAAACTAGAGTCTTTACTTTTCTAGAGGGAAGTATTCTATGTAAGTTATCGGTTTCTGACACCCCACCACCCACCTTTTCGCGTCTCCACCTGAAACGAAGGGGTGGGGGTGTCCACCAACGATTAAATTATCGTCATTTCTGCCACGATTTCCCGACTACTCAACAATCCGTTTTCACTTTTTACTCAGTCGTGTTACTTGCTATCGTCTCCCATGATATCGGTACAGAATTCTCGCACCTGTCCCACGACAATATCTGTTCAACCATTTCGACTCACATTACTTCTCCTCCACACGCCACCTCTGTGTCTTTGAGTTTCCCTGAAAACTATCTTTAGAACCAATTCGCCTTTGATCGTACGAGATTCTTCACCGCGACACTGCTATCGCAACCCCTCTATTTCCAGTGGAAACCACACCCAATAGACGACTTTTCCATGCCGAAGACGACTAACGAGCAAAACCAACGGAGACCGAACGAAGCGGTCGTTCTGGTCGAGATAGAAAAGCAACCATTCCGGCAATTTATATTCGTCATTCTCCCCGATTCTTTGTCTCTACTACATTCCCCTCCTGCCTTTTTTGCACTATTTCTTTCCCACTTCCGCGAGTGAATTGTGTCAAGAGTTGTCTGACATAGGTTTAAGTGAATGGCGTAATGTTCTACGCGCAACAGCCCCGTACGTCCAGCTCAATCTCGACAACGGCTTGTCTAGAGCGACTATCTGACACTGGGGTCTGGGAGGAAAAAGGATGGGATTGTTTACTGGTCTCAGGCAAAGTATTGCACGTGTGACCGACAAGCTCTTCTCTTCGGAAGAGCCGAAACGGATCGGTATCTATGGACCGCCAAACGCTGGAAAAACGACGCTCGCCAACCGCATCGCCCGCGATTGGACTGGTGACGCCGTCGGTCCGGAGAGCCATGTTCCACACGAAACACGACGCGCACGAAGGAAAGAAAACGTCGAAATCGAGCGTGACGGCAGGAAAGTCACCATCGACATCGTAGACACACCGGGTGTCACCACGAAAGTCGATTACGAGGAGTTCCTCGAACACGACATGGAGAAAGAGGACGCCGTCCGCCGATCGCGCGAAGCGACTGAAGGTGTCGCGGAAGCGATGCACTGGCTTCGAGAGGACGTTGACGGCGTCATCTACGTCCTCGATAGCTCGACTGACCCCTTCACGCAGGTGAACACGATGCTTATCGGTATCATCGAGAGTCAGGATCTGCCGGTGCTGATCCTTGCGAACAAAACCGACCTCGAAGGGTCGAGCGTTCAGCGGATTCGCAACGCGTATCCACAACACGAGACGATTCCGCTCTCCGCATTGGAAGGTGATAACATGGATGAAGTGTACACGAAAATCGCGGAGTACTTCGGGTGATACAATGCCAGAAGTGAGAAATTCAGACGACGGTGTCCAAGTCGACCTCATTGGTGGTGAGCGGATGGCCGGGAAAACCAGTATGGAGAAAATCCGGATGATACTGGACGGCGTCCGTGACGGGAACATCGTCATCTTAGAAGAAGGCCTCTCCCCGGACGAGGAGAGCAAACTCATCGAAGTGACGATGACCGAAATCAGTCCTGACGAGTTCAGTGGCATCGAAATCGAGACCTACCCGCGGTCGAAAACGTCCGATGGCGGTTTTCTCGGTCGGTTGATGGGTCGTGAGTCGAGCGATTCGAAACTTACGGTTATCGGCCCGGCAAATCAGATCGAGACGCTCCACAAGGATGAGAATCTCATCAGTGCGCTCATCTCCCACAAATAATGCCTCACAAGTGCACGAACTGTGGACGGACGTTCGCGGATGGGTCAAAGGAGATGCTCTCCGGCTGTCCCGACTGCGGCGGCAACAAGTTCCAGTTTCAACCGTCGAGGTCAAAGGTATCTCCAGACGAAACGAAGGCCTCCAGCTCAACCGGTTCGAATTCTAACCCTGCAACAGCCACAGACAAGCCGGCGGCAACCGATGACTCGACGGCGGCCCCAAATTCGACTGCCACCGACACCCAATCCGAGGCGGGCGCGGTCGGCCGCGCAACGAACACCGTCAAAGGATGGGTTGGATCGCGTCGTCGCTCGGAATCCACGAACTCCGACCGAAACCGACCTTCACAATCATCACGTGGACAATCTGCACGTAAACAGTCTGGGCACAAACAGTCTGGGCACGATTCATCTACACAACCGACACGCAAACAGTCGGCACAATCTGGTGGCGAACAGTCGGTACAACCTGACGGAGAACAGTCAGTACAATCTGATGACGAACAGTCAGTACAACCTAACGGAGAACAGTCAGTACAACCTGACGGCGAACAATCGGCTGATTCGAAAGCCGAGTCGAGCGAGGACCGAGCACAGGCGAGTGCTCGTTCGGAAATTGTCCCGGAGAATGAACTTCCGGACCGGCCCGATGCCGACGGAACGGGAACTGTCATCAAGCCACCCGAGGACGACCAGCCGAGCCTTGACGAACTCCGCCAGGAACTCAACAGTCAATTCGAGAGCATCAAGGTGGTCGAACCGGGTCAGTACGAACTCAATTTGATGGAACTGTACGAGCGCGACGAGTACATCATCGCCATGCGTGAGAACGGGCGATACGTCATTCAGGTCCCCGACTCGTGGACCGGCCCAGTCGATAGCTGAATCCGTCTTGTCATACTATTTTCGTCACGCTATCTCCGTTTCTTTACTCCCATTTCTCTCCTCTCGTCTCACTATTCAACAGTGTACACTAGCAGAGAGGGTCGCTTTGCTCGGGCGCGATGGACACGTCTACGCCGCTATTCTCGGTGCTATATACATTCGTGCTGGTGTCAACACCTTCGGTTCTAGACGGGCAAATGAAAACGAGTCGCCCGCGAATCCGACATTGGTGCCGGAAGTGGGCCGATTGACGTGACATTGGTGCCGGAGGTAGAGCCAACCGACGCGACATGCTGGAGTGGAAACGAAGGGGTTCCGTGCCGAGTAGGCAGATTTTAAGCGTTCGAGTGGAAACCAACGGGTATGAACACTCCGACGAAAATCGTCCTCAGTACCGTACTTCTGACGATGCTACTCTCGCTCGTACTCGTCATAAACTTCTGGCAGATGGCTTGATGTTTCACGAACGAACTATCCCCGAAGACGTGGCGGCAGTGCGAGACGAGTACGTACCCAACGCACTCGTCTTGGATTGCAAACGCGATTTCGAGACCCTCCCAATTCCGGCACGGGACGACCTCGCACTCCTGACGGACGAAATCCACCCGTTTTCGGCACCCGACGAGTGGCTCCCGGACGACGCACCCGAACTACTGGGCCGGTTCGCCGGAAACGACCTCGTGGTCGGCATGCCCGGCGACGGAAGCGTGGCGTGGACCCACCAGACGGTTCCACCCGTCATCTTCGTGAAGGCGCGTGTTCAGGGATCTCCAGAGGAATTCATTGATTTCCTGCTCGCGGAGGCGCTGGTGGAAGTCGGACTTGATCTCTCCGAGCATTTTCTCGAATTCTTCGAGGAAGCGTACGCGGAATTCGCCGACGCGATTCCGCTTGATGCGGCGAGTACGTACCAACTCGCGGTTGCCCTCTGTGATGCGTACAAGGGATTGCACACTCGCGAGGTCTTTTCGGACTGGGAGGATTCACGTCCCCGCCTGTTCGAGGCGTGGCAGGACGCAGGCCGGCGAATCGAACCACGACTGGAGGGCATCACCCGGGAGGTGGCGATGGGGCAAACGGACTTTTCCGATGCCGCCGAGTTCGCGTGTAGCGCCATCAAACACGGTATTGAACCACCTGCCCCGTTCGCCGTCTTCGACACACAGGCGTACCGGGAACACGGTGCGTCCTTCGCCGTGAAGTGGGCCGAGAAGACGTTCGATTCAGCGTAGTGGATTCATTCCCCTTCACGAACCGCCCTTTTCCATGTTTCGACGCCGGAAGAGAAGCTTCGTTCGTGTCGTGACCATTCGACCGTGACGGTCCGATTCGGTACAGTTTATAAGTAACTTACCTGTCTCCTCGGGTCGCAGTCGGAACGACAACGAGGTCGTCGGGACGACTATCCAAGATTATCGAATACTCTTCCGTGTCCGTCTCCGCAGCCGACTGTTTTACCATGGTAGAACGGAACAGCATTGTCCCATATAACATCATCTGCCAAGGAATTTCAATTATTCAACTTGAAACTGGACGAACGGCCGATTTATTATCGGATACAAGCCGTTTACGGTTGTAAAACGGTCGGAAAACGGTCTTGAAGCGGTAGGTTTCTGGACGAACGTTCCTGTTGTGGATGATTCATCACGAACCGATGGCAACCCCCTTCTGCGCGCGAGAATCGACCCGAATTCACTCGTCCAACGGTCACGGAAACGATAGTCATCCGAACGACGGTCACAGAAACTGCTCTCACGAAAACGATGGTCACTCGAACGACGATGACGCAAGCCGACGGCTCGCTTACGCGAGTTCGTCGGCGATGTCTTCCGCGAAGTAGGTCAGAATCAGGTCCGCGCCTGCTCGTTTGATGGAGAGCAGGGATTCCAGTGCTGTCTCCTGCAGGTCGAGCCACCCCTTCTCGCTTGCGGCGTGCAACATCGCGTACTCTCCGGAAACGTTGTAGGCGGCGACCGGATGGTCGTACTCCGCACGAATGTCTCGCACGATGTCGAGGTACGGCAGTGCGGGTTTGACCATCAGGATGTCTGCGCCTTGCTCCACGTCGAGTTCGACTTCGCGCATGGCTTCGCGTGCGTTGGCGGGGTCCATCTGGTAATGCCGTCGGTTGCCGAACGCGGGTGCGCCGTCCGCCGCGTCACGGAACGGGCCGTAAAACGCGGATTCGTACTTCGCGGCGTAGCTCATGATGGGGACGTCCGAAAAGCCCGCATCGTCCAATTCCGACCGAATCGCGCCCACCATTCCATCCGTCATGCTACTGGGGGCGACCATCTCCGCACCTGCTTCCGCGTGCGATACCGCAACCTTCCGCAGCAGGTCAAGTGTCTCGTCGTTTTTCACCGTGAGCCGTGGGTCATCCGCGGCGTGGTCCTCCACGATTCCGCAGTGGCCGTGGTCAGTGTACTCACAGAGACACACGTCGGTGATGACCATCGCGTCCGTCTCGGCCGTGATTCGGCGTGTTGCTTCCTGTACGACGCCGTCTTCGGCCCACGCTCGACTGCCCTGCTCGTCCTTCGATTCCGGGATACCGAACAGCATCACGGAACGGACACCGGTTTCGAGTACTTCCTCCACGCGCGCGACGCTCTCGTCGATTGGGACGCGCTCGTGTCCGGGCATCGATTCGATTTCGGCCCGCTCGTCCGTCGTCGCATCGACGAACACGGGCGCGATGAGGTCGCTCGCGTCGAGGGTTGTTTCGCTGACCAACTCGCGGATTCCGTCACGGCGAAGCCGACGTGGACGGTTTATGGGGTTCATATCCATGCTACCGGCGGAATCCCCAAAACCGCGTCGCTCCGGGGACGGGTCACAACGCATTTAGCCCATCCCATCAATATCCGTATCTGATGCATATCGCCTCGCTCGTCGCGGTTGAGACGACCTTGCCGGCCCTCCTCACCTTCTCCGTATTCGGCTTGGCGCTCATGTCGTTTACCACGGATTCGCGCTCGGTTCGAACGTTCGTCGCCGATTACGGCGTTTTCCTGCTCGCAGGTGGTGTTGCACTTACGGCGGTCATCGGAATCCTCCTCTTCCTGTTCGGTGATGAGACGCTCGCGAAACAGTGGCTCCATCAGTACGGTCTGTTCGCCCTGTTTTTCATCTTCATCCTGGAAGGGGCGATGATGCTGTACTTCGCGCCGAGCGAAACGGTCGTCCCCGTCGGCGTTACCGTTTTGGCAAAAACCCCCAGCGATTACCATACGATTGCCATCATCGTCGGCGTTGCCGTCGTCGCCTCGACCATCGGACAGTACGCCCTGTTCCTCCTCGCCAAGCGCGGCGGACGTGAGTATCTGCTCGAAAAACCGTGGTTTCGAATCGACGATTCGTCGCTCGACCGGTTCGACAACTGGTTTCAGCGATGGGGTCCGCTCGCAATCCCACTGAGCAACACGCTACCGTTCACCCGTGGCATGCTGACCGTCCCTGCCGGGTTCGGCGAAATGCGGGACAGAAACTTCATTATCCTTTCGGCCATCGGGTCGCTTTGCTTCGAGTCGTTGCTTGCGATTTTCGGACCCAAAGCGTTCGCAGTGGCGATGAATTTTGCCTCTCAGTACATCTGACAGGACTATCTCTCTTCGATTCTGTCTCTACTCTGTCTATTTCTGCTCACAAACCCGACACCTGTCACTCACGCTGAAACACGTCGAATGGACCGAGTTCGACTAGATATCGTTGCCATCGTACCATGGCGATAGACCTAACAGTACTGAAAGCCTATCTTTAGCCGCGCCCGCGTACCGTTTGTCGCGTGCCATGCTACGAGCGCCGCGTGGGCGCACTTTCGTTCAGAAATCACACCTGTTGAGCGCTGAGCAACCGTTTTCCGCCTGATCTCGTCTCGTAGACGGACTAACTCTCCCCTGATGTAATATTTCGAATCGAAAGTGTATTTATCCCGGATTTCGAGAGAAGGGATATGGAAACGATACGTGCCAATGAGTATCACGACCTCGTCAGCGTGAACGGCCCACAGGTTTCACCGGATGGCGAGCGAGTTGCCTTCGTTCGCTCCGTTCCGAAAGACGACGAGGCGTACGAGGCGACGGTGTACGTCGTTCCACTCGGTGGCGACAAACCGACACAGTTCACCATCAGCGAGGGTGTGGATAGTAGTCCACGATGGAGTCCGAGTGGTGACCGTCTCGCGTTCATCAGCACGCGCGGTGCGGACGACGACCGACCGCAGTTGTGGGTAATGCCCACGGTAGGCGGTGAAGCCCGGCAGGTGACGGACGTAGTAGGTGGCGTCTCGCAGTTGGCGTGGTCGCCCGACGGAACGAAAATCGCATTCACCCAATCGAGTACCGAAGATGACCGCGAGGAGGAGCGGGATATCTTGCTTGACGGTGAGGAGTACGAACCCGAAACACCCGACCCACGCGTCATTGACAGGAAAATCTACCGCGCAGGGGCGAGCTACTTCGACGGCAAGCGCAGCCACGTCTATCTCGCGGATTTGGACGACGATTCGGTCGAACGAGTTACCGACGGTGATTTCGACCACATGGTGCCGGAGTGGGGAGACGAGACGACGCTCTACTTCGGTGCCCGACGCGAGGGCGACCCGGACGACAACATCATCGTGGACGTCGTCGCCTACGACACCGATGCCGACGAAGAGGAGACGCTCTTTCAAACCAGTGCATGGGGTGCATCACTAGCGGCGACGACCGATGGTCGAATCGCCTACGTTTACTCACCCGAGGAGAACGCCACGCTCCGGCAAACCGAACTCAAGGTGTTCGACCGGAGCAGCGGCGAGACGGTTACGCTCACCGAATCGCTGGACCGAACCCTCACAATCGAACCGCAGTGGAATCCGGACGAAGAACTGGTGTACTTCGGAACTCCGGACGAAGGTGACCAAGTCGTCTGGCGCGTTCCGGGTGACGGGAGCAACGACCCGCAGCGAGTCGTCGGCGACGGATTTATCGACGCTTTCTCCATCGGTTCTGATGCCCTCGCATACACGAAGTCCGAGTGGGACCATCCCGGTGACGTGTTCGTCTCCACACCCGGCGGGGCCGAAACTCACCGCCTTACCCGTGTAAACGCGGCGTATCTGAACGACCGTGCGGTCGGCCAACCGGAGGAACTCAGCTTCGAATCCGACGAGGGTGTTGAGCTTCAGGGATGGCTCCTCACGCCGCCGGACTTCGACGCCGACGAGCAGTACCCGCTGGTCGTCGAGATTCATGGCGGCCCGCACGCGATGTGGTCCACCAGCGACACGATGTGGCACGAGTTCCAGACGCTCGCCGCTGCAGGCTACGTCGTCTTCTGGTCGAACCCGCGCGGTTCGACGGGGTACGGCGAGGACCACATGGCCGCCATCGAACGCGACTGGGGTGACACGACCATGACCGACGTGATGGCTGGAGTTGACCTCGTCGTGGAGCGTGACTACGTTGACGAGAGCGAGATGTTCGTCACCGGCGGCAGCTTTGGCGGTTACATGACCTCGTGGATTGTCGGCCACACCGACCGATTCAAGGGTGCCGTGAGCCAGCGTGGCGTGTACGAACTCAACAGTTTCTACGGTTCGACTGATGCCTTCAAACTCATTGAATGGGATTTCGACACGACACCGTGGGAAGAACCGGAGTTCCTCTGGGAGCGCTCACCGGCAGCATACGTCGAGAACGTGACGACGCCGACCCTGCTCATCCACAGCGACAACGACTTCCGCGTCCCGGTGAACAACGCCGAAATGCTGTATCTCATGCTCAAGAAAAACGACGTGGAAACCCGTCTCGTGCGCTACCCGCGCGAAGGACACGAACTCTCGCGCAGCGGCGAACCGAGCCACGTCGTGGACCGACTGGAGCGCATCGTGCGCTGGTTCGACGGTTACTCCGAGTACAGCGATGCGCCGAAAGCCCTCGAACGCGGTGACGACGGGTTGTCGGCGGCCGAGAAAGACGAAGTGGATGGCGACAAACCCGAGTCGGACGACGGAGCCGAATAACGACGAGCACCGTGGGAGCCGAATAACGACAACTATTGTCGCAGGGTGGTGTGTTTCGTTCGGGGTTGAAACACACAAAATACCGACGCTTGCGTGCGATTTTTCACTGGAAACGAAGGGGTTTCGACGACTCTCGATTGCCATCCTACCCTGCCGTACTATCATCTCTCCCCGTCTATTGACCGCTCCCTATCGGTTCGGTGGTCGGCTTCGTCAGGAACTCTGATGGCTGTTTTTGACCGCCGGTGTGCGATTTCGACACGAAGGAAAGGGGTTAGTCGACGATGATTTCGGAATCTTTCGACTCCGAATCGGAACTCGGTTTCATCTCGCTTTCGTAACGATCTATCCAGTCGGCAAAGCATTCGGGGCAGAGTCGTTGGCTGTCGATTTGTGAACGGTCGACCGTCAACCGAACCGTTCGTGCCAGCGCGTCTTGCAGCGGCTCTTGACAGTCATCACAGGGTTCGGGTTCGCTCTCGTCGCTCATGAACGCTCAATGTAACGCAGAATATATAAAACTCGGCAGAAATCAGACGGCGGCCGCGGACTGGGATGCGTTGGTCGCTGAATTCGGACGTTGGCTGGACATCGCGGGTGAGTAGTTGGTTCCGTCGTGCTGGGAGGCAGTCGGGTTCGGGACGGCCGCTTGCGAGAAGAACAAGCGAATTTGGCCCAGCCACGGTATCCGTAGCTCGGCCGTGGCACGAATCCAGCTCGGTTTGACTGGGCTGCTGATACCATACACTTGATCGTACACGCCATTATGGTCTCCCTTGGTGATGAAGCCGGCGTGCGGTGCGGGACAGTAACGAAGCTGCTTACAGTTCTTCGCGCCGAGGATGTAGCTCTTGTTAGCTTTTCCGTACCAGTTCTCGCCTTTGTTCACCCAGAACCGGGCACGGTGGATAACTGGATCTTTATTCGCGTTCCCATCACGACGATAGATTATCACGTCACCGTAATGGTGGAACTTCTTGTAGCCCGTCGTCTTGCCCTCTTGGTAGGTGACGACGCCCGTATTCCCGTGTGCCGCGCTCGGCGCGAAACGGTGTTGGTTCATGATGAAAATCAGGTCGCCTCGATACATCTGCGGTTGCATACTGCCGCTCTCGACGGCGACCATCGGCGGCCACACGCCGCTGATTGCGAACAGTATGAGACCGATTGCGACGACGACGGCGACACTCTCCAACATCTCACGCACGAAAACGACGGTTCCGTTGTCCGTTTCCCGGAACCAGCGAACCCACGCCATCGGTCCTGATTCGTCCGGACCGAACGCCCGCATACCGTCCGACGACGACTCGTCTGGGGGACTCATTACGGCATGATATTATTTCACTGATTGTCAACCTTCTGGGTTGGTTCGCTACTCTTTTCTTCCACCCGTGTCTCTGGAAATACGTGCCACTGGAAACCCCGGCTCGAATCGTGCAGGAACTCACGAGCCGTGGGTACAACGCGGATCTGGAGGCAGTAACACTTCTCGCGTCCGCTCCTGACTCCCGATCAGCAGTCGACCGTGCAGTCGAATCCGCCCCTGACGACGCCTTGAAACTCTCCATCGAGCACGTCCGGAGCGTTCTCGATACTTCCACGCCAAACGACACCAACCCCTCCGCTTCAGGTGGAACCTCGGCCGTCGAATCGATTGCAAACGGCGGTGATTCTCCAGTCGAAACCAAGGGGTCCGTGTCACGGAATCTCACCCAGCAGTCGGTAGACATCGTCAACGACATGACTGGTGCGAGCACGGGAACCGGGGAGTACGACGACTTCGTCACGGTGTTCCGTGACCGTTTTCAACGACTTTCGGGTAAGCTTCGTGGCCGAGTGAACGCTCGCCCGACGAACGCTGTCGCCAGCATGCCCGGTGGCAGTGACGCCGCTATCGTCGGCATGATAAGCGACATTCGCTCGACGGCGAGCGGTCACTGGTTGGTCGAACTTGAAGACACGAACGGGACGTTCCCGTGTCTCATCATGAAAGACCGCGAGTTTGCAGACGCCGTCAACGAACTCCTCTTGGACGAGACGATCGCCGTTGAAGGAACTCTAGCGGACGACGCGGGTATCCTGTTCGTGGACTCACTTCACTTCCCAGACGTGCCTCGCACTTACCAACCATCGACTGCTGACCGTCACGTCCAAGCGGCGCTCATCAGCGACGTGCACGTTGGTAGCCAGGAGTTCATGGCCGATGCGTGGCATCGGTTCGCAAGCTGGCTTCACACCGAGGAGGCCGAACACGTCGAATACCTGCTCATCTGCGGCGACATGGTCGAGGGTGTCGGTATCTATCCGAATCAGGACAAGGAACTCGACATCATCGACATCTTCGAGCAGTACGAACAGTTCTCGGAGTATCTGAAGGAAGTACCGGGCGACTTGGAAATCATCATGATTCCCGGCAACCATGACGCGGTTCGGCTCGCAGAACCACAACCGGGATTCGACGAGGAACTCCGCTCCATCATGGACGTCCACGACGCCCGAATCACGAGCAATCCTTCAACAGTAACCATCGACGGCGTCTCGGTACTGATGTACCACGGCGTCTCGCTGGACGAAGTCATCGCCGAGATGCCCGCCGAAAAGGCGAGTTACGAGGAACCGCACAAGGCGATGTACCAACTCCTGAAAAAGCGCCACGTCGCACCACAGTACGGTGGTCACACGCGGGTCGCACCCGAAGAGAAGGACTATCTCGTCATGGACGAGGTGCCCGACATCTTCCACACCGGTCACGTCCACAAACTCGGGTTTGGCAAGTACCACAACGTCCTCGCCATGAACTCCGGGTGCTGGCAGTCCCAAACCGATTTCCAGAAGAGCGTGAACATCGACCCCGATTCCGGCTTCGCTCCCATCGTGGATTTGGACACGCTCGACGTGACGGTTCGGAAGTTCGCGTGAACGGTCGCTGTTTTCCCTTTTATTTCGCTTTGCTCATTTGTTTCCACTTGAAGCGAAGGGGTTGATTTCTCACACCCTGGCTGGAAAACTTGACACACGTCAGATAACGGTCGAAGAAACTGCTCATTGCCTGTTTGACAGGGAGTTTGCTGTCTTTACTTCTCAGGCTCTCTACTCATCATTAATGTGACATTGGATGAATTTGGGTGAGAGTTGCGAAAATGTTCTTTTATTCATCTCCGGAAATAGTAATCGTCGCTAATCATGACAACACCAGACTCTTCGGATGACGGACACGGCACGGGCGATTCGAGCGCGACATCACGACGGCGGTTCTTGGCGGGTGCCGCTGTGGCCGGTTCGGCGGTTGCGCTTAGCAGTACTGCGATTGCCATGCAATCGTCGTCGTCGGTCACCTTCGACGACCAAACATCGGGTGGAACATCGGTGACGGTCACATCGGCGACGCTCCCCGATGGTGGATTCGTCGCCATTCACGACAGCCGATTGTCCGATGGAAAGGCATTGGAGAGCGTCATCGGCGTTTCCGAATCCCTCGACGCCGGTACGCACGAGAATATCGAAGTCGACCTGTTCGACGTGGACGGTGCGGACTTCGACACAAAGATGCTCGAAACGGACCAGACGCTCATCGCCATGCCACACGTCGATTCGAACGGCAACGGTGAGTACGAGTTCGTCTCGTCCGGCGGGAAAACGGACGGCCCATACACGAAAGACGGAAACATCGTCGTTGACGATGCGATGATTACTGTCGATTCCAAACCGATGGCGTCGGTCACCTTCGATGACCAGACGTCCGACGGCACGATGGTCAGCGTCGATTCCGTCACGATGTCGGATGGCGGGTTCATCGCCATCCACGACAGCAGTCTGCTCGACGGCAAGGTGCTCGACAGCGTCATCGGTGTCTCCAGCTATCTCGACTCCGGAACGCACGAGGACGTGTCCATTTCACTCTTCAACGTTCCCGGCGGCGACTTCGACATGTCGATGTTGAAGGACGACCAGAGCCTCATCGCCATGCCGCACCTCGACACCGATGGTAACGAGGAGTACGACTTCGTGGAGAGCGGTGGCAAGAAGGACGGCCCATACACGAAGGACGGCAAGGCCGTCATCGACGACGCGAAGATTACCGTCAAGATGGACTCCAAACCGACCGCGGACGTGTGCTTCCGTGACCAGAAGTCCGACGGCAAGAGCGTCTGGGTCAACGAGACTACCCTCTCGGACGGTGGCTTCGTTACCATCCACGACAGCAGCCTGCTCGACGGCAAAGTGTTCGACAGCGTCATCGGTGTCTCCGACTCGCTCGACGCGGGTATGCACGAGGACATCGAGATTTCCCTGTACGAAGACGTCCCCGGCGGCGACTACGATATGGACATGCTCGAAGAGGACACCACGCTCATCGCCATGCCACACATGGACTCCAACGACAACGACACCTACGACTTCCTCACGTCCAAGGGCAAAATGGACGGGCCGTACACGATGGGCGGCAAAGCCGTCATCGACGACGCGAAAATCACGGTCTCGGATGGCTGCTAACTCCAGCCTACGAGCATCGACGTAGTAACCTGGAGAACTCTCTCGTTTTTGGCGGTCGTACCGACGATACCTGAAAAAAGTTCGACTCAGTTTACCGATTCAACGTGTGAATCGCGTGGCCGAGTGCGTTTTCGGCACATTCCATCACGGCTTCCGAGAGCGTCGGGTGGGTGTGAATCGTCGCGGCGAGGTCTTCGAGCGTCGCACCCATCTCGATGGCTAATCCGAGTTCGGCGATGAGTTCCGAGGCCTCGGGGCCGACAATCTGTGCGCCGAGGACGAACCCGCTCGGTTCGTCGGCGACGATGCGAACGAACCCTTCGGCGTGGCCCGTCGTAAGTGCACGACCGCTGGCTTGGAACGGGAACTTCCCGACGACGGGTTCGAAGCCCTGCTCTTCGGCCTCCTCTTCCGTCAGGCCGACCGTGCCGATTTCGGGGTCGGTGAAGACGGCGGCGGGCATGGCCTGATAGTCCAGCGCCGATGGTTCGCCAGCGATGACTTCGGCGGCGATTTGCCCTTCCTTGCTCGCTTTGTGCGCGAGCATCGGTTCGCCGGCCACGTCGCCAATCGCGTAGATATGGTCCTTCTCGGTTCGCGCGCGGTCGTCCGTCTCGATGAATCCCATCTCGTCGGTTTCGATGCCCGCGTCTTCGAGTCCGAGCGTGTCCGTTACGGGTTGGCGGCCGACCGCCACGAGGACCTTCTCGGCACCGAACTCCGAGACGTCTCCGTCTTCGTTCTCGGTCCTGACCGTGATGCCATTGCCCGACTCCTCCCACTCCTTTGCGGCCTGCCCGAAATGGAAGTCGATTCCCAGTTCGTCGGCTTTCTTCTTCACGGGTCGTGCGAGGTCGTTCTCGTAGGCCGGAAGCACCGAGTCGAGCATCTCGACCACGGTCACGTCCGTACCGAGCTTGGCGAGGACGCCTGCCAACTCCATGCCGATGTAGCCCGCGCCGACGATGACGATGCTCTCCGGAACGTCGTCCATCGCGAGTACCTGCCGCGAGTTGAGGACGTGTTCGCCGTCGAACTCGAAGCCGGGGATTTCGATGGGGCGACTGCCGGTCGAGATGATGGCGTGTTCGAATTCGACCGTCTCCGAACCCTGTCCTTCGCCCTGGTGGACGACGCGAACCGACTTGTCGTTCGCGAACTCGGCGCGGCCTTCCATCAGGGAGACGCCGTTCGCCTTACAGAGCTTTTCGACGCCGCCGGTCAACTGGGAGACGACGCCGTCCTTCCACTCGACCATCTCGCCGTAGTTCACATCGAGTTTCGTGTAGATGCCCATATCCTCGGCGTTGACGGCGTCGTACGCCAAGTCGGACGCCGTAATCATGGCTTTCGACGGGATACAGCCATAGTTCAGGCAGGTGCCTCCGTAGGCATCCTTCTCTACGAGCGTTACGTCGAGTCCAAGTTGCCCCGCGCGGATGGCGGCCACGTAACCGCCCGGTCCCGCGCCGATAACCAGCACCTCAGTTCCAGTCGAGATATCTCCGACGACCATTACACGACTAGAGTAGTTACCGGGTAAAAAATCAGGTGGATTATCCGGGGAGTAGACGAATGTCAGCAATTATCATGATTCTACGTCGGGTTCGACAATCTGGGTAAAAATTATACTCCGCTTACAGCAACTGATACTATGAACCGGCTTTCCCGCTACGCTATCGGTCTCGCTGTCGGAGCGATTGTGACCGGCGGTATCGCTCTCTTTCAACCACGGACGCCCGAATCGGCGATTCTGCTCGCCGGAATCGCCGTCGTGTACACCGTCGGAACGGCGACGGCAATCCCGTACTGGTCGGCGCTTCGAACGAACGACGGCCCGAACTGGGTTCAGGGTGCGTTCACCGGCGCATCGACCTTCGGTTGTATCATGCTCATGGACGGTGTCGAACCGACACCGAACCTCACCGTGGCGGCCCTCGGTTTGGGGCTTTCGTGGTTAGGATTCGTCGCCGGAGTCGCGTTCGAAAGCAGAAGGGAGACGTCATCGTAGAAACTTCGACTGCCAAAAAAACCAACTGACAACAGCGACGATTACTCCAGCAGGAGCAATCGCGGGTTGTGCAGGTATTCGAGCAGTTGGTTGGCGAACGACGCGACGACTGCGCCGTCGATGATTCGGTGGTCGATGGACATCGAAATCGGGAGCGTGTAGCGCGCTTCGACTTCGTCATCCACCACGACGGGTCGCTTCTTCAACTCGCCCAGACCGAGGATACCGGCCTCGGGGTGGTTGATGATGGGCGTTGCGTACTCGCCGCCGATGGCACCGAAGTTCGTGATGGTGAACGTTCCACCCTGCATTTCCTCGCGGGTGATGGTGCGGTCGCGGGCCTTCTCAACCAGTTCGTTCATCTCCGAGGAAATCTGGAGCATGTCCTTTTTGTCCACGTCCTTGAGGACGGGGACCATCAGGCCGTCGTCAGTGGCCACGGCGATACCGATGTTGTAGTAGTTCTTGACGACGATTTCGTCGTTCTCCTCGTCCAGCGCGCTGTTGAGGTACGGGTAGTCCTTCAGCGCGGCCACGATGGCCTTCAGAACGAACGGCATGTAGGTCAGCTTGATGCCGCGCTCCTCGGCGACTTCCTTGAGTTCAGCGCGCGTCTCGACCAGTTCCGTCACGTCGATGGAATCGTGGTGGGTGACGTGGGGCGCGGTGAACTTCGACTTCTGCATCTGCTTGCCGATGGTGCGTCGAATACCGCGGTACGGAATCCGCTCCTCACGCGGGCCGGTCTCGCCCGTCGCAACTGCGGCAGCATCCGCGGCCTGCGCCTGCTGTTGTGCCTCGGCGTACTCCCGAACCGCTTCGGGCGTGACGAATGCCTGTCCGTCGCGCTCCTCGGTGGACGGAACGGCGTTGATGTTGATGCCCTGTTCGTCCGCCAGTCGGCGCGTTGCGGGTGCGGCCAGTGTCCGTTCACGGTCTGCCGATTCGACCTGTGTTGGGGCAGGCGTGGTAGCGCTGGCTGCTGCACCACCACTGCTCGCTCCAGTTTCGACAGCGGGTTCGGATTCGACGGGTTCGGTTTCCGTCGTTTCCGTTTCCGCTTCGGCTTCTGCACTGGTGCTTTCTGCCACTGCTCGAACGTCGTGTTCGCTCACACGGCCGCTCGGGCCAGTTCCGTCGACGGACGCGATGTCGACGCCGAGTTCGCGTGCAAGTCGGCGGGCGCTCGGTGCCGCGAAAATTCGGCCTTCCGGCGTCTTCGTCTCTTCGGTCTCCGCGGTTTCCGGTTCCTCGCTGACTGCTTCCTGCGAGTCCGTCGTTTCCTCGGATTCCGCGCTCTCGGTCGTCGTTTCCGCTTCGTCCTCTTCACCGTCCACGTTGAACGTGAGGAGCACGTTGCCGACCGGAACGACTTCGCCTTCCTCGGCGAGCAGTTCGCGGACGGTTCCGTTGACTGGCGAGGGAATCTCCACGATTGCCTTGTCCGTTTCGACCTCCGCGACCGGTTGGTCCTCGGTGACGGGGTCGCCTTCCTCGACCTGCCAGCTGACGAGTTCACCCTCTGCAACGCCTTCGCCTACGTCGGGCAGTTTGAATTCGTGTACCATGTTAGAAGTTCACCGCGTCGCGGATGCCTTCCTTGATGCGCGTGGGTTCGGGCAGGTAGTAATCTTCGAGGCTGTACAGCGGGAACGGCGTGTCGAAGCCGGTGATTCGCTCGACGGGTGCCTCCTGATACAGCAGGGCTTCCTCCTGAATCGTCGCTGCGATTTCGCCGGCGAGACCGCCCGTTTTGGGTGCCTCGTGGACGACCGCCGCGCGGCCGGTTTTCTTGAACGACTCGATAATGGTGTCCGTGTCGAGCGGTGAGACCGTTCGAATGTCCACGACTTCCACGTCGATTTCGCCCTCCAACTCCTCGGCGGCTTCCATCGTCGGGCGGGTCATCGCACCCCACGTGAACACGGAGATGTCTGCTCCCTCACGGCGCACTGCGGCTTCACCCAACGGAACCTCGTAGGACTCCGTCGGGACTTCGTCGCGGAACGCGCGGTAGATGAGTTTCGGTTCGAGGAAGATGACCGGGTCCGGGTCGCGGATGGCCGAGGTGAGCAGCCCTTTCGTGTCGTACGGCGTGCTCGGCATGACGACTTTGAGACCGGGTTGGTGGCTGTAAAATGCCTCCATCGACTCGGAGTGGTGTTCCGGTGCTCGGATACCGCCACCGTATGGGGCACGGACGACCATCGGGCAGGAGAACCGTCCGCGTGAACGCGTCCGGAGACGGGCCGCGTGTGAGACGATTTGGTCGAATGCCGGGTACATGAAGCCGGAGAACTGCATCTCCGGCACCGGTTTCAGGCCGTAGGCGGCCATTCCGATGGCCGTTCCGATGATTCCGGACTCCGCGAGCGGCGTATCGATGACGCGGTCGTCGCCGAACTCCTCGTAGAGTCCTTCCGTGGCGCGGAACACGCCGCCGTTCTTCCCGACGTCTTCACCCATGACGACGACATCGTCGTCCTGTTTCATTTCAGTGTACAGTCCGTCGCGGACTGCCTGCACGAGCGTGAGGTTTTCCGATTCGGTAGTTGCCTGACTCATAGTTTAGTCCTCCAGCAGCGTTTCGTCTCCGTACTGTTCGCGGAGGTGTTCGAACGATTCCATCTGTTCGCGGAGCCGTCGTGGCATCTCCGCGTACACGTTGTTGAATATCTCCATTGCGTCGGGGCGCTCGACCGCCTCGGCCGCGTCGATTGCGTCGGCAACGTCCTGCTTGACGCCCTCACCGATTTCCTCCACGCCTGCTTCGTCCAATCGACCCGTCTTCACGAGGAACTTCTCCATGCGCGGAATCGGGTCCTTCCGTTTCCACTCCGCGACTTTGTCGTCGTCACGGTAGACGGTCGGGTCGTCGGCAGTCGTGTGGGCACCGAAGCGGTACTGAACCGCTTCGATAAGCGTCGGTCGCTGTTCGTTCTCGCCGGGGTTTTTCGCCTTCTCGATGGCTTCTTTCGTTACCTTGTACACCGCGAGTGGGTCCATTCCATCGACCTGCACGCCTTCGAAGCCGTAGGCCTGTGCCTTCTGAGCGATGGTTGCGCTCGCAGTCTGGCGTTCGCGTGGGACCGAAATCGCCCACTGGTTGTTGTTACAGAAGAAAACCGACGGCGTGTCGAAGACACCCGCGAAGTTCAGTCCTTCGTGGAAATCCCCCTCGCTCGTCGCTCCGTCGCCGAAGTAACAGAGGAACGCTTTCTTTTCACCTTTGAGCTTCGAGGCCCACGCCGCGCCGGTCGCGTGTGGTATTTGAGTAGCAATCGGAACCGCGACGGTGAAGATGTTGGAATCGTCCGGAATGTGGTTGCCCGCTTCGTGGCCCATCCAGTAGAGCATGGTCTGTTTGAGCGAGAGACCACGGACGAGTGCCGCACCGTGTTCACGGTAACTCGGAAACATCCAGTCGTCGTCGGAGAGCGCGGAAACGCTCGCGATTTGTGCGCCTTCCTGCCCCGAGAGCGGTGGGTACGTTCCCATTCGCCCCTGTCGATTGAGGCTCACTGCTCGTTCGTCGAAGTGACGGGCGAGGCGCATCTGGCGGTACATCTCCACCAGTTCCTCGTCGGAGAGGTCCGGGACCTCCATCCCGTCCAGCACCGTGCCGTTTTCATCCAGTATCTGTACTCGGTCCTGGGGGTCTTGGTGTACGATGCTCACGATCGAACCCATCCTGACATATACGAGAAAACTCCCGCGCGCATTATAGGGTTTTCGTAATTAACTTCCCATAGGAATTCCTTCACACACTATTTTCGCCAATTTGTTTTTCGATAGCTAGTAAAAGTTCCCAATTTCAAATTAGCCCCCGGATAAAACTAGAACAATGGACGTTTACGGTCCCGGCCAATTTTACCAAATGCACTGATATGTGCGATAATGTGTTCTTTTGTACATTATCTCCGGTCCCCTCGTCTCACCAACACTCGAATCGGTTGAGCAACCCTCCTCGCGGTTCGCGGTTGCCCGCTCGTTATACCGAGGCTCTGCGGGCCTCGCGGTTCGCGGTTACACCGCTCACTATACGGAAGCCCTCCGGGCTTCCCTTCTCGCCTGCTCCACGCTCTTCCCATCTCGGAGAATCGCATCCACGAACAGTTCACCCGCCTTGTACGACGACCGCACCATCGGACCGCTCGCACAGTAGAGGAACTCCAGTTCCTCCTCGGCGACCTCCTGCCACGTTCGGTATTTCGCCGGATGGACGTACTCCTCGACATCGAGATGCATTCGCGATGGCTGGAGATACTGGCCGAGCGTGACGATATCCACGTCCGTCTCTCGAAGGTCCGAAAGTGCCTGATACACCTCGTGGTCGTACTCGCCGAGCCCCAACATCAGGCTCGTCTTCGTGTAGATGTCCGACTCGCGTGTCACCTGTTCGAGCACGCCGAGGCTCTGTTCGTACCCTGCTCGCGGGTCACGAACGTGCCCCTGCAGGCGTTCCACGGTTTCGACGTTGTGCGCGATAACGTCGGGGTCCGCGTCGATTATCTTCCGAACGAGTTCCTCGTCGCCCTGAAAGTCCGGAATCAGCACTTCCACGAGGATTCCCGGATGGCGTTTTTTGATCTCCCGAATCGTCCGCGCGAAGTGTTCGGCACCTTGTCCTTCGAGGTCGTCACGGTCTACGGACGTGAGAACCACGTAATCGAGACCGATTTCCGCGATGGCACTCGCCACGTTCTCCGGTTCGTTCGGGTCGAGCGGTTCGCCACCGCCGGTATCCACGTCACAGAAGCCACAACTGCGGGTACATTTGTGACCCATCAGCATGAACGTGGCCGTCCCCCCGCCGTCGCTGCCTCTTCCGCTCCAACATTCCCCGAGGTTCGGGCAGTTCGCCTCCTCACAAACCGTGTGTAAATCGTGCTCTCGGAGCGTCTGTTTGATACCCGTGAACTCCTGTCCCGACGGAGGTCGCATCTTCAACCAGTCGGGTTTGCGCCGCCCACTCATTACTAACGGGTTGGGTCCCCCACGACAAAAGGATAGGGTATCGTCCGGGGACCATCTGCATACGACTTCATACTCGCCCATTCCCCCGTTTCGAGTGGAAACGTTCGAATACTCGCGCACGTTTGCCTAACAAGTAGCAAATAACAATGTCTCTCCTCCCCCTAGTTACCTCGCTATGGCCACGAATCGTGACACACAGTCCGGTGGCGACATGCGAACGAACGGGTTAGATTGGTTCAGTATGCTCCTCGTCATCATCGGTGCGCTCAACTGGGGAATCCTCGGCATCACCGATCTGACGGGTGCCCGAATCAACGTCGTCCGATGGGTGATGGGACTACTGTTCTTACCCCACATCGCGCAAATCGTTGCGGACCTCATCTACATCCTCGTCGGTCTCGCAGGATTGTACTTCATCTACACCAGCTATAAAATCGGCCGCGCGAGTAGACGAACACGACAGCAAACGGGACAGCAGACAGAACCACAACAAACTGAGTAACAATTTTTGGATTGCTGTCTCCCTGTTTTATATCGCTTTCCTGCAATACATATAAATACTATCACGATTTTATAACTCTTGTAACGGAAAAAACCATGCTGAATATTTCACGGGACGAAATAACTGAAGGGTCGCTGGTACGGGCCCTTCTCTTGCTTTCCGCACCGCTCCTTCTACAGAGTCTCGTCCAAGTTGTGCAGCAGATAGTCGATATCTTTTGGCTCGGACGTCTCGGGGAAACCTCAGTTGCTGCAGTCGGGATTAACCTTCCACTTACTGCGTTCTTGTTCTCTGCTTTTATGATTCCGTTCGTCGGGACACAGGTCCTCGTCTCCCAGCATATCGGAGCGGATGAACAATCGCTGGCCAGAAGAGCTGCGTTTCATGGAATATCCCTCGGATTCGCTTTGGGCGTCGCCCTCACCGTTCTTGTGTTGATTTTCGGCCAAAATCTGATCGGCTTGTTCGGTGCTGACTCCGCTGTCTCGTCGAAGGCCGTTACGTATCTTCTCGTGTACTCGCTTGGATTTTCTTTCGTCGCAATGAGTGACTCCATCGAGGCGGGATTTATTGGATGGGGGGATTCACGCGCTGCGCTTTATATCAACGTCACGGCAGTCACTATCAACGTGATTCTCGACCCGATTCTCATCTTCGGTACTGGCATTCCGAACTTCCATGGGTGGCAAATAGCTGGTGCCGCTTTGGCTTCGGTCGTCGGATACGGTTGTTCGTTCCTCTTGGGACTCGGAATGATGATTCGGGGTCGAGACGGCTACATGCTTACGCGCGAATCGATGACGGTTCAAATCGAAAAGTACCGGGAACTGTTCGATATTGGCCTTCCCATGTTTGGTCAACGGGCCGCTGGACAAACCGTCCGTGTTCTTATCATTGCCGTCGTTACGGCCGCCGGTGGTCCTGCGGCCGTATCAGCGTACACGATCGGTGTTAGTATCTCAAGCATTGCGTTCATCCCGGCGGATAGTTTCAAACAAGCCGCCCAGAGCATTATCGGACAAAACATCGGTGCCGAGAACCCGATGCGTGCGAACAGGACGACGTGGGTCGGTGTCACCGTCTCAGTAGTTTCCCTTTCGATAGTCGGTGCGATTCAGTGGTTTATTCCCGGCGCTCTGACGAACTTGTTCGTCCCCGACATTTCTCCAACTGCATTCAAACTCACGGTCGACTATCTCCAAATTCTCGTCTTCGGCTACTGGGCAATCGGTGCGATGAATGTCTTCGGTGCTGGATTCAACGGCATCCGTGCTACCAAGACGACGATGATCGCTGATATGATCAAATACTGGGGAATTCGCCTCCCGATTGCCGTTGTCGGTGTCTTCTGGCTTCACTACGACGTTCACGCCGTCTTCTGGGCCGTCACCATTTCGAACTGCGTTGCTGCGGTCGGATTCGGTATATACTACTACTATCGAACAAACGACGGCATGACCCAGCGCGCAGTACGGGATATCAGTAGTTCCGTGGACGACTGAGATGGCCGTTTTTTCAAAACCCACTTCGGTGACTACGTTCAGCATCATCGTCTCGCATCTCTATTCGTCGGATGAAAGGGGAAAGAAAGGGGACCGCGGAGCGTGTAACCGCGTCCAAAGAGAGCCGTCCATACAACTTAAAGGCATGGTGCGCAGAGTGAAAGTGAAATCAGCAGCAAGCGGTGAGGAGATACCAGCGTCTGACGGTTGGCAGACGACGATGTCTGACGACCATCACAGATAAATCAGTTGGTCGTTTGAACGCGGACATTCCTCGCTTGGACGAACCGCCGAACTCGGTTTTCGAACGGTCCGTCCCCCGGCCACGAGACCCGTTCTTCAATATCTAGTTTCGTCGGATCACCGACGTAAACGTCGATTTCGTCCCGAACAGTGACTCGACAGTAGAGACCACGCTCGACCCCTTCGTAGGAATCGAGGGCTGCCACATTCGGTGTATCGAGCAACCGTCCCTCCGTCTCACCTCCGGGTGCAAGTGTCGGATAGCGTCCTTCGACACGATGTAACCCAACGAGCGTCGCTGTCCCGACGAATTCGAACCGTTCGACCACGGATTCGGCACAGTCGGGGTTGGTCAGTGTCCCATACACGAACACTCTCATGTGGCATCTCACACGGAGAATAGCGAGTTAGTCCTACCGGCTATTGGCACCGTCCTCGATTATTACTGCCGAAGGAAGGGAAGGGAAAGTGGTAGGATGACTGAGAACAATACTCTCCCTATGACTGACTCGAATTTCGATACGAACGGTATCGACGGTCCCCACGCAGGGCAACCCGTCGTCACCTCGGGTGCGCCGCTTCCCGATGCGACGGCGGCGATGGTGTTGGTTCACGGTCGGGGTGCGACCGCCCAGAGCATCCTTGCCCTCGCAAACGAGTTCGAGTACGACGATGTCGCGTTCATCGCGCCGCAAGCAGCGCACAACACGTGGTACCCCCAGTCGTTTCTCGCACCGCTCGAATCGAATCAACCACATCTCTCGTCCGCGCTGGCACTCCTCGGAACGCTCGTATCCGACATTGACTCTGTCGGGATTCCGTCGAATCGGATGTTCCTGCTCGGATTCTCACAGGGTGCGTGCTTGACGAGCGAGTTCGTCGCGCGGAACGCACGCGAGTACGGTGGTATCGCAGCGTTCAGTGGTGGCCTCATCGGTCCGGACGGCACCGCGCGCGAGTACGATGGGTCACTCGAAGCCACTCCCGTCTACCTCGGTTGTGGCAACCACGACCCGCATATCCCAGTCGAGCGCGTTCACGAAACTGAGGCGGTGCTGACGGAGTTAGGTGGCTCCGTCACCGAGCGCATCTTCGATGGGATGGGCCACGGCGTCGTCCAAGAGGAAGTCGCACACGTCGAGCGGATGCTCAACGGACTTCTTCACGAGTAGCCGATGGTTTCGAACGCTCCTCGAATTTCTCCCATCGAAAAGTTGACCGCAAATCGATAACCCGCGCGATATCATCGCGTCGTCAGGTATCGTCGATTCGTCTATCGCTCGTCGATTCGTCTATCGCTCGTCGATTCGTCTATCGCTCGTCGATGGGGACGAACTCGACATCCTCGTCGCCGGTGTACTTCGCACGCGGGCGAATGAGGCGATTATCGTCGTACTGTTCGAGCACGTGTGCAATCCAACCACCGACGCGCGAGAGCGCGAAGATGGGCGTGTAGATGTCGATGGGGATTCCCATCTGGTAGTACGTCGATGCCGAGTAGAAGTCCACGTTCGGTGCGAGACCTTTCTCCTCTTTCATGTACTCTTCGATAGCGACGGACATCTCGTACCACTTCGTGTCGCCTGCGGCCTCGCCGAGTTCCTCGCTCTGCTCGCTGAGGATTTTCGCGCGCGGGTCTTTCACGTTGTAGACGCGGTGACCGAAGCCAGCGACACGCCGTCCCTCGTCGAGCGCGGTGTCGATCCACTCGGTAGCGTCCTGGTCGCTCTCATCGACCTCTTTCAGCATTCGCATGACGTTGGCGTTCGCGCCACCGTGAAGCGAACCGGACAGCGTTCCGATAGCGCTCGTCACGGCGCTGTGCAGGTCCGCGAGCGTACTCGCCGTGACCATCGCCGAGAACGTCGAGGCGTTTAGGCCGTGGTCCGCGTGGATCACGAGCGCTTGGTCGAACACGTCCGCAAGCACGTCGTCCGGTTCCTCGTCGTTGAGCATGTAGAGGAAGTTCGCCGCGTGTCCGAGGTCGGTCCGGGGGGAAACCGGTTCGTCACCGTTTCGGATGCGTGTGAACGCCGCGAGAATGGTTGGGATTTTCGACGTGAGGCGGCGTCCCTTCCGGAGGTTCACTTCACGGTCGGCGGGGTCGTTCTTGCCGTCGGGGTCGTACGTTGCCAGCATCGAGACGGCAGTGCGGAGTGCCGCCATCGGTTCCGAGTCGGATTCAGCGAGTTCGTGAACGGTCTCCATGACGCCGTCGTTTACTTCGCGTGCCTCCGACATCTCCTCGCTGAACGTGTCGAGTTCGTCACGAGTCGGTAGCTCACCGTGCCAGAGGAGATACAGCACTTCCTCGTAACTCGCGCCCCGAGCGAGGTCTTCTATCGTGTATCCACGATAGATGAGCTTTCCTTCGTCACCATTGATGTGACTCAGTGTTGACTCCGCAACGACCACGCCTTCTAAGCCCTTTTTTACCTCGTTTGCCATACACGATGGTTTGCAGGGAAGGTCCAAAACAATTCTCTTTCGTGGTGCCGGGACTTCTTGGACGACAGTCGTGTCGTTCATTCCTCTTTTCGGCTTCTCACCACCAATCATTCAGTTCTGTCCGCGCGCGGGATTTCGGAGACGACGCGGTCGCTTGTCATCCTCGGATGGGGGTCGTCGGTGAAATCACCTACCGGACACCACGCTAAGGCGGAGCAGCACCCGTATTCGGAATCTCTTTGAAGACAGAAACCCCAACCCCGCACATGAAGGTGTTCGGGTCGAGCGGGACGAGAGGGGTCGCAAACGACGAACTGACTCCCGAATTCGTGCTCAAGATTGCGAAGGCTGCGGGTACGGTCTGGCGCACCGACCGCATCGCACTCGCACGGGATACACGAGCGACAGGTGACATGCTCGCCGATGCCGCCGCCAGCGGGTTAGCGAGCATTGGGGCGGACGTAGACCGCCTCGGCATCGTGCCAACACCCGGCACACAGGCGTACGCCGAAAGCGAGGGTGTCCCGGCGTTGATGATAACCGCGAGTCACAACCCACCGGAGTACAACGGCGTGAAACTCATCGGCGACGACGGCATCGAACTCGCGGTCGATAATCTGGAGCGCGTCGAAGGCAAGTTTCTGACCGAAGCCTTCGAGGAAGTCCGCTGGAGCGAGACCGGCCACAGCCACCTCATCGAAGACGCCCGCGACCGATACGTCACCCAACTGCTCGATTCGATAGACACCGACAAAATCGCCGATGCGAACCTCACCGTCGCCCTCGACCCCGGCCACGGTGCTGGGTCGCTTACCTCTCCCGAATTTTTCCGCAAACTCGGCTGCCGCGTCGTCACGACAAACAGCCAGCCAGACGGTCACTTCCCCGGCCGCAACCCCGAACCCATCCCCGAAAACCTCAGCGACCTCGGCCGATTGGTCGAGGCGACCGGCGCGGATGTCGGTATCGCCCACGATGGCGACGCCGACCGCGCCATCTTCTACGACGAGAACGGCGAGTACATCGAAGGCGATGCGACACTCGCCGCGCTCTCGGCCGCTCAACTCGACCCCGGCGATGCTGTTGTCTCCGCCGTCAACGTCTCTCAGCGGTTGGTAGATGTGGCCCGCGAGACTGGCGCAACCCTCGAACTGACACCCATCGGCAGCACCAACATAATCACGCGGATTCGGGAGTTACAGGAACAAAACGTTTCGGTTCCGGTCGCTGGCGAGGGCAACGGCGGCATCTTCTTCCCCAACTACCGACTCACCCGCGACGGCGCATATACCGCCGCGAAGTTCCTCGAACTGTTGGTGGACGACCTCGCGAGTGAAGTCGTGGAACCGTACGGCAGCTATTACAACGTCCGGAGGAACATCTCGTACACGACGGACGCCGAACACGATGCGCTCCTCGACGCCGCCGAACAGACGGCGACGGATTCGGACGCCGAACTGAACACCCGCGATGGCTATCGCTTGGATTTCGGTGACGCGTGGGTACTGGCCCGCCCCAGCGGGACGGAACCGATGGTTCGAATCTACGCCGAGGCGCGCGAGCGCCATCAGGCCGAAGAACTGGCCGAAGAGATGGAAGAGTCCCTACGGGCGGCCAAAGCCGACGCCTGAAATTTTCGAAAACTACCGCGACGGATACTCACCGAGCGCGTCGGTCAGTTTTCCTTTTTCGTCCCGTACCTGCTTGAGTTCGCCCTCGACATCCCCACGGGCGAGTTTGTCGCGTTCGCCGTCGGTCAGTTCCGAACGCGCTTCGGCCGCTGTTCGGAGGCGTTCGAACTCATTCGTTCGAGTCAACTTTTCAACTTCACGAAGCTGTGCAATCGTCTCGGGTGGCGCGAACCGGTCCGCAACGCGGATTGCTTCCTCACACCACCAGCGGAGTTCGTTTGCGGGTGAGGGCGGCCAGTCGATGGTGAGCGGTTCCGGGCCGAGCCGGTCGAGATACGTTTCGTTCGTGGCGACGGCGCGTTTCAGCGCCGCCGGGTCGGAGACGTAGTGGTCGAGTTTCGACCGGGAGTAGTGGGCGTATTCGAGCAGTTCAGGAACGGTAAGCTCTCCACCATCTCGATTCAGTAGATACTCCCGCAGATTTTCGGGTGGTCGCTGAAATTCGATAAGCGGGTAATGGTCGGTCGTATCGAGAAACTCGACCAGTTCGCGGGCGTTCGCATCGTGTGTAAACTCTTCGAACGCCTCGGTGATGGCGTCGTTGGCGGTGTCAATCGGTTCCTGAAGCAGTTCCGTCGGGGCGTCCAAATCGGCGTCGCCGAGTTCCTGTAGTCGTTCGAGGTCTGCGATTCGCTCGTCGAGTTCGGCCACCTGCTCTGAAACGGTGTGTCGCGCATCTCGGTAGCGCTCGCGTGCCGCGTTGCGTTCGTCCGACAGGGCGACGATTTCCTTCGCGGGTTCGAGTGCGTTGCGCGCCTTCTCGAAATCGCGCTCGCTCAATCGGCGTTTGTCGATGGCCGTTTCCGCCCGCTCGAACGCTTCGCGCGCAGGGAGGTCGTCAGGCAACCCTTCCACGAAATCGGCAAACTGGCCTTGAAACTGCAAGAACGCCTCGAAATCGCCGGTACCGGTCGCACGCGACTCGTAGCGGTCGAACAGGTGCGTAGCGCGGTCGTAGGCGTCGGCGACGGCGTTCATCGACGCTCCGCCGTACTCCGCGATGGCGGCGTTTTTCTCCCGACACGCCTCGTCCGCGTTTCGGAGTTCGGTCAGTAGCTCATTCATAGGCTTTGTCGGGGTCGAACACTCGTTCCGCGACAGTTTCGGTTTCGACAGTCAGTTCGTTTCCGTCTTCGTCCGCTTCTCGATTCACGGAGTTGATACTGCGGTAGAAACACGATTCGTAGCCCGTGTGACAGGCTCCGCCCTCCTGTTCGATGCGGTAGAGCAACGTGTCGGCGTCACAATCGACGCGGACGTCTGTCACGTGTTGGAGGTGACCGCTGGTTCCGCCCTTTTTCCAGAGTTCGTCACGACTGCGGGAGTAGTAGTGGGCGAACCCGGTGTCGAGGGTTTTCTCGACGGCTTCGGGGGAGACGTATGCCAGCATCAGCACATCTCCGGTGTTTGCATCCTGTGCGATTGCGGGAAGTAACTCGTTGTCGTCGAACGCGAGGGCGACTTCGGACGACTCACTCATGCCTGCACGAACGTATCGACGGGGAATAGGCTTTTTCTCTCGGTGGGCGGTCGACATCATTGACAGATAATTGACTCATCGACAATTAATCTTCGACCAACTGGGCGAAGTCATCCATCGGAATGATTTCCATGGTTTGAATGTCCATTCCGTAACTCTCCACCGCGATACCCGCTCGGAAGGCCGTGTCGCGGTCGGGTGCCTCGAAGATAAGCAGGAAGTCGTACTCGCCGAGCACGGCAAAACTTCCGTCGAGTTCCACGCCGAACTCCTCGAACTTCAGTCGGATGTCGCCCCACGCCGACGCGAGGTCTTGGGCGTTCTGGACGCTTGTCCGGATATCTACGAGTGCAACGTACTTTGCCATATCTAAGGGGACAAGGTCGGTTAGAAAAACGGTTATAGCCAACCTCTCAAAACAGCAAAATGGTACTCCGAAAAATCACCTCCCACCGAGCATCGCCATCGGATCTCGGTCGCCGCTTCGAACCTCCGCTGCAACCGTGCTCACGTTCGCGAACTCGACATCAGATTTGGTCTGCATATGCTGAATCAGTTCCTCCAATCGCGTTGTCCGCGGTGGCTGCCCGATGACTTGCGGGTGCATCGCTAGCGTGAAAATTCCGTCTTCGATATTTTCGTACATCCAGTCGAACTGGGCTTTCCAGAGGTCGAACACCGACCGCTCGTCCGCGAATCCCCACAGAATTGATTGCTCCCAGACGAACATCAGCGCCGGAAAGTCCGCTCGCTTCCACGAAATCGGAATTTCGGCGATGTCGCTTTTGTCGCCGATTTGGAAGGGTTTCTTCTGGGGGGCGCTCCAGTTTTTCCGGAGATAGTACGGACGGAAGTCGTTGCCCATCGCGCTCGAATCCCACTCGAAGCCCAGTTCGTCGAGAACGTCGAGCGTGTTTTCCGAAAACTCCCACGCGGGCGACCGAAACCCGACTGGCGTGTTTCCGGTGATGTCTTCAATGTTCGTCATTGCACGCTCGTACTCGTCTTTTTCATCCTGCTTGCTGTCGAACGTGCTCGGGTTGACGTGCCGCCAACCATGACACTGCACGTCGTATCCCCGGTCGTGCACCTCGCCGACCCGCTCGGGAAAGCTCTCGATGGTGTGGCCGGGAACGAACCACGTCGCCGGAATCCCGTGTTTGTCGTGCAGGTCCAGAATTCGGGGTGCCCCGACCCATGCGCCGTACACCCCGCGGGATAGTTGCGTCGGCGCGTTCCCCGCCCCGAACGTGTGAATCCAGACGGAAACGGCGTCGAAATCGTACGTCAAACAGACAGTCGCGTGCGTCATCCGCAAAAGCTACGAGGGATATCGTCTTATCTGTAATTCATTTGTTAGTTTTGACAGGCGGTTGGATTAGCGACGTGAGTGGAGAACAGCGTGAGTTTGGTCGAACGACCCCGTCTATTTCGCCTCGAACAGCGCGGTACACTCGACTGTCTGTCCCGACACCGAAAGCGTCCCACTGACGGTCAGCGCGTAGGTCCCGGACTTCACGAGTGCGACGATGAATGTAGTCGCCGGTGCGTGCGGCGTCGGATGCTGTTCTCGGCTCAGCGACCACGTGTGCTCGTCGCTCGGGCCGATTGCGGTCGTGGTTCGAGTTCCGGCACTCGATCCGACGGTCGTCCACGAACCCTTCCGTTTTCGCCGAATCGTCCACGCGTCAGTGTCGATGTCGAACCCCGACCCGGACTGATTGACGAGGCTGAAGGAAAACGTGGAAATGCCATTTCCAGTCGGTGCCCACGTCGTGGCCTCCGGACGCAGGGCAACCGGTGCGTTTGGTTGGTTCTCGCCGTGGCTACAGACGTGTTCGTCCACCATCTCATCGAATATCGGGCAGTTCGCGTCGTTCGCGTGAGTCATCGTCGTGTTGCGTGAATCCGCCTCATCTCCGTTATTCGAGCCGTCGTATACCCCCAGCCACCCAGCGAGAGTCACGGACGCCACCGTTGTCGTCCGGAAAACGAATCGCCGACGGTTCATACCAGTGTATCGGTCTGGACGGGTAATTTCGTTATGGGTGTCTCGACAATGACTCCATTCGCGCACCCGAGGCGTTTTTTCTGCAACAGAGAGTATCACGACTACGATGAAGACGTAGAAAGCCCCTGCCCGGTCTCCATCACTTCGCTCGCGGGACTTGACGGGGGCTTTCGAGGTCCGCCTCTCGGTAACTGCTGTTGCAAAACCGGAATCAACCGCATCTGTTCGTAGCGAGTGGTTCGCAGTTGTTGAGGTCGATTATCGTTGCCGCCTCACACTTTTCGAACGATTTCTTCGATGGTCTCTTCCGCAACGCCTTCCCACTCCTCCGGCCACTCACCACCTCGTTTCGGTGGTTCCAGCCCAAATGTAACTGGCGAAAACGACACTTGCTCGAAAGAGTCTGCGGTCACGTCCCCGACGAATTCGGCGACTTCACGTTTCGAGGAAACGCCGCCGGAGGACAACGCGTAGTACCCGGTAAACACCTGAAAGACGGTGATTCGGTCGTACTTCGCCAATTCGCCCTCGTCCACGTAGTAGAACAGTTTCGCTGTGTTGTTGACGGGGTCGGCCCTGCGCCACTCCAGTTCGATGGCGACGAAGTGGTCGTCGGTGTGTCCCACCACGTCAACGGGCGTTCGTTGGATGTAGTGTTCCGTGCCCCACTCGAAGCGCGGCAGTCGCTCGGCGAGGCTGTCGCGGATGAAATCACGGACCGTCTCGGCGAACGCACCCATGAGCTGGCCGACGAATCGAGGCCCTAAAAATATTTCAGTCGATGGAGTAGTCCGTCAGTCGATGTGTATCGCGGGACGACCCGGACGGGCCTTCGACGCCAAGTCATCGTCGGCCTCGTCGGCCGTCAGCAGACGGATTTCGGCATTGAACTCGCGCTCGAACAGCCAGTTCGCCCGCCGAAGTGCAACCTGCTCTCGCTCCGGGGAGAGCGTTTCCGGAAGCGACTGACGCTCCTGTTGTAACTCCTGTCCGTACTTCGCGGCGTCGTCGCCCTGCTCTCGTATCTCGTCTTTCTGCATGATTTCGCCGATGACGTTGGGGGCGTCGGACTCGCGGGCCACGTCGAGGGCAGTGAACTGCCACGGCGCGGCAACAACGATGTCGATGCGCTCGGGGTCGTCGATGTCCGCGATGGTGACGATGTGGCGGACGTCCTCCTGTGTGTTCTCGACCAACTGACGGGCCAGTTCGAGTTCGGCGGGGTCCGTCTCGGGTTCCGGCCACTCGGCTTCCACGACAAAGCCGTCGCCGCCGAGGTCGTCCCACAGTTCCTCACAGATGTGCGGGGTGACGGGTGCCAACAGTTTGACGACGGTTCGAAGGCCGCGTTCGAGCGTCGGCCCGTGCGGTGCCGTTTCCTCGCGGTAGCGTGCGAGCAGCGAAGTCAGTTCTTGGGTCTCGCGGAGTGCACCGTTGAACGTCAGTGACTGGAACTCGTCGTTCGCGATGGCGACGGTGGCGTCGATTTCGCGTTCGACGTACTCGGCGATTTCGTCGTGGTCGCCGTCGAACGACGAGTCGGTGAACGACTCGACTGCTCCGGTGAGACGCTCGAGGAACCCGTGACTCGATTTGACGCCCTCCTCGGTCCAGTCGAAATCCTTCTCCGGTTGTGCGGCCTGCATCGTGAATAGACGGGCCGTGTCGGCACCGTACTCCTCGATGATGCGCTGGGGCGAGACGACGTTGCCCTTGCTTTTCGACATCTTGTCGCCATCGAGGAGCACCATGCCCTGCGTGACGAGGTTCGTGAACGGTTCGCGGTGGTTGAGCAGTTCCATATCGGAGAGCACCTTCGTCACGAACCGCGAGTACAGCAGGTGCATGACGGCGTGCTCGATGCCGCCGACGTACCGGTCGACCGGCATCCAGTCGTTCGCCTGTTCGGTGTCGAACGGGGCGTCGTCGAGATGCGGCGAGACGTACCGCAGGAAGTACCACGACGAGTCCATGAACGTGTCCATCGTGTCCGTCTCGCGTCGCGCGTCGGCACCACATTCGGGACACTCGACGTGATTCCACTCTTCGGCCGCGTCCAACGGATTCCCGGTCGTCTGCACGAACTCCGGCAGTTCGACTGGGAGTTCCTCGTCCGGAACGCTGACCGGGCCACACTCCTCGCAGTGAATGATGGGTATCGGCGTTCCCCAGTAGCGCTGGCGCGAGATGCCCCAGTCGCGGAGTCGATACTGAACGTCGTGGGCCGCATTCTCGATGTCGCCTTCCAATCGCTCGCGGGCGTCGTCGCTGTCGAGACCGTCGTAGTCGTCGCTATTGACGAGGACGCCATTCTCGGTGTAAGCCGCCTCGCTCACGTCCGGCACGTCGTCCTCGCTCGGCGCGACGACGGGGACGATATCGACGTCCATCGACGTTGCAAACGCGTGGTCACGAGTGTCGTGGCCCGGAACGCCCATCAGTGCGCCCGTCCCGACATCCGTGAGGACGAAGTCGGCGACGAACACGGGTATCTCCTCGCCCGTCGCCGGGTTCGTCGCGGTCAGGTCGGTGGCGATTCCCTGCGGTTCGTCGCCGTCCGGGTCGGCGACCTCGTCCACAAAGTGTGCGATGTCGTCGTCTTCGGCGGCCAGTTCCTCTGCGATTGGGTGGCCGGGTGCGAGCGCGAAGAACGAGACGCCGAAGATGGTGTCGAGACGAGTGGTGAACACTTCAACAGGGCCGTGTCCTTCGACTTCGAACTCGACGGTGGACCCGTGCTGACGGCCGATCCAGTTCCGCTGCATCTGGCGGACGTTGGACGGCCAACCGTCGAGGTCGTCCAAGTCGTCGAGGAGTTCATCCGCGTACTCGGTTATCTTCAGGAACCACTGGTCGAGTTCGCGCTGTTCGACGGGTGTGTCACAGCGCCAGCAGAGTTCCGCGTCCCCTTCGACCTGTTCGTCGGCGAGGACCGTCTCACACGACGGACACCAGTTGATTTCGGCGGCCTCCCGCTCGACGAGGCCCTCCTCGCGGAATTGGGTGAACAGCCACTGGTTCCACCGGTAGTAGTCGGGTTGGCACGTCGTGACTTCCCGTTCCCAGTCGTAGCCGAAGCCCATGTCCTCCATCTGTTCTCGCATCGTGTCGATA
Source organism: uncultured haloarchaeon (assembly GCA_963796245.1). Classification (GTDB taxonomy): domain Archaea; phylum Halobacteriota; class Halobacteria; order Halobacteriales; family Haladaptataceae; genus Haladaptatus. Next base: position 27,844 of record CAWCLB010000004.1, on the reverse strand, counting down.
CACGAGAGCGTCCAGTCACGCGGGTTCGTGTCGCGTTCGATGGCCGCGTTCTCGGCGGGGAGGCCGAACGAGTCCCATCCCATCGGATGGAGGACGTTCTCGCCGTCCATGCGCTTGTACCGGGCGTAGGCGTCCGTTATCGTGTAGTTGCGGACGTGGCCCATGTGGAGTTGGCCGGAGGTGTAGGGGAACATCCCGAGGACGTACGTCGGGTCGGACGCCTCGTCCGGGATGTGGAAGACGTCGGCGTCGTTCCACGCCTCCTGCCAGCGATGCTCGATTTCCGTGTGGTCGAACTGTCGTGTGTTCATGCGAGAATCCGGGTTGTTCGTTCTTTGTTCCGTACGACTTCTATACGTTGTCATCTGGCAGCGCCGCCCACCGCTGTTTTCCGTGGTTTCGTCTATCTGTCAGGTAGACACCTCTTTTACCGTCGCACGTCTCCGTTAGGGCATGAGCGACTACGAGCCACGGGAAATCGAGTCGAAGTGGCAGTCCAGATGGGCGGAGGAGGGTCGATATGAGGCCGACCCATCCCCCTCAAACGCCACCTTCGTCACGGTTCCGTATCCGTATCCGAGCGGGGGTATGCACATCGGCCACGCACGAACCTACACCGTCCCGGACGTGTGGGCGCGCTACCGCCGGTTGCAGGGCGACAACGTACTGTTCCCTATCGCATGGCACGTCACCGGCACGCCTATCGTCGGCGCGGTCGAGCGCCTGAAAAAGCGCGAACCGGCACAGATGTCCGTTCTGCAGGACACCTACAACGTCTCGGACGAGGATTTGACCGAGATGGAGACGCCGATGGGGTTCGCCCGTCACTTCATCGAGGACAGTTACAAGAAGAACATGCAGTCGCTGGGACTGTCCATCGACTGGCGGCGCGAGTTCACGACGAACGACGAGCGCTACTCGAAGTTCATCACGTGGCAGTACGAGACGCTCAAAGAACGCGGTCTATTGGAGAAGGGCCTGCATCCCGTCAAATACTGTACCAACGAGCAGAATCCCGTCACGACCCACGACCTGCTGGAGGGAGAGGAAGCCGAATTCCAGGAGTACACGCTGGTCAAATTTGGGTGGAGTGCAGGTGAACATGATGTGACCGTTCCAATGGCGACCCTGCGCCCGGAGACGGTTCACGGCGTGACGAACGCCTACATCGACCCGGATGCGGAGTACGTCGAAGCAGACGTGGATGGTGAGCGGTGGGTCATCTCGGAGACTGCGGCGGGGAAACTGGAACTGCAGGCCCACGACGTAGAAATCCGCGACCACTTTACCGGCGAGCGACTCATCGGCGAGCACGTCACGAACCCGATTACGCACGACGAGGTGCTGGTTCTGCCCGCGAACTTCGTGGACGCGGAGAACGCCACAGGCGTCGTGATGTCCGTTCCGGCTCACAGTCCCGATGACTGGGTGGCGCTGCAAGAGGCGAAAGTGGACGACGACCGAATGAAAGAGTACGGCATTGACCCCGCGGAAGTCGCGGCAATCGAACCGAAAGCCATCATCGACGTGGAAGGCTACGGCGAGTTCCCGGCGAAGGACGCCATCGAAGAACGCGGTATCGAGGATTCATCGGACACAGCGTTGGAAGACGCCACCCAAGCAGTGTACAACCGCGAGTTCCACAGTGGCAAGTTGGGCGAGATGTACGGCGACTATGCGGGCGAAATCGTGGAAGACGTGCGCGACGAGTTGAAAGACGAGTTCCAACAACAGGGGTCGTTCGGCACGATGCACGAATTCAGCGAGGAGGTTATCTGTCGCTGTGGCGGGGCCGTCGAAGTCGCCGAGCAGGACACGTGGTTCCTGCGTTACAACGACGAGGCGTGGAAGGCGAAGGCCCACGAGGCCGTCACCGGACTGGATGCGATTCCGGAGAACACCGGGGAGCAGTATGACCACACCATCGACTGGTTGAACGAGTGGCCGTGTATCCGTAATTATGGGTTGGGCACTCGCCTGCCGTGGGACGATGACTTCGTCATCGAACCCCTGTCGGACTCGACCATCTACATGGCCTACTACACCATCGCCCACCGGATTTCGGACGTGCCGGCCGAGGGGATGGACAAGGCGTTCTTCGACACCTTGTTCTACGGTAGTGAAGCGGTCGATTCGCCGGACGAAACCGCACTCTCCCTGCGCGAGGAGTGGGACTACTGGTACCCCGTCGATTACCGCTGTTCGGGCAACGACTTGGTCAGCAATCACCTGACGTTCTTCCTGTTCCACCACGCCGAGTTGTTCGACCCGGCGAACTGGCCGCAGGGCATCACCGTGATGGGCATGGGTCTGTTGGAGGGCCAAAAGATGTCCTCCTCGAAGGGTCACGTCGTCCTGCCGGAGAACGCCATCGAGAAGTATGGGGCCGACACGGTGCGATTTTTCCTGATGAACAGCGCCGAACCGTGGCAGGATTATGACTGGCGGAGCGACCAAGTCGAGAGCACGGGGAACCAACTGCGCCGGTTCTGGAACCGTGCAAACGACATAATCAACGCTTCAGACGGCGAGCGCGACCTGCAACGCATCGACCGCTGGTTGCTGTCGAAACTGCAAGCGACGGTTCGAGAGGCCACCGACTCGATGGACCGCTTCGAGACGCGCACGGCCAGCCAAGTCACCTTCTACGGCTTCGAGGAGCACCTGAAGTGGTACCGCAAGCGCACCGACACCGACCGACCGGGCGCACGCTGGACGCTCCGCAAAGTGTTGGACACCCGCCTGCGACTGCTGGCCCCGTTCATCCCCTTCATGGCGACGGAACTCCACGAGCGCTTGACGGGCGAACCCATCGACGCGGCCGAGTGGCCGGACCCCAACGCCGACTTCGAGAGCACCGTCACGGAACTCGAAGAATCACTGGTCGAAGGGTTGACCGACGACGTGCGCGACATCGTGAACGTCACCGACACCAACCCCGAGACGGTTCGGGTGTACGTCGCCGCCGATTGGAAGCACAAAGTGCTCTCAGCCGTCGTCGAAAACGGCCCGAACGTCGGTGCCGTCATGGGCGACGTCATGCAGGACGAGGACCTACGCGAGAAGGGAAACGACGTGAACCAACTCGTCCAGAAACTGGTCGAGGACGTGCGTGAACGCCCGGACGACCAAGTCGAAGTGCTTGCCAACGTGGACGAAGTCGAGGTGTACGACGACGCCCGAGAGTTCTTCGAACGCGAGTTCGAGGCCGACGTGGAGGTGTACCGCGAGGGCGACGACGTGCCCGACCCCGAGGACAAAGCGCGCCACGCCACGCCGTTGCGTCCGGCCATCCACTTGGACGGATAGTGCCGATACGCTCGAACGTTTTCCCGGTTCTGACACCCCGTGGTTTCCACTGGAACTTCCACTGCCGTCACACGTCGGGACCGGGAAATTTCGGGCCGATATCGGCGTCCTTCCACGTCTCGCCATCGTCGCTGGAGACACCACCCTTTGAATGCCTCGCGTTCCGGCGTAGGCGTGTCCGGCGACTTGTACCATCACGACACCCGGAACCAGTCCCGTCACCAGTCGGTCGGTTCCCACCCCGACGAACGCCGGTGTCTTTCCCGCGACGGCGAACGAGTCGCGATTCCGAGTGCCTCGCCGACAGCACTCACCAGCACCTCCCGACGTTTATTCATCGCGTCGAATCAGGAACTGAACGCGCAAAGCGCTTGTGCTGTACGAACGCTTATCATTTTCCCCGTCCCTTTCTCTCACATGAGCGAGGAAGAATCGGCAGAACACCCGGTTACGAAGGTTCTACGGACTGTCACGCCGCCCTACTACGGTCACTCGGACAGGGAGATGAACACCATCGGGTTCGGCATCTTCCTCGGTCTGCTCGTCCTGCTGATCCCGCTGCTGCCGTTCCTGATAATCGTCTGGGTCATCTCGAAGTTGACCGGCGAAGTCACAACGCGGGCACCGGTCGGGGACGAAGAGTAGTCACTGCGGTCGAAGTCCACAAAAAACCGCCCACTGCAATCCGGTTCGAGTTCCTGAATCAGACGCCGAGAAGGTCGAACGGGTAGCCGTTGTCGTTCTCGTTCGCGTGCTCGTAGACGACGTGTGCGGCCGCAACGTCCTGAATCGCCAGTCCGGTGCTGTCGAAGACGGTGACGCCGTCGTCCCCGGTTCGACCGTCGAGGTCGCCGATGACGATGTCGCCGATGTCGCCGTGGATGTCGTCGTCCGAGAGAACGCCCTCGTTGTACGGGACGTTGATTTCGCCCGAGTGGGTGGTCTGGGCGTGGTCGTCGATGACGAGTTTCGCGTTCAGCAGCACCTCGTCCGCGATTTCGTGTTTGCCTTCCGCGTCGGCACCCATCGCGTTGATGTGGGTGTGTTCGCCAACGTCGGCGGCGGAAACGATGGGGGATTCGACCGGCGTTACGGTCGAGAGGATGTCACACGAGGCCGCTTCCGAAATCGACCCGGCGCGAACGTCGAACTCGTCGTCGAAGTAGTCGATGAAGTCCGCGACCGCTTCCTCGTCCAAGTCGCTGATGACGACTTCCTCGATGGGGCGAATCTTCGAGATGGCTTCCAACTGCGTGTACGACTGAACGCCAGCGCCGACCAGACCCATGCTCGTCGCGTCCTCGACGGCGAGGTAATCCGTCGCGACGGCGGCGGCCGCGCCCGTGCGCTTCATCGTGAGTTCCGTCCCGTCCATGATGGCGAGGGGGTACGCCGTCTCGGGGTCGCTGTAAATCATCGTCCCCATGACGGTCGGCAGGTCGAAATCATCGGGGTTGTTCGGGTGGACGTTGACCCATTTGATTCCGGCCGCGTCCCAGCCGTCGGCATCCAAATAGGCGGGCATCGACCGGAAGTCGCCGTCGTACTGCGGCAGGTCGATGTAGGATTTCGCGGGCATCTGTGCATCCCCGGTCGCGTACGCCGCGAAGGCGTCCTCGATGGCCCGAATGAGTTCGGGCATCTGTGTGTTCTCGTCTACGGCATCCTGATTCAGCAGGAGTGTCTCCATAGTTGGAGGGAAACGTGGTTCCCACTTAGTTCCATCTTTTGCCGATTTTTGCTTCCCGCCGCCGTCTCCTCTGTCGATTTAAGGAATGTTTCGGGGAGAATCATGTGAATTCTCAATCTCGGAAGTATTCGAAGGAGATTCACATTCCTCTGTTTGATTGCAATAACATCCGGCAAACACGTCGCGATTCGACGTGGGTTCAAAAATCGGTTCGAGTTCAGTAGACGACTCCTGCTACGGTCGGGGTGAAAATCGAACGGAGACCGATTTTCCATCTGCCTGATTACGGTTCACCGTCCCGCGACGATGAAACCGGATTACGACCCGAATCAGCACGTCTTCTCGGCGAATTTCACGCTGTCTTTCCGTATCGTTATCGTGAGGTGATGGCAGTCCGTCGCGTGCCAGGTTCGACTTTTGTCGGGCATGCCATCGACGGACATCGTCAGATTGTACGTTCCGAAGTCGGCGACGTTTTCGATGGTCTTTTTTCCGGAACCGATACTGTGGCGGGTTGAACTCACTCCTTTGCCACTATCTGCTTGGTACAGTACGAGGTCGAAAAACACGACTTCGTCTCTCTTATTGACTATTGTTATGTCGTTTGCCTTCGGGTCATTGTTAGAGAACGGACTCGAACACCCTGCGGAGGTTGCAATCGCGGCAAAAGCTGGAATGCGGAGGAATTTTCGACGATGCATATTTGTATGTTAAAAAATAAATACTTATATTTATCCATTAATGTCAAGTGGTTAGTAAAATGGTGATATATCTTTGTATTTCTACAAGCCAGTACAGTTAACCGTCGAATCCGCTTCGCTCGTTATGAGCTTGTTGCCATTTTCATCGGTTCCTTTGTACCAGGTGTAGCCCCATCCATCGGTGGTTAGTTCAAGATCACCATCAACGACATCTATCGACTCGAATCGGCCTCCTCCCCATGCATGGCAATACTCTGCCCAGAGCTGACGGCCAGATGCGGTAAACTCATCGCTTGGTTTTTCAAGGTCTGCAGCGACCCAGCGATCTGCACCACCTCCACCGAAGTAGTCGACGTCGTTTCCATCATGATATGTGAATGCAAGGCCCGTCGGGCTCATCACTGGGTTGTCTGCATTCCCTATGTAACTACTCCCGTACGTTCCTCCATCGGTTGGAACACGCCACGAATCCTGTTTCCACATAAGACCGACTCCGTCTCGTGGATTGTCACCGATATCGTCCAAGTCACTACGACCCCAATTCCATGTGAGTTTGCCAAAGAAATCTTGGAAATAACAATCCGTGGAAAGGGAAATGCTGATTACGAGGTCGTTTTTGTCCAACTTCTGTGTCGTGAAACCTCCCTGTTCCGAATTGGGGTCGAACGTGAATGTCATGTCCGTTGCCGAGACACTACATCCGTGGTTGCGGAGGTATTTTCGATATTTGCTCTTTTCACCGGTCTCTTCTTGTACTTTAAGTGCACGCTGGAACAGTTCTTTCCCTCGGGGTGGTTGTGCGTCCGCTATCGGGAGATTTAGACCTGCAATCGCTGCACCGGCCAGCTTTAGAGTAGACCGTCTTCCGACTCGATTTTTTTGTTGGTCATTAATATCTTCCTTATAGCCCGCCGCAGTTCACAGTGGCATCAGCCGCGTTCAGTTCAATTTTGTCACCATTTTGGTCGATGCCGCTGTACCATTGCTTGGCACTCGTGTCAAACGTAGCGCTGACGATTCCGTACCCGATGGACACGGATTTGATAGCACCGCCACCATAACAGTGGTTGTAGACGGCCCATACCTGTCGTGCCTCTGGACTGTATTCGTCGCTTGGTTTTTTGAGGGTCGCAGCAATCCAGCGTTCACCACTAGTGTTGCCTGGTAACCCCATGTCCTTTCCATCGGAATATCGCATCGAAATTCCGTTTGCGCTATAGTCGTAGTCGTTCGTATTTGCAATGTACGAACTGCCCCAAGCCTGGTCCGCTGGGACGTACCAGGAGTTTTCCTTCCAAGACATCGCAATATTGTCTTTCGGATCATCACCGTAATCGTCCCAGTCGTTGTTACCTCAATTCCACGTCACTTTTGAGTAGAATTCGTCGTGGTAACAGCCGGTCGAAAGAGAAATCCCGATTTCGAGGTCGTTTTTATCAAGCTTCTGAGTCGAAAAACCACCGTCTGTTCCCGAATCAACTGGAACCGACATTATCGTGTCGTTCGTTGCAACAGACATTCCGTGATTCCGAAGATATTTTCGGAATTTTGTTCGATCTCCTGTCTCCTCTTGGACTTTCAGTGCCTGTTTGTAGATCTCGGTGCTACTGCGTTCTTCTTTTGCTTGAACAATTGGAAGGGCAGAAGCAGCGGTTGCTCCTACTGCAGCATTCTTGATGAATTTTCTTCTACTACCTACAAATCTTTTAATTTCTCGCATGCAATCTATCTTGGCTCCTACATGTATTTATAGTTATTAATTTATTACAATATTTATTACTAGAAAGTATATAATCTCATCTATGGGATTATAACAGCATATCTTCGATGAATATCTGTTTGTCAACGGTTGTCTGTCTATACCTCTCGAAAATAACTTTTTCTCAACTGAATACCAGTATTCTTGTACCTTATTCTATTGATGGCTGTTCAGTAGTAAGATTCCGAAAAGAGCTCCTCTCCAAGTTTCAATCGAGGATATTCCCCACAATTCTATCATATCCTTGTCACAATGGAACTCAATCAAAGCCCGATTAAGTGCGAGGTTCGTTCCAGACTTCACTCCACAGTCTCTGTTTAGCAAGGTATGACGGACTCTGAAAATCGGCTTTAGTTCAAGCTTCGTCCGCGAGACAAAGCTTGCTCGACACTGGAGATAGGCTTGAACCTATCTTACATAGCCTTGGCCGAGGGGACCTCGGCCGTGCAATGAAATTCGTCCTTTGGCCGAATTTACATCGCGCCGCCCATACCGCCCATGCCACCCATGCCGCCTGCGGGTGGGCCGCCAGCGCCTCCGTCGTCACCTTTGTTGGTGGAGAGGTCGCCAGCCGAGATGATGTCGTCTATTTTGAGCACGAGGTTCGCGGCCTCGGTCGCACTGGAGAGTGCCTGCTCCTTGGCGTGAGCCGGCTCGACGATGCCCGCCTCGAACGTGTCTTCGACGTCGCCGCTGAAGACGTTCAGGCCGGCACGCTTCTCGCCGTCCTCGTGTTCCGCGCGGAGGTCGACGAGCGTGTCGATGGAGTCCAGTCCGGCGTTCTCGGCGAGAACGCGCGGGACGAGTTCGAGCGAGTCGGCGAACGCTTCGACGGCCAGCTGTTCGCGGCCCTCGACGCTGTCGGAGTAGTCGCGGAGTCGGGAAGCGAGTTCGACTTCGATGGCACCGCCACCGGAGACGATTCGGCCGTCACTGACGGTCTGGGCGACGACGTCCAGCGCGTCCGTGATGCCGCGTTCGAGCTCGTCCACGACGTGGTCCGTGGAGCCGCGGAGGAGGAGCGTGACGCCGTGGGAGTCCTCGCCGCCCGTGACGTAGAACAGCTCGTCGCTGTCGTCGCGGGTGACGCTTCCTTCGGCAACGTCGTCCGAGGATGCGCTGTCGAGGTCCGAGACGATGTTCGTGTTGAGAACCTCTCGGAGGAACTTGACGTCGCTCTTCTTCGTGCGTCGGACGGCGAGAATGCCCTCCTTCGCGAGGTAGTGCTGTGCGAGGTCGTCGATGCCTTTCTGGCAGAAGACGACGTTTGCGCCCGTGTCGATGATCTGGTCGACCTTCTCCTTGAGCTGTGCTTCCTCGCGGTCGAGGAAGTTCTTGAGCTGGTCGGGGTCGTTGATCGAGATTTCGGTGTCGACGTCGGTCTCCTCGACCTCGACGGCCTCGTTGAGGAGGAGGACTTTCGCGTCCTCGACGGAGTTCGGCATGTTGTCGTGGACGGGGTCCTTGTCGATGACCGCACCGTCGAGCAGTTCGGATTCGCCGGCCGAGCGGCCGGTCTGGGTCTCGATGTTGACGTATTCGAGGTCGACCGTCCCTTCGACGGTGACGGACTGAACCGCGTCGACGATGATCTGGCTCAGGACTTCCTTGTTGAGTTCGGCACCTTTGCCGGTCATGCTGGTCTCGGCGACTTTGCGGAGGAGGTCCTCGTCGTCGGTATCGACTTCGTCCGCGACGTTGTCGATTTCCTCGCGTGCTTTCTCGCTTGCGAGGTGGAAGCCTTTGATGACTGCCGTCGGGTGGATGTCCTGTTCGAGGAGGTCCTGTGCGTTCTTCAGAAGTTCACCCGTCACCGCGACGGCCGTCGTCGTCCCGTCACCCGCTTCGTCCTCTTGGGTTTCGGCGACTTCGATAATCATCTCGGCCGTCGGGTTGTCGATGTCCATCTCCTTGAGGATGGTGACACCATCGTTCGTGATGGTCACGTCGCCCATCGAATCGACGAGCATCTTGTCCATCCCTTTCGGACCGAGTGTGGAGCGAACGGCGTCCGCTACTGCTCGTGCCGCAGTGATGTTGTGTTCCTGCGCGTCCTTGTCCTTGACTCGCTGGGAATCTTCGGACATTACAATCATCGGCTGACCTTGCATGCGCTGACTCATAGTACAATGGCGACTATGATTGTGCTTCTATATAAGTCTTTATCTACTGGGTCATTCATCGACATCCTTTGTTCGAATCTTAAATCGGAAAATCGCGGGAAGGCAGTCGGTATGGCGAAAATCACGGCACTAGTTAACACGAGTCTCTCGACGTGAATTTGGTTCTCAAACTTCTATTTATATACTCCGATATTTGGTTCGTTTCGAGTCGTCCCCGCCACGCTTCTGTTGCTCTTCTCGACAGTCATCGGTTCTCAGTTTCAGCCCACCTCGCCGTGATTACTCGTCTTCCGGTACTTCCGTGTGGCCAAGACGATGATTTCGATGGTAGTACATGTGAACCGCACCGGAAATCGTAATCAGGAGGGCGAGTCCGAGTGTCAACCACATCTCCGGCACGAGACCAAGCGGTCCGGCACCGAGTTGTGCGCCGGTTAGCAGTGCGAGGCTGATACAGCCCAGAACGAAGTAGTACTCGGACCACGGCAGGTTATTGTCGGGCACGATTTCGAGGTACGTATTCAGCGGCTCGGCCCGCTCGGTCAATGTGATGTCACCGTGTGCCGGGTCGTAGTCGATAAAGCCCGTCTCGTTGAGCTTCGGAAGATGTGCCTGTTGGAGCGTGTTGTACACCCGCTTGCGTTGTTGTGAGGTGACTTCGTCGATGATGACGTCATTCTCCCACGCCGCGATTTGTGTCGCAAGCTCCCCGATTTCGGCCGATTCTTCCTTCCGGCGTAAGTAGTGAAGCGCGTATCGTCGCCGTCGGTTGCTCAGTATCTGAAAGATAACGTCTTTCGACAATGGCATCTCCTTTATTTTGTCTGTTCCTTCGTTCATTGTGTCGTCTTTCGACCGGCGAATGTTCGTTTTTGAGAGGTCTCCCTAACTATTTAATTTTTTGCACCAGTTTAGCAGAAGTCTTCTGTTGCATATATCCGACCGTTTTCAGTATAATATACTCCCAGGCCCTCTCGCTCCCAATTTTTGGAGAGTAGATTTTTCCGGTGTTCTGGAGAATGCATCCACTGCGAGACGACTCCACGCGCGAGTTCCTTTGCCGTCCGATACCGGACAATGGTACCGCTGTCCGTCCGTACTCGCCGGTCGAAGTAGGTGTACGCTATGTTCTCCCCTGCGCCTCGGAGACAGTAGTACCCGGCCTGCCGGTAGCGGTCACCGGGGTTCGCGCCCGACGGAGAGACGTGCTCGAAGTAGCCCTTTTGTCCCATATCGGCACTGTGATTTCGCGCGATGTCGCGAAGTGCACCGTCGAATTCGAGCGGGGCAAGTCCGTGTTCCGCTCGCCGCTCGTTGATGCCGCGGTGGATGTAGAATTCGATCCACCGGCGAAACTGCGTCCGGTTCGGGTCGGTCAGTCGCCCGGGCGAGTTGTGTGGGACGTCGATCACCCGCACACCGTGGGCCGAATCGAGCGTCCGTTCGCCGGGGACGTGGTAGCCGGCGACGTACGCCCCGAAAAACAGCACCGTCAGGAGGACGAGTAAAGACAGGACGAACGAGCGCGTACGCATTCGTTCCTCGTTGGACTCCCAGAGTGATGAATGTCGGGCATCATCCATTCCAACCCGCACTTACCTGCCGGACGACACACGAGCGACACTGCGTTCCCGCGTTCGTTACCGTATCGCCCACAGCGATGAATCATTGGCGTGATAAACGTAAATCGCCCCATCACCGACGGCAAAGGGACCGGCTGTGTTGGCTGTGTACGTTCGTCGTCTCTCCCCTGTGGTGGGGTCGAGCACAGCGAATCCCACGTCCGATTTCGGTCCCGAAATCGCCGTCCCACTAACGAGTAGCTGTTTCCCTACGACCGCCGGTGCCGCGGCATGTCCCACGTGTTGTGTCCACCGAGTCGTTCCGTCTCCCGCATCGATTGCGCGGAGCGTACCATCGGACCCACCCGGTACGAACACCGTCCCATTGTCGACCGCGAGACCGGTGTTCACACCGTCATCAATCGTGGCTTTCCACTGGACAGACCCGTCTTCCATATTCACTGCGTAGAGCGTTCCCGCATCGGTTGGAGCGTACACTGTCCCATCGGCAATCGTTGGACCTGGTGGCTTACTGCTGACTTTGACCGAAGTCGTCCACTCACGAGTGCCGTCCGACCCGAAGCAAGCGAGCGTGCCCTTGTTGCCGTCGAACGCCGCAATCGCCACCGTGCGTTTTCCAGTCGTGGCAATCCCCCACGTCGTCGTCGATGTCCGATATTTCCCGACCCACTGCTCTTTCCCTGTCTCTTCGTCGAGGGCTGAAACGTCTTCAGTTCCGAGAAAGACGGACCCATTCGCCGCAGTCGGAACCGCATCGCCGATATCGCGGCTGACGGCTTTGTTTTCGGTTCGCCATTGCTCATTACCGGTCCGTGGGTCAAGAGCGAGGATACCACTCGTGGTGGGTTCGTACACCATGCCATCCGCGATTGTCGGCGTCAACCCGGCTTGTCCATCGACGGACACCGTCCATTCGTGCTTGCCACGCGCGATGACGTGGCCTGTAGCTGCCGTCGCGTAGGCAGTTCCATCGGCGACGACGGGTGCCATTCTGATGCCGCCAGACGCGGGGTCGTCGCGCTTCATCAACGGTGTCGCTTTGGCATCTGCCGGAGGGAGGCGTGCGTTCGAGGCGATACCAGTCCGCCGTGACGTTGCGCCTGCTGTCGGCCACGGACTGTTGAGCGGTTTGTACTCTTTCGCTTTGTCTTTTTTCGACCCGTCGCTGAAGGAGAGGCTAGCCGAATTACACCCGGAGAGTGTAGAAACACACCCCATCGTCGTCAGGAGGGCAGCACGACGACTCATGGTCGGTGATTTCGGGGACATACCTCCCGATTTTAATCCTGAGCGAATAAGTCTTCTCTACTGTCCAATCTCGCGAATCGTTCGATTTTCGTTGCCGTGGAGAAAAATCATTTCACGAAAATATCCATACAACGGCGATGAATCCTATCGACAGAAGGAACCAGATACTGTTTTTCACGATACGAAGCCTGAGGCTTTTGCGGAACCCATCGAATCCTCCATCCGTGATTGCCAACGGTACTATATCGGACCCGTATATGACGGGAGTACCCTGTTCGAACCGGATATCGCCGCAGACGGCGATGGTCGTCCCGTCGTGAATCGGCTTCGATTCGATAGTGCGGTCGTTCGACGGGTTGCCGTCGTACCCCTCGAAAACATCCTCAACCGCTTCGACCGTTCGAACGGTTTCATCGCCCGAGAGATGGATGAACGGAGAATCCCAGAGGTACGGACGAAGCCACCGCTGGGACCTCGTACTGGAGACAGTCAGTTCGGGTAACCGAGTGCCGTCGTGAGTGTCGAGGAGCCAATTCAAATCGACACGGACCGTTTCGTCGCCCGTATCGACACTGAATCGACCGGATTCGATTTCTGACTGGGAGGTAACAGTGTGCTCTTTGATTTCCCAGTTCTCGAAGTCAATCCTGTTCTGCATTTTCGGAAACGTTAGTCGCCAAAGATACGCACCGACTATCGAGTCTGTGTTTTCGGCCATTTTGCCGGCTGCATACGGGGGTTCGTCTACGACGACGGTCCCTTCAACCACAGCGAGTTCACCGTCGGTTACGGCACCGGTTCCATACGAAGCTGTTAGGTATAACTTCGAATAGAGATGGATTCCGGTTGCCGCCATCTTCAGGTAATATGCCGGGAGCAATAGCAGAAGAGCATAGATGACGACTGCACCGAAATTAACCATTTACTGACAACAATCTCGGAATCGTTATATATCTGGCAGAATTCCTCCCTGTTCGCCGTAAGTACACGCTACGCGGTGCTTACGGACTTGCTTCGCGGAGAAATACGCCGGGACTGGGATTTGAACCCAGAATCCCATAAGGGAACACGCTTTCCAGGCGTGCGCTTTGCCATTCGGCCATCCCGGCCTATCAGTTCGTTACCGGGTGTGGTGTTTAAACCCTTCTTTTCTAATCGAATGCCTCGTGGACGGTGTAGGTAAAAATCGGCGTGCCGACCGCCACGACGAGTGTCGCTCCCGCCACCACCGCAATCGAGTATCGATAGTCAGTGACCAATTCGTAGCCTTGCAGAAGGACGAGAAACACGAGCGCGCCGACGACGCCCCAGAGGAGACTCGCCTTGACGCGGGGATTCACGTTTATTCGGTGCTGGCGATGGCCTCGATTTCGACGCCGACGCCTTTCGGCAAGTTCGCCACCTCGACGGCACTGCGGGCCGGTGGATTGTCCTGGAAGTACTCCTTGTACGACTCGTTCATCTCGTCGAAGTCCTCGATGTCGTCCATGAAGACGGTCACTTTCAGCACGTCCTGCATGTTCAGGCCCTCCTCTTCGAGGATGCCTTTGACGTTCTCCAGACTCTGGCGCGTCTGCACCGATATATCCTCGTCGTCGAGGAGTTCACCGTCAGGTGTCATCGGGATTTGGCCTGCGGTGAAGAGAATACCGCCGTTCGTCGTCGCCTGACTGTACGCGCCAACCGCCTCTGGAGCGTCCTGCGTGCTGATAATTCGCTTCATGCACGTCACTTCGACCCGCGGAACTTAAACCTACGTCAAAAGGAGACGAAAAATCAAACTTCGATGTTCAGACTAGCACTTCCACGTCGAACCCGTTTTCTCGCAGCGAATCGAGAAGCCTGTCAACGTGGTCTGGTCCACGGGTTTCGAGGTCGAGTTCGACCTCCGTCGCGTTCATGCCAATATCACGCGAGGTGCGGTCGTGCTGGATGGCGTAGATGTTCGCCTGCGCGTCGGCGATAACGTCGAGAAGCGTTCGCAGAGAACCGGGGCGGTCCTTGAGCACCGTCTTGAGTTTGACGTAGCGCCCGGTCTCCACGAGTCCGCGCATGATGACGGTCGTGAGGAGATTCATGTCGATGTTGCCGCCGCTGAGGACGGGGACGATGACCTCGTCGTCCGCGTAGTCGAACTTGCTTTCGAGGATTGCGGCGAGACTTACCGCGCCGGCACCCTCGACGAGCGTCTTCCCGCGTTCGAGCAGGTAGGCAACCGCCACCGCGATTTCCGAATCGGAGACGGTGACGACTTCGTCCACGCGCGAGTCAATCACGTCGAACGTCTGCTGGCCGACACACCGCGTTGCGATTCCGTCCGCGATGGTATCGACGCTGTCGAGCGTCTGGACGCTTCCTTTCTGAAGCGAGTCGGCCACGCTCGATGCGCCCTCGGCTTGGACGCCGATAACCCGCGTGTCGGGGTTCCGTCCTTTGATTGCGGTTGCAATTCCGCTGATGAGGCCGCCACCGCCGATGGGGACGACGACGGTTTCCACTTCCGGGAGGTCGTCCATAATTTCCAGTCCGATGGTTCCCTGCCCGGCCATCACCTTCGTGTCGTCGAAGGCGTGAACGTAGGTTCGGCCTTCCGTCTCTTCGATTTCGTGAGCCCGCTCCGATGCTTCGTCGTAGTCTTCGCCGTAGAGGACTGCCTCCGCGCCGTAGTTCTCCGTCGCACGCACCTTCGAAATCGGGGCGTGTTTGGGCATGACAATCTTCGAATCGACGCCGCTTCGCGTTGCCGCGAGTGCAACACCCTGCGCGTGGTTGCCTGCGCTGGCCGTGACGACGCCCGCGTCCTTTTCGGCCTCCGAAAGCGTCATGATGCGGTTGGTCGCGCCGCGAATCTTGAACGACCCCGTCCGCTGGAACGTCTCCAGTTTCAAGTGAACTTCCGCGCCAGTCATCCGAGTAAAAGTATGAGAGTAATCGAGCGGTGTGTGCCGAGCTGTCTCGGCCACTCGCTCTCGCGCCGCCAGCACGTCTTCAAGCTCTAGCATAGTTGTCGGTAGTTTTTGCGACGCTTTATCGTTTAGGAAGTGTCCGTGCGAATTCGTTGACGTTCGTAACCACGAACCCGACTTCGAGTGAATACCCACAGAAACGAAGCTCAACGAGACGGTAGTTGCGGGATTGCATCCGCGAGCAGCTTCGCCAATCGTGTTGGATTCCCATCAAAAATCTCCTGACAATCCGGTACAGAAACGCCTTTTTGCTTTCCACTCTGCCTACGAAACGATGCAGGTCTCCGAGGCGGTTCCACAGTTCGCGGAGGCGTTCGCCTTCGAGGAGTTCAACCAAATGCAGCGCGAGATGCTTCCCGCGCTACTCGAAAGCGACGAGAACGTCGTTGCCAGTGCACCCACGGCGAGTGGCAAGACGGCACTCGCGGAACTCGCCATTTGCAAGGCGCTGCGCGGCGACGGAACTGCGTTGTTCATCGCCCCACTGCGGGCGCTGACGAACGAAAAGGAAAGCGACTGGGAACGCTTCGAGGAGTTGGGCTACTCGGTGTACGTCGTCACGGGCGAACGCGATTTGAACCCCCGGCGCGCCGAACGCGCCGACATCCTCGTGATGACGCCCGAAAAGACCGATTCGGCGACCAGAAAACACGATTCAGCGCGCTACTCATTCATCACCGACGTGGACTGCTGTGTCATCGACGAGGTGCACCTCCTCGATTCGGAAAAACGCGGGGCAGTCCTGGAAGTGACAGTCTCGCGCCTGCGCCGCCTCTGTGACCCTCGCGTCGTCGCGCTCTCAGCGACGATGCCCAACGTGAGCGACGTGGCGGATTGGCTCGACGCACCGCCGGAGACCACTTTCGAGTTCGGGGACGACTACCGCCCTGTCGATTTGCACGCGGACGTGAAGACCTACTCCCACGGGGACAACTCGTTCGCGGACAAGTACCGCAGGCTGTATCGTGCGTTGGACCTCGCGGAGCCACACATCCGCGAGGACGGGCAGGCGCTCGTCTTCGTCGCCTCGCGGCAGGACACCGTGCAGGCCGCGAAAAAGGCCCGCGACGAAATCGGCGAACGGGACATCCCCATGGGCGCACGCGGGGACTACGATTTCCACACCGAAACGCAGGAACTGCGCAACGAGACCCTTCGAAACTCCGTGCTGGACGGCGTGGCGTTCCACCACGCCGGACTGTCGAAAAACGACCGCGATAGGGTGGAGGAGTGGTTCAAACAGGGAAAGATCCAACTGCTGTTTTCCACCTCCACGCTCGCGTGGGGTGTCAACCTCCCCGCACGGTGTGTCGTTCTGCGCGACACCAAACTGCACGACCCACTCGAAGGCGAGGTGGACATGAGTCCCCTCGACGTGCTTCAGATGCTCGGACGGGCAGGCCGTCCCGGCTACGACGACGTGGGCTACGGCTGGGTCGTCTGTGATTTCAAGGACGCGGACAAGTACCGGAAACTCCTGCGCGACGGGAAGGAAATCGAATCTCGACTCGCCGAGGACTTGGACTCGCATCTCAACGCCGAGATTGCGATGGGCACCATTTCGGATTTGGACGACGTGATGTCGTGGCTGCAAACGACATTCTACTACGTCCGCGCCCAGACGAAACCCGACGAGTACGACTTCGAAAATCACCGTCAGCGCGTCAGAAACACGCTCCAGCGTCTCGTCTCGCGTGGCTTCGTGGAACAAGGTGACGACCTTTCAATCGAGGGCACAGCGCTCGCCATGCTCGCCTCAAAGTTCTACCTCGACCTCGATACGGCCGAGCGGTTCCGCCGTCTCGCGGAGAGCGACGACATCGACGTACCGAACGTGCTCGAAACGGTTGCTGGCGCGGCCGAGTTCGACAGTGTGAGTGCCCGACAAGCCGAACGCGATGCCATCAATTCCGTCCTCGTCGGACAGGATTCCGGCGACCTCGAAGCAGGCGGGCGAAAGGTGCTCGCCATCCTCCGCTCCAGCATGACGGGTTCGACGCCGGGCGATTTGCGGAGCGACGCGTGGGTCATCCAGCAGAACGCGGTTCGGTTGTTCGCTGCACTTCGAGCCTTCTTGAAGCGTCTCGACAGACCGGTCGCCGCGAATCTCGTCACCCGCATCGAAGCCCGCGTGGAAAACGGTGTCGGGGAGTTCTCCGTCGGACTCACTGCAATCGACGGCGTCGGTGCGGGCCGGTCGAGCAAGTTGGCGACCGAAGGTCTCGAAACGCCCGCCGACGTACGCCGAGTCGGTGTCGATGGATTGGTCGGTGCCGGCCTCTCCGAGGGTGTCGCCGAGCAAGTCGAAGCAAGCGCGAAAAAACTCCCCGATGTGGAAATCGAGTGGGGTTCGTTCCCGACCAAAATCCCTCGCGGCGAGAATGATATGCGCGAGGTCACCATCAAAAATCACGGTGGCGGCGAGCAGACCGCCATCGACGTGACCGTCAACGGCGTCGAGATGACGGAAAAATCGACGTATCTCGACGGCGAGACGACCATCCCCGTCGGCGTCTTCGGCGGCACCGCAGACGAGATGACGTTCACCGTCCGCGTCGCGTTCCCTGACCTGCCCCTCTTACCGTTTACTGACGTTCGGACCGTGCAGGTCGAGTGAGCAGTTCCTCGTGCAGTTCGGCGGGCGAGGAGACCACCACGTCCGCCATCGAGAGGTCGATTTCTTTTGCGCCGTTCGGGAAGCCGATACAGTACGTCCCGGCCCGAACGGCCGATTTGACACCGTTTTCCGAATCCTCGACGGCGACACACTCGTCCGGTCGGTAGTCGAGTAATCCGGCCGCGTACTCGTAGATGGCGGGTTCCGGTTTACCGGGTGCGTCGATGTCGTCGGCGCTGACGACTTCTTCGAATTCGAGGTCGAATCGTTCGAGGACGATGTCAATCCAGTGGTGCGGTGACGACGAGACGAGTGCCACGTCGATGCCCTCGGCACGCAGTTCGGCCAGCAGGTCGTGAAAGCCGTCCATCAGCGAGACGTGCTCGCCGTAGAGGTCCTTCGCGATTTCGTTGTAGAGGGCGACGAACTCCGCTTTCGTCACGTCGGTTCCGTACTCTTCGTCCAGATAGTCGTAGATTTCGCGAAAGCTCATCCCGGTGATTTCGCCGTCGCCGACGTTTTCCACGCCCACTTCCGGGAAGATGGTCTCTTCTTCGAGTTCCACCCAGAAATCCTCGGAGTTCACGATGACGCCATCCATGTCGAATAGCACCGCTTTTCGCTCCGTTTTCTCGGGTTCCGTTTCTTCCATTTTCTTTTCGTTCTCCCTTTTGGCTCAAAACCCTTGGCCCGAACGTTCAAATACCAACACGGAACCAACCAGGGCCATGACTGACACGATTCGCGTGTTTGCTGGCGACTGTACGATTACGAGAGACGGCGACAGCCACGGACAGCGGCGCGCTGAAGTCGTTGCCATCCTCAAACCCGACGATACCCTTCTCGTCCACGACGTGGACGGCTACCAGCCAGTCGAATGGCTCACTCGCGCGGAAACTGCCCACGCCTCGCTCGACGGCGATTCGTTCACGCTCGTCGCCGCGACCGACGATCACCACGTTCGCGTCGAGTGTCACACCACCCACGGTATCTCACGCTATCCGGGGTCCGTCGCAGGAATCCCCGTCGGAACCTGCCCGCACTGCGATGGCACGCTCACGCGAGCGAAGGGGACAGTTTCCTGTCTTGGTTGCCGCCGGGAGTACCCCATTCCACGACGGGCCTGCATCGGCGACGAAACCTGCGACTGTGGCCTGCCAACCATGCACGTCGAACGCGGTGCCGAATTCGAACTCTGTCTCGACCGCGATTGCGGCACGGTTTTCGAAGCCGTCCGGCGACGATTCGACCGCGAATGGGACTGTCCCGAATGCGGTGCAGACATGCGCATTCTGAACAAGGGAAGCATCATCGCGGGTTGTGAGCGCTATCCTGACTGTGAAATCGGGTTCGGGATTCCAACCGGGATTATCGTGGATTCGTGTGACTGTGGCCTTCCCGTGTTTCAAACCCGGACCGGAAGGCGATGTTTGAACACGGACTGTGGGGAGTTCGTGGATACTGGTTTAGAAGGCTGACTTCCCCAGCCGTGACTGGTCTCTCGTCCAGTCGGGTGGCGCGCGCTGGCACCGGCCTGAGGACAGCGGTCGTCCGAAGGTCGGTGCCGATAGCGTGCGAGGGATGAGCGGAACGACTGCAAGGAGTGGAGCGAATCGGCTGGGGAGGGTGTGGCCTGCGGTAACGGTGTGGTCGGGTGGGATTGAAAGGGGCCGCCCGCTCGCGTTCACGTGGTCGTCTGCGCGAGCCACTATCCGCGCGGGCTGTACGGAGAGCGCGGATATCTCGCGTCAGCGACCGCGAGCGGGCGGGGGCTTTCGAAGTCTTCCTCTCAGAAATAGAAGTCGCATTTCCTTCCAAAGCCCTGAGTCCCGAGTGTGAATAGGGGTCGAAATAGTTCCACAGATGACAATTTCTCAGTAGTGTCCAGTACAAAATAGTATATTCCAGTATTCCACCGACTGACTTCGAATCATTCCTCGTATTCGCCGTCCGCTGGCTCTTTCTCTTTTCCCCTTCTGTATTCATTCGGCACTTTCCTGAATGCGGCTATCCAATCTATCAACCACCTTGCGGAGAACACGATACTCAGCAGTGAAAGTGCCGCAAATAATACAAATTTGACCGCAGATTGAGACTGACTTGGTACTGGCTCGAATAGAAGCATATTATTCATTTCTAACCGATACTCTGTCACATATACGGCCATTCACGACGCGACATCGCACTTATCCCGACCATCCGACCCGTCCCTGAGTCGTAGTGCATTTGAAGGCCCATAGCACAGAAGACGTATGGATGGAAGCCTGCGCGATGACGAAGTCCGTGTTGGCGGCGACGCCCGCCAGCGGTACTACGATTCGCGTGGATACGGTCGCCCACTTAGTGGGAACGAGGTAGCGTTTTCGCGTGTCGAGGCCGCTCACCTCCTGCTTCGTGGCGACCTCGACTCGGTCGATGGCAACGGTTTTCGAGAATTTTTACAGGAATCGACGGGCAACGGGTTCGCGGCTCGATTCCTCGTCTATGCAAACCTTCGAGAGCGTGGGTTCTACCTCTCGCCGGACCGGGAGGGGTGGGTGTCGAACCCGCATCCGTCGTCGGACTTCGTCGTCTACCCGCGAGGGGGCGGCCCGTGGGATGACGAGGTTTCGTATCGGATTCGGGTGGCAAGCGAGCGCGAGACGATTCCCGTCGCGGAGCTAGGTGATGTCGTCCTCGCAATCGTTGACGAGGAGAGCGAAATCACCTACTTCGAAACTGACTGCATCGAAATCGAGGGAGCGACGGACCACGACGTGCCGACCGACCTTTCGGGGTCGCTCATCGCCGACCGCGTGCTGGTGTGGGACGCACCGGACGAACTACACGGCAAGGCGTTCTACGGCCAGCAGTTGGGTGGCCGCGACGAGACCGGTATTTTGCAGTTGTCGCTCGTGGAAGCGGCTCACCTCGTCGCGGAGGGCAACCTCGAAATTGGGGGAACGTACGACCAAATCGTCCAGCGCGGTGAGGAGGTCGAAGGCGAGCGGTTCGACCGGCGCTTGCTGGTGTACCGAACCCTTCGGGAGCAGGGCGTGGTTCCAAAGACGGGATTCAAGTTCGGCGCGGATTTCCGAACCTACGCCGACGTGGAGTCGGTGGACAATCTCGGGCACTCGGAGTATCTCATCCGAGTGTTGGCAGGCGGCCACGCGTTCGTCCCGCGTGACCTCGCGCTGGACGTTCGGCTTGCACACGGTGTGCGAAAGCAAATGATTTTTGCGCTCATCACTGAGAACGAACGAATAGACACTTGGCTGTCGGTGACACGACTTACACCATGACACGAGACGATTCATCCGAGACGGGCACACCGCTGCCCGACGGTGGTACCGCAACGGGAGAGGACGATGTCGTCCTCGACCCGTGGGGGTCGGCGACGGTGTCCGACTACCGAAAACTGTTCGAGGAATTCGGTATCGAGGAGTTCGACGACGTGCTCCCCGCTGTTCCGGACCCGCACTACCTGATGCGTCGCAGCGTCATCTTTGGTGACCGTGGTTACCGCCGCGTCGCCGAGGCGATGCAGAACGACGAACCGTTCGCCGCGCTGTCGGGGTTCATGCCGACCGGCGACCCGCACATCGGACACAAACTGGTGTTCGACGAACTCATCTGGCATCAACAACAGGGCGGGGACACCTACGGCCTCATCGCTGACCTCGAAGCCCACAGCGCCCGTGGCCTTTCGTGGGAGGAAATCGACGAGCATTCGCGGGATTACCTGCTCTCGCTCATCGCCCTCGGGTTCGACGCTGAGACGGGGACGCTCTACCGCCAGTCCGAGAACCGCGAACTGCAGGATTTGGCGTTCGAACTCGGCTCGAAAGCGAACTTTTCCGAATTCCAGTCCATCTACGGCTTCGACGGCGAAACCAACGTCTCGCACGTCCAGAGCGTCGTCACGCAGATGGCCGACATCCTCTACCCGCAACTCGACGAACCGAAACCCACCGTCATTCCGGTCGGTCCCGACCAGGACCCGCACGTCAGGTTGGCCCGTGACTTGGCCGTTCGGATGCGTTACTTCGGCGTGACGAAGGCCTACGCGAGTTTCGAGGCGGACGACGAGGAACAGATAGTCCTCACCGACGCCTACGATGTGCTGGCGGAGTATGCCGCCAACAGCGACAAAGACGTGACCATCCGGTGTATCGACGCCGCCGTGTACATCGAGGAGGGCATCGACGCTGTCGATTTCGAAAATCGACCCCGGATGGACCAACAGGAGGCCACTGCGTACGACCCGGAACTCGCGGACGCCAAAACTCGCGTCGCGTCGAAACTCTCCAATGCAGGGATGGAACCACTCCGCCCGCGCGTTCGGTTCTTCGACCGCAATGCGACGGAAGAAGCCTACCAAGCGCTTATCGACGCTATCGAGGGGGAAAAGCGAGTGTTCGACGAGCACATCGACGTGTTCGACTACTCGCGGACGGACGCGAAGGCCCTCGCCCGCGAGATAGAAATCGAGAACGGCGGCTACGGGTTCATCATGCCGTCCTCGATTTACCACCGCTTTATGACCGGCCTGACGGGTGGCAAGATGTCCTCGTCGGTCCCGGCGAGTCACATCAGCCTGCTTGACGACCCCGAGGACGGCTACGACAAGGTAAAATCCGCGACGACTGGCGGCCGGGAGACCGCTGAAAAACAGCGCGAGTTGGGTGGCAAGGCGGACGAATGTCCGGTGTACGAACTGTACGCCTACCTCCTCTCTGGCGACGACGATGAGTTCACGAAGAAGGTGTATGACGAGTGTGTCGGCGGGGAACGGCTCTGTGGCGACTGCAAGGAGCAGGCCGCCCAACTCATGAAGGAGTTCCTGGAGGAACACCAAGAAAAGCGCGAGGAAGCGGAAGAACTGTTGGACGGCTTGGACATCGAGTTGGAATCGTCCCGCCGATAACGGATTTTCGGGTTTCGCCGCTTCAGAAGTGTTTTGCGAGTCCGGTTTAAACTTCCAGAGTGATGTCACTGTCCCGCTCGCTGGAAGGGTTCGGTGTTTCCGGTGTCGTCGTCGGCGTACTTTTGATTTGGTTCGCGTTTCGAGATCAAATGTGCACCCCGGGTGCTAACGTGTCGAACACCTGCGGCCCGAGTTTTGTCCTGCTGATTCCCGGTGTTATCCTCATTCTCATCGGTCTCGGACTCTTCCTGTTGGGATATCAGCACCACCAACGCTCTACTTCGGATATCGACGGCTGAAATAACTGTTTCAAACGCTCGCTTACCTGCCGTTCGACGTCTCGCGTTCAGTATGGGCTGTGTTCCCGTGAGCGATACACATCATCCATCCGAGTCGGTGTCACCGTCGTCGCTGTCCGAATCCGTGTCACCGTCGTCGCTGTCGGAGTCGGTATCTCCATTATCGCTGTCGGAGTCGGTGTCACCGTCGTCGCTATCCGAATCCGTATCGCCGTCACGACCATCCACGTTTGAATCGCTCCCGTCTCTCTTCGAATCCGTCTGTGAACTCGTTCCGGAGCTCGCTCGATTTCTCCCGGTCTCGGTCGAGGGGGACGAGGGTCCGACATCAGCGCCGATACTGTAGAGAATGATCGGCGGGAAAACGTACGCGGCAATCGCCAGTAGCGCGAAGAGTCGGTTGACGAAGATGAGCAATCCGAATGCGGTGAGCGCCGCAGCAGAGGCCGCATGAATCGCTGTGTGGGTGTACTCCCGGTAGTACTCCCAGAGTCCGCGTAGCCATCGTCCGGCCCCTCCTTCGGTTGCGATGGCGGCCATAGTGAATATTCGCCGTCTACGGGTAAGAACTCAGCTACCGGCCGGCGGCAAGTGTCTTCTCTCCCTACTTCTCGACGACGACACACGGCGTCGCCGAATCGACGAACTCCTCGTCCTCGGCATCGAGCAACTCCCAGTAGCTTCGCGTTTTCGCACCCGTCACGTCCCGAATGACTTCCTCGCTGATGATGTTCGCGCCGCTCAACACGAGTTCGAACGATTCTCTCCTTCTGCCCTCGAACTCCCGGTCGAACGTCTCTCGACTCGTCTCGTTCGGGTAGTTCAAAATGAGATAGCCGCCCTCCCGAACGTGGGCATATAGACTCTCGATTGCTCGGCGCGGTTCGTCCACGAAGTAGAGCGTGGCGACGCAGTACACCACGTCGAACTGCTGGTCGGTATCGAGGTCCGGAAGCGAATCCTCGGAGAAATGGAGGTTCTCCAGTCCCTCCTCGTCCGCCTTTTGGGTGTTGTCCCGAACCACCGTTTCCGAGATGTCGAACCCGTACACGTCGATGTCGGGGTGGCGCTCGGCGAGGAGGAACGGGACGACTGCAGGTCCACAGCCAACCGATGCGAAGTTCTCGGGTGTGCCCTCCCGTTCGAAAAACCGCTCCACGAGGTCGGCCATCCGCTCGCCGCCGATGTAGGCACAGCGGTCGTAGTTCGCCCTGTCGTAGAACCGCTCCCAGTCCATCATTGTCTGTACATCTCGTCCTCGGAGGTAAATCCCTCCGGAACCCTTTTGTCGATTTGACGCCACCATTCAGCCATGCCATCCGAATCCCGCCATGGCAGTAGTGCAGTCGAACCACGGCCACCGCTGGGATTCGGCTTTTTTGTCGCGGCCTGAGCGGTCGGTGGACTCCTCTCGCAGCGAGAGGACGAAACCGGGTGCAGCGCCCCGACTGTCTTCAGAAGGGCTAAACCGGCGGAACGGGAGATACGACCAACGACTACCCAGTGGACATGAAACTACCAGAATCACAGGTTGCGGTGTTGGAAGCCGCGAGCGCGAACGAGGAACAGACGATAGCGGAACTCGCCGCGAAAACCGGCCTCAAACCGGAGACTGCGACGGGTGCCGTCTTCGAGCTCGAAGACGAGGGACTGCTATCGGTGGACGAACGAACCGAGGAATCCGTCTCGCTGACCGAGGAAGGCGAGGAGTACGCCGAGGACGGACTACCAGAAATCGCTCTCTACGAGGCAGCAATCGACGCCGGGGCTGACGAGGATTCCATCCAGATGGGCCAAGCCATCGGTCAGTCAGGACTTGGCGGCCCGCAGGTGAACATCGCCCTCTCGAACTACGCCCGGAAGGGATACGGGAGCATCGACAGCGGCGAAATCACTGCCGACCCCGACGCAAATCCGGACGAGGACGACGAAGCGAGGGCGCTCGCTGCGCTCGCTTCCGGGGAAACCGTGGACGACGAGGACACGTTGGACCAGTTGGAAAGCCGCGGTCTCGTCGAACGCTCCGAATCGACGGTTCGCTCCGTGACGCTGACCGAGGCAGGCGTCACCGCGATGATGGAGGGCATCGAGGCGGCCGAGACGGTCGGCCAGCTAACACCAGAAATGCTCACGACTGGCGACTGGCGCGACGTGGAGTTCGCCGAGTACAATGTTTCCGCCGACGCCGAACGACTCGACGGCGGGAAGGTTCACATCCTCCGCCAGACGGCGAACCGTGTCAAAGACGTGCTCGTCGGCATGGGCTTCGAGGAGATGGACGGCCCGCACGCGGACGCGGACTTCTGGATCAACGACTGTCTGTTCATGCCCCAGGACCATCCGGCACGAACTCACTGGGACCGATTCGCGCTGTCGAACCCGACGGAAATCGGGGATTTGCCCGAGGACCTCGTGGAGCGCGTCCACAGCGCACACCGCGACGGTGTCGGCGAAAACGGCGAGGGATATCACTCGCCATGGGATGAGGATTTCGCGCGAGCCATCGCGCTTCGTGGCCACACCACCTCGCTTTCGATGCGGTATCTCTCGGGCTACGCCCAAGGTGACCTCGAACCGCCACAGCGCTTCTTCAGCGTCGAGAAGGTGTACCGCAACGACACGCTCGACCCGACCCACCTGCTGGAGTTCTTCCAGATAGAGGGCTGGGTGATGGCCGAGGACCTCTCGGTTCGTGACCTGATGGGCACGTTCGAGGAATTCTACGCCCAGTTCGGAATTACGGATATACAGTTCAAACCCCATTACAACCCGTACACGGAGCCGAGTTTCGAACTGTTCGGCAACCACCCTGAGACGGGCGAACTCATCGAAATCGGGAACAGTGGGATGTTCCGTCCCGAGGTGCTCGAACCGCTCGGCGTCGAATGCGACGTGATGGCGTGGGGTCTTGCCTTGGAACGACTGCTAATGTTGATGTACGGCTTCGAGGACATCCGCGACGTGCACGGAACGCTGTGTGACCTCGAACTGCTCCGCGATGTGGAGGTGATTCACTGATGCCAACTGTCGATGTCAATCCCGACGAACTGCGACAACTGACCGGCCACGATGAAAAGAGCGATGACGAACTCAAGGAGGACATGTTCGGCCTCGGTCTGGAGTACGAGGGCGACACCGAGGACGGCGACATGCAACTGGAGTTCGCTCCGGACCGCCTCGACCGCCTCTCCATCGAAGGTGTGGCGCGGTCGCTTCGCTACCACTACGGCGACGACAGCGGCGTCTACGTCCCCAAGCTGAACGACACGGGTTGGACCATCGAGGTGGACGAGAGCGTCCCCGAAGAGCGTCCCTACGTCACTGGCGCAATCGTCCGTGGTGTGAATCTCAGCGAGACGGCGCTTGACTCGCTCATACAGCTCCAAGAAAAACTTCACGCGACGATGGGTCGCAAGCGTGCGAAAGGCGCAATCGGGATTCACGACCTGACGATGCTCAAAGGAAGTAAGGCCACCGAAGAGGGGGGCAACTCCATTCGCTACGTTGGCGTCGAACCCGGCGGCGAGCGATTCGTCCCGCTCGATTCGGACACCGAGATGACGCCCGACGAAGTCCTGCGCGCCCACCCGACCGGTGAGAAGTATGCAGACCTCGTCTCCGAGTACGACCGCTATCCGGCCATCTACGACGATATCGGCCTGTTCTCGTTCCCGCCGGTCATCAACGGCCGCCGGACAGAAGTCGAGGCGGACTCGCGCGACCTGTTCGTCGAACTCACTGGCACCGACCAGTGGACCATCGACAAGATGTGTGCCATCATCTGCTACGCCCTCGACGCCCGTGGCGGCACCATCGAGGAAGTCGAAGTGGAATACGACGACCGAACGCTGGTCCGGCCGAACTTCGAGGTGACGACCAAGCAGGTCACCCACGACCGAATCGAGACGCTGCTCGGTATCGAGTTCACCCCTGACGAAGTGCTGGACTTGCTGGCCCACTCCGGACTGTCCGGCGAGGCCGAGGAGACCGACGATGGTACCGTCGTCTACGAGGTCGAAATTCCGCCTTACCGCGTGGACGTGCTCCACCCCGTAGACATCGTGGACGACATCGGCCGCGCTTACGGGTTCAATGACCTCTCGTCGCGCTACCCCGAAGTGGGGACGGTCGGCGGCCGACACGAACGCTCGAAACTCGAAGATGCCGCCCGCGAAGTGCTGGTCGGTCTCGGCTTCGAGGATTTGCTTAACTTCCACATGATAAGCGAAGAGGAGAACTTCGAGCGCATGCGCGTGGAGCCCGGCACCGACGTGGTCGGCGGCGGCACCCCGGCGAGCATCAAAAATCCCTACAGCGAGGATTTCACTATGCTCCGGACGTGGGCACTCCCCTCGCTCATGATGGTCTTGGAAAACAACACCCACCGCACGTACCCGCAGGACCTCACGGAAATCGGGCTGGCGGCAGAGGTGGATGACGCGGAGAACACGGGCGTTGCCGAGCACCGAACCGTGGCCGGCGTCCTCGCCCGCTACGACGCCTCCTACGAGGACGCCAAGGCGCGCCTGCAAGCCGTCGCGCGGAACTTCGACGTAACCATCGAAACTCCCCCGACGGAGCACCCGACGTTCATCTCCGGCCGTTCGGCGGCCGTCGTCCTCGATGACGAGACGGTCGGT
>CAWCLB010000003.1:0-185853 GCA_963796245.1 uncultured haloarchaeon | reverse complement strand
GTTCGCTCAACTTGCGAAGCGATTCAGCCGTCGCCATTCAAAGTACGCTTCGTTCCGTTTGTACGTCGCCGGGTTCTTTGTCACACGGGTCAAGAGGCCAATGTCGGCGAGTCATTTGAGATGGCGTCGGGCTGCATTCCAGAACACTTTGCTCGGTCAGCAAACTCGAAACAAGGGTTGGGTCGGTGAGTTTGAAGGCGATTCTGTAGACTCGCTCGTCAGCAGGGGCGTTCTCTAGTCGGTTGGCGAAATCGGATGCAAAAACCGTTTTTAGGGGGACCTCGTTCGTTTGTATCGCTTATGCGAAGAAATACGAGTAAGTATGCAATATATCTATTGACTGGGTAGATAATCGACGATCGCTTCTTCAGAAGGGGAAATCGGTAGGGTGGTAATTCAATGAACTTCCCGTGAACTGTTTTTAGTCACTCTTTCACTACGCAGCATATTCCAAGTAACGTCATCAACTATTCCGGATCGTGGGGGAGTCAGTTCTACGCGACGATTTCGACGGCAGTCGGATTCATTATTACGGGTGCACTCAACGCCTCGGACCTCAGCCGCCACCTCAAGGAGAAGGGAGGTGCTCGTAACCAGGTATTGGACCATGCCTTCGGTATCGCACCACCGATGATGTTCATGCTATTGGTGGGATTGGTCTTTGGTGTCTCGACCGGAAATGCGAACCCGATCGAGGCGATAATGATCGTCGCCCCCAATCCGCTTGTCGGTAGTGCAATGTTGCTGTTCGTATTGGGCGCACAGATTTCGACGAATCTCACCCTCAACATCCTCCCACCCACTCATGTTTTCCAGGATTCTCTCGGTATTTCGTGGCGTCAAGGAGTAATCCTCACGAGTGCGCTGTCGGTTGTATCCTTCCCTTGGTATCTCTTTTCTAGTAATATATTTTATACGTTCATCAACGCATATTCCGTCTTCCTCGGTCCAGCTCTTGGGATTCTGATCGCAGACTACTGGATCATCAGAAAGCGTGATACCGATATCACGTCCCTCTACACAGTAGATAAAAGCTCCAAATTTTGGTTCATTCGCGGGTTCTCGATGTCCGCACTCGTCAGCCTCTTGTTAGGCGCTGTCGTGAGTATCCCCTTCATTGAAATCTCAGGGATGGTAGGGTTACCGGTCGGATTTGTCTGTTACTGTGGTCTAAAGCGGTTTGAGTTCGATCAACTCCTAACCGTTATCGTCGAAAGCACTGATCAGGGTTCCACAGAGAGCAGCAACAATTGAATAGAGGAGAGTTGTTTGTATGGTCGTTGCAGCACTCATCCGGATTTAGACACCGCCTTGGCAGTCAGGAAAATGTTCTTATTCTGGAACCGCTTCAGTTAGAATAGACCACCTGGAGGCTCTAACGATGACCTTTCAAGAACAACTCCGCTCGATAGAAGAGCGGTACGACCTAAGCGAGAGCGAACATGCCCGGGAACTCGGACGCATCGTCGCGGACCTCGAAGACTAGCATTTTCAGAAATTCGACTTCGTTCACTACCACCTGAGATTCTCAGTACAAGCGGAAGGGACTACGACCCATCTTTTTTGTTCAGATACAGCATCTTCTTGAGCTGCTTCTTCGAGAGATTATCAGGGTTGATGCTCTTGATAGTCCTGAGAGCACCTGTTGTTGTATCGGTTCTCCCACGAAATTCCGACGAGACACGGCTTTCAAGTCCCAATATATTTATAATCTAGAAGTCAGTTTCAAACAGAAAATAGATGGCAGTACTAGACGACCTCTCTGGCTTCGAATTCGAGGACGTGATGGAAGATGTGTTCCGTAATCTCGGCTACGAGAATGTCCGACAAGCGGTGAAGACGGCTGACGAGGGCAGGGACATACTCATGGATGAAATCGTCGACGGCACGCGACGTGGAATCGTGGTCGAGTGCAAACACACCGGAACTGTCGGCCGACCCGTCATCCAAAAACTTCACTCTGCAATTGCGACCTTCGAGTACGACGGTCCCAAGCGAGGGATGGTCGTCACGACCGGCCGATTCACCGAGCCAGCACGAGAGTACGCAACGCGTCTGGACCAGAACGGCGACCCGTACCAGATCGAACTCATCGACGGGCAACGACTACGTGATATCGCCGACGAGGTGGGACTTGATCTCTATAACGGTCGTATCGAAATTCTATGTAACGAGACATTACGACCGTTCGATCCGACTGGTACCGTCAAGGCTCCAGTGAAAGAGGCGTTTCGTGATATCAAGAACATCGAGCCCACAGACATCCCGAACCCCACGGCCCATGTGACGTTCGAACCCACTGCTGTAATCACTGCCGAGACGAATGCTGTCTTCGAAACGACGGTCGGTGTCATCCACCGTATCAACGAAACGGACAGGATAGTCGTTCACGCTGACCAGTCGCGACCGACGGTCCTCGATGACGATATCGGCCATCTCGTTGCGAGCAATTTGCGCCAGAGCATGGACCTCGACGAAGATGCGTTCCGCGACGAGTTCGACGACCTCGATGTGAAGCGCTTCGGCCAAACTGAGACCGAATACAAAGAGTGGGCCGTTGACCGGATTCGTGCTCGACACACAGCGACGGTACACTATACTGGCGATAACAACGTCGACTACGAGAAGACCTGTGAGCCAAAGCAATCGGACGTTTCGATGCAGGCCATCACGCCGATGTATCTTCCGAAAATTCGCCAGCGGGCGGAATTTCAGCAGTATTCGTATCCTTATGAATACTACGCCGCTGGACCATCGCGTGTCACGATCGAAGACGGCATTCATCGCTGTGTGCAATGTGGCGACGAAAACGCGTCGACGTTTACCCACTGTGCAAACTGTGGCAGTATCAATTGTAGTAGTCACACGAAAACGGAACGAGTCGAAGGGACGCCGGTCTGTACGGGTTGTGCAGTGACTGACCGGTTCGCGTTCAAGACAAAGTACTTCTATGACGAGGAGAACATGGACGCTTTCCGCGAGGAATACGCCACGATGCCAATCCAACAAAAGGCGATGGAGAACAAACCGCTCGTAGCTGGCACCGTAGTCTCGGCTGTGATAGTGGTGTTGCTAGTTCTTACGTCGGTTGGTGCACTTTAAGGTGCGGGTGGTGTACTGCTTTTAGAAAATTGACTATAATTGGTCTCTCGTGTCGTCGAACAAGTTTCGCAATGGAAAAGAGAGTGAATACAACGAGAAGGTTACGTCTCAAGGTTCTTCGAGGTGATATTCTACTTCGACAGTAACCGAGACTTCGATTGGGCCACTTTTGACGCTTCCCGACTCCTGTATCCGACTCCCCAATGCCTGACCCGCCCCCAACCGGCGAGGGCGCGAGCCGGAGTCAGTCACGATCGATTGCACACTGGCGACGGTTAGATCCTCAGCGGTGGCGGCAGCAGTGGCGTTCTGTCGCGCTGTGTCAACTGCATCCGCGATTGCGGTCTGCTGAAGGTCTCGTTGAGTCGCTGTTTGGAACGTAAACGCGACTTCATCGATTTCGACGCCAGCGTCGTCAACAGCGGCCGAGAGCACATCGCCGAGACGATCAAGGTCGAAGAGAACGACAGTGATAATCTCGTTTGCTCGGTACGGTTGGGTCTCAGGATCAGACGCCGATGGGTTCCCACGGTCTGGTGGCCCCTGCCGGATTCGGAACCGACTCGTCCGGATTCGCTCGTCGGGAATCCCCACCGTATCGAGTTCCTCCCGAAGCACCAGCGCTTGGTCTGCCACTGCGCGACGAGCAGTCGTGACGTCAGGGTCGGTAGCACGGGCTGCAAACTTGAGATCGACTTCATCAGGTTGGGCATTCGTTCGACCAACGGCGGTGGTCGTAATCGTCTGCTCGGTCATACTCGAATATTCACTTCGCTTGTGAAATCTGTTATTGTAGTAGTGGTAGAACATGACCTCCGAGTGTATCGGGGTCCGGCGACGGGAGCGAATGCCGTCTGGCTACCTTTGGACATGTAACGGTTCAGTGGGAATCCGTTATCCGATCGCCGTGATACCTGCCTGGCATGGGACTCCTCCAGGACATGCTATGCATTACGGGCATCAGACACAACTACGGCGACGTGCACGGCGGGATGAAGCGCTGTCGGAACCGTGGAAACGTCGAGGAGACCGAGTAGCCCACGGAACGGGCAGTTAGTCACGTACAGGAGTTGGCTCGATAGTAGGTCCTACAAGCTCAACAAGGTCACTGAGTTCACTCTTCGAGAGTGGCTCAATACCGACTCATTGCCCGTCTGCCGTGTAGAAATTGTTTTGTGGCTCATTGAGTCGTCGAATATGGCTTTGAAACGCGTTGATATTCGATGGTCTTCAAATATCGACTGATCTAATCAAATTTGAGGAAGACATTAATTGGGGGTGTCGAACGACACTCGCGTGAATATGGGACAAGAGATCATGATCTCCACCGAAACGGAGGGTCTTGAGACTGAGAATCTACGCGCAGCAGTTATCGGTACTGGGGCGATCGCTCAGCGGCTTCACATACCAGCATATCGACAGAACGAGCAGGTCGACCTCGTCGCCGTCTGCGATGTCGAGGAAAAGAAGGCGGCGACGGTTGCAGCAGAGTTCGAAATTAGTTCGTATTTCACGGATTATGTCGAAATGCTCGAATCAGGAAATGTCGACGCTGTCAGCGTCTGTCTTCCAAACCACCTGCACAAAGAAGTCGTCTGTACTGCGCTCGAGCATGATATCCACGTTCTCTGTGAGAAGCCGATCAGCACCTCACTGGCGGAAGCCGATGCGATGATCGACGCCGCGGACGCCAGCGATGCGTTCCTGATGATCGACCAGACCGAACGCTTCAACCCCGTGTACGAGAAGAGTAAAGAGCTACTCGAAAAGGGAGTGATCGGCGACGTACTCTCGGTGCGAAGTCGGTTTAGCCATCCAGGTCCGGAGGGATGGTCACCGCGGTCCACGTGGTTTACGGATGCGGATACGTCGGGTGGCGGTGCGCTCATCGACATCGGTGTTCACAACGCCGATCTCATCAATCATCTGTTCGGATCGGTTTCATCGCTATCAGGATACAGCGACACGCTATCGATGGATGCCGACATTGAGGATACGGCCGTTGCCGCGCTCCGATTCGAAAACGGTACATTGGGAACCTTCGAGACGGCGTGGCGAACAGACCCCGAATCCATCGAAATGCAGATCGTGGGTGAAGAAGGCGTTATCTACGTTGATAAAGTCGCCCCATCCCTTCAGCTCGAGTTGGGGAACGATTGTGGAACCGTCGACGTTCCGATTTCCGATGGATCCAAGTACGGTGGTCCGGTGGAACACTTCATCGAATCGGCCAGAACCAACAGCGAACCAACCGTGACGGGACGGGACGGTAAGCGAGCACTCGAAGTGGTCATGGCGATCTATCAATCGTCTGAATCCGAACAACGCGTTCACTTCCCGATCGAGACGGAGGCGGACGAATGAAGCTTGCCTGCAGCTCGTACTCCTATCACGACGAGCTCGAAGACGACATGTCCCTCGAAGAGTTCCTCGAGATTTGTAGTTCGGAACTCGAAATTTCGGGAGTCGAACTGCTCGACGGCCACCTTCCGGGCGACGACGAGGAGACGATCGCAGAGGTCGCAGATTTACTCTCGGAGTACGACCTGGAGATAGCATGCCTATCGGTCTTTTACAACGATTTCGCCAAGGGGACTCCTGAAGAGCGACGGGAAGATGTCGAGGTGGTCAAAACGTGGCTGGACCACGGAGACCAGCTCGGCGCACCGGTGCTTCGAGCGTTTACCGGATTCCCTGGGCTTCACGACCGCGAACACGACGATCCGCAGGTGTGGACGGATGTCTCGACGTGTCTGCAAGAGTGTATCGACTACGGGGAAACCGTCGAGACGACGCTCGCTGTCGAAAATCACAACCATGACGGGCTCATCCGAACTGCTGACGATATCTTCCGCATTCGAAGCCTCGTAAACGGTGATCTCGGTCTCGTTCTGGATTTGGCGAACTACATCGATGGGCAACCCTCGATCGACCGAACGCTACATCTGGCGGATCACGTCCACGCTGCCTACGACGATCTCGCGGCGGACGGTTCCGAGCCAAACTATCCTTACTACGATGAATCGCTGACGGCGCTGTCCGAACGGGGCTACGACGACTTCGTAACGCTCGAGTACGAGGGCGAAGACGACGACTTCGAGGCAATTCCGCAGGCCATCGAGTATCTTCGCGGATGTCTGTAGCACTTCGCTGGTTTCCATAACGTCGAGTTCCCTCCCCGACGTGGAAACGGTATGCAGCCCATGATTTTCCCGAATGGGATTCTCAGGAATCTGTTGGACCTTCCCATTCAGTTACTACTCCTTCACCGACGACAACGGTACTCGAGAGTGACGTAGTATCGATTTCTCTCAAATCCGTTTGGCGCAAATCAAATCCGAGAGCGAAGTTTATACATCACAATTGATTGCACAGTTATGGAGCAGTCCTATGACGAGGCAAAACACACTTGGGCGTCGAAAATTTACGAAAGCCACAGCCGGCACGAGTACGGCAGCAATACTATCCCTCGCTGGTTGCACGAGTGGATTGGGTGGCAGCGGTGGGTCAGATGGAAAGAAAAGCGGCAAGACCGAATTTTGGTCATCGCCGAACAAAGAGGAGCTCGCGTTTCACAAGAACGCAAAGAAAGCGTTCCTCAAATCCCACGACTCGAAGCTGAAGGTGCGGCCGGTTCCCGAAGGAGATAGCTCCGAACAAGTGGTACTCTCGGCCCTCGCATCGGGTACTGAACCGGACGTGTTCGCAAACGTGTTCCCCGGATTCGCCGCCCAACTTCAGCAGAACGACGCCGCGAAGAACCTGTACGACATCGATGGCGCAAAAAAGTTCGTAACCGACCGATGCGGCAAGACCATTTTGAAACGCTATGAGGCGCCGGACGGTGGCCTCTATCAAGCACCGTGGAAGGCGAACCCGGTGTTGTTCCAATACAACGATACCGTTCTCGAGAAAGCTGGGTTCAAAAGCCAGGACGAGTACCCGACGACGCTATCCGGATTGCTCGAGGCCGGAAAGAAGATCGTCGGTAACGGCAACGCGGAAGTACTGTGGGATCGAGCACCGAAACCGACGTGGTACGAGCGGTGGTTCGACTTTATCCCGCTGTATCTCGCCGCATCAGCGGGGAAGCAATCGATGTTTACGCAAAAAGGAGATAACGTCAAACCCGCGTTTAACAACAAAACGGCAAAGACGGTACTCCAATTCTTCACCGACCTCTATAGCGCAAACCTCGCGCCGACCCAGGGCAGTGAGAAGCCGAAATTCCCACACAACGAGGCCGTGATTAACACTGGTGGACCGTGGGTTATCCCGTCCTTCGAAGGCATCAATAAGAAGGTCTCGATGTCCCACCTGAACCCACCAGTCCCGGACGGAACTACGCAAAACAGCCACACGTACGCCGATCCGAAGAACACCTCGATTTTCGCCTCCGCGAAACAGCCAAAGAAGGCGTGGGAGTTCGTGAATTTCGAGCAACAATCGAAGTGGGACACAAAATTCCTGAACAAAACGCTCCAACTGCCGCTTCGAAAGAACCTCGTGAATTCCGCGGGCGACTTCTTCGACAAAAACCCCGATATCAAACCGTACGCACAAGCACTCGAAACGTCACACCCGCCGGCGTACACGCCAGATTATTCGAAGATAATGAACATCTTCGGCGAACAGTGTTTCGTGCCCGTTGCGTTGGGGAAGAAACCACCACAAAAAGGACTCGACGACGCTGAGAGCGGTATCAAGCAAGCGCTCAACGGATAGACGGACATCAGCTATGCCAGACGCAACAACCGAATCCGGACCAAGCAACACAGACACGACGGCTACGAAGGGTAGACTCCGACAGCGGTTAGCCTATCTTCCCCTTCTCGGAACTGCAACCGAGCGTCTCGGAGATCACGACGATAATCTGATGGGGTGGGCACTCATCATCCCATGGATCATCTGGGCCTCGGTATTTCTGATCTTTCCGTTCCTCTTCGCACTCTACTTGAGCTTTCACGAATGGTCTATCATCAGCCCAGAAAAGCCGTTCGTCGGTATCGACCATTACGTGCAGTTGCTGACCAGCAACCTCTTCTGGCACCTTCTCGAAAACACGCTGTACTTTTTCGTCGTGAACGTGCCGACACAAATCGTGCTCGCTCTCGGTGTCGCGGTGTTGTTGGATCGAATCGTTCGCGGTCGGGCGCTGTACATGGCGGGATATTTCGTCCCGTACGTGACGAGCGGTGTCGTCATTGCGGTCGTCTTTAAGTGGATTTACGCCCCTGATGGGTACATCAACCAGATGTTAGCCATTGCCGGTACGAAGATCAACTTCCTCGGCAGTACCACGTGGGCGATGCCAGCCATCGCGATGATGGTATCCTGGAAGTTCGTGGGTTACTACGCGATCATCTTCCTCGCGAACCTCCAGTCACTTCCTGAAACGATCTACGAATCCGCATCGCTCGACGGGGCCAGTGAGTGGCAACAGTTCCGTTACATCACCCTGCCGTTGTTGAATCCGAGCATTCTCAGTCGTCGTGATTCTCTCGACGATTACAGCGTTCCAGATCTTCACTGAGCCGTTCATCATGACGAGTGGCGGGCCGAACGGTGCGACCAAAACGTTCGTCCTCGTTATCTACCGGAACGCGTTCTCGTACCTGGACATGGGTTATGCGAGTGCGATTGGAGTCATCCTCGCGGCGATGATCTTCGTCATTAGCTACGTCGAGCGGAACTACGTCGATCAGGAGGTGTCGATGTAATGAGCATCGAAACAGACGAGACCGGCGTGTTCGCCGACGGTTACGAACGGTTGTCCGAGATCTCGGGGAAGAAGATAGTGGTCTATATCGTGTTGACACTCGGTGTCCTTCTCCCCGTGTTTCCGTTCGCATTAATGATCTCCATGTCGTTTAAACCGGCGAGCGATATCTACTCGTTGCACATAATCCCATCGACGTTTACGCTGGAGAACTATCGGTTCCTCCTGCACAACGTCCCGATCGTTCGGCAGTTCATCAACAGCGTCATCGTTACCGGTGCGGTGGTCGTTTCGGTGGTAATCACGTCGTGTATCGTCGCCTATTCCCTCGCGAAATTGGACTGGTACGGGCGCAGTGTCACATACAACTTCATCCTCGCAACGATGATGATTCCCGGTATCCTGCTGTTAATCCCGCAGTTCGTTATCATCGTCAAACTCGGGTGGGTCAATACATATCAGGCGATGATCGCCCCCTTCGCGATCAGTTCGTTCGGGATCTTCCTCCTCACCCAGTTCTTCAAACAGTTTCCGGACAGCCTCATCGATGCTGCACGCATGGATGGCTGTAACGAACTCGATATCGTCTTCCGTATCGTGCTACCCAACTCGATGCCCGCTATTGCGACCGTCGCGATTTTCACTTTCATGAATCGCTGGAATCAGATGCTCTGGGACCTCATCGTGATCAAAAACGAAAACATGTACACGCTCCCAGTGAGCATCACCCTGTTCGCCAAAACGGGTCTCTACAACAACAGCTTAGGGCCGCTGATGGCTGGCGCGACACTCCTCTCGCTGCCAACGATATTGCTGTTCCTCCTGTTACGGCGATATTTCATCAGGGGCGTCACCATGTCCGGGCTCAAAGTATAGCCGTTCGATTAGCAAATAGAATTTCCACCAATGGTCCTCGACACTCATCGAAATCGAGTCAACTTCATCGGACTCTCAAAGGAGGCCGTCGCTGCAGCGTATCGTTCACTGCCGCTCATCGTCGTCACGAGTGTTTGTTGGTGTCTCCTGGCACCGACCATCGTGCTTCTCGGTCCAGCGACCGCCACCGCTGTCGCCGTCGCTGGGGCCGTGCTTCGTGGCGACCGATTCCGACTACGCACCGCAACATCCGCATTTCGACGGTATTTCTGGCGGAGTCAACTTCCAGTCGTTCCGACGTTGATACTCATCGATATCGCGGGCCTCTCGTGGCTACAGTTCCAGCGAACCGGTGAGCTTGCGTACGGCCTGCTCGTGTTTTTCGCCGTCGATGTTCAGATCGTTCTTCTGTTGTTGTCGGCATATTACTATCCTCTCCTCATCGATGCCGACCATTCCGCTCGTGAGACGGCTCGACGATCCGCAGAACTCGCGTTCACGCGGTTAGTCCCGACCATCGGGATGGTCGTGTTCTGTCTCTCTATCGGTCTCCTCTTTGGCTTCACCGTCGCTGGCTTCGTGCTACTCGCGCCGGGTCTGATCGCAACCGTTCTGACGCTTGCAACGCGGTACCTCTCGACGGGCGCATAGTCATCACAGTGGCTCACAACGAATTTCGATAATCAATGAGTTCGACCCGTAAAACGATGTCAGATATCGCTTAGATCGACCGTGATTTCGTCGACCGCGAGCGAAATCTCCTTCTCGACGCCGCCGTTATCACTCACGTTGAATCGTGATGCGGTAAGGCCGGCTTCCTCGAGTTGCTTTACGTGGACCGAAATCGTTCCCTTCGAGAGGCCGACCAGTTCGGTGAGTTCGTGGATTGTTCGTGTTTCGGTCGACAACGCCTTGATGATCTCCCATCGAGTCTCGGACCCCATCGCAGTCGCGACGGAAAGAATTTCAGGACCATCGGGTTCGAGCGTTCGGCGGGGACGAGGATGGGACTGCGCATTGGGGACTTGCCGAGTAAAGCGTGAATTATTCATAGTGAGTGTGGTTTGGGTTGCCGTGGTGGTGACTCTCTATCAAGGTGTATTGAAATTAGGGGTGATGGTCGATATTTCTCAAAGATATTTGGTTTTTGCCAAATATAAAAGAATCCGGCCGATACGAGCCATACAGTTAAACTTCGCCATGTATTAGGATAGAATATTGCGATGTCAGGAGGGAATACGGTCGAGCCATGGTGGAACACGCAGTTACTACGAGCGGTAGCCCTCTATCCATGGGCGACGATGCAACCCGACGCAGAATTGAAACGACTCGCCAACAACGGTGTGAATACGATTTTCGTTATCACTAAAGAGAGTGATGGACGGGTGTTTTATGAGTCCGATGTCGCACCAAACCAGGTTCCCGGACGCGATATACTCGGCGAGCTCGCCGATGCAGCAGCGAAACATGATATCAACATCATTCCAACACTCTTCGTCCTCTGTGACAAATATCTCCTTGAGCAGCACCCCGAAACGGTCCAGATCGCGAAGGAGGGGACCGAAATCAGATACCCAAACGTCTCGGCCGAACACATGCACTGGGCGTGCCCGAATCACGATATCGTTTCGGAGCATCTGCAAGCGATTACGCGGGAGATAGACGACTACGATGTCGATGGAATCCAGTTCACTCATTTCGAGTTTCAGCCGATCGTCAACGGTGATTCCAGCTATCTCTCCTGTTACTGTGAGAAGTGCCAGCAACAGCACGAACGTCGGAGCGTATCGGACCAATCAGCGGCGTGGATCGACCGGCGGTGTAACCAGATTGATTCACTTCTCGGGGAGCTGAGCGACCCATTTTGCGACCGACCGGATTTTCTCGTCAATATCGAGTTGGAGACGTTTTCGAACCTCGAAACGGCCATCGATGACAGTCGGAGAATTCTCGGCGTCGACCATCGTGACGTCGCACAGTACGCTGATATGCTCTCCCCCCGGACCGCACACATTGATCTTGACATGCATCCGGTGTGGATTCGCGAAGTCGTCCGCTCGCTACGTCAACAAACGAACACGCCAATTACACCATCGATTCGTACTGGACGGGGTGAGCGACCGTTTAATCGGTTGGAGGATGACGAACTAGTTACTGCAATTCAACTCGCATTGCATGGCGGTGCACACGGCATTTCACTCTTTTCCGACGGCGCGAACATCGGTCGGTTGACTCCCGAACAGTGGACCACTGCGACCGAGATGTTCGATGAGCTCGATTACTTCGATCGTGAATATGGGCCAGCGGGGACGCGATAGGCCGAATTGGTCGAACCCTGCCGTTGTTTGAATTTTTTCAAAAATATTGGTCTCCGTGCCATCTCGAGGCCAATCGTTTTGGTACCTGTTCACAGACTACAGGAGTAGCCATGGGTACGCTTCGAATCGATCAATTGGTCAAGTCGTTCACTACCGCGGACAGTACGAGCGAAGTCGTCGCGGTCGATACTCTGGACATCACCGTCGAAGAGGGTGAATTTCTCGTTCTCCTCGGACCGAG
Source organism: uncultured haloarchaeon (assembly GCA_963796245.1). Classification (GTDB taxonomy): domain Archaea; phylum Halobacteriota; class Halobacteria; order Halobacteriales; family Haladaptataceae; genus Haladaptatus. The sequence continues at coordinate 173,597 of CAWCLB010000003.1, read as the reverse complement.
TGGGTGCGGAAAATCGACGACGCTTCGCTGCATCGCGGGCCTCGAAACGCCCACGTCCGGTTCGATACGTCTCGACGAAACGGATATTACAGACAACTCGCCACAACAACGGGACATGGCAATGGTGTTCCAGGACTTCGCGCTCTATCCGCATATGACCGCGGCGGAGAACATGAGCTTCGGGTTGAAGATGACGACCGACTTGACAGAGCAAGAGCGAACGGAGCGTGTCGACGAAGCGGCGTCCATCATGGACATCGAAGACATCCTCGACAAGAAGCCAGCACAGGTATCCGGTGGACAAAAGCAACGAATCGCACTCGGCCGTGCCATCGTTCGTGACCCGGAAGTGTTCTTGATGGATGAACCGCTGTCGAACCTCGACGCGAAGCTTCGGGCGCAAATGCGAACCGAGATACAGCGACTCCATCGGAAGCTCGGTGTCACGACGATTTACGTCACACACGACCAGACAGAGGCGATGACGATGTCTGATCGTATCGCCGTCTTGAATGGCGGGGAGCTCCAACAGATCGGCACACCGGAGTACGTCTATCACCATCCGACGAATTGGTTCGTCGCGGGCTTCCTCGGCGAACCGTCCATGAATTTCCTCGAAGTCGAACTGGACGAGACGGACGGGCAGTACGCTTTGGCCAATATCGATTCTGACTCCACGTTCGCATACCCGATAGGCGACACGATCGTTCAGCGATGTGAATTAGCCCTGGGTCAGCGGTTGACGATTGGCGTGCGACCGGAAGATATCTCGGTAACGGACGGTGAGACACCGATAAAGCATCGTCAGACCGCATTGCTCGACGTCGTTGAACCGATGGGGAGCGATAATTTCCTCTATCTCCTCATTGGTGACGATTCGTGGACTGCTCGCGTCGATGAGGACGTGGAGGTCACGGAAGGGGAGCAAATTTCCTTCTCCTTCGAGGAATCTGATCTCCATCTCTTTGCGGACGATGGCACCACACTCAAGTCTGCAGGGTTGGGCGAGGATTCCTTCCATCCTGATTCTGACAACGAGATGGCGGTAGAATCGACACAGTCGGTTGATTCACAGGCCTAAGAATGAGAATCGTTCTTACGAGTTCGTTGAGGAGAGGTCGGTCAGTTCGATCCATTCCATTCCGTTCGAGATGACGAGTTCCGGGTCGCCATCGACGTCCGGATCCCACGAGTGACCATCGGTGAGTGCAACACGCCCGAGCCGGTGTTCGGGCGGAGTTGATCGCGGTTCGAATTCGAAAAACGAAGCATCGTGATAGCTCCCACGATATCGGTCCCCTTCGAAGGTTTGTTGGGTTGCTGAGGGCCACATTCTCGTCGACCCATTCACGTAGAGTGTTCCACCTGTATGTTCGACGATGTTCTCGACGGCACCCGCGATGAATTGGTTATGGAAGTACGTTCCCTGTTCGGCTGTTGCGGGGAACCGAGGACCGTTCTCGTCGATGTCCTGAACAACGGCTGTCCCGCGAACGTTCGCGAAGTAGGCGTTTGGGAAGATGTTGTAAATCGCCCGTGAATCGGCGATATGGATTCCATTGTAGGTTGCTTCGATGTCCAGATAGCCAAAATGGTTCGTTAACGAGTATTCCTGAACACGAGGGCGACATCCCCAGCGTTCTCGCCGGAGCTAAAGCACCCTTCGATGCCGGAGAATTGGACGAGCCGCCTCTCTACACCGATGCCGCCTGCCGCATTGTGGACGCCGTAGTGGTACTCGGCCTCGATGAGATTTAATAAAAGGCAACTTGTCTGAAGAAAACCAACGGCCGCTAGTTGAGTCCAACTACTGCTTGAGGTCTTAGAAAAACTGCCGAAGAACCTTCTTAAGCTCTGTATTGACTTTCGATGCTTGTAGGACCTTGATTTCGTTATCTTGTTCCTCAAGCGAGGCAGTCTCTTCGACGAGATCTTGGATGACTAAGAGCCCGTTCCATCCGTTGCCGAAATAGTCTTCCGTGGCTTCGCTTTCACCATACACAAACTCATCATCCTGCTGGAGGAAGGCAAGATACTCGAGCGTCTCTTTGATTCCCTGACAGATTGTCTCCGTGTTCGTGCTGTTTTTGACTTCGGTGATGAGGTAGTCTTGCTCACCGTCTGGGTGTGTGATTTCGAGAACGATGATGTCGGGGCGACCAGTACGATTCTGGAACGATCGGTCTTGAAAGTAGTTGTTTGCAATATCGAAACCCGTCGTGTGTACTTTCTCAGTTCGAGAGAGGTCCTCTTGATCATCCGGAAACGCTCGAAAGGAGGCCACGCTTGGAAGCAGAGTTGTCGTGATACACAGCGATTTCGGTCCCGTTGTCGTTCGTGAGTTGGGCGACTTCTTGGCGGCCAGTTTTGATCGTCTCGAACTGGGCGCTCGTCGAGTGCGTCGGGTTTGATGGCACTCGCGAACTCCCGCTCTGGGAACGCTTCATGCATGACGTAGGCGAGGATGTCCTCGGTCAGTTGGTCGAGGAGATCATCTCTATCCATTGTCTTGAGTAACAGACACCTGGAGCATATCGCGCGCTGCTGTATCGAGTAGATGCTCGTCGATGTGGTCAACCGTGGCGAGATTGGTTACGACCTGTTTGCGCTTCGGGACGCCTTCGAGCTGTGGGAGGATGTAGCTGATAACGGCCTGGAAGAGTCGCTGTTCCCAGCCGAGACGCAGTGTTTCGATGAGGTAGTCGAGGATGTCCTTGACGACCGCTGGGCCGATTGCACGGTCCTCGATCGCGCTATTTGCCGCCTGCCAAACGTGGCCGACGTCTAGTAGGGGGTCAATGGTGTCACCAACGTAGAAATCAGCAGTCGTGAGGCCCCATGCGTCCGCATAGTTCTCGAGAAGGGAGCGCAGTTCGTTAGTTTCGAGTTCGGTCAGATCCGGTTCAGGGACACGGATGAATGCAAAGCGACGCATGAATGCATAGCTCATCTCGTACAGTGACGTCTTATCGTAGGTGTTGAGTGTCGCAAACAGCGTCCATGACTCGGGGATTCGATATTCATGGGGTTGTGAAATGGCGTTCCCGTTGGCCGGTTCGAGATTGACTTCTTCGCCATCTTTGGTGTATGGGAGTTGCACGGATTGGCCAGAGAGAACGGTGAACAGCTGGCCGAATGCTTCGTCGATATCGTACGCCTAGAACTTTACCGCGACTTCGTCATCGTAGCCGAGAATTTGCGAGGCGATTTCGACAGGATCCGAATGCACGACTTAGAGGGGACGAAGTGACTTTAATCGACTCGTAGGAGCTCTACCTAAGGATGAGATTGTCTTCGACTATTTCCTGGATTATTTTATTGCCAAATCTGGCGGACCATCTGTATTAAAAAGGAAGCGAGTCAGAAACCAAGTTCGTCGTCGTGATGACATCATATCCCGGCGAGGAAGTCCTGCCGTTATCATAGTGGATGATAAGCGGATCCTGGCGAGCGCCATCTTCTTCATTAGTCCCACCAGCCCGTGGATCGGCGTAGAATTCGATCCCAACAGGAGGTTGTACGTGCACTGCCCAGGAAGAACAGGAGTGGATTTCATCGAACCGTTGTTTCCGCCCAGACTCGACTTTGCGGACGATTTTGTCTCGAGGGCTGTATTCGCTGTTGTTGGAGTATCCGTGTTCAACCTGATTTGCGAATCGCGCAGCGATTAGCACTGGCTCACTAGTAGCAGAACCGCCGCTGAATCCGTTTTGATATTCTCGTTTTTCCTTGGTAGTCCGGACGGCATTGGTCTCCTGTGGAAGTAAACCATAACGTAGTAACCGATCCGGTAGGGCCTCCAACTCCAAACTGAAGAATTCAGGTTCGAGAACGCCACGGGAAAAGGTTAGTTGAGCATCTTTAAGGCCGTTCTTTACGCGTGGGTGAGTGTATGAGAGTTGGCTGCAGAACCGGTCAACAGTTGCTTCATTATCACTCAGAACGGCATCGGCTTCCTCATCCGTGGTGAAGAGTCGATCGAGGGTCCGGCCTTGCTCACCATCACCAGATACACGGATTTCAATCGGTGGTGAACCTCCGTTTTCCTCTGTTTGTTTGAAGAATTCGAACAGCCCTTCGACACAACTTCCTAGGTCCCCCATATTGAGGAAGTTGATCGTAAGCGAGCGGGACTCGTGGATCTCGAACAGTGGTTTGAATGTCTGATAGAAGTCGGATATTTTGCCGGCGACGACGTTTTTCATGAACGGAGGTGTCTCGATGTCGTGTGATTCTGTCGGAGTGTACCACATCCACAATGAGTGACCTGGCATGGACTGGCTATGAAGCGAGTCGGCCGTCTGGTCGTCTGAACTGCGATAGGGCAACAAGCCTATTGGATCGAGGTGGTTCGCTAAATTCTTGTCGCGGAAGCCATCATCAAGATCATTCAGCTTGAGGGCGTTGTTTCGCCACTCGGCAAGCCTGAGCCCATAGGCCAACATCAACGGATGAAGCGACGAAACCCAGGTTTTTCCGCCCATCTACCGCTTCCCTCGCTCGATAAGAGGCCAACAGCTATTGGCTTGTTGAATGTATCACCGTTGATTTCAGGCAACGTTTTCAAGCGCCTTTCGAAGCGCTTCGACTGCGTCTCCAAGTTGATCGCGCGAAATCGTCAGCGGTGGCTGGAAGCGCATGACGTTTTTGTAGTATCCACCGACACCCATGACGATATTCGACTCTTCCCGGAGGAATTCACTCGTCGCGGAAGCAAGTTCACTGTCCGGCCGAGGGGCAACGTTCTGCGGCCCCGTCGTCCCCGGTTCGACGAGTTCGATGCCCTGCATCAACCCGAGACCACGCGTTTCACCAACCACGTCGTAGTCAGCTTCGAGCGTTTCAAGCTTCGATGCGAGCCACTCACCGTTCTGGTGTGCTTTCGTAATGATGCCATCCTGCAGTTCATCGATAGTAGCCAGCGCGGCTGCGCATGCGACGGGGTTGCCGCCGAATGTCGAAAGGTGATCACCAGCCTCGAATGCGTCTGCAACCTCTTTCGATGCGGTAAACGCACCAAGCGGGAGTCCGTTTGCGATTCCTTTCGCCTGTGTCAGGATATCCGGCTCGATATCGAAATGGCTGCTTGCGAAGAGCTTCCCGGTACGACCGTAGCCGGTCTGGACCTCATCTGCAATGAGAAGTGCACCGTGGTCGTGAGCGATCTCTTGGACACGTTTGAGCCATGCGTCCGAGGGGACGATAATACCGGCTTCACCCATAACAGGTTCGACGACAACTGCCGCAAGGTCACCGCTCGTGTGTGAACCAATGACTCGTTCGAGCTGGTCGGCACAGCTAGCGTCACACTGAGCGCCGTTACAACGGGGACACCGATATGCGTACGGTGGCGCAGTATGAGAGACGTCGTTGATCGTTGGAGCCATATCCTGTTTGTACGCCTTGTTTCCCGTGAGTGCAAGGCTTCCAAGCGTGCGCCCATGGAACCCCATCTCGAGTGCGATAACCTCCTTAGATCCGGTGTACTTTCGTGCGAGTTTGATCGCTCCTTCGACTGCTTCCGTCCCGGAGTTACAGAAGAAGCTCTTCTCCAACTCCCCCGGTGTGATGTCAGCGATTGTTTCGGCGAGGTCAGCTACCGGCTCATTTGGGTGTACGTACGAACAGCCATGGATAAACTCTTCAAGCTGGGTTTTCGCAGCCTCGACGACAGCTTCGTTTCCATGGCCGACGTTCGTCACCGAGATACCCGAAAACACGTCGAGATACTCGTTCCCATCGAAGTCTTCGAGGGTACAGCCGGATGCTCGCTTTACCGGGACGTTCAACGACTTCCAGATGGGCATGACGTGGTCGTCGTAAGAGGATTCGATCGACCGATTTGTCTTCTGTTTCTGCATTACGTGATAATCGAGACTGAATCCTAATAAAATATTCCCAATGAGACATAGTCCAGAAATCACAGACATTGCTGGTCCATAAACAATAGGCGAATGGAGTGACGAATCTTCGTATCCGAAACAAAGCAGAACGAATCAATTGGCATCCTCGACAATTCTCACCGCGATTCTGAACCAGATTTGGTCCCAAAATATGAGGGAGAATGGGATTCAGTTCCACTATTCTCCGAAAAATGGAACACTTATCAGTAGGTGGCGAGACCGTTGGGCTATACGGGAGTGACAGCCCGTCCACCCCAAACAGACGAAAATGAGATCGATCAACCCAGCAACCGAAGATGTCATCGAAACGTACGACGAACACGACGAGTCAACGGTCAACGCTCGATTGGACGAGGTATGGAGGGAATTCGGATCGTGGCGGACCAAGCCGATCGAACGTCGCGAAGCGCTGCTGGCGGATGTGGCTGACGTGCTGCGCGAGAACGCCGACGAGTACGCGACTCGGATGACCACCGAAATGGGGAAACCCATCGAACAGGCAGTTGCCGAGGTCGAAAAGTGTGCGTGGGTCTGTGAGTACTACGCTGAGCACGCTGCAGAGTTTCTGCAGAACGATCGGATCGGTACCGTCCCAGGCTCAAAAACGTACGTCTCGTATGAGCCGATCGGGCCAGTCCTCGCAGTAATGCCCTGGAACTATCCATTTTGGCAGGTGTTCAGGTTCGCTGCGCCCCACATCACTGCAGGAAATGTTGCAGTGCTCAAACATGCACCGAACGTCTTTGGCTGTGCACAAGCCATCGAATCAGTCTTCGAACGTGCTGGATACCCCAGCGGTGTTTTCACTTCTCTTCAAATTCCTGCCGAACGAGTGTCGACTCTCATCGAAGACGACCGAATCAAGGGGGTGAGCCTGACAGGCAGTACGCGGGCGGGGCGGGCGGTTGCGGAGACGAGCGGCCACGAACTCAAACCGACCGTACTCGAACTCGGGGGGAGCGACCCATTCATCGTGCTCGATGACGCGCCGATTGAACGTGCTGCCAAACAAGGGGCTAAAGCTCGAACACAGAACAATGGACAGTCCTGTATTGCTGCCAAACGGTTTCTGGTACACGAAGCAGTCTACGATGAGTTCCTCGAACGGTTTACCGAGGAGATGAGAACACTTACGGTCGGAGATCCATCGAAAGCGCAAACCGATATCGGGCCTCAAGCACGATCGGATCTGTTAGAGTCGCTCCATGAACAAGTTACGCAGTCCGTCGAGTCTGGTGCGACACTTCACCTCGGAGGTAAACCGCTCGATCAGCCCGGTTACTATTATCCACCAACGATCCTCACCAATGTCCCGGATGATGCACCGGCAGCGACCGAGGAACTGTTCGGCCCGGTTGCCACCGTCCTCAAAGTCGAAACCGAACAGGAGGCAATTCGTGTGGCGAACGATACCCCATACGGACTCGGTGCAAGTATCTGGACGAGAGATACCGAGCGCGGCGAAGCACTCACCCAGAAGATCACCGCTGGCAACGTCTTTGTCAACCAAGTCGTCGCATCGGACCCACGAGTTCCATTCAGTGGGACGAAGGCCTCGGGCTACGGAACAGAACTCTCCCACCATGGAATCCAAGAGTTCGTCACGAAGAAAACGATCTGGATCGACGAGGTGTCGGACAGCGTCTAGTATTGAACTCCGTCCTTCCAATCGCCTGTTTTAGCCCACTGCATCGAGAGAGAATCCACAGATCCCGAGAGGTTGCAGTTGATTACGGTTCTCTAGAGTCCCATATTATTGGACTGTGTTTATGATTTTGAATGGAAATTGAACACAGAAAGATATATAGTGAGAAAGTTTGACTATGAGAGTGTCGCACATAACCATGACAGATGAACTCTCACGCGTCCTCTCGAAACGCGATGTGTTCGTACTCGCACTTGGCGCAATGATCGGCTGGGGTTGGATCGTTCAGACAGGCTATTTCATCGACAAAAGCGGTGTTAATGGAGCGATATCGGCATTCGTTCTTGGCGGGTTCATGGTGGGTGTCGTTTCGCTCATCTATGGTGAACTCGCATCGGCGATGCCCGTTGTCGGCGGAGAACACGCCTATAGCATGCGCGCCTTGGGGCCAGCAGGCTCGTTTGCCTGCACGTGGGCGATTATTTTCGGCTACGTTAGCGTCGTCGCATTCGAAGCAGTTGCACTCCCGAGCGCACTTGCGTACATCGTCCCCGGGTTCAATGTCTTCCAACTGTGGACGGTCGCTGGTCAACCCGTCTACGCAACATGGGTTCTCACGGGGGTCATTGGCTCGATAGTCGTTACTTACCTCAACTATCGGGGCGTCCGCCCAGCAGCGCAGTTCCAAGCGATTCTCGCGCTCATAATCACGCTTTCCGGTGTAACGCTCTTACTCGGAGCGCTGTTCAACGGGACCGCACCATCGTCACCGCCCTTCGCGAATGCCGGAATCGAGGGCGTATTTACCGTGGCAATAATGACGCCATTCATGTTCGTTGGGTTCGACGTAATCCCTCAGGCAGCGGGCGAAGCCGATGTTTCTCCGAAAACGCTCGGAGGACTTATCGTCCTCTCTGTCGCCTGTGCTGCCACGTTCTACATTGCAGTGATTTGGGCAGCAGGTCAGGTTGCTTCAGGGACGACGCTCGTCGAGAGCTCACTCCCTGCTGCAACCGCGATGGAAATCGCGTTCAACAGCAAAATCATCGGACGGATCATGGCACTCGCCGGTCTCGCTGGTATCCTCACGAGTTGGAACGGCTTCGTGCTCGGCGCTAGCAGAGCGATTTATGCGCTCGCCGAGTCGAACATGCTGCCTGACTCGCTTGGGACGATTCACTCCGAACACAGCACCCCATCGACTGCAATCGTACTCGTCGGAGCGCTCGCTGCACTCGCACCGCTGTTCGGCAAACAGATGCTGGTGTGGATCGTGAACGCGGGTGGACTCGGAATGGTCACGGCGTGGTTCCTCGTCGTCGTCTCTTTCCTGATCCTTCGATATCGCAACCCCGAACTCGACAGACCCTTCAAGCTCCCAGGTGGATACGTCGTCGGTGGACTGGGATTGGTGTTGACCGTCTTCTTTATCGGTCTCTACCTTCCTGGGTCGCCCTCGGCACTCACGTGGCCCTACGAATGGGCTATTGTAGCCATATGGTGTCTGCTCGGCGCTGTTCTACTCGCGATCGCTGGGGGGCTTCCCACGCAAAGGGAAGCAGATGCCCATATGAGTGTTCCCGACTTGGACGAGTAGCGTCCCGTCGAATTCAGCTTTCTTCAGTGGCCTTTGAGGTACGTGCTCGTTACGAGAGGTCCGGAAGAAGCACGTCTTTTAGGCTCTCAATGTCGTAGTCGTTGAGTGGATTTGACTCGTCCTTGATTGTCGTGATAACGAACTTCGAACTCGTCCTCGAGATTTCGTCCACTTCTTCGAATTCCGAGATGAGATCTTCGACCATTCCACGAGATGCAAGGTGCGAAACCAGAATGAAGTCAGTGTCACCAAGGGTGAAATACACCTGGTTAACGCCATTTACGTTACCGAGTTTGTCACCGACTTGTTTGTGGTATCCAGAGTCGTATTCAGCCCAGACTTCCGTGATGAGGGTGAGATTTAATCCTGCCTGTTCAAAGTCGATATCGAAGATTTCGTTCTTGATGATCCCCTCTTCTTGTAACTTCTCGAGACGATAGTGAACGGTTGATTTCGGAATTCTAGTCTCGTCGGCTATTTTGTCAGGGCTCCCCGATTCGAGCATCCCGATCGCTTTAAGAATTCGAAGGTCCTTATCGTCCATAGGACTCAGTTAGAAGAGAATCAATATTATTGTTTTGTGTCCAACTAAGTCGCACCATCTCGGAACAGTTGATGTATTTAGATATATGATCATAAAGGGACACAACGCAACACCATAGGCAGTATCCTAACAACAGGACGATCGTACTTTGGAATATGCAAACACGTTGGCCCTGATTGCCCCGCGCACGCAAAGAACGTCGCCAAGACGAACGACGGAATGGTTGCACGGCTGGGCTATCGAGAGGTTGTGATGCATTACCGCTATGCGTACATGAACGACGGCTATCGAGCAATGGAGAAGCTGGCCGATCGGGTCCCTGGCGCGAGCAAGAACTCGCTCGCCGGACGATGGACGCGATGCACGAACTCTCGAGTGGACGTCTCGGGAAAATCAAACGCCAACGGTCCAAAGACGGCTTGAATTACCAGGAGTCGTGTCTCGTTCTGAAGGCCGATGTCGAGCTTCCCGGTGAGGTGACGAACAGAGACGCGGAGAACAGTCCGACCACAGACGAGGGTGCCGGAGAGTAGCGTGGCCGGGACGAAATCACGCCCGAGAGGGATACGAATCTAACACGAACACCCACACAACCGCGGTCGTGGACGCCCCGAATTGACACAGTTCGGGACAGACGCCGTACGGCTACTTGTAAGTACGGCAGTTGTATCGGCGTCTATCGGCTCAAAACCAGCGGGAGGGGGAAAGCTGGTACCGGCCACCGCGTCTGTGGTCGGAACTGCGTGATTGAATCACCCGAGAAAGTCACTTTCAGTACAGCGTGAAGTGGTTCTGAGGACGGTGTCAGGAGTGCGTGCGAGAAAAACAATGGAGTACGTATCTCCTTCGCGAAGAAACCAATTGTCCATCAGAACGATTATCGGGTGGCGTGAGAGACCTAGTAGTGTGAGCGAGGACGTCGCGTATCCTTCCATTAAGCTGATCCTCGAACTCCACGAGCAAGTCGTCAAGGAGGGAGAGAACACGGAACCAGGAGTTCGATCGGAGGAGCCGATTAAATCTGCACTTCAGTACGTCTCGGAGGGATTTTTTGGTGAGGTACCACAGTCAGTCCACGAAAAAGCGGTTCATCTGATGCGACTACTTGTTGCAGATCATCCATTCGTTGATGGGAACAAGCGAACGGCGCTTCGTACGGTAGTCGTCTTTTATATGTTGAACGGATACACATTCGAATACGGCGACGAAATTCGTGCGTTACTACATCGGTTTGCGACAGACGAAGCCGCAGTCGATACCGAGACTGCAGTTATCTACTTCAGAGCGTGTTCTCGTCGGAACTGATAAAGGGCCACAGAGAATATGTTCACAACAGAAATGGCGTCTAGCACCGATTCCTCGGAAGAAATAGATAAAGAAGTCCGCCGACTGTACGAGCGGTATCAGTCGGCGGAGAGCGACGAGGAGCGCCAAATGATTGCTCTTGAGATGGGGAAGCTCGACGGACGCCGTCACGCCGACATCTACGCAGCTCTTGAGAACGAGTAACTACAGTTCTACAAGAGTACTGTTTGTCTACCAATTCGGGGACTACACTACTAAAAGATGAAAGCCATTTGCGTTAGTAGCCAATACTAACAAACGGTCAATCGAGAACTGACAGCTCTCTATAGTTGTGCGTACAATAACGACGGCTATCGGGTGATGGAGGAGATGGCCGAACGCGTCCCTGGTGTGACCTACAAGGAGTCACGAACGCTGTGTGTGGACGACGCGATGGGTGTCGGTGGTCACCACATCGAAATCACGTTCGCCCATCCCGACTTAGCCGGATGGATGCGTGCCCACGAAGCCAACGCGGAACGAAACGGAGGGCGCTAATTTGAGCCGTCGAAAGGTCTGCACAGTTTTTGGTGCAGCACTTATATCTGGTTGTTCCCAGAGAACTCCGGAAAATTCCACAGAAACACACACATCAGTTTCCCAAACGAGTCAATCAACATCCACGGACAAGAATCAGACTACCCAATCAACAACTTCAGCAGATGAACATCCTCCAAAAGAGATCCAAGTCGACAAACCATGGCCACAGTACCGTCTCAACTCTCAAAATACGGGACACACAAACACGAAAGGCCCTACGAATTCACCGACTCAATATTGGGAACATGAATTTTCGGAAGAATTTAGATTTGTTGAGCCACCAGTGTTTGACGAAGAGCATCTCTACATTCCAAATTATGGCGGGAAAGAAATAGCGGTACTGAATCCTTTAAAGGGAACAAAGCAGCGTGTATTCAATCTCACAAGTCAAATTAAATATAGTCCGTCAATAGTCAACGGGATACTTTACGCACCATCCAGCGATTTTGTTGTAGCAATTGACACAAGCACAGACCACAGACAATGGAAGGCCGAACTTTCGGAAGAGGTTGGGCCAATAACAGTCGCCAATTCAACCGTATTCGCTGGTATCGCCAGTGGGACACCCGCTCTCGCGACTGCTTTGCATCATCAACAACCGAACCAGTCATGCGCTCATCGGTTTCGAGCAGTGTGACTCCGGAGTCGAGTGAAGGGAGTTCTGGCGATGTCTGGTGCATCATCACGGATGGTATTTCTTCGGGGTTTCAGATAGGCAAGCCAGGGTCGCTTCCAAATGTTCCAATACAGAAAATATCGACGTCATCCAGTGTGATTGACCTCTCTGATGGACGCCACAGCAATACTAGAACACACCCTCCGCAACTGGTAGTAGAGATGGATTCACTTTACTAGTAGAACCCTGCCGAAAACTCGGAATATTTCGAACTCAGTGGCCAGTCCGAGTCCCACAATTCATTTATAAAATCTCGGTGAGGGGAACATGATGTCGAGTGAATTGGTCGGTGAGTCTGTAATGAATTACGCACTGCTCTTCCAGACAGTTCGGAAGGGGGTGGAGATGGTTCAAAGCTCACCCCAGCTGATGCGGTTTACACACGAACCAACGACAGTCGATCGCCGCCAACAATGATTGCAGCGCCAGCAGATACTATCGGTTTCCGATTCGGATTTCCGAAACACTGGCTCTCGACAGACACGGCATCGAACAGGATTGGATTAGTATAATATACTAATCACAGCGATACTGCCTGATCCTCGCAAAGGAAGACAAGTATAATTTGTAGCTTCCAACTATAGTAGTGAACTAGCAAATCTTTTTGGTCTATCAGACTAATAGAGTAGTGAGTATCATGAGCGACTCTCCACGGGACATAGTATCGGAGTGGGAAACCGAACTCGAGAGTCGGACGACTGTCGAGAAAGTGTATGATGTGCTCCTCCAGTTGAACAATCCCCTTCGGGTCTCTGAGATCGCAGACCGAGCAGGAGTTGCGCCAGATACCGCACGGAAATATCTGGAGTTCCTCGGAGAAATGGGCGTCGCAAAAAAGATCGGCGATGATCCAGTGACGTATGGTCGGAACGACTCGTACCTCGAATGGCGGAATATCGATCGCCTGCAGCGAGAGTACACCATTGAGAAGCTCAACAATCGACTGTCCGAGCTCAGTGACACCATCTCGTCCTTCCAGGAGATCTATGAGGCCGAAACACCTGATAATGTTGTCCCGCAGGAGCATGGCTACGAGAAGTTGGATGAGACGATGGACGACCTTCGACAGTGGAACGCAGCGTGTGAAGAAGTCGATACACTTGTCGAGGCACTCGGGCACGGCAGGCTGAGCGCACAATCGGGGACAGTGAAAGTTGCAGATATGGTTCAGTTCTTCCAGCGACTGCAGTCCGACCAACCGAATTCTTCTGCAGACACACTGTCAGAAAATCACTCGTGATTGGATGGACGGGAAATCACCGAACAAGGAGATTCTGCGGAGAGTTGCACGGAAACTCGGAAATATAAGTCTCGTTTCACAAGTTAACCCGTTTCCATCGAACAAACCTGCGACCGTCGAGGTCGTCTTTGATGAGACTGCGTATCCTGAGCAGATCTCGCGTGTGTATGTCGATATCGAGTTACAGCTCAATAGCAATTTCTATATTCACTATGTTGAAGAGTGGGAAAATGACCGGGAAGAGTGTCGCTGGGATCGACACAAAAATCCACATAACGCTCGCGATCACTATCATCCGTTTCCAGCAGCGACTACTGATGATGCAGAAGATCGACGGTATCCCGAGGACTTCTTCGACGTACTTGGAGAGGTTACCACGGATATTCAGGCACGGTGGGGAGACACATTCGAAATCGTGGACTAACCTTGCTATTCAGAGCTGTATTCAGTGAGTCGGAGTTTTCCCTCAACTTCGTACACATGGCCCTTGTTGTACAATCGTTCGATGATATCCTCGGCAGCAGGCCGCTCGAGGTCTTCTTTCTCAGCTAGAACGGCATAGGCTTGCTCGTAGGTGATTTCACCACCAGGTGGAATTGCGCTCGCGAGCGCCTCAAGTGCTTCTTGGGCGAGTGGGGAGAGTGGCGACGTCCCATTCGAGACCATTTGTACTATCAAATTCGAGGACGCGATAGGTAAATCCTCGGACAGAGTCCAGTCGTGGCAGTACCTACCTCATTGTGACAAAGGGAACGAGCAAACGACGTGGAAGGATGGGTTGGTCTGGGCACAGGAGCCCACGTCGTCTGCTGGGTTACGTTGACTGCAGTCCATGCTTGGTACCCCACAGATAAAGACTTCAGCCAACCAGAGTGAAAGCGAAACTGAAGACACGGGAGGATTCGCGGCACCAACGTTTCTTATCAACAACGCCGAGTCGTAAGTGCATCCGCTAAGGCGAATATTCTTGAGTTATCATATTATACTAACCGCTAATGACCAACACGATCAAACGGTCCGGCGATGGCCTCGCTCTCCAGGTCACAAAGCCTGCCCGAGCATCTGGACTCGTCGAAGAGACTGACGACGAGCCGACCTATATTGCAGACATCCGCGTGTTCGCATTCGACGGTCTCCTCCTCGTCATCGACCTCAACCACATCACAGACGAGAATATCGTCGAACTTGCGACGACAGCCGCGCTCGACACCGTCTCAATCCACCGTGTTACAAACGCCTCACTCCAGATCGCAGGGAACGGTTATCAGGTCCAACTGCCGGGTGCTGCAGATGCTGGCTTTCATGTCGGTAATCGAGCGCCCTGCACACCAGCGCCGAATCTGCTCGTGATTGCGGCAGAGGACTCGGAACGAGTGACAGCGGATATCGTGACGATTCGGAAAGAGCAGGTGTGAAATCATCAGCTCTTGGTTAGTATAGTATATTAACGAGTAGACGAATGCAGCCAGCCAGTCGAAGTGGCAACACAGTCGACATCGAGAAAACACCCCCACACCGGATTTCAAATGAATTCCATTCCAAGGGAAAGAGAGGTTTTGAAGAATACGGAGATGGCGTGAGCACTCGAAAGAAGGAATCACGCAATAGAACGGTTTTTCCCCATGATTTCCCGGAAATTGAGTTCATTTGGAAAACAGAACTCTATTCGCATTATTATATATATTACTATAACGGTAATATAGTAGTAGTAGTAGTAGTGCAAGAAACACGATTCTTAAGGGTACAACCATTTTGAAGAGAGACCTATTTCTACAACCAACTCATTTATATACTAAATGCTGAACCAGTGTTTTGATCATAAACACTCGTCTTCTCCGTCGTGTTCCACCAAACGACACCGTATTTCAAATGATTACCCCGTAACAACGCTTCTACCGTCCATTTAACGGGTGTTCAGGCGTGCCCGACTTTTTCTCCCTCGCTGTGTGTCCGCCTGAATCTTGCTTGAATTCATTTGAAATCCGGTGTGGGGGTGTCGAGTATCTCTGGCTTGCTATACCCTACCGAGAATTCATTTGAAATCCGGTGTGGGGGAAAAGTTGGCCGACATCTCTGGTACTACCCTTTTTACAAAGAATTCATTTGAAATGTGGTGTCATCCGTTCGTCTGACAATTCTCCGTCAATACATAGGATTGCCAACAACTGAGACCTGTTTTCAGCACAAATCGATGAGGCCGACGTATCTGGGGAAAGAACTAAGGCCAATTCATTTGAAATCCGGTGTATGGATTCAGGCACAGCACAGGTAAAAACACTCGGCGATTATGCTGCCGAGCATGGGGCTGTTGCCCATTCTCGCTCTAAGGCTCGCGATGACCCTCTTTCCGTACTCGATGAGGATGATCCTATCTTCGCCAACGAAGATTTGCTTCGTATTGACCACATCCCCGAGCATGACAAAATCGTTGGTCGAAACGACCAGATTGAAACTGTCGCTCGGCGACTCAAACCGACGATCACCGGAGGATCTGGAAAAGGAACGCTCCTTCTTGGCAAGTCTGGTTCCGGAAAGACGCTTGTCACTCGATATGTGAGTCGTGAAGTCGAAGAACGCGGTGCAGAGAATGACACCCGAATCGGTCGGGCTATTATCGACTGTGCACAACGCCGTTCGGAAGTTCAGACTGTCATCCACCTCTCGAAGAGTCTGAATGACCCACAGAAAACAGGTATTACGATTCCGCATTCCGGAATCGCAACGGGAGCATACTACGACCGCTTGTGGATGGTCATCGACAAACTCTACGATGCGATCATTGTCGTTCTCGACGAAATCGACCGGCTTGCACCACCAGATGACGCTCGGAACATCCCGCCGGAGGAAGCGGACGACAGCAAACTCCTCATGCAGCTCTCTCGAGCTGGTGAGGAGAACGACGTTGATGCCAGCATCACAGTCGTTGGTATTAGCAACGATCTCAAATACGGTGATCGATTGGATACCCGTGTCGAGAGTTCTTTTGCCCCAGACGAGATCGTTTTCCCAGCCTATGATGCAAATCAACTGGGCGATATCCTAGACCGGCGTCGTGACGCCTATCACGAGGGCGTTCTCTCGGAAGACGTGATCCCGTTGTGTTCTGCTTTTTCTGCACAGGAACATGGTGATGCACGTCGCGCACTCGATCTCTTTCGGCTTGCTGGTGAAGTCGCTCGTGATGCCGATGTCGATCAAGTTCGTGAAGAACACGTCCGTGCTGCGAACGACGATGCTGAAGTCACACGCGTTCAGGATTTGATCCGAGGCTGTCCAACCCAGGCGAAAATCGCAATCGCTGCGCTTGCCGCCATGGATGAATTCACAAATCAATCCCATTTCAAGGCAACCGAAATGTATCGAGTCTACCGTAAATTTGCAGAGTCGATTGGCACGAACGTCCTTGGTCAGAAGCGAATCACCGATCAACTTCGGGAGTATGAGACGCTAAAAATCCTCGATATGACCCGGACAAGTGATGGATACCGTGAAGGAACATATCTCGAACTCTCGCTCTTAGACGAGGCAAGTCTTCTGCTTCAGTCGATCGGGCTTGATGACCAATGTTCGCGAATTCCGATTGACACTCAAATGCGCCAGCAGATAGTTGGCCTCGTGGGACGCTGACTTTTTCTCCAGAACTACTGCTCTTGGTCATTTCTCACCTTCTCAATTTCCAGCAGGAATGCGTCGTTCGCCTCTGAAGAATCGACCGAAGAGAGGAACAGTCCGGGTCAATCCCCGAGGTATCCGGCCTTTCTTGTTTTCAAATCAGTAGTCAGGGCGAGGTGCAGTCTGATATCGTTCGATTGCGTCGGATTTCTCTCCCCGTTCATAAATCGTCTGCAACGTTTCTTCAGCACGCAGTAACCCATGGTCCTTGAGAAACGTACGTCCCTCATCGCTGATCCCATAGAACTTGTACGAGAAATCGTTCTGTCGTTGCTCATCGGAGAGGAATACCTCTTCTACGATTCCTGTATCGAGTGGGATGCAGACTGCAATTTTTGACATGCTAAACGATGCAGGCCGCCTGTGTGTCTGGCAGACCGAGGACGAACAGTTAGAATGTGTTGAAGCACTTCCCTAGTGATCTCCATATTCTTTTCTTTGGAATTGATTCGGATAGCAAGCGGGAGATTAGTTAGTGAGCCACTCGATTGCAATTGAACTCTCGTCGTTGTTTGGGCTCATTCACGATACAAAGAATTTGTCTGACATACTTTTATCCCATCTTAGAAGGCATAACTAGAGTAGAGAAGTATGACGGCTAAGATCGCTGTGAGTAATCAAAAAGGCGGTGCTGGAAAAACGACGACGTCGATTAACGTCGCAGGAGCGCTCAACCAACTAGGATACAACGTTCTCCTGATCGATCTGGACCCACAGGGACATGCGACTGAAGGGGTCGGCTTAGAAGATGAATACGATGCAGACATCATAAGCTTCTATGATGTCTTACCGGATTTAGACGTCATAGACGAAACCGCACAACTGATTTACGAGCATTCTGAGATGGATGTCATTCCTAGTCATCAGGATATGATTAACATCGAAGATGCCCTGTCTGGTGTGCCCAACCGTGAAAACCGCCTCAATATGGCGCTTGACAACCTCGACGAGTACGAGTATATCGTCGTCGACTGTCCACCAAACTTGGGCGTCTTGACTGACAATGCGCTTCTCGCATGTGAAAACGTGCTCATCCCGGCGCAAACAAAGACGACGAGCATCCGTGCGCTTGAATTGTTGTTCAAACAAATCAACGCCCTTGAAGCCGCTTTTGGCACGGAAATTCAAGAAGTGGGGCTCGTCGCAAACGAAGTTGGGACGGACAACGAAGCAGACGAGATGATGGAATGGTTCGAAGAAGTATTCGAGGAAAGGGCACCAGTGTGGGAGATACGAAAGCGAGTTGCATTACAGCGAGCGTGGAACGCAGGGGTCTCGATTTTTGAACACGAGGAAGACTGCGACATGGAAGAGGTATATATGAAAATTGCCGAATCATTGGAGGGAATCGATGGCGAGAGATAAGACACAGAATCGCGATCCATTTGGAAGTCGGTACGCTCAGAACGAAGAGCCATCCGAGACAGACACTCAAGATAACCCGTCTAAAATGGAAGAAACAGATATTCTATCTAAGACAGAAAAGAGCGACAATATGTCTAAGACCTCTAAGAGCGATAAACCAGAACAGACTGAGAAGACAGAAGAGAACGAGAAGACGTCTGTGAAGGAACGACCGTCAGTGCTGATGTATCTACCTGAAGAACAGCACACCGAATTGGATATCCGATTCGACGAGATCAACGCGAAATACAAACGCGAACACGGCGAGTCACTTCAGAAAAATCGTGACTATTACCCGATTCTCATCGAACTCGCGATGGAAAAGACCCAGGAGATGGACGTGGATGAATTGCTTACTCGTCTAAATCAGAGCTGATTGTCTTAGAGAGAAAATCTGTATAAGAGGTCATAGAATCGCCTCGGAATTACTCATTACTACTCTACTCACCACACTGAGCAGGATTTCAGACAATTTCTAAGACAGTTATGACGGAACATATGACTTAGATTTGTATTGGTTTAGGTTCGAAGGTCGAGAACAGTGTTATCTGATATAGCGCAAATCCGATTCTTCTTAGATGGCTTAGACAGATATGCTGAAAATGCTCTCTAAACTCTCTGGGTGTTCTTGATCTCATTTCTCTTCGTTAGTTTGGTGTCTCAGAATTTGGGTGGGGAAGGGAATTACACATGAAAACACGACTGGGATCATTGACCTCATATCTCTCTAAACCATCTAAGCCATCTGAGATACCGGGTTTTCTACTGTCGTAACCGACTATCCCGCTTTTTCGTGGTGTTGTTAGTATGTCCTGCTAACAATCGTCCCCACGATGCGCCAAGATAGATTCGTTGCGCCGAGCAAGCAGGTTGACGGCAACCTACTCTGGATATGGTTTAGCGATTGGGACTCTTCAAAGGGAACGTCCTTTCGAACAAAAGCTGATCAGATCGTGTGAAGCTGTTCAAACTGGTTCAAAGCAGACTTCGTCCAAGCCTTCAGTTCATGTTGTAGCCACTCAATGCCTCGACGTCGTCGGCATAGCGGTCGGTATGGTCGCTGGCTTGGCGTGGACATTCTCACTCGCCGGTTGGATCCTCACAGACATCGGCTGGGCTCTCACAGGGCTCTCCGCCCCACCAGCTGATCAGACCCTCGGGTTACTCATCTGGGTCGTTGCACTCTGTCTCGCAGGCATCCTCGTCTGGATGCGTCCCATTTCGGTCGTCCGGAAACGACTTGGCCATACCTGATACGGAGATCGCCCTCTCGATAGTCGGCTCTTCACTCCATCACTCGGGCATCCACGTTCAGTCCGTATACCTGCCTAACGGCTGATTCCTCCACGCAGCCGTTGAAATGAACACCATGGGATGGATTCTATGACTCCCTCGCAATATTGTTGGTAACGCATATGCTTCTACGGCCACAAATATACGACCCTACACAAAATAGATACTGAGACTGTGTAGAGCCATCTATATGTTACCGCTCGCTTTTGGTGGCGCATCACAATTAACGTTGATTCTTGTAATTGCAGTCCTCATTGCGGCGTATATTGTCTATAAAATATTCTGAAGTGATTGATGTACTGCAGCTAAAGTATATCTCCCAATATTGTCGACGCTTCTATTTTCCAGATGTCCAGAACCTCGAATCGTGTTATTAATCGATTCTGGAACTCGGATGCATCAACTTCACTAATTTGCTCAAATTGTAACATCCTCTATTTTGATGCGTGCCTTTCTTTCACCGTAGTTCGTAGTGACACAGATCCTAGAGATAGAGCGTGTGTTAATCGATTAAGAGAAACGCTATGGGGAAACTAGCGCGTACCCGACGATACCGCTCGCTATTCTTGCTTGACGGTTCCGCTGGCATCCTCGACAGCCTCATCGGCGTGTGGACCCAGCCGGTAGCCGAGCTTCCCGCGGGTCGCCACGACGAGCACCAGTGCCACCACACCGAAGCCGACCGCTTCCGGTAGGAGTATGTTCGTGATCAGCGACGGATTCAGGGTGGGTAACACGGCGAGCCACAGCACCGAGACGAAGTTTTTGACGCTACAGTGCGCCAGTATTGATTCAAGTGATCGAAACAGCCCCCGATGCAATCACGGAGCATGAATTTGATGCGTGGCTTTGTACAACGTTGTTAGGAATCCATTAGCGGACGAAACCGACGCGCTCTCTCGGAGATGCGGTAAGAACTCCCATCAAAGTATAGCCGTCCTATCGGTCAGCCTCTCTCGTCCACCCATTCTCAGCAAGATACGTCTCGAAGTCAGTGAAATCAAGACCAACGTCGCGCCGAAGCCCCGCGATGTCGGCCTCATAGCCGTGTTCGTTGATCCACTCAAACATCAGCGCCTGATCCTCACCCATCTGTTCCCGAGCCTGTTCAATCGGGATGTGTCGCGCCTTGACCTCGTGACCGAGAGCGATGGAGAAGGCCTCGGCCGCCGCCGCGAGTGTTCGCTCGTCACCGGCCAGCTCAATCGCCTCGCCGATATACCGATCCGGGTTCGCGAGCGTAATGGCCGCAAACGCCCCGATATCGTTGACGTCGACCATTTGGACTGGATTTCCTTCCGCGAGCGGGAATGCGACAGTGCCATCGTGAATCATCTGGCGCTGCATCTCGAAGTTCTGCATGAAGAACACCGGCCGGACGACCGTTGCCGGTAGGTCGAGCTCGCGGATGCGTTGCTCGACCATCCACTTCGATTCGAAGTGGGGTACGCCTGTATCCCGTTCAGCCCCACCGACGGAGCTGAACACGAAGTGTTCGACGCCGACATCGGCAGCGGCTTCGGCGATGGCCGTCCCCTGTTCGACTTCACTGTCGTACCCCTCGGCGAAATGCGTCATGCTGTACACCGCGTCGACCGTGTCGATGGTGTCGCGATAACTGTCCTTGTCCTTTGAGTCGCCAGCGACGATCATTGCACCACGGTTCGCAAGTGATTGTGCAGCCTCTCCGTCGGGGCTCCGTGTCAGTGCGTGGACGTCGAACTCGCCGTGTTCGCCGGACAGCAGGTGATCAACCACTGCGCCGCCCTGCTTACCCGTCGCGCCGATGACGAGTACGCTACGCGAGCTCATCGGCTACCCCACTCGCCAGTTGTCAGTCTTTTCGGCCCGTCCGTCCATTGGTCGTGCTGCTCTCGCTGATCTCGTTCCATTGCACTCATAGAAACGAGCGACCAACGGATGGGAGTTATCGTAAACATGTTCGGGGTAGTGTATCCCGTCAAAGGACTGACCGACACGGTCAGTCGGTGGTGAGGTGATGAACTCGTCTCGACACCCGCGTTCGTTCGTCCCGTTCACGACCAACGGGGGAAAATAGCGCTCCGTCACTCCGTGTCCGCCAGCAGCTCCGTGTCGTACTGCGGCGCGAGTGCTTCGACTTTCTCTAGCTGTGCTCGCTCATCCTCCTCACTTTGATTGGCGACCGTCGTTGGCCCGTCAACTGGGACGCCGACGGCGCGGAAGAACTTGTCCTGACCGGCCGGTTCACAGGTGCACAGCATCTGTGTCGAGCGGTCAGTCGTATTCGTGAACTGGTGCGGTGCATTCGCCGGGACGTGAATCGTCTGACCCGCCTTCGCGGTGATGGATTCACCACGGAACGTTACTTCGAGCTCGCCTTCGAGGACCACGAACGTTTCTTCGAAATCGTGGCGATGTGGACCGGGTCCGCCCCCCGGCGGCACGTGCATGTAGATGAGAGACAACTTTCCAGCGGTGTCTTCGCCCGACAGGAGGATGGTATACGTATCGCTAACGAGGAACAGGTGCGGGGCGTCTGGGTCATTTGGATCCACAAGGGTGGCATCGCGGTTCAAGTCGTCGACAGGGAGTGTGGTCGAATCTTCAGTCATTGTTGTGCTTTCCGTGGGCTTTCCTAGCTTGACTCGGATCCTCATTCGCCGAGTGATTCGAGTCCGTCGCACTTGTTGAGACGACGCGACCGACCGTAAGCGTGACCGTAAACATGTATAGAACCGCTGCCGTACGAGGAGCATCGAGAGGAGACGAATGCCCAGAGCACAGTTCAAATTTGAGGTCCCCGGGGAGCTCGGCGCGCTCTCGACAGCCCACCCAGAGACCGAGTTTCGAATCGTGTCTAACTTCACAACGGAAAACGGACTGCTCGTGATCCTCGACATCGGAGCACCGAAGCGTTCGATCACACAAGCACTCGACGAGGAGGAACTACTGCCCCAATACGAAGTCCTGCACGCTGATGATCAGCGAACGGTCATCCAGTACGAGATATCGTACGTTCCCGCGCCACATTGCGCGATCCTCACGTCAGGGAACCTCATTCAGTTCCCACTTCCGATCCGGGGGGGATGGGCCATCGCCGATCTGACGACCTCACAGGAGCGCTTGTCCCAACTCGGAGACGCGTTCGATGCCGCTGGAGTCGCGTACGAACTCGCCGCTATCCAGCAATCGACTGACGAGACCGCACTCCTGACCGATCGCCAGCTGGAGTTTATCGTTGAGGCGGTCGAGCGCGGGTACTACGAGAGCCCGCGCCAGTGCACGCTCACTGAACTCGCCCAATCGTTCGGCGTGAGCAAGGGCGCTGCGAGCGGGATCCTCCACCGCGCCGAACGACGGATCATCAAGCGATTCCTCGGTAAGCCGCCGATCTGAGTCCCTTGGATTCGGTCAATGCCGCACGAATTGGAACGTTCTGCTCCATCTCTTTGGAATCTTGGATGACGACGAGCGGCACGAAACGACGTTGGTGTATCGACGCCGGGAGAACTCCAAGTGGATGAATTACCGGCAGTATTCGGTGTTTATGACGAATGGATATCCCAATCTGTTGCGAGAGTATGGGTATCGCTGGGAGATTGAGAGTGGATACAAGAGCATCAAGCGGTTCATGGCAGCCACAACCTCGAAGAATTTCGTCCTTCGATTCTTCTACTTCGCATTCGCGTGCTTGTTGTATTCGATTTGGCGTGCTGTTGATCTCTTGGTGCAGATCGAACTGACCGGCGAGTACGATCGGTCGCCTGTTGTAACGGCAAACACGGTGCTGACCCTATTGAAGCAGACAGGAATCGACTAAAGCTGTCGGACAAAAGCAATTCTTGCGCTTCTCGGCGTAAAGCGGTCGCACCAAGCGATTTTTCAATGGGTTCATCGAGTATCTGACAGCGTTTCTGACCCGCCGTCGGCGACGCCGACGCGGGTCGCGGTGGACGAAACCGCTGTCAAAATTAATGGCGAATGGTCTTGGGTGTACGATGCAATAGACACAGACACAAAATTACTGCTCGATATTAAAGTGTTTGGTCGGCATGGGACCGATCAAGCGGCTGCGTTTCTCGGCCAACTGGCCGAGAAACACGATCTCTCAGACGCCGTGTTTCTCGTTGATGGCTATGGATATCGGACTGCCCTCTTTCGAATTGGGTTGAGCGGTCGACTCGACTACACCGAGCGAAACCTGATCGAAAAGTGGTTTCACACGCTCAAACAGCGGATCGACCGCTTTCATACGTCGTGGGTGGGCAGTCGGCCGAGCGTTCAGCGGTGGCTTGAGCAGTTTGTGCATTACTATAACCGTCAGAGACCGCATCAATCGCTTGAAAACCGAACACCTGTCGAGGAGGAGCTTAACTAGACAGTGCCTCACGACGGAAGATGTATAAAAATCGAAGGAATTGGGATGATAAAAAATCTGATTGGGGTAGATCAATCATTTTGTCTTTGAATCGTTGGGTGACGAGATATGGAGAGGGAATTATCAATATATTCATAACTGGGGGTGTTCTTATCTTATTCTTTGGGTTTTTATTCCCATGGATTGGCGGTATGGAAAGTAGTAGTGGGAATGTCTATGCAGTAGATCCTTGCCTATGTTGGGGAGGAAATTGGTTAAAACTGGTATCGACATATATGAGAGCAACATTGTATAGTGCTGCAACGTTCGCAGGTAGTTCTAGCAGTCTATCACCAACCAATTTTTGGACAAATCTATTCACTAGTGTCGAATCTATACTTGGGGCGGTTCTTGTTGCGTTATTTGTCTTCACTCTAGGAAAGCAGGTTGAGTAATTACGACAACATAGTTAAGGTTCAGGCTTCTCGGCAAGCCAATAGTGCTATTGAACAACTTCAGCGATGAGTCCCAACCCGGGATTCGCGAGAATGTACGGTGGAAGGCCTTGGGTGATCAATCCCAAGCTGACGCCCCAACTCCCGGCCCAGAACAGCATGGCGAGGACGAGCGCGCCGAAGGACGTTCCAGTGTCGTTCGCCAGACTCCGATGAGCGTTCACGAGCCCGCCAAACAGATTGCCGATGGCGCGGAAGAGTTGCCCAACGATCCGTTGCGGATCGGTGGCGTCGATGTCGGAGCGCTCCGTGTTCGAGGTCGCGCTCGGTTTCTCCACGTCCAACTCCGGTGCGTGTTCGTCCACGAGATCGTGGGCCTCCAGGTCGTGAACGAGCTCGACGAGGTCGTCCCCGTCGATGAGCTGGAAGCCAAGTTGCTCGCGGACTCGACGGCGTTCGAGGTGAACTAGAACTACGTTAGTCGAGGTCCGTTCGTGTCACTGCCACATGTTGCACGAAGCAGAACTAAGAGAGTCTAACAAGCGTATCGAATTTGAACATTTCCGTTTGAGATTAGAGAGCAAAAATCGGCTTTATGCTGAAAAGACGATGTCTATTTATTCGACTAGCTCTCCGTTCATAAGCGATGGTAGCAACTGAAGATATGATCGCGAAAACAGTCACTGCAAGTCCAATGTTATAGTATAGGTTTGTGAAATCCGGATTAGAAAGGAATACCATCAAATTGAATAGAGCACCAATCAAAATAATTGAAAAAATTCGAATATCTGGATTATACATACTGCGTACACGATCCGGGATCACACTATACATATTTTCATAAACGGATTGAATCATACTAAATGTTATGGTGGATTGTGAAACTGAGGGAGTACTAAACCACGAGTTCCAAGAGATATTCAATATCACCTCAAATTCATACTCTGACTGCGGGGAAAGAATATATTGAATACAATTTATTAGCATTTGTTTTGTGAATCCTCAATGGGGGTTCATTTTCAAAAATCAGTGGAGTGCTGGAGTACTGCTATTGGGAGTTAAATCACTGGGGGTTGACACCTGGTATACCGCCCCTCCCTAGGCATGAAGACTACGATTTCAACACCCCTTCCAGTGTTGTTGTGGTCTAATATTTGCCAACCAGCACCTATTATAAAAACGGCACATTCGGAAGCTACTGCGACAGGAACGGCACCCAGGTAACCAGTGATGATCGCGGTAACCTGAGCAGCTGCTGCTCCAGCAATCATTGCGTCAACAATATCCATAGTAACGCAATAATTAAGTTTGACCGAGTATTTAGTCCCATTCCATTGATTATTAATGTCAAATCCATTCACACCTTTACACTCCGGTGTTGGTAGAGCATCGGTAGAAACGGTTTGTTGTGGCTGTGTCACGATTTTACCGTTCTTGAGGGCAAATCCGATTTGACCTTTTTCTTTGGCCTCATTTAAGGCTTTAACAGTCTGTTGAATGTACCCCTCATTTTGATCACCGTGATATTCAAGGTATCCGTTTTCATTTATTTCATATCCGTAGTCACCTGATTGAGTTGATTGAGCAGCTCCGGTGCCTGTGGCAAATAACGCTGTTACACCTATACTACTAAGGCTTAGCTGCTGATCGGAGCACATTCCTTCGAGTCTTATCAATGTCAGACGTTCTATCTTCCATTTCAATTTATACACTTATACAATATCCTTTAAGTGTATTTAATAAATTCTATCATAAGATATTGAATTTATATGTGGAATTAAAATTAGGTGAACATTCATCTATGGTAATGGGTTGTCATAGACCTCCATTTAGCCATCATTCGCGGATTGTAATACGATTGGGAAATGACATATGACATCCATCAATTAGGATGTAGTGAAAAGATAGTAAAACAGGGAGGCGATCGAGCCTAGCGCTCAACAAACGAGCAAACGAAATTTCCTCTGCATTCAGAATTACGCTTGCAGTCATTGGTACAGACTTGCTTTGATTCGAAGCAATCATTAAGGGTTAGAACCTCAAACCACGCATAGATCAAAAACGGCCCGAGATAGTTTCACTGTCGCAGATACTGCCTACAGGAGGTCGATCGGCCAAATCGGATAAATTCGGGGAACCGATCGTATTGCTGTTGTACGTTCTACTTTGGTCATAGAATCGACTACATATTTTGAAATGAGCGGCACTGTCTAGATAAGGGAAACCGGGCGACGGCGGTACGGTTGTCGAAGTTCTATGCGGCGGCCATTAATGAAATACTCTAGAAACGAGATTGGTTGCACTGTGAGAAGCTAGAATTCGACAGCGTTCCCAAAAATGTCGTAACGATGGCTGAAATTGATGTGGTAGCTGTATCCGGTAGAGACCGTGAAACGCTGCTCTACAACAGAATCGCGTAACTAGACAGTGCCGGTGCAGTCATTCTCTCTTCTACTCAGACTAAATAATCGATGAGATAAGAAATTAATTATTTCTCACAATCGTAGCGATTTAGGCATGATGGATTAAAAGCGGTGCTTCAGTAGAAGAGCTAAGGATTCGATATGCTTGACTTGGAATTAGTGTCCTCAACATCTATCTCTCGACGTGCTGTTTTCCGAACTATCGCGGCGAAATCATACCACAGTTGGCCTTCTTATGATACATCCCAACTGTATGATTGCAGTTCACTTGATGCGCTTGAAGAAGATATTCGGACTGTTGCAACAGTATGGTTCGCTCATGAGGATCACAACTCAGTCGATGATTTCATAGCCGAATTTCCGCTGAGGTATGTCGATTTCGACACACACGATCGCTATCGTGGCTCAACTACGTATCAAATTGAGCCACGTTGGTACGTATCGTTTCTCCTGAAAGAGGTATACGGATGGGAGCATGAGACGGCACTCATTGAGTATCTGAGCAGAACCCATCGATTCGGCAGCGGCTTGGTTTTGAGACTATACCGGACCAGTCGACACTCTGGCGAACGTGGCATCGACGCTTTCCGACCGATTTACAGGAGACTATTACCGAGGGCGCTCGAACCATCCTTAGACAGGCAGATCGGAGAGGTGTCGAAATTCCACGGCCACTACCACATTCCTCACGTCATCACAACGGGAACGACGAGGACGACATTAACGATCAAACGCTTCTTGCTCGTGCTGACGAACTCACTGATCAGATTGGACGAATTGTCTATCCCGCGTTCTCGCTCAACCGTGACGCACGCTGTGAAATTCACGCAAATGCGTTCTGGGACTTCAGACATATCTCGGGCTTCGCGAGAATTTGGCAGCGAATGAAGGCGCACGGAGTTTCACGCTTGAATCTCGACGAGACCGGACGCCACTCGGACACACTCACCGAACACACCTTCGTGACCTCTCTATCGGCGAAATTCGTGAGATGTATCGTGAGGCAATTGGCCGGTTACTCGACCGACTTGCAGAGACAGATGCGTTCCATCGGGCTGGAATCGTTGCGATCGATACGACTGAAGATGATCCGTTTACGGGCGACCGAACAGGCCGTGAAAACAGAGATCATCGGGACAAAAGACGGTGAGTACGCCTATCAGTGGGCAACGATCCAGCTCGTCGGCAATGCAGTACCGATTGTTTTGGACGCTCGGCCGGTTCGAAAGGGAGATTCTCGGTTGGAGATTGTGCGAGATCTCTTAGATTCCGCCCAAGAGCAGGTCCTCGTCGATAATGTCTTGATGGATCGTGAGTTCGATAGCCAGCATATCTTGGAGGAAATTGACCAGCGTGGGCTCCGATATGTTGTGCCGAAACGGATGCAGACGAGTGAGCAAGCCCAAGCACGGCGGCTACTTCAGTGGGATCAGGATCGGTACGTGACGAATCGGAATCTTCTCTTGAATGATGATGAGCGGCACGAAACAACGCTGGTGTACCGACGAAGGAACAACTCCAATTGTACGGATTATCGGCAGTATTCGGTGTTCATGACGAATGGTGATCCCGAGTCTGTTGCGAGAGTATGGATATCGGTGGGAGATCGAGAGTGGCTACAAGAGCGTCAAACGGTTCATGGCCGCCACAACCTCGAAGAATTTCGTCCTTCGATTCTTCTACTTTGCATTCGCGTGCTTGCTGTACTCGATTTGGCGAACAGTTGATCTCCTTGTGCAGGTCGAAGTGACTGGCGAATACAAGCGGTCACCAGTTGTGACCGCAAACACGGTCCTTACACTGTTGAAGCAAACTGGGATCGGCTAGAACAGATTTTGAGCCAATGAATGCCAGGTGATCAGCGGCAGCGCTGATCCGGCCGGTCACTAACCCGGGGAAAAGTTAGAGTAGTAATCAAAATCGATCCCTGGACCTCAATTTGAAGCGCTTGCAGTAGGTGAATTGGCTAATATCGCGCATTCTGGGCTCTCTATACTGGGTGTAGTCTCATCTTCCAGAACGACATTTAATGTAGCGATATGTGATTTATGGATGTTTGAAAGACTACTACCGTACGATAGAGCGGTTGTACCCTTGATTTACACTGGAAGTGGTGGTGTGTAGTGTACTTCCGGTTACTTTACTAAGCGGAAGTGAGCTACCCCCGGGACCCCCGAATCAATCTATGCGCCATTATTCGAGGGCAAGATCTCAGGTGAATTTCTGTATTATTCAGCGAATCTCATCCGGTCGTCGGCGCTTGATTTGCCCACTTATTTTATCCGCTAGACTTGAGACCTCCGTATGGACGAGAAGAAACAGGCCACGTTCGGATCAGATGGGGAATTGCGAACCGACGACGAAGCGACAAACGAGACTAACGACGAGGAGGGAGAAACGACGAACGATTTTGGCGATGAGTGCGGCAAGAACGAGACCAAGTCCGGAGTGAATCGGTATACCGTTTCCAGCTTACTTCAAAAGGCGGTCAGACGTTCTGACGAGGAGACGGCAGCGTGGGCTGCCTGGGAGCTTGTGCGATCGGGCTATGCATGGAATTTTTGGGATCGAATTAATTTGTACGTAGTCGAGGACCTACGGGCTGGTCACGAAGTGGTACTCACGATAGACCGTTACGAGGAATTGGCGCGTGAGCGCTGGTCGGAAGATTCCTGGCGGGGGCGGCTGTGTGCGGTGCACGCTGCGCTAGCGGCGGCCAGGGCGACCTCCTCGCGCGAATCCGCGCATGCGGGCGATTATTTTAGTGAACTATCGGCCGAACGAGCCACCGCGTATGAAGAGGGACGAGAGCCCCGCTTTGATCACCCAGCGGACGATCTCGAAATCGATGGGAAGTATGACGTCGCATTCGACCAGCATACGTACGAAGGAAAGAAGCGTGGCCGTGGCGGTGCCTTTTTCAGAACGCATGGTGCCCGGGTCGGTCCTGAAGGGGAACCGGAACTCAGTCGCCAATGGCGTCTTCTGAGTATGAAGTTGGAGAATCATGACTATACTGATGAGCAACTGGCCCGTGCCGTTGCTCCGGTCAAGGCCGAGGACAGGTGGTCGGACGGCGAAGCTCGCAACGAGTGATAGGCCGACAGGTACTTTAGAGAAGGATGAAGAATAAGGTGATTAGAATGTCAACGACCCCACCCTACTCGCTCGGGGCTGACGCCCGCTCGCTTCGGCACTGAATACTGGCATGGCCGCGTCTGCAGACAAAGCGGGAGAGACTTCGATGTGCGGAGGTAGAGGTTAGTATCAAGTACTAATGTGAGCAGCTGAGGCTATCAACAATCGTTCGTTCATTGAAACCGCGGGGTCTCTCCTGTTTGCACCCCACTCTGGCGTCCAGATTGGAATCCAGACTCTACGTGATGACAGGGCACCTAGGTAGTGCATCCACTAGACCCCACTATCGTCGCTCATCGGATTTCGTCGGCCTGTCCCTAGCTGAGACTTCGCTGCTGTTGACTGTCCTGTGCTGTCTCACAGACCATTGTGTCTGAGGCTGTTCTCCCGACAAAAGCCATTGGAATTCGGCTATTGACGAGAGTTGCAAGGTTAAGACCCCCACTACCGTACAGCAGTCTGCTGTTCCTTTCACGCGGGGAGCAGCAGACCATGGAGTAGGGATATTTCCCTGCTTTGAGGGTGATGGGTGGACCTTCATGGCCACCAACATCCTTTCATCGTTAATACGGCTACTCGATAGTCCCCTGTTTGCGATGAGTAGGTCATGATGATGTGATCCTCGAATATCTTCAGTTACCCGAAAAAATGTTGTGTTTATGAGCATTCAGCCATTTTGGCACTGTTTAGATAAGGACGTGCAGGTTGAAGAGTTAGTGGTTGATGCTACTCTCAGACCTACTCAAAATGAAGATCGACCGCTTTCATACCTCGTGGGTGGGCAGTCGGCCGAGCGTCCAGCGGTGGCTTGAACAGTTTGTGCATTACTATACCATCAGCGCCCGCATCAATCACTCGATAATCAAACTCTGTTGAGGAGGAGCTAAACTCAGACAGTGCCGCTTTCTTCAATATATGGAGTTATTGATAAGTGTCAGTGTAACCACCCCGAGACCTCCCCTCTCAATCTGTATGGTTACGTTGCTAATCACTCGGTAACGAAGTTCGAATCCGAAGTGCTGCTCTCCGAGGATAATCTCTACTAGGCACCATGAATAACCTACTACCATGACCGGCTCCAAGAAAGGTGAGGATACACTCCATGTGTCGATTGACCTCTGGTATCCCGATTGCTGGGAGATCAAGGTTACGGAGCAAGTTGCGGTGGGGTTTCTCGGATACGGAATATATTCGACTGGAGATGATGTTGCGACACTCTTTACGATCTACGCGGATGACAAAAAGACGATTGCAGAGGGAATCGAAGCTGCGAACGCATCAAAACATGTCCACTCAGTATCCGAGATGGCCCCTGGCTTCCGACGAGCAACCGTGCCGAAACCAGGGAACGTAGTGCGGGAACTCCTCGTTCATCACGACGGAGGCAAACAGATCAGTCAGCCCCTGACGTCTCGAGGATTCGTCTGTACTGGTCCAATTGATATTCGGGACGGCCGAGAATATTGGTCTCTTGCGACAAACCATGATCGGGAGACGGTTCAGAAGAAATTTGAGCAAGTCCACGAGGAGATGAATGCAGAAATCAACATCCGTGGCATGGAGCAAAGAAGCCGTCAACCAGCGACAAATGCGCTTCCTCTGGATCAACTCACAAAACGCCAGCTGGAAGTACTGCAACTTGCTCGCAAAAGGGGATACTACGAACACCCGAAAGAAACATCGGCCGGTGATCTAGGGGATGAATTGAACATTTCTACGTCTACTCTGCACGAACATCTACATAAAGTTGAGGCGAGATTACTGGGACAAAGCGGGCTCACACGGCTCTCGTAGCATCTATTCTCTTCACATTCATACATTGTGGTGGTGTGTTATTTTTTAGCTGGCAATTTACTTTCCAACCGAAATCAAAGGATACCTGCTATGGCCGGCTCCCGATTTAATGATTCGCCAGTACCGTATCCATCTATGGAATTCGAACTGACAGAGGCACAACGGTCGCTTCGAGACGACATCCGGGAGTTTGCAGAAACCGAAATTAGACCCGAAGTGAAACGGTTGGATCAGCAAGGCGAGTACCCCAGCCAAATCTTCGACAAACTCGGTAACCGTCGGCTTGCGGGATTGACGTTGCCTGAAGAATACAACGGACGTGGAGAGGGTCTCGTCGAACTTGCACTGGTGATGGAAGAACTTTCAGCTGCGTGTATGTCCGTAGCGAGTGCGCTCGGACTGCACATCGGCGTAACGGCAGTCATTGAGCGCTTTGGCTCCGATGAGCAACGTGAAACATTCCTCCCTGAGATGGCGACGTTTGAGACAGTTGGTGTACTCGGGCAAAGCGAAGCCAATGCTGGCAGCAACAAATTAGAGATGGAAACAACGGCCGAACAGCAAGGAAATGAATGGGTACTCAACGGCCACAAACAATGGGTGACGAACTTCTATGACGCGGATTGCGTTCTCACGTACGCAAAGACCGGCCCCGATGAGACCGCACCTCACAACATTAGCGCGTTTCTCGTGCCAACCGAAGAGTTCGATCTGGAGAACGATTGGGACACATTAGGCGCGAACAGCGTCAAATCACCACGTGTTTTACTTTCAGACGTCCGTGTTCCAGCTGATCGTCTCGTGGGCGAGGAAGGAGAGGGATACGTTGAACGTGGTGAAATTCACACCGGTGTGAACGTCCCTGCACGTGGTGTTGGTATTGCTCGTGCTGCGCTCGAAGATACGGTTTCGTACACAAGTTCGAGGGAGCAATACAGCCAGCATATCAGTGACTTCCAGGGTGTGCGATGGGAGATCGGAGAGATGGCAGAACGTGTCGACACAGCTCGATTGCTCACGCTTCGAGCAGCTGACCGCGCTGATCGCGGCCACGATGTAACCCGCGAGTTTGCCATGGCGAAAATCAACGCAACGCAGGCTGCGGTCGACAATGCGAACAGAGCGGTTCAACTCCACGGTGGTCTCGGATACACAACCGAATACCACGTCGAGCGCTACCTTCGTGATGCGAAGCTCCTGACGATCGCTGGTGGTCCAAACGAGGGTCACAAAGATACGCTTGCAGAAGCTGTGATTGAGCGGTACGGAGAGTGATTCGTGTATGCCATTAGTTACAATTTCAGTTTTGGCAGGTAAGTCCGACGAGTATCGCAATACCGTCGCTGATGCGGTCAACACGGCCGTCCTCGATACGCTTGACTTCCCACCGAGTGACCGCTATCAACTCATTCGAGAACTCCCTCCGCAGGACCTCGAGTTACAAGATCGAGAAGGGGATCGAGCCGTGCTTGAGTTGACGATGCGTGCTGGCCAGGATCGCGAAGACAAGCAGGAGTTTTACGCTCGTGTGACTGAATTATTAGAACAGGATCCAGGAATCTCACCAGAAAATGTGATGATCGTCATCACCGAGAATAGTGAAGAGGACTGGTCTTTCCGAGATGGCGTAGCCCAGTTCATAGCTGACAGCTGATCCGATTGAGAGTAAAATTTAGGCTCTCTAATTAGTATAAAGCCGTGTTTTCCGTTTAATTTGATAAGCGGAAGTAACACCATCCCGGGACCCCCAATTCGATCTATGCACAGTCTGGGCTACAAACTCCTCACCGCTAAAGAGCTAAGCATATCCACCGTAACGCATTCTGCAAGCACACGACTGCCGTCGAGAACGCGACGATGACGGGACACTCACGGTGTTTCCATCGGCGGACACCGACGAGGAGCGTGTCCGTGGTTTTACACGGGCTACGACAAATACGGCACGGTCGATCACACCTACTGGAAGTGTGAGGACTGTAGCTCGGAAGCCACTCGGAAAGGCACACTCACTCTCTCCATTAATATTACGCCTACAACGCTGTCCGATGGCACCCAACGAACGCTGACTCTCACTAGCCCTCGCAGACGCTTTCAACTCGTTGAACTACGAGCTATTTCAGATTGTTGTCATTCGCTTTCAACCGTCGTACGAAAGCGATAATTAATGGTAGGAAAGGTCCCCCAGGTCACATACCACAAAATGTTTTACTTCGATTGGCAAATTGGAATGATGTATGACTGGTAGCGTTTGGTTTGCTGGCTATTCAGCTCAAGAATGGATGTTCCTCTTATTATTTACAGCTGTAGTAATTATTACCTGGTATTTCACAGAACCAATCGGAGCAAGAGTTTCATCAGCACTGGTTGAAGGGATAGTCTCATTTATCGCGATGGCAGGAATTATTCAAATCGTCAGTGAGGGAACAAAACAAATCCTGCGGGATATCCTTGGATTTCCCCCATAATTAACTCAAAAAGATTTCTCCCTAATAAAAACCAAGGGTATTACTAGATGATTTTAGAGGTGCGGAATATCCACTCTGATGACACCACCTACTTTTTCATTTGGACCACAGGCACCAATCCTCGACGGCTTACAGATGGTTGCTGCTAGACGGTTCCCACAGCCTGATGCTTTTTTCGCGACGAAACAAACCGCTTTCACAAACGTAGTACACGTCACTGCACCAACGACAGTAATACCGAGCACACGGCAACTGAACGTTCCCCCAGCATTACAGACTGCAGTACAGATTAGTTTTGATGACTCATAACAGCCAGTACAGTCGTTGATCTTGAGTACATCTGGGAGGTCAGGGATAATTCCTTGTGTCGAGAGTCCATTTTGAGTCACAGATGTACTCTGAGTAGGCTCAAGTTCGCTAACTAACCCATCGAGAGCTTCCTTGTCTGGCTTAATAGTTCGAGTTTCAATAGTACCATTGATCAACGCATATTGTTTAGTTCTTTGCCACAGTCCGTCTGCATTGAAATACTCTAAATCGGCTCTGTTGAAATCCTCAGAGTGTTACAAGTTCGACCAGTAGTTTGACTGAATGCAGGCCCTCCCGAAGTCCAGTTACACCGGTTTGTTGAGCAGGCGTTTCACTTGGCTCGTCGAACTGTTGCTCGCTATTCTTCGAAGTTCTCGTCCTTGTCTCGCTGGGAATCCATTTATTCTCATTTCGAGAGCGAAACCCAACTCCCTGAACGCTGTTTAGTCCGCATACCTGCCTAACGGCTGTTTCAGCAGAAAAGGTGTCTGCTCAATGGAATTTGAACAGAGCCATACTTACCGGTGTTTTCGTTATGAAGAGTTGGCTGAATCCAGTTGACGAGCGCCAGAAGTATTTCGCTACAGTTATTCGGTGCGCAATTAAACCGTCACTCAGCGTGTTATTAGTATGATCCGCTCGCCCCTCCGATTCAAGCGGCACATAGTCGTCTCACTCTTACTCCTCGGGGTCGTAATTCTCGGAGCCCTCTGGGTCACGGGAGGAACAATAGGAAACGGGAGCCCCTCGGTTAACGCCAACGTGACCGAGCGCTACCGCTCCATCGACGCGTTCACTGGAACGCAGACGATAACAATGCGGACTAACGGTACCGTCACATCTCGAGACATCGCCAGCGTCACGCTCGTTCCGGGGACCGGCCGGAAACGGATTCGCTTCCATAACGCGTCGGACCAGCGGTACGACCTAAAGGTTTCGAACGGGTCGACGCTTTGGCTCCACGATACCGGCCGAAACAACGTGACCGCCATCGAGTTGACGGGACCACCGACCGATTCGCAAACGGCTGTCCACCTCCAACAGCTCGTCGCGGCCGCGGGGCTAACTGACGACGCAGGCCAACCGCGGTCTATCGGCGTGTCACCGCTACCAGTCTTGCCGCGACACGCTGGTACCACCCCCCATGTGGATGCGAACCGTAGTTACACTGTCGAGTTCGTCAAGACCGATACTGTCGGCGGACGAGATGTATACGTGCTCGATATCACCCCCGCGACCAACCAAGGCGAGGGTCACTACAGACAACGGCTCTGGGTCGACACTGAACGGTTCTACCCGCTGCGCAAGCAGACGGCATGGACCGCCAACGGAACCCGGCGGTCGGTGTCAACGACGTACACGAACATGACGTTCGACCCGCAGCTACCGGCGGACGCGTTCCGACCCGAGAT
Source organism: uncultured haloarchaeon (assembly GCA_963796245.1). Classification (GTDB taxonomy): domain Archaea; phylum Halobacteriota; class Halobacteria; order Halobacteriales; family Haladaptataceae; genus Haladaptatus. The sequence continues at coordinate 137,404 of CAWCLB010000003.1, read as the reverse complement.
AGATGCCAACACGACAGTACGACGGCCGGACACTCCTGAGACGAAGTGGTACCAAAGCAGAGCCGACCTAAAGGCCCAGAGTTCGATTTCGGTGCCGAATCCGACTGTGCCGCCCGCGTTTGAACTGGTCTACGCTACACAAACGACCGGCCGCATCAATGGGGTTGGTCTCCGGTACGCCGCTGACGGACGCGAACTCACGGTTGCGAAGTTCAACTACACCCTCGACATCGGCTCCGACAAGCAGGACCTGACGCTCGACGGCCAGCCGGCAACCCTCGACTACGGGCCAACTGACTCGCTCTCGTGGGACTGCAACGGCTACGGCTACACTGTCCGGGGAACTGGAGTCAAAATAGACCGCTTGATCGAAGTCGGCCGGTCGGTGGGCTGTTCAGCCTGAAACCGCGCGATTCTCTGGGTCAGAAACTCGCCCCCCTTTTATAATATCCAACGACTCATCTGTTGAACTGTGATGGGCCTCGACGAACTGACAACGTGTACCACACCAGTAGTAGTGATGTGGCCTCTGACAACACGATGTCCCCCATCGCAATCACCGTTGACGCAGCAGCCCCTCCATGGCAGCACCACACACCCCGCCATATACCCGAATCGGTCGACGCGACTGTCGGCATTCAAAACCCATGAATCTATTAATCCGACAGATAGTCATTCGACTGAAACGTGAGTGAGGACCCTATGCTGGGTGAGCTTCTCGACGTTCTCAGCGACGAGTACGCCCGGGAAATCCTCGCAGCAACGAGTATCAAACCAATGTCCGCACAACAGCTTGCTGATGAATGTGAGATGTCCCAACCGACGGTCTACCGCCGAGTGGAGCGATTACAAGCGCACGAACTCCTCGAAGAACAGACCAAGATTCGGACCAGCAACAACCACTACAGCGTTTATACGGCCACGCTATCGGAGTTCTCTCTCGAGTTGGACACTGGGTCCTTCGAATCCGCAGTGACGCGCACCGATGACGAATCATTCCCCGGAGAACGGGAGAGCGACACCGCCGACCGCTTCAAGAAGATGTGGGAGGACCTCTGAGATGGCTCCTGTGGCCGCTGTCATCGACTGGATTATCATTGCGCTTGCCCTTGGGTCGACACTCGTCGGTAGCTACGTGGGATATCAAGCATACCGCGGATATCACCGCCACGATAGCCGAACAATGCAAGCACTCTCCTTGGGTCTATTGCTCCTCACGGCCGTCGCATTCAGCATCGCCTTTGTCGGTTCGCTGCTACTCCGCGAGGGCTATCTCGGTCTGCAGTATCAGCAACCGCTTACGCTCATCACGCGGCTGTTTCAGTTCCTCGGAGTTCTTTTGATCGCCTACTCGTTGCATTCGCGAGGATAGTCCACTCGCAAGGAATCGCAAACCCCGACGAATTCGCAACCAAGGCGTGGTGTGAACACGATGATGCTGGCTGCTATTCACTGTGGTCGAAATGAAATGGCGAGATACGTTCCTCGTAGACGCGTCTCGTCCTGCGTCCCTTCACCTTCACACTTGTATTCGAACATCCGGAGAAAAGTCCGCCACGCATTGACGGGGTAAGAAGTAACCCACTGTTGTTATCTACTGTTAACTCTGATGGCAAGTGTGACTGCCCCTATATCGTCTTTTGGCGAGGATGCAGAATTAGCAAGTAGTGGGTACCGAATTACCGTCGATGACGGACGCGATTCGTTTTTTGCAATTTGTATCGAAGACCCGAATAATGAGACAGCGTGGATCATGTCGGATACCGTCCACTCACTGGAGAAAATGCGATGACCCGCTGTCCAACGCATAGAGCATAGATACCACAGCGTTGATGCCGCGCGTTCGCTCGGCGTTTCTACCGCCGTTCACGGTTGGGCCGACGCTCGAACCTTGTCGGGATGACCGATCATCGAAGCGGGAGGTGCAGTTCGAAGCGAAGTGATAGAAACCACGGAGCAGAGCGAAAATAACTCGAACCTCAGTTCGGCTTCATTCGTGGAAGCTCAAACCAGTGGAAAAGGCGAATCTCAGACCACCTACAGTGATTGATGGTGACGAACACGGACCACTTGCGGGGTAGCACCGCCGAGCCCGAAGTCACTGTCGTTCATCAGCACGAATTCGCGGTCGTTGAGGATGGCGACTCCTTCTATCTTCGACGGGAGGCCGTCGTAGTCGTCGGTGTCGAATGCGAGACCCTTTGGGACCGCTTCGACGTCCGCCTCCGTGAGACCGCCGGCGTCGAGTGATTCGAGTGTCGGCGTCGTGTCTACACTATCGAATTTCTCGGGGACCGTCGAGACACCGTCAAGGTCCACTCGGTAGAGCTTCATCGTCTTACTCACGCGTTCAAGGACGAGCAAGGTCTCCTCGTCGAGTACTTTGAGTTCGCTGACCTTCACGTCGTGCTGGTCGGGCGAGCCGTTCACATTGTCTTTCTTGAACGTACTCGGAAGATCCAGGCGATAGAGGTATTCGTCGGTGACCGATTTCGAAGCGAGATCGAATCGGAAAATGCGGACATTTCGAGACGTGTTCGACGTGTGGACGTCCGGGTTCGCGAGTGGACTCTGGAGTGCGAAGAAAATCGCGCTCTCGTCAGGTGTGACGCCGAACCCTTCGATCCCACGGTTGAGCTTTCGCCGGCGGATGATCGCCGGAAGGTCGCCCGTCACTGGATACGTGGCATTCGAGAGGTCAGCGTCGACGCCCGCAGGGACAATACGGTCGAGAATCTCCCCGTCGGCGGCGATGTGTGCGAGACTTGGTGCGTACTCCTCGGAGATCCAGAAGGTGCCATCGGTGAGTTGGGCGACTGCTTCGACGTCCATACCGTTCGGGTCGTACGGGATGCGTGCCCCGTTCATCGAGTAGGCAACCTCGGTGTCGGTCACCGTCAACGGGTTGCTGATAGCGGTGATGTCGTGTCCGTTCGTGTCCGCTAGCGCGATGGTGTTCACGACGCGTGGCCCCCAGTGACCGAGTTCGATTTCGTATATCGATGGTGTGTAACCGGGATTGGTGAAGATCTTCCCGCCGGATTGGTCGCCGAAAAACGAGGGATCGAGGCCGGTGACCGCCTTCGCATCGCTACGGTGGATGTTCGGTCCGCGGTCGGCGACCGCGTAGAATCGATCAATCGAACCGTCGGCAGGGGCGGCCGCCCCGCTGCCGGGACTGTCGAAGAGGTCGAGCGTCTTCCCACGGGTCGAACCGTTTCGGAACGTGGGGTGGCCGAGCGACAGTCCGGCCATGTCGAGCGAGGTGACCTCGACACGGGCGTTCGTTATTCGGCCGCCGTTCCCGTTGGGTGCGTTTCCACACCCGTCTCCCTTCTTCTTCCGTCCCTGCTGGTCTCGGTTCCAACTTTGAAATCGATTTCCGAAGACGCTGTACGCACCGGTCAATCCGATTCCGCCGAGCATCCGACGCCGTGTGGTTTCTTCGCGCATCGGATAGAGACATCCAGACGATTCACAAGTAGATGTATATTTGCATTATATAGGAATTAATATATCGTTTTTGGAAACGAGGAAAACATACAACGGTTCACACCGTCGAAGACAGTCAACTCGAGCGCATCACGGAAGACGATGTCAACACTCACTTCCGACACCTCGGTGAGGAAGACGCGCTCGGTCGCGGTGGTGTAATCGCCCATTTGACGGCTGACCTGCTGCCTATCCAGCGACTTGCTCGCTATGACGACGAAATGCTCTCGTCCGTCACGAATCGCAAGCCCGACGAACTTGCTGGCAAGGGATGGCTCGAACGCGATGCACAAACTCTCGATTGAACTCCTTGGGAACATTAAGCGTCACCGGTTCAAAGACGGGCTGAGCTATCAGGAGACTCGGCTCGTCCTGAAAGCCGATGTCGAGTTGTCTGGTGAGGTCACGAGCAACAATACGGACGACAGTCCGACCACAGATGGGGGTGCCGGAGAGTAACGTGGCCCGAACGAAATCACGCCCATGAGGGTAACAACTCTACCACGAATCCCAACACAACCGCGGTCGTTGACGCCCCGAATTGACACAGTTCGGGACTGTCGCTGGACGGCTACTTGTGAGTACGGCAGTTGTATCGGCGTCTATCGCTCAAAACCAGCGGGAGGGGGAGAGCAGGTACCGACCACCGCGTTTGTGGTCAGTATACGAGACACCAATTACGAGCTCAGTCGTTCCGTAGTTCGTCGAGAGCGATTATCACATACACCAGTCCGACCAACCGGGTACCAAAGTAGACCCACGGTTTCCATCGGCAGTTACTGGCATCAGCGTACGCAAGCTCGGTTCCATAGTCGACATAGGCACGTGGGAACGCCAGCGCAAGAAGTCCAATAACGCCAAGAAATTGCTTAAATGAAGAATACGAGCGATCGCTTCGCCACATGGAAATCAAGATGAGGAGTCCTTCAATCCGCGCACCAGGAATAACCCACGACCGCAATTCACAGTCATCAGGATTCTCAAGTGCAAGCTGCTCAGCACGATTAATGAGCACATTTGGTGAAAGCAGTTCGGTGAGGCCGATGGCGGAAAGGAACAGACGGAGCATCATGCCATCTATAGTTAGACACCCAACAAGATAAACTTCATCGGCTGACGAGGGCGCCTTCGTTATTCAGATTCGTAATCAGTGAGCCGAAGTTTTCCTTTGACCTCGTACACATGGCCCTTGTTGTACAATCGTTCGATGATATCCTCGGCAGCAGGCCGCTCGATATCTTCTTTCTCAGCTAGAACGGCATAGGCTTGCTCGTCGGTGAGTTCACCACCGGGTGGGATTGTGCTCGCGAGTGCATCAAGCGCTTCTTGCGCAAGTGGGGAGAGTGGCGACGTCTCATTTGAGACCATTCGTACTCCCAAATTCGAGGACACGACAGGTAAAGCCTCGGACAGAGTCCACTCGTGACACTTTTTGGCTCATTGTGACAAGGGGAACGAGCAGACGGCATGGGAGGATGGGATGAATAGAAGGCTTGACGAAAAAGCAATGAGCTGAATTCTTGGAACTGATTGACCGCATAGAGTTCATAGAACGAATGGAACTCGTGGAACGCAAGGAAAGAATGGAAGAGTCCTCAAACAGGGAGTGTAATCAGAAGGCTACTCATCAACTGAGGAGAGAAAATCGCTGATACGAGAATCTTGTTCGAGAACGGATTTGACGATGTCAGGTTCTTCGAGGAGACGGTGCTTTGCGTGAACTCCTTGTCCACGACCTCGCCCGCGACGCTCTGATTGAATCACGTTCAGGAAGTCATGCTCTTTCAAAATTTCTTGAGTCCGGCGTTCAGAAAGCATATCCAGGCCAGTCCCACGTGCAATCTGTTGATATCGGCGGTAAATGTCCTTCGTAGAGAACTCATCTGCTTGCTTGGACTCGGTAAGGTTGGTAAGCGCCAGCAGAATCGTCTTTGCTTGTGTCGGAGCGCCAGCAATCAATTCGGCAAATCGGTCGGCTTCCGTCTTTTTCTTTGCTTGGCGAACGTGCTCATCAGTTACTGGCAGAGTATCTGACTGAGTAGCAATACGCCCAGCATTTCGGAGAATATCGATTGCCTTGCGGGCATCTCCGTGTTCTTGGGCTGCGAGGGCGGCCGTTAGTGGAATGACGTCACCTTCGAGGACGTCCTCACGGAAGGCGTCGCGACGATTTTCGAGAATATCGACGAGTTGGGTCGCATCGTACGCAGGGAAGACCAATTCGTCACGCGCAAAACTGGATTTGACACGTTCGCCGAGTTCGTCGGCGAAATTGATCTTGTTTGAGATACCAATGATACCGATATTCGATTCAGAGATTTGCTGATTTTCTCCTGCTCGTGAAAGCTTTCGGAGGACTTCGTCGTCCTCGAGGAGGTCGATTTCGTCAAGAATGAGAATCGCAACGTCACAACACGTATCGAGAACATTCCACAGACGACGATAGTAGTCACCTGTTGCGAGCCCCCGTTCTGGGATTGTGATGTTGCTTTGCGTTGGTTCGTTAAGCTCACGTCCAATGGTCTTGACAACGCCCGCTTCGGTGTTTTGCTCGCCGCAATCAACGTATACAGCCTTGACCGTGATATCGTCTCGCTGAGCTTCGTTGATAACGCGCTCGGTCACACTTCGCGAAATCAAACTTTTCCCCGTTCCTGTTTCACCGAAGATGAGAAGGTGAGTCGGTTCGCGGCCAAAGATGGCAGGGTTAAGTGCTTCTGCCACCTGTTTCATATGCTTATCTCGGCCGACGATTCGGTCAGAACCAGGGATATGCTTGATTTTCAAAAGTTCTTCTCGAGCGAAGACAGGGTCATCGTACCGAAAGAGTGGATCACGATTGTCTGACTCATCGGATACCATGCGATTGACTACTACATATTCTTCATTCGTAATAAAGGGCAGGGGAGTCGCGAATGTAAGTCGGTGAAAATCACAACCTATAGCTACCAAACTCGGTGATTGTGTTTTTTGGATGATTTGGGTGCTATCGCGGATGATATACCGAAAAACGGTTGCAAATCCGGTGTCGGACACCTACGTCGCGGATGTAAAAGTGGGAAATGTTAGCGATAGAAGATTCGTACTCGTTGATAGACGAAAACACGAATCAATAAAACAAGCCGAGACACACACACCACCGTCGCGGATGTAACGGATGAGCGAATGGGTGGGAGATAGTCTATAAATCGCGGAATTCGACAAATGAGTAACACGAAGAGTGGTCGAAACAGAAGACCACTCTTTCAGGTGGTCAAAATTAACTTAATGGACTTTACGCCGCTATGCTATAAATAACTTTTTAGTATGGTACAGAAAACCGATGGGTATCTGCTAGACCACTATGCCTTATTGTGAGTTACATCCGCGATGGTGGTGTGTCTCCCATCGATTTGAACCAGCGACACACTTCTCTTTCCGTTACATCCGCGACCCAGGTGTGTCTGTACAAATTCGTGTGTGGTTCAGCAAGACCATGCTGACCGGAACGCGAGTGTGAACGTAGCGTGGAGAGCTAGAGAGGCAGGTGCTAGATAGGCAGGTAATAATGCACGAAATCACTTGGTTCTCCTATGTCGCTCGTCGACATTCTGATCGGTTCCGGACTCGGACAGCGAATCGTTATCCTCGGCACGGATATACACACGGACGCGCTTCGGGCGTACACTCCGCAGATACTCGGATTCAGCGCGTTTTGGCTCGTCTTTCTTGCGGGGCGCGGCCCGGCGATAGCCGCCATCGGTTCACTGCTGTTTAGCGCCCTGGCGTTCGTCGACGACCGGCGAATCCGTCTCGTCAGGTTCGCACTCGGGGTCGGTATCGAACCGCTCGCGCTCGCACTGAGTCGCTATGCAAATCGATTGGAGGAGTTCCGTGCGGACGCGTACGCCGCCGACGTCGTCGCCCCCGAGACGCTCGCCGCCGCACTCTATCGCGTCGCCGCTATTGCGACCGGCGAGAACATCGAAGATATCGCTGGCCCGATTCCGTGGAATGCGGATCGTTCACTCAGGTTTTCCCTGTTCGCAACCCATCCATCGATCGAAAACCGCATCTCTCGACTCGGTTGTGAGATTCCGACGTGGGCCAGTCCGTATCGCCCCGTCGAGAAACCTGACAGCCCGCGAACGGAGTAGGCGGGACGCTCCCGAGTAACCACCTGAGAACACTGGAACGGGAGTTCATGAGTTACTGGCACTGAGCGAGTGCGCGACGGTGAGTGTTCCGTGGAGACCCATCTCACATAGGTCGCCGGAATCGGTCGGCTTAATGCATCTGAGCAAAATAATTACTCCATCATGCAAACTAGACCCACAGTCCGTCGGCGCTGTCGCCCGTTCGACCATCTCACAGGGAGGTTTCTATGACGATAGAAACGGTCGATTACAACGAGGTCAGACCCGGTGAGATGACGGGCACCGCGGTCCAGCGTCGAGAGGATCGGCATCTTCTGACGGGCGATGCCCGGTACACCGACGATATCCAATATCCACGGATGGGATATCCTCGCGCTGCTTGGCAGCCAGTACGCTCACGCCCGAATCGAGTCGATAGATGTGAGCGACGCTGAAGCGCACAGTGACGTGATTGCCGTCTATACGTACGCACGATCTCGTCGAATCCGGCCTCGATGGCACGATGCCGGCCGCCGAACTGGATGCCGAAGACCTCCAAGAAGACGGCACCAACGAGGAGGATACGTCCGTCAAACGGCCGCTCCTCGCTGATGACCGTGTGCGATATCAAGGGCAACCTGTTGCAGCAGTCGTCGCCGAAGAGCGGTACGCCGCCTTCGATGCCCTCGATGCGATCGACGTCGAATATGAACGCCTCGATGCCGTGCCAGAACTCGACGACGCAGTATCGTCAGATTCGCCAGTGATTCACGACCTCGCACCAAATAACGTCGGTTTCGAGTGGGAGACCGGCGACCGTGAGAAGACCGAGGAGGTGTTTTCACAGGCCGCACACACCGTTTCGCTGGACCCATCGAACAACCGTGTGATACCGACAGCAATCGAACCGCGAGCGGCAGTTGCGCAGTACCAACCATCGGATGATAAACTGACGGTTGAGCTTTCGAGTCAAAACCCGCATGCAGTGCAAGACCGACTTGCCAACATCCTCGAATTACCTCGACACCGTATCACTGTCCGTGTGCCGGACGTTGGTGGTGGCTTTGGCGCGAAACTCCAGCCATACGCTGGCCATCTTCTGACAGCCTGGTGTTCGATGCAACTCGAACGACCGATCAAGTGGCAAGCCCGTCGAACTGATGACTTTCAATCGATGGTCCACGCTCGCCGACAGCAAACACACATCGAGGCGGCACTCGACGAGTCAGGGCACATTCTAGCGCTCCGTGGAGCAATCGATGCGGACCTTGGCGGCTATCCCACCGTCGGCGGTGTCGGCATTCCAAAGGGGACCGCAGGGATGCTCTGTGGTGCCTACGACATCGACGTTGGATACGTCTCCGTTCGAGGCGTGATAACCAATACGGCCCCAATTTCGGCCTACCGCGGTGCTGGTCGACCCGAGGCGGCATACATTATCGAACGACTGGCGAGTCGGTGTGCCCATGAACTCGACATCGACCCGGTCGAATTCCGCCGGCGAAACTTCATTCCGTCCGAATCGTTCCCAGCCGAAACTGCACTCGGAATGAACTACGATAGCGGCGAGTACGAGAAGGCGCTCGACCGAGCCCTCGAACTCGCCGATTACGACGCGTTCCTCGAACGCCAGGAGCGCGCCCGCGACGACGGACGCTATCTGGGCATCGGGTTTTCCTCGTACGTGGAGATCTGTGGCGGCTCTGCGGGGAGTATCGAGAGTGGACAGATGCGGGTCAACGCCGACGGGCAAGTCGTCGTTCACACCGGTACCCAAGATACGGGTCAAGGTCACGCAACGAGCTATGCGCAAATCGTCGGTGACGAACTGGGTATCGGCAACGATGCCATCGAAATCGTCGAAGGAGACACCGACAAGGTTACTGAAGGAGGCGGCACCGCTGGCAGCCGTAGTTTGCCGATGGCGGGGAACGCCATCCGGAAGGCCTCTCGGACAGATCGAGGAGAAGGCCCGCCTGATCGCCGCCCATCAACTCGAAGCGGCCGAGGCGGATATCGAGTTCTCGGAAGGGGAGTTTCACGTTCAGGGTGCACCGGAGTACGGCGTTACGTTTCAGGAGGTCGCTGCCGCCGCGTACAATCCGCGAAAACTTCCGGACGACATCGACCCCGGTCTTGAGGCGTCAGTGTACTTCGAACCGGACGGCTCGACGGCACCATTCGGAACTCACGTTGCAATCGTGGAAGTAGACCCGGAAACCGGTGGAATATCCTTCCAGCGGTACCTCGCCGTCGATGACGTCGGTCCGCAGGTCAATCCAAAACTAGTCGAGGGGCAGATAGTCGGTGGAATCGTTCAAGGAATCGGCCAGGCGTTGTACGAAGACGGCCACTACGATGCGAACGGTAACCTCGCAACGTCTTCATTGCAGGACTACGCAGTCCCGAAAACTATCAACGTTCCCGATATCGAGTGGGATAGCACGGTGACACCGTCGCCGAACAATGCCCTCGGTGTCAAAGGTGTGGGAGAGGCGGGCACTATCGGCTCGATGCCCGCGGTCGTCAACGCGGTACTCAATGCGGTAGAGCCATTCGGCGTCGAGACGCTCGACATGCCGTTGACCAACGAAACGGTGTGGTCCGCAATCGGGACAGAGGCCGAGAGATAACTCTCGGACGTCTTCATCTAGCTTTTCAAAGACTTGAATTCCATACTCGTGAGAAAGAGCCGGGCAGCAAAGTACGAGGGGAGTAGTTTAGTTGCCGGTTGGAACCAGAGGTACGGAGCAGTCTATAGTACAGTACAGTCAACAGAATCAAAAATATAAACAAACTCATTATTTCGATGCTATCCATCAACTGCCCTTCCTGTAGAGGGCAAACCAGTCAGGCTCGGATCTCAGCGGTCCGAGTCCAGGGTACGAGATATATCGGTTATCACATTAGGGGCGTCGAGGAGAAATCCCGATTCATGATACGTATTCATAAACTCACTCTTCTTCGAAACAGCCCCACTCGCGTCAGTTATCGTCGCTCAATGCCCTGTAGCTACCGTGTTCGGGACAGTCGTAACTTCTAATCAAAGACCGCGAGACGCTCCAGTCTGGGGCACAACTCGGCTATCACCACGAAATGGCCGACCTCCCGGAACCGCAGGAGTTCCCGACGTGCGATATGGCGATGATTACCGACCCGGACGGCAATCCCATCATGCGACACAAGCGAAGCGACGGAACTCACGGGCGGGTCAACCCGCTTCCGTGAGTTCGGAAGCATGCGAAAACCCGGTTATCCACCATTCGTCACCGACCGTGGACCGAAGCTAGTGATCGAAGTCGGTCGCACGCAGATACTCATCAAGCTTTTCGGCGGTTGCCGTCGCGAACGCCTCGTCGTTGATGGCGGCATCGATTTCGACCAACTCCACGTCGTTGTCGAGATGCTCCCGCAGGGCGTCGAACAACTTTGAATCCGCTTCTGGGTCGTAGAAATCCTCTCCCTCGGTGTCGATGAGCGAGACCCCATCGAGTGGCAGAAACAGCGCAGTTGGTCCCGTGGATGCGTTCAACTTCTTCGCGATGATTTCGCCGAGTTCGGCGTTCTCTTCGGGCGCCGTCCGCATCAACGTCACTTGAGGATTGTGAATGTGAAATTTCCGGTCCTCGAAGGCTTCCGGGACGGAGTCCCGTGGACCGAAGTTGACCATGTCGAGGGCACCCGGCGAGACGACTTGCGGAATTCCAGTCTCGGCGGCCGCATCAAGGCGTGTTTCCCCGGCACTGAGAACACCGCCGACGAGTTCGTCGGCCCATTCGGTTGTCGTGAGGTCGAGGACGCCGTCGATGATGCCCTGGCGCACTAACTCCTCCATCGCGCGACCACCGGTTCCGGTTGCGTGGAAGACTATGGTCTCGTACCCCTTGGTTTCCAAATATTCGCGCGCCGTATGCACGCAGGGAGTCGTCACCCCGAACATGGTGATACCGACCGTCGGCTTTTCACTGACCGAGATGTCTGGTTCGTTGCTGACCATGCCGACCATCGCGAGCGCCGCATTGGAGATGACACGCCGGGAGAGCTGATTGAGCCCTTCTATGTCGGCGACTGAGTACAGCATCATCACGTCTTTCGCGCCGACGTACGGTTCCGTGTCGCCCGAGGCCATCGTCGAAACCATCAGTTTCGGAACCCCCACGGGCAGTGCACGCATCGCCGTCGTCGCGATAGAGGTATTGCCCGACCCGCCGAGTCCTAAGACTCCATCGAGAACGCCCTCGCTCTGAAGCCGAGATGCGATGGTAGCAGCGCCGTCGCCCATCGTCTCGATGGCATTTCCACGGTCGCTTTCCTCCCGAAGCCGTTCGAGGCTGGTGCCACCCGCCTCGGCGACATCGTGTGCCGACGTCTCCGGTTTGATGTCGGGGTCGTTCATCACACCGACATCCATCAGATGGACATCGATATCGTGCGTTTCGATGATTTCTCGCGCGAAATCCAGTTCTTCCCCTTTCGTGTCCAGCGTCCCGATGAGTACGACCGCCATATTAGAACTCTATCTCTTTGAAATCTCGGGCTTGGTTCTGAATCGCCTCCTCGGTCGGGAGACGTTCGAGGCTAGACGCGCCGAAGAAGCCGACGACGCCCTCCGTATTGTTGAGCACGTACTCGGCGTCGTCCGGCCATGCTATCGGACCGCCGTGGCAGATGACCATAACGTCCTCGTTGACCGCTTTTGCAGCGTCGTGATGGGCCTGGACGCGTTCCGCTGCCGCATCCAAATCCAGCGCCGTCTCCGCACCGATGTCGCCGGAGGTGGTGAGACCCATGTGCGAAACGATGACGTCAGCACCGACTTCGGTCATCTCGCGGGCATGCTCTTCGGTGAATACGTACGGACAGGTCAGCATGTCCTGTTCGGCGGCCTCTTGAATCATGGCCACCTCCTTGTCGTATCCCATCCCCGTTTCTTCTATGTTCTGCCGGAACTGACTGTCCTCGTCGATGAGACCGACCGTTGGGAAGTTTTGAACCCCAGAGAATCCTCGACGTTTCAAATCCTCGATGAAGACGTCCATTTGGCGGAACGGGTCAGTTCCGTTGACGCCCGCGAGGACCGGCGTGTCTTCGACAACCGGCAGGACCTCGTGACCCATTTCGACGACGATTTCGTTGGCGTCGCCGTAGGGGAGTAGTCCCGCGAGGGAGCCTCGGCCGTTCATTCGATACCGCCCCGAGTTGTAAATGATGAGCATATCGACGCCCCCTCGCTCAGCGAACTTCGCCGAAATACCTGTTCCTGCGCCGGCACCGATGATGGGTTCGCCTCCGGATATCGTTTCGGTGAGTCGCGTGAGCGACTCCTCACGTGTAAATTTCATGTGCCGTACCCATCTACACTGAGTAAGTTAATTAATATTCACTATGGTTCTCCCGCGAGTTGACAAATTATTCTCTTCAGTCGTGTACCTTCCTCGGATCGTTGCTTCGGTAATCGTCAGTTGAGTCGTTTTTCGAATCGTCGCCGCGATACAGCTATTGCGATGAGCAACGACCATTCTCCGGGGCAATGTCAAACGAGAATTTCGTCAGCGGCGAAGATGTACCGACCCAACTGTTCGATTGGGGAACGCTCAAATGGATGGCTACCCCCGACGTTAACGGCTCCGAGCGATTCAGTGCCGGGAATGTCCAGTTAACGCCGGGCAAAGGGCACGAGTTACATACACATCCGGATAGCGATGAAATCCTCTACGTTATCAGTGGGGAAGGGGAACAGACTGTCGACGACGAAACACGCGAGATTGGACCTGGCGAAATGATATTCATCCCTGCCGGGATTGAACACGGAACGATAAATACCGGCTGGCAACCGCTCCAACTGCTGGCGGTTTATTCACCTCCCGGCCCAGAGGACGTTTTGGCGGACCTCCCGGACTGTGAAATCGTACCTGCCGGTGAAATTCCCAGTCGAGACAGCTAATCCACTTCTTTACTAGCCGACGTTTTCGAACTGGTCCCGCGCTAGTCGAGGAGCAGTTGGACGTCGTCGACGTGGTTTAGGTGTGCGTCGTCGGGTACTGCGTCGAACCAGCCGAGTCGGAATCCACTCCCGTCACCGTAGAGGGGATGGTCGAGGTCGGTAATTGATTCGATTGTCTGTTCCGTCGATGGTGTATCGTCTGTCATATATTCACAGGATTCGTTTTGGCAGGATGGTACTGTGCCCGACCGAGCAGTCAAAAGAGAACGTTTAGTTACCGGTCACAGGAAATGTACCTTCATGCTTCGAGTCGAGTTCCGGACGATACCCAACGGAATCATCGAAGAGGTTGCATCTCGTGCAGGGAGTGTTCGGAGTATCGAACTCGACAACGCGTTTTACATCGAGGATGGAAACTGGATCGAATCGTTCACCGTTTCTGCGACGGAGCAAGTGGATTTCCAGGACGTCTGTTCGGACATTTCGGGTGCCGACTTAATCCACGTACAAGAGATCCCAACTGGTCCGAGCAACGTCTACGTCAACCGGGTGATGCTCGTCGCGAACGAACCGTATCCGTTCATCTTAGGTATCGTTCTCCGCCAAGAGGCGATTCCGAATCGCATCGTTCTGACTGACGATACGTTGGACGTGATCGTTTCCGCGCGAGATTGGGAACTGTTCCGAAAAATCGCCGACGAGATTCAGGAGAAACTCGACGCATTCGAATTGAAAAGCGTCTCCGAAATCGAGAACCCGGGAGAACCGTTGGACAGCGGGCGGCTCACGGAACTGCTCGTCAACAAACTAACGGCGGACCAGTTGGCCGTACTGGGTACTGCATACGAGTTGGGATATTTTGACGTGCCACGACAGAAGTCGGCAGTAGAAGTCGCCGAGGCGCTCGGTATTAGTCAGTCGACGTTCAGCGAACGGCTTCGTCGCGCAGAGCGGAATCTTTTCGAGTTAATATACGGCCGACAAGAATGACGTTTGCCCTCGTTTAGTATTTAAAGCGCGATATATATCGAACGGATACGTGAATAATTCCATTGAAATCGCCTTCTACTACCCGGTTGGACCATGCCAGAGAAACCCACCCAGACATCGCGTCGGACCTACCTGCGGCTCTCCGCACTCGTAGGGACCGCCGGGGTGAGTACGATTGCAGGCTGCAATGGGAAGAACAACAATCAGAACAATAGCTCGAAAGGGAAGGGAAAGGACGCGAAGGCGAACGTTCCTGACGGCACTCCAGCGAGCATCAAAACCAAATACTGGCACGATTGGGAGACTATCGATGCCAAAACTCCACCACTCGACTACACTGCGAAGGCTGGAGCGGCTCTCGACCCCGCACCCATTGAGTTTTCGAGCGAGGACGACCCATGGATGCGCGAACACGCGCTCATGATCAAGCGGGCGTTCGGCGATCTCGGCGTCCCGGTTTCGCTGAACGACCGGCCACTCAATCAGCTCTACGCACAGAGCTGGAACACACCCGGTCTCCAAGCGATGGTGTCGATGAGTACGCACGGGCCCGACCCACAGCGCGGTCTCGACCCCAACCCGCTCTTGATGCGGCGCTCCAAGGACAGCCCCTCGAACTACGATAACTATTACAATCCCGAACTGAACAAAGTCCTCGACAAACAGCGGACGGTAACAGGGAATCGGAAGAAACGGAAGAAACTCGTCGATAAGGCCGAGAAAATCTTCGCTGACGACGTCGGTGGCATCATCAGCATCTTCCCGAACGTCATCACGGCCGTGAACACGAAGAAGTGGAAGGGTTACGTGAAAACGCCGGGGAACGGACCGACCGGCGACTCGTTCCAGTGGACGGAAGTGAACCTCCAGCCGAAAACGGAACGAAAAGACGTACGTGAAGGGTTCGACGACGTCGATGAACTCGCTCAACCTTCCGTGGTCTTCCGGCGGTCCGGAGGAAAAACGGCTCAAATTCATCTACGACGGCCTCTACGACGCGACACCGGACCTCGAAGTCGTCCCGGCGCTCGCGACTGGCGGCGGGTTCGTCGACGACACGACCGTCGAACTCGACCTTCGGAAAGGCGTCAAGTGGCACGACGGTAACCCGTTCACCGCCGAGGACGTGAAGTTCACGACGGACCTCTTCGTGAAGCACTCCTCGACGAGTCAGACGGCATTCTACGAACCAATTAAGAGTACGAAAGTGCTCGGTGATCACAAGGTTCGATTCAACCTGAAGCGTCCGGATGCCGCGTTCATGACCCAACGCGTCGTTCGGAGCGTCATCATCCCGAAGCACAAGTGGGAAACAGTCGATAATCCCTCGCAGTACAACCCGCAACATCCGATTGGAACGGGGCCGTTCAAGTTCGAGAACTGGGACCAGGGGTCGAAGTTCCAGGTGACACGAAACGACGGCCACTGGATGTTCGATGACGACTGGCGCGCGAAACACCTCGGCGACCAGGCCACATCGGGTCCCGGTATCGACGGGTTCGTCTGGGTGAACGTCGGGAACATCGATTCGATGATGGGGGCACTCCAACAGGGCAAAATAGACGCCATCGCGACCACGCTCTCGAACCAGCAGGCCAAACGAGCGTCGTCCACGGGCGGTATCGAGAAGATAGTCTCGAAGAACTTCGCTCCCCTCGACGTGAAACTGATGTGGTCGTGCCCGCTGATTCGGGACAAGGAGTTCCGCGTCGCACTCGCCAAGGCGGTCGACAAGAAGGGCTTCGTGAAGACCGTTCTCCAAGGACGCGCCACGATTCCGAACGGCGAAAATCCCATCTCTCCGCTGACGCCGTGGTACAACGAAGAACACCACCGATTACGGATATAATGTGAAAGAAGCGAAGAGCTGCTCTGAAAAAGGCAGGATACACCTGGGACGGCAACGGGAAACTCCGATTCCCGAACGGGAAGGCATGGGGAGCGTTCGTCAAGCGGATTCAGAACGGGAACGCGCACAAACGACGCAAAGACCTCGGACAGAAGGACTTCTCGTAATCTCTCAGTATCATCTTTCATCAATACAATGACACAGATACAACCGTTGGACGGCGTCACTGTCGTCGATTGTGCATCCCTGTATGCGGGTCCACTCACGGCGATGTACCTCGGCGACTTCGGCGCTGACGTGATAAAGATAGAACACCCAGCGAATGGCGACGCACTCCGTGATTTCGGCGATTACGAGGAACCGCTGTCGTTCCAGTGGGTCAATCGAAACAAAAAGAGCGTGCCGCTTGACCTTCACGACGAGCGCGCCCAGGACCTCCTGTGCGAACTCGTCGCCGATGCAGACGTGTTCGTCGAGAACTTCCGCCCGGGAACCCTCGAACGGTGGAATCTCGGCTGGGATGACCTCTCCGAAGTCAATCCCGGACTCGTTATGGTTCGGACGACGGGGTTCGGACAGACCGGACCGTACAGCGACCGCCCCGGATTCGGCACGCTGACCGAGGCGATGAGCGGCTACGCGTACGCGACCGGTGAGTCGGATGGACCACCCACCCTGCCACCGGTCGCGATGGCGGATACCGTGTGTGCCCTTCACTCCGCGTTCGCCGTGATGCTCGCGCTCTACTGGCGCGACGTCGGTGACGGCACGGGGCAGTACATCGACGCGGCCATCCTCGAAGCCATGTTCGGCGTTCTGGGCGACCACGTCACGGAGTACGGAACCAAGGACATCGACCACCGTCGTTCCGGCAATCGGAGCGGGCGAACGGCCCCTCGGAACACGTATCGAACGGCCGACGACCGCTGGGTCGCCATCTCGGGGAGTGCCCAGAGCATCGCCGAACGTATCCTCCGAATCGTCGGTGGCGACGAACTCGTCACCGACCCGCGATTCCGGACGATGGAGGACCGACTCGCGAACGTCGAGGACCTCGATGCGCTCATCGCCGACTGGATGGCCGACCACACGCGCGAGGAAGTCGTCACGATATTCGAAGAACACGAGGCCGCAATCGGCCCGGTGTACAACATGGCAGATATTTACGAAGACGAACATTTCCAGGCACGAGACGCCATCGTCACCGTCGGCGACGACAACCCGAACACGCCCGAGGGAGGGCTCCCGATGCGAGGCGTGTTTCCGAAACTTTCGGAGACGCCGGGGTCGATCGACCATGTCGGTCCCGAACTCGGCGACCACACGCTCGAAGTGCTGACCGACCGGACGTCGCTCACCGCGACCGAGGTACGGGAACTTCGCGGATGCCGGTGTCACGACGACAAATCGGGAGGGCGACCATGCCTGAACGGCTTCGTCGGTCGCTCCTGTACACGCCGGCCGACGACCGCGAAATGATGGAGAAGGCGGCGGCGACCGACGCGGACGCCGTCATCTTCGACCTCGAAGACGCGATTCCCGACGAGGCGGTGCCCGAATCGCGCGAACGAATCGCCAGCGTCACCGACGACAGCGACTTCGGAACGACGGAGGTGTGTGTTCGCATCAACGGCACGCACACGAATCGCTGGTTGGCGGACCTGCGGGCCGCGACGGCCGCCGATGGCGTTCACACGGTCATCGTTCCGATGGTCGAATCGCCGGACCAACTCCGGACCGTCGCCAACGTCGCACGGACGACGGACGGGCAAACGCCGGAAATCGTCGTCATCGTCGAAACGCCACGCGGCGTCGCGGCGGCCACACGACATCGCACGCTGTGCGGCGACGCTCGATTCGGTTACCGGGTTCTCGTACGGATTCGGCGACTACACGAAGGCCATCGGTGCGACGGGTCGTCCGGACTCGGTTCGCGACCGACTCGCCCACACCACCGTCGAAGCCGCCGCAATCGGTGGTCTCGACCCTCTCGCGTCGGTGTATCAGGACTTCCGAGACGAAGACGGACTACGAGCGAGTGCCGAGCGGGCCGAAGAAATCGGTTTCGTCGGAATGAAAGCGATTCACCCCGGCCAAATCGAGACGCTCAATTCCGTCTTCACGCCGACAGCCGAAGACGTCGAGCGAGCGCGGACGTTCGTCGAGACGTTCGACGGCGACGAACGTGACTCGCTCGTCGTCGATGGCGTCTTCCTCGATACGGCCATCGTCGACCAGTATCGGACGATTCTCGACCGAAACGAGGAGGTGTCGTCATGAGCGGATTCCGTCGATTCCTGCTCAAGCGCGTCGCAATCGCGGCGGTGTTGACGTTCATCGCGGTGACGATTATCTTCGGCGTCCTGCGTCTGTTACCGGGGACGCCGTTCGAAGCGCTCGTCACCTCGGGGAATCTCACGCAGGACCAAGTTCATCGTATCAAGGCGTTGTACGGCCTGAACCAGCCGATATGGGTTCAGTATCTCACGTATCTCGAAAATCTGCTCACGTTCCACTTCGGCTACTCCATCCTTCGGAGTCGCCCCGTCATGGACATCCTCGCCCCGAAACTGGCGAACACGCTCATCCTTCTCGTTCCCGCACTCGTCACGACGGCGATTCTGAGTTCCCTCGCGGGAATGTACGTCGGATGGAATCGCGGTTCGAAGACCGAGCAAGCGAGCATCGTCCTAACGACGTTCCTCCGCTCGACGCCCGTGTTCATCACGGCGATTCTCTTCATCATCCTGTTCGCCTATCGGTGGAATATCGCCCCAGCGTTCGGGATGCGAAGCGTCACCGCCTCGCCCGATGGTCTGCTGGACACGTACCTCTCCGTCGACTTCCTCCAGCACTACTTCCTTCCGTTCGTCGTGACCGTCCTCTTCTATAGCGGTGACTTCCTCTTGCTCGCCCGAAACGGCGTCATCGAGAAGAAAGGATCCGAGTTCCTGAAACTCCACCGCGCGAAGGGACTCTCGGAAAACGAGCAAATGGTACGCGCTGGACGGAACTCCCTGCTGCCCATCATCACGTACTTCACGTTGCGCCTCGGGATGATATTTCAGGGGCTCATCCTCCTCGAAGTCGTCTTCGCGTGGCCTGGTATCGGGCGAGCGCTCGTGCTCGCGATTCAACAGCAGGATTACCCGCTCGTACAAGCAGCGGTGTTTATCATGGCACTCGCAGTCATCATCGCGAATCTCTTGGCGGACGTCCTCTATGCGTACTTCGACCCGACCGTCTCGACTGCCGGAGGTGGTGCCTGATGAGTACTGTCTCCTGGCAGGAACGTGCCTCGACGCGCGTCGAGCAAGCCACGGGCCAACTGACGTCTTCCTCGCACAGGACCGCCTCGCGCTCGCTGGTCTCATTGTCATCGGCTTGTTCGTGTTTCTCGGCGTCTTCGGTCCGATGCTCGCCCCTCACGACCCCATCGAGTACAACGTTCAGGGGAGTAGTGGTGCGATTATGCGATTGAAGGGTCCGAATCCTGCGGCCCCGTTCGGAACGACGGTCTACGGGAAAGACATCTTCAGTCAGTTCCTCGCCGGGGCGCGACCGACGCTCATCGTCGGGTTGTTCGGCGGTCTCGGAACGGGCATCATCGGGTTCCTCGTCGGTCTGTCCGCCGGCTACTTCGGTGGCTGGGTCGACGAACTCCTGATGCGACTCACCGACTTGACGTTCTCCCTGCCGTTCATGCCGATGGCCCTGCTGCTCTTGACGTTCGTCACGCCAAACATCTGGCTGATTACGTTCATTCTCGCGGGATTCCTGTGGAAGATGCCCGCCCGGGTCGTCCGCTCGGAGGTACTCACCGTTCGAGAACGGACGTTCGTGAAGTCGGCACGGGCAAGCGGTGCGTCGGACTTCCGAACGATGTTCGTTCACGTCGCGCCGAACGTGCTACCAATCGGTTTCCTCTACGCGGCCTACGGTGTCTCGTGGAGCATCGCCGCGCAGGCGAGTCTCGCATTCTTGGGCTTCGGCGACCCCACGACGACAAGTTGGGGTCGGATGCTCCGGCAAGTGTTCGCGTCCGGGAATCTCCGAGTCGCGTGGTGGTGGGTTCTCCCACCCGCACTCGCGATTGCGGCAGTGACGACATCGGTGTTCCTCATCGGTCGTGCGTACGAGGAAATCATCAACCCCGAAATTAATTCAGACAAATGACATTAGTAACCGTCGACGACCTCAAAGTAACGTACAAATCCGGAGCGAAGGAGACTCACGCCGTCAACGGCATCTCGTTCAGTATCGAGGAGGGTGTGAATTACGGCCTCGCCGGAGAATCGGGCTCCGGAAAATCGACGGCCGCGGAAGCGATTCTCGGCTTGCTCCCCGATAACGGGCACGTCGAAACCGGGTCGATTCAGTTCAAAGGTCGCGAGTTGACCTCGTTGACGCCGAGCGAGCGCCGAGACGTATTGTGGGAAGAAATCGCCTACATTCCCCAGAGTGCGATGGACTCCCTCGACCCGGTGATGCCGACGGGCGCACAGATTCGACAAGCCATCCAGACGCATCGAAACGTCACGAAAGACCGAGCCAGGGAGCGCGTCCGCGAACTCTTCGACCTCGTTGGGCTCGACCCAGGTCGCATCGACGACTATCCCCACGAGTTCAGCGGTGGGATGCGCCAGCGCGTCACCATCGCGATGGCGCTCGCGCTCGACCCGGACCTCATCATAGCTGACGAACCCACGACTGGGCTCGATGTCATCGTTCAGGACAAAATCATCGACAAGATACTCGAGATTCAAGAGCGCATGGATAGCTCGTTGCTACTCATTACGCACGAAATCGGCGTCATCGCGGAGACCTGCGAAGAGCTCTCCATCCTCTATGGCGGGAAAGTGATGGAACAGGGGAGTGTGGACAACGTTCTCGTGAACCCGACGAACCCCTACACGATGGGGCTCAAGAATTCGTTCCCGGAGATAGAATCCAGCGACGACCCAGTTTCGATTCCCGGTTCACCGCCGAACCTCAAGTCGGGAACCCTCTGCTTGTGTGTTCAAGGATCGGTGTCCGTTCGCCGCTCCGGAGTGTGAGCAGTCTCATCCGAACCTCGTCGAGTTGCCGAACCGGAACCATCGCTCTGCGTGTCACTTCGTCTCGAAGGCAGCGCAGATGCGACGTGACGCTACCGAATCGGAGACGTGGGGTATCACCACCGAGGATGACGAACACGATGGTGTCGGAGAGACGATTTTGGAGACTCACGACCTCGAGAAGTGGTACGAACAGAGTCAGTCGCTGGTGAGCAAATTCCGCGGCGAAGAACCCAACTACGTTCGAGCAGTCGATGGAGTGTCCGTCTCGGTTCGACGTTCGGAAATTCTCGGCATCGCCGGTGAGAGTGGCTGTGGGAAATCAACGTTGGGCGAAACGATCGCCTTGCTCACGCAACCCACCAACGGCGAAATCAGCTTCAACGGAAAATCACACGAATACTACAAGGACGGGAATATGAAGGAGTTTCGGCGAAACTTGCAGATCATCTTCCAGGACCCGTTCGACTCGCTGAACCCACGACAGACCGTCCGTAACCTCGTTGGCGAACCGCTCACGATTCACGACTATCGAACCGACGAAAAAGTCGAGGCGATTACGGAGACGCTCGAAAAAGTCGGGTTGACACCCGCAGTGAAATTCCTCGACCAGTATCCTCACGAGTTGTCCGGCGGCCAGCGCCAACGCGTCGCCATCGCCAGGGCGCTCATCGTCGACCCCGACTTCCTCATCTGTGACGAACCCGCGTCGATGTTGGACGTTTCGCTCAAGGTCAATCTCTTGAACCTGCTTCGGCGACTCGCCGACACGGAGGACATCGGAATCATCTACATCAGCCACGATTTGGCGAGTCTGGTGCAGGTTTCGGACCGGTTGGCGATAATGTATCTGGGTCGCTTCGTCGAGACGGGAGACGTCGACCGCATCTCGAATCAACCAAAGCATCCCTATACAAACTCGCTCCTGTCAGCCACGCCGGCGAAAGACCCTTCCATCGACCGGACGCGGGTACTCCTCGAGGGAGAGCCACCAAACCCCGTAAAGCTCCCGTCCGGGTGTACGTTCGCTCCCCGATGTCCGAAAGCATCCGAGGAGTGTCGACGCGAGGAACCGGACCTTGACGAGACGGGTAGCGAGGAACACATGGCGGCGTGTTACTACCCCGAAGACGAAGTTGGCCACCCCACCGTTCTCGATGATGTCCAATCCACCAACGGCGAAGGAATGAGTGATTGAACGACGGTCCCCGACTATCAATAGATGTGTGTGTGTGTGCGGGGGCCTTTTCGTAGTCGCCCGAAATTCCGAAGAAGCTGATTCGGTCGTCAAAGACGGTGAGTGGGGCGGATATATCGAATCATACATCAACTGGAATTCGAAGGTATCTGGAATCCTCTCCACGAGGTTGGCGCACTGGTGTATGTCGAGGATGTTTGTGGTGTCCACAAATCAAGCCAGTGGACGAAGATACGTTTCTCGTAGATACCCGAATGTATCCTGAAAGAAGCTACGATGCTATCTGGATTTCGAGAGCGTCCATGACCCAGAAAAACACGAAGTCTGATAGCTCACCTCGACAACAGTCCATATCTTCATTTTCTCTCCCTTCGCCGACTGTCACTCCGTGGTGTCATCCTCGGCTTCGACTTCTCGTAGCTGTAGCTCGATTAGCTTGCCCGGATCGAGGTCAACGTCGTCCAACACGCGGAGAAACGTCTCACCATCGCCACTCAGCACGCGTGCTGTGACGGTTTCCGTTTCAGGTTCGAGTTGCGATTCGATGGCATCCAATCGGGACAAAACGGTCGATTCGAACGACTGTTCGGCGGGATTTTGTGACCCTAACGTCGCTTCCGCCTCCGCTTTTGCTGCCCCATCCGTCTCTATTTGCTTCGGTTGCTCCGGTTGCATCTCGTCCGGGTGAGCCGTCCCGGCCGTTCCTTCGTTACCGCCGATGGGTATCGACTGGGACGAAAATTGCTCGCGGAGGTCAGCAACTGTGACCCCTTCTGCTCCCAAATCCACACCCGCCCGGTCGAGTGCTGGTAGCGATTGTCGGGAGACGGGTTTTTCTTTGACGGCCTTCCATTGCTTCATTCGAATCTTTTGCACTGCAGTCTCCGAGAGCCACTCTGGAGCAACCCACTCGCCATCGGCATACAGCGTGTGCTTTTGCGTGTCGTTTGCTCCCCACACGAAACACTCGTCGTAGCGCTTCTGTAATCGCTTCAGGTCGCTTCCCCTCGCGTGCTTGAGGACGACGTGTTTCGGTGCCAATTGCTCAACAGTCCGGTCGAGCGTGTCAGTCGTCGGATGGTTGATGAGCTCGAACGAATGAGTTGTACACGAGACACCGGAAACGGCGTCCGTTCCGCCCGTCGTAAGCTGTACGAACACGGCCGCAGGGTCGTCCGTGATTGCAGTGTGGAGTCGCTGTGCGCTTCCCAGTGTCGGGTCTTCTGGCCCACAGATAGTGACCGTTCCCATGTCGAGGACCTCCGTGACATCCGAGAAAACTGCATGTGGCTCCACGTTCGGGGCCTCGAACTCCAATGTCTCCCACAGTTTTGCCGTCTGGCCGACGAGTCGAATCGGAAGCGTTCGGTCGAGTTCGTCGGTCAACTCCCCAAGGAGAGTTGCATAGTGGATGCCCGTCAGGGCACTGGTGGCGACGACGACGCGTGACCCGGCGAAGCCACGTTCGAGAACCGTCCGAATCGACTCGTTGAGATTGTTCGTGTACTCCTCGTTCGTGGCGGCGTTGAGCAACACCGCGTCGATGTCCATCGGAAGCGTCGTTTCCAACTCCGAATAGCCCGCACAAGAGCGGGTGGTAAAATCACCGGTTGCCATCAGGTACTGCGCTCCGTCCTCGTATTCGACGGTGTCCCGCGCTTCGTCGTGGAACCGAAACACGAACCCAACGGCACCCGGTGTATGTCCGACTGGAACCGGTCGGACGTCGAGGTTCGGGAGGATAGATGTCCAGTCATCGATGGGTTCGAGTGCGTCGAGTGCCGCCGAAACGGAGTTGATATCGTTGTTTTTCTGCGCTTCGGGTAGCGCCAACTCTACGATATCGGCCGTCGCAGGGGATGTGTAGATGGGCGCGTTGTGGCGGACGTTCTCGCCAAGCGTCCGATAGTGGTCGATGTGTCCGTGCGTGAGAAGTATCGCGTTCAGATACTCGTCCTCGTCGAGTAACTCGTCGATATCGACGCCGTCGCCTGCATCGATGAGGATGCACGCCGTCGTTCCACCATCTGTCCGAAACCTGGCCAGAGTGGATTCATTCCCCTTGTAAACATTTGGATTTTGAAACGATACGTGCATCGAGTTAAATTGACGTTATCGCTACTCATACTTTAAAACCGTAGAATGAACATCAACAGCAGTACAATTTGGTAATAATTTTATAACGATTGATTTGATTGGAAACGATTGGACGATGGAGAACATCATATCAACTGGAAACCACCGCTCCTCACAGGAGACGACTCGGGAACATATCCATCGTCACCGTCGGTAGTGTCAGCAGCGTCGTGGTGAATTCGGTAAGAGGCTTAACTCTTCGGCCACGAAACGAACCATATGGACCCGGACGACAATCGTCGTGGTTGGGCCGAACGATCTGGAGAATTTTCGCCCACGTACTACGCACAAATCGGCCCCAACGAGGTGAGCAAGACGCTCGCCACCGTACTTGACTACTACGCGCACAAGGACGACGAGATTCTCGAAGTCGGTTGTAGCTCCGGCCGTCATCTCGCCCACCTCCGCGACAACGGATTCAAAAATTTGACTGGCATCGATATCAACGACGACTCGTTCGACGTGATGGCCGACCGATATCCGACCCTCGCCGAGACGGGAACGTTTCACACCGGCGCAATCGAGGACGTCCTCCCCGAGTTCCCAGATGATGCGTTCGACGTCGTCTATTCGGTCGAAACCCTTCAGCACGTCCACCCTGAGAACACGGACGTGTTCGAGGAACTGATTCGTGTCACGAGCGACCTGCTGATAACTGCCGAAAACGAGGGCAACAGCCCACAGCGTGGTCGCGGGGATGAAAAAGTGAGTTACGTTCACGACGATTTTCCCCTCTACTACCGCGATTGGAAGGGAGTGTTCTCGGACCTCGGTCTCGCGCAACTCATCTGTGAGCCGAGTAAACGAGATACCGTTCGGGTGTTCCGGGTACTGTAACGGCTTCGCTCGCAGTCTCATGCGATTCCTCTCAGTGTTTCTCGAAGCAGCAATTTTTTCGACGTTGCACACGCAATGCTAGTGATGAGTGATGGCTCCACCAAGACGACGGGACTGTCGAGGGCTACAAAAGACAACTGGGGATACTATCGTGCCGCGGTGTTACTGCTCGTCGGAATCATCCCGTGGGAAGTCGTGACGTGGCCGAAGGGGTATTACGTCGTCTTCATGTTCGGTTCGACCAAGGTCGGACTGTCCGGCTTCAACATTTATTCGCTACCGTCGTTCTCGGCGTTCACTCCCGATTTTGTCGTCATGCGGGCGGTTGCTGTCGTCTGCTATCTCTTGGCGCTCGTCTTCGCCGGGGTCGGCTATCTTGGCTACTGGGACCGGCGGATAACCGCCGGACTGTTGTTCATCTCCGGGTTGGAGATGTTGCGGTTCACTCTCGCACTAAACGAACAGCACGGAATCAGCGTCTTCCCCATCGCTGCGGTGACGCTCTGGGTCGCCGTCCTCTTCGCGTACAGCGGACGACGGTTTCGGAGAGCAGTTACACGGACGTTTTCACAAACGTAGCAGTTGACACGTTCATATATCTGTTCTCGTCGTCGATGAACTGTTTGACGTATGGATACGACCCTCGATTCGTCCGTCGCGCTGGGTACGGAACTGTCGCGGAGTCGGTGCTGCCACTGCTCGTGAACTCACCTCGTCCAGTGTCACACAGTGAGAGCAGTTTCATCGTTCCCGAGTTGTGCGATTCGAATTGACTGGTAAACCAGCAATATGCCATGTAACTTACCGAGGAATCAGTAGCACTACGTGTGTGAATCAACCCCATGTGTTCTGTTGTCGCGCGCGTTTCAACGTCCCACACGGTTGTTGGTGTATGTCTACGGTTTATCGACTGTCACAGACGGAACGTTTATGTGGGTGTCTGACTAATTAGTTAGTAAGACATGATTCGGAGCCACAGCACACACAGTAAGATCGACAGGGGGCCCCGATAGTGGGTCTCTTCGACACTGACCGTCGGGTTCTTGCGCTCGCGTTCGCGCGGATGGCCGACTCCATCGGGAATTCGTTCCTCATCGTCGTCCTTCCGCTTTATATCGGAAGCGGCGTGGTCACCGGCGGAACGTTCGGCCTCAGCACAGCCCTCGTCACGGGACTCATCCTCTCCGCGTTCGGGTTCTTCATGAGCGGCGTCCAGCCCATTGCGGGGAGCCTCTCGGACAAGACCGGGAAACGGAAGGTCTTCGTCGTCGCGGGGCTTCTCATCCTCGCGGTCTCGAACTTTGCGTACTCCTTTGCGGGGAACTACAGCGCGATGCTTCTCATCCGTATCGGACAGGGCATCGGCGTCGCCGTCACCGTGCCGGCGACCATCGCGCTCGTGAACGACCTCTCCACGGACGACAACCGTGGTGGCTCGATGGGCGTGTTCAACACGTTCCGAATGCTCGGGTTCGGTATCGGTCCCATCGCGGCGGGTACCGTCATCTACGGTGGCCCGTACACGCTTCTTAGCTATACTATCACTGGCTTCGAGGCGGCGTTCTACATCGCAACGCTCGGCGCGCTCATCGGCGCAGTGCTCGTCTTCGTGCTGGTGAGCGACCCCGACGTTGATTTCGACGCGGAGCACACGGCGGATGCCGGCGGCGAGCACAGTATCGCCATCCTTGAGCGAGATGGCCACGGCGTGCTCGACTCCGTGTTCACGCTCGGCATCGCATCGCTCTTCATGGCGATCGGCATTGCCATCCTTTCGCCCCTCGAAAGCATCATCAACCACCACCTCGGGCAGAGCGCGACGTTCTTCGGAATCGAGTTCGCGGCGTTCACGCTCGGACAGGTCGTTACCCAGACGCCCGTCGGCACTGCGAGTGACAAGTACGGTCGGAAGCCGTTCATCCTCGCAGGTCTCGTCCTCCTCATCCCCGCGACGATTGCACAGGGACTCGTCATGACGCCCCTCGGAATGATTGGTGCTCGATTCGTGCAGGGCATCGCGGGTGCGATGGTGTTCGCACCCGGCTTTGCGCTCGCCGGCGACATCGCGCGGAACTCGAACGCCGGGACGACGCTGTCGGTGCTAACGATGGCGTTCGGTCTCGGTACTGCTATCGGTCCGCTCGCGGGCGGATGGCTCGTCAGTTTCGGCTACATCGTCCCGTTCGTGTTCGCCTCCGTGCTCGCCACGCTTGGCCTCGTTCTCGTGTACACGCAGGTCGAGGAAACACACACGGGCGACGACCTCAGCAAGGACCTCACGCGGGTCATCCTCAACCGCGACACCCAACCCGCCGACTGATTCCACGAGAGAGACGCTTTTCGATCTGCCATCAGAGGTTTCGGAACTCTATGGAGTCTACGACGTTGGAGTGGGTGCTCGTATACTCCCCAAGCGAAACGATGCTAGTCACCCCTGGTGGATATTTTGAATACGCTGATACGAGTTCGAGACAGGCGTTTCGGGGGAGTTATACCACAAAGCGCCTAATGGCACAGTAAGCGATGACAGACAGTGAATCGGGCATGACAGAGAAGTTGATGGGTGCTGGGGAGCGGGCTACGACCGAACGGACCATACTCCGGTACCTCGTTACCATCTCACTCGTCGGGATGTTCATTCTGATGGGTGCAGCGACGTACTCCGTAGCACTTCGAGGATGGATGGCCTGTGGCGGTGGATTCCCGAAATGTGCGGGAAGCTACATCCCGCTCCTTCACGGCTCCGGATCGATTTCCCAACACTACACGAATTCACAGATTCTCGCCGAATGGTTTCACCGAGCAACGGCGTTCGTTACGGGGATGCTGATGCTCATCGCGACGATACTCGTCTGGTGGCGTATCAAGGGATTCACCGTCACACGGTGGAGTCTCACGCTCGCCACGGCAGTGCTTCCCGCAGAAGCTTATCTGGGTGTCCTGACAGGCGTCCCAGACCCGTCACAAACCCTCGTTGCGATTCACCTCTTCGTTTCATTGTTCGACCTCGTCGCCCTCGTCATCGCGGCGGTGATTCTGTGGTGGTCGGCATACTCCGGAGACCAACGCGGGTCACACGGGGTAAGAGCCTAACGACGAGGTATCCACCTCCCAGTAGAGTGGCGGAAGTATTACTCATGACGACCGAACGGGCCGAGGCTTTATGCTCGAACTTTCCGTAACTAGTTATCATGCGAACGCGCTCATTAGGTGACACTGGTCACGACAGTTCCATCATGACGTTCGGTGCCATCGCCCTCAATTGGCTCGAACAGGAGGGTGCAAACCAGATGGTCGAACTCGTGCTTGACCACGGCATCAACCACTTCGATGTCGCACCGACCTACGGAGATGCAGAACTCAAGTTGGGACCGAAACTCCGTCAGCATCGTGATGAAATCTTCCTCGGCTGTAAGACACAGGAACGGAAGTACGAGGGGGCAAAACGAAAACTCGAAGCGTCGCTCACCCGCCTCGGCGTCGAGCACATCGACCTGTATCAGATTCACGGTCTCGAATACGAGGAGGAGTTGGAGACTATTACTGGTGACGGGGGTGCACTCGAAGCGTTTCGGGACGCCAAGGAGGAGGGACTCATCGACCACATCGGATTGACGAGTCACGGGAACCCACAACTCATCCTCGATGCTTTCGACCGGATCGACGACCTCGAAACCGTGATGTTTCCGATGAATCCGGTCGTCGCAGGCAAGGATGACGACGACCACGACTACCAAGCGGTGCTCGACAAAGCGAACGATGCAGGCATCGGAACGCTCGCTATCAAAGCCTTCGCAAAGGGACCGTGGCCCTCGACGGACGAACTCCCTGAAGCGGACCGTCCGTACTCGAACTGGTATCAGCCGGTCGATACGCCAGCCGAAATCAGAGAGCGGTTCGACTTCACGGCCGCGCAGGGGTTGACCAGCGTCATCAATCCGGGTGACCCGAAACTTGTCGCCATGGTACTCGACGCGGCCGAACGCTACGACGGAATGGAAGACGCCGCCCAACGGTCACTCATCGAGAAGCTACGCCATGAGCGAAGTCCCGTTCCCGAACAACTCCATCACTGAGTGGGGAATCCGTACGGACTTACTCATGGACGTCCCCCGAACCGTGACGACTGCCCTCGCTGACAGACCGGTAGCGGGTGCTGTCTGTCTCGAAGCGGGAGCAGGGTTTGGTAACACGACTGCCGGGTTGCTTGCGGCCGGTGCCAATCGCGTTTACGCCGTTACGAACGACGCCACGCACGCGACAGCCGTCCGCGAGCGAGTCACCTACGACGGTCTTGACCGTGTCGCCGTCGTCGAAGCGGACCTTCGTAACATCCCGCTCGAAACCGACTCGGTCGAACTCATCACCGCCCATGGACTCTTCAACGTGCTTGCACCCGCAGCGCTCGACCCCGTACTGACGGAATTGACGCGAGTCGCCGCCCCGGGATGCCATCTCGTAATCGACGACTACCGCCCGCCGCCTGACGACGCTGCTGTGCGTGGACTCTTCGCGTTGGAGAACGCCGCAGCCGAGTTGGCAACGGCTGAATCAGCGCTGACATTCTACCCGGAGGCCGTACTCAAGCGACTGTTTATCGGATGCGGCTGGGAGTTCGACCGGAAGCGGATTTTACTGGAACCGGTGCCGTGGACCGCGAGCCATATCGAGGCACACGCTGCTGAGGCCCTTTCGATGGCTGCGCGACTCCCAACCGAAATCGGGGAGTGCTTGGCGACGGAAGTTGAACACACCGCAGCAGCCATCGGGAAGGAATCGACTGGGACGATGTACAGCCTTGCACTGCGATTACCACCGTGAGTCGTGGTAGATTTCCCCCCGCTGCTACAGCAGTTCGTTCGCGTATATCTCCACGCGAAAATGGATATTGCCACACAGAGCATCTATCGCTGCTTCGCTTGTAGCGCGACGGGAAGTAATACCACAGAGATCAGAATAAATGCAGTTAACGAGAGGTTCGGGACAGTTATGCCACCGATTCGGTACTGGACAACGCCACAACTAATTTCGCCAAACGAACATGTCGTTTGTACTGAGGCGTACTGTATCCAGGAATGGTACGCCGCGAGTAAGATGCCCCCGACCACGAATGGAAACGCTGTTCGGTAGACGAACGGGCGCTTCTCAATCGTTGCAATACCGAGTATGACCACGAGCGGGTACATCAAGATCCGCTGATACCAGCACAACTCACATGGAACGAGGCCGAGGCCAAAGCTCAACCAGAGGCTACCGCCAGTCGCAGCTGCCGCGATAATCGTTCCAACAGCCAACCAGAGTTGAGCATCGAATTTGGTAACGTGTCTCATTAGTTTCGATAATTGCAGATGAATGAATTCGCTCATCGAACGTGGTGAGGAGAAAGGATATCTTCTCTATTCTCGTCACGTATGTGCGTAGCGTCTATACATGCGTCCATAGCATGCTGATAAGACACGGAATTTCCATCTATCATACCGCATTGTAGGTAAACGAGACGTCCTAAATATTCGCCTTTTTGCGTGAGAGTGGCCTCAAAGCGTTTGATGAGCGAGTCCTCAACCGATGATCATTTTCCATTTCGAGAAAAATGAGTTACTTTCCGACCGGTTGTGGGAAGGCGCTTTGATTTAGAAGTCGAAGGTGTGAACCATCTGAACGTCCGATTCGAACTGCTTATGAGGGACTTGGCGTTTGAACACGAGACAGATATGCTGTAAGATCTGTCGTGGAAATTATTCCGATAACCCCTTCCGTTTCATCCACCACCGGCATATGATGAACACCATGTGTAACCATACGGTCAGAGACATCGCGGATCGAGTCCTGTGCCGTTGCAGTCATTATCTCGGTGGACATATACTCGGAGACTGGTGTTTCGTCCTTTGGTTGTCGTTCGGCAACGATACGAACGAAGTCGGTGGTGGTCAGAATTCCTTTCAGATGATTTTCACTATCGACTACGATGACAGAACCAACCCCACTTTCGAGCATTGTTTGTGCTGCTTCTTCCACGAGCGTCTCAGGAGATGCGGTGTGGAGGGCCGTCGTCATCAGTTGACCGACGAAAATATCGTCCATGCATGTAGTTCCTTTCGAATATTGATAAAAGTTGCCTCTACTAACGCACCTTGCCGACTTCCCTAACTGTCCGCCACTTTCACGACACGTTTTCCTCTCGGATGACTCAGCGTACCCTAGACACTGGCATCTATTTAACCTGTCCACATAGCAGCTTTCATCGACCTGCTCGGACACATCTGTCGGTTCTTCGAGAAAAAAGAAAAACGGAGACCAGAGAGTTCATTTACCTCCACTTGTGAGTGGGCATATGGTTACATTTGAGGTAGCCCTTCCTGACCGTATTGACTCCGATATCGACCGCCTCGTCGATCAAGGTGACTTCTTGAATCGAGAACAAGCGATAGAAGAACTGATTTCACTCGGTGTATCGTCTCATGCGCCCACTGCTGGGGGTGAAGAAGAAATGGAGGAGAACCTCTTTACGCAAGCCGTCGATGACCAGCAGGACCCGGCTAGCTACCAAGATGACCCGCTCTAAGTCTGATTGGGAAGCAGTTGGAAACTAAATATTTTTTCATTTTGGGCAAACTGTTAGATAGCTGATTTTTCAGTAGCGATTGAGTCCCGATTTGGGTGGTACAAGAATCCTTCCGCAGTAGATATGTCACGTTTCCACATTCTACAATCCGACAGAGAATCACCTTCTTACTGGTAGAGGATAATGTTCGCAGGCGGCGTGGGTTCTTGTGCTCATCCCAACCCATGCTCCCATGCCGTCTGCTTATCCCCCTTTCACAATGAGCCAAAGAGTGTCACGAGGAGACTCTGTCCGAGGGTTTACCTGTCGTGTCCTCGAATTTGGGAGTACGAATGGGTCCAAATGGGAACTCGCCACTCACACCACTTGCGCAAGAAGCACTTGAGGCGCTCGCGAGCACAATCCCACCTGGTGATGAACTTACTTACGAGCAAGCCTATGCCGTTCTGGCTGAGAAAGAAGACCTTGAGCGGCCCGCTGCCGAGGATATCGTCGAACGACTCTACATGAAAGGCCATCTCTATGAGGTCGAGGGAAAACTCCGACTCACTGATTACTAGGCATTATTGCTGCACGTATCAGCAGGAAATTTGGAATTCGAGAGTGAGGGCTACGCTTGACGTACAAGTTCGATTCGTTCGAGCTTTCCCCCGCACTCGGGACAGACGATATGCGATGTCGCCGCAGAGGCTGTTTCACCACATACAACGCATTCATAGAGTGGTTTGTCTGGTTTCTTCGAGCGGTACCGCTTGATGAACGTGTCGACAATGGACATTCTCCTTCCCCACACTCAAGACTTCGAGAAGCCATCTATAATAATTATTGGCCATGTTACTATCTATCAGGGGCCTCGCTTCGAATCAGTACAAGATGGATTACTGATGCAAGACTACTCTCGTTACTCGCCAGCCTTCATTGCGGTGAGTCTTGTTCTGATGTCGTCGATCTGTTCATCAAAGTTCTCAATGAATGATCCCGTCTCATCAGTTGTAATTGCACCCTGTTGTGTGGGCTCTATCAGGTTCTCTTCTTCGAGTATTCGAAGCGAATAGCGTATTTCGTGATGGTCATAGCCCAATTCATTCGACATCTTCACAATCCCGATCGGTTCGTTGCTAACAACCATCTGAAGAACCTCCAGATGCCGGTCAAGCATATCAACCTCTTCTGCGACACCATCTATCATCGTATCTGGTCGCATGGAGCACGGCGAGATAACCTTTCTCACCTGTCTGTGCTTCACTCTCAAATCCTGTCATAGCGGTTCGGGTCGAGATTCTCCTGTTATCAGGCCCCGAGCGGTTCATAGATGAGGATGGAATTGTTACTGCGCACGGTGACGAGATAGCCCTCGACGGTGAATCGCACCTCAACGTCACTCTTTTTCGACGCACTTGCTGTAATGATGTTTTCGAGGCCATCTGGATTCACGTATTCGTACAGCGAGAGTGTGGTCTGGCCACCTGCTGGCTCCATCACGTCAATGAGTACGTCGACGACACTCGTAATGAGTTCCGAACTTGAGGATTCGAGGTCAATCGTCTCGGAGGCGACCAATGCGTATTGCGGTGGTGGACTCGGGCCAGAGTGCTCTGTGGTGGAGCCGAACCAGCTGGTCGTTTTGGTTCTCATTGTGTCGCTGTTCATACTTTCTACTAGCCCTCCAGAAACTTGAGTAACGGCCGCTTACTACAGAATCCATTGAATTGAAAGAAAACGGTACAATAAATCGAATGTGATGAACGCTGTCTGGTTATTTAATCGAATTATATAATGAACTCAATCTATGTCTGATGAGTTTATTTGATTCTTCGTGCCTGGTTGTGAGAGTTCCCTCCCCATCCTTCCCGACGGGCTGAATACGGTTTGTTGTTCAGTATTTTCTCTGTCGAGAAGTAGGATTTCGGAAATCAGAATCGGAAACCGATAGAATCTGCCGAACTCTTCTGGCGCTGCAAGCATCGTTGGCGACGGTCGACTGTCGTTGATTCGTCTGTAACTGCGTCATCTCTGGAGGACTTTGGCGCTCAATAACCCATTGGAATTTCCCGTATGAGTCGAGTGAAATTCACCACACATTCATCGAGCAAGTCATTCGACATCATCTCGCCTTCATCGTGATTTTGCGGATGAGTTGTGGGACTCAGACTGTCCAAACAGTTGGAGATGTCTTGAGTTTCCGGCGAACTTCTACCGATGCAATGATACACAGCGCGTATCTTCCATACCCTACCCGCTGGCAGATGGGTTCGTGGAACAAAGCTTATGCATGCTTGTGATGTATTTTACATCATGACTACCGTTGTAAGCTCCGGCGATTGGCCACTCTTCCTTCTGTGTCTTCTCCTTGCAACGGTGTTGTTCTTCCTCGGCCCTGTAGCATTCACCGCCGTCGCTGTCGTCTCCATACTCATCTACATATTCAGACGAGAGGCCCGCGCTGGTTACGAGACCGTGATTGAATCAAACGCTCCCTCGTCTGACGAGCGTGAACAATAGATGCTCTGTATCTTGCACACACTTTCTAATAGTAGCTCGACAGTTCGTCAAGTCTCTGTAAGATGCAGGGTGCGTCTCGTTACCGTTGCCGTCCGCTCACGCTCCCATCATTCTTCTAAATCTGCCCCAAAACACTCGCTGAGCAAGTCTGCGAGCATCTGAACCACCCGACTCAACGACCTGCTCGCTTCTCAAACTGGCTTAACTAGACAGTGCCGTCAGACAGAATCTGTTGGTAAATAGTTAAAAGAAGTTGATTATAAAATTCTCGCTCACTCGATTTGTCCGCCCCCGACAATGGCAGGTGGTAGTATAATGCGATTTGCGTGCGAGCTGTTCACGCATGGCGCTTGACCACATCGAAACGCTTGAATGCACACTTTGTAGCGCAACATATGATCCTGATCAGGTCATTTACACGTGTCCGAATCATGAGGGAGTGTCCGGAATTTTGGACGTTAAGTACGACTACGACGTGATTAACGATCGATTCGATACCCCACTCGACGGGAACATACCCAACCAGTGGAAGTACCGCGCGTTTCTGCCAATCGATACGGAGGCTGCCCCTGTGACTCTCAACGAAGGCGGTACGGAACTTCTCGAGGCTCCACGACTCAGTGACTCGGTCGGTGTGAACGTGCGAATCAAGAATGATGGGCTGAACCCGACGGGCTGCTTCAAGGACCGTGCAACGAGCGTCGCCGTTACCAAGGCCCGACACATCGGTCAAGACACGGTAACCTGTGCGTCGACTGGGAACGCCGCCGCATCGCTCGCTGGCTATGCTGCTCGAGCTGGTCTTGACTGTCGCATCTTCGTCCCGGCGGATGCTCCAGAAGGGAAACTCGTACAGCCTCGGGTCTACGGAGCCGACGTCCTCGCAGTAGACGGGAGTTACGACGAAGCGTACGATTTGAGTTTGGAGGTGACTGATTCTTATGGCTGGTACAACCGGAACGCCGCGATTAACCCCTTCCAAATCGAGGGGAAACGAACGGTCGGTCACGAACTCGCAGAACAGACTCGGGAGGAAATTCCGGATTGGATCGTCTTTTCAATGGGTGACGGCTGTACAATTGCCGGTTGCTGGAAAGGGTTCCGGGAGTTTGCCGAGTTGGGATATGTTGATGACACACCAAAGATGCTTGGTGTACAGCCGGAGGGCGCGAGCGCGATTCACGATGCATTCCACGATCACGGCCAGATCAAAGATGTAGCGGAAACGCTTGCTGACTCCGTTGCAGTGGGTCGCCCCCGAAACACGCTCAAAGCCACGCAAGCACTCGAGGAAAGCGGTGGTACTGCGCTTACCGTCAGCGACAGGGACATCCTCGCCGCCGAAACATTACTTGGACGGACCGAAGGAATCTACGCCGAACCGGCAGCTGCGGCCTCGATTGCTGGCATTCGCGCGGCGCACGAACGTGGAATCATTGCAGCTGATGAATCAGTCGTCGCGGTAGTTACGGGCTTCGGACTCAAAGACACAGCAAGTGCGAAGCGGGCGGTTGGTGAAGTGATCAATATCGAACCGATGCTCGACGACGTCGCACTCCATTATGGTGCAGCAAACGGTGATACAAACCAAAAGTCGGAGTCCGAACCATGAATGACGACCCGAACGAATCGGACCCCTACCCGACAGAACTCCCATCGCTCGCGGCTACACTGGTCCGCATCGAATCCGAAAACCCACCCGGGAACGAGCGTGCCTGCGCCGAGTACGTTCACGATTGGTTCAAACATTACGGGGTCGATGCGACGTTAGTTCCCGAGCCAGATGCCGATCGACCACAGGTGGGTGCTCGAGTCGGAACTAGCGATCCGACACTCGTGTTAAACGGTCATCTCGACGTCGTTCCTGCTGGAAATCCAGATGAGTGGACATACCCGCCGTACGATGGTGTCATCGACGAAGGACGGCTGTACGGCCGTGGAAGCGTGGACATGAAGACGGGTGTTGCGATAGCCATGCTCACGGCGTACACACTCCGTGATGAAATTGAGGCAGGAGATATCGACGGGTCAATCGTCGTCCACGCTGCGATGGGCGAAGAGACTGCCCATCCCGGGACAAAATCGCTCCTTGAGGCGGGCTTCGATGGTGACTTCGGGGTGGTCCTCGAACCCACCGAACTTCGGGTCGCGACGGGTGAGAAGGGAATGGCGTGGTACGAGATCGGATGGCCGGGAGAACCGGCACATGCGAGCAGACCTGACCAGGGTCAAAATCCCATCGAACATGTTCAATCCGTTCTCGACGTGCTTGCAGACTACGACGCCCGCCTTCGTGAGCGAAACGACCCACTATGTGGACAAGCGTACGGTACCATCACGCAGGTGATTGCAGGAGGAGACTCGAACAAGGCTGTCCTTCCAGAACGGGCATACGTGACTCTGGACCGTCGAATTCTCCCCAATGAGACCATTGCCGACGTGGACGATGAGGTTGCCGCACTGGTTGATGATCTCGAAACTGAGCATGGAATTGCTGCCACATGGAAACGACACGAAACATACGCCTCGGCCGAAATATCGGTCGATCATCCGTTGGCAGATATCTTTCGGGAACGCTCGGCAGCGGTCGCCGGGGTCTCCCCCGAACCCTGGGGAATTAAAGCCTCAACCGACGTTCGAGACTTCATCAACAGTGCGGGGACTCCGGCCATCACATGGGGACCAGGAAGTTTGGAGCAGGCACATACCATCGATGAGTACATCGAGTTGGCTGTTGCAGAAAGAGGGGCGATAATTCTCGAACAGGCAGCAAGAATACTTTTGACGAAGGATTCTTCGGTATTCAACTGGCCCCACTAGCTGAGAATGAACTCGTAATTATCGAACTACCCAGTCACTGGGTCCCTAACAACTTGGCCTCGGCCTTGTGGAGATGTTCATGAAGTGTTGATGTCGAGATCTTGAGTTCGTCCGCCAGTTTCGTACCAGATATCTGTTTCGGCCACTCATAATATCCTCGAGCGCGAGCGAGTTCGAAGACTTCGCGCTGCCGGGCTGAGAGCGATGTGAGCGAGAACGGCGCTTCGCTGGCAGCATTTGTCGTAGACGAGAGACTAGTGACTGTGATATCTGCATCGTGTTCTGCGGCAATCGTGTTCAATGTATCGTGTACTTCACGGCGCGTCTGCATCGTAAGTAGGTCCCATCGCTCCCGTCCGTCGTGGGTGTCGACCGGTTGAGCGTGGATAAAATCGCGAGAGAGAAAAGCCCCGCTGATCTGTGAACTCGCCTCATGTTCGATTAACAGGTCGTAAATCGCGTTCCCCGGCTTCGATCCTCGTGTACTCGAAGTGGAAGGTGAGAGCTGAAGCTTGGTTGCGGTATGGACCTGGTGGGATGCTCTGATAGTCTCGACTGCATCGTCCAAGTCACGCTGTCTATCAGCATAGAGCGTGACGAGCGCTGTGGATTGGGAATCAGTCGTGGTCGCGACGACACGTCCAAGCACACCCACGTCCGCCGTTTCGGTGGTTGCGATGGTCCAGCACTCGGGATGCCAGACTTCCAGCCTAACTCGGAGTGGATCAGATTCAGTGCACATTCCCTTGTCATTTAGTCACACGGGCGGCACCTATAGATACCGTTCGCTGGCCGTCGCTCCATCCCAAGCGCATCTGTCACCCATCGAGCGGTCACTGCCGGAAACTCCGACTCGTGCATCGCCGTGAAAATATCGTCGTCAGTCGTTTGCTCCGCAAATCGTCCCCGCTCATCGCTGTTGAGGACCGTGATATCTCGGCATCGAAGACAGCGTTCGCACTCCTTAGATTGCAATATCTGCCAATCTCGAATAGACTATATGTGTCTACGTACCACACCAACGTGGATATCATGACCAGGGATCGATTTATTCGGGGGCCTTCCCGAACAAAACCCACTTTCTGACTCAGACGTACAGTTCCTCGACACCACGCTCCGCGATGGCGAACAAGCGCCGGGAATCTCACTTACGCCGGCGGAGAAAGCTGAGATTGCACACAAGCTCGATGCGACTGGCATCAGTGTCATCGAAGCTGGCAGCGCTTGCACAGGAGAAGGTGAGAGAGAGACGATTTCGAGAGTAACCAACCTCGACCTTGACGCGATGGTGACGAGCTTCGCCCGCGGTGTTAAGCACGATATCGATCTCGCGCTTGACTGTGGGGTCGACGGTGTGAACCTCGTGGTTCCAGCGAGCGATCGCCACATCGAGGGAAAAGTCGGGACCACGCGCGACGAAGTGATAGAAACGACGGTCGAACTCACCGAATACGCCAAGGACCACGGTCTCTGGCTGGAAGTCCTCGGTGAGGACGGATCACGAGCCGACCTCGATTTCCTCGAACGATTAATGAGCGCTGCCATCGATGCCGGTGCTGACCGAATCTGCTACTGTGATACGGTTGGACACGCGACCCCGGAACAGGCCGTGGCCGCCGTTTCCCGGTTGGCTCAACTCGGTCCGACGAGCACCCATACCCACGACGATCTCGGGTTGGCGCTGACGAACGCACTCGCCAGCATCGAGGCCGGAGCGGATCTCGTTCATGCAACCGTCAACGGAATCGGTGAACGTGCGGGCAACGTTGCACTCGAGGAGGTTGCAGTTGCGCTCGACCACGGATACAATCTCGAAACGGTCGAGACCGAACAACTGTACGACCTCGCACAGACCGTCGCAACAGCAACCGACGTTCCACTCGCCCCAAACAAAGCAGTGGTCGGCGAGAATGCCTTCGCACACGAGTCAGGCATCCACACCGACGGGACGCTCAAAGATGAGGCGATGTACGAGCCGTACCCCCCGGATGCTGTCGGTCGTGAACGCCGACTCGTTCTTGGAAAACACGCCGGT
The DNA here is from genome assembly GCA_963796245.1 of uncultured haloarchaeon. Taxonomy (GTDB): domain Archaea; phylum Halobacteriota; class Halobacteria; order Halobacteriales; family Haladaptataceae; genus Haladaptatus. The sequence goes on along the minus strand of CAWCLB010000003.1, from coordinate 97,867 downwards.
GGGTCGGGTGTCCGCTCGGCACTCGATGAACACGGTGTCAACGTAACCGATGACGAACTAAACACGATTGTGGAGCGAGTGAAGGCTATCGGCGAACGAGGACGACGTATCACCGACACTGACCTGCTTGCAATCGCTGACGAGGTACAAGGCCGTGAACGTGACCAACCTATCGAACTACTAGATCTGACTGCCACTAGCGGTGGTGCGACGCCAACCGCGAGTGTTCGACTGGCCGTCGACGGCGAGGAACACGTTGCTAGTGGCGTTGGAAGTGGTCCCGTCGATGCTGCCATCATCGCCACCCGAAAAGCGCTCGACATCGATGCAACACTTGAATCGTATCACGTCGATGCGATTACTGGAGGAACCAACGCACTCGTCACCGTTGAAGTCGAGGTGTCACATAGCGACCATTCGGTGTCGGTGAACGCGAGCGATGCGGACATCACTCGTGCCAGCGTCACGGCCATGCTTGACGCCTTCAATCAGCTCCTTGAAACCAATCGGAGGTCCGTCACAGTCACCGAGTGACTATTCAAGGACTCCCTTCGAGCCGTAAAGGGCGGCAAGAATGTCACAGTCGCGCCTTCCTCTTATAATTCGTCTTCCATTGTCCGTGTTTTCGACACTAAACGGAACTGACTAACAAGAGTGAGTTACAATACAGGGACTATTCAGCAAAAAGAATTCTGGAGAGTTACACCTCTGTCTCGACTGGCACCCGCTCGAACTCCTCACACGCTGCATCGAACGTTTGCTTGCCCCCTGTGTGAGAGCAGGACGAAAGGAACTGCTGAACTAACCACCGCTTCAGCCTCTTTTTATTCATGGTACGCCAATTGACGCTCTCAGATGTCACTGACCAGCGAATGCTGACGGAAAGTGAAGATTAGGAATGAGACTATTAGAGTTTGAACTATAATAGTCTCACCACTAACTTTGAAGTACATACATACCCTGCATTTCTACAGTATGTATGGAACAGTTCATCAATCGTATTAAGGAACTTGACCGACTCAAAGCGCTGTACGATAGCGAGCAGGCAGAACTCGCGGTCATCTACGGACGTCGGCAAATCGGGAAGAGCGAACTCGTTCGCCAATCCGTTATCGATCGAAACGATGTCGTCTACTATTAGGCTGTCCAAGGAACTCCAACTACCCAACTATCCCGCTTCGTTGAAGCAGCTGCATCGACATTTCCCAGCATCACGTCCACCGCAACGCCTTCTGTAAACACATGGCCGCCGTCGAAAACGCAACCGAGGACGGGACGCTTGACGCCTTTCCATTCAAGGACGAAGACGATGCCGAACCAGACAACTGTGACTGCGATGGTCTCGATGGCTTTCACTGCTGGGAGTGCACAAGCGGGTCACAATGTACTACCGGACTAACCCATGCTGCCGTTTTTATCCATGTCACGTCACTTTGTAAAACAAAGCCCAACTACATGGTTACATACAGATACCATTTCTATGTACATTAAGAATCGTTTTATAATTTATAGAAGACAAAACTCTTTGTGTGAGTCGCTCGTGTTCCATACTTGTATATGAACATCCTTCATCGGTTGCGTGACACCTTCAGTTCGGAAGAGGTCTCTCAACAAACGGAAAAACAAGTACAAGCAACCGGGGATATTTTTGAATGTGAAGAGTGCGGTACAACGTTCATTACGAAGCCAACCCAGTGTTCAAACTGCGACCATACCGAGTTCCGGAATCTTGGCAGTTGTTAAGATTCTATTCATTCCAGAATTTTTAAACTGAGTTCGATTTGACATCCTCCTCACGATTTAGCGCGAAGATTCCCACGTGTCGGAAAATTTGGGTTCACGGTTACCAACCATTCGAGTTGTAATGGGATATTATTAACACAATTCGGAGAAAGTATTTTCTCCGACACAGTAGTCGAATCCACAATCGATATTATCGGTGATTGACTAGGCGTTGATGGGAAAAATGGCGACATTAGACACGGTATTTGACTTATTCAGTAAGAAGCGGCGGCGATACGCACTGTACTATCTCGATGAACAAAGTGGAACGGTAACGGTTGATGAGGTTGTGGATTATGTTGCAAATCACGAAAGCGACGCGACTAATGCAACAATCCCTGACGAGCAGTACGATCGGGTCGAACTCTCTCTTCGCCAGGTTCATATCCCGAAAACAGCTGAAATTGACTCGATTGAATATGATCGCGATGAAGGGGAAATTACCATTCAGGGAACGTCAACCGAATTTGATGCTATTGTGACCATTGCGAAGATCCTCGAACACCCCGACTGAGCCGAGTAGGTAGCCGACCGATAGTCCACTTCAATGGCCATCTCAACAGGATACTCCCCGAATCTATTAGTCGAAGTGCGCCCAGTGATGGCGTGCACGTGTCCGCATCACGTTCACCTAACGCCTTCTGCAAACACATGGCCGCCGTCGAAACCGCGATGGACGACTGAACGTTTGAGACATTCCTGTCCGAGGACAACGACGACGATTCCGAGCAAGAGAACTGTGACAGTGACGGCCTCAACGGCTTCCCGTGTTGGCCATGCGTGAGGGCCGGGCGGACAGAACTGCCGAACTAACCACCGCTTCAGCCTCTATTATCCATGGCACGCAATTGACGCTCTCGAGTCAAACCGACCAGCGAACGCTCACGAAGAGGATACTCCAAGACTGTCAACATCCTCAAGCTCGTTTGGTGCCAAGAGCAATCGAAGCCGAGGCCGACCAACATCGATTGGTACTTTCTCCGTCTCGATAAGGCCCCGATCCTCGAGTTGTGTTTTGGTCCGTGAAAAGGTCGCTTTACTCGCGAGGCCAATGTCCTCACCCCACTTACTAATGTCATAGAGCAGCACCTCGTTGTTCGCCGCCACCAATAACGCGAGGGCCACTTCATCTAGGTCACCACCCGCTTCAGGAATTGTCTCCGCTGATTCAACAATCATCATAAAGTCCTCTTTGACTTCATCTCCGAAGTCCTCACCGAGCGTTTCTTCGACACGCGACAGTGGCGGTGTTCGTAGGGTGAATGTATCACCGCCCTCCCAATCATCCAAAAACGTCGACTGTGCGTTTTCGACTAGTTTCTCGTCTGTTGAGCGTAGCCCCGTCAACCCAGCATCCAACGTTACGACAGTTACGATTGCATCATCGCTGACGAGCAACGAACTTCGCGCAATGTCAGTGGTTGTCCGAAGTTCGAGTGAACCGTGGTCGATCAAATCGGCCACCTGACTTGCGAGAATAAAATCTTCTAGTGATGCGTTCAGTACGTCTGGAGCGGCAAGTACCTGTAGAGTAGGCAGTTCATAATCGAACGACGCTGCCGTCAGCATTATGCTTTTGAAAACATCTGGTGCGGGATTGACGATGAGTACCGAGCCTGCGTCTTTGAAGAATGAGTCGATAATCTCGGTGAATTCTTCATCCAAGGCAGTCGCATTTGTGGACATACGTTCTACCACGAGAAGCGCCTCTATTGTTCTACTCACATTACTATTCGAAAGCCATCCCTGAAAATAGAAGATGGATTAGAGTAACTCCATGGATTTCTATCGAGAGAATCGTTTAATCTTAGGGCTGTACGCGAGAGAAGTCTCTCCAACGAAGACAAATTGACGACTGAGATACAAATTCGTCCGATATTGAACCTCTAATCTAGAGAAAGACATTCTGTACGAAACCAACTGCGGACTGTACCCTGCCGAGACGGCACAGCAACGCACACAGACCGAACAGTTCTCCTTCACCGTCGATGCTCCCGGACTCAGTGAAGTCACCAACGAGAGCCACGAGAATCCCGCAACCTACCAGTACACCGTGTCAATCGACGACGTGACAAACGAACTGATGGCGTGCACATGTCCGCACCACATCCACCGCAACGCCTTCTGCAAACACATGGCCGCAGTCGAAAATGCAACCAACGACGGGACGTTCGACGCCTTCCCGTCGGAGGACGACGACAATCGAACCAGAAAACTGTGGCTGTGACGACTTTGATGACTTCCCGTGCTGGCCATACGTGCGAACGGGACGAAAGGAACTACCGAACTAATCCACGCTTCAGCTTTTTTATCCAGTAGGGAATTCCTATACAGGCGAGAAACATATTTTCTGTAGCGACAACGTACCCCTCCTCGGGGGAAAACAATGAACGAGAAGAATCAGACGGAAGCAGAAAACAAGGGGATTGTGCGTAGCCTCATGACGGAAGTATTCAACGAGAAAAATATAGAGGCTGCTGACGAATTCTTGGTTGCTGATTACCTGAATGTAGGCGCTAAGGCCCCTTCCTCAACGAACGAGCGAAGCGAGTGAGTAGGGAGGGGATACAGCGCCGCACAGTTCTCAAACACCTTCGCCGCTCGGCCCACAGGCCCACGCAATCGCAACCATTTAGTACGTGGTTTGCATAACTTATGGTGTGGCAACGCGCAAGACCATCTCTATCCGCGACGACCAAGAGGAGTGGATTCAGGAGAATCACCTAAGCCTGTCCTCTTTCGTCCAAGAGAAACTTGACGAACTCATCGAAGAACGCTCGTAGATGAACTACAACTACAGGTATCGACTCCGACCGTCCAACGCTCTCGAAGAACAGTTAGCGTGGACTGTCGATACTTGTAGACAGGTCTACAACCACTTCCTCCACCGCCTCAACCGCACCGATGACACGTCGGCATACAGCGAACAGAAACTCCTGCCGAGCCTCAAGAAGTGGTGGAACGACCTGAAACAAGTTCACTCGAAAGTTCTTCAGAAAGTCGTTCAGCGGTTGTACGACAACCTCTCGACGCTACGCGGGCGCAAAGAGAACGGCTACCGCGTCGGCACGCTCAAGTGGAAGGCACCGGGCGAGTACCGCAGTTTCACCTACAGTCAATCCGGCTTCAAGCTCAAGAACACGAGCGGTCGAACCCGACTGTGGCTCTCGAAACTCGGGGAAATCCCGCTCACTTTCCACCGCGACCTCCCCGACGACGCTGAAATCAAGACCGTCACCGTCAAGAAAGAACCCACCGGCAAGTGGTACGCCATCCTCGGCGTCGAGACACCTGACGACCCGCCGGAGAAACCGGAGAATCCCGAGAGGTGCGTCGGTATCGACGTGGGGATTCTGAAGTACGCCCACGATACGGACGGAACCGCCGTCGAATCGCTTGACCTGTCCGACGAACGCGAGCGGTTGGAACGCGCTCAACGCGACCTCTCGCGGAAACAGCACGGCTCTGCGAATTGGGAGGAACAGCGCCGCATCGTGGCCGAACGCCACGCGGAGTTGAAGAACAAGCGCCGCGACTTCCTTCACAAGCTGTCGAACTACTACGCCCGAGAATACGACCTCGTGGCGGTGGAAGACCTCGACACGAAGGGATTGGTCGAGCTACCGGGCAACTCGCGGAACCGCGCGGGAGCGGCGTGGGGGACGTTCCTCCGGATGCTCGAATACAAGTGCGAACGCGAAGGAACGCACTTCGTCGCCGTGAACCCGCGCGGAACGACGAAAGAGTGCGCTGCCTGCGGCGTCTCGACAGACAAGCCGCTGTGGGTCCGTGAACACTCCTGCCCGGCGTGTGGGTTCGAGGCGGATAGAGACGCGAACGCGGCGTGGAACATTCTTTCTCGCGGTGTTAAGAAGCGGTTAGGAGCGGGACGCTCCGAATCAACGCCTGTGGAGACTGCGCTCCCTGTGTCCTCGGTTGTGGATGCAAAGCGCGTCGTAGAAACAGGAAGCCCCACCCTCAAGCGCGAGCCGTCAGGCGAGCGGTAGGGTGGGGTAGTTCACTCGGAGTACGCAACCGGAAATGGGGAAGCATTCCAAAGCCGTGAGGAGTTTAAAGCAGGGAGTGCAGAGTTTTTCGCTGCATTTCCAGACCTCACCGTCACGGAGGATGGATGCATTGCTGAAGGGAATACCATCGTATATCGGCATACCTTGACCGGGACGCATGAGGGGGAAATTATGGGAGTCGAACCGACGGGCAACGAGATTACCCTGGAGAATGCTGGCGTCTTTCGAATTGAAAACGGAAAAATCGTTGATCTCTATCTCTATGCGGACAATATCAGTCTGATTCACCAACTGGAAATCATGACTGAAAATTGAGAGAGAACGCAATTAAGAAACTAATCTGTCACACCATCAGGCTGAACTCGTCGACACATCCTCAAGAACGATACCGACATTAACCATCGTAATGGATGCTTACAAAGGAGTTTCCGGTGTTCGACGTCGAAGTTGATCAACGGCGGAAGGGTTGCGGACGCCTTTCCCACGGGAACCTGCGGCTTGGCGTTCGTCTACTGATCGTCGTACTCACTGGTCGTACCCGTGGTGTTCCGCTCGAAGTACCCGAGGTTGTCGAGAAGCGAGGCGAAGATGGCGCTTGAGACGGTGACCAACACCACCCCTACTGTAAGCAGATTCGAAATCGGGGCCGGGAGGGTGAACTGGAACAGCGCGATGAACACGCAGGTCACCATCCCGACGACAAGGAGGAACGAACCGAGATTGGGGTCCTTTCCCGTGAGGAACTGGATACTGTCGAGGAACGTCGATTCTGTCTCCGTATTGGCGGTGGGTCCGGGTTGGCTCATGAGTAGTCTCCAGTGGTCATTGGTCAGTTATCCCGCTGACGTCGGCGTTTTTCATCTCCGTCGCATGCTGGAGGACCTGGACGAGGTGCGAGACCCAGAGCCCAGCGGTAAACCCAAACAGGGTACCTACGGTCGTGATGCGGATCGCTTCTTCGAGCGGTGCGAATGCAGTGATGATACACAGCGTTCCAAAGATGAGCATGAGGCCATATTGGACGCGCGTCGCTCGATTCACTCGTCGGATTTCATTAATCATAAACAATAGATATAGGCCTCTCAGGGGTATAACGATGCTGGCTAACAGAGACTAGCGAGGTTTACAGCGCGTTCTGTGCGTGGTCACGGCGACGGGTACGCTGTCGGTATCAGTCCATCATTATCGACGGCGACTACAGTGATTTGATTCCACCCTTTGTTCGTCTTTCCTTCTAGTGCGAACTCAACAGACTACCTCCCCCGACGACTTTAGCGACGGCCCTGCCCAACGTCCTGTATCGCAAACTTGCCATCGTTCATTCATATCGTACGAACTGCGCCCACCGGTACGCTCTTACCAGCGAACTCTGTTTGTTAGCATATGGCAGAGCTTGTCGTTCATTTGGAGGAGCAGACGGACCTCGAAATCGACCATCTCGACGTCGGCGTCGAAGAGGATGTGATTGCCTTCGACGTTGCAGGCAAGATTCGGGACGTGGATGACGGTCTTCTCGCAGGAACTAGCTGATACCACACTCACACCCACCGAAATTCATTTTGCCACCGACGCATAGCGCCAGGATTGCGTTCTACTCATCGCCCTCAATCGGTGAATTTTTACCGTCGGTCCGATACCGCGTCGAGAGTGAATCCAGACAGCATTGTATTTCTGAAGTGCACTCTCTGTGAGCCAGAAGTCAACACACCCTTAGTAGACGAAAATCATCGTCTGAACAAATGACGCGTCCACACATTCTCCTAACCAACGACGACGGAATCGATGCACCCGGTCTCGCCTCACTGTATGAAGAGTTGACGGCAATAGCGAACGTGACAGTTATCGCGCCTGCCGAAAATCAGAGTGGGGTTGGCCGAACTCGCAATGGGACAGTCACGCTGGCCGATCACCCCTGGGGTTACAAATTGACCGGAACACCCGCCGACTGTGTCGCCTTTGGGCTTGGTGGAGGCGTTGAAACTGAATTTGATTTCGTCGTCGCGGGCGTCAATGACGGGCCAAATATTGGAAACTATGTTGTCGGCCGGTCGGGAACGGTCGGTGCCTGCATCGAGGCCGCTTTTCTCGATACACCAGCCATTGCCGTGTCTGCGTACCACTCACAGGACTACCACTGTTATCCAGCAGACCAGTATGAGTTCACTCAGCCAGCCATAATCACACGGGAACTCTTGGAGGAACTCACTTCAACTGATTTGGCGACGGATGTCGGGTTTCTGAACGTAAATGCGCCTGTCGATCGTGCGTCGCCGCCACTTCGGCTTACCCGTCTTGTCGCTGATTATGCACAACGCGTTGACTTCGAGAGGGACGATCCGTCAGTAAATGAGGGATATCACGAGTCAATTCCCGACAGAGACGCCAGTCAGTCTGATTTGGACGGGGTCACAGTCGAGTTAGTCGACAAAACGTGGCCGCATGTTGATGGATACGAGAATCCGCTGCATGAGGCGACCCAGTACCAAGACCGATATCCCGAGACGAGCGATCGAAGAGCGCTCATTGATGGTGCGGTCAGTATCACGCCGCTGTCACCCACCAACTCCTATGTCGATTCACCGGCGCTCACCACGCTTATCGAATCGAGTAACGATACCTAACCCCAGGACCGATTGACTGGCAATGGTGGAGAGATGACGGTCGAGAAATTCGGAAAATATTGTCTATTTAAAATCGATTAGTTGTGCTAAATAGAGAGCGTCTATATATGGTTGGTCCTCAGAAACAGCACCTGCGATACTGCTGGTATTCTATATCATCGAGATAATCCGAAGAGATGATGTATTTCTGGGACGAGTGTCGGTCTGAACGAACGAAGGCTCACGCTGAAATAACCGGAACTGTGCCGAGACGAGTCACGCGGTCAGTCGAACTTCCCGGGTGTGGAGACTTCGACTTCGTAAGGCCGTGTTTTCCCATCACGATCAGATCGATGTTATTTTGTTGAGAACATTTCAAAATCACTTCATGAGGAACACCTCTGCCACACTCGGCTGTCGCTTCGATACCTCTGCGTTCAGCTTCCCTAACAATTTGCTCAAGGAGCTTGTCCCCCCGGGTTTGAATGTCTTCAAGAAAAAGCTCTTCGCTACTCAATGCTGGAGTCTGTCCGTAGATTCGCTCATCGACAACAAATAATGTATGGAGTCTTGCACCCTCTCTCTCGGCAAGTTCGAGTGCGTGTTCGACACCCCGTTCCGCCCCTTTGCTCCCATCTGTCGGCAATAGTATATTGTTGGCCATTATCATCCAGGTCTATGCTCTGCGTCAGCATGAATCAGTTGGAGGTATCATTTTCATATCCAAATAGACAGGAGTTAAGACCGCTGGTGGTTGGTGATTCCTGTGTTTCACATTCGCTCACTAGACACAATTTTTGTCGCGCAATCAAATGATAACTAGAATATTTCTAGTTAGGGATGCAAACGTATTGGTTTCCTTTTCGCTCAACTAGCCCTTTTTCTCGAAGCGTATTTAGGATCGGATAGATCGATATTGTGGGAATATTCAGTGTGTTACGGAGCTCTTGAACCGTCGCTTCACTGGCATAATGGAGATGCATATACACGAGTTTTGATCCCATTGAGTCAAGGTCGATTGGCAGAGACTCAATATGTGGGCTGTCTTGTTGTCTACTCACGCGGGGGTTGGATTCTAGTACTGATTTATTCATTTTATTCTATCTTACCATATTATTGTGTATTCTGTAATTCGCTGCTTCCGCTCGGTTCGGTACGGTGGTTACCACTCCATTCCACCGTTGATGCCGAGGATTTGGCCAGTCATGTAGGACGACTCCTCGCTCGCTAAGAATCGAACAACTCCGGAGACATCTTCAGCCTCAGCAAACCGGCTCAGCGGAATACGCTGGCGGATTTTGTCCTGAATCTCCTCATCGACGTCGGCAAGCATATCGGTTCTCGTGAATCCTGGTGCAACACAGTTAACGGTCGAACCCGAATTTGCCAGCTCAAGGGCAAGTGTCCGGGTAAATCCGAACAGGCCACTTTTCGTGGTCGCATAATTGGCTTGGCCGTAGTTGCCCTGCTGGCCAACCACACTCGAAATGTTGATCAGCCGTCCGTGTTCGGCCTGTTTGACGTCATCATAAAACGCCTTCGAGCAGTTGAACACACCGCCAAGATTGACGTCGATAACGCGCTCCCATTCCTCGCGCGTCATTGTTTTAAAGGTTCGATCGACAGTAATGCCGGCGTTGTTCACGAGCACGTCAACTGGCCCGAACGCATCGTGGACGCGGTCAGACATTGCGTCGACCGCGTCCTTGTTGGTTACATCAGCTTGGACGGCGATGGCTGTGCCACCCTCAGCTTCGATGTCGTCGACGACATCGTAGGCTTTCGTTTCCGAGGACCGATAGTTGACGATAACGTTCGCACCATCACGACCAAGATTTCGCGCGATTTCGGCACCGATTCCACGTGAAGCTCCCGTTACGAGACATGTCCTATTGGCTGGTATCGTTGACATTGTTTTTACTTGTATTGAAGGTGGAAATGTCAGTGCAGTTGCTCACTTCGAGTCGCAGTTGGCCATCAATGCCCGTTTGCGACCGCACCGCTCTGCTTTATATCAGACCCCTCCATCCCCACCGTGTAATCCGTATCTCAACATCATGGTATATAGCCATTGCCTATTATCGGTAAATATTCTCATGCCACGATACAAGGACACTAGAATACCGTATCGATACTGGTGGAACAGATTGGCTACTCTTAGGAGAGTGCACACTCGATTCTGGGGAAGTACACGTGCATGGCCACTGTCTCTCGGAAGCGTTCAATGCCGAGAAACCACCACTGGTTGAGACTGACGACGACCGTTTGACCGTTCGACAATGGGAGATACCACTCACGGTATCTGTTGAGATTGTCCATAATCTCATTTAATTGCGTTCCCGTACAAATTTTAAAATATTTGATAAGGTTCAACTGCTAACCAGCAAATGCGGCGGAATCGGTGAGAATCTCCCGGACGGCGCTCCGGCGTGTGTCAATATCGATTGAATCACTAATCGTATTTCTTAATAATATTCTTGGAATGATACTACGAACGTTGTTTTGTTCTGCGCTCTATAGCCACTCATTCGACCAGGCTTCGATTTCTTCGAAGACTGGACAGAGTGACCGTCCTTTGTCGGTAAGCGAGTAGTATGTGGCGACGGGGGCGTCTTCTTCGAGTCGCCGGTCAATGAATTCGGTTTCCTGCAGATAGTCAAGGACGCGTGAGAGCGTTCGCGAACTGGCTCCTGTTGATCGTTTGAGTTCGTTGAAACGTTTTTCACCGTCCTGAAGGTCGTGGAGAACGATGAGTCGCCACTGGGAACCTATCTGGTTCAGCGAATCGATAACCGAGCACGCACTCTCGTCGTACTGTTCTTCAGCTTCAGACGGTTTGTTTGCTTGGGCCATTGGTCTGCGCTTGGTCATCCATACGCGCTGAATCCCCTAATAGGTTCACTTTCGAACCTAGTATCGTTATGAAAGCGGAAGTAACACCCTGGTTACCGGCTAACACCGACTCCACCTGATATCATTGGTGTCAGATAAAGTCTATATGGGTTCCAGAACGAACTAACTAACGTTGTGATACCAGCTACGATAACACAACTGCTTGCACCGAACATCGACCAGTCCCAGACGACGGAGGTGAGCCGATAATGGCGATTGATACTGGCCTCGGTGCGGTCGTCTTCCTCGTCGCACGAGTACTCTTCGGCGGCCTCCTCGCGTTCCAGGGCCTCAACCACTTCCAGAACGCCGACGCGATGAGCGGGTATGCCCAATCGAAGGGCGTCCCCGCGGCCAGGGCAAGCGTCCTGCTTTCCGGTGCCGTGCTCATCCTCGGTGGACTCGGCATCGTACTCGGGGTGTTCCCTGCGATTGCCGCCGGGGCGGTCGCGGTCTTCCTCCTCGTTACGACGCCGATGATGCACAACTTCTGGGCCGTGCCCGAAGACCAGCAGCAGGGCGAGATGACCAACTTCATCAAGAACGTCGAACTCTTCGGCGCGTTGCTGGTCTTCCTTGCCCTCAGCAATGAAGCCTGGGCATATGCGCTTGGCGTCGGTCTCGGGCTCTAATCGCCCCAGAAACGCTTGACCTTCGAAAATAGATTTTCGAACCAAACACACAAACAATACATGACTACCGAAACATCCGGACTCCATCACGTAACGTCCATTTCGAGCAATCCACAGCGGAACGTGGACTTCTACACCGACGTCCTCGGGCTGCGCCTCGTTAAGCAAACCGTCAACTTCGACGATAAATACACGTATCACCTCTACTACGGTGATGAAATCGGCACCCCAGGCACCGTGCTGACGTTCTTCCCGTTCGAGGGTGCTCGGCAGGGCCGCGTCGGCCGCGGGCAGACAAGCGCGACCGCGTTCATTATTCCCGAAGGGTCTGTCGACTACTGGGTCGACCGGCTCGAATCGAAGGATGTCGACGTCGATACACCACACACCCAGTTCGTCGAAACAGTCGTCCCGTTCCGCGATCACGACGGGCAGCCGTTGGAGCTCGTGACCGGCACGAGTGACATCGAACCGTGGGCCGGTGGGCCGATTCCTGCAGACAAGGCTATCCGTGGGTTCCACAGTGTGACGCTGGATTCTCTCAATCCCGAGCAAACGAGCACAGTGCTCGAGACGTTAGGATATGAATCAACCGCACAAGATGGAGACCGGACGCGATACAAGAGAGACGGTCCTCGCGCCTCGGTCATCGACGTGCTCAATCAACCGGATGCGCCACGAGGCCAGCAGGGTGTCGGAACCGTTCACCACCTCGCGTTCCGGACGCCCGATACGCAGACCCAAGAGGAGTGGCGCGAGCCACTCTCGGAAATCGGGCTCCGCGTGACGCCGCAGAAGGATCGGCAGTACTTCAAGTCGATTTACTTCCGAGAGCCCGGTGGCATCCTGTTCGAGATTGCGACCGAGGGACCGGGTTTCACTCGCGACGAGTCCGTCTCGGATCTAGGGACGGAGCTAAAGTTGCCGCCGTGGTTAGAGAGTGATAGGACGATGCTCGAAGAACGGCTTCCCGAGATTGAAACCGCCATTCCGACGGGAACGGACTAAGATGACTGGACCATACCAAGACCAACCCCTTGTGACGGCCGGGGCACCCCTCGATGTCGCTGAAGCCGCACTCGTTCTCGTTCACGGACGCGGCGCGACCGCACAGAGCATCGTTCAGATGGCCGACGATTTCCACCAGCACGAGGTCGCGTATCTTGCGCCACAGGCTGCCCGTAATACGTGGTATCCGAACGCATTCACCGCCCCCATTGCGTCGAACGAACCTGGGCGGACCTCTGGCTTACAGGTCGTGGGGGATGCCATGGAGAAAGCCAACGAGGCGGGAATCCCGACGGATCGAATCCTGGTACTTGGATTCTCCCAAGGGGCGTGTCTCGCCAGCGAGTTCGTCGCGCGTAACCCAACACGCTACGGCGGACTCGTCGTGTTAAGCGGTGGGCTCATCGGCGAGACTGTCGATCCAGACGATTACGACGGTGACATCGAAGAGACGCCAGTGTTCCTCGGTTGCAGCGACGTTGATCCGCACATTCCGGAAGAACGGGTTCACAAATCGGCGATGGTCTTCGAACAGCGAAACGGTGACGTGACCAAGCGCCTCTACGAGAGGATGGGTCATGGCATCAACCAAGACGAGGTGGACCACGTCTCCACGATGGTTGCGGAACTCGTCGAATAGGACAACCGCTTTCATCGCAACGGTTTGTCAGGTTACGGGTCTTCTGCTACTTGTCCAGTAGTTTCCTTGGATTCATCGCACCAGACTTTTGCGCTCAGTCATGTGGTGACTTGTGTTTCCCACCACTCGTTCAATCGAGGACTGTCGGTCCAGCGCCTTCCGGTTTGGCGATGAAGGGGTTGCGGTTGCCAGCCTCCGAGAACGGTTCTCGCCGCAACCAATACTTGCTGGCCGTAACGAGCAATCGACTAGGGCGGTTCGTTCGGCTGAGACGCAATTCGCCCAAGCAAAGGCGGGTGAACCAACATAGGTAGAGACGGAAGCGGCGCTGGTTGCGAACGATTCCGTCGAAGAGTCGTTCGAAGCGACTGTTTTGGCCCGATTGGATGCAATCGAATCAAAGCTCGAACCGGAGACGGAGGCCGTTACAACACGGGTGTTGAGTGGAGATGGGGAGGCGTTTCTTTAAGTGTTAGACGACGTTGACCTCGTTCCGGGTGAAATGATCTAACTACAAATACACAGGTCCATCGCTGAAGACGACGATTGAGTGACGATTTCAAGAGCAGAAAGATGAATCACGGCGAATTACCGAATCAATCGGTCAGTATTGGTGTTTTCGGAGATATTGGTACTTTCTCTTATGTGATGTATATCATCACTATTTAGGTAATTACATTGTTGCAGTGGCATTTGTGTCGAATGCATATGGCACGAACACAACTCGTAGATTGGCTTGCAGAGAATCCTCGAATGATCGGCGTCTTGTTCACAGCGACTCTGATCCTGGCTCAAATGGGAAGTGTATCGGCAAATAACATTGCTGCGTTCCCTGGACCGTGATCATAGATATTCACGATCAAATTCATCACTCCAATGAAGTTCTCCTTGGTATTCAAAGGGCGTAATCTCCAGATCGAAAAATTGAGTCAAGTCCTCACGAGAAACAGTATAGTTATTAGAAGTACTGGGAACGACGAAATGGGCACTCGTAGAAGTGAAATTTGTCGAACCTATTGTCCCAATCCCATGATCTGCGATTGGATACGTTCTTACCACGATAGAAAATAGGTCATGGTTTTGTTTCTCGATTTGTGGATATGCGACAACTCCACTTTCACTTTGCACCAACGTCAACCCACCATCACCGACGGTAATGTACTGCGACCCTGTGAGGACGTGGTCCTGAACGATGGAAAGCGCTACGCGAAGCGGGAAGCCACAATTCAAAAATCGAGCGAGCGGTTTGCCGAGTTGGGTGGCAATGACATTTGCGATTTCCGTGAGTGTGACGACGCCACCGAGGCTTCCGGCCTCAACCAGCGCCTCTCCCTGCTCATAGCTCCGACAAGCGTTTAACAGAAACGCCCGCATCTGGACGTTTGAAAGCTCACGCGCGTCGAGATAGCCATCAGAACACCGCATCCCTTCGTCGTTGACGTGACCGATATAGTGGAGGAAGTCTCCAGGCGTTTCGAGCAGGTCGCGTAGTTCCTCAACCGTCACGTCGTAGTGCAGGTTCACGTCGAACTGCAACAGGTCCCGCAAACCGTAGTGGTCGGCAACGACGCCCTCCTCTTGCATCCCCTCGTCGTTACAGACGACGTGAATCTCGATTTCGGATTTCTCGGGTCGCTGCTGTTCGATACGGCGACGCTGAGATGTCACGGAAAGCTTGTTTACTCCTAGCGGATAGCCGTCACCGACCCACGCGTGTTCGATAGTGTCGCTTGGTGTAAGATTGAAGATGTCGTGAGCGGGTTCGTAGTCGCTGGCACCACGGACGAATGCATCTTCGGGTGGCGAACGAAGGAAATCCGTTGTCGCCTCCGGTTCCGGGGTCACCGACTGCTCGGATGGCTTGGGTGGACAACGAACCAGCGCGAGGTCTTTCGCCACGAATGGCAACACGTCGGCGTGGTCAGTGACCGGCGCGATGTCCGTCGTCAGGTTCCAATCCGGAACTAGATCCGAAATTTCTTCGAACGGGACGGTTAGGTATGTTTTGAGACGTGTCGCCAGTGGTTGGTCGTATAACGTCTCGAAGTCAAACGTGAGCTCCGTCTTTGCTTCAAACTCTGCTCGCTCGTGGAGATCGACCGGATAGTAGCCTTCGGTACGGGTGAGACAGTCGAAGAAAAACACCTGTCGAAACAACCGATGAATGGTCGTCTCGTAGTCCCCAGTGAGCGGGTACTCGAAACCGTCGATACGAAGTTGTGGCGATGAGCCTGGCCGGACTTCGGCACCAAGGTAATAGGCCAGCGGTGTGGCTGGATAGACGTATTTCGGTTCCGGCGGTATTCGTAGCTGTATCCCTGTCTCGGGACGTTCGAGACCTTCTGGAGCGTGGAATTCATCGCCCAGTTCGATAAGCGGCGGATGACCGCGCAACGTCGGAAACGAACGTTCGGGGCTTGTCGTTTTAAGTGCTGACCCAAACAGCGAAATCGCACGCATCACGTCCTCGATATCGTTGGTGACGGTGATCGTTCCTGCAGGGTTGTCATGGAACGACCGTGCACCAATATGGACGGAAACGGTCGAATCGAACGATACGACGGTAGAACTGTCAGTATGTTCGATGGTGAGCGCACTTTCGACGGTGAGATACAGCTTCATTGGCGCGGAACCCAACTCGATAAGGTACGTGTCCACAGGAAGCGTGCGGTCCTCGCAATCGGCGTTGTCGGCAACAAATGCTCCATCGGGTTGCCGAACAGTGATGTTCCCCAGTTTCGGTACTTCGATAGCGCTCGTCGTCACCGTAATTGCGGTATCGACGGGGAAGTAGAACGTTTCCGGGTCCGTGGTTGCCGGCTCAACTGTTCGGTCAGTGTACAGCGCGAACCGTGCATTTTCAATGGGGTCGACTATTTCGATACCGTCGCGGTCGGATAGTTGGTTGAATCGTGGCTGCATGATTTTACCCGTTGAGTTCCGTCCAAGCAGTCGTGATCCCATGTCGTGATAGGTGCCATCGTTGCTCCGGTTTGAGAACGTCGCGCTTGCGTAGCTCGACACGCGCATCGAACAGCGGTGATAGTTCCTGCACGGTCGGATGGTCGTCCGGCAGCGGAATTCGGACGTGGCCCATTCCGTTAACACCGCGAACGAGTGCATTCACCGATCGAATAAATCGCTTGACGCCCGGACCATCGTTGTCTGCAAGTAATTTATCGAGTGCAGAGATGCCGACGCGAAGTTCGCTCCGGTCGAGTCCATTCGCCGTATCATCGAAGAAGCTGATCGCTTGGACGAGTTCTTGGCGAAGGCGATTGAGGTCACTCTGGTCGGTCGTCACTGCAGGGAGTTCGATGTCGGCTGCCGTCGTCGGGACCATTCGTTCTTCGCCTGTTGGATCGACAATCCATACGTCTTGTTGGTCACGACTCACCGAGGCGGGGAGGCAAAAGTCGAGATACTCCGACGTTGTATCGGTAAATGCGAGGATGCGCTTTCGCTTCTCGTCGGGATGGCCCAACATTCGTCGGGTTGCCAACCCGGAAATCTGTCTCGATACTTCACCCGTAATGAGCAGTGTACACCCGTGGTACTTGAGCTGTTGGAGTGCTGAGCGGAAATCGGTTGCTTCGTCTCCTCCTCGGTAGTGTAGGCGTGGAGATGACATTCTTACCGAAGAAACAATAACTAGTGATAAAATACTTCTGACTGAGATTAGCAGATGAATACATCGGAGAGAAAGATAGTCCCGAGGATGTCTCGTGATTCTGAGAACGAACTCACCGACGGAGGGTTTAGGTGTCCTGATACTGAACTCGCAAATAGTAATGGGTTCTACTGGGTCGTCGCCACTCTCCCCACTCGCCCAAGAAGCCCTCGATGCGCTCGCGAGCACAATCCCACCTGGTGGTGAACTCACCGACGAGCAAGCCTATGCGATTCTGAAGGCGGAAGATATCTTGAGCGGCCTGCTGCCGAGGATATCACCGAACGATTGTACAACAAGGGCCATGTCTACGAAGTCGAGGGAAAACTCCGACTCACTGATTACGGGGCTGAATCATGAGGCAGTCTTCAACGCGAAGGTAATCAAAATCTATGAATTGACTCTCTTATCCACCCTTGCCTTTTTCAGGGATTTGGTGCGAGGTGTTGGTTCTCTTCGTGTTGTTTTTCGAGTGGTTCGTAGATGAGAATCGTATCGTTACTTCGGACGACAATCAAATGGTCTTCGAAGGTAAATCGTATTTCGACATCGCTCTTCTTGGTTGCACTCGTGTCGATAATCTCCTTGAGTGCATCGGGATTAACGTGTTCATACAGATTGAGTGATGTCTGTCCTTCCTGTGGTTCGATTGTCTCAACAACTGCCTCAACGATTCCCACGGCCACTGATTGATTTGGAGTAATAGGGACAGTGTTGGACAACGCATATTGTGTTGAGGCACGAGAATTCGGTGCTTCGGCGACACTTCCGAACCAGTTGGTCGTTTCTAGAGTCATTTGTAGTCTGAGATACGTCCAATATCATTCACAGTTAATTAAGGCTTTTCAATCTACTCCTTCATCTACGACACTGGATATTATCCAAGGTGGTTGTAGGGAAATCTCACTGTTGCTGTTTGATCCCTCGCACTTCACTGTAGCCTGTGTGGCACTGCTACCACCAACAGGATACTAAAATCAAATTTTGTGCTTACGGTAGTCACTTTATGCTCCCGGTCATTGGTATAACTGCACTCACACAGCCTTCCCACAGAGACACACTGCCTGGCGCCATCACGCAGACAACGTTTGCATGACCGGCTGTTTGTGAGAGCACACCTCCCACTCCCGCAGTCCTTTCCAATCCACTGCCTGACTTCACGTGTGTTATTCAACGGTCTCTCTGGTGAGGCCCTTGAAACGTCCGAGTCAGAGATACTCCTCTGAGTGAATAATCATAAAGCGGGTTTTGAAGCCTCATACTGAAAACCAGGTCGCAAAGATGAGAGCTTAGTCAGCCGAATTCGTCTGGAGAGCGGGAGTAGGTGGTGTCGATTCAGGAGAGATATCGACGGGGCCATTCACGAATAGTGCATGGCCGATAAGGAGCACAGAAACGGTTGCACCGACAGGAACTGCAGCTGCCAGTGAAAGCCCAGCAGCACTGACTGCGCCGGTAACACCAATCAATGCGAGTGGGATCAAGCCGAGAATGAGATCATAATATCCTGTCATAATCTATTCTATAAAATGGGGTGTAGGTACATAAGAGTTCTGCATAGCTACTCCTGAGGTTCTCTATTATCACTGTATAATATGCCAAAAAGTCACTCATAACTTATAGGGTGGCGGTGGATGGAATCTTGCCATCATCCGAATAGGTACTGTCTGATAGCAATGGTTATATATGATAACACACCACATAGTAATGTCGACGTATCGGCTTGCAAATACCCTAGTTCAGGACAGTTCACCTGTCGTCCACGCCAGAAGCAGATGTCATCCTAGCATCTGCTTTCAATGCCTCACAATTTTGTACGCAGTACTACGATAGCGCCACTACGTGAACTACCCTGCCCTGCTCGGCCTTACGGCCTCGCTGAGGACGGGGCTTCCTGCTTCCAAGACGTTGTCATAACGTTCCCCACGATGCTCCCGCTCGAGGGGACTGAATATCATAAATCAGTCATGGACCATGTGAAGGAGTTCGAACAATGGCTCGCTGAAAACAGCTTGTCCATGGACGGCCTCTTTTCAGACCGAGACATCGATTCAAGCATTTCGAACGAGCGCTATTCAGTTAAATCGCTCCCACTTATTTGCCTTGCAGTTTACCAGGACGACGAACTACGGGATTTCTACCCCCATCGTGGTAGTACGAATACCTATACGGTTCCCGATTTTCTCGACAGTCTCGAAACAGTGGGCTCTCGAAGTGGAACGCATTAATTATTCTTGCTGCGTTGCCCTTCCGCGGCCTCAACTGCTCTTCTATTTCCAGATCTCATTTCAAAAATAAAATATCAAAAACATATGCATATGGAAATTACAATCCAGACATAAAGTCGCCCATTTTCGAATTGAACTCCCTGGAATTGTCCATATTCACTAAATGTCCCGCGTTGGGTATCTCGATATGAGAACTGTTTCGTATATTTTTCGCAATCTGGACGTTTTGTTTGCGGACTGCATGATGCTCGTGGTCGCTAGTAATCACTAGTGTTGGATTAGTTATCTGAATATCGTTTCGCAAATCACAATTGTACATTGCATCAAATATCTTCACGAATTCGTCGGTACGTATTCGATCCACGTCTCCTAGCACGTAATTTCGAGTATCTTTATCGAGTGAAATCCACTGATGTCCCTCTAAAAGTTGGAAGAATGGAAATGAAAGTCTAAAGTACAATTGTGGTCCCAGTCCATACAGCGTGAGGTGTCGCTGTAGCTTTGGAAACAGCAGTTCTTTTTGGGCGTGTGTTAGAGAGAGCGGTGGGAACGATTGAACTGTATTCGCGAGAATAATTCCCGAAACATCGTTCGCAAATCGGCTTGCGTACTTTTGTGCAATCATGCCGCCGAGTGAGAGTCCACAAAGAATAGGCATTTCGACAGAAAGATTGGTGAGCAGGCGTCGTAGATCCTCGACAAAAAGTTCGATCGAATAGGTTGATTTGAGTGAGGGGCCAGTCTGTCCATGACCACGAATATCGTACGTAATAACGCGATATTCTCCCTCAAATCGCTCGACTTGATTTTGCCACATCTTTTCGCTTAACCAGCCACCATGGATGAACACGAGTGGAGGGCCAGTGCCGCGTTCCGTATAGTTCGTCGTCAAGTTTTCAGTTTTCATTAGTGGACTTTAAACGTTTTTTATCGACTACAATTCTATGAATTATTTCTAGTGGAACACGCAGAAGGGGGATATTAGTGGGAGTAATCCATCCTTTGATGTTCCCCAGTACCTGAAGCCGCTGGTATGCGCTGATAGTCCGTATCACTCCGCTTCCAATTCCGAGCCTGGAAGGTCATCGATGAGGACCGTCGATTTTCCCTTGATAATCTCTTGGTCGTCTTCGTTGTATACGAACGTCGAAAGTGAATATCGGTTCTCGTCGAGAATCTCAATCACCTCGACGACTGCTGTTAGTGTTTCACCAGGTTCGACTGGCCTGAGGAATTCGAGGTCTTGAGAGAGATAAATCGTCAGACCCGGTAGACGTGCTAATGCCGCGCTAATCAATCCCGAAACAAGCGTCCCATGGGCAATTCGTCCACCAAACCGGGTCTGCATCGCAAATTCATCGTCCAAGTGGAGCGGGTTCGTATCCCCGCTAGCTCGTGCAAATGCACCGATATCTGTGTCGGTAAGGGTCTTGGTAAACTCGACGGTATCACCGAGTGTGATATTATTTGGTTCTTCGACGGACCGTTCAAAGGACCAGGTGGTTTGTTTGCTTTGGTTAGGTCTCTCATCAACACTGTCTTCTCCGGTCGAAAAGCCAAAGGCAGCGAGTGAAGCTCGATTCACCTCAACGAGACCATTTAACACGTGCTCAGAGGCTTCCAGCCATGACTTAGTGATACTTCGAGTGGGGTTGGCCGAGGATTCGTTTTTGCTCATGATTAGCTGGTATCCGAACTAAAGAGTACGTAGTAGAGGATATTAATAGTAATTTCGGCGATTACGACTTGACTGTTTGATGGTGCAGGGGAAGCCAGAATATGAAAGCCGATGCAAGGAGAACCATTGCATACCATCTAATGGAGTTCTACACCATTGAATGTCTTTTGGAGGTAGATTTTTACAGTTGGACCTCGTACTCCCGGTTGAAGATGACGAATCAGGACGACCGGAACATGTGGCCACCCGCACTGTTTGCAAACCAATTACAACAGGCGAGTGAGAATGCTGCGGAGCAGCAGTTGAATATGTGGGAGCAGATGGTATCCGGAAACGCTGGTACGAAAGATGATGAGCTCTCGAAGATCAAATCTCTCGGGAGTGAAACCGCGATTTTTAAAACTCGCGTCCAGAGTGGCGGGCGAATTAGTATCCCGGATGCCGAGAGGGAAGCGCTCGATATCGCTGAAGGAGACATCGTCCAGACAATCGTCATCCCCATCAAAAATCAGTCAGAGGAAACCCATGAATAACAACCCATTTACCCCGATGTTCGAACTGCAACGTCAGTCGATAGAACAAGGTCAGAAGATGATTGAACAATCTATCGAAGTCCAGAATGAGATGAGCAAATCCTTTGTCAAGGCGGTTGAGAGTCAAAAATCGGCTCAAGAGAAAGGTGTTGATGCCTGGAAGTCGGCCACCGAGACGTCCCTCAATGTAGCCGATGCGACGACACCAACGGACTCGTCGGCACTTACCGACATGCAAGAAACGATGGATGATCAGTTCGATGCGTTGAACGACATCCATACCGAAGTCTGGGAGTCGGCCGAGCGCAATATCGAGACCGGTACGGAAGTCTCGGAAGACATGAACGAAATATTCCTTTCGTTCGTTAATGATTCCGTTGAGATGATTATGAAGACAAACAAACAGTTCGAAGAACAGTCCGAGACAGTCGCCGATGCGACTGAATTCGAGATTGAGTAGTCCCGTAACAACATTTTTGCCAACCCACCACATAATAATCATCCATGACAAACGCATCTGAGAATTGGAACGAGTATATGGGAGAAATGAACGAGGCGTTCCTCGAGTCCCTTGAGCAAAACGTCGAAGCGCAATCCGCCTTCGTTGACTCCTGGATGAACGCATTCCAGAGACCAGAATCGGACGAAATAACGGAAGATGGAATGGAGGGGTACATTGGTGCGTATGAAGCGTGGATGAATGCCGCTCAAAAACAATTCGAGCGAATAAATGACGCACTCGAGGGCGAAGAGGTCCCCATCGACGAGTTCCGTGATATCTGGCTGAAGGCGGCCAACGATGCATTCAAGGAAGTAACAACTACATCGGCATTTTCCACGATGACTGGCGAATCCGTCGAGAATTCGATGGCATACAAACAGACCGTCGACGAAGCCACTGAACAAACACTCAGTACGTTCGGTTTCCCGACGGAAAGCGATATTCAGGAAGTTGGAGAGCGCCTACTCGAATTGGAACGCCGCCAACACGAAATCGAACAGAAATTGGATCGAATCATCGAAGAAATCGAGAGCGAATGAACCCGTTTACACTCGTCGCCGATATGCAGCGTCAACAGTGGGAAAAAACAGCCGACATCATGGACCGTACCACTGCTCTCCCTGAACAGACCGAACGAATGATGGATGTCGAAGTCGGTCAGACCCCGTCCGAGGAGGTGTACTCCGAGAACAAACTCACTCTCAAGCACTACGAACCAACAACGGACGAACAACACGACGTTCCAATCCTCATCGTTTATGCGCTGATCAACAGACCGTATATTCTAGACTTACAACCAGACCGGAGCGTTGTCAAGACGCTGCTTGACGAAGGATTCGACGTGTATCTAATCGATTGGGGTGAGCCATCGAAACTTGATGCTCACCTCACACTCCACGACTATGTGGACCGATACATCGACAATTGCGTTGATGTCGTCCGCGAGCGCTCCGGTGAGGATGCAATCAACATTCTTGGGTACTGTATGGGTGGAACGATGAGCGCGATGTATGCGTCTTTGCATCCGGAAAAAGTTAGGAATCTTGGACTGATGGCTGCCGGACTGTCCTTCGATGGAGAAGGGGGTGTTCTCGAACAGTGGGGGGATGAAGAGTATTATTCTCCAGAGGCAATCACGGAGACAGTTGGGAACGTCCCTTCGGACTTCCTCGATGTCGGATTTGCGCTCATGGATCCCGTCGATAACTTCGTCACGAAGTACGTCCGTTTGTTCGATAACATCGAAAACGACGAGATGGTCGAGAATTTCGCCCGTATGGAACAGTGGATTGGTGATGGAATCGATGTCGCTGGGGAAACGTATTGTCAATTTATAGAGGACATCTATCAAGATAATAAATTGGCGGAGAATGAACTGTATTTAGGCGGTGAACATATCGATTTGAGTAATATCGATATGCCTGTTCTTCAAATCGTCGGGGAGTACGACCATCTAATTCCTCCAGAAGCTAGCAAGCCGTTCAATAATGTGATTGCAAGTGACGATACCTCCATTATAGAATTCCCAACAGGACATATCGGCCTGTCCGTTTCATCTAGCTCTCATACAAAACTGTGGCCCGAAGTCAGTGAGTGGTACGCGGAGCGATCAGTAAACCAGGCGAATCTCGAGGACGTTCCCGGAATCGGTTCGGCATATGCAGAACGATTGCAGGGAGCCGGTATTGATAGCCCGACTACGCTCGCTGACGCCGATGTAAATCGCCTTGCAGAAGAAATTGACATTTCGGAGTCAACCGTGCGTAAGTGGGTCGATGAGGCGGCTCAAATAGAGGCGTCCAGGTAACCCCGCCTCAGAAAGTCGACTGAAGGGTTATCGGATTCCAGATTCAAACGGTGAAAACGGGAATCTCCGAGGCTCTGATTACCCGTTCTGTGGTGCTTCCAACGTGGGGAGAACCGTGTGCTGAAATACCGTGCTTGCCCATCACTATCAAGTCGATATCATTTCCATTCGCATACTTTACGATTTCCTCGTACGGAACTCCTCTGAGACATTCAGCTGTCGTTTCCAAACCCTTTTTACTGGCTTTCGAAACGACCTGTTCGAGTAACTCTTCCCCGTTCGTTTGGATTTGTTCGAGAAACAGTTCTTCACTACTCATCGCTGGTGTCTCCCCGTAAATGCCTTCATCGACGACAAATAGTGTGTGAAGTTTCGAATCATATTTTTCGGACAGATCGATAGCGTGTTCCATTCCCCGTTTTGCCCCTTTGCTTCCATCAGTCGGCATGAGTATGCTTTCGTACATCGCTATCCCCTCTATCACCCCGATACCACTTCAATTGGAGGGTGACTTTGAAGACGGGGGCGCTATTGTCCCGCATGTTTTCACTCGAGTGAGATATATAAAACGCGAAAAATGACACGGTCGTTCGAGATTTCTCCGTGAACCTGTGTTACTATGCCGTCTGCTTACCACTCCATGCCGCCGTTGATACCGAGGATTTGGCCGGTCATGTACGAGGACTCCTCGCTCGCCAGGAACCGAACAACACCAGAGACGTCTTCGACTTCGGCAAATCGATTGAGCGGTATTCGATCACGAATCTTGTCCTGTATTTCCTCGTCGACATTTGAGAGCATGTCCGTTTTCGTGAATCCTGGTGCCACACAGTTAACAGTCGAACCCGAATTTGCTAATTCGAGAGCAAGGGTTCGGGTAAAGCCAAATATTCCGCTTTTTGTGGTTGCGTAGTTTGCCTGGCCGTAATTACCTTGTTGCCCAACGACGCTAGAAATGTTGACAAGTCGCCCTTGTGATGATTCCTTGATGTCTTCGTAAAACACCTTCGTACAATTGAACACCCCACCGAGGTTAACATTGATAACGTGATCCCAGTCTTCACGTGTCATATTCTTAAATGTCCTATCAACGGTGACTCCCGCATTATTCACTAGCACATCAGCAGGACCAAACGCATCATGGACGCGGTTTGCCATTTCGTCGACTTCTTCTCTGTTGGTCACATCTGCCTGAATGGTGATTGCACTGCTTCCTTCGGCTTCGATTTCCTCTGCGACATCAAGCGCCCGGCTTTCAGAGGACCGGTAGTTTACAACGACATTTGCACCGTGGTAGCCGAGGTCTCTTGCGATTTCCGCTCCAATTCCCCGTGAAGCGCCAGTAATGACGCACGTATTCCCGCTCAGGTATTCTGTTTCTTTTGGATATTCTGTCATAATATGGTGGTCTTGTCGATATCGTTATTTGTGAACTTCAGGCGATGCTCCTGCTTCTTCTTGCATCATTGGGATTTTATCGCTTGAGTTGAGTACTACATCACATATAAATATTGTACACAAATTTATTATGTTTATATTTTTAATATAATCTCAAAGCGTTCGACGTTTCAAAAATCAATTGTTATCCGTGATAATCATCTACAAGATACGCTTTCAATGGAAATATTATAGTATAACGGTAGAATATATTGAGTAGAAGTGAATACATATTGACCATCGATTCACCTGATTAGGTCATCCTCTTGAAGCGAAATTACGATGGGATAGATGTAAATCGTGGGGATATTCAATGAGTTACGGAGTTCATGGGCAGTCCCTCCACGTGTTGAGGAGAGATGAAGATATACGAGCTTTGCACCCATTGAATTGAGTTCATTCGGGAGTGGTTTGATTTGTGGTAGTCCTGTTGTCTGTTCATGCTTTCTTCCGATTTCATTTTTGAGTACCCTATAATTTTATATTGTTAGGAATTTTCCATCTAATCCCGCCAGACCGATGAAAGGCATTTCAGGCGCTTTACCACCGAGACCCCACCATTCCGGGAGAAGCTGTGTTCCTTGCCGCACTCCTTCGCTCTGTAGTAGCTGTTGATAGAACGCGGCCGAATTTGCTATTAGCTGCCCACTGAAGCAGGCCGTGATTCCTCGATGAACGGAGCCGTATCTGAGCGATCAGACGGCGATGGCGATGTGGTAGTGTGCCGGATTCATTAGTGGATATCATTACACCCGTTTCGGATTCATCTGATGTCATTCGAACACGTATCACGGTACCGAATCGATTCCTCTCGCTATGTGCAGGAGAGACGTGGACGTCACTTTCTCGATAGTACAGGACCGTTTCTGGAGGGTAACGTCTACACTCCGAGTCCGTAATCACGACAACATGACCTCGTTCGTCGTACGGATACGGTTTAACCGATTACGACTCAACAAATCAGCGACTAACTAACGAAGAGAGGAACGAAGTCCGTCAGTGACATGATGGATTCGCCTCGACAGCTATCTGACGCAAGGACAAACGGAATCGTTAATCGTCGCTCATTTCTCCAGTCGGTCGGTATCGAGACAGGGTTTCTCGCGCTATCTGGGGAGAACCAACCAGTCAGTCGAAAATCGGAACCGTGTCAGGGTTCACGAGATGAGTCACTGCAACCGGTCGCCTCACTTCCCACCGATATCACTCGACCGTGGATCGGTCCAGCGTTCTGGAGTAACCGCCTCCAAGATTGGCAACTCGATGCCGGGCGTATCGAGTGTACGACCGGGGATATCCACCGAGAAGCACGCACCGTGAGCATCTTGACACGGGAAGTGGTCGATGAGTACGCGAGCGGGCATCTGTCGGTTCGCACTGGTATCGCTGGCAACGCCGATAAAAACGGCTTTTGCGGGTTTTTACTTGGCGTAGGGGAAGGGAAGTTGGACTATCGTGCGGCGGCGCTGGCACAGCGAGGGTCGGGAACTGGCGGCGGATTTTTCTGTGCGTTCAACCGCGACGGCAGTGTTCAGTTCCGTGAGCATACGAGCGAAACACAACCGCTTCGGTTCGCCGAACTTTCCTCGCAGAAGGAGTATGCCGAAGGAGGTCCGATTCCACAAGAACAGGGTCGAGACTATCGACTCGACGTCGACATTTTTCCTCGAAAGCACGAACAGTTCGACGTACACTTTTCCGTTCGTGATGCAGAAACCGACCGGTGTCTCGCACACGCTAGTCGCCGGATGAAGCAGTCGCTGCTTCGCGGTGGAATTTCACTCGTTTCCTCGCCGCCGAACGGTGACCACGGCGCACGCTGGTGGTTCGAGGACGTCCGAACGGGCGGAAAGAAGATCGGCGAGTTCCCCGACCGAACGTTCGGGCCGATTGCCGGCACGCTCTACTCGGTGAACGAGAACGTGCTCCGACTGACGGCCCAACTCATGCCCATTGCGGACAAGGAACGGACCGTCCGATTTCAGTATCGCGAACGTGGTGGGACTGGCCAGTGGCAGGAAGTGCCAGCCGTCACTATCGGACAGGGATACACTGCGTTCTTCCGTATCGATGATTGGGATTCAACTCGCGATTGGACGTATCGGATAGTCTACGAGGACAAGAAACAACGAGGAGCGACGTACACTGGCAGAGTTCGAGCGGACCCGGGAAACGACGCAGCAGAGCTAACTGTCGGCCTCTTTAGCTGCACTCTCTCAGTCGCGCGGCAGTTGGAGACGGATAACGGACAACTCACGCTCCCTCGGGCGAAGCATATCGGTCGATACACGCCTGCGAACATGTACTTCCCGCACGACGAACTCGGCAAAAACACGCTCGCACACGATCCGGATATCCTCGCGTTCGTCGGCGATCAACTGTACCAGAACAACCCGACGAAGATGAGCGGACACAAGATGCCGTTGCTCGATTACCTCTACAAGTGGTACCAATGGGTGTGGTCGTTTCGAGACCTCACTCGTAATCGTCCGACGCTCGTCCATGCGGACGACCACGACGTCTACCAATCGAATTTGTGGGGCGATCGGGGTGAAAAAGTGCCGCTCCACAGAGTGAGACGTGGTGGCTACTCCCATAGCGCGCCGTTCGTCAACGTCGTCGAACAAACCCAGTGCCGTCACAATCCCGATCCGTATGACCCCGAGCCAGTTCGGCGTGGCATTCGAGTTTACTATACGATGTTTCGATATGGTGGCGTTGATTTCGCTATCTTGGAGGACCGGAAATTCAAATCGGGGCCAAAGGATGATGACCTGTTCGCAACGAAGCGGTTAATCGGGGAACGGCAAGCCGCTTTCCTTGAGGCGTGGGCACGAAAACGCGACCCGAATCGTGCTGGTATCTGCACCTCTGGGACGATATTTGCGGCCGCAAATACGACTCCAGCAGGTAGACCGTACAAGAATTTCGATACGGGAGCCTATCCCAAAGAGGCTCGAAACAAAACGATCCGGCTACTTCGAGATGCGAACACTATCGTCCTTTCCGGTGACCAACATCTCTCCACTCTGACTAGGCAGGGACTCGAAACGCACTCGGACGGTATTCTGCAGTTCTGTGGCCCGGCCAGCGCGACGCTTTATCAGCGCTGGTTCGAACCGAAGGGGACGCTTCCCAACGGGAGAGGAGGCCCGAATACGGGTGATTTCACCGACGCGTTCGGCCACAAGATTCGGATGCTTGCCGTCGCGAATCCGAAGATTTCCTACGAGCGATTCACGAAACTGGCGGGGACGAAAGGAAGTTACATCGGTGACCGTCGGCTGAAACGGGAAGGTTACGGCATCATCCGCGTCGATAACGAAGCGAACGAAGTCACGTTCGAATGCTGGCCGTGGAACGTGGACCCGACGAGTTCGGGTGCACGCCAGTTTCCGGGGTGGCCGTATCGTGTATCCTTCGACGATATCACACCTGCAAACGACACGAACCGATAATCGTGGTCGATATACCTGACCACAGACCGGTTACCGACAGGTCATTAGTCGGTCTCGTAGTTAGCGATGAGCATCGGCCACGGTGCCGAACACGGTCATTCCAACGCTGACGCTTGCCGGGTACGCCATCGTACCACTGGACCACAGTTATTCTCGTCTCCGCCGCTGCGGAGTTGGATGAGGAAACTTTGCTCCAAGCTCTCCTGAATCCCTGGTGGAAACCAGCCAGATTCGAAGTGACGAGTGTTTCCAGTTTAGTTCGCAGATTCTAGATTCTACCGTTCAGTATGTCGAGTTTGGATGGCCACTGGGTTCTGCCGGTGGCAGTTCTCGGGAGAATTGGAAAGTGGCCGAGCCAGATTGTTCGAGGATGAGTGGTACATGCTAGCATTTGACCCCTAAAAACTATTACCACGACATCCATTATCAGAGAATATGCTCAACTCATCACCCTCACAGCCGGAGCCATCGATACGCACCACCGCCGAAAACACGGAATCAATTACCTCTGCCGTGGTGACGGCTGTGACCGATGCTACTGGCACGAAACCCGCGACGCCCCTCTACGAAGCTATCGATCCTGATGCACTCGAAGACCTCTATCAGCACGGCTCGCCCAAAGTGAGCTTTGAGTACGTTGGCCACCACATTACCATCCACACCGATAGAACTGTCACTGTGTCTGAATAAACTCCATAGGACGCCGCTGCCACTAGCCAATCGAGAGCTACCGAGTTCTAGAAATCGATGCTCTTCACTCAGACGGTGAAGTATACCGAACAGCAGTGGGACAAGTGAAGAGGACTAATAAACTAGTCGCCGAACCGCATTATTCCTGGAGTGAGGGTTCTTGTTCCTTAGTCGAAACCGTCACCAACAGTTCCTCAAACAATGCGTCGACCTGCAGTGGGGCAGTATAGGTGGCGTGCTGGGTGGATTGGTCATACTCGATAACCCCTGTATCTGCGAGTTTCGGGAGATGAATGTGGTGTAACGCAATCTCTGTCTCCGTGATTTCATCCGGTGAGATTTGCTCGTCACCCTGTGTCAGCTCTGTCACTAACGCAGAGATCGACATGGGAGCCGTTGTGTCGCGAAGACATTGGAGGAGAGCCCGACGCTGGTTATCGGCAAGGAGCCTGTATAATAGGGTAATCTGTCCCTTGGTAGTGCCACAATCGCCAATCGGGTATCTATCCTTGTGCATACTCGACCCTCGATTGGCCACTCCTATAACTATTTTTTATAATTATGTTGTCGTATTGGAAAATTCACACGGAGTGGCCCAAATTGTCGTTTTTAAACAGCGTGGCTGTGCAGTACCCGTACTATTTGTCCCCAATCGTGTGAAATGCGCAACCGGGTGGGTTGAAAATCAACTCTCACGCCGCTCATCGGCGGTGGCTTCACTGAAGTGAAAATGGTCGAATGGCTGCATATGCCGCTCGCGCATGATTTCGGAACTATCAATCGTGACTCCTGAATCGTGGAGTGTGTCCGTGATACGCGTGATATCCTTTGTACTCGTCCCCACGACTTCGACGTAGATATTCCGCCGGCCAACCAGCATCTCGCGCACATCGACCACGCCCTGTATCTCGAGCATTTGCTGGACAAATTCGGATTGGTTAGTTGCGGGCGCGGTACAGACGAACAGCACACGAAGCGGGAGGTTTGCCGCTTCATAATCGATTTCGGGATGATAGCCCTTGATAATCCCATCATCTTCGAGCGCTTTGATTCGGTTCCGGATGGTACTGGCCGAGACACCGACCGTTTCAGCCATCTCATCAGTAGTTGTATTGCGTGCGTCTCGCTGAAGATGATACAGAATGCCGCGATCAACGTTGTCAAGTTCTCGACCCATATGTACAAATTGGTGGAGTAAGCGTAAATAGTGTCTGAGAACGTGAGTGAACTTCCCTTCTCCGAATCAGTTATCGATGATTCACTTCACTTCCTCAAACGAGGAGTAATCCGTAAAATAAGGGCCGTTTAACCGTGTATGAGGTGACCCCACATTGGAGACCAATGACGCTCGATTAACAGCTCCCAATTCTCTCGAATCTCCACCGAGGCGGGTCCTCCTCACCTTCGAAGATACTGCGCCACAAACCACACCCACCGTTCCCACGGCTGCCGTGGAGACTGACGGTGGAGACCTAACCCAGACAATTGCAATGTGGCACATCCATCTCCCGATGCTAGCAGACCACGGGTTCATCGACTGGTATCGAGAAACACAGCGCGTGACGAAGGGGCCGCAATTCGATGAGATTGAGCCACTGCTCACTGTTTTGAGTGAGAATTAAGATGTACTTCTTGCTGGTGGCGTTCCCGACTAATCGGTTGCAATAGAAAACTGCCACAAATGTGGCAGCAAGGTACGGAGTGACGATTGGTTGGGACCCATCAGAACTCCGTACCAAATAGAGGTTTGAGCTAGACTGGTATAACCCTACTGTGATTATCCGAGTTACTTTGGTATGAACTGGTGAATCTGCAATCTGACTGTGTGGGGATGAGTACCTTTGATACGTGTGGAGAAATAAAATATACTGATGGTGAATCGCTCTGTCGAACACGCTCGGTGGATTCGGCACCAATTGACGTACGGGCGACGACAGAACAGTCTGAACAACTCCGGGGAAACCGGACAAATGGTTGGGACCCATGAACGAGATATCTAATCAAGAGCAAGCGATCGATTTGTTGCAGCAACTCGGATTGAAAGAGTACGAAGCACGCTGCTTCGTGGCCTTAGCACGCCTGCCGAAAGGAACAGCGAAAGAGATTAGCGATACCTCTGAGGTTCCGCGAACACGCGTCTATGATGCGATTCGAGTATTAGAGACGAAGGGACTTGTCGAGATTCAGCACTCGAATCCCCAGCAATTTCGTGCCGTGCCAATCGAGGAGGCCGCCGAGACACTGCGCCAGGAATACGAATCACGGACGGCCACGCTTGTCGAGGCCCTCACTGCGATTGAGCCGGCAGAACCGAACGGCGGTGATGAAGAAGTCACGCATGAAGTCTGGGCGCTCTCGGGAACGGCTGCGATTACGAATCGCACCCAGCAACTCATTGACGCCGCAGGACGAGAAATCGTGCTCATTGTCGGTCGAGAAGACGTTATCACCGACGAATTACTCGAACAGTTCCAAGAAGCGCTGGACACCGGTCTTGATGTCCTGATTGGCACGCAGACCGAAGAAGTTCGTGAGCAGGTTGCAGAGGCACTGCCCGGCGCAGAAGTGTTCGTCTCGGGGTTGGAGTGGTTACATAGCTCGCCGCTCGAAGTTGCTGACGACACGACGATCAGTCGGTTATTGTTAATCGACAAGAATACAATTCTCGTGAGTTCGGTTCACGAGACGGATACGGGTGGGATTGAGTCGGAAAAAGCAGTGTTCGGGCGCGGTTTCCACAATGGAATCGTGGTGATTGCCCGGCGACTGATGGCGACCGGCTTACGGCCGACTGATGATCCTGAAACCCCCGACAACGAATGAGTGCGAGTGCGTTATCGGGACGCTGTTTTTGTCGGGGTGAGGCCGCTGCATTACAGGGGCTCAGAGTTGGCTTTGAGTCTGAATTGGGTTCTCAAGCGGGAGCGACGTGAACGGTGCCGGTGCTTTGGACCGTGACGGTGTAACCAGAGTAAGTGAATGATATCGAAGTGGTCGTTTCGGTGTTCTTTGTCGATGGGGGCGCAAGAATCGTGTCAAAGGCGTCCGGGTCGATAAAATCGTAGAGGGGACCGAGGTCCTGGTGGTCACAGCTTGCCGCCTGAGCGGTTGTTTCGACGACAGCGGTGCTTGGTTCTGTCGACGACCAGTCGTACTGATTTTGGATTCCTTCGGGTGGTTCGTCGTCATCGTCAGCGTTCAGCGAATCCTCATCACTCATACTGTTCGGTATGCTCTCGGTTTGTAAATATTTTCTGTGAGGAAATGAGATACAGTTCAATCGAGGCGTTGGTACGTCGAAATTCGGATATTACTCCATTCACCACAGGCCGTGCTCACGGTTAGTATATTACACTAACTTCTGTACTGGCACTGATCCTAGGCACCAATGAGAATTCAAACACAACGCCGCAGTCCGCGAAAATCTTCCTCGTATCTACTCCTTGTCGGGAGAACTACTGATACAAGTCAACGCCGTTGAGGGAAACACCGACTGAGTTTCAAACCAGAAGGGAGGAGTGAAACAAGCCAGTGAGGGGTGTTACGAATCGTGACCGTCTTCTTTCATATCTTTTTTTTCACTACCACCTATCTGTTCTGACTGTAGCAGTGTCTCAACACGTGGCTGTTCAGTGTAGGAAATGAGCTGTAGTGATTCATTGTACTCAATCATACCATAGTCCACCAATTTGGGGAGCTGGAGGTGATGAAGGCGTATCAAAAGACGTTCTCGTTCAGTTGTTCTGTCTGTCTGGCTCATGAGTTCTTCAAGAAGTGCTTCGAGTGGAACCGGACGATCAGCGTTCTGGATTAGATAGGTGAGAATCTGTCGGCATTGTGCATCAGCTAAGAGTTTGAATATATCGTCAAGTGAACACTGCTGATCTTCATCATCAGGAGAGGGTCCCATTTTCTAGTTACTCTCGGGTACAGGTCTAAAAGGTCTAGGTCTGTTCAAACAGGGTAGTTTAAAAGACGACTGAGAAATGAAAGACAGTCTAAAAATTATCCTTTCGACGCGCCGAACAGGACATACTCAACAATTGCTTCGATGCCATGGCGAATCCGATCGGACAACGATTGTTGGCTGATATCAAGTTCGGCCGCCAATTCCGAGAGGGTCACCTGTCGGGGGGTCACAAAATACCCCCGTTGGAACGCAAGCACGAGTGCTTCACGCTGTTTGTCGGTAACGATGTTCGCTAATTGGGAGGCTCCGGCGTCGCTCAGTGCTTGCATTTTACCGAGTGTATATTCGATTTCGTTGTCGCGACACACGTTATGGAATCGCGTTAGATGGTTGTGAGAGGGGAACAACAGCTCAAACTCCCAATCGTCGTCGCCATAGCCATGCGCGTTCCGGATGATTCCTTCCGCAACAGTAAGACTTTCGAGAAATGCTCCGGGTGGAATATCCCAATTGAGAAGATACAACCGACGATCTTCCACTTGGTCTATTTCAACCAATTCCCTGACATTTGGATCCTCACGAACACGCTCTTCAAACCCATCTAAGTCTCCATTCCACGCCCAAAAAATAGGCACGACGTCTGCACCGACGGGGACGATGCGTTCGAACTCGATGTGGAGGTCTGTCCCGACGGTGAGCATTGTCCCTAATGGGAAGCTCTCCGGAGGAAGAGACAGCTCAACAATGACCGCCATATGGAGAGAGACTATTTATAGCATCTTAGTAATTTGGTCGGTGGGAGGGTGTATATCGTCGGTATGAGTGGAGAAACAGCGCTTGTTACTATGTGATGGGTTCCAGCGAACTCAGCCGAAGAAGTTTAGGATGTTCAGATTATTAACAGCTGCCAAGATTCCGGAACTCGGTATGGTCGCAGTTTGAACACTGAGTTGGCTTCGTAATAAATGTTGTACCGCACTCTTCACATTCAAAAATATCACCGGTTGCTCGGACTTGCTTTTCCGTTTGCTGAGCGACCTCTTCCTGACTGAAGGCGTCACGTAACCGATGTAGTATTTCCATAGCCTGATATGAGATACAAGCAACTCCGCCATATATATTTTTCTCCTATAAATTATAAAATGGATCTTATTCTATCCAGCAATAAATATTGATCTGTGACCATGTTATTAGGATTTGTTTGACAAATCAACCGACATATGGGGCAGTGCGAAGGCTACTGCTCTGGATGAATCGTCACTTAAAAATGGAATAAAGTCACACAGCGTCGCCTGATGGCGACTATGTGAACCGTGAATTATGCGCGAACGACGTTCATCGCACGCGGGCCCTTGGGGGCCTGTTCAATATCGAAGTCGATCTCGGTCCCTTCCGTCAGATCTTCACCGCCAACGTCCTCCATGTGGAAGAATACGTCGTCGTCAGAGTCGTCCGTCGTGATGAAACCGTAGCCGCCAGTGTCGTTGAAGAAATCAACCTTACCGTTTGCCATTACAACTAAACACAGACCCAACACACGGTTAAGACTTCCGCATTCATTTTCAAATCCGGAGAATATTTAGACAAACATCCAGAGAAGACGGGTTCCATTATTTAAACGACCATTTGGGTAGTTCTGCGGAGAAGACACACCATGTTCACCAGAACGAACCGTTCGTTCTACCGAAGCCATACTTCTCGCTTTGCGGGGCGACCGTTCTTCCTCCTCAGTTCGTTAGCGACCCGTGTTCAGTAGTCTCTCCCGGGTGATTATGTTCCCGACTCTTCTTCAAAGAGACGTTGTGCATATCGAGCTTCGGTATCAGTAAGTACAGACGAGCTAGTTGGGGAGTATTCAGGAGTTCAGCGAACGTGAGGTGGTCGTTGAACGTTTCCTCGTGATTGGGGTTTGGCGAGATTCGGTCGTCCGACGACATCGCAATACATGTACTATGGCTAATGTATTACCTCTTTTCCCGCAACGCGAACGGTATAGAAGCGCAGTTTGAAAGAATGGGGCACTGAGTTTGACTCTCGAACTCAGTGGTCACTCCTCGTCTTGCAGTGTCGCTGCAATCGCTTTGAGCTCTTTCTTCCGGAACGCGTTTGAAGTTTGTTCTGGAGAATCATCGTCCAGTTCGCCGATTTTCCAGAGGATTCCAGCCCGCATTTGTGATTTAGATGGCAGATTGTTCGTGTCGATATCGTAGTTTACGGTCAGACAGATTGCAGCAAGGGCTTCTTTGGTGAAGGACGTCGATTCAACGCGTTCGTATCTCCCGACGGCCTGGCGAATTTCGTTTCGGAGTTCGTTGACGGTTTGTGCCATAGGGACACTGGTGGTGGGAATTGTCGTGTAAGTTCTGGTTTCTGCTGTGATAGAACTATCCTCGTTTCTTCTCCGTTACGTGTGGTTGCAGCTTTCTCACGATACATTCTTCTCACATCGGTATGCATGTCCGAGTTTTCGGCTGCCACCACTCGCTGGGTAGCGAGTACACAAGCAGAACTGGAAACCGTTATCCGGTCGCCGCGATATCTGCTTGGCATGGGACTCCTCCAGGACATGCTATGCATCACGGGAATCAGACACGACTTCGGCGATGTGCACGGCGGGATGAAGCGCTGTCGGAACTGTGGGAACGTCGAGGAGACCGAGTAGCCCGCGGAACGGGCAGTTAGTCAAGTACGGAGGCCGATTCGATAGTCGGCTCGTCTACAAGTTTACCAAGTTCACTGAGTTCACTCTTCGAGAGTGGCTCAGTATTGACTTGCTACCCGTCCGCCGTGTAGAAAATGCTTGACGTCACACCTCGCTCAGGAACCACTCTGTAGCCACGTGGTAGTAGACGCTCAATTGCTTCCGATACTCTGACTCAGTACTCCGACTACGATCTGTTTTGAAATCGATTATCATCACCGTCCCAGTACGAATAGAACGAGGCCGATAATTCCATAGATGGAGACTCGTTCACCATCGACTGTCAGCGGGAGATATGCATCCACTTCGACTTGGTGTTCACCATCTAGAGAATCGTGAAACGCTTGATGTGACCGTTCGACGCCGAAGAGCTGCAGAATTGTTTTTGTCTCTCTGAGCGGACACCCGTTCCCACCATTCACAATTCGCTATCTCTAACGCCTCGCTGAGCAGCTTTTGGTTGCGCAAAGCACTAAAGCAACGAACTGCTCGCTTCTTAAGCTGGCTGAACTAAACCGCGCCAATGCAAATAGAGGAACAACAAAACGACGTGCTCCGAGGTCAGTGCAGGCCTGAATCGCGCGATGCTCTCGTGACCATTTCACACAGGATTCATCGAGAAACGGGGTCCACGATTCCGGATGAATACTTGCGACAGGAACGACCAGTCGTCTTCGAGCGTTCGAAAACGGGGGAGTTCAGTTCTCGAACGATTCGAACGCTTCCTTCGCATCTTCCACCGTGGTGTCGCCCGAAGAGTCACTCGAAAATCGATAGAAAAGTACCCCCAGCACACCCCATGCGAAGACGATCAGCCACTCGGACGGCCAGGCGAGAGCGGATGGGGCACCGGGCAGGTACAGACCGACGAAGAACGCAGTTAGCACGAGACCGAGAACACCGATTGCGTACCCACCGGGGAGTTTAAACGGGCGCTCTAACGTCGGTTCGCGGTATCGCAATACGAGGAACGATATCACGACGAAGAACCATGCGAGAACGATGCTGAAACTACCCGCATCGACGATCCAAACGAGCATCTGCTCACCGAACAGTGGGGCGAGCACCGAGATACCTCCGATGAGAACGATGGCTGTCGATGGCGTACCGTGCTGTGGGTGGAGAGTCGCAAGCCAGCGTGGTAACATGTCCGCTTCGGCGAGCGCGTACATGGCACGACTGCCGCCAATGATGAACGAGTTCCAACTCGTGAGTATTCCCGCAATCCCGGCAAGCGCCATTATTCGACCGATTACCGTACTGTTGAACAGAGAACTCAGTGCGGCAGCCGCGGGCAACGAACTGTCCACGAGGACGGAACCGGAAAGCGATTGTCCGGAGGCCCAGATGACCGCAACGTAAAACGCCGCCGCCATCACCACCGAGAGAACTATCAATCGACCGAGGGAGCGATAGGAGATAGCGGCTTCACCGGCGGCTTGTGGAATCACGTCGAATCCCACGAACATGAACGGTGTCATGACGACGACGGTGAACAGCCCTGACCACCCGGCATCAGTGAATGCCGGCGTAGCGGTGGAATGTCCGTTGAAAAGGGCACCGATGACGAGGGTGACTCCTGCGAGGCCGATGATGAGCGTGAGGATGGTTTGAAACTGCGCTGCGGGACGGACACCGCGGTAATTGAGCATCGTCATCACGACTGCCCCGATACCTCCTGTCAGTACCCACGTCGCATAGACGGGTTCCCCAGCAATCGTCCACAGGTGGAGAACGTTGAAGCCGGGGACGAGGTATGCAAGCGCGGACGGCAGCGCGACCGCTTCGAAGATAACGACACTGACATAACCGAGGATGATCGCCCACGTGCAAACGAACGACCCCGCAGGCCCGAGCGCTCGTAAACTATAGACGTGTTCACCACCGACGAACGGCATCGCCGACGCTAATTCCCCGTAGATCAATCCAACGGTCGTAACCATTACGCTCCCGATGGCGAATGCGAGAATTGCCCCCGTCGTACCTCCCTCATCGATCCAGTACCCCGTCTGAATGATCCATCCCCAGCCGATCATCGCTCCAAACGCGAGGACGAAGATGTCGACTTTCGACAGTACGCGTGTTAACTCATCGCTAGTGTTATCTGCTCCCATGATGTCTTTGGTTCCATTGCGTGGGTAAATAATTTATTCCGCAATGTAAACACTTTTTGTTTGTGTTATTTTCAAATATTGTTGATAGAAGCGGCGAATACCGTATTCTTTCGTTCGACAGGGATCGTATTTTTCCTCTGACAAATTGTGACGCCCAAACGTGATTTCGAGACGGCCCCTTGTCGTCCCCTACGGGGGAACAGTGAGATCCCCGTGTTCCGTCGAGAGCGGTCCAGCGGCACGTTCAAGTCGTTATCTGGCGTATAGCTGTCGGGCGTGGTAGTCGGTCTGGTGGGGGAAATCAAACGGACAGCAGCCATTTTCGTCGTGGTCACCATTTTTTGGTACCGTCGCAGGCTTTCGGCTGGTCACCTTCCCGCGTACGTTCGTAGCAACGCCCGATACAACGGAGATCGAAACATGCCGGAAAAAAGCCACAGAGCTGCCGATGGAGAACCAGAACCAATCCAAGCTTACCGAGGTGCGTCCATTCTCGGACCACGTAACGTACCGCTTGAGCGAGAAAACCCGGATTTGTTGGCTTCACCAGACACCGACGCTGGAACGATCCCCAACCTCAAATTTCCGTTCGCGGAGGCACGAAACCGCCTGACTACGGGTGGTTGGGCACGCGAAGTAACCAAGCGTGAACTACCGGTGGCGACGGACCTTGCTGGAGTGAATATGCGTCTCAAACCGGGCGGGATTCGTGAACTCC
Organism: uncultured haloarchaeon; assembly: GCA_963796245.1. Classification (GTDB taxonomy): domain Archaea; phylum Halobacteriota; class Halobacteria; order Halobacteriales; family Haladaptataceae; genus Haladaptatus. The sequence goes on along the minus strand of CAWCLB010000003.1, from coordinate 58,839 downwards.
ACTGGCACACGGAAGCCGAGTGGGCGTACATGCTCGCCGGTCGTGCACGGGTCACTGCCGTCGATGCAGAGGGCCACAATTTCATCGATGATGTCGGCGAAGGAGATTTGTGGAACTTCCCGGCAGGTATCCCACACTCGATTCAAGGATTGGAAGAAGGCTGTGAATTCCTGTTGGTCTTCGACGACGGGGATTTTTCTGAAAACGAGACGTTTCTCATCACCGATTGGTTCGAACACACGCCGCGTGACGTCCTCGCAAAGAATTTCGGCGTTCCCGAAGCGGCCTTCGATGACTTACCACACGACATCGACCACACCCGGTACGTCTTCGACGGGGAAGTCCCGCCGCCGCTGGACGAGGACGCGGTCGATTCGCCGGAAGGAACAGTGCCCCAGAGCTACACGTATCGCTTACTGGAACAGAAGCCAAAGGAAGTGGAAGGCGGACAGGTTCGTATCGTGGATTCGTCCAACTTCCCCGCGGCGGCGACCATCGCAGCGGCACTCGTTGAGATCGAACCGGGAGCGTTGCGCGACCTGCATTGGCATCCGAACGCCGACGAATGGCAGTACTACATCGGGGGAAAAGGACGAATGACCGTCTTCGCGTCCAGCGGGATAGCACGGACCTTCGATTATCAATCGGGAGATGTCGGCTACGTCCCCTTTGCGATGGGCCACTACGTGGAGAACACGGGCGACGAAACGTTGTGGTTCCTCGAAATGTTCCGCCGTGACCACTTCGCCGACGTGTCGCTCAACCAGTGGATGGCGTTGACGCCACCCGAGTTGGTGCGGGCGCATCTGAACATCGACGAGGAAACGATCGCCGCACTGCGGAAGGACAAACCCGTCATCGTCTGACCGCACTTGTCTTCTCCAATTCGAGTAGTAAGCCATCTCGAAGGGGGCAACCCGTCTATTCGAATCGGTACTGTTTCCTCGTGATGACCGACGCCGTCGGTACCACCTACTTTCGTTCCATCGTCGTCACGACACTCCCAAACCGATCATCATCGAGGGCTACTTCGCAGTGGTTGAACGGACGAATTCCGGCAGAGAACGGGAGTGCAGGGGTCGTCGTAGCTCCGTGAGCTAGCCACCGAGGTAGAGTTTCGACACCTCGGGATTGTCCAGAAGGCCGGCCGCCTCGTCCGAATAGGCGACCGCCCCTTGGTCGAGGACGTAGCCTTTATCCGAGATGGCAAGCCCCCTGCGCGCGTTCTGTTCGACCATCAGAATCGCCGTTCCCATCTCGTTGACCTCCTTGACGTCCGCAAAGACTTGCTCGGCCGTGTTGGGCGCGAGTCCCGCGGACGGTTCGTCGATAAGCAAGATATTCGGCTCCATGACGAGCGCGCGGGCGAATGCGAGCACTTGTCGTTGCCCTCCCGAGAGGGTCCGTGCCTTCGTGTCCTGCTTTTCGAGGAGGATCGGAAATCGGTCGTAAAGTTCGTCGATCACCGCGTCGAGTCGGTCGTCGTCGCGTGCGGTCCCACCGATGGTGAGGTTTTCTTCGATGGTGAGCGAACCGAAGACGTTCTCGGTCTGTGGGACGTAGCCGATACCCTCGCGAACGATGCCTTCGGGTGCCATCCCGCCGATGTCGTCGCCGTGGTAGCGAACACTTCCGGTCCACGGCGTCAACAACCCGAATACCGTCTTCAGCACCGTCGATTTACCCGCTCCGTTCGGCCCGACCAAGCAGGCGATGTCGTCGGCTTCGAGCGCCAACGAAAAGCCGTTGAGGACCTGTACTTCGCCGTATCCGCTATCGACGTTCTCGACAGAGAGGACGGGAGACTCATTCGCTCCCCCCGAGATACGCGTCGATAACCCTGTCGTCGTTGCGGACCGCTTCCGGCGGTCCCTCTACGAGAACCGATCCCTGATCGAGAACGATCATCGGGTCGGCGAGATTCATAATGAACTCCATGTCGTGTTCGATGATGAGGAAGGTGATACCGGTGTCGTTGAGTTGTGCGATTCGGTCCCGAAGTTCGTTTGCGAGCGTCGGGTTGACGCCAGCGACCGGTTCGTCGAGCAGGAGTATGTCCGGTTCGGCGAGCATCGCGCGGGCGAGTTCCACCAGCTTCATCTGGCCGCCCGAGAGGTCGGTTGCTGGTTGCGTTGCGAGGCGACCGATGCCGAACCGTTCGAGCATCCGCTGAGCGTCCGCGAGGTTCGCACGCTCCTCATTGGTAACCCTGTCGCGGGCAGTAAACAACGAGAGGAACGACTCGCCCGTTTGGTTCTGTGGGCCAACGAGCATGGCTTCGCGGACGGTCATTCCTTCGAGCTTTCGCGGCGTCTGGAACGACCGGATGAGACCGTGATCCGCGATCTCGTGTGGTGCGTCGTCGGTCACATCGGCGCCGTTGACGCGAACCGTCCCACCGTCCTCGTCGTAGAACCCCGAGATAAGGTTAAACAGCGTTGATTTCCCCGCACCGTTCGGACCGATCAGTCCGGTTATACTGCCGCGTTCAACGGCAAACGACGCGTTGTCCGTGGCGATCAATCCGCCGAAGGCCTTCCGCAGCCCCGAGACTTCGAGAACGGTGTCGTCCTTATCGAGGTTCGGCCCGTCGTGAATCGTCGCCGCGTCCAGATTCTTACTCATTGTCACCCTCCATTTTCGGGGCGTCCGTTCGGAGTTCCCGTTCGGCGTCGATTCCCTCGCCGCCTTCGAGCGCCGCGGGCCAGATGAGTTCACGCTGTGGCGGGAGCACCCCTTCGGGCCGGAATCGAATTACGAGGACGATGAGGAGTCCGATAGCGAGCAATCGCGTCGAAGCGAAGTTGTTCACGACGGTCGTGTAGGTACTCCCGACCACCCCGAGCGAACTCGGAAGGTGAATCGGAAGCGTCGTCGGGAGGAAGTCACTGAGGAACCGCGTGCCTTCGCGAATGGCGATGATGACGAAGCCGCCGAACATCGCCCCACGATTCGAACCGGAGCCGCCGAGGATGACCGCAATCCAGACGTAAAAGGTGTTGATGGGTTCGAGATCGCCGGGGCTGACGTAGAGCGTGAGATGGGCGTAGAAGACGCCCGCGAGCGCCATAATGATGCTCCCGAGGACGAACGCTTCCAGCTTGAACTTGTAAGTGTCCTTTCCCATCGCTTCCGCCAACTCCTCGTCCGACCTGATGGTACGTAGGACGCGCCCCCACGGCGACCGATGGACGCGCCGAAGCACGACGTACACCACGGCGATGAACACCAGTACGAGCCCGACGTTGAGCAGCGACTGCCAGAACGATTCGCCGAGAATGAGTTGGGTGCCGGGAATCACCTCGACCTGAAGGTTGGGCATCGTTTGGGGGAAAGTTCCGAGGACCGGCCACCCGTCGAAGAAGCCCGGAATACCGCGCAAGCCCGCGCTCCCGTTCGTCCACCCGCGCTGGTTGTGGACGATGAGCCGAACGACCTCGGCGAGGCCGATTGAGGCGATAGCGAGATAGTCCGAACGGAGCTGGAGCGTCGGAAGACCGATGAGAACGGCGACGACCGCCGCGAGCACGATACCGACGACGAGACCCTCCAGCGGATTGAACCCGCCCGCGACGGGCGAGGAATCCGCCGTCAACAGCGCCGTTCCGTAGGCCCCTAATCCGAAGAATGCGGCCACCGAGAAGTTAATCAGTCCGGTGTATCCCCATTGGACGTTGAGTCCGAACGACAGCAGGACGTACATTCCCGCCAGTCCGAGGAGATACAAAGTACGCCGGACCGAGACCGCCCGTCAAAAGGCCGTACAGGAGAAGGACGCCGACGATGGTAATGAACCCGAACGCGCCCTGCTCCGCACGAGTCATATCTTCCAGGAAGTATCGATTCGAGCGTGCTCATGTGTTCGTCCCCCCCGCGATGCCGTTCGGCCGGACGAGCAACACCGCGACCATGATGACGAACGCGATGGCGTTTGCGTACTCGATACCGACGGGAATTCCGATGTGGCTCAACACCGGCGTCATCTGGTTTATCATTCCGATAAGGAACCCGCCGAGCATCGCACCGTACACCGAGCCGATGCCGCCGAGGATGACCGCGGCGAACACGACGAGGAGGATGTTGAATCCCATCCGTGGCGAAATCTGATTCGGTAGAGACCGAGGAAGACCCCACCAGCACCGGCCAGCCCGGCACCGATGACCCACGTCCAACGTTCGATACGGTCGTTCGTACCCCGCTGACTCGTGCGAGACTCGCGTTATCGGCGGTCGCACGCATCTTCCGCCCGAGGTTGGTGCGCTGGAGCAACAGGTGGAGTCCGATGACCAGCACCACCGCCGAGACGACGATAGCAACGCCGTGGAGCGTGATGCGAATCCCGTACGGAATGAGCGCCTTGATGGGGGGAAACACTCGAATATCGAACTCGGTGTAGTCGGTTCCGAACCCGAGTTGTATGATCGCACGATAGACGAACGCGACCCCGATGGAAGTGATGAGCATTCCGATGGAGTCGACATCGAGCGGATCATAGATTATCTCGTGGGTGAGTACCGCGACGCCCGCGGCGACGACGGTACCGACGACCAACGCGAGAAAGAACCCGAGGGGGAGTCCGAGAATACGTCCTCCGAGTCCGCCGACGAAGCCGAACGTGACGAACGCCGTGTAGGCTCCGACGGTCATGGTGTCGCCGTGGGCGAAGTTGGCGAATCCGGCGATGGAGTACACCAGCGAGAGTCCGATACTTGCGAGGACGATGATCGAACTGAACACTAGCCCGTTGACAATATACTCAATAATTGGTATCATCTGAAACCTACTCGGCCGAGACGAACTTGGTTGAGGTGTACTCGTGGTCCTTCACGGTGAAGATCTGAAGGTACGCTACCGGGTCGCCGTTTTTATCGAAATTAATGGGACCGGAAACGCCCTCGTAGTTGATGTCCGCGGCCGACCCGTCGGAACCGAGGGCATCCATCGCTTCCTTGAACGTTTGAACCTTCGTTCCCTCCGGTTTCGTCACGTCTCGAACGGTCTTTTTCAGCGCCTTCCCGCTGAAATCGTTGGCGGTTGCGATGGAAAGCGCGGCCGTGATGACGCAGTCGTACGTGTAGGCGGACCACGCGGTCGGCTCGGTGCCGTATTTGTCTTTGAAATTCGAGGCGAACTGTTTGTAGTTGTCTTGGTCGCGTGCGGCCGACGGCGTGACGACCTTCATGCCATCGAGACTCCCCTTTGGGGCGTTCTTCATTACTTTCGGTCCTTTCGTCGAGTCGCCGCCGTAAAACTGCGCTTCGTACCCCTTAGAATATGCTTCTTGGGCCATCGTCGCGAATTCGGGTTGGTACGTGATGAACAGCCACGCGTCCGCGCCGGAGTTGGCCATCCCCGAGACGACGCTCGTGTAGGACGACTGGCCTTGGTCGTGGGACTGGTTGTAGGCGATGTCACCGTCCCACGCCTTCTTGAACGCCTCGTTGATTCCTTGACCGTAGTCGTTGTTGATCCACGTCACGGCCACCGAATCGTGGCCGTCCTTTTTGATGATGTCGGCGAGTACTTTCGACTGGGTGCTTCCGGTCGGCGACATCCGGAGCAAGCCCGGATATTTCGTGAGCGACGGACTCGTCGAATTCTGGCTCAACTGAACGACATCGGTGCTCTCGGATGACCGACTGATAAATAGCGAGCGAGACGCCCGACCCGACCGCGCCGATGACGAACGGGACGCCGTCCTGATTGACGAGTTTCTGGGCCGCGCTCACACCGGCCTTGGACTCCGACTGGGAATCCTGAACGGAGACTTTTAGCTTGCGGCCATCGATACCGGTTTTGTTGATAGCGGCGAGCGCGAGCTCCATTCCGCGCTTGTTCCGCTGTCCGAACGCCGACAGTGACCCCGTTCGTGAATCGACCATACCAATGGTGTACGGGGAGTTTCCACCGTTGTTGTCTCCATTCCCGCTGTCGCCGTCTCCAGCGCCTCCATCGCCTCCGTTGTCTCCGCTTCCAGTCGTTTCACTGCTACTATCACTCCCACCGCCATCGCCGTTATTGTCAGTAGTGCTGACACAGCCGGCGAGTAGTAGTGCGGTTCCCGCGCCGCCCGAGAGTTTCAACAAGTCCCGCCGCGTCCACGATCTATTGTCAGAATTTGTCATGGATAGACAGTACAAGATTGGAAAGGCCCTTGTTATAGATGACCCCGCCCATGGTCGGGGTCATCAATTGTACCGTGGGTGACATCTATCGGAGAGTGTGGATACAAAGAGTACAGCAAGTTCCCCAGACGGTCTCGTTTAGGGGTCAAGCAGCTTCGATTCGGCCTTCCGGAGATGTTCCAAGAGCGTGGTCTTCGAAAGCCCGAGGTCGGCGGCGAGTTCGTGCGTTGACACCTCCCGTGGCCACTCGTAGTAGCCACGTTCGCGAGTGTGTTCGAACACCTCCCGTTGACGTTCGGAGAGGACATCGATACGACGCGTTCGTTCACGCGACGCGCTCGACGACCGGATACTCGTCACGTCGATCTCGGCGTTCATCTCCTCGCGCGCACTCTTGAGAACGGACACCGCCTCCTCGCGGGTGCCGTGGAAAAACACTGACCAGTACTCCCGTCCGTCACGAATCCGCATCGGCTCGTTGCGGATGAACCCGCGTGAGGCGAGATATTCGCTCATTGAGAGCTGCGGGTCGTATTCGATGAACAGCTCACGCGTCGTACTTTCCGAGATGGACGGATGGATGTTGTGCCCGTAGCGCTGCTTAAGCTCCACGACCGACTCGGTGAACGGCGAGTCGTCGACGGCTTCGATGAGCGACTCGACCTCGTCCGTCGTATCTCCATAGACAGTGAACAACCCCCTAACGCTCTCGATGCCGCTGTGAGTTTCGGGAGCGTTCGACGTGTTGTAGATTCCGTGACCCAGCATACCACCCTGAGCACCATCAGTGGATTCCAACCCCCAACAGTCCGGGTGCCAAATCGAAAGACTCAGATATAATCCAGAATTGTGTGTGTTATTATCTATCATTACACTCCTACAGTTCTCCGCAGTTCGAGCATATTATCGTACCGATGTTGGCAAGCCAGCTGACGAGTAATGCTGTCGTTGTCATAGAATCGTAGTCGTATCGGGTCGTGTGATTGGGAGGTACCATTTTCGATCAGGGGTCAAGCAGCTTCGCTTCGGCCTTACGGAGATGTTCGAGGAACGTTGTCTTTGAAAGGCCGTACTTATTCGCGAGTTCGCGCGTAGAAATACCACGGGGCCATTCATAGTATCCTTCGTTACGTGTAAACTGGAACACTTCACGCTGGGTCGGAGTAAGCGTATCAAGCCTGTGCTGGCGTTCTTCCCCTCCGTTTGACGGGTCGGCACTGGCGACACTCTCAACGGTTACCTCGGCGGGACCCTCTGTGCGAACCTTGTCCAGTTGCGGTGTAATCTCATCACGTTCACCTGCAAAGACGACCTGCCAGGTCTCACGACCGTTCTCAATACGAACTGGCGCGCTGTGAACAAAGCCGTGCTTCAGTAATATTGGACAGATCATATCACCGGGATTGTACTCCAAGAAGAATTCTCTGACGACGTTGCCCGGAGCTGGGGAACCATGCTGGCCGAACCGAGTCTGTAACTCTTGTACTGAACCGGAATGCGAAGAGTTCTCGATGGTTGCGAGCAATTTCTCAACCTCGCTGGTCGTCTCACCGAACACACTGAACAATCCGTTGACTGCAAAAGAGGTCTCGGTTGTTGGAGTGTTGTAAATCGCGTGTGCGAGGACACCTGCGCCGTCGACTTGCTCGGTGGCACCGATGGCCCAGCAGTTTGGATGCCAGAGATTGAGAGTAAGCCGCGTTCCTGCTGGGCCCGGTTTCTGCTCTGTGCTACTCTGTTGCATACATCTTCCTCTGTTCGTTCCTCTATTAATAACTCTGACCCGACCATGGTCGGACTACCTGCACGATTCCCATGGTCGGGTGCCCCTATTACTTAGCACAAGACACCAAGTCTAATGTGAGCAGACAAACAAACCGACCGTATCAGCACTATGTAGATGGAGAGTGGACAGAGGGCTCGAGTGAGTCCACGTTTGTGAGTAAAAACCCGGCAACAGGAGAGACACTTGGGACGTTCCATCGTGGTACCGAAACCGACGTGAGTCGTGCACTGTCAGCGGCCAAGGAGGCGAAGGAGTCCTGGAGTGCCCTTTCGTATATTGATCGAGCAGAATATCTCTGGGACATCTACCACGAGTTGCGAGATCGAACCAACGAACTGGGCGAGATCGTCACGAAGGAGTGTGGCAAGGAGATATCCGAAGGGAAAGCCGACGTCATCGAGGCTTACCACATGGTTGAGTGGGCAGCTGGTATGGCTCGGCACCCCCATGGAGACATTGTTCCCTCCGAGGTAGGGAGTAAAGACGCCTCCATGCGACGGAAACCCCGGGGCATCGTCGGGTGTATCACCCCGTGGAACTTCCCAGTCGCCATCCCGTTCTGGCACATGGCCGTTGCGCTGGTCGAGGGCAACACGGTCGTCTGGAAACCGGCCGAACAGACGCCGTGGTGTGGGCAGATCATCGCCGAGATGTTCGAGGAGGCGGGCATCCCTGACGGTGTCTTCAACATGATCCAAGGCTTTGGCGACGCGGGAACTCCATCGTTGACGACCAGCGCGTCGATACCGTGTTGTTTACTGGTAGCGCCGAAGTTGGCCACGAGATCGCCTCGAAGGTGGGCGGCGAGCCCGGCAAACTTGCAGCTTGCGAGATGGGTGGGAAGAATAACATTGTCGTCACGGAGAATGCCGATCTCGATATTGCCGTCCACTCGGCGGTGATGTCCTCGTTCAAGACAACGGGCCAGCGTTGTGTCTCTTCCGAACGCCTCGTCGTCCACGAGGTGTCTACGACGAGTTCAAAGAGCGCTTTGTCGAAACCGCGAAGGTAATCGCTGTCGGCAACCCGCTGGACGAGAGCACGTTCATGGGGCCGCTAATCGAGAGCGAACACAAAGAGAAGGTCACGGAGTATAACGAACTCGCAAAGCAAGAAGGTGTGAATGTACTTGTTGACCGAACGGAACTCGATAGCGACGAAATCCCTGATGACCACGAAAATGGCCACTGGATCGGTCCCTTCGTCTACGAAGCCGCTCCGTACCGACGAACTCCGGTGTACCCAAGAGGAAGTGTTCGGTCCGCACGTCGCACTCCTCCATTATTCAGGTGATATCGACCGTGCGGTCGAGATCCAGAATGATACCGACTACGGATTAGCTGGTGCAATCATCTCGGAAGACTATCGAGAGATCAACCACTATCGCGACAACGCGGAAATCGGACTCGCGTACGGAAATCTCCCGTGTATCGGTGCGGAGGTTCAGCTCCCGTTCGGTGGTGTGAAAAAATCCGGTAACGGCTATCCGTCCGCTCGTGAAGTCATCGAGGCCGTCACCGAGCGCACGGCGTGGACGCTCAACAATTCCAAAGAGATACGGATGGCACAAGGGTTGTCCGCGGACATCAAGACTCACGACGACTGATTACGCGGATTCGAGGAGTGAGTCCACGACGTTCGTGGTAGGAGACGGCAGTCTCGTGTGCAGTTTTCGTCGGTTCGATTTCAGGATACTTCGAGGGTTCTAGTTTGTGGTTGTTAGTCTGCTCCCAGTGGATACACCCAGCTACATTCGGTACAGCGTTCGATACCGTCGATGTCGTGGGTCGGCGCGCGGCAGGCCGGACAGTGCTGGTTGGATGGCATTGTATCCGTAGCGTTTCCGTGCGGGCCAAAATAATCCCACCCGACCATAGAAAGAATTCGGAGAAGACATGGGTTGCAACTGATTTATTTCCAGTATTACTCACTAAATAGTATGGTCGGGTTCGATACTATACGCAGACGGTAGTAACCGTACAGAGGACATGATCCCACCGATAGCCGAACAGGTTTGTCGCCGGTGAATCGCACTCGACAGCGATAAACCACGCAGCACGAAACGACGATAACGATATCGAGACGATTCTCAACCTGCTCGGAGAGCACCATGACGAATCGGCGGAAGCGACCGCAGATACGAACGCATACCGGTCACTTATCGAAGACATCGTCGTCTCGGATGTGAACGTTTGTGTCTCAGTGAAACCCTCACAAATCGGGTTAGAAATCTCATCTGACGCGTTCGAATCGAACCTCGACCGTGTCATGGAGGAGGCAGCCGAACACGACGTCTTCGTCTGGATCGATATGGAGAACCACGAGACGACGGACGTGACGATAGATGCCTACGAACGAGTTGCCCGAGAGTATGATGGTGGGGTCGGTATTTGTCTCCAAGCGAATCTAAAGAGAACCCGCGACGATCTCGCGCGCCTCGCGACCGTCCCGGGAAAAATTCGGCTCGTCAAGGGCGCGTATGACGAACCGAAATCGATCGCGTACAAGGACAAATCCAGCGTCGATGAGGCGTATCGAACGTTACTGGAAGATGCGTTCGAGCACCGAGAGGGTGGTATCGCGGTGGGGAGCCACGACCCAGCAATGATCGAGTATGCCCGCCAACTCCACGAGGAGTACGGAACGGAGTACGAGATACAGATGCTCATGGGTGTCCGGGAGGACGTCCAGCAGGACCTCGCGGACAAAGGAGTAACCGTCTATCAGTACGCCCCCTTCGGGTCGCGTTGGTTCCTGTACTTTTACCGGCGCGTCCGTGAACGCAAAGAAAATCTGCTGTTCGCTGCTCGTGCAGTGATTCAAGGCTAACAGAGGTTACCGTTCGTCCCGGAACAACGGTCAGCACGGTCGGGATGAACGAAGGACAGTTACACACGTTCCGAAACCGCACGCAACCGACTCCGGATGTCCGCCAACACCGCGCTACCCGTTACTCGTGAGCCGAGTTGTCGCGTCACCTGCGTTGATGTGTGTTGACAATTCTAAACATCCATCCGCTTACCGTTTGTTGGCAGGTCATCGAGGGGTAGATTACCAGTTCGCAACGATACGATCAGTTTTTTCAAACAGACGAAAACACGAGAAGTCCTTCGTACACTCTCGCCCGAATCGTTCGAATCACATAGCGGAAAATTTAGTACGTGATTCGAGCCGGTTGGAGTCCCTTTCTCGTCACGAATCAGTGAAACTCACGGGGTTTCGGTACTGGTACCAATCGCCGCGTCGTTGACGACTGAGAGATAGGCGCAAGAGTCGCTGGTTTCGAGGACCAATAACAGATACTGCCTAGATGCCGAATACAAAGCCAGTTCGGGTGTTCGACTAGCGCGTTAGTGGATAACATCCCACTATTCGGTATCCAGCGGTGACGGATGCCGAGGAGAACACACAACATGAATACAGTCGAACGCTGGAAGCAAGAGAAACATCCGCTCGATATTATCGACGACGTTTACACGTACGCCGAAGAGGGACTGTCTTTCGATGAAATCGAAGCACGTGCCGGAGATGGTGAATGGGAACGAATGAAATGGGCCGGGCTGTACACGCACGGGCAGCATCGGGGCTACTTCATGCTCCGCACGAAGGTCCCCGGTGGTCACCTCACGACGGAGCAGGCCGAGGTCATCGGTGAAGTCGCCGAGGATTTCGCCACCGCACCCCCGGAACACGGAGGCGAAAACCAGAACGCTGTGTGGGGAGATGCCTATCTGGACATCACGACGCGGCAAGACATCCAGATGCACTGGATCGAAATCGAGGACCTACCGGAAATCTGGCGACGCTACGACGAGGTCGGTCTCACCACGGTTCAGGGCTGTGGCGACGGTGCTCGAAACGTGCTTGGCTGCCCGGCCGCAGGGCTATCGGAGCACGAATGTTTCGACGCACAACCCGTCATCGATGCAGTTTCAGACTACTTCACGGGGAACCGCGAATACGCAAACCTGCCGCGGAAGTTCAAGATGACGATTACGGGGTGTGAGGAGGACTGCGCCCAGTCACAGATCAACGACGTGGGACTGACGCCCGCGCGAAAGCGAATCGACGGCGAGGAGTACTACGGCTTCCATGTGAAGGTCGGCGGCGGCCTCTCGGACGGTCCACGCATGGGGTCCCCGCTCGACGTGTTCGTCCGTCCCGAGGACGCCGTCGAATTCTGTCGCGCTGTCGCACAGGTGTTCAAAGAACTCGGTGACCGACACAATCGTGGCGTCTGTCGGATGCGCTACCTCGTCGAACAGATGGGGCCGGAGAACTTCGAAGCAGCGATTCGTGAGCGATGTGACGTCGCCCTCGAATCGCGCGGTACTGACCTCACCGAGAGCTACACGGGAGACCACGTCGGCGTGCACAACCAAAGACAAGACGGGCTTCAGTACGTCGGTTTTAACGTCATCACGGGACGTATGAGCGGGGACGAGTTCACCGCCGCAGCACGAGCCGCGCGGCGGTACGGAACGGACGACGCGACGATTCGTCTCGCCACGGATCAGAATTTCCTGATCACACACGTTCCCGCCGACCGCACCGCAGAGCTGGTCGATGAACCGTTCGCACGCGACTATCAACCCGACCCCGGCCCGTTCTCTCGTGGTGCTGTCGGGTGTACCGGGTCGGAGTTCTGCAACTACGGCATCATCGAGACGAAAAAGCGCGTCCGGCGGTGGGCCAAGGAGTTGGACGAACGGGTCGAGACACCGGACGACCTGAAGGTCGTTCGGATGCATATGAGCGGCTGTTCGGCGTCGTGTGCCCAACCACAGATTGCGGACATCGGCTTCCGCGGCGAGACGGTAAAGGTCGAAGACGCCGCAGTGACCACGAACGAGGAGGGCGACGCAGTGGTTGAAGGGATGGACGTCGGCCTCGGCGGTTCGTTGGGCGCCGACAACGAGTTCATCGACTGGGTCGAAACCGCGGTTCCCGCGAACGCGGTCATTCCCGCGCTCGAACGGCTCTTCGAGGTGTACGTCGAGGACCGAGTTGAGGGCGAACGTTTCTACGAGTGGCATCGCCGAATCGGCAACGACCGCCTCCGCAACATCATGCGCCGTGCCGACGCACCCGTCTCGAAGGGGGTGGCGCAGGATGACTAAACGGCGGTTCCCGGGCGTTCCGGGCAAGTCGGACTCGTCCGGCAAGTCCGATTCGACGGACGAATCTGTCTCACCGGACGACTGCTGTGCGGACGGCCAGTGTACGTGTGCCGCGGATGGGGGGTCATCGTCTCCGTCACAACTCCGTTCAGATGGGGGTAGCACGCCCAGTAACGTCGATACTGACGGGAGCCTCGGCGACATTCAGTTCACCGAACCCACGGTCGGGGAGAGTCAGGACGTAGAGGGTCCCGACGCGAATCCGACGGTCCGACCCGGGGTTCCTGAAAAGGTTAACCTGGACACGCCGGGCTACTCCATCCGGAGCGAGATGAACGACATCGACACCCCGGACGAGAAGACGTGGTTCATGGAATTGGACGAGGCGGTCATCGAGGAGGAGCGGTGTATCCAGTGTGGCACGTGTGTCGCCGCGTGTCCGTCCGATTCCATCGGCATCGGTGACGACGGCTTGCCGGAGCTAGGTAAAGATGTGCACCGGCTGTTCGCTCTGTTGGGATTTCTGCCCGCGGGGAGGACTCCGATACGAACGACAGTGGAAAATCACCGGCGGCGACGACAACGTGTCTGGTGCCGGAGACCCCATCACCGAGTTCTCGGCAAAAGTCACCGATGACTGGCGCACGGGCGCACAGGACGGTGGGATCGTCACGTCCATCCTCGTCCACCTCCTTGAAGCGGGTGAAATAGACGGGGCGCTCGTCGCCACCGAATCCGACGAGGAGTCGTGGAAGGCCGAGAGTTTCCTCGCAACGAGCCGCGAGGAGTTAATCGAGAACGCCGGAAGCTTCTACAATCAGACGATGGCGCTCGGCAATCTCGACATGGACCGGTGGGAGGAACAGCTACCGGACAAGGACCCGGAAGACCTTTCGCTCGCGCTCGTCGGGACGCCGTGTGAGATCGAAGGGATTCGTGCACTCCAGGATTTCGCGTGGGACCATCAGTCCCACGAGGACGGAGTCCGCGCGATCGAGTACACCATCGCGCTGATGTGCACGAAGAACTTCAACTACGAGCGGCTCATCGGGGACCAACTGCAGGAGAAACGGGACATTCAGCCCGAGGAGATCGGCAAACTCGACGTCCTCGACGGGGAGTTTCGAGTGTACGACCACGACGAGGAACTCATCGTCGAGGAATCCATCAAGAACTTCCACGGTGCCACACTCAAGGGTTGTGACGAATGTGCGGACTTCACCGGCTACTGTGCCGACCTCACCGTCGGTTCGGTCGGCAGCCCGAACGAGTATTCGAGCGTCATCGTCCGGACCGAAACCGGACTGAAAGCGTGGGAGTTGGCCGAACCGGACCTCGAATACGAGGACCTCTACAATCGGAAAGCGATCGGTAAACTACAAAGCTGGGACAAGAAAAACGCGTTCTCGTCGTTGGAACGGCAGTTCGATCCGGACGCGCCACGGTTCATCGAGTACACGGATCACGCCAAGCAGTACGGCACCGAACCCAATCCGCACGAGGCGGACCACTAACTCGGGTTCGTCTCGTTTATGGTCTTTTTTGCAGTATCGGTGGCCGAGCGATGAGTCCGTAAATCCACATGCCCGGAGACGATGCTACGGGAATTGGTGAAAGAGTAGACGAAGTACAGTGGGGGGACGAAGGCACAGGGAAGAATGAAAGCACAACCAACGGCGGACAAAAGGGAACTCCGCTCAGCGGCTCGGTGCGACGCGCTCGATGAGTCCGTCGAAGTCGTCGTCGAAGCTCAACACCGCATCGATACCGCGGGACTCGCACAGATGAATGATGCTCGCGTCCGTGAAACTGAGATTCTGATCCTCGTATCGGCGAAACGTCTCCAGCGCGGCTGTAACCTCGTCCGGTTCGACGTGGAGTAGTTCCAAGACGTTCGGGAACGAGTTTTCGCCGAGGATACGACGTGCCACCGCGTTTGCGGCCTCGAACGATCCAGTTCGAACGCGGGTTAGCGTTACCACCTCGTCCAGTACGTAGTCGCTCGTGTACGGCTGACCGTACGTTCCATCCAGCAGTTCGTCGAACGCAGCAACTGCTTGCTCGTGGCGCTCTGCGTCCGTATCGTGGTGTGCAAAGAAGACGCCGGTATCGACGAAGACACTCATCCGTACAGTACGTCGTCGATGTCTTCTTCGGTCGTCGTGGTGCCGGACGAAACCATTCCCTCGTGGAACGTCTCTCGCTCGATTCTGGAAAGAGGGACTCGTTCTTCGCGGAACGAATCCACGAGATCCGCTTTCGATTCGATCGCGTTCTCGACGAGCCGGGCCAAAATCATCTGCTGTGTCACTTTCCGCCCGGTTTTTAGTCGGATTTCGGCCTGTAACCGTTCGAGACGGGATTTAGTGTTGTCGTCCATCTTCACCGAAGTCGTCATACATGCTGGTAGTATCTTCTACTGGGTAAAGATTACTACCAGAATGGCGTCCTGGTTCTTACCGCGTCGATTGGTAGACCTCGCCCGATAGCGTTTCGGGGAGGATCAATTGACTGGTAGCGTTTCGGGCGGATTGACCGATGACGACATGTCCGGCGACCAGTACCAACACCGCGATACCGACGCCGAGTATGGTCGCAGGAACACCAAGTAGTGTGCCTCCCGTGATCTTCGTACCGATTCCGAATACCGCTCCGAGAACCATCGAGGAGAGGATGACTCGGCCGTCGATTCCCCGCCAGTACAGCGCGACGTACACTGGAACCAGGAGTCCGGTGGCCAGCAGTACCGCCCTGAAATCGTACAGGTCGAATATCGATCCGGGCGGGGACGCGCTGATGGCCGTCGCGAGAAGCCCGAATCCGATTGTGGCGGCCCTCGAAACTTTCAGTTGGTGGGCGTCGGACGTGTCCGGCTTGAAGTAGTCGTAGATGTCCCGGGTGAGCGTCACACCGATGGAGTGTAACCGGGTGTCGGTCGTCGAGAGGATGGCGCTCATGATTCCGAGGATGACGATGGTTCCCAACGTGGTGGGGAGAACCCGCATGATGAGGACGGGAAACGCCCGGTCCGTATTCGAGACGGAAATCCCCGCGTTGTGGAGCGCGACGCCGGTTGCGGCACCGAGGAGCGACGTGACGACGAGGAACATCGCGATGATGACGCCACCGGCGGCGATGTGGAACTTCGTCGTTTCGATGTCCTTCGTCGCGTTGATGCGGATGATGACGTTCTGGCCCGTGAAGATGGTCCCGAAGAAGGCGACGATGGAACTCACGATGGTGATCAGGGTGTACGAACCACCGCCGAGCGGCGTAACGTTGGAGGGGTCGATGGCGGCGAACTGTTGATTCATCGCCGTGAGACCACCCAAATCCGTGACGAGGTACACCACCGCGGCCGTCATCAGCGCGACCATGACGGTTCCCTGAAGGAGGTCGGTCCACGCGACGCTCACCAACCCGCCGAGCACCGTGTAGACGATGAAGACGAGTCCGATCACCCACACCATGTACTCGTACGGAACGCCGGTGATTTCGGTCACCAACACGCTCGCGCCGACGAGTTGAATGACGAGATACACCCACGCGTTACTCAACAGGAGAAAACCGGTGACGGGACGGGCGTACTGTCGCCCGGTGACGTTCGCGACGATGTCCGAGAGGGTCACCTTGTTCAACTCCCGTATCTTGTGCGAGACGAAATAGAGGCCGCTCATGCCGAGCGCGAGTCCGAAGTTCACGCCGACCATGATGGCGTATCCGGTCTTCGAAAACTCGCCGATGACGCCGATAGCGGCGACGGCGCTGAAGAAGTTCGCGACGAGCGACCACGTCGCGAGCCACTTCCCGAGGTTTCGGCCGTACACCCAGAAATCGTCCTTCGTGTTCGTCTTCAAGTATCCCCACGCGCCGATAGCGAGGACGATGAGGAGGTAGAGAACGAACGCGGCGAGATACGTTCGATTCACCATCAGTCGGTCCCCCCGCGAACGGTGTCCGAGAACGGTTTCCCCATCACTTTGTGGACGACAACGTAATGGATCGCTCCCAAACTACCCGCGAGGAGCGTTGCGATTATCATTACAAACGTCGTGGTTGGAAGGCCGATTACAGTCATGATTTCGTCCAGTTTTCACGTCTCCTTGCGTTTTTCCGCCGAATCATCGTCAAGGAGTGCTACTCGTTAGCGAGTATCCCAGAGATACATATCTATGTTGGCCAATTAAAAATAAAGTCTCTCGGATATGGATTTGGTCGTGAAGTCTCCACTGGGCTGTCACACTATCATCCACAATCGAATGACTCGGCCTCAGAAGAAGATTTACGAGACGGCGGCGAGGCTATCTACCGCCGGTTCTACTCCGTCCGGTCGTGAGCGGAACGAACACCGAGATATCCAGCGGAGCGACCGAAAAACGAGTAACCGGGTATCCCGGAGTCAATCGGACGAGGAGGGTTGGTCGATCAGTTCCCCTTCGACCGGGAAGAGACACGCCGCAGAATGACCGTCGTCTCCCGCCGTATCGACGTCGGGGTCCGTGGCACGGCACTCCTCCCGGGCTTTCGGACACCGTGGTGCGAAGACGCAACCCGACGGGAGGTCGATGGGGTTCGGCGGTTCCCCGTCGAGCGTGACTCGGTCGCGGTCGGTGGACGGGTCCTTCTCCGGAGTCGCCGAGAGCAACCGTTCCGTGTAGGGGTGCAGCGGTTCATCGACGACGCGTTCGGTGTCGCCGATTTCGACGATTCGGCCCAGATACATGATCGCCAGTTGGTCCGAGACCTGCGCGAGACTCGCCAAGTCGTGTGAGATGTAGATGATTCCGATGTCCTCCTCGTCCGCGAGCGAGCGGAGGAGGTTGAGCAGGTTGACTTTCAACGAGACGTCGAGCATCGACGCCGGTTCGTCACAGACCAGGAAGTCGGGGTCGAGCACCAGCGCCCGAGCGATGGCGACGCGTTGGCGCTGTCCTCCCGAGAGTTCGTGCGGATACTGATCGAGGAACTTCGAGGGCGGCGTCAGTCCGACTCGCTCCAACGTCTCGCGGACCACGGACTCGCGGTCGGCCGGGTTTCGGTCGTGGATCGTGAGCGGTTCGCTCACGAGCTTCCAGACGGTCATCCGCGGATTGAGCGAGTCGAAGGGGTCCTGAAAGACGATCTGTGCCTTTTCGCGGAACCGCTTCATTTCGCCGCTCTGGTACTCCGCCGCCGACTTGCCGTCGAACAGTATCTCGCCGCCGGTCGGTTCTTCGAGGAGCGCGACCGTCTCGCCGAGCGTCGATTTCCCACAGCCGCTCTCACCGGCGATTCCGAGGATTTCCGACCGGGAGACCGAGAACGAAACGCCGTCCACCGCCCGGACCTTGGGCGGTTCGTTCCCCCGGAACTTATCCATCAGCGGTTGGCTCTGTGCGTAGTGTTTCTCCAGATCGGAAACCGAGAGGATGACGTCCCGCTCCCTCCGCGTCTCGTCCTCGGCCGTTTCGACGCCCCACGTCTCGGGTCGGCGGGCTTCACGTCGGATCTGTGCGGCGCGCTCGACGTGATGACAGGCCGAGCGTTGGTTTCGATTCGGCAGGTCCACGAACTCCGGATGGGACGCTTCGCAGGTCTCGTCGGCGAACGGGCACCGCTCGACGAACGCACAGCCGGTCGGCGGGGCGTCCAAGTTGGGCGGAGAGCCGGGGATGGACACCGCATCCTCCGTTCCGGATTCGATCTCCGGGAAGGAGTTCTTCAGCCCCATCGTGTACGGGTTCGTCGGATTGATGAGCACGTTGCCCGTGCTCCCCTGTTCCATCACCTTCCCCCCGTAGAGTATCGAGAGTTCGTCGCAGGTCTCGGCGATGACCCCGATTTCGTGCGTGATGAGCAGCAACGAGCTATCGACGCGCTCTTGAATGTCGAGAATCGTCTCGATGATCTTGTCCTGGACGATGACGTCCAGCCCGGTCGTTGGCTCGTCGGCGATGATGAGGTCCGGTTCGAGCGCGAGCGCCATCGCGATGGTCACCCGCTGTCGCATTCCGCCGCTGAACTCGTGGGGGTAATCGTCGATTCGGTTCGGGTCGAGACCGACCAGATCGAACAGTTCTCGCACCCTCTCGCGGGCGTTCGGCTTCGAGACGTTCCGATGTTTCTGAATCGCCTGGCGGATCTGTGCGCCGGTCGTCATGACGGGATCGAGGGCGTCCATCGCGCTCTGGGGGATGTACGCTATCTCCTCCCAGAGGACGTCCCGCCGTTCCTGTTTGGACAACGAAAGCAAGTCCTGGCCTTTGTACAGGACTTCGCCACCGGTGACGGAGCCGTTGTCGGGAAGCAAGCCGAGGACGGCTTCCGCCGCCGTCGACTTGCCGGACCCGCTCTCGCCCGCGAGGCCGTAGTTCACACCTTCGTCAACGGTGAACGAGACGCCGTTGACGGCGTGGATCGATCCCTTCTGCGTTCGGTACTCGACTTCGAGGTCGGTTATCTCCAAGAGCGTCATTTGTCTGATTGAATTTCGGGGTTGATGACTTCCTCGTACGCGCGGCCGATGAGGAACACTGCGGTCGTGACGGCGGCGATACCGACGGCCGGTGGGACGACCCACCACCAAGCGACTCGGATCGCGCCGGATTCGAACACCATCCTGAGCATCCGCCCCCAACTCGTCGAGGTCGGGTCGCCGAAGCCCAGGAACGCCAGACTCGCCTGCGAGGCGATTGCCCACGCGACGCCGTAGGCCACGTAGAGGAACCCGATGGGGAGGACGTTCGGCGCGACGTGGACGAACATCGTCCGCAGGTGACCGGCACCGCTCGCCCGCGCCGAGCGAACGAACGTCTGCTCGCGGACCGAGAGGACCTCCGCCCGAACGACGCGGGCGGGCATCTTCCAGAGGAAGAGAACGATGATCGCCGTGATGAGCCAGATAGAGGGCGTCACGAACGTCAACAGCAACAACGCCATCGGCATGAACGGGAGCGAGAACGTGAGGTCGGTCAACCGCATCAGGAGTTCGTCGACCCACCCGCCGAAGTAGCCGCTCACGAGGCCGATCAGAAACCCGAGCGCACCGGTTCCGACGCCGCCGATCAGGCCCACGATGAGCGTCGGTCGTGCGCCCGCCAAGAACTGGCTAAGAACGTCCTTGCCGAACTCGGTGGTTCCAAACGGGGCCGCCGCGTTCGGCGACGCCAACCGCATGATCTCGCCGTTCTTCGTGTGCACGTCCGAGATGATCGGGTCGTGCGGCGCGAGATACGGTCCGAACACCGTCGATCAGATCCGCGAGGTGTTCTATGACACCGGTCGGTCGTGTTCGGAATTCCACTCGCAGCATCGTATCCGGCATCCAGTGCGCGAGGATATAAGTTACTATCATTCGCGGATTTGTCTTCTCCTCGACACCGTCGAACTATTGCCGGTTCCTGACCGGTACGACCGAGGAAAAGCCCGTATCTGACGGCGGGTGTGGTCGGCAGACCGGGTGGCATACGACGGAAACGATGTCCATCGAAAACGGATCTTTTTCTCAGTCACCCGACGACGCCGTTCCGGCGATCATCAGCTCGGTAAGCGTCTCGACGTCCGTTTCGGTCGTGGATTCGACTTCGACCAGTTCTCCCTGATAGAGAACCGCGATACGGTCCGCATACTCCATGACCGTCTCCAAGCTATGGCTGACGATGATGATGGTGTGACCGTCCCGTTGCAATCGCCGAATCGTTTCGTAGACGAGTTCGGTCGCATCGACCGAGAGAGCGCTGGTCGGTTCGTCGAGGATGATGACGTCGGGGTCGAACGCGAGCGCGCGTCCCACCGCGACGAGTTGCCGCTGGCCGCCGGAGAGGAACTCCACCTCGGTTTCCGCGTCGATGTCGCGGCCGAGCAGGTCCGACATGATGTGGTCGGCGCGTTCGTACGTCTCCTCCCAATCGATGACGCTGAGCGGTCCAACGCCACGCTTCGGGAATTGCCCCATGAAGATGTTCGTGGCGACGTCGAGGTCGTTCATCAGGGCCAGATCCTGATACACGGTTTCGATCCCGGTTTCCCGAGCGTCGTTCGGGTTTGAGAACGACACCGGTTCGCCGTCGAAGTACAACTGACCGGCCGTCGGTTCGTGCACGCCGCACAGCACGTTCATCATGGTCGACTTTCCGGCACCGTTGTCGCCGACGAGCGCGAAGATTTGGTCCTCGTACACGTCGAGGTCGATGTTTTCGAGCGCGACGATGCGGCCGAAGCGCTTCTCCACGCCTTCCAACCGCATTTTCACGTCCGGTTCCGCCGTCGTTCGGGTCGTTTCGTTGGGGTTCGCGTTCATGGTCAGGCGCTTGCCGCGAGGATGCGGTTTCGAATGCTTTCTTGCGTGTTGTACAGGAGGATGGCGGCGAGCAGAACGAGACCGTTGACGACCTGCACTTGCGTCGCCGGAACGCCGCTGATGTTCAGGGCCGCCTGAATCACGCCGAGCAGGAGGACGCCGCCGAGCGCGCCCGAAATCTTTCCTCGGCCACCGAACAGGCTGATGCCGCCGATCACCGCCGCGGCGAACGCCGGGAACACCTGCCCTTCCCCGATGAGCGGCGGAACGACGCCGGTGTAGCCGGTGCTCATCAGTCCGGCGAGTCCGGCGAGAACCCCGCTAATCGCGTAAACGACGATGGTGATGTGGTCGGTGTTGACGCCGACGGCGCGCGCCGAATCCTTGTCGCTCCCCAGTGCGTACACCTCCTGTCCGAACTCGGTGTACTTCATCGCGTAGCCGACGATGACGAAGGCGACGAGGGTGAGCAGGATGGCGAGGTTGGGGATCGAACCGGGAACGAGGTACCCCTTGGGAACGGGGACCGGCTGTGTGTTGAGCGCGGTCTTCGCCCCTTCCAGAATGATGAGCGTCGAGAGCGTCTGCAAGAACGGGTTGATACCGAGTTTGCTGATCATCGCGCCGTTGAACACGCCGATCAGTCCCCCGACGACGAGGATGATGACGAAGCCGAGCGCCGGACTACCGACGACGCCCCAACAACTCGGGCAGTTGCCGAGCAACATCCCGGTGAGCATGGCCGAGAAGCCCATTATCGCCCCGACCGAGAGGTCGAAGTGACCCGAGAGGAGACAGATGCTCTCCCCGAGGACGAGCAGTCCGATGGGAACCGCCTGCCACAGGATCAACTGGACCGAGATGATGTTCCGGAACGTGTTCGGAACGAGCGCCGCCACGCAGACGACGACGAGGAGCAGGATCGGCCAGATCATGTACTCCAGCAGCGTGAGGACGAGGTCCTCGGAATCGTCGGCAAACCGCCCGAGGAACCCGCTGGTTGATGTGCTCATGGATCTCGATCAACCCCAAATGTTCCCCCAGAGGTAGGGTTTGTCGGCGTTTTCCTGCGTGATGACGATGCTGTTCGTCTGGAACCACGGATGACCGTTCTGCTTTTTGATGGATGCAGGGCTCCAGATCGACTTCTTCCACAGGTCCACGCCCTTGTGCTTGTGCGGTTTGATCTGAACGTCGCTCTTGGAGACTTTGTTCCCGACTTTCGGCAACGCGCTCTTGCCGTTCTCGATATACTGGCGCATGTACTCGATGGCGATGGGCATGTAGAAGTAATTGGGTTGGTCGATGGCGGCGTCGATGTATCCCTTTTTGACGAGGGGATTGACCTGCGGGCTTCCGTCCATCTGCGTGAGGACGATGTGTCCCTTCTCCCCTTTTTTCTTCAGTTTTCCTACCTGTTCGACAGCCGTCTTCACGCCGAGTCCCATCGAGAGGTTGGCGGAGTAGATACCGTCGACGGTTCCGTTCGAGTTGATCCACTGGCTGACCTTGCTCTTGGCCGCGTCCTGTTTGAATTCGGCGTTGATGGTGTCCGCGACTTCGATCTTGTCGTTTTTCTTCACGGCGTCAAGAAAGCCCTGGCTGCGCTGGTCTGCGGATTGATTCCCCTGTACGCCAC
Source organism: uncultured haloarchaeon (assembly GCA_963796245.1). Taxonomy (GTDB): domain Archaea; phylum Halobacteriota; class Halobacteria; order Halobacteriales; family Haladaptataceae; genus Haladaptatus. The sequence goes on along the minus strand of CAWCLB010000003.1, from coordinate 35,891 downwards.
GGACGTTCAGCACGCGCCATTTGTCTTTGTCGGGTTTCTGCTCTTTCAGTGATTTTATCATCTGTTCGCCGGATTTTTGCCCACCAGCGGTGTTGCTGAACCCGACGTACAGTTTGGCCTTCGAACTCGCCGTGTCCGCGTTGGCCGTGAACACTGGGACGCCCTGTTTTCCCGCGAAGTCGATGGCCGATTTGATGGCACCGGTCGACCAGATGCTTGCAAGAATACCGTCGTATCCCTGATTCGCGAACTGGCGAATGTCCGATGCCTGTTTATTGGCACTCTGTTGGTTCGGAACGATATCGACTTTGATCCCCTGATCTTTACAGTAGAACTCCGCGGCTTGCTTGAACGCGGTAATCCAAGAACCGCCGCGAACGTACATCGAGATACCGAGTTTGTTCAGTTCACCACTCCGGGGGCCGCTACTCGTGCTAAAAAAGCCCGAACAGCCAGCGAGGCCGGAGAGCGTGGCCGCACCGGAACCGGCGATGTATTTTCTTCTGGTAACGGATGGCATCATTATCCATGTGTTAGGGATGGTTATAATATTAACCATAACTGAATAAATAGTATAATCTGATAAATAATATCACTTGGTAAATACAAGATTTAAGTGATTAAATTGGGATAGAATGGGTCCAACATTGACGCATCTTCCGGTGTGGTGTTCAACGAGATGATACGTTGGCGTCCATCCAGGCATCGGTTACCTCTGCATAAATTGTTATCCGTCGAACGCTCGAAACGAGACGCATGGGCGAACTGACACGCGTCGCGGATACTCACAATCACACCGGCGAAGGACCTCTCTGGCACCCGGACGAAGGGTGCCTGTACTGGCTCGACATTCCGAACGGCCAACTGCTCCGGTACGACCCGACGACGGGCGAGCACGAACAGTGCTACGAGGCGGATGCCATCGGTGGATTCACCATCCAGAAAGACGGGTCACTGCTGCTGTTCGAGAACGCTGGGAAAGTCGAAATCTGGCGCAATGGCACCACGGAGACCGTCATCGACGAAATCCCGGACGAACGTGATACCCGATTCAACGACGTAATTGCCGATGCAGAAGGGCGGGTGTTTTGCGGCACGATGCCAACCGAGGACCGACTCGGCAATCTGTATCGGCTTGACCCCGACGGGACGATTACGAAAGTAATCGACGGAGTCGATATTCCGAACGGGATGGGGTTCACCCCGGACCAGTCCGGGTTCTATTTCAACGAGACCGAGGCAGAGACCGTGTATCGATTCGAATACGATGCGGAGACGGGAGCGATTTCGAATCAGGACGTGTTCATCGATACGGAAGACGAGCAAGGCAGTCCCGACGGGATGACCGTCGATGCGGACGGATACGTTTGGACCGCCTACTGGAACGGTGGGTGTCTCGTGCGCTACACGCCGGACGGCGAAGAGGACCAACGCATCGAGTTCCCCGCACGGAAGGTTTCCTGCGTGACGTTTGGCGGCGAGGAGTACGAAGACGCGTACGTCACGACCGCTCTTGGACCGGGTGAGGGAGAACCAAGGTCGAGGAAAGCGGAAGGTGACGGGGCAGGTGCCCTGTTTCGGTTCTCGCCGGGTGTCGGCGGGCGTCCGGAGTTCCGCTCGGACATCTCTCCGTGATGGGCTGAAAACGGTGGACAGTGGAACGTTCACCGGCGACGAAACGAGCAGTGGTTGTTCGAGTACCGTCTTTCACTTCGATGTTTGTACTGACCATTGCCGTTCGATGCGCTGTTCAATCGCGGCGAGAACTGTCGAGAGCACATCTATCGGATGCACTGATTCGAGCGAAATATCCACGATGTCGTTTCCATCCGGTGGTTGATGAAAGTGAAGGCGGTCGTTATGCGAGTTGGGATGCCGGTCCCATCGGCATTCCCAGTGTTCGTCATCGTGTGTTTCGATGTAGTGGATCGAAAAGTCACCTGTCGTAAACCACCGAATATCCAATCGGGCAGCATCGACTGTCGAAGGATACCGGTCCATAGCAAGCGCTGCGTAGAGTAGTCGGGGTTCGTAGCTATCCGGCGCGAACTCCGTCGCACCGACTGCTGGTTCGTCGTCCAAAATCCGTTCCAGTAGACGGAGGGTTTGTCGGTCCGGTGGCCCTGTTGTATCAGCGCCGTCATCGGTCGATGGTGGACTCATGCGGGGACGAGATGACCATCGTTTTGCGCTAGTTGCCGTGCGAGTTCGTAGAGGCGAATATCGCGCTCAACAGCGTGCCACCCACTCACCGCTTCCATCCGTTCATGGATCGCATCGTGGTCGTCCTGCACGAAGACATCGACCGAGGATGGGTCCGTCGTTTCGAATTTGTCTTCGAACTCCTCACGATGGGCTTCCAGTCGCTGGACTCGCTCGATGATGTCATCGGGCGAAAGGTCGGTCGCAATGCGACTGGCTTCCTGCCATTCGAGATACCCCTCGTTGCGCTCGTATCGAGCCGGGCGACTTTCGCGGTCAGTACGAGCGATTCCCATCTCGACGAGTCGTTCGAGATGTTTTTTCGCTGCATTCGGTGAACACTCCGCGACGTCTGCAATTTCAGCATAGGGTGTTGGCGTCGTGATTCCAAGAATGGTATCGTAAACACGCCCGAACGTGTCGGTGTTTTTGCGCCACCGCTGTCGGACGGTATCACCGACATCTTCGTCAGGGGTGGGGTCGAATTCGGTCATTGGTGATACTACGCGCTATTTCGCAATATATGTTTGGTACTCACAAATATTTGTGGCAGAGAGGATAGAAGGCGACCTCCTCGAATGCGATGACGTCCTCTCGGTGATTTCCATCGAATCGACCTTGATTCGGTCGTCACCTCGCTTTGGACGGTTGATGGCCCTAGGTAACACTTAACATTGTACGAGTTGGGTAGGAGTACGAGTCTACGGACTCGTACAGGAATACAGTTACATGGAGTTCAAGGGGGAATTCGAGCTTGAGGGGGTAGAGCCAGAGGACGCCTGGGTCGTATTGTCGGATCCTGTCGCCGTTCGAGATGCGCTCAAGGGATGTCGGTACATCGTCCCCATGGAAGACGGCAACTTCGATTTCGACAATTACGAACCCGAGGAAGACGTTCCGACGTTACCCGATGTCGATCCGGAGGTCGTCGCGGACCGGGCGTTCGTGGAAGGTGGCAAGTACGCGGCACTGATGCAGATTGGCGTGGGGAGCGTGAAACCTCGGTTCGAAACACGGGTCACCATCACTGAACGGGAGTTCCCGAAAATGGTCGCCACCGGTGGCGGTGCCGCCTCCGACAGCAGTTTTGAAATGGAATCCGGAATGACCATCCACGAGACTGACACCGGGTCGAAGGTCGAGTGGTGGACTGGGGCGGACGTCTCCGGGCGAATTGCACAGTTGGGTGGCCGGGTACTCAACCCGGTTGCCGACAAGATAGTGAGCCAATTTTTCACGAACATCCAGCGGCAGATGACGGACGTCGAGGAGAGCGAACAGGGACGGAGTATCACGAAACGACTCAGGAACTTACTCTGACAATGAAAGCCGCACAATTCGAACACCACGAACCGACGACTGTCGATGAGGCGGTAAATCTTCTCGACAGTCTCGACGAACCGACCATCCTCGCGGGGGGACAGAGCCTCGTTCCCCTGATGCGTTTCCGACTGGCCCGACCGACGACGGTGGTCGACCTAAATCGTATCGAGGAAATCGACTATCTTCGCGAGGAGGATGGATATCTGAAGATCGGTGCGCTCGCGCGACACGTCGAAGTCGAGGAATCACCGCTCATCACGGAGAAATACGGCAGCTTTGCCGATACCGCACCGCTCGTCGCGGACCCGCAGGTACGCAACCGCGGAACGGTCGTCGGATCCGTCGCCCAGTCGGACCCGAAGGGAGATTGGGCGACCGTGCTGTTGGTTCACGAGGGCGAGGTCGTCGCACAGGGACCTGACGGCGAGCGCGTCATCCCCGCGGACGAGTTCTTCCTCCTCCCCTACGACAACCTGCTGGAGGAGACCGAACTCGCCACCGAAATTCGGGTACCCGTGCCGCCGGACAACGAAGGGAGCGCCTACCACAAACTGAAACGAAAGGTCGGGGACTACGCGATGGTCGGAGTGGGTGCTCGTGTGCAGATGGACGACGGCGTCATCACCGACGCGACGATTGGACTGACCGCAGTCGACATCACGAACATTTCCGCACCCGATGCTGCCGAGGCACTCGAAGACGAATCTCCCAGTGCCGACCTGTTCAAACGGGCGGGTGAACTCGCTGCGGAGGCATCGAATCCCGGAGCTGACGAACACGGGAGCGTCAAATACAAGGAGAACATGGTCCGGGTCCTTACACAGCGTGCGCTTGCCGACGCAACGGAACGAGCAGGAGGGGACTGATATGAACCAGACGAAGGACGTTACACTCACGATCAACGGAACTGAACACGGACTGAGCGTCGAACCGCGACAACTACTGGTTCACGCGATACGCGAGACCCTCGACCTGACCGGTACGCACATCGGCTGTGACACCGGGAACTGCGGGGCGTGTACGATTTACATGGATGGTAAAGCCATCAAGTCGTGTCTCCTCTTCGCCGTGCAAGCCGACGGGAGTGACATCACGACCGTCGAGGGAATGGGTGACTTGGAGGAGGCAGGGATGGGAGCAAGCGACTTGCATCCGATTCAGGAGGGCTTCCGGCAGATGCACGGTCTCCAGTGTGGCTACTGCACGCCGGGTATGATAATGGCCGGGAAAGCCCTGCTGGACGAGAATCCGGACCCGACGGAGGCGGAAATCCGCGACAAAATCAGCGGCAATCTCTGTCGATGCACGGGCTATCAAAACATCGTCAAGTCCATCGAGTACGCGGCCGACGTGCTCAACGACCGCGAGCCACCGAAATCACCGGTCGAAAACGAACAGACGGACGCCGAGGTGGAGGCCACGGCGACTGACGGTGGCAAAGCGGCTGACGGTGGCAAAGCGACTGACAGCGACAAAGCGACTGACGGGGGTGAGGCGATGGGCTGTGGAGCCGACTCCTGCTGTTGTGATAAATCGGAGAGCGGGTCGAACGTCGAATCGAGGGGCGATTCGACCGTCGATTCCCCGACCGCAGACGACGGAGGTGAATCGGAATGAGCAGCGAGTTCGACCGCAGCGAAAAACCGGACGAGGGGTATCGACACGACGCTGACGGCGGTCCGCATCCCGAAGCCGACCACGGACACGGTCGCGGTGGCATGGGCCAGGAGGTAAAACGCAAGGAAGACCGACGGTTCATCACCGGACGGGGGAACTACGTCGACGACATCACAAAAGACGGGATGCTCCACTGCGAAATCGTCCGCAGCCCACACGCTCATGCTCGGATAAACGACATCGATACCAGTGGGGCGGAAGCGCTCGATGGAGTCGTTGCAGTCCTCACCGCCGAGGACCTCGCGGCACACGACCTCGCCACGATGCCGACCTTGATGTCCGACACGCAGGACGTTCTCGTCTCCGATAAAGTGAAATTCCAGTCGCAGGAAGTGGCGGCCGTCATCGCCGAGGACCGCTACATCGCCAAGGACGGGGCCGAGAAGGTGCGAGTCGATTACGAGACGCTTGACCCCGTCGTGGACGCGAAGGCGGCGATGGAGGAGGACGCACCGCTGGTCCGCGACGACATCGAGGGACAGGAGAGCAATCACATCTTCACGTGGGAGACAGGGGACGAAGACGCGACGAAGGCTGCTTTCGACGATGCGGACGTCGTCGTCGAACAGGGGATGTACTACCAGCGTATCCACCCTGCACCCATCGAAACGTGTGGCTGCGTGGCCGACTGGGATACGGCAAACGAGAAGATGACTGTTCACATGACGTCGCAGGCACCCCACGCCCACCGGACGCTGTTCTCCATGGTTTCCGGCATTCCCGAGAACAAGATCCGCATCGTCAGTCCCGACGTGGGTGGCGGGTTCGGCAACAAAGTGCCCATCTACCCCGGCTACGTCGTCGCCGCCGCAGCGTCGTACGTCATCGGTCAGCCGGTGAAGTGGGTCGAGGAACGGTCGGAGAACATCCAGACCACGGCCTTCGCCCGCGACTACGATATGACGGGCCGTATCGCAGCGACGGAAGATGGCGTCATCAAGGGTGTCGATGTCGACGTGCTGGCGAACCACGGTGCCTACAACGCCGCGGCCCAACCATCGAAATTCCCGGCTGGATTCTTCAAGATATTCACAGGGTCATACGACATCGAGGCTGCCCACGGCAAACTCGAAGGAATCTACACCAACACCGCACCGGGAGGGATAGCCTATCGGTGTTCCTTCCGCGTCACCGAGGCAATCTACCTCATCGAACGGATGGTAGACGTCCTCGCCGACGAACTCGACATGGACCCGGCGGAAGTCCGGCGAAAGAACTTCATTCCGAAGGAGTCGTTCCCCTACGATAGCGCCACGGGATGGACCTACGACTCGGGGGACTACACGCGTGCTCTCGACAAGGCATTGGAGGCAGTCGGCTACGAGGAACTCCTCGAAGAGCAACAGCGCCGCATCGACGAGGACGACGAGAAGTTGCTCGGCATCGGACTCTCGACGTTCACCGAAATCGTCGGTGCCGGTCCGGGCAAGCAGTGTGACATCGTCGGTGTCGAAATGTTCGACTCCGCCGAAATTCGCGTCCACCCGACTGGGAAGGCGACGGTCGGTATCGGCGTCCAGACGCAGGGACAGGGCCACGAAACTACCTTCGCCCAGATTGTCGCCGAGGAACTCGGTCTCGACGTGGACGACGTGACTATCGAACACGGCGACACCGACTCCGAACCGTACGGTCTCGGGACCTATGCCTCGCGGTCCACGCCGGTCGGCGGGGCCGCGACCGCAGTTGCGGCGCGAAAGGTCCGTGAAAAGGCAAAGCACATCGCCGCGAACGAACTCGAAGTGGACGTGGAAGACGTCGCGTGGGACCGCGATTCGGGTGCATTCCACATCGAAGGTGCGCCCGAACAGTCGCTGTCGATAACGGAAATCGCCGCGGCCTCCTACATGAACTCGCCGGCAAGCGAGGAACCCGGTCTGGAGGCAGTCGACTACTACGACCCGCCGAACATGACCTACCCGTTCGGGGCGTACATCTGCGTCGTGGAAATCGACCGCGAAACCGGGCACCTCGACATCCAGCGGTTCTACGCGCTTGACGACTGTGGGAACCGCATCAACCCGATGGTCATCGAGGGACAGGTTCACGGCGGCGTCGCACAGGGGATGGGGACGGCGCTCCTCGAACACGTCACTTACGACGAAAACGGCAACGTCACTGGCGGCGACTTCATGAACTATCTCCTGCCGACTGCCGCCGAAATTCCGCACATCGACACCGACTACACGGTCACGCCATCGCCACACCATCCGATTGGCGCGAAGGGCGTCGGCGAATCTCCGACCGTCGGGTCGCCACCCGCAATCGTCAACGCCGCCGTCGATGCGATGTCACATGCGGGCGTCCACCACATCGATATGCCATTGACTCCCGACCGCGTTTGGGAGACACTCGACGAGGCGGGTCTCGCTTGTGACCCCGCGGATTACGTCGAATTCGACACCGCGGAGGCCGATGACGACTGAACTTTCCCCACTGGCGACACCCTCTTTCGCACGCGACCCATGCGTACTAGCGACACGGATACGGAGATGAATACAGACGGACCCCCTGACGACGAACTAACCGAACGGGATGCGACCTCACCCGAGAAGGTGGACCGACTGGCCCGTGAGTGGCGCGAGGCTGGCCGTTCGTTCGCAATGGTGACCGTCGTCCGGCGAGAACCACCAGTCTCCGCGAACGTCGGCGACAGAGCACTCGTGACGCCTGATGGGAACCTCGTGGGATGGGTCGGTGGGGCCTCCTGTGCGCAGTCAGTCGCCGTCCGCGAAGCGAAACGCGCCCTGCAGACGGGAGCTTCAGCGCTAATCGGATTGTCACCCGACCCGGACACCGTCGCTCGCCCCGGCCTCGATGCGTTCCCGATGACGTGCCACAGCGGCGGCATCCTCGAACTGTTCGTCGAACCGGTGATGCCGACATCGCGACTCGTCGTCGTCGGTGACTCGCCGATGGCCCGCGCGCTCGCCCGACTCGCGAGCGACCTCTCGTATGCGGTGACCGTCGTCGCCGACGCGGAGGGTACTCCTTGGGGAGACGAGATGGTCACTCCCGACGACGAGGGGGCCGTCGAACGGATTGAGGGTGCAGAGGCTATCGTCGTCGCAACAATGGGGGCGTTCGACGAGCGAGGAATCGAAATCGGGCTTCGAGCAGGGGTTCCGTACGTCGGAGTCGTCGCCAGTAGCCGACGGGCAGAGAGCCTATTCGATGACATCGCCGACCGCCTCGACGTCGAGACAGACGACGTCGCCGACGTGGTGAACGTCCCTGCCGGTTTCGATTTGGGAGCCGAAACACCCGAGGAAATCGCGCTGAGTATCCTCGCGGAACTCGTGGCGACGCGGCGCGGTGCGACGGACTGGACACCAGCCACGAACGAACGGTTCGAAGTCGAGACGGGAGCGGACGAAGCGGCGAACGGCAGTGAGGAGGATGCGGACGCGGACGACGAAGCAACAGTGGTTGACCCGGTCTGCGGTATGGATGTCGTCCCGGACGAGGCCACTACGACAGTCGACCACGACGGAGAGACCTACTACTTCTGCGGACAGGGATGCGCCGACGCGTTCGAAGACGACCCCGAGCGCTTCCTCGTGGAGGAGCAGTTCCAATGAACGAACGAGCGGACAATGACCCGTTCGCGGACCAGACTGCGACAGTATGATCGAACCAAACGATAGCAGTCTCGTCGGCCGAATATATACCAGCGTTCGGGAGACAGCGGCGACCGCAACGGCTCCGCGTGTGACCGTCGGCGAGCGCGTCGTTCTCGTCGAATTCACGCATCCCGCCCACGGTCACCTGGCGGGTGTCGCCCATCGGCCGCGAGGCGAGCAACCGAAATCGTGGCCGGAGACCGTTGCCGCGCTCGCAGCGCTGGCGACTGACGGGGATACCGACGGACAGCTACACCGAGCCGTAGGCATCGCGGCACTGAACGCCCTCTCGGTCTCCTCCGTCGACTGGCAATCGGGCGACCCGATGGCGGCCCTCGACGACTCCGTCGGCACGATTGCCACCGTCGGCCTGTTCCGCCCGGCGTTCCGGAAGTTTGCCGAGGTGGACGTTCGCGTAGTCGAACGTGAGCCACCAACGTCCGTCTCGTCACCGGACGGCGTCACCGTCGAGGTGTTCTCGCCGGACTCGTGCGAGACGGCGTTTGCGGGTGCGGACGTCTGCTTCATCACCGGGTCGACGCTGGTGTACGGAGGATTGAATCGCTATCTCTCGGCACTGGAATCCGCCGACGTGCCGCTGGTCGTCCTCGTGGGCGCAACGGCATCGTTCGTCCCTGAGCCAGCTTTCGATGCCGGTATCGACCTCGTGGCAGGGGCACGAGTACAGAATCCGGCGGGCGTTCGCGCGAGTGTACGAGCGGGCGACTGTGGGACCGACCTGCACAACAGCGGGCTGGAGAAGGTCTATGCTGCCCGAAGCTCGGTGCTGCCGGGGCTCTCACTGAACGCCGGACAACCGGACGAATCGGACGACCGACCATCCGAAAGGGAACCGTGATTAGGGGACGGGTTCCGGCTTCTCGACTCGTGACTGGATTTCACCCGATTAGACACGGTCAGGACTGTATGCGGCCAAAACGGGCGGTCAGAATAGTATGCGCTCAGGACGATTGCACTCAAGACGTGCAGCATGACAGGCGGGGTAGGATTTGAATCCCGCCGAATAACACGACGTTCACCCCGATTACCGGTAGTATTCTCGGTTTCCACCAATAACAGCTTTCGACGTTTCCTGACAAACGAGACCGCGACCCCGGATTCCGGGAAGATTCACCGACGCGGGTGGAAAATCGAGGGTCTATCTCGTCGATTCGGACTTCCGCTGGCGATTGGACCCGACGCTCCCTTCGCGTGGACCGGGGTTATCGTGCTTCGTTCGGCTATCCGTCCCGTGGGAACTACCAGTCCGTCCTTCGATGGTTGTTCCCCGGGGGCCACCGCGGTCGATATCAAGATCATCTGACCGTTCACCCTCGAATTCGAGCAGGATGGGTCGGGCAATTCGCTGAATCAAGCCGGTGGTCCCCCGCTGAATGCGAGTTATCCCACCGGAATCCGAGGATGACGAAATACGGAACTCGCTGCCGACTTGTTGAATCGCGTCGTTATCCAGCAGTCGGTCGATGGCCGCATCGACAACTGCATCCTCCGACTCGAGTGACTCGTCGAGTTCGCGGCGTGTTTGCGGACGGTCGTCGAGAATATCGTAGACACGTCTGGCGACGTAGTCGCGGTACACGTCGTGGCCGTCTTGGCTCGTCCCGGAGACGGTCGCCCCTTCGTGACGAACCGTCTGTACGGCGTTGAGGATGAACCAGCCACCGATGGCGAAAAATGCGGCCGGGAACAGCATGGTCCCGTCGTCGAACACGAGCAACGCGCTGGCACTGATAATCATCTGAATTCCGAGGCCAGCGTTCGTCACTGATTTCCGGAGGTTGTAGACATCCGAAACGAGATCGGTGAGACCGGCACTGACCGTTGTGAGAGTGGTGATTGCTAATTGGGGACCTGTCGATTCGAGGAAGAAATGAAAGATAGCGAGCACGGCAAGCCAGCTAAAAAGCGCTCGCAGTGTGAGACGCTCGCGGAGGGCGTCACGGAAACCAGAGGACATCTGTCAAACGATTGGACGGCTGTCAGTTAAATCCTTCCCAGTGAGTACTGCGCCCGAATGGGAACCCCTCACCGCAGGTAGTTCCGGGAGCTGTCAGAAGGGATTACGGTAGGACTGGTGGGTAGTGTGAACGCCATCACTCGGGACGCCGGGCGACAGATGGTCGAGGGCACTTCCCGTCGCTTTCGGCACGAGTGAGAGCGACTGGATAACCGAAAAAGGGTCACTTTCCAACGGTGGTCTCACACAGTACTTTTCGAGAACACCATCGTATCGTGTTGCATGCACGTCACCGTGTACGGCCCGCTCCGAAGCGCGACGGGTGAGAAATCCCTCTCCCTCGCGTTCGACGGCGGAACCGTCGAAGAGGCACTTACAGCCTTCGTCAAGGACTACCCCCGAGTGAAGACACAGCTTTACACATCCGACGGACAATTACGGGCCAGTGTTCGCCTCTCGGTGAATGGAGAGCGCGTCGATTTGGACGACCATTGTCCGGCCGACGCGGAGCTAACGGTGTTCCCCGCCGTGCAGGGGGGAGCCACTGGCTGGTAAGAAGGAGCCGACGACAAGTGACATCCGCTCGCACAAGCACGAGAAGGAGTCGTGAAAAAGAGACGCCGAACTCAGTCGTACTGTGAACGAACCAAATCGGCGATGCCTCGGTCTTCGAGGCGATCCATCGGTGCGAGCATCGTCAGTTGGACGACGCCGGGCAAGCGTCCGATTTCGACACCGCCAGTAAACGTACACCGCGCTCGCACCTCTCCTTCGGTCATATCGAGAAGCGCACCAGCGCGTTCGAAGGCGTTGTCCGTCGCGTCGTTGATCGTCGCGCCGCTGCCGACCACCTGTATCGGACCCATCTCGTCGGACGGTTTCGACGTCGTACTCGGCGGCGAGTCGTTCGCCGCGTTCGCGTTCCGCTTCGGAGTACGGCTTGCTGATGTACGGAAGGTCTGTCCTCGTTCGGGAGCAGGAGCGGGCCGTCGATATCGAGGCCTTTGATGACTTCGACCCCGATTTCGGCGCGGCCGCTCACGTCGGTGGTGTGGAGCGACAGTTCACCGTCGCCCTGGTTGGCGTGCATGTCGCCGACGTAGATTCCGCCGCCGTCGATTTTGACCGGACAGATGAGGACCGCACCTTCGCGGACTGCGTTGATGTCCATGTGCCCGTCGGTTCGGTCGGCGAGTGCGTCCTCGTCCGGCGAGTCCCCAGTCGTGCTCCGCGCCGATGAGGAACTGGCCGAAGTCACCCGCGTTGTGTGAATCCGGGATTCGATCGGCGGTGTCGTGCCGATGTTTCCGATGAACGGTCGAAGATGGCCGAGCGTGCCCGGCATCTCCGATGGCTTGTACAGAAGGATCGGATGTTGACGGGAGTTCTCGGGCAGCGCCATCGCCTCGTCCGCTCGATTCGCCAACTCGTCGGCACCGCTCTCGCCGACGGTTAACCCCACCGTTCGGTCCTCGTCGAAGGCGACCGTATAGCCGTATTCGAAGCCGAACGAGGAGGCGTTCGCGCCGCATTCGGCGCACTTGATCGCCTCCTCACCCGTCCCTTCGACGATGCTCTCGGGCCACTCGGTGCCACACTCCGGGCATTTGTGGTCGACGAACGGGTCGTCGCCGAACGCGCCTTCCCGCTCCCGCATACTGCCGGTACTCGTCGCGATGCTCGTCACTTCGATGGTCTCGATTTTGAGCGCGATCGCGTCGCCGACCTCGGCGTTCTCGACGCGAATCGGCCGTGTCACTTCGTGTCCGCCCCGGAACTCGGGGGTGATCATCGGTCCCCAGCAAGCCGGTGGGGTGTGTGTCTTGATCGTCCCGCCGTCCGCGACGGTGCCCGCCCACTCCTGGTCCGGTCCAACCAAACCGAGCGTATACTGGTCAACCGAAAGCTCTTGTTGAACTTCTTGCTGTGCCATGGTCACCTGCTATTTCGGGCCGAGAGTATGTTAAACAATCGTGGAGATTGTCGAGTGCCAACGTATTGTGCTCGAAGTTCGACATCCACCGCGATGTTCGGCAGTTGCTGAATAGCTTCTTCTGCGTTCATAGACCACTTTATAATCGGGAAGAGCGTGTCCTCCGCAATGGTAAACGGGAATGTCCAAATGCGTGTCGCTCGACCGACCGACAACCTTTCGGATGTCGTCGAATTCTATCGCGACGGACTCGGGTTAGAAGTGTTGGGTTCGTTCGAGGACCACGCCGAATTCGACGGTGTCATGCTCGGTCGACCGGGGGCGGAGTACCACCTCGAATTTACGACGAAAAAAGGACACGTGGCTGGTCGAGCACCAACCAAGGACAACCTCCTCGTGTTCTATCTGCCCGACCCAGATGAGTGGCAACAAGCGGTCGACCGAATGGTCGATTACGGCCACGAACCTGTCGAATCGTTTAACCCCTACTGGGAAGAGCGAGGTGCCACGTTTGAGGACCCTGACGGCTACCGCGTCGTTCTCCAACGGAACCGATGGAAGTAACGGCGAAAATGGGCTATTTTCGATTGATTTAGTTATACGTAGCCAGAATATCCTTGTTGCTACCGACAAAGCAAATACGATGAGTCAAAAATCCACTTGCCGAGTTGTTGTACAACCATGTCACTAACGTTTCACTTCGTTCTCGTTCTCGCGCTGGTCTATGGAACGAGTCTAGCTTTCAAATCCCTAACCAAATATAACGTTCCCATCTTGGCAGTCGAAATGTTGGCCGGAATACTGTTCGGCTCGGTGTTTAAGATTGTCAATCCATCGATGCCCGGATTCGAATTTTTCACCGCGCTTGCGGCGTTCGGACTCTTGATGATTATGTTCGACGCCGGCTTGGAACTCGACCCGGACACGATTCGACGGAATCCACAGCAGATCGTAACGCTCGCTGTGTTCACGTTCGTCCTCCCGTTTCTCTCCGGATTTGGACTCGCACGGCTACTCGGGCTCAACCTCTTTGCATCGTTTCTGACCGGCGTGACCATTTCGACGACGTCACTCGGGCTTATATATCCGCTCGTTGAGGACTTTTCGCTCCTCCAGAGCGATACCGGGCAGACGATTCTCTCCGTGACGGTGATGAACGACCTGTTATCCGTCGCGGCGCTTGCATACGGAATCACCCTAATTACCGCACCTCAGCCGGTAATCGGTGTTATCCTCGTCACGATTGCGTTGTTCGTCTTCTTTATCGGGCTGCCATTTTTGCTCGAAGATTATCTCTCGAACACCCTTCAGGAGGGGATGTTCGATAATTCGGTAAAAGTGGGCGTCTTCCTCATGGTCACCCTGGCATATGCGATGGAAGTTATCGGCATTCATGCGATTCTCGGCGCGTTCTTCGCCGGGCTTCTCGTCGCCGTGATTACACACGAGGGCCACTCCATTCAGCAATCGATGAAGCCGATATCGGATCTGGTGACACCCACGTTCTTCTTTTACGTCGGGTTGAATTTCGACCTCGAAAGTTTCACCTCAACGAGCCCGCTCCTTCTCGCCGGAATCATCATCTTAGGAATCGGGTCGAAGGTGGTCGGGTCAATCGCAGGCGGGTGGTTCGTGGGTCTTGAACGAAAAACCGTCGCGCTCCTTGCGTCGGCAATGCCCGGTCGACTCAGTATCAGCGTCGCCGCAGCGGAGATAGGTCTCTCCCGAGGAATCATTTCCGATGGTCTCTACAATGCGTTCCTGATTTTATCCGTCATCTCTGTCTTTCTGGCGATCTTTTCGTTCCGATACTTCGTCTTACGGGACACGGAGATTGCCCAGTCGAGTGCTGTAAATCACTGAGAACCGACATCCCGTGTTTTTCCTCGGTCAAAGACAGAGGTGGCCGTGTTTTCGGCGTCGTCGATAGCGTGGAGTCAGCGAAACAACGTGCGATTTTAGATATCGGCTCATCACGACGCACCGACACGATCAATCGCCCGTCGTACGGTGATGATGGACAACTGGGACCGCTTCTTCGGTTGACTATCGAAGGAATCTGTACCGAAAGAGCGATGGTCGAACTCGAAGCGCTGTGAAGCGCATCGCAAATTTTCACAACTGCGTCGAGAGACGGCAAAACAGTTCGCTCGACGACCGACTCCGTAACCGCGAATCACCTATGCAGTGTTCACCATCCCACCATCGACGATAACCGACTCACCTGTCACGTAGCTCGCAAGGTCGCTTCCCAAGTAGAGGGCCGTGTTGGCGATGTCGTCCGGTGTGCCGAATCGACCCAGTGGAATCGATTGGCGCATCCCTTCGCCGGATTCGGTTCCGACCATCGGAACGTCATCGGTCGTCATTGTCGTTTCGATGACACCCGGATGGATGGCGTTCACTCGAATCCCATCCGCGCCGAGTTCCGCGGCGAGTGAGTACGTGAGCAGCCGGATGGCACCTTTCGAGGCACAGTACGGCGAAAGCTCACTGAATCCTTGTATTCCGGCGATACTGGAAATGTTCACAATACTGCCACCGTCGTCCTCGCACATCCGCCGTGCCGCCGCTTGCGAGCCGAAAAATACGCCGTTCAGGTTGACATCGAGAAGTCGTTGGTATGCTTCCGGGTCGATGTCAATTACCGACTCGTTTGGGCCGACGATGCCTGCGTTGTTCACCATCACATCGATGCTTCCAAACTCGTCCACGGCCGTATCGACGGTCGCTGTCACGGCTTCGGGGTCGCTGACATCACACGGCGCGAAGACGGCGTGTGCGTCGGTTTCGTCCTCGATGCGTTCGTGTGTGGACACCCCATCTTCACGCGGTGTTTCACGAACGTCCGCAACGACGACATCCGCTCCCTGTTCGGCGAATTTCTCTGCTATCGCTCGGCCGATTCCACTTGCACCACCCGTTACGACCGCTGTCTGACCCCTAAGTACCCCATCCATACGATAGTAAAGGAGGTCATTCGTTGTCAATGTTTTCGGGGGAGCGGCTAACATCAGGTCGACAGTCACAGTCTTCTCATTCGTTTCGTGTCACCGAACTACCCGTGTCCATTATATAATGTGCACTGATATGTATTGTCAATGGTTCCATTGTCTCCGACCATTGGGCTCCTGCACTGCGGTGATCTCTCTCCCGAGCAACAGACGGCGTTCGATTGGGTCGACCACCGAATTGGGAGCGGTCGAACGCGTTCGGTTGCCGAGACGTGCACGACGCCGACGAACCTCGACGAATACGACGTCTTCTGGTGGCACCGTGAAGCTCCGGTCGAACCGCAGCGGTCGACGGGTTCAGCCGACGTGTTCGCCGATTATTTCGAGCGACGGCGGGACGCTTCTGTTGACCCTTCAGGCGCTGACGGCGGTCGAAGCGCTCGACATCGACCCCGTTGCCCCGGACGCCGTCGGCACCGAACCTGTCGAGGCGCCCGTCGGACCGCTCTGGAAGACCCAGTACGCCGACCACCCGGCGGTCGCGGCCTTCGACGACATCCGCTTCCACACCCGTGGCGCGGCGGACACGCAGTCGTTCGCCCGATACGTCGACGTCCTCCCGGAACGCGCGGACGTGCTCGCGGGCACCTTCCGAGGCGACATCGACCGCCCGGCCGAAGTGTCCGTGGTCGAGTGGAAACCCGGAACGGGAACCGTCCTCGGCGTCGGCGCGAACGTCGAGTTCGACGCGTCCCGGGGCGGACGGCGGCCGCGAAACGTTCCTCGCGGGCTGCCTGCGTTTCCTCGGTGCGGGCGCCGACGACGGACTCGTCGGCCGTCCGAAGAGCCGCCGCCGACCTCGCCGCGATGCGCGACGACCTTCCGCGGCGACCACAACCGCCCGCGCTACCACCTCACGCCGCCCGCGAACTGGTTGAACGACCCGAACGGTCTCGTCGAGTGGAACGGCACGTACCACGTCTTCTATCAGTACAACCCGGGCGGTCCCTACCACCACACCATCCACTGGGGGCACGCGACGAGCGACGACCTCCTCCACTGGGAGGACCATCCGGTCGCGCTCACGCCCGACCCTGACGGCCCGGACCGCGACGGCTGCTGGTCGGGTTGCACGGTCGATGACGATGGAACGGCCCACATCCTCTACACGGGCGGCCGCGACGGCCGACAACTCCCGTGTCTCGCGACGGCCACCGACGATACGCTCGACGTCGTGGAGAAGGACCCGGAGAACCCGGTCGTGACCGACGCGCCGGTCCGAACTCGACATCCTCTCGACCGAACACTGGGACGCCGAGTTCCGCGACCACTGTGTCTGGCGCGAGAACGGCTCGTGGTACCAGCTCATCGGCTCCGGCATCGACGGCGTCGGCGGGACGGCGCTCCTCTACCGCTCGGACGACCTCCGGACTGGACGTACCTCGGGCCGCTTCTCACCGGCGAGTTGGAGACGTGCGGGCCACATGTGGGAGTGCCCCGAACTCCTCGACCTCGGCGAGAAGCGCCTGCTCCACGTCTCGAACTACGAACGCGTGCCCTACTTCCTCGGGACCGTCCGTGACGCGCGCTTCGAACGCGAGGCGTCCGGCGTCCTCGATTACGGCGACTTCTACGCGCCCCAGACCCTGCACGACGATCTTCGCGGGCGTCCGCTCACGTTCGGCTGGCTGAAGGAAGCGCGGAGCGAGCGCGCACAGTGGGACGCCGGATGGTCGGGCGCGCTCTCGCTCCCGCGCGTTCTCAGCGTCGAGGACGGCGAACTCCGCCAACGCCCCGCCGACGAGGTCGAATCGCTCCGTCGCGGTCACCACGGGTTCGAAGCCCGCGGACTCACGGACGGGCAGCGAGAAGTGCTTCAGACGCGCGGCAGGGCGCTCGAACTCTCGCTCTCGATCGACCTCGGGACTGCGGACGAGGTTGGCGTCGTCCTCCGGGAAACCGTAGACGGCGAGGAACGAACGCCGTTGCACGTCCGCCGCGACGAACTCATCCTCGAACGTTCGACGTCGAGTCTCAACCCCGAAACGGCGGACGAGCCGGTACGAATGCCGCTCGACGGCGAGGAACGAGTCGACCTCCGGGTGTTCGTCGATGGGTCGATTGTCGAAGTGTTCGCAAACGAACGTCACTGCCTCACGGGACGAATCTACCCGACCCGCGCGGATGCCGACGGCGTGTCACTCTACGCCGCAGGCGGGGACGCCCGTATCGTGAGCCTCGACGCGTGGGAACTCGATATTCCGCCGCCACGTCCATGGATGTCGAGTTCGACGGCCGAGGCAGGCGACGACTGAATCAGTACTCTCCGTTCTCGGTCGCCTCGAATCCTGTGTTCCGACCCACGGTACCGAACGCTGTCAGGTGCGGCCAGCGATTCGCGATTCGAGCGGAATCCGCCCGTACCCGAGTTCGCCCCAGATGCGGGTTCGGTTGCCCCCGACCTGTAGTCGGAGCGTCGGGGCGTACGTCCCGCCGAAGCGACGGAACTGCTCGGATTCGGGCAGAAACGCGACGTCGTCGAGCGAGAGGCCGTTGAGGTCGTAGTAGTTGAAAAAGGACGTGACGAGTATCTCGTCGCCGTGGCCGAACGCCAGCCACGAGTAGGCCTGAAACGGGGCGTTCTCGGGATTCGCGACGACGAGTCCCGTCTCGTTCAGCGGTTCGTACGGCCCGAAAAGCGAGTCGCGCGACGAACCCGTAGAGGCGCGTCGAACCCGCTCAAACCGGGCGCAAACGTGTGCTGATGGCTCGGGGTGAAGAGGTAGTAACGGCCGTTTCGGACGACGATGTGCGGCCGTTCGAGTTCCTGATTGACTCGTTCGGCGTCGAGAATCGGGTCAAGGAGCTTCCCAGTCGGTCGGGTCCCCCGTCTCCGAGTGGGCGATGCCGATACAACCGTTGTACGTCAGCTCCGGGTCGGGGTCGTCGATCGGGGTGTTTCCCTCGAAGAGGAGATACGATTCCCCCGTTTCGGGGTCCTCGAAGAACCACGGGTCGCGGAAGGTGTAGATGGGGCCGCTTGCTGATTTGCGACTGTTCCTGTGTCTGGTACTGTTCGCCGTCCGGTTCCAGAGGACCGAGTGGTTCCACGGACCGTCGATGCTGAGGCCCTCCCCGTCCGTCGAGACGTGCCACCTGTCCCCGACACAAATTCGCTGTTCGTAGGCGAGTTCCGAGTTCGTCGCGTCGCCCGCGGCGGTGTAGTAGGCGTAGACGGTGCCGTCGTCCAACAGGGCCGACCCCGCCCACTGTCGGGAGCCGAACGCTTCGCCTTCGGTGAATATCGGTCCGCCGTAGGTCCACTCGCGGCCGTCCGACGAGTAGAAGTATCGAATTCTGCGCCTCGTCGTGGCGTTTTCCGGGCAGCAGCGACGACGAGGCGGAGAGCGAGAACGCGACCCGGTAGCCGTCCACTTCGGCGAATCGACCCGTCACGCTCGCGGAGAAACCACGTGTCCCAGAGATGGTAATCGTCGCAGATGTTCCGCTCGGGAGGATAGATTATCGGCGCCACGGTGTCGGGTGTACGGCGGAGTCGAGAGGCGTGGTCACGCGTCCATTTGGACCGCCCCGTTCGATGCTCGTCCGGAAGAGACATGGATACGCTTCTGTTTTTTTACTTCTTCGACTAAAGCTTCTCTCTATCGTGATTCGGAACGACGCTTCGGCGGCGAAACATACTGGGACATCCATACCGAGAGCGTGCTGATTTAGACGGCAAGAGACGGCAAGAGACGCCAAGGACGAAGAGAAATGTCGAAATTGATAACTACTCGTCCGTATCGACGACGTTCCGTATCTCCTCACGAATGATACGGCAAAGTTCCGCCTCGCTCCGCTTCCCGTCGTCGTGTCGGACTGCGGCCAACTCCTCGTTCAGTGACGCGATTTCCTTGTGGAGTGTCTCCACCTGATTTCGAAGCTGGTCGGGACCGCGTTCGAAGTGTTCGGGCGTCAGCGTCGCCGTATCGAGTTCGATATCACGGGCAACGGGAATCGGCGTGAGGAGTCGAGAGCGGGTTACCCGTTCCGCACTATCGAGGTTTGTTCCGAAGTGGCGGGCGAGGTGGTCCTGTGCGTAGTCCGGACCGTGAATCATCGCCACCGTCGATGGCTCGACGGCACGAGCGTACTTCAGCAGGCCGAATTGGGCCGCGTGCGCGCTCAGCCCGTCCACCGGTTCTATCCATTCGGTCGGGATGGTCGCCCGCGTCATCCGTTCGTATCCGCCGTCCGTCTCGACGCGTGTCCACGTCACGGACGCCGAATCCGGCCAGTCGGTTCCGAACGGCGTCGCGTCCGTCGTTATCGTCACGTCGTCCTCACCGGCATTGAGGTAGTTCTGGAGCGTCCGTCCGGTCGTCCCCTTCGACTGATAGCCGGTGAGGAACACCTTCGCATCCTCGAACCGAGCGGCGAACTCGACGAGATACCGTGGCGAATTCCCACCGGTCAACATTCCGGATGGTGTAATGACGACGGGAACGGTTCCACCGGACAGCGGGTCCGTGTCGGTGAGTAGTTCCCGTCGGTCCGCGTCGTTTTGCGGGAACCCGGCACCGTCGGGAGTAAACGGTCGGTCCTGCCCACTGTTTTTCGCGCGGTTGACGATGGACTCGTCCATGTACGTGTCGTCCAGCACGTAGTCGTGATAGATTTCGGTCGCGTCTTGGGCCATCCCGTCTACGACGAGTTGCACCCGAGATTCGATGTCGCTCGGATGGGACGTGAATCGCTCCTTGAACAGCAACTGAAGGAGTTGTGCCCGGCCGACTGCGAACGTCGGGATGAGAACGGGCTGGCGATTTTCGACGGCCTGCTCGACGGCGGTGAACAGGGCCGACCGTGCGTCGTGCATCGACGTGTGACTGTGCTGGCTTCCGTACGTGGACTCCATCAGAAGAACGTCCGCGCCGGGAGGCGATTGAATGTCCGGAAGGTGGGTCGCACGGCCGCCAAGGTCACCCGAGAAGACGACTCGATAGCCGCCCGTCTGGAGCATGAGCCACGCCGAGCCGAGGAGATGGCCCGCGTTCCCGTACTGAAACACCAGCGGTTCGTCAGCGGGCGTCGGGGCGAGCGTCCCGACGCGGCCGCCGCCGTAGTCCACCGGCTCGAATCGTTCGAAGACGGCATCGACGTGCTGGCGGTCGAACTGCTGTTCGGTACCCGAGTGTTGTGCCTCCCGCCTGTGGATGTGAAACGAATCTTCGAGGAGGAGTTTTGCGAGGTCTATCGTCGGCGGCGTGGCTAGTATCGGCGCGTCGTCGTCCAACAATCCCTTCGCTTCGAGGACGGGAAGCCCGCCGCAGTGGTCGATGTGTGCATGCGTGAGGAAAACGGCGTCAACCTGTTCAAGCGACAGTCCCCGAAAGTCGGGGAACGACTCGCCAGTCCCTTGGCGCAGTCCACAATCTACGAGATACGTCGTCTGCTCGGTATCGACTTGGTAGCAACTCCGTCCAACTTCGCGCGTGCCGCCGCGCGGCGTGACGACCATCGGCGTGTTTTCGTCCGGAACGACGCCGAAATGTACGAGCGGGTCGAACTCCAGTCCCGCGTCAACGGGAAGCCACGGCGTGTCAGTATCAAATCCAGTCATAGTTTCGTGCTCGTCCGGCACCAAGCAGTAAAAAAACAGGTTGCAGTGATCATAAAGCCGTCTATGAGATTTCGGCGTTCACTCCACGTCGCTCATTCTATGTCGCTCATTCTATGTCGTTCAGGTCGTACTCCAGATGGTCGAGTCGGTCTTCGAGGTCCTCAATCTGCTTTTGCTGTTCGAGGAGCATCGAGAAGAGCGCAGGAATTTCGACAAGTTGCGGGTTTTGTAGCCCGCTCGCGTCCGCGTGTGCACGTGAAAATTCGAAGAGTCGGTCGAACACCTGCTGGTCGGCTCGCCGAAGACCGCGTCGATACGCCGTCCAGCGACTCTCCATCGCGCGGAGCAGGTCGCGGTACGTCGTACTACTTCGACTCATTGCGTTCCCTCCGTTTTGTGGTCGACTTCGAGAAGTTCGACATCGATTCCACTGCCGACCGTCGGAAGCGTCGGTGATTGCTGTGCTGTCATCACAACGAATGTAGTCGCCGTTGCACCATAGGCAGGACAGGGTCGTTTCCGACGTTTCCGAAACCCGAATTCAGCGCAGTCGGTACGTCCGCGCCCGGTTCTTCCCTTCGGCGACGACCAGCCGATAATGTTCCATCTTCGAGAGGTGATTTCGAACCGTCCGGTTCGTCTTCGGATTCTCGACGCGTTGCCGGTACGCGTCGTACAACTCACCCGGGGCGAGTTCGCCCGTTTCGTCCAAAATCTCGTAGAGGGCGCGCTGATGCGAGTTGAGTTGGTCGATAGTTTTCTGCCGGACTTCGTGGCGGCCATCCGGTATCGCATCCCGGACGACATCGGTCGTGATGTGGTCCATTTCGCCCTGGTCGGCGTGACGTGCTGCATTCCTGAGAATCCCGATTGCGACCCGTGCATCACCCGCCGCCGCGTCGGCTATCAGTTCGAGTTCCCCATTTCCGATTGCGTTTTCCGAAAGACCCCACTGAACACGGGCGCGGAGAATTGAAACAAGTTCGTCGAGGTGATACTTCTCGAATGGAACCCGAACACACGTCCGAAGCCGACTCGCCAAGCGGCCGTCGAGATGCGAGAACAATTCGTCCTCGTGGTTCGTAATGAGCACCATCGAGATAGTCGGCATGCGATACAAATCGTAGAGGACGCTCTTGTCTTCGAGTTGGTCGACTTCGTCCAAAATGACGACGAACTGCGCCCCGTCGTACCGCTGGAGGCGGTCGAGGAGTTCGTCTTTCGGCGTCGAACGACGGTGAATGTTGACGGTTCGGCCGATGCCTTCGAGAATTCGATAGAGCACCTGAAACCGCGTGTAGTCCTGCCAGCAGTTGACGTACTGTCGGTTTATGTCAAGGACATTCTCACGCAACCGCTCGGTGGTGAACTTGGCGATACAGGTCTTTCCTGCGCCGGAGGGTCCCAACAGGAGTGAAGTTTCGCCGTTCTGCCCGTCCATGATGGGTTTGAGCGTGTTTGAGAGCGTGTTAATCTCCTCGTTGCGATGCTCGACCTCTTCGGGGACGAACTGTGGCTGTAGGACGCGAGCATCGTGAATCATGTACAGGTGTATTCCGGCCGCCATAATAAACGGAAGTGGGCGGTTTCCGATTCTTCCGAAAAGAGATAAGAACCCGAAACGGAAGGGGAAATGTCAACCGGAAGCGATGGGATTCAAACGGCCAGCAACACAAATACCGGTATGGCACTTCCAAACGAAGTACACGACCTGCCGATAGATGTCGCATTCGGCGACCGAGAAATGACGC
The DNA here is from genome assembly GCA_963796245.1 of uncultured haloarchaeon. Classification (GTDB taxonomy): domain Archaea; phylum Halobacteriota; class Halobacteria; order Halobacteriales; family Haladaptataceae; genus Haladaptatus. The sequence continues at coordinate 12,827 of CAWCLB010000003.1, read as the reverse complement.
TCACCCCGGCGGCTGTCGAGACGCCACGCGGACTCCTTCTTCTCGATGTTGGAATGCCCGACGGCATCGACGACCTCGCCGCTGCGCTTGATGCCGAAGGGTTGGACCTCGATGACACGTGGGCAGTCGTCCTCACGCATCAGGACATCGACCACGCAGGTTGTCTCGCAACAGTAATCGACCAAACCGACGCCATCGTGTTCGCACACGACGCCGACGCGCCGTACATCGAGGGCGAAAAGGAACTCGTGAAATCGAGCGAGGAACGCCCAATGGCAATCGACCCGACGACGGTCGATGTTCGACTCGCGGGCGGCGAAACGTTCACGACCGACGCGGGTCCGATGGAAATCATCTACACGCCCGGCCACACGCCGGGACACGTCTCCTGTTACTTCCCCGAAGAAAAGCTGCTGATTACCGCCGACGCGCTCAATGCGCCCGAAGGTGAACTCGTCGGCCCGCGTGAAGGCGCAACGCCCGATATGGAAACAGCGTGGGAGAGCGTCGAGATGCTTGTGAAACGAGATATCGACCACGCAGTTTGCTTCCACGGCGGCTATGTCGAGGACGGAACGAAGCGAATCGAAACGCTGCTTGCAAGTCGGTAACTGTGCGGTTTTGCTGGATTGTTGGATTTGAGTTTGATTTGTTCAGAAGAGAGAGCTGAGACACCGAATCCGAGCATTGGGGCACCCGTTGGGATGAACAAGCCGATGAACCACTGTACTGCAGTAACCCACCGTATCACGGTGAACTGCTTCCTACCGCTCGGCAACGCTCAACTGTTCACCTCCGGCGTCCAGTCGAGGTGGTGCACGAGATATTCTTCGAGCGCTTCTCGGGTTTCCTGTGGGCTTTCACCGAGTGTTACCTTGCGGGAATGAGACCCGTTGATAGCGGTGACGACCGAGTGTGCAATCGACTCGGGAGGGACTTCATCGAACTCGCCTGATTCGATGCCATCTCGGACTGCACCTTCGACAACGGCCTGCATCCGGGCGTCAAGTTCGAGAAATCTTTCGCGATACAGTTCGTGATACGGTGCTTGTGCTTTCAGTTCCATCAGTGCAACAGCGACATCCTGTTCTCCATCATGGGGAGGGGTAAAGGCGGCGTCAAGAAAGCTGCTCAATCGTTTGTTCGGGTTGCTCTCGTCGCAAGCCAGCCGTCGTATGAACTGCTCTATCATGTCGTCGAGGAACGCGTTTAATAGCGTTTCTTTCGTGTCGAAATGATAGTGAATAGCCGCTGTCGAAACGTCCGACTCGTCCGCGATTCGTTGAATCGTCAGATCAGCGTACCCATGCCGACAGAGAATACACCGTGTCGCTCGAATTATTTTTGTGGACGTTTCAGTTTTCATCGTCTAGTTGTACTTACTGACTAGTCAGTTAAAAGATTGCTGGAAATAGGAGGCGATTCGATTCATCCGTGAGGAACACATAAAAGAGACACATAAGATACTAACTAGTCAGTCAAATAAACGAGGCCGTCAAACAGTTCTATTTTGTTTCTTGTTCCCCGCTCTCGAAGAGTTTGGGTTTGTTCACGCAATCGGTCGAGTATTCTTCTCAAAACAGGGGAAATGTGGATGATAATTAGACGATGCGTTTAATCGCGGCTCCCCTGCTCGTCGAGAGCGATGCTGAAGGGAATCACTCCCGACGTATTCTATACGTAAATCACGCCGTATAACTATTTGTGAGGCGGTAAAGGAAGCTATTCTAAAGTAGTGACAGTAGACATCTTTCCCAAGAGGAGACGAATTGAATGGGAGTATCTCCTCCGTTCCATCCCGTCCTGCTCACGGTGCACCGGCGAGGACGAAGAGCGATTCGGTCTCACCGTTCTGAATCCGGCGGGTGTCTTTCGGTGAAATCCGAAGTGCATCGCCGCTTTTCATTGCTACGTCCTCATCTTCGATAGTCACTGTAGCCTCTCCATCGACGAGGAAATACACCTCTTCGTGTTCACGGTCGACGTGCGTATGCTCCTTTCCGGTCCATCCCGGTTCGCATTCGAGGACCGTGATGCCGAACTGCTGGCACCCGAGCGGGTCTCGGAGGAAGTGCATTCCGTCGCCGACCGAATCCACGTCTTGATAGTTGATTTTCGTGTGTACCATCTCACAATAGTAGACATTCCAAGGGCAAAATACTCCTGCCCAAACGAGATTCTCCTATCCGAACGATTACGTTTACTTGACCAACTCGTCGATGATGGCGTTTGCACTGGCGAGGTTAGTTGCAAGGGGCACGTCGTGAACGTCGCACACCCGCAACAGCGCGTTGATATCGGGTTCGTGTGGTTGTGCGGTCAACGGGTCCCGGAGGAATATTACGGCATGGCAGTCCCCAGAAGCTACCGCAGCCCCGATCATCATATCGCCGCCGAGCGGCCCGGATTCCTTTGGCTCGACAACGAGGTCGGTCTCTTCGTTGAGTCGCTGCCCCGTCGTCCCGGTCGAGATACAATCGACGGTCGACAGTTGGTCGATGTTCCGCCGCACGAACTCAACCATATCGGCTTTCTTCTCATCGTGTGCAATGAGCGCAATCAGCATACGAAGCAGTACTACCGGACGTGTCTTGAAACTACGGCGTTTCACCAACGCGTTCACCGCTCACAAACTGTCGGTGTAGTCGTGTCTGTGGCGGCAGTGCTCGATGGTTGAACTACCCGGTCAACACTGCCCTTTCCGCCATTGGTAATTGCATCGAGAGAGAATTCTCAGTCAATGCGCGTCGCAGCTTTCAGTGATCTCACCGGCCCGGATGGTGTCTCAATCATCGATCGCCCAGCCCCTGAACCTGGGCGGCGAGAAGCGCTCGTCACGGTCGAAGCGTGCGCTATCAACCGCCACGACCTCTGGATTCTCGAAGGCGATTCAGCGATGGTCGATACGGACGACCTACCGTTCGTCAGTGGTCTCGACGTTGCTGGAACCGTTCGAGATGTCGGCGAGGATGTCACCGATGTCGAACCGGGTGACCGCGTGGTACTCTGCCCGAACGAGACATGCGGGACGTGTCGCTACTGCCGGGAAGGTCCGGAGAACCTCTGCGAGAACTTCTCGCTCTACCACGGCGGTTTCGCCGAAGCCGCCTGCGTCCAAGCTGACCGCCTCGTTACGCTCCCTGATGACGTGAGTATGATCGAAGCTGCCGCGCTCCCGACGGCCTACATGACTGCCTATCACATGCTTCGCCGGGTCGAAGCCGGACCGACCGACGTGGTATTCATTCCCGGCGTGACCGGCGGTGTCGGCGTCGCCGGCGTGCAACTCGCGGCCGTCCTCGGTGCCCACAGCGTCGGAACGTCTTCCTCGCGGGCGAAACTCGACCGCCTCGAATCACTCGGCCTCGACCACGCTATCGAGAGCACCGACCCGGATGAGATTCGAGACGCCGTCTCCGATATCGGACCAGTCGATGGCGTGCTCAACCACCTCGGTGGTGCGTACACCCAACTCGGGTTGGATGTCCTACGGCGCGGTGGCCGGATGGCGATTTGTGGGCGGACGGCTGGTGATACGTCCGAGATAGACATCCCGAACCTCTTTCTTGGCCACAAACGTCTCATCGGGAGTACGATGGGGACACAAGGCGATTTAGAGACGCTCGTCACCCTCGTTGCTGACGGCGCTCTCACCCCAGAGATTGACGAGACTTACCCGCTTGAGAAGACCGGCGCGGCATTCGCGGCGATGCAGAACCGTGAGAGTATCGGTAAGCTCGTCATTACGTCATAGTTACCCGCTAAAGCTACAAACGGATAGACGAATACTAGTCGCATGACTGAGGACTCAGCTACGGCCCTGCTGGTCATGGACGTTCAAAACGGAATCATAGACAGACTGGGCGAAGCAAAAGACGAGTACATCTCGACGGTCGAGACTGCCGTTGATACCGCTCATGCTGCCGACGTTCCGGTTTTCTATGTCGTGGTTCGGTTCCGCGAAGGCTACCCGGAACTGAATTCGCGTAACAAGATTTTCTCCCGAATCTCTTCGGACGATTCACGGTCGATGACCGAAGCGGACGAAGCGACCAAACCGGTCATTGCGCCTGAAGAAGACGACTTGGTCATCGGCAAAAAATGCGTGAGCGCCTTCGCGGGCAGCGACCTCGAAATGGTCCTCCGGGCGCAGGGAATCACACACTTGGTTCTCTCGGGTATCGCAACCAGCGGCGTCGTGCTCTCGACGCTTCGCGCCGCAGCAGACAAGGATTACGAACTTACAGTGCTTTCGGACTGCTGTGCCGACCACGACCCTGAGGTGCACCAAGTACTCCTCGAAAAGGTCTTCCCCATGCAGGCGACCGTCACCACGAGCCAGGAATGGGAAACATAAGCCGAGGCCCGTGAGCATTTAAATTGTGACGTGTATCGATGTCGTATGGAGATGAACACTGTTCGTTTGGGTTCGACGGGTCTCCGTGTCTCCGAGTTCTGCTTGGGAACCGCGATGTTCGGCCGGGAGATGGACGGCCAACTCGCCGCGACACCCGAGCAGTCACACGACATCTTGGACGCGTTCGCCGCCGCCGGTGGGAACTTCATCGATACGGCGAATACGTACGCGGATGGGCGAAGCGAGGAAATCATCGGCGAGTGGCTCGCCGACCGCGACCGCGAAGAGTTCGTCGTGGCGTCGAAAGCGTACTGGAACCAAATCAGCCCGCTGAACGAAAACCTCTCACGACCGGCGCTTCGAACGGAACTGGAGGGGACGCTCGACCGCCTCGGTACGGACTACCTCGACGTCTACTACATTCATCGCTGGGACGACGAGACGCCGATTGCCGAAACGCTCTCGACGCTCGACGACTTCGTGCACGAGGGAAAGGTCAACTATCTCGGTATCTCCACGGCGGCGGCGTGGAAACTCACGAAAGCCCTCTGGACGAGCGATATCGAGGGATTGGAGCGCTTCGAAGTGACACAGCCGAAGTTCAACGCAGCACACCGAGCGGACGTCGAACAGTATCTCGACGTAACGGTTGATCAGAACCTCGCGGTGGTTCCATACTCTCCGCTCGAAGGTGGGTTCCTCACCGGAAAGTACGAACGTGACCGAGACGCGCCGGATGGGTCGCGCGGTGCGCTCGCCGGGTGGGATGAGTTCGAAGAGCGTCAGTGGGCCGTCCTCGATACCGTGAAAGCAGTCGCCGACGAGTGCGAGACGGAACCGGCAGTCGTGGCGCTCCGCTGGCTTGCGGACCACGACCGAGTCACGGCTCCGATACTCGGCGCACGAACCCGTGAACAAATCGAAGAAAATCTACAGGCCGTGGACTGTACGCTGACCGACGAGCAACACGACCGTATCACTGACGCGTATCAGGAGGTCGCTCAAAGCGAATAAACGACGGAGAACGTCGTGGTGTGAGCAACCCTTGAGTAGTCATCCCACGTTTCTATTTCCACGAGTGAACATATCCAATGTCACCGACAGAATCGTTTCTCTTCGTCTTCGTCGCCGCCTTGCTCACGGATTTAGCGACAGGACTCGGTGCAATTCCGTTTTTCTTCGTTGAGGACGTGAGCGACCGATGGTACGTGATACTCTGGGGGTTCGCGTCCGGAATCATGGTCTCTGCATCACTTTTCGGGTTGCTTCCCGAAGGGCTTGCTCAAGGACCACTGGTGGAAGTCGCCGGCGGCGTCGTAATCGGCGGACTTCTCGTGTTCGGGACGAGCCATCTCCTCGACGAATACGAGTTTCGTCCGCGAACGATTTCCGAGGCGGATTTTCAACGGATAGCGCTCATCGTCGGAACGCTCACGGTTCACAGTTTTCCGGAAGGTGTCGCCGTCGGGGTTTCGTTTGCCGACTTGGGCGTCGGTACGGTCGGTAGTCCCATCTTCGGCGTTTCCGTCCCCGTCCTCGCGGTATTCATCACGATTGCAATCGCTCTCCAAAATATCCCCGAGGGGCTGGCGGTCTCGATTCCCCTGAAGACACAGGGGGTATCGAACTGGCGACTCGTCGGATGGGCCGTTTTTTCGAGCGTTCCACAACCGATTGCCGCACTGGTCGCGTTCTATTTCGTCAATATCGCACGGCAAACGCTTCCCTTCGGACTCGGATTCGCCGCCGGTGCAATGGTCTATCTCGTCGTCTCCGAACTGCTACCCGAAGCACGTGCTCGCGGCCGCACCCTGCCGAACAACGGTCGGTCCGAAATCGTCCTCGGGTTCAGCTGCGGACTGTTACTCATGTCCCCGCTGTTGGTACTCGGGTGACCGCCGCGGGAGTGTGATTGCTTTGTGGAGCACCGAATCAGAGTTGGATCGTGGTGAGCCCCAGAATTCCGAGGGAGTAGAACCGCAACACGAGCAGTGCATCCCGAACACATCGTCACTGTTTCGAAATTTGAATAATCGTCATCACGTCCGTTCGTGTGATCAGGCCAATAATTTCTTCGTGCATATCGACCACGAACATTCGGCCAACCGCACTGCGTTGGAACTGCTTCAGAAACTCCTCAACACTCTCATCGGCAGGTACCGTTTCGAGGTCGCGTGTCATCACGTCCTGAACTGTAAACGCGTCACGCTCTTGGATTGACACGCGACCCGCGTCGTCCAAGGTCACGATTCCAACGATGCGACCGTCTTCGACAACGGGGTAACCGACGTGTCGCTGCTCGAACATCTGTTCGAACAGCTCCGTGATGGTTGTCTCGGGCTGCACGGTATCCAACTCGGAAACCGGCGTCATGATATCACTCACGGGTCTGTCTTCGACTCCCGATAGCGTCTCTTGGACGACTTCGCTGCTGGCGCTGAGGTATACGAAAAAGGCGATGGCAATGAGAAAAATGTTGAACGACAGGAGTCCGAGAATACCGAGGATAACAGCAACACCCTTGCCGACGCTCGCTGCAATTTGAGTCGCACGAGCGTGCGAGCGGGTTCGCGCGAGGAGCGAACGGAGAATCCGCCCGCCGTCCATCGGAAAGCCGGGCAACAGATTGAACAGCGCGAGAACGATGTTGAGCAGACTGAGATATGCGACGATGAACCGGACCGCATCGAGGCCGGCCGGCAGAATCACGAGAATTCCGTAACAGATCACACCGAGGGCGATGCTGACGAGTGGCCCAGCGATTGCGACCAAGAACTCCTGTCGCCAATCTTCGGGAATTTCAGCGAGCGCGGAAACGCCGCCCAAGAACCAGAGCGTGATCGATTCGGTGGCGAATCCAAACCGTCGCGCCACGAGCGAGTGGCCCAGTTCGTGGAGGACCACACAGCTAAAAAGTCCAACTGCAGACAGGATTCCAAGTATCCACGGCATCCAACCAACGACTAACGAGGCTGTCTCGATCTGCGCATGCCAGACCTGATTGAGGATGCTTGCCAGTGGAGTGATTTGAATGCCAATCAGATATGCGATCAATGGGAGGACGATGAGAAAACTCAGATTCAGCCTGATGGGAATCCCGAACAACGAACCGAGACGAAGATTTCTCATCGGGTGCCCGGAGTGACTGTACTGGGCTCGCGGATCGTCCGGGGACTCACCGCGCGCAACTTCCCTTTTCGGAACCCGTCTCGCCATTCATCGGCATTCATAACGGCTCCGCAACGCCATCTCGTAAACATATTCCACACGGGGGACGACGAACGTCCCAATAAGAGACGGTGATCGTTCTATCCATTCACCAACCCCTCAACAATTGCCTAGATAATCATACTTGGACGCTACTGTATTTACCTCCCCCATGCCACACGGTATCATCGCTACGGAGCGGATTAGGGGGCCAGTATTACCAGTTAGGCGCAAGCTAACTCAACGGGTAGTTTTACTGTCGTGCCTTACTCGTGTATTGTCGTTGGGATTCTCATGGGGGCGAACAGCCCGTAGGACCGTTTTCGGAAGTAACCGATTCCGAAAACCCGGTCGATAGTGACCGATTAGTCGACACGTGCTTCCGTTCCGGCGAGGTCTTCGATGATTTGCATCACGCCCGAGTTGTCGTCTCGACCGCGTCCGGTGGTTTCCATCGATTTGTACAGTTCGTGTGCGACCGACGTTTGCGGGAGTGGCACACCGAACGCTTGCCCGGCATCGGTTGCGATTCGGAGGTCTTTGTACTGATACGAGGCGAAAAAGCCGGGGTCGAAGTTCCCTTCGATCATTCTCGACGCGCGATTGTCGAGCGTCCAACAGCCTGCGGCACCACCGCTAATGGCTTCGACTACGGCTTCGAGGTCCGCACCGGCTTTTTCGGCGAAGACGAGGGCTTCACTGACGCCGACCATCTGCGCCGAGACGACTATCTGATTGCACGCCTTCGTCGTTTGGCCGGCACCGTTCGGCCCGCAGTGGGTGACCGTCTCGCCCATGGCTTCGAACAGGTCCATCTGCTCGTCGAACACCGCCTCGTCACCGCCGGCCATGATGGAGAGCGTCCCCTCGATTGCGCCGATTTCACCGCCGCTAATCGGTGCATCGAGCATGCTCGCACCTTTTTCGGCGATGTCAGTTGCGAGTTCTTCGGTCGTCGTCGGCGAAATAGTGGACATGTCGATAACCGTCATGCCGTCGCTTACTCCCGCAAGAATCCCGTCGTCGCTCCGAACGATAGTCTCCACGACTGCCGAATCCGGCAGACATGTAATGACGACATCGACCTGTTCCGCGACATCGCGGGGAGAATCGCCCGCTACCCCGCCGTATTCGACGAGTTCGTCAACGGGTTCCTGCGAGCGATTGTACCCGACGACATCGTAGCCTGCATCGAGCAGGTTTGTCGCCATTGGTTTGCCCATGATTCCGAGTCCGATGAATCCGACTGTCTTTTCCGTCATCGTTTGTCGCTTCGCGCGCGGTAGCAAAACGATAGGGGTAACGGCGAGTCGGACGGTTTCGGGTTTCGAACCCATGGTTTCCGGTACTGACGTTCGGCCGTTGAGCGGTCAGTCGTCGCTAGTCGGTCTCCGATTCGACGTCGGGTTCGATGCGGGTTTCGGAGAGATATCTTTGCGCCATGCGTCCACACTCGAGAACACGTACACCAGTGCGCACAACGTCACGAGGCCGATGGGGAGCAGTACGAGCGGGCCGACGCTCGTGAGTCCGTACAGCAGGTAAAGAAAGGCCGTCGCGATGAGGACGGTGACTGCGTAGTACATTTGCGTGCGGACGTGGTCGATGTGGTCCGACCCGGCGAACGTCGATGCGAGGACGGTCGTGTCCGAGATGGGCGAGCAGTTGTCCCCGAAGATGGCACCGCTGAACATCGCGCCGACCGCGACGGCGACGAACCCCGGCGAACTGCCGCCGATCTTCCACGCCAGCGGAATCACGATGGGAGTCATGATGGACATCGTCCCCCACGACGTTCCGATGGCGAGAGAGATAATGGCGGAGATGAGGAAGATGGCGACGGGGAGCACCGTCGGCGAGACCGTTCCCGATGCGTACTGTGTGACGTACTCGCCGGTGCCGAGCGCCGACGCCACCGACCCGATGGACCATGCCAACACGAGGATGCTGACCGCCGGGAGCATCGTTCCGAACCCGTCGAGGATGGTGTCCATCGACTGATCGAGCGTCATGACTCCCTCCGCGAGCGCCAGCGCGATGGCAGTGGCGACCATGGCGAACGACCCCCAAACGAGCGCAGTGGCGATGTTCGTGTTGTTGACCATCTCTATCGCCGTCCGATCGGGTCTGTACCCCATCATCACCGCGCCACCGACGACGACGGCGACGAGCGCGAAGACGGGAAGGACGAACGTCCGAAGGGGGGCGTCGTCGTCCAGCGGCTCGCCCAAGTCGTCCTTGATGTTTTGAAGCGGATTCGCGTCGTCACGGATGACGTTGCCGGTCCGCTGTGCGCGGTTTTCGGCGTCCAGCATCTCGCCGAAATCCCGCCCGCTGATGACGATGATGCCGACCATCGCCAGCGCCAGAATGGAGTACATGTTGTACGGAACGCTGTGGAGGAACGTCGCGGTCGCGGTGGGCGTCTGACCGGTGATTCCGAGTTCCTTGTACTCCTTGGCTATCAACCCGATTTCGAACGCGACCCAACTGGAGATACCGATGGTTGCCATCGGCGCGGCCGTCGAATCGAGGATGTACGCCAACTTCTCGCGGGACATCCGCTTCTCGTCGGCGATACTCTTCAGCGAACTGCCGACGATGGCGTTGTTGGCATAGTCGTCGAAGTTCCAGATGAGGCCGAGCAGCCACCCCACGACTCCGACCTTTCGATGGGAGTCGATACGTCTCGTGGCGAACCGCGTTATCGCCATCGCGCCACCTAACCGCCAGATGAGCGCGATTCCGGCCCCCAAGAGCATCGTAAAGACGAGGATTTTCGCGTTGAACGTGCTGTTCCCGATGGACTTGATTATCCAGTCGAACGTCTTCGCGATGCCGACGTTTCCGCTGTAGATGATGCCACCCGTCCAGACGCCGATGAAGAGTGACAGCATCGCCCGGCGCGTGATGACGGCGAGCACGATGGCCAAGACGGGTGGTACCAGTGATAGCGCTCCGAAATCCGGTGGCATGATATGCTCATTCACAGCATGGGTTAATAGTGCTTTTTGTCGACATCGATAAACCAATCGATTCAATGAATTTTATACCGAGTTGGAACTATTGGGGACGACGGGATACCACCTATCGAACACCCGGTTATATCGTCCAGAAATACGAACGTCGATTCATGACTGTCACGGCAATGCTCGCTGTTGCACCACTCGACGATGCGGACGTAGATTTCGACGCGGAGATAGCGAACGCGATAGACGCACTGGAGGACTTCGACGTTGAGTACGAGACCCATCCGATGGAAACGACGATTCAAGCCGACGAACTGTCGGAAGTGTTCGCTGCTGCACGGGCAGCCACGGAAGCGGTCGATGCATCACGGACACTGACCACGCTCAAAATCGATCACTTCCGTGAGGAAACCCTCGACGTGAGCGAGAAAGTCGAGCGCGTCGAACAGCATCTCCAGCGACCGGCGCGAAGTTCGCAGAACGAGTCGGAATAGGTACCTCGCTCCATCGACTCGACTGTCTCGGTGCTCGGTATCTTCTGCAATACAGATAATCGGCTCAATAGCTGACTATTTTACAATAGGTACGCATTTTACATCTGAATGGCAGGGTCAGTCGAAGCCACGGAACACGTGACACAATGCCCTACTCGTCACCTGCCAGTCTCGGACGGGACGCGCGTGTACCACCACGCCCAGAGGATGAGAACGCCTTGAAGCGGGAGGCGGACCCACACCCCGACCCGAGCGATGTCTTCGGCCCAGTCCGGAACCGCATCGGGGAGTTCGTCACTCATCGCCATGTGGACGTTCGCCGGGAACACGGCGACCAGAAGTGCGATGATTCCCCACGCAGAGATGCGGCGCGTTCGTCGAATCATCACGCCGATTCCGAGGACGATTTCCGTGATTCCGGAGAGATAGACCAGTGCGACCGGTTTCGGGTACTGTGGCGGCACGATTCGAGCGTACACCTTCGGGACGACGAAATGCATCACCCCCGCGATGGTGTAGAACAGCCCCATCACGTAGAGCAGCGGTCGTCTGGCCCGGGACGCGGTGCCGTCAGTATCGTCGTTCATACCAGTCGTAGGGCGCGACGGATGAAAATAGTGTGCAATTTTTATCCATAGTCCATCCATCGGCACCATTCGCAGCGCTCAATACGCGCAACGTTCTACGGGAAACCAGTGGTTCAGGATGTCCTCGGCGCGCTGTTCGGCGGCCCGTTTGCGGTGATGAACACCATCGGACTCGTCGCCTTCGCGCTAGTCGGTGCGACCAAGGCGATACGCGAGGAGTTCGACCTGTTCGGCATCACCGTCGTCGGACTCGCCACCGCGTTTGCCGGTGGCGTGACACGGGATGTTCTCGTCAATCGAGTTCCATTGGCGCTCACGTCCCCGCTCGAAATCGGGTTGGGGATGCTCGGCGTCTGTTTGGCAATCGGGGTGAGCGTCGTGCTCCACTCCCCGGATGACCACCCCGTGACGCTGCTCTCGGACGCCGTCGGGCTTGCCGCGTTCGCCACGACTGGGGCTATCGTTGCGACCTACATCGGTGTCTCGGGCTTTGGCGTCATCGCCATCGCAACCATCAACGCTGTTGGTGGTGGTGCGCTCGCGGATGTTCTGCTGAACAGGTCGCCGTTCATCCTGCTCGAAGACTTCTATGCGAGTTGTGCAGTGCTGGGCGGCGGCGCATATTGGCTTGTCGTAACGCTCGGTGGGCCCGGAAGTGCTGGAAGTGCCGCCGCTATCTGCGCTGCGGTCACCCTCGGAACGCGAGTAACTGCGGTCACGTACGGGTGGTCACTGCCGACGGCGCAGCTTTTCGATGTCGGACGTGAAGAACGGCAGTAATCGAGTATATTGGTCGGGAAACGACGATTACCGACTGGGAAACGATGTGCGAATCGGCAAATGAAATGGCAATCGACAGCGAGTAACTCCGAGCATCACTCACGACAAGAGACTTCGCGAACGCATCAGAGACGATACCGATCGACTTTGTCATTGTCGATTTCGATGCCGAGACCCACTCCTTGCGGCACGGCGAGCGTTCCGCCAGTGCTGTCGAACGGATTCTCGATAACGTCGTCCTCCCAGCCGTAGTAGACCGAATCCGGCGGCAGCGAAAATCCCGGAATTCCGTGGACCGCATGCAGTATCGCCGCCGTTCTGATTCCGAGGTCGAACGCGCAGTGATGCGCTATCGGAAGTCCCGCGTCCTCCGCGATGTAATTGAAATCATAGGAAACGATTTCCGAAATTAACTGAATGGCAAGGAAGTTGC
>CAWCLB010000002.1:0-648434 GCA_963796245.1 uncultured haloarchaeon | reverse complement strand
TTTTGGACGAGGTTCTCGAAGGTCGGTTCGAGTCCGACGCTGTCGAACAGGCCGAGCAGGACGCGAATTCCGTTCTTCTCGGCGGTGTCCAGCAGATGTTCGAGCGAGTCCATGTGGTCTTCGGGTTTGACGAGCCAGTATTCGTAGCTCAACCACGTTCGAATCGCGTTGAGGTTGAGGCTTGCGGCATAGCCGAAATCGCGTTCGATGATGTCTGGGTCGTAGTTGTCCCACATTTGATACCGGTTGAACGCGCGTGCCGGGAGGTAAATCGCACCGCGAACGTCTACTGGTGCATCGGTGTCTGGGGGGAGGTTCAAATCTCGTCGTCTCGTGGTTTGTGCCTTGTGACCGACGGTGCGGACGCTGCCCGCACCGGCGACACTGGAGAGCCCAACAGTTGCCCCGATACCGGAGAGAAACTGACGGCGACCAACTTGCCTGCTCATACTATCCATGCGATTTCGAGGATTAACAATCTATTCCTCGCCGTGCAGTCATGCGAAAATTCGATGACAGTTTTGAGCTGTCTCCGGTCGGCCGAGGTTATTTCACTCGGCTTATCGAATGAGCGGTGACGAATGGGGGTGACATGGATTTCGATCGGGCGGTGTGCCGAGTCTGCTGTGTTGTTCGCTTCGACGAGCGGCGTCCTCCCGCCGTTGACCGGCCATGAACTTCTCTTCTTGTTCGGTCAGCTGTTCGTCCTGTTGTTGACCGCTCGTGCGCTCGGCGAACTCGCCCGTGCATTCGATTTCCCATCAGTGCTCGGTGAACTGCTCGCGGGAATCCTCCTCGGCCCGTCGGTGCTCGGAAATCTCGCACCGACGGTCTTCGTTGCGGTGTTCCCGCCCCATCCGTTGCAGTACCATCTCCTCGAAGCCATCTCGTGGTTGGGTCTCGTCATGCTGTTAGTCATTACGGGGTTCGAAACCGACCTCGACCTCATCGCCAGTCGTGCTGGACGAGCGACCGCGATTGCCAGTACGAGTATCGCGGTGCCGTTCGTGTTCGGTTTCGCTGCTGCGTGGTTACTCCCGGCCGCGTTCCTCGCGAACGGGCGTCGACTCGTTTTCAGCCTCTTTATCGCCACCGCGCTCAGCATCTCTGCGATTCCGGTCATTGCGAAAATTCTTCTCGACTTGAACGTCATCGAGCGCGAAATCAGCCAGCTGACCATCGCGGCGGGGATGATAAACGACACTGTCGGCTGGATTCTCCTCGCTGTCGTGGCTGGACTCGCACGCCAAAGTGGAGGGAAAGCAGTCGAGACGGCTGGTATCACCGTTCTCTTTCTCGCTCTCTTCCTCGGATTTTCGTTCACTGTCGGCGGTCGTTTCATCTCGCACCTGCTCCGCTGGGTCGATACGACGCTCGACAGCGACCTCGCGCTCGTGACGACAGTGACGATTCTCGCACTCGGTGCCGGAACGCTCACTCACGCGCTCGGGTTGGAGGCCGTCCTCGGTGCGTTCGTCGTCGGACTTCTGGTGGGCCGTGTAAAGCGGTTCGACCAAGCTGCCCGCCACGTCTTCGAGGTGTTCACACTCGGAATTCTCGCACCCATCTTCTTCGCTACAGCGGGGCTTCGCGTCGATTTGGCGAGTCTCTCGACACCGATTGCCCTCTTCGTCGCTTGTGGCGTGTTGCTGGTTGCCATCGCTGGAAAGTTCATTGGTGCGTTTCTCGGCGCGCGCGGAACCGGTCTCTCGAACTGGGAGGGAATCGCCATCGGTGCGGGGTTGAACGCTCGCGGCGCGTTGGAAATCATCGTCGCCACCGTCGGCGTCAGCATTGGTATTTTGACCGGCATGATGTACACCATCATCGTCCTTGTTGCCATCGTCACTTCGCTTCTCGCACCGCCAGTCCTCCGGGTCGCGCTCGATCGTATCGAACCGTCGGCGGCGGAAGTTCGGCGCGCGGAACACCGCGAACGCGAGGAACGGAGCTTTCTCGGCTCCATCTCTCGCGTCCTCTTGCCGACACGCTGTAGCCCGGATGCACAGTTCTTGGCACAACTCGTCGGGCACATTGCTCGACCTCGTGACATCGAAGTCACGACGATGTTCGTCACGGATGAGGACGGAACGACTCGCGGCCGCGAGTCGTTCCTTGCCCGAATTCGTTCGAGGCTCGTGCCAATCGCGCCCCGACCGCGTAGCGACGGCGGTGACGGAAATGGCGGAAGTGCTGACAGTGAAGCTGCAGGGGGAGGCGACGCCGTCGCCTCCCCATCCATCGAGGAATGTCTTTCCGTGATGACCCAGCAGTTGTCGCTCCCGAGCGAACGGACGAGGACCCGAACGACCCCGATTCACGGTTCGGCGAGTGACACCGTCCTCACGGAACTGAACCGCGGCTACGACCTGCTCGCAGTCGCGACGAACGCCGATGCTTCGGGTTCCCTTCCCGAATTCGATTCGTCTTCGAACCCCGGTGGTTCGACCCGACCGTTGTTCGAGACGGGCATCGACGACGTGCTCCTGCGGACACCCACCCCCGTCCTCGCGGTGGGGGCAAACGGCATTTCACGCGACGACGTTTCCCCGGACCGACCGCTCGACCCCGTACCGATTCGGCGAATCCTCGTTCCGACAGTCGGGACGGAGTACAGCCGTCATGCAGCCGAAATCGCGTTCGCCGTCGCGACCGACTGCAACGCCCTCGTCGAAATCATCAACGTCATCGACCGACGCCGACTTCGGGAGTTGTTCGTCGGCGAAGCCGACATCTCCGAGTCCGTCCGAATCGGCGCGGAAATCGTGGATAGGGAGGCGACGCTCGGTCGTCAACTCGGTGCCTCGGTGTTGACGGATGTCGTAGTGAGCGAACGCCCGGTCCGTGCCATCGTTCGGCGTGCGGAAGAGAACGATATCGACCTCATCGTTCTCGGAAGCGGACTTAGGCCGCTATCCCGGCGCGCGTTTTTCGGCCATCGCGCCGAGTACGTGCTGGAACACGCCCCGTGCCCGGTTGCCGTCGTGAGTTCCCGATGAGCGGTTTTTCTACAGCGACCGAATCGTTTCCACGACGACATCGACGCCGATTTCGAGCGCGTCCTCGTCGATGTCGAACTTCGAAGTGTGGTGACCGAACGGGTTGCTCGCCCCGATTCCGATGTAGGTCCCCACGCCGCCCTCCTTTTGCACCCGTTCGATGAGGAACGAGGCATCCTCGCTCGCGCCGATGGGCGCTCGCTCGACGACGGTATCGACGCCTTCGACACCCTCCGCGGCCCGAGCGACGGCCGTAACCATCTGCTCATCTGCGGTAAACGTCGTCGTCTTCCCGTAGAGTGACGTTTCGAACGCCACGTCGTGCATCCCAGCGGCGTGTTTCACGGCTCGCCGCGCTCGGGAGCGCATGTAGTCGTTGAGTTCGGCCGTCTCGCCACGGACTTCGATACGCATCCTCGCTTCCTCGCTGATGACGTTCTGTGCGTTCGGGGAATGAACTTGCCCGACGTTGATGCGCGTCGCACCGTCCGCGTGTCGCGGAATCGCGTACAGATTCCCGATGGCCGTCGTCATCGCCTGTAGGGCGTTTCGGCCCTGATTCGGGGCTTTTCCGGCGTGTGCGGCCTCGCCGTGAAACGCCACGTCGAGTTTCGCGTTCGACAGCGGATGTTCGTACGCGGCGATGACCTTCCCCGTCTCGTTGTCGAGTCCGAGGTGAAGCGCGAGGAAGTAATCGAGGTCGGTGAGGTGCTGTGTTTTGCTCATCGGCACGCCGCCACGGCCACCCTCCTCCGCCGGTTGGAAGAACAGTTTCAGGTGGCCGTCGAACCCGCCGTGGAATCGAGTTCGCGCGCGATTCCGACGCCGATGGTCGTGTGTCCATCGTGGCCGCAGGCGTGCATCTCGCCGGGGTGCGGCTCACGAACCCGTCCCGTGCGGGTCGGTGGTCGTCGTCGCTCGATTCGGTCAGTTCGAGCGCGTCCATGTCGATTCGGACCCCGACAGTCGGCCCATCACCGGTTCCGAACGTCTTTTCGGCGACGAGCCCCGTCACGTCACCCATTTGCTCCAGATACTGCTCCGGTGAACCCTCCTCACGTGCTCGGGCCTTCGCACCTGCGATTTCGTCGTCGCTCGGCACGCCGAGGCGGGCGTCCACGGCGACGGCGTCTCCCCCGAGATGAAGTGTGTATCCTCGTTCATCGAGTTCTTCCGCGACGAGCGCTGTCGTCCGGAATTCTGTCCATCCGGTTTCCGGATGGGCATGCAAATCACGCCGGAGTTCGACGAGCGACAGTTCGTTCGCGTCCCCCTCGTTTTCTTCCGCTTCGTCGTTCTCCCCGCCGTTTCCGTTGGCCATACCTCTTTCCTCGCGGGGGAACACGAAATCGTTTAGAAACCGGCAGAGTGCTCAGTAGGCTCCTACGGTTCCCGGCACGTCCGCCGAGACGTTCATCCGGTCGAGCGCATCCCACAGCGTCGCTTGATTGCTCGTCACGACCGGAATTCCGAGGTCCGATTCGAGCGCTTCGATGGCGGGCAACGTTCGATAGTTCGTACACGAGACGAAGGCGGCGTCCACGGTACTGGGGTCGGAAACAACGGCTCGGACCTGTCGGTAGGCTTCTTCCGGTGACAGCGACCCGATTCCCGTGTTTGCCGTAATGTTGCGCCCGTGGAGCTCGACGACTTCGAACCCGGCATCGTCAAGATACGACTCCTCCCGGTCGTTCAACTCGTCGGTGTAGGGCGTCACGACCGCGATTCGCGTCGCGTTGAGGGCGGAAAGCGCCCGCTTGACCGACAGGGCTGTCGCCACTGCCGGGACGCCTGCGGCCTCGGCCAACGACGCTTCGAGTTCCGCGTCGAATCCCGGCCCGTGGAGCAGGCTTCCAGTCGTGCAGGCGTACGCGACGGCATCGACGTTCGCGTGGGACAGTTGTTCTGCACAGTCCACGGCGTCGTCGGCCATCGCGTCCAGTTCGTCCACGGTGACGGATTCGAGCGGCATCCGTGCCGTGTGGATGCTCACGCCGTCCGGTACCGCCCGACTGAACTCGCCTTCAACTGTCGTGTTCGATGATGGAACGACCACGCCGAGTCGGGTGCGCCATCCGAACATCAGGGCCACCTCTGTCTCGGTATCAGTCGTCCACTTGTCGATTCACTCAGGACGTTCATTCGTCCCACTCCATCTTCCCGTCTTCTTTGTCCTGCTCGATGGCGTCGGGGTCACGCTCCGCCGCCGGTCCGTGTCCACCGCCGCCCGGTGTGAATACGGTAATCGTTGTCCCCGACTCCACATCGCGGGTAGTTTTCGCCGGAACGCGTTTTCCGTCGATTTCGTTTCGGCCACACCGTCCGTTCTCACCGCCAGCGATTCCGTGCGGGGGGACACGCCGGCGTTCGGTCAGCAGGGAGACGGTCGCGTCGGTTTCGACCGTGACGGAACGCACCACGCCGAGACCGCCGCGGAACTGCCCGCGCCCGCCGCTGTTCTCGCGGAGACCGTACCGTTCAACGAACAGCGGATATTCGGCTTCGAGCGACTCGACGGGCGTGTTCAGCGTGTTCGTCATTCCGACCTGCACGCCGTCCATCCCGTCCTTCGTCGGGCGGCCGCCGAAGCCGCCGCCGATGGTTTCGTAGTAGGTAAAGCCGCCCTCGCCGCCGTCCCTGCTCCCGATGGTGAGGTTGTTCATCGTCCCTTGCCCTTGTGCTGGCACGCGCTCCGGCGCGGCCGCCGCGAGTGCGGAAAAGGTCACATCCGTCACCCGCTGGCTGGTTTCGACGTTGCCACCGACCACGGCCGCTGGCGGTCGCGGATTTAACAGCGACCCCTCCGGAACCGAGACGGAAATTGGGTCGTAACACCCCTCGTTTGGCGGAATTTCGGGGTCGGTCACGCACCGAATCACGAAGTAGACGGCGCTCTTTGCGACCGCGAGTGGCGCATTGACGTTCCCCGGGACCTGTGAAGCGGTCCCCGAGAAGTCCACCTCGATTTCCTCGTCGCTGACCGTCACGGAAACCTCGATGGGAATCTCGTCGTCCGTCACAGCGCCGGACGTGGTCCGGCTGGCAGCCGAGCGTCGCTCGGCGACTCCGTCCCCTTCCATCACGTCGCGGGCGCTGTAGGTTCCGTTCGGCAGGTTGGCGAGTTCCGCCACCAAGCGGTCCCGCGAGTACGAAATCACGGCGTCGAAGGCCGTGATGACGCGCTTTCGGCCGTGCTCTTCCACGAGGTCACCCAATCGCTCTTCGGCCCGGTCGTTCGCGGCAATCTGCGCGCGGATGTCGGCCCGGCGCTCGCCGGGGTTCCGGACGTTGGCGAGCAGAAGGCTCATCACGTCGTCGTTCACGTCGCCGCGTTTGACGAGACGAACCGGTGGCAGGCGAATCCCTTCCTGATAGATTTCCCGCGCTCCGGCGGGCATGCTTCCCGGCGTCATCCCGCCCACGTCGGCGTGGTGGGCGCGGGAGACGGCGTACCCGTGGATTTCGTCGTCGACCGTAATCGGGGACACCATCGTCACGTCCGGCAAGTGGGTGCCACCCTCAAAGGGGTCGTTCAGGACGAACACGTCGCCCGGTTCCGGGTCGTAATCGAGTACCGTATCCACGGCCTCGGGCATTGCACCGAGGTGCACCGGGATGTGTTCGGCCTGCGCGACCAGCCGCCCTTCGGCGTCGAATAGCGCCGTCGAGCAGTCGCGTCGTTCCTTGATGTTCGGCGAGTACGACGAGGTGATGAGCACCTGTCCCATCTCCTCGGCGACTCCCTCGAACTGGTTTCGCATGATTTCGAGCGTGACGGCGTCGATTTCCATATTCTTCATTCTTCTCCCCTCCCGAGCACCAGCGTCCCGTCCACATTCACGGTTCCTGCCCATCCTGGCGGCACGACTACCGTACTTTCGTCCTGTTCGAGAATTGCGGGGCCGGAAACCGAACTGGACTCGTCGAGTCCGATTCGGTCGAACACCGGCGTCTCGTGGAACTCACCATCAAAAAACGCCTCGCGGCGTCCCTTCTCGGCGTCGCCCGTCGTCCGATACGACACCGATGGCGACTCGCGGGCGACGACCGCTGTCGTCCGCAGATTCACGAGTTCGATGGGGTCGTCCATGACGTAGCTGTAGGCGCTCTTGTGGGCGTCTCGGAATCGTTCGGCAACCGTCTCGGCGTCGAACTTCTCGTCCACGGGGACCGTGAGTTCGAAACTCTGGCCGACGAAGCGGAGGTCGGCGGCGCGCTCTACCACGGCGTCGTCGGCCTCCTCCACGTCCGAGAGCACCTCGTCCGTGAGGTCATCGTAGGCCGATTCAACACCCGCCAGCGAAACGTCCGTCAGCGGATTTCTCAGCGTTCGAACCGAGTCGTGTTTCTCGTCCGCGGCGAGCAGGCCGTAGGCCGAGAGCACGCCGCAGGCGTGCGGAATCACGAGTCGGTCCATGTCCAGACTGTCGGCAATCGCGGCGGCGTGCATCGGTCCCGCGCCGCCGAAGGCGACCAACCCGAACCCGCGTGGGTCGTGGCCGCGTTCGACCGTGACGGCGCGAATCGCTCGCGCCATGTTCGCGTTCGCAACCCGGACGACGCCCCGAGCGGCAGCGAGGGCGTCGTCCAATCCGGCTTCATCTGCAAGCCGCGAAAGCGCGTCGTGGGCTGCATCCACGTCGAGTTCGAGTTCGCCGCCGAGCGCCGAACTCCCGCCGATGTAGCCGAGGACGACGTTCGCGTCCGTCACCGTCGGCTCCGTTCCGCCGCGCCCGTAGCAGGCGGGGCCGGGGTTCGCGCCAGCGGACCGCGGCCCGACGCGGAGGGCGTTTCCGGCGTCCACCCACGCGATGGAACCCCCGCCAGCGCCGACCGTGTTCACGTCCACCATCGGCGTCTTGATGGGTCGCCCGTTGATTTCGGCGTTCGTCGTCCGTTCGACTTCGCCGTCCCGAACGAGGCTCACGTCGCTGGACGTGCCACCCATGTCGAACGTGACGAGACCGTCTACGTCGTCGGCAGCGGCGGTTTCCGCCGCGCCGACGACTCCCCCTGCCGGGCCGGACATCGTCGTCGTCACTGCATGTTCACGAACGGTTTTCGCCGACGCGATGCCGCCGTTGGCCTGCATGATTCGCGGTTCGGGAACGCCCCGGTTCCCGGCGCGTTCCTCCAGCCGACCGATGTAGGCGTCGATGGCCGGCGTCACGTAGGCGTCCACGACCGTCGTCGAGGTTCGTTCGAATTCGCGGAACTCCGCGAGCACTTCGTGCGAGACGGATACCGGTATGTCGAGTTCCTCGCGGAGAATCTCGGAAACTCGTCGCTCGTTTGCCGGCTGCTGGTAGGCGTGTAGCAGGCAGACGGCTACACTCTCCGCGCCGCAGTCCCGGATTTCCCCGGCCAGTTCGCGTACCGCTTCTGGGTCGGGTTCCGTCAGTACACTATCGACACCCGTCCGCTCCGCGATTTCGAACCGTCGCCGTCGCGGGACGAGCGGCGCGGGTTTGTCCACGTTCACGTCGTACAGGTCCGGTCGGGCCTGTCGCCCGATTTCGAGCACGTCGCGAAAGCCCTCCGTCGTTACGAGCGCCGTTTTCGCGCCGTTCTCCTCCAACAGGGCGTTCACCGAAACCGTCATCGCGTGGGTGAACGCGTCGATACTGGTCGGGTCGATATCCGCTTCCTCGCAGGCTTTTTCGATTCCGCGGACGACGCCGACGCTCTGGTCGTCCGTACTCGGCACCTTCGCCGTGATGAGTTCGTCGTCCGGCGAGAGGAGGACGACGTCGGTGAACGTCCCGCCGACATCGACGCCGACGCGGGTGTCTTCATCCATTCAGAAGACCCCCAACCCCTGTCCGACCGTGTAGAGTGTCCGCAGTCCGAGCCAGACTACGACGAGCGTGACGACGACACCGAGGACGTTCTGTGCCGTGTCGTTCACGTACTTGCCGAGGATGTCCCTGTCGTTCATAATGTAGATAAGGAAGAGTGCGACGATAGGTAGCAGGATTCCGTTCGTCACCTGCCCGAACACGATGGCCTGCACCGGTTGGTAGCCGAACGCGGAGAACACCACGCCGATGAGCAGAACGATGATCCAGACCGAGCGGAACTTCGTGGATTTGAGGTCGGTGTCCCAGCCAAAGGCTCCCGCAGTCGCGTATGCTCCCGCGAGCGGTGCCGTCGTCGCGCTCGTGAACCCGGCCGCGAACAGACCGATGCTGAACAGCGCAGTTGCGTAGGGACCGGCGAGCGGCCGTATCTGGTCGGCCATCTTACTCACGTCGCTGATATCGGTCCCGACGGGGAACGCGGCCGCCGCGGTGACGAGGATAGCGATGGTGATGACGCCGCCGATGAGGATGGAGAGAATGGTATCGGCGCGCGACTCGGGCAACTCTCCCGGTCCCGACCACCGTTCCTGGACGCTTCCGGCGTGCAGGAACAGGTTGTAGCCGACGACGGTCGTCCCGATGAGTCCCGTAATGAGGAACGTCGAACCGGACGGGACGCTCGGGATGAACCCTGCGGCGAGCGCGTTGACGTTTGGACCGATGAGGATGGCGTCGATGAGGAACGAGACGGCCATCAGGGTGACGAGCGCGACGAGGGCTTTCTCGATGAGTTTGTAGCGACCCGTCCAGAGGAGCGCGGCAGCACAGAGACCCATGACCGGGCCCCAAATGTGTGCGCTGATTCCGGTGATGCCCGCCAAGCCGGCGGCCCCGCCGAGGATGTTCCCCGTCTCGTAGGCGGCCGTTCCGATGCCGATGGCACTCACGACGAGCGCGATGCTGAGAGTTGACAGCAGAGGGCTGTTGAACTGTTCCCGTAGCGCCTCGCCGAGTCCTTCCCGCGAGACGATGCCGAGGCGGGCGCTCATCTCTTGGAGAATGATGGTTGCGACTATCGAGAAGACGATGGTCCAGACGAGCGCGTAGCCGAACTTCGCGCCAGTCACACTAGCCGTCGTTACCGTG
This sequence comes from uncultured haloarchaeon, assembly GCA_963796245.1. GTDB lineage: Archaea > Halobacteriota > Halobacteria > Halobacteriales > Haladaptataceae > Haladaptatus. The sequence goes on along the minus strand of CAWCLB010000002.1, from coordinate 638,488 downwards.
CCGGGGCCGATAAAGGCCGCAGCGACCATTGCACCGGGGCCGATTGAGCGTAGTCTGTTACTGATATTCATGGTTGTTATGTGCTATGTCGTCACAACCCATGGACTTGAGTTAAATCCTGTTGAGAACGATGTGTATCGACGTCTCCCGCCGTATGAAATCGTATGAAGAAGTATGAATTGGCGAGAACTGAGAGAGAAGTGGGAAATCAGGCTTCGGAGCGGACTTCGGTCATCAGTACCTTGGAAACGCCTTCCCCAAGTTCGATTTCGAACGGGAGTCGGGCACTGCTTCCCTTGACGAACCGCGTCATGAACCATTTGACCGACTCGGTCGGGAACACGACGTGATACGTATCCCCATGCGTGGAACGCACGGTCAGGAAGCCACAGAACGAGAGCCAGTCGAGCAGTTCGCCGAGCGTTTCGAATCGGTGTTCGTACTCGCGGGCGTGGTAGTTCGAGACGCTGTCGGCCAGTTCGATAAACGATGAATCCGGCTCGCCGCTCTCGTCCTCGACGTACTCCAGAAAACAGTGAAGGAAGTCTACGTCGAGCAGGACGTGTTCGCCGCTCGCCAGCATTTGATGGTACGCTTCGAGGCTCGGTCCCGCCTCGGTCGTGGCGGCGTCGTAATTCGCGGCGTAGAAGACGAGCGCTTGCCTGACGACTTCGCTTCGGGGTTTCTCGGCCCGACTCACGAGTTCATCCAACGCGACTTCGGCCTCGTCATCTAGCGACACCGTTACGCGGTTCGTCATGCACCCACCTACCAACCGAACCCATTTATCGTTTTGTCCGGTTTTCTCGGCAGTTCGAACGACAGGCCGACCACCGTTCTGCAAACTTTCCAAATTTTTCCATCGTTACCGGCTGACTGTTTGTGCATCGTTTTATTCACGATGCCATCGTCTCCGTTCCGGGGGATTTCAACGATGACTACTGCGGAGACATACGACCGGGAACTGACGAACACGATTCAGGACACGTGGCGGCTTCTCATGGATGTCGGCGTCGTGCTGACGATTATCGGCTTATTGGCAATCGTGACGCCGTTTTTCACTGGAATCACACTCTCGTTTTTGTTCGGCACGTTTCTCATCGTCGGTGCGATTGCTCACTTCATCCACGCGTTTTCCGGACACGGGTGGAAACTGGCTGACCGACTCCCATCCGGTCCGTTTTCGATTTATTACTACGCTTCCTTGAACACCCGCACGTAATCGACGACCAGCCGCTGTGGGAACGTGGTGGACGACCCCGGGTCCTGTGGCTATCCGCCGCCGATGGTGCTCCTTTCCTTTCAAATAATTATTATTATGGGCACTACCAATTAAATATCCAAAGTTTTGGGTAATAATTATAACAATTCGAAGAGTAAGTAATTTTGTGACGATTAATCAGGGGTTAATCGCACGACAGGACCACTATGCACGATTCAACACGGAATTCTGCCGGTGAACGGCAGAATCAGGCAGAGGAATCGCCCGAATCAAACGATGGGCTATCGCTCTCGCGGCGCACGTACTTCAAGGCCTTCGGCGCCGCCGGACTGGCCGGCGCTGCGGGGATTCCTTCGACGGTAGCAGCGACTGGCGATATCCATAGCGTCGGTAACGGGAGCTATGCTGGGACGAAACCCTCGGGCGAGGACGGCCCACCGGCAACGCTGTATACGACCGGGAACGTCCACGCACCGATTCCATCCAACGATTGGTGGACATCGGCACTGACGGAAGGGTACTCGGAGAACCTCTTTTTCAACCCCGGCTACGGTATGGCGAAGGATGCCGGTCTCGAAGTCGGGAATCCGAATTCGTGGACGAACTCCTCAACGGCCGCGATAATGGATGTCGCAAGCGACTTCACGCTGGGACACACGGCCACCTCGTCGTTCGCCGACACGCGTGTCGATGGTCACAGCGACTGGTCGGTGACACTGAAGTGGGGAAGTGGAACGGGGACGACCCTCAGAGCGTCCCTCACCCAAGGGTCGCCGTTCATCTTCTGTGAGTACACCGGCGGCGGTGCAGAACTGGACTTCTCGGACGCCCCCACCGTCTGGGCGGACCGCGGCAACGTCCTCGGCGTGACCCACAACGGCAAACATTACGGCCTATTCGCACCGTCGGGTGACGACTGGACGGGCACCGGGTCGGCCACGCTGACCAACGGGGTGTCGGGTGGCTATCTCTCGATAGCGATTCTCCCGGACGGCAACTCCTCGACGCTCGATACGTTCGAGGGGTACGCGTACAACTTCATCATGGACACCGGCACGGGAGATGCGACCCGCGTCAATCCGACCTACGACCAGTCCGCCGCCAAGGTTCAAACGACCTACTCGTTCAACACGGACAACAAGGCCGAAAGTCAGGCCAGTGGAACGATTACCGGGCTGTACCCCCACCAGCACAAGTACACGAGTGAAGGGCTGTTGGGTTACACGTACGTGTGTCCGCGTGGGACGATGAAGACGGTCAGCGGGCCGTCGTTCACGACGACCCACCCGTTCCGTGGCGTCCTCCCGTACCTGCCCGACCGAGGTACGTACGACAAATCGGAACTGTCGGGCTACGTCAGCGACGTGTCGTCGAGCCTCGGTGGCAGCGACACGTACTCCACCGGCAAGGAGTTCGGCCGAGCAGCGGCGGCCGCACCGATTGCCGACCAAGTCGGCAACACGAGCAAACGCGACGCGCTATACAACGCCATCAGTTCGCGGATGGAGGACTGGTTGGTCGCCGACAGCAGCGAAAGCAAGAACCTCTTCGCCTACAACGACCAGTGGGGAACGCTCATCGGCTATCCCGACTCGTACGGAACAGCGACCGGTCTCAACGACCACCACTTCCACTACGGCTACTTCGTTCGCGGTGCCTCCGCGCTCACCCGGACCAACAAGTCGTGGGGTGAGGACGGCAACTGGGGCGGAATGGTGGACCTCATCATCCGCGACTTCGCGAACTGGGAGCGGCCGAACCCCGCCAACCCACAGGAACCCGCGACCAATCCCGCCGATTCGTTCCCGTTCCTGCGGAACTTCAGCCCCTTCGCCGGCCACTCGTGGGCTTCGGGTACGGCTGAATTCGCGGACGGCAACGACCAAGAGTCGTCCTCGGAAGCCATCAACGCCTACGGAGCGATGGTTCAGTGGGCAACGTACACCGACAACGACGAGATGCTGGACTGGGCGGCGTATCTGTACACCCACGAGGTCATCTCCGCGATGGAGTACTGGTTCGACGTCGATAACCAGAACCAACCCGACGGCTGGGGCCACGACACGGCCGGTATCGTGTGGGGTGACAAGTACTCCTACGCGACGTGGTTCAACGGCGACGCCGAGGCTGTTCACGGCATCAACTACCTGCCGTTCGCTGGTCACTCGCTGTATCTCGGTTGGGATGCAAACTTGGCCGAGCGCAACTACTCCGAGGCGGTGGCTAACGACGACAACGGTGGGGACTGGAACCTCTGGCCCGACATCATGTGGAGCTACCGCGTGTTCTCGAACGCATCCGACGCCAAGAGCATGTTCCAAGCCAAGAAAAGCTCCTACTCTCCTGAAGGGGGCGAGACGAAGGCCCACACGTACCACTGGATTTACGCCATCGATGGAATGGGCAACCCCAACCCATCGGTCACCGCGGACTATCCGCTGGCGTACGCCTTCGACTCCGGGAGCAACAAAACCTACGTCGCCTACAACGGCGAGGACTCGGCGATTACGGTGAACTTCTCGGATGGCACGTCGCTCTCCGTCGGAGCCAACTCGATGAATTCGAGCACCGGCGGCAGCGGCAGTACTGGTGATTCGACGGCACCGACGACGCCGTCGAGTCTCTCGTCACCCGGCCACACCACGTCGTCCGTTGACCTCAGTTGGAACGCGGCAAGCGACAGTGGTGGCTCGGGACTCGACCATTACGCCGTCTCCGTGAACGGTTCCCAACGCCAGACCGTTGCGGCGGGCAACACGTCCACCACGGTTTCCGGACTCGCCGGCGGAACGACCTACGACTTCTCCGTGACGGCTGTTGACGGCGCAGGCAACGAGTCGGGCGCGTCCAACACGGTGAGCGTTACGACGAACTCGTCGGGTACCGGTGACTTCACCCAGAGCGCCACCCGAATCGACGGCTCGGACAGCGACTCCACCATCGACGAACTGTCGTTTGAGTTCGTCTCGAACGTCGGGTCGAACTGGGTGAACGTCCACTACACGGTCAACGGTAGTTCCCAGTACAACTACGGGATGAACAAGAGCGGCGAAACCTTCACACTCGACACCAGCCCCGATTACGTCGTCGGTGACTTCTCGTCAGGTGATTCCATCGACTACTACTTCACCTACCAGCATGACGGCACCGCCAGCGACACCCAGCACTTCAGTCTCACTTACTGAACAGCGAGACTGAAACGCTGAAAAAACGCCAATCAATCGCTGAAAAACCACTCACACGGCGTCGCCATCCTCCGAGCACGTGGCGACGCCGCGTGCTCGGGCTACGCATCATCCTTTCCGACGCAACGTCCATCGACTACAGTTTTACAGCGGAACGTTTTCCGTGCCGAACTCCCGGCCTTCCCGTTCGATGCCATTGCTATCCACAATGGCGAAGGTATGGAAAAACGCCATTGCCCCCGAAATCATACGACTGAACGACCATACGCACCGTTCATACCGAACGTAGCTGTGCGGACAGGTTGATGCTTCCCTCCGGCTTATCCCTTCACGGAGTGGGTGGGGATGTCACACGACAGCGAATTCAGGACGGGGGGACCATCCGACGCGACGGAGCTATCTGCATCCCGCGACGACGGCCGCGCACGCGTAGACCATCACGGGCATGAAACCACCTTCCGCCGCCGATTTTGGGTCTGTCTCGTCCTCTCGGTGCCGGTGCTCTACTTCAGTGAGTTCATCCAACGAACGTTCGGCTACACTGCGATTCGGTTCCCGGGAAGCGAGTGGGTAACACCGTTCTTCGCCATCATCGTCTTCGTCTACGGTGGACTTCCGTTCCTCTCCATGGCACGGGTTGAGTTCCAGAACCGCCAGCCTGCGATGATGATGCTCATCTCGCTTGCCATCTCCGTCGCGTTCGTCTACAGCCTCGCTGCCGCATTCTTCCTTCCCGGTACGATGGGCTTTTTCTGGGAACTCGTGACGCTCATCGATATCATGCTGCTGGGCCACTGGATGGAGATGCGGAGCGTTCGGCAGGCATCCGGCGCGCTGGACGAACTAGCCCAACTGTTGCCGGATACGGCGGAGCGAATCACGGAAGCTGGAAAAATCGACGAAATCCCAGTCACTGACCTGCGGGTCGGCGACCGAATTCTTATCCGACCCGGTGCGAGCATCCCCGCGGACGGCACCGTCGAGGAAGGCGAATCGTCCGCCGACGAAGCCATGATAACCGGCGAATCGCTCCCAGTGAGTAAACATCCCGGCGACGAAGTCATCGCCGGAACGGTCAACAGCGGGGATGGGAGCCTTCGCGTTCGGGTGGGAGCAATCGGCGACGAGACGGCGCTCGCTGGCATCGTGCGCCTCGTCGAGGAGGCACAGGAGAGTAAATCGGGAACGCAACTGCTGGCCGACAGGGCCGCTGGGTGGCTCTTTTACGTTTCGCTCTCGGTTGCCGCCATTACCGCAGTCGCGTGGATTCTCGCTACGGGTTTCGGTCTCGATGTCGTCGAACGCGTTGTCACGGTGTTGGTCATCGCCTGCCCGCACGCGCTGGGGTTGGCGGTCCCGCTCGTCGTCGCCATCACCACGTCGATGGCCGCAATGAACGGCGTTCTCGTCCGTGACCGCACGGCGATGGAAAATGCCAGAAGCCTCGACACCGTCACCTTCGACAAGACGGGGACTCTCACGGAAGGAAAACAAGGTGTCGTCGGCATCGAGATAGCCGACGGCTGGGACGAACGACGGGCGCTAGCGGTTGCGGCCGCGGTCGAAGCCGACTCCGAGCATGCCATCGCCCAAGCCATTCGGAAGCGTGCGGACGAGGACGATATGTCGCTTCCGACCGCAACCGAATTTGAGACCATCAAGGGGCGCGGCGTTCGCGCAACCGTCGAGAACCGTGAAACGCTCGTTGGGGGGCCAAACCTGCTCGATACCCTTGATTCGGTCGATACCGCCCTTCCGGAATCTATCGTTGACTTCGCTCGAACCGCCGGAGAGCGGGGACAAACCGTCGTCTACCTCGTCTCGGACGGACGTGCCGTCGCCGGATTCGCGCTGGCAGACGTGATTCGAGAAGGCAGTAAGCGGACCGTCGATGGGCTCCACGGAATGGGAATCGAAGTCGCCATGCTGACGGGCGACAGCGAAGCCGTCGCCCGTACCGTGGCGAACGAAATCGGGATTGACACCTACTTCGCCGAGGTGCTTCCGGAGGAAAAGGACGTGCGAGTCACGGACCTCCAAGCAGGTGGTAAGCGAGTGGCGATGGTCGGCGACGGCGTCAACGACGCGCCAGCGTTGACTCGCGCGGATGTCGGAATCGCCATCGGGAGCGGCACCGACGTTGCCATCGAATCCGCCGATATCGTCCTCGTCGAAAACGACCCACTCGACGTGGTGAAACTGATTCGGCTCAGCCGCGCGAGTTACCGGAAGATGCAGGAAAACCTCGTATGGGCAACGGGCTACAACGTCGTTGCGCTCCCGCTCGCGGCAGGGGTTCTCGCACCGCTCGGTATTCTCCTTTCGCCCGCAGTCGGTGCCGTGCTCATGTCCGCGAGCACCGTCATCGTCGCCATCAACGCCCGCCGGTTGCGAAACGTCGATTTGACGGTCTGACTACGGCCGGCCGGATTCGGTCGCAAGATAGCGGTCGGGAACCGTCCGGTCGTTCAAGAGGGCGAGCGCGTTCTCCACCAGACGGTCGATGCACGAGACGCTCGCCTCCTCGGTTCGCGCCGCGATGTGCGGCGTCAGCGTAACCGTCTCGAACCCGTGGAGCGGCGAATCGGCGGACAGCGGTTCCGAATCGAACACGTCCAGTCCAGCACCAGCGATGGTTTCGTCGCGGAGCGCCCTGATGAGTGCCGACTGGTCGATAATCCCCCCGCGTGCGACGTTGACGACGATGGCTGACGGTTTCATCGCGGTAAACGCGGCATCGTTGAGCATCTCCCGCGTCTCGTCGGTCAACTCGGCAGTGACTACGACGGCATCGCTCCGTTCGAGTAGGGATTCGAGCATCGTTATCGTCGTTCCAGTCAGTTCCGCATCCTCCTGCTCGACGTACGGGTCGAACGCGAGCGTCTCGGCATGGAACCCGTCGAGTAGCGTGGCGAACCGCTGGCCGATTCGACCGTACCCGACGATACCGACCGTCTTCCCCGACAGTTGCCGACCGATGCGTGTCTCGTCCCGCCAGCCACCTGATTCGAGAACTCGTTGAGCGTGAACCGTTCGGCGTACCGTCGCCAACAGAAGTCCGAGTGCGTGTTCGGCTACCGAGAGCGCGTTGATACCCGGCGTGTACGTCACCGGGATTCCGAAGTCGTTTGCGGCCTCGACATCGACGTTGTCGAGACCGGTACCGAATTTGGCGACCACGGCGAGGTTCGACGCTTCGAGGACCCGCCGCGAAATCGGCAGTCGGGAGGTGGCGAATACCACGTCCACGTCGGCCAACTCGGTACCGAGTGCGTCTTCGTCGGGAGTCCCCCCGACGGCGAGTTCGACGCGCTCCCCGACACGCTCACGCAACGCCGACAGCGGTTGAACGTCGACATCCACGAGTCCGCGAATCGGTTCTGATTCCGTTTCCATCGTCCCCACCTTCCCAGTGGATGACGACCGCTATCGACAAAACAGCTCCGGCGATGGCACCATGGCGTTCGTCGCGACGCCCCGAAAAACCGGACACATTGGATGCCATCAGCCCACTTAACCGGTCGCCGCCCCATCTTCGAACCACCAGATGTTCTCTCGCTATCGCTCGGTATCTCGGCAATTACGGGAGACGGTTCGCGGCCTCCGCGGCGACGGTCGTGGCTGGCTGCTCGTTACCGTCGCAATCGGGTGGGCGTTCACGCTCGGCATGCGGTTTATCATTCCGACGCTGTTGCCACAAATCGAACCGAAGCTCCACATCTCCGACTCGCTCGCCGGACTCGCCATCACCGCCCTCTGGATCGGCTACGCCTTGATGCAGTTCCCGGCCGGGGTGTTTGTCAACCGTCTCGGGGAGCGGCGGTTGTTGACCGCGAGCCTCGGTTTATCCGGATTCAGCATGCTCGTCCTCGGATTCGCGCCGGCTTTCGGCGTCTTTTTCCTCGGTAGCGCGGCCTACGGACTCACTTCCGGCCTCTACGGTCCGAGTCGCGGTACCGTCCTCTCGCGCACGTTCACGCGAAACGCGGGAGCGGCGTTCGGCATCACGCTGGCAATCGGCAGCCTCGGGTCCGCGTTCCTCCCGAACATCGCGGCGGCCATCGTCGGTAGCGTCGGTTGGCGGGCCATCCTCGCCGGGTTCTCGGTTCCGTTTTTCGTCATGGCCGTGATGGCGTGGAACGTCGTCCCCGAACGCTCGTTCGAGGACGAGCGTTCGAGCGGCGATTCGTTGAGCGCCGACGCCGCCTCGGACGGCGGGGAATCCGAGACGACCTCCGCTTCCACGCTGCCGAAGTTCGGCGAACTCGTCGGGACGCTTTCGGACCGCTCCATCCTGCTATCGACGCTTTCCGTGGCGATTCTGCTCTTCGCCTATCAGGGAATCACGGCGTTTCTCCCGACGTACCTCCAGACGAAAGGGTTGAGTCAGGAGACCGCCGCCCTGCTGTTCGGGTTCATGTTTGTCGTCGGCGCCGCTTCCCAAATCGTCGCTGGGAGCGCCGCCGACCGGGTCGGGATCAAACCCGTCCTCCTCCTCGTTACCGCCATCGGCGTCGTCGCCCCCATCGCACTGACGCTCGTATCGGGAAAACTCGCAATCGCAGTCGTCGTCGGCATTCTCGGCACGCGAATGGCAGTCAACGCCGTCACGAACTCCTATATCGTCGGCGCGCTCCCCGACCACATCCAAGGCTCCGCGTGGGGATTCATCCGAACCGGCTTCTTCCTCGTCGGTTCGACCGGTTCGACGTTCATGGGATTTTTCGCCGACGCGAACGAGTTGAATCTCGCCTTCGTCATTTTGGGCGTGCTGTCGGCGGTCGCGCTCGGACTGTACGCGCTGTTGCCGAACGAGTAAGTTCCGATTTCCCTTTCTCACAACGAGTTCCGGAGCGCCCACATGTCTTCTGTCGGGTCGAGCTTCGACGGTTCCGCACCCCGTTCGGTCAGGATACCGGCGTGATACAGTATCGCCTTGAACTGGAAGACGGTCGGGGAGTGATAGACGTTGCCGTCCGTCAGTGCGTCGATTCGGAGTCCCCCATCCGGTCCCAGCACCCGATTTCTCGCGTCGTCGGTACCCCGAACGAACAACTCGATGGTGAACGTTGGATGCAGTTCGTGCAGATACTCTATGAGTTGAACGAGATTCGGTTCGGTCTCGCCATCTTCGTGCAGTCGCTGAAGTTCTTCCACGATGAGTTGGGTTGCTGGATAGTCGTACACCACTCGTCTGGTGAGTAGCCCCCACTCCGGCGCGAGGTCGTAGAAACAGCGAGATTTCCGATACCAGTTCCGGAATTCGGTCAGCGCTCGCTCGACTGACCCGTATCGGTCGAGTGCAAAGCGGACGACTTCCCGTCCGAGGGCGGTGAGACGAACCTCGCTCGGTTGCTCGTCGATGAGTCCCAGCACTGCCGCACCGCGTTTGGCGTCGCCGATTTCACGGACGACCCGATTTTCCCGCATCAGTTCGTCCGTCGGCCCATCCGCGTAGTGAGCGAGCGGATATCCGAGGTAGTTTTTCGGGTGATTGAGTCCGAACGAGTCATCCACGACGCCTTGGGCGCTCGCTTGGAAGCGAATCGCTTCCGCCTCCGTGGTCGTGCGATTTCCGACGACACGGGGCCGTTCGAGCGGTATCACGTCGCCGCTCGGTTCGACGGCGAGGACGCCGACGTTTAACTCGCGGGCGAGTGTCCGAGCGGACCCTGAAATTGCACTGCTGGGTGCGGTGACGTACGCGGCGTTCGCTTCGTGCAATCGGTCGTACGCCTGTACGACGCCGCGCTCTACGTCCACAGTCCCCGAATTGGTGTAGCCTTTCGCTTCTATTGCTATCAGCGGCGGCTCGTTCCCGAGTCGGTTCACCGCCACCAGTTCGTCGTCCAGCGAACGAACGCCGACGAGGTCGGGGAACCCCGTGCCGAGACGGACGTGATTGAACGGTGCGAGCGTCTCCGTGATTTCCGGTGAGATACCCCCGTCAGCAAGCCACCGCTCGGAAGTGAACTGCGTATCCACGACCGCGTACGTCGTCTCCGTCCCCTCGTCCGGAAACAGATGCCGCTTCGTGTGTGCGAGGACGTGTGGTTCGTTCAGTTCACTCGCCGCACTAGCCATGTCAATCAAATTATGATGAATCCCACAAGAACGTTGTGTTGTCCTCGTTTCTCACGTGTTCAGTAACGTTTGTGGCGATTTCACACACTCGCGAAACCCTTTTGCCCGCAACTGCCGGAGTACAAACAGGCATGTCTTCGCTTACTACTGCCGGTGGTCGATTTTGGCCGACCACTGTCTAAGCAACTGATTCTGTCGAACAGCCTCATCACCACATCGCCGTTCACCAGCGATTCGCTCGGCGGTGATATCGAATGACTGATATCGACCCGTGGGGCGACGTGGAAATCGCTGACTACTCGGCGACCATGGAGGGATTCGGCATCGAACCCATCGGTCCCCTTGCCGACCGCCTGCCGGACAACCGCCTCGTCCGGCGCGGCATCGTCTTCGGCCAGCGCGACCTCGAACCCGTCCTCGACGCCCACGACCGGGGGGACCCGTTCGCTGTCATGACCGGTCTCATGCCCTCCGGAGTCTTCCACTTCGGGCATCTCGCTGTGGTCGAACAGGTCCGCATGTTTCAGGAGATGGGTGGCGAGGTGACGCTCTGTGCGGCGGATATCGAGTCCTACGCGACGCGCGACGTTCCGCTCGAAAACGCACGTGAACTGGTGGTCGAGGAGTACCTGCTGAACTACGTCGCGGCGGGTCTCGACCTCGACCGGACGGACTTTTACTTCCAGTCGGAAGCGGGCAACGACCACCTCGCCCGGAGCAAACTGTTCTCGCGGTACATCACCCAAAACGAGTTCGAGGCGACCTACGGGGAAGCGTCCCCCGGAAAAATTTCGTCGGCACTCACCCAGTACGCCGACATCCTGCGCCCACAGGCACCCGAGAACGGCGGGCCGAAACCGACCGTCGTCCCGGTCGGCATCGACCAGGACCCACACGTTCGCCTGACGCGAGACGTAGCCTCGCGCTACCGCGAGACCGCGTATGTAAAACCAGCGAGCACGTACCACCGATTCATGCGAGGGCTACAGGGGGGGAAGATGAGTTCGTCCGACCCGGCGAGCTACATCGCGCTCACGGATTCCGTCGAGGACGCGAGGCGCAAAATCGACGCGGCCAAAACCGGCGGGCGGGCGAGCGTCGCGGAACACCGCGAAAAAGGTGGCATCATCGAGGATGACATGGTGTTCGAACTGCTCGCGTTCCACCTCGTTCGGGACGACGACGAACTCGAACGAATATATCAACGGTACGAATCCGGCGCGATGCTTTCGGGCGAACTGAAGGAAATCGCCAAAGAGCGTCTCGAAACTTTCCTCCACGACCATCACGAAAAACGCGAGAGAGCACGGCCGAATGTCGAGGAATATCTCGCAGAGCGCGGATTCGAGGAGGGGACCTGATGCGAATCCGGCGACTGCGCGCGGGTGAAATCGTTTCGTTCGTGGACGACCTCTGGGTACCGTTCGCCCGCGAGATGGCGACCATCGACGACTTCGACACGCTGGCCGACCACGGAGTCCGGGCGCAGGTCTTTTCGTATGTGAAAGACCGCTTTTCGGACTCGGATATCGCCACCTTCGTCGCCGAGGAAAACGATTTAATCGGCTACGTCTCGGTCGAAAAACGGGTGGCTCCCCCGGTGTTCGCCCGCGGTCCTCGCGGCTACGTTGATGGCCTGTTCGTCCGCGAAAAGTATCGGCGACATGGAATCGCCAGTGCCCTCCTCTCGCGAGCCGAATCGTGGGCGCGACGGCAGGACTGCGAGTTCGTTTCGCTCGACGTTCACGCCGAAAACCACGTCGCCCAGTCGCTCTACCGGTGTGAGGAGTACGCGACGAAACGCCATCGAATGACGAAACGACTGTAAGTAATAAGAAAACTTATGTCGCCCGTCACGACTGTTTCGGGAAATGCCCTCCAGACGCGACCTTTTTCGATTCCGTCGTGTACGCGAACGGAAACCTCTACATCCAAGCGTTCGACGGTATCCACAGCCTGACGACGAACGGGAAAAAACGCTGGCAAGTCCCCACTGGCGTACGCCGACGGCGTCGTCTATCTCGCCACGCTGGACGTGAAAACGGGGAAAGAGCAGTGGAGTGTCTCCGGCCGCGGCACCCGCCTCGGTCGCCACGTCCGCATCCGATACCGTCTATGCCTTCGAATCCTGCGGATTCTCGCTCGCCGGCCACTGTCTGTCCTAACAGAATCGTTTTCCGGCGTACTGAAATTTATGCTCCTTCGGTACCCTTCCTCTCACATGTACCTTGCCGACCAAGCGTGGCCCGACCTCGGGGATTACGTCGCGGAGGAATCCGTCGCCGTTGTCCCGTTGGGTTCGACCGAACAGCACGGCCCGCACCTCCCGCTTGCGACTGACCATCTCATCGCACAAGCCTTGGCCCGCGAAGCGGCCGACCGGGCGGGCTACCTCTGCACGCCGACGATAAACATCGGCGTCAGCACGCATCACATGCAGTTCCACGGGACGATGTCGGTGGACCCGCCGCAGTTCCGCGATTACGTCGAGAGCTTTTCGCGCAACCTCACGTACCACGGCATCGACCGCATCGTCTACGTCAACGCCCACGGTGGGAACATGGAGCACCTGCGGGAAGTCGGGCGGCGACTGCGACAGGACGAAGTCGCCTACGCCGTCGAATGGATGTGGGACGAGTCGATTCCCGACCTCGTGAGCGACATCTTCGAGTACAACGGCCCACACGGCGGGCCGAAGGAGACGGCGATGATTATGCACATCGCGCCGGAACTCGTGCACGAAGACCGATTGGAGGAAGCCCGCGACACCGGCCTCCGTGACCTGCGGGACGGCAACCCATCGATTCACGGCGCGCGGAACTTCTACGACGCCATTGACAACAGTGAGAACGGCGTCTTCGGCGACCAGACCGACGCGACCCCCGAGAAGGGCGCAGAGATTTTCGAGGCGGCAGCCGAGCAGTTGGTCCAACTCCTCGACTGGTTGGACGACGCCCGATTTTCAGACCTGATGGCGAAACCGCACGTGGACCCGCAACCCGGCAGTCGGCGGGACTGACTGGCTGACCGACCGGAATCGACCGCAAACTGACGATTTTCCGTCCCGGTTCAATATCGAACCGTCTCCGAACATCGAATTTTCGCATGGATTTCTGGATAGCTTTCTAGAGAGCTATCTAACTCGGCGGCCTCCCTCGGTTGGCTGAGCGACGACCGAATTTCCGCGCTTTCACCGTCAAAGTAACATCCTCGTACGACGAAAAGGGAGCAATGAATTCAAGTGCTGCCACGTCTCGCCTGCCCTCCGTTACGATTCGCCGGGCGGACGTGTTCGCATACAACTTCGTCCTGATGGGGTTGGTGTTCATCCTCGACAACGGCGTGACTGCACTCTCGAAGGGTTTGACAGCCCAAACAGCGAGCGGCATCGGGTTGGGTGGCTTCACGCTGCTCGCAAGCGCGCTGGCGTACCGGAACATCAACGGCCTACCAAAGAGTAGAGAACCCGCGTCGCCCGCGTTGCTCGTTCTCGCCGCGATTGCCACCGTTGTGTTCGTGTTCTTTGCGGTCGGCGTACTCGGCAGAATCGCCTAACCTGTGTCTATTTTCGTCGGATTACTCCTTCCGATAGCTCACTGCGATTCCCTCACCGAGCGGAACCACGCTCGTCTCGAAATCGTCGTCGTCGCGCACCGTCAGCAGGTACTCCGCAATCCCTCGGGTGCTCGCGTCCATCTCGGGATTGCCGCCTGCCACGGCGTCGAGAATCGCGTCGAAATCCTGTGCGCCGCTGACCATCGCGTTGTCGGCGATGACGACGCCGCCGGGCGCGACTTTTTCACGAATCTGCTCCCACGCTTCGGGGTAGCCGTCCTTGTTGTGGTCGATGAGCACTACGTCGAAGGGACCGTCGTGACGCTCGACGATTTCGCTCGCATCGCCGTTCTCGAAGACGGCGCGGTCGGCGAACCCGCCTTCTTCGAGGTACTCCCGGGCTTCGCGGAGTTCGTCCTTATCGAATTCCGTGAGGACGATTTCACCATCTTCAGGAAGCGCCTCGGCGAACCAGTAGGCCGAGTAGCCGAATCCGGACCCGAACTCGAAGATCCGTTCTGCATCGACGGCGTACGCGAGGAGTCGGAGGAACTGCCCGACATCCCGACCGACTGTCGGGAAGTTCTCGCCGCGTTCTTCCATCGCTTGCAGGGTTTCGTCCGGTTCGGCGATTGCGGCACGGACGAAGCGTTTCGTCTCGTCGGGAAGGATATCCGTCATGCGATGGGTTACACCCGCCGGGAGGATAATTCTCGTGGGTATCCGTTTCGGAATTCGCTATGACACTGCCGCGCAAAATGACTTATCACAGCGAATCGAAAAATGGACCGTATGCATCTCGGCCTAGTAATCCCACGTACCGGCGAGCACGATCCGACTGATCTCGCAATCGATGCGGAAGCACGGGGGTATGACTCCGTCTGGATGGGCGAACTCTGGGGAACAAGTTCCGTGGTCAAGCTCTCTGAGATCGCTGCCCGAACCGACAGGATCGAGATCGGAACCGCAATCGTGAACGTCTACTCACGGACGCCCGCCGTCCTCGCGATGACCGCGGCGACGCTCGATCAGGTCTCGGACGGGCGCGCGTCCCTCGGCGTCGGTACGAGCACGCCGACCGCCATCGAGAACGTTCATGGCATGAAGTTCGAGCAACCCGTTCGCCGCGCTCACGAGACCATCGAGGTGATTCAGAAGATTTTGACGGGCAACGAACCCGTCGACTACGACGGCGAACTGATTACCGTCGATGGCGTTCCGCCCCTTGACCGAGATGTGCCGGTCTATCACGCAGCGCTCGGCCCGGCGAACCGCCGCGTCGTCGGTCGCCTCTGTGACGGCTGGATGCCCCACAACATCCCCTTCTCCGGCCTCGAGGACGCGTTCGAGACTGTCGAGACCGCGGCCAGCGAGACGAACCGTGACCCCGACGAGATAACGATCGCCCCGTATGTCCCGGCGGCGGTGAGCGAAGACGAGGCGGAAGCATACGACGCCGTGCGGGGTCACATCGCCTACTACGCCGGCAGTGCGGACGGATACCGGAACGCGATTGCGACGGCGTTCCCCGACCGTGCCGAACGCGTCGCCGACGCGTGGCGAAACGGCGAACGGGACGAGGCCGCCAGCCTCGTCACCGACGAGATGGTATCTGAACTTGGCATCGCGGGAACGCCGGACACCGCGCGCCAGCGACTCCGCGCTCTCGTCGCCGAGACCCCGGTAGACCGACCGCTGTTGACAATCCCCGAGCAAGCCGCCAACGAACTTGCCGAGGGCACTATCGAAGCCCTCGCTCCGGTCGCGGACGAATAGCGACCGGAAGATAGCTGCTCAATTCTCACGTAGTCCATTCCCCTGCGTCACGTTCGCCGCCGCCCGTCCCTGTCTCGGACAGTTCGAACGCTCCCGGTCAGTTCGAACGCTCCTCGACCCGTGCGCTGTCGCCGACGGCGCATGGGAAGATTTCCGGTTCGATGCCGATTTCATCGACATACGCCTCTCGGACGGTTTCGACGAACGATTCCACCGAATCCGCCCGGACGAGGCTTACGACGCAGCCACCGAATCCGGCCCCGGTCATCCGGGAGCCGAGTTCGGCATCGACATCCCCCGCGACCTCAACCACGAAATCGAGTTCCGGACAACTGACTTCATACAAATCGCGGAGGCTTCGGTGAGATTCGTTCATCAACTCGCCGACGCGTTCCAGTTCGCCGGTTTCGAGCGCATGCGCCGCTTCGCGCACGCGCTCGTTTTCACGGACCACGTGTTCACAACGCTGCCCCACCGTCTCGGGTAGTTCGTCTTTGGTTTCCTCGAACTCGGTAACCGTCACGTCACGCAGTGCACTCACGTCGTCGGATAGCGCCTCGGAAAGCAGTTTGACGCCGTCCGCACACTGGGCAACGCGCTCGTTGTACGCGGAATCGACCAATTCGTGTTCGACGTTCGTATTCGTCACGACGACGCGAACGTTTCCGTCCAGCGGATAGCGCTCGTAACTTCGGGTTCGGCAGTCGAGAAACAGCGCGTGGTTTCGCTCCCCGAGCGCGACGACGAACTGGTCCATAATTCCGCATTCGACGCCGACGAACTCCCGTTCGACTCGCCAGCTGAGGTCGGCGAGTTCCGTCGGGGAGTAATCGAGTTCCCACGCTTCGTTCACCGCGGATGCGGTCGCCAGTTCGAGCGACGCAGACGACGACAACCCGCCACCCATCGGAACGTCGCCGTCCACGACGAGGTCGAATCCCTCTACTTCCGACGTTTCCTCCTCGTCCGACGCTCCGTCGGCGAGTTCTCTGGCGACTCCTTCGATGTAACCGAGCCACGACGACTCGTCTGTTGGGGACGAATCGAAGGAGAACTCACGAATTTCGTCGAAGTTCGCCGAATATGCTCGGACAAGGTTGTCGGCGTCCGTCCGGGGACGCACGACGACCTCGGTTCGCCGGTCGATTGTGACGGGCAGGACGAAGCCGTCGTTGTAGTCCGTGTGGCCGCCAATGAGGTTCACCCGGCCGGGGGCGGAGGCTCGCACGATTTCTGTCTCCTCGCCGCCGAACTGCTCGGTCATGATTTTCCCGAGGTTGGGATGAACGTCGGATTCACCCACGCGTTATCAGCCCCGCTGGAGAACTCAGCAGTTCCATTCGATAGGAGGGATTGTCGTTTACGATGTGCATGCTCACCGCTTCAACATCGATGGTGATAAAATCCGAGAATCGGGGTGGGACGGTCAGTAATCGAACCGATCGGTCGATGACTGTTCGGTTGGTGGTTGCTCGTCCGGTGGCCGTTCGACTGAACCGCTTTCCGGCGACCGGAAGGATGATGATGGCCCACCTGAGAACCGTGTAGCCGAGAAACGGGAGGAAGTAGTTGCGGGCGTTCGCGTTAAACTCGTATCTCCCGGTTTCGGTGAATTCACCGATGCTCCCGACGAATCCGGCCACGAGAATGCTCGTAACGACGATGTAAATCGGTGCGAAGTAGAGCGTCGGCGAGATGTGAACACCCGGTGCCGTCGAGTTCGGAACGCTGGCGAACGTCCAGAACGTCGGAAGGCCCGTCGGAAACTGCAATCTCACTCCCAAATGATAGCCGGTGAACTGCAACGTCTTTCGGATGTCGTCGATGTGGAGGAACGCCGCAAAAAACGGTACCAGTGCGAGGGGCAGCAGGTCGCTGAGACGGCCAAACCCGTTCGAGAGGTAATCGACGAAGCTCACGCCGACTCACCACCGTACCGGACGCGGAGTTTCTTCATTGGAGGGAGCATACGCAATCAAACACCGACAACCGGGATAACTGTTTCCCACCAATCAATTTCTCGCGTGGCGTCAGCGTTCGTCCATTCCCGAGACGAAATGCGAGACGTCCGGCGGTTCGTCGCCGACGTGGAACGACACCGCTCGCTCCTGTATCTCGCGGTCGGCCACCGACACGCGCTCGTGTTCGCGGAGGTGGGCCATCCACGTGCCCGTGACGTACACTTCGAGATAGCGGTCCGCGGTCGTCGTGTCGCGGAACACGTCCCAGTACCGTGCGCCGTTTCGCCGCCGCACGCCTCCTAACTCCCGCATGGCAGCCAGAAAGTCGTCCGCTGTTTCCGGGTCGATTCGATACGTGACGGTGACGAGCACCGGGCCGGTGTCGGAGGCCGGTTCGAACTCCGTTCTTGGACTGGACCAGTCCGCAGAGGGTCGCAGGTCGAGGTCGTCCGTTTCGGGGAACTTCCAGCGGACTGCCCCGACGAGTCCGACGACCAACCCCACACCGGCAACGACAAACGTCATCGGCGTGCCGATATGGTCCGCCACGACGCCCCACGCGAGACTGCTGACTGCCATTCCGCCGAGGAAGAACAGCATGTACACCGACAGCGTCCGGGCGCGCACCCACTCCGGAGAGAGCGTCTGCACTGCGGTGTTCAGGCTCGACAGGACGGAAATCCATGCAAGGCCGCCGAGTGCGACGGCGACCAGTGCGATTGCAACGGCGTGGACGAGCCCCAGTACGACCAGTACGAGACCGAACAACGCCGACGCTCCGAGGACGACTTGATTCGTTGTGAAGTGTTTTCGCGCCCGTTCGAGGACGGTGATTCCCGCCGCCGACCCGAGACCCGTGACGCCGAGGACGATTCCGTAGCCCCCCGCGCCGAGATGGAGTTGGTTCCGAACGAGCAGGGGCAACAGTGCCCAAATCGAACTGGCGAAGAAGATGAACGTTATCGTCCGCGCCAGCACCGAGCGCAAATCCGGGTCGTTGCGGACGAATCGCACCCCACGATATATCGACTCCGACAGGCGCTCGGGCGGCAGTTCCGATGCCGTCGGCTCGCGCCGCCAGCGGTACACGACGATAAGGACGGCGACGAACGACACCGCGTTGAGGAAGAACACCGTCGCCGTGCCGGTCGCCGCGAGGATGAGGCCGCCAACTGCCGGGCCGACCGCACGGGCGATGTTGAACCCCACCGCGCCGAGCGAAATCGCCGCCGGAAGCTCCTTTCGCGGCACCAACTCCGGCTGAATCGCCTGCCACGTCGGGTTCAGAAACGCGGTGCCGAAGCCAAGCGAGAACGTGAGCAACAGCAGTATCCACGGCGTTGTGGCTCCGACTGCGGTCAGTCCGCTCAGTATCACGGCGGTGACCAGCATCCACGCCTGAACCACTATCAGTAACCAGCGGCGGTCAACGATGTCGCCGATGGCACCCGCCGGAAGCGACACGAGGACGACGGGCAGCGTCGTCGCTGTCTGCACCAGCGCGACAAGCAGAGCCGAGGTGGTGAGCGAGGTCATCAGCCACGCCGCGCCGACGTTCTGCATCCACGTCCCGACGTTCGACACCAGCGCTGCCGTCCACATCGCCCGGAAGACGGGTTCGCTCAGGGGTTGCCAGACTGAAATCGTATCTTCCGCTTCCGCCCCCGCCTCAGCCACGGCTTCTCCCCTTCACGTCCAGTCCCCCGTGTTCGTCGTTGCAGACCTCACGGTTCACCCTCCCCCGAAGACCGTTTTCGCCGTCGAACCCTACAAACGCTCGCTACGGCTAAAATTCTGTCTCGTCAATACGACGGACAACGCAGGAACGGAAATCGGTGCCCTGACCGATACGGTGGCCAACAACGATTATGGCGTGTCGGGTTGTTTACGGGTTATGGGTGGGAGCGAAGACGAGCAGATAGAAACATCGCTTGGGGAGGAAGACATGTACGACGTGACGACGTGGGAGGAACGGACGCGACTCGACCGGGCGTCGGTCGCCATCTACCGTGGACTCACACAAAATTGGCAGCAGGTGTTCGTCGTGCTCGCAGTGTTGTTGTTCGTCGCGCAACTCGCGGCGACGGGATTCATCCTGTTCGTGGAACCAGCGTTGGGTGTGCTGACGTTCCTGTCGGTGATTCCGGCGTTCATTCTCGCGGCGCTCATCTGGTACGGCGACGACGTGCAACGGGAACCGCTCGCGCCGCTCGCGGTGACGTTCCTGTTGGGCGTGCTGTTCGCAGGGTTTGCATCCCTGCTCAACACGGCGCTGCAACCCGTTTTTCAGCTGATTCCCGTCGTCGGGACGGTCGTTTTCTTCTATTTGGAAGTCGGTCCAGTCGAGGAAACATCCAAATGGCTCGCCTCGCGGTTGTACGCTTACCGAACCCCGTACCTCTCTGCTGCCATCGACGGCGCGGTGTTCGGCGCGTTCGCCGGACTCGGCTTTGCGACCATCGAGAACTTCACGTACATCACGAACGCGCTGTTCACGGCGGGCCGTCTCCCGGCCTCGAAACTCGTTACGGTCGTCGTCAGCACTGCCGCACAGCGGTCGTTCGTCGGACCGGGCCACGTCATCTACGCGTCGTTCGCGGGCTACTACCTCGGCTTGGCGAAGGGGAATCCGGAAAATCGCGGTCCCATCGTCGTGAAGGGCCTGCTCATCGCCGTGCTCATTCACGCGACCTACGACACGCTGGTGACGTACCTTCCACTGAGCGGACTCACGTTCATCGCCTTCGTCATCGTCTACGACGGCTTTTTCCTCGTGCTCCTCTACCGGAAAATCTCGCGGTACCGCCACAAGTATCAGGAGACAACGGAGCACCCCGAGAAAACCCCGTCATAATTGGGTGTGATTGATGACTTCGGAATCTTCACGGCAAAATGGGAACGGGGAGGACGGATTCCTCAAATCCGTCCTTCCGATTACCCACTGGCTTCCCCGCTACGACAGGTCGTGGCTTCGCCTCGACCTGTTCGCGGGCATCACGGTTGCCGCCGCCGTCTTCCCCGAGGGGATGGCCTACGCCTCGCTGGCCGGTCTCCCACCGGAGACCGGCCTATACGCGAGCCTGCTCGCCCTCCTCGCTTACGTGTTCGTCGGCACGTCGAGACAGGTCATCTACGGGCCAACCTCTGCACTCGCCATCCTCGTCGCGTCGGGTGTCGGCTCGGTTGCCACCGGTGGTTCCCCTGCTGAATACGCCTCGCTCGTCGCGCTGACGACCGTCCTCGTCGGTTTCGTCTCCATCGTCGCGTGGCTTCTCCGCCTCGGATTCGTCGTGAACTTCATCTCCGAATCCGTCCTGACCGGTTTCTCAGCCGGGGCGGCGCTGTACATCACGGCCACGCAACTCGACAAACTGTTCGGTATGCCACGGGCGAGTGGCACCTTTTTTGCCCGCCTCGGGTTCGTCCTTTCCCATCTCGGTGCGACGAACCTGCCGACGCTCGCGGTTGGCATTTCCGCCATCGTCTTGCTCGTCCTCGGCGAGCGCTACGCGAGGCGGTTCCCGACCGCGCTCATCGTGGTGCTCCTCGCGACTGGATTGGTCGCGGTAACTGACCTTCAGGGCCAAGGCGTCGCAATCGTCGGGAACATCCCGAACGGGTTGCCGCCGCTCTCGATTCCGACCGTCTCCGCCGGAATGCTCCCCGACCTCCTCCCCGTCGCGCTCGCGCTCTTCCTCCTCTCCTACGTCGAGGGGATGAGCGCCGTCGAGACGTTCGCGCGGCGACACGACGATTCGGCGGACGCGAATCAGGAACTCCTCGCGGACGGCCTCTCGAACCTTTTTGCAGGTCTTGGCCACGGCTTCGTCGTCGGCGGGAGCATGTCACGCAGCGCCTTGAACGACGAAATCGGCGGGAAAACACAACTCACAAGCGGTGTTTCGGTGGTCGTGCTCGCGCTCGTCCTCCTCTTTTTCACCGACCTATTCACGACGCTCCCCGAAACGGCACTCGCTGCCGTCGTCATCGTCGCCGTCTCGGGACTCATCGACGTGCCGGAACTCCGCCGCGTCTACCGCATCGACAAACTGGAGTTCGCCACGGCCGCCTCCGCGTTCCTCGGCGTCCTCGTCTTCGGCATGTTGGACGGCGTGTTCGTCGGCGTGCTCGTCTCGCTCCTCGTGGTCGTCGGTCGAGCGACGTACCCGAATACGGCCACGCTACGGCAGAGTTCCAAACTCGGACGAGTTCAGCGACCTCTCGCGCCACCCCCAAAACGAGCGCATTCCCGGCGTGCTTGTCTACCGCGTGGACGCCGAGTTGTTCTTCGCCAACGCACCGACGATTCGGGCGCAAGTCGTCGATGAAGTGGATAATCGAAAATCGCCCGTCTCGCTCGTCGTCTTCGACATGCGCTCGTCGCCAACCATCGACCTCACGGCTGCCGACATGCTCGTGTCGCTGGTCGACGACCTCGATAAACGCGATATAGACTTTCGATTGGCTGAGGCCGACGGTGCAGTCCGGGATGTACTCGCCGACACCGATTCGAAACAATCGTTCGGCGACATGCCGGTCAACGAGCGGGTCGTGACGGTCATCGAGGAGTGGCAACGGGAACGGTGATTATCGGTTTAGTGTCTCAAAATCCGAAAGGAATATCAGAAATTGACGGAACAAATTCGTATGAGTCGCACGACCGATACCCTCCTGTTTGCCATTCTGCTCATGCTGTTCGCTATTTTTCAGCGTCTTCCCCTGCATAGTTCGGGACTGGTTGCACTTGGCGGCCTTCTCATCGGGCTAATCGCCTTCGTCGCTAGCGTCTTGTCCGCAATTCCCACCGACGACCAGTCGGGGTAACCCCACGGAACTATCACGCTTCTTGACGTATCCTATCCCCATCCGGGGGGATTTCATGCAAATCGGGAGCGACGACGGTCCGAGTTCGACCGAACTCGGTTGGTGGGTGTTCGCCGCCGCGCTGGCGGTCGTACTCGTCACATCGCTCGATTCGTATCTGGGCTGGTTCGTCTTCGGCCTCTTTCTCTACTACGTCGCCCGGCCGATTTCCAGATGGCTTCAGGAGCGGGGAGTGCCGTCCGGAATCGCCACGCTCCTCACGCTGGCGGTCATCATTTTGCCGTTCATCGCCCTTCTTGTGGTGATTGCCGTCATCGCGTTCGGACAGCTTTCGGCCGTTCGCGCCGCCGATGTCGAACGTCTCGTCCGAACCCTGTTTCCGGGTTTCGACTTCGGGACGATTCCGACGACGCCCGAGGGGTTCTACGACTCGGCCGCAGGACTGCTCGAAAAGCCCTCGATTCGCTCGTTTCTCTTCCGGATTCGCGGGGTCGTGGGGACGTTTGCAGCCCAATCGTACAACCTGTTCGTCACGCTCATCTTCGTCTTCTTCCTCGTGCGCGACGAGGCGACGATTACGGGGTGGTTCCGGCGGACGGTCGCGGACGAGGGGACGAGCACGTATCGATACTTGAAGGAGGTGGACCGGGGGCTGAACTCCGTCTACTTCGGCTACACGCTGACCATCTTCGTCATCATCATCCTTTCCGCCGTCATCTACAATCTGCTCAACTTCATCGCGCCGCCGCACATGGCGATTCCCCAGACGATGCTCGTGGCGATTGCGACGGGACTCGCCACCATCATCCCGCTCGTCGGGCGCACCATCGTCTACCTGTTCGTCGTGGCGTACCTCGCCGTCGTCGCACTCGAAACCGACCCCGTTCGGCTCTGGTTCCCGGCGCTGTTCTACGTCGTCATGGGAATCGCGTTCGACAACGTCGTCCGGACCTACATCCGTCCAGTTCTCTCGGGACGGCTGTTTCCGACGAGCCTCATCGTGTTCGCCTACCTCCTCGGCCCGACGGTTTTTGGCTGGTACGGCATCTTCCTCGGGCCGTTCATCATGGTCGTCGTTGTGCAGTTCCTCTGGGTCGTGTTCCCGACGCTCTCGTTACCCGGTTCGACTGAACACGAGGAAAGTTGATTCAGAACAGATAGCCGCTCTGAATGGCGACGACGAGCGCGGTCAGTACGACGACGCTGAGGACCGTCGTGACGAAGATGACGGTGCTCATGTACTCGGCGGTCGAGAGCGAGTTCTCGTCGGGGTCTCCGTAGGCGATAGTGAGCGCGAGCGGGGTGACGGCGGCGGGCGTCGCACATTCGAGGACGAAGATGTTGCCCATGTGCGGTTGGGTAAAGCCGACGACGAGCGCGATTCCAGCGCCACAAATCGGCGCGACCACGAGTTTGAGTGCCGTCGGAAGTGCAATCCGGTGCAGTCCTCCGAGGTCCACTTCGGCCAGTTGAATGCCGACGACCGTGAGCATCAACGGGACGGACGCCGACCCGACGCTGTCGAGGGTCGTCATGAACGTTCCGTCGACGGGGGGAACGAGACCCAGCAGACGGACGAGCGCCGCGAGGACGACGGCGTAGACGAGCGGCAATCGGAACACCTCTCGAATCGCGCTTCGCACGCCAGCGGTGTCGTCGCTGCTCGCGGAGACGACGTAGACGCCGAGCGTGTAGAGGATGATGCTCTGCATCGTGAGAAAGAGCGTCGCCGTGGTTCGGCCGATGTCACCGAAGACGAACTCCGTGAGCGGGATACCGACGAACCCGGAGTTCGGAAACGCGCTCGCCAACACGACGCCGGGGAGGGCGGCGTTCGGCAGGTCCAGCGTGCGCCCGCTGAGATACGCAACACCCATCATGACGAGCGTGTACGCGAACACAGCAATGCCAAGGTTGAGCACCGTCTTCCCGCTCAAATCGGTCGTGAGAATTCCGTGGAAGACGAGCGCCGGGAGGAAGAAGTTCAGCGCGACCGTGTTGAGTGCCCCGACGGACACCTCGGTTCGCCACCCGATGACGTATCCGACGCCTGCGATGGCGATGATGGGGAGGATTGCGGAGGTGAACGCGGATATCGCACTCATTGACGGTCCCTCGTGACGGTCATGTCGGTGACTTTCTCGCAATCCATCGAACAAACATTCCCCAACGACTACATTAAAGACACGTTCCGCGGCCAATTCCGCATATATTTGGATATTCGTTATATTTAATGATGAAATGGGATGTTTCCAACCGAAACAGTTCCGGTGGCAAAAGTGGCTATCCGAGTTCGCCTTCTCCAATCACGAGCGCGTTCGAAATCAGGTTCGTGTACGCACGGCGGAGTCGTTCGGAGAGAGCCTGATGTGAGATTCCGAGGTCGGCGGCGAGCTCCTCGCCCGAGGTCGTTCGTGGGATGTCGTAGTAGCCGTGCTCCAACGCGGCGACGAGGGTGTTGTACTGTTCTTTCGTGAGTCCGTACTGCCCTCGCCGCGGGGATTCGTCGAGTTGGTAAATCTGTTCGACTTCGAGCGGAATATCGTGTTCCTCGCAGTATTCGTACGTCGTGCCGAGCGCGTCCCGGGAGGGAAACAAGATTCGTAGTTTCCACTTGTCACCTGACCCGCTCGCGTCGATTATCGTTCCGTTCTCCTCGACGAGAACGTGGATGACGAACCTCGTTTTCCCGACCCACGTCATTCGGAACAGCCACTCCTCGTCCAAATCGGCGAGGAGTTGTATATCGTCGGTGGTCGGGTCGTCTTCGAGTGCGGATTGGAGGGCTTCGAACTGGTCCGGGTCTGCTGCCGCCCAGACGTAGGGCATCACTCGTTTGGCTTCCGGCGCGACGACTCGTTCGACCTCGAACGTAACGCCCGGAACCCGTTCGAGTGTCGCCTCGAGTGCGAATCCCGATGCCGGAAGTCGCACGATGGCGATTGTACTCATGGACATAGAGCTAGACGCTTCCAACGGATTACTCTGCTGGCGGGTACGGAATTTTCCGTGCTGGAATAATCAACCAGTACGCTCTTTATCTCCCGCTCAAGTGTGCTGTACGATGGTTACTTCGGACGACTTGTCTCTATTCGATAAACTACGGGAAACGGCGCTCACGGGTGTTACCGTCGTCGTTCCCCTTCTCATAACGTTGTACGTCGTCGTTGTTTTGCTCAAGTTCGTCAGGAACATTCTGGCTCCGCTTTTGGGGTTCGTTCCTGTCAGCTCAATCGTCGTCCTCGGGGGAATCGCCATTGCGGCAATTGTCCTGTTGGTTCTCCTCGTCGGATTTATCGCCCATTCGCCGTTCGGCGAGCGTGCTATCGACAACTTCGATTACGCTATCAGCCAAATTCCCGGTCTCGGAACCGTCTACCGGAGTTTTCGACGGATGGGGGACGCGATGATCGCGAGCGACGAGGACCACTTTCGGGACGTAAAACTGCTCGAATTTCCAACTGACGACACCTACACGTTCGCGTTCGTAACGGCGGAGACGCCCAAGGAGGTCACGGATGCGGTCGGTGAGTCGGAGATGACCACCGTATTCCTGCCGATGGCTCCCAACCCGGTGATGGGTGGGTTCGTCGTCAACGTTCCCAAAGACGACCTCGTGGATGTCGATATTCCGCTCGAAGTCGCGTTCCGCGCCATCGTTACCAGCGGCGTCGGACTGGACGAGATGAACGGTCAGGCGGACGGGCTCAGCGAGGACCAACTCCGCAGGCTGACCGGTCAAGACGTGGTCCGGTATCAGGACTGACTAGGTGCCCTGAGTCCCTGCCAACGAGGCAAGCCCGCCAGCGAGCACACGTGTCGCCGTCGCACAGTCCTCCCAACCGGTCCATTCGGCGGGATTGTGCGAAATTCCGTTGCGCGAAGGTGCAAACAACATTGCAGCGTCCGTCACGTTCGCGACGTGCATCGTATCGTGGGCCGCCCCCGAGTGGAGGTCAAGTGTCTCGATACCCGCACTTTCACCTGCCTCGTGAAGCGCTTGCTGGGGGCGAGTTCCCATCTCGGTCGGTTCGAGATCGAACCCACGAGCGAGACTCGTCTCGACGCCGCGTTCCGATTCGAGGATACACAGCGACTCCTCGGCCCGCGAGACGAGTTCGTTCATCGCGTCGTACTCGACGTCCCGGATATCGACGCCCATCGTGACTGTTCCGGGGACGACGTTCGTCGCGTTCGGTTGCACGTCGAGTTTACCGACGGTTCCGACGGCCGTCTCGCTCACGCCGTTTGCCGCACGCTCAACGTCCTGAACGAACTCGCCCGCCGCGACGAGTGCGTCCGTCCGCTCCGACATGGGGGTTGCCCCTGCGTGGTTTGCCTCTCCCTGAATTTCCACGTCACAGTGTGTGATTCCCGTAATCGTCGTGACGATACCAACCGGAACGTCGGCCCGTTCGAGGCGTCGGCTCTGTTCGACGTGGAGTTCCAGCCACGCATCCCACTCGCTCGCATCGAGAAGGCCTTCTCCCCGGAATT
Source organism: uncultured haloarchaeon (assembly GCA_963796245.1). Classification (GTDB taxonomy): domain Archaea; phylum Halobacteriota; class Halobacteria; order Halobacteriales; family Haladaptataceae; genus Haladaptatus. Next base: position 611,384 of record CAWCLB010000002.1, on the reverse strand, counting down.
CCATCGAATCGAGTGCGTCGGCGAGCGTCGTCCGACCATCGGTCAGTGCCAGGGCCTCCTCGACCGACCGCTCGCCGACGGCAACCGACGACCCGAGGAGGCCGCTCGCGAACCGCTGGCCTTCCTCTTCGGTGAACGAGACGACGTCAATCGGTCGGCTCGGCTCGATTCCCGAATCCTGCATCGCTCGAACTGCCTCTACTGCCGAATACACGCCGAGTGGACCATCAAAAATTCCACCTTCCGGTACCGAATCGAGGTGGCTTCCTGCCGCGACCGCCGCCGCGTCTGGGTCGGCGCTCTCGGGCGTCCACCGCCCCGCGATGTTCCCGACTGCGTCCACACGGACAGCCAACCCGGCGTCTTCCAGTCGTTTCACGAAATACTCGCGCGCCCGCCGGTTTGCTTCCGTTCCCGCGAGGACGGTTCGGCCGTGGTCGGCGTCCTCCAGCGCGCCGAACTCCGCAGTTGCCTCGATGTCTTCCCGCAGTCGTTCCCCGTCGATTTTCATGGTTCGCGTCTCGGGGTCTGGCGGCAAGTAGGTCGGGGTGGGCGGCGTGGACTGCCGGAACTATTCCGAACTGTCTCGGACCCGGGTTACGACGAATCCGCCATTTGCGCCGTGAAATCCCAACTGAACAGTCGATTCGGCTCGATACGAACGGTCACCTCTTCTCTGTCATCAGACAGTAGGTTCTGAGCGAGTTTCGAATCCGTATCGCCGAGATATCGATTCACCAGCTTCCACAAGAGTTCTTTCTCCGGGTCGGGTTCTATGCTCGCGGTACCATTCCCGCGCACGCCGCTGTACGGCGGGTCGTTCGTGGACACTTCGAACGCAACGGATGGGTCGTTCCGAAGCAGGCCAACGATATCCGCACTCGCGGCGGTCGCACAGCAGATGGTATCTTCCTCGTATACGTACCACAGCGATACCATCCACAGAGTGCCTGACGTCGTGTTACAGGCCAATCGAACTGGCACGGTCGTTCGTTCGAAGTAGTCGGACAGTTCGTCTTTCGACCATACGCCGGATAGTTCGGTCATCGGAATCGCAACCGAATACGTTCCCGATGACCGAATACTCTCGCGTCGAACGCCGTTCAATACGCTGGCTCCCGGCGGACGAAACGTGGAGGCTCCTCGGACGCATCACACCTCCGATGACCGGGAATCAGTGCGAACTCTGGAAGAACCATCGAGACGACGAAACACCACCGCACGTCGAAGAATCGAAGGGAACGCGACACGGTCGAGTTGTGCCAACCATCGAAGACTGACAGTCATGTTCGGGAGGCTGACCACGTTCGGAACTGGCGGCGATGAGACCAATCCCGCTCCGTCGTTATTTTTCCCGACCCCAGTATCGTGCTATGGAGTAGGGTTTAGACTGTCGGGATGCTAACGCGTACTATGGCAGCCAGCCACTCGGCGAGTTCCGACGAGGGGTCGAGAGATGCGGTGACACTGACTGACGTTCGAAAAACGTACTTTCTTGGAGAGCCGGTGCACGCACTCGACGGAATCGACCTGTCGATTTCACGGGGTTCGTACACGGGCGTGATGGGTCCGAGTGGGTCCGGAAAGAGCACCCTCCTCAACCTCATCGGCTGTCTCGACACGCCAACCGAGGGACGGATTTCAATCAACGGACGCGATGTCACCGACCTCTCGGACAAGGAGCGGACGAAGGTCCGCGGCGAAGAGATAGGTTTCGTCTTCCAGACGTTCAACCTGATGCCGCGACTCACTGCCCGCGAGAACGTCGCGCTTCCGCTCGTGTTTCGCGGCGTCTCACGAACTGACCGACGGGAGCGCGCCGACGACCTGCTGTATCGCGTCGGTCTCCGTGGTCGGGAAGAGCACCGGCCGAACGAACTGTCGGGCGGCCAGCGCCAGCGCGTGGCTATCGCCCGCGCGCTGGCGAACGACCCGGCTATCATTCTCGCCGACGAACCGACGGGGAACCTCGATAGCGAGACGGGCCAGCAGATAATGGCACTGTTCGAGGAACTCAATGACGAGGGCAACACCGTGCTGATGGTGACACACGAGCGCCACATCGCGGAACACGCCGAGCGGGTGGTTCACATCCTCGACGGCACCGTCGAACGGGTGGAGGAAATCGACTCCCAGCGACGGGTCGAAGGGACGCGGTAGCGAAGGAGATGGAGTTCCGTGAAACGCTTCGAATGAGCCTTCGGGCGATTCGAAGCCATCGAGTTCGGTCCTCGCTTTCCGCATTCGGCGTCGTCATCGGCATCGCCGCCGTCATCACGCTCGTTACCCTCGGAACCAGTCTTCGCGTCGATATTCTCCACGAGTTCACCGGCGGCCACGCCCCGAACATCTACGTCTGGGCTGGCCCGCCCGGTGGCCGGGCTGGATTCGGTGCACAACCCGTCTTCACCGCCCATGATGTCTCCCGCCTCCGCCACATCGACGGCGTAGCAACCGTCGTTCCGAGAGGCGTTCTCCCCGTCATCGCGCTCTCGCACGCCGGCCAGACGGTGAGCCAGAACGAAATCGTGGCGACGACGCCGGCCCAGTTTCGAACCCGAACGTTCGCTCATGGCGAGTCGTTTCAGCAGGGAACGCGCGAAGTCGTGGTGAACCCCGCCGCCGCCACGATGTTCGACGACACCCTCCGCGTCGGCGACCGAATAAAAATCAGGACGAGTGACGGAAGTACGGTCGGCGCCCGCATCGTCGGCGTTTTGCGCCATTCGAATGGGAACGGCCAGTTCGACAGCGGCGGGTCGCTCCCGCAGGTGTACGTCCCGACGCGACCGTTCTACGATTCGACGGTCGAAAGTCCGACGCTGGGCACCGACGAGCGCGTCTATCCGCTCCTGACTGTCGTCGCAGAGAACCACGCGACGATTCCCAAGAGCAAGCACGCGGTAAAATCCTACCTTCACTCCCGTTCGGACGCGGTGCAACTCACGCCGGACAAGTACGCCATCCGGGTGCGAACCGACCAGGACCTCGTAAATCGACTGGAGGAGGTGCTCACGACGCTGACGACGTTCATCACGAGCATCGCGGTCATCTCGCTGGTTGTCGCGGCCATCGGCATCGCCAACATCATGCTGGTGAGCGTCACCGAGCGCACCCGCGAAATCGGCATCATGAAAGCCGTCGGTGCGCAGAATCGCGACGTGCTCCAACTATTCCTGATGCAGGCCGTCCTGCTCGGCGTCGTCGGTTCCATCTTCGGCGTCGTACTCGGTGCCCTCGGGGGGTACGTCGCCACGCAGTACGTCGGTCTGCCGCTCGTCTTCGCCTTTGAGGTGGTGCCCCTCGCCATCGGCGTTGGTCTCCTCGTCGGCATGGTCACGGGTCTCTACCCGGCGTGGAACGCCGCACGGGTGGACCCAATCGACGCGCTCCGGTACGAATGAATCCGGTCGATTTCGCTACGAATGAACCGCGAGTGCGTACAGAACCGACCAGTCGCTCGGTAACTATTTTGTGTCTGACCTTTTTGCGGCGTATCTTCACGACAACGGCCAAGCGGTTGGCCGCCGAAACGACCGGCATGCACATAGCGTTCGTCGCGTACGACGGCATGACCGCGCTGGATTTCGTGGGCGTCTACGACCCGCTCACCCGCTTGAAAACGATGCGCTTCCGCGACGACGTGTCGTGGGAAGTCTGTGCCCGAACGGCGTCGGTCACGGCGAATGCGGGACTCGAAATCGTCCCGGACGCGGTGGACGAACCGCTCTGGGGATACGATATGCTCGTCGTGCCCGGTGGGTTCGTGGCTCGCGAGTTGGTGGACGACGAGGAATTCATCTCGTGGCTCCAGACGGCGGACGCCGACCGAATCACGTCGGTCTGCACCGGGTCGCTGCTGCTCGGTGCGGCGGGATTTCTCTCGGGAACGCGCGCGACGACACACCCGGACGCCTACAACCTTCTTTCCGACTACTGCGGCGAAGTCGTGGAGGAACGAGTGGTTCGGGACGGGGATGTCGTGACGGCAGGCGGGGTCACTTCGGGTCTTGACCTGGGCCTATCGCTGGTCGCGGAACTGGCGGACGACGACACACGGGATGCCATCAAAACACAGATGGACTATCGGTAGTATCGATGTGCAGATTCGGTGATTGACGCCCGGAAACGCTCGTTTTCCACCGATGATTTCTCAGCAGGGTTAAGAATGCGGACATCTCTATTCCAGCTATGCGAGCCTACCGGGCCAAAGTCGTCGAACCGATTCACCTTCCCGACCGCGATGAGCGCGTTGCCAATATCGAAGAAGCCGGTTACAACGTTTTCAATCTGGATTCCGAGGACGTGTTCATCGACCTGCTGACGGACAGCGGAACCGGAACGATGAGCGACGAACAGTGGGCCGCCATGATGCGCGGCGACGAAGCGTATGCGGGCAGTGACAGTTTCAAACGCCTACAGGAGAGCGTTTCGGACGTCATGGGCTTCGACAAAATCGTCCCGGCCCACCAGGGCCGGGGCGCGGAAAACGTCCTCTACGGCGTCACCGTCTCCGAGGGAGATTACGTCCCGAACAACACCCACTTCGACACGACGCGAGCACACATCGTCAACAACGGCGGGAAACCCGTCGATTGCCCGATGGATGTCGCACCGGACGACCCGTTCCAGGGCAACCTTGACCCCGACAAAGTCCGCGAGCTGGCCGACGAAGTTGGAAAAGACAACATCCCGGCGGTCCTCGTCACCATCACGAACAACTCGATGGCGGGCCAACCCGTGAGCGTCGAAAACATCCGCGAGGCGCGCGAGGTGGCCGACGAAATCGATGCCCTGCTGGTCATCGACGCCTGTCGGTTCGCGGAGAACGCGTACTTCGTCCAGCAGCGCGAAGCCGAATTCGAGGGCGAGGAAGTGGCCGACATCGCCCGCGAGGAACTCTCGTACGCGGACGCCATCGTCATGAGCGGCAAGAAGGACGCGCTCGCCAACATCGGCGGGTTCGTCGGCGTGCGCGACGACGAACTGTTCGAGCACGCAAAACAGCGCGGTATCCTTTACGAGGGGTTCACGACTTACGGTGGGCTTGCTGGCCGGGACTTGGAGGCCATGGCGGTCGGTCTTCGGGAAGCCGTCACGCAACCCTACATCGAATCGCGGGTCGAACAGGTTGCCGAACTCGGCGACCTGCTCCTCGATGCGGGCGTTCCGATTTACACCCCGACTGGCGGTCACGCGGTGTACGTGGATGCCGAGGAATTCCTGCCGAACATCCCCCGTGAGGGGTTCCCCGGTCAGGTTCTCGTCGGCGAACTGTACCGCGAAGGTGGCATCCGTGCCGTCGAACTCGGCGAGTTCGCGTTCCCCGGCGAGGACCGTCCGCAGTTGGTTCGGCTCTGTCTACCCCGTCGGACCTACTTCCGCGAGCATCTGGAGCACATCGCGGAGACCTTCGAATCGGTCGCGCAACGCCGCGACGAACTCTCCGGCTTGGAAATCGTTTGGGAGCCGCCGATGGAGGAACTGCGCCACTTCAGCGCGGAACTCGAACCCGTCGAGTAGCATTCGAAACCCGAACTGCCCCTCCTCCGAGTCGTACGATGTCGGCCGTCTCACTATCTCTACTGTGTGGTATAGCGGCAATCGAGTCACACTCTCGCAAACTATTTGATGGCTCTGACGAATTCTCGATTACCGAACCATCACTCATCTCGACAGAATGAACACGAACGACATTCCCATCACCGTCCTGTTCACCGTCGATTCCCTCCGAGCGGACGCCCTGCCGGAGAACGGCGAGATAACCGACCTCGAACGGCGGGGAACCACATTCACAAACGCCTTCGCACACGGCAACTGGACGCCGTTTTCGTTCCCATCGATTATCGGCGGTGGTCACGTTTTCTCCGATTCCGGAGATATCGGCCTTCCCGAACGACCGACGCTGGCTGAAACGCTCCTGGACTCCGGAATCCCGACGGCGGGGTTCAACGGCGCGAACGGATTTCTAACCGACCACTGGGGCTACGACCGCGGATTCGAGGCGTTCGAGACGTTCACCTCGGGCACGACGGATTCGTTTTACAGCAAATATCTCACCGCCCATCCGACGGTTCAGGCGTGGCTCCAAGTTGCAGCATCGCCGTTCCGGCGGCTGCTCGGCGGCGACGGCGGCGCACGGAACGTCTCTCGAATGCAGGACGTAGAGCGCTACGCCATCGACTTCATCGAAACCGCGGAACCGCCGTTTTTCCTCTGGGTGCATTACATGGACGTTCATACGCCGTACGTCCCCGCACCGAAGTTCGTCCGTGACGAAACCGGGGCCAACGTGGGGTCGCTGAAGATGCTCAAGGCACACGCCCAGGCGGGACTCGGCCGGGAAGTCGGCGGCGAGACGCTCGACAACCTCCAATCGCTCTATCGCGCCGCGATTCGGCAAGTCGATGGGAGCGTCGGACGCGTCCTTTCGGCGCTCTCGAAGCGGGGACTGCGGGACGACGCTTGTCTCCTCTTCGCGGGGGACCACGGCGAGGAATTCATGGAACACGGCCACCTCGCTCACTACCCGAAACTGTACGAGGAACTGGTACATGTCCCCCTCATACTCTCGCATCCTGACGGTGACGCCGGAACCGTCGAGCGGGCCGTCGGTCTCGATTCGATTCCGCCGACCATCTGCGACGCGATGGGCGTCGAACACGATTTCGACGGCAAGAGCCTGTTGGACGGAAATTCGGATTCCACGCCGGTCACGTCCGTCGCGGTTCGCGGGCCGAACGTCACGTATCAACCGATTCCACGCCGATTGAACGACGGCGAACTCCTCGTCAGCGCAAGAACCCGCGAGTGGACGTACATCTACCACACTGAATCCGCAGAGCAAGAACTGTACGACCGAATCGACGACCCCGAGGAGTCGAACGACCTGCTTTCGGGCGACGAAACTATCGAGGTCCCCGACGGTCTTCACGAAGCCGTTGAGGAACGAATCGCGGCGATGGAAGAGAGTGCAGACGACACGAATCGAAGCGACGACGAGGACCCAGACGACGCCCCGCCCGAGGAAATCACGGACAGGCTGAAGGCATTGGGCTATCGGTGAACCCCGACCATCCTGCCGTCCGGCCACACGGTTTACGGCGGCGGGGAACGTGATGGAATGAGGGAATGGGAATGAGATTTTTGAAAGCGACGAACGGGGGCGGTTGCTGATGGCACGCGTGCTCGTGTTGTACGGTTCGTCCGAAGGACAGACTGGGATAGTCGCGGAGCGAATCGCCGATGTGCTCGAAGAGGCGGGCCACGACCCGACCGTCGCGCACATCCTGTATCGACCTGAAACGCTCCAGTTGACCGATTACGATGCGGTCATCGTCGGTGCGTCCGTTCACATGGCAAAACACCAGCCGTACGTCACACGCTACGTGAAAAAGCAGTTGGACGAGCTGAATCGGCTGCCGTCCGCGTTTTACTCCGTAAGCCTGACCGCGGCCGAAGACACCGACGAGGCACGGGACAAGGCCCGCGAGTACGTCGCGGAGTTCCTCGCGGAAACGGGATGGTATCCGGACGAAACCGCCGTCGTTCCCGGCGCACTCAGATACAGTCAGTACGGGACGCTCAAGCAGTTCGTGATGAAACAGGTCGCAAAGCGTACGAGCGGCGACAGCGACACCGAGCAGGATTACGAGTACACGGACTGGACCGACGTGGAGGGTTTTGCGACGGATTTTGTCGGGTCGCTCGAAAACTGACCGATTCACGTCCCACCGTAACGGAATATTTTGCGATGTTATCCGAAATTTTTCAGGTTCCTATACGGAGCTATTCACGTCGTTCGATGATGGCCGCCGCCGCGACGGGTGTGGTCGGACTGCTCTCCGGTTGTTCGCTCCCCAAGGGGCGTTCACGCTGAACGAGAACGCAAAGGCGACGGTTTCGGTGGAACCGAACGACGAGAAAACGTACAAGGGGATGCTCTCCACTCACGGGGAGTACACCATCCGCGCGAAATGCGGGAACGACGACCCGGTTCAGTTCTCGGTTCGTCCGTACTCATCTCGGGACGGAGATATCGCCATCATTCGAATCGAGAAATACGGCAATCTGATGTGGGTCGTCTCTGCTCGCAGGGATGGACTGTTTTAAAATCTCACTCGGCCGAAAGTGACGCCAACACGCGCCCGAAGCGTTGTTTCACGTCGTCAGCGATGCTGTCCAGTTCGGGATTGTCCACGACAGAGAGCATGGTTTTCGGGTCCACCATGCTGACCACGACGCCCTCGTCGGTTTCGTAGACGACGACGTTGCAGGGGAGCAGGGTGCCGAGGTCCGATTCGGCGTCGAGACCCTGCTTCGCCAGCGGCGGGTTGCACGCCCCGAGAATCCGGTAGTTGGGATAGTCCTCGATGTCGAGCTTTTTCGCAAACGCTTCGCTCACGTCGATATCCGAGAGTACGCCGAAGCCTTCGTCTGCCAGCGCGTCGGTCGTTCGCTCGATGACTTCGTCGAACTCTCCATCCACCTGTCGCTTTTCGTAGTACGTCATCGACTTCGTCTACGGCGTCGGGGATGTTAGTAGTTGAGGTTTCGGACTCTCCATATTGTGGGAGTGGAACAATACAAGTGGCTGTAGAACGTATCAACTACTGTTGCGTTCGTCGGCACCGTCGGTCCGTCTCGATCGATGAAAGACGCCGAAAAACCGAGTAACTGAACCATGACAAAACGAATTGATTCCACCGACACGTGTACAATCGATGATGGGCCGAGTTGTACCACGTCTCCAGTCGAGAAGTACGCTTGGTTCGGCAAACGAATCGGGCGAAAGATTCGCGAACTCGTCGGCTCGACCTCCGAAGAGAATCGCTGAAACTCCATCATTCTCGCGTTCTCGCATCCTCGTATTGTCGAAGTGGGCAACGAACACGGAAATCCACAGGCTTATCAATACTGTCTTTCATAGTATTGTGTATGTCGAGCAATACCGACATCGGCCCGACGGAAGTCGCGGCACGGCTTCGAGACGACGATGAGGACCTGTACGTCCTCGACATCCGAAACGAGGACGACTACGAGGAGTGGAACATCGACGGGAGTCACAACGTTCCCGTCTACGACCAACTCTCGGGCGGGAACACCATCGGACTCGAACAGTCGCTCGATGATGTGCCCGAGGATGCGGAAATCGCAACCGTCTGTGTCGCTGGCGTCATCTCACAGCGGGCCGCGCAGGTGCTCCGAAACAACGGTTACGACGCTAAATCGATGCAGGGCGGGATGCGTGGCTGGGCGTCGGTGTATCAGGCCTACGACGTAGCGGACGTGGACGGCGTCACACAAATCGTCCGCCCCGGCACTGGCTGTCTCTCGTACCTCGTCACCGACGGTGGTGAGGCGCTCGTCGTTGACCCCGGTCAGCACACCGAGATGTACCGGAACCTCGCCGACTCGCGCGACCTCGATATCGTTGCCGTCGCCGACACACATGCTCACGCCGACCACATCAGCGGCGGACGTGCCCTCGCCACTGCGGAAGACGTTCCGTACTACCTTCACGAGAAGGATGCCCGCGAACTCGACCGGTACACCGCCGTCGAGGACGGCGACGAGATTTCGCTCGGCGCGCGGGATGTCGAAATCCTGTTCACGCCGGGCCACACCCACGGCAGTCTCTCCTTCCGCGTCGGCGACGCCCTCCTGAGCGGCGACACCCTGTTCGTTCGAAGCGTCGGCCGTCCTGACCTCGAAGGCGGTAGCGACGTTGCCCGCGAAGGGGCAACACTCCTCTTCGACAGTTTGGATCGACTCGCCGACTTCCCCGATGACACCGTCGTCCTTCCGGGGCACTTCAGCGACGAGGAGATGCGACCGCTCCGCGCAACCATCGACCATCTCGAAGCGAACAACGGCCTGTTCGGCATGGAGACGAAATCGGCGTTCGTCGAGACCGTCCTCGAAGACCTGCCGGACACCCCCGCGAACTACAACCGAATCAAGCGAGTGAACACGGGCAAAGAGGAGGTTACGGCGGAAGCCGAGACGCTCGAACTCGGTCCCAACAACTGCGCGTCGAACTGAACTCGACTCTCCCTTCGGAAACTGAACTCTGACTTCTCTCGAATGAACTACGCACAAGGTATTCGACGCAACTGGCGGCAGTTCGCCCTCCAGTTGTTCGTCGTGTTCGCCGTCGGACTTACCATCGGGTCGGAACGAACCGTCGTTCCGGTCCTCGGCCGTGACGTTCTCGGCGTCGAATCGATCCTCGTCATCGGATCGTTCGTCGTCAGCTTCGGCTTCGTCAAAGCCATCCTGAACCTCTACGGCGGGAAGTGGGCCGAGGAGTTCGGCCGCCGTCGCATCCTCATCGCGGGATGGCTCGTCGCGTTGCCGATTCCGTTCGTCCTGATTTATGCGCCCAACTGGTGGTGGATAACCGGGGCGAACGTGTTGCTGGGCGTGAATCAGGGACTCACGTGGAGTATGAGCGTCAACGCCAAAATCGACCTCGCGGGAAGTGACGCCCGCGGTCTCGCGGTGGGGTTGGACGAAGCATTCGGTTACGGCGGCGTCGCGGTTGGGTCGTGGGTTTCTGGTCTCATCGCCGCTCGATACGGCCTTCGACCGGCGCCGTTCTACGGCCTGCTCGGTGTCGTCGTTCTCGCCGGCCTCGTCTCCATGTTGTTCGTCGAAGAGACGCTCCCGTACGCGCAGGCTGAGTCCGGCGGGGACGAGACGGACGCTGAGCTGTCGTTTTCCGAGGTAGTCAAACGAGCAACGTACGGCGATCAGACGCTGTTCGCGGCGGCCCAAGCCGGTAGCGTGGAGAAATTCGTTGATGTTCTCGTCTGGATTGCCTTCCCACTGTATCTCTCCGCGTCCGGTCTCGGTGTCTCACAAATCGGCCTCGTCGTCGGCGTCTACGGCGGCGTCTGGGGAGTTCTTCAACTGTGGACCGGGCGACTCGCCGATAAAATCGGGCGTCGGCCACCGGTTATCGCCGGGATGTTCGTCGCCGGTGCAGGCGTGTTGGCGACCGTCCACGTCTCCGGATTTCGGTCGTGGCTCATCACGGCAGGCGTGACGGGCATCGGGATGGCACTCCTGTATCCCAACCTCATTACCGTGGTCGGCGACGCCGCCCATCCGTCGTGGCGGGCGACCGGACTCGGCGTGTATCGGATGTGGCGGGATGCTGGCTACGGGGTTGGAGCGGTCGTCATCGGGGTCACGGCCGACGTGTTCTCCATCCAGGACGCGTTCTATCTGACCGCATACGCGATGTTCGTTTCGGGAGTCGTCGTCCTCGTGTCGATGCGTGAGACACACCCGACGCTCGGCGAGTACGACCGGCCGAAACACGCGGCAGGAGATGCGGTTTCCGAGGAATGACTGGCGTCGAATGAACCGCCACGAATCCGTCCTCGTGGCCGGTCGTTCAAACGTGAATTCTCTGCTGACAACTGTTGAATTGCCGCTAAAGGACTATTCTGGATATCTCCTATTCTATCCGATAAAAATATATGCGATAATGGATGTTAGTACTGTAATAGATGTTCGATGTCCCCGAGAGCCAAATAACTGCCGGTTCCCTGAAAAAGTCCCTCGCGTTCATCGCGATTCCCATCGTTACCCAACAGCTTGCGCTGTCCGCTCAACAGATCATCGACATCTTCTGGCTCGGTCGGTTCGATTCAACGGCTGTCGGCGCTCTCGGACTCGTTGAACCGCTCATCGGACTCTACGTGGTAATCCTCGGTGCTGCGTTCGGTGGCATCCAGATTCTCGTCTCGCAGCGTGTCGGTGCCGATGACCACGCGAGTGCCCGCCGAATTACCGTCCAGTCGATTGTTTTTACGGGCATCCTCATGGCGCTTCTCGCGTTTCTGCTGAACTGGTATGCGCTTGACATCACCGAGTTGTTCAATATCCCCGATTCACTCGCTCACTTCTGGGGCCATCTATCTCAGCCTAATGGCGGTTGCGTTTGTCGTGTCTACGCCGGGCGAACTTCTCGAAGCCGCGTTTATCGGTTCAGGGGACTCGTTCACACCGTTTCTCGCGAATCTCGTTGCAATCGGAACGAACGCGGTTCTCGATCCGTTTCTCATCTTCGGTTGGAAACCGTTCCCCAAACTCGGTATCGCTGGCGCTGCATACGCGACACTCATCGGCATGGCGCTCGCAGGTGTTATCCTCTTTTCCGTCGCGGTATCCTCACGCGGGGGGTTCTCGCTCACACGCGATGCGTTCGAATTCCGGAAAAGCGAGATACTGGAGTTACTTCGCGTCGGTGTTCCACAAGCTGGACAAAACGTCGGACGGCAAACTGCACGACTACTCATGGTCGTTATCCTCTCGATGACTGGCAGTGCTGCCGCACTCACGGCCTACACCGTCGGTGCTCGTGTCGCAACCATCGTGTTCATTCCGGCTATCGGTCTCGGTCAAGCGGCGACGACACTCGTCGGACAGAACCTCGGCGCAGAACGTCCTGACCGTGCGACGACGGCGACGTGGCTAGCCTGTCGGTGTCGGAACCATCGGTCTCGGAGCACTCGGCGTCGTTCAATGGTTGTTCCCCGCCACACTCGCTCGCCTGTTCGTTCCCGGAATCAGTGGGAAAACGCTCACGTATTCGGTCGCGTATCTTCAGATTCTCGCGTACGGCTACTGGGGAATCGGTGCGATTCGCACGATTTCGGCTGGCTTCAATGGGGCAGGGCGGACGGATGTCACCATGTACGCGGTTTTGCTTCAGTACTGGGCCGTCCGCGTCCCGGTTGCCGCGATTATGGCGTTCGTGCTGAGCTACGGCGCACTCGGCCCGTTTTGGGCGGTGACGATTTCGAACGTCGTCGCCGGCATCGGTCTTACCACGTGGTTCACGTATTCATCCGCCAACGGGATGCTTACCCGTGCTGCGAACGTGATATCCGAGCCAGCGGACTGAGACCGACGAACTGCCCCTATTCACGGACATTTCCGAATTCCACTAATCCCCGTGGGCGGCCATTTCCCCTTCCTCTTCCCCACTTGACTCGAAGTAGGTGACGTACACCTGCGCCGCGAAGATGACGGTGAAAATCACGTCGAGCACCGTCGTGTAGGTGTGAGGCATCGACCCACCCGTCGCGTTGTGTTTCGGAATGAGTCCTCCAGCGAGCCACACGTAGTGGGTGACGATACCGGCGACCGTCGCCACGGCGAAGATGGAGACGAACAGCATCGCCGCCAACCGCTTGCCGTAGTATTTCCGGTACATGTCCACGATGTTCGGGACGATGAGGTCGGCATAGATGAACGACATGACGCCACCGAACGGAATGCCGGCGTTCCACAACACGAGCGCGAACGGGACGTTTGCCACCGAACAGACGAACGTGATGATGCCGACGAAGACGCCGATGGCCGACCCGAGGACGACCCAGCCGACAGTTCCTTTTGGAACCAGTGTGAACAGTTGTGCCCACCACGATTTCGGGACGAACGCCGCGAGGAGCGAAGCGACGATGAATCCGATTATCAGGTCGTCCCACAGCATCTGCCACTCGCCCATCGCATTCCGGAAGGCGTTTTTCCACCCCGAGACGGTGAACAGTTTGTCCGTCCACGTCGCGTCCTCCTGCTGATTGACGAACGTCTCCTTGCAGGAGTGCGAACAGAAGTACGCCGTCCCTCCATCTGTTTCGACGCTGAGCGTGCTGTCGTCGTTCGGGTCCACTTCCATCCCGCAGACGGGGTCGCGGACGGTGCCACTCTCCTCTTCGTCCGACCGAACGTGGTCGCGGGCGGCGTCGAACCACGAGTCTGGAACGACGTACTTCGTAATCGCGGCGAGCAACAGGATCATCAGAATTCCACCGAACACGTCGGCAGCCACGAACTGCCAACCGAGTAGAATCCACATCACCAGCCCGATTTCAATGACGAGGTTCGTGCTGGCGAACTGGAATCCGGCGAACGAGGCTTCCGGCGACGCGCCTTTCTTGAACAAGGATTTCGTCGTTGCGACGGCACCGAACGAGCAACTGGACGAAATCAGGCCGAACAAACTCCCGATGGCGACTTCGCGCAACCCGCGTCCACCGAGCAAGTTCGTCATTCGCTCCTCGCTCACGAACGCCTGCACTGCTCCCGAAATCGTAAACCCGAGGACGAGCGCCCACCACGTCTTCCACATCATCTGTCCGAAGAACGTGGCGGCGTCAGTCAGGTTCCCTGCGACGGTCATGCTGGCTAGTACGCGAGCGAGGTTTTCTACAGTTGCGGCTCAGGGGGAAAATCTTGGAATGCCACGTTTTGACCCCGCATTGGCGCGAATAGGTCCCGAATCCCCGGATTCACTCGGAACGGCCGTTCGGGAGTCGGGTTTTGAAAAACTGTGTCCGAATCAATCTAATATTCTGCGAGAGAAAAACGACCATTCCTTCCTTTCTGAACTGTTCTTGTGTTCTCACTTCCAGTGGCACACCGCGGTACCGGTGGCTTACTGACGAACTTCCATGCTCGTATTTGCCATCAACCATTGGGTGTCCGAATCGTCGGGGTTCCGTAACTCCACCCAGCCGTTATCACAGAACAGCATTTCACACTGACTGTCCGACGATGGTGCATCGTCCGATGTCTCGTTGTCCTCGACGGACATTTCACGCGCCTCCTGTGGCCGCGTGCGGGTCGGATACGATGCTGAATCGGCCGCGATTGTGAGCTTGGAACATGATTTCCTCATCTATTTTGGCGACCGATTCGTCCTTTGTTATGCGGCGCAATACCCGGAGTAAAGGGTGCCTACCGTCAATCAAATCGAAAATACCTGTACTACTCTAACAGCGCCACGCTCCGTTCAACTGCTTCCCGTTCGCCGATGAGCGTCACCACGTCGCCCTTCTGAACCGTCAGGGTCGGTTTCGGGACGATGAACTCGTCGTCGCGGCGGACGAGCGCGATGACGGCATCGTCCTGAAGTTCGATATGCTGGACCTGCTCGCCGACGGCCTCGTCGGATTCGACCATGACTTCTGCAATCTCGTTCTCGTCGCCAACCGCCGACAACCACTCGTAGAAGTTCGGCCGGAGAATTAGATCGTCCATCATATCCACGGTTGCCGTGATGGGCGTCACCGGCCGAACGCCGAGGTCCTCGAACGCATCCGCGTTCTCGGGGTTGTTCACCTGTGCGATGAGCCGTTGGATGCCGAACTTCGTTCGCGCCGACTGGCAGGCGAGGATGTTCTGGTCGTCGTCGCTCGTCGCGGCGATGACCAGTTTCGCGCGGTCGGCACCTGCTGCTTCGAGCACGTCCGTATCCGTCCCGTTGCCCGGGACTACCGAGTAGCCCGCAGCGCGCAATTCGGTGACAGTCGCATCGTCGCGTTCGATGATGACGGCGTTTTCGCCGCGGTCGTTTAGTCTGTCCGCCAGTCTCTGCCCGATTCGGCTTCCACCGACGATGAGTACGGTCATAGGTATGATGTCGAGTGCTTTTGCCGCCAGCGGTGCGCCGCCTGCCTCCACAACGACGGTCACCAGAATCACGAGGAAGACGACGTTGACGACGCTCGTCGCGTTCGGCACGCCCGCATTGGCGAGTTGGAGCGAGAACAGCGTTGCAGTCGAAGCGGGAATGATTCCGCGCGGGCCGACGGCGGCGATGAACGTGCGCTCGTTTCGCGTGAACTGCGATCCAGTGGTCGAGAAAAACACCGCCAGTGGCCGAACCGCGACCATCGCCAGAAACACGACAGCGAGACCACCCACGCCGAGCGTGAGGAGGTCTTTGAACTGCAGCAACGACGCGAGGATGATGTACACCACGCTCAATACGATGGACGTGATATCGCCGCTGAACCCCGCAATCTCGCGCTCGAACGGGATGTCTACAGTTCCGAGAATCAGCCCGGCAACCGCTACCGTCACGATGCCCGCTTCGGACGCGAATGCATCCGCAATGGCAAACGATATCAGCGCCGTGGCGATGACGGTAATCCGTGAATTCTGTGGCGACCGACTCAGATATCGAAGCACGTACCCCGCCACCAGCGCCGTGATGATACCGATGAGGACGCCGGTTCCTATCCTCGACACGAAATCGACGATGACGTCCGCGCCTATGTGCCCCGCAAGTGGGTCGGGGTGGTAGCCCAACGCGGCCACGCTGAAGATGACTGCCCCCAACACGGACGCGGTCACGTCGTTGATGACACCCTCCGTTTCCAGCAGCGTCTTGACACCCTCTCGAACCTCGATTTGGTCCAACACGGGTGTGATAACGGTCGGCCCGGTCGCCACGAGCAACGCGGCGATGAGGCACGCGAGGTTCCACTGAAGGCCCAGAAAGTAATGAACGAGACCACAGAGCGAGACAAACGTCAGCGCCGCCCCAATCGTCACCAGTTTCAGCGTCGATGTCGGTGCATCACGAACATCCGACGCTGACAGCGTGAACGCCCCTTCGAAGATGATGATGGCGACGGCCAGCGAAACGAGCGTCGAGAGCGAGTCGTTGAACAGCGTCGGGTCGATGAGGCCGACACCCTCGGGCCCGAACAGGACGCCAAACCCCAACAGAAACACCACGTTCGGAATCCCGTATCTGTCCGCGAGCAGTTTCGACGCCGCTCCGAGCGCGATTATCGACGCCGACACGAGCAGCAGGTCCGAGGACATTCGTTGTGAGGACTGTCAGGATACGTTCATGGTTTCTACTCCCGACCTCTCGCGTCATCAGAACGTCACGAACGACGATAGGTTTTGCTCCGAAATCCGAATTGAACTTCGCGGTGATGACCGTGTGTTTACTGGTAGTATGGTTTAGTAACTTTTAGTGTATCTTAGTAGTTTTCAGTATTCCACCCCAAGAATCAGAACTGAATTTACTCCCGTTCCGTGAGGCGAATCCTTATCCCACCCCCGTTCGCACGCTGTAGCATGTCACCCGCGCCGTATCCGCTCACACGCTATCTCGGCATCGACTCGGCCAGTTCCCCGACCATCACCGTCGATGGAACGCTCGTCTTCCTCGCCGACACGACGGGGACCCCGCAGGTCTGGTCGCTCGACGGTTCGGATTCGTTTCCGAAGCGACTGACGAGCCACGACGAGCGGGTTTCGTTCGTCTCGGCGTCTCCTACTCGTCCGGAAGTCGTCTTCGGCATGGATTCCGGGAGCGACGAACACGACCAACTGTACCGCTACGACCTCGATTCGGGGACCGAAACGCCGTTGACGGCGACGCCCGAGGCCATCCACCAGTGGGGCGGGTGGAGTCCCGACGGCGAGCAAGTTGCGTTCACGGCCAACCGCCGCGACGGTTCGACGTTCGACGTGTACGTGCAGGGTCGGGACGACGAGTCGGCCACGCTCGTCCACGAGGGCGACGGCGGTTTCCTGACCATCGAGACGTGGGGACACCCCGGTTTCGTGCTCTCGAAGGCGAACGCCAGTTTCGACCAGAATCTGTTCCTGCTCGACCCCGAAACCGGCGAGTACCGACGACTCACGGACGACACGGATGCCCAGTACCACAGCGCGACGTTCGATGCCGACGGTGACCTCTACTGCGTGACGAACCACGACTTGGACACGACCGCAATCTGCCGATTCGACCTCGATGACGACTCCCTCACGACCGTCGAGGAGGGCGGTGATTGGGACGTTTCTCACTTCTCGCTCCACGGCGGAACGGGCCGGGTCGTCTGGGCGCGCAACGTGGACGGGTATTCGGAAGTTCACGCGGGACGGTTGGATACCGACGCCGATGAAATCAAGCGGACCGCGACACCACACTTTCCCGACGGCGTGCTCTTCGGCGCGGGGTTCAACGCAGACGGCGAGAAGTGTGCGCTCACGTTGAGTCGGAGCGACGACCCGCAGAACGTCTTCGTCCTCGACCCGGAGGGAGGCAGTGTGAGCCAGTGGACGGACTTCGGCACCCTCGGTATCCCGCGCGATTCGTTCCTCGACCCCGAAACGGTCCGATTCGAGTCGTTCGACGGGCGGGAAATCCCGGCCTACTGGACGCTCCCGCCAAACGCCGAATCCGGAAACACCGTCCGGTCGGACACCGTCCCAGTCATCGTGGACATCCACGGCGGTCCGCAGTACCAGCGCCAACCGTGGTTCTACCCGACGAAGCAATATTTCCTCCAACAGGGGTACGCGATTCTCGAACCCAACGTCCGCGGGTCGTCGGGCTACGGCGCGGCCTACGCCCATCTGGACGACAAAGAAAAGCGCATGGATTCGGTCGCCGACATCGAAGCAGCGGTCGGGTGGCTTCACGAACAGGACGCCGTCGATTCGGACCGCATCGTCGCCTACGGCCGCTCCTACGGCGGGTTCATGGTCCTCGCGGCAATCACGGAGTACCCAGACGTCTGGGCTGCCGCCGTCGAATTCGTCGGCATCGCTGACTTCGAGACGTTCCTCGAAAACACGGGCGAGTGGCGGCGCAGCCACCGCGAGCAGGAGTACGGGTCGCTCGACGATACCGAACTTCTCGAACGAATCAGCCCGATCCACAAGGCCGAGGAAATCAGTTGCCCGCTGTTCATCCAACACGGGGCGAACGACCCACGGGTCCCCGTGGGCGAAGCCGAACAGATAGCCGGGAAAGTCCGCGAGCAGGGGCTTCCGGTCGACACTTGTATTTTCGAGGACGAGGGTCACCACACCACTTCCCGCGAAAACCTCGTAGAGGAGTTCGAGCGGATTTCGGCCTTTCTGGACGAGCACGTGTAGGACGAGTGCGATGTAGTCACGGATGTTCGATTCCAACTGTGGTTCAGTTACCGACGTTCGGTCTTTTCGTCGCGCCGATACTCCGTTCATATCATCGTATGAACTATTTTCATTCCAACCGTGATTCCCGCTCTCTCAACCGCTTTTCGACGTTTTCGTTCCCGAACTGATGACAACACTTCTACACAACAACCAGTAGCCTGCGGGTGAACGTACGATGCGGAGGGGGGAGTTGGGTGAAATACACGCTCGGAGGAGCAACTGGCGCGAATTGTGGAGCAACGAACGAATGACGGGGCTCTGGAACCCCAAAACGCGGGCGACGTTCGTCGCTGTCGGGTTGGGATTCGGCGGGTACGCGTTTGCGGTCATCATCGTCCTGTTCACCTCAATCCTGTTCTCGGCGGGCGGAATTTCACTGCTCTCACGACCGACGTTGCTCGTCGCGGTTTCGATAGTGATGGGACAGGGCGTGTCTTTCGGCCTGTTCGCACTGCTGTATCTCCGCTACACTGGACGCGGCCTCGATTACATCCACGCGAGGATTCCGACGTTCTCCGACCTCGGGTGGACGGTCGGCGGGTTTATCGTCTTTTACGGCGGCCTCATCGTGGTGTCAATCGTGCTCACGACCTTCGGGATACGGTCGGCACAGAACGAAATCGCGGCCATCGGAAAACGCGACCCGAAGGTGTTCTTGCTCCTGATTCCGCTCTCGTTCCTGCTCATCGGTCCCGGCGAGGAACTGCTGTATCGCGGAGTTGTACAGGAGCGTCTTCGGGAATCGTTCGGTCGGTGGCCCGCCATCGCGCTGGCGAGTCTCATCTTCGCACTCGTCCACTTCTTCTCGTTACAGGGTGCGGGAAAAATCGTCTACCTCGCCATCCTGCTCGTGCTCTCGCCCGTTCTCGGGGCGGCCTACGAGTACACGGGGAATCTCGTCGTCTCGGCGCTGATTCACGGCGCGTTCAACGCACTCCAGTTCGCACTCGCCTATCTGATGGTGACCGGACAGCTCAATCCATAATCACTCGTTTTCGTTTCCCTGCCAGCGTATGACGAGAAATTCGGTGTATCCCCCATACGCGATTTCGAGCGACCCAACCCACCAGTTCCACTTTTCGGGAAGGGACATGTCGTCCGGCGCGTCTTCCAGATGCCCGACGATGGCCGGGGCGGTGAGTTCGATGCCTGAATTTTTTCGATACTGGCCAGAATCGGAGAGGTCGCGAGCTTCCCGGACGACGACTCTGCGGGCACCTTCCGGTGCGTCGAACCTATCGCGCAGTCGTCGGTCGAGTTCACTCGGGTTCATTTTTATTATTATTCCGTGCGTCAGTTCTCCCATGCCAACGGTCTTCGCGGTTGATGAATACGAGGCACAGGAGTACGACGCGGTGCTCGTTCAAGAAAACGCAGTCGTCTGTCTTAATGCTGACCCACCGCTAGCTCGCGTTATCCCGTTCCAGAAAGTGAACCACGTCGATTCGGACCCCGAACTGCTCCTCTCTGATTCCGAGGTGCCCGATTCTTTCTTCGGC
This sequence comes from uncultured haloarchaeon, assembly GCA_963796245.1. Lineage (GTDB taxonomy): Archaea > Halobacteriota > Halobacteria > Halobacteriales > Haladaptataceae > Haladaptatus. Next base: position 591,135 of record CAWCLB010000002.1, on the reverse strand, counting down.
GGGGCCGAGTACGCGTTCGTGGATGCCACGAAGTTCGAGCGGATTCAGCGCCATCTGGAGGACATCGACAAAGAGCAGTACTGAGAACGACAACGGTACTGACTACAGTTTCGTCCACGTCGTCGAGACTCCCGCCCGTGGTGCGTGCCAGCGGTGTTCCGCGACGCTTTTCTCACGCTCGTCGTCGTTCACGTTGTGCTCGTGTCACCATCATCGTCCGGGGAGCGTTCACCTTCGCTCCCGTTTTCCGTCGTCTCGTCCTCGATTTCGGGTCCATCGTCTTTTGCTCCCGTTTTTCCGCTTTCGATTTCGTCGCTTCCTGATTCTTCATATTCGCTTTCCATCTCGACTTTCTCGCTTCCGTCAGCTTCCGCCCCTTTCCCCTTTCCCTCCTCCCCTTCGCTTTCCTCCGTGGCGTGCCGTTTCCGAAGCGGTTCCCCCTGCATCAGGTCGGGAAGGACGACGCGGTTGAACTGGACGAGCAGGACGAGCAGTAGCGGCCCGAAAAACAGCCCGTACCAGCCGAACAGCAACGGGCCAAAGATGTACGCAAACAACATCAGCCCGACGTGTAGTTCCCGGCCGGTGATGTACGGTCGGATGACGATTTCCGCCACGAGGTCGATGACGATGACGAACAGCGCGACGAACGCCACCGGAAACCAGATGGTTCGAACCCCGATATCGAGCGATTTGACGACGAGATACCCCGCTATCGGGACGTAAATCAACTTTGTCCCAATGATGGGAACGAGGCTGGCGATTCCGGTCAGCAGGCCGAGCAGGGTCGGGGCCGGTACCGCCAGTCCTGGTGGCGCGAAGACGTTGGCGAGGTTGTACACCACGGCGGCGGCGAGACCGACCACGAAGGCGTTCAGGATGTTGCCGAAATAAACTGTCTGTAGGCTTCGGTCCACAGCAGTGAGATAGCTGTATGCCGTGCTCTGTTTCCCGCCGATGTCACGGACGAACCAGCGGACGAGTTTGTCGTCGTCCCGAAGCAGGTAGAAGGCGAACGCGAGCGCGACGAACAACTGGAGGAGGGCGGTCCCGAACGCCGCCGCCAAATCCACGAGCGTTTTGAGGAGTTCCGGTCCGCCGAATCGCACGAACTCGCCCTGGCTCTGCTGGAGGAGATGGATGATTCGTTGTGGATGGACCGTCAGCGATGAGAGGTCGAGATACGGTCGAAGCGCACCTTCGTACCCCTTCAGCGATTTCCCCGCAATCGACGCCACTTCGACCGCACTCACGGCGACGGCGTAGGAGATGAGCACGACGACCGGGAGTGCGATGGTTATCAACGACACGAACGCCGTCAACCCCGGATGGCCGAGTCGATGTTCGAGGCGGTCGTATATCGGTCGCGTCGCGTAGTACATGAACAGGCCGAGCACGAACGTCCCCTCGAACGAGTAGAAGACGAACAGAACCACGACTGCCAAGACGAGGCCGACCACCCACCACGCGACCCGTGACCGTTTCATCGGCAACGCTACGTCGTCCATCGTCCCCTCAGGTCCCCACCCATACCCTCTCTACGCTTGCCGGGACTATAGCGCTCGGGGTGGACTCGACGAATCGTCCACCCCGTCGAAGCCGACGGCGACCAACCTCGAGCAGGTCGTTATTCGGTGGCTTCCCGCCCCGGCGTGGCCGGGAGACGGCGTTTGTGATGTGTTTTGAGATATCGATTGACGACCTCCCAAACCGTCTCTATCGGGATATCGAGTTCCTCCGCGACGGTTTCGGCTCGATACCGTCTGTCCACGACGTAGTGAAGCACCGCGTCGATGCACTCGTAGGAGGCCCCCAGTTCCGTTTCGTCCGTCTGTTCGGCCCACAGTCCCGCCGTCGACGGTTTCTCGACGATTCTGCGTGGGAGGCCGACGTGCCGAGCGAGCGCCCGCACTTCCGTTTTGTAGAGGTTTGCCAGCGGCAGGAGGTCACAGCCACCGTCGCCGTGTTTCGTGAAGTAGCCGAGCAGTTGCTCCGAACGGTTGCCGGTTCCGAGCACGAGTTTGGACTGGGTGTTGGCCGCGTAGTACGTGCAGGTCATGCGCAGTCGTGCGATGGCGTTACCGAGCGCTTGCACCCGGTCGTCGCGGTTCGCATCGCCAACAATCAATTCCTCGAACCCACGTACGAGCGGTTGGAGGTGGATTTCCTGATAGTCGATGCCGAGCGCCTCTGCCACGGTCAGGGCATCGTGACTGCCCGCCTCGGCGGTCAGATTGCACGGGAGCAGTAGCCCGAACACGCGGTCCGGGCCGAGTGCGTCTACCGCGAGATACGCGGTCAGCGTCGAATCGACGCCGCCGCTCATTCCGACCACGACGCCCTCAGCCCCCGAACGCTCGACGTACTCTTCGATGAAGAGCATGAGTTGCTGGTGAGTCGCCGTTACGTTTTTTTCGTCGGTCAGCATCTCCGCGGGTGGAAGATAGGAGGTCGTCATGTTCCCATCACCTCCCCGTCACGTGGACGACGGTTCACATCGTTCAGCTCAAGAGACACATGACAAATACTGTCGTCTGGGGGAAATTTAGCCACGTTTGTATTCGTGTTCACGAAATAACGAAACAATTTTGCAGTATAAAACGCTTCTTGCGCTTCAATCAATATTTTTGGATTGCATAATAGGGTGTTTAATTGTTCGATATGTGCACGGTGAACAGTACTCAGTGCGGCGCGCAGGCCCACTCGGACTAGTGACGGTATCTCGCTCACCTTCGTTGACGATTGTCCGATTCGGCGGTGAAATCGTCCTCATTTTTGGACGCATTACAGCCTTATATGGGGTATATATGATTGTAAACTGACCGTCCGTCAACGAGGGGTGAATAAATTGGACATTTGTAAACGCTCAGGTTTATATTCTTATGAAACACGAGTACCTACCGTGACTTGGATTACGAACGTGGTTAAAATGGGTGAAAAGGAAAACAATCTCGGTGTCGATGGGCCTCCGGTAGGGTTCGAGGAGTGTGGTGTCTGATGGTCGACATCGGTACTGTCGCGGACGGTGTCAACAACGTCTGGGTGCTTACCGTCTCGTTCCTCATCTTCTTCATGCAGCCTGGATTCGCCATGCTGGAGGCCGGGCAGGTTCGCGCGAAGAACGTCGCGAACGTCCTCATGAAGAACTTGATGGACTGGTCGCTTGGCGTCCTCATCTACTTCCTTATCGGTTCCGGTATCGCGGCTATCGCGGCCGGCCTCACGGCTCCCGGCGGGTTTTCGTTGGCCGAGGCGTTCGCCTACGTCAACGACTCGGGTTCGTGGATCGGTTGGCTGTTCGGCGCGGTGTTCGCCATGACGGCCGCGACCATCGTCAGCGGTGCAGTTGCGGAACGTCTGAAGTTCAAAGCGTACCTGTTCTACTCCATCGGCCTGACGGCCGTCATCTACCCCGTCATTCAGGGTTTCGCGTGGGGTGGCGGCCTGCTCTCGGCGGGTGGGTATCTCGGGCAGGCAGTCGGCTCGCTCTTCGGCATCGCGGGTGGCGTCGGCTACATGGACTTCGCGGGCGCAACCGTGGTCCACATGCTCGGCGGCATCGCCGGACTCGTTGGCGCGTACATGGTCGGCCCGCGTCGCGGTCGGTTCGACAAGGAAGGTAACAGTATTCCAATTCCCGGCCACTCGCTGACGCTCGTGATGCTCGGCACGTTCATCCTCGCGTTTGGCTGGTACGGCTTCAACGTCGGGACGCAGGCGACGGTCCTCGACACGTCGGGCGGGGGCGTGGTGTTCATGGGTGCCGCACTCGGCCGCGTCGCGCTCAACACGACCCTCGGTATGGGTGCGGGTGCCGTCGCGGCAGCCATCGCCACGACGTTCCTCGAAGGCAAGCCCGACCCGCTGTTCACGGCCAACGGCTTGCTCGCCGGTCTCGTCGCCGTCACGGGTGCAGTCCCGCACGTTACGTGGTTCGGCGGAATCGCCCTCGGTGCCATCGCTGGCGTGCAGGTTCCGCTCGTCTACCGCTGGGTCGTGGACACGCTCAAGGTCGATGACGTGTGCGGCGTGTTCTGTGTCCACGGAAGCGCAGGCGCAATCGGGACGTGGCTGATTCCCGTGTTCGCCGTCTCCGGCTTCTCGCTCGCACAGTTCACGATGCAGACGGTCGGCATTGCGGTTATCACCGTCTGGACGCTCGTCACCTCGTACCTCGTGTTCAAACTCGCGGAAGTCACCGTGGGCCTGCGCGTAGACGAGGAAGACGAACACAACGGCTTGGACAGCTCCGAACACGGTATCGTGGCCTACCCCGAATTCGTCGAAACGTTCGACGAGACCGGCGGTGGTTCGCCGACGGGCGCAGCAGACAATCCCGCGATGGCTGACGGTGGTGAGCACAAATGAGTGCCGCAGCCGATTCGGGAATCGAGATGGTGGTCGCCATCATCCGCCCCGACCGACTGTCGGAGGTGAAGCGTGCGCTCGTGGATGTCGGCGCACCGAGTCTGACCGTCACGAACGTCTCGGGACGTGGCAGTCAGCCGGCCACCAAAAGCCAGTGGCGCGGCGAGGAGTACATCGTGGACCTTCACCAAAAGGTCAAAATCGAATGCGTCATTGCCGACACGCCCGCAAGCGAAGTCGTGGACGCGATTCGCGAAGCCGCTCACACTGGGGAACCCGGTGACGGGAAGATATTCGTTCTCCCCGTTATCGACGCCTGTCAGGTTAGAACCGGGAACCGCGGCACCGACGCGGTATAACCTCAAACACCCTTTCGAAAGGATGGTTCGAAGGGGTATTTCGAACCTCAAAGGGACGTTTCGAACCTCAAAGGGACGTTTCGAACCTTACTCCGCAACCTTGTCCCGTCCCTCGTTATTCGTTCTTTGCTGCCACAGCAGGCAGAGAAATCCGATGAAGAAGCAAGCGACTGCCGACGGAAACGCCAGATGAAGCATGTTTTGTGTCTCTCGGGAATTCGATGCGTTCAGAACGATGGAGAGAACCCCGACGGCAAGCGCAAGTCCACCGATGTCCATCCACGTCTGCCAGTGAACGAGCACCCGAGTCGTTCGTTCGAATGTCATGCTATCTCTCCTTGGTCAGTACTCTTATCTGAAAATTCCCATGACAACAATCGCTACTGATAACTGATGTCTGTTGTTTCTCGCTTGTCTGAAAACGATTATACTCCGAAATTGCCCGAGAGCACTGATTTTTACGCTCCGGGCACCGATGTTCATTCATGACGGACGCTTTCGCGGAACGAACCCGCCGGTGTCAGCAACGATTGGAGACAACCGATGCCGACGCCCTCGTCCTCTTTCCGAGCACGAACCTGTTTTACCTTTCCGGCTTTCGGGAACACCCCGGCGAACGACATCTGCTCTTGTTCGTTCCGAAGAACGACGACCCAATCTTCGTCGTTCCCGACATGTACGGCGAACAGATCAGCGACGAATCGTGGATTTCCAACGTGCGAACGTGGAGCGACGGCGACGATCCGCTGAATCTCGTGAAGTCGGTCGCAGACGAGTTCGACCTCCACAGCAGCCACCTTCTCGTAGACGACCGGATGTGGGCCTTGTTCACCCAAGACCTCCAACAGGCCTTGCCCGACGCCACGTTCGGGTTAGCCAGCGAGGTACTTGACTCGCTCAGAATGCGGAAGGATGAAACCGAAATCGAAGCACTGCGGACGGCCGGCGAAGTCGCTGACCGAGCCAGCGTCGAAATCAGGGAACTCGGTGAAGACGCCATCGGCATGACGGAAGCCGAACTGGCGGCCGAAATCGAATCCCGACTGGCCGACGCAGGTGGCGATGAACCCGCCTTTGGAACCATCGTCGGCTCCGGTCCCAACGGCGCGAAACCGCATCACGGCCACGGTGACCGCGAAATCGGCTACGGCGACCCCGTCGTCCTCGACTTCGGCGCGTTCGTCGATGGCTACCCCGGTGACCAGACCCGAACCGTCGTGTTCGCGGGCGAGCCACCCGAGGGATACGAAGAGGTTCATCAGGCCGTCCTCGAAGCCGAGCAGGCGGGTGTGGAGGCCGCCGACCCCGGCGTCACTGCCGAATCCGTTGACCGCGCCGCCCGCGATGTCATCGAATCCTACGGCTACGGCGACGAGTTTATTCACCGAACCGGGCACGGCGTCGGACTGGACGTGCACGAAGGCCCGTACATCGTGGAAGGCAACGATTTGGAACTCGAACCCGGCATGGTGTTCAGCGTCGAACCCGGCATCTACCTTCCCGGCGAGTTCGGCGTCCGAATCGAGGATTTGGTCGTTATAACCGATGACGGCTGTGAGCGATTGAATGACTCGCCACGCACGTGGCAGTCGCTGTGAGGCAGGTGAAAGTGACGCCCCGCTGAAACCTCCCGAACTGTCACAGAACACAATTTCATCAGATGTTCGATTTTCTGTCTTTTTTGATCTGATGTTCACTCGGTTTGCTTGGCATTTCGAATAATATCTTAGGAATAATGGCTGTCGTTGTTGAACTGTCTTAGTTAGGGGGAAACCATATCCATGATGAAATATTTGAACGAGTATGGGTTCCAAGTGGTTGCCGAGGGTATACGCGTGGTTGCGGGGGAATGACACCGAGAACAACACCGTTCGCCCCGACGGGGGACAGGTCGGAGTGGCACCGAGCGCCGACGAAGCAGATGAACCAGTGGCTTCGGACGGGTCTGTGTCCGACGAAGCGGACGAATCTGGGACTTCGGACGGGTCTGTGTCCGACGAAGCGGACGAATCTGGGACTTCGGACGGGTCTGTGTCCGACGAAGCGGACGACCAAGAGTTCCACGTGGATGAGCAAGTGTTGCTGAACGGAATTCCTCAAGCTGGCTTCATAATCTGTACTGAGGGGAAGATTAGGGCGTGGAACCGCGAAATGGAGGACCTCACTGGCATCCCTGCCGACCGTGCGCTCGATCGGACGAATGTCGGCATGATCCTCTACGACACCCCCGAAGAGACGATGATAGAGCAGGTGCTCGCCGCACCGAAGACGGCCGACAAGGTCTACGGACTGCGGGTCGAAGACCGGTCGCGCCATCTCTACGTCAAGGAAGACCACGTTGCCGACCACAGCGGTGACGTTGAGCGATACTCCCGAATCACCGTGATGCCGCTCTACGACAACGGTGAACTAATCGGTGCTATCGAGATGGCACAGGACCTGACCGAAGAGCGCCGACGACAGGAGGCAACCGAGGCGCTGGTTGATGAGGCATCGGGGACGCTCCGTGCGCTGACGGCCGGCAACCTCGACGCCCGGGCTTCTTTCTCCGATAGCGATGCCATCGACTCCCGTCTGCTCGGCATCGTTGACGAGGTGAACGAGATGGCCGACAATCTTCAGGATGTCGTGGTCCGCGTCGACCAGCAGGCGGCCCTCCTCGGCGATTCAGTCGAGCGAGCGGTCGCCGCTGCGGGCGATATCGACCGCAACGTCGATGAGCAGAACGACCTACTGGTCGAGAGTGTCAGCGAGATGCAGACGTTCTCGGCGAGTATGGAGGAGGTTGCTGCTACCGCCCAACAGGTCGATGCGGCCGCCGAGACGGCCCGTGACGCCGCCAACGAAGGCCTCGATGCCTCCGAGGATTCACGCACCGCCACCGACGAGGTCACCGACATCGGCGAGGACCTCGTCGATAGCGTTACGGACCTTGGCGAGCGGATGGACGACATCGAGAACGTGGTCGAAATCATCTCCGATGTGGCCGAACAGACCAACCTGCTCGCCCTGAACGCCAATATCGAGGCGGCCCGCGCGGGCGAGGAAGGCAACGGATTCGCCGTCGTCGCTGACGAGGTGAAGTTGCTTGCCGACGAAACTCGCCAGCACACGGAACAGATAGCGACGAATATCGACGAACTTCAGACCCAGACCGACTCGACGGTCGTCGCCGCCGAGGAGTCCCACGACCAGATAACGACCGCGAGCGACCAGATTTCGGACGTTCTAGTTGCGCTCGAAGATATCGCGGAGGCCATCGACGAGTCCGCGAACGGAATCGCGGAAGTGTCGCGGGAAACCAACAACCAAGCGGTGATGGTCGAGGAACTGACCTCGACGCTGGAAACGGCACGAGAACACGCGTCGGAGACGGAGGAGGCGGCGGACAACATCGTGGCGGCGACTGACGATCAGACCGAAGCCATCGCCGAACTGGAGGCCCGCGTCAGTCGTCTTCGCGACGGACAGTCGGACACTGAAGAAGGGACTGAAGCGGCCAGTTCTACCGATACCGGCTTTGAATTCGGGCGATAAATGTTCGATTCGACTCTCTGGAGCGGTGGTTCACTCGTTCTCGCGGTAGTGCTGGGCGAACATCATCGCGAATATTCCGAGAATCGGGATAACGTTCGCCACGGTTCCGGTGGTTTCGTCCATCGGGACCAGTTGGTACAGCGCGCGACTGACGCCCCCGAGTACGACCAGAGTACCGGCGGCTATCGATAGGGCATTGCTTGCTCCATGGCGGTACAATTCCGAAATGCCGACGAGAACGAGTATAACGGGGAACGCCCACCATACCACCGGTTCGACCGGCGGATAGAGCATCAACGCGGCGTAGATGACCGCGATTCCGACGAGCAGTATCGCTACGCGCCCAAGGGGGCTGTCGGCGAGTCGTCGCGCATACTCCATCGTACTCATGATTTCGTCCCGCTACAGTCATTACTCGACACGTTTCTCTCCGATAAAAACGTATGCCACGTTCGCATCCGCGATTCCGAAAAAATTCCGCCGGATTTCCGTTAGCAGCCCTTCGCGGTCATAGTCGTTTTGCCAGTCGTAGTCGTAGTCGTCTCCTCGGTTGTCATGTTCGTCGTCTTCGTCGTATCGTCGGTTGCGCTCGTAGTTTTCGTAGTCGTCGTGTCGTCAGTCGTAGTTTTCGTAGTCGTCTGTGTCGTCGTAGTCGTTGCTTCCGGTCCATCGTCGGCCGTCGAAGCGACGACGGTGTCGCCGTCGAGGAGTTGAACCGTGTCTGGGTTCGTGTTGTTGAGCACGTAGCCGTCGTAGCTCGCACTGTAATCCGTCTCTACGGTCGTCTTCGCGCCGGTGCCGACCGTCACGGTTTCGCCCGGCGCGAGCGTCGTGTTGTCGGGGAACGAGAACCGCGTCTGCCCGTCGTCAAACGAGAGTGTCAGCCCCGAGAGGTCGTACGATTGATCCCCGTTGTTGTGAACCGTCACGTACTCTGCCTCCGCATTCTGCGTCAATTTGATGTTTCCCCCGTTGTTTTGGGCGCTCACGAGTGCGAACCCAGCGGCCGAGAATATCAGGGTCAGTGCCACTACGATAACGATTCCGCGTCCATTTCGTGTCATATTACGATTGATATATCTACCGAGTATCGAACGTTCAATCCCGGTATTGGTTACCCATGTATCATAATCACTTGAAACATGTTGGCCTTTATACAGAAATTTCGGCTTAAATATCTAAGAAATATGCAATCGGATATGAATGAATGTGTGGTCGGCACTGTCTAGTTACGCGGTTCTGTTGAATAGTGGCGTTTCAACGTCTCTACCGTGAGTGGCTACCGAATCACTTCGTCTCATCATGACTAGATTTTCGGTGACGCAGTCGAATCCCGTCTTCTCACGGTGCAGCCACTCTCACCATCTAGAATCAGTCGCTTTCGGACAGTGCATAAAACCTCGTCAATCATACCGCTGTCACTGGGTTTTGCTTATCTAGACAGTGCCGTGTGGTCCGATTTTCCCCCACAACGACAGCTCACAGCGGTTGTTGCGGATTCACGACCGGCCCTTCCGGTCCGATGCCGACCGTCGCTTCGACGCCGAACACGTCGGCGAGCAGTTCGTCAGTCACGACTTCGCTCGGCGGTCCCCAGTCGTACGGTTCGCCGTCGCGTAGTGCGACGAGGTTGTCGGCGTAGCGCGCGGCCTGCGAGATGTCGTGGAGGACGATACCAATCGTCAGATTCTCCTCGCGGGCGAGGGTTCGAACGACTTCGAGGACGCGCAGTTGGTGGCGCAGGTCGAGATACGTCGTCGGCTCGTCCAACAACAGTACGTCGGTATCCTGTGCGAGTACCATCCCAATCCACGCGAGTTGGCGCTGCCCGCCGCTCAGATTGCCCATCTCCTCGTCTCGGAGGTGGGTGACGCCAGCGCGGTCGAGCGCGGTTTGGACGGCCGCTTCGTCGGCGTCCGTCTTCGACTCGAAGAAGCCACGGTGCGGATACCGACCGTGATACACGAGTTCCTCGACGGTCAGGCTTCCGGGCGATTCGTTCTCCTGTGAAAGAAGACCGAGTTCTCGGGCGAGTTCCTTCGTTCCAAACGACTCGATGTCCTTGCCGTCCAACTGAACCACGCCGTATTCCGGTTCCAGTTCGCGGGAGAGCGCTTTGAGAAGCGTGCTCTTCCCGCTCCCATTCGGGCCAACGAGTGCGGTTATCTCGCCTGCTGGGAGGACGATGGAGTCACACTCCACGATGATTCCCGAGTTCGGATAGCCGATTGCCAACTCCTCGCCGACCAGTTCGTTCGCCTGTTCGTTCAGTTCGTTCGTCTGCTCGTTCAGTTCGTTCGTCTGCTCGTTCAGTTCGTTCGTCTGCTCGTTCGCTGGTTTGTCCTCCGTTGACCCGGTTTCTCGCTCGTTCGATTTTTGGTTCGTCCGTTCGCTCATTCTGTTTCCTCCAGCAGGTGTTTTCGAAGCAGTTGCCGGCCGCGCTTGGCGCGCTCCTCCCGTTTCTCTCCACCCAATTCCAGTTCCAGATGTTCGCGCTTCAGAACCTCTCTTGCGTGTGATAACTCCGTCTCGGTCGCTGTTTCGGGTGCGGCTTCGGTCACGAGGTCGTCGATGTGTGTTTCCCACTCCGTCCCACCGTATCGGCCGGGTTCGACGGCCCAGTCGTAGTAGTAGTCGGCGAGACCCTTCCATCGTTCTTCGTCTTCGTGTCGAACATCGCGGATGAGTGCCAGTGCGGTTCGTGCGCCGTCGCCAGCGCTGACGATGGCTTGGTGTTCCGCGTCGTCGCCGAGGGTGCCGGTGAGGTACAGACCATCCACCGCGGTTCGCCCGTCCCGCTCCACGTCGGTCAGTTCGTCGGCGAAGGCGGCCAGATAGTCGTCATCGTACGCCGAGGCTGCGACGACGCGATTCGCCCCGATTTCAGTTCCCTGGATGGTCCTGATTCGGAAGCGGTCGTTCCCGTCGTCTGCTCGTTCGACGGTTTCGACCATCTCGTCGCGTATTTCACAGCCGACCAGTTTGGCCTGCTCTCGTCCCAGTTCGAGGAACGTCTCGGGTGAAATTCCACCCGGGAAGCCGAGGAAGTTCTCCAGAAGGACACATTGGCGAATCGCCGAGACGCCGCCGTCGAGGACGACGGTGTCGAGTCCGTACCGGCCGGTGAAGACGGCAGCAGAGAGTCCGGACGCCCCCCCACCGACGATGACAACATCGTGTCCCATCAGAGTTCACCCATGTTCCCCTGTTTTCGCATGAGATAGAGGAAGTATGGCCCGCCAATAAGTCCGGTGACGATGCCGACCGGCACTTGGATGGGATTGAGGGCGAGTCGCGCCCCAACGTCGGCGGCGACCACCAGTGCGGGTCCCCCGAACAGGCTGCCGATGATGAGCTTCCGGTAATCGCTTCCGACGATGCTTCGAACGACGTGGGGGACGATGAGGCCGACAAAACTGACGATTCCGGCCACGGAGATGGCGGAACTCGCGGCTAAAATCGCTAGCGTCGAGAGACCGAACCGAACTCGCTCAACCGGCATTCCGAGGGACCGCGCGGTTCGTTCGCCGAGGAGCAGGATGTTCAACTGTCGGGACAGTAGCAGCGAAAGGACGGTGACAATAACCGTCGGAATCAGGATGATTCGCACTTGTTCCCAGCCAGTTCCCGTGAGCGACCCGGTGGTCCACGCGAGCGCCTGTTGTACAACGCCGATGTCCTGTGCGAAAAAGAACAGTCCCCGTTGCAGGGAGTAACAAATCGTGCCGACGATGACGCCTGCGAGGACGAGGCGGACGGGATTCGTCCCGCCCTTCCACGCGATGGCGTAGACGACGAGGAACGCGGCGATACCGCCGATTGCCGCGAAGACCGGGAGGAACAGCGACAGGCCGCTAAAGATAACGAGTATGAGCAGAACCGCGAGGCCGGCCCCATGGCTAACGCCGAGAATGTACGGACTCGCCAGTTCGTTGCGCGTGACGGCTTGAAAAATCGCGCCCGACACCGCCAGGTTCGCGCCGACGAAGATTCCGACGAGAACCCGCGGTAGGCGCAGTGTCCAGATGACCGTTGTCGTGTTGCTCAGCGCCGGATGTTTCGGGAGGTCGGTTCCGAGCAAGAGCGCCTTGAGTACTTTCGGATGCGTGAGAACCTTCGGATTGAAGACGGCATGCCACGCCTGCGAGAGCGTCGTGGAGTACGCGCCGAAACTGACCTGCACGAGCGCGGAAACGACCACGACCCCGATACTCGCCAGCACGAGCGCCGCCAGCGATCCGTCTATTCGTTCTCCTATCGTCGTTTCGATTTCTTCGGTCATACGTTCGGCCCCATACTCGGTGTTTCCATCGGTGTCACTACCCGGCGAAGCAGCCACGCCTTCGCCTCGTTTGCAATTTTTAGGTCTGCCTAAACACCGATAAGAGCTTTGGTTTTCCACCCAATCCCCGATTTTTGCCTGTCTCGCGCTTTTCCTCTTCCCTTCGGGTTTGTTGCACGGTTTTCCCTCGGATTCGATGGGATAAGTTCGCGGACTGAGCAGTACTCGATTGGGTTTTTTCACAAGTGATATGGGATGACGCGAGCGTTGATGCCTACCGTGCCCGCGTCGTACTAAAATCCGTTCAAATATCGCCGTTTACGATATCCGCGACCCGTGCCTTCTCGAAGAGGTCGCCCGATGCGTCGTACAGCTGTTTTGCCGCACGCTCGGTGAGTACGAGGTTCGTTATCGGCCCTTGGTAAAGCGCGCCGCCACGGTACACGTCGCCGTTTTTCACGGCGGTAAGCCGTTTGCCGATTTTGTGGTTCTTCATGAACGGGACGACCGTGTTTTGAAACTCCTTTTTCGTCTGGTTCTCGTGCCCGCGCAGGAGCAACACGTCGGGGTCGATTTTCAGCAGCGTTTCGAAGTCGACTTCCCCACGGTTCGTGTGGAAATCCCGAACGTCCGTGTTCGCAAACGCGTCCGTGACCTTCAGGTCCCGCCACTGCTTGAAACTCGTCCCCTTCGAGACGAGGTACGGCGAGAACGACTCGGGCTTGTTTCCGTTGGCCCACATGACGGCCACGGATGGGCGGTCGGATCTCTTCGACGGGACGACCGATTTCAGATTCGACTGGAACTCATCGTGGAGCGATTCGAACGCATCGTACTGGTCGGTGCGTTTGAACACCGCCGCGAGTTTGGAGAACGCCTCGTAGAGGCTGTAGTATTTGTAGTCCTTGTGCCACTTGTAGCCGGTCGAAAAAACGCTGTTGCCGAAGAACGGCCCGACGCGCTTTTCAACCTCGTCGATGTCCGACTGTGACCATCCCTTGAAGCGGTTCATCAGGAAGTTCGGGTCGATGACGTGCACGTCCGCGTCCAGTTGGTAGAACAGTTCCTTGTTGACGCCGTCCTGATACAAGTTCTTCATCCCGCTCTTGTCCACCGACACGCCGGGAATCCCATCGTAATACTGCGTGTGGTATCGACTCGTCAACCAGACCGCTTTCGGCGGTTCGAGTCCGAGCGCGATTCCCATGTCGGCCCAACTGCCGTTGTTGGCGACCCACGTCTTCGGCACCGAATCGAATTTCACGGTTCCGACGGGTTCCATCGACACCGAGTACGGTCCCGAATCCGACGACTCCGTCTCGCTCGTCTCGTCCGTTTTCGTCGCGGTCGTGGTACCGGCTTTCGTGCTGCTCGTTTTGCCCGTGCCCGTTTCGTCAGTCGTTTCCTTTCCCGCGCTGTCGTCACCGCCGAGACAGCCTGCCATAATCGTCGTTCCGGCGACGCCACAACCGAAGAGATAGCGTCGTCGGCTCGTGGTTTTCGGGTCGTCTGCTACCATACTCATTTTTAGGCTCGCCTAAAGATACGTAAAACTTCCCATTTTTTGGCCCACCTAAAAATCGGCTGTCGATACATCGATAATTCATTCCATCACGCGCGGAACCTGACGGTTCACTTTCAAGTACTCCCCCGTTGTAGCCCACTTTGAGAATGGGGAAACGACACGATGGGGAACACAACGACATCGGACAGCGACTAGCAACGCGCTCGCTGCCACGGAGACGACTGGAGACGATGGGGCGGCGACGGTTCGTCACGACACTCGCGGGTGCAGGGTTGGGCTCGATGGCTGCCCTGCTCACACCCGACGATGTGCGGGCGGCCGGACGCGACGAAGTGCCGCTCGTGTACGGACGCGGCTACGACTCGAAACCACTGACGACGACGGTTCCGGCGGACTGGTTTGCGGACCTCCGCGCCGCGTTCGACGCACACGAACGCCACGATCTGCTTTCAGACCCCGGAATCGTCGGCAGTGCCGTCATTCCGGGTGAGTTCGGCGGACGAAATGCGTCTCTCGCCGTTGACATCACCGAAGATGCAGCCACTGGCTCGGTTCCCGAACACATCGGGGATGTGCCGGTCGAAGTGAACCACGTCAAACCGTCCGACAAGCCCAAACAAACCGAGTTGTCCGGCAGTTCTTTCGACGGAAACCGCATCCCCGGCAGCGTCGAGTGTGGGAGTAAACACGCCGGCGCGACACTCTGCCCGGCGATGTACGACGACGGAACGCCGTTTTTCACGACATCGAACCACCTCTACGGCAATGACGGCGTGCAACATCAGGGAGAACCGTTCTACGTCAAGGGACGTGACGGCTGGCGAAAGGTCGGAAAAGTCAGGCGCGGCTACGCGCTGGACGACTTCGTTCGAATCACCCCGGTGAACGATGCTGTTCCGACGAATGTTGTTCAGGGCGCATCACCGTCTGTCGTTATGGGACAGTTCACGCGCGCGGGACTCGCTCACCTCAAGGCACGCGGGTCGAAATTGAAGAAAATAGCTGTCGTTTCGGGGTATTCGTCGGGAAAAATTCAGGCTGTAGACGGGATGACGTGCGCGTACGGCACCGTCTGCAAACACGGACAACTGAAGTGGGGGTCGCGCTCTTCGTTCACCGACGGCGACAGTGGGAGCGTTAGTTACCATCCCGACCTAAAGCGGCCGGATGCTGGCGTCCTCGTCGCAAGCCTCAACAACGCCCGGACGTGGTGGCGTGTCGAGGATTACATCTGGGGCACCGCCGCCTACCGAATCATGGCCGACCACGGCGTCACGTTTTCGCCACCGACTGCTGACTCTCGGTGAACTGCAGTTCGACCACCGTCTGCCCGCCGAGTTTTGTGGATATCCTTGTGGCGAGTTTTTTCGCCAGCCCCGGATACCGCTTTCCGGCGGGTCTGGTCACAAGCACTTGAATGAGACGCATGACCGGACAAACCGATACGGGGATGAAAGTCCCTCCGGCAGAGGCTCGTTTACGGAAGTGCAAGGAGAAAGCCCCGTGCTTTAGCGCGGGTATAAATCCGACACAACCTTTCACGAACCACCATCGATAGCACGGCCTGATATTCCAACAGATACTTAATCGAGAATACCTAATTACAATTGTAATGGTCACGGTGACTGTCACCGCGAAGTTTCACAACCCATCCCTCTCACGGCGGAAAGAGTGGCAACGCGCTACTCACCTCTACCGCGACACCAAACAATTCTGTATCGACGGATGGGAGAACGGCAACTTCGGCAAATCCGTGACCACAGCCAGCATCGACAACGACCTCTACTCGGCCATTCAGAACCAAGCCATCCGAGAGGCGAAATCCGACCACAACAAGGACGGAGAGGTTCAATACCGAGAGAGTCAGCCGTTCGCTGTCAACAACCAGAACTGGGAAATCGACATGACCGAGAACGGCACTGTCGTCGTCGGCTTCCCGTGTGTCTCTCAATGGTGGTACACGCCTATCGAAGTGTACGACGACATTGCTGACCCTGTAGACCGACTGGTTGAGGGTGACGCGAAAAAGACGCGACTTCAAGTGTACCGTCGTGGTGACGACTGGTACTGTACGTTCAACGCCGAGTATGACACCGACACATCGGGTGAGACTCCCATCGGTGTCGATATTGGTGAACGGCACATCCTCGCTGTGACGGCCTACGGTGAAGGCGAGTCAATGTTGGTATCGGGTGGTGAGGCGAAGTACGTTCGACGCAAATATCGTTCCCTACGCGATTCGCTTTCGGAAGCGGGTGCGCTTCGCGCACGTAACCGTGTGGGTTACAAAGAACAGCGTCGAATCAAAGACCTGAATCACAAACTCTCCCGTCGTCTCATCACGTTCGCGGAACAGTTCGAGAACCCCGTCATACGGATGGAAGACCTCGACGGTATCCGCGAGAACAGTTCGTGGTCGGGTGTCCACTCGTGGCACTTCCACCAACTCCAACAGTTCATCACGTATAAAGCCGAACGTGCTGGTATTCGTGTCGAGAAGGTTGACGCCTACCACACGAGTCAGCAGTGTTCGGCGTGTGGTTCGATGGGAACCCGTGATGGCGACCACTTTTCGTGTTCGGAGTGCAACCGTGGACGACACGCCGACCTGAACGCTTCGGAGAATATCGCACAACGGGAGGGTGAACCATGCACGGGCTAACGCTTTGGGCTGAGTCGAACCGTGCTACCTCGCTGGTTGAACAGCCAGCCGTCGTTGACGTTGACGAGACGCGGAGCGTCTCGTTCGCACACCAGAAGTCTTCGACTTCTGGGGATGCCTGTAGTTAGCAGGGAGGAAGGCCCCATTGACAGGGCTACACGCGCTGTAACGCACACCATTGGTCACAATTCGGTGGCAACCTTTGACGTTCCACGCGAAAGCGTACTTGAGAACCGAGGAAACGCGCAACCTGAATATCCACTTCGTGGAATCCTCGCCCTTTAGGGCGGGGAGGATGTCAATCGAAAACGTTTGTACCGTCTCACTCGAAGAACGTATCCAACACCTTTGCTTGTGCGTGCCGTAAGTGCTGATGAAACGTCGGAGCCGAGATGTCGAGCAGTTCCGCGACTTCTTCACCCGTGCTGTCTCGTGGCCACTCGAAGAACCCGGCGAGATACGCGGTCTCCATTGCGGTCCGCTGTCTGTCGGTCAACGATTCGGCGAGTTGCATCCTGAACTCGGTCGGCGTCGGTTTCGGTTTCTCTCGTTCCCGTTGTGCGACCACATGGGTTTCCGGCGCAATGTTCTGCACGGCCTCGACGGTTCCCCTGATGTCCGCGTCCATCGGTAGTTCGACGACGCCGCGAGTTCCGTCCTCGGTTGCCTCGACGTGTCCGAGCGTCGCCCCTCGGTCCACGAGCGCCTTGACGAACGATGGCCCTTCGTAGGTGACTTGGAACATACATTCGTCGTCGCGTTCGTGGATGAGTCGGGTTTCGATTATCCCGTCGTAGACTTCGACGTGGTCGAGGATTGCTTCCGGCGGTGCGCCGGACGCCGTGAGAAAACAGAGAATCGCTCCCGTCGGCGATATCGCCGTCCCCAACAGGGTGAACGTACAGCCGACCTCTTGAGGGACGTGGATGAGATAGTGGTCGGCGTCCGATACTTCCATCTCCACTTCGACCACGCAGTCCGAAACCAGCGCCTTTCTGCTCTCCATCGCGGCGATTGCCATCCCGATGGTTTCACCGAGTTCGACGAGCACCGACCGTTCGCGGTCGTCGAACGCTCCCTCCCGGTCGGCGTGGACGACGAGAACGCCGTACTGGGTTTCGTCGTATCGAATCGGAATCGCCGCCAACGATTGGGAACCACCGTCGAGCGATTCTGTCTCCCACGATTCGAACGCCGGGTTTGTCTCCACGTTTTCGGCCACCACTGCCCGTCCCGATGTCTGCGCTTTTGTGACCGGGCAGTTTTCGGGGTCCATTTCCCTGTCAGCCGATTCCAGATACGTGGTGTCACCCGCGTTCGCCACTGCACGGATGGTTTCGACGCCCATCTCGGATTCGCCTATCCACGCGAACTCGTACGGGCCGGCCGATGTCAACCGACCGACGACCGTCTCCTCGATTTCCTCCCGACTCGTGGCCTGCACCAGCGTCCGGTCCACGTCGCGGATGACCTCGTTGATTCGATTGAGTTCGACCAGCTCGGTTCGCTGTGCCGAAAGCGTCTCCTCGCGCTCCGCCCGGTCCAGCGCCGACTGGACGTTCGTCGCCAAAATCTCCGCGAAATCACGGACGTACTCGTCGAACTCCTCGGTGGAAGAGGAGCCAAGCAAGAAGACACCGTGGTTCCCCAACGGGAGTACTATTTCCTGTTCGACTCCCATCCTTCCCTCGTATGCTCCGAACTCGTCGTTTGGTCCCACGAACATGGCAGGCTCTCCCGATTCGAACACCGACCACACCGGGCTTGCGTTCGCCTCGAAACTCGGAACATCGTCCAGTACCGTTTCGGTCGTTTCCGTCATCGCAACTGGAACGAGTTCCCCGTTCGCTTCGTCCGCGAGGTGAATCACCGCGAGCGGCAGGTCGAATTTGTCCCCGGCGGCTTTCACCGCGATTTCACAGATATCCGTCTTCGTTTCGGCGGTCATGAGTTGACGCGTTGCAGAGCGTAAATATTCGAGCGTCCGTTCGCGGGCTTTCCGCTCCGAGATGTCCTTAAAAATCGCGTGCAACACCCGCCGACCGCCGAGTTGCGTGACGTTTGCACTGATTTCGACCGGCACTTGTTCGCCGTTTGACCGGACGATTGTGTTACTTCCGTCCCGCGTTATCCCCCCTTGCTCCGCGTGAGCGTCGAAAATACGCCGATAGTACTCCCGTCGTTCCGGTGGGTGAATCTCCGACTGATGCATTCCACAAATATCGTTCAGGGGGAGACCGAGCAACTCCTCTGCCGCCGTGTTGGCGTCCACGATTGTCCCCGTCTCCGTGTCGGCGACGAGAATCGCTTCCGGACTCGTGGCGACCAATCTCCGATAGCGTTCTCGCGACGCTTCGAGTTCCGTCTCCACCGCTTTCCGCTCCGAAATATCCCGGATGATACCGGTTATCAGCTCCTCGCCGCCACACATCCCGTTGTGAAACGAGAGCAGTACCGGAATCTCGTGGCCATCTCGATGCAGTGCTATCGTTTCGACGTGTTCCCAGTCGAGTTGTCTATCCCCGGTTTCGACGTATCTCTCGAACGATTCTTCGTGTGCCGACTGGAGAACTGCTGGAATCACCGTCGTCAACTGTTTCCCGACCATTTCGCTCGGGTCGTATCCGAGCACGCGTTCGAGACCGTGGTTGGCATAGCGGACGTCCCCCTTCTCGTCGAGCGTTACGACGGCATCCGCCAACCCGCGGAGTATCGCTCTGGCCTCCTCTACCGTCTGTTCAGTTCGGTAGGCGTCGATGGCGTGGTCGATTTTGTGCGCGAGTAACTCCTGACGGTCTTCCCTGACACAGTCGGTGACTCCTGCCGAAATCGCCCTCGTTATGGTTCGGTCGTCGTCGGTGAGGATAAAAAACGGAAGCTCCGTGTCGCGTTCTCGCACCGCCTCCAACACGGATATCGCGTCGCATTTTGGCGGTGTGTGTTCACAGACGATACAGTCCGCCGTTTCGAGCCGGTCGAGTACCTTCGTGGCGCTCGTTCGCCGCTCCGTCACCCCCTGTAAGTCAACTGGTTCACTCTCCCCAACGTGGATGATTTGTCGCGCGTCCGAATATGATTCATGGAGAGGCATGGAAATATTAACATAGTCGGACTATCTCTATCTTTCGGTCGAACGGGTTCGGTCAAACGGGAATGATTAATACTCGCCCGTGTCAGCCGACAGGTATGAGGCTGGAGGATTACTGGGGCGTCGGACCGAAGACGAGCGAGCTACTCGCATCGGAACTCGGCGTCGAACGGGCGATTCACGCCATCGAGTCGAGCGATGTTCGCACACTGACGAACACGGGACTGTCCAGAGGGCGGGCGACACGAATCCTCCGGCAGGCCAACGGCGGCGAAGGGATGGACGTTCTCGCCACGCGGGACGCCCGTTCGGTGTACAAATCGCTGCTCGACCTCGCCAGCGACTACGCCGTGACGCCGGACGCGGGCGACCGGATTCGCGTCTTCACGCCGGTTCGCTCCCGCGAGGAAGCGACGGAGCGACTCGAATCCGTCATGGCCGCCGTCGAATCGTGGGACGAACTGGACGACGAAACGCGGGGAACCGTCCTCGACGCGTTCGACGCGTACGACGGCAGCGAGCGAACCGCCGTCGAAACCGCGCGTTCGCTCCAACGAACTGGCGTTGATGACGGTGCGTTCGCCGCCGTCGCCGCAATCGACACGGACGACCTCGAAGTCGCAGACGGTGCCCTCGGCAAACTCGATGACGGTTCAGTCGCGAGGGTGCTGACGAGGAACTCGACCGCCTCCGGGCAACGCTCGACGGCGGCCGAACGACTCGAAAGCGGTGCCCTGGACGTGCTCGAAGCCGTCCAATCCGGCGACGTGCGAACCCCCGACGAGTTCCGCGAGAGCTATGTCGAGTACGTCGCCCGCGAAACCGATATCGAACCGCAGCGAATCCGCGAATCGACGGTCGGCGAAGCGACCGACGCGACGGATTTCGTCGGCGGGTCGCTCCGCGAACTCGTCGCTGAAAGCCGTGATGCGGTCGAGGAGCGCGAAACCTCGGTAGTCGAGCGACTCGAAACCGACATCGAAACCGCCCGTGACGCCATCGATGCTGCCGTTTCGGCCGTGAGTGACCTTGCGGTCTCGCTGTCGCTCGCCCGCTTTGCCGATGCGTTCGACCTCACACGACCGGAGTTCGTGGAATCCGGATTCGCCGTCGATGACGCGCGAAACCTCTTTTTCGCCACCGGGAGTGGCGACGTGCAGCCCATCACCTACGGTGTCGGCGACCACGCGGTTGCGGGACCGCCGAAGGGCGACCGCGTGACGGTCCTGACCGGCGCGAACAGCGGTGGGAAGACGACCCTGCTCGAAACACTGTGTCAGGTTGGCCTGCTGGCACAGATGGGGCTCCCCGTCCCCGCCTCGCGGGCGCAGGTGTCGATTTCGGACGCCATCGTCTTCCACCGCCGCCACGCCAGTTTCAACGCGGGTGTGCTCGAATCTACGCTTCGGAGCATCGTCCCGCCGCTCACGGACGACGGGCGCACGCTCATGCTAGTGGACGAGTTCGAAGCGATTACCGAGCCGGGGAGTGCGGCGAACCTCCTCCACGGACTCGTGAGCCTGACCGTTGACAGGGGCGCGCTCGGCGTGTTCGTCACTCACCTCGCGGACGACTTGAACCCACTTCCCGGCCAAGCCCGGAAGGACGGTATCTTCGCCGAAGGGTTGGACGAGGACTTGGATTTGCTGGTCGACTACCAGCCGCGCTTCGACACCGTCGGCAAGTCCACGCCGGAGTTCATCGTCTCGCGTCTCATCGCCTCCGCGACGACCGCGCCGAACGCGCTGGCTACGATGTGCTCGGCCGGGCCGTCGGCGAGGCGCTGATTCAGCAGACGCTGGATTCGTGGACGGTCGAAGAGTGAATTTGTTCGGTCGCGTTTTCATCCCACGGCGAGAAGTGGCCTCGCTTTCGGTTATAAACCTTCGTACGATAAAAATTGGGTTGAAAATAGAGCCGCTTCGATTACTCGCGTTCGAGGTTCCGCCCCCGACTCCCGTTTTGGAACCGTTCTTCGACGTTTTCCACGGTGTCGTTCTCCATGAGTTTCTCCAACTTCCGCTCGAACTGTTCGTCGGTGAGCTCGCCGCGAGCGTATCGGTCCTTGAGCGTGTCGAGAGCGTCGCGGTTGTTCGTCTCCTCGCGCGTGCTTCCGTCGTTTTTCGGCGGTTCGTCTCCCCATTCGTCTCGCCTGCGTTCTTCCCTCCTTTCTTCCCGTCGGTGTCGCCGCGAGGATTTCTCGTCCTCGTCTTCGTCCCCGAACAGCAACTTGACGATTGGGAGGACCACCAGGTACCCGCCTAGCATCGCCACCCACCACCAGTCTTGGCCGGTAAACATAGCGAGGAGCCAAATCCCTGTGACGAGCGTTGACGCGATTTCCGTCGCGTTCTCGCGGAATCGCTCACGTGGTGTTTCGCTCATACCAGTTCGCTTCTTTGCCAATATATAAAACGTCCGTCCTCTCCGCTTCGGTATCATTTTCGTGGTTCGCGTCCTTCGCCATCTCCTGACCGAAGCGCCGATGTTCTGCCCCGTCAGTCCACTGCCGTATCTGCCGACGGGAGACTGATAACACGAATTCGTTCACCTAGTCTTTATCCCCCGAAACCGTCTCGATACCGTCGTGTCTCTCACAGGGTCCTCTCGATTCACCACCTTCGTCGTTCTCCTCGTCGTCGGAGCGTGCGTGGTGACCGCTGGCTGTGCATCGGTCCAGCAGTCCACGATGACCGGAAACGACACCGCTGATTCCGCTCCCCGCCACTGGACGGTGACTATCACCCGAATCGTGGACGGCGACACGGTGAAATTCGAATACAAAAACGGAACGCAGGACACGGGACGACTGCTCGGCGTGGATACGCCGGAGGTCCACATCAAAAACGACCCGTCGGAGTTCGAGGGCGTGCCGAACGATTCAGCAGGAAGCAGTTGTCTGCGCGACTGGGGTCACAAGGCCAGCGAGTTCGCGAACACCGAACTCGCGGAGAAGACGGTGACCATCACGCTGGACAAAAACGAGGGGGCGCGCGGCTACTACGGCCGTTTGCTGATTTACATCCGCGAGGGGGACGGCACCCTGTTCAATTACCAACTGGTCAAGCAGGGCTACGCACGGGTGTACGACAGCCAGTTCACCAAGCGCGAGCGGTTTTACGCTGCCGAATCGACCGCCCAAAAGACCGGTCTCGGTCTCTGGGAGTGTGCGAACGGCGGAAGTGGGGGCGGTCGGACGACGACATCGTCGTCGGGCGGGAGCACGAACAGTGGACTTGCCATCAGCAGGATTCACGCGGACGCTCCCGGAAACGACAACGAGAATTTGAACGAGGAATATCTCGTCTTGAAAAACACCGGAAGCGGGACGCTCGACATCTCCGGCTGGTCGGTTTCCGACGCGGCGGGGCACCAGTATCGGGTACCAGCGGGAACGTCTCTAGCGGCCGGTGCGACGCTCACACTCCACACCGGCAGCGGAGCGATTCCGGGTCGGACCTGTACTGGGATGCCGGGAGCGCTGTCTGGAACAACGGCGGCGATACAATCGTCGTCCGGAATTCGAGTGGCGGCGTGGTTCTGCGAAAGGAGTATCCAACCGAGCAATAGTGCGATGTCGCTGTTGTCGTGGGACTCGATAGCACTGACCAGCAGCGCTACTACCTTCGCTAGCGTAGCACATTCGCCGCTCCGTCACTGAGCGCGGTACGGAAGCAATCGCGGGGGCGAACGCGCATCGGGGGAACCCACCGTAATCGGTTCCTCGTGAGGGGAGACTCATGACACAGACGGGAACCACGACTAGTTTGCGGAATCGACTCGGAAACGACGAAATCGTACTCGGGATAGCCGATGACACGTACACGCCGACGTTCGTCGAACTGTACGGCGATATCGGACTCGACTTCGTTTGGATCGATTTTGAGCACGCGGGACCGAGTCCGTGGGATGCAGGCGTAGTGGAATCGCTCCTCCGTGCGAGTGAACTCACGGGGACGGAGCTGTTAGTTCGGATTCCAGTTACGGAACCGGCGCTCGTTCGGAAGGTACTGGATGCGGGCGTGAGAAACGTGTTCCTCTCACACGTCGATACGGCCGACGAAGTGCGGGATATCGTGCGAGCGTCGTACTTCCGCTACGACGGTGGGGCGGGTGAGCGCGGCCTCGCGGCTCCGCGAGCAAGCCGGTGGGGACGGGAGGACGACTACGTCGTGACCGAAGACGAGGACGTACTCATCGGGGTGACGATAGAGTCCCGCGAGGCGGTCGAGAACATCGACTCGATTCTCGCCGTTCCCGACCTTGGATTCGTCTTTATCGGTCCGTTCGACCTATCCGTCTCGGTGGGTCATCCCGGTGAACTCGACCATCCGAACGTACAGGACGCCATCGAAACCGTTCGTTCCAGCAGTATCGACCGGGACGTTCCCGTGGGTAACCTCGGTTTCGGGATGGAGGACGTCAACGAAAAGGCTCGGAACGGGTATCAAATCCTGAATATCGGGACGACGACCCTCGGGATTCAAGAGATAGTTGCCGAGTGGTTGAGCGAGTACGAGGGTAACTGAGTACGCGGGCCGAGCTAACTTCCACGTCCGATTCGTTTTACGTACGAAATTTATGGTCCGTATCTCACCCCACAACTAGCCGCTTTCCGGACTTTTACCATCTCTCCGGACGACGTCCGGATATGGAGTATCGAACACTCGGTTCAACTGGCACGAAAGTCTCTGAATTGTGTTTCGGCACATGGCGATTCGCCATGGAATCGAACGGCACGGTCGAGACGGACCGCGAGACGGCACACGACCTGCTCGACACGGCGTGGGAGAACGGAATTAACTTCATCGACACGGCGAACGTTTATGGGAGTCCGAACGGCACGAGCGAGGAGTGGATCGGCGACTGGCTCTCGGAGTACGACCGCGAGGACTTCGTCATCGCCTCGAAGGTGTACTTCCCGTTCGACGGATGGGGTGAACCCGGTCCGAACGATTCCGGCCTCTCGCGCAAACACATCCGCACTCAAATCGAAGGGACGCTCGACCGTCTGGGCACGGACTACCTCGACGTGTACTACATCCATCGCTGGGACGAGGAGACGCCCATCGAGGAGACGCTTTCTGTGCTGACGGAACTCGTGGACGAAGGCAAGGTGAACTACCTCGGTGCGTCCACGATGGCGGCGTGGCAGTTGACCAAAGCGCTCTGGGAATCGGACGTGAACGGCTTCGAGCGCTTCGACGTGACCCAGCCGATGTACCACGCGGCCGCGAGCGGCCCAGTGGAGGACTACCTGGACGTTTGTGCCGACCAGGACATCGCGGTCTGTCCGTACTCGCCGCTCGCAGGTGGCTTCCTGACCGGGAAGTACGAGCGCGACGGCGACATCCCGGCCGGGTCCCGTGCCGACCTCGTGGACTACTTCGATGACTACTACATGTCCGAGGAGGGCTGGGAGGTTCTGGACGAGATTCGAGCCGTTGCGGACGAACTCGACGCCACGCCAGCACAGGTCTCGCTCCGATGGCTCATCCAACAGCGCGACTTCACTTGTACGCCAATCGTCGGTGCGCGGACGACCGACCAACTGGAGGAGAACGTTGGCGCGGCCGATATCGAACTCTCGGCGGACCAGTACGACCGGATTGCGGACGCGAGCTAAACGATACCGCCGTCGAACTTTCTCGAACGAAAGTTGGCTCCAAACACATTTCATTTTCCGTTCTGTACTTCCCTGTCATGAGCGAGCCGATGATTTCACTCCAGCAGGCGGACGAGAGTGACTTCTCCGATGTCCATACGCTACTGGAGCGAAACGATTTGCCGTCGGAAGACGTTCGCTCGAAACCGAGTTGTTTCTACGTCGGCTACGACGGAACCGACCGCATTGCCGTCGGCATTGTCGAACGCTACGGGTTGGACGGACTTTTGGGTTGGTCGTCGTCGAACAGTCGGTTCGAGGTGAGGGCTTCGGAGGGGCATTCTGTGCTCGGTTGGAAGAACGAGCGTCCGCAAACGGGGTGAAAACCTTGTATCTGTTGACGACGACAGCGGCCGACTTCTTCGCCGCCCGTGGATACGCCGTAATCGAACGTGCAGCCGCTCCGTCTGCCATTCAGCGGACGTCGGAGTTCGACGACCGCTGCCCCACGACGGCGACGTGTCTGCGGAAATTGCTGTAAAATTCGACGTTCTCGCCCCGATGCCGAACGAAGAAAATCTGACAATTGATTTTTCGGACAGCAGTCGTGTGTTATAATCCAGTAGGGTGGACCTACTCCCTGCGAGCGGAGTTTCGGGACCGGTTCGGTGACTCCAGCGTGGGAAAACATCATTATTCTTCGTCCCGTCTCTCATCCAGCGGTGTCGTCGAGTGGGGGTACCCGGCGCACCGGAATGGGGCCATTCAGATGACTGATACATATGTTGGTGCGGTCGATCAGGGAACGACCGGAACCCGCTTCATGGTCTTCGACCACGAGGGTCGGGTCGTCGCCAACGCCTACGCACGACACGAACAGTTCTATCCCGGAGCCGGGCTGGGTCGAACACGACCCGATGGAGATCTGGGAGAACACCCAATGGTGTTGCACACGGCCCTCGACGACGCGGGGCTTCGACGCCTCACAGCTCGAAGCCATCGGGGTCACGAACCAGCGCGAGACCACGTTGTTCTGGGACGCCGACAGCCGGCAGACCGATCCACCGAGCGATCGTCTGGCAGGACCGCCGGACAACCGACCGGGTCGAGAAGTTAGAGGAAGACGGGAAGGCCGAGGAGATCCAGGCGAAGACCGGCCTTCAGCCCGACGCGTACTTCTCGGCCACCAAGGCCGAGTGGCTCCTCGACAACACCGACCCGATCAAGCTCCAGCGCACCCGGCCCGCCGACGTCCGCGAGCGCGCCGAGAAGCGGCGACCTCCACTTCGGCACGATGGACTCGTGGCTGATTGAGAAGTTGACCGGTAATCACATCACGGACGTCACGAACGCCTCGCGGACGATGCTGTTCGACATCCACGAGATGGACTGGGACGACGAACTCCTCGAGGAGTTCCGGGTTCCGCGCGCGACGCTCCCCGAGGTTCGCCCCTCCAGCGACGAGAGACTACTACGGCACCACGGACCCGGATGGGTTCCTTGGGCGCCGAAGTCCCCGTCGCGGGTGCGCTCGGCGACCAGCAGGCCGCGCTGTTCGGCCAGACGTGTTTCGACGAGGGCGACGCCAAGAACACCTACGGCACGGGGATGTTCTTCCTGCTCAACACGGGCGAGGAGGCCGTCGAGAGCGACACACGGTCTGCTTACGACTGTGGGCTTCCAGCGCTCGGGCGAACCCGTCCAGTACGCGCTCGAAGGTTCGATCTTCGTCACCGGCGCGGCGGTCGAGTGGCTCGGCGACGTCGGTCTCATCGACGACGCCGCCGAGACCGAGGACCTCGCGCGAAGCGTCGATTCCACGGACGGCGTCTACCTCGTCCCGGCGTTCACGGGCCTCGGTGCGCCCCACTGGGACCAGCGCGCACGCGGGACCATCGTCGGGATGACTCGGGGACGCGCCGCGAGCACATCGTCCGGGCGACGCTCGAATCCATCGCCTACCAGACCCGCGACGTCGCCGAAGCGATGGAGAACGACTCGCGGTATCGAAGTCAACGAACTCCGACGTCGACGGCGGCGCGGTCAAGAACAACTTCCTCTGTCAGCTCCAGGCCGACATTCTCGGCGTGCGATATCGTTCGCCCCGAAGTCGACGAGACCACGGCGCTCGGGTCCGCCTACGCCGCGGGACTCGCGGTCGGCTACTGGGAGACCGCCGACGAACTCCGTGACAACTGGCAGGTCGACCGCGAGTTCGATCCGCACATGACCGGATCGGAGGCGGACGAAAAGTACGACCGATGGACCGACGCAGTCGAGCGTTCTCTCGGGTGGGCGCGCGAGGGAGGTGTCTGAGATGTCAGCCGAATCGGAGACCGGCGAAACCACAGCGGCGACCGAATCGAACGACGTCGAGGAGTACTGGAGCGCGAAGTACATCAACGAACTCGTCGGCACGTTCATCCTCGTCCTGCTCGGTGACGGTGCGGTCGTCGTCTCGGTGTTGACCGGCGGATTCGACCTATTTGGGGTGGCCGTCCTGTGGGGCTTCGCCGTGATGTTCGCGGTGTACTGGGTCGGCGGCGTCTCCGAGGGTCACATCAACCCTGCGGTGACTATCGCGAACGCCGTCTATCGGGATTTCCCCTGGAGACACGTACCGGGCTACATCGTGGCCCAAATCGTCGGTGCATTTCTGGCGGCCGGTACCCTGCTCATCACGTGGTCGGGGTACTATCAGAGTTTCAGTCAGGCACACAAGGTCGTCCGTGGACAGCCCGGCAGTTCGATTACGGGGATGACGCTCTGGACGTTCTTCCCGAACCCGGTGTTCGCAGGCGTGAAGACGGGGAGTTACTCTTCGCTCCAGCAGGCAGCGGGGCTCGTCTCGTTCCCGCAAGCGTTCTTCAGCGAGATGGTCATCACGGCCATCCTCGTCGCCGTCATCTTCGCGCTCGTGGACGACGAAAATCCCATGGGAACACGAGCCACTCCCGGTCTCGCCGCGTTGCTCATCGGGCTGCTCGTGGCCGCACTCGTCCAGTACGAGGCACCGATCAGCATGGCAGCACTGAATCCGGCCCGCGACCTCGGGCCGCGAATCATGGGCTACTTCGCCGGATGGGGTCGAATTGCGTTCCCCGGACCACGGGGTGGCTGGTGGCTTCCGACCGTTTCGACCATCGTCGGCGGTCTCATCGGCGGCGGTTTGTACGACGTGCTGACGCGCCGGTACGTCATCAAACTCGAAGCCGAGGATATCGAACCGGAGGAGCCAGGGGTCCACGACGAGGAGCACGAAGGCCCGACGGGAGGGAGCTAACGAGTGCCCGTGACGACTTCCGACGACCCGAAGGGTTCGGCGGGCGCCTACCTCAGACTGGTGTTTCTCGACCCGGTGAGTCTCGTCGGACTGGCCGTTCTCGTCGCCGGTCTCGTGTTCGTCGCCATCTCCGCCCCGGGCGCGGCGGTCGATAAACCGTTTCTCGGCGGGACGCTGATGCTCGTCGGGACCGTGGTGTTCGCCCTCGGATACACGCGAGCACAATGGAAGCTCAAACGGTGGCGATAAGATTGCTTGAATCTCGAACGACGACAGCGATAGCATGAAGCGGGTTCCACACCAATGGTCGGGAATGACCCAGATGGAACGCACCGTCACCGTCGTCCCCGAGGCCGGACTACACGCCAGACCAGCAGCGCGCTTCGTCACGACCGTCAACGAGTTCGAATCAGATGTCACCGTCGCTCTCGCCGACGCTGACCCGGTCAACGCCCGAAGTATGCTGTCGGTGACGACGCTCAACGCACGACAGGGCGACGACGTTCAACTGGTCGCAGAGGGTGATGATGCCGAGGACGCGCTTGACGCACTGGAGGACGTACTCACAACACCAGAATCGGAGGACGGGGAGCAGGAGTCGTGACCACCGAACTCGCGGGTATCGGCGTTACGCCGCGCGTTGGCGTCGGTGCCGTCGTCTGGTATCGCGGGACGACCGACCTCCCCGACCCGCCGGACCCGACGACGGTTGACCCCGAGGAAGAACTCGCCGCGTTCGAGGCGGCCCAGGAAACCGCGCACGAGGAACTCGAACGGGAGCGCGAGCGAACGAGTGACCGCGTCGGCGAGGACGAAGCCGAGATTTTCGACGCGCATCGCGCGTTTTTGGACGACCCGGAAATCGTCGGCGGCATCGAGGCGGCCATCGAAAACGGACTCCCGGCACCGCACGCGATTCGGCAGGCGTTCACCGACCCAATCGCTCGATTCGAAAATCTGGACGGGTCGATGGCCGAACGGGCCGACGACCTGCGCGACGTGCGCGACCGACTCCTGCGAATCGTCACTGACCGCGACCGCATGGACCTCGGCGACCTTCCGGAAGGGGCGATACTCGTCGCGGAACGGCTCACCCCGAGCGATACGGCGCAACTCGACCCGGACGTGCTCTCCGGATTTGCGACCATCTTCGGCGGCCGAACCTCGCACGCCGCGATTTTCGCTCGCTCGCTCGGAATCCCCGCCGTGGTCGGCGTCGGCGACGAACTCGCACAGGTCGGCGACGAGCGGGAACTGCTGATAGACGGCGAGAACGGTATCGTCGTCATCGACCCCGACGAGGACGCCAAGAACCGAATCGACGACTCCGAATCGCCCGTCATCACCGACCACGTTTCGACGGCGGACGGCGACGAAATCGAAGTCGCCGCGAACGTCGGAACCCTCGCGGAACTCGATATCGCCGCCGAACAGGGTTCCGACGGCATCGGTCTCTTCCGCACCGAATTCCTGTTTCTCGACCGCGACGCGCCGCCGGACGAGGACGAACAGTACGAGGCCTATTCCGAGGCACTGGCCGCGTTCCCGGACGAACGCGTCGTCGTTCGCACGCTGGACATCGGCGGCGACAAACCGATTCCATACCTCGACGCACCCGAGGAAGCAAACCCGTTCCTCGGCGAGCGCGGCATTCGGCGCTCGCTCGGCCCGGACTCCGACCTGTTCGAAACCCAACTGCGCGCCCTGCTTCGAGCGGCTGCGGACGATTCGGCCGGTACTCTCGCCGTGATGTTCCCGCTCGTCGCCAGTGTCGAGGAACTCGACGCGGCACTCGCGCAGGTCGAAGCCGTCGCCGAGGAGTTGGACGACGAAGGAACATCGTTCGATGTGCCCGAACTCGGCGTGATGATAGAGACTCCCGGGTCGGTGTTCATGGCCGCCTCGCTGGCCGACCGGGTGGACTTCTTGAGTATCGGCACGAACGACCTCACGCAGTACGTAATGGCCGCATCGCGGGAAAACGAACGGGTTTCGGACCTCCACGACCCGCGCTATCCCGCCGTCCTGCGGGCGATTCGCCACACCGTCACGGCAGGCCACGATGGAAATTCGTGGGTTGGAATGTGCGGCGAGATGGCTGGCGACCCCGAATTAACGGAACTGCTCGTCGGCCTCGGCTTGGACGAGTTGAGCATGAGCGCGATTACGGTGCCGGACGTGAAGGCGAACGTCGGAAACGTCGATACCGACGCGGCGCAAGAATACGCAGAGCGCGTTCTCGATGCCGAAACGCGCGAGGAAGTCGTTAAGTTGTTGTCGGCGTAGATTCGAGCCGCTTTGTTTTCGGCCAGAAATTGAGTGGATTTTGGATATTTTTTCTTCAAGACTTATGATGGATTACTACACGCATTTCTCTATGGAATCTTACCTCCACCGACGACGGGTCAGACAGTTGCTGACCGTCATCGCCGTCCTCCTCGCGCTTTGCACGCTCACCGTTCGGAAGTACGTTCACCGCAAATTCTTCTGGGACTCCGGACTCCTTTTCCACCTGATCGGCATTTTCGGTTGGATAGTGGTTATCGTCGGTCTGATTTTCCTTGTTATCACTGTCAGCCGGGAGGCTCCGAACTGGCTGGAGGAACAGGAAACGACCGACGTAGAAGAGTGAATCGAACGGAACCCTACAGCTTCGAAATCTCCCCTGCTTCTTCTGCCGCGTTGAGTACCGACTCCACAGTCGCTTTCGGGCTATTGGCCGTGACGGCCGCGTTGACCGCACCTTCCAACACCGGCGCGTCGGCGATTTCCGCCTCCACGTCGGCCATCTCGATGGCGAGTTCCGTGTTCATTACGGCACTGCCCAAATCGACGAGTACGACGACGCCGTCCTCGTCGGAAAGCGCCTCCAGCGCCTCCTGAATTACGGGCGTGCTCGTTCCGAGGCCGCCATCAGGGTCGCCGCCGACCGCCTCGATTGGCACGTCGCCCGCCATCTCGGCGGCGACGTCTCGAATCCCATTCGCAGCCTGCTCGCTGTGTGACACCACGACGAGTCCGACCATTCAGACCGCCTCCGTGTCGTCGTCTTCGGTTCCCTCGGGTGTTGCTTCCTCGTCCGGGACCGTCGGCGACTCCGCGTCCGCTTCGAGGCTCCCGTCTCCCAGATACTCGACCGCGGTGTCCTGTATCTCCTCGACGATGAACAGCGTGCTCGTCGCGCCGGGGTCCTGATGGCCGACCGACCGCCACCCCAAGTACGACGCCCGGCCCTTCTTCGCCCGAATCGGCGTCGTGAAGTTCACGCCGCGCTCCGCGGCGTCCACGGCCTTCGTCAACGCCTCGACGGGTTCGAGGTCGTCCTGCTCGATGGATTTCTTGTAGGTGTGGACCGCGGGCGTCAGCGCGTCCACCATCGTCTTCGCGCCGACCGGCGCGTCCCCTCTGTCCTGTACCTTCTCCAGAAACGCCTCGGCGAAGGCGACGGTCGTTTCGGCCGTGAGGCCGTCTTCTAACTCCGCGCTGGCGCTCATGAACGACCCGCCGTACAGCGGCCCGGCGGCCCCGCCGACTTCCGAGATGAGCGTCACGCCGACAGTCTTCACGAGGTCGGCGGGGTCCGCGTCGTCCATCCCCTCCGTCTTTTCGAGGACCGCCTGAAAGCCCCGGTTCATGTTCGCCCCGTGGTCGGCGTCGCCGATGGCCGAGTCGAGGTCGGTCAAATAGTCTTTCTCGTCCGCCATCCGCGCGGCGACCTGCTCTATCGCCGCGAACACCGCCTCGCGTTCCGTTGCTGTGTCTGCCATTGTTTGTAACACGCGGGCGGGTAGGGTAAACCTTCGCTCGTGTCGGGCAACGATGGAACCGGTTTCGGTGGTGCCTTTCACCGTGAACGCTCACCTGTTCATTTCTCTCTCCTCGTCGCTCCGGATGATATGAACGGATTCGATGACATCGAAGCGCTCATCGAGCAACTTCGTCGGACGGCATCCACCGAAACCCGGTGTACGGAGAGCCGATTACGTCCGGCGACCGAACCGTCGTCCCGGTCGCCAACGTGGGGTACGGGTTCGGCGGTGCCGTTGCGGGGTCGCTCGTCTGTCTGGTCGGATTCGCGTTCGCATATCGGTGATTTCTCAAAAAAGCAAAACTGGACTACACTACCGTCAGCGCGGGCGTCTCCACGGGATGCGCCAGCAGTTCCTTCAGTTCATCGTCCAGCACCAGCACCGTCACCGAACAGCCCTGCATGTCGAGCGAGGTCATGTAGTCACCGACCCACGCGTCCCACGTTTCCAGTCCCTCGTCCTCCAGTATCGACTGGAGTTTTCGGTTCACGATGTACAGTTCCGATAATGGGGTACCACCCATTCCGTTGACGATGGTGGCGACTTCGGCACCCGACTCGGGGTCGAGGTCGTCGAGGACGTGTTCGGTCAGTCGTTCGGTGATGTCGTCCGCCGAGGTCATATCCACGCGTTCGACGCCGGGTTCGCCGTGAATCCCGATGCCGAGTTCGATTTCGTCGTCGCCGAGGTCGAAGGTCGGTTCGCCCTTCTCGGGCGTGATGCAGGACGTGAGCGCGGTTCCCATCGTCGCTACGTTGTCGATGACCTTCTGGGCGACTCGTTGGACTTCGTCCAACTCGCCGCCCTTGTCGGCCATCGCACCCGCGGCTTTGTGGACGAAGATCGTTCCGCAAACACCACGTCGGCCGGAGGTGTACAACGAATCCTCGACGGCGACGTCGTCGTTGACGACGACTTGGGCAACGTCCACGTCGGATTCCATTTCGGCCATCTCGCCTGCCGTCTCGAAGTTCATCACGTCGCCCTCGTAGTTCTTGATGACCATGAGGACGCCCTCGTCGCCGTCGCAGGCCTGTACCATCTCGCTGATTTCATCGGCGGTCGGCGAGGTGAACACTTCGCCCGCCGCCGCGCCGTCGAGCATTCCGGGGCCGAGGTAGCCCGCGTGTGTCGGTTCGTGGCCGCTTCCGCCGCCGCTTACGATGGCGACTTTTCCTTCGACCGGCGCGTCCGCTCGAACGAGGACGTTCGAGTCCGGTAGTCGCCGAACTTCGTCCGGGTGTGCTGCAACCATTCCATCCAGCATCTCGTCCACCACGGCAGATGGCTCGTTGATGAGTTTTTTCATGTGTCGTGTTATCATCGACTCCGCGGCGCATAAGGATTCCTTCGAGCGACACGACAAGTTCGATTCAAATCGTGGGTTCGACGTTTTGATTCATGCGGAACAGGTTGTTCGGGTCGTACTCGTTTTTCAGTTCCACGAGTCGGTCGTAGTTCCCACGGTACGCCATCGATTCCTCGCCCTCGCGTTCGCTGATGAGGTTCACGTACGTTCCACCGGTGGCGTACTCGGTGAGAGCGTCGAAGAACGCCCGTGTCCACGTGATGCACTCCTCGTCTATTGTCGGATCAGTCCACCGCGTCGTGATGTTCACGAGGAAATCGGCGTCTCGATGCGGGTAGGCAGTCGCGCCTGGTGGAACGCGATTGACTGCCCCGCCGAGATGGGTTATCGAAATCCGCGTCTCCGGCGTCGGTACACTCCGGGCGTACTCGGCGATGACGTCGAACGTCTCGTCGGCGGGTGCCGTGAAGTTGTGTGACTTCCAGTAGTACCTGTCCCCTTCGGGGTAGCCCTCGTCGAACGCCCGTTGCCACTCCGTGAACGGTTGCCGTTCGACGGTGTCCGCGATGGGGTCACCGAACTCCCGCAGGCGGGAAACGAGCGATGTCGCCGTCGAATTGCCTGTTTCGTCCCCGCCCGCCAAAACGGGAATCGTTGCGACGACCTTTTCACCGTGGTACGCTTCGGGGATGAACTCCTCGTCCGGCGCGGTGAAGCAGTTTGCCCACACCGAGAGGTCGTCCGGGGACTCGTCGATGATGCTTCGCCAGTGACGGAGCACGTCGGGTGCCTCCGCGATGGGATGGACGACCAACCCGGCGAGCACCTCGTCCATCTCGTGGAGGTCGAATTCGAACGACGTGACGACGCCGAAGTTGCCACCGCCACCCCTGACACCCCAGAACAGGTCCGCGTTCTCCGTCTCGCTGGCGTGACGGAGTCGGCCGTCGGCCGTGACGATATCGACCGACCGGAGGCTATCAAGAGTGAAACCGAACTTGCGACAGAGCCACCCGAACCCCCCACCGAGCGTCAGTCCCGAGAGGCCGGTCGTGGAGACGACGCCGCCGGGGACGACGAGTCCGAACGGTGCGGTCTCGTGGTCGATATCGGCCATTCGAACGCCGGGTTCGACTCGTGCTGTTTTCGAATCAGGGGCAACTCGAATCGCATTCATCCCCGAGAGGTCGATTACGAGTCCGTCGTCGCAAACGGCGTTGCCAGCGACGTTATGTCCCCCACCCTGAACGGCGAGGAGCAAGTCGTGCTCACGGGCGAAGGTCACTGCGCGGATGACATCCGCCGTTCCCAAACATCGGGCGATGATTGCCGGACAACGGTCGATCATTGCGTTCCAAATCGAACGCGCGTCGTCGTACCCCGTATCCCCCGGTTGGAGTACTGCCCCGCGGAACCCAGCCGCGAACGCCTTTCTCTCCTGTTTCTCGATTGGGCGGGATTCAGTGTCAGACATGACACTCACCAATCGTCCTAGATTTGCGGATAGCATATAGCTGTCTGACGAAGCTTAAAATATTTGAAACCAACTCATCGTGAATCTCTCCCGAGAAAATCACCAACGCGAGTCGCATTCAGCGCATCGCCAAACTATTGGATTTTTTGAAAAACCACAACACATAAACGTTTATCAACTGCCGGAACATCGATAGGAAGAGACTGATTTGAAGGATGGCAGGGTTCGAGACTGACGAACACGATTTGCTGGCCCAGTGGGAAGACGAGCAGCCGCACGCACATTCGACGCGCGACGTGTCCGACCTCCTCGTGTCGCTCGATGCGGACGAACCAAAGCGACGGGCGAGCGCGGCGTGGTCGCTCGCGAAAGTCGCCGCCAGCACGCCGGAACGGGTGCCGGTTTCCGACCTGACACAGGCAGTCACCGACGACGACCAGTGGGTTCGTCGCGGTGCGACGTGGGCACTCGCGGAAGTCGCACAGGCAACCCCGTCCAGTGCTCGCCCGGCGATGAATCAAGCGTGCGATTTGGTTGACGATGGCGACCAACTCGTACGCGAAAACGCCGTCGTCGCCGTGGCGGGTGTCGCGGAGAAGTATCCACGAATGGCAGCAACCCGCGCTCGATTCGCTGTTCGAACTTCGAGACGCCGAGAGCGGTGTCCTTCGACGGTATGCGACCGAGGCACTTCGCCACGTCGTCGGTTCCCTCTCCGGAGCGACGTTGGACGGTAACCCCGTCGTCATCAGTGTGGGCGACCCAGAGGTGGCCGACGTGTTCCCGGCCGGCACGAACGTCGTCCAACGGAACGGTAGCGCCGACACATCGAACGGCATCAGCATCGAATCTGCCGAGGAAATTCAGACCGAAGAGAAAGACGACGACGAGAACGACGAGACGGCGACTATCTCCGTACCGGGATCGGGCCACCGTCTCTCGACGACCTCACTCCCCCGTCGTCGCTTTCGGTCGACTACAGCGACTTCGAGAAACTTCGTTCACTCGGGCACTCGCCGCTCGTTACGGTCGAGCAAGCGCGTGCTTCGACCCCCCGAGAACAACACGCGATGGTGACGCTGTTTACGTTGCGTCCCGACCGTCGTGAGCAGTTCGTGTCCGACTCGTTCACGACCGCCATCGACCGCTGGGAGGCCATCGACGACCACGACCACGTGCTGCCGATTCGAGCACGCGGCAATACCCTACCGTGGGTTGCGACGGAATTCGCGGACGCTGGGACGCTTTCGGACCATTTCGGCGCGGAATTGGACGCCTCGCTCTGGTTTGCCCACTGTATCGTCCGAACGATTTCCCATGCCCACGCCCTCGGTGTAATCCACGGCGGACTCTGTCCGCCGGCGATTCGATTCATGACGACGTTCGGCCCGACGTGGCCCATTCCGAAGGTCGGCGACTGGGGACTCGCGGACGTGATGGCCGACTTTTACTTACCACCGGTTCCGCCCGCCTACGCGGCCCCGGAGCATCTCGACCCCGACGCGTTCGGTGGTATCGACCATTCGACCGACGTGTACGGTCTCGGTGCGGTTCTGTACGCCCTCTTCACCGGTGACTGCACCGTTCGGAGGTGAACCCCATCTCGTAGTGAAACAGGTCACGACGGACGCCCCACCGACGCCGACCGACGTGAACCCGGACCTTCCGACTGCGATGGACGACCTGCTTGAACGGGCGCTGGCAAAACGAAAGCCGGACAGATACGAAACGGTCGACGACGTGCTCGTCGCGCTCGAACGCGCCATCGAAGAGTATTCTCCGGATTTGATGGGTCGAATTTCTTAAATAATTGTGCGCTCATGTTGAGGCAAGTAGATGGTCATTCCACTCGTGGGGTTCGGTACTGACGCCGGTACTGGCGTCGTTCGGTTTATCGGTTCGGGGTTGCTCACCGTCTCGGCAGCTATCTTCGGATTTTACGCGTTCAGAAACCTCCAGTTGAATCGACTGGAATCACAGCGACCGTTCTGGCGCTATCTCATCTCCATCGGTCTCGCCGGCGTCGGTTACGGCGTGCTCGGAATGGCTGGCCTGTTCGCGGGGGGACGATGGCTTCTCGCGCTTGCACACGCGGCGTTTCTGTTCTGCACAGTCTTCCTTGCCTTTGCGATGCGTGAACTGTACTACAACAGCACGCTGGTTTCGTCACCCGACGACGGCCGAATTTCGCTCGCCAAACTCAGACAAATCGAGTTAGGCTTCGTCGCAATCATCGTCCTCGAACTCCTCGTCGTCCTCGTCATCGGACGCGGTTCCGCCGTCTCGCTTGTCAAAGGTATCGGCAGTATCGCGTTCGCCGTCTACGGTCTCGTCTTCGCCGAACGGCTGGAATCCCTTACTCAGGGTACGTCCATCGACACGCTTCGTCGTCATTTGCTCCCCGTTCTCGTCTGCTCTGGCTTGCTCGGACTCGCGGATATCGGCGTCGTCGTCGGGATTGGAGCCGCTCCTCGTCAGAAGCGTCGAAAGCGTCTTCGTCGTGATGATCGGCGCGTTCTTGCTCACCGCGACGATTCGACTACAGCAGAACGTTCGAGGTCTTTCGACCCGATAAAATCGTCCGTCAGACGGAAGTCTAATCCAACCGTTCCATCTCGTCGTCCGAGAGGTCGATATGTGAGGCACCGACGTTCTCGTGGAGGTGGTCCACGCTCGACGTGCCCGGAATCGGGAGCGTGACGGCCGAGTGATGGAGCAACCACGCGAGTGCGATTTGTCGCACCGAGGCGTCGTGTGCGTCAGCAACTGCTTCGAGGTCCGCTTCCTTGTCGCCGAGGTCGCCCGCACCGAGTGGGAACCACGGGATGAATCCGATGTCGTACTCCTCGCAGGCTTCGAGCACGTCCTCGGATTCGCGGTTGCCGACGTTGTACTGGTTCTGTACCGTGGCGATTTCCACGATGTCGCGGGCCTCCTCCAACTGCTCGACGGAGACGTTGCTCAACCCGACGTGCTTGAGTTTCCCCTCGTCTTTGAGTTCCGCGAACGTGTTCACGGCGTCTTCGAACGGAACGTCGGGGTCCGGGCGGTGGTACTGATAGAGGTCGATGGTGTCAACCTTGAGTCGGTCGAGACTGCCGAGGATGGCGTTGCGGATGTAGCCGGGTTCGCCGCATTTCGGCCACGAGCCGTCGCGGTCGTCCCGCCAGAGACCGCCTTTCGTGGCGACGACGAGGTCGTCCGGGTAGGGATGCGAGCGCCTCGCCGATGAGTCGCTCGCTCACTGCTGGGCCGTAGGAGTCGGCTGTATCGATGAAATTCGTCCCCGTCGAGACGACTTCGTGGAGGACGCGGCGAGCCTCTTCCTCGTCGTCAGGTTTGCCGATGATGTCCTCGCCGGTGAGACGCATCGCGCCGTACCCCAGTCGGTTGACGGTCAGTTCGCCGCCGATGTCGAACGTGTCGCTCTCGTTTTCGAGCGTCATACCGAAGGACGTAACCACCCAGTAGATAACTTCTTTTGGCAAACAGTGTCGCTTGCCGGCTTCGTCGGCTCATTGGCAAACCTCACCACTCCTTGGGTTTCGAGTGTTCGTCCGCGATATATTCACCGGCAAGGGGAGTATCTATAAACGGCTTCCCGTCCTCGCTGTTAGTATGTCACAGGAAGTTGCTGGATTCGGCAGCGATTCCGACCTCCCTTCTTCCGTTGTGGAGGGGATGCAGACCGTCAAAGCAGGCATTGTGAGTACCGCTCTTATGCTGTTCATCTTCCTCGCCGCCGAATCGGAATCGGGATTCAAACTCGGCGTCCCGTCCGCAATTGCGAAGTTCGTCAGGATGCCGGGAAAGATATATCTCGGCTTCTTCGTCTTCGTTTTCGTCGGTATCGTCGTCTGGCCGCTGTTGTTCGCCGCTATCGAGGACCAATTCACAGTCCTGCCGTGGAGTGGGGACATCGCCGTTCGCGGCGTCATGTTTTCCTTTCTGCTGTGGCTGGCGTTCCTCGGACTCGGTTCAGCGGGACGACAGCTTGACGGTATCGCACTCCTCGTCCTCTATCTCGTCTTTAGCCTCCTCGCACACATCGCCTACGGTTACTCGCTTGGCGTCTTCTACGGCCGATTCACGCGATAATCGGGAATTCGGCTGTGAGTACCGGTGACTCGATAGCTAAATTTCTTCTTGAAACCTACCGTTTCCGTTCTGTCTTTTTCTCCCTTCGGTATGCAGGTT
This sequence comes from uncultured haloarchaeon, assembly GCA_963796245.1. Taxonomy (GTDB): domain Archaea; phylum Halobacteriota; class Halobacteria; order Halobacteriales; family Haladaptataceae; genus Haladaptatus. The sequence goes on along the minus strand of CAWCLB010000002.1, from coordinate 551,637 downwards.
TCATTTGTCGAACCGAATCCCGAACAGGATTCGAGTATCCATACTACCCCCGACATTTGTGGTTCAGTTGAAATAAAACGGTGTCTCTATCTCAGTGAGTGATTACTCCAATTGCTCCTCGAACCATTGCCACTCGCGGGAGAACATGTTGTACTCCTTGAGGTTCCACACGTCGGCGTCGGTGACGATGGGTCCGTTGCGGTAGGATTGGAGCATGTTCCACACCCAGACCAGCGACCCGATTGCGATGAGGACCGCCCCGAAGGACGCGACCTGCTGGAGTAGTTGGAACCGTGGCGGGTAGCTCGCGTACCGGCGTGGGAGGCCCATCATGCCGATGACGATGAACGTGTTAAACGTTATCATGACACCGACGAAGGTGAACCAGAAGTGGACACGGGCGAGGGTCTTGTCGTACATCCGGCCCGTGAAGATGGGGAACCAGTAGTACACCGCCGCGAACATGCCGAACGGAATCAACCCCATGATGATGAGGTGGAAGTGACCGACGACGTAGTAGGTGTCGTGGAGCACGAGGTCAACCGGAATCGCGGCGAGGAACACGCCGGTGACACCGCCGATGATGAACGTCGAAATCGACCCCACGCAAAATAGCATGGGTGCTTCGAGGCGGATGTCCCCGTTCCACATCGTCGCTATCCAGTTGAACGTCTTGACGGCGCTCGGCACTGCAATCGCCAGCGAGACGGCCATAAAACTCGCGCGGAGACGCGGGTCCATCCCGGTCGCAAACATGTGGTGTGCCCAGACACCGAACGAGAGAACGCCGATTGCCAGCGTCGAGTAGACGACGAACCTGAATCCAAATATCTTCCGCCCCGAAAACTTCGGGAGGATATAACTGATGAGCCCCATCGGCGGCAGGACCAGGATGTACACCTCCGGATGGCCGAAGAACCAGAAGAGGTTCTGCCACAGCATCGGCCCACCCCCGTGAATGGCGAAGAACGTCGTTCCGAAGTTTCGGTCAAGTAGGAGCATGATGATGGCGCTTCCGAGCAGGGGAAACGCGAACAGGATGAGGGCTGCCTGCGTGAGCGCCGTCCACGTGAAGATGTCGAGTTCACCCCAGTCTATATCCCGCTTTGTGAACGTCGTCACGATGATGTTGACCGCACCCATCGTGGTGCTAAGCCCGGAGAGGTGTAACCCAAGTAACATCACGCTTATCATTGAATTCGGTTTCTGACGCGCGAGCGGCGTGTACAGCGTCCATCCAGTTTGGGGTGGTTCGAGTCGGAAAAACGGACTCGCGATGGCCGTCCCGAACATTGGTTGAATCACGTGACCGATGATGTCGGAGATGAGTCCGAACCGAACCATTATGAACGCCGCTGGCAGCGTCCAGAACGCGATCGCGTTCAACCGTGGGAATGCCATATCGTCCGCGCCGATGAGGAGTGGAATGAAGTAGTTGATAAACCCAAACAGGACGGGTGTGGCGAAAAAGAACAGCATCGTCAGACCGTGCATGGTAAACAGCCCGTTGTAGGTTGCTCTGTCCCACACATCGACGCTGTGGGTCATTAGTTCCGTCCGCATCATCATCGCGTCCGTCCCGCCCCAGAAGAACGCGATGCTCCCGAACGTCATATACAACAGTCCGATGTCCTTGTGGTCAACCGTCGTTAGCCACCTGATGACACCGGTGGGTCGCCCGTAGCTGGACGGGAACCCATGGGCGTATCCACCGTCGGTTTTCGTTTCCGGTTTTCGTCCCGATTTGGCAATGTCTCCGATGTTTATCGAGCGAGCGAGCAAGAGTGCGAGCGCTATCAGCGCGACTCCGATTCCGACACCGGTTACGGCTTCTCCAAGCAGGTTCATTGTGGTCGTTTTTGGTACCAAATATCTCCGACTGGCAATCGTTGTTCCAGGTGCGATACAACTTGTAATCCAACGGATGGACGACTGCTCCTTAACCGACTGGCCTGTTCCCAACCGGTGAAAACTGCCACCGCCATTTTAACTCGGGTTTTCCATCGGTACCCCAACAACCGGATGTCGGGTTTGCATCAGAATCGACTGGGTGTTGCTCCCGAACACCACTTTCTGGGCCGGACTCCGTTTTTGACTCAGCCCGATGATTATTTCGTCTGCTTGGAGCGAATCGGCGGCAGTGAGGATGTCGTGAGCGGGGTCACTTCCGTTCGTGTTCTGTTCCGTTTCGATATCGAACGATTCCCCCAGGCGGTCTTGGAAAACGTTCAATGCCTCTTGCCCCTCTTCGACCAGTTCCTCGTCGTTTCCGCCGTGAATCGAGTTCAACGCGTGAATCTCGTCGCCGTCGTTGAGTCGGCCATCGAGATAATCACAGATAATCTCACTCGTCTCGGCGCTGTCTGTTCCTACAACGATTCTCGTCATAAATAACGCGAGTATCGGAAGAACCATAAACGAGTTGGCAGGCAAAATGATGTGTCCCGCCAGTACATATTTTCCGTACTGTTCGAAAGAACAGTGATGGCTCCGGGATACGACGAGAGAGAACGCGCTTACTTGTTCGAAATCCCGACGGAAACTATCGCCGTTGGCTACGTTTCGGTTTCGGCTGTTCCCATGTCGGGTTTCCACAGCTATACAACTCCGGCATCCCAGTTCCGAACATGGACGACATCGCCCGGCTCGCGGAGCGAATTCGTGACGCCGAAACCGTCGTTGCGTTCACGGGTGCTGGAATCAGTACCGCATCGGGAATTCCCGACTTCCGAAGCGATTCGGGAATATGGACCCAGTTCGACGAGGCGGATTTCCATTACCGCCGGTTTCGAACCGACCCGGCGGCGTTTTGGACCGACCGTCTCGACCTCCACGAAACGATGTTCGGCGACGAAATCGAACCGAACGAGGCACACGACGCACTCGCCAACCTCGCGGAGAGTGACCAGTTGGATGCCATCGTCACGCAGAACACGGACGGACTGCACGCGGAGGGTTTGGATGGTCACGCGAATGGACGGAACGCCCCGGACCTACTCGAACTACACGGCAACGCCCATCGGGTCGTCTGTGAATCCTGTGGACGGACGGCCGACGCCGCTCCGGTGCGGGAGCGCGTTCGGCGTGGCGAACTGCCGCCCAAGTGTACCGAATGCGACGGCGTGCTCAAACCCGACGTGGTGTTGTTCGGGGAGCGATTGGACGAAACTACGCTGCACCGTGCGCGCCAATATGCACGGCGAGCGGACGTGTTCCTCGCCATCGGCTCGTCGCTTACCGTCGAACCGGCGGCGTCACTCCCACGAACTGCTGGACGCAACGGGGCGACGTCTGCCGTCGTCAACTTCGACCGAACACCGTTCAGTCCCCGCGCGACGTTCGACATCCGGGGCGACGTGACGACGGTGCTTCCGGAACTTCACGCACACGTTGTCGAAGAGAGTTGAGTAGAAGCGTAGACCGATGTCGCGTAAATCGAGTCGACTGAAATTCTCGGGGATGAGCGTTCTTTTCGGGGCTCTTGGCCGGTAACTGTCCAGATTTGGGAACGCTCTCCCTTCTGGTTTGGGTACTATTTTTTGTCGGTGTACGCGCTATCTCCAAGTATGGTAGATAATGACTCACAGCCCTTGGCGGAAGTCGATATTGGCGAGGAGGTGACCGAATCGGAATACGATACGTTCACAGGTATCATCAGGGACGGCTTTATCGGTGCTATCGGTGGTCTCGTCGGTACTGCCGCCATGACCGCGATACTATTGGTCGCAACCACGTTCGGGGCCTTCGATCTGAACTCGTTTGCCGTGTTGGCCCGCTTGACGGGTGCCGACGCGCTTCTTCCGTCGAACCCAACAGCGGTCGGCTACCTCATCTTTCTCGGCGGTGGGATGGTGACGTGGCCGCTCCTGTTTGCCTCCATCGGGTTGTATTTGCCGGGAAAAACCTACGCCATCAGGGGTCTCACCTACGGCTTCGTCCTCTGGACGGGGTTCGTCCTCGCGTTTTACGGTGGCTACAGTGGCCTACTGCTCGTCGCCTATTTGGTTTTGACCTTCCTCGGGCACCTCGCCTACGGCTTCTCGCTCGGCGCGGTGTTCGATTATCTCTCGGATCGCCCCACGACACTGGTGTAGGTTCGTTCTACTGTTCGGAATCTTCCGGCGTCGAGTACTCCTGTTCCGGTTCCCGCTCGTGTTCCTCAAACGTCTCCACGAGACCGCTGACATCATCTCCCGTCTCCATCCGATACTCGCGTAATATCGAGAGGAGTCGTCCGATTTCGTCGTCCGTGAGCGACACGGTGGTTGGCATATCTGCAGACAAGGCGCGAGTGCTGAAAAACGTCGTGGCAAAAGGGACAAAAAGGGGGCGCATGTGGAGTGGCGAACGGTAGTAACAGCGACTCAAACGAACGGTGTCAAGGATTTCCTGATCACAATCGCTCGGTGAAAACCACTCGTTTGTCGTTTTGGAACTGGTGGTTCGTTGATGAGTAAACTCCAACTGCTAAGCACACGCCACGCCCAAAAGACTTCGACCACTTCGAAGATGCTCCCGAATCTGCTCCGTTCGCCCGTTACTCGCCCGGGACGGGCGCTCACGACTGCACCGCTCGGCTTCGCCTCCCTCCGCACCTGCCAGCAGGCGTGGCATGTGTCTAGGTGTTTGACTGTTTACCGCTGTCCAGTGTTCAACAGTGCGTCCACGTTTTCCTCACCGAAACTCCCTCCGAATTTGTGACCGATAACTGAACTACTATTTCCCGTCAGTCCCTATTACCGATATGGACCTCTCTGACGAGACTCACGTGGGGGCGGGTCAGGCGCTCGAACGCCTCTCCCACCCACTGCTCGCGCTCGATACGGACTGGCGGGTGACGTATCTCAACGACCCGGCGCGGGAACTGCTCGGCATCGGGACCGATGAACGACTACCGACGGCACTTCCGACTGCGGCGGGTGAGACGATTCTCGACCACTGCAAGACAGCACGGCGAAACGACCGACCTGAACCGTTTCATATCACGCTCGATGACCGATACCTAGCGACTGTCCATCCCGGAACTGATGGCGTGACGGTGCTCTTTCAGGAGTCGGAGACGACGACGCCGGATGTCGTCGCGGAACTCAATCTGAAAGAGCGGGCTATCAACGAAGCCCCGGTCGGGATTACCATTGCGAACGCACAACCCGACGACCAACCGCTGTTGTACGTCAACGAGGCGTTCGAGGAACTGACAGGGTACAGTTCCGACGAGGTACTGGGCCGCAACTGCCGATTTTTGCAGGGGGAGGACTCGGACCCGGAAGCCGTCAGAGCGATGCGCGAGGCGATTCACGACGAGGAACCCATTTCGGTCGAACTGCTGAACTACCGAAAGGACGGGACGGAGTTCTGGAATCGGGTCGATATCGCGCCAATTCGTGACGGGACGGGCGAAGTCAGCCATTTCGTCGGGTTCCAGACGAATATCACGGAGCGAAAGCGGGCGGAGTTCGCCGCCCGCCAGCGGGCGGATGAACTCGAACACCTGCTCGAACGCATCGAAGGGCTGCTCGGCGACGTGACGAGCGCGGTGGTCGAAGCGCCGACGCGCGAGGCCATCGAGACGGCCGTGTGCACAAAGGTGACCCAGGTTACACCCTACAACTTTGCGTGGGTCGGCGAGCGCAACGTTCGGACCGACGGCGTGGACGTGCGGACGGTGGCGGGGGACTGCGACCCGGAACCGGACCATCCCATCGTGAAGGAAGCGCTCGAAACTGGGGAGCTACAGACTGCTCACCTCGATATCGAGGGCTGTGCGGCTACCGCGGCACTTCCCATTTCGTACCACGACACGGAGTACGGCGTGCTGGTCGTGTGTGCGACGCGGTCCGACGCGTTCGACGAGCGCGAACAGGTCGTGATGCGCTCACTCGCTCGCGCCATCGGTAGCGCCATCAATGCCCGCGAGACGCACCGGATTCTCATCGCGGACAGCGTGGTTGAGGTCGAATTCTCGTTCCGTAGCTCCGACCTCTTCTTCGTGGATATCGCCGAGCAAGCCGACGCCGAAATCAGTTATCTGCAATCGACCAACCGGGACGACGGGTCCATACTGTCGTTCTTCTCGATTCGCGGTGCGTCCGCGGACGATGTGTTCGACATCGTCTCGGAGCGTGAGGACGTTCTCGACGCGCGATTGGTGGCGGAACAGGACGAGGAAGCGCTCTTCGAGTTCGTCCTCCCGGTGGGGACGCTCGTCTCCACTATGTCGGATTACGGCGGGAAGACACAGGAGATTTCGGCGACACCGGACGAGTCCCGCGTTCTCGTGGAATTTCCACAGGAGGCGGACGTTCGCAGCCTCATCGAGCTTCTGAAGGATTCGTACTCCGGGACGGAATTGCTGGCGTATCGCCACCGGGAGCGTCCCGCGAAGACCAAACAGGATTTCATCGAGAGCCTGACCGACTCGCTCACCGAGCGGCAGTTGACATCCCTCCAGAAGGCGTACGTCAGCGGTTTTTTCGACTGGCCACGTCCGGTTACGGGGGAGGAACTCGCCGAATCCATGCGCATCTCGCGTTCGACGTTCCACGAACATCTCCGGGCCGCAGAACGGAAACTCTGTACTGAATTCTTCGGCGACGAGGTAGCCTGACCACCCCGTTCGAGGGAGTCCGTCCCATCATTTCGAAGTAATCCGACCCATCTTCTCGTGGTAGCTCACCCCACACATTCGATGTAACCTGACCCAACTTCGTTTCTACTACCCTACGATTTCGGGCACGTCGGGCCTAATCCGGCCGAAGGCGTCTCATAACAATATAGGCAGTGATGAACGTTCCTGCCATGCCCGGCGTAACCGGCGGAACTCTTAGCAATCGAGCACTCGGTGAGATGCTCGACGCGATGGACAATGAGGAATGGTACCAGACTGCGGAACGGTCGGTCGGCGACAGTCGAATCGGACTCGTTCACCACGGTAACCGCGACCCGAACGGGTGGACGACGTGGCGCGACGGAAACAAGGTCGGCGTCCTGCACGGCGTAATCTCGAATCAAGCTGAACTGGGCCGTTCGACCGACGAGATTTTCGAACGGGTGCTCGCGGACCCTGACCGTGCGCTTCCTGAACTCAGCGGGCCGTTTCTGCTGGTTGCCGCCGACCGTTCCTCCACTATCGTCGCAACGGACAAGCTCGGCACGCGGCCGTGTTACTACTCGACCGTCAACGGATTTCTGTTCGGCAGCGAACTCAAATCGCTCGTCACACAACTGCACGACCCGCGAGTGGACGAGCACGCGGTGAGCGACATGCTGTTCATGGGCTACGTGTTCGGCCGCAAAACGCTCGTGACCGACGTTCGGTCGCTTCGCCCCGCATCGTATCTTCGCTATGCGGATGGGAACCTCGAATCCCAGCGCTACTGGGAACCCGACTTCGGGATTGACCCGCAGGACGGCTATGTCGATGAGGCTATCAAACGCTACCGTCGAGTGGTCGGCAACGTCGCGGGTACCATCGACGGCCGAACTGGCGTCTGGCTCTCCGGCGGTCTCGACAGCCGGACGCTTACCGCCGCATTGAAAGACGAAATCGGGTCGGTCCGAACGTTCACCTACGACAATTCTTCAACACAGGAGGACCGCCTCGGTGGCGAACGCGTCGCCGACTCGCTTTCGGTTCCCAACCAGTTCTGTGATTATTCGGCGAGCGACTTCATGGAGTCCATCGAACGCGGTGTGGACATCATGGATGGCATGCTCCAGTGGTCGTTTTTCGTCAACCTCCCGCCCGTCCTGAACGACGTATCGGGGGAGGTGGACGTGTTGTTCGAAGGTAGCAGTCAGGGTGAGTTCTTCGGTGACGTCCTCTATCGGTCGTACCTGACCGGCAAGTCGTCGGTGGACGCACTGACCGCTCAGAAGAGTCAGCTTTCCTCCGATGGCGTTCAATCCCTTCTCTCGTCGGACGTTTCACCCAGGCAGTCGCTCAGTCGTGTGGTCGAAGGGAGTACGCAACCACGGCGGGAACACCGCACGCTCGACGCGCTCTGGGAACTATTCGCCGATTCTCATTTCCGGTCGAATCGCCTCTACCGCAGTCAGGCCGGAACACGCGTACCGTTCGCCGATGGCGAGTTCATGAATCACGTCGCCCGGATGCCCTATCAGCGCTATCGAATCGGGGCGATTCCGGGCACCCGTGGCAAAATCCCCTCGGCCGTCGCGCCGCTCAAACTCGAAGTCGCCCGTCGCGTGGGTGGTCCCGCTGCACGCGTGCCGTACAACCGGACAAACCGTCCGCCGACATCACCGCTTGCGCTCCACGCGCTCGGGTTCGTCGCGGACAATCTCAAAAAGCGAGCCACGGGACCGGATACGTGCCAGATGGGCCGCTGGTACCGAAACGACGCGAAGATGCGTGCGTTCGTGGACACCCTCCTTGACGATGCGTGCGACCGCGACATCTTCGATGCTGATGGGGTGCATACTCTTCAACACGAACATCTCGACGGCCATGCTGACCACACAAAACCGATTTCGGCCATCACGACGCTCGAACTCTGGATGCAAAAACATCTCGACACCGTACGCCCGTCCTCAGGCCAGCGTGTCCCTGTGAGATAAAATAGCATGGATATATAAAATACTCAATTCACATTGAGTCGAAATAGCAACGTTCAAGGGTCATCGATTGGACAGTCCGAATGCATGGTACGCGGCGGGGCGGTACGTGGTGTTGGCGGCAGTACCGTCGAGTCTCCGCATTCAACCGTCTCAGTTCGGTTCTTCGATTGTACTCTCGTTCGTTTTCTCGTCTTTTTTCTCCTCACTCTTGTTTTCATGCCGTCTCGTCGTGACAGCGAAGAAAATATTCCTTGAAATGTAGATCGAAGGGGCAGTGATTCGAGATGGTAACATACTGCGAGGAGAGAAATAGGGAAAATAATCGGAATTTGGAGTCCAACGTCACTGCCTGAAACGGATGCTTTTCGGCGACAGTGGATAGCACTAGCTGATGATAATTTCACATCTGTCAGAAATAATTCCGTGTCCTTGTTTTTACAATTCCTGGGTAATGCCGGTTTTTTGCTGAATAATCCAATAAAGTCTGGCCAAACTAACAGAAACATATATGCATTCGGGACGTAATGCCGATACAGGCTGGTCACGGTGTCTCAACAAACGGATGATAAGTCGAGGTTCAAAATATCCAAGCATCGGCTCATCGCGCTCATGCTTCCCGTACTGGGGGTCTGTTGGCTGGCGTTTCTACTCTTCCCCGGATATCTCGGAAAACAATCGACCGTCAATTACGCCGCGATGGTGCTCGGCGTCGGACTGATGGTCGCCGGTGCGTTCCGGTTCCTCTACTCCCCGGATACCGAGACCGAATCAGACGACCCAACCGAATCAGACGACCCGACCGAATCAGACGACCCGACCGAAACCAGTGACGTCGCCGAATCGAGCGACTGACCCGATTTTGGACGAACTGAACGAATGACGCCGAAAGAAACAGCACTCTGCGGGACGTACTGTTTATCATGATAATTGGTGTGTTCCTCGTCGCCGAGTTGTTCATTACCGTTGTCTTCCTCTCGGTTGCTGGGGCACTGCTGTATCAGTGCCACACGGCGGACGAGTGGGAACCGCGGGGCCTCGTGGACATGGAACGCGAGGCCGGAATCGACGAGAAGTGGCGTTAGTCGCGCCACTGGGAGTGGAGTTCGCTGTGGTGTGCCCGTTCGTCCGGGTCAGTGATGACCGAAATCATCTCTTTTCTGTCGAGGGCGTACCGACGCTCCTCGTCGCGCATGACGAGTGACCGATTTCGCAACTCCGCGAGGAGGCTCTGAATCTGTGCAATCGACGCCGTCACCTCGGCGTCGATTTCGTGGACGGTCATCGGCCCGTTGGCGGCAAGCGTGGCGACGATATCCCACGTGTGGTTTTCGTTGCACAGCGACTCCCGACGTGCGGCGTCGATTCGAACCACGATTGGGTCCGCGTTTGCCAGTTCCACCAACGACGACGTTTCCGGAAGCGACTGATTCGAAACGGCGGTTCCGAGTTCACGCCCGCGTTCCCTGAGTTCGCGCTGGTAGGCTTCTATCGATCCCTTATCGTCCGGGCTGGTTCTGTCTACTCCCGTGTCGCCCTGGCTCCCCCACATCGGTCGTTTTGACGGCTCGTCTTGTTCAGGTTGTACTTTCCCTTCATCGGCAGCGGGCGACCCAGCTGATTCCTCGTCTTTCGTCTCGTCTTCGACATTCGCGACAGCGTCGGTATCTCTTCCGTCTTCAATGTCCCGTCCGTCTTCGATTTCCCGGATGTCTTCGATTTCTTGCCCATCCGTGATGTCGTGCGACCAGTCCTGAAACGACCGTTGTTCGGTGCGTTCGTTCTCCAATTCTTCGACTCTGCTTTCGAGTTCGTGGATTCGCTCGTTTTTCTCGCGGAGTCGCTCCTCGAACTCCTCCGGGCCGCCGAGGTCGCCGTGGGCGAGCGCGTTCGCCATCTTCCGCGCGGCGTTGGACACGTCGCGTGCCGTCTGGAGTTCGTTCTCCAACTCGGCGATCTGGGATTGCTTTTGCTCCAATTTGCTCTCCAGTTCGGCCACGCGATTGTGCTCTTGCTCCTGAAGCTCCGTGATGCCCTCCAAATCCTGCATCAGTGCGTCACTGACCGACTTGAGTTCCGGACGCTCGAAATCATCGAGGCCGGGTGTCGCGCCGGCGTCGAACGTTCGCTTGCGGTCGAACTGCACGCGGCGAATTCCGCCGTCGGTCCAATCCGTCTGGACGAACGCTTCGCCAGCGTTGAGGTTGGGCACCTCATTGCCATATTCGGTGCCGACGATTCGGCTGACGACTTTCGTGTCGTTCTCCCATGTCAAACGGTGCCAGACCAGCCAGTTCGCCTGCGTGATGAAATCTTTTTTCACGTCGGCGGGGCGCTGGCTAATGCCCATAATTCCCAGGCCGTGCTTGCGCCCACGTTTGCCCACCTTGATGAGCATCTTGCCGGTCTCGCCCATGCCGCCGCCCTCCGGGATGTACTCGTGGCACTCCTCGACTACCAGGAGGAACGGTTTTTTGAGTTTTTTCTCTTTGGCGAACAGGTGGCGTGCCGTCTCCCGGATGAGCGCGTTCGCTTCGTCGTCGTCCAAGTATCCGGAGACATCGATGATGATGGGAACGTTCTGTTCGAGTGCAAGGGAGGCGACCTTCTCGGCGTGCTCCGCACCGACTTGGATGTCACACTCCTCGTCCGCGCCGACGTGCAGGAGTTCGTACTCCTCCTTGAGTCCGTAGTACTCGCCATCCGCATCGATAATGGCTACAGGATAGCCTGCGTCGAGTAGCTGTTCGACCACGACGGACGCCGTGTTCGACTTTCCCGACCCGGATTTTCCGGTGACGAACCCGCGCCCTGTCAGTATTTCGACGACAGGGATCGACACGTCGGTATCGTCGGTGACCAGATGACCGACCGGCAGTTGTTGTTCGTTGTCCATTCTCTTACATTCCCGATTCGCCAGCGGTTCCTTCAATTTTTGCATCGGGAAAATCGTTGGAGATGGTGTGTGTGGAATTTGTTATTTTGTGGTTTCCGAATCCTCTCCGTCGGCAGTCGGCCCGTTGGCGCTTTTTGAAATTTTGAAGTCAGTTCGGTGGGATACTGAATGATACTTTTTTCTACTGATTACTACTGAAAAGGACTACCACGAACACATCCGTTCGTCGGTGACGTTCTCACTCTCGTCGTCGTTTCCGTGACCCAATCCTTCAAACGATTTCCCCGACAACTCTCCACCATGCCTCTTCCCGAAACGCTCGACGGCCACGTTATCGACGGCCACGTCCATTTGATGCCCCGGAAACTCATGGCCGCAATTCGAAGCTCACTCACCGAAGAAGCGGGGTGGTCGTTCGAGCATCCGACTGACAGGGAGACGATGGAGGAACAACTCCGTGCGATGGGTGTTGAGCGCTACCTTGCCCTGCCATACGCGCACAAGCCCGAGATGGCGGCGGAGTTGAACGAGTGGGTACTGGCCCAAGCCGCCGAATCGGCGATGGCGATTCCGTTCGCCACGGTGCACGGGGATGACGACGTGGAGGCGGTTGTCCGGAAGGCGTTCGAGGCGGGTGCGAGGGGACTCAAATTCCAGTGTCCGGTACAGGGGTGTGGTCCGGCAGACCCTCGACTCGACCCGGCGTTCGAACTGGCTGCCGAATACGACAAACCGATTCTGTTCCACGCGGGGACGGCACCGATGTTTGAGGACAGTCCGCACGTCGGGGCCGACCAGTTCGCTGAGTTCATCGAATCGTATCCGGAGGTTCGGGCCTGTGCAGCCCACATGGGAACGTTCGAAGCCGAGGAATTCCTGAACTTTGCGCGGAATCACGACAACGTGTTTTTGGACACGACGATGGCGCTGTCGCCGCGCTCGGCTGACGTGTTGGGGTTCGATGCGAGCAAGATTTCGGACGACACGCTGGTCGAACTCGCCGAATCGGTGCAGTTCGGCACGGATTTCCCGAACGTACCGTATCCGTACGAGGACGAGCGACGGGGACTGCTGGAACGCGAGTTACCGGCGTCCGTGTACGAAAACATCTTCCGGAACACTGCGGAACGGTTTCTGGGTGAACGCGAGCGGTAGCTCCGGCTTTATTCTTCTCTCCATTCTCCAATTAAAATGGTACACAAAATCAACGGGAAACCCCTGACGAAAGCTCTATAGTCATCCGTTCGAGAGGAGTTCGTATATGAGTTCCGAGCAAATAACGGCCGAACAGGCTCTCAAAGCCGTCGATGAGATTGGCCAGGAGGGGGAGCCATTTTCGGCACGCGAGTTTGCGACGGAACTCGGCTGTGACACGGATATCGTCGTGACGACCCTCGAAGAACTGGTGGAGCAGGGCGACCTCCGAACGAAACGCATCGGCTCGGGGAGCCAAGTGTGGTGGCGACCGGCCGATTGGGAGCGAAGCGACGATGCACAGTTCCACTCACTCGTCGGAGAAGTTGTGGATTACGCCATCTTCAAGCTCGACCCGAACGGCAACGTCAGCACGTGGAACAAGGGTGCGGGGCATATCAAAGGCTACACTGCCGACGAAATCATCGGCCAGCATTTCTCGAAGTTCTACACCGAGGAAGACAAAAACGCGGGCGTTCCGGAACATCACCTCGGCATTGCATCCGAACAGGGACGGACCGAGTACGAGGGGTATCGCGTTCGGAAGGACGGATCACAGTTCTGGGCCAACGTTGTCATCACTGCGCTTCGGGACGACGATGGTGAACTCCGGGGGTTCACCAAGGTCACTCGCGACATGACCGAGCGTCGGGAAGCGAAACAACGACTCAAGGAGGAGCGCGATTTGGTTCATCAAGCGCTCGAAACCGTCCCGGTCGGCATCTCCGTCGTGTCGTCGGATGGCACGTTCGTCCGGGCAAACTCACAGGTCACTGACCGACTCGGTATCGAGGGGTCCGATATCGACCAACTCTCCATCTCGTCGTGGGACCTATACGATGAAGATGGCGAGTTGATTCCACTCGAAGACGATCCGTTCACACGGGTACTGGAAACCGGCGAGCCGGTCGTCGATTTCCAATGTCAGGTTACCCTCGAAGACGGCAGCCGTCGGTGGCTCTCGATAAACGTTTCCCCTATCGAAGGTACCGGGGACGAAATCGACCGTGTCGTGTGCGCCGTTGACGATATCACCCAGCAGAAAGAGCGGACGAGTCAACTCCGTCGTGAGCGCAACCAGACTACGCGACTGTTGGAAACGTCGCCAGTCGCCATTTCCGTTCAAGATCCCGACGGGAAGATAATGCTCGCAAACCAGCGATCACAAGAACTCCTCGGGCTGTCCGAGGACGAACTCATCGACGAACCGGAGAACGCCGAGGAGTGGAATGTCTACGACGCGAACGGTGACCCGCTTCCCTCGGAGGAGTCGCCAGCAGCGCGCGTCCACGCGACCGGCGAGTCGGTGTACGACGAGGAAATCGCCATCGAAAAGCCGAACGGCAAACGAATGTGGCTATCCGTCAGCGCTGGTCCGGTGTACAGTCCCGATGGGGAACTCGAACGGATTATCTCCGCTGGCGAGGACATCACCCAACTCAAGCGGCGTGAACACGAACTCGAACGGCGACGAAGCAAACTCGAAATCGAATTGAGCGAGATTCTCGGCCGCGTTTCGGACGCTTTCTTCGCACTCGACGACGAGTGGCAGTTCACGCACGTCAACGACCGTGCCGAAGCAATCCTTTCGGAGTCCGCGGACGCCGTCCTCGGGAAGCGGTTTTGGGACGTGTTTATCGACGCTGGCGACACGGTCCTGTGGGAGGAGTTTCACGCCGCGATGGAAACGCAAGAACCGACAACCTTCGAACTCAACTACGAACGACTCGGCATCTGGGTCGAAATGAATGCGTACCCGTCGGAGACGGGAATCTCAGTCTATTTCCACGATGTGACTGAGCGGAAGGAGCGTGAGCGTCGATTGGAGCAGTTCGCAAGTATCGTTTCACACGACCTCCGAAATCCACTGTCCATCGCACAGATGTATCTGACGGAGGCCCAAGCAAGCGGACAGGCGAGCGATTTCGAAGAGGTGCAACGCGCACACGACCGGATGGGGCGAATCATCCACAATCTGTTACGAATGGCACAGAACAGGGAAACGGCCATCAAACCACACAGCGTGGCTCTGTCGGATGTTATCGACCGGGCGTGGCGAAACGTCAAAACGTTCGATGCGGCGCTCCGCGTCGATGCTGCGATGCCAACGGTGTTGGCTGATGAAGACCAACTCCAAACGGTGTTCGAGAACCTGTTTCGGAACGCCATCGACCATGCCGGAGAGGAGACGACGGTGCACGTTGGAACGCTCTCCGACGGGTTCTTCGTGGAAGACGACGGTCCGGGGATTCCGCCCGATGAATGGTCCAACGTGTTCGACTACGGCCATACGGTGAACAGCGGGACGGGATATGGACTCACTATCGTTTACGAGAGTATCGACGCCCACGGCTGGGAGGTTTCCGCAACGGAGTCCTCGACCGGTGGCGCTCGGTTCGAAATTCGGGGCGTCACCGAAGGGAGTACAGTAGGTAGCGACTGAACTGAGTCATTTATCTGTTGGTGGTGAATTCGTCCAACTATGGTCTCCGGAATCCACGTCCAACTTGCGGTGAGCAACGCGGATAGCTGCCCCGCTTCCGCTATCAGTGAGGGGGTCGAAATCGACTCCCTCCGTGTGGACCACCACGCCACGCCGACAACGACCGAAGTCGTCGGCGAACTAACGATCGATCGCTCCGACGATATCGAAACGAAACCGGAAGCAGTTGCAGAAGTGTTTTCCGATGATACGAAATCGGTGTATCGGTACACGCACGACGACTCGTGCCCGTGTCAGTTCGTGCCAACCCACGGCTGCCCCGTCCGATCACTCCGGGCTGATTCCGGCCAACTCATCGTTTCGTTCATCGCACCCAATCTCGACACGGTTCGCGATGTCGTCACCGACCTGCGGTCGTGTTCCGAAAGCGTCGCGGTGAATCGACTCACACGGTCGGCACCCACCGAAGAGCAGTCGTTGCTCTTCGTGGACCGCACGGCGTTCACCGACCGCCAGTACGAAGCGCTCGAAACGGCTCACGAAATGGGATATTTCGCCTCGCCGAAGGGAGCGACAGCCGAGGAAGTCGCAACCGAACTCGGTATCTCTGTCGCTACGTTCCTCGAACACCTCTCGGTCGCACAGACGAAACTGCTCGATCAGATACTCGCGACCTGATATCCCACTCTCACGTTCCGTGGACTGTGTTCACATGCCAATCGGTATCGTCCAACATTGACTTAAATAAACCCGAGTATGGTAGTGAAAGGGTGTATGCGAACTTCGCCCTGAATATCGTACTGACACAATGTCTCAATCAGTGTATCACGAAATCGGTGGTCAAAGTGCAGTCGAAGCGGTCGTCACGGATTTCTACGACCACGTGCTGTCCGACGAGCAACTGATTCCGTATTTCGAGGGAATGGACATGGGGGAACTGCGTGCCCACCAAATTCAGTTCATCAGCGCGGTGGCCGGTGGTCCCGTCGAGTATTCCGGTGCCGACATGCGAGAGGCGCACGAACACCTCGACATCGTGGAACCCGATTTCGATGCCGTCGGGGAGCATCTCGAAACCGCGCTTCGAACGAACGGCGTCGATGACGACAACGTCGAGACGATTATGGCTGAAGTCGTCGCGCTCAAAGACCCGATTCTCGGCCGGTGACGGTGCGTTCGACGTTGGTCGGGTGAGTCGATAGCGGCGGTTAATCGACAATCGATGCTGGAATGAATGTGCCGTAATCCGTCCGTTTATGCCTCTCAACCGTCTCGGTTTAGCCATGACCGGCAACTCGTTTTTGCGACTCGACCTCCCCACGAAAACGTCCGTGACGGTGATTTCGAAGTGAGTTCCGACCACGACACGAAAACCGTCGTCCTCAGTCTCATTGCGGGTGTCTTCTTCGGCGGCGTCGGCGGCGGGGTTGCCTTCCCGACCTTGCCCCAACTCGGTTCAGTGCTCGGCTTTTCGGCGCTGACCGTCGGGGTCATCCTCGCTATCAACCGTTTCACTCGAATGCTGTTGAACACCCCTGCCGGGACGATTCTCGACCGCTTCGGCACCCGGCGACCCATGCTCTTCGGCTTCACGATACAGGGACTCGCTCCGTTCGGCTACGTTCTCGCAATGACCGACGCATGGACGAAGGGAATCGCAGGTGTGCTCCCGCTGACGACGACCACCGCCAGCGCCGCGACGTTCACTGGGTCGCGCGTGTTGTGGGGTATCGGGTCCGCATTCGTCTTCGTCGGCGCGTTCAGCACGGTGACGAAAGTCACGACGTCAGACAACCGTGGCCGGTGGACAGGATACTTGCGCGGTGGCCAGAGCCTCGGCTTCCCGGCCGGTCTCGTGGTCGGCGGACTCGTGGCGAACATCTACGGCTTTACCCCGGCGTTCATCATCGCCGGCGTGGCCGGACTGTTCGCCGCGCTCGTCGCGTTCCTCGTCCTGCCTGACCTTCATCCGACCGTCGAGACCGATACCGGACTGCGCGAAATTCCGCGTATCGTCACGTCCGACGTTCGTATCCTCTCGGTGGGACTCGTGAACTTCGTCGTCCGGTTCCTCTTCGCCGGGATTCTCCTCTCGACGGTCGTCGAGTACGCGGCGGACAACGGCATCCACATCGGATTTCTCGACGCGACCGGAATCAGCGGCGTGGTGATGGCCGTCAGCGTGTTGTTCTCCAGCGCGACGACGCTGCTCGCCGGTCCGGCGTCCGACCGCGTCTCGAACCGGGCGATGGTGTCGATTCCGTCTCTCGGATTTCTCGCCATCGGCTTCGGCCTCCTCGCGGCCGTGCCGACGCTCGTCGGAACCTTCGTTGGCGTGGCGTGCATCGGTATCGGCGTCGAAGCCGTGAACATTCCTCTCCTCGCGTATCTGGGCGACATCAGCCCCGAAAACGACGTCGGCAAACTCGGCGGCGTGTACAACGTCTTCGGCGACTTCGGTTCGACTCTCGGCCCGCTCGTCGCGCTCCCGTTCGCCGTGCAGTTCGATTACACCACCGAATACGCCGTTTGTGTGTTGCTGGTCCTCCTGACGGCCATCATCGCCGCGCTCACGCTGCTCGGCGGCGAGGACCACCAGCGGCCGATTGCGGTGCCGAGCGACGACTGATTCGCCTTCTCGCAGTTTGCCAGTACGGATTCAACCCACGCTACCGAAGCACGTTGAACGGGGTAAAAACGAGATACACCACAGCGGTCGCGATGACGTATTGGGTCAACAAGTCGTCGGCTGTGTGTGCTTGCCCGAGAAAATAACTGAGTACGATTGCCACGAGACCGAGAACTACGGCGGCCAGTAGTCGCTTCCTGCTCAGCAGTACCGATTTCCTATTTTGCGGGGAGGAGAGTGATTCACTGGAACTCATGCTGATTATGACCACGAGGAGCCATTAATAATTTGTCTACTATTCATTTCGATGAAATCAATCCCCGTCTGCTGTCCAAGCATCGTTTCTCTCTGTGACGTGCTACCAAGAGTCGAAATCTTTACTGTGTCTTCCGAAAACCATCCACATGACAGTTCATGAAGAAGGAAATGACGACGTTGGATTTCCTCGACCGCGCCCTCGACTGCTACGATGATGTGGTCGGCGTCATCGCGGACGACGGCACGGAGTACACCTACGAGGAGTTCGGCGAGCGAGTGAATCGCTGTGCGAACGTTCTGGCTGACCTCGGGGTCGAACAGGGCGACCGTGTGGCGATGCTGGCGTCGAACACACACTACTTCCTCGAAGCGATGTACGCGACCAACCATCTGGGCGCGGTGTACGTCCCGATGAACTACCGCCTCGTGCCCGTCGACTACGAATACATCCTCAACGACTGTGAGGCGTCGGTCGTCATCGCGGATTACGATTTTGCCGAGAAAGTCGAAGCAGTTCGGGATTCGATTCCCGCCGAGTCGTTCATCGGCTACGAAGCCGACGAAATCGACGGCGACTGGCAGGACTACATGACTCTCGTGGACGAGGCTTCGGCGGACCCGCCGGAGCGGGCCGACATCTCGGAAGACGACGACGCTAGCATCAACTACACGTCCGGAACCACGGGCGACCCGAAAGGCGTCGTTCGCACCCACCGCACCGAACACTGGCACGCAATCGTCCTCAATCAGCACATGGAGATTCGGGACGACGACACCTACCTCTGGACGCTCCCGATGTTCCATTGTAACGGCTGGGGCCACACCTACGCGATCACTGGAACTGGCGGCACGCACGTCTGCCTGCGGAAGTTCACCCCGGAGCGCACGCTCGAAAAGATTCGTGAGTACGACGTATCGTTCATGTGCGGTGCGCCGACGGTGCTCAATCGCGTCGTCGCGTTCAACGAAAACAACCCCGAGGTGGGGACGACAGGCGACCGCGAGTTGCGCATCGCCACCGCCGGAAGCGCCCCTGCCACGGCGACCATCGAAACCATCGAGGATGACATCGGCTGGCGCATCATCCACATTTATGGGTTGACCGAAACCGCACCCATCATCACCACGTCGAACTCGCCGCGCCGACTCGCCGAACGCGGACGCGGCTTGAAGGTCAAACAGGGGAGCGAGGTACTGGGAACCGACGTTCGCGTCGTCCACGACGACGGTAGCGACGTTGCTCCGGACGGACAGACGATGGGCGAAGTCGTCGTCCGCGGGAATCAGGTGATGGACCGCTATCTGAACAAGCCGGAAGCGACCGAAGAAGCGTTCAACGACCGATTGCCGGGCTACTTCCACACGGGCGACCTCGGCACCATCGACGAGGACGGGATGATATCGATTCAGGACCGGAAGAAGGACATCATCATCTCCGGCGGTGAGAACGTCTCGTCCATCGAAGTCGAGGACGTGCTGTACGACCATCCCGACATCGCCAAGGCGGCGGTCATCCCCACGCCGAGCGACGAATGGGGTGAACTGGTGACGGCCGTCGTCGTTCCGAAACCGGGCGTCGAACTCTCCGAGGAGGGCGTGGAGGAGTTCTGCCGCGAGCGAATGGCGGGCTACAAGATTCCGCGCAAGATAATCGTGGACGACGACCTGCCGGAAACCGCGACCGGAAAGGTCCAGAAGTACCAACTGCGACAGGAGTTCTGGGAGGACGAGGAGCGACTCATCGGCCAAGGGTAACCGCGCGCAGAAGTTCAGTTTTTCCGGTACTGGTCGTTCTCGATGATGTCGTCGATTAGCTTCCGCATCGCGTCCGGAACGGTCTCCCTATTCGTCGTTATCCTTGTGTGCATCCCGTGGAGCAGGAGCGCGAGGATGTGCTCCGCGGTTTTCTCGGTATCGATATCGTGGAACGTTCCGTCTTCGATTCCGTCATCGAGTATCGTGGCGAGTACGTCCCGCACATCTATCTCTATCTCCGTGAGTTTCTCCCGATACGCATCGTCACGAACTGCTTGTGCCCACAGTTCGATAAAAACTGACGGCGCTGCGCGCTCGATTTCCGACGACGACGCGACAGCCGGGCCTGATTCCAGCGGTGTCGGGCCGAGGAATACATCGACAACCGAGCGGAGGTCATCCTCGGGATTGCCCGTTCGCTCTCGAAGTTGGCTCTCGACGAATTTCTCGGAAAACACGTCCAGCAAGGAGAGGAGCAATTCGTCTTTGTCCTCGAAGTAGTGGTAGATAAGCGACGGACTCTGGCCCAACTCCTCGCCAATGATTTTGATTGAGAGGTTCGCATACCCGTGTTCCGCAATCGCGCGAAATGCGGCCTCCCTGATTCGCTGTTCCGTTCCTCCCTGCTCGTTCATCGTGAATAGTCGTTATTACGAGACTGTCATTATAAGTTGCGAGGAAATCTGACGGGGTGGTGACCGAAATTTTCCACCATGTCGCCAGTGTGAACTGAGCAGCCGACAGACACACGATGGATGGGAGCGTTATGACCCTCGGGGGGAACACAGTGGAACGATACGACACGACAGCGATTCGTCTCGAAACCCGACTACTGCGGACGAGGGGGGCGATAGGATGGCGTGGGTAGATACCATAATCATCTTCATCGTCAGCCTGCTCATCGGTGGGTTCGGCATCTACGTTGGCGCACGAGTGACAACCGACCACGCGGGAAGCTACGGCCACGCCATCGTCACCGCACTCATCGGGTCAATAGTGTGGGGCATCATCAGCTTCTTCGTCGGGTGGATTCCCATCATCGGCGCGTTGCTCGCGCTCATCGCGTGGATCGGCGTCATCAACTGGCGCTACCCCGGCGGCTGGGGCAGCGCTATCGTCATCGGACTAGTCGCATGGTTCGCGGCCGCAATCGTCCTCTACATCTTCGCGCTGTTCGGCATCATCGCGTCGGGCGCGCTGGGGATTCCGGGCGTCTGAGTCGTTCAACGAAGTTCCGGGGTCGAGACGGACGAACTCGCCCCGCTCGTCCCACGCAGCCGAACCCACCAGACGATGGCAGCCACGCCGAGACAGATTGCCGCGACGCCGACGAGGCCCGCCTCGGGACCGAACGGCCCGCCGGTGAAGACACGGGGACCGACCTGTCGAGTAGCGACGAGCGTCACCGGAAGCCGAAGACCGCTCACTGAAAACCCGTACACGCTCGTCTGGAAGAAGTTCCACGAGATGTGCAACCCGATGGAGAGGCCCAGTTCGCCGGTGAAAACGTACCCAGCCGCGAGCATGACGCCGGCGAGGACGATGACGAGCGTACTCGTGAACGTCGCGTTCGGGTTAAAAACGTGACCGAGGCCGAAAATTACCGATGAACAGAGCGTCGCGGCCGCAACCGCCGTCTCCGCGGATATCGACCGAAACCAGCGGAACCCCTCGGCGAGATTCGTCAGCAAGTAGCCGCGTATCAGCAACTCCTCGCTGATTCCGACGAAGACGAAGAGAAGTATCGAAAGGAGGAACGCGCTGACGAACGATGCGTTCGGTGCAGTTCGGAGAGCGCCGACGACTCGCACCCAGCCGAACGCGATTTCGGCGAAAAATATCGCGGTCATGAGCGCGCCGCCGAGGACGAGACCGAAGCCGAAATCCTGCCACCACGTCCGCGAAAAATGAAAGCCGAAGTCGTCAAATCGCCGACGGTCGAGAAATCTCCCGGCGAGGTACGTAAACGAGCACACCACCAGCAGTTCAACGACGACCTGGACCAACAATCGCCCCTCGCGCCCAAACGATTCGAGACCCAAGCCGACGAAGATGGGAAGAAGAACCGGACCGAACGCGAGTATCGCCCCCAACCAGACGATGCCGAGGACGATTACGGCGACGAGGAGTCGCCACGGGAGCCGAAGTCGTCGGTCCGTCCCGTTCCAGAACACCGCTTTTATCGAAGTGAGCACCGTGAATACCGTACGACGACCCGACTGTTAATTCTTGAGCTCGAAAATCCCCTGTCTTACCGCTTTTCGGCTTTCCATTCGCCGGGTTCCTCGCCGTGGAACTCACCTTTGGCCTCCCGAGTCGTCGGCCAGAACGTTAGAAGCGCGGAGACGGCATAGAAACAGACCACGCCGCCGATGACGAAATTTCCTGAGATACCGGGGACGGCGGCCGTTTCGACCGGTGTCTCGTTCGGGACGAACACCGAGATGCGGAACAGCCACGCCACGAAGAGCACCGTCTCCAGCGGGAAGTAGACGTGTTTGAGCCGTCGCGACAGCGCCTCCCACAGCGACACCTTCAGCGTCGGCGTCCGGAGGTCATGGCCCAGTTTCTTCCGCCAGTCGCGGTGGACCGACCCCTCCGGGTCGAACGCGTTGGCGAAGACGTTTTCCTCTATCATCCGCACCCGCGACCGTGTGGCGTCGTAAGTCCGATACCGCCGCACGTCGAACAGCAGGAACATCACCAGCGCGAACATCCCTATCAGCAGGAAGTACGGTGGGCTGTCCGTGCTCTGGAACGACAGCGCCAGCATCGCCGCGATGACCGCCACCGCCCAGTCGATGGTCAGGTCCAGTCTATCCAATCTGGTGGACATCTGCGATACTTCTCCCCGGTAGTAGTGGGGCATCAGCGATATGAACTCCGAGCGGTCTTCCCCAGTCATCGCGGCCACATCCCGGGCGTCACGTTCCTCCGGGTCGAACTCGTCGTTTTGTTCCCCCATACGTTATACTTGTCTTGTGGTAACAATTATCGTTCGGTGGGTAGGTGGGTTGGTAGTCAGTTCGTTTCGAAGGAATTCCATCCCACCACAAATTTCCCTTCACACTCCCACCACCAAACCATGCCAACAAACCCCGACCTCAGTAATCAAGTAGCTCTCGTCACCGGTGGAACTAGCGGCATTGGCCGCGAAACCGCCCTCACACTGGCCGAGTACGGTGCGTCGGTCGCAATCGTCGGCCGGAATCGCAAACGCGGACGAAAAGTCGCCCGGGAAATCGAGGCCCGGAACGGCGACGGTTGGGCCGAACTGTACGTCGGTGACCTTGCCTCCCAAGCGAACATCCGAAACCTCGCAAAGGAATTCAAGGACCGCCACAACCGACTGGACCTCCTGGTCAACAACGCGGGGACGTTCCGAAACAAGCGTACGGAAACCGAGGACGGCATCGAAGCCACGTTCGCCATCAACCACCTCGCGCCGTTCTTGCTGACCCACTTACTCGTAGACCTGTTAGTCGAGAGTGCGCCCGCCCGGGTCGTCACCACGACCTCGGAACTCCACGAGCGGGGGACCATCGATTTCTCCGACCTCCAGCGCGAGCGCAACTACGAGGACATGGCGGCCTACAGCCAGTCCAAATTAGCAAATATTCTGTTCACCCGCGAACTGGCGCGGCGGTTGGACGGCACCGGCGTGACCGCTACCGCCGCGAACCCTGGATTCGTGCCGGAAACGGCGTTTACCCGCGAGGCGTCGATTCGCGGGCGACTGACGTTGAGTCTGTTTGCATTGCTCCCACTCCCGTTCACCAAGAGCGTCGAGGAGGGTGCCAAAACGGTCATCCGGGCCGCCGCATCGCCGGAATACGACGGCGTGACGGGCGAGTACTTCAGCGACGGCGACGTTGCCGAATCCTCGGACGAATCGCACGACGATGAAGTTCGACAGCGGCTATGGGACGTGAGCGCCGGGTTCGTCGGCATCTCTCCCGACTACCCGCTACACTGACTGCAACCGTTTTCCCCGCCCGCTCCCTACCTCCATTCGGGGGAGACCATGACCGACGCACTGCTAGTCATCGACATGCTGAACGACTTCGTCACTGGAAAAATCGCGGCCGAGCGCGCCGAGCACATCATCCCGGAACTCGACCGACTCATCGCCGCCGCGCGCGAAACTGGCGTTCCGGTTATCTACGTGAACGACGCCCACCGACCGGAGGACTTCGAATTGGACGTGTGGGGCGAACACGCCATGCGCGGAACGGAGGGCGCGGCGGTGATTCCGGAACTCGAACCAGGCCCGGACGACCACGTCTTCGAGAAACGAACGTACGACGCGTTTTACGGGACCGGACTGGACGAACATCTCCGGAGTTTGGACGTCTCTCGTGTCGTCCTGACTGGCCTTCACACGAATATGTGCATCCGTCACGCCTCGGCCGGGGCGTTCTTCCGCGGCTACGACATCGTGGTCCCCGAGAATTGTGTGGAGGCGTTCAGCGAGGAGGACCACCGGCGTGGCTTGGAGTATCTGCGCGACGTGTACAACGTGGACATCACGACTGCCGACGAACTCATCGAAGGGTGGCAGGCGACTGTTGTGGCCGAACAGACGGGAGAGTAGCGAAGATTCTAGAAATCCAAATTTCGTTCATCAGCCACTAATAACGGATTCGGTTGTACGATTCGTTCAGAATCACTCGATACAGCGGATGTGCTCTCGAACGACAACTCGGAAAGCTGCTAGCCTACCTACAGTTCGCTAGCTATCTTCTGACTGAACGATTTCAATGTTCCCCGCTTTTCGGCCACGTTCGAACGCAACTCGTCGACAGCCTGTTGATTTTCCAACAGCTCTTCGGCCGCTTCTTCGAGCGAATCCAATGTGAGTTTGTCCGTGCGGAGGTTGTACGCACCCATGTCGATTGACTCCGCAAAATCACGGTTCTTGGGGCGATACTCCAACGAGATAAACGGTGTGTGAGCACACGCACTGAGCACGTTTGCATGTAATTTATCTCCGATGACCAAATCACAGTGGGAGAGTTCATTCAACATCGATTCAACATCGACATAGCTGCTGTAATCACGGAATGTCGCGTTCGGGATACTGTTCGCTGCTCGCCGATTGAGTTCGATATCCGGTGGATAGAACGGCAAGAAGACGAACTCGTACGTGTCTGCGTATTTCCGACAAAATTCTATCACCGTGTCAATGTACGCTCCGTTCTTCGACCACTGGTACTGGCCATTTCGGAGCGTAACGCCGATTCGTGTTTGTTGCTCCGGATGATAGGAATCGGGTTCCAGTATCAGTGCGGTATCACCGACGACCTCGTGGTCTATTTCGTACTTCGACAGAATTTGATGGGTACGCGGGCCGCGCACACCGAGATAGTCGAAGTCGAATTGTCCCACAGCCGCAAACGAATCGTCGCCGATGTAATGGTCATATAATTCAACAGAATCGACAAATTCCTGAACGGGTTTGGTTAGGTAATTCACGAAGCGATTACTCAGTACGCTCCGATATTTCGTTCGTCCGATATGATACCCGAGGTCAAGCATTCCAAATGGTCGGTTCCAAAATTCGGGATCTCTTGCACCGACTCCCAGTGCGGCGTTAAGCTGGTTCGCACGGATACCTGAGATATTTGCATAGGCAGGCAGTAGTGTTCCACCCCCTAACACCATCGTATCGTACTCGGAGAGGTGATTACGGTCCGTAAATTCGACATCGGGGAAGAGACGTTTGGTCGCAAGAAATAGGGCTTCGTCACCGACATTATTGTGTCCAAGATGCCCACAATATGCTGTTATCGACATTGTTACTCGGTAAACTCTGAATATACATACTTCTTTTTCCCAACTATTTCTCATATACTTAGTTATTAATAAATTTTTATACATTCTAACAAACATATGAGCCCGAAGCTAGTTCATACAACGATAGTTTCGTTGCCATGAATGAACCTACTCCTTCACACGTCCGTCCGTTTTCTTTTGTATGTTTTTTTGTTCATCACTGTTAAACTGCTAACCCCACAGCGTGAATAAAACGCCTTCTCTATCGAAGTGGGGAGGTCGGGAAGGGGAGAGCGGTAAAACAGAAAAAATATCCTGTTTCAGTCGAATGTGGATAACTCAGTATAATGGTTGACCAATCGTCGGACCCCCGCTCGTCGCTTCAGTCGGTTTCTCGTGGAGCCTCTTTCTTCATGGCAGGGAAAGGTGTCGACAACGGACTCCGATTTCTCTTTAACTGGATACTCGTTCAGGCACTTGGCGGTGTGCTGTTCAGCGTTTACACACTCGGCCTGATCGTTTTGACATTCGCACAGGTGTTCACCAATCTCGGGACGAACCAAGCCATCATGAAGTTCATCCCGAAGTACGACGACCAGCCTGAACTTCGCAGTCGCATGCTCGGTCTCTCGTATCTCACCTCGCTCGTGGCGGGTGTCGTCTTTGCTATCGTTATCTATGTTGCCGCACCGTGGATGACGACTCACGTCCAGTCAGCGTATAAGCCGTACTTCACCAATGTCGTGCGCGCTTTCGCGTTCTTACTCCCGCTCAATTCCCTTCTCGGCTGTTTCGGGAATTTGTTTAAGAGCTTAGATAAACCGGAGTATCAAATCTTCGTTCAGAATATTTTGACGCCCCTCTTTCGTATCGTTGGGGTGAGTGTCGCCCTCCTCTTCGGGTTCCTCCTCCTTGGGACAGTCATTGCGACGGTTATCGCCATGGTCGTCGTTTTCTGTATTGCCGTGTGGTTGGTGGCGACAAAAACGGATGTGCGGCCGGCGTTCCGCGCATCACGACCGGAACTCATCGAGTTTTATGACTTCTCACTACCACTAACCGTCAATCACGTCGGACAGGTCCTTTCGCGTCGTATCGACTTGTTGATGGTTGGATTTCTCGCGGGTGCGTACATCCACACACAGGACGCCGTCGGTATCTATAAAATCGCAACCGTACTCGCGGGAATCCTCCTGTTGCCGCTCAGCGGATTTAGTCAGTTGTTCCCCCCAATCGCATCTCGACTGTACAACAATGGAGAGATGGCCGCTCTCGAATCGCTGTACCGTCGGATAACTCGATGGACGTTCACGTTGGGGCTATTCCCAGCGGTTGGTGCCGCTATCTACGCCCACGAACTACTGGTCGTGTTTAGCGATTCGTTCGCACAGCAGGGAACGACGGTCTTGCTGTTGTTCGTCGTCGCCCAACTTGCCAACGCAAGTGTCGGACCGTCGGGATATGTCTTGATGATGACCGACAATCATTATCTCACGCTCGTCAATCAGTGGGTTCTCGGTATCAGCAACGTCATCATGAACTACCTTCTCATCAAAGAGTTCGGTCTCATCGGTGCCGCGCTTGCGTCCGCAGCGGTCATCTTCTCGATGAACATCGTCAAAGTCATTCAAGTGTGGTACGTCGTCGGACTGTTTCCCTATTCACGGAAATTTATCAAACCTGTTTTCGCCGCTGGGGCGTCGGCGCTCACGATGCTCGGTGTGAAATCGGTGCTCGGTAGCTTCGTCGCCGGGATACATTCGGCTGCGATTGCCGCACTCATACAGGGCGCTGTCGGCGGCATCGCTGGATTCGCTGTGTTCTTAGTTGCGCTGTACGTACTCGGAATCGAACAAGAAGACCAAGAGTTCCTCACGGACAACATCCCAACCTGAAGGGAAACGGGAGGACAATTCTGGAGTCTTTTTCTGCCCTTCGTCACCTGCAACCGCTGCTTCACTGTCGCAGGTGTCTGTCTGACAAGAATCGGCCAACTGCTTGCTCTGATGTTCCCTACGGTGATTCTGTTTCTTCGAATTATCGCAAAGACAATCTTCGGACGACGGTCGAATCTACCCTCTCCGGGTGTTTATTCTCCCTCTATTTCGATGACCTCGGTTTCGCTGTCGAAATCGTCATCCAGCGGGTCGGTCGCGAGGTCCTCTAACACTAGTTCGACGTTGGCCTTCCAGACGGCGTCGATGATGCCGCCACCGAACTCATCGAGGGGGCAGATGACCACAACGGCCGAACCGACGGGTGAATAAGACCCGGCAAAATCGACACCCGAACTAGCGACGGAGAAGCGACTCGACCGTTTCCTGTAGCCGGTCGAACGAGGGACGCGAATCGCCGATGTCGGACTGCGACAACGATTCGGAAGTCGAAGCGTCCGCTGTGGGATTTTTCGTCGCTGCGGGGTGGGCCGACGGCGTATCAGCCGCTAGTTTGGTGTCTGTATCCGTGTCCGTTTGTGCTGTCTCGTCGCCAGACCGCCACGTCGGTAGCTCTATCGAGAGATTCGACACGGTGATGCCGGTAAGCAGCCCCATCGAGGACGCTAACACCGCGGCTTGCAGTTCGAAGCGCGCGAACTCCGACGGAGCGAACTGGAGCAACATCCACGTCAGTCCGGAGACGAACAACACCACTCCGGCGGCGGTCAGCCACTCGTCGGCGGCGGAAACGCCTTTCTCCCATCGCGTAAGTCGTATCACGACGACACCCGCGAGGAGATGGGCGATGAACACGGCGATGAGGAACCCAACAGCGGAGAGCGCTGCGAACGGGTCCCACGCCGGGAGTATCGACGTGGCCCCCGCGAGCGGGTCGCTCGGAACGATACCGGCGACGAACTGGATGAACGCTCGGAGAATCGCCGCAGTCAGCTTATCGAGGATGTCGAGCATATCGACGACCAACCCCATTTCGCTATCGAGGAGCGTTCGTGCGAGCCTTCGACTCGACTGACTTCCGAAGATATCGGCGAAGACGAAGAGACAGAACGGAGGAATCGCGCCGAGGACGAACGCGTACCGCGCGATTCGGTAAACGATTCGGCTCCCGCGGGCGCTCCGCCCGACGAACCAAAGGATGGCGACGAGCGGAACGATTGCGAGCGGCGAGTCGTGGAGGACGCCGATAGTCGTCTCGAACATGGGGGTCAGTGGATGAACTATCGCTAGCCCTTCCGCATTGAGAAACTTTCGACTTCGAAAGTGAACGGAGCGGGACCTATTCGGAATGGGACATGCCGAAACGCGAACGGACGAGGAACGGACAACGAACGGACAACGAACGGACGCGACCCCCCATTCCGGGTTCTTTACTCGATTTCGATTTCGATGACTTCGGGTTCGCCGTCTGACCCGTCGTCCAGCGGGTCGTTGGCGAGGTCTTCCAACACCAGTTCGACGTTGCGCTTGTTGGCCTTCCAGACGGCGTCGATGATGCCGCCGACGATGGGCACCGACCCGCCGACAACGTCGATGCTTACGTTCGCTATCATGTGCAGGAGGGTGGTGAACGAAACGCCCAATCGGGCCGCTTCGAGCACGATGTACAGCGAGAGTCCGGCGCTGATGACATCGCCGACGACGGGAATCGCGCCGAGGATGGGGTCGAGACCGACGCGCATGTCGGTCAGCGGAATCCGAATGAAGTCGTCGAAGACGCGTGCGATGGTCCGCATCCGGCCGATTGCGGCGCGGTCAACCGTCGCCGGCAACTCGCCGTCGAAATCGAACTCGTCTTCCAAATCGGAATTGCTCATGGACGAAACTGATTCCGGAACGGCATAAATTCGATGGCTGAACTCGCAACGAGGGGAAAATATCGCCCTATTCGGTTCGTTCGCGCCAGTCCTCGCGGAGCAGACTGTACTGCACGTTGTCCACGTATCGGCCATCGACGAAGCGGTCCATGCGGAGGCGTCCCTCCTCTTCGAACCCAAGCGATTCGAGCAGGCCGCGTGATGCGTCGTTGAACGCATAGGCACCGGCACCCACTGCGGGGGTGTCGTACACGCGGAAGATGTAGTCGATGACGAGCGAAACGGCTTCCCTGCCGTAGCGGTTGCCCTGGACGTCCGGAACCAACCAGTACACGAGTTCGGGCCGCCGCCAACTGGCGTCCTCCACGAACACGGCCCCGATGGGGCGGGTGTCATCTTCACCTTCCTCATCGAGACAGACGAGGAACTGGTCGGTCTCCTCGTCCTCGGTCCACGTTTCGAGTTGGTCTAGGTTCTTGAGCGGCGTGCCGAGCGGATAGCGGAGTTCCGGGTTCGCGTACGCGCGCTGCAGGAATGGGAGGTCTTCTTTTTCGAGCGTTCGGAGGGTCACTCGCTCACCTGCCGTGATGCGTGCGCCTGGCATGGTTCGTTCTATACGGGATTATGGCAAATATCTTTTGCATGGAATCAACGAACAACGAGGAGTTCGGTTGATATAACACGCAACTCTGGTGACTCCTTTCGTCGTCGAACCGCCACAAAGCATTTGCAAGATTCCACGAACCCCATACCTGTGGCGGCGGATACAGTTGCCGATGAAACGTGACGATTGACAGTCGTCGCCGAAAAATGACGGGCGGACATGTTCGCTCATCGTACCACCGTCACATGCCTCTGACTTCCGAAATCGGTGCGTCCCCCGACGTACCGATTCATTCCTCACGGCAGTATGAGTGATACGTGTACAAAAACGTCATTATTTTTCGGTACGTACTCTCAGGACATGCCACGGAGAATCGTCGTGGAAACCACAATTCGGGAGCGTGGGGAGCATCAATGGTTGGAGACGTTCAACGATTCGCCGACGCGTGGGGAGGAGTACGACGCCATTACGTCGCTATCGTGGAACGGGCCACAGCGAAACCGGGAGGGGGCGTTGCGACGCGGACGACTGCCGCAACTTGATCTGCCGACGTATCTCAACTACTGGTACTTCCACATCAAATGGGGCGTCGAACACGAGGGGATGGTCTCACAACTGTACGCGCCAGATATCTACGGCACCGAGACGGAACACATCGAGGAGTGTTTTCCCTATCTGACCGTCGAGCGAGTCCTGGAACGGCGTGGTTGGCAGTTGGACGACGTACAGCGATTCGAGGACGGGAGCGCACGCTATCAGTGGACGAAATCCACTCGCAGGGAATCGGTTTCTGGGTCGGCAAAACGACTGATGACGATGATGCGGCGG
The DNA here is from genome assembly GCA_963796245.1 of uncultured haloarchaeon. GTDB lineage: Archaea > Halobacteriota > Halobacteria > Halobacteriales > Haladaptataceae > Haladaptatus. The sequence goes on along the minus strand of CAWCLB010000002.1, from coordinate 520,906 downwards.
GAACGAACAGCGTGAGTTCGACCTCTACGAACGCCGTCAGTCCAACCCATACGTAGCGGCGTCAACGATACGACCCAGAAACAGAGTCGTTCCCGTCGGTTTGTGCCGAATCAGGAACAGGAACGGCCTATCGACAACCATCTCGAACGGGTTCAGCGATGCCGAGGTTGCCACCACCGTGACGGCCGTCGCTGCTGCCGCTTCCGTTCCTTCCTCGTCAACGTCGATGTAGCTCTTGTGGAAGACGTTCCCGATTTCGAGGCTCTCGCCGGTCTTGTCGAGGTTCGCCATGCCGCCGAAATCGGCGTTTGATGAGAACGAACGCTTCATCCCGAGCGAAGAGAGCGTTTTCCCGAGTTTGAACGACGATTCGACACTGAACTTGGGAAGCGAAATCGACCCGTGCTTCGTTTCCAATTCGTTCACCATCGCCGCCAGTCGGTCCCCCGTGAGCGAGTCCGTGAACTCCGAAAACGTCCCTTCCTTCGGGAGGACCACGACCATTCCGACTTCGTTTCCGACGTAGGGGAGTTCGATGAGTTGGTGGCCATCCACGTCCGCGTAGGGGAACGAAGCCGATTGGGACATCATCGGCACCGTCACGTCCCCGCCGTCGAGGGTGGTGAACGGTTTCGATTTCGTCAGCCGTTTCGAGAACGTGTCCGCCCACGTCGCTTTGAAGTAAATCGCATCGGTGAGCACGAGGCGCGTCATCGCGTCGAGGGCACCGCTCGGCAGCAGGTCCGTGATTTTGTCCCGCGTTTTCTTGGCCGCCCAGTCGTTGATGGTTTTTCTCGACTTCTCGGCGTCGTGCTCGAAATCAGAGACGTGCAAGCCAGCGTCGTAGTACGTTCGGAGGGTTCCGAGGAACTCGTCGCGCCACGGATACCCTTTCTGCCCCCAGATGGCGTTTGCCGTGGTCAATTCGAACGGCGTTCCCTCGTCCGGGTCGGCCGTGGACCGCTCTGCGGTGGATTCGATTTTCCCGTCGGTTTTTCCGAACGCGGCGTGGAGCGAATCGCCGTCGAGGGGGAACTGGAGGGTGTCGTGCATCTCCGTTCGCGTCTCGCCGCGAGCACCCGCGTAGGTCATCGCCAGCGCAATCGACACGCTGTACGGGGAGAAAAACTGGTTTTCCCCCGGAGAATCGTCCGCGAGCGACGAGAGGAGGGTTAACCCGAACGCGGTGTTTCCCTGAGAGAGCGTTCGGATGGCTTTCTCGTCCGCCGAAGCGGGATTCGACTTCTCCGTTCCTGTTACGGTCTTTTCCGGCGTTTCGGTCATGAGTCCTCCTTTCGGGTTCGGTTTTTCCATCGAGAACGAACCGAGACAGCCGGGGAGAAGCGCCCCGGCGGCGAGCGCGTTCGCGAGGGCGAGCGTTTGGCGGCGGGTGGGTTCCATATCTCCAAATTAGTCTTCGCCAGCAAATGTGTTCCCAAGGGACAAATAACCGTTTCACATACGAGCCATTTCGCCACAAATCGCCCGACTCTCCCTACTCTTCGGACGCTCCCGCGTTCCGGAGTGCGAAAAACACCTTCGGTTCCATCGTGAGTTTCGTCTCGTCGTCCTCGTTTTGCATTTCGAGGGACATCGTGACGAGGCCACGACTCGGGTCGCTCTCCAGCGGGCGTTTGTCGGTGACTTCGAGCGTCAGCGAGAGGGTTTCGCCCGGTCGAACCGGGGCTGGCCACGTCACCGATTCGACGCCGGGGGAACCAAGACTGCCGCTGTTCTCGAAGAAGTTGTCCACGAGGATTCGCATGGAGATGGCCGTGCTGTGCCACCCGCTGGCGACGAGTTCGCCGAACATCGACTCTTCGGCGGCGTCTACATCGACGTGGAACTCCTGCGGGTCGTACTGCTCGGCGAACGAGAGGATTTCCTCCTCGGTGACGGTGTAACTGCCGAACGTCTGCCGGTCGCCGACGACGAGGTCCTCGAAATCGCGGTCTGACATGGGAAGTGGTTGGGGTAGATGGCACAAATAGCCGCGGGCTTCGGCGAGGTGTGTTTGGAAGTATTTTGATTTCAGTCGCTTAGAAGCAGACGTCGAAATCCTCCGCTCCGTCCCGCGAGCGAACTGAGGGGGACCTTGTCGAAGTTGTGCTCCGACTGAACTCGCTACGAAACGGGTTTGATTCGGTTGTAATTGTAATAACCAAGCCGCATGAATCACCGCACTGCCACCGCAACCGCACTGCCACCGCGCCACATGCCTCCCCAGCCGACTTCCTCCACTCACTCCGGGAGAGCAGAGCTCTCCCGTGCTCTCGTTCACTGCGTCGCCGGCGCTTTGCGCCGGCTTCTAGCGGGACCTTCGGTCCCGCCCAGTTCACGAGAACTTCGCTCGTTTCGGGCGTCCCTCGCACGCGTTTCTCGCGCGCGCCGCCCGGCTGGGCGGACTGGCCGATACCGACCAACCACACGGCACGCGACCGTTGCGGAGAACGCGGATATCCTGCACAGCGGTCACGCGAGCGACGTCGGAGCGAGGGTGACCACGGAAGTCCCAGCCCGCGCAGGGAGCGAAGCGGACGAGCAGGACCGTCTTCAGGCGACCGCGAATTCAGTCGGAACCGAGTTCCGACACCGTCATGCTCGGCCTACTCTCGTTTCCATCTTCAGTCGCCTGTCGTCGGTGACGCCGACGACTCGGCGCGCTTTCGCGGGATGTAGTAGGCGAAGCCGACGGCGAGTATTGACACGACGACCGAGAGCCCAAAGACGGTCGTCAACCCATTCGTGAGGATCGCCGTCAATCCGGCGGGTGGCGTGGCCGACCCGAGCAGGCGTTGCTGGAGTTCGCCGACGTTGGCGATGTTAGACGTGGCCTTCAGTTGGTTTTGAATGACGAGGTTCAACGCGAACCCGAGGAGCGCGACGCCCATCGTCCCGCCGAGGTTGCGGAAGAACTGCTGGGAGGAGGTGACGACGCCCATTTGCTCGGTGCCGAAATGGTTCTGAATCGCCGTCAACAGCGGCGGCGTCACCATCCCCATTCCGGCGCCCATCACGAACACGTTGACGACGACTACCCAAACTGGCGTCGTCGCCGTCCAGAGGACGGTCGCAACGCCGAAACTCACGACCAGCAGGGCGCTTCCGACGGTAGCGAGTCGCTGTTCGCCGACGCGGTTCACCAGTCGCCCGGAGAGTAAACTCGTTCCCGACCACCCAATCGAGATTGGAAAGACGGCCAGCGCGGCGCTTCCGGCCCCGCCGCGGACGCTCTGGAGATAGAGGGGAACGTAGGTAATCGCCGCGAAGAGGACGAAGCTCGTGAGAAACCCGGTCACGTTCGTCGTGATGAACACCGTGTCGTCGAACATCGAGAGGGGAACGATGGGCTGTGTCGCCCGCTTTTCGACGACGTAGAACGCGACGAACGCGACGAATCCGACGACGATGAGTGGGACAGCCCACGAACTCGTCGTTTCCAGCAGTTGGAGCCCGACGAGGAGGGTTCCGACAGCCACCGCGAGGACGGCCGCGCCAAGGAAGTCGATATCGCGCTCGGCGCTGCCGGTCGATTCGTCCAGGGAAAACCAGACGAGGAGGACGGCCACCAGCCCGACCGGAACGCTCAGGTAGAACACGCCGCGCCAGCCGACCGTCGAGACGATGAGGAATCCAAGCAGGGGACCGATGACGCTCGAAATCCCCCAGACGGTGCTCCCGAGACCGATAGCTCGACCACGTTCTTCTGGTGGATACACGACGCCGAGAATGGTGTACGGGATGGCGACCATCGCCCCTGCACCGATTCCTTGCAAGGACCGGAACGCGACCAGTTGGAGCATATCTCCCGCCGCGCCGCACAGTGCGCTGCCGCCGACGAAGATTCCCGCCCCGACGAAGAACAACCGCTTTCGGCCGTAGATGTCGGCGAGGCGGCCATACAGCGGCATCGATATGGCGGCGAACAGCATGTAGGCTGCGAACGCCCACGCATACAGTTGCAACCCGCCGAGCGACTGGACGACCGTTGGCATCGCCGTACTGACGATGGTACCGTCGATGGCCGCGAGGAAAATCCCGAGCAGGACGCCGAGCGTCGCAACCCGTCGGTTCGTCATGGAATTGCTTCGTCGCCGCCGACCTAATCACTAGTGCTTGGTCAGGTTGACCGCCAGCACCGGTATCGGCGACAGCCGAATGACGCGCTCGGTGACGCTCCCGAGTACGAGATGGCTGACACCCTTGTCTGCGTGCGTTCCCATGACGATAACGTCGATGTCGTTTTCATCAGCATAGGTGACGATTTCCTCGGCAGGGTTGCCATTGATTACGGCCGACTTCGTTTCGAGTCCGGCACGCTCGGCCGCGCCCACTATCGAGCCAATCGCCGTTTCGCCCGACGTTTTCAAATCGTTGCGTACCATCGACGCAGTCGATTTCGAGAGCGAGTCCGCAAGCCCGTTATCGACGACGTGAATGACGTGTACCGTCGCGCCCGTCAGTTCGGCCAGCGAAATCGCCTCCTCGACAAACTGCTGTTCACCACCACTGCCATCCGTCGGGACGAGAATCGCGTCGTACATCGCTTCCCCCAACGTGGGCAACCGAAATAGTGGTATTGATGTTCGAAAACAGAATTCCGCTTTCAGTCCGACGCTTCGTCACCGAGTGTGGGCACATCGCTGGGCACGTTGAAGTCGTGGAAGTGTTCGCCTTTCTCGTTCGAGAGGATGTTGAGCGCGGCCGCGCCGCCGTCCCCCGCAGAAATGACGGCTTCGTACTCGCCAGTGCGGACCATCGCACCCGTCGCGTAGGCATTCTCGACGCTGGTCTGCATCGTCACATCGACATCGACCACGTCGTCCTCGGTCAGTTCACAGCCGAGCGATTCGGCCAAGGAATGGTCGTTGCCCGTTGCGAAGACGACGTACTTCGCGTCGTACTCGCCGTCGTCGGTGGTGACGGTGAACCCGTCGCCGTTCTCTTCGACGCCCGTGACTTCCTCGCCCTGTTCGATGGTCGCGCCGCGGTCCTCGACCTGCCCGCGAGCGATGGACATGAACTCGTCCCCTGCGATACTCCGAATGCCGAGGTAGTTGAACAGGTGTGCCTTGTGCATCCACGTCTCGTCGGTGTCGAACACCACGGTTTCGAGGCCGTTCTTCTGCGTGAACAGTGCTGTACTCAGCCCGGCCGGCCCGCCGCCGATGACTGCTACTTCTGGCATGACAAGCGAACGTACACACTACGTGAGAATAAAGCCACGGGTCGTTGTTTGAACTCGTTTCCTCACTGAAATGGCTGTTTTTGAGAAACCCTTATCCTCCTTTCTCCCGTCCCCTGATATCATGTGTCAACACTGTGCCCACGGCGATGACGGATGGGCAGATTTGGTGAAGTACGACGAGACGTACGCCGCCGCGAAATCGGACGACGAAAATTCGAAGAATGAAGAATCCGATTCCGATAGCGAAGCGGATTCGAGCGCTCACCAGTCGGTTCGAACGACCAGCACGTAGGCGAACAACACCGCAGCTGTCCAGAGCAGGACCACATCGGTAGCGATGTAGAGAGACCCGTGAAGTCCGGCACCGCCAGTGTAGTTACCGCCAGCGACGGCGTTCAGCACGAGGAAGAAGGCGACTGTCGCGATGCTGAACAGGAGCATCCGTCCAAACGTGACCTTCGGATAGTAGCTCAGAATCGGAACGGTGACGACGAACGTGACGATAATGCTAGCGGTCGTCGCCGAGAACGGGAGTGGTTGCACCATCCACGCGTCGAGAAACGTCCTGATGAATAAACTGACGGCTGGATTCAACGCGAACCAAATGACGAGCACTCGACTCGGCTTTTGGAGCGCGGCGAGCAGGTGCTGTGCGACGCTGTCCATACCGCCCGCCGATTTTCCGTTCGTCATGGTTCCTCCAATGCGATAACCGATTTTCCGAACCCCATGTACACCCGTTTTCCAGCGACTGCGGGCGGGCCGATGGTGGACAACCCGGCGCTTTCTTTCTCCCCAGTCCGGAAGTGGAATCGCTCGTCTCCCATCTTCGGATTCAGTCCGACGAGTCCGTTCGCGGTTCCAGCGTACAGCGCCTCGTCGGTCAGCGCGAGCCCCGCCGCAAAGTCCGTCCCGTCCGACGTTCGCCAGCGACGGCTGCCGTCGGTCGCATCCAACGCTTCTACCGTGCCGTCCACGATTCGGTACACCGTCTCGCCGTCCGAGACGGCCGACGTGCTCTCCCCCTCGACCATCCACCCGATTTCCCCCGAGTTCATATCGACCGCGTAGAGCCGTTCGGAACCGGCGTACAGCGTCCCATCGGCGATTATCGGCGCGAGACCGAAGCCGAACGTGGTGTCGCCCGGGAGCCCCGAATGGGCAACATGCCACCGTTTCTCTCCCGTCGTCGCATCCACGGCGACGAGACCGTAGTCTCCCCTGCCGACGAGAATCCCGTCGGCGTACGCGAACGGTTGCAATCCATCGTTCGATGTCCAGCGCGTCATGCCGCTCTCCGCGTCGAGGGCGATGAGTTTCACTCCGTTTCCGTAGTACGACGAGATAAAAATCGTGTTTCCCACCGGCAGTATCTCCTCGAAACTGCTGTTGGTCTGGAACTTCCATTCCGTGTGATTTCCGGCGACGGCGTACAGGCTGACCCCGGAACTGTAGTAGACGGTGTCGCCGACGACGGCCGGGCCGCCCTGTACGAACTCCTCGCTGAACCGCCAGCGTTCGGTTCCGTCTTTCGCGTCGAGCGCGACCAAATCGTGGTTCGTCGTCGTGTAGACGGTATCGTTCCCGACGATAGCCGGGAGTGCGAGATGCGGGTCGCCGACCTCGGTTTTCCACGCGACGCGAACCCCGTCCGTCGGCGCGTTCGACGCGGGGGTGTACCCCGCTCGGGAGGGGTCCCGCCCGAACATCGGCCACGTATCCGGCGGAATCGGGCGGTCGAGCGACTGGTCGCTCGCAACGTTGGAGGGACGAACGCACCACGCGCCGAGGGCAGCGACCGTTCCCGCACCGAGCAGTTGGCGGCGCGAGAAACGCGGAGGGTCAGTGGACATGTCTCCCAATCGTTTCAACTATCTTAAATCAGTTTCCATGGCCACCACAAAAACACTTGGCTATGGCGGCCACCACGTATGTCCGTCTCGCTCCCAAGGAATGGATATGGCACGTATCGCCGTTACCGGCGCGTCCGGAAACGTGGGCCAGGAAGTCATCAAAGCGTTCGAGGATACCGAACACGAACTCACGCTCCTCACGCGCACGGAACAGGACGACATGGACAGCATCGCAGTTGATGTGACGAACAGGGACGCCTTCGTCGATGCCCTCTCGGACGAGGACGTTCTGATTCATCTCGCGGCAAACCCGTCGCCGTACGCCGATTGGGATGACCTCACTCCAGTGAACATTCAAGGCACCTACAACGCGTACACGGCGGCCGTCGAGAACGGATTCGACCGCGTGGTGTACGCAAGTTCGAATCACGCCATCAACGGCAGGGAGACCATGGCTCCCGATGAACCGGAAACCATGCTGGACGACGCGCCCGCATTGCAGCACGACGCGCCACCACACCCGGATTCGTGGTACGGCGTGACAAAAGTGTCGAGCGAGGCCATCGGCAACCGATTCGCCTACCAGCACGACATCGAAACCGTGAACTTCAGAATCGGGTGGCTAATGTCGCGTGACGACCTGCGTGATTCACAGGAGAACCCCGAAACCGACTATCCGGAAGCGAATGCCCGTTTCGCCCGGGCGATGTGGCTCAGCAAGCGCGACTGTCACAACGCCCTCCGCGCCGCCGCGCTTTCGGAACTCAACGAGAACCCGGTTGCAGTCCACGCAATCTCGCGCAATGACGACCGCTGTCTCTCGCTCACGCACACGCTCCGCTCCATCGATTACGAACCACGGGACAACTCGGCTGAAGTCCTTTACGAGGAGTAACCGTATCCACTATTCTCCTGGACTGACTCCATCGGCGTTACGTCCATTCCGACGGATTCGCCCGAAAAATCGTTCCGTTTTGCCTGTGCAATGTCGAGCGTTCAATTCACGGAGTTCACATGTCCGTCCACGCTTTCGCTGCCGCCGTCCACGAGTACGATTCACCGATCCACCGTGCCGAGATGACCTTCTTCAGGATGCGCGCACCCGGGCCGCTGAACGTGTTGAGCGGCAGGCCGATAACGTCATGGGCGACCGCTTCCTCGCCAACCGAGACGGCCGTCCCCTTGCTGATGTACGACCAGTGGACGGGTTCTCGCCCCTGTATCATCCGAGCGACGTTCTTCCCGACGTGTTCGCCTTCCTCCATCGCCGCCTCGGCCGTCGGCGGCGGCACGTCATCCGTGTCGGGATTGGCGATTGCTTCCCAGATATCTTGTTCGGCGAGCGGGCCGTCGTCCGTGTCTTGGTCTACGAGCGCCACATCGCCGATGGCCAACACACGGTCATCGCTCGTCTTGAACGTCGAACTCGAATAGGCGCGGTTGTGGGCCGTGTCGATATCCACGCCGGACAGCGCGTCGTCGCCGGTCACGCCGCCTGCCCACACGAACACGTCATACTGCAGTGGGTCGCCGTTCTCGAAGTGGAGTTTCGCCTCGTCAACCTCCGAGACCACCGTCCCGGTCGAAATTTCGATATCCTTCGCGTCGAGTTTGTTCTGAATCGCCCCCTGAAATTCGTGGTCGTGGCCGGGAAAGATTTCGTCTTCCATCTCGATGAGATGGATATCGATGGGGGCGTCGTGTTCGTCGCGGTACGCGGCCACCTCACCAGCCGTCTGGATGCCGGTCAGGCCGGCCCCACCGATGACGACCTGCGCCGGGTCGTCGTCGCTCGCGTCCGACGCCGCCGCCGAAATCTGCTGATTGATAGTCAGCGCGTCACCCAAACTCTTCAGCGTGAGTGCGTGTTCTTCCATCCCGTCGATGCCGTAGAACGCGGTTTGGCTCCCGAGACAGACCACGCAGTAGTCGTAGTCGATGTCGTCGCCCTCGTCCAGATGGATGACGCGCTCGTCCACGTCGAGTCCGGTGACTCGCGCTTGCACGAACTCCGTACTGTCATCTTTGAGTTCTTCCGCTGGAATGACGACTTTGTCCCGAACCGACGGGTCCCGGATACAGCGATGCACCTCGTGTAGCAGGAGGTGGTAGTCGTTTTCCGATACCCACGTGATATCTGCTTGTCCTTCCAACTCGTCTTCGAGACTCTGAAGCGCCGCAACCCCGGCGTATCCCGCGCCGAGGACGGCGATTTTCCGTGACATGAATGCTCCTCGTGATTTCCTCGTTCGACATTGTTTTCGCGTCGATTCCGCAACCGTAGCCACTGCCAGCGCTTGTATAGCTACCTATCGCTACCGCTCGAAATCGACTACCACGAGAACGAGGTTAAACGACGTGCCTGCACACGCCAGCACCGACGTGAGGCGGGGGAGAGGGCTCGTTGACGTTCCCGACTTCTTCGTCTGTGATACTGGAATATACTATTTGATACTGATTAGTACTGATTTGTACTGGCTCATTCGCGTCGAGAGGTGTTTGGTACTTCATCGATTCTAACTACTGAGGAGCAGACGACCTCGAAAGCCTCCGCCCGTTCGTTACGCAGAGCGGTGGTTGGGTTTGGTGTGATTTCAGTAGCCGAGCAACAATGAAGACCGCCACCGCCACCGCCACCGCCACCGCCACCGCCACCGCCACCGCCACCGCCACCGCACCGCCACCGCACCGCCACCGCACCGCCACCGCACCGCCACCGCACCGCACCGCCACCGCACCGCAACCGCACCGCAACCGCACCGCACCGCGACAGCCACAATCCTCCCCAACCGACTCCTCGCTAGCGCTCGTCGCCCCTCGCACGATTCACCAGTCAGGCCCCCGGCCGACTGCTGGCCGGGGGCCTGATGGTGCACGCGCCGTGCGGTTGGTCCGAATCGCACAACCCTGTCCATCCAGGTGGCGCGCGCTGGCGGAACGGGTCGGCCAGCGGTTCGGCCGACCCGTTCCGCTGATAGCGTGCGAGGGATGACGGAGGGAGAGCTTTGCTCTCCCGGAGGAATCGGCTGGGGAGGCGTGCGGTGCGGTAACGGTGTTTGGGTGGGACTGAAAGGGGCCGCCCGCTCGCGTTTACGTGGTCGTCTGCACGAGCAACTATCCGCGTGTAGTGTCGCCGCGAGCGCAGCGAGGGGCGGCTCGGGAGAGCTTTGCTCTCCCGGCGCGGAACGCGGATATCTCGTGCAGCGACCGCGAGCGGGCGGGGGCTTTCGGGGCGGTCTGCTTCTCAGTAGCTGCAATCACACACCAGCCAAACACGTCTTGTCGAAGTGAGCGTGGCGGGGGCTTTCGAGGGAGTGTTCCCAGTGACTCCAATCCAACCGAACCAAACGCACCTGTTCGGAGCGAATCGATCTCAAAGCGAAAACTATCCTTCAAATCGCCGTCCACCCGCCGTCGATGTACAGCAACTCACCGGTAATGTAGTCCGCGTCGTCGCTGGCCAAAAACAGCGCAGGACCGGCGATGTCTTCGGGGTAGCCTGCCCGGCCAAGCGGAACCGGTTTGAGGAAGCCACCTTCACCGGCGGCGTCTTCGGCTTCCTCGCTCCAGCCTTCGGAGAATTCGGTGGCGATTTGGCCGGGGGCGACGGCGTTGACGCGGATGCCGTGTTCGGCGAGTTCGAGGGCGGTGCCGCGCGTTATCATCTTGATTGCGCCCTTCGTGGAATCGTACTGGACTTGGTCGTGCTGGGCGTCTTCGGAGCTAATCGAGGCCGTGTTGATGATACAGCCAGGGTCGTCGCGGTCGATCATGTCCTTGGCGGCGGCCTGGATGCCGAAGAAGTAGCCCCGGATGTTGGTGTGGTGCAGTTTGTCGAACGCGCCCTGGCCAACGTCGAGGAAGTTCTCGCTGTGTTGTATTGCAGCGTTGTTGACCATCACGTCCACGCCGCCGTAATCGCGGGCGGCCTCGACGACGGCTTCCAACTCCCCGGGTTTGGACACATCGGTTTCGACGTACTGGCCATTCCCCTGATGCTCGTCCCGAATCTTCTCGTGGGTGGGCTTGTCGCCGTCCTTGGGCTCTTCGCGTACGTCGGCGTTGATGACAGTGGCCCCGGCCTCGCCGAACCGGAGTGCAATCGCGCGGCCGATTCCAGAACTCGCACCCGTGACGATGACTGTCTCTCCACCGTAATCGAACTGAACAGTTCCCATTGCCCGTGAAAGTACGGACAAAACCGAGTTAAGTGTACTCGCCGCATTTGCAAGCAGGAACGGGATGACAATTCAGCAGTCCGTCCACGGCACACACATATTATGAGATTGCCATCATAGATTTATATAATACAAATATAAAATTATTCCCTTCGGAGAACTCATTCGCCGGATGTGAAGCCAAACACGCGGTTCACACGGCGGGGAGTACTGAAAGCGGGTGCAGGTTCGAGTCTCCTTTTCGGAGCGCTCGGCGCGATTAACGGTACCGAGACGGTCGATGCGAAAGGAAATTCGGACGGAGAGACAGCGGGAGACGGGACACCGGGCAAAGGGAAAGGATTCGTCCCCCACTCCCCAGGATGGACGCTCACGCCAGCGGGGAAGCAAACGGAGGTCGGGGACCGACCGATGGGCATGGCGCTCAGTCCGAACGGGAAATATCTCGCCGTCTCGAACGACGGGCAAGGCGTCCAGTCGATGATGCTGGTGGACGTGTCGTCCAACGAAGTTGTCGATACCATCTCCTACGAGTCGCCCGAAGCGCTGTTCGTCGGCGTCGAGTTTGCGTCGAACCGAACGCTGTACGCTTCCGCGGGGACGAACAACAAGATTCGCGTCTACTCCGTCGAAAACGGCACGCTGACGGAGGGGGACGCCATCCGAATCGGTCCCGAGGACGAACAGATATTCCCCGCAGGGTTGACGGTTTCGCCCGACGGCGCGCGACTGTACGTCGCCACGAACCTGAACAATTCCGTCGCCGTCGTGGACCTGTGCCGCGGAGAAGTCATTGAATCCATCTCGGTCGGCAACAAGCCGTACACGGTCGAACTCTCCCGAAACGGGAAGAAAGCCTACGTCTCGAACTGGGGTGCGGACACGCTCTCGGTTATCGACACCGACGACCTCGAAGTCACGGAGACGATTCAGGTCGGCGGACGACCGAACGACGTTCTCCTCAGTCCGACGCGCTCGCGCGTCTACACATCGGCCGGTAACGCAGATACCGTCTCCGTCATCGACACGAAGTCGGACGAGGTCGTCGAAACGATAGACCTCGAACCGTACGACGACGCGCCGACCGGCAGCATGCCGAACGCGCTCGCTACCAGTCCGAACGGTAAGACGCTGTACGTCGCCAACGCCGGGAACAACGACGTGGCCGTCGTGGACCTCGGAAAACCGGGTTGTGGAACCGACACAACAGCGGAGATTACCGGACTGATTCCGACCGCGTGGTTCCCGTCGGGTCTCTCCGTGACGAACGACGGCCGAGACTTGTTCGTGGCGAACATGAAAGGACTCGGTGCGGGACCGAACCCGAACGGGCCGAATCCGGCGAAGGACCAGAAGGACGTCCAGTACATCGGGAACATGATAACCGGGACGCTCTCGAAGATTCCGATTCCCGACCCAACCAAACTTGCGGAGTACACGGATCAGGTGGTCGAGAACAACGGGTTCAACGAGATGACGAACGAACTCGTTCACACCTCGGAGGACGTTTCCCCGCAACCCATTCCCCGCCGTGTCGGCGACCCGTCGCCCATCAACCACGTCATCTACATCATCAAGGAGAACCGAACGTACGACCAAGTGTTCGGCGACATCGAGGAGGGGAACGGCGACTCGTCGCTCACGCTGTTCGGTCCCGAATCGGCCCCGAACCAGCACGCGCTGGCGAAGGAGTTCACGCTGCTCGATAACTTCTACGCCGACGCCGAAGTGAGCGCTGACGGCCACAACTGGGCAGTCGGCGCCATCGCGAACGACTACACGCAGAAGACGTGGCCGAGCAACTACGGTGGCCGCGGACGGAGCTACGACTTCGAGAACGGCGGTGCGACCCGACCGCAGGGAGGGTATCTGTGGAACATGGCCGCCGCGTCGGATGTCAACTACCGAAGCTACGGCGAGTTCGCGAACAACAAGTACAACGACGACGGGAGTTTCGACCACGCGGAACCGAGCGTTCCCGGACTCGACGGCCACGTGGACCCGGACTTCCCGAGCTTCGACCTCGACATCAAGGATATCACGCGGTACGGTGCGTGGTTGAAGGAGTTCCGCGCGTACGAGGACGACTCGAACGACCTCGAACTGCCCGAACTCACGATTCTCCGGTTCCCCAGTGACCACACTGCAGGGACGAAGCCCGGAATGCCGACCCCGCAGGCCATGATGGCGGACAACGACCTCGCGCTCGGGAAGCTGGTTGAGACGGTCACGAACTCATCGTACTGGGAGGATACGGCCATCTTCATCACGGAGGACGACGCACAGAACGGACCCGACCACGTCGATGCCCACCGCACCCTTGGATTGGTCGTCAGTCCGTACACCCGGCAAGGGGCCGTCGATAGCACGTTCTACAGCACGGTTTCCATCCTCCGGAGCATCGAACTCATCCTCGGCATGCCACCACTGACACAGTTCGACGCCCGCGCGACGCCGATGATAAACACGTTCATCGGGGCCGACGAGAAACCGGACCTGAACTACAGCTACGAGGCACGCGTTCCCGAGCAGTCGCTCGACGAGAAGAACACGGAGAACTCACCGGGAGCGCAGGCTTCGAAGAAACTCGCCCTTGACCAGGAAGACGAGGCGAACATGCAGGAGTTCAACCGAATCGTCTGGCACGCCGTCAAGGGTGCCGACGTTCCGATGCCGAAGCCGAAAACCGAACTTCGGTCGAACGCATCGCCACAGTCCGCATCGGCGGCGGACAACGGGGAACAAGCGGACTCGGAAACGGATTCGAAAGCGAACGATTCCGAATCCAAATAGCGGGGTACCCTCCTTTTTCAGTGCTCTCGGGGCGATTCGCCGGCACGACGCCGGGGTGGTCGATGACGAGTCGGTCGCCGACGAAAATCTCGTCGTCTTCGCGGTACGGACGATGTAGCCGTTACAGCCGAGATACCATCTCGACATCCCATCCACGTCCGCCGATTCGACTTCGTCACGAACGAACCAATCTCCTCATGTCGAATGAACCACGACGACGTGAAATAATCCGTGAAAACCCGTAACAGTGGTTGCCGTTCCATCTGACGTTGTCAATCGATGTTTATCGTGCTGATTGGTCAATCGGCGTTGCTCGGTCCCACGGTATCGTCGGTTCGGCTCGTCGTCACGTACACTGCTGGTTTGCGGAGGACGTACTCGTCGATGAACGCGACGATGTACACGACGGAGTTCAGGATGAGATAGGGGCCGAGGGTAAACGCGGCGACGTACTCCATCGGGAATGCGGTAATCCCTCTCGTCTATCCCGAAGCAAGATGGCGAAGACAGCGAGAATCGGAAACGCGCCGAGTACCGTCCAGATGAGTTGACTGTACGGGATGTACGACGGAACCGGAAGAAACAGTTGGATAACTGGAAGTGGAAGACCCACGACGAGAAACGGCAGAATAAGCGTGTTTAGGAAGGTGTAGATGCCGTCGAGGCGTTTTTGCCACGAGAGCTGTGGCGAGGTGAGAGAGGGGAGATATCGACTGCTCACCTGCAACCAGCCGCGGGCCCATCGCTTTCGTTGATTCCACCACGACGCGACCGTTGCGGGGTGTTCTTCGAACGTGATGATGGACGGGTCAACGACGATTTCCTTTCCGGCGAGATGGATTCGTGTGGACATGTCGATATCCTCGACCAGCACGGATTCGTCGAAGTTACCGAGCTGCTCGAACACGTCTCGCCGGAAGAACGCCTGTCCGCCGCCGAAAATGGTGAATCCGTTCCAAAGTGACCGGGCGACGAGGTCCGCTCGCTCCGTGACGTGCCGTTCGACGGTCGCGTGCAGCGAGATAAGCGAATCTTCAGGATTCCGGCCGTAGCACCGCCCTTTCACACACCAGATGTCGTCGTCAGCCGCGAACCACCCGACAGCGCGTCGGAGGGCTTGCGGCTCGAACTGATGGTCGGCGTCGATGCTCGCAATTATCTCGCCAGTCGCATAGGTGAGCGCATAGTTCGCCGCCTTCGCTTTCCCGCCGCCGGATTCGTCACGCTCGACGGCGATGATTCGCTCGTCCGTCCGCGGCCGCTTCCTGTGCAATCGCGGCGGTTTCGTCGGTCGAATCGGCTTCGTAGCAGATGATTACTTCGAGCTTGTGTTCGGGATAGTTCAGCGCCAAGCAAGCGTCGATGGTCCCTTTCAGTACACTCGCTTCGTTGTACGCTGGAATGACGACGCTCACCGTCGGAAGCCGGTCATCACCGAGTGGGAACGATGGCGTGGGCCGTGATGTTGGTATCGAGACGAGTGCCGAGACGAACAGCCGACCGACTTGTGCGAGCACGACGAGCAGGACGATAGTTTTGAGAACGCGGAGATACGGCACGGAGAAGTAAATCGGAGCCAACACACTGACGACGAATATCGCAGTGATGAGACAGTACAGAAGGACGGCTTTGCGTGATGAAGACTGTTCCTGAACTGTTGTCACTTCCATTGTCATACCCCCCTTGACCGCTCACCAAATGTTTTTTGCTCCGGTTCTACCAACGAATATTTTCTTCACAGGATAGATGGGTACTACTCCGTGGAAGGACATAAATCGGATGGCTGGCACGGTCAGTAATTTACTGGCAGGCAGGGACAGTATGTAGCCCGTTCGATGGACTCCGAGAGACGTTCGGACGCGATTCGTTCGAGTCGAGTAGGACCTCTCGGATAGAACGAATCCTACAGCGGACCTACGAGGAGTCTGAGACGTACGTTCGGATATTGAGGTTTCATAGCAAGGTTCATGCTGTGAAAATCACCTGAAACGGGTAGAACAGTGTTCGATTCGAACGCAGCATGTACCGTTCACGAAGTTTCCCCTGTGGGTAGCCGCCGTCTCTCTCATCAGCACTGGAACAGCAACGCCATCCCATGAAAGTCCAGACATTCACCAATATCGAATCGGAATCGGACATTAAAAACTCGCTCCGTGAGGGAACTGCACGGTGCTTGCCGATGTTCGTTGCGATACTCCTCGGTGAAGCCGTGTTCGCTACCGGGTTGTGGCTCCAAACCACCACGGCCGATGCACTGCTCGCGAGCGGTGTCGGCGTGTGGTTCTCACTCCTTGGATATCGTCTCTTCGAGAAACGAGGAACATGACCCGGGCATAACGCAATTCGTTCAAATTCCGAGTCGCTACTCGTACGTTCGCCCGCCAGTTTTGTTCTCCTCGATGTACTCCCAGTCGTACTCGACGCCCAGTCCCGCCCCGTCAGGGACGGGAACGGTTCCCTCGTCATCGATGGCGTCGAGGTCGTCCTCGTACTCGCCCAGATAGACCGGCGGCGTCGTGTTCGAACAGTTGGGGTGGACCAACGCCATTTCATAATAGTTGGAGTTCCGAATCCCGGCCATGCAGTGGCGCTGGGCCGGACCCGGCGAGTGGATTTCCACGTCGATACCGAACCCTTCGGCCATACGTGCTATCTTCATCGCGCCGGTGATACCGCCGTCGTAGGCGGGGTCCGCCCGGAGGAAATCCGTCGCCTCGTTCCGTAGGAAGTCGGTGTGTTGTTCCAACCCGCGGATGTGCTCGGTCTGCAGCAGCGGCGTGTCCAACTGCTGGCGCAGTTTTTTGTACGCAAACTGGGAAACCCCGCCGTCGCGGTAGGGGTCCTCGTACCACAAAAACTCCTCCTCGTCGCACGCCCGCCCGACCTTCAACGCGTCGGCAAACGTCTCGTACTCGCAGGCAGGGTCGATCATCAAATCCATCTCGTTGCCGACGCGTTCGCCGACTGCGTGGACGGTCTCGACTTCGCGGTCAATGTCCCGCCGCTCGTCGGTTCCGCCCCAGCCATGGATTTTGAATCCGGGGAACCCGCGTTCGAGACACTCCTCCGCGAAATCGGCGTACGCGTGCGGGGAGTCCAACCCGCCGTTGTCGTCGGCGTGGTACGTCGAAGCGTAGGCGGGCAGTCGCGTTCGGTAGGTCCCAAGTAGTTCGTGAATCGGCGCGTCGTAGTATTTTCCGGCGAGGTCCCACAGCGCGATGTCGATGGGTCCGATACCCATCCGGTCGTACTTCCGAAGCGCCCGTTTCATCTCCGACCACAACCGCTCGCGGCGCAGCGGGTCCCGCCCGATGAGGTTGTCCGCAAGCGTGTTGATCTGCGCGAATGCGGGCGAGTTCCCCCCGACGAACTCGCCGGTCACCCCTTCGTCCGTCTCGATTTTGATGCCGAACACCTTTCGCTCCGTCGTCGTTCCCGGTTCGTACACGAGGTTGTACCCGGCGTCCGATCCAACGTTCTCAATTGGATACGAGAACTCCGTCGACTCGATTCTCGAAATCTCCATACGACTATCGACGTTGTCAAGCGTGGTAAAATTTATAGCCGAATATCGGCGACGATTGAAATGAGGGAGCAAGTTTGGAGGGATATTCTGTCGTCTTCTCGACTGTTTGTGACGAAACTGCTCCAACTCTAGTGCGAACTCTGTAACTACGAAGACAGCCCAGAAAATCCCCCCCCGTTCATCCACCCAAACGACCGCACCGCTCCGCACCACGTCCTCCCAAACTCCGTCTGGATGCGTTTGTGCTGGTCGGTGGCCTGTTCGTACACCATCCTTCCGACCGCGCGAACTGGAACTATCGATGCGAATCGAGCGCGACGACGAAACCGCTTTCGACGGTTCGACCTTGACGTCCAACATGGCGCGGTCGTTCGAGCAACAGGTGTCGTATTTCGACGCACACGATTCGACGCCCGACCTCTCGGTGTTGTTGACGGGCACGTCGCTCGTCCCGCCGGACGACTTCACGCTCGCCGAGGGGGACCGCATCGAAATCGACATCGAGAACATTGGAACGCTCGTCAATCACGTCGAGACGGTATGAATCCGGAATAATGAGCCGATTCGAAGTAGGAATTGCGCCGAGACGACGCGATTCCTGAGTTTCGGGACGCGGTGACGGCCGAATTCGGCCGTCACCGCGTCGTCGGTTCCTGAAACCACAACCGATCACAAAAATCGCCAGCAGGCCGGTCAGCCGACCGGCCTGCCTAGCGAGTGATGGGTTTTGGCGACTGAGCTTGCTGGCGAATGCTGTGGCGTGAGAAAATCGCGTCTTACGGGACGTTCGTCAGAACCGAACCGTCTTCACGTCGTCGTCGGTGCCGTAGACGACTTCATCGACCATGTTCACGAACAGGCCGTGTTCCTGTGCGCCGGGGATTCGGGCCAGTTCGGTCGCCCGTTCCTCCGGGTCGTCGATGTCGCCGAAATCGCAATCCACGATGAGGTTGCCGTTCGCGGTGAACAGCGGTCCGTCCTTCTTCTCCGCGTAGCGAACCGACGGGTCGCCGCCTTGGTCGCGAATCCACTCTTTGACGACTTCCCGCGATTCGGGCAGTATCGAGAGCGGAATCGGATGGGAGAGCGGCGTCGATCCCTTCTCGTCGTCCGTGGCGATGACGAGTTTCTTCGCCATCGAGTCGATGAGTTTCTCGCGTGCGTGGGACGCACCACCGCCCTTGACGACGTGTGGGCTTTCGGGGTCCCATTGGTCCGCACCGTCGATGGCGACGTCGAGTTCCGTCACTTCGTCCACGTTGATGAGCGGAATGTCCGGCTTCCTTCGCCAGTTCGTGGGACTGAAGCGACGTTGCGACGCCTCGAACGTTCGTGCAGCGTCCCCTCGTCTATCTTCCAGCCGATTTTTGCGATTGCCCACGCGGTGGTACTTCCCGTGCCGAGTCCGACGTCCATCCCGTCCTCGACCACTTCGGCGGCCTCCATCCCGCCGCGACGGCGCATGTCCATCAACACGTCCTCGGCCGAACTCTTGATTCGGCGCGGCGACGGAATCACGCGGATGTTGTCGCGGATTTCGTCCTCGTCCAAGTCGAAATCGCGGTCCGCGAGTTCGTCCTTGGCTTCCTCGATAGTTTGCTCCTCCGTCTCCGCCCAGACGCTGATGTCCTGTCCCTGCTGGTGATAGCTGAACTGTTTCGCCATGATTTAATCGTCCACGTCCATGCGTTCTTTTGGCCGGACTGCTTCCTTTCGCTCCTTGTCCTTTTCGAGATGGGAGCGGGACACGTTGTCCACGCGGCCGGTGATGCGCTCCTTGAGGATGTCGTCGTCCTCGCCGAACGGGTGGGTCCCGAACCCGTGACGCATCGCCGCGATGGCTTTATAGGCGTGCTCCTGATTCCCCCGCGATTTGAACAGCTCGATGACCGACTGGCTGATGACCGGAATCGGCGTTTCACCCTTGAACGCCTCCTGAACCAGCCAGTTCACCTCGCCGGTGTCCTCGATGTAGTTCGGCACGTCCTCGTAGTTGTCCTCCCCGAGTTGGTCGCGCATGAGTTCGACCAGCCAACTCTGGATAACCGACCCGTTGGACCAGTTGTTGAACACGTCCTCCAAATCCACGTCGAAATCACCCGCTTCGAGCAGTTCGACACCTTCGGCGATGGACTGGAGCATCCCGAATTCGACGCCGTTGTGGACGAGTTTCACGAAGTGACCGCTTCCCGGCGGGCCGACGTGGAGCAGTCCACCATCGACGGACAGTTCGTCAAGGATTGGTTCGACGATTTCGAACCCTTCCTCCCTGCCACCGACCATGAAACAGGCCCCGTCCCGTGCCCCCGGTGGGCCGCCGCTGGTGCCGGTGTCGAGGTAGTAGATGCCATCCTCCCACACGCGTTCCTCCCGACGCATCGAATCCCGCCAGAAGGAGTTGCCGCCGTCCATCACCACGTCGCCTTCGTCCAAATGCTTCGTGAGTTCGTCCAGTTGCTCGTCTATCAGTTCCCCTGCTGGGAGCGACAGATAGATGACTCGTGGCGCGTCGAGTCGATTCGCCAACTCCTCGTATTCCCCGCTGTCGAGTACCGTTACGCCCTCCTCTTTCAGTTCCGGCCGGTCAACCGTATCACAGCCGACGACATCGATACCCTTCTCCGTTGCTTGCTTCGCCAAATTTCCACCGATCGAACCGAGTCCAATTATTCCAAGTTCCATAAGTTTAGTCAATCCGCGTCGTTCGTTTCACCGACCGAGGTATCTGTGTGCAAACCGTCCTCCCAGCCGGCGGCTATTCTTAGCTCTCTCCGGTAAAACGCCAATACAGCGAAGGACTAAATCGTTCTGGCCCACTGATGGGAATGTCCTCCAGACGCGCGGCTATCGCCGCGCTCGACCATCGCTCGTCCGGAGCGTTGACCTGTTTGGCTATCGCCCCCTACGGGATTTTTTCGCTGGTTGGCACTGGTATCGAATCGACACATCGTGACAGTGGACCATCGACCTGTTCGGCAAGGCCGCGACCCAGTGGGAGAACCGAGACGCCGGCACCGATTGCCGCCCCGGCGACTTTGCCTTTCGTTCCAAACCGCTTTCCGACCTCGTATCCCGTCTTCACACGTCGAACGCCGTTCAGATATCGTCCGATATCGACGTTCTCGTTCTTGTTGCTCGGGTTCGATGTTTGCGGGTCGAAAGTCGGTTGTGTGCTGGTGTACGCGCCGTACACCGTTCCCGCTCCGGCCCCCAGAACCGCACCGTATGGGCCGGCAAAATACCCGTGTCGAGCGCCGTTGACGGCACTCTTGGCCGCATACCGATGGTCTATCTCGTCCAGAAACTGCCGAATTTCGACCGTGAGCGTCGTCGCTCGGTCGGCCGTCGCCGCGACAGTCGACGGTGTTGGTATCGTTTCGGCGCGACCGTCGGTGGCTTCGTTCACGCGACTGCTGACGACTGCGACAGTCTCTCGTATCGTTTCCAGTGCCTCGTCGCCCGCTTCAGACCCCGTGCTGGCCGTTTTGCGTGCAACTGTTTCTCCGACACCACGCGCTCGTCGTGACGCTGTTACCGTCCGTGCTTTACCGTCGTTAGCGACCTGGCGGGCGTGGTGGTGGAGTCCCATAGCTACGACCACATCATTGGGCGGTGTGTCTCTTCTCGTTGCTATCGAAAGCACTGTAATAGCCTTCCTCTCATCACGGCTGATTTTCTCCCTTCGCTCGACCAGCTCGTGAACTCGGATGGACCATCAGAAATCACCCGCAGGTCACCGCTAGCCGACTCGTCCGACGTGCGAGTCGATTTGGGATTCCTCCTCACCTGAATTCGCTCATGGTGCAGATGATACTCATCGCCGTTGTGTCTCTATACTGGCCATTTTCCATTCACCCTCCAGATGCGACATGCTCGGCGCGACTACTGGCGCGTTGGTTGGTCTCGCAGGTGGGTTTCTCGCCCACCCGTATCTCCCCCTCGACGGTACGAAAACGGTGCAGTCAGTCGAACTGGTCCCGCTCGCATTGAATCGAATCGAATGGCCGTATCCCGACTACGACGCCACTCGGACGCGTTATCGTCCAAACCGAACGAACCCTTTCGCTATTCTCCTGCGGCCGCTTGACCGGCGTCCGGAAACAGAACTGCATAAATATTGTTCGTTTGTTTTCTGTTCTCTGTTGTTGACCATCATAGTTCGTCTGACGGCTCTCGTTGTGCCTCTGAAAACGCCAAAATGACAATATAAAACATCATCCGCTCCGTTTTTGTCGTTCGATGAAGTGTTATTACCAAAAGTTATCTATACTCTCCTCTCACTTGTTCATCCTATCGACATTTTGTAGCCATCAAATCCTGTCCATGCGCCCTCTCGTCCGATTATATCCTCCTCCCGGTTTGTCGCTTCTGACAGTATTTTTGATACTTGTCGGTAATACTTCTCTATGGTGTTCCCTTCCTCAGTCCTGTTCTCGCTTCGTAGTATCGTACAATAGCAATAGAATGCTGACACAAAATCAGATTCATAAGGAATGAATCGTTTGTGCTGTCGTACAATCGGAATGGCGTCATTTCGGGTGGCTGAATTTTCTACGGGATTACGAGTCTATGGATGTAATGATGGTGGACCTGTCCTGCTTCAACGTGAGTGGATTGTTTGACGATTTCAAACAATTGTCGCCTCGCTCCCGTTTTGTCGTCGTCACCGGACGTCGTTTACAGTTACAGTCTTATTCTTGTAATGCCGATTCGAGTCAGTTCTAACCCAGCAGAGCACGCCGTTCGTTGTGATTACTACTCCGTTGTCGCTTCGTTTCGTCGTCGATTCTCGCCTATGTTGTTTGATTATATCAAACTTATTCGTGAACTGTTTCCAACTGGTTGACCATCTCAAACGACCCTATACCGATTTTATTTCGGACAGCATGCACCGTAGCCGTATTACGGTCCTCTCCGGGCGAACTGAGGTCTGTACGAGATGATTGCCTCATCCATCGTACTCTCCTGCCTTCTCTTGCTATTCCCTGCCTTGGTTCCATGGCGGTCAGGTCACCGATATCGTTTGATTTAGTCAAATCTCGATGTTCCTCCGGTACGGCAACAGGGCGAACTACGTCGAATGGTTCCTCGTGCTGGAAAATCGTGCGAAGTCGGGATGGTCGCTTCGTCATGGCCGCTTCGTCACGGGCATGATTGTTGCGACGGTAAAATTCAGTACGTTTCGGCGAGATGGCGAACCGAAATCTTCTCCGCAATTGCCTCGTCGTCGCCATCGGTTTCGTACTCGATGCTCCGTTCCTCACCCGGTACGAGATGAAAGTAGTTGTCGCCGAACCGTCCGTCGCCGTCGTCCTGCAACTCGACGAAGAGTGCGGCATCAGACGTGCTGACGATGATTTTCCCATCCGCCACTGACAGTTCAATCTCCGCCTCCGGAAGCGAGAGCCGTTTGTACGGGCCGAGGAGATGGGTGGCGGGGAGGGCGTCATCGAAATCGAGCGGCGTCGCCCGGAACAGTACGTCCGAGCGCGATGCGTCGCCGAGTGCGTCCTCGATATCGACACGACCGATGCAGGCGCTTTCGTTCGCTTCGACTTCCGCGTCGAACTTCCGTTCGAATAGCCGTTTTCCGTCCATCGTGACGGCTTCGACGGCAATCGTTCTGGCAATCGGTTCGGTTTCGTCGGTCGTGAGCCACAGTTCGAGGTCGTCCCCGCTTTCGGCCAACGAGACCAGCGTCGGGGCGTAGAACCGCCGCGCCATGTGATGCAATGCTTTCCACTCCCCGCCGTACTCGACCGACGACCACGAGGCACACTGCCAGAGGTCGTTGAGTTGCCAGTAGATGGCCCCCATACAGTGGGGCTTCAGCCGCCGCCAGTGTTCGACCGCGGTTCGAATCGCCATCCCTTGCTGAATCTGGCTCAGGTAGACGAAATCGTCGAAGTTCGACGGCATGCGGAAGTGGTCGGCCATCCGCTGGAGGATGCGTTTGTTGCCCCCCTCGTTGCGCTGGTGGTGTTCCATCAGCGGCGCGGTCGGGTTGTGTTGGTCCGCTGGAACTACGTCGGCCAAGGTTTCGACAGACGGGAACGACTGGTAGCCGAACTCCGAGACGAACCGCGGTTCGGTCTCCAGAAACGCCGAAAACGGCTTTCCTTCGTGCCAGACTCCCCAGTAGTGGATGTCGCCGCGTTGCTCGTTCTCCGGGTCAACCCTGTCGGGACCGCTGGATGGCGACGCGGACCAGTACGGACGCGAAGGGTCCTCCTCTGCCACGACTTCTTTCAACGTCTCCCTGAACAGCCGGTCGTAGTCGGCTTCCAACTGGTCGATGTCCTCGCTGTCCGCGAACCAGCTTTCGACGCCAACTTCGAGTTCGTTGTTCCCACACCAGAGCGCGACCGATGGGTTGGACGAGAGGCGACGAACCTGATAGCGCGCTTCGGCTTCCACCGACGCCACGAACTCGTCGTCGGCCGGGTACTGCGCACAGGCGAACATGAAATCCTGCCAGACGAGCAGTCCCTTCTCGTTACACAGCCGGTAGAACTCGTCGCGTTCGTAGTAGCCACCGCCCCATACACGAACCGCGTTCATGTTGGCGTCCACGGCGCTCGACAGCAGGTCCTCGTAGACGTCCGTCGTCACGTTCCGATAGAGGGCGTCGGCCGGAATCCAGTTCGCACCCCGGGCGAAGATAGGTTCGCCGTTCACGCGAATGTGGAACCCCTCCCCGTCGCCGTCCTCGTCCGGTTGGCGAACGAGTTCGATTTCCCGGAATCCGATTCGTTCGGTCACCGAATGGGACTCCTCGCCTTCGACCGTCACGTCGAGGTCGTACAACGGTTGGTCGCCGTGCGTGGACGGCCACCACAACTCGGGGTCTTCGACGGTCATCGACAGGTCGATTTCGTCGTCGGAATCGAGGATGATTTCGCGGCTCGCTGTTGCTCCATCGACCGCCGCCGAGACCGTGTACTCGCCGGCGGTCGGCACCGAGAGACCGACCCAAACGTCGAGTTCGACCGTCCCCGACTCGTGGTGCTGGACAGGTGTCACGTATTCGATTTGGGGCGAAGAGTGTGCGACGAGTCGGATATCGCGCCAGATGCCGACCGTCGGGAGGCATGGTCCCCAGTCCCAGCCGAAGTGGCATTGTGCCTTTCGAATGAAATTCCGGGCAGGCTGGTCTACGGGGTATCGGAGTGTCGGAACGTCGTACGGGTGCGCCGTCGAGCGTTCGGCGGCGTACTCCACTGGCGAGTGGAACTGAACACGAATCTCGTTTTCTCCGGCACTGAGGGCGTCGGCAACGTCGAACTCGTACCCCCGAAACATGTTTTCGGTCTCGCCAACGACTTCGCCGTTGACCGAGACGGTTGCGACGGTGTCGAGACCGTCACACTGGAGGGCGATTCGTTCGTGGGTGAAGAATTCCTCGCCGAGGGTGATGGTTCGGCGATACTCCCAGTCGGATTTGCCGACCCACTGCAGGTCGAGTTCGTTGTCCTGCTCGTACGGATCGTCGATTTTCCCCGCGTTCAGTAGGTCGCCGTATATCCCGCCGGGAACGGTGGCTTCGTACCAGTTTTCGCTCCCATGGCGTCGAAACTCCCAGCTCCCACTAAGGGTGGCTGTCTGCATACTGACTACTGAATTCCGATGTGGTGATATAATTCTTCCCCTCTCGGCGATGGTGAAATACCCAAGCGGATACTATTTCGGTCCCGGCCGAGAGTGTTCTGACAGGTGAACGCATATCAAACCCTCACTCGTGTTCCATCCGAACCCCGTGAACGATGGAAACAGGCCGCACAAATCGGCGTCGATAGGCGTCGATATTCCGGCGACTATCCGCCGGTTCGGCGACCGCATCAACTTCGTCCACTTCCGTGACGTCGAGCGAACCGAGAACGGGTTCGTGGAAACGTGGCACGACGACGGTCCGACGGACATGCTCGCTGCAATGGAAGCCGACACGGACGTCGGCTTCGACGGCCCGATTCGCCCCGACCACGTCCCGACGATGGCAGGCAAACCCAACGAAAATCCCGGCTACGAGATGAACGGTCGGCTCTTCGCAGTCGGCTACATGAACGGCTTGCTGGAGAGCATCGAGCGCTGAACCGAACTCTCCAATCGATTCGGTCGCATCGTCGGCTATCGAAAAAACAGTCGAAATTTGCTCAGTTGGCGGCGTTGATGTTGCTTCCGGCTTCCCGAAGCGCATCGAGCGCGCGGTCATCGGGCAGTTCGTACTCGATGACGAGCGGTCCGTTGTCGGTCGCATGCTGGTCCAGAAGTCCGAGCACGGTCGGAAGGTCGAGTGTTCCGGCACCGGGAAGGTCCTCGATTTCGTCGTCGCTGGTGTCCTTCAGATGAACGGCGACGATTCGGTCGCCGAAGGCCGAAATCACGTCGTCCGGCGACTCGTCCATCACGAGGAAGTGGCCAGTGTCGATGCAAACGCCGAGTCGGGGGTGGTCGTATCTGTCGAGCACCGAGTGAACGTCCTCGATGCTGGAAAACACCGTCGAGAGGTCGTCGTGGTGGACGGTCGAGTAGTTGTGGATGCCGACATTGAGGTCGAACTCCTCCGCGAGGTCGATGAGTTCTGCAGTTATGTCGTCCCGCGCTGGCGGGTAGTTGACGGTGATGTACTCCGCGCCGAGGTCCTTCCCAAACTCGAAATGTTGACGTGCTTCGCCCATCTCCTCGATATCTACGACGCCGTAGCCACAAATCGTCACGGACGAGTTTTCGATGCGTTGTTTTCCGGCCGCGATGGTCGCCTCGTCGTTTTCGGGTGAGAGGTGGTGACCCCACAGTTCGAGGGAGTCGATGTCGGTACTGTCGAGCGCGTCGAGAAGGTCGGCAAGCGACCGGGATTTGAACACGACGCTTTGGACGCCGACGCTGTCGGTGGTTTGTTCGGACATACTATTCCACACGATGAGCGAGATGAAAAACCCACCGACGAATCCGTTTCGTTCCCCTAGCTATCTCACACACTTATCACCCGGATTCACCAATGTGGTATCATCTCGCATGCATTCCGACATCTATTCCACCGTCTCGCTCCATAACGTCGCCGAAACGGTGCCTGCCGACTGGACAAATGGGGCTGGCGGAACTCACGGAACCGAGGCAACTGCTGGTGGAACTGACGGGGACCAACTCTGCCGCGTTCCGGCGTCCGTCGGCGCGAATCTGAACATTGATGCCCGCGAACGCCTGCGACACCCGACCGGATGTGAGGTCCGATTCGTTCCTGAACGCGACGACGCCGTCGTTTCGGTGATGCTCTCGGCGGCTGAACGGACCGTTTTCCGGCCGTTTTGGGGTGAATTCCAGCCGTCGGACCCCCTCGAACTCGGCCCGACACCGGCGAGGTTCGAGTTCACTATCCCGGAACGACTTCCTCTTTTGGACGACGCGACGACGCAGGCTGGGGCGTTCGCCCCGCGTGTCTGTCGCCTTCGATTCGAGGCGTGGGCACCGGTCGCCATCCACGGCGTTGCGGGTGACTGCCGACCCCCAACTTCGGATGAACTCCCCGACCACCGCTATCTCGCGTACGGAACCTCCATCACGGAGGGTGCGGCAGCCTCGGCAACACACCTGACCTACGTCGCGCGTGTCGCCCGCCAACTCGGGTTGGACGCGCTGAATCTGGGCTGTTCGGGGTCAGCGTTCTGCGAACCTGCGATGGCCGACTACCTCGCAGGACGTGACGACTGGGACGTTGCAACCCTCGCCCTCTCGGTGAACATGGCGAATCGCGGGTTCACGGTCGCACAGTTCCGCGAGCGCGCGGCAACGCTCGTGAACGCAGTTGCGTCCGCACATCCGAACCGCCCCGTGGCCTGCGTGACGCTGTTTCCGTACCACGCGGACGTGGTTCGCGGCGAGGACGCAGAGCGCGCGGCGGCGTTCCGTGCGGCCCTGCGCGCCATCGTTGCCGAGTCGCCACACGACAATCTGCACGTTATCGCAGGCGAAGAATTGATGGACTCAACGGAATTGACGGCGGATATCCTCCACCCCGGTGATGCTGGGATGGAATCCATCGGGCGCGGAATCGCGCGCCATCTTGCCGAACTGCTCAACTGAACTTTTGTCTGGCCGAACTGTTCGACTGAATTCGTGTGAGCGACCGTCACGTATTTCAATCGAGGTTTGCTGTATTCGGTCGAATGACGGGCGATTACGACGAACTCATGGAACTCGACCCGGAAACGGTGTCGTCCGATGACGTGGAAATCGACACCCTCCGGGCAGGACTCCGGAACGAGGAAAACCTCGTGCGCACCCACACGGCACGACTCGTTTCAGCACTCGCTGCGAACGACCTCGAAACCGTTGAACCGCTGATTCCAACGCTCATGAGTGCCCTCGACGACGACAGAATCGTCGTGCTTCGGGAGTCGTTGTTGATTCTTGCAGCCATCGGGAAGGATTCTCCATCTGTGGTTTGCGACGCGATTCCCGACCTTCTCTCCCTGCTGGACCACGAGACGCCGTTGGTTTCGGCGCTGGCGGCGGAGGTCATCCGCGTGCTGGCAATTGACCACGCCGAATGGTTCGTCCCGTACACCAACGAACTCGTGACGGCGATGGAGAACGAGCCGACGGACCCAATCGGGGATGCTACCGCAGCGCCCAACACGGAAGCGCGGGACCATCTCGCCGACGTATCGAAGGAAGAGATGGGACGGCAAATCACCGCGCGGACCATCGTGGCGAACGTCGTCTACGAGGTGGCAACCATCGACGCCGATGCCCTCCTCCCTCACGCATCGCTGCTCCTCTCCATCGTCCGCGATGGTTCCGGTGCGGTGCTCGCGGCAAGCGTCGGCGGTATTAGTTTCATCAGCGAAGCTCATCCGGACGCGGTTGCGGACGCGGTTGAGCCGCTGTGCGACCGACTGACGATGCCCGACAGGACGGTGCAGGTCCACGCTATTTCCGCGCTCGGTCACATCGGTGATTCGTCCGCCGTCGGTCCGCTTCGAGAGTTCGCCGACGGTGACGCTCCGCACGATGACGAAATTCAGTCTATCGCTCGCACGACGGCGGACTGGTTGGCTGGTGAGTCGGCAGGAATGTGAGACGACAGCGAGTGAAAAACAGACCGCGTCGAAATTGTGACTTTCACTGTCGATTCTCGATGTGTCGTTTGGTGCTGTACCAGTGCATGGCGACGATGACTGCGCCGAGGGCAAAGACGAGGATAAAATCGACTTGAAGCATCGTGGCCGATGCCGGGTTCGACTGTCCGAACACGAGCGCGATTCCCGAGAGTACGAGCAGGAACAACAGGAAAAAGAGGGCCATCTGTAGATATCGCTGAGCACCGTACACGAGTTCCCAGAAGCGATCGTAGCGGTTCATACTACCCCGTTGGGCCTTTGGGGCAAGAAAGTTTGCAAACAGCGCCGAATAGAATCAAATGCGTCCACCGAACCGTTTCGTTTCAATTTCGCCAAGAAAAAGAGGGTAATGGTTGATGATGTGCAAACATTTATCTATACCCACTGTACTGATTCTATTGGACCATGAGAGATAGCTCTAGGCGTTATAGTGACGTATGTAGCCGTCGGCACGTTCTCGCGTTGGCCGGGACGGCTGGTGCGGCCGCATTGGCAGGATGCAGTGGCAACGGGTCGAAAGATACTGGCAATGGAAACGGAAACGGTGGTAACGGGAACGGTAACGGAAACAATGGTGGCAACGGAAATGGCGGCGGTGGAAACAACATTTACGACGTTCAGCACATCAGTCGTGTGAATCAGGTTCCGACGAACATCCAGTGGAACCCGTCGAACCCGTCGAGTTACGCACAGGCATCACAGAACCTCCTGTTCGACCGGTTCGCACAGTACAACCTCGGCACGAATACATTCGTGCCGTACGCGATTGCGGACTGGTCGTTCGCCGACAAATCGTTCACGATGAAACTCCGTGACGGCCTGACGTGGGCGAACGGCGACAACGTGACCGCGGACGACATCGCAACGCAGCTAAAAATCGGTATGAAAACCGGGTTAGGATACAGCGATTACACGAAATCCATCGAGACCAAAGACGACTCAACCGTCGTCATGCACTTTTCGCAGTCAGTCAATCAGACAATCGTCAAGTTCCAAGTGCTCATCAACAACTTCGTTCAGCAGAAAAAGAGCGTCTTCGGGAAATATCTGGACGAAATCGAGACAAACGAAAAACAAGGGCTGCACAAACTCCAGAACTTCGCGTGGCAAGATCCCGTCGCAAGCGGGCCGTTCGCATTCGACAACGCCAGCCAACAGCAGGTGGTTACGAAGCGCCGAGACGATCATCCCGACTCGGACAAAATCAATTTCAAGACGTACTCGTACCTGTACATGAACGGGAATCAGTCGGTGTACAACGCCATGATCTCCAACCGGATCGATTCGGTTGCGACCGCGTTTACGCCGCCACACATCCTCAAACAGTTGCCGAAAAGCTGGCAACAGGTAACGTTCCCGTCGGGTGTCGGCTACGGGCTGGTGCCGCAGTTCAACCACAAGCACGCGGGCGACCGGGCGGTCCGACAGGCGATTGCGTACGTCCTCAACCGCGAAACCATCGTGAAAAACGCCGGCCCAGCATCGAAGAAGCCTGCGGAGCTTTCCGTTGGAATCGCTTCGAGCGCGGTCGACAAGTGGATTGGCGACGCGCGAAGCGATTTCACTGACTACGGCAAATCGGAATCGAAGACCGACAAAGCGGCGAAAGTCCTGAAAGACGCGGACTACAAAAAGAAGGGCGGCAAATGGCACGACAGTGACGGCGAGGTGGTTAACCTTCCCGTTCAGGTACCATCCGGTTGGTCCGACTGGGTGACGGCAACTCAAACGGTCGTGGATCAACTCAAGAGCTTCGGGTTCAAATCGAGCGTGGACGGTCGGACGTTCGGTAACTTGCAGGGGCAGGTGTGGCCGAATGGCAACTTCGTCCTCGCCTCCGGTAGTTGGCTTCCCGGTGGCGGTCAGGCGACCTTCCCGTACTTCTCGTTGCGCCAGATGATGTTGGAGAACTACCGTGGCTTCACGTACAACTACGCGCCGGCGAACCCCGACCGAGGTGGCAAGCGCGGTACCGTGACGGTTCCCAAACGAAGCGGGTCAGGGACAATGACGGTCAATCCCTCGAAGCGCTTGAAGGAGATGTCACATGCAACCTCGGATTCGAAGGTCAAGACAATCGCAACCGAACAGGCGTGGGTCACGAATCAGGACCTCCCGATGCTCCCAATCGCGGAGAAACAGACTCAATCGTTCCTCACGGGAGACGTGTGGGACATCCCGAAACAGGGTTCAAATGCGTCCAAAGTTCGATGGCCTGAGAGCTGGCTCCCACGGGTTGGTAAGCTGAACTATACGGGTAAGTAACACACTGGTACATACTATTATACTACTAGGACGCATACTACATCGAAAATATGGCAAACTATTATTTGAAACGGACCGGGCGGGCAATCATCACGCTGTGGTTGGTTGTCACGCTAACGTTCGGCATGATTCGACTGCTGCCGGGTGGACCGCTGACCCAATTGCGCGGCAAACTGATTCGACAGGGATACCCACCCCAACAGATCAACTCGATTATCAAAACCTACCAGAACTTGCAACCGGATGCGCCGCTGTACGTCCAGTACGGCGACTACGTCACCGCGCTCCTGCACGGCGACATGGGCAAATCGTTCACTTACCCGCGCACAGTCGCAAGCATCGTCGGTGAGGCACTTCCCTGGACCATCTTCGTGATGGTGACGGCGACGATTCTCATCTTCGCCATCGCCATCGTTTGGGGCGCACTCATGGCCTACCGGGAAGGAAGTCAGTTCGACATGGCCTCCAGTACCCTGTCGATCCTCCTCTCCTCGATCCCGTTTTACGTCCTCGCCATCGGGTTGGTGATCGTCTTCGGCTACAAGTACAAGGTGCTCCCCGTGAGATATCGGTTAAGCCCCGGGGTGACACCCAGTTTGAGCATTCAATTCGTCACCGACGCACTGTATCATGCATTCCTGCCAATCGTCTCGCTCGTCGTCTCTGGCGCGGGACTCCAAGCACTCGCAATGCGTGGCAGTAGCATTCAAGTGCTCGGTGAGGATTATGTGCGAGTCGCTCGTCTTCGCGGGCTTCCCGACCGTCGTATCGCAATCTGGTACGTGGGCCGCAACGCCATCCTCCCCATGTACACCGGGTTCTTGACCCTCATCGGCTTCAACCTCGGTGGCTAAGTCATCCTCGAACAGATTTTCACCTACCCCGGTGTTGGATACTATTTGTTCCAAGGACTCCAGAATCGTGATTATCCGCTAATGATGGGCATCTTCCTCGTCATTACCACCGCTCTCGTCCTCTCGGTGTTTATCGCCGACTTGACGTATGGCCTAATCGACCCGCGTGTCAAATCGGGTGAGTCAAATGAAGCCTACTGAGAACTCGAAAATCACAGACGGCGGTTCGGAGGTCGAAGAGTTCAACTTTGAGACCACCACCACGTCCGAAGTGGAAGTCACCACCCAAAAACGACTGCGTGACTTCTACACGGAGTTCATCTACAAGCCCGGACTGGTCGCATGGGACGACCGACGCACCCGCATCGGTGGAATCATCCTGCTCATCTACATTTTCATTGGCACGGTGGGCGCGTGGCTCTACCCCCACCCAATCTCAAACCAAGTTCCACGGAGCCTTCCGCCGTTCCAGAACTGGAGCGCGCCGCTCGGCTCAACGCAATCCGGCGTCGACGTGATGGCGATGGCGATTCACGCGACGCCATCGATGCTCATCATGATAGCCAGCGGTGGCATCTTCGCCACCGCCATCGCGCTCGTCATCGGCACCGTCGCCGGCTACAGTGGCGGGGTCGTTGACACTATCATCACGTCGATTTCGGACATCGCAATGACCATTCCGGGCCTCCCACTCATCATGGTGCTGGCCGTGGTCTTCCGACCGAAGAACCCCGTGCTCCTCGGGATTCTCATCACCATCAACTACTGGGCGGGTCTCGGCCGGGCGATTCGCTCGCAAGTGCTCACCCTGCGCGATGCTTCCTATGTCGAAGCCTCTCGGACAATGGGCGTGAGCACGCCACGCATCCTGTTCAAGGACATCATTCCCAATCTGATGCCGTTCGTCCTGGTCAACTTCGCCAACGCCGCCCGCTACGTCGTCTTCACTTCCGTCGGGCTGTACTATTTGGGAATTCTCCCCACGTCAGTACCCAACTGGGGGCTGCAGTTGAACAACGCGTACAAACAGGCCGGTGCGCTCGTTGGCACGACTGCTTTGTATCAACTCCTCGTGCCGATGGTCATGATTATGGGCATCGCGCTGTCGCTCATCCTGCTCGCGCAGGGGTTAGACCGGTTGTTCAATCCGCGCGTTCGTACGCGCCTGGCGGGTGAATCGACGACGCTCGAAGAATCGAATGAAGGTACGGAGGTGCTATCAGAATGATGTCCCAACAAGCGCAGTCAAACGTCACGGAAGTATCGGACCCGATATTGAGCATTCAGAACGCGTCGGTCACCTACGACGAAGGCGAATCATACGTGCTGAACGACGTAAGTCTCGATATTCAGCGCAACGAAATTATCGGTGTGGTGGGCGAGAGCGGGTCGGGAAAGTCAATGTTCGCCGAGACAATTCTCGACGCCATCCCGGACCCCGGTCTCCTGCAAGGGAAGGTCGTCTACCGCCCGGAGGATGGGCCGGAAATCAACGTGCTCGATTTGACTCAAGAGGAGTTGCGCTCGATGCGGTGGGAACAAATCTCGATGGTGTTCCAGGGAGCGATGAGTTCGTTCAACCCGACGATGAAAATCGAGGACCATTTCTACGACACCCTGGACGCCCACGACGCCGACCGCACGGAAGGCATGGAACGGGCGCGCGAGCTATTGGCGGACCTGTATCTGGATGCCGACCGCGTGCTGTCGTCGTACCCGCATGAACTCTCCGGCGGAATGCAACAGCGGGCGTTGATTGCATTGTCGCTCGTGCTTGACCCGGATATTCTGGTGATGGACGAGCCAACCGCCGCACTCGACTTGCTGATGCAGCAGTCGATTCTGATTTTGCTGAAAGAACTACAGGAGAAGTACGACCTGACGATGGTGTTCATCACGCACGACTTGCCGCTGGTGGCGGCGTTGGCCGACCGCCTCGCCGTGATGTACGCCTTCGATTTGGTGGAAGTCGGGCCCTCCGAAGAAATCGTGAACAATGCCGCGCATCCGTACACGCGGGCATTGTTGAATTCGACGCCGAGTCTGAACGCCCCACTTGAGGAAATGCGTCCTATCGAAGGGCAGAGTCCGGCACCAATCAACGTGCCGAAGGGCTGTGCGTATCACCCACGTTGCCCGCTGGCGACCGACGAATGCGTGCAGAACGACCCGTCGTTCGACTTGACTTCCGAGCAGCACGTGGTGTCGTGTTTCCACTGGCAGGAGGCACAGGACGAAATCGAGTTGAACTACGAAGAGTTGCTTCAGCGGAATCCCGACAATACACGAGGTGAGGGCCAATGATAGGAAATGAAGAACCACTCCTGTCGCTGGAGAACGTGAAAGTTCACTTCGAGAAGGAGTCGGGTGTGTTGGATTTCGGCAGTGAACAGCAGACGGTTCACGCCGTTGATGGTGTCTCGTTGGACATCATGGAGAACGACGTGATTTCGCTCGTCGGCGAATCCGGGTGTGGGAAGACGACGCTGGGCAAAACCGCAATCGGGCTCCAGCGGCCGACGGCAGGGAGCGTGAAGTACCGCGGGCACGACATCTGGGACATTCGGGATGGCAACAGCGACAGCGGCTTGAAGTGGGCTGATGTGCGCAAATCGTTGCAGATTATTCATCAGGACCCCGGCAGTTCGCTGAATCCGAATCGGCGTATCGTGTCGATTCTCTCCGAACCACTGCGGCAAGTGAGTTCGGGCCTGAGCACTGGCGAGCGTCGAGAGCGGATTTACTCGCTCTTGGAGCGCGTGGGGATGAACCCGGCGGCGGACTTTGCCGAGCGCTATCCGCACCAGTTGTCTGGCGGGGAAAAGCAACGTGTGGTGTTGTGCCGAGCGTTGTTGATGAATCCGGACGTGATTCTGGCCGACGAGGCGATTAGCGCGCTGGACGTGTCGTTGCGTGTCGAGATGATGGACCTGATGCTGGAGTTGCAGGATGTGTTCGACACCTCCTACGTGTTCATTTCCCACGACCTCTCGAACGCTCGCTACTTCACCGAACACGGCGGTGGCCGAGTGGGAGTGATGTACCTCGGGAGGTTGGCGGAACTGGGTCCGGCTGAGCAGTTGATTAGCAGCCCAAATCATCCGTACACGTCGGTGTTGCGGTGGGCAACACCGGATTTGGGTATGAACATGTCGGTGACGGATGACTTCCCGATGCGGAAAATCGACATTCCGGACCCGGTGAACCCACCGAGCGGATGTCGGTTCCACACGCGCTGTCCGGAAGCGCGCGAGGTGTGTATGCACGAGACGCCCGAACCGCAGGATGTCGATTCATCGTCCGTCTGTGCGTGTTTCCGCGTCGAGAACAACCACGAGTACTGG
The DNA here is from genome assembly GCA_963796245.1 of uncultured haloarchaeon. Classification (GTDB taxonomy): domain Archaea; phylum Halobacteriota; class Halobacteria; order Halobacteriales; family Haladaptataceae; genus Haladaptatus. Next base: position 485,788 of record CAWCLB010000002.1, on the reverse strand, counting down.
AACAGTACGCCCATCGATGAACTCGAAGAAGACGAGAACGAATCGGATTCCGACGCCGGATTGGGTTCGACAAGCGAGGGCGTTGAGTCGGACTAGCTGTTGCGCTCGAAAAAATTCGCTTTTGCTTTTGGTCTATGCGCTGTCTTCCTCAACTGCCGGTTTCGGCGTGAGTGCGCCCGATTCGACCAGCGACGTGAGGGGATTGTCGTCGATTTCGAGCGGCAAATCCACTCGTCTGCGACTGCGTACCGACTCGTAGCCAGCGAACAGAATTTCGGCCGTATTGAGTCCGATTCGGCCGCTGATGGTGGATTCTTGCCCCGTTTCGAGTGCGTCAATTATTTCGGCAACTGCGCGGTCGTGGAACTGCGAGCCGTACCGGCCTTCCTCGTTGCCTGTCTGGTGCATCGTCTCGCCGTCCACATCGATTTCGGTTCGGGTGCCGTCGCGTTCGAGTTCGAGCATCGGACCGTCGGCAACGTCGATTCTGATAACACCGCTGGACCCTCTGAGAAGGAGAGCCGCTCCGACGAACTCCGATTCCGGTTCTGTGGACGCGAGACCGTACACGCCGTTCGTGTAGCGCCATTGTGCCCACATCTGATTTTCTTGGTGAACACCGAATCGGACGTCCTCGTCCCGATAGTCCAGTCCCGCGATGACCCATTCGGCCGAGTGGTCGTCGTTGAACATCCCGGCGAGGTCCACGGTGTGTGCGCCGGTGTCGTAGAAGTCGCCCCAGCCGATTTCCACGCGCTGAAGTTCGCCGATTTCGCCGTCGTCGAGCAGTCGTTTCGCCTCCGTGAACGGTCGGCCGAAGCGACGCTGTCGGTTGAACGTGAGTTGGACGTCCCGCCGATAACACTCTTGGACCATCCGCTGTGCATCGGCCCATTCGGTCGCCATGGGCTTCTCGCAGTGAATCGCCTCGACGCCGCGTTTGGCACACCCGATGACGATGTCCTCGTGTATCGCGGGCGGGACGGTGATGCTGACGATGTCCGGTTCCACGGCTTCCACCATCTCCTCGTACTCCTCGAACACGCCGTCCTCCGGGATATCGAACGTCTCGGCGAAGGCGGCGGCGTTCTCCGGGACGATGTCGGCACAGCCGACGAGGCGGCAGTCGTCGTCGTTTCGGTACGCTTCGGCGTGTCGGTAGCCCATGGCGAATCCTTTGACCGTTGGATTGGCTGGGTCCGGTCCGGTTCCGATGATAGCGACAGTGTATTCACTCATTGAAACATCTAGCGTAACACAGAGCAGTGTCATAGTGATTTCCCCCTGATGCGGCGTCGGTTGCCCGATTTTCCGGGCCGTGAGTCGCAACTATCCTCTCGTTTTATATACTTCCATTCGTCTATCGCTGGTATGGAACGTGGTGTAGTAGCCATCGATACGACGGACACGCACAGGGACCTCCTCCGCGAGGCGGGAACGTATGCCGCCGCAAGCGACGCCGAACTGGTCGTTCTGGCGTTTCTGGACGAGTCGGAGTACGAAGCCGACGTCGAAACGCTCGAATCCGTCGGGGAAGTCGAGAACGTGAACTACGATACCGGGGCCGTGACGGAGGCGGCGGCGAACGAAGCCACCGAGTTCGCGGCCGAAGTTCTCGACGGTATGGACGTCGATTTCAGGACCGTCGTCGCCGTCGTCGATGACAAGGAGCGCGGAACCCGTGTCATCGAAGCCGGGGAGAAGTACGACTGTGACCACGCCTTCGTCGTTGGAAAATCTCGGTCTCCGACCGGAAAGGCGCTGTTCGGCGACTTCGCCCAGCAGGTCGTCCTCAACTTCGACGGCTACGTGACGCTCACGATGGGGTAGTCGGTCCGAAAAAGGAACGGTCTCGTTCAGAACTTTTGCAGCACGTCGCCGCCGTGGGTGAGCGACGCCATCGCGTCTTCGGGTTCGTCGTGTTCGTAGATAGCCCACTCGACGCCCGCTTCTTTGACCGCGCTCGCACAGGCGTCCACGTCGAGAACGCCGTCACCGACTTCCGTCGGCGACCGCGACTCGTCGGCGTCGGAGACGTGAACGAGCGGAATTCGGTCGCCCCACCGTTCGAGGAACGAGGTAGGGTCAGCACCCGCTGCCGATGCCCAGCCGAGGTCAACTTCGAGCGCGAGCGAGTCACCGGACGATTCGGCGAACCGTTCGAACGCCGGACGGCCGTTGACTTCCTCGAACTCGTGGTCGTGGTTGTGGTAGCCCAGTTCGACGCCGCGGTCAGCGGCTTGGTCCGCAAGCGATGTGAGTCGGCTCGCGGCTGTATCGATGGCATCCTCGCTCTCGAAATGTTCCGGGTCGAGCCACGGGACGACGAGACGGTCACAGCCGAGTGCATCGTAGAATTCGATGGTTCCTTCGAGGTCGTCTTCGAGCGCTTCGATGCCGACGTGTGCGGCGACCGACTCCATGCCCGCACCGTCGAGGGCATCGATGACGGCGTCGGTGTCGGCGTCGCCGATTCGGTTCGCGTATTCGACGCCCTCGAATCCGGCGTCTCCGGCGCGGGTGATCAGGTCGGGAAGCGGTTCATCGACTGCTCTCAGTGAGTACAACTGCACGGCTGGTCGGGCCATATTCGTACCCCACGAAGAGGAGGGTAAAAACCGTTACTTTCGCGGAAACTCCTTTCGAAAGGGGATGGAAGCCAAAGCTGAATAACATCGCCTGCGGAGCCACGAGCATGCGTAACGACATCACGCTCGATATCGGGGTGGTCGGTCTCGGGACGCACGGACTGAACCGTGCCCAGACCCTCGTCGATTTCGACCAGCGGGTGTACGGTTCCGATACGAGTTCGGAAGCGCGGCAACGGTTCGAGCGCCGGTTCGACGGCGCTCATTTCGAGCACCCGACGGACCTATTCGAGGAGGAGTTGGACGCCGTCGTCATCACGACGCCGAACAAGTTCCACGAACCCGTCGCAACTGCGGCGATGGAGCGCGGAATCGACGTGTTCATGGAAAAACCGCTCGCGCACACGCTGGAGAGTGCGGAGCGTATCGCGAAAACCGCCGACGAGACGGGGAAAACCTGTATGGTCGGCTTCCAGAGTCGGTTTCTGAACGTCTGCAAGATCCTCAAATGGTACATCGACAAGGGGTTTTTCGGCGAAATCACGCACGTCCAATCGACGTACTTGCGCCGCCGCGGCGTCCCTGGTCGCGGATCGTGGTACACGTCGAAGGAACTCGCGGGTGGCGGCGCGCTCATCGACATCGGAATCCACGTGATGGACCTGCTGTTTTACTTCCTCGACGAGCCGGACGTGCACGACGTGAAATCCACGACGCGATGTGATTTCGGGAATCGAGATTCGTACGCCTATCTCAAAATGTGGGGCGAAGACGACGATGCAAACATGTTCGACGTCGAGGATTCGGCGTCGGCGTTTCTGGAGTTCGACGGCGGGCAGACGGCGACGGTGGAAACCGCGTGGGCGGTCAACGCTGACTCGCTGCACTCCTACCGAATTCACGGAACCGAAGCCGGTGCGTTGTTGGACATCACGGATATTCGGGACACTGACGTGGATGTTTCACAGATGCTCAAATTCTTCGAGACGCGGAGCGGCGGCGTGGACCACTACCTCGATACGTCGGTCACGGCGAACCACAACGACCCGTACCGCGAGCAGATACAGGCGTTCATCGACGCCGTCGCACACGACGAACCGCCGACGACCAACACGGTTGAGCAGGCACTCGCTGTCCAACGACTCGTGAACCGCATTTACGCCGACAACGAGTAAAAAGACCAATCGGGTTTGACAACGTCAAACGATTGAGGTAGATTCTTATGGTTTCCCACTGGTGGTCGAAGCATGGCGCGAGACGGGAACGGAAGCAAGACCATCAAATCGGTCACCAATGCGTTTCGGGTGTTGGACGCGCTGGACGAACACGAACGGATGGGTGTGACGGAACTCGCCGACGAAGTCGGGCTTTCGAAGGGGACAGTGCATCACTACCTCGCAACGCTGCTCGAACACGATTTCGTGGAGAAAGCGGACGGGGAGTACCAACTCGGGCTTCGTCCGCTCACGTACGGCGGTGCGGTGCGGGAGCGCGAGACGGTGTTTCAAATCGGTAAGGAGAGCGTTGACCGGTTGGCGAGGACGACCGGCGAAACCGCTCGACTCGTGGTCGAACGGGCCGGATACGGGATTACTCTGTATCAGTCCACCCGCCACGACCGCACGGACATCAGTACCCATCTCGGTACGCGGGAGGACCTCCACAGCACGGCCGCCGGAAAGTCGATGCTCGCAGCGATGGACGACACGAGACTTGACGAAGTTCTCGACTGGGGCGCGTTGCATCGCTACACGGACGGAACCATCGTGGAAGAATCGTCGCTTCGCGCGGAAATTGCGGACATCCGGTCGCGCGGAATCGCCTTCGATGACGAAGAACAGTTCGACGGCGTTCGGTGTGTCGCCACCGCACTCGTGACTGAAACGGACGAACTCCTCGGCGCTATCAGCGTCAGCGGTCCCGTCGATCGTATCGACGACGACACCTTCCGCACGGAGATTCCACAGGAGATCCGAAACGTGGCTGGCGTCATCGAAGTCAACACGGCCTATCTCGACTGGATAGAGTAATGCTGGCCGTCCCCGAATGTATTTTCGTATCGAAATCCTCTCCACGGTTCGCCGCGAACGGTCCAGCAATACAGAATGAAACGCCTCCAAGTAATTCGGGACTCTCCGATGACGGCCATCATCTTCGCCAGTACGCTCGTCGCCGTCATGGGCGTCTCGCTGATCAGTCCCGCCCTCCCTGCAGTACAGGAAGCGTGGGGGATTTCGGAAGCGCAAGCGAGTTTGTTGCTTTCCGCGTTCACGCTTCCGGGTGTCATCCTTACGATTCCTATCGGACTGCTCGCCGACCGAACCGGGCGCAAACGAATCCTCGTCCCCGCGCTCGTCATTTTCGGGCTAAGCGGGTCAGCTATCGTTTTACTTCCGCACCACTTCATCGCCATCCTCGCCCTCCGCGCGATTCAGGGCGCGGCCAGCAGTGCGGTTGCAACCCTGACTATCACGCTCATCGGCGACCTCTTCGCCGGGGAGAAACGCCGCACGCTCATCGGCATGAACGCCGCGATTCTTGCGGTCGGTGCCGCGGGCTACCCCCTCCTTGGCGGGGGGCTTGCAACCCTTTCGTGGATGGCTCCGTTCCTCTGTTTTCTTTTGGGGGTTGTCGTCGCTCCGTTCAGCCTCGCGTTCCTCGATGAACCGTCGCGCGAGAGAACGGACACCGGCGGGACGATTCGAGAGTTCGTTACCGGACCGACTTCGATGCGGCCGTTTGCCTCGCTGTACACCGCCATTTTCGGTATTTTCGTCCTCCTGTACGGTGCCCAACTCACCGTCGTTCCGTTCATCCTCGCCAACTCGTACAACCTTTCAGCAGGTGGAATCGGCTTGCTGCTTGGGCTTCCGGCGGTGGCGATGGGGACGACGGCGATGCAGGGCGACCGACTACTGCGATGGCTCTCCAGTTTCCAATCCATCGCACTCGGGTTCACGAGCTACGGCGTCGGTCTCGTCCTGCTCGCCGTGACGAATTCGCTCGCCGTCGTCTCTGTGGCGTTGCTGCTGTTCGGTCTCGGGCAGGGGCTCGCCGAGCCGATTACCGATACAGCGCTCAACGAACTCGCGCCGGACGAGTTCCGGGGGAGTATCATGAGCGTTCGGACCACCGTTCTCCGTCTCGGGACGACCGTTGGCCCGCCGCTGTGTGTCGGTCTCTCGACTGCCTTCGGCTACGCCGAAACGTTGCTCGGCGGCGGCATTGCCGCGTTGGCCATCGGAATCGGATGGCTGTTGCTCCGGAGCACGCAAACCGAACGTGCGGTCGTTCACGATTGAGACAGTCGTAATTTCTCAGAACGGGTACCAGTTGGGGGCCGGGGCTTCCTCGCGCTGTCGGCGGAGCGGCGGCACCGGTCGCAGGACACCGAACAGCAGTCGATTGACCGCGCTCCCGACGCCCATCCCACCAACCACGAACGGGAGGACGCTAACGGAAATGATTCCAGTCACGATGAGTGCCATTGCCAGGAGTCCACCGGCCAGTAACGCACGATACCCGGCCCGATATCTATCGGACCCCAGAATCAGGACGAACGTGACGAGCGCTGCGACGATACCCACCCACCACCGTTCGAACGTGACGAATGGTAGACTAAGCAACATCAATCCCGCTGTAACGATCGATAGCGCCGTCAGCAGTTCGCCCCTGACGATTTTTCGGTTGATTTCGTCCACCTTGTGACTTCTATTTAGTGCAAACGGCATAGTCCTTGTGAATATTGATTGTCACGACGCCATTTACTGGTCGGACACGACTCGGTCGATAATCCACGACTCACGGAACGGTTACAGTTCAAAACGACCCGTTTCGTCACTCGACGGTGACGCTTTTTGCGAGATTTCGCGGTTTGTCGATGTCGCGGCCGAGGAGTCGCGCCGTGTGGTAGGCGAGCAGTTGATACTGGACGTTGACGAGTATCGGCGCGAGTATTTGATTCGTCGTTGGGACGGACAGTACCGCATCGGCGAGTTCCTCAACCGACGATTGACCGTCCGTGACGGCGACGAGCGGCGCATCTCGAGCTTTCACTTCCTCCGCATTCGAGATGGTCTTTCGTGCCATCTCGTCGTTGCCGACGACCGAGACGAACACCGGTGTTTCCTCTGTCACCAGCGCGAGTGGACCGTGTTTGAGTTCGCCAGCAGCGAACCCTTCCGCGTGTTCGTACGTTATCTCTTTCATCTTGAGTGAGCCTTCCAGTGCGACGGGATACTGCATTCCACGCCCGATGAAGAAGTAACTGGAACTGCTCACGAACCGGCGCGCGACATCCTCCGCGTTGTTCGTGTCGAGTACGGCCTGCACCTGTTCGGGCAATTCGGTCAGTGCCGAGACGAGTCGTCGCGTCTCGGTGCGGGACGACCTGTCCCGCGAGAACTGGAGGGCGAACAACACGAGCGTAACGAGTTGACTCGCAAACGTTTTCGTCGCGGCGACGCTGATTTCCGGACCCGACCGGATGTACAGTGCGTCATCACATTCCCGCGAGGCGGTACTTCCGACGACGTTCGTCAACGCGAGCGTGCGGGCATCGCGGTCGTTGGCGGCCCGAAGCGCCGAGAGGGTGTCCGCCGTCTCGCCGCTCTGGGTAACGCCGACGACGAGCGTTCCATCCCGAATCGGTGCCGGGGATATCGCGTACTCGCTCGCCAGATAGGCGTGTGCCGGAATCCCTCGTTTGCACAACAGTTTCGCGCCGTAGAGTGCGGCATGATAGCTGGTTCCGCAGGCAACAAGATGGACGACATCCACGGTTTGGAAGCTTTCGTCAGTATCCAGCGAGACGAGCTGTCCTGTGAATCGGTCACGGAGGCAGTTACGGAGTGCGCTCGACTGTTCGCAAATCTCCTTTATCATGTAGTGTTCGTGGTGGCCCTTTGCCACCGCTTCCGCGTCCCACTTTATCTCCATCTCCGTCTTCGGCTGTGGGGTTCCGTTTCCATCGACGATCGTGTAACCATCCTCCGAGAGATAGGCGAACTCCCCATCCTGGAGATGGACAACGGTGTCGGTTCGGTCGACCAGCGCGGTCACGTCGCTCGCTACGTACGTCCTGTCGCCAACCCCGAGGACGAGCGACGAATCCTGCCGTGCCGCCATCACTTCGTCGCATGATTCGAACACCGCCGCGATGGCGTAACTCCCCTCCAGTTCCTCGACCGCACGCCGAAACGCTTCCTTCGGTGTCGCCCCGGCTTCGAGCTGGCCGCCGATGAGATGCGGAATGACTTCGGTGTCCGTTTCACTCTCAAACTCGTGTCCCAACGAACGCAGTTCGTCACGCAGGCTGTGATAGTTCTCGATGATACCGTTGTGAACGACGGCAACGCGATTCTCACAGCCTGTATGCGGATGTGCGTTCTCGTTCGACGGTTTGCCGTGCGTGCTCCATCGCGTGTGACCGACGCCGGCCGTTCCGCCGAAGCCAGTCCCGTCTTGAACCACACCAACCAACTCGTCGAGATTCCCTTCGCGCTTGAGGACGTGGATGTCTGAGTTACTGACTGCCACTCCCGCCGAGTCGTATCCCCGATACTCCAACTTCGCTAACCCGCTCAGCAGTGCCGGGACGAGGTCATTGTCCCCTCCCGCACACCCGATAATGCCACACATCCGGCATCACCCTCCGTAGTCGTCGGTGGTCCTGCGGGTAGTTTTCCCGAGACGTTCGTGATTGCTTCGTTTTCCGCCCCGCTTTACCAGTTTCCTAACCTGGCCATTGGCAGTGGTTCCAACCACATGGCCAAACAGTGACACTAACACAATTCTCACAATTCTCACGAACCTAATATGACCGCATCTGTATTTGTTATTCAGACTCTTCTCCGCTGCTAATCCCGATTTTTTGCGAGTATTCGAAAAAACCCAGGGTATCGAAAGAGGATGTCGTGACAACGACTAACATACTGTTGCGTTGATGCGCGGCGCAAATCGATTGTCGCTGTAACCGATTCTCGGTCCTAAAAAGCAATTTACTCACTGTCGGCGGTTCGTACCGCTACTTTTCGGTTTGAACCACATCGTTAAAATCGTTCCAATTTTGGAAAACGCAAATCAATCGGTGGAAATCACCACGTAACATCGCTCGTCCTGTCCAAAATTCCAGCAGAAGTATACTATTCTGTCACCCTTGGAAATGTTTACACTTGTGGGAAAATCCAGCGAAGACAGAATATGTTCAGCACCATACCGAGAAATATTCATATTTTATTGAACCTCCACTGGAACGGATATATCTTCCCAACTATCGTCGCAGGCCAGTGATGGCCGGGGCGTTGCACGCGTTCGTGGAACAGCGCTACCGTGCCCGAATCGGCTGGAATCATACTCGAATCGGCTGTATCGAACCCAACCCGGTTGCAATCGAACGACGATAGAGTAACTAAAGTTGGGCTGCTTTACTCCCTGTGTGAGACCTTCGTGGAAGGGAGGAACTGCCTGATGCCGGGCGCGCCGTCGGCCAACCAGAACGCGATGGCGGCAACGACGAACGGCAGTTCGAGCACGAAGTCGCTGGGGACGGCAGCTATCGATATATCGACAGGATGCGTCTGCGGCAGCGAAAGCGCGGGCCACAACAGGAACGACGCTTGTCCGAACTGACCTGCCAGTACGGGTTGGAGGACGTCGGCGAACGGGTGTGAGAGATAGCCGACGGCGAAGGCGACCCAGAGGTTTCGCGTTTCCGTCCGGCGGCAAAACCAGTACGCGACGGCGAGTAGCAGACTCGCAGTCAACAGCGAGTGTGCGAGCGATCTCCCAGTCGGGAGGACGCTGACCCACCACGCGAGCGGTTTATCGACGATATCCGGAAACTGTGTTCCCACGGCGAGCACGACGACTTCGAGGTCAGTCGGCGGACGGTTTGTCCGGGTGCGTCGAACGACCGAGTAGGCCAGATACCCCACCGCCAGATGTCCCCACGGCCACATACTGGATAACTCGGTGGGAAGTCGCTTAACCGCTCTGGGGTGGGTGCTGATTTGCTTCGAAAAAACGGAGTTTCGTCTAGCAACCCTTCTTGAAGCGGTACGTTTTGTAGAGCGTCGTCGCACGCTGTTCGAGGTTCCGTTTTTGCTGGGATGGTAGGCTGCTCGCTTTGATTCGTGCCATGCACCGTTCGCCGACGGTACCTGCCCTGCGGTCGTTCCGGGGAATCCGGCGACGAAACGTCGGATACACGAGCTCGACGATGAAGCGAGTGGTGTGGCTGTTCTGCTGTGGTCGTTCGCATAAAGTTAATCCGTCTCATCATCTTGTTTTCAGACGATGACGAACGAACGATTCGATGTGGCTGGAAAAGTCACCGTCGTGACCGGCGGAACGCGTGGCATCGGGCGCGCTATCGCTCGGACGTTCGCGGACGCTGACGCAGCAGTCGTCCCAACGTCCCGCAACGAAGAGGCCGTTGATGCTGCCGTCGAAGATGTCCGAAATCATGGCGCGGAGTCGCTGACATTCCCCGTTGATGTCACCGACGAGGACAGCATCGAGGCATTGTTCGACCGAGTGGAGTCGGAATTCGGGGGCGTCGACGTCGTCGTGAACAACGCCGGGGTCAACCCGGACGACGCGCTGGGAACGCCGGAGGACGTGTCCGCCGACGCTTTCGACTCCGTGCTGGATGTCAACCTCCGGGGTGCGTTCCTCTGTTCGAAATACGCCGCACAACGATTGCATGAGTCGGGCGGGAGCATCGTCAACGTCGCCAGCGTCGGCGGGATGGTTGGTCTCCCGCGTCAGCATCCGTACGTCGCGTCAAAACACGGCCTCGTCGGTCTCACGCGAAGCCTCGCGCTCGACTGGGCACCGACCGTCCGAGTGAACGCCGTGGCACCGGGCTACGTCAGCACCGACCTCACGGAAGACCTCGAAGCCAACGACCGACTCCGGCAGTCGATTCTCGACCAAACTCCGCTGGACCGGTTCGCGGACCCCGAAGAAATCGCCGCTCCGATACTCTTTCTCGCCAGCGATGCTGCCTCGTTTATCACGGGCAGTTGTCTCACCGTGGACGGAGGCTGGACGAGTCGGTAGCGAAATCCGCTTCCCTCTTCTCTTTTTTCTTTTTCCCCCTTGCCACCACACTCAGCGTGGTGTCAACCCGACTGCATCAGCGAGCAGTTCGTGTGACCGCAGTTCGTCTTCGAGGTCCGCGAACTGATTTTGGACGATGACCTCTTTGACATCGGTTTGGGCTGTCATCTGCTCCAGCAAATCGCGCACGGTGTCCGGACTGCCGGAGATTTGACGCGGCCACGCACCCGGAACCATGGTGTCCGGCGACAGGTCGGGAACGCCACCGAGTTCGTCGATGGCAGTCTCGACCGAGTGAATCGGCTCCTCGTTCATCCGACCTTGCCGTAACCGCTGTCGGTTCGCTTCCGGCACCGCACGGAGTCGTGCCGCCTCCTCGTCCGTATCGGCACAGGTGACGTTCACCGCTATCATCCCGTGTGGTTCGTCCGGACCGGCACCGTTCGGTGCTGGCTGGAAGTTGTCCCGGTACACCTCGAACGCCCGCACTGCGGGTTTCGGTCGAATGAACGACGCAAAGCAGTAGCGCAGCCCTAACTCGCCCGCAACCGCCGCGCTCGACGGACTGGAGCCGAGCACCCAGATGTCGGGAATTCCGTCGCGCGAGCGTGTGATGGACAGTTGCTTGAACGGGTTGTCGTCTTCAAATCCACCATAAAAATACTTCGTCACCTCGTCGATTTTCTCGGCGTGGTTGTTCGGATTTCGTCGCTGACTGCGTTCGTTTTGGAGTGCGTAATCCGAGACGGGATTGCCCGTCGCGCGCCCGAGACCGAGGTCGATACGGTCGGGCGCGAGAGCGTCGAGGACGCCGAACGATTCGGCCACCTTGTACGGGCTGTAATGATTGAGCAACACCGTCCCGGAGCCGACACGGATATCCGACGTTTGTGCGGCCAGATGCGCTATCAGCACTTCCGGTGTCGTGCTGGCGAGCCGATCAGTAAAATCGTGGTGCTCGGCCACCCAGAATCGAGAATAGCCGAGTCGTTCGGCGTGCTGTGCGCGTTCGAGTGTGTTTTCGAACGCCTCTGTTGCCGTGCCACCTTCCGGAATCGGCGCGAGGTCAACGAGCGAGAGTTCCATACCCGTGATTGTGACGCGAAACGGATAACCGTGACTTCCGCGGAAGACTCGGTTTCGGCTTGCTAGCGAAACAACTGACGGATGCGGTCCAACAGCCCGGTCGAGATGGGGAGTTCACGAGCGATTTCGTTTACTTCCGCATCGGACAACTGCGGGTCGTGACGTGCCTCCGCCAGCCACGTCTCCCACTCGGTTTCCGACAGGGTCCCCCGTGAATCGCTCTCCCACTGGTCTTCGAGCGCTTCCCGGTCGGCAAAGGGGATGTCCATTCCGCTGTTGCCCCAGTAGAGCGGCGCGAGTTCGAACTCGTACTCCTCGTCGTCCACGAAATGAACCCGGTACGGGTAACCGTTGTAGAGGATGAGGTCATCCTCGGAAACCGTCTCCCCGTTTGGAAGCCGTAGCGTGCGTGTCATCTATTTGCGAGAGGCTACGTGAGCGAGACTTTTGTTCGTTCGTATCCGTGAATCCGCCACTGGTCGCTTATAATGACAATTAGATATACTAGAACTCTCCCCGACTTGTCGCTCTAACAGTCGAGCACTACCGATGGTGTCGGGTGAATCACCATCCACGAAACAGAGCGCGATACACGGTGGTTCGGTGCTCGAAGAGCACGATTAGCAGTTCAGCATCATCGAACGTCGAACCACTCGAAAATTAGACCATAATTGTCGAGGGATTCCGAATTTTGGTGTTTCAATCGCTTTTAACTGAACGTTTGCGCGAGGTGGGCCCGTAGTTCGAAATCACACCACAACACAACAATTAAGAGAATAAAGATGTATCTATTCTATATAATCCTCAGTAGTCCAATAAATATGTTACTACTACTGCGAAGGGAAAGCGGGCGAACCGACGAAACTGGAACCCCGTTTTCGGACGACGGTCGACTGTCGTAGTCGGTACGCTTTTGCGCTTCTATTGTCCTACTTTCCTATAATGACCGATGGCGGAACCGAAACCGACGAAAAGGTGCCGAACAGTAAGGTGGCGCGGGTGCTCCGCGAGTACGACCTCGTGGGGCTTAGCGAGGAGTTAGTGCGCCGCTGGACGGCGGAGGGGGAGGCTCGCCGCAGCCTTCGGCAGTTGGCCGACGACGTGAACCGAGAACTGGTCCGGGTGACGATGGAGGACGCCGGGATGACGATTCTCGACGGCGACGTGCCGAACACGTACCGGCTGCTCACCGACGACGACGTGAGCGCCGGGATGCGAACCGAGGCGGAAACCACGCTCCAGCGCGAAGGCGTGGATGTCGAACGTCTGCGTTCCGATTTCGTCTCCCATCAGGCCGTCCACACTTACCTCACGAAGCGCCGTGGAGCCGAAAGTCCAGACACGCCGTCCGACGAGGAATCGGTCGAGCGGGGGGCGGAGACGATTCGACGGCTCAGAAGCCGGACCACTGCGGTCAGCGAGAAAACGCTTCGAACGCTCAGGGACACCGACCGCATTTCGCTCGGCTCGTTCGACGTGCTGGTTGACGTTCGCCTGTTCTGTGAGGATTGCGGAAAGCAGTACGACGCCGTCGAACTGCTCGAAGCGGGCGGCTGTGACTGCGGAAACGAGAAAAAAGAGTAGTTCACACACGCCATTCATTTACGCGCGTCGTTCATTTACGCACGTCATTTGTCCGTTTTAAAACCGGCAATACCATCCGGCGGGTTTTATGATTATACGGTTTGATTACACGGCTTGATGACGGGTATCGCTTGTTTCGGAAGCGACTGTATCGATACAAACCGCGTGGAAAGTTCGGAGGTGAACTGAATGGAGGAAATTAGCACCGATGATGCGCCGCCGAGCATCGGTCCTTTCTCACAGGGGATTCGTGACGGCAACCGGATTTACGTTTCCGGACAGGGACCGGTAGACCCCGAAACGGGCGAGATAATCGACGGCACCATCGGTGAGCAGACGGCGCGCACGCTCGAAAACATCGACGCCGTTCTACAGGCCGCCGGGCGTTCGCTGGACGACGTGGTGAAATCGACCGTGTTCGTGCAGGATATGGGGGACTACGACGCGATAAACGAGGTGTACGCCGACTACGTTTCTTCGCCGTACCCTGCCCGAAGCGCCGTCCAAGTCGAGGATTTGCCCATCGACATCGGCGTCGAAATCGAAGTCGTGGCGAGCGCTCGCGGGGAGGAATGACGGATGAGAGCAGTCGCGGTCCAGCGCGATGAACCCGGACCCAAGCTCATCGACGTTCCCAAACCGACGCCCGAAGCCGGAGAAGCGCTAATCCGGACCCTCCGGGTCGGCATCGACGGCACTGACCACGAAGTTATCGAGGGGAACCACGGCGGCTATCCGGAAGGCGAGGAGTACCAAATTCTCGGCCACGAGGCCGTCGGCGTTGTCGAAGAGCCGAACGGCACGAAATTCGAGACGGGTGACCTCGTCGTTCCGACGGTCAGACGACCGCCGGGTGAGACGAACGAATACTTCGAGCGTGGCGAACCGGACGTCGCCCCCGACGGGATGTATTTCGAACGTGGAATCGTCGGCGCACATGGCTACATGTCCGAGTACTTCACCAGCCCCGAGGAGTTTTTGGTGCCCGTGCCCGATGAGTTCGCGGAAACCGGCTTTTTGGTCGAACCCATCAGCAACTCGGAGAAGGCTATCGAGTACGCCTACGCCAGTCGGTCGGCGTTCGAGTGGACGCCCGGTTCGGGTCTCGTCCTCGGTAACGGGCCGCTGGGCTTGCTCACACTGGCGATGCTCGTCATCCATGACGACTTCGACCGAGTCTACTGTCTCGGCCGCCGAGACCGCCCCGACCCAACTATCGACATCATCGAAAAGCTCGGCACGACATACGTCGATTCGCGGGAAACACCAGTAAACGAAATCCCGGACGCTCACGAACCTATCGACTTCGTCTACGAGGCGACGGGCTACGCGCCGCACGTCTTCCAAACCGTCGATGCCCTCGCGCCGAACGGCGTCGCCGCACTGCTCGGCATTCCGAGCGACCACACGTTCGAAATCGACGGTGGTCGCCTTCACCGAGATATCGTGCTCCAGAACAAGGCGCTGTTCGGCAGCGTCAACTCGAACATCCGCCACTACGAGATGGCCAAAACGTCGCTCGCCGGATTCCCCGACTGGCTCACCGACGAGCTGATCACCGGTGTGTACGGTCCCGAAGAAGCCGAGAAAGCGTTCGAAACCGGCGACGACGTTATCAAGACAGTCGTCGAATTCGACACGCTGTAACGTCGTTCGGTTCGGTCTTCGTCTTTGTTGTCGGCAGTGTTTGGAGATGATTGTTGGAGAGTGGATTACCGGAGTGAATTGAGACAGCCAACTACCGGGGTGGGAATGAAAGGGGCCGGAGCTTTCTAGTCCTTCATTGCACTGTTTTTGTCCGTCTTCATTCGATGTCACTGATTCTCAATAGCAACGACAGCAACGAGCGCAGGAACTGGCGTCGATGAAACCGCAACCGCACGGCTTGCTCGGCAACGTTACCCTCTTCTCGCGGGCTTTGCCCGCTCGCTTTACGAGGTTTCGGAGAAACTTCGTTTACCGCCCTCACCCTCCCCAACCGTCTCCCTCGCTACGCTCAGTCGCCCCTCGCGCACGTTACTCGCGCACGCCGACTGCGATGTAACCCACCAACTGACTTCACTGCTGTTCTATCCCTCCACTTGTGCGATGATGCGTTCGATGGCGTACTCCGCTTCCTCGTCCGTGAGACACATGGGGTTCACCGTGAACTCACCAGCTGGAAGCGCGTCCGCGCCGACGAAGACGCGGGGTTCCTCGCGTCGCAGGCCACCGACCACGTCGGTTGCGGTGACACCAGCGAGTTCGGGGTCAACGGAGACCACGACTTCCGGTGCGACGGCGGTTTTATCGTCGGCCGTGAGTGACGTTTCGTATCCGGAAACAGCGTCGAGTTTTTCGGCGATTCGCTCCGAGCGGTCGAGCCACTCCGCGATGCGCGCGTCGTGGTCGTCCTCCACGAACAGTTGCAGGGCACGAATCAGCCCGACGAGTTCTTCCTTGCCGACTTTCATCGAGCGGCCGATTCCCTGCCGCGGGACGCCACCGAGTTCGCTCGGGTCCACGAGTTCCGGGGCTGGCTCCCACACGTCTTCGGCGGCGTGCATATCGAGATGCTGTGCGGCGACGGATTCGATGAGGTCCGTTCGTCCGGCGAGGATGCCGGTCGTCTGCGGGCCGCGGATGGCCTTCCCGCCGCTGAACGCGACGAGGTCGGCACCGGCTTCGATAAATTTCGAGAGATTGCTAACCGGTGGGAGTTCGGCCGCCGCGTCCACGATGACCGGGACGCCGTGCTCATGCGCGATATCGCAGACGATGTCGAGTGGCGGTTCGGTGTAGGATTTTTCCATATACGCAACCGCCGCCGTGTTGTCGTCGATGGCGTCGGCAATCTCCCACGGTTCGACGTTGCGCGACCCGGTGCCGAGATGGCGGTCGTTCGACCCCACGTCCACGATTTCAGCGCCGACGGCGCGGAGCGCGTGGTCGTAACCCGTTCGGTGCGTTCGCGGCATGACGATTTCGCTCGGGACGCCCTCAGTTACGGGCAGACGCGCCATTGCGCCGATGTCATCACCCGCGATGCTCGCTGCCGCGCCGAGCGCCAGCGCGCTCGACGCACCGCAGGTGACGTAGCCAGCATCCGCGCCGGTTACGTCGGCTATCAACTCGCTCGCGCGGGCTTGCAGGTCCGAGAGGCGAACGAACGCCTCCGAGGCGCGGTTCATCGCCTCGACGGCTTCCGGACGGATGCGACTTCCGCCAATCCTCGTCTTCGTCCCCGTCGCATTGACGACATGTGGGACACCCAACTCTTCGTAGATAGTTTCCTTCGACATACGAACGTCTCACTCGGCACAGGATAAATAGATTCGCCGTTCGTGTGAGCGACTCTGCTGGGTTTTGGATTTCATATTGTAATGTGGAAATTTCGTCTCGTGAAATCAGCGCGTCGAACGTTACAACCGTGACGACAACACCGCAAGCGCGCCATGGTCATGCTGCGAGACGACGGTTCCGCCGCTCGCTCGCGAGGTTGGGGAGGATGTGGCTGTCGCCGGGCGGCAGTGCGGTTTTCACTGCTACTCGACAGTTGTAATCACAACCGAACAATCAATCTCGTTTCGTAACGATATCGAAACCGAAGTCAGAACCAGCGCTTCAGGGGTAGTCATCTTCAGTAGAATTCAGTATAAAATAGTTCTCTTTAGTATCGCTTCGGCAAGTGCGACTGAGCCTTCTCCCGGAAATCGATAGCTGTCTGGAATGTGTATCCCACCGAAATGACCTAACAAACACGTTCGAGAATGCGCTCCCAGAGCGTCGGGAGGCCGTCCCACGACAGCAGTCCCTCGGGTGCCCAGTGGGGCGCACAGTCCGTCGCGTAGGCGAACGAACTCCCTTCGCCGTAGTTGCCGACGGTGAGGAACGGGTCGTCCTGCACCGTCGCCCAAACCTCTGCATCGTCCTTTGCGGTCATTCGATTGTAGCCGAGAACGTGGGGCCACTCGTCCGGAAGGTCGGCATTCGGCACGCCTCGGTTTTTCGGCACCGCACCACTCGGCGTCTCCACGCGGTCGTCCGCTGCTGCGATTTCGACTGGGAGCACGTCGGCGAGCGGCGTCATACCGTAGCGCGCTTGCCCGCCCTTTCCGGCGAAACTCATGTAGCCGCCTATCATGCCGAGCGCGCCGCCGTCGTGGACCCAGTCGGCCAGCACGGCACAGCGGTCGGCGTCGGTGTCTCCCGCCGCAACTTGGTCGGTTATCTGGAGCGAGTCCGCGCCGATATCGCTCAGGAGGACGAGATCGAATTCATCGAACTCCTCGGCCGTCCGGGGGAAGGATTTCGCGGCGACATGACACGGTTGGTACGTGACCGACGCGCCGATTGATTCGAGCATTTCGATGAACTCGTCCGCCGATTCGCCGTATTCGCTGTCACGCATGACGTTTCTTCCTTTGATTTCGAACTGCACTGTCACCCACGATTCACCAGCGAGCAAAACGTTCGTCATTATTCCGGTGTCAAACCGTCGCCGTATAATCCTATCGTTCGAATCAGAACGGAAACAGTCGCGCTTTTGCCGCCTCGGTGAGCGGCGTTCCGTACTCGCTCGCCTCGAACGCCTCGGCGTACTGCACGTCCGTCCCGTCGGCACCGTACCGCTCGATCAGTCCATCACGGTACCGGCCAGCCACGTCCGAGAGCGCCTGAACGTGGGGAAGGCCGCCGTTTCGCAACCAATGAAACCGCTCGTCTGGATCTTCGGGCACCTCATCGATGGTCCCCTCCACGTACGGAAGCCACTCGTACATCTGGGTGTCGTGGCAATCGAGCATTTCGAACTTCCGTTCGACAGTGTCGTCGATGTCGATGACGACGTCCGGTGAGAACGGATTTGGTTGGCTGAACGTGTCGCTCATGGACGCGAAAACGGGATTCACTTCGAGTGGGGCCGTCTCGGGACAAACGTTCGGCACGGCGACCATGTAGGCCGCATCGCGCACGAGTTGTGCCGTGTAACGGTGGTCCGGGTGGTAATCGTTCGGCCGGTGCGTAATCACGAGGTCGGGTCGGAACTCCCGAATTCGCTCAATGAGGCGCTCGCGGTTGGCGAGCGACGGTTCAAGTTTTCCATCAGGGATATCGAACAGTTCGAACTCCGCGCCCGCAACCGCGGCGGATGCGTTTCCTTCGGCACGTCGCCGTCGAACCAGTTCCTCGCCGGCGAGTTCGTGGTGTCCGGCCGAGCCGTCCGTCATCGAGAGAAACAGCACGTCGTGACCGGCATCAGCATACTTGCACGCCACACCACCTGCTTTGAGGTCGCAATCGTCGGGATGTGCACCGACGACGAGGACCCGCAACGTCTCAGACATCAGTTGTCCGAACACAACTCCCTGGCATAAGTTCTACGAACTGGGGGTCCGAAACCGCCGCTGTGGGGAGTTCTTTGTAGGAGGGACACGAGGGAGAGGTAAGTCGGTTCCGAACGTGTCAGCCATCCCTGTCGAGATGGGTGTCCAACCGCTCGAATCGGGACTGGTCCCACACCGTACGTGAGCAACCACGACCAGGTCGAATCGGTCACGCGAATGCTCGTCGGCATGAAATCCGCCGCAGTGATGAAAGCTGCCATCGACGACGTGATAACACCGGAACTCATCGGCCGCGAAATCGGCGACATCCTCCTTCGTCGAGTCGTTTTATTTCCCATACGTGAAAGTTCGGCCGTTTTTGGGTGCCGTCGGAACGGCACTTCTGGGGCACACTCGGGAGAAAATCGGTGCGCCCATGCATCAACTGTTCGGCGGGAAAACCCGTGACGAGGTCGAAATCGCAACTTGCCTCGGAATCACGGTGAACGAGAACAAGGTGGAACGGTATCGATGTGAATGAAAAATGGAGAAGCAGTCGCTTTTAGCCGTCCCACGCGTTTCGTCTACGGAAATACCGCGGCTTCGTGGTCGTGTGCCACGTTCCACGGTTGTGTTGGGTCGATACTCCAAACCGCTTGTATCCCAGCGACAGGGTGGAGATATGGCTTTCAGTGTAGACAGAAGCAACCATGTCGCCATCGTCACCGGTGCGGCGAAGGGTATCGTTCGAGTGCCCATTACAGTCTTATTTCTGTAATGGGCCTCACGTCCGAAAAATCCGGCACGTCCCGCTGTGTAGGGTGTTCACACCATTTCGGAGTGTATTACGTCTCTGTCGAATTCACTCAGAGGAAATAATTGTGATAGGGATAGCTCACAACGGATAAACCATGCAGGTATCGCTCCACACGTCCGTTTCGACTGTGCTGAAACGGGCGACGAACTGTGGGGGGTTCGGTACGTGTTCCACAGAGACCAACTGACCGATGACAGCGTGACCAAGGGATGACCAATGGATGACGAGGAAAGCGACGGGAAACGGCGGCGAACAACAGGGCGAATTACGGGGAATCCGCGATGCCAGGGAGGCCGGGGAGTTCAGTGAGCGATTCGATTTCGAAGGTTGGTTCCTCCGGAAGTTCGTAGCCATCCCGGTGTACTCTTCGGATGAAGACTTAGTCCAGCCCCGCTCGGTGTGCGGCGCGAACGTCGCAGGCGCTATCACCGACGTAAATCCCATCCGTCACGTCGAGGTCCGCCATCGCTTTCTCGATGTAGTACGTCTCCGGTTTCGTCCGGCCGAACCCCTCAACTGTCGGTTCACGGCCGTACACCGCCTCGAATAGATGTTCGAAGTCGAAGCACTCCAGCATGTACTCGATAGTCGCATGCTGGTTGCTGCTGACGACGCCCATGTCGTGGTGGTCAGCGAGGTTGGGAAGCACTGTACAGTCATCGTACGGCACTCGCTCGCTCCGATCCATCATTCCGGATTGAAGCGCCGACGCGTTCTCCTCGCGTTCCGGCCAGAACTGCGCGAAGTCGAGGCCGTGACGCGCACACGTCCGTCGCATCTCGTCCACCGTCGCACCCGCGATGAACGCATCCACGTCAGCGGCCGACGGAGAGACACCGAAGGCGTCGAACGTTTTCGCGACGGCCGAACGGTAGGCGGCCGAATGATTCGAGTGAAAGTTCAGAAGGACCCCGTCCACGTCGAACAGCACGGAATCGTATGTCATTGGCTGTGGTAGCGTCGGAAGCAACAAATAGGTTGTTCACCGAATTTCCGCGGACCGATGGATAAGGTCGATACCCCCATCCTCACCTGGAAGAATAAAGCGCTCGACAGGTGAATCGCTCGAATAGACAGGAGACGAGTTACTCGAAGAAAGCCTCACGCGTGAGATGAACGAGGGTGCGTATCCGGGAGCAGTCGCCGCAATCGGCACGGCGGGCGGCATCGAACTGGTCGCGCGTTGGTCTCGGCCACATGGGATACACCGGCACGTCGCTGTGGCTGGACCACGACAGCGACAGGTTTGCGATTTTGCTCACGAATCAGGTGTACGACGGGAAAGGAACCGGTCTCATCCGATTGCGCGAACGGTTTCACGCGATGGTTGCCGCCGGACGGTTCGACTGAGCTAGGTCCCGCCAGGTAATATTTATTACACGCCGGGAACGTTGGCTGGTATGGTCGCAGTCTGGAGCTATCCGTGGCGTCTGCTCTCTCAACAGCCCGACACGACGAGGCAAGAGCTCGCCAACATCGGCGTGACGAGCGCAACCGTCGCTGCGCACTATCACTCCATTCGAACGCTCGACCCGCGTTCTTCAGATACTCTGTTCGAATCGTACGAGGGGGGGTGTTATTTCACACCGGACTCGAAGTACTTTTCAGACACACCTATCGACCCGCCAGTGAACGAAATCGACGGCCACCCCGACCCGTTCGGAGATGTCGTCGAACGACTGACCGAGGGGGGAATCGACGTGCACGCGTGGCTCGTCTGCTTTCACAATACGAAACTCGCGGCGGAAAACCCTAAATTCCGCATCGAGAGTGCGTTCGGCGATGCCCACGGGCACGCGTTCTGTCCGTCGAACCCCGAAGTCCACGGATATTTCGAAGGGGTGGTCCGCTCGCTGGCCGATTACGATATTTCGGCTATCAACCTCGAATCCATCGGCTTCCCGAGCGCGTTTCATACACACGGCGCGACGTTCGGTCATGCCAAAAATCAAGTCGTTCGTGGACCGGCCGAACAGGTGCTTCTCTCACAGTGCTTCTGCTCGGCCTGCTTGGAGCGGGCGACGGACCACGCCGTCGATTTCGACCGTGCCCAAGAAGTCGTCCAGTCGCTCGCACGTGACGCGCTCCGAACGCCGACACAGCAGGTGGGGTCGCTGGAAGAACTCGCCGAAGAAAATCCGGTACTCGCGGAGCTCTTCGACTTTCGTGCGTCCGTCATTGACGAGTTCCTCTCTCGAATCGTGGCGGCCAGCGGCGATGTCGAACTGACGTACTCGGCGTCCGACGGTCTCGGCGAAGGGTCGAACGACGGGTGGCCGGCCGGCGTCGTCCTCGACCGAATTCGATCGCATCTCGACCGTATCGTCACACTCTGTTATACGAGCGACCGTGACCTGGCTCGGCAACGGGTTCGGGGATATCGGAAAGCCGTCGAAATGCCGGTGGATGTCGGAGTCACCCTCAATCCCGAGATTATCGGTTCCGAGGACGAATGGAAACAGATCATCGACGAGGTCGGACATCTCGGCGACGAACTCCACGTGTACAACCACGCGTTGATGAGCGAGGACCATCTCGATTGGTTGAATGCGGCACTCGCCAAACTGGAGAGCTGACCCGATTCACACGGGGATTTTTAAGGAGAAAACGCATTATCAATGACATGGTTAGGCTCGGCGTAGAACGGTTACTGGACGACTGCCCCGAGACGGTCGAAGGCGAACGACTCGGACTCATTACGAACCCGTCCGGTACCGACAGCAATCTCAACACCACGATAGACCTCCTCGATGCACGCGACGCGTTCGATTTGCGGAAACTGTTCGGGCCAGAACACGGCCTGCGCGGCGACGCACAGGCCGGTGTGAAAGTCGAAGATAGCACCGACGACCGAACAGGATTGCCCGTGAAGAGCCTCTACGGTGAACAACGACGACTGAAACCGGAGATGGTGGACGATATCGACACCATCATTTACGACATGCAGGACGTTGGCTGTCGGTTTTACACGCTCATCTACACGCTGGGGTACGCACTCAAAGGAGCAGCGGAGGCCGACAAGCGGATGGTCGTCCTCGACCGTCCGAATCCCGTCTCGCCGTTGCCCGTCACCGGTAACCGAATCGACGCGGAGACCTCCTCGTTCGTCGGGGGCTACGAACTGCCCATCGTGCACGGACTGACAGTCGGCGAGCTAGCGACCTACTTCAACGGCGAGTTCGACATGGGCGCGGACGTGGAAGTCGTCGAGATGCGCGACTGGTCGCGCTTTGACTGGTTCTCCGACACCGGCTTGCCATGGGTGTACCCCTCGCCCAACATGCCGACGCCGGGAACTGCGATGTTGTACCCCGGGATGTGTTTCTTCGAGGGGTCGAACCTCTCGGAGGGTCGCGGAACGACAAAGCCATTCGAACTCGTCGGCGCTCCGTGGGTCGATGCGGACGATTGGGTCGCGGAACTGTCGAGTCAGGGTTTGGACGGTGTTGCATTCCGTCCGGCGTACTTCTCGCCGACGTTCTCGAAACACGAACGCGAGAACGTCACTGGCGTCCAGATTCACGTCCTCGACCGGGACGCCATCGACCCAGTAATGGTCGGGCTAACCGTACTCGCGTCGGCGTTCACGACGTACGACGAATCCGAGTGGGTCGCCTACGACGACGAGTATTTCATCGATAAGTTGGCAGGCGGGAGCTATCTGCGAGAGATGGTGAACGACGCGGATAGCTCGACAGAACCCCGCGAAATCGCCGAAACCATCGTGAACAGTTGGAAGGACGACCGCGCCGACTTTTTCGACGCACGAGGAGACTACCTACGATACTGATATCCATGAGCGCACCATCCAAACCGGAAACACAAGCATCGACAAGCCCACCATCGAACATCACGGGACTCGAATCAGCGGTTGCGGCCCTCTCGTTGGAAGAAAAGGTTGGCCAACTGTTCGTCGCGGGATTCGACGGTCACACGCCGACGGACGAAATCGAGAAACTCGTTGCCGAGCGGTATCTCGGTGGCGTCATCTACTTCAGTCGAAACGTCGAATCTGCGGACCAGCTTCGAACCCTCTCGCGGACGCTGCAGGGGTTCGTGCCGGACGACGTACCGCCGCTCTTCATCACCATCGACCAAGAGGGTGGCCGAGTCGCACGCCTCTCGTGGGGCACCGAACTGCCGAGCGCCATGGCGCTCGGTGCGGCTGACGATCCGGAACTCGCCGCACAGGCCGGGGACGCCGTCGGTCGGGAATTGCGTTCACTCGGCATCGATATCGACCTCGCACCCGTCCTCGACGTGAACAACAATCCTGACAACCCCGTTATCGGCGTCCGGTCGTTCGGCGAGCACCCGGAACACGTCGCGGAACTGGGTGCCAACTTCGCCAATGGGCTTCAGGACGCCAGCGTCGTCGCCTGTGGGAAGCACTTCCCCGGCCACGGGGACACGGCGGTCGATTCCCATCTCGATTTGCCGGTTATCGACCACGACCGAGAACGCCTCGATGCAGTCGAGTTGTTACCGTTCCGGCGAGCAATCGAGGATGGCATTGGCGCGGTCATGACGACGCACATCGCGTTTCCAACGATAACGGGTGATGCGGAGCGACCGGCGACGCTCTCCCGCGATGTCGTCACGGGACTCCTTCGGGAGGAACTTGGCTTCGACGGACTCGTCCTCACCGACTGCATGGAGATGAACGCCATCGCCGAGGGCGTCGGAACCCCCGAAGGCTGTGTGCAGGCTGTCGAAGCGGGATGTAATCAGATATTCGTCTCGCACACGCCGCGCAAACAGCACGCCGCTATCGACGCCGTCATCGACGCCGTCGAATCGGGACGCATCCCCGAGGAACAAATCGACGCCGCTATCCGGCGAGTGCTCCACGCCAAGGAAGCATACGGCACGGGGTACGTCGGGAGCGAGAAGGAGTGGAAGAGTGCCGCGGCCGACTGTCGGTCGGTCGCCCGAACCGTCGCGGAAAACGGTGTGACGCTCGTCCGCGATGACGTGGACTCACTCCCGCTTTCGACGGATGATAACGTCTCTGTCTACGAGTTCGAGAGTGGCGATGGAACGATTGCCGAGGAGTCCCACGACAGTGGCGGGGAGTTCGCGGCGGCGCTGTCGGATGCAGGACTCACAGTGGACGCCACGGTTCTCAGGGAGAGTGAATCCCCGAAATCCGTGGATGGCGACAGCCCGACGGTTGTCTGTACGGCCAATGCAGCATCAAATCCCGAGCAAGTCGACGCGGTTCACGACCTGCTGGCAGCGGGCGCAAATCCGGTCGTCGTCGCAACGCGAAATCCATACGACCTCTCGGCCATGCCTGAGGTGGAAACGTACCTGACGGCGTACGACGATACGCCGGCTTCGTTGGCCGCCGTGGCCGACTTGCTGGCTGGCCACGGGATGCCGAGCGGTTGGCTGCCAGTGACGATTCCGGGAATCGAGGAAGGGTAATTATCGGGTCTGTTCGGAAACGTTTCGGAACACGTCGGCAACCTCGTTGGCCAATCGGTCGAGCAGTTCTTCACCCTTTTCCGCGGTGGCCAGTTTCGGGTCGCCGATAGCTCCCGAGTCGGAATACTCCTCGAACGGCCGATAGGTCGAAAGTGGCCCGCCGACGAGGAGGTCCTGTGTGCCACGGTCGTACGGTTCGTCCAGATACTCCGCGTCCGCGTCGTCCATCTTCACGAGTCCGGGATGCAGATGGCGCATGAGTGAGGTTTCGAACTCACCACCATGAGACATCCCACCGACCTCGCTCTCCCGAATTTCGTCGATGAACGGTTCCGCGAGTTGGAAGTAAGTCATCCCCGCGACTTCGATGTCGGGGTGTTCCTTGCCCACGATGCTGACGGCGCTACCGATGGCGTTGCCGTTGCCGCCGTGGCCGTTGACGAAGCAGAGACCATCAAAACCGTTTTCGAGCGCGGTGTCAGCCACATCGACGAGCAGGTCGAGCAGGTCGTCCAATTCGAGCGAAATGGTGCCACCGAGTGAGAGGTGGTGGGGCGAAAAGCCCGACCACACTGGCGGCGTGACGAGCAGCGGAACGTCGTCCGCGGCGCGCTCCGCGCCCGCGTGAGCAACCGCGTCGGCCAATAGCGTGTCGGTGGCAACGGGAAGGTGGTGGCCGTGCTGTTCGATACTGCCGACGGGGACGACGACAAGTGAACCGTCAGTTGCACCGACCTCGCGGATTTCGCGTCGAGTCTTTGCCGCCCACGCAACGGGGGAAAGACGCATCGCTGGGGTCATGGAGTACACTGCTCGTATCAACCGTATAACGATTTGGGTTCCATCAAGGCGGATTCGACACCGTGGATTAGCACCGAAATCCTCGCCCACATTCGACGTCAAAACCAACAGATAGTATTGCGAGAAAAATACAATATCAACGGACAAACAATCAGTTAGAGACCATTTTATGGACGCTCGTCGTCGGATGTCTCCTCGGGCAACCACGGACTGTTCAATTCGTATATTTTTCGGGGACTGTAACCGGCGACGAAAATCGTGATGACACTAAACCTCACTCAAAGCGCGAATAAGTGCCGAATTCGAGGGCACAGGTTTCGTGGCTGTACTTATCTACAGATAACCCGTTCATCTCCTCCGACGACACAGTGTCGATTGGAAACAAATCAGTGTTCGTGAAAAACAACGGGGACGGCGGGACGATGTGCTGAGTGCTTTCGCAAGATTCGAGCAATACTCTGGTCACGACGATGCACGACAAAATGAACCCGTAAACCGGTTCGGTCGGTTTCGAGAGGGGTCGGTCTCCGGCTTTGGAATTCGGTTCCTGGTTTCTGAATTTGCTATGTGTGTGCGAGTTTCAACTCGATGATGTCGAAGAACGCGCGGTCGTCCTCACGGGAGTCGGTGATGCACGGGCCATTACCCCCTTCGTCCCTTCGCTCCGGAGGAGCATTCTATAATTTCCTTCGCTGTGGGAACTCTCCCTGTCCATATCATCCGACCCCATTTAATCTATTGACGTATTTTTCGCGACAACAAATGCGTGAGACAATTTTTTGATAGTTCAGGCATTCCTGGTCAGCGGTAATCGACTGGAACCAACCGTATCGTGATGCGGTTCGAATCGGAGAGATTCGGGTGTGAGCCGCGTAGTTACCGGACTCAGTTGTTCGGTTCCGATTCGACCGGTTCGCCGACCGACTGGCGCTCGCTCATTTCCTCGACGGACAGCAAACACGAAATCTGGTGGTCGGTGCCGGGAACTTTTTCCTCCAAGACGGGTTCCGTCTGTTCACAGACCTCGCCGATTTTCTTCGGACAGCGAGTCTGGAACGGACATCCGGATGGAGGATTCTATCGGACTCGGAACGCTTCCTTCGAGCAGGATGCGGTCGCTCTTCGCGTTCTGGATTCGCGTGTGGAACAGCCGAGAGCAGGCTCTCCGTGTAGGGGTGAAACGGGGCTAGAACACCTGTTCGACGGTGCCGAACTCGGCAACCTTCCCGAGATACATCACGACGATGCGGTCGCAGATGTGCCGAACGACGCCGATATTGTGCGAGATGAACAGGTACGAGAGACCATACTCGGCCTGAATCTCGTTGAGCAAGTTCAGTATCTGGGCTTGGACGGAGACGTCGAGCGCCGAAACTGGCTCGTCACAGACGATGAGCTTCGGTTCGACGGCGAGTGCGTGCGCGATGGCGATACGCTGTTGTTGCCCCCCGGAGAACTGGTGGGGATACTTGTGGATGACGTCCGGCGAGAGGCCGACGCGCGTCAGCAACTCGACGCGTTCGCTCCCGCTTTTCTTCGCCAGTTGCAATGTCGTGTTTCTCCATCGCGCGCCCGATAATCTGGCCCACCGTCTTGCGCGGGTTGAGCGAACTGTGCGGGTCCTGGAATATCATCTGCATCTCGCGGCGAAGACTCCGAATTTCCGACCGCTCATCTCATGGATGGGTTCCTCCTCGAAGTACACCTCGCCGCCGTCGGTTCGAGGAGTTTCAGCGCAGTGCGCGCAACCGTCGATTTGCCACAACCGCTCTCGCCGACCAGCCCCACGCGTCTCACCCTCGTAGATGTCGAAATCGATGCCATCGACGGCTTTGACTGCCCGTCGTTCGAGCGTCGGAAATCCACCGTCGGACCGCGTCAACGCGAGGTTCCCGAAGAACCCGTCGCCGGCTGGGAAATGTTTCTTCAGGTTCTTCACCGCGAACAGCGGTTCGCCGCTCCGGTCGATTTGCTTGCGTTCCCCGCCCGACTCGTCGCTTCGTACCCCTGACTGAGGTCGAGTTCGTTCGCGTGGATGCACGCCGCACGCGACGTCGTCCCTTCGACCGGGTCGAGTTCGGGATTCCCAGTCGGTTCGACAGGTCTCGGTCGCATACGCACAGCGCGGCGCGAAGTTACAGCCCTTGAGGCAGGTCGGTAAGGTCCGGCATCGACCCGGCGAGTGTCGGCAGTTCGTCGTACTCTATGTTCGTTTGCGGGAATCGAATCTATAAGCCGCGGGTGTAGGGATGGTGCGGATTCGCGAACAGTTCGTCGAGTTCCGCGGTCTCGACGAGATTACCCGCGTACATCACTCCCGACGTGGTCACACGTCTGAGCGACGACGCCGAGATTGTGCGTGATCATCAGAATCGCCATCCCTTTTTCGTCCTGCAGCTCGTTCAGCAGGTCGAGGATTTTCGCCTGCGTCGTCACGTCGAGCGCCGTTGTCGGCTCGTCTGCGATGATCAGATCGGGCTTACAGGAGAGTCCGATGGCGATGAGGATGCGCTGGCACATCCCACCGGAGAACTCGTGCGGATAATCGTCGAACCGCTCCGCTGCATCCGGAATCTCGACGTCTCGCATCGACCTCGATAGCCTGCTCACGTGCTGCCGGCCGGTCACGATCCTGGTGATGCATGATCGTCTCTACAATCTGTTCACCGACGGTCAACACCGGGTTGAGCGACGACATCGGGTCCTGTGGAATGAGCGCGATCTTGTTCCCGCGCACCGCTCGCATCTCTCTTTCCGATAGCGCAAGCAGATCCTCGCCATCGAAGAGAACCTCACCGCCGGTGATTTCACCGGGTGAATTGACGAGCTGGAGCAGGGAACGGGCGGTGACGCTTTTTCCGGCACCGCTTTCGCCGACCAAGCCCATCGTCTCACCCGTATCGAGGGCGAACGATACGTCGTTTGCGGCGACGACCGCCCCGTCTTCCGTGAGGAACTCCGTCCGGAGGTCTGCGAACTTCGAGGAGGGGTTGTCGTCCACCGTTCGTGTTTTTTCGGTTCATTCTATCGAATCCACCTTGGGGTCGAGAACGTCTCTGAGGCCATCACCGAGCAGGTTGAACCCGATGACAGTAACGGCGATAGCAATACCGGGGAAGATGACGAGCCACGGTGCGGTCTGCATGAATCCGCTCCCGTTGTTGATCATCAGCCCCCACGAGGGTGTCGGCGGTTGTGCACCGAGTCCGAGGAACGACAGACTCGCCTCTGCCAACATGGCGAATGCGATGTTCAACGACCCCTGCACGAGCAGTGGGGCCGAACAGTTCGGTAACACTTCGCTGAAGATGATGTAGGTATTGCTCTCTCCGCGGGCAATCGCCGACTCGACGTACGCCTCGTTTCGCTCGGACAACGCCGCACTGCGAGCGACGCGAGCGATATACGGGGTGTAGACGAACGCCAGCGCAATGATGACGTTCGTCAGCTCCGGCCCGAGAACGACCAATAAGGTCAACGCGAGGAGGATGGGTGGGAAGGACATCGCAGCGTCCATAAACCGCATCAGTAATTCGTCGATGATACCACCGTAAAAACCGGACACGAGTCCGATTATCGTCCCGATAAGGAGTGCGCCGGTGATGGCACCGAAACCGACTTTGAGCGAAATCCGACTCCCCATCACGACGCGGCTAAAGATGTCCCGACCGAGGTCGTCGGTTCCGAACGGATGGTTGACCGACGGTGGCTGTGTTCGGTCCGAAATGGACGTCTTTTGGATCGAATACGGGGCGATGAGCGGTGCGAAAATCGCAACGACGATGAGCGCAACCACGATGACGAGTCCGATCATCGCCTTGGTGTTGCCCCTGAATTGTCGAGCGAACCGCTCGAACCGTTCCTTCCGTGCGGAAGAAATCGACGAGGTTGACGTGGACATTATTCAGTCCCTCCGTATCGAATTCGTGGATCGAAGTAGCCGTACAGGATGTCCGCC
Organism: uncultured haloarchaeon; assembly: GCA_963796245.1. Lineage (GTDB taxonomy): Archaea > Halobacteriota > Halobacteria > Halobacteriales > Haladaptataceae > Haladaptatus. Next base: position 456,157 of record CAWCLB010000002.1, on the reverse strand, counting down.
GCGAGGTTCGACAGCATGTATATCAACGCGACGACGAGGATACAGCCTTGCAACAGCGGGATGTCACGGCTCTGGATGGCGGTCAACATCAACCGGCCGATGCCCGGCCAGTAGAAAACCTCTTCCAGCACGACGACGCCGCCGAAGGCAAAACTGAACTGAAACGCGATGACCGTGATAACCGGGATGATGGCGTTGCGAAGCGCGTGCTTGAGCACGATTATCCGCTGGGACATCCCTTTGGACCGAGCCAGCTTGATGTACTCTTCGGACATCACTTCGAGCATCGACGACCGTGTCATCCGCATGATGTAGGCGGTCAGTGCGAATCCCATCGACGAAGCCGGAAGGATGAGATGAACCAGCGTCCCGACGGGGTCCTCGCTCGGCGCGACATATCCACCGGTCGGGAGGACGTTCAGCCAGACGGCGAAGACGAGGATGAACACCAGTCCCCACAGGAAAATCGGGATGGAAACGCCGATAAATCCAAACATCGACGCTAACAGGTCCGGCATTTCGTTCTGTTTTACCGCAGCGATGACGCCGAGTGGCAGCGCCAAGCAGACTGCGATGAGCGTTGCTGTACCGGCGAGCAGAAGCGACTTCGGCAACTTCTCGGCGATGAGCGAAGCGACAGGAGCGTCGAACCGAAGCGACGTTCCCATATGCCCCTGCACAAGCCCGAGAACCCAGTCGATGTACTGGACGTACAGAGGCTTGTCAAGACCCATCTGCGCCTGAAGCGCGTGAATGGACTTGTCAGTCGCGTTCGGCCCGAGGATGAGCAGCGCGACGTTTCCGGGCAGAATCGTGGTGACGATGAACGTAATTACCGTCACGAACAGGAGGGTCAACACCATGAACCCCAACCGCCGCAGTAGATAATTAGACATTGACATGGTGTACCTCCCTCTTATTCATCGAGCCAGTTGTCTTCGAACCGAAGCGTCGAACCGTCAGCGGTGCCGATTTTGCCCTTGTACTTATTCGAACCGGCGTACAAGTTGGCCTGCCACCAGAGCAGGAGGTGACCCGCACGGTCTTCGTGGAATATCTTGGTCGCCTGTTTGTACAGTTTAGCGCGCTTGTCCTGGTCATACATGTGCCGTGCCTTCTCGACCAGTTTGTTGTACTGGTCGTTGTCCCATCCGGTGAAGAAGAACGCTCCGTTCGGGTCGAGGAACTTGTAGAACGAGACGTCCGGGTACGTCAGTGCGAGGTACGAACTCGTCGTTGCCTCGAAGTCCTGTTTGCTGTACACGTCGGACAGCCACGTGCTCCACGTAATCTTCTGAATGTTGAGGTTGATGCCGACGTCGGACGCTTGGTCGGAGATGACTTTGGCTCCCTGCACCTGCGTCGGGTAGGATTGTGGAATCTTGAACGAGACGGAAAAGCCGTCGGCCATTCCCGCCTTCTTCAGGTGTTCTTTGGCCTTGTCGAGGTCCCGCTCGCGTGGTTTGATGTCTTCGTTGACCCACGGACTGCCGGGCGCCGCTGGCGTTGCAGTCGTTCTCCCGGTGCCGTACAGCGCAGCCTCACAAATCTTCTCTTTGTCGAGTGCGTAGTCGAGTGCGAGCCGGGCGTGTTTGTTGTTGAACGGCTTCTTGTTGCAGTTCAGCCCGAGGTACACCAACGCTTTCGGGAACTGCTTCTCGAAGCGGACGGACGAATCGTTTTTGAGCGACTTGACGTCTTTCGGCGGAACGCCGTTGATAAAGTCGTACTCACCTGCACGGAACGACTGGAGGCGCACGTCCGGGTCCTTTATCTCGCTCTTGACGATTTTGTCGAGGAACGGCCCGTTCTTGTCGCTAGCGTTCCAGTAGTCGTCGAACTTCGTCATGGTGAACGAGGTTTCGACCTCGCGACTGTCGAACTTGTACGGACCCGTCCCAATCGGTTCTTTGATCTTCTTCTTTTTGGCCTGCGATTTCGGGACGATGTGCATCTCACCGGTCGACATCCGCGAGAGGAACGGCGCGAACGGTTTGGACAGGTGGATGATGAAGGTGTGGTCGTCCGGGTTCTCCATCGAGTCCACGAAGTCGAAGAAACCAGTGGCGAGATACTTGCCGTTGGCGATTCGGTTGAACGTCGCAAGCACGTCCTCGGACGTCATTGTATCGCCGTTGTGGAACGTCACTCCCTTCTCCAACGTGAACGTCAGTTTCTTGTTGTCGTCCGACGTCGTCCACTTCTTCGCCAAATGGGGTTTCAACGAGTAGTCGGGAGCCAACCGAATGAGCGGTTCCGTGATATTTTCGAGCACACGGTTGGTCGCGGCGGCACTTTCGAGATGGGGGTCCAGGCCCTGCACTGGCACGGCACCGCCCCATTTGAGCGTTCCGCCGGATTTCGGAGTTCCGCTACCACCGTTTCCGCCGCCGCCGTTTCCGCCGTTTCCGCCGCCACCGCCGTTACTGCCATCCGAGCCGTTGGAGTCGCTCCCTCCAAGACAGCCCGCAAGCGCAATCGGAACGCTGGCCGCCGTCGTGGCGAGGAATGCTCGGCGGTCAACGCGCCCGTCTCCGGCCGTGTCGCTATTTTTCTCAATATTGCGGCTATTGCTATCGCTTGGCATACGATATTGAACTCAGTTACATGTGATAAATGTTGTGTATCTCGCGGTTATTTAGTTGGAAGGTCGGAAAATGCGAACCGATATCGGACTGGGAACCGACGGAATTGACCTCGAATCGCGAAATCGCCCAGTCACGCACGATGCAGTAGTGGAGAATCACGAAACGTATCCGTTCAGTAGCATTTTGAGAAACAATCAAATAGAAGGGTTGGACAACTCCCTTGGGAGGCATGCAAGTAAGCGAGGACCGACTGCGGAGTGATATCGAAACCAACGCGGAGTTCGGATCGGTCGCAGTCGAGCAGGGCCACAGTCGGACGGTCCTCACTGGAACCGAGGAGGATAGGAACGCACGAGAATACTTTTGCGAGCGATTGCGGGATGCCGGGCTTGCGGTTCGCATCGACTGCGTGGGAAACATCGTCGGGCGATGGACGCCCAAAAGCGCCGATTCGGCTGCAGCACCGGTCGCGGCCGGGAGCCACCTCGACTCGGTTCCGGACGGAGGAATCTTCGACGGACCGCTCGGGGTGTACGCGGCGTTGGAGAGCGTTCGAGCGATGCAAGATGCGGACGTGACGCCAACACGTCCGGTCGAAGTCGTCTGCTTCACCGAGGAAGAGGGCCAACGGTTCGACGGCGGACTGCTCGGTTCGGCAGTCGCTGCGGGCGAGATGGCTCCCGAAACGGCTCTCTCGCTGGAAGACGACGCCGGCGTAACGCTCGAATCCGCTCTCAGGGATATTGAATTTCTCGGGGACGAACGGGTTGCCGCCGACGAGTGGCACGCGTGGCTGGAGCTTCACATCGAACAGAGCGAGCGTCTCGAAGCCGCAAACGTTCCCGCCGGTGTCGTGACGACGATTACGGGACTCTCCCGCTGTGCTGTGGAAATCTCGGGCGAAGCGGATCACGCAGGCTCGACACTCATGACGGACCGTACGGATGCACTCGTCGCGGGGAGCGAGTTCGTTCTTGATATCGAAACAGCTGCGAGGGAGTGTATCGAGATGAACTCGGCCACGGCAGTCGCCACCGTCGGCAAACTCGACGTGCAACCGAACGCGCCGAACGTCATCCCCGGCCAAATCGAACTGAGTCTCGATATCCGCGACATCGAACAGTGCTCCATCGAGCACATCGTTGACCGCGCAAAGGCGAGTCTCGACAGAATCGAAACCGAACACGGCGTTGCCACTGAATTCGTTCGTCCATGGAACCGCCATCCGGTTCCGATGAGTGACCGCTGTCGAACCGCGCTGGCTACCGCTGGGGAAGAGACGGGTATCGAAACGCTGGAACTCCACTCCGGAGCAGCACACGACACCATGCACGTCGCAAACGTCACGGATGCTGGATTGCTCTTTGCCCCATCACAAGACGGAATCTCCCACAGTCCGTTGGAGTGGACAGATTGGGACGATTGTGCCGCAGCAACGCAAGTTCTCGGCGGTGCGCTAAATCGACTCGCCTGCGAATAATCCCGTTCGCCGGACGAACGAACGTCCCTGTGCGTCGTCAAACATTCGACGGTGATGGACGAGCAGGAAATTGCACCGATGGAGAACGCCGAGTCCATTTTTAGCTCGCTGCACAGACACTCTCCCTCGTGAATTCCCGGTTTGAAAATCTTCCGTTCGCAATTTTGTGAAAAAATACGGCCTCATGCCTTGAATGTAAAGAAATGGTTTGCACGTATTTAGAACAGCACTGCACAACGTTGTCTCACCTAATTTGCCGTAAAACGATGGAACAGGGCCTGAGACGAAATGTACATAATCGTGATTGTTTCGTGGTATCGAATAGGTCGACTCCTGCTGTTGGTTTTGTCCGCCGGAAATTAATGCACCATATACAAACACTATTACGGGTGGGTTCGGTACATTCTCACATGGTCGATGGAACGGAAACGGGGTCGTCGCGCACGTTGAAAACGGTCACGCGAGCGTTCGACTTGATACAAGCTCTGGAGGAGTTGGATGGGGCAGGGGTGACGGAACTTGCAACGTACCTCGACATGTCGAAAAGCGCTGTTTACAATCATCTCACGACGCTCCGTGAGAATAAATTCGTCGTTCAAGAGGGGAGCACATACTCGTTGTCGCTGCAGTTCCTCCTGCTCGGCGAGTACGTTCGTAATCAGAACAAGCTGTACAATATCGGCAAACAGGAAATAGAGAGCTTGGCCGACGAGACGGGGGAGTACGCCCATCTCGCAACCGAACAGCACGGGCTTAGCGTGAACCTCTACAAGGTCAGAGGGGAGAAAGCGGTGGGGAATAACTACCAGACGGGCAAACTGCAAAAACCGGACTACCTCCATTTCTCCGCGACTGGAAAGTCGATACTCGCATCGCTTCCGACCGAGCGTGTTAACACGATTGTCGACCGCTACGGATTGGTCCGCAAAACCAAAAATACCATCACGGACCGGGATGAGCTGTCCGAGGAACTCGAAGAGATCCGAGAGCGTGGGTATGCTTACAACGACGAAGAAGAAATAGAGGGCCTCAAGGCAATCGGCGCCCCTGTGCTGGACAGAGAGGACCGCGTGCTCGGGGCAATCAGCGTTTCCGGCCCGACCAATCGAATGAACGAAGCGGAGTATCACGATACGATGGTCGAGAAAGTCACGAACACGGCGAACGTCATCGAAGTGAACATCAACATGGCCGAGCAGGAATCGGACCACCCGAACTTCATCTGACACTCAAATCGATTCCCGCTTTCCGGACGATATTGCTACGAACGTGACTGTGAAAAAAGTACGACGCACGCTGCATTACAAAGTTAGGTCCGTAATGGGATTGGCACGGAGTCGAACAACTCGAAGAAGTTCGGACAACGAGAGCCGATTCACTCGTGTGGACGTTCCTGTCGCAGGGGACTATTGAGTTACTCTTCGCCACGTTCCATACCATCTTGATAACCCATATAATTACGCAACTATTGAGCTGTTTCTTTTTGATATCGACTCTATTGTATGTCGATTTATGTTATGTTTTCAATATTCACTATTGGACTATATAGAAAATGGCCTACTTCAAAGCAATCCGAAATAGCGGTGTGGTTGACTCGTTTCGAGAACGTTGGAACATCGGCCGACGCGTCGCCAAAAACGAGTATGGATGGACGAAATCCCGAATGGAGGCATTCAGTTTCACCAATACACGCGGCGAAATTATTTTTGGGTAACTATCTCCCGAACACACATCGACCCGAAACATGCACATCGATGTCACCTCCATTGGTAAGCGATTGTCGGGTTCCTGTGCTTCGATATCCCTGTCACCGACAACCTTCGGTGCCAATAGTACCATACGGTAGCTTCCCGTACCCCGTGATGAAATGACTGCAAGACAAGCGGAGACGACGTGGACCGGTGGTAAGGACGGTAGCGGCGACTTCGAAACCGAGAGCGGGCAAATAGAGGGGACGTTCCGCTTTCCGACGCGCTTCGAGGGCGAGGTGGGGACGAATCCCGAAGAACTCATCGGCGCGGCCCATTCGGGCTGTTTCTCGATGCAACTGACAGCGCTTCTCGAAGGAGAAGGCTACACGCCCAGCAGCCTCAACACGGAAGCGAACGTCCATCTCGCAAAAGCCGACGATGGTGGGTTCGAAATCCCGCGTATCGACCTCACGCTGGAGGCCGAAATTCCGGACATCGACAAGGGTACCTTCGACGAGATTGCCAACGAGGCAAAGGAAACGTGTCCAGTGTCGAAGGCACTCGCAGGGCCGGAAATCACGCTCGACGCGACGTTGGAGAGCTAACGACGCGGACCTTTTTTCTGAGCCGTAGAGAGCAGTTCGGGAGTCGTTTTATCGCTCGCATTCCGTAGGTAATATAGCACGTCACGGGGATTGTGTGATATGGTACACTGCCCTGAATGCGAAGCGACACTCTCCGAGAAGTCCGATGTCGAATTTGTGGAGATGGACGCCAAAACCGGCTTTTTCGCCGCCTCGAAACGATTCTATCTGGTCGCCTGCAACGAATGTGGCGCGGCCATCGGCGGCGGCGTCGCGGGCGCGAAACGATGAGACGATAGCCAGCATCCGGCCACTATTTTCAGCCATTCCGGATAGAGTTACGGACCAGTAACAGACCAGTACCGCTACTCGTCCGGCAGCGTGTAGAACGCGTCCCCTTCCATCATCCGACGCTGTGTTCGGGAAACCGTTACCGACCGGACGTGCTCGTCAGTGACATCGACCGAGACGGTCATCGTTCCACGCGGATGGCCGAGTGTCACGTCGGTGCCGCTCGTCACCGCGACATCGTTCGGAATCGTACCGGGAAGCAGTGCCGCCGCTGCCGTACACGCCGCACCGGTCACGGCGTAAATCGGGTGGAGATACTGCATGCTCATGATCCGTGCCGTGAGATCGAGTTGGTTCACATCTATCGGACCGTTTTTGGTCCCGTAGGACTGCGGTTCCGAGACGAACGCGAGTTTCGGATACCCCGGCGATTCCGCCGCCGCATCGGCGGGGTCATCCACGAGACCGAGTTCCGCACAGACGTGTGCGCGAATCCGCTCGATTCGTTCGAGAAGTTCGTCGTCGGTGTCGATCCGTCTCGGTCCTTCCGTCCCGTCGAGTCCGAGGTCACGAGCACGAACGAACGCGACGGGCGTCGTCACGTCCAGTACCGTCGCTTCGATGTCCTCGAACGGCGTTTCGAGCGTGACCTTCGGTCCGCCGAGCGGGAACAGCGACCCCGTTTTCGACCCGGCGGGGTCGAGGAACGTCGTATCGACCCGCGCGCCGGTTCCGGGAACGCCCTCGATGGAGAACGGCCCGGTAGAAACGGTGCGCGTCCCATCCACCGGAAATGATTGTTTCAGGAACGTCCCTGTGTTCGTATTGTAGAGCGAGAGCGACACACGGCCATCCTCGTCCGACTCGGCGTCGATGAGGCCTTCATCGTAGGCAAACGGCCCGATTCCGGTCGTCATGTTGCCGCAGTTGCCGCCGTAGTCGATGAGCGGTTCCGTGACGCCGACCTGCCCGAAGGTGTAGTCCACATCCACATCGGGGCGCGAACTCGGGGAGACGATCATCAGTTTCGATGTTGTCGAGGTCGCACCGCCGAGTCCGTCAACCTGCCGTGGCTCGTGGCTTCCGAACAGTGAGAGGATCGCCTCGTCGTGATGTTCCGCCGGGAGTTCACCACCGGAGATGAGGACGCCTTTGCTCGTACCGCCCCGTACTAACGCACAGTGAATTGTCTCTTGCTGCATTATTTTGTATCCGTCAATGGGTGTGTTGGTGTGAGGTTACTGGTTGGTTGCTCGCCGATGCAGTTGGGTGAAAAGCGGTCGCACGTACGGCCCAACGATGACGAACACGGTCATCGCAACGAGCAGGATGCGAAGCGGAGTTGCGACGAAGATGCCGAAGCTCCCACCGCTCAGTTGGAGCGACCGGTACAGGTTCTCCTCGGCAATCGGACCGAGAATGAGTCCCAGTAGAAACGCTACGAGCGAGTAGTCGTACGAATCCATGAGATACCCGACGAAGCCCATCACGAGGACGACGAACACGTCGATGTAGTTCGAGTGAAGCGAGAACGCTCCCAGCACCGAGAGACAGATGATAATCGGGATTATCAGGTCCGTGTTGACCGTCGTGATGTAACCTGCCCATCTGACGACGAGCAGTCCGAAACCGATGACCACGACGCTACAGATGACGAGCGTTGCAAAGATCGAGTACGTGAGTCCGATCTGCTGGTCGAACAGCGCCGGTCCGGGGCGCACCCCGTGAAGCATGAGCGCACCGATGAGCACCGCAGTCGTCGTACTGCCCGGAATCCCGAACGTGAGCGTTGGTATCAACGCGCCGCTGACGGTCGCGTTGTTCGCGGATTCCGTGGCGATAACTCCCTCCTCGGCACCGGTACCGAACTTTTCGGGGTTCTTGCTCGACCGTTTTGCTTCGCCGTAGGCGATGAACGTCGAGACCGACCCGCCGGAGCCGGGAATCGCCCCCACCAACAGGCCGATGCTGGACGATTTGAGCAGTGTCACCGGTTTCGAGAGCACCTGCCGTACGCCGGACATCACGCTGCCACTCACGTCCACGTCGCCGTCGCGGGAGATACTCCCGTCACGAAGGCTCAGTCGCAGCATCTCTGAGATGGCGAAGATGCCGATGAGCGCGGCGACGAAGTTGACGCCGTCGTACAGTCCGAGCATTCCGAAGGTGTACCGTTCGGAAATCGACATCGGCGCGACGCCGACGGTAGCGATGAGCGCGCCGAACCCGCCCGCCATCACGTCCTTCAAGAAGGAGCCGTCGGAGACGACGATGATGAGCGACAGGCCGAAGATGGCGATGAGGAAGTACTCCGGCGTACCGAACAGCAACACCAGCGACACCATCACCGGCATCAAGAGGATGATCACGATGGAACCGAAGAGGTCACCCAGTCCGGACGAGAGCGCTGAAATCGTCAGTGCGTCGATGGCACGCCCCTGCTTCGTCATCGGATAGCCTTCGAGCGTCGTCGCGGCCGCTGACGAGTCGCCGGGGACGTTGAACAGGATCGAGGAGATGCTTCCTCCGTACATCACGCCGTTGTAAATTCCCATGAGGAAGATGATGGCGGTCGTACTCTGCATCTCCAGCGTGAACGGCATGGTAATCGCAACGGTGAGCGCCCCGCCGACGCCCGGCAGTGCACCGCCGATGATTCCGATGAGAACGCCGAGCAGGACGAGTCCGATGTTCGGCCACGAGAGCACGACTTTCGCCGCGTGCACGAGGATGCCGATATCGGTCATCAGAATCCCCCCGTCATCAGGTCGAGGTTCATGATGGTCATGAAACCGTACGCGACGGCGGTCATGGCAACCGTGAGCAGAACCGTGCGCCAGAGCGGTTGTCGTTTGTACAGCAGGTACAGGAGGACGAACGGTGGCGTCACCCAGAACAACCCGACCAAGAAGCCGCCGATGACGTAGCCGACGATGAGGACACCGAGGACGAGCATGGATTCGAGCGTCGTTTCGACGTTTTCCTCGTCAGTCTCGGTTTTGCCGCCGCTCAACACGACTTTCTCGCTGCGCTCCACGCCGATGTCCAGCTGTGTCACCGCCAATCGCAACGCGCCTGCGAAAATCACGGTCCCTGCCGTCAGTCGTGGAAAGAGTTGTGCGGCCGGCGAGAAGCTCCCGGCAGTCACGAACATGTATCCAGCGACGACGATGAGGAACCAGAAGAACACTGGTCCGCCGTCTATCTCCCGAAGGAACTCCGCGGCTGGCGTCGCGACAGTGCGGTCGAGGATGCTGTTTTCTTCGTTACTCATGGATATACCTGTCCGCCGATTCGGCTGCGACCTTGCCGTACACTGCCGCGTTCGTCTGTGCAGTCCCACCCGGATAGTTGTCGTAGAACAACCCTCCGGTACTGTTTCCGGCGGCGAACAGCCCCGGAATCGCGCTGTCACGGGTGTCGAGGACGGACGCATCGGTATCGGTTTTTACGCCGCCGAAACTGAACGTGATGCCGCCGGTCACGGCGTAGGCGTAATATGGCGGCTCGTCGATCGGAATCGCCCAGTTCGATTTTTCGAGACGCAAGCCGTCCGTGCTGTTGCCGTCCAGCGTTTCCGGGGCGAAATTCTCCGGGTCGGGGTCACATGCATCGTTGAATTCCCGAATTGTCTCGGCTCCCCCTTCGGGGTCGCCACAGCCGATTTTTGCGAGGAGTGCCTCGAAATCGTCGGCCTGAACGGGGTCGGACGGGCCGGTTGCCCGCACCATATCGTGTGTTCTCGAATCGAGGACGATGTAACCGACGTGGTTCGGTTGTTCGAAGATTTTTCGACCGAACTTCGCGTAGGTGTGTGCTCTGGCATCCTCACCTTCGTCCACGAACCGCTCGCCGTGGTCGTTGAGGATGACGCCGTACTGGTAGCCATCGACGCGGTTTGCGCCGCCTTCCACGTCCGGCGACGCCGCGTCGATGAGTGCCATGTGTGCGCCGCCCCACTGCCCGACGAGGTTCGCACCCGCCGATTCGGCCATCACTAACGCTTCCCCGGTGTTGTATCGACTGCCGCGGACGTTCATCTCGTCGTAACCGGGACCGTAGTAGCGGACGCGTTTCTCGGCGCTCGACCCGTAGTCACCCGCCGCGAGGATGACGGCATTCACGTCGAACTTGACCTGCCCGTCGGGCGTTCGTGCGCCGATTCCGTCGATTTCGCCAGTGGGTGCGTGGTGGAGCGTAGCTGCCTCCGTCTCGAACCAAAAGTCCGCACCGGCCTCCTTGGCGGCGGCGGTGAGCGTTTCGACGTACTCCTCGCCGTCGAACCACGTTCGAGCAGCAGTGTACCCCACCGCAAGCGGTTCCATTCGCCAATCAACGCCCGCCGCGGTCAGCCATTCGACGGTCTCTCCGGCGTTCTCCACGAGGGTCGTGGTCAACGCCTCGTCGGCTTTGCCGCTCGTCTGGTGCATGATGTCGCCGTAGAAATCCTCTTCCGTGTAGTCATCGACGGCGAACTCGTAGCCGTACTGTTCGAGGTCGGTGCCAACCGACGGCACGCGGAAGGACTCGCTGAATCGGGTGTGGCCACCTTGCCGTTGCTGCGGGGCTTTCTCCAAAACCGCAACCGAACGGTCGAGTTGCGCGGCGCGAAGCCCAGCGACGAGTCCGGCCGTTCCACTCCCCACCACGGCGACGTCGTAGTCGTGTGTCTCCAAGTATTCCAAATCCATATCGAGATGCTGTGTTAGTTATTCGCTCGCAATTTTCTGGAGGTCTACCTTCTTCGGAATCGTTTCGATGGAGCCATTGAGGGCCTTTTTCGCCTTCTCGTGGCCACCGAACTCCACGATGTTGCCGGTCTTCTTCGACCACTTCTGGACCGAATCGTGATTCAACGCCGATTTTACGGCATCCTCGACTGTCTTGCGCTTTTTCGTGTCAGTTCCCTTCGGGAGGAACATACAACGGGTCAGCTGGCCGATGTAGTCGATGCTCGGCAGACCCTCGTCCGAGGGAGACGACGCGTCCGGAAACACGCTGCTGCCCTCGCTCGAAAGGATAGCGACGGGTTCCAGCTTGCCGGAATCGACGGCGCTCATCGCCGCCGTGTCCGTCGTCGCCACGACCGGGACCTCGCCCGAGATAGCGGCTTTGATCGCCGGGCCACCACCGTCATAGCCGATGTACCGCTCGTATTTCAGGTCGTACTCCGATTTCATGACGTTCGCCGCGACGTTGACGATACCACCGCGAGCGAGACCGGCGAACTTCGAGAGATCACCGTTCTGGTACCGCTTCGCCAAATCTTTCATCCCCTCGATTTTGAGTTCCGGACGGGCGAAGACGGCGTACGGCGTACGGGCGTACGTTGCCACCGGAACGAGCTTCGTGATGTCCCAACTCGGTTTGTGAACGAGGTAGGAAATCGGCGTCGATGGGGGGTTGAAACCACCGAACGTGTAGCCGTCGGATTTCGATTTCAGCAGTTCCCCGGTGCCTTTCAGTGACGCCGCGCCGGAAATGTTCTGGATGGCGATACCGACATCGAGTTCCTTCCCGATTTCGGGAACGATTTTACGCGCATAGGTGTCCGTCCCGCCACCCTGACTGAACGGGACGATGTACTCCATGTCCTTGTTCGGGTACGAGCCACCATTGCCACCTGTACAACCTGCAAGGAACGCGCTACTCGTTGCTGCTCCTGCCAAAAATGTTCGCCGTGAGATGCGGTGTTTGTTACCAGTCATCAACAGGCACGGCAATCCCGAACTAATATTTAATGATTGCGTTCCACCCGCAACTCATCAGCGAGACCGGCGTTCGAATATCGTAAACGACGGTCCGTGCCGGTTATTGATATTTGAGATCCAGTTCGATTTCGTTTGCAACACCCAGAACGAGGTTGGGAATCTCGTCCTCGAACCACTCACCCGTCAGGCGGTGTGCGGGGCCGGAAAAGCTGATGGCACCGATGGGTTCGTCCCCGTCGATCTGGATCGGTGCGCCGACCGCTCGAAGGCCGTCGATGGACTCCTGTTCGCTCGTCGCGTAGCCAACGTTCCGGATGGCTTGGAGTTCCTCGAACAGTTCCTCGTGAGTCGTCACCGTCTGTTGCGTGTACGCGGGCATCCCCCAGCGGTCGAGGATTCCACGAACGCGTTCCTCGGGGAGGCTTGCGAGGATTGCCTTGCCCGCCGAACTCGCGTGGAGATGAATCTTCTTTCCGATGTGCGCATCGACGTGAACCGCGTTCTCGCCGATGGACGTGTGAATGTAGTAGCCGCGGCCGTTTTCCTCGACGATGAACTGCACGCGCTCACCGGTCTGTTCGGCCAAATCGTCTAGCTTTCGGATGATGAAGTCGTATTCTCGCTTTCGTTTGCGAGCGTGACCACCCTTGTTCAAAAATTCCAGTCCGACGTGGTACTGCCCGTCCTCGAAGGTGAGATAGCCGCGGTTTTCGAGGGTTTTCACGTAGCCATGAATCGTGCTCTGTGCGAGGTCGAACTCCCGAGCGAGTTCCCCGACATCCGCGCCGTTCAGTCGTTGAATCGCGTCAACGATATCGACGGCTGTCTCGACGGTTTTCAGCGGACGACTCGGGGGGGAATCACCCACCATGACGAATAGCTACCGAGGATGACTATTTACGTTTTGTGAATCGGTCAATATCACGCCGAGAGGAATTTTGGCCGGGATGAGCGCGAGAAACGCCACGAAAAACACGTGATCATCGCTTCACGATGTGTAATCACACGGAGTTCCGTTTGTCACGATATATACGAGTATTACCCCCTATTATGAATATATTCCCTTTGTACGCTTGAAACTATGCAGATTTGAGTCGATAGTGGAAAATGACGGCCGGAAAATCGTTACAGATTCCGAACGGCCGTTCGAGGTATAATACCAAAAGAAAAATAGAGAAATTAAATAATCAGAATTATTTCAGAAATAATAGTTTGGGATTAATTTTGAATAGATATGGAATATATTGCGCGCACCATCGTGCTGGAAGCCAAATTCGGAAGATGACAACTTTCGGAGAGATACTAGTTCGAACACATTCGAGTTTTAAATAGTCTCATAAAGTCCAAATTTCGTCTATAATAAATTTTCATAATTTTTGTCGGAATATATTTGGTTCGGGGCTATGAATAGAGTCATGGCAACTGGTAACGATGGTCGATTCCCTCCATCGACAGTGCCAGCAACAGAGTACACTAACAGATGTCAGACACAGATCCGACCGACACAGACACAAGTAGCGAACGGATTCCCACGGTACGCCGCCGTTCCGTTCTCAAGGGGACGGCCGCACTCGGCCTCGGCGCGTTCACGGGTATCCAAGGCACCGACGCTGCCGACACCCTCGGCCCCATGAGCGTGGACCCAGAGAAAGCCAGCGAACCAGTAGAGTACGCCGATACGTTCATCGGCACTGCCCGCGCGGCCGCTGCTGGCGAAAGTTCCGGCGCGATGCCGTACCCGAACAACTACCCGGGGGCGACACGCCCGCACGGGATGGTACAGTTGAGTCCCGACACCGGAACCAGCAACATCGCGGGATATCACTACGGAGACGACGAGATTCTCGGCTTCAGCCACACGCACGTTTCCGGAACCGGTTGTTTCGGCCTCGGCAACTTCCTCCTCAGTCCGACGACGAAAGACGTGACGGCAGTCAAACAGGCACAACGCAGGCTCAACGTGACGGACGAGATGTCCGCGTCGTTCTGGTTCCGGACGGACAAAGCGCCCGGTGGAATGACATCGGTCCTCCGTCACGACCAGAACATCACCCCGCTGCAAGTGTGGGGACCACACAACGCCAACGTCGTTTGGTTCTCCGAGGGGATGGGCTATCAGACCGCATCGTTCGACTTCGAACCGTACGCTGATGGCGAATGGCACCACTACGCCGTCACCTACGAGAGCGGCAACCGGGTCGCCGCGTACGTCGATGGCGAGGAAGTAGCCTCCGCCGAAGATGGAGACGATGCGACCGTCCGCAGCCTCTCGACCAGCGAACTCCCGTGGAGCGTCGGCGGTGCCGTCGATAACGGCGGTGAGTGGTTCACCGGCGACATGGACCAAGTCGCGGTCTACTCCCGGGCGTTGGACGACTGCGAGATTCAGGCGCTCTCCGACGGCGAATCCATCGACCACGATAAACTGTTCGCCTACTCGTTCGACGGTCTCAGCTCCCCGAATGACGGCGAAGACGTGACTGACAGTTCGGGGAACGGCTACACCGGAATCGTCCACGGCGACCCCACAGCGACGGACGGGGAGTCCGGAACCGCGTTTTCGTTCGACGGAGCGGGCGACGGCGTTGGATTGCCCCTTCCACAACTCAGCTCGACGTTCTCACACGAAACCGAATCGGCCAGTCCGGGCTACTACTCGGTCCGGCTCGAAGAGTACGAGACGAAAGCCGAACTGACCGCGACCGACCGCGTCGGTGTCCACCGATATACCTTCGACGACAGCGAGAACACTGGATTCCTCTTCGATGCCGGCTACAACCTCGGAGACTCCGGAACGGAGAGTGCAAACGTCACGCTACAAGACACCCAAACCATCGTCGGGACCCAAACCGTCCCTGATCCGTTCTGTTCCGGTGCCGAATCGTTCTCGATTCACTTCGCGGCGAAGTTCTCGAAACCGTTCGACGAGTACGGCACGTGGTCGGGTGTCGATACCAGCGACGGGTCGATGTCGGCGAACGGAACCGACGTCGGGGCGTTCGTTCGGTACGACTCCGCAAAGCAAGTCGTCGTGAAAGTCGGCATCTCCTACGTCAGTCAGGAGAACGCGATGGACAACCTCGAAACAGAGGTGTCCGACTGGGACTTCGACGGCGTCCGCGAGGACGCGACGAAGGTGTGGAACGACAGACTGGGGCGTATCGAAGTCGAAGGCGACGGCGACAACAAGGTCAAATTCTACACAGCACTGTACCACTCGATGCTCGGGCCGACCATCTTCGAGGACGCCAACGGTGAGTACCTCGGCATGGACGACGAAGTGTACGCTGCTGACGGCTATCACCACTACCAAATGTACTCGCTGTGGGATACCTTCCGCGCTGAACATCCGCTCCTGAACATCGTGGAGCCAAAGGTGCAGGAAGACGCCATCAAATCCCTGCTCGACATGCACGAGCATGGTGGTTGGCTCCCGAAATGGGAGTTCGCCAACCGGTACACGAATGTCATGATCGCCGACCACGCCACCTCCGTCATCTCGGAGTCGATGGTGAAAGGACTCACCGAGGGCTACGACACAGACTTGGCGTACGAGGCGATGCACAAGAACTCGACGCAGATGCCGGGCGATGATACGTACTACGTCGGCCGTCTCGGCCTCGACAAGTACACGAAGTACGGTTACCTCCCCGTCGACGACAAAGAAAACGCGGGCGGTTCCGTCTCTACCACGCTCGAAGGGAGTTATAACGACTTCGCCATCGCACAGGTCGCGGACATGCTCGGAAAAGACGACGACTATGAGATGTTCATGAAGCGTGCTGGCTTCTACGAGAACGTCTTCGACCCCGACACGAAGTTCATGCGCCCGCGGATGGCCGACGGGTCATGGTATTCACCTGACGACTCCGACTGGAAGCCGACCAACTGGACGGGGTTCACCGAAGGGAACTCGTGGTCGTACACGTGGCACACCCTCCAAGACGTTGGCGGGCTGGTGAATCTGATGGGCAAAGGGACGTTCATAGACCGTCTCGACCACCTCTTCGAGGAGTTCGTCTACCCAAGCTGGAACGACCCGTTCAGCCACTACTGGCAGGGGAACGAGCCGTCGCATCACGTCCCGTACCTCTACCCCTTCGCAGAGCAACCGTGGAAGACTCAAGGGGTCGTCCAGGACGTCATGAACTCGCTGTACACGACTGGACCGGGTGGCATACCGGGCAACGAGGACGTCGGCCAGATGTCCGCGTGGTACGTCATGAGCGCGATGGGCTTCTACGCCGTTACGCCCGCGAGCGGCAGTTACGTCATCGGTATGCCTGCGTTCGAAACCGTGACCATCAACCTGCCCGACTACCACTACGGCGGTGGCCAGTTCGTCATCGACACGACGGGACCGGAGTACGACACCGACCAGTACCGCTACATCCAGAACGCTCACCTGAACGGAGACGTCCACCGTGAGAGCTGGTTCGACCACTCCGACCTCGAAGACGGTGGAACACTCCGACTCCACATGGGTACGGAGAAGAACACCGATTGGGGCGTCACGCCGAAAGGAACGGTCAGTCCGCCACCGTCGATGAGCGACGACTGACCTCCGGAACCACCACTTTCCCCGCCCCGACCAGGCCATATTATTTTGTGCCTCCGATTCGATGGAAAAGGTATGTCAGTACTCGACGCGTTCTCACTCGACGGGAAGACGGCTATCGTAACCGGCGGCAACCGTGGCATCGGACGGGCCATCGCAACAGCACTCGCGGAGGCGGGCGCGAACGTCGTCATCGGAAATCGGAACGGGGAAGCGGGAGAGACTGCAGCAACCGAACTCGCCGACGCGACAGGGACCGACACGCTCGCCGTTAAGTGTGACGTGAGCGACGAGGATGCAGTAGCGGCGATGGTCGACGCCACAGTCGAGCGGTTCGGTGGTGTGGACATCCTCGTAAACAACGCCGGAATCGTCGTGCACGAGGCGATGGAGGACATGACGCTGGACGAGTGGCATGATGTCATCGATGTGAACCTCACAGGAACGTTCCTCTGCTCGCGTGCGGCCGGTCGAGAGATGATTGGGAACGGCGGGGGCGTCATCCTCAACGTCTCGTCAATGTCGGCGTTCATCGCCAATTACCCACAGCGACAGGTTGCCTACAACACCTCGAAGGCCGGGTTGGAAGGGTTCAAGAACCAACTCGCCTCGGAGTGGGCCGAACACGGCATCCGCGTGAACAACATTGCCCCGGGCTACATCGCCACCGACAACGCCGACCAAGGAGCAGCAGTCGCCGAAAACGCCGTCGATATCTGGACGGGTGAGATGCTACACGATGAAATCGCGTCGCCGGACGCACTCGGACCAACGGCGGTGTATCTCGCAAGCGACGCCTCCGCGTACATGACCGGAGAGACGGTCGTTCTCGACGGTGGGTACACGGTGCGATAGTCCATCCCGCCGTCGTGGACTGCCGCGAAAACGAATTTTATACCCCGTTTGGCACAATCACTCCCAACGCAAATGCCATCGACTCCGACACCCGACCACCGGATTGCCGCGCGGGACGACCACATCCACACAAACTGGAGCTGCAACCACGAACCGATTCAAACGGTCGAATCGGGCGACGTGGTCAGATTCGAGTGCCGTGACGCCACGAATGGGCGACTCGATTCGGATTCAACCGTCGAGGACGTGACGGCTCTCGTGGGAACCATCTCGGGCCATCCGCTCACTGGTCCAATCGCCGTGGCGGGTGCGAAACCGGGGGACGTGCTCGCCGTCGAACTGCTGTCGTTCGAACACGAAGGAATCGGCTTTACGTATTCGTACGGCGGCGACAAGGAAACCGGGTTGCTCCCCGAGGACTTCGCGGAACCAGGCTTGCACGTTTGGGAACTGGAAGGGAACGTCGGCCACTTCGTGGACGGAATCGAGGTCCCACTTGCGCCGTTTCCGGGGAATCTCGGTGTCGCACCCGCTGATGATGGGGAACACAGCACGGTCCCACCGCGCCGAGTCGGCGGTAACCTCGACGTGAAGCACCTAACTGCGGGTTCGACGCTGTACCTCCCCATCGAAGTCGATGATGCACTGTTCAGCATCGGCGACTGCCACGGTGCACAGGGCGACGGCGAAGTCTGCGTCACGGGAATCGAAGCGCCGATGTCGGTGACGGCGCGGCTCCGTGTCGTCTCCGACATGAATATCGAACAACCACAGTTCGAGACGGACGGCCCGTTCGCCGCGACCCGTGGTGAACGGGCGTACGCGACGACAGGTATCAGCGACGACTTGATGGATGCCAGCAAGAAGGCGATTCGACACATGATAGACCATCTCCACGAAACATGTGGATTGAGCCGTCTCGACGCCTATCTGCTCTGTTCGGCAATCGTGGACTTGAAAATCAATGAGGTCGTGGACGCCCCGAACTGGGTCGTTTCGGCGTACCTTCCGGAGTCTATCTTTCCGGCGTAGTCAGTCGAGGTGTTTCACCTCTACATCCCGCGTTGTGGCGTCGTCGGCAGCGAACGCGAGCAGTCGGTTTCCCTCGTCGGAGAGGGCAGCGTGCTCCCGATTGGATACCTCGTAAAAGTGCGGATCCACGTCCGCCGACTCCCTCACCATCGGTTTCGAGCATTCAGTCACCACCGGAATCGAGTTCGAGCCGACGGGAGACGAACACGCCGAGGGCGACGCCGAGTGTGAAGACGACGAATCGCGGCGGGCCGTTGCGCCCCGATTGGACACAATCTGCCGGCGAACTGTGTCGTGCTTCCCGGTTCAATCGTTTGTAGTCCATTCCACAGTCGGCTTTGCCGCATGACCTTCGCGTCATCGACTAAACGGACGGGGGGTCATTACCTGTAGATTGATGCGAACATGTTTCTCGGCGGGCGATTTGGGAAACTACAGTTCGTCCTGAAGTCGCGTGAACAACGCTTCTTCGCGGTCGGCGATTGCCGACGCTTGCTCGGCGGCGTCTTCGAACAGTTGGCCCTGCTGTTTCCCTTCCGTTTCGCTCGCGTCCTTGAGCGTGTCGCTCAGCGCCGTCCAGTCGTCGGCGATACCGTGGCAGTCCTCGGGGATCGACGCGTCGAGTCCGAGGTCCGGCGCGACCGTATCGAGGAAGTCGGCGTACAACCGACGGAACGCGCCGCCGCCCGTGCCGCGCCGCTCGATGTTCTGGTAGGCAAAGCGCGCACACCAACTCGAATCCGCCAGTTCCGTCCACGCCGGGAGATCATCCGCGAACTTCCGAATGCCATCCACTCCTTGTGAGTCCCACTCTCCGCCTTCCGGCGAGAGCATGATATCCGTCGTCCGTCGAATCGCGTTCCGGGCCGCTGTGGCTCGGTCGATTTCGACCGTCGGGTCGGTGACGACGAGCCAATGGTTGTCAAGCGGGCCGAATCCGTAGTCGGAGTTCCACGCCTCCCGAAGGTGGGAAACAGGCAGTCGCTGGATGGAATCGAATTCGCTGTCCGAGAGGAGGACTTCGTCACCCTCGACACCGACACAGAGGAGGATATGGGGGCCGAAGTGGGTGTCCGTGCCGAAGTAGTCGAGATAGAAGAGGTCCACGAACAGCATGACCGGCATATCGTCAGCGATAGCGTCCTGCACGTCGTTCCACGCCGTTTCCCAGTCTTGTCCGCTCGCTTCCCGATACTCGATTCCGAACGTCTCGAAAAAGCCGGTCTCCAACTGCCCGTTGCGTCCCATGATAATGTGACTCGCCGGACCACCTTCGTAGTAGCCGAAGCCGAGTCCCGCCCCGAATCCAAAACAGAGCGACTCGTCCAGTCCCCAATCGTAGTACTTCGCCAGATTTCGAAGCGACGCCGACCCGCAATGAGCACCGGGCGTGTGCGTGTATTCGGACAGTTGCATGGTTCATCGAGGGGTGCGCGCCGTAAAGAATTGCCCTCTTTTCGGTTCCTTACCGCTCGATTTGGCGACCGTCGATAACGTCCTCGTGGTGCCAATGGCAGGCGGCGTCGTGTGGCGACGTTCCATGTTCCGTCGGCACCTCATACTCAGGAACCTGCTTCGCACAGATGCTCTTCTCGGCGAACGACTCGTTCAACAGTTGCGTCGCGCCATCCCAGTCGTCGTTCGAGATACGACCCATGGCTTCGTCAACGAGACGCCCCGCCTCATCGCTCGGTTTCGCGTCGGCGAAGAAACGCGATTCGATGGTGGACTCCCGCGTCGTCTCGAAGGACCGCCGCTGGACTTCGCGGAGGAAATGGAGTGTGTTCTCCCACTCTTGGCGCGAAAAGTCGTACTCCTTCGGCGCGATGAGTTTCGGACAGCGCGTTCGGAATCGACAGCCACTCGGCGGGTCGATAGGCGACGGCACGTCACCCTCCAGCACGCCACGAGTCCCCTCCAGTCGCGGGTCCGGAACGGGGATGGATTCGAGGAGCGCTTGCGTGTAGGGGTGCTGCGGATTCTCGAACAGCTCTTCTTTATTCGCGAGTTCGACCAACTGCCCGAGGTACATCACCGCCACGCGGTCGGAGATGTGGCGAATCACGGAGAGGTCGTGGGCGATGAACAGGTACGTCAACCCGAACTCGTCCTGCAACGAGCGCATCGTGTTGAGCACTTGGGCCTGAATCGAGACGTCGAGCGCCGTCACGGGTTCGTCACAGACGATGAAATCCGGATTGACGCTCAGCGCCCGCGCCAAGTTCACCCGCTGGCGCTGTCCGCCCGAAAACGCGTGCGGGTGACGGTTGTAGTGTTGTGGGTCCAAACCGACCTTTTCGAGCAGTTCGCGCGCTCGCTCCTCGCGCCCGTCAGCGTCGTACAACCCGTGCGCTTTCATCGGCTCCTCCACGATGGGACCGATTTTCATCCGCGGGTCGAGCGAGGATTGGGGGTCCTGAAATATCATCTGCATGTCCCTCCGTTGGGAACGCAGTTCCTCGCCATCCAACCCCGTCAGCTCTTCACCCTTGAAGTACACCGTCCCCCCGGTGGGTTCGATGAGGCGGAGGATGGTCCGTGCGAGTGTGCTCTTGCCACAGCCCGACTCGCCGACCAGTCCGAGTGTCTCCCCCTTCCGAATCGAAAAGGAAACATCCTCGACGGCCCGGACGCTCTTTTTCTCACCGAACAATCCGGAGAGGAAGCCGCCACCGGCGGAGAAGTGCTTGGTAAGACCGTTCACTTCGAGGATGGCCTCACTGTTGGCTGTCTTGCCTTCCGCATTGTGGCTCGTCGTTACCGAGTCGCTCATCTCAATCGTCCCCCTGTGTGACGATGTCGCCGCTGATTCCATCCGCCGTTCGAATCTCGATGGGGTCGCTGAACTCGAAGCCCACATCGAATTCGTCGTGTTTCACGCAGGCCGCTTTGTGTGAGAACGCACCGTCCTCGGACAGTTCACGCGCGTATGGATGGACTTGGGTGCAGATTTCGCGGGCGTCGGGACAGCGCGTGTGGAACCGACAGCCACGCGGCGGGTCAATGGCTTCCGGCATCACACCTTTAATCGGCGTTAGTTCTTCGATGGTCTGGTCGGGACGCGGCATGGAATCGAGCAAGGCCCGGGTGTAGGGATGTTTGGTGTCGTAGAACAGGTCGTCAACAGTCGCTTGTTCGACGATTTCGCCGAGGTACATCACGTTCACCCGGTCGCACAGTTCCGCGACGACACCCATGTCGTGGGTCACCCAGATGAAACTCGTGTCGTATTTGTCCTGCAAGTCATTCACCAGTGAGAGAATCTGGCCTTCGACGGTCACGTCCAGTGCCGTCGTCGGCTCATCTGCGATGATGAGGCTCGGTTCGCACGCGAGTGCCATCGCAATCAACACCCGCTGGCGCATTCCGCCCGAAAACTGGTGGGGGTAGTTGTCGTAGCGTTCGACGGGTTCGGGAATCCCGACTTCCCGCAGCATGTGAATCGCCTCTTCTTTCGCTTCGGACTTCGAAAGGTCGCGGTTGATTTCGATGAACTCTCGCAGTTGGCTCCCGACCGTAAAGACGGGATTCAGGCTCTCCATCGGGTCTTGGAAGATGATAGCGATTTCCGTGCCGCGAATCCGGCGGCGCATTGCCTCGTTCGAGAGCATCTCGTCGCGTTCCCGAAGCTCACCGTCCGGCCCTTCTTCGAGACCGAACAACAGTTCGTCACGGAAACGAACCTCGCCACCGACGATTTCGCCCGGCGAGTCGATGAGGCGCATGATGCTCTGGGCGGCGACGCTTTTGCCGGCCCCGGATTCACCCACGAGACCGACGATTTCTCCTTCCTGTACGTCGAAAGAGATGCCGTCCACCGCACGGACGACGCCCTCCTCCGTGAAGAATTGTGTTTTCAGATTATCGACTTGAAGCAGTGTTTTTGTCATATATTGAGATCAGTTGTTGATTCTGGGGTCGAGCGCGTCTCGCAGTCCATCGCCGAGCAGATTGAACCCCATCACGGTGACGAGGATGGCCATCCCCGGCCAGAGGCTGAACCACGGGTCGGGCAGCATGTAGCCCTTCGATTGGCTGAGCATCTGGCCCCACGATGGCGTCGGGGGCTGTGCGCCGAAGCCGAGGAAGGAGAGACCAGCGACGATGAGGATGCTAATACCGACTTGCAGGGTTGCCTGCACGAGAACGGGCGCGAAACTGTTGGGAATCACGTGGCGCAGGATGATGTTGCGGTCGCGCACCCCCGCCGCTTTGGCCGCCTCGATGTACTCTTCCTCCCGTACACTCACCACTCGCGAGCGAATCAGGCGCGCGAAAACCGGAATCGTGGTGATGCCGACGCCAATCATGGCAAACGTCAAATCGCGACCGAACGCGGCCATGAACGCGATAACCAGCACGAGGAACGGAATCGCATACAGCGTTTCCGCGAGGCGCATCAGCACGTCGTCGGTCCACCCGCCGTGGTAACCCGCGACTGCACCGAGGAGCGTGCCGCAAATCAGCCCGAACCCGGTCGAGACGATGCCGACCTGCATCGCGATTCTGGACCCGTAAATGAGTCGAACGAGAATGTCCCGGCCACGGTGGTCCGTCCCGAGCGGGTACTGTGACAATCCTTTGCCGAAGACGTTGCTCGTTCCCACTGGTGGGCGCAGAATCTTGGCGCTCGTCGGGTCGTTCAACGGGTTGTGCCAGACGCTACTCACGATGGCGTAGTTGAACAACTTCGCGTCCACCCACGCGAATATCGC
Organism: uncultured haloarchaeon; assembly: GCA_963796245.1. Lineage (GTDB taxonomy): Archaea > Halobacteriota > Halobacteria > Halobacteriales > Haladaptataceae > Haladaptatus. The sequence goes on along the minus strand of CAWCLB010000002.1, from coordinate 432,652 downwards.
GACCATCAAGATGAACCCGATGATATAGAACCCAATTCTCGCGGTGGTGTCCCGTCGAATCTGTTCAAGCGTGTATCGCCACCCAACGCGGGCTTCGACTTTCGCTTCGCTCTCCTGTTCGTCGGCTTGTCGTGCTGTGCGGATGTTTTCCGTGTTTGTTTCTCCAGTTGCCATGTTAGTCCACCTCGTCGTAACTCACCCGTGGGTCGATGTACGCGTAGGAAAGGTCGGTGAGGACGACCCCGACGACGAATGTCAGGCCGAAGAAAATCGTCGTCCCCATAATCAACGGATAATCCTGATTGTTGATCGCCGTGATGATGAGTCGCCCCATTCCGTTGATGTTGAACACCGTCTCGGTCAGCACTGCACCGCCGAGTGCGGAGGTGAGTTGCAGTCCGACGACCGTGATGACCGGCAGTTGGGCGTTCCGGAACGCGTGTTTTCGCACGATTTTGCTTTCCGCGACGCCGTAGGCCCGCGCCAACTTCACGTACTCCTGCTGGAGCACTTCGAGCATCGAGGAGCGCTCGATACGCATGACTGCGGCCATCTGGAGCGTTCCGAGCGCTAGCGTCGGCATTGCCAGATGGGTAATCGTCTGCCAGAGCACGTCGAGTCGCGAGGACGCTCCTTCAACCGCGTTCGGGTCCGTCCACGGGAGCACGAGTCCTGTCGCTGGCAGCCATTTCAGGTAGTAGGCGAAGACGATGATGAGCATCAGACCGATCCAGAAATCGGGCGTGCTGACGCCGATGAGCGCGACGATACGCGAGATGTGGTCGGTCGGTTTGTTACGTCGGTTGGCGGAGATGATGCCGAGCGGAATCGCCGTGACGAGCGAGAACGTAAACGTTGACACCATGAGCAGGAGCGTCACCGGGAGCCGCTGCATGATTTTCGTCGTTACGGGGACGCGATAGTAGATGCTTTCCCCGAGGTTTCCCTGTACAACCAAGGAAAGATAATGGACGTACCGAACCGGTAGCGGTTTGTTCAGTCCATACTGGGCGCGTATTTCATGGACCATCTGTGCGCTCGGTGACGGGCCGAGCATGATTTTGACCGGGTCGCCCGGAATCGCATTCGTCAGAATGAACGTGATAGTCACGATGCCGAGCAACACCGGAATGGCCTGTAGTAAGCGTCGAATTGTGTAACGGAGGATTCCCATGTATTGTTATCGTTGAATCGTATCGAAAGGGGGTGTTACGTCAGTTCGAGTCGACGGACACGTTGGTGTACTGCGTCGCAAGGACGAAGCTCAACACCGGGTGTGCTTTGAATCCGTGCACGTTGCCTTTCATCCCGAAGCTGTTTTTGAGGTTGTACGCCGGGAGATGTGCTCTGTCTTCGAGCAACATCGTGATAGCGTCGCTGTACAGCTTTTTGCGTTCATTGTGGTCCGCGGATTTCCGCGCTTTGACGATCTTGTCGCTGACCTTGTTGTAGTACGTTCCGTCGGTCGAGCCGTGTGAATCCTCCGTGAAGAAGTAATAGAGGAAGTCGTCGGGGTCCGGCCCACCGGACCAGCCAAGCGTGTACATGTTGCAGTCGTTCGGGTCGCCTGTGACGTACTTATCGAGGAACGTACCCCACTCGAGACGCTGGACGCTGGCGTCGTATCCGGCCTGTTTCATCCCGTTTGCGACCGTGATTCCGAGCTGTTCACGTTTGTCGTCCGGCGGCACGATGATTTTGGCTTTCCAGTCGTTGGGCACTTCGTCCGCGTCGTCAAACAACTGTTTTGCCTTGTCGATATCCTTGCCGTGGGCGATCTTCTTCCATTTATCCAGCGGGAATTCCCACTTCTTCGAAATCGATTCCGGGAGGGGGCTGTACTGGCGCACACCAGTCGGTTCGACGAAGTTCGAAATGGCTTGGTCCATATCGAAACAGTAGTCGATAGCTTCCCTGACTTTGGGATTCGCCGTCGGACCCTTCTTGCAGTTGAAGGCGAGGTAGAAGTAGCCCAGCCCGACAGTGGACTCGATGCTCGCACCACTCATGCCTTTGACCTGCTGCCAGAGCTTCGGTGGGATTTCCTCGATAACGTCGCTTTCGCCCGTCTGGAGGCTCGTCAGACGAGTCGTCGGTTCCTCGATTGGTGTGTAGTGAACCTTTGCGAGGTTGGGGGTGATGTCACCCCAGTAGTCGTCCCACCGGGAGATTTTGACGGATTTGCCCTGTTTCCAGCTATCGAACTTGAACGGTCCGGAGCCGACGGGCATTTTCTTGTTGAACTTCTTTTTGTCATTTTCCCTGACCTTCTTGGGAACGATAGAAGCCGTCAGGGTGTTCATGAACGGTCCGTACGGGAACTTCAAGTTGAACTGCGCCGTCTGGTCATCGACGACATCCACCGAATCGATCATGTTGAGTTCCGACGCGTTCTCCGTCTTCTCCTTGACAGGTGCCTCGAACGAATATTTCACGTCTTCGGCCGTGACGGGGTCGCCGTTCTGGAACTTTGCACCCTGTTTCAGTTTCACAACGTACGTCTTTCCGTTGTCTTTGATTTCCGGTTTATCAGCCGCTAACTGTGGAACTTGGGTGATTCCGGAGTCGTATGTGTACAATCCCTCGAAAATGCGGTCAGCTACCTCTGCCGAGGGAACGTCGTTGAGAACGATGGGATCGAATTCCAGCGGGCTTTTCACTAACGCGAGTGTGAGTTTGCTGTTCTTGTTCGCACTGGACTGCGACCCGTCACCACTGTCGTTGCCATCGCCACCACCGCCACCACCGCCACCACTGCCGCCACCGCCGCCAGACGAGTTGTCGTTTGAGCCACTGGTACAACCGGCAAACGAGGCGATACCGACTGCCCCAACACCTTGAAGAAGACGGCGTCGCTTTATTTTGTCCGGAATCCGTTGCGGATCAGTCGTGCTATCTTTTTGCATGATTATGGGTAGCATCCCCATAGCAGTAGACAGGGGATATAAAGATTTACAAAAGAAGTTCAATACGGCTATGATTTGTATGCTTGTCTGTGTTTGAGCTAGATACTGTAAAATCCTCCGAGAATATCCGAGATATATTTTCGCAATAATAGATAGTGGAGAATACATACTCGGTAAAAATTCAGTATTCCGGACATATACAAAACCCGCTCAAAAAATAGCTATTCGTAGTACTGTTCTCTCTTGACGACTTCACTAAATGCGACGTTCTCACTCACTTTGGTAATCTCGATAGTCACCCGGTCGCGTTTTTCCGTGTCTGGAACGATGATAACGTAGCCGCGTTCAACGCGGGCGATACCATCACCTTGTTCGCCGATGCCCTCGATTTCGACAGTTCGGCGGTCCCCGACTTCGACTGGCGGCGAAGAGGTTTGGTAGTCATCAATCTGTTTCGATTGCGATTTCGATTGCGATTGCGATTTTGATTTCGATTCGGTATGATTCGAGGAATCCGCGGTCGTTGTCGCTGTCGTAGTTTTCGTGGCCGTCGAATCGGACCCTAGCACTGCGACGCGATACGTTCCATCGGCGTCCACGACGCCGTTGTCTAATTCCCGTTTGGGGAGTGTGAGATGATAGGTGCCGTCCCGTTCTTCGACTTGTGCACTGAAAACACAGAGCAACTCATCAGGAATCTCCATTTGTTCTTTTTGAGACGGCGAGAACATAAGAACGTGTGTGTCTGCCGTTCGCAATTCATATAGAAAATAGAGTATAATTCGCGCCGGGACGGATGTGGACGGCTTTCAAAACCGTCGTGGTCAATTCCCTCCGAGCACCCGTTTGAGCGGTGTATCTGATGGAGCTGTAGTAGACGTTGTCGAAGAGAATTTCGACGGAGGACTTTCCGGCCGCACCGGATGAAAGACGCTTCCAGCCTTCGTCAAAACACGCGTCGTCAGGAACCGAATAAAAGAGAAAAACGAATGTCCCGAGCATGTATGGTCGGAAGAATCGTTCTTACTGCACCGAAAATCCGCCATCCACGACGAGTCCGTGTCCGGTCACGAACGACGCTTCGTCACTGGCGAGGAACAAAATTGCGTCAGCAACCTCTTCGGGTTCCGCGAGTCGGCCCAGCGGGTAGCGTTGCAGCAAGGCTTCCTTCGCTTTCTCGGGATTCGAACGCGTCTCGAAAAACTGGTTGCCGAGTTCGGTGTTAGTGAACGCCGGAAGGACGGCGTTCGCGCGAACGCCGTCCCGTCCCGACTCGGCGGCGACCGCACGAGTAAAGTTGAGCACCGCACCCTTCGTCAACGAGTACACTGACTGCATCGGCAGACCGTAGAACGACGCCAACGAACCGACGTTGACGATGTTGCCTGAACCCTGTTCTTTGAGGTGCGGAAGTGCGGCCTGACAACCGTTCCAGACGCCGCGAACGTTGACTTCGAAGACTCGTTCGAAGATGTAGTTTTCCACATCCTCCACGTACGCGGGCGGATGCCCGACACCGGCGTTGTTGACGAGCACGTCCAGTCCCCGTTCTTCGACGACGGCGTCGACAATGTTCGTGAACGCCTCGGCGCTCGTCACGTCGAGTTCGAAAAACTCCGCCTCCCCGCCAGCGTCCTCGATGTCCGCAACCGTTTCCGGTCCGGTTTCTTCGTTCACATCGGTACAGATGACGAACGCGCCTTCCTCGGCACACCGTTTGGCAGTCGCCTCGCCGATTCCCTGCCCCGCACCAGTTATGAACACTGTTTTGTCTTGGAGCCGCATGCATAATTATTGGCAGGTAATTACTTGATTCTTGGCATGGGTGGAAAGCGGTCGTGCGAGGTGGAATACGAGATTCCGTCGTGGATGCATTCGTTCTGGCGGATTATCGGTCGGAGAGCGACCCCGGAGTCCAATCCCCGTCGAAGTCCTCGTGAACGAACGGTTTTGCGTCCGCGCCAGCGTAGGTTCCCACGACTTGTCCGTCGCCCTCCAAATAGTACTGATAGGTCGTCAGGCCTTCGAGACCGACGGGTCCGCGTGCGTGAATCTTCCCCGTGCTGATGCCGACTTCCGCGCCGAGTCCGTACCGGAATCCATCGGCGAATCGGGTCGAAGCGTTGTGGAACACGCTCGCGGAGTCGAGGCTTCGCATGAAGGTGCTCGCATGGTTCTGGTTTTCGGTGACGATGGATTCCGTGTGCTTCGAACTGTACACGTTGATGTGGTCGATGGCCGCATCGAGCGACTCGACGACTTTCACCGAGACGATCAGATCGCCGTACTCGGTGGCCCAGTCGTCCTCGCTCGCCGCCGCCATCGGGACGATGTCACGTGACGCCTCGTCGCCGCGCATCTCGACGCCCGCTTCCTCGTACCGTTCGGCGATTTTCGGCAGGAACTCCGCGGCCACGTCCTCGTGGACCAGCAGTGTCTCCACCGCGTTGCACACGGCCGGATATTGCACTTTCGCGTCGTAGGCGATTTCCGTCGCCATTCCGAGGTCGGCCTCGTCATCGACGTAGACGTGACAGATGCCCTCCGTGTGACCGAGGACGGCGATGCTCGTGTTGTCCTGAATGTACCCCACGAACGCCGAACTGCCGCGTGGCATAAGGAGGTCGATGGACTCGTCCATGCCAAGCAGCGTATCGACGTCCGCCCGTGCCTCGATGAGTTGTGCCCAGCCGTCGGGCATTTCGGCGGTGGCTTCCCGGATGATTTCGAAGAGGACCCTGTTCGAGTGACTCGCTTCGCTGCCGCCCTTCAGTATCACCGCGTTTCCGGACTTGAGGCTGAGCGCGGCGATTTGGACGAGGGCATCGGGTCTCGATTCGAAGATGGTCCCGACGACGCCGATGGGGACGGTGCGCTTGTACAGTTCCAAATCCTCGTCTAGTGTTCGTGCCGTGAGCGTTTTCCCGAGCGGGTCGTCCTGTGATGCGACGCTCCGAACCATCTCCGCGATGCTTTCGAGTTTCGACGGCGAGAGTTCGAGTCGGTCGACGAGGGCGCGGCTGTACTCCCCCTCGGCGAGACGTTCCTCCGCCTCTCGGACGTCCCGCTCGTTGGCGTCGAGGATTTCGTCCTCTTTCGCCACGATGGCGTCGGCAATCGCATGCAGTGCTGTCGAACGGTCATCGTCGATTCGCTGCGCGAGCGCTAGCGCGGCGGTCTGTGCTGCTTCGACTTTGGATTCCGTGGATTTCTCGGCCATCGTTCTGGGGTAGCGGCTGTCGTCGAGCGGTTGTCAATCGTCAAACGGTTGTCAATCGTCAAGCGTCTCGTTCGTCGGAACGAATATCGTCCCGACCGGTTTTCCGGCGATAATTCGGTCTACGACGGCTTCATTCGTTGATTTTGCGATGATTGCGGGGATTCCGTGTTCGCTTGCCGACCGTGCGCCGGACACCTTCGTCTGGATGCCACCGAATGTGGCGGTTGAACTGTGGTCCACCAACTGCTGGACTTCATCGTAGTTGTGGCCGACCGCTTCGACACGTTCGGCCGTGGGGTCCTCCTTCGGGTTGCTCGTGTACACGCCGTTGACATCCGTGAGCGTAACCAGCAGGTCGGCCTCCACACCGACGGCGACGGACGACGACAGCATGTCGTTGTCGCCGATTCGAATCTCCTCGGTCGCGACGGCGTCGTTTTCGTTGATGATGGGCACGATACCCCACTCCAACAGCGTTTCGACGGTGTTCTGGAAGTTGGTGAATCGTTCCGGATTGTCGAGGTCGTGTTGTGTCACCAGGATCTGGGCGACCTTTCGGTCGTAGCGTTCGAAACTCTCAGTGTACCGTCGCATGAGGTGGGACTGGCCCACGGTCGAAAGCGCCTGTGACTCCTCCACGGTGTCGTTGGAGTAGCCAACTCGGCCCTTCCCCGCACCGACGGCACCGGACGAGACGAACAGCACGTCGCTCCCGTGTTCGAGCAGGGCGACGACGTCGTCGACGAGTTTGTCGAGTTTGTCGTCGTCAAGATTTGACGTTTCGTCCGTCAACGAGTTCGTCCCGGCTTTGACAACGATTCGGTCGGCCTCTGCCGCTCGCTGTCTCGCCCGTTCGAGCGCACCTCGTTCAACGGTCTTGTTCATCGTCATACTCGACCGCCAATCCCTTGAGTCGCTCCTCCGCGGCCGCTATCGCATCGAGTGTTCGGTGATTCACAGCCGACGACGCTGGCATCTACCATCGTATGTAGCCCCGTCGTTGTGACGAGGACAAAACGGCGTTGGTTACGGCAGAGACTGCCGTTCGACCGTATCACGCTCACCGTCATCGGCGACGAGCGAAAGAGTACACAGCATTCGTTTTCTACGTACACAAAAAAGTTAAACAGTTATTCCACGAACGTCCTGGTGAGTGCTGCTAGCATGCCACGAACAATCTTCGACGATACGGAGTACGAAACGCGCTTAGAACGAACGAAAGAGCGGATGCGTGAGGAGGAACTCGACGCGCTCGTCGTGGCCGACCCCGCGAACATGAACTACCTGTCTGGGTACGACGGCTGGTCGTTCTACGTCCATCAGGCCGTCGTGGTCATGCAGGAACGGGACGAACCCGTGTGGGTGGGCCGCGGCATGGACGCCAACGGAGCGCGCGCGACCACGTGGCTCGGCGAGGAGAGCATCCGTCCGTACAGCGACGACTACGTTCACTCCCCGTACGATCTCCACCCGATGGATTACTTGGGAGAAGTCATCGAGGACCTCGACGCCGAGGACGGCCGCATCGGGTTGGAGATGGACGCCTACTACTTCACCGCGAAATCCTACACTCGCCTCCAGAAGAACCTCCCCGACGCCACATTCGAGGACGCCACGCTGCTCGTCAACTGGATTCGAATCAAAAAGAGCGAGCGGGAACTTGACTACATGCGAGAGGCGGCGCGCATCTCCGAGGAGGCGATGCTCGCCGGACTCGACGCGATAGAGGAGGGGGTCCCCGAGTACGAAGCCGCGGCGGCCATCTACGACGGCCTCATCCGCGGAACGGAGGAGTTCGGCGGTGACTATCCGTCCATCGTTCCCCTGATGCCCTCGGGCGACCACACCGGAACACCCCACCTCACATGGACCGACCGCGAATTCGAGGACGGCGACCCCGTTATCATCGAACTCTCGGGCTGTCGGCACCGCTATCACTCGCCACTGGCCCGGACGACGTTCGTCGGCGACCCGCCGGACGAGATGCAACGGCGGGCGGACGTGGTCGTGGAGGGACTGGAAGCCGCAATCGACGCCGTCGAACCCGGTGTCACCTGTGAATCTGTCGAGAAAGTCTGGCGGGATACCATCGCACAGTACGGTCTCGAAAAGGAGGACCGAATCGCCTACGCGATGGGACTCGGCTACCCGCCGGACTGGGGCGAACACACCGCCAGCATGCGACCGGGTGACGAGACCGTATTGGAAAAGGACATGACGTTCCACATGATTCCCGGCCTCTGGTTCGACGACTTCGGCGTCGAGTTGAGCGAGACGTTCCGCGTCACGTCGAACGGTGCCGAAGTGCTCGCGGACTTCCCGCGTCGACTCTTCACGGCATAAAAGTAATTCAGTTCGGTTCCGGCACGAGAACCCCATTTTCGAGCGTCTCGCCGGTTTCGAGACGGTCCATATTCTTCGCGACGATGTCGGCGAGTCGGTCCCAATGGCGTGGCGTATGTCCGCCGGTGTGTGGCGTGATGAGACAGTTTTCGAGGTTCCACAGCGGGTGGTCCTCGGGAAGGGGTTCCGGGTCGGTCACGTCGAGTGCCGCCCCGCGAATTTTCTCCGACCGGAGCGCGGAGACGAGCGCGTCGGTATCGACGATGGGGCCGCGTGCGGTGTTGACGAGGACGGCGTCCGGTGACATCGTTGCGAACTCCGATTTCCCGATGAGTCCACGCGTCGTCTCGGTGAGCGGGCACGCAACTACGACGTACTCGCTCCGGGAGAGGGCATCATGGATGGCGTCTTCATCGAAGCCGACCACCTCGTCCGTGGGGCCACCTTTCTCCGGGGTGTAGCGGACGCCGACGGTTTCGACGTCGAATCCCTGAAGCCGTTGGACGATTTCTCGGCCGATGGAACCGAGGCCGATGACTGTGACGGTACTGTCAGTGAGTTCGTCGGACTGGAAGTGTCGCCACTCGCCGCGCTGTTTGCGTCGCCATCCCTCGTGGAGACGGCGGGCGAAGACGAGCATGTTACCGATGGCCTGCTCGGCAATGCCGGGTGCGTGTATTCCACCGGCGTTCGTCACGGCGACGCCGCGTTCCGCGAGGGCATCCATCGGAACGTGGCCGGTTCCCGCGAAGGTACAGGCGAACAGTTCGAGTCGTTCGGCGCGGGCGAGCAGGTCTTTCTCGACGGTGATTCCGGTGACGACCCGCGCATCCGCGACGAGTTCGCGTTCCGCTTTTGGCGTCCGGGCGTGGACGACGGTTCTGTCGGGAAGGCGTTCGCGCAACGCTTCGGCGTACGATTCCATCGAGAGTCCTTCCGTCCCCTCTCGGAGGACGACGATATCCGGGTTTTCGCTCATGATAGACCAGCGCGTCGTCAGACGCGAATCGATGGTCGAACGATTGCGGGGTCTCACCTTAGTCCTTTTGTGTAGTCGATGTCAACGAAATGCGTTTATAATTAAGTGGATGGGCGTGTCAGAGACACCCATGGAAGAGCCCATCCGCGAACGACTTCCCGACCTCCGGCGGTCCTTCCACCGGTATCCGGAACCGGCGTGGCGGGAATTCTATACGACGCATCGACTTGTTGAGGAGATTCGGGACATCGGCGTCGACGAACTCGCCGTCGGCACCGACGTGTACGACAGCGACGACCGAATGGCCGTCCCCGAGGCTGATGACATCGAAGAATGGTACGAACGGGCGCTCGAACACGGTGCCGACCCCGACCTCCTCGAAAAAATCGACGGGGGAAACACGGGAGTCGTCGCCGTGCTTAACAGGGGTTCCGGGCCGGTCATCGGCCTGCGCGTCGATATCGATGCCCTGTTCATCGAGGAATCGACGGCGGACGACCACGCGCCGACCGCCGAAGGATTCCGGTCGGAAGGGGAGGGGACGATGCACGCCTGCGGTCACGACGCGCATATGACGTGGGGGCTCGCCACCCTCGAAGCCATCGCGGAGAGCGACTTCGACGGAAAACTCGTCACATTCTTCCAACCCGCCGAGGAGGTGTCCGGCGGCGGCCACCCGATGGCCGAAAGCCGGTTCGCCGATGACTTGGACTACCTCTTTGCCGTTCACGTCGGTCTCGACCATCCGACCGGTGAGGTCGTTGCCGGAATCGAACGGCCGCTCGCGATGTGCCACGTCGACGTGACGTTCGAGGGAACATCTGCCCACGCCGGAAAAGCACCCCAAGACGGCGACAACGCGATGCAGGCGCTCGGGACGGCCATCCAGAACGCCTACGCGATTCCACGGCACGAGGACGGGATGACGCGTGTGAACCTGGGAAAAGCGGAGGCTGGAACGTCGAGTAACGTAATCGCCGATTTCGCACACATCGAAGCGGAAGTGCGAGGCGAGACGACCGAACTCATGGAGTACATGAAATCCCGATTGGACAGGACACTCGAAACCGCCGCCGAGATGCACGGGTGTGACGTGGATACCGACGTGCGGAGCAAGTCCCCACGAGCGGACAGCGACCCAGAACTCGCCGAGGTGGTGGCGGACGTGGCGGGGGGTGTCGATGGCGTCGAGTCCGTCCTTCCGGCCGCTGACTTCGGCGCAAGCGAGGACGCCACGTTCCTGATGCAACGAGTGCAGGAGAACGGCGGCCTCGCGACGTATCTCATCGTCGGAACCGACCACCCGACGAGTCATCACACGCCGACGTTCGACGTGGACGAGCGAAGCCTCGACATCGGCGTCGATGTCCTGGTCGAATCGATTCTCGCCGTCGCGGATGACGGCCCATGAGTTCGGAACGGACGGGAGACGGCCAACCGTCGGCCGACGACATAGTCACCCTCTCCGACGTAGAGGGGGCCCGCGAGCGACTCGAAGGGGTGGTCCATCGGACGCCGCTCGACCGTTCGACGACGTTCGCCGACCGGAGCGGTGCGGCGTCGGTCGGCCTCAAACTGGAGAACATGCAGCGCACGGGGTCGTTCAAGAGTCGCGGCGCGTACAACACGATGGCGCAACTTTCCCCGGCCGAGCAGGAACGCGGCGTCATCGCGTCGAGTGCGGGCAACCACGCGCAGGGCGTCGCCTTCGCGGGAGGGTTGCTCGATATCGACACGACCATCGTCGTCCCCGAGGTGACGCCGTCCGCGAAGATTGAGGCGACGCGCGGATACGGTGCCGAGGTGGTCGTGGAAGGCGACATCTACGAGCGGTCCTACGAGCACGCGCTTTCGCTCGCCGACGAGGAGGACCTGACCTTCGTTCACCCGTTCAACGATGAGGCGATAATCGCGGGACAGGGAACCGTCGGACTCGAACTGCTGTCACAGTATCCCGAACTGGACACCGTCCTCGTCTCCATCGGCGGTGGTGGCCTGATTTCGGGCATCGCCACGGTGCTCAAAGCGCACGACCCGGACATTCGCATCGTCGGCGTCCAACCCGAGGGGGCGTTCCACGCCAAGCAGTCGCTCGAACGTGACGAAATCCACGAACTACCGGACGTGGACACCGCCGCGGAGGGAATCGCCGACACGCGCCTGCTCGAAAAGACCTTCACCGTCGTCCGTGAGCGTGTTGACGACGTGGTGAGCGTCACCGACCGCGAGATGAGCGTCGCCGTCACCCTTCTCGCCGAACGGGCGAAAACCGTGGCCGAGGCCGCGGGTGCAGCGCCGCTCGCGGCGCTGTGCTCCGGCGCGGTGGATGTCGAGGACGAACACGTCGGGGGTATCATCTCCGGTGGCAACGTGAACCTCGCCGAGCACGCTGAACTCACGCGTACCGGCCGAATGGAACTCGGCCGGTACGCGGAGGCACGCCTCTCGATTGCCGACTGGCCCAGCGGTCTGGAAACGCTTACGGACACCGTCGAGGGTGAGAACGCGGAACTGGAGGAACTGGAGCGTACACGCCGAACGAACGCGGACGAGCCGAATCGGACGCCGGTGAAAATCGGTGTGGCGGGGAGCGGCCCGGAACAGCTTTCGTCAGTGTTGGTGGTACTGGACGACCGAGACGGAATCGAAGTCGTCAGCGACAGCCTCGGCGGGTGAAAGGGCCAAGAGTTCGTTCAAACTGCGGCAATGGCCTCGTTCAAAATCCCGATACCGAGTTCGATTTCGCGCTCGGTCGAATCCAACGGGGGAAGCAGACGGATGGTTTTCTTTCCGCAGCCAAGCGTGAGGAGTCCCTGTTCCAGCGCCGCCTGAACGACCCCGTCACGGCGCTCCACCGTGTCAAATTCGACGGCAAGCATCAGGCCTTTGCCGCGCACGTCGTCGACGTACGACGGTGCGGCGTCGCGGAGTAACTCCTTGGCTTGTCGGCCGCGTTCCGTCGCATTGTCGAGTAAGTCGTACTCCTCGATGGCCTCGAGTGTGAAAGTCCCCTGCATCGACGCGAGGAGGTCACCACCGCCGAACGTCGAACCCAGACGGTTCTTCTCGGCCGGGAAGAGGTCCGAGCGCGAGATGGTCGCGCCGATTCGAAGCGCTTTCGCGCTGGCGATGACGTCGGGTTCGATAGGGTAGTGGTCCGAGGCCCACATCTTCCCCGTGCGACCGACGCCGGATTGTATTTCGTCGGCGACGAGCGGGATATCGTACGTCTCACAGACGTCGCCCACCTCGGCCATGAACTCCACGCTCGGGAATCGATAGCCGCCGACCCCCTGTATCGGTTCGATGGCCACGAACGCGACTTCGGCGGGGTTGACGTGGCCGCCTTCGGGTTGGAGGGCGTTTCTGAGTTGTGAGCCGTTTTCGGTGAAGAAGCCACAGCCGCAGGCGTCGATGTCGTCGTGCGCGTCGCAGAACGGGACCATTCGAACCCCGGCGATTTCGGGGTAATGTCTCGTGTACACCTCGTTCGAGCGGGTGATGGAGAGGGTGCCGAGGGTCCGACCGTGAAAACTCCCGTCGAACGTGTAGGCGTACTTCGCGGCCGGGTTGTGGTCGTGGGTTATCTTCATCGCGTTCTCCATGGCCTCGGCCCCGGAGTTCGAGAGGAAGACAGTGTCCATTCCGTACTGGCTGGACACGTCGACGAGTTTTTCGATGAGGTGGCTGGACGCCGGAAACTCCGCCGTTTTCGGGTCCGCACCGTCGCCGAAGTACATGTCCTGTCCGGCGATTTTCATCGGTTCGACGAGCGAGAACTCGCGCAGTTTGTCGAGAATCTTCTCGTTGTTGTAGCCGAGCGGTGCCGCGCCGATATGGCAGGTAAAATCGAGCAACACGTTGCCGTCCACGTCGGAGACGAACGGACCGTGTGACTCGCCCGTGATGTCCCAAACGAACTCGTGTGAGAACTCGCTCGGCGCTGCGTGTTCGGTATGAAAATCGATCCACCGCTGCGCGTTCGGACCGGGAAGCGTGGCCGCGTCGGGATTCGCCGTGTCCCTATCCATACACAATGTTCGTATATCCCGTTATTAAAACTTGTTGTCGTCAAAGGGTGACGACTGTCCCTCAGTCGTCGTCCTGACCGGCCACGCTCGGTTTGTCCGTCGACTCCTCCCTCGTCGTCGGCGCGCCAATGAGTTTCGTGCGGTCCTGGAGCAACACCCCTCCGGACTCCGCTTGGAACGTTTTGACGAGGCCGAGCATGGCCACGAGACAAACGATTGCGAACGGAGCGCCAGTGATGATGGCGGCGGATTGCAGCGCTTCGACGCCGCCGACGACCATGAGGATGGATGCGACCGCACCCTGCGCCACCGCCCAGAAGATGCGGTTGATGGACGAGGGGTGTTCCTTCCCGCCGGTCGTTATCATCGACACCGCCAACGTGGAGGAGTCGGCGGACGTGACGAAGAACGTCGTCACGAGGATGAGGAACGCGACGAGGAGGAGCGGACCGATGACCGGTATCGCGTTGAACAGGACGAAGCCCGAAACGGACGGGCCGAACTTGTCGATGGGACCGAGGATGTGTGCGACACCGGAATTCTGGTAGATGACCGCCGAGCCGCCGACGATAATGAACCACGGAACGGTGGCCATCGACGTCGCCCCGATTCCGGCGAAGGCGACTTCACGGACGCTCCGGCCGCGCGAGACGCGGGCGATGAACAGCCCCGCGAACGGCGACCACGCGAGGGGCCACAGCCAATAGAAGACGGTCCACAAGTTCACCCATTTGCCCGCGGTGTGGTTGGTCGATTGAGTGTACAGACTCATCTTGAAGAAGTCGGTGATGAATCGACCGAACGCTTGTGTTCCGAGTTCGAGGATTCGAGACGTCGGGCCGAAAATAAGGGTGGCGGCCATTACCACGAAGAACAGCACCATGTTGAAGTTCGAAAGCCACCTGATACCCTTGTTGACACCGAGCACGAGCGACGCGGTGAATATCACGGTCATTCCGGTGATGATGAGGATGGTTCCGACGTCGCCGAGTTCGATACCCCATCGGAAACTGAGACCCGTAATGAACTGACTCCCGACGAACCCCAACGACGTGGCGACGCCGCCGAGCGTCGCGAACACTGCGAGGATATCGACGGATTTCCCAATGAATCCGTCAACGTTGTCGGCACCGAGTATCGGTGTCAGCACCGCCGACACCCGAAGCGGGGCGTCGTAGTTGTAGACGAAGTAACCGATGGCGAGGCCCATCACGGTGAAACAAGACCACTGAGTGAGACTCCAGTGGAAGATGGCGTACTCCACCGCAATCGGCATCGCCGCTCCGGATTTCGCCGGTGCGCTGTACAACGGTGGAATCGTCGCGTAATGGCTCAGCGATTCGGCCGGTCCCCAGAAAACGATACCCGCCGCGAGTCCGGCGGAGTACATCATTGCGAAGTAGGATAAGTAGCTGTACTCCGGTTCTTCGTCACCCAATGTCAGTTTCCCCCACGGACCGAAGATGAGGAATCCGAGAAAGAGGACGAAGGCCAACATCACGATGAGGAAAAACCAGTTGAAGTATTGTAGAATCCAGTACTGAATCCCGAGGACGAACTGGTATGACCCGGTCGGGTTCAGCACGAACGCGACGACGAAAATGAGCGTGAGTCCCGCACCGAACGCGAAAATCGTCGGTTCGATTTCGTCTAAAAACTCCGCGACGGGCCCCTGCTCGTCGGATTGGCTCATGTCTCCCCACCCCCTCCCGGCAGGTTCGACGACCGCAATTCGGTTCGCTTAGCCTGGATGTTCAGCGGCCAATTCATCGGTCCGCACTCGTTTTGGTCGCACGATTTGTGTCTCATGAGTAGTATGTGCTGTCATTGACCGTGGTGCGCTATGGCACACTATATAGCCATCGTGGATGACGATGATAAATATTACGGGAATTGCTACTAGCGGTTACAAAATACGTTTACAAAATTGTCCGGAGAACGTTAACTGTGTACAACAGTAACAGAATATATCAACGAGATGGTGTAACACGGATGGGTGAAGAATAAATGATGGAAAAAACATCCCGATTCGGAATCACTTTCAGCCGAACCGCTGCACAATTGGTTCGATTCCAGCGATTCGAACCGTAAAACGATGGTTCGTAACCCTTAATCATGGTCGTACACAAAATCCGTTTATGACCGATGGTTCGGACGAGCGAGAGTCACGGGACGAACTCGCGTACTCCGCGGACCGAGACCGTGGCATCCTCACGCCGAGCGACAGGGAGTTCCTAATCGGACGGAAATCCGACTACACCGAACACTCGAAGAAGCAGAAACGGAACCGGATTCGCCGTCGCCTTCGCAACGCGATTCTCGATTTTACCATCATCTTCGAACACCTCGAAGAACGGGACCGTGAAACGGTGTTCAACCCCAACGACGATGCGCGAGACGCCTACACGCAGGGAATCACCGACATGCTCGCGTTCCTCCACCTCGGGACGATGGGCTACTACACGCCGTTCAAGGACATGCTCGCCCAGGGCGTCAACGAGGCCGAACAGGAACTGGCGGGGTCGGATTATCGCATGGTAACGGTGGACTTCAACGTCGAACCGGTAGGACAAATCGACGTGGACGAAGTAATCGACAAACTCGAATTCGGCGACTTCGAGGAGATAACCGACGAGGAACTCCGTGCGTTCATCCGCCTCCTCACCGAATCCGAGGAGTTCTCGGCCACGTCCATGCGCTCGGAGATGAAAGAACAGATGAGCGCGTTCATCGAGAAGGTCAACGCCGCGAAGGACCAGCGCAACCAGCGCGTCGAAGAACTGAACGACTGATTTTACTCAGTTATCCGAGAGACGCGACAGCGTCCATTTCTACCTCGACGTCCTCCGGAAGCCGTGTGACTTCGACGCCGCCGAGCGTGGGTGGCGTGTCGGCGAATCGTGCGCCATACGCCTCGTTGACCGTGTTGTAATCGTCGAAGTCCGGCAGGTAGACGGTCACTTTGACCACGTCGGAGAGACCGCCACCACCCGCTTCCTCGATAACCGCGGCGATAATGTCCATTTGATGCGTCTGTGCACCCACGTCGCCCTCGACGTCGTCCCCGGTTTCCGGGTCGACGGGACCGTAACCGGAGACGTACAACGTCTCGCCAGCGCGAACGCCCTGCGAGTATGGGTTGTCGTTGCGCGGTGCATTCTCCGTTACGATTCGCTCGTTGGCACTCATTGTTTGCGTTCGAAAGGGTGTAAAGATGATTCAAACGGCCTGTCGCAGTTCCTTCAGGCGGCCTGTTGATGTCCGTCGGTCACTTGCTGAATCGCTTCGACGATGACGTCCATCGCGATTTCGGCCAACTCCTCGGTGAGGACCAGCGGCGGAAGGAGTCGGAGCACGTTTCCGTGCCGTCCCGCCTTCCAGACGAGAACGCCGTGTTCATAGCAGTACCCTTGAATCGCGTCCACGATATCGCTGTCCGGGTTGCCGTTCGCGTCCACGAATTCGGTGCCGACGAACAGCCCCTTGCCACGAACTTCCCCGATGACGTCGGTCTCCGCCGCCGCTTCGCGCAGCCGGCCGCGGATGTATTCGCCGAGTTCGCGTCCGTGTGCCAGCAGGTCGTGGTCCTGAATGTATTCGATGGCACGCGTCCCAGCGCGCATCGCCACGACGTGCCCGCGGTACGTGCCCGCGTGGTCGCCCGGACCCCACGTGTCGAGGTCCTCGTGATAAATCGTTCCCGAGAGCGGGAATCCGATGCCACCGAGTGCTTTGGCCGTCGTCATCACGTCCGGCGTGACGTCGTACCACTCGTTCGCCCACCACTGGCCAGTTCGACCAAGCCCACACTGAATTTCGTCGAAGACGAGGACGACATCGTTATCGTCCGCGATTTCGCGTAGGCCGCGGAGGAATCCTTCGGGTGGCGTGATGACGCCACCTTCACCCTGAATCGGTTCCACGAAAATTCCCGCCGGGTTCGCCAACCCACCGTACGGGTCTTCGAGGATCGCTCGAACCTCTTCAAGCGCGTGGTCCACCGCTTCCTGCGGCGTCTTGTCCTGTCCGAATGGATGCGGATACGGCGCGTGGACGACGTCCGAGAGGAGCGGCGTGTAGTCGCCTTTGAACCCCTTGTTTCCGGTGAGACTCATCGCACCGCTGGTCGCGCCGTGATACGCTCCACGGAAGGCGATGAGGCCGTCACCGCCCGTGTTGTACTTGGCGAGTTTTATCGCGGCCTCGATGGCGTCGCTGCCGGTCGGTCCGCCGAAAACCACCTTGCTGTTCCCCTGAAGGCCTTCGGGGGCGATTTCGTCGAGTTTCTCGATGAGTTCGAGCCGGGCCTCGGTCGGGAAATCGACGGTGTGAACGAATTTGTCCGTCTGTTCGTGGACCGCTTCGAGCACGTACGGGTTCGAATGCCCGACGTTCAACACGCCGATACCGGCGAACATGTCGATGTACGTGTTGCCGTCCGCGTCGCGAACCGTTGCCCCTTTACCCGAGTCGAACGCGATGGGAATATCGTTCGGATACGAAACCGCACTGCTGTCGATTTCGCGTTGTTTCTCCAACAGTTTCCGGGTTTTCGGCCCCGGAACGGTCCCGACGTCCGGTGCGTCCTCGAAATGAAGTTCGTCTATCGGTGGACTCGCCGTCATACGCGATACCATGCGAAACAGTTATAAATAATTTATCCACGATATTTATAGAAGGCATAAACAGAATTTGAAAATGTCAGCGGTGATTTTCGGTCGAGGTCGAATCGACCACGCGGTTACTCTACCCAAATCGTCTTCCGATTGACGAACTCCTGAATGCCGATTTCGGAGAGTTCACGACCATATCCGGACTCTTTGACCCCGCCAAAGGGAACACGCGGGTCCGACTTCACGAGTTGGTTGACGTAGACGCAACCGGCGTCAATTCGCTGAGCGAGACGGTCGCCGCGTTCCCTGTCCTCCGTCCAGATGCTCGCGCCGAGTCCGAACTCGGTGTCGTTCGCTATTTCGATGGCGTCCTCTTCGTCAGTAGCACGATACACCGACGCCACGGGGCCGAACAGTTCCTCAATGTCAGCAGGGCTGCCTTCGGGGATGTCAGTGAGGATGGTGGGCGGATAGAACGCGCCTTCCCTGTCGAGGGGTTCGCCACCGATTTCCACCGTCGCACCGGCGTCGATGCTCTCTTCGACCTGCTCGTGGAGTTCCTCCATCAGGTCCTCGCGGGCCTGCGGGCCGATGTCGGTGTCCTCGTCCATCGGATTGCCGACGGTCAGAGCCTCGAACTCGTCAACGAGTCGGTCCACGAAGTCGTCGTAGATTTCGTCGTGAACGATGAACCGCTTGGCCGCGATACAGGACTGGCCGCTGTTCTGGTTGCGCGCCCACGCCCCAGTTTCCGCGGCGTCGTCCAAATCCGCGTCGTCGAGCACGACGAACGGGTCGCTCCCGCCGAGTTCGAGGACGGTCTTTTTCAAATGTTCGCCCGCCGTCGAGGCGATAGCGCGGCCCGCGGGGCCGCTCCCGGTGAGTGTCGCAGCTTTTACCCTGTCGTCGGCGAGGAGGTCCTCGACGGACGAGGAGGGGAGAAGCAGGGACTGAAACACTCCGTCAGGATACCCCGCATCGCGGAATATCTCCTCGATAGCTTTCGCACACCCCGGCACGTTGGAGGCGTGTTTCAGAATACCGACGTTCCCCGCGGTGAGGTACGGTGCCGCGAACCGGAACACCTGCCAGAACGGGAAGTTCCACGGCATTACCGCGAGCACGACACCCAGTGGCTCATAGGACGTTTTGACCGCGGAACCGGCGGGACTCGGGTGGTACTCGTCTCCGAGGTACGCATCCGCATGTTCCGCATAGTGGTTGCACAGCCATTCGCACTTCTCGATTTCCCCTCTCGCCTGCGAAATCGGCTTCCCCATCTCCCGAGTCATCAACTCGGCGTACTTCTGCGTGTTCTCGCCGAGGACGTCCGCAACGTTCTTGAGGAGCAACTCGCGTTCACGAAGCGAACGACTCCGCCACGAGTCGTAGGCGTCCATCGCGGTTTCGAGTCCTTCTTTCGCATCGCCGATATCGTCGTCTTCGTACGTTTCGATTCGATCGCCGGTCGTGGGATTGATAACATTCATAGTCCGTGTTCGTTGATGCCGTCAACGATTATCGTGTGTATTTCGGCATAAAACTACTGCCGCCGGGAACCAGTCCGCACGTTCGGTCACCCAGTTACGTTCCGGGTGTGAATCGCAAGTCCGTATCGGAAAACTGCTCGCGCAAGACCTTCTTGTCGAATTTTCCAGTCGCCGTCTTGGGAACAGCGCTGATGAAGACGACATCATCCGGAAGCCACCAGTCGGGATGTTCGTCTTCGAGGAACGTCCGCAACCTATCGGCAGTGATGTCGGCGTCGTCCCGGACGACGACACACGCCAGCGGGCGTTCCTGCCAGCGTTCGTGTGGCACGGCGATGACGGCCGCTTCGACCACGTCCTCGTGGGCCATCAACTCGTTTTCGAGGTCGATACTCGAAATCCACTCGCCGCCGCTCTTGATGACGTCCTTCGTGCGGTCCACGACTTCGATGTACCCCTCGGAATCGACGTTGGCGATGTCGCCGGTTTTCAGCCACCCGTCTTCGAAATCGTCCTCATTGGCATCCGGACGGTTGTAGTACTCGTCCACGACGGACGGCCCGCGGACGAACAGTTCGCCGACCGACTGGCCGTCCCAATCCACTTCCTCGCCGTCGTCGCCGACCACCTTCATTTCCAGGCCCGGCGAGAGCAACCCCTGTTTGGCGCGGATTCCGTACCGTTCCTCATCGCCCAAATCGTCCATCGTGGCTTTGGGCCGGGAGACGCTGCCGATGCTCATCGTCTCGGTCATTCCCCACGCGTGTTCGATGGTCACGCCGTACTCCTCCTGATAGCGGGCCATCACGCCTTTCGGGGCGGCACTACCGCCCACGACGATTCGGTCGAGGCTGGAGATGTCGGCGTCGTGGCTATCCAGATAGTCGAGCATATCTATCCAAACGGTTGGAACGCCCGCCGTGAGCGTCACCCCTTCCGTCTCGATGAGGTTTACGAGGTCTTCCGTCGATGGCTGTGCCCCGGGATACACCTGTTTTGCCCCCGCCATCGTCATCGTGTACGGGAACTCCCACGAGTTGACGTGGAACATCGGTACCACCGGCATCACGGTGTCACCTTCTTCAATGCCGATTGCCGCCGGGGTCAGCACCATCATGGCGTGGACGTAAATCATCTCGTGGCTGTACTCCACGCCCTTCGGTTTCCCCGTGGTTCCCGACGTGTAGCACATCCCGGCCGGTTGGTCGCCCGAGAGGTCCGGCCACTTGAACTCGGATTGTGTATTTTCGAGTACCTCCTCGTACGAATGGGCCGGAAGGTCAGTTTTCGGAACCTCGTCGGCCATGACGACGACTTTCTCGACGTGGTCCAAGGAGTCCCAGAGGCGCTCGACGGTTTCGAACGGGTCGCCGGGGTCGACCAGCAACACCTCGTCGGCGGCGTCGTTCAGGATGTACTCGACGTGGTCATCGCCAAGTAGGACGTTGACGGTGTGGAGTTGGGCACCCATCAGCGGGACGGCGTAGTACGCCTCGAAGTGCCGGTAGTGGTTCCAGCCGAACGTTCCGACCCTATCGCCGGATTCGACCCCGAGCGTATCCAGTACGCTAGCGAGTGCCTGCACTCGCTCGCCGAACTCGCGGTACGTGTACCGGTGTGTTCCGTCGGGTGTTCGGGTGACTATCTCCTTCTCGGGGAACAGCTTCGTGGCCCGCCAGAAGAACGGGCGAACGGTCAAGTCGAATGTCATGTGTTGTGGCTTCGTGCCGTCGTGGTTGGTAGCCGAGACGGGGTGGTGACCGACGTGAGCACGGTTCGGATGAACCCAACGTACTGGTCAATCAAAAATTATCGTGATGGTTTCGTCAGTCCAAGCTTTCCAGATGGAATTTCTGTACTTTCCCCGTCGTCGTCCGCGGAAGTTCGTCCACGAATTCGACCTCGCGGGGATGTTTGTACGCCGCGAGTCGGTCGAGACAGTACTCCCGAATCACCTCCGGCGTCACGTCCGCGTTCGGCGCGGGGACGACAAAGGCCTTGACCGTCTCGTTGCGTCGCTCGTCCGGGATGCCGACGACCGCCGCGTCTTCGACCGCGGGATGCTCGAACAGCAGTTCCTCAACTTCGCGCGGGTAGACGTTGTAGCCCGCCGTGTTTATCATGTGTTTCTTCCGGTCCACGATGAAGAAGAAGCCGTCCTCGTCGGCGTACGCGACATCGCCGGTGTGGAACCATCGTTTCCCGTCTGCGTCGGTGAACGCTTCCGCGTTTGCTTCGGGGCGCTCGTAGTACTCCTTCATCACGTTCGGACCCGAGACAACGAGTTCGCCGGTGATTTCGTCGAGGTTCACGCTCCCCTCCTCGACGGGGCCACGTTCCACCGGCGGGCGCTCGGAAAAGTCGTCGTCAACGATTCGCGCCGAAACGCCGTCGAGCGGTTGGCCGATGCTGCCGGGTCGCCGATTGCCGACATGGTTTGCATGGGTGACGGGACTGGTTTCCGTGAGTCCGTAGCCCTCGTGCAGTTCGACATCGAACCGTTCCTCGAACGCCCGGCGCACCTCGTTCGGGAGTGCACTCCCGCCGGAGTTCGCAAACCGGAGCGACGAGAGGTCATAATCAGTGTTCTCAGGGAGGTTCACGAGGTCGTTGTACATCGCCGGGACGGCGTGAGTGAGTGTCAACTGCTCGGATTCCACCAGCGAGGCGGTTGTCTCGGCGTTCCACGTCGGTAGCGGGTAGTAACTGCCGCCGTCGAACAGCGTGGCGTTCATCGTCACCGTCATGCCGAAGATGTGAAACAGCGGGAGGACGCCGAGATGTTTGTCGTCCGGGCGGATTCCGTCGGGGATAGGGTTCGTCGCCGCTTTCGCGTCCCACGCGAGGTTGTGATGGGTGAGCAGGACACCTTTCGGCGTCCCGGTCGTCCCCGAGGTGTACGGTTGGACGGCCACATCGTCGTCCGCACGCTCGACAACTGGACGCGTCCCGCCGGCGAGGAACTCCTCGAAACGGACAGTTTGGTCGTCACCCTCCGCACCCTCGCCGACGGTGACGACGACCTCCACATCGGTTTCGTCCCGAACGGCATCGACGTGTTGGACGAGGTCGGGCAGCGTAACCACGGCTTTCGCCCCGCTGTCGCCGAGGAGGTGACGGAGTTCGCGGCGCTTGTACTGCGGATTCATCGGCACGACTGCGCCGCCAGCGCGCAGCGTCCCGTGAAACGCGGTGACGAACTGCGGAAGGTTGGGCAAATACACCGCAACCCGGTCGTCCACCCCGATTCCGTACTCGGAAAGTCCGGCCGCAAACTGCCCCGTCCGAGTCCAGAATGCATCGTAGGAGATTTCTCGCCCCTCGTAGACGATTGCTGGTTCGTCCCCGTGTTCGGCCGCCGCGTTCGCCACGTGTTCAACCAAATTCATGCGTTGTCCGTGGTATGGGCAGACATCCCCAAAAGCGTTTATTGATGGTCGCCAAAAAACGGATTTAGATTATCGTCGGTAGAATATTTTAGCGAAGTTGTTATGGCTGTCAAGCAGCCGTCGGAGGACTCGGAATCAGGGTTCCCAGTTGTACAGCGCATCCACGAAGATTCCGTGAACGTCCTCCTCGGTCACGGGTCGTGGATTGCAGCGGAGCAGTCGCGCCTGTGTATCGACAGTCTGTTTCGCCAGCCAATCGACATCGTCCTCGGTGATTCCGGCCAGTTCGTTGAGTCCGCTGGGGAGGACGTTCAGGTCGCGTTGAAGCTGGATATACTCGGCTTTCAGGGCGTCAGCGGCTTCACCAGCGGTCATTCCCGTCGTATCGACGCCGAACCGGCGGGCGAGCGAGGAAAAGCGCTCCGGGTCGCTCGCCGAGTTGTAATCGATGGTGCTCGCTGGGGTCAACACCGCGATGGTTTCGCCGTGGAAGGTGTGATACTTGTTTCCGACCGGATAGGCCATCGCGTGACAGAGAGTCGCACCCGCCGTCAAGCCAGCAATTGCTCCGAACAGCGCGCCCTGTAGCATGTTCTCCCGTGCATCGAGATTGTCGCCGTTGTCGACGACTTTGCGAACGTTGTTCGACAGGAGGTCGATTGCCTTCTCGGAAAACATCTCGGTGAGTGGCGTCCGTCCGGCGTAGACGGGGCGTTCTCGTGGGTCGGTGGGACGAAGGAGCGAGTCGTACTCGTGGGTGGTGTACCCCTCCATAGCGTGCCCAAGAGCGTCCATCGCTGTCTTTGCGGTCAAATCCGGCGGGAGCGTGGTCGTCAGCGTTGGGTCGAGTACTGCGGCATCGGCGCGGACGTGGTTGCTCGAAATCGCTTCCTTAATCTCCTTTTCCGCCACCGAGAGGATGGAGACCGGGGAAATTTCCGCTCCCGTTCCGGCCGTCGTCGGCATCAGCACAAGCGGCTGACCGGATTCCGTGAGGGCCTCTCCCTCGCCGGTCGGTTCGGCGATGTAGTCCAGCGGGCTACCACCGTTGGCGATGACCGCACGGGTCGTCTTCGCGGTGTCCATGCAACTGCCGCCGCCGAGACCGACGTAGAAGTCGTAACCGTCCTCACCCTTCTCGTCGCGGACGAAGTCGAGACAGTTATCGATTGCTTCGATGGACGGCTCGCGTTCCGATTCGTCGTACACATCGACGGCGAGTTCGGCCTCCGTGAGGTGTGATTTCACCCGTTGGACGTGCCCGATGTCGGCGAGATTCTCGTCGGTGATGATGAGACCGTGGGCGTCCTCGTCCACGCCCAAATCGCGCAATTGGAACGCCAGTTCGTCCGTCGAGTTCCGCCCGAATCGAATCTGTGGCATCTGTATGTGCCAGACGGTTTCCGGCGAGAGGTCGTGTGCCGGCGCGGAGACCGAACGCTCGTAGCTCATGTTAGGACCACCCGCCCTTGAGGGTCTCGTACTGGTCAGGGTCGTGGCCGTACACGACTTCGGCGTCGAATTTGCGCTCGATTTCCTTCAGCTTCTGAAGGCTGTCGAACCAGTGGCGGTGACTCCAGAGCAGTCCCGCCCCAAGCGGCGTCCCGTTTGCGTAGTTTTCGGTTTGATAAATCTCGTCGCCTGCGAACGCGACGGTCCCATCGTTATCGAGATGGACGACCGTCCCCGTCAGTCCCGGCGTGTGACCGGGGAGATGGACGAACTCGATGTCCTCGAAGTGGGTCTCTCGGTCCCGGTGAATCACCTGCCAGTTGAGGTCGTGGTCGAAGTCGCCGAGCACGTACGCGCCACTCCCTTCGTCCGTTTTCGTGCTGTAGTAGGCGAACTTCAGTTCCTCTTCGTGGACGAACACCGGGGTGTCCGTCCCGTCGAAGTGATGAAGCCCGCCCGCGTGGTCGAGGTGCAGGTGAGTTTGGAACACGTAGTCGATGTCGTCGATGTCGTAGCCGGCGTCTTCGAGGTCGTCCCGAAGGTCGTGTTCGCGAACATCGTGTGGATAAAACGCCTGTTTCAACCCTTCGGGCCAGTGTCCGTCGAGTGCGTCCTCGTGATTACCCGTATCCCAGAGAATCGTCCCCTCGGGGTGGTCGATGACGAGATTGAACACCGGTATCTCGATGTAGTCGGTGTCCGGATTGGGTTCGTCGTGACTCCCGAGTGTGTTCCCCTCGATGAGGTAGTTGAGGTCGCATTCCAGTCCCCCGCGGTCGATAACGTCGATGGTAGCTTCGACCATAGTTAATGATTGAGGACTTCCGAGATGAACGTATTCCTCGGGGAATGAAAATTTCTGAACTGTTTCAAATCACGTGGCTGGGAATTCGAGCGGGCGAACCGAGTTCAGTGCGATGGACGTCAATCCGAACGGTCGTAGCTCATCCGAGAATCCACTTGATTGTCCTCAATTGTCACGGCTGCACATTTTCTCATTCTGGTCGGGTTTGACGGCCGTAGTTTCGACCATGCCAATCCGTACACGGTTGCCTGAAAGAGCGTATTGTCCACTTAGATACGTAAACTTAGCAACAGACAGATATGACGCCAACGTAAAACTAGTAGGTCTGAACTTCGAGATTCGGAATTCGCTCGAAATGGGCTTCGTTGCGGGTCAGCACTGGTTCGTCCTCTCGAATCGCGGTCGCGGCGATAACACAGTCTTCTCGGTCGATTCGTTGGCCATCGCTGATGAGCATCCCACTGAGTTCCCCCGCTTGTGCCATGATTCTGTGGTCAGCAGCGACGACGTGCTTCGAATCCAAGACCTGCAACACTTCCCGCTTCTCTGTTTCCGGTCGGTTTGACTGTTCAATTCCTTCGTAGAGTTCGAGGGACGTTATTGATGCAATTTTTTCCGGTCGATTCTCGCGTTCGATGAGTTCCAACCGATCAAGCGCGCCATCATCTCCGTTGAGAACATCAATTAGAAAGGAAGTATCCTGTATCATGCTTTCTCTTACTATATCCGTAATGACTGCTAAGTATATAAATGCGGAAAAGAGGAATCTTGTATCATTGATTCAATTTATCCTGTAGCCGGTCCCGACGGTTGCGCGACTGCTCGCGGCCGCGCTCCATTGCATCTTCGAGGTCACTTGCCTCTCCTTCCCAAATTCCAGCGACTTCGGTCCACGAACGTTCGCCAGCGAGTCGTTTGACGACGGTGCTAAAGCTCTCTCCTTCGCGTTTTTGAGCTTTGAGTCGCTCGTATGCCTCGTTATCGAGCGAAATCGTTTTCGTCCCCATGATGCACAGTACACTGTGTATACTTATATACTCTCGCCCACTATTGGACGAAGTTTCGACCGAATTCGCTTGTACTCGACCAGCGTCGTTTCTCCCAGTCCAGAACGACTGCCACGAGATTCCGAACGCTCCGGTTCGCCGTGTCGATGGTAGTAACCCCCACTGGATGCGTGTTCGCGGAAGCGGAAAATGCTCTCGACGCGTGGTTTAGGATTCCTGCCACTGTGGCTGTGCCACCAGTCGTTCCACTCACCACAACACTACCATCGTTAACTCTTCTGTGAGATACATTAGTTCTCGGTAAACACTCTCGATAGCACCCATCCACCGGTAAAATGATATGCGATATCGTGGCACATACAGTATGGACGTACCAGAAGCCCTTCGGACCGTCGAGGGCGGCAACGTCGCCCGGTTGTTCAAAGCGACGGCGGACCGTCGCAGTGCGGCCGTCGCCATCGAAATGGGTGGTCGTGAGTTCTCCTACGAATCGCTCGACGAGCGTGCGGCCGCATTCGCCGGCGGACTCCACGAACGGGGATTCGACTCCGGCGACCGTCTCCTGCTCTACCTGCCGAACTGCCCGGAGTACGTCGTCGTCCTCCTCGGCGCGTTCCGCGCTGGCGTCGTCGTTTCCCCCGTCAACCCACAGTACAAGGCCCGAGAGTTGTCTTACCAACTCGAAGACACGGACGCACAAATCGCGGTAACACACCCGATGCTCCGCGAAGAACTCGAAAAAGCGAGTACCGAGACAGGTCGGGACCCGACTATTGTCACGGTCGGTGACGGTGAGTTGGCGGAGACGGAAGATACTGCACTTGCGGACGTGACGGGCGAGCCAATTCTCACGGACCGCGAGTTGGATGACACTGCGATGCAACCGTACACCTCGGGGACAACGGGACGGCCAAAGGGCGTCCACATCACGCACCGCAACCTCCGCGCACAGGCGTTTTCGGGCTTCACGTTCACCGAGAACTCCCCCGACGAGCAGCGCGCGCTGGCCGTCCTCCCGCTGTATCACATCACCGGTTTCGTCCATTCGACGTGGCAGACGCTGCTGCGCGGTGGGACCGTCCATCTCCGAAATCCGGGCGAGTGGAACGCCGAAGACGCGATGGAAATCATCGAGGAGTTCGAAATCACGAGTTTCGTCGGCGTCTCAGCGATGTTCGTGGACATGGTTAACGACGAATCGTTCGGCGAGTACGACCTGTCGAGCCTCGACACGGTGAACGAGGGTGGGGCGAAGATGCCCGTCGCCGTCCAAAAGCGATTCGAGGACATCGCAGGCGTAGAACTAGCCGAGGGGTACGGATTGACGGAGACGACGGCGGCGACCCACACGAGCGTCGGGTCTACGTTTGGCCCGAAATCCGGCACCATCGGCCAACCGCTGCGAATCACCGACTGCAAAATCGTCGGTCCAGACGGCGAGGAACTCCCACCCGGCGAGGAGGGTGAACTGCTCGTCCGCGGGCCGCAGGTGATGGCGGGCTATCACAACCGACCGGACGCAACCGCCGAGGCATTCACCGACAACGGCTACCTGCGCACGGGCGACATCGCACGCCGGGACGCGGAGAACTACTACGAAATCAGGGATAGAAAAAAGCACATGATAAACACGGCGGGCTACAACGTCTACCCCAGTGAAATCGAGGAACTGCTGTTCGAGCATCCAACCGTCGCGGATGCGGCGGTCGTCGGCATCCCGGACGAGCGACGCAACGAGACGGTCAAAGCGTTCGTCGTTTCCGTGCCGAACGCGGATTCGAATGCGGATGCGGCCGAGACCGCCGACGAAATTCGGGAGTTCTGTCTCGACCGACTCGCGGCGTACAAACATCCCCGCGAAGTCGAGTTCGTGGACGAACTTCCGCGAACGGCGAGTGGCAAAGTACAGAAGTTCAAACTCGTGGAGTCGGACGAGTAGCGTCGTCGAATCGAACGAATCTCATCGAACATCGTATATCTGAATCCCTTGACAGTTGCGAATCGTTAACATCGTTGCCGGATTACTATATCTATGGTAAATGCTACCATAACGCCC
The DNA here is from genome assembly GCA_963796245.1 of uncultured haloarchaeon. Classification (GTDB taxonomy): domain Archaea; phylum Halobacteriota; class Halobacteria; order Halobacteriales; family Haladaptataceae; genus Haladaptatus. The sequence goes on along the minus strand of CAWCLB010000002.1, from coordinate 404,361 downwards.
ATCCACCGTGGACACATCCGCACCGACATCAATCGCATCGTCGAAGGGTATCAACTCGGTTCCGCGGCCGAACCGAACCCCGATGCACCGATGGACGAAGGTGTCGTGTACAATCTCGTCATCGACCATCCTGAAGCCACCATTCTCTGGGATACAGGGTCGCATCCGGACGCCGGGGAGGGACACTGGCCTGAATCGCTGTACGACGCGTTCGAACACTACGACGCCGACGAGCACCCGCTTCCTAGCGCGCTCGATGACGCCGGCTACGATATCGCGGACATCGACGCAGTCGTGATGAGCCACCTGCACCTCGACCACGCGGGCGGCCTCCATCACTTCGACGGGATGGACATCCCCGTCTACGTCCACGAGAAGGAGTTCAAGTACGCCTACTACAGCGCGAAGACGGCAGAGGGAAGCGACGCGTACGTGCTCGGTGACTTCGACCACGACCTCGACTGGCGAATCGTTCACCGGTCCGTCGAAACTCATTTCGAGGACATCGAGTTCGTCCATCTCCCCGGCCACACGCCGGGGCTGCTGGGTCTTCAACTCGACCGTGACAGCGGAACGGTCATCGTCGCGGGTGACGAGGCCTACGTCCGACCGAACTACGACGAGGAGTTACCGCTTGGGGCGGGACTGCTCTGGAGTCACCGCCACTGGTACGAGAGCCTCCGAGAACTCAAGGACCGCGAGCGCCGCCACGACGCGACGGTGCTCTGCGGTCATGACGAAACCGACCTCGAACGGCTAGAATCGGGGTTGTAAAACGCCCCGTTTTACCGACCCTCGAAGTCGGGCGTCCGCCCTTCCAAGAACGCCGAAACACCTTCTTCGTGGTCTCGCGTCTCGAAGACGATACCTTGTGCAGTTGCCTCGTCAACCATCGCCCGGTTCAGTGATTTGTCGAGACCTTCCCGGAGCAGACGTTTCGCATGGCGGAACGCGACGGTCGGTCCCCCCGCGATTCGACCGACCAGTTCCGCGACTCGGTCGTCGAACTCCTCATCGGGGTAGACGTGATTGAACAGGCCGAGTTCCTCGGCGCGCTCCGCGCCGAGCACCTCGCCTGTGTAGACGAGTTCCTTGGCGACGTTCTCGCCCACGATGCGCGGGAGCAGGTACGACGTTCCGGCGTCGATGCTGAGACCGACTTGCCGGAAGAGAAAGCCGATACTCGCCGACCTGCTCGCCAGTTGAATGTCGCAGGCGATGGCGAGATTTGCACCTGCACCGACCGCTGGACCATCGATTTTTGCGACCGTCGGGTACGGACAGGTGACGACTCGGGCCATCGTCTCGCTGGTCGTCCGTTCGAGTGTGGCGACGGCGTCGTCCAGCGAGTCGTCGCTGTCTAGTCGTGCGTGCATCGCCTTGATGTCGCCACCCGCGGAAAACACGCTCCCCTCACCTTCCAAGACGACACAGCGAACGTCGTCGCGCTCGGCGAGCGCGACGAACTGTGCCCGAAGGTCGTCGGACACCTCACGCGTGAGCGCGTTGCGGTCGTCGGGTCGACTCAGCGTGAGAGTCGCAACGCCGTCATCGATGGTTCGGCGGACGGCATCACTCATCGTGACCACTCCACTGACCACACCACATGGTTCGAATGCATACGACAGCTATCTTCGTACTGTGGAATAAAACTTCGCAGGGATAGTAAACAATGGTGCATCTATACCCCAATTCTATTTCCAACGATTTTCTCTCCGCAAAGACTTACAATAGTTGGTCACTGATAGCAATCACGATGACGGACATCCTTCAACTGACTCGGTTGTCTCGACGGCGGATGGGAGGGTCGTCGTGACCGAGCGGGAGCGACTTCAGTCGTTCATCGACGAGCACAGTTACCTCTCGTGGATCGGTCTTCGCGTCGAAACGGTCGAATCTGGGCAGCTCGAAATGCGGGTGCCGTTCGATGAAAAACTCCTCAATCCGGTGGCCGACCGCGATGTCGTCCACGGTGGCGTTGCGGCGACACTTGTTGACACCGCGAGTGGGTTCGCACTCCGGACGACGCTGGGTAATCCTGAAGATGCACGCCTCGTGACGACGGACCTCAACGTCTCTTACATCCGTCCGGCAGGTGACGACCTCCTTGCTGAAGCGACCGTTGTCCGCTCCGGAGAGTCGATAGGAGTCGTCCGGGTGACCGTCTGGACGATTGACCCCGACGGAGAGCGGACGGAAACGGCCGTCGGACGCACCTCGTATCGGATTTTTCGGTGATTTTCACTACACCTTCGACCGCAGCCGCTCGATGATGCTGTCGGTTTTGTCCATCTTCTCGACCTCAGTTATCTCGTCGCCGACCGCGATTTCGCCTCCCTCGACCACGTCCGCACAGACGCCGCCACGGCCGGCTTTGAGCGCGCGGGCCACGCCATCCTGTTCGTTGAGTTGTTCGACGTGTGCACATGGCGGGCGCGGCCGGGTGCCTTCCAGTACCGCGTCACCGATTCGGAACCGATGCTTGAGCAGGTCGTGCACGTCGATACCCTCGGCAACGATGTTACGTCGGTGCTCACCGGCGGTCAGATCGAGACCAAACTCCCGATTGATTTCGGCTATCGCTTCCGAGGCGATGAGCGTCACCTGACAGACATCGTACGGCGAGTAGTACCCCGTACCGTTGAAGTATCGGTCGTTCAGGAGCCCCCTATCGGCGACTGCCTGCACGTCAGGAACCGATTGCATCGGTTCCGAGCCGTTCTCGGTGACGAAGAGCGCCGTGATGTGTGCCATACCCGTCCTTGGTCCCGGACGAGAATAACGACGCGGGCTGAAACGTCCGAGCGGCTTCAGGCACCGTATAACAATACCGGAAGCGGCCATCAGTTGATGTGCAGGTTGCACTGAATGGGTCCTGCTGAGCGAGGTTCCACGCGCCGCGACGTTCGACCACTGGCACAGCCAGTGTGTCCATCTGTCAGTAGTCATCCGTCGTCCGTTCGCGCGGTCGGCACTCTCGCCGCCGACCGTACGTCGTGCGCGCAGTGGAACACCACGGAACGGGTCGCTCGCTGGTATGAGCACCATCGACAAACAGAGGCCCTTGGCCGTTCGATGGCGGCTATCATCCGATAGCCCCGGTGGTTCGAATCCACCCCCGTTCGTCGCTGTTTTTCGATTCGTCGGCCGTAAAACCGACTAACGAGATAACAACCAGATCATTCACAAGCGTCCTGGGAGACAAACCGGTATGGACGAACTACCGCAGATTGGACTAGGTACGTACAAGAACACCGACCCAGTAGAATGTGCGAACATCGTCGCCACGGCGCTGGACCTCGGCTATCGCCATATCGATACCGCACAGGGCTACGACAACGAGGCCTCCGTCGGCGATGGAATCGAACAGGCCGACGTGAACCGCAAGGATGTGTTCCTTGCGACGAAGGTGCAAACCGACATGCTCGCGTACGATGACGTGCTTGCCAGCACGGAGGAGAGCCTCGACAAACTCGGCGTGGACAGCATCGACCTGCTGTACGTCCACTGGCCGCTGAACACCTATGACGCCGAGGAGACGCTTTCAGCGTTCGACGAGATGCGCGACGAGGGGAAAATCGAGCACGTCGGACTGAGCAACTTCACACCCGAACAGTTGGACGAGGCACACGATATCCTCGATGCGCCGATAGTCGCCCATCAGGTGGAGATGCACCCCTTGCTTCAACAGGAGGAGCTACAGGAGTACGCACGCGAGGATGACCACTGGCTCGTCGCCTACGCGCCGGTTGCACGTGGCGAGGTGGCCGACGTTGACGAGATTGTGGCGGTTGCCGAGCGACACGACGCCACGCCGTATCAGGTGTCACTAGCGTGGCTTGCAGCGAAGGAAAACGTCGTCGCCATCCCGAAGACGGCGGACGAAGACCACCTCCGGGACAACTTCGAGGCACGGAAGTTGGACTTGAGTGAGGAAGATATCGCAACCATCGACGGTATCGAGCGAGACGTGCGATTCATCGACCCCGATGAAGCACCGTGGAATTAGTACGGTCGGTCATCACGACGTTCCGCTTGTAGGGGTTCAAAAAGTAGTCGAGTCGGCAACATCGATTCCGGTCCGGAGCGCTCGATTACGGAAACAGCCGCGCTCGAAGTCGGGGTTCCGAATCCGCCGAACTGCCAAACCGATTCAGAGTTCCAGTATTTCGACCGAATTCCCGTCCGGGTCGCGGACGAAGAGTATTTTCGTTCCGCTCCCGGTCGTCTGCGGTTCGCTGATGGTCTCGACGTCGTCCGGAAGCGATTCGTACACGCCATCGAGGTCGTCAGTTTCCAGTCCGAGATGTTTCGCTCCGGTGTCGTACACGGCCGCGCCGCGCACGCCATTTCCGGATTCGTCGTCATTTCCGTTATCGTCGTCATTTCCGGATTCGTACTCGATGAGTTCGACGCGCCCCGTACCACCGTCGAGTTGGGCGAAATGCCCCGTCAGTTCGTCGCCGCCGACAGCCGTCGAGAGCGCATCGTCCGAAAGCGTGTAGCGGTCGGTGACTTCCAATCCAAGGACGTCGCTGTAAAACTCGATGGCTTGGTCGAGGTCGGTTACGGAAACGCCGTGGTGATGAAGACCTAATTGGCTCATGGTTTTGCCTCGTTCTCGCCGAGTAAAACCCTTCGTCTCACGGCATCGAACGTCGATAAAGAAAGGCCCCAATGGGAACGTGATGATATGACTTGGCACAGGACCTTCCCTTCCGAACTGGCGACAAAGTCGCCCGGCGTCGGTGTCGGGCGACTCGACACGATGGGCCGGGATCAGAGATGATGTGGCTTGCCACGTGACGTTCTGCTAGCCGATGCTGAGCGTCGTCGGGGAGTTGTGTCGGTGCCTCTGATTCCATTTGACAGTGGTGTGGTGGTGTTCCCGACCCATTTCGGCCGATGGACGGATGGACAAAAGAAATTCTGACCAGTTCGTCAAAACACGTTTCCAAAAACCGAAAGCGATACGACAAATCGTGAAGATGTCCGACCATGGCAGAGGACACTCACGGTTCCTCAAACGGGACGAGCGAATCAGCGCCGGAGGACGCCTTCGCACTCGTCGGAAACGAGGTTCGAGCGGAAATCGTCGTGGACGCCGCCTGTCGAACCGTCGAGCGGACGACGCTGTGATGGTCGAGGGGTCTTGAGTATTTCGGCAGCGGCGAAGTAGACAGATTGATATTCGTTACAGCCGTGGAATAAAGAAGTGCCACCAGGAGTAACCGTCAGAATTGATCCGCATGTTCATTCGGAGGGTTCGTACGACGCACACGACTCGGTCGAACTGCTGTTGGAGCAGGCCAGTGACATCGGTCTCGACGCTATCGTCATCACCGACCACGACGTGATCGAGGAATCCCGGCAGGCCGCAGCACTCGCGAGCGAATACGGCCTGATCGGAATTCCCGGCGTCGAAGTTTCGACGGCGGACGGCCACCTCCTCGCTATCGGCGTCGAGACACGTCCCACTCCCCGTCAGTCGCTCAAAACGACTATCGACGAGGTACACGAACTCGGCGGCGTCGCCATCGTCCCCCATCCGTTCCAGTGGAGTCGCCACGGCGTTCGGAAGCGCGACCTCGTCCAGTGTGACGCCATCGAGGTGTACAATTCGTGGCTTTTCACGGGCTACAAAAACCGGCGCGCACAGAAATACGCGGACGAACACGGCTATCCGGGAATCGCGGCGAGCGACGCACACACCGCGTCGATGGTCGGGCGAGCATACACCGAACTCACCATCGACGGCGTGTCGGACAAAGCTGAAATCGATGCAGACACCATCGTGGAGGCGTTCCGAACCGGAGCGATGGACATCAGCGGACGACGGACACCGATTCCACACAGCGCCAACCACTACACGATAGGCGCAAGCAAGCGAATCGACGCGGCAGTGACGGCATCCAACCTGAACGTCCTCACCTTGCTCACACAGTCCGCCTACGCGTTCTATCGAGGAAAGCGACGACGAGGTGCACTCCTCTTCGGCGCGGCAACGCTCTCCTCGCGGAACCATCGACTGTGGTATCTAATCGAGGGGTCGATTACGGCAAATCGGCTCCTCAACCGATTTTTCTGATTGTTGGGGAGGATATAGGGGAGTTCAAACGGAGAAAAAGCCACACAGATATACTGCCCAGTGCTAACTATAACCATGGATACTGCACTCGCCGAAATCGAGTTTCTCACACGGTCGGCACACCGCGTTGAGTGCCTCGATGCGTTGGCAGAGCGCCCGCGCAGTCGGGCCGACTTACAGGCGTTAGCTGGTGCATCGTCCTCAACGATTGGGCGCTTGCTCCGCGAGTTCGAAACACGCGGGTGGATACGTCGAGACGGCGACCGTTACCGGGCGACTTCGGATGGGTTGTTCGTCGCGGGAGAACTCACGACCCTGCTCGACCGAATCGAAACCAGACAGCAGTTGCGCGATGTCGCGCGATGGTTGCCGGCGGAGAAGCTCGGTATTTCGATAGAATCGTTTTCCGACGCCGTCGTCACGGTCGCCGATAGCGACGACCCGTACAAACCCATCCGTCGCTACGACGAGTTGATAGCGGACGCCGGGACGATGCGCGCGTTCGGAACGGCAACGCTCAAATCCGCCAATGCCGGGACGCTGTATCGGAACGTCCGGGACGGAATGAGAACCGAAATCATCTATCCCCCGCCTATCGTGGAAGTCGTGTTGGAGTGGTCGCCGATGGCGGCCAAGAAAGGACTGGAAGGAGGCAACCTCACCATCCTGTTGCACGACGCGCTCCCGTGCGGACTCACCATCTTTGACGACCGCGTCGCACTCACCGGCTACGACCCCGATACCGGTATGCTGCGGGCAATCGTCGATACGAACTCACCGGAAGCACGGGAGTGGGCGGAAGCGTTCTACGAATCCTATCGAGACGAAGCTCGACCGCTCGCCCCGGACCTCCTCGAAGCATAGCGAGGAACCTGATACGTTTCCTGCGTGTTCGTCCACGCATGCAGCCAATGACCAACTTGCAGCGCCTGCAAGCGACCCACCAAGTCCACGAATTTCACTAGGTAGCTACATTTTATTCCCAGTCGTTCGCGTTCACGGGGGAGGAGTAAACATGGCAACAGGCAGTCATCCGGTAGACAAAGCGGAAATCGAGGCGTTCAAACGGCGTTCCGGAGGAGACGTACTCCAACCGGACGACGGAGCCGCGTACGAGGAAGCGCGCGTGATTTACAACGCGATGATCGACAAGCAGCCCCAGTTGATAGCCCGTTGTGAAACCGTGGACGACGTGACCGCCGCCGTGGAGTTCGCCCGCGACCATGGTCTGGAAATCGCAGTCCGAAGCGGCGGTCACAACGGCGCAGGGTTGGCGCTAGTGGACGACGGATTGGTCATCGACCTCTCGAACATGACCGACATCAGCGTCGATGCCGAGGAACGAACCGCACGCGTCGAATCCGGCTGCACGTGGGGCGATGTCGATGGAACGACGAACGAAGACGGACTGGCGACCGTGAGCGGCGTCATCTCTACCACCGGCGTCGGTGGCCTAACCCTCGGCGGTGGCCACGGCTATCTGACCCGGAAGTACGGGCTAACCATCGACAACCTGCTCGGCGCGGATGTCGTGCTGGCCGACGGACAACTGGTTCATGCCAGCGAAGACGAGCATTCGGACCTGTTCTGGGCTATCCGCGGCGGCGGCGGTAACTTAGGCGTCGTCACAGCATTCGAATTCGCGCTACATCCGGTGGACACCGTCGTCGCTGGACCGATGTTCTGGTCCATCGACGACCTCGAAGACACCATGCTCTGGTACCGCGAGTGGCTTCCCAACGCGCCGGAGGACGTGTACGCCTTCTACATGATCGCCGAAGTGCCGGGAGAGCCGTTCCCCGAAGAAATCCACGGCGAGAAAGTGTGCGGGTTGGTGTGGTGTTATTTGGGCGACCCGGACGAAATCGACGATGTGCTACAACCCGCCCGTGACGCCGCAGAACCCCTGTTCGAACACGTCGGGGAGATGCCCTATCCGGCACTCCAGCAACTGTTCGATGACCTCTATCCACCCGGAGATCAGTGGTACTGGAAAGGCGACTTCGTTCACGACCTGACCGACGAGGCCATCGCCGAACACCAGCGCTTCGCCGACGTCCCGACCCCACAATCCGCGATGCATCTGTACCCAGTCGATGGCGTTGCTCACCGCGTCGGTTCGGACGAGACAGCGTGGGCAAATCGTGATGCCACATGGTCGATGGTCATCGTGGGAGTCGACCATGACCCGGGGAAAAAAGAGGAGATAACCGAGTGGGCGAGAGGGTACTGGGACGCCGTCCACCCGTACTCGGAAGGCGGTTCGTACGTCAACTTCATGATGGACGAAGGGGAGGACAGGGTTCGAGCAACCTACGGCGGCAACTACGACCGACTCCAAGAAATCAAAGCGAAGTACGACCCCGAAAACCGCTTCCACGTCAATCAGAACATTCCACCGGCGTGAGCAGATGTGGAGGAAGTAGAATCATCGGGGAGGGATACCGTTTTCTTGTTAAAACCGGTTCGGCCGCGAGTGCGTGGTTGTCCCAAACGCGGAGGTCGGTTCGCAACCAGACGAACGGGATCTCCATACTCCGGATTCACTCCACGAGCACTTCCTCTAACTCCCGAATTGAGTCGATGACGTAATCCGGCTGAATTTCCGATTCGGCGAGCGCGTCCGGCGTCGTCACGCCGGAGCGGACAAGCACCGTCGTCGCGCCGATTTGCTCGCCGAGGGCGATGTCCGTGTCGAGACGGTCGCCGACGACGAGGCAGTCCTCTGCCGAGACACCGAGATGGTCCAGCGCGGCTCGCCCCGCGTCCGGAGAGGGTTTGCCGAGGATGTGACCGGGGTCCCTGCCCGCGACGCCCGCGATGGCGTTGATGATGGCTCCCGACCCCGGAACGAGTCGCTCGTGGACGGGAATCGTCACGTCAGGGTCGGTGCCGACGAACGGGACGCTGCCTTCGAGCGCCCAGAGCGCCTCGGTGAGGTCCTCGTAATCGAACTCACGGTCGATGGAGGCGACGACGAGTTCGGCGTCATCGGGGTCCTCACACACGGTGAATCCGCGCTCTTCGAGCAGTTCGGTGAGGTAGGCTTCGCCGACGACGAAAGCGTCGTGTCCCTCGTACTCGGTTTCGAGAAACTCGGCCGTGACGAGCGCCGAGGTGAGCACGTCGGCGGCGTCAACGGCGATGTCGGTGGCCGCGAGGCGGGAAACGTAGTGTTCCGGCGGTTGCGTCGGGTTGTTCGAGAAAAACAGGAGGTCCGTTCCCTGGTTTCGAAGCGTGCGAACGGTGTCTGCTGCGCCTGAAACACCGTTGTTTCCCCGGACGAGCGTGCCATCGACGTCGAGAATCGCACCGCGATATCGGGTCATTGCGTTGGACAAGGGACCGGGGGATGTTGAGTCGTTTGATGAACTGACTGCGACCGTGACGCCAAACGGGACGAACCCATCACGTCTGACGGCAGAATAAAGGGGGACGAATGACAGTTGTACGATAATGGTTCCCCGACCGCGACGCGTTCCGTTCACCGTGTTTCCCACCGTGTCACGGCAGCGACGACGGGCGTTTCTCTATCTCGCTTCGTTCGCCGGGGTCATCGTGCTGTACACGATTGCGTACATGTGGGGGATGGCCACGTTCGAGGGCAAGGAGCGGACGATGATACAGGCGTTTTCGGTCGTCATCGAGACGTTCACGACGACCGGATTCGGCGTCGATGCGCCGAACTGGACGACGCCGCAGATGCGCCTTCTCATGATTATGATGCAGATTTCCGGCGTGGTGCTCATCTTCATGGCGCTCCCGGTGTTCGTCGCGCCGTGGGTGCGGGAGGCGCTCCGCGTGAGTCCGCCGACGACCATCGACGAGGTGGAGGGCCACATCGTCATCTGCGGCTACTCGCCGCGCGCCGAGACGCTCATCGATGAGTTCGAGTCGTGGGACCGAGAATACGTCGTCATCGTCCGGGACCGAGACGAAGCGCTCGACCTGTACGAGCAGGGAATCTCGGTCGTTCACGGCGACCCCGAATCCGCCGACGCGCTCCGAAACGTCCACGTCGAGGACGCCGACACCGTCATCGCCGACGCGACTGACGAACAGAATGCGAGTATCACGCTCGCGGTCCGCGAGGTGTCCAAGACGGTTCGGGTCATCAGCCTCGTGGAAAATCCGGATTTGGCGAACTACCTCCAGTATGCTGGCGCGGACCAAGTGTTCTCGCCGCGCCACCTCCTCGGCCAGAGCCTCGCCGAAAAAGTGAGTGCCTCCGTGACGGCTGACCTCGGTGACACCGTCACCATCGGCGAGGATTTCGAAATTCTGGAACTGTCGATTCAATCCGGGTCGGAAATTGCTGGCAGAAAACTCGCCGAAAGCGGGATTCGGGAGCAAACTGGTGCGAGTATCATCGGCCTATGGCGGCGGGGGGAGTTCCAGAGTTCGCCCTCCCCGACGACCGAACTGGACGAGAGTACGATTCTGCTCGTCGCCGGTCGTGAAACCCAACTCGAACGGCTGAAGGAGATGACCATCGCTGACGGCCACGGCCCCATCAGTGGGTCAATACTCGTCGCTGGGTATGGAGAAGTCGGCTCGACAGTTGCGGAGGCGATACAGGAGAAATCGATGCGAACGACGGTCGTGGACAAGGAGGACAAGTCGGGCGTGGATGTTATCGGCGACGTGAGAAACGAAGACGTGCTTCAGGAGGCGGGAGTCGAGTACGCCAACGCCATCATCTTCGCACTCGCTGACGACACGACGACGATTTTCGCCACGCTCATCGCGCGGGAACTCGCGCCGGGTGTCGAAATCGTCGCCCGTGCGAACGAGACTGACAACATCAGAAAACTGTACAGCGCGGGCGCGGACTACGTTCTCTCCCTCGAAACCGTGAGCGGCCGAATGCTCGCTTCGACGATTCTCGAAGGCGAGGAAATCATTTCGCCGGACAAACAAATCGAGATTCTGCGGACGACCGCACCACGGCTGGCGGGCCAAACCCTTCGGGACGCCGCAGTCAGAACCCGAACGGGTTGTACCGTCATCGCAATCGAGCGGGATAGCGAGATAATCACCGACCTCGGGCCGAATTTCGTTGTACGAAGTGACGACCAACTCATCATTGCGGGCACCGACAAGGACACGAACGAGTTCGCCGAAATCGCACAGTGACGAATTTTAGCGTTCAAAACCGCCGGACGGAGGCGACCATCCAGACGATGAGAATCAGTGCGCCGACGCTTTCCGGAATCGCCAGTCCCGAGCCGAGACGGATGCCGGCCGCCCACAGAATCCACGACGTGATGTGGATGACGGCGAGCCAGATGCTTCCCAGTCCCAACATTCGCTCGTCGGCCACGATTCGACCGGACCCGAGGAAGAAGAGAGCGTAGGTGAGTCCGGCGTAAAAGGTGAGTGCCATCGGAAAGTGCAGGTCGGTTCCTTCAGTAAAGACGCCGACGAACCCCATTGCGACGAGAGATATCAAGAGTACGGCCGTACCAACTGAGTCGAACTTGTTTTCCCGTCGTGTCCAGAGTCCCCAGATGAACGGCAGCGCGAGTATCGCCCCGAGGATGAGACCACCGTTGAACAGCCATGCCGTCGATGCACCCGCCGCACCGAGGTCCGAAAGCGCGTTCCGCGTCCACGAAAAGTTCGGAGAGATGAGCGTCGCAACCAGAATCGCGCCGAAGGTGACGATGGGAGCACTGAGTCCGCTCAGCTCGGGAATCGTTCGGGACCGATTCATACACGGTTGTCCAAACGGAATCGGATAAATCGTTCGTCTCACACGACGTTGGCGGCGACCCACCACGTCACGAACGTCTCGATGAACGCCGCGACGATGAAGACGGGGAGCAAGCCGAGAACGACGTAGTAGGCCGTCGCAAGTTCGTCAGCGAACTCCTTGACTGACGTTCGGCCGCGAACGTACGACCACATGACGCTACCGAGATGGAGACCGAGCGCGCCCGCGACCGACAGGCCGGGGATTTCGATGATGCCATGCGGAAGGATGAGCGCAAGCGCGAACGTCGGATTCGGTAGCAAGCCAACGACGATGCCGACAGTTGCGCCGTTGAACAGGAGGGAGACGAGCGTCGGCACGCCAAAACCGAGCCCGGCAAACGCCACCGAGATGGCGACCAACCAGTTGTTCGCGGCGATTTTGACGAACACGTCCACCGGAATTGGGCCGAAGACGTTGCTGGTCAGATTCGGGCGTGCACTCTGGAGTGTGAACGGTTGGGCCGCGAGCCACCCGGCGACGCCGCCGAGCGCGAACAGCGCGAGCGCGGCGAAAAACAACAACGGCCTGCGCGCGAGAAACGACACGAGTTCACGAACGCCGCGGCCGAACGCGCCGCGAATCGACCCCCGTCCCGTCGAGGGCGTTGGTTCCGCATCGAGATACAGCGCCGTCTTCAGTATGCCCAAGACGGGCAGCAGGAAGAAAAAGAGGAGAATGCCTGAAACGCGAGTGACCCCGACGAGACCGAATCCGGCCGTCACGAAGCCGAACACGCCGTACAGCCCGATGGCGATGATGATGTACGAGACGGTGCGGACTTTGTGGTGACGGACGAACCCACCGCTCCGTCGGATTCCGGACCGGACCCCGACCCCGTCGATGACGATGGCCTGCGGGACAAACATGAACAGCAGGTAGACGGCGACGAAGACGACGAAAAAGACGAGCGACAGGACGAGCGTGGTGAGGACGCCGACCACGATAGACCCCTGCCAAGCAATGAATCCCAACACGCCGAACACGCCGAAGAGGACGAGGAAGGTGACGATTCGAGCGAGCGAGAGCAAGAGAAAGGTCGTCGCGTCCGCGCTTGCACCGACGATACCTGCTGGGATGGCTCGTTCGTTTCGCAGGGCGGCCGTCATCGCGTGAACTTGAGCCGCGCCGACGATGGCACGGGCGACGAGTACGACGACGACCGCCAGTAGTATCGAAATGACGAGGATGGCGATAACCTCGGGTGTGAACAATCCCTGTATCGCGTTCACCAATCGATCTGCACCGCTCGGGTTCGTTTGGACTTGTGCAAGGTTGGTGTGTCTAAGCGCGGTGACCACAGGGTCGATTCGCCCCGTACCGGAGAGAATCAGATAACAGAGCACCAATCCGAGTATCGGGAACGCCTGTCCGACCAGGTTGATACTCGACCCAGCGAGAAACAGCGGGAGGATGGTCGCCGGACGACCGAGGAGGATGGCTCGGGCCGACGAACTGGCATCGCTGAATTTCATACACCACACGTCTCAGTCGAATTAGATATGTTTGGTGGTAGTCAGTCGGTCGCATCGTATTCGATGGTGAGGAACTGGCGGCCGAACAGCCACATCTCGTGGCGAGCGACAATCCCATCGCCATCCGGAGAGACGACGAACCGCTGGTCCATCGGGAGCGCGAACGAACCCCACGGCGTGACGAAATACAACCCTTCGTCACCAGTGTCCGTCATCGTCGTGAGTTCGAGATTCGTGCCCTCAGTGAGTTTGATGCTTGCAGTCTCGCCGTCCCCCTCTCTCACCGTCCGGATATGCAAAACGGTGCTCAAGTTGGACCACGGGAGCGGAACGGCGATGTTGACGTAGCGGACTCCGTCTTGAACGTGGCTGGCGTAAATGGCGACGAAGACAGCGGTTCCTGACTCGTCCGTTCGAATCCACGCCCGCGCGCCGTCTCGGGGGTCGTCGTCCGAGTCGATAGCGACGAGTTCGCTCTTCAGGGTACCGCCGGACGATTGCCACGGGCCGGGCAAGTTGAGCTGTTCGATTCGACTCGTGAATCGAGCAGCAATCGCTGCACCGACCCGAAAGCCTCGATGCCAGTGGACCCGATACTCGATGTCGTAGTCCGCGGTATGCTCGTAAAACCGCCGGACGGCCGGGTGTACGTCGTCTGGGTCGAAATCCGGGCGGGCGAATTCAGCCATATCGTCCATTTCCCCTGACAGCGTTTCGCCAGTCGTAACGTCGTTTTCGTGAAGATAGTCCGAACCTACACCGTTTCGAGCGAGAAGTGGACTCAACGGAACGTCCCGTGTTCGGTCGATTGCCGACCGAACACGGCGGCCGAGAAGGATACAACTGACGACAACAGTGGCGATGATACCGACGACGGATGGACGAAGACGGGACGGCCACACAGTCATGATATCCGATTAGTCATCTCAGTACTTCAGTTCCCACCGTCCCTGTCGGGTGGTTACCCACTGTATAATAAAGATAGATTAGATATCATATAAATTGTATGAGCACCTTCGGAATCAACTGGCGAAAGACGGTGGGCAGCGAAGCGAACCAGTCGGACGGCGAAGCTCGGTCCGACAGTGAAGCTCGGTCCGACAGTGAAACTCGGTCGGATGAGAAGAGCGAACCTCGCCGGTCCTACTCGCTCCGTGCCCTGCTCCCGGGGCCGTACATTCGCTATCCAAAAGAATAGAAAACTACTGCTTGCCGTGCCAGTCGAGCACCGTCGCCGCCCACGTGTAGCCGGTTCCGGCCGCAAGAGAACAGACAATGTCCCCTGATTCCGACAGGCCGTTTTCGAGTCCCGCGTCCAGTGCGAGCAGTTGGTCCACGCTTTGAACGTGGCCGAACTCGTGGGAAAGACATTCGTGATTTGCTAGGAGCGATGGAGTCCCAACCGTGCCGCCTCGTGTGGCGGCGTTTCGGTGATATCCTACCACGAACCGTTCGTTCGAAACTCGATACTGCCGCCACTCGGCGTGAGGATTCCTGTTAAACGGCTGAAAAACGTCGTCTTTCTGGTTTTGACGCCAGTTTCGGGTTCGCATCGGGTTTGTACGCCAGTCCGGACAAAAATCCCCAGAGGCTCTGTTGAACCTAGTATCTCAGACTCCCGGAAATCGGTTGCAGAACGCCTATTTTGACTGTTCCCGACACGTTTTTGATCGTCGTTATTCTCAGTGCACTCTGCCAGTCCAGCAATACCGACCGCACTCGCCGACGTGAGGACGTTGCGCCGTGTCAGTCTCCAGTTCGTCATAGCATCGATACCGGGTACGAGAGCGGCAAATGCTGCTGGGTTAACATGTGAACTTACCTGCCATACGGCGGTTCACATGTCAACCCGGAGCTTTTCCTCACTGCCTCGCGATACGAACGTATGGCAGATAACGCGGTAACGCCACCTGAATTCGACACCGACGAAGTACTGCACGTCGAAGACGACCATTTCAGCCCCGAAAACGTCGCTATCGTCACGGGTGCAGCCTCCGGCATCGGCCGCGCGACGGCCCTCGCGCTGGCGGCAAACGACCTCACCGTCGTCGGGACGGACGTTGATGAGGACGGACTGGAGAAAACGACCGACCGAGCCGAAGAGTTCGAAATAGAGGGAATCGAAACCGTCGCCGCCGACCTAAGGGATGAAAATGAAATCGAGCGAATCGTCTCGCACGCAGCGGATGCAGGCACGGTGAAATATCTCGTGAACATCGCCGGACTCCAGCATATCGACCCAATCGACGAGTTCCCGGCCGAGCAGTTCGACATGCTGCAGGACGTGATGGTCCGCGCGCCGTTCTTGCTGGCGAAAGCCTGCCTGCCCCACATGCGCGATAGCGACGACGGAACCGGCTGTATCGGCAACATGGCGTCCGTTCACGGCCACTACGTCACCGCGGACAAAGTCGCATACAACGTGTCGAAGTTTGGCCTCCGTGGTCTCACCCAGTCCATTGCAGCGGAGGGCGAAGGTGATGTTCGCGCCTTCTCAGTCAGCACGGGCTATGTGAAGACACCGCTCGTGACGGACCAGATTCCGGACACCGCCGAACAGCGCGGGATTTCGGTCGATGAAGTGGTCGAGGACGTGATGCTCGGGCAGGCACGGGCGAAGGAAATGATGACACCACAGGAAGTGGCGAACCTGTTCGTCTTCGGCTTCTCGAAACACGCGACCCACCTGAACGGCGGCGACTTGCGGTTTGATGGGGGGATGACGTTGACCTACGAGTGAGAAACGACGTTCGTCGCTGGTCGAATCGCTCACACCGAAATTGCTCCGAACGGCAGCGGTTTGAAACCGCCACCGCTCGGTCACTAATCAGCCAGTAGGAATCAGTATAATTCAGTAGGAATTAGTTTATTTTAGTATTCGGCGAAAATCTACCTTCGACCGGTCGGACAGTCGAACACTGAATTTATTACGACCGGTTTGTCAGAACTACTATCGAACCACACCAAACATCCAATATCTCTGCGTTCAAAGAATTAGTCATGAGAACACCAATGTACTCTCATTCTCACGAATCTCTCACCAATCATCAAAAAACCGGGAGGGGTGTATGGTAGACGAGCCGGCACCACAGATACAGGACGTTCTCGACCTACTCTCACAATCCACGGTAGCTCGGCTACAGGGCCGCGGTCTCACGGTTTCGTCCGCGCGCACGATGATGGAGGAGCGGCCCACTCTCGCCGAACCGGAACCGGTCGGGCAAATCGAGGAGTTCGAAATCGACGGTCCCGACGAGCCGATTCCGGTTCGGCTGTATCAACCCGATGGAGACGACCACCAGCGGCCGCTCGTCGTTTACTACCACGGCGGCGGGTTCGTGCTGGGCGACTTGGATGGCGTGGACCCCATCTGTCGCCGCCTTGTAAACGAAGCTGACTGTGTCGTCCTGTCGGTAGACTATCGACTCGCGCCGGAACATCCCTTCCCGGCCGGATTCGAGGACGCCTACGCTGCCGTCGCGTGGGCGAGCGAACAGGCCGACGTGCTCGGTGTCGATTCCACGAAAATCGCCGTCGCTGGCGACAGCGCGGGCGGCAACTTCGCAGCGGCTGTCGCGCTTGCCGCTCGGGACCGCGGTGGCCCGGACCTCGCCCACCAACTGCTCATCTACCCGGCGGTTCGGTCGCCGACTCAACCGCTTCCAGACTCCATGAAGGAGAACGCCGAGGGCTATCTGCTCGAAGCCGACGCCATGGAGTGGTTCGAGGAGCAGTATCACGCCCGGCCCTCGGACGCACGAAACGAGTACGCCTATCCCCTGCTGGCTCGCGACCTCTCCGAACTCGCACCAGCAACCGTCGTGACCGCAGGCTTCGACCCGCTCCGCGACGAGGGATTCGCCTACGCCGACCGACTCGCTGAGGACGGTGTGTCCGTCGAACATCGCAACTACGAGTCCATGATTCATGGCTTTGCGAACATGGTCGGCGCTGTGGACAGGACCGACGAATTTCTGGCCTACGCTGGCGAGCGACTTCGGGACGCCTTCGAGGAATAAAATATCAGTCGAGCAGTTCCAGCGCGTCCACGACGCGCTGAATCATCTTCCGTTGGCCACGCCGCAGATTCTTCGAGACGGCGGTTTCGAGACGCCGAACTCGTCGGCCAGCGTGCCGAGCGTTGCGGAGCGCGGGCTCTGAAAGTAGCCGTCCCGAACCGCGTGTTCCAGTGTCTCGTGGTCGAAGCCGACGTGCCACAACTCGTGGCCGTCCTCGATGTAGAACGGACCGGTGATGTAGCCGTCGTGGCTCCGAATCGCCTCCATCGCTTCGGTCTGCCCGATGACGGTGCGGATGTACGCGACGTTATCCCGCTTCGACAGCAGCGAACAGCCGTGCATGTTGTCGTGTTCGCGGAGCGCCTGCAATCCGTGTTCGAGTTCGTTTCTGTCGGCACCCTCCACGACCAGCCGCGTCTCCAACTCCTCGCTTGCCCGGTTTAAACAACGAATCGGAGTGTTTCTGCCTATCCCGCCGCAGAAAGGCGACGGTTACTCAGCCTCACCGAACTCCGTTTTCACCGCTTCCCTATCGATCTTCGACGGTCCGGACATCGGCATTTCCTCCACGAACGCAAGATGACGGGGACGCTTGAACCGGGCGAGTTTGCCGTCCAGAAACGCTTCCACGTCCGAAAGCGAGAGCGACTCGTCACCCTCGACAACTGCTTTCCCGACCTGTCCCCACTTCTCGTCGGAGACGCCGATGACGACGACCTCCTCGACCTTCGGATGGTCGGCGATAACGTCCTCGATTTCGGCGGGATAGACGTTCTCGCCGCCGCTGACGTACATGTTCTTCTTCCGTCCTTCGATGTAGACGTACCCATCATCGTCTACGCGCGCGAGGTCGCCCGTCGAAACCCATTGTCCAAATGTTTCCGCGCTCTCCTCGGGATTCTTCCAGTAGCGGTCGGCGGCATGCGGCGAGGCGAGTTCGAGTTCGCCGATAGCTCCGGTCGGGAGCGGTTCGCCGTCGTCGCCGACGATGCGGGCATCGACGTGCATCGCGGGGACGCCCACGCTGTCGGATTTCTCGTGGGGCCACCCGTCGGGCAGGGTGAAGTTGTTCGGGCCACACTCCGTGAGGCCGTAGCCCTGCGAGAGTTCGACGCCGCGGTCCCACCACGCTTCCATCACGGAATGGCGACACGGGCCGCCGCCGCTCTTGGCAAAGCGGAGCGTCGAGAGGTCGGTGCCGTCCCACTCGTCGTGACGGCACATCATCCGCAGGACGGCAGGCACCGCAACGAGGACGGTCGCACCCTCGAATTCCACGATTTGAAGCACTGATTCGGGGCCTAACTCGCGAGCGATAACGACCCGCGCGCCGAGGTGGAAGAGCGGAATCGTCAGCACGTTCCACCCGCCGGTGTGGAACAGCGGGAACACCATTGGCGTCACGTCCTCCGGGCGCAGCCCCCACGCCGTAATCGTGTTGAACGAATTCCAGACGATGGTCCCGTGCGTGATGACGGTTTCCTTCGGAACGCCCGTCGAGCCACCTGTGTGCAGGAAGAGGTGCGGGTCGTCCATCGACAGTGCCGCCGTCTCGACCGGCGAATCGTCCGCCGGAAGCGCCGACTCCCACCAGTTCCATCGTTGCTCGCTCGATTCGGACTCGTCGGGCGAGTCCGAATCGTCCGCGGGAAGGGAGAGGACTGAACTCTCGAACTCGCGGCCGTCGTGTGTGAGCACGTCGTCCGCGAGGGTCGAAAACAGCTCCTCGACGACGAGCAGTTCCGGGGCCACGTCGTTCAGCATCTGGACCAGTTCGCCCGCCGCGAGGCGGTGTGAGAGCGGTGCGAGAACGCCGCCGGTTTTGCCCGTTCCGAAGAAACAGTCGATGAGTTCCGGCCGATTTCGGGAGAGTACGGCGACACGCTTCCCATTTTCAACCCCGTGTTCGCGGAGAAGTCGGGCGGTGCGGTTCGCCCGCCGGTCGAGTTCCCGGTAGGTGTATCGGTCGCCCGTGGTGGCGTCCACGAGTCCCACCTTTTCTGGCGAGAGTCGTGCTCGCTTTTCGCTCCACGCGCCGACCCACTCGTACGGTCGTGTGGAATGGTCAGGCATCGTCGAGGAAGCTGTGAAGTCGTTCGTTTACCGCCCCGGACTGCTCGATGAAGAAGAGGTGTGGCCCGCCGTCGAACAACTCCAGTTCGGCGTGCGGGAGCAGTTCCGCGAGCAATTCCGCGTTTTCGACCGGAAGCACGCGGTCCGCGGTTCCGTGCACGATGAGCACGGGAATCGAGATTTCGTCCAGTCGGTCGCTAGCATCGAAGTTCAGCACGCCCATTGCTTGCGCTTCCCTGCCCGCATCCGTGGCGTCGCCGTCCAGTCGCCAGTCGACGATGTCGGAGAGAAGTTCATCGTGGGAAGCGGCGAACTCGTCGGTCATCGCCGGGGCCATCTTGTAACGAATCGCCTCGCGTTCGTCGTACCCCTCGGGGACGCCGAACATCTTCTCCTGCGTTTCGGGTGGCGTTGGAACCGCCTCCTCGCCGCCCGGTGTGGTACAGAGCAGGGAGAGCGTCTCTGCCCGGTCGTAATCGAGCGCGTACTGTTGGGCAATCATCCCACCCATACTCGCCCCGACGACGTGCGCCGATTCGACGCCGACCCCATCGAGGACGGCGTCCAAGTCGCCCGCCATGTCCGCGATGCTATACGGACCGTCCGGGGCGTCGGATTTCCCAGTTCCGCGGTTGTCCCAGACGACGACGTGATACTCGTCCTCGAACGCTTCGCGTTGCCAGCGCCACATCCACCGTCCGTAGCCGAGTCCTTCCACGAAGACGATGGTT
The DNA here is from genome assembly GCA_963796245.1 of uncultured haloarchaeon. Classification (GTDB taxonomy): domain Archaea; phylum Halobacteriota; class Halobacteria; order Halobacteriales; family Haladaptataceae; genus Haladaptatus. Next base: position 384,220 of record CAWCLB010000002.1, on the reverse strand, counting down.
TCGGCGTCCGTCGGACCGCACTCTTCGTAAAAGAGCGAGACGCCGTCGTTGTCGATGAATGGCATAAATAGAGTAACGCATGTTCGCGTAATCAACCCCCTGTTTTACATGTAAACCCGGCAATTGATTCCGGCACGGGACCGAATTCGGGTATGCCAGTCGCATCCGGCGGGAACGCCGAAACAGTGACGTCGGATGGCCACGCTTGCGAACGTCCGAGTGGACGAACGACCGCAACTGGCACCGGTATCACGTTCGTTCGGTGTACCGAGCGCTCACCTGTCCGCAAGAGGAATGGCGGTGGCTGAGTCGGTGGGAACGGAAAAGTAGCGTGTAAAAACAGCTCTTTGTCAGTCCGCCGAAACGGATTTCGTCGCGTTTTCGTTGATGGCACTGATGAGGAACGACCCGCCGCCGAGCAGGCCGAGCGCGCCGATGAAGACGACGGCGGCACCGACGAAGAACGGGACGCTCGGCGAATAGGCGTCCTTCAAGTAGCCGGCGAGGACCGGCGCGATGGCCGCACCCGACCACCGCAGGAAGTTGTACGCGCCGCTGCTGACCGAGCGCGTGAACGGCGACACTTGAATGGCGAACGTCGTAAACATCGCGTTGGCGATGCCGCAGAAGATGCCCGAAATCACGATGACGGGGAGTAGTAGTTCCGCCTGTCCCTCCGCGAATCCGGCGGCGGCGAGGACGAGGGCCATCCCCAGCACGTCAGCGAACAACACTTTCGATGCGTCGAACCTGCTCGTCAACCAGTTCACGACGAACACCGAGGAAATCGCCACGAGCGCACCCCACGCGAAGAACGTCACGCCGAGCGCCGTCGCCGAGAGGTTCGGGAGCGTGAGCGGCGAGTACGCGAGAATAGTGAAGAAGCCGAAACTGTAACAAAGGCCGATGAGGGCATTGGCCAGAACGGGCGGGCTTTTCAACGCCATGAGCATGTCCGCGGGTGTTGCTTGTTCCTTTCCTTCGGGTTCGCGGAGGAAGACGAGCGAGACGATGAGCGCGAACGCCATCAGCGTCGCCGTACCGAAGAACGGGTAGCGCCACGAGAACGACCCGAGATAGCCGCCGAGTAGCGGGCCGCCCGCGATGCCAAGACCGAGCGCCGCTTCGTACAACATGATGGCCTGTTCAGTGCCACCCGCCGCGAGGCCGACGATGACGGCCAGCGCCGTCGAGGTGAACAACGCGTTACCGAACCCCCAGCCACCCCGGACGATGGCGAGTTCCGTGATGGAGTTCGACAACCCCGCGAGCGTGGACATCACGACAACGATGGCGAGTCCGGCGATGATGACTCGCTTGTTGCCGAACCGGGCGCTCAACACGCCGGACACGAGCATGGCGACTGCCATCACGATGAGGTAGGTGGTGAACAACATCTCGACTTCGGCCCCAGATGCACCCATCTGCTTGCCGATGATGGGGAGAACCGGGTCGACGACGCCGATTCCCAGAAACGCGACGAACGTCGCAAACGCCGTCGCAAGAACGGCAGGTGAAAAACGATCCGTAACTTTTCGTGAAATAGTACTCATCGGAGGAGTATACGTCTGACTCTCCGTTTAACTTGTTGGTTTCGGGTGCCATCTTCCGGTATCGGTCGATATCAGCCGTATAACCCTCATGCTTTTTCGTTTTGTAGTAGATAGAAGGTGATTTTCGACGTGACTTACTGACTGGTCAGTAAACACAAACGTGGGCAAGAAGACACGCTCGAACAACACGGGAAATCCGGTCGGAAACGACTTTGGAACGACCTCTCAGGTGTATCGGCCAGTTTCAGTGCCACAAACCTCGCAGTAGAATACCTCCCCGCCGTCGATTTCTTCCGGAACCGCTGGCGTCCGCTCGTCTCACGACGGACACGTTCGCCGGAGTTCCATCGGTTCGCCGTCGCGGGGCGCGACGAGCGTGAGCACGACGAGTCGGTCATCTCCACGATTCGTTCCCTGTTGGCACTCTCCCGGTGCGAAGCGTGTCAATTCCCGGAAGCGACCACGATATCGCCGTCCTCGATCTCGAACGTTGCCGTCCCCGAGTGCCTCGGAAAGCGGTTGGAACACGGGGCTGTTCCGCCGTCCCGTCCGTCTCCTCGATTGTGACTCGTTTCATTCCGGGCGGGATTCATAAGCGTTTTGCACGCACTGAAAGTGACGACCGCTCCCACCGAACGCCACTCGTCTGCTGGTTGCACTCACCCATTGTATTTTTACCCGTGCCCGTTGCCCACATGACCCATGACGACCACAGCAGAACTCGCGGAGTTTGTCGTGGAAACGACCTACGACGACCTTTCGGAGGACACGGTGGACGAACTCGAAAAGCGGGTGCTCGATTCGGTCGGAATCGCTGTCGGTGCCATGGGTGAAGAACCCGCGGAAGCGGTACGGGCGACCGTCGAGGAGATGGGCGAGGGAGGGACCGGGATTGCACCTTGTGGGGTGGCGGCAGCGCCTCCCCGCCGGATGCGACCATGCTGAACACGGCCTACGTCCGCTACCTCGACTACATGGACTCGTTTCTCGCGCCCGGCGAAACGCCGCATCCGAGCGACAATATCGCCGCCGCAATCGTCTGCGGGGAGTACGAAGATAATACGGGGAAGGACCTCATCACGGCCATCGCCATCGCCTACGAGGTACAGGCGGAACTGGCGTGGAACGCGCCGGTTCGGGACCGGGGCTGGGACCACGTCACCCACACCGTTATTTCGGCGACGGCGGGCGTGTCGAAACTACTCGGATTGGATCGTGAGGAAACCCAGTCCGCCATCGGCATCGCGGGAACCGCGCACAACGCCCTCCGAGTGACCCGAACCGAGGGGATTTCGGAGTGGAAGGGACTCGCGTCCGCGAACGCCGCCCGAAACGCGGTCTACTCCGCGATGTTGGCGAAAAACGGCGTCGAGGGCCGAAGAACCTCTTCGAGGGACAAAAGGGGTGGAAACAAATCATCTCCGGCGAATTCGACGTCGACTTATCGCCGGGCGAGCGCGTCCACGACGTGATGACGAAACGATACGTCGCCGAGACGTACGCCCAATCGGCCGTCGAGGGAATCATCGAATTGGCGGAGCACGAGGACATCGACCCCGAACACGTGGACTCGATTCACCTCGATACGTTCGCGGGCGCGAAACTCATCATCGGCGGCGGCGAGGGGTCGCGCTACGAGGTCGAGACGAAAGCACAAGCAGACCACTCCTTGCCGTACATGCTCGCCGCCTCGCTCATCGACCGCGAGATGACGAACGCACAGTACGAACCCGAGCGAATCAGGCAGGACGACGTGCAGCAACTCCTCCGAACCGTCGAAGTAGAAGAGGACGAAGAGCTGACAGAGCGGTTCGAGGCGGGCGAGATGCCAGCGACCATCGATGTAGAGATGGACGACAGCACGGTCTACCACATCGAGAAGGATGATTTCGCGGGTCATCCGAATAACTCCATGTCGTGGGAGCAGGTCGAATCGAAGTTCGACCGGATGACCGACAGACGATACGACGAAGCGCGACAGCGAGGACATCATTGAGATGGTACGCGGACTCGGAAGACCGCGACGTTACCGACCTCGTTCGAATACTCGACTGACGGACGATTGTGTCAGTGTCCCACTACCCGGGAGATATTGTGAAATGGATAGCATATAACTCGATGACAGTTCGACCATATCGACTATTTGCGACATGTTCCGAATCCGGTCGGACGTGCTTTATGGGGTAAGCCCAACCAACGATTCCGGTCTGAAAGGCCTGAATTCCCGTTCGTTTCGAGCGACTTGTCGTGCTTATTCGGCTCGTCAGAGAATAGTCAAAGAGTACCCGGCGATGGGGTCGCTAAAACGGTACCATGCATTGAAATACAGTTGCGGCGACACGAGAAAGTGGACGATGAACACAGGCAACGTGTCGGTGTCGTCCAGGTAGATACAATGAAAAAAGGAATCAGAACGCTCCTCGTGATGGCCTGGTCGCCAGTCTCTTCGTGGTGGGCTTCGCAGGAAACGCAGCCGCATACAGACGCCACCACCACCACGGGGGCGACTCCAACGTCAGTGCCAGCGAGCAGCACGCATGTCTGACCAATAGGCCAGTACGTCGCACAGGGTAACTGGAACCACCAGGAGACAACACCGCGATCTCCGCCTCGCAGCCGGTGGAACGGTGGCGAAGCCGAATCCGGTGACGCCTACGCCGATCCAAGTGAGCGAGCAGAAAACAACAACGCACAGGCTGCTTGGTCGAGCGCCGAGAACGGAACGAGCAAGTAGCAAGAAACTTACAACGCACGTCGGTCTTCCGCTTAGGGGTTATCCCTCGAACTATTACCAGATTCGACATTTTTCCGTATTCGACAACGAGTGACAACGCCACGCTCGACCGTGTTCTGCTACGTCTGAGCGCCGGAATTGGAGCCGAAACTAAACTCGTTCTGACACCGGATACTACCCCGTTCACTCGTCCGTTATTGACCTTTCAGAACGGATCCCGACCGTCTCCGACGTCCATCGACGTGCCGCATAACCGTCGTTATCCCCGACAGGCGGCCGAATCACAAAGAACGAGGGGCTCGTCACCGTTTCCGACCAGCCATGAGTATTCGACCCTCGTCGTCGTACCTTCGAGGACCATGGGCCTTCTCCTCGTCCTCTCGTCGTCGGCGTGTTCGGCGGCTTCGCGGGCAGAACGTCGACGCCACCGCATCGCGAATCGGCGACACGAGGACCGCCGCTGTCCTACCGCATGCGCTGGTAACCACACGTCGTTTCGTGGCATCTCCAGCGGTACGGCGCTGGCTGTCACGGGAACGATTACGTTCGATTCCCGGAAGGCGAACAGATAGACCACGTCGGCGAACCACCGTGGGTTCCGCTGTAGTTTCGCAGTCCAGAAAAGCCGAACGACCCTCCAGTGGCTTTCGTGTTCGAGTTCTATCGTGCGATTGCGGTCTTTTCCCGAGTTCGCGCCTGTTGTCGAGATGTCGGTATCCGATCCGGGCACAGACAGCCCCTGCAGTACGACGTTCTCACCCCAATCGAGTCGTCCTGAGTCGGGACGCCGAACGCCTACTTAATGTTTCGCGTATCGTCGTCGTTGTTGTTTTCAGCCGGTTTCCGACGCAATCACCGGATTGAACCCCGTCGTTTTTTCGATGGGACGCGTGTCCGTTCGCGGTGTTTCGTCCCGGATGCCGCGGGCGAGTAGGCGACCCGTCCGCGGGAGTACGCCCACGCCTTCCCACGTTAATCCGACCACGAACCGTCCCGTCGTCGATTCCGAAGTACGTTTCCGGGCCGATGAACGAGACGGCGAGGACGGCCATCGTCGTGAGCAAAAATATGTCGTGGAAGCTCATCGACCGCAGTCCTGACGCGAGGGATGGTGGCGAGTCCATATATATTCGTTTTCCAACCGTTCTCCTTCAACGTTTGGCGAACGTATTTTCTATTGGTAAACTGTCATTAACTACGTCGCCCAACTCCTTTTGTACCTGTTCGTCGTAGCCCGTTCGGGGGTTTCATGACCGACAGAGCATTCGACTTTCTGCACGTCAACGAGCGCGAATCGAAACCGCGCGACAAAGGAATTACCGAGATGCGCGGGCCGTACTACGACCCGATGGGACCGCGCGAACTACAGGACATCCTCGACACGATGGGCGAGTACGTGGACATCTACAAGTTCTCCGGCGGGTCGTTCGCCCTGATGCCCGAGGACGCGGTAGAGGAACTCATCTACATCTGCCACGAACACGACGTTCAGGTTTCGACGGGTGGATTCATCGAGAACGTCCTCGCTCCGCGACAACGACAAAGTAGAACAGTACATCGAGGAGGCCGGGAACCTCGGCTTCGACATCGTCGAGATCTCGTCGGGGTTCATCGCCATCGACACTGACGACATGGTGGAACTGACCCGAACTCGTTCAGGACCACGGCCTGAAAGCCAAGCCGGAAATCAACGTCCAGTTCGGCGCTGGCGGAGCCTCCTCCGTCGAGGAGTTGGAGAGCGAAGCGGCCATCGACCCTGCGAGCGCGATTCGGGAAGCGAAGCGTCACCTCGACGCCGGAGCGTACAAAATCATGGTCGAATCCGAGGGCATCACGGAGCGCGTCCGCGATTGGCGAACCGACGTGGCCTTCGAAATCGCGAACGAAGTCGGCATCGAGAACTGCGTGTTCGAGGCCGCCGACCCGCAGGTGTTCGAGTGGTACATCAAGAACTTCGGACCCGATGTGAACCTGTTCGTGGACAACTCCCAAATCGTGGAGTTGGAGTGCATGCGTTCGGGTCTGTGGGGAAAGAAGACCTCGTGGGGCCGCGTCGTGTCGTACAAAGACGAATAACCGTCCTCCGGCCCCACCAGTCCGCCAGTCGATATTTATCGTTGCGCTGCCCATCATCGTCACATGGAATACGAGACAATGGGCGGCGAAGAAATCCCGAAAATAGGCCTCGGGACGTGGCGAATGGAAGGTGCGACCTGCCGCGACGTGGTTCGAAACGGCACTCGACCTCGGCTATCGACACATCGACACCGCACAGGCTTACGGCAACGAACGACAGGTCGGCCAAGCCATCGAGCATTCCGATGTGGACCGCGAGGACATCTTTCCTGACGACGAAGGTGTGGCCCATGAACCGCAAACGGGCAGATATCGTCAACTCCGTGCACGAGAGTTTGACGAAGTTAGGGACGGAGTACGTCGATTTGCTGCTCATTCATTGGCCGAACCCGCTGGCTTCGACCGGCGAAGTGATGCGGACGCTTTCGGACCTGCAAACTGACGGCCTCACTCGGCACATCGGCGTGAGCAATTTTGGCGTGGAGAAGTTAGAAGAGGCCCAAAAGGAAGCCACAGTGGATGTATTCACCGACCAAGTACAGTTCCACCCGTTCAACCCGCGGGAGGACGTGCTCGAATACTGCCAAGCCAACGACGTGCTGTTGACGGCCTACAGTCCGCTGGCCCACGGCGGAGCCATGCACGACCACGTTCTCACCGAACTCGGGAACAAGTACGACAAGACGCCCGCACAGGTCGCACTCCGGTGGGTCACACAGCAGGAGAAGGTCGTGACGATTCCGAAATCCACGAGTGAGGACCATCTAAAACAGAACCTCGAGGTCTTCGATTTCGAGTTGACGGAGACCGAGATGGCGCTCGTATCCCGTCCGTCCCGCCTTCAGACAGGGATTTCAATGGTTCGCGGTCGGTTGGGACGATAAGTTCTAGCCGTTGAACCCGGCGCCATCGGCGCGGAGTTCGTCCACGATTGCCGACCCGACGCGGACGACGTTTTCCAGCGTGGCGTCGAACGTTGCTTTCTCCACGCTATCGTGCAGACTATCCAAAATCGACTGACCGTCGTACGGTCGGTCAAAGTTGACGACGCCACGGACGCTCAGATACCGGTCCAGCAACCCGAACCTGTCGAGGGCGGTTGCGGTTCCCATCTCTTCCATTTCCGTCGTTGCATACGTTCCCGCGTCGTACGCCCCCGTGAGCCACTGCGCTTTCTCGGAAACCGTCTCGCCGTGCCAGAACTCGTCGCCACAGAGTGTCGTCCCGACGGCCACGCTCGGTGCCGAACGCGCGGCGTCCTGCGAGTAGTGGTTCCGATAAGAGTCCATGCTCGACGAGTCGCGCAGTTCGACCGATTTCCCCGCTTGGAGAGCCAGGTCCACGAGGTCGTCGTTCAGGTGATAGACGTAATCGTACGGGCGATAGGTGAGCAGTTCGAGCGGCCGCTCCCGCTCTGCTTTCGTTTCGCCGTCACGGGTCGCCCAACGGTGTTTCCTATCCCAATCGACGATGTCGTCGGCGATGAACACCGACCCGAGGTCCCCACGTCCGGCGGCGTTCCGGCGATACCGACAGTGACGAAGTACGCTCTCCGAGCAATCGAACTGCGCTCCGGCAAGAATGGCGGTCACGGTCGCTGCTGCGTCAGCCTTCCCCATCCCCGTGGAGGTGATTCCGATACCGTCGTCCGTGTAGTAGACGGGCATGTTCGCACCGGGAACAGCCTTCGAGTTCGAGAATTCAAAGGTCGAGAGCCACTGTTCGAACTCGTCCGGGAGGTCTTTCTCCAATTCGAAATCGTCCGCTGCAAACGCGGGCAACAGAAGGACGTCGAGCGAAATCGGCACCGTCGTATCCGTCATTTGAACGTTCGTTCGACGGCGCTCGTATAGTGAGTTCCGTTTAGCTACTGCACTGGAATTTCGACCAGCGTCATGCCGTCGCTCTCGACGGCTTCGGTGAGCGCTTCCTGGATTTCGTCCCACGTTTCGGCGCGCATGCCGTCGATACCAAAACTCTCGGCGAACTTCACGAAGTCGGGATTGGTCAGTTCGGTGCCGAAGTGCTCGCCGAACTGTTCTTCCTGCTCCTCGGTGATGAGTTTGTACTCGTTATCGTTGAAGAGGACGATGGTGTAATCACAGCCCATACGAGTTGCCGTGTCGATTTCCGCTCCGTTCATCAGGAATCCACCGTCGCCAGTGGCGACGACGACTTCGGAATCGACGGCGATATCGGCTGCGAGACCGCCCGGAACGCCGATTCCCATGGTAGCCAGTCCGTTCGAGATAAGAACCGTGTTGGGTTCGTAGGTCGGGAAGTTCTGTGCCAGTGCCATCTTGTGGCTTCCCACGTCGGAGATGAGCACGTCCCCATCAGCCATGGCTTCGCGGAGGAACGGGACAATGTTTTTCACCGTCACTGGGTCGTCTACTTCCGGAAGCCGTGCGGTCTGCTCCACGATGGCCTCGCGTTGCTCACGATACCAGTCGGCGGGACAGGCAACGTCCAGTCGCTCCCGAAGCGCGTTGAGTCCGGCGGAGATGTCACAGACGAGTTCGACGTTCGGGTTGTAATGCTCGTACACTTCGGCGGGTTCGGAATCGAGGTGGACGACGTCCTTGTCCCGGTTCGGATTCCAACTCTCGGGGTCGTGTTCGGCGATGTCGTAGCCGAGCGTGAGCACGCAGTCGGTCTCCCGGATAGCTTCCTCGGCCTCCCCGTTTTCCCCCGAATCGAGCGTGAACAAGGAATGCTCGTCGGCGTCGGAGAGTGCCCCTTTTCCCATGTACGTCGCGGCGACGGGAATGGCGGTTTCCGAGACGAACTTCCGGAGGCTTTCGGCGGCCTGCTCCCGAACCGCACCGTTACCCGCGATGACGAGCGGCCGTTCGGCGTTTTGGAGCAGGTCGATGGCGTACTCGATGGATTGTTCGTCCGGGTCGGAACGGCGAACCGACCGCCGGGTGACGAGCGGTTCCGCTTCGGTTTCCTCGGCCGCGACGTCCTCAGGAAATTCGAGGTGTGTCGCGCCGGGTTTCTCGTACTGCGCGAGTTTGAACGCCTTACGCACCGACTCGTTGATGATTTCCGGGTCGCTCAACTGCGTGTTCCACTTCGTCACCGACCGGAACGTGTGAAGCACGTCGAGGAGTTGGTGACTTTCCTTGTGGAGTCGTTCCAACCCCGCCTGCCCGGTGATGGCGACGACGGGACTCTTGTCGAGTTGAGCATCGGCAACCCCAGTCAGAAGGTTCGTCGCCCCCGGTCCGAGTGTCGAGAGACAGACGCCCGCCCGTCCGGTCACGCGCCCGTGCACGTCGGCCATGAACGCCGCACCCTGTTCGTGTCGTACCGGAATGAACTCGATGTCGGAATCACGGATGGAAAACAGCACGTCGCCGAGTTCCTCGCCCGGCAAGCCAAAGACGTACTCGACTCCTTCCGCTTCCAGACAGTCCACGAGTAAATCGGATGCCTTCATCGGTCGAAATAGGACGACCGATGATTAGTGCCTGTTGGCAGTTTTGCAGTTGCACGGCGCGACGCTATCGACGGCGAGCAGGCGACAGCCACTCCCCGTTTCGGCTTCGAGAACCAGATTTCGGTCGTCATGGCGCAGTTCGAGCGCACAACTGTTGAACCGCATCACGGTGTCACCGTCGCCGTCGGAATCCACATCCCGGACCGTCACATGACACGGTCTCGCCGACCGACCGTCCGTCCCCGCGAGAAGTCCCTCGATATCGGAACAAGAGGCGTTCTTCCACTTCGGGTTGCGGTACTGTTGGCAGGTCGGCCTGTCGAACGTCACCTTCTCTGATGACGGCCGCAGACGGACGCTCTCGGGTTTTACGTTCGGCCAGCCGATGTAGACGGTGAACACTTCGTTCTTCCTCGCGTCGATTCCGTTCGGACAACAGCCGGGTTTCACGTCCATCCAGCAGACTTTACAACAGTCCTTCGCGCTCGCCGCTCCGACAACCGACGCGCCACCGAGGGTGGTTCCAGCGATGGCGAGACCGGTTCGTCTAAGGACGCTTCGTCGGGTCCATGTGTGTCGTTTCGATTCCATGTGGGTCGGGGAAGAATGGGCGTGTTACTTGTTACCATTTTTGCCCGTTCCGAGGAGAGGTCTTTCGTCGGATAGACAGCGACGTTAGTCCACGGTTCGAGCGTTCGACGAAAATCAACCTTGACGAAAACGGACGATACCGACGTCGGGATTTATACTCGTTCAGGTCGTGACTCGGACGAAAGAGTTTCCGATGAGCGAACAGGAACCAGAGGAACCGGACGCCGCGGCTCGAACCGAAGCGGAAGAAACCGCCGAGGGGGAGGGCACGGAAAGCGAAGGAGGCGGACAGTCGCCACAACAGCGCCGAGTGGACCGAAAAGCACGGCGGCAAGCGGCGCACGAGGCGTCCACCGAGCGCGACGAGACGACGCCCGAGGACACGGTCCATCTCAAGGTGTTTCGCTACGACCCGGACGTGCCCGAAAAACAGAAACCGCACTACGACCACTTTTACGTCCCCCACGAGCGAGGGTTGACCGTTCTCGATGCGCTTCTCTACGCTCGGGACAACTTCGATACGACCCTGACGGTACGCCACTCGTGTCGGCAAGCCATCTGCGGCAGCGACGCGCTGTTCATCAACGGCTCACAGCGACTCGGCTGTCAAACGCAGGTTTCGGAGTTGGACAGTCCGGTGCAAGTCGAACCACTGCCACATCGGGATGTCATCAAAGACCTCGTCGTGGACATGGAGCACTTCTACGACCAGATGGACACCGTCGAGCCGTACTTCCAGACGGCGGAAAAACCGAGCGACGAACTAGAAGAACAGCGTCAGTCCCGCGAAAATCTTGAGAAAATCAAGATGTCCACGCGCTGTATCTGGTGTGGTGCCTGCATGTCCTCGTGTAACATCGCCGCAGGTGACAACGAGTATATCGGTCCCGCAGCCATCAACGAGGCGTATCGGTTCGCGATGGACGAACGCGAAGGCGAATCGGTGACGGAACATCGGCTGAACCTCATCGACCAAGAACACGGCGTCTGGCGGTGTCAGACCCAATTCTCGTGCACGAACGTCTGCCCGAAAGATATCCCACTGACCCAACATATTCAGGAGTTAAAGCGGGAAGCGGTCAAACGAAATCTCTCCTTCTGGTGAGATAATTTGTGATTACTGGAGAATCGTTCGGTTACAGAATGTCGAGGAGAAACTGGTCGGTTACGGCGCGTCCTCTTCTCGCACGATGGTTCACGTCGTACACAATTCAGGTCATCAATGGAACCGGAGTCGGCCCGGAAAAATGATAAACCACCGAAACGAATTACTCGCTTCCGGCCGACTGTTTGACGATGGCAGCGATAAGCACATCATTGGTGCTCACCATTCTGATGGGTATGTTTCTAATCGCCGTCTTCTACTACATCCTCCAAGTGGAAGATTGGCGGTCGTACACACCCGCAGGAGGGGGGGTGGGTGGAGCCGAAGAACGAAGGACCGGCTACGAGGAAAAACCAACAGGTATCGTCCGTTGGCTGACGACGGTTGACCACAAGGATATCGGAATCCTGTACGGCGTGTTAGGGATGCTTTCGTTCGTGTGGGCGGGCGTCGGCGTCATACTGATGCGAATCGAACTCCTGAAACCGGATTCGTGGATTCTCACGCCCGGGGAGTACAACGCCCTGATGACGACACACGGGTTGACGATGCTGTTTCTGTTCGCCACGCCGATGGTGTTCGCGTTCGGGAACTACTTCGTCCCGCTCCTCATCGGCGCGGACGACATGGCGTTCCCGCGACTGAACGCCATCGCGTTTTGGCTGCTCCCGGCGGGTGCGACGCTCATCTGGATCGGTTTCCCGCTCGGGGCACTCGGGACGGGTATCCAGCCGTCACAGACGAGTTGGACGATGTACACGCCGCTGGCGTCCTGTGGGCAATCCGCCGTGGCGGCTGGTGCCACCTGTCAGGCACAGGCCAGCCCGGCAGTGGACATGATGCTCCTCGGACTACACCTCTCCGGAATCAGCACCACGATGGGCGCGATAAACTTCATCGCCACCATCTTCACCGAACGCGGCCCGAACATCGGCTGGGAGAACCTCGATTTGTTCTCGTGGACGGTGCTCACGCAGGCGGGTCTCATCGTCTTTGCCTTCCCGATGCTCGGCAGCGCCATTATCATGATGCTGCTCGACCGCAACTTCGGGACGTCGTTTTACCTCCCAAACGGTGGTGGTGGACCGATACTCTGGCAGCACCTGTTCTGGTTCTTCGGCCATCCGGAGGTGTATATCATCGTCTTGCCGCCGATGGGTCTCGTCAGCCTCATTTTACCACGGTTTGCGGGGCGGAAGCTGTTTGGCTTCAAGTTCGTCGTCTACTCGACGCTGGCAATCGGTGTCCTCTCCTTCGGGGTCTGGGCACACCACATGTTCGCCACGGGTATCGACCCGCGCCTTCGACTCAGTTTCATGGCCGTCTCGCTGGCGATTGCAGTGCCGAGCGCCGTCAAGACGTTCAACTGGATTACGACGATGTGGAACGGTAACATACGTTTGACAGCACCGATGTTGTTCATGATAGGGTTCGTGCAAAACTTCATCATTGGCGGCGTGACGGGCGTCTTCCTCGCCGCGATTCCCGTCGACCTCGTGCTCACGGACACCTACTACGTCGTCGGTCACTTCCATTTCCTCGTGATGGGAGCTATCGCCGTCGCCCTGTTCGGAGCAGTGTACTACTGGTTCCCCATCATCACGGGCAGAATGTACAACAAGTCACTCGCCCACTGGCACTTCTGGCTAACGATGATCGGAACAAACGTGACGTTCTTCGCCATGCTGTTTCTCGGCTACGGTGGGATGCCGCGCCGATATGCGACCTATCTCCCGCGGTTCGCGACGTGGAACCAAGTCGCCACCATCGGGGCACTCGTCCTCGGGGTTGGACAAGTCATCTTCGTCTGGAACATCGCCCAGTCGTGGCTCGACGGGGCAAAAGTCACGACCGGCGACCCGTGGCAGTTGGAAGACGAGGGGATGCTCTCGCCCGAATGGGCGTGGTTCAAGAAGAAACAGAAGACCGCACTTGCGTCGGACGGTGGCGAGGGGGACGGTCGAACCGATGGCGGTTCGGACGATGGAATGGGAGACGAAATGGGAGGGGAGAACTGATGTCCTACTCCCCGTTCGACCGTGAAACGCTGCTCGACATCGTAGTGAACATCGTTCCGCTCATCATCCTCGGGTTCTTCTTCTTCCTCTTTTTCTTCAACACGCCGTACCCACGGGACCTGTTCTACCAATGGCTGAGTCTCATCTTGATAGTCGTCCCGTTCGTTCTGCTCGGACTGCTAACGTGGGTCGCCGCCCGCTACGTCGGATAGCGGCGAAACCACGTTCCGGCGCTCGACCAGCGCGGTCACGCCGGCCAAGAGCGCTCCACCCGCCATCGTAACCGCGAGAACGCCGAACGCAACCCCGTACCCGACGGTATCCGAAAGCACTCCGACGACGACGGGAGCCAACGACCCGGCACCCATCAGGATGGCCCGGGCGATACCGAGACCACCGCCAGCCATCTCCTCGGGAATCGTCGCCGCGAGATACGCACCGCGAATAGGACGAAATCCATGACTGCCGAGACCGAGCATGGCGACGATTGCGCCGAAGACGAGCACGCTCGCGTTTCCGATGACCGACAGTGCTCCCAGCGCGGCAGCAGCGACGGCGAGAACGACCATCGACAGCGGAAGCCGTCCGACTCGGTCGGAGAGGTCACCGGTGAGAAGTTGGACCAAACTCACGGCGAACAACACGCTGTAGAGGAGTGACGCCGTCGAATCCGAGAGTCCGTGTGCGGTGAGATAGAGCGGGAGAAACGCGACGACGCCGTTGTACGCGAAACTGAAACAAACTGTCACGCCGACGAACAGCGTGAATCGACGGCTCCGGAAGAGCGCGAGATAGCGCCGTGGTTCGAACGAATTCGGTGAATTCGACGAATTCGACGAATCTGTTGCGTCATCGGACGGGGTTGGGTCGTTAACAGCAGTGTCCGGTATCCCCGTCCGGCGTGGAACGTATGCGAGGACGCCACCCGCGAGCAGGAGACCCATCGTCGCCCCGACGAGAAAGAGCAAGTGCCAGTTACCCCTCCTGGCCACGAACAGCACCGCAGTTGGTGCCGCCACGCCACCGAAGGCACCCAACGTGTCGAACACGCCCAGTGCGCGGCCGGTTCGTTCCGAGTAGACGCGCGCAAGCAATCTGATAGCGACGGTTTTGTGGACGCCAGTCCCGAGACCGACGAGGACCATTCCGGCGAGAACCGCGACGAGCGGCGCGTGAAACCCGAGCACCAGTGCTCCGGCGGCCGCGAGCGTGGCACCCGTGGCGATGACTCGCACGGCCCCGAATCGGTCGGCGAGCACGCCGCTGGGGAACTGCATGAGCGAGTAGCCCAGCATCGTGACCGTGAACACCCCACCGAGAAACGCGTTCGAGACGACGAACTCCGTCCGAAACGTGGGAAACAGTGCCGGAAACGAAAAACGGAGAAACTTCGCCAGAAACCAGAGTCCAGCCGTCAACATCAGCGTGTCGTACTCCGACACGCTTGAAACACGATTCCACACACGGCTCGTCATTTTCCAATAGTCGTCACTGGAAGGGCAAAAAACGGGTGAAAGCGGCATGGAACGGAAGCAATGAGGTTGACGGCCGTCAATCGAGGTCTATCGACACCCGGTCGCCACTCCGTGCTGACTCGTAGGCCGCCTCGGTGAGGGCGGTCACGGCGTAGGCGTCTCGGGCAGTCGCTGGCGGTGTCGCTCCACTCTCGATGCAGTCGATGAACACGGCCGCCTTGTCGTCGCTCCGGTTGTGGTCGATGTACGGGACGATGGTCGTACTGTCGGACTCGATTTCGGTCAACTGCCGAGGTTCCCATTGGCGTCCTTCGAGGTAGACGGCCCCCTCGTCGTCCCAGATGTGAATGTGTTCGCGGACACACGGCGCATCGCTGAACACCGCGATGTTGGCCGAGGCACCGTTGTCGAACTCAACCATGAGTTGTGCACATTGGTCAACTCGGTTCTCCTCATCGGCAAAGGACATGTTCGCCTGTACGGACGTCGGCGTCAGGCCCGTCGTCCAGAGGACAGCATCGACGAGGTGACTGCCAGTATCATAGAGATTGCCGCCACCCGAGAGGTCGGGGTCAGTGCGCCACGCGTCCTCGAACCGGGATATCCAATTCTGCGTGATTTCGGCGGTGATGAAGTTCGGCGATAGGTCGGTGTCGGCCCACCGTTCCCGCGCGTTGACGAACGCCTCGTTCAGGTGGCGCTGGTAGCCGACCATCAGCACTTGGTCTTCTAACTCCTCGCTTCGTTGCACGACTTCGCGGGCCTTCTCCCGGTCCGTCGTAAGGGGTTTGTCACAGAGGACGTGTAGTCCCTGGTCCAGTGCGTCCAAAATCTGCTCGTAGTGAAAGACGTGCGGCGTCCCGATGAGCACTGCATCCAGTTCCTCCGCATCGAGCATCTCCTCGTGGGTTTCGTATCGTGCGCCCTGTCCAACGTACAGCGCGTTTCCGGCCTCTTCTCGCGCCGTTTCGCTCACGTCGGCGACGGCGACGACGGTCGAACGCGGATCTTCTTCGAACGCGCGTCCGACGGTCGTTCCGATAAATCCGCCGCCGATGACGCCGATACGTACCTTTTCCGACTGTGGTGATTGTCCTAACATAAGTCTCCGTCCTGAAGAAAGTTGTACGACCCGTCGATAGGAAGAGCCACGACTTATGTCTCACGGCAGTCGAAATGGAACTTCGGCGGTGTTGCCCCGACTCGTCTGGTCACCCGATGAACCGGCTAAAACCGCATCTTCCCGTGCGGATTCTTCACATACCACCGGGAGTCTTTTCGGACACCGTGATTTTTGTCAATCCATGACCAAAATCGACACCCTCGAACTCGAAGCGTATCTCGAAGAGGAACTCGGAGCCGACGTGGCCCGAATCGACGCTCTCGCCGATGGACTCAATTTGATTCTCGAAATTTCGACCGAGGAGGATGAAACGTACATTTTACGTCGGGCGAACAAGTTGCGGGATGCCGGCTACATGAACGACATCGGGAGGGAGTACGAAATAATGCGACGACTCCGCGATACGCCGATACCGACTCCAGTTCCGGTTACCATTTGCGATGACGAGTCGGTTCTCGGCGACTCGTTTTTCATCATGACGTCCCTCGACGGCGAGACGGTTCCACTGGGTTCCAACCTCCCCGAACGGTTTCGAACACCGGCAGCACGAGAACGGGTTTCCCACCAGTTAATCGACACGTTAGCCGATGTTCACTTGGTAGATATCGAACCGTTCGAGGGAGTCTGTGAGTACGTAACCGCACGGGAACAGGTCGTTTACGGTATGGAGCGCCTCGACGCGGCGACGAGCGTGACTGGACACGACGTTCCGACGCTTCGGTCCGTGGGGGAGTGGCTTCTGCAAAACGCTCCCTCGAACCTGGAAACGACCCTCATCCACGGGGACTACAGGCCAGGGAACATCCTCTTTACGGGCGAAGACCGTCCCGAAATTACCGGCGTGCTCGACTGGGAAGCGGCGAAGCTCGGCGACCCGCTGACCGAACTCGGCTACCTACTGCTCCGCTGGCGGGACGACGGTGACCCGACGCCGTCGCTCGATAAACTCGAAGAGCGGTATTCGAACCACGACGCGATACGGGAGTTGCGGCGAGACAACGAGAACGGACTGGCCCCGTTCACGGCGAAGCCCGGAAGTCCCACGCGACGGGAATTGGTTGCCCGCTACGAGGAACGGACCGGCATCTCGTTCGAGAACGAGCGGTTCTACCGGGCACATGCGGCGTTTCTGCTCGCGGTAGTTTGGGAGGACCTTCACCGGGACGGTATCGAATCCGGAGCAGAACCGGAAGAAGACCCGTATATCGAATACATGGCGATGCTGGCGGACAGCATCGTCGGCGGTGAGTTCGAACTGTAGCGGGATTTGTCGGGCACTCAGACCGGCATCGGCCCGCTCGGTCTCGGTCCCGACGGATACCAGCCGTCAGCCATCTCGAAGATGGCAACATTGTCATTTTCGAACACGAGATGGTACTGGGGCGAGGATAGCATCGTGGACATCATTATCGGTGGTTGGGAGTGTCGCATGCCGCGAATCGTATACGTTCCCTTCGGCACGTAGATGTACTGTGGATGGACCTGTATCCGCATCAGCTTCTTCGTTAACGCCCTGGCAGTGTGACTCCGCGATAACGTCCGGAAGTGATGGAGTTGGTAGCGATACTGCTGATGGCCTTTCCACTCCACACCCCACGGCCCGATAGCGATGGTTCTGTCCGTCTGCTGTGGGAACCACTCCGCCGCATCGCCGAGGACCAGGAACTGTGTCGACTGGTCCGTGTTCTCGCTCGCCCAGGACATCGCCTGAACGTCGTTACCGTTGACGAACTCCGGCAACGACGGACTGCCAGCGTGGGCGTTCAGTCCACCCGTCGCGTACAACACCCCGCCGCTGAGGCCGATAGTGGCGAGCAACACGACGGAGAAGGTGACGATTTCGTTTTGGCCGATGGACGACTCCCGAATCAATCGAAACACGCCGTCGAAGACGAATCTGGTGCTGATGAGCGCCCCGATGAAGAAGACGAATCGAGCCTCGTCCATCGCCACGATGATGACGACCAGCCACGCGGGAAGGAAGTACTCCTTTCGCCACACGAGCCAAAGACAGCCGAGTACGGGAAGCAGATGCCACGCAGACAGCAGCAGCGGCTCATGGACCTGCTCCCGAAGGAGTTTCTGTAACGCCGGAATCGCACTCCCGATACCGCCGTGGGTGCCCGCCGCGCCGCTGAAGACGGATGGACCGTGCATCGCAATGACCGACAGCCACCACGGTGCGGTGAGGACGAAACCACCGAGGCCAACGAGCAACCCGTACCCCAACCCGCGAATCGACCGGTCGAATCGCACGTAGAGCACGAGAAAGCTGATGACGAAAAAGAGGGTGTACATTGGGTGTGTGAGCACTGTGAGCGTGAACGCGAGCAGTGCGGGCGCGAGCCATCGTCGGTCCTTCCCGCGAAAGAGGCGTAACCCAGCATAAATCCCGACCAGCGAGAACAACATCGCCGGGGCACGGACGATGCCACCGGCCGAAATGTGCCATTGGAGCACCGGCGGACTGACGGCGACGATGAGCGTTGCAAGCGACGCTTGCGGACGCGAATCGAACAACTCCCGTGCGATGAAGTATAGCGGGATGAGGTAAGCGACCGAGACCAACCCGGGCAGGAATCTGGCGATGGTGAACGCATCGAAGTGTGTCAGGTTCTGTAACAACGCCACCACGTAGAACATGAACGGCGGATATGCGAACGGGACGCCAGCGGGCGTATAGTTCGGAATCGTCTTCGGCAGGACGTAGCCGTTCTGCTGTATCTGTTCGGCGATGTGAAAGTACAGCCCCGCACCGAACGACGCGTACTGGTGTGTACTAACGTAGAGATACAGCACACATACCCCGGCGAAAAGCGCGGGCAGGAGCCATGGCAACTCGTAGCTCAAGCCTCGAGATTCTTGCGTCGTTTTCGAATCAGTCTGATGGCTAGCCATAGTTTGTAGTGGGGAGCGACCGCTCCGAAGCGGGGAACAGCCAGGTTCTCGTTCGGAGAAAACTATCGCAGGATTCACTCTTTGTTATCCAGTGGCTATCCGCGAGATAGCAAGGAATACCCCCGATGAAGGGAAGGTAGGTACGGGTTCCAAACAGGGTAACGCGGTGTTGTGAGCGTCTCATCTGCGGAACGAGCGGCAAAAAAACAGTTCGCTCCGTCTCGGTCGATTTCGGAACTGGCGAAACAGTTCATGTGAACGGTTTGACCGGCTAGCACCGCCGCGAACGACCCGTATCGAAAAAAAAATCGAACCGCGAAGACTCACTCGTAACGGAGCGCGTCAATGGGGTTCGTGTGGGAGGCGTCCCACGCCGGATAGATTCCCGCAACGATGCCGACGAGGATTCCGACCACGACCGCGATGCCGAACCACTCGACTCTGAACGTGAGCGGAAGCCCGATGAGTTGTGCGGCGACGTAGCCACCCAAGTAGCCGACGAGCGCACCCAACGCGGAGCCGAACATGCCGAGCAGTACCGCCTCGAACAGGAATAGCTGGAGAACGTCGGTGCTCTGTGCGCCGACGGCTTTCATGATGCCGATTTCGCGAGTCCGTTCGGTCACGCTCACCAGCATGATGTTGGCAATCCCGATAGCGCCGACGATGAGCGAGATGAGTGCGATGCCGGAGATGTACGCCGTGAACGTGTCGCTGACCCGTTTGACCTGATTGACGAGTTCCTCCTGTGTCGTCACCTTGAACTTGTAGTTCTTCGACTTCAACTGCTTCGCGTCGGAGTGTTCGCCAAGATACGTGTAGACACGGCCCTGTACCGCGTCCACACGGGCGGGGTCGTTTGCGAGCACGAGGATGCGACCGTACACCCGTTGGGTACTGTTCGTCGTCGGACTGTTCACCGTTCGCTGGTAAAAGGGATCAGCCGGCGCAAAGATCTGTGGTGTCGGGCCACTGCTGAGTCCCAGCGTGCTTTGACCGGATGGTTTCACGATTCCTGTCACCGTCGCGTTTATCTGTTGGCCGCTGGCGGCGCGGGTGACGGTAATCGTATCCCCGACGGAGACGTTTCCACCATTGAACATCCGCGTGGCTGGTTTGTTCAGGACGACTTCGTGTTTTCCGCTCCGGAACGACCCACCGGCGATGAACCGCTGATTTTTCACGTCGAAGTACGGCGGTGACGTGACGACGACCCACTGGCGACCGACGGTCGAACCGTTAAACGCGACCGTCGAGGCAGCGACGCCACTCTCCGGAACCGCGGCTTCCACGCCGTCGAGTGACCGGATGCCATTGACGTCGTGTTGAGTGAAAATCGTCTGTCCACCCGTCCCCCCGAAGTTCGGAATACCGTTCTGACTCGGTGACTGTGCCGAAGCGTACATCGTCGCCGCGTTCCCGCCGGCGACTGTGTTGACGATATCCGCCTGCAAACTCGCACCGAGCGTGACGAACGTGATGACTGCTGCCACGCCGATGATGACGCCGAGTGTCGTCAGCGTCGAACGGAGTTTGTGTTCGCGGATGTTCCGCCAACTGATTCGAACGCTTTCGAGGACGTTCATCCGCCCGTGTCGGTTCGCATCGTGTCGGTTCGCATCGTGTCGGTTCGCATCGTGTCAGTTCGCGTGTCTCTCATTCTCTCATCCACCGGAAACTACCTACGGCGGCATCCGACAAAAGTCTATGACGAGAAATCCCGTCTTAACGGCCTGGAACGGGATATTATACCGGATTTGAGGACAGATAATGCCCGCTGCCAGCACACCTCAATTGGGTATCATTTTGACCGTCATAACTGGAATTTCCGACAGTCGGACGACCTTTGCGGTGACGCTCCCGAGAAGATAGCGGTCGAGGCCTTTGCGGCCGTGTGTCCCCATTACGATACAGTCGATATCGTGTTCGTCGGCGTAGTCGAGGATGACCTTGTACGGTGTCCCGCGCCTGACCGTGGTTTCCACGTCGATTCCCGCCTCGTTCGCCGCCGCTTCGACTTCCCCAACCGCGTTGGCACACTCCGATTCGAGTTCGTCGTAGAGGATATCGGAACGAACGTCGGGTGGAACGATAGTCTGGTCAACGACCGACAGAGCATGGAGACTCGCACCGGAAAGCGCCGCGAGTTCGAGTGCTTGTTCGATGGCCCGATCGCTGGACGGCGTTCCGTCCGTCGGCAGTAAAATCCGTTCGTACATTCAGATAACACTCGTCACCGACGCTCAAAACTGTACTGGTCAGGAGTGACTTGTTTTGAAACGGATATTTATGATTCTCAGTAACTGATTATCGTGGGGCGAGAATCAGCCGTGTTCTAAAATCGATACTATGCGAAGTTCGAAATAGGAGGTATCATGCTCGACCCGACGACAGCAAGCCGACTGCAGTTCGCACTGACAACCATCGTGCACATCATCTTCCCCGTGATGAGCATGGGTCTCGCACCGTTCCTCGTCTACTTCACGTGGAAGGAGGTTCGGACGGGGAAACCGATTTACGAGCAACTCCGCCGATTTTGGGTACGGATATTCGCCGTCAGCTTCGTCGTCGGAACCGTCACCGGACTCGTCCTGGAGTTCGAGTTCGGGACCAACTTCGCGGCGTTCGCCGCGACGACCGGCGACCTGTTCGGCGGTCCGTTGGCCGTCGAAGGAATGATGGCCTTCTTCCTCGAAGCGACGTTCCTCGGGATATTCATCTTCGGTCGTGAACGTGTTTCCGACCGTCTGTACCTGCTCTCCTCGATTTTGGTCGGCCTCGGAACGTGGCTTTCGGCGGTGTGGATTCTGGTCGCCAACTCGTGGATGCAAACGCCACGTGGGTTCGAGGTGATGACGAAGAACGGCCACCGAGTTATCAAACTCGTGGACCCGGTCGCCGCCTATCTCAACCCACGATTCCCGTGGATGTTCGTCCACATGCAGAACGCGTCCGTCCTGTCGGTCGCGCTATTCATGGCCGGCGTCGCGGCGTACTACATCCGAAGCGGACGGAGTGACGACGAGCGATTCTGGCGTGCGACGCTCAAAATCGCGCTCGTGGCGCTCCTCATCACCGCACCACTGCAGGTCATCCACGGCGATGCGTACGCCCGCCACGTCGCAATTACGCAACCACAGAAGTTCGCCGCAATGGAAGCGGTGTGGAAGACCGCATCGTACGTCCCCGAGTACATCGTCGCCTTCCCGACATCGTTCGCCGACATCCTCAACCCGCGCGCGAAGGACATCTTCGGTCTCGGTATCCCCGGCGGGGCATCGTGGCTCGTGAGCGCTGGCAACGCGCAGGCCAAAATCACGGGGCTTGACCAGTTCGAAGGGTCGCCGCCGGTCGCCATCGTCTTCTGGTCGTTCCGCTTGATGGTGGCGCTGGGATTCTGGTTCATCGGCCTCGCGTTCTGGGGCGGGTTGCGCTGGCGGGCGGGCGAGCTGTTCGAAGACAACCGTCTGCACCGAGCGCTCGTCCTGTCGTCCCTCCTCGGCTTCTTCGCAGTCGAAGTCGGGTGGCTCGTCACCGAAGTCGGCCGGCAACCGTGGGTCGTACAGGGCGTGATGAAGACGAGTGCCGGCGTCTCGCCGGGACTCACCAGCGGAGAGGCGACGCTCACCCTTCTCGGCTTCGTCGGTGGGTACTCCGCACTGCTGGTCGTGTACGGGTACGTCATCCGGCGTATCATCCGGGACGGCGCGCCCGAAGTGAAGCAAACACACCGCGAGACGCCTGGACGGGAGGTGGCCACGGATGATTAACCTCGCAAACCTCTGGTTCGTGCTCGTGTTCGTCCTCCTCGGGACGTTCCTGTTCCTCGATGGGTTCGACTTCGGCGTCGGGATGTTGTTCGCCACCCGTGACGACGAGGAAGAACGTGCAACATTGCTGGCAGCCATCGGGCCAGTTTGGGACGGCAACGAAGTGTGGCTCGTCGTATTCGGTGGGGCACTGTTCGCCGTCTTCCCGGCCGCCTACGCTGGACTGTTCAGCCGCTACTACCTCCTGATGTTTGCCATCCTCGCGGCACTCATCCTCCGAGGAATCGCACCGGAACTGTACGAACAGCGCCCGGATGACCAGTGGCGGCGCTGGTGGGGGCGGGCATTCGTCGTCGGGAGCACGGCCGCACCGTTCTTCTTGGGCATGTTCGCGGCCAACTGGGTGCTCGGTGCACCTGGAATCGTTTCGATTCCTGCACTGGCGTTCGGACTGACGCTCGTCGCGCTCACGTTTGTCGAAGGTGCGGCATATCTTGGGCTGAAGACACGAAACGAATTGCGCTCCGAGATGACGCGATACGGCAGTCGCGGCGCGTTCGGCTACCTCGCGCTCGTCGTCGTGGTCATCGGCTATCTCGCGGTGACCCGCCCGGACCTGCGAGACACGTTGGTTTCGCCGCTCTCGGTCGCCAGCGTCGTCGTCTCCGTCCTGCTGGTCGCTGGGTTCGTCCTCGCAACCAGAGCGGAGCGATTTCGGGTCGCGTTCGTCGCCGCCGCCGGTCTCCCGTACGCACTGGTGGCGTTCGCCGGCAACCTCCTGTATCCCGCCATCGACCCCGCTGCTGGGTTGAGCGTGCAGGAAGGTGTCGTTTCGAGCCTGCCCCTCACGATGGTGACCGTCGCCGCCGCGTTCATTCTGCCCATCGTCGTGGTGTATTTCGCCGTCGTCTACTCCGTCTTCCGCGGACCCGCCGACCCCTCGGAGATGTACTGAGGCGTTCCGGTCGAAGGAGCACCGATAGCCAGGTTCGGAACAACGGCACGCCGTCGTTCCGTGTTCTATAATCACATGCGAAAATCGAGTATGAATTGAGACTGTTTCAGGGGAACGTATTTGAGACTCAGCGCGACAGTGAGGGGTATGAATCTCGGATACGACGGAACCAGAGCGTACGTGATGGCAGCGAGTAGCGGACTGGGTCGCGCGGTGGCCGAGCAACTCGTCCGGGAGGGAGCCAGCGTCGTCATCTCGTCCAGAAACGAGGAGCGCCTCGAAACAGCCGCGGAGACGATTCGGGAGGCGACGAACTGCGACGACGACGCCATCGACTGGGTCGTCTGTGATCTCACCGACGAGGAATCGGTTCGGGACGCTACCGCAACCGCCATCGAACGTCTCGGTGGTCTCGACGTACTCGTGACGAATCACGGCGGGCCATCGACGACACCGTTTTCCGAAACATCCCTGACGGCGTTCGACGAGGCGTATCACGGGGTTCTCCGAAGTACGATTCTCGCTTGCGAGACTGCGCTTCCCTCGCTCCGCGACGGCGGCGGCGCGATTACCAACCTCGTCGCGGCCTCCGCGCTGGAACCATCCGCCAACGGCGTCCTCGGGAACGTCTTCCGCCCGGGAGTCTACGGTCTCTCCAAGGTGCTCGCCGAGGAGTTCGGCGCTGACGGCGTGCGCGTGAACTGCGTCTCCCCGCGCGGCGTCATGTCCAACCGGATTCAGTACAAAATCGCACAGCTGGCCGAGCGCGAGGGAATCAGCGAGGAAGCGGCGAAAGAGCGCCGCACGGACGAACTCCCGGTGTCGGCCCTCGGGACGCCGGAGTCGTTCGCCCGCGCGGTCGCGTACATCTCCTCTCCCGCCGCCGAGTACATCACTGGTGCAACGCTGCCGGTCGATGGCGGTTGGCACCGACACGCGTTTTGAGTCGGTGGGGACTACAGTTTGGACGATAGGACAGAAAGACGAAAACAAGACGACCAGTCGAAGTTCGATGGCTCGACTCCACGCAGCAACTCGGTTCATCCGAGGATGACTGGCCGCTTTTTCGCATATAAATCTCCGGGACGGGTCTTGGCGACCTGATCAGCTCAATTGGCAGGTTTCGGTCGGCTGTTGGCCTGAAACGTGGTCAACAGAACGTAGCCGATGGGAAGCATGAGGAGGCCGCCGAGGACGAACGGAAGCCAGTAGGCGACCGCTGCGTAGAGGCCCCCCGCCAAGATTGGACCGACGGCGCGGGCGATACTCCCCGCACTCTGAGTGAGACCGAACGCGCCACCCTGTGTGTCCTTCGTCGCGCTCTTCGAGACGAGCGTGGTCAGCGAGACATTGGCAAAGCCGTTACCCGCCGCGAGAGGCATGAGAATCAAGAGGAGGACGAACAATCCACCGGAAATCGGGCCAATGGACGGGAGGTAGCTGCCGATGACTGGCGAGAACGGGAGCGAGGAGAGCGTGAGGAGTTCGAGGACGACACCGACGAGTGCGAGCGTTCGTTCGCCGTACCGCTTGGTGAGTTTGCCGACGAGACCACCCTGTACGATGGCGATGACGACGCCGACGTAGGCGAGAACGAAACCGTTCATCTCCGGGCCGAATCCGTACTGCTGGTCGGTGAACAGCACGAACATACTCTCCATCGAGGAGAAAGCGAGTGAGAGGAGGAAAAAGGACGCAATAAGTCCGGCAAGTGCCGGATTGGAAAACGCCTTAGAAAGGCGTTTGAGGCGAGATTCTCGCTCGTGTGTCATTTCGTCTTTGTCCTCGTTTCCGGCCGCTTCCGTCCGCTTCGTGCGCGTTTCGGGAAGGACAACTACGGCGACGACGAGGTTCACGCCACAAATGACAGCGGCGACGAAACTCGGGAGCGAGAACTGTGTTATCGGAATGAACGCCGGCACGGAACTCCGGGCGAGCGAGAGGACAGCGTCGCTGGAAAAAATACCACCGAGCGCCGGGCCGAACACGAAACCGAGACCGAACGCCGCGCCGATGAGTCCGAGTCCTTTCGCGCGGTCTTCCGGTGGGGTGATGTCCGCGACGTACGCCTGTGCGGTGGCGATGTTGCCGCCCATCACGCCCGCGAGGATTCGAGCGGCGAACAGAAGGAGAAGGCTGTCTGCCATGCCGAACAGCGTCCACGCGACGACACTGCCGAACAGCGAGAGGAGGAGAATCGGCCGGCGACCGCGTTCGTCGGAGAGACGGCCGAGTACGGGCGCAAAGACGAACTGCATGAGAGAGTAGGATGCGAGCAGGAGGCCGACGACGAACTCGTTGGCTCCAAAATGCTCCGCGTACAGCGGGATGATGGGAATCAGTATTCCGAACCCGAGCAAGTCCACGAAGACGATGGCGAACACCGTCGCCAGCGCCCTGCTGGAGCCCTCTGACCCTTCGTCCGCCATCAGAGCGCCCCCGCGACAATGAGCAAGCAGACGGCGACGACTCCCGCCGCGTAGAACCACGTCGTGGCCTTCTTGGCTGCTGATTTCGCGCTATCTTCGAGGTTCTTCGTTACCCGGGCGCTCGACATGTGAGCGAGGCCAGTGAGGACGAACCAGAGGACGACCATCGTGAGGACGAGATGACCGCGTGAACTGCCCGTCAGACTACTCCCCGGGTAGAGTTTTTGGGCAAGAAAACCGCCAGTGAGCAACATAACGAGGGACGAAAGCGAGGAGAATCTGGAGAACTGCGTGGTTAGCCATCGAAGACCATCCTCGCCGATGTGTCCGTTTCTCGCCGCCGGGACCACGAGGGCGGCCATCCCAACTGTCCAACCGGCCCACACACCCGCGAAAACCGTGTGAAGTATCCGCATCGTCACGTTGGCAAGCGTCATCTATCCGGTGGTTGTTCCACACTATTCAAATAGCTTCGGATAGAATCAGACGCTGTATAATCCAATTCCGATTATGAAACCCGAAACAGACAGAGGTCGGGGGATACTCTCTCCCGCCGACCGGGCGTATCTGCTCGGCGAGGCGACGATGGAACACGAACAGTCCAAGCGCAATGCGGAGGCGCGCATTCGCCAGCGGATTACGGACGCGGTGCTTGACTTCCCGATTCTCATCCACCACTTGAAGAAAAAAGACAGGCGGCAGGTGTTCGACCGAACGCTGGAGGACGACGGATTCATGGACGGACTGACCGCCATGCTCTCGTTCGTCTACATCGGAATGGAGGGATGTGGGGCCGAGTTCGCCCACGCGTTGGAACCGGCCGTCCGAAAAGCCGAGGAAGCACACGCCGCAAAGATGCTCGGGCAAGCGGTGTCGGTTGACGTGGAGTTCGATGTCGAAACGACGGTCCAAACCGCCGTGGACGATGTTACGGCAGCCATCGACGCCGGCAAACCCGTGACGCCCGCGGAGTTGTTTTCGGTCATGGTCGGAAGCGACGCAATGGACGACGTGGATGAAGTAACCCTTCAACTGAGCGAGGCCGAATCCGAGGGCGGCCTGCTGAAAGAAGACGAGTTCGTCGCACACGTTGCGGAGTATCTCGATGCCGACTTGCGATGGTTGCCGTACAATCGAGTAAAAGTCACGGTCTAACCCGACCTCCAACTGGAACTCAACGCCCGATTGGAACTCAGACGGCCTGTTCGGGACGTTCCATCTCGTCGTACTTGTCCTCGAACTCCTGAATGAGTTGTCCCATCTTCGCATACCACTCGTTCAGCATCCGCTGCATGTTGTGAGACACTTCGCCGGGGTCAGTCGGTTTGTAGACGTGATAGTAGCCGCCTTGGTCGTAGTTGACCTGCTCCTTCTGGATGAATCCGGACTGGAGCAGTCGTTGGATAGAGCGGTAGGCGGTTGAGCGTTCGCGGTCGATTCGTTCCGCGATGTCGTCGATGGTCAACTGGTCGTCGCTCTGTATCACGACTTGATAGCACTGTTTGTCGAGTTCCTTGAGTCCGTGAATACACTCCAGCAGTCCCTCACACTCCATATCCTGTTGGAGGTATTCAGCCATCGAGTTCGCCATTATCGACTCGGGGTAGGTAGTTCGCACGTATAAGGATTTTGCATGGTTTGTGCAAAACTACGTGTCGAAACCGTACCGGTCATTCCGTGGTCACCACGGTCGTCGATTCGCGGTCGCGGAGAGAGACGAGCGCGCTGTAAACGACGGCGGCGGCGACGAGCAGCGCGGACCCGAAGATGAGTACCAAACTCACCTTGTCGAGGATGTGAATCCCGAACGCGTCCCCAATTCGGTTGCTCGCCACGGCGACGCTCCCCGCGAGAAGCATGGCCGCAAAGTATCCCTTGATATCGTCCTCGTCGGCGAGACTCGTCGCTGCCGCACCGATGCGCGCACCGAGGGCGCTTCCGGCCAACAGTGGCACGACGACGGCGAGTTCGACGGCCCCGTTCTGTGCGTAGGAGAACGCGCCGAATCCGCCAGAGATGGTGATTTGGAGTACGTCGGTTCCGACCGCGACGGCGGCGGGAACACCGAGGATGAACACCATCGAGGGCATCAGGAGGAAGCCGCCACCGACGCCGAGGAATCCGGACAGGATGCCGACGAACAGTGCGATACCGAGCGTAAGCCACACTCGAGATTTTCGACGTCTCCGCTGATGGAAACCATCGGTGGAATCTGGAGCGCGCTGAAGCGCTCTGGGAGTGACGAATCGCTGCCACCGCCACGCGCGTCGCGGAGCGTGAAGAGACCGACCGCGGCCAACAGGAAGACGTAGGAGGAACCCACGACGATGTCGGCGATACCGGTCGCTTCGAGCCACAACACGACATGCTCACCGAGCTTGATACCGGTGGTCATCCCGACGATGAACATCAGTGCGAGTTTGTAATCGACCTGTCCGAGGTTACGGTGGCGGAGCGCTGCGATGACTGACGTGCCGAAAACGAACGCCAGTCCGCTTCCGACTGCCACTTTCGCTGGATAACCGAACACCAGCAGGGCGGGAGTGACGAGGAACGAGCCACCCATGCCGAAGAATCCGAACAGGATCCCGATGACCAATCCGAAGCCGACGAAGATGGCGATGGTAAGCGGATCCACGATTATTCACCCGTGAGTGCTTCGAGGACATTCGAACTGACCGACTGTACGACGACACCGTACCCGGCGTAGAGGACGACTGCTTCCCCGAGAACGACGCTGACCGTCCCGAGCGCGCTGAACCCACTCAGCGCATGAATTCCAAACATCGTCATCGACCTCCGTTCCGTTTCGATATCGGTTGTGTGCAAATCATACTTTTCTGAACGGTACAACCTATCCGCCAGTGGGTCTTAATGGTTTTGTAAATATTGTACAATACACAGTAAAGAGATGGAAACAACCGTAGCGACCAATAACTGAGGATAAATCCCATATATCTCGTTTTTTGAGCTAAAAGCACTGACAGAAGCCAATCGCACCCGAGAATACGAACACTGCCAACCAGGGGAAATTGTATTATAAAAACAAGACTGCTTGGTCAACACCTAACAGGGTCGTTCGGTACTGGCGATGACGCGGGTGGCGACATCAAAAATGAGGACGACGGGTGATGAAAATGGTATCGCTCGGTGAGAGTAAACCTCAGTCGGCTTGCGATGGCATCGAGCCTTCGCTCGCCCCGAGTTTCCGCCAGAGACCCTGTGCGTATGCACCGAGAAACATCCCGCCGATGGCGAACAGGATGGGGAAGTCACCGATTCCGATGCTGGCGTACGCGGCACCTGGACAGATACCCGAGAGGCCCCAGCCGGCGCCGAAGATGACACCGCCGATGATGACGTTTCGGTCGAACGATTTGAGCCGGCGGGTGTAGGCCTTTCCCGTCAGCGGTGCTCGTCCCGACAACCGAGTCGCAACTGCGAACGTCGTCCCCGTGACGACTGCCGCACCGCCCATGACGAACAGCAGACCGAAGTCCTTGAACTGCAGGAAGTGCAGGACGACCTCGGGTTGTGCCATGTGACTGAAGCCCAGTCCGAAGCCGAACAGCAGGCCACCCGCCACGATGAGGAGGTGGAACAGTGTTCCTCCCTGCTTCGACTGACCGCTCATGGTGTCACCTGCAGGGCCTGCATCAGTTGTGCGACGCCGATTGCCACCACCATGAACGTCGCCACGTTGACGATGGAGGTGAACGACGCGCGACCCGACGCCACAGACGCCGTGGCCGGACGTACAGCCTTTTCCGAGGCGAGTGCCGACGCCGACGAGGAATCCACCGCCGAGGAGTCGCCACCACTCGACTTGGGTCGTCCAGAGACCACCGTGGAAGGCGAGTTGGTAGACGGCCGCTCCGCCGACCATTCCGAGCGTGAACAACACGCGCCAGTCGCGGGAGGCGACGTACTTCGGTTTCTGGAAGCGCGGCACGTCGGAGACGTACGACAGCGTGGACTCCAAGAACGTGCTCGCTCCGGCGATGATGCCGGTTCCGAGGTAGATGACGGCGACGCCGAGACCGATGAAGACGCCGCCGATGGCGTACTGGCTCACGCCGTTCGGAAACAGTGCGTTCTGAACCAATGGTAACGTGAATGCTGGCAGTGATACATGAGTTCTCTCCTGCCGCGTTAGTCGTCCGTAAGCGAACCCTTACTCGCGGCACAGTTGTTCGGCCCGAGTTCGAGCGCGAACGCTTCTTCATCGTCTGTGTGCTGTTGCCCCAAGTTCGTTCCGATGATATCCTCGTAGTTCGACGGGCGCGGCGGCATGTCCGAGAGGATGAACGCCGACGAATTCGTCTCGATCCATCGAGAGGACGTCCATCGACTCACGCAGGTCGCCAACCGTTGCGGTGTAGGTTCCGTCGTCTCGCGGCGGTTGCCGCGTCGCTGAAGTGTGCAGGTGCCACAATTGTGTCGTCCGGGAGCGACAGGATTTTCTCCTGCAGCGTCTCGTAGAGCATCTTCGCGGCTTCGGGAGCACCGTCGTCACCCTCTTCGAGGTCGGGGCGGGCAACACTCTCGGTGAACAGGCCGTCACCCGTGAATAGCACGCCGCCCGCCCGATAAGAAGTCATTCCGGTCGTGTGTCCTGGCGTGTGAATGACTTCGATTTCCGTCTCGCCCAACGGGAGTTCCTCACCGTCTTCGACCGTTCGGTACGATTCGTCGTAGTCGATGCCACGAGCTTCAGCAGGAGCGGGAACGACGGCTTCGGCCTCGCTCGCGTGGGCTACGGAGCGTACGCCACTGATGTGGTCGGCGTGCACGTGCGTGTCGATGGCGTAGCGGAGTTCCGCATCGAAATCCGCCGCGTCAGCCACGTACTCGTCGGCGAACGCTCGAAGCGGGTCTATGATGGCGGCTTCGTCGTCCGAAACGACGAGGTAGGAGAGACAACCGCTGGACGGTCGTTGGTACTGGATGACCGTCGCGTCCGTGTTCAAGTTCTCGATTTCGACCCTTTCGAGAACGCGTGCCCAGCCGTTCATCCCGTCTTCGAGGTGGTTCACGTCGTACTCTCGCTCGGCGAACAGTCCCGCGATGTACTCGCTCGACCCGCCTTTCGCACAGAGAACGGTCACTTCCTCGTCCTCGGGAACCGGGTCGAACAGCTCGTCGTCCGGGTCGTCGGCGAGATATTCGAAGTAGGGGACGTTGATGGTCTCGACGTTCTCACCGTTGATTTGCCACTTCTCGTACTCGTCCGTCGCTCGAACGTCGAGAAGCGTGACGGCGTCCCCTGCCTCGATTCGTTCGTACAGCTCGTCCGGTGTCACCGACTCCACGTCGGCGTCCGGGGATGGAAACGCTGATTCGCTCATGTCGTACCCACAGCTATCGGCCACAGATACAAAAGCGTTCGTATAGTATTCCGAATACTATGCAATACCATCTCATGTATGTTGATGTTAAGACGCGTGTATGGGCGCATAGTGGAACCCAATGGTTTCGTGAATGTGGACGTCATCCACAATAATCAACACACTTTTACCGTCGTAACCGATATTGTCCGATACACCCAATACAAACCATGAGTACGAAATTCGATATCACGGAGACGCTCGACGTAACGGGGATGAACTGCCCGATGCCGGTCGTGAAGACGAAACAGGCGACCGATTCGCTTTCCGAAGGCGACGTTCTCGAAGTCGTGGCGACCGATTCGGGAAGCATGAGCGATTTGAAAGGGTGGGCAAACACGACTGACGGCGTCGAACTCCTCAACCAAGCGGAAGACGAAGAAGGTGGCAAGGACGTGTACCGTCACTACGTTCGGAAGACGGAGTAATTCATGAGTACGGACACACCGACTGCCGCCAACGACGACAGCAACAGCACCACCGATACTGACACCAACGACAGCAGCACCGACGTTGCACTCGCTGACCGCGTTGAGGAGTTGGAGGCAGAACTGGCGGACCTGAAAGCGGAAGTCGGCGGCCCGAAGAAGATGACCATCATCGCCACGAAAGGCACGCTCGACATGGCGTACCCGCCGCTCATCCTCGCCAGCACGGCGGCCGCGTTCGGGTGGGACGTCGTGGTCTTCCACACCTTCTGGGGACTCGACATCCTCCACGAAGAGAAATCGAAGAACCTCAAACTCAGTGCAGTCGGCAACCCGAGCATGCCCATGCCGAACGCACTAGCAGCGCTCCCCGGCATGGATTCGATGGCGACGAAGATGATGGAGCGAAAAATCGAGGAGAACGGGACGGCGACCATCGAAGAACTCATCGACGTATCCATCGAAACCGGCGTCGAACTGCAAGCCTGCCAGATGACGATGGACCTGATGGAGTACGACGAGTCCGAGTTCTACGACGGCGTCGTTTCTGGTGTGGGGGCCGCCACCGCCCTCCAACACATGGCCGACTCCGACGTGCAGCTGCTCATCTGAGCGGGACTCGTTTTTATCGTGTTACTAACACTCACACTCTCGAAACGTTTTTACGGGCGGAATATCATCGGTGAACAAGGTCGAATCATGACCACCTCTCTCCTTCACTGACCGGGTTTCGGGTCAGTTCGTCGTTCACGGTTCGCCTGTTCGCGACGTCAGCGTAGCGGCTGTCACTGTCCCATCCACCGGTTAGATTGTGAGACATCGAGCAGTGCAGAGCGGCGATTTTCGCCGAAAGACTGCGGACAATGAAATAGACGCATGCAATCAGGTTCAGCAATCATCGCAAAACGAGTGGCCGACGAAATTCTGAAAACGGACGAAATGAGTGCACTCGCCGACGCGGCGGGCTACGAAGTGGTTGGGACGGTCACCCAATCGCGGACGGAGGATTCAAAATATCAGTTCGGTCGCGGAAAAGCCAAAGAACTGGCGGAACGAATCGAGGGGTCGGACGCGACCATCGTCATATTCGACAACCCGCTCTCGCCACAGCAGACGTTCGAAATCAACGAGCTGTGTCCTGACGGAACGCGAATCATCGACAGATACCGCCTCGTCCTCGAAATCTTCGCCCAGCAGGCCGGGACGAAGGAAGCACAGCTACAGGTCAAACTCGCCGAACTGCGGTACGAACTGCCCCGCGTGCAGGCCGAAATCCGGTTGGAAAAGGAAGTCGCAAACGAGCGGCGGTCACGGAACGGCCTCGGTGAGAAGGAGGACCGCCGTATCACCGATATCCGGGCCCAAATCGAAACTATCGAAACAAAACTCGACAACCGCTCGGCCATCGACGGACAGCGGCGCGAAAAGCGTCGCGAGGAGGGGTTTTCCCTCGTCGCCATCGCTGGCTACACGAATGCCGGAAAATCCACACTCCTGCGCCGTCTAGCCGACGATATGGAGGTTTCCCCAGAGCGCCACGACGACCTCCTCGAGAGCGCGAGCGTCGAGGACCGGTTGTTCAAGACGCTCGAAACGACGACCAGACGGGCCGAAATTCGTGGGCGGAAGACGCTCGTCACGGACACGGTCGGGGTCATTCAGGACTTGCCCCACTGGCTGGTCGAATCGTTCGAGACGACGCTAACCGAGACGTACGAGGCGGACCTCGTCTGCCTCGTCGCCGACGTGAGTGACTCGGTAGAGGGGCTACGCGAGAAACTGCAAATCTCACACGACCTGCTCGACGGCGAAGCCGAGCAGGTCGTAACGGTGCTGAACAAGGCGGACGAGCTTTCCACCGCCGAAATCGACGAGCGAGTCGTCGGTGTGGGCGACCTCGCGCCGAATCCCGTCGTGGTCAGTACTATCGAAGACGCCGGAATCGACATCCTCCGAAAACGCATCGCCGACGAACTCCCCGATTTGGCCGAAGAGCGGGTTCGACTTCCCAACACGAGCGACGGCATGACGCTTCTCTCGTGGCTCTATGACCACGCTCGCGTCGAGCGCGTTCGGTATCCGTCGGGAGGGAGCGTGCCGAGTGACACCACCGAGGCGGAAAGTAGTAACAACGAGGCGGAGAGCGACGGACGAGTCGTCGTGGAGTTCTCTGCCGTTCCGTCCGTGGCAAAACGGGCAACGGCGAGGCCGACGCGATAGTATGCCGAGGGTAAACGCCCGAATACTCATACCGCTCCCGCCCGTACTTCGTCCGATGCCCACCGTGGGCACAGGGGATTGGGGACCATGAGTAGTGATACACATCCACCGAAGCGCCAACAGGGGGCGTCACGGAAGGAACTCGTCAGACCGACCAGTCGAGAACAGGGCAAAGCGGAGCTACCGGGGCGATTCGATTCGAAACTGCGTGATTCGATTGGGACCTCGCCGTTCATTCTCACGAAGTTCGATAAGTTCATGAACTGGGTCAGGGGGTCGTCCATGTTCATGCTCCAGTTCGGCATCGCCTGCTGTAGCATCGAGATGATGCATACCTACGCGGTCAAGCACGATTTGGACCGTTTCGGTGCGGGGGTTCCACGTGCCTCGCCGCGACAGGCCGACGTTATCATCGTGCCGGGCACCATCGTCTCGAAATTCGCGCCACGGATGAAACGCGTCTACGACCAGATGCCCGAACCCAAGTTCGTCGTCAGCATGGGGTCGTGTACCTGTTCAGGCGGGCCGTTCCAGCAGGGGTACAACGTCATCAAGGGTGCAGAGGAGGTCATTCCCGTGGATATCCACGTTCCGGGCTGTCCGCCGCGACCCGAGGCACTCATCTACGGAATCGCCCATCTACAGGAGCGAATCGCCCACGGTGAGACGAGTCCGGTCGTCGTGAAACCGTACGAACTTGAGCGGTTCGGCGACCTGGAACCCGACGAGTTGGTACAATCGCTCGCCGACGAAATCGACGAGGAGACCCTCGTCATGCGGTACAACTGGGTGGAAGAATGAGGGTGGGAAGATGAGTTCGCAAACCGAAGAACGCTCGGTAGCAGTCCAGGAGTTCGACCGCGACGAACTGGCGGAACTGCTTGGTGACCATGTTCTCGGGCGCGATGAGCACCTGAACGCCCCCGGATTCGTGATTCGTCCGGACGAAGTACAGGAAGTCCTAACCGTACTGCGGGACGAAGCCGGATTCGACCATCTCTCCTGTCTGACGGCCCAGCAGTACGAGGACCGGTATGAAAGCATCTATCACCTGAAAAAGTACGCGGACCCGACACAGGAGGTGACCATCGTCGTTCCCATGCCGACCGACGACCCAGTGAACCAGACGGCCGAACCCGTGTTTCGGACGGCGGAGTGGCACGAACGCGAAGCCTTCGACCTCGTCGGAATCGAGTACGACGGCCATCCCGATTTACGACGGATTTTGCTCCCTCGTGGCTGGCAGGGCCACCCGCTTTCGCTCGATTACAACCAAAACCGACCCCAAATCGTCCCGTTCGAGAAACACAAAAACCCGATTACGCAGGACGAGTACGCGGACAATGCCGATACGATGTTTCTCAACATCGGACCACACCACCCGGCGACCCACGGCGTCCTCCACATAGAAACCGTCCTCGACGGCGAACAGGTCATCGACGTACGCCCCGATATCGGCTATCTCCATCGTTGTGAGGAGCAAATGGCCCAATCGGGAAAGTACCGCTACGAAATCATGCCGTATCCAGACCGCTGGGATTACACGGCGAACATGACCAACGAGTGGGCCTACGCGCGGGCCGCGGAGGACCTCGCGGACATCGACGTTCCGGAATACGCCCAAATCCTGCGGACGTTCGGCGTCGAACTCTCGCGCATGGCGGGTCACTTCCTCGCGCTCGGCACCTTCTCGCTCGACGTGTACGGCGACTTCACGGCCATCTTCCAGTATGCCTTCCGCGACCGGGAAATCGTGCAGAACATCCTGGAGGACTTGACCGGCCAACGCATGATGTTCAACTACTTCCGCCTCGGCGGGGTCGTCTGGGACGTTCCGGAGCCACGGCAGGAGTTCTTCGATAAGACGCTGGACTACATGGACCGGCTTCCAACCGCGCTCGAAGAGTATCACTCCCTGCTCACGGAAAACGAACTTTTCCAACTGCGTTGTGTCGATACCGGGGTTCTCGAACCCGACGTGGCAAAACAGTACGGCGTGACCGGTCCCGTCGCTCGGGGGTCGGGTATCGACTACGACCTGCGCCGCGACGACCCATACGGCTACTACGACCAACTCGATTGGGAAGTCGTCACCGAGGACGGCTGTGACAACTACGCCCGCGTGCTGGTTCGGATGCGCGAAGTCGAGCAATCGGCCAGAATCGTCGAACAATGTGTGGAACTGCTGGCCAACTGGCCCGAGGAGGAACGGACCTTGCAGTCGAACGTGCCCCGAACCCTGAAACCGCCGATGGACGCCGAAACGTATCGCGCGGTCGAAGGAGCGAAAGGCGAACTCGGCGTCTACATCCGGTCGGACAACACCGACAGTCCGGCGCGGTTCAAGATTCGAAGCCCGTGTTTCCACAACCTCTCGGCGCTACCGGAGATGGCCGAAGGCGAGTTGGTACCGGATTTGATTGCGTCGCTGGGAAGCCTCGATATCGTGTTGGGAGAGGTGGACCGGTAGGAGGTCCGAGGACACACCGAAGCACTCTTTCTTTTCGCACCCATCGTCCTGAATATGGTAAGCCTCAAACGTACCTTGGCCTTGCTCGTCGCGCTCGTCGGCGTCGCCTTCGCCGTCCACTACGTCCTCTTCGGTTCGCTCCCGCTCGGCAAACCGCAGATGCTGGAGGACGACGAGATCGAGGAAATCGACTTCGAAACGGCGACCGAATAGCGAAGATTACGGTTTTTCGTTTTTAGTGTGGTCTCGAGTCGCGGCCGTCTGTTTTCAGATTTTTAATGGATGATTCGATTATACTTTGGGAGAATGGGAAGAATGAGTAAATACTGACGTGCGGATAAAGTAAGGCATCCAAACAGTGGTCCGTGGGAGTCTATCCAAAGTCGGCTTGGCGTCGAGAAACATCGACTCCAATAATAATTTAACACCTTATCAATAATCAATAAATATATTAACTGGCAGGCTAAATGAAGGATGGATGCAAAATGATTGATAATAACACCCACATCTCGCGGCGGGCGACGCTTAGAACAATTGGAGCAGCAACGACAGCAGTTTCAGTCTTGTCACTGGATGGTGTAGATCTTGTTGAAGGTTCTACTGGAGATTACACTCAAGGAGAAGCTATTTTTCTTGAGATGAAAATAGAATATCCCAATGTTGACTCAGACCTTTTCTCAGCCGGATCTCATACCCGAGATTACATCGTCGATTCGGATAACAGCCGCGTCTTGTTAAATAATGGACAGATGAATGTTGCTTCAGGTGGTCAAGTGTTGACTAACGGACGTGAATTTACAAACGGTGACGATCCACTCCGTGTTCAACCAAGTAACCAAGAACTCACTACTACAACAGATTACGGCCGTCAACAAGCACAGTCGGTCCCGCTTGCAAATCCTGTTACGGTTCCTGACGTAACATCCTCCGTGTCTGGTGAGAAAGCTACTGTAACGGTGCAAGGTAACAGAGCCACCGTTACAGCAGGTGAGGAGAAGTCTTTCGAGTTAGATTCTAGTAAATTTCTTGTGAATAAATCGGCCGGTAGAAAGTCAGCCGATGGTTCTACCGAGCGGGTCATTGTTGGTGAAGAACAAACCCTCACGCCAATCGTCTCTATACGGAACCACGGGCAAATGGAATTCCTCTGTGGAGGGAATGATCGGCTTCTTCCATTGACTGTTGACGATAGCTACGTCCGGTCACGGCTGAGGGAGTATCTCAACATAGATCCGGGACGTATTGTGGAAAAGACGGATACAGATCTACTAGTTGTCCAAGGAAAATCAGCGAAGTTCATGAAGCAACAACAACAAAAAATGGCTGAGAAGAACGGAGGCGAATTGTAATGGTAGAGATCGTTTTCTTGGGAACTGAATGGTTTTGGACGTATTACGATAAGACATCCCCCAAAAATAAGCTCGAATCACTGTTGAGCTACTGCGGTACACAATGGGCGCAAGAAATTGACGAAAATAATGGCGATTATCCTTTCACTCCCTACATCGAATCCGGAAGTAGCAAGTTGGTTGTCCCCGAGAGCGCACTTCCAGACACCGATTCCACACTGAAAGAACGCCGTACAGCCGTCGACAATTGGCTTGCCAACAATTCGGGGATGAATTGGGCTGACGGGTTCGTCGTTGCAGACCACTACGGGTTTGACGATAATACCTACGGGTGGTCATATGGTGCGGGTGCGGGAGCGGCCGGAGGAAACTATGGAATCACTGCTCTCGTGGATTGTTCTTGGGAGGATCATAGCGATCTTCCACCCGCGTATAATGATGTGAAGTCTGAGGGACTAGCGTTTCACGAGATGCTCCATCTCTTTAGCGGAAATCACACGAAAGCAAACACCGAATCGAATGGTGACGCTTCCGTCATGTGGGATTGGAACGACGTCGATTGCACGGATTCCGGACCCGGTAGTCTCAAGGAAGGCTATGTGAGCAGTTGTAACCAGAACCGAATACATAACTATTAGGATAGTACGAGCTTCTAATAGAATCGGAGTACAATCGGTTGGACACGGACGTAGACGGGAATAATCCAGTGTCAAAGTTCCCCTATTGTTGCAAATTTTCTACAGTCGTTAATTATGAATGTAGTAACTGAAAGAAGGAAAAGACGGTATGAATATAATTACGAGGGGCTGTACCGGTACTGACTGTATATGAAGATTAGGCCAGACGGAATAAGGCAATACATCGTATCCAGTTTGAACCAGTGGGGTTCGGGACACTAATCTCTGCTGTATACGTTCCCTGTTTTAGAGATGTGTCCTCAGTGACGTACCCTACTACATCGTCGAGTGTCCACGCATGAGTGTCACCGGAATCTACCGTGAGTCGGCCGTTACCATTCGTATCTTTCGCAATGGGATCCCAGCCGGTGGAACTTTTCCTCACAATTGTCCATTCGTACGGATTGAACTCTAGGTCTGTCGATGAATTGTTGTGAAGTGTCAATTCAAGAGTTTTGGTGTCTACATCAACTGTGGTTTTGGATGGCAAGAGATAGACACTTGCTGATTCCGTCTCAACAGTCTGTGAGCAAACTGACGGTCCTGAACGGATTTTGTGGGGTGGGCATTTATACTCGGAAATTGAGACCGAACTGGTTGTTGACTTAGTTGATGGCACTTTGGTACGGTTCTTTGATTCGGTAGCGTCACCGAGACATCCTGCAAGGCCAGCTATCGTCACACACGCCGTAGTCAGTAGGTCTCTACGCTTCATGTTTGATATTCGTAATCAGAACACATAAAGAAATGGGAGACCAAAAGAGCTGTTTGACTCATACCAATCGAACAGGATTCAAATATCTCATTCAGTATATTAGACGCGAGATGGAGTACTTCTACAAACAATATCCGAATTGGTAAGAACGGTGATGGATACAGAAAACCCCTACTCCAATAGGAGATGGGCTTATCTTGCCTATCGACAGAAACGTGGCACTGTCGATGAGGATGTGCAAACGTCGAGTTTTAGCCCAACCGATGTCGCAGGCCGCTCGAAATCCGTTTTCGCTGGTATACCAGTTCGCCGAGCGCCCAGAGGATGAGCAGGAGGGCGGCGAAGATGGCGGCGATGAAGGCGTACTCGTTCATCCAGATGGGGCGGATGAACGGCGTCACCTGGTCCCAGCGTGCGCCGTAGTGACGCATCGTGTCCTGCATCGACGTCCCCGCGAAGGTGCGCGAGAGGAACGCTGACATCCTGATGTCTTTTCCAGTTCCGGGGTTGAGGTTCGCACTACCGGTAATCCCGTACGTTCCGGACTGGTTCTGGTCGGCAATCGTCGGTCCGTTGGATTCGTCGCCGGTACCGATACGTTCGGCGTCGTAGGGAAGCCATGGTGCGTAGAACTCCCAGACGATTTTCCCTTTCGGGGTCACTTGGAAGACGCGGTGGTCCGAGGAGTCCACGATGAGCGTGTCGCCGTTCGGCAGTCGGTCGGCGTCACGCGGCCAGTTAAGCGTGGTGGACGACCCGACTGTCCATGTCCGGTTCCAGTGGTTTCCGTCCTTTTCGTATTCGACAACGCGGTTGTTTCGAGAGTCCGCAACGAGGAAGGTCGGTTTGCCCGATTTGCTTTCGAGGTAATCGGGATTGTGCTGGCCGAAGAGAATGGAATGATTGCCGTCCTCACCGAGTTTCATCGTGACCTTCTTTGTCTTGCGGTCGATGACGAGAACTTGGTCCATGTTTCGCGGGTCAACCGCGAACTTCCCGGGTGCGATTTGTTGGACGTTGTTGACGTGCGTCCAGTCGCTCGTGTAATCGCTACCAGCGCTTTTGTTGAAGTAGTTCCGGAACTTCCACTGCCAGACGATTTTGTTCTTCTTCAGGCTGTAGACGTACACACGGTCGTTGTTCTTCCCCGTGGTGGAGTTGTAGTTGCGGAGGTTACCGACGAGGAGTTCAGTCCCGTTGTTGATGAGGTCGATATCGTGTGTGTCTTGGATAGGAAGCTTCCGTTCCCAGAGTTTCTTCTTCGTCTTCGGGTTCATCTTGTAGACGAAGGTTGCATGGTCATGCGTCGAAACGACGAGCAGGTTTCCGTCCGGAAGCGGGTCGACGTCGTAGAACCACGTCGCACCTTCCTTTCCGCCGTGGTACACCCACTTGACGTTCCCTTTCGGACCGACGGCGACGAGCCGTGCGGGCTTTTTCCTGTTTCCTTTTCCATTTATCTGGTACCCTTGAACGCTAATTATCGTCGTCCCGTTCGCGGGATGTTTGATGGTACCAGGTTTGAGGTTCGATGCGCCTGCGTCGTACGTGATTGCAGAGACCACGGTGGGCGTCAACAGAGCGACGACCAACAGTAAGACGACTCCCCGCGTGAGCCAGTCGCGCGGCGGGAGTCGCTCCATCCAGTCCATAACATAGCCATGTTGACGTACTGTTTGAGTATTTTGTGTTTCTTCTTTAGATATCAACGACTAGTTACGTACGCTGGGTAAATAATAAACGGGAGACAGTATTTTGACGATGGAGGGGGTGACAACAAACTGTTAAAAACTTCAGTTTAGGAAACAGAAGTGTGGAACTTGAAATGGTGATAAATGTCCAACCCACGGGAGTCGAAAGCGTAATACTGTGTTCTGTCACCCACTGGTGACGATGCACGTTTTGCAGGGAAAGAACCAGTGCCGAGACGCGTCGGCGACGACGAGGAATTCGGGGAGATGTACGCCGAAGGGCCCCAACCGGACGTTCCACTGGGAGGACAAATTCGAGGCGTAGGGCAACAACTACACTGACCTCATGAACGGGGGATTTTAGCCGCTACTTGTAACCCAGCATCCGTAGCCGCGTTTCAACTGTCGAGTCGTGGAGGTCGGTACCGTCTTCCACCATGTTCTCAGCGATGTCCTCGTTGGACACGAACTCGTCCAGTTCGGCTACCAATCGACCCTGCCACTCGACGGTTCCGGCCACATCATTGGTCTCATCGGGGTCGGCCGCCAAATCGTACGCTTCGGTCCTGAGGTGTCGCTGCGTCTCCGCGTGGAACGTCTTGATGACCTTTCGTTCCTCCGTCCTGATGCCAGTGTAGGCTCGGTTCAGCATTGGAGAGTAATTCAACAGAAAGCAGCCACGTCCCTCGTCGCCGTGCGGAACTCCGTCCCAATTCGACGGGACGTCGAGACCCAGATTCGACGCGACCGTTGCGGGGATGTCGAGTTGCCGCACCTGCTCCGCTCCCGAAAACCACTCCGCCGCCACTGGACTGACGAACAGGGGTACTCGGACGCATTCGTCGTAGAGGCGGGCGTGGCCGTACTTCCCATGGTTGAACTCCTCGCCGTGGTCGCCGACGACGACCACGGCAGCGTCGTCGGCAAGGAAATCGAAGATGCTTTCGAGTTGTTTGTCCAGGAGATCCACGCACTCCCAGTACAGTATCTCCAGTGTGGCGAGCGTCCCTTCGTCGATTTCACTGTGCTGTTTCGAGAACTCGTAGTGTGAGCGCAGCGTCTTCACGAGACCGCTGCTGACTGATCGCCTGAATCCGGGGAGGAAAGGCACGTGTACGTCCATCAGGTGTATCCAGCAGAATTTCGGTCCGGCCGTCGTGGCGTACCATTGCTCCGCCCGCTCGGACAGTTCGGTTGCCGTAACCCGTCCGCGGAACCGAGCGTAGTCGGTCGCGTTGCGCAGAGTCTCCGAGACCGCACCGAACTTCGCCGGAAACCGGGATGAATCGGCTAGCCCGTCGTTCCAGAACGTGTCGAAGTACGGTTTCCACGCGGTCAAAAACGGGTTCGACGCGACGAATCCGCCGGTCGAGTAACCAGCTTCGGCGAGCAGTTCCATCAGTGGTCTCGTCCCATCCAGAATCCCGTCGAATCCCTCGCAGACGGTGGGGTAGTACTGCCCAGCCAGAATAGCGGGGAAGACACCTCGTGTTGTAGGTGCCGGACAAATCGCTTCCCGTCGGAGGTAATCGCCAGTCAGTTCCTGAAAAGACTCCATCGCGTCGGGCGTGTCGTGTCGCCAACAGTCGATAGTGAGGAAGACGACATCAGGGGACTCGGAATCGTCGATCATCTCAAAGATACCCCAGTTCCCGAACGAGTAGGAGCACGAGGGCGAGGTTCTCCTGATACGCTTTCCGGAGGACATCCTCGCGCAGGGGACGCCGTTTCAGCAGGTCCCTGTTCCTCGGCCATCACCACCGTCCCATCGTCGCCGCCGGAGTGCCACGCGAGTTGCAAGCCGTTCAAGGCCGCCTCCGGGATGTGCACGTCGTTGGGGCTGTACGGTGCAGTAACCCATTCGTCACCCCGACCACACGGTGCGTCAGCGTGATGGTCTCCACGTCGTTCGTTTTCGAGGCTAGGAGACCGACTGCGGTCGTATCATCGGTTCCGGAAAGTCGATGAAACATTTGTGAACTGTTGTTCATTTACTCCCCTTCGGCGTCGCCAACAGCCGTCGTGTGAGGACACCGGAAACGGGACGGATATCGAGAAGTGTGATATCGCCAGAACAGTATTTCAACCCCACCCTTCGTTTGGATGGGTCGGTCTCACTCGCCCCGCTTCAATCAGCCGTTTCTAGCCCATGACTTACGGTGATAGAATTTGGTGAGTTTATTCTTCAGACATCTTTCGGCGACGGTGCACTGCCGTGAAGCAGTGACTGGCCAGAATAAGGAGTGATTTCTGCAACGTCTTGCCCGCTGTGGTGGAAGCTACCGAAAGTCGATTGTGGGCCGGTTATCAGCCGACGGAATCGGTCGAGTCATCGCAGGTTCCCGTTCGGCCGCTCCGGAAGCGGGCGCCTGAGTGAAACCGACCGACGACCAGCCAGCCGACACGACGACGGCCATCAGTAACACGGCGGTTGTCAGTTGCCGGACAGCAGTTGCTCACGGTCGAGTGAGTCTGTCGAACATCTCACCGGAGTCGGGGTGCGTCAACAAAATTCCCTCCGCCGCGAAACGAGTTATGCCGCCCCTTCTACCGTCGCTTGTTCCCGACACTCGACCGTTCATTCGCGTGAACGGTCAGTAGATTCAACTAGGAGAGGGTAGACCGAGGAGTGACATGGAGACAACGCGTCGGTTTGGGGGGACGGTGAGCCTCGCGGCACTCCTTCTCGCTGGAGCGTGGGTGCTCGACGAACCGCTCTTACTCGTCGGCGCAGCGGGAATCGGTGGCGTACTCGTCGCCGAGCAGTTTGTTTTCGTTCGCACCGTCACTCGACTCCCTGAAACCCTCGACATCACTCAGACAGTGTCACGGGAAGAGACGAGCGTGGAGTCGGACGTTGCTGTTCATCTCGCCGCAACACTTCCATCGCCGACCACGCTTTCGCTCTCGATTCGTGCATCGCCACCGATTGCCGCAACGGGGAGTACGGCAGAAGAGCGAACCGCCACAATCGACGCTGGCGAAAAGCATGGCAAAGCAGATTTTTCGCTCCGATGGCCCGTCGCTGGGGAGTATCAGTTCTCGCGTCCGACGATTTCGGTTCGGGATTCGCTGGGGACGTTCGAAACCAGCCTGTCAATCGGGATGACGCCCAGCGTCACAGTGGAGTCGAAATATCCGAAGGACCTGTACGTCGGAATTCAGGGCGAACGAGTCACGTCGTCGCCCGGTGACCAGGAAACGGGTGTGAGGAACGTCGGCTTCGACCCGGCGGAAATTCGGGAGTACATCCCCGGCGACACGATGCGACATATCGACTGGAAGGCGACTGCTCGGATGGGGTCGCTCTACGTACGTGAGTTCGAGGAGAAGACGGATCTCACTGACGTTCTCATTGTGGACCACCGGGTGTCAATGGGGGCAGGAGAGAAGGGCCGCAGAAAACTCGACTACCTTCGGCAGGTGGCACTCGGGTTCGTGACGAACGGACGAGCCACGAGCACGCCGTGCGGGCTGTACGGAATCGAGGAGGAGGGCATCTCAGTACGGCGGTCGCCAAACGCCACAAAACGACATTTTGATAGCCTCCGGAC
The DNA here is from genome assembly GCA_963796245.1 of uncultured haloarchaeon. Taxonomy (GTDB): domain Archaea; phylum Halobacteriota; class Halobacteria; order Halobacteriales; family Haladaptataceae; genus Haladaptatus. The sequence continues at coordinate 339,557 of CAWCLB010000002.1, read as the reverse complement.
GGACCTCTACGCGCTTTCAACCGCCGCATCCACGACGAACGAATCCGACACGTTTGGGCGTCCGTCACCGACGGATTCCCGAGCCGCGGCGCGCCGCCTCGATTCGAAGTCGGCGTTCGACGCCACGCTGCGGCCGTTTTTCGAATCACAGTCGCCGTCAGTCGCCCTGCCGGGGAATCAACCGCTCTACGACGCCGTTCGCACGCAGCTGTCGAACGTTCGGAAAACCGCCGTCGCGGTGTTCCTCACCGACGACAGCCACCGAGCCGAGTTACAGGAGGCCGTGGCGATTGCCCGACAGCGATACGAGCTGGTCGTGGTGTTTCTCACGCCGTCGGTGTTGTTCGAACCGATGGGACTCACCGACCTGCCACGGGCCTACGACCGATACGTCGATTTCGAGGAGTTCCGGAAGACGTTAGCCGGAACGAACGACGTGGCAGCCTACGAAGTCGGCCCGCAGGACCTGCTGCACACGATACTCGCAACGTCACGCGGGCAACGCACACGGAGAGAGCAATGAAGGAAACAAGGATGACAGCGCCACGAATCGCGCTCGGTGGATTCGGGCTGCTCGTTGCTAGCGCTGCTTTCTGGGTCGGTAGCGGTATCGTCGGGGTGCTCGCGGCCGGTGTCACGGTCGTCCTGTGGTATCTGACGCCCGCACGCTACGCCCTGACGTTCGGTCAGGTTGCGCTGGCCAGCCTCGTCTCCACGAGTTCCCCACTCGTGGTTGCGGTGGGCGAATGTGGGTTGCTGGTACTCCTACTCGATTCGCTGGTCGCGGTCGGCGTGAGTGGTGGTTTCCGAAACACCATTCCCGTCGGCGTCGGGTACATCACCATCGCCGCTGGCGGAACGTGGCTCGTGTATCTCGGGACCAGGACGCTCTGGGTGCCGAGCGTCGTCCTCGTCCTCACCCTCACGCTGGCATCCTACGGACTCCATCGCTACGAGACGGTTGTCCGGAAGGTCGTAAACGAAGCGGATAGTGAAACCATGAACGAAGGGGAGACGGGGGCGGAAGCGCCTCGATAGAGGCCATCCACGACGCCGTCGTACAAACCCATCGACCACGCCGCCACCGGAAACCTCGTCATCGATACCGAAGAAGTCCCGCTCAGTGACGTTGAAGAGGCGTGGACTCGGAACACGCGCTCTCGGCCGGTGTTCGTCCCGTAATCCGCGTTTACGAAGCGTCTGATTCCTCCGAAGAACCATCTTTCTCCACTACGCCGCCATCCTGCGAAATCGTCGCTGTCGGTGACGATGACGATTTCGCGGCCTCGCTGCTCGGCGGTGGCACGTCCGCGACGATGTCCGTAACGATGGTCTCCGGCGTGTGGTCGTCCAGTTGTGCCTCCGTGTTCGGCACCAGTCGGTGGGCGAGCACCGGCTGTGCCATCCGTTTAACGTCCTCCGGGACCACGTACTCCCGTCCGTGAATCGCCGCTCGCGCCTTCGCCACCTGGAGAAACGCGAGGCTTGCCCGCGGCGACCCGCCGTACTCCAACTCGGGATGGTCGCGGGTGGCAGCGACGATGGACCGGATGTACCGTCGCACCGACTCCGAGACGTGTATATCCGCGACCGTTTCACGGGCCGCGATGATGTCGTCGGGGGAGACGGTTTGCTCGATATCTGCCGGGCTGAGGGTCGGCCGGTCGTCGAACCGCTTCAGGAGTTTCAGTTCGTTCTCCTCGTTCGGGAGTTCCACGGTTGCCTTCAGTTGAAATCTGTCGCGTTGCGCCTCGGGCAGTTCGTAGGTCCCTTCCATCTCGATGGGGTTCTGCGTCGCCATGACGATGAACGGCGTCGGAAGCGCCATCGTTTCGCCTTCGATTGTGACGGTTTCTTCCTGCATCGCTTCGAGGAGCGCGCTCTGGGTTTTCGGCGTCGTCCGGTTGATTTCGTCAGCAATGAGGATATTCGAGAAAACGGGGCCGCGCTGGAGTTCGAACGTCCCAGTTGCTTCCTTGTAGACGTGCGTCCCGGTGATATCCGCCGGAAGGAGGTCTGGCGTCATCTGCACGCGCTTTGCGTCCAGTCCGGTCGCACGAGCGAACCCGTTCGCAATCGTCGTCTTGGCGACACCGGGCACTCCCTCCAAGAGAATGTGACCGCGAGTCAAGAGCGAGATAGTCAGAAGAATCCACAATTCGTTCGTTGCCGATGAGAACCGTCGCCATCTCGTCGCGGATGGCCATTCGGATATCGTGGGGACCTGTCATCGAAGGGCATACTATGCCGAATTTGATAAACGAGACGGATTGTACAATATTCCGCAATGTTGACTCATCGTCGCCCATCGTGAAACGCGTCCACGGTCGGTTCAATTCGGCCGGTATACCACCCCATGGTGGGTTTCGAGAGACGTAACGATGCCCGGTCTTCTCAACCGTGACAACGGGGCACGGCGCGACGGATTCGCTTCCGAAATCACGACTGGGATGCGTTTTTCGGGGGGGACCCATTTCGCGGTGAGCTCAGTCCCGTGGGGCTGTCGCCCGCGCTGACTGGGCAGTTCCCCGCCCGTCGTGGCATCATCATCACCAGTGGATCCCGCCCGCTGGCGGAGTAGACGACGCTCCGGTTTGCAGTTAAACGGTTGTACCTCCCGGTACTAACTCGAATTGGGGACGCTGGGAACACTTGTGCGCCAACCGTCGTCCACGACCGTTGGGCAACGAGTGGGCAGGCGGGTGGTGGCGCTCCAGTCCCTGCCGCGCCGCCTTTCACGCGCCCTCCCCCACTCCGCAACCACTCGTACAGCGGCGAGTATTGCGCGCTCGTCCGGTTGGTGTAGTAGTTCGTCGTCATGATGACGATGTGGCCATCGCCGACCCACCCGCTCTGAACGTGATTCGTCACGAACGTTCCCGTGGTGAATTCAGCTGGCGTGACGGTCGGCTGTGCAGACGTCGCGTGCAGTCCGGCAAACGCGAACGGCGCACTGACGACGACGCAGAGGGCGACGAGCGGGACGACCGCTCGTCGCCCGAACGTGACGACTGCAGACGACGAACTTCGCCGATAGCCGATATCAACGGCGACGATGGCGGCCAACGCCGCCACCGCGAAGTGAACAAACACCTGCCCGCGAACCGCGAGGTCTTCGTACTCGTGGGTGAGGCCCCCGGTCATCGCAAAGCCCATGAGAACCGCCGGTCCGACGAGGAGACCGACGACGACGATGGAGAATCCAATATCCCGCGACAGGTTCGGAACACCCCACGCCGCGATGAGACCGACGAGTCCGAGCGGAATCAAGAGCGCCAACTGGAGCGGAACCGTCGAGGCCGAACCGGGGAATATCGGGAGAAAGTGGTTTGCGACCAACAGCATCCCGACGCCGGCGACGGAAAAGGTAGGCAAAAACCGTTGGACGACAGTTCCAGCGGTCGGAAACCAGCCTGCTAAGAGGACGAGAAAGATGAGCCACGCGACGAGGAGACCGGGCAGTGCGGTGACGTAGTCCGCCGCCATGAGGTTCGTGTACTGGTAGTAGGTCAGCATCCCCACCCAGAACAGGACGAGAACGATGGAGCCGAAGACCACGCGCCGGCGCGTCTGCACGTGGTTTCGAACGGTGAGCGAGCGGACGAAAATCGCCAGCAGGACGAGCGCCGCGACCAGCGCACTCAGGTTGTGCGTGAGCGGAAGAGCGACGACGAATCCAAGCGTGAGGGCCATCCATGCCGGGCGCTCCGAACGGAGCGCCCGGTAGAACGCGAGCGCTGTTAAGACGACGAGCGCGTGACCGAGCATCTCGCTGCTAACAGCGGCCGACCGCCCGAGGTAGACGCCATCGACTGACAGAAGCAGTCCACCGAGAACTGCCGCGATACGGGTGTGCGAGCGACTCCAGCCGAGTTTATCACAGATGCCGGAAACGAGCACGAACACGATGAGCGCCGGAACCGTCCCGATGATGGCGACGAGGAACTGCGCGACATAGAGGGGGTGCACGCCGGTTGCCTGACTCACCGCAGTCAAATACGCGGTGAAGACGAACTCGTCCGGATAGATGAACTGCGCCACTGACGCGAGGTGACCCGTCCTTCCGGCGCGGTGGGCGAGCGCGGCGAAGTGGAACCCATCGACATTGTACGGAAGCGGCGTCCAATGGAGCGGAAGCGTTCGCAGTCCGACACCGACCAGAAAGACGGCCAGCGCAGCGAGGACGTAGTCTCGCCGCGTCCGACGACCATCACGGTGAGTGTAGTCCTCACAGCGGTCACGACGCTCACTCATTCGAATCCCCCCCGACTTCCGCGTTCGGGTTCGCTGCCGGGCGATACTCCGAGAGAAGCGAATCCGGTGGGGCTCTGACGAGCACGAATGCCACGAACAGCGCGCTGAGACACATGACGCCGATTCCGCCTGCGATGACACTCGCAGCGACACGGGGGGTCAGCAACGGCGTGATTCGAACCCCGTAGAGTACCAGCAGTCCGGCTTTTGCGAGCATCGACACCGCCGCGACGGCGACGACAAATGCGAGTACCGTCGCAACCGACCCGACGGTTATCGCGTCGAGGAGGACGAGCAACAGGATTCGGAGCGGTGATGCGCCCGTCGCGCGGTGGACGCCGACCACTTGCCGCCGTGAGTGGACGGTGTAGGCGACCGTCGCGGTGGTGCTCCCGACGGTCATCACGCCGGCCAGACAGACGAACACGCCGATGAGCAGGTTGAGATTGCCGAACGCAGTCGTAATGGCGCGGCTGATTCCCGTCCCGCCGCTGCGGCCGCTGTTGGCCAGCGCGCTGACGATGCGATTGTCGCCGACAACGCGGTAATTCGTCTCGGCAATCGTTCGTCCATCGGCCACTGCGCGGACGGTGTAAGACCCCGGCGAACGGCGGTCGAGGTGCGGCGTGACGGTCTCCTGCTCGCCCGGACCCAGCATCACGTTTCGAGTGTATCGCTGCGTTCCCGAACGAACCACCACCGTCTGCGAGAGCGTCTTGTTCCACGGATTCGTGACCGTGAGCCGTGCAGTCGGCCGCCCGATGAGTGTCGGCCGTTGTGGCTGGATTTCCAGTCGGCCGACGGGTAACCGAGGCGTGCCTCGTGCAACGCGAATCGTCTTCGTCGCGGTTCGGTTTCCGACCATGGCGCGAACCGAGACGGTTCTGGGTCCGCCGAGGTGAATCCTCGCGGTCCCGTTCGGTCCCGTCTTCATTCCGCTTCCGCGACCGTTTCCGGCGGAAACGGTCGCGTTCGCCACTGGATTTCCGCCAACACCGACGACGCGGACGAGCGGCGCGGTGTTCGGCGGTGCGCGGCCCGGAAGGCCACGAAGTTCGATTGCATCGCGGGGGACGACACGAACTGTACGGTGTTGGCCCGCGGCAGAAATCCGTTCGGTGCCGAGTCGTCCCGCCGGAAGGTGGACGACGATTTCCCGTTGTTCCCCACCGGCAAGCGAGACGGTTTTCGTTCGGTTTCGGCTCGCGCCGGCGCGAGCCGAAACCGAACGACTCGCTCGCTCCGAGGCGAGGTTTTGCAGTTGCAGACGGACTGGAATCGACGCGTTTTGCGGTACTCGTGTTGGGACGGAAACACCGACGACGGCAACGCCGTGGGCAGCGTTTGCGCCCCCGTTCCCGTTCTCGGTGATTCGTGACGCGGTTCGAATCATCTGTACGGTCCCCGGTTCGACGTTCGCCAGATGGCGTGCTGCCGGAAGCGAAATCAGTAGTTGGTCGTCGTACGGGCCGGATGCAGCGTACTCGCCGACGATTGTCACTCGGTCGAGACCGGCCGTCGTGCTCCCGCCGAGCATCACCGAGTCGTTCGTAGAGAGGTGAAGCGTCCGTGCGAGGTCAGTTCCGATGACTGCTTCGCCCGGACCGTGTGGTCTGTGACCCCGGACGAGCGTGGCGTCCGAGACGTTCGCAAACGAATCGAAGCGCACGCCGCGAACCACCATCGGGCGACCATTGTGAACGGCGAACACGAGGATTTCGGGGCTGGCCACCGTCCCGTGACGGTTGAGCACGGCGGCATATCCTGCCGGGACGCGACTGGCGATTGGGTGGGGCGCGCCGGGTTCCGTGACCGTCGTCCCGCCGGTGTGGACGAGCGGCGTGACGACGCCGGTTATCGACGCCACGAGGATGACGACGGTCGCAAACGCCGCGAGTGGGACGACGCTTGGGAGGAGCACCCGCCAGTCGAGTAACGAGAGGGGTCGAACTCGGGAGAAGAAGCGATGAATTCGTGAATTGCTTCCTCGCGGCGAACTCCGGCGTGATGCGGACGAAACCGGCGGATGGCGGGTGACTTTCCACGCAGCGACGATGCCCGCAATCACCCCGATAGCGACGGTGATGGCGTACAACGGCAGGAGAATCGTCGCTGCGCGTGGGGTCACGCGAATCGCCAGTGAGGTCGGGATTCCCAGGTAGATGGCCGCGTTGACGACGGCGTTCGTCGTGGTGACACCGAGTGCGTAACCGAGTGCGGTTCCGACGGCGGTAATCGCTCCTGCGCGGAGACCATACAGGCGGATGATGCTTTTGGCCTCGCCGCCGGTGGCACGGATGACGCTGATAGCTTTCCATCTATCCTCGGTGTGCATCCGCGTCACGCCGTACACCGTGATACCGACGAGGGCGCTGGTTCCGGCTGCCGTGATGACGAGCACGGTGAGCACCTGCCGAATTCCGGCGAGGAAGAAGGAGAGCGCTGACCGGAGCGGAACGCTTCGTGCGGGCGTTTTTTGCCCGGATGGCTCCACGACGAATGCACCAGTTCGACCGAGATTGGAAACGGCCGATTTATGCGCCACGTACCAGTACGGCGGAAGGATGGCGTTTTGGCTGCTTCGCGGACGAACGCGGAACGTCCCACTTGCCGCCGTACCCGCAACGTGTTGTGTGGTTTGGGACGCGACGTGACCGCTGCTCAGTCCCGAATTCGGCGGGCAGGGAACCGAATAGCGGGACCCTTTTCGAAACGCCGTCGCCTGCTGGCACGACACGCCGACGACGAGTGCCGACGTGCCATCCGGTTTCGTCACCGACGCGACGGGTAGAACGAGCGCGTCACCGTTCGCGTGGGTCCGAGCCAGACCAACCGAATCGTAGTACGTCGCGTGTCCCCCAGCGCCGTACTCCTTGGCTATCGATGTCGTCTGTGTGCCAGCGGCGAGAACGACCAACGTCACGCCGGTGAGGAAGGCGACAGTCACGATGACAACGAGGACGGCAAGCGCGTCACGCCGCGTCCATCGCGTTAGCAAAAGCCGTCGGTAACTCACGGGTTATCTTCACGCCCCCCCACTCGACCCATTCGACTCGCTTGACCTCCCAGACTGGTTCGACCCCGTAACCCACAAATGCGTCTCTTGTGCTGCGTTGTCCGTCGTCGGCGTTGCTGGCACCCGGCTTTCATAGAGCAAAAAGGCAACTCGACTGTGATTCCCGGACGCGGAGGGAGGAATCGAGTACGGAATTCGTTTCCGTTGGCCGTCGTTCAGCGTCACCTGAAATCTGGTGAGCGGCGTTCGCGTCGTTACAGTCGTCGGGTCGTTCGCCGTGACCTGTTGGCGTTGGACGACGACGGTGTACCGAACACGGTGATTTTCGTGGTTTCCGATGCCGACAAGGAGGTTTCTGCTTCCGTCGTCCGCAACGACCGTCTTCGACCCGTTCTTGGTGAGCAGCGACATCGTGGTGTACGACTCGGTGTGGCCGAGACCACCGAGCGCGAGACCGATGCTGCCGACGGACGCAAGAATCAAGACGACCAGCACGACGTTCAGAATTCGATTGGGTCGCGTCTCGGGCGCTCGAATCTTCGTCAAGTCGTTCAGGCTCGGGCTTCGCGCCACGAAGCCGACTCGTTCGTGGCCGGATTCCGTCTTCCAGCGACGGACGGCAGCGACGACGGATGCAGCGACGGTAACCCCGCACGCGGAGAACAGCACCGGAACCGCACGGATTCCCACACCTCCGTAATCCAGCGCCAGCGCGAGACCGGCGACGACCAGCACACTCGTCCCGACGGCGAACGCGAACCGTTCCACGCCGCCGAAGCGTTCGCCAGTTTCGATTCCCGATTCCGGAAACAACGCCCCGAAGGCGGCGTAGCCAGGAAGGAAGAGAAAGAGTGGGAGCGTCACGACGAGTCGAATCGGCTGTGCGGCGAGAAGTGGAACAAAGGGTGAGACGGCGGCTATGACAGATAGCACGTCCACGAAAACGAGGTCGAACGGGAACCGAAAAGCTCGGCGGGAACCGGACGTGTCACTCATTCCACTGACTTGACTACAGCCACCGTCAAATATTCTTCTGAAAATCCGACATTTTGTTGCGTGCGGGAAAGACAAATCGTTAGCCTCGAGACAGGCTAGTTCGATGTGAGCGGGGAGCGGATTCGACGGCCAGTCACACGCACGTTATGAATTTCCAACCACCCGCGCCAGCACGTCGAGTTGGTGGGCGACGTACGTGAGTTCGCCGGCCTCGACCTGTCGGTGTCGCGTCCGTCGCCAGTCCGCGAACGCCTTCGCGTCGATGTCGGGAGTGCCATCGAGAACGCCGTCGATAGTGTCGAGAATGTATCGCAGAAATGCCGCTTCGTCGGCAGGATAGGACTGATTCTGTGGGAACACCACCCAGTCTGAACTTCCGACCGCGAGCACCGTCGTTTCCCGACGAGCACCGCCTGATGCGTCATGCAAACCCCGCGCTCGCAGGGCGGCGAGCAGTCGCCGCCCTGCGTCGCTGGAACCGCCGTCGTCCATATGCTCGTGGTACAATCGCTCGACTCGCGCGTCCTGTGGATGCGGCGGGTCGAAGGACGTCCCACCGTCGAACGTGATGGGGAAATAACAAATCCCGCCGGGTTCGAGGACGGAAAGAAAGGGAGGAAGCGCCGATTCGAGGTCGAACAGGTCGAGAACGGCGTGACCGACGAGCGCGTCCCAGCGCTCGTCGGTTCGGGCCGAAAAGTCGATGGCGTCGGCGATTTCGAACGAGACGGTCAACTGACGCTCGCCGTCCATCAGTCGGATATCGTCACCGTCCGATTCGAACTCGCCCGCGAGCAGTCGTTCGCGGGCGACTCCAACGGTTTCCGGGTCGATGTCGATAGCAGTGTAGTGGGTGTCGCGGGGGAGACAGTCCCACGAATGGAGTCGTTCGACCATCGTGCCGATTCCGGCACCGATTTCGAGAATTCGGGCGGATTCAGGGAGTTCGGCGCTGAACCGCCGGAGTACCCGACGGTTCAGCGCACGGTCGTCCACGGTTCGTTTGGCGGCGAGATACGCTTTAAAGTTCATGGTTCGGTCGAAATCGCCCCGGATTCGTCGATGTCAGTCAAAAATCGCTCCACCGCTTCCGCTGTTCTTCCCCACGACGGCCACGATTCGTATCGCTCCCGCGCCGACTTGCTCATCTCACGGAGTTTGGTGCGGTCATCCCGAAGCGTTCGGACAGCCCCAGCAATCGCATCCGAATCACCTGGCGGGAGCAAAAATCCAGTTTCCCCCTCCGAAACGATTTCGCTCGCGCCGCCCGCCGTCGTCCCGACGGCGGGCAGGCCGAGCGCCATCCCCTCCAGATAGACGAGACCGAATCCCTCGTACAGCGACGGAACCACGAGCGCGTGGTAGCGGGCGAGGCGGTCAGCGACCGCCTCGCCCGGAAGTCGCCCCGTGAACGCTACTGATTCGCGGAGTCCGAGGCGATTTCTGAGTTGGCGAACTTCCACCGCGTATTTCTCGTCCGTCGGCGCGCCGATGACCGTCAACTGCCATTCGCCCGAAACGTCCGCAAGTGCGTGGAGCAGGACGTGCAGTCCCTTCCGCTCGATGATGTTTCCCAGAAAGACGAGTTGGAGTGGACCATCAAAATCGCGTGAGTTCGACCGATTCGAGTCGTCGGCAGCGAATCGATTGTCAGTGGATTCCGCGAACCGATTGTCAGTGGATTCCGCGAACCGATTGTCAGTGGGTTTCACGAATCTATTTCCAGCGGGATAGCCGACTGCCGTCGGCAGTCGGCAGATCGATTCGACCGATTGTCGGGTGGTCTCGCTGTTGCAGATGGCCGCATCGAGGCTTCGGAAGTACACACGTTCGACCGTACGGTAACACGAATTCTGCCAGTTCGCTCGCGGTTCGCTGGAGCGAAGATGGTGAACCACGGAAACGATGGGTGTGTCGAGCACGCGGTTCACCCGAAGCAGGGACGGATGACAGAGATGGTCTTCGAGAACCACATCAAATCCCGAGAGCCGTGACTGAAGGTCAATCGTGGCGTTGCACAACAGCGATTTGTGATAGCTCTCCCACGGAATCCCCACGATTCGCACCTCATGGCCACGTTCGCGGAGTTCCTCGACCAGTTTTCTGTCGTAGCGGAAGCCGCCAGATTGCTCGGCCAGCGAGCCGTAGATGACGAACGCGAGCCGCATCACATCGATTGCTCGAAGGCGGCCCACGCGTCCTCGTCCTCGTGCAGTCTGACCGCCGCTTCGCTCACTTCGGGCGCGTCAAACCCATCAAGCACACGATTGGCGAACTCTCGTGCGAAATGCTCCACGCTGGGATTTCGGTCCCCAAATTCGGGGAGGTCGTTCAGGGTTTCGTCGCGGTAGCGGGCGATGGTTCGTTCCAGCGACGACCGAACCGCATCGATATCGACGAGATAGCCGAACTCGTTCAACGACTCGCCGCGCAACCGGAGTTCGACACCGTACCGGTGTGAGTGTAGTTCTCCTTCCGGGCCGGGGTTCGGCACGGTCAGGAAATGCTGTGCAACGAACGTCCGCGAAACGCACACTTCGTACATAGTTGATGGATGGAAATTTGAACGTCAGTCGTCGGATAGTTGTCAGTTAGTCGTCGGTCAGTCGTAGGTCAGCAGCACGGCCAGTGCCTCGTCCGGGCGCTCGTCCAGCAGTTCGTAGCCTTCGTCGGCATCCTCAACCGGTAATCGGTGGGTGATGAGGCGGCCCACGTCGAGATCGGCGAGGCGTCGCCACGCGACGGCGAGACGGCGGTCCGTGCTCCAGCGCCCCCGCAATTCGGGGGAGAGGGTGCTCACCTGCGTGCTGGAGATGTCGATTCGACTCCGGTGGAACGAACCACCTAAATTCAAATCAGCTCGCTTCTCGCCATACCACGAGCCAACGAGCACCCGTCCGTCATAGCCCGTCACGGAAATGGCGTCGTCCAGCGCGTCCGGATTACCGGAGAGTTCGTAGGTCACGTCCGCGCCGTTGGGCGTGTTCGGCCGCGAGAGGGTTTTCTCGACAGTCTCGATTGCATTCACATCCGTCGCGTCGAGACAGCGGTCCGCCCCCATCTCCTGCGCCAACTCTCTGCGGGTCGGATAGCAGTCGAGGGTGACGAGGTCGGAAAGTGCGGTGGTGGACAGGAGTCCAGTCGTCAGCAGACCGATGAGACCTTGCCCGAACACGACGGCCTGTTCGCCGATTTGTGGTGCGCCATCGAGAACGAGGTTGACGGCCGTCTCGACGTTCGGCAAGAAGACAGCTTGCTCGGGCGAACAGCCGTCCGGAATCCGGAGCAGGTCGTCCGGTGAGGCGAGAAAGTGACCCGCGTGTGGCTGGAACGCGAAGACGGATTCGCCGAGCAAGTTATCCGAGACCTCCCTACCGACCGCGACGACGGTCCCCGCCGTCGCGTAGCCGTAGCGAAGCGGAAAATCGAGCGTCCCTGGAAGGGCGTCGATAGTTGCATCGGCCGCCATGTCAGTCGGCGCATCGCCCCGATAGACGAGCAGTTCCGTGCCCGGACTGATGGCTGACACCGTCGTCCGAACGAGTGTCTCCTCCGGACCAGGTTCGGAAACCCCCTCCGTGCAAACGTGTACTTCGCGCGGCCCCGTGAAGTACACCACCTTTGTGGATGGCACACTACCCATGCGACGGATTCGAAGTAATTCCTTTCGGCTACCATGTTCGGCGGCCGACCAATCGTCTGGCAACGGCACACGTCCGATGCCAAAGCGGGGAGACGATGGGCGGCGAACACCGCGCGAGGTACACCTGAACCGGGTCGTACGAGCCGGTTTCGAGGAGCGTGAGCGCCCGCGCAGTCGCCCGATGGTTTCCGTCTGCGACACGCGGCGGCAGACAGTTCTGTCTGTCCACGAGCACGAGTGGTTCGTCGGACGGATTCTCGCGGAACGACAGAATTCGGTCGATATCGACGCCCGTTTCCGCTGCCAACCGAGTTGCATCGCAGTCCCGAATTCGCCGTGCCGCGCCGAGAATCGTCCCATCCGCCGAAAGTGCCCGCCACAGCATATTTTCCGGCCCATCCACGACTCGGAGGGGTTCGAACGACCCTCGGGAAAGTGTCAATCGGTGCCAGGAGATGGGTTTCTCGCGCCAGATAAACGACGCCACGCCCGGTTTCAGGCGGAGAAGCTGGTCGAGCAGTTCGCGCTCAGTGAGCGATTCGGGGTCAACCGATGGCGTATGCTGTTTGCGTCCTTCGAGTTCGAGCCATTGTTCGAGGACGGTTCGCTGTGATACCCGCGTCATTCGTTCGCCAGTTCGACGCCCGTGAACTCGAATCGTGCGCCTCCGTTCTCGGCCTCCGCGAGCGAAACTTCCCACCCATGGGCTTCGGCTATCTGCCTCACTATCGTTAACCCGAGTCCGGTCCCGGATTTGGCGGTTGAGTAGCCCGACTCGAACACCGATTCCCGTGCCGCTGCCGGGACCCCCGGTCCATCGTCCTCGACGAAGAATCCGAGGGGGATATCAGTCGCCGTTGCCGACTTCTGTCGCAGGACGCCACCTCCCACGACACCGATGAGTTCACCGACACGAATCGTCACATCGGGGTTACCATGGTCGATAGCGTTCCGGAACAGGTTTTCGAGCAACTGCTGAAGCCGGCTTTCGTCGGCATCGATGGTCGAATTCCACGAAGAGTCGAGCGTCGCAGCGCCGGTTTCGACCGAGGACCACGCGTTCATCGTGATGGTTTTCCCCGAAACCGGTTTCGTCTCGCTCACCGTCTGCCCCTGCCGTGCCAGCGTCAGCACGTCCTTGACGATGTTGGCCATCCGGTCATGGGCCCGCTCGACACGGGTGAGATGGTCCTCGTCCCCAGTCGAGCGGTACAGGTCGAGATAGCCCTGTGCGACGTTCAGCGGGTTCCGAAGGTCGTGAGAAACTACGCTGGCGAATTCCTCCAACCGCTCGTTTTGCCGCTCTAACTCACGCTGGTAGACTTTTCGCTCGTCCTCCCGTTCGGCTCTGTCGAGGGCAGCAGCAGTGTTCGCAGCGAGAAGTTGTGCGTAGTACACGTCGAAATCGTCCAGTCGCTCCGTACCGAACGTCATCACACCACGGGTACCGAGTGGAATGAGCGCTTCCGATTTGGCATCATCGTAGTGGAGCTTTCGAATGACAGTCTCGCTCGCTTCGAACGCCTCCGCGACAGCTTCCTGATGGACGTTGGAGACGGGTTCGCCATACGCGACTCGGTGTTGTTCGGTTCGTGCAACCAACTTTGGTGTCGAATCCTCACAGTTCCAAATGGCCGCAACAGGGAGGTAGAGTACATCACGAGCGATACGAGCCGCGATTTCGCTCACTGCAGCGCGTGTCTCGGTCTGCATGAGGGTTCGGGTCGAGTTGTGGAGTGCTTCGAGGGTCGTCTCCCGGTTCTTCCGCTCGGTCACGTCACGCAGGTACACCGACACGCCGTTCGCGGACGGATACACGTTTGCTTCGAACCAACTGTCGAACGGTTCGAAGTACTCCTCGAACGTCGTGGGCTCCTGTGTCCGCATGGCTTCCCGATAACCGGTGTAAAAATCGGTATCGACCGCTGCCGGGAACACATCCCAGATGACTTCGCCGATGATTTCCGGTGCGGTTCGATTGAGGACTTCCTCGGCCTGTTCGTTGACGTACGTGAACCGCCACTCGTCGTCCAACGCGAGGAAGGCGTCGGTCATACGCGCGAGGATTGCGTCGCGTTCCTCCTTCATCCGAACGTGGTCGGTCACGTCGCGCGAGTTCAACACCAACCCCTTCACGGAGGTGGTATCAAGGTGATTTTCACCGGTCGTTTCGAGATATCGCCACGATCCGTCGGCGTGCTGGAAGCGATAGGTGAGTGTCGGCGTGACATCGGGGTCCTCGACGGCGCGGAAAAACGTCTCGGCGGCCTGCACTCTGTCGTCGGGGTGGATGTAGTCGAAGGCGACTTCCCCGAGAAGTTCCTCTTGGTCGTAGCCGAGCCGTTCGATGGCTGGGCTTTCGTATTTGATAGTCCCCATCTCGTCGAGGAGCGTGACGATGTCACGAGAGTGGTCGATAAGCGCTTGCAGCCAGTTCTCGGTCTCGTCTGCGCTCAGTCACGTCGCGGACGGACCCGATGGTCGCCGCTTTTCCACGGTACTGGGTCGCACGCACCGAAAAGTTCCCGTATCGGGTCTCGCCGTCTTTCGTTCGGAATCGGGCGTCGTACGTCGAAACGTCGTGCGTGCCGTTTATCCGGTCCTCGGCGATAGCTTTGATACGCTCGCGGTCGTCCGGGTGCAGGAGCGACCAAACACCCATACCACGCAGTTCGTCGGCAGTGTAACCGGTTATCTCGCACGCCCGCTCGTTGACGAAGGCGAGTTGGTCGTCCTGATAGATGTACACCGCATCGTGACCCCCTTCGACAACCGTTCGATAGCGCTCCTCACTTTCCAGAAGCGCACGCTCGGTTCGTGCCGAGTGAACCGCGTTTTCGATGCTATTTGCGAGCACGGCACACTTGTCACTGGAAAGTTCCTTTTGCAGGTAGTCGGTAACGCCCGCCGAAATCGCTCGACTCGCGACCGCTTCGTTCCCCGCACTAGTAAAGAGGATGAACGGAAGGTCGGGGAACGCGTCACGAACCGATTCGAGCAGGGAAAGCCCGTTCATGTCGGGCATCTCGTAATCGGAGACGACACAGTCGATATCGTCCTCGTGGATAATGGAAAGCGCTTCGTCGCCGGACGACGCGGTTCGAAGCCGAAGCTGGTTCGACGCCCCTTCGAGGAACGTCGTTGAAAGGTCGAGCACGTCGGGGTCGTCGTCCACGTGAAGGACGACAATAGGAACCATCTCGCCCATTTATCAATTTCACTCGATAACTGGCGTAAATTGGCATAATTGTTATGTTCAATTGTTGTTATTTTTCGTTTGATTCTGGAACGTACATCGAATGTAAGAACCGATTTCGAAATTAATCCAACCTCATTTCGACTAGAAATGACGATTCCGACCATAGGTGTCTCTCACGACGGTCCGCCACCAATTCGTACAATCCGCCTTGATTCAGTTGTTCTATCCACCCCGCACTCCTCAAAAATCGGAATTTCGACAACTGTTATCCACGTCAATCGCGTCCGTTCGAATGAGAAATCATGTTCGACAACAGAACGGATGCGGGGACGCAACTCGGCACCCTTGTCGCGCGTGAAGGGGTGGAAGCGGATATCGTGCTCGCCATTCCACGCGGCGGGCTACCCATCGGGCGAGCGGTTGCGGACGCGCTCAACGTACCGTTGGATGTCGTGGTCGCAAAGAAACTCGGCGCGCCCGGAAACCCGGAACTGGCAATCGGCGCTGTCGGTGCGGACGGGAGCGTCTGGCTGAACGACGACCTCATCACGCAAATCGGGGTGGGGAGGATGTATCTCGAAGGGGAGCAAAAACGAAAGGCGAAGACAGCCCGCGAGAAGGAACGCCAGTATCGGGGCGAAGAACGACTGCCGAAAATCGAGGGCAACCGCGTCCTCGTCGTTGACGACGGCGTGGCGACGGGCGCGACGACCATCGCGTGCCTGAGGCAGGTGAAAGGGGCCGGTGCGAGTTACGTGGCGCTTGCCGTGCCCGTCGGGTCGCCGAGTTCTATCGAGCGGTTGCGGGGTGAGGCCGACGACGTGTTCTGTCTGGAGACGCCGTTTCAGTTCGGAGCGGTCGGGCAGTTTTATCGGATTTTTGAGCAAGTGCCTGATGAGGTCGCAAAGACGTATTTGGAGGAGGGGTGAGGCGGTTAAAATCCCGTAGAATCCGACAGTCATCTGTGAGAGATGAATCGGAGAATACCAGTATACCGTACTACAGACGTATTGACGAGAGTACTACTACATCGAAACGACGGGTGTCGGGGGGAATCGGAGACCGTACTGACTCCATCAAGGGACAAAATGCGTACGTCTATCAGGTATACAGTTGAGTCCAACACCGATTGCTCGAAATCCGTGTCCCGATACGAACCCGCCCACTCCAAGATTCGTTGCCATATATGCAACACAATCCCATCCAATTGTGTGATACCGACCGACACACTTTTGTGGCTTTCGATTAGGACATCGACAATAATTAGGAACACAAACTGCGATTAACGGGCAGTATGGGCGTCATTAACGATGTATATGGATGAGTGATAACCGCACCATATTCCGAAATGTTTAAGTCCATTTCGTCCTAACTCATGGTTAGGAACCAAGCTTCCGGGATTCTTTGGGTTTCCCCTACCGGGAGCCTCCGCCAACGTACTACCATGACAACAACCAAAATTCAACGCTACGGCGAGTCCGGCGTAACGGCCCACGAACGGGAGCAAGAGGACGAGCACGAGGAGGGAACCTGTCCCGAATGTGGTGGGAACGTCGTCACCGACGAAGGCCACGGCGAAACCGTCTGTGCCGAGTGCGGTCTGGTCGTCAAAGAGGACTCCGTGGACCGCGGCCCGGAGTGGCGAGCCTTCGACTCCAAGGAGAAAGACCAGAAATCCCGCGTCGGCGCACCGACGACGAAGATGATGCACGACAAGGGCCTCTCGACCAACATCGGCTGGCAGAACAAGGACGCCTACGGTAACTCGCTTGGCTCCCGCCAGCGCGAGAAGATGCAACGGCTCCGCAAGTGGAATGAGCGATTCCGCACCCGCGACAGCAAGGAGCGCAACCTCAAGCAAGCGCTGGGCGAAATCGACCGAATGGCGAGCGCGCTTGGCCTCCCGAAGAACGTTCGGGAAACCGCGAGCGTCATCTACCGCCGTGCATTGGACGATGACCTCTTGCCGGGACGCTCCATCGAGGGTGTCGCAACCTCGTCGGTGTACGCCGCCGCCCGCCAGACCGGCGTCCCGCGCAGTCTGGACGAAGTCGCGGCCGTCAGCCGCATCGACGAGATGGAGTTCAAGCGCACCTATCGCTACATCGTGCGCGAACTCGGTCTCGAAATCCAGCCCGCAGACCCGCTGAGCTATGTCTCCCGGTTCGCCTCGGACCTCGGCATCAGCGACGAATCCGAGCGACGGGCGAAAGACCTGCTCAAGACGGCGAAAGAACAGGGCGTCCACAGCGGCAAATCGCCGGTCGGTCTCGCGGCCGCTTCCGTCTACGCTGGCTCCCTGCTCAGCAACGAGAAGGTAACGCAGTCGGAAGTGAGCGACGTCGCCAACGTGAGCGAAGTGACGATTCGGAACCGGTATCAGGAACTGCTCGAAGCGGGCCAAGACGGTGTCGCGGCCTAGATAGAGAACTGCATTTTCGGCATTTTCAGGAACGCCGTTTCGTACCCCTCGTGACGTGAAACCGTGGGCGGCGAGTCCACTTTCACGGTGAGTGTATCACCTTTCTTGGCGCTTTGCACGTCCGCGCCGTAGTGGAATCCGATGTCGGAATCAATGGTTGCGTTCAGTGCCCCGTCGAACACATTTTTGCTGCCCCGTTTCAGCGTCGCCGACAACGACATCATCGGAAGCGGATAGTGGCGATACGGTGTTCGCGGCGAGACGAGCAGGTAGGTATCCTTTGCAAGGCCTGTATCCTTGACGGTCGTGACAAGGAATTTGGCGTCACCGCTGGCGTTCGAGCCGACGAAGGAACCGGGCAAATCGGCTTTTTCCGGAACGTGACTCATCGGCATATTCATCTTCAGCGGCTGAATCGCGCCTTTGTTACCCTTCTTGTTGTCGAGGCGCGTGAACGGAATCTTTTCCAATTTGTTCTTGTCGAATTTGAAATTGGTCGTGAGCGTCGTTCCCTTCCCGAACTGCCCTTTCAGCGCGCCCGTTCGACGAACGCTTAATCCGGCAACCTGCACTTTCACGTTGTACGTTCCCTCCCCATTGAGACCAATATTGTCCCCAAAGTGAAAGCCCATGTTCTGTGAGAGCATGGGCCACAGGCCGCGGGTGGTGTTCCAGTCGCCTTTCGAGAGTTGCAATCGGACGTTTCCGGTCGGAAGCACCGTCTTCGTCTTCGAATCCCAGACCGACGCCATGAGGTGCAGGTCGTCTTTGCTCTTGATGGGGACTTTCTTCTCGTCCTGTGCCGTCCCGCCGCTCATCAGCCAAAATCGATGCGGATAGGAGTAGAACACGGCGACCCGATATCGCCCGCTTTTCGCCATTCCGCCCATCTGCATCCCTTCTTTGTGCGTCGGGATGTACACGGCGTCGGGCCGGTTTTTCACGAGCGGTGGCGCTTGGGGCATCACCCGTGTCTTGAAAAGTCCGGAACAGCCAGCCAGCGAAGTCGCTCCGAGGAGACCAGTAGTCCGCAAAACGCTACGGCGATTCATTGCTGTGGAATTACGGCCCGTGGCGAAAAGGGGTTCTGGTACGGCAGTCGAAAGGGGTGGTTTCGGTGTCAAAAAACGGTTATTTTGGCTTCGCCGGCGGAAGCGACCGAAGGTCACGCGGCGGAATCAGGAAGTTACCGCGATGAGTCACCGTCAGGTACTGCAAGATACCGTTGTTGAGGCGTTGGCCGACGGAAGAATCGCCGGCGAGGTCGGAGCCGTTCATCGCCGTGCGCGTCTCGTTGAAATCCGCAATGGAGTTCTGAATGCAGACGAAGTGAAGCCCTGCCTGTCCGCCGTCCGTCGAATCGAAATCCCGGCGGAGGATGACGGGTGAGTCGTCTTTCCGTGCCTGTGCGGATTTCTGGGAATGGCCGACTATCCCACGGGTTCGGGCGTGTTTTTTCACGTTGTCGATACACTCGTCACCCATTTCGCTCGAATCGCCGAGGTTGTTGCCGACGCCTTTCACCTTGTCCTGTTCGGCGTGCACCGGACAGAACATCTTGCCGACGCGTTGGTCGCGGCTGTCCTGTTCGTACCACTGGTCGAGATGCAAGTTGATGTGGGAGACGTGTTTCGTGGTCCCACCTTTGAACGGCCCATCGTTGATAGTCACGCGGTCCTCGCTCGCTTGATTTTTCTTGTAGCCGGATTTGAAGCCCATGTACAGCGGTGCCTTCTCCGGAACCGGCTTCGAATCCGGAATACCGTTCACGTCCTGGTGGTCGGCGGGCAGGCCGTGGCCGACGAAGCCAGTCCGGCGGTCCACCTTCTCGAACACGTCCGTAATACCGCTCACATCCACCCCGTTCAGTTTGTCGCGGTTGCCGAGCAGTGCCTGCTCTGCGGCGAGGGCGACCTGTGCGTGGTCGCTCTCGATTTGCATGACGGCGTCCTGTTCGTCCAGTTTTGGGTCCTCGAACGACGCCAACGCCTTCGGTTTCGGCAGGACGTCGTTCGCACCGAATCGCTCGAAGTAGGCGGGGGAGTAGCCGATAGAGAACAACAGTCCATCGTGACCTCGTTTGTAGGCGTGTTCGAGGCTTCGGAGCGACTTCTCGACCGTCTTGCGCTCCGAGTCGTTCGGCGTTCCGTTTCCGCTGTAGTTCAGGTAGAGGAGGATCTTGTGGCGGGCGGCCACGAAGTTTCCGTACTCGTCCGTGGCGAGGAACTGGTTCCATGCGTGCTGGCGTTTCGGGAGTTTCGAGAGATCGGACGGACCTTTCGGCACGTCCGGCATGCCGTTCCGGTCCACGCACGCAGCCAATGCGGCCGACCCACCGATGGCGACGGCCGCCTTCATGAACTCGCGCCGGGGGATGCCTCGCGTCGAATCGCTCATCGTTCGACGCTAGCAGTTCCGCGAGAAAAGGGGTTCTGGTACAGCCATCGAAAACGGATGTCCGGAATGACAAATGTGGCAGAAAGTGTCGTGGTTCAGCGTTCTTCAAGCACGTCATCCACGCGCTCAGCCGTCTCGCTGGCGCGGATGTTCGAGTAACTCTCGTGGGTCGTCGCGATGGACGCGTGTCGGAGTGCGGACTGGGCCAGTTCCGCGTGGCCCTCGCTGTACAGTTGGTGACCCAGTCCACGCCGCGCACCGTGCGGTTTCAGATATTCGCCGTCGATGTCGAGTCCCGCTGACTCACAGAGCCGTTTCATCAGGTTGCGTGCCCCGCGAGTCGAAATAGCGGGCAGGACGATTTCGTGCTCCCGAATCACGTCGTCGATGTCGTTCTCGTCGAGAATTTTCTCCACTCGTTTCTCCGAGAACTCCTCGCCCAACGACTCGCGGGCGACCCGGTACTTCGACGGTGCATGGTCGGTCGGAAACACCGGAAATCGTGGTGTGGGTGGGTCAGACACACGGTGGTATCGCTCCAGTGCATCGGCCGCTTTCTTCGGTAGCTGAGCGTACTCGTACTCCCTCGATTTGCCGAAGACGCGAACCGCACCACCTTCGATATCCACATCCCCCCACGCGATGCCGCTCCGTTTGTCGTCCGCCGGGTCGCGGAACACCTCCGCACCGCGGACGCCGGAGAGGGCGAGCAGTCGGACGAGCGCCCGGTCACGGTAGGCGCGTTCGCGCGACACGTCGGCCTCGCCGTCCAGTGCCTTCTCGACACGTCGGTCCATGAAAGCGAGAATCGCGCTCCTATCGCGGGCCGACCAGAACTGACGGTCGGCGTCGGCGGTGTCCTCGGGGAGTTCGGCCTGCGCCCGTGAGACGGCGGCCGGGTTTCGGGAGATGAGTTCGTCCGCCTCGCAGAAGCCGAGGAACGCCCGAACGTAGGCATAGTAGGTGTGTGCCGTCGAGGATTTCAGTTCGTCCGCCCGAACCTTTCGCTTGAGGTGGCGGGCGTAGCGCCGACAGTCGATGACGGCGACGTCATCGATGGCGGTAACGTCGCGCTCGTAGGCGAGCCAACTCGCCCACGCGTTCAGCGCGGAGCTGGCGTTCGCACGGTAGTTTCCGGCCTCGATGCTGACGAGATACTCCTCGATTGCGTCGGTGAGCGTCGTTCGGGTCATGCCAGTCGTGGGTCGAACGTTCCGGACAGTTCGTTGCCGCAGCGAGGACAGGTCAAGTTCGATTCCGCATCGACGAAGCGTCCGACTGGGCCGAGATAGCCACAGGCCGGACATCGCCGTATCGGTAGCTGAATCATCGCAGTACCGTCCCGTCGGTGCGGGAACGATAAAAACCTACGTCCCGTCAGTCGTCGGTATCGAACTCGTCGAGGGGATGGACCGAGACGAAACCGTCGCTTCGGACGAAGACCCGATAGCCCTCGATGGTGAATCCGACGTGACCCCCAGTGCGAACCGTTCCATCCTGTTGCGGATGAAACAGTCTGTCCAACGCGTCCGGGTCGAACTGCTCGTACAGCGGGCCGATTTCGGTCGGGTCGGCGTCCATCGCCTCCGCAAGGGCCCTCGTGACCGTCGTACTGAGCGGTTCCGCGTCCGTCCAGTCGTGTCGCGTGTGGTATGTCGCTGAAATCGTTTTCGTCGGGGACGAATGTTTTTCTGATTTACTCATTTGGAACTCCCCCGTTGGACACGGGATTCGTCTGTCTCACATACACCCTGAAAAATCATAAAGCATTGTCAGACAAAAGACCGGTGCCGGTCATACGGCCACACGAAAAAAGGCAAGACGGGGGGACTCACGCACAGCGAAATATTGTCTTACAGCCCGCAGTCGGTCGTTTTAGGCTAAGCGGGCCGATTATAGAGAAACTATTGACGGCCGAAAACCGGCTTACCATCCACTTAGACGCGATTATCCGGTTAATAGTATTGATACCGTACAGTGTAGAATTTATCATGTCATGGGCCGACCTCCTCGTCACGTTCAACCATCAATTCCTCGCGGCCCCCATCCAACTGGTCAGTTTCTGGTTGTCGGTGTCGTTACCGTTGGTTTACATACCCATCCTCCTCCACGGATTGAAACACAACCACATCCCGACCTTCCTCGGATTCCTCGTCTTGCATGGATTGACGCTGTTTCTCGGGCACGGACACGGAGATAACCACGGACGGAAACACCACCAACAGGAGGCATGAGTCACAGCAAGAGCGTGATTCACACCCGTATCTGGGGTCAGGGTTGGTGCTGTGCGTGCCCGGTTCACGAGTCGCTGGGAGCGGAGGTTGGCGAGGGTGCGGTTGGTCGCGGTTTCGGCGTCGTCGCCGTCAGTTCCGTACACCAACGGATACGGTTCCTGATGGATTTCTTGGGGCGGCCCGTACTGGTCCGGTAATTTTCGCCGCGCTCCGCGGCGGGGGTGTCGATGCGATACGGAGAAGTCGAACCGAAAATCGTCTGATTCGTCGTCTCTGTGGTCGAGTCCGTGCCAACCCGAGTGTCCGTGATGGGACTCACAAAGGGCAATTATTTTTGAGGGAACGAGTCGAAACGTTCGAAACGGGTCGTCTCGAAACGGAATCATGCGCGTGGTCCACCGACGGAATGGGGAAGAACGGACGCTCATCTCACACGCCGAGCGTGTGGATTCGGGGTCGCTCGGGGCACGAGTTATGGGACTCGTTTGGCTCGCTGTGCGTGATGAGTATGGGTTAGTGTTTGCATTCGATTCGGTCGGCGAGCATCGCGCTTCGACGGTGGCGACACCGCTGGCACTCGACGTGGTATGGACGGAAAACGGGCGGGTGACGAACGTCGCCCACCTGCCCCGGTGGACGGGAAAGGCGCGTGGACGCGGAAATCGCGTGTTCGAGTTTTCGAGTCGGGTGGCACGGGACGTGCGACCGGGTGACGAACTCGTGACGAGTCAGAGTCTGTGACGAGTCACGTTCCGTGAGAAATCAAGTTTCGTGACGGGTCACGCCCAATCTTCACGCTCGACGGAGTACCCACCGCACTCGGGACAGACTTGATACTGTACCGAGAAGGTGGTTTCACACTCTTTGCACTCGTACGGACGGTTGGGCTTGGGGTCCGTACCGAGCCGTCGTAACAATCCCATGGCTCGCGTTTCGGCGGTTAGCACCAAATAGTTCACCAGAGCGCAGTGAAAGTGAAAACGGAGACGGAACACGAACGAATACCGTTCGGAAGGCCGAAGGCGGGTGGCCGAGTTCGGATGGCGTCGATCTACCTGATCGTCCCTCTGACAGTCCGAATCTCGGGCAATTGCGATGCAGTGTTTGCGGGGTGGACACAGGGTCTGTCTCTAGGTTGGAAGACACGAGTCACTTGGAGACTGCACCATACCGTGCGTCAGGCTGTGTTGTGTCGTTTGGTTCCCTGTATCCGTCCGCATCCCTATCGAATCACGGCAGTTAAAAGGAGGTTTTGACCAGTTTCTCAAAACCGATTCAGTCAGCGTCGAGGGCGTCCGTAGTCGTCCTCATCGCGGCCGCGACGTTGTCCGGGAGCGTCGTGACGACGGCGTTACCAGCACGCTCCCGCTCCACGAGGCCGTCATCGGCGAGCCGCTCCAAATGATACGAGACAGTTCCGGGCGTCCGGTCGAGTGCGTCCGCAAGGTCCGAGACGCTTGCAGGACCGTCACGGGCGACCGTTTCGAGCAGGGTGGCCGTCGCGTCGTCCGAGAGCGAGGCGGCCAACTCGGGGTTGTCGTCGCCCGCTGGGTGCACCCGCCGTTTCCCGCGAACTGTAGCCGTCTCGACCAATTTCTCCTCCTGAAGGATTCGAACGTGGTAACGAACCGTCGAACGGGGGATGTCGGTTCGGTCGCTCAACGCCGACAGGGAGAGTCCGGGTTCCTCGGCGACGGCAGCGTATATCGTGGCCCGTGTGGCGTTATTGAGCGGGTTCGACCCGTCGTATCGACTGTAGCTCCCGACAGTCGTCGAGCTTGGAGCTTCGTCGATATCGGCGTACTCCATCGCCGAAGCGTCTGTGTGCGAGGGAGGGAATCCATGCGGCCCAACGAAGGGGGAGTCGAGGGTCGGGGCGTTCATCTGTCGCTGTACTGGTGATAGATGGTGTATCGGCGTATCTGCTACCGGAGCGCTCGTTACCGGAGGACTTGCGACGGCAGGAACGACGAATCCCAAGGGTATCGTCGTGACGAGGAACAGGGCGGTGAACACCACGACTGTTCGGTGACGAGTTCGAAACATGATTTACCTTTTTTCGTGGTCGTCTGACATATATTGTGGGCACCAGAGGAGTATCGTTCTTTTGGTGCGATTCAGTGCAAAAAAGATGAATAAAAACCGGAGCGTGTGCAAAAATGGGTTATTTTCGCTCGTAATCCACCAGCTTCATTTCGCGGACCTTCGTTCCGTCCTCGTCGTAGACGACACCGTACATGGCAGTTCCATGGTCGGGCGAGTAGCAGGCATCGTTGAAGACGGAGCCGTTGATACGGATTTGGGCGTCGTAACACGAGATTCCCGCAATACTCTTCTTTTTCGTTATTTCGTAGGTCATCGTCCCCTGCGAGGACGGGACCGTCCACGTGTTTCCGACGCGGAAGTCGTTGCCGTAGATGCCGTTCGCCGACGGGGAGAACATCGTCGTCGCGAGGTACTGCCCGCCCGGCATAAATGCCAAGTTAATCATGGCATCCTCGCGGGTGAACGCCGCGGTCTTCGATTGAGTCTTCCCGCCGATGGTGAACGAACTCCGCATGGTGATGTTCTGGCCATCTATCGATTTGATATCCCAGACGAGTGTGCCGGTTCCCTCCTCCTCGTCGTACGTTTTGTAGGTGTATGTGCCCGGATGAGTGAACGCAAACGGGGTGAAAGCAGCGTCTTCAGTCGTGCCGGAGTCGCCGCCTGAACCATCCGAACTGCCCGAACCCGAGTTGGGTGCGTTTCCGAGGTCGCTCGAAAATCCCGTACAACCGGCGAACACGACGACGACCACGACAGCCACGACGAATGCAGTTCGCCGCATTTTAGGCGAGTTGTTCCGCCAGTTGTCCAAACACGGGAAGCGCGAACCGTTCGTTCGAGTACGCCTTGTACATCAGGAAGAGCCACGTGAGGAACGCCGCGAAGCCGACCACGAGGTAGGCCAGCGAGAACAACAGCGAGAACAACGCACCCAGATGCGGGATGAACAGCAACAACATCTGGACGATAGCCATGGCGATGTATATCACGAACATCCCGACACCGAAAACGATGCTCTGTGCAGCGTGGAACCGGACGAACTTGTTGTTCCCTTCGAGCAAGAAAAACAGGATACCCGTTATCGGGCTGAGCAAATACGCGAGGGCACCCGCGAGATTCGCATCGAGTCCACTGCCGGTTTCCGAACTAGTCGATTCAGCCACATCGGTCGTCGTATTTGGTTCGACAGCCATGAACACAAATAGCAGTAACGAAGGATATAATTACGCAGTGGGATTTTCTCGTTTTGTGAAACAGGACCGGGAAATGAAACTGTCTCACGGTGTGAAACAATATACCATAGAAACGCCATGGGAAACAGATGAGCAACAGTGGGAACTCGGAACTCGTCATCACTGCCGTCAAGCGGGCGAACACACTCTACGAGGAGTACCGCGAGGAGGCAACCCCAATTCAGGACCACGCGGATTGGACGGAGTGAGTCGATTGAATAAGATGAGTCAGACGGGAGTGTCAGGGCTGTCGAGGCTGTCGAGAATTTCTTCAGCAGCGTTGAGTCCACTGCGAAGCGCGCGGTGAACCCGTCCGTCTCCAACGACCCAATCGCCAGCGAAGAAGAGACCCGCTTCGTTCGCCTGCCGAAGTACGTCCACGTTCGCCCCGTCGTTCGGCTGTGCATCCCGCCAGCGAACCACGTCGAACCAATCCGGTGCGGCGAGCGGGTGCTCGGAAAGGAGGTCGGCCGCGTACCCCGCGGCGGCCGTTGCGACGTCGAAATCGTCGTCGTCGTAGTGGTTCGCCGACCACTCGGGTGACAGTTGGACTATCAGCAGTTCCTCACCCGCCGGCACGTGGCCCGGTTTACAGGACTCGCGGGAGAGCCAGCCAATCTCGTGTTCCTTGTCCGTGTTCACCAGCGCGTAGTACGGTCGCTCGACGTCGAACGAGTAGTGGAGCGCCACGGAGAGAATCGGCCGGTACGGCACGTGACCGATGGTCTCACGAAGCTCCCTGCGCAACTCGTCGTCCCACTCCGCGAGGTCGAGGAGGGACGCCGTAATCGGCGCTGGCGGCGTGAGCACGAGTGCGTCCCACGGGCCGTACTCGTCGCCGTTCGCATCCTCGACGTACCACGATTCGGTTCCATTCGATTCGGCGTCTTCCGATTCGGTTCCGTTCCGCTCGTCCCCATTTGCTTCCTCGTGGCGAAGACCGGTTATCCGCGTTTTCGTGTGGACTGTCGCACCGCTCGCAGCCCGGAGTTGCTCCCCGAGCGTTTTCAGTCCGGATCGGTACGTCCACTTCGGCGTGGTCTCGTCGCGGCCCTCCGAAATCTCCTCGGCCGCGTCGAACGTCCACACCTGCCCCTCGGTTTCCACGAGTTCCTCCGAACTCGCGTTCGTCTTAGTATCGAGTTCCGGAACGAGTTCGGACACGCGTTCGTCGTCGCTCTTGACGTAATTCGCGCCGGCATCGTACACACATCTGTTTTGTTCGTTGGACATGGCGCGCCCACCAACCCGGCCCGTTCGCTCGAAAACAGTTACGTCAGCGTCATCGCACAACGCATACGCAACACCCAACCCAGCCACACCGGCACCAACGACGGCCACGCGGGTCACGTTATGCGTCCTCTTCCGTACTTTCGGCGTCGGATTTTACGTCCGACGATTCGTCTTCGCGGAGTTCTTCGTCAGCGTCTTCGCCGTATTTGTTCGGGGCTACATCCTTCAACTCCCCCTCGATGAACGTGTCGTCTCCCGGTTTTGCCATAGTGTGGTTCTTGGGTCGCGCTCGGCAAAGTGATTACGGCACGACACCGAACGAGGGTACGACACAGAAAGCCCCCGCTCGGTCCCGTGAGCGAGGAATCGGCTGGGGAGGACATGGTCTGCGGTGCGGTAATTCATGCTGCTCGGTCGTTGCAATCTCAGAAATTGCAGACTCTTTTCGTAGTGCACGGGTGGAGGTGTTCGAGGCGGTCTGCTTCTCAGTAGCTGCTCTCTTATTCCAACCAGAGTCACGTCGTAGCCCCCGAATGATTTATTCTCGTTTCCCTTTCAATCGCGTATGCAGTTGAACGAGCTTCTCGTCCTCGATTGTTCCCGGCTCTTGCCCGGCCCGTACGCGACACAGCTTCTCGCGGACCTCGGCGCGACAGTTATCAAAATCGAGGAACCCGGACGGGGCGATTACGCACGGGGGATGGCCCCGATTGGCGAGAGCGGCTACGGCGAGATTTTTGAGGCAGTGAATCGCGGCAAGCAGAGCGTTTCGCTCGATTTGACGGACGAAGCCGCCCAAGGAGCGTTCTACGAACTGGTCGAGACGGCGGATGTGGTCTTCGAGACGTTCCGCCCCGGCGTCACCGAGCGGTTGGGAATCGACTACGAGACGCTCACGGAGTACAACGAGGAACTGGTGTACGTCTCCCTCTCCGGCTTTGGGCAGACGGGGCCGAACGCGGGCCGAGCGGGCCACGACCTGAACTACGCTGGATTGACGGGACTGTTGGACATGACGCGCTCGGACGAGGAGTCAAAGCCCGTCATTCCCGGCTATCCGATGGTGGACATGGCGAGCGGGCTGTTTTCGGCGTTCGGTATCGTGAGCGCTCTACTCGCGCGGGAGCATGGTTCAGGAGGAACCTACCTTGACATCGCCATGACCGACACCATGCTGTCGTTCGCGCAGGTGTTCGCCAGTGGGGCGTTCACCGGGCGGACGCCACGACCGGGAAAAACCATACTGACGGGTGAGTTACCCTGCTACGACATCTACCGCACGGCAGACAACCGCTATCTCACCGTCGCGGGGCTGGAACCGAAGTTCTGGCGTGCGCTCTGCGAAACAATCGACCACCCGGAACTGGTCGAAAACCACCTGAGCGATGATTCCGCAATCCGGGAGGCTGTTCGTGAAACTCTCGCTGGCGTGTTCGAAACCCGGACGATGGAAGAGTGGCTTGCCGAATTCGACGGGGTTGACACGGCCGTCGGCGGGGTCTACACCGTCACGGAAGCGCTCGGGCACGAGCAGGCGGCAAGGCGAGGGATGGTCGTCGAGGCGGACGAGTTCCCACCTCGAATCGGGTTTCCGATGCGCGATTCTGACGATTCTGACGGGTCTTCCGACCCATCCGTCCCGACGCGGCTGCCGGACCACGGCGGGCACACGGCAGCTGTTCTCCGGGATGCCGGAGTTTCAGAGGAGACGATAGAACGACTGGTTCGGAACGAGAACGCGTAATTCGGCGGTGGATTATTTATTCCTCCCGAAAAAGTGGAGGGTAGTGACACGAGCAACCATCGTCGGTGGCGGGATGACTCGATTCGGCCCCCATAACCGACCGCTGGACGAACTGTTTGCCGACGCGGCGTTCACGTCGATGGACGATGCGGGCGTTGGTGGCGACGAAATCGACGCGTTATATCTCGGCAACGCGCTGGGGGGGCAAACGGAATCGGATACACACCTCGCGCCGAAATTGGCGACGCATATCGGACTGCAGGGGATTCCCTGCCAGCGATTCGAGGACGCCTGTGCGACCTCCTCGAACGCGTTCAAACACGCGGTGCAGGCCGTCGAAGCCGGAGTTCACGATGTCGTCCTCGTCGGCGGTGTCGAACGCTGTACGCCGGAAACCGGACTCGGAACCGGCGAGATGACCAAAATCTTCGCGGGAGCGTCACACCGGCAGTACGAGCAACCGACCGGGCTGACGTTCCCCGGCGTCTTCGCGCTGCTCACGAAGCGCCACATGCACGAGTACGGAACGACGGAAGCCCAACTCGCGGAAGTCGCCGTCAAGAACCACCATCACGGGCAGTTCAACCCGAAGGCCCACTTCGGCCGCGACACGGATGTCGAGACGGTGCTCGACAGCCCCCTCGTCGCCGACCCGTTCCGTCTCATGGACTGCTGTCCATTTTCGGACGGTGCCTCGGCGGTGGTCGTCGTCTCGGACGATCTCGCCGAGGAGTTTACGGGAGAACCCGTCTCCGTCACCGGTGTCGGGCACCGAACGGACGCGGTACCACTGGCGGACAAAGCCTCGCTCTCGGCCACCCAATCCGCCCGCGATGCCGCCGCGGAGGCCTACGGACAAGCCGAAATCAGCCCGAATGACATCGACGTGGCCGAAGTCCACGACTGCTTTACCGGCGCTGAAATCCTCGCTATCGAGGCGCTCGGACTATTCGAGGATGGAACCGGCGGGCAGGCAGCGGCTGAGGGCCGAACCTACATCGACGGCGAGATGCCGGTCAACCCAAGCGGCGGACTGAAGGCGAAAGGCCACCCCATCGGTGCGACCGGGACGGCCCAACTCGTGGAGTTGACCGAGCAACTGCGCGGTAACGCACAGGACCGACAAGTAGAGGGCGCGGAGACGGCAGTGGCGCACAACCTCGGTGGCGATGCCGCGACCACCGTCGTCACCGTACTGGAGGCCCAACCATGAGTTCGGAGAACGATGTTCCGTTGAGTTACGCAGACTGGCGAGCCTACCTCAAAGCCGGCGACCTCGTCGGTCTCGAATGTCGCTCCTGCGGGCACGTCACGGCCACGCCGAAACGAGCGTGTATCGAATGCGGCGACAGAAACCTCGATACCCACACCCTGCCAAACGTCGGCGTCGTCCACAGCGAGACGACGATAACCGTCCCCCCAGTGGGAGTCGAAGGCCCGTATCAAGTCGCCGTCGTTGATCTCGGCGACGCCAAAATTTTGGGTCGAATCGGCGGCGAGGAAGCGGTCAACATCGGAACGACCGTCGAATGCACCGACACCGACGAACTCGACGGGATGCCCGCACCGATGTTCGAGCCAGTGGAATAGCGACTTTGAAACTGAAAATTCGTCGCTACGGGGCGTGACCCGTAATGTTCTCGTAATCCGCTTCGATCTCCTGCCGACCGAGATGCGTGATTTTGTAGAACGTTTGGCGGCCGTCGGCACCCTCCGGCGCGCCGGTCCGGGCGACGAGACCCGTCGAAATCAACTCCCCGATGTGGTGCGTGAGGTCGAAACTCCCGTCGTCGATGGCCTCCGCTACCGTCTTCCGGGACACTTCTTCGCGCTCGTAGAGCAAAAATAGAATCGAATACCGTCGCGTATCTCCGAGCGCCGCTTTCCGCGCGGCGTGGTCGGTAAGGGTGCCCAAACTGTCGTCGAACAGCCGTTGATTCACGTACCCCTCGATGTTCCGCTCGTCGTCCGGCGTCGGTGTCGATTCAGCGGCCATGATGGATAAGTGTACGGCGGCCAACTACATCAGCCTGCCGATTGGGAAGAAATTTTTCTTTGTTTTAAAATATCAGTTTTGCGGTCGGGTGTGCTTCCTTCTGTCAGTCGTGTTGTCTTCTGTCGATTATGCTGTCGTATCAGTTGTACTGTCGGCAGCTATTTCATTGCCGACTCCGAATCTCGAATAAATGTTTGATGGGGCGACGAACTTTCGGTACGACGGTCAACCGATTGCCGATATTTTGGCAGAGCAGGCACCGGCACCGCCAAATTTTGGGAGTCACAACGATTTCACCGTCTACGTGATGGGACCATACACCGCGTTCAGCGCGGCGTACGCCTACGACGACGGTGACGAACTCCGGACGCCGTTTCAGGCTGACCCGCTGTTCGACCCCGAACGCCACGTCACCCCCGACGGCCGGGGTGACATGGAATTCGCGCTCCGTGATTTCTGTGCGGAACTCCGAACCCGCCACAACTGCCGAGCGTTCATCGCCACCGACATCGACATCCCGACCCACGAACAGGCCGCCGAAGCGGATTCAAATACCGAGGGAATGGACCCGCTCGCCCAGTCGGTCGCGTTCGCGGCCCACAGCGACGCCGTGCTCTTCCTGTTCACGCAGGGTGGGCTCACGACCGGCGTCGGCACCGAAACCGGCGGGATTCTGGGGGAGTTTCATCTGCGGCGCGGGAATCCTGCGACGACGCACAAGCCCGGCCAGCGAATCGGCCTGTATCTGGACGAGGCGTTCAATAGTGCGACAGTCGATGAACTGCCGTACGGCTACGACGTGCAGTACGACAGTTTCCGGACGAAGAGGGACCTCCACGACAAGGTACGAAACTGGCTCGACAGTATCGACCGCGAAACCCGCGACAGGGAGTTGCCTGTTTTTATTACGGGTGATACGTATGCGCCGGAAAGAGAGAAGTAGCACATAGAATCTATTTGGAATACTCCATCCGCACGCAACTGATTTACTGATTTTGCGACTGCAGTTACTGCGATGACGACCCAGAAAGCCCCCGCCCGTTCATCCCACCCAAACACCATACCCGCACCGCCACCGCGAGCTCGCGGTGGCGGTGCGGTCTTCATTGTTGCTCGGCAGTTGTAATCGCAACCGAACCAAAATACACCTGTGCGTAGCGGGCGAGGGCTTTCGAGGCGGTCCGCTTCTCAGTACTTGCAATCACAAAGTTGCCAAAGTCGCGTCGTCACAAACGACCGAGAACGTTCGAAATCGAGTTTAGAAATACTTCTCCAATTAGTAGTACCATTCAGTAGTCGTCAGTATGAAACAGTACTATTCAGTATCAACGCCAAAACGAAAACCGAAACCCCATCCGAAAAACCAGCTCTCGCGGTTATTTCGCTTTCAAATTATGCACCACGTCCAACCACTCCACGACGTCAGCAGTCGGTTCGATGGCATTCCGAATCGCGTCGGCGGGTTTGTAGGCCATCGGCGCTTCGTCCAGCACGGATTCGACGACCGACTCCGAGTAGATGCCGTCCATGGCTTCCCCAAACTCGTCCATCGATATCGTGTCGAAGGCATCGCCGCGACTCATGGTGCGGCCTGCCCCGTGCGGGGCCGTCGAGTGATACTCCTCGTTGCCCTTGCCGCGGGCGATGATGGAGCCGTCGGCCATGTTGAACGGGACGACGAGTCGCTGGCCATCACGGGCGGGCGTGGCACCTTTCCGAATCGTCAGGTCGCGGAAGTCGATGTAGTTGTGGGTCGATTGGAAGCGGTCGGTCGGTTCGATGCCGAGTGCCTCGCAGATGGCGTCGCTCATCAGTTCGCGGTTCCAGCGGGCGTACTGCTGGGCGAACAGCATATCGACGTAGTAACCGTGTGCCTCCCGCCCGTCGAGCCAATCGAGGTCGTCGTTTCGCTCCTCGCTTGGGCGCAAATTCGACCCCGAAAGGGTGTCGAACGCGTCCTCGATATCACTCCCATCAAACGACTCCCGAACGCGCTCGACGCGGATGTGGGATTCACCCATCCCACCCGTTATCCACGTGAACAACTCGCCGTCACCGACGGTTTCGGGTTCGAACTTGAGGAACTCCTCGTAGCCGTCCGGAATCGCATCCCGGATTTGGTCGGCCGAGCGGTAGTCCGACGCTCGATTCTGCCAGTACTCGGCGACGGCTTTGCCGAGGTAGCGCGACCCGCTGTGGACCACGAGCCAGTAGTCGCCCGACTCCTGGGCCTGCGCGAACTCGACGAAGTGATTACCGCCGCCGAGCGTCCCGGCGCTCTTGATGACGTAGCCCATTCCCTGTCGCTGGGAGGCCAGCACGCGCTCACAGAGGGATTTGAAGTACGCCTCGCCGTAGCCGTCGAAGTCGAACGTTATCGGGTCGATAGGGCGGTCGAATCGGTCACGATAGGCGGCGTCAAAGCGCTCGAACACGTCGTTCGCTCGGTCGAACGGGAACTCGTTCACGAGGTGCGGTGCGTCGTCGTACTCGTGAACCTCCCGCCCCATCGGTACGACCTTGCGGACGCGCTGCTCACGTTCTGCGTCCGCGTCCGCGAATGGAAGGTCGGTGCCGAGGTTCGTCGCGCACATCCCACAGCCGACATCGACGCCGACGATGTTCGGCACGATGCGGTCGGGAAGGGGCATGGTGAAACCGATGGGCGCACCGGCACCCCAGTGTGTGTCCGGCATGATCCGAACCGGTTCGGTGAACGCGGGGTGGTCGATGAGTTCCTGAATCTGTTCGAGACAGCCGGATTCGACGAGAGTCTCATCCTCGACCATCACGCGGGCAGTCGTGTGCGACCCGTTCAACTCGATAGCCATTCTCTGTCCGAGTCGAGACGTCGGAGCGCCATCAAAGTAGCTGATGTATGATGGTCTACTACCAGTGTTTACTCACCAGATTCTGAAAGACCACTGAGATGTTCTGCAATCATTTCCTCAGTTACCACCTCGTACCGGTTTGAATCGGTATTGATGGTTACAACACTGACGTCCGTTGCTAACAGCTCATCATCGGTCACGCTTTCAAGAGCCCGAAGAACTGCCCGAATGCCATCATCAAGCGACAAATCGGCCCGATACTGCTCTTCGAGAGCGGTTTGCAGTTCAGTGCTATTCACTCCAATTGCAGTTGCCTTCCATTCGGACGCTGTCCCTGCCGGGGTTACTTCGAAGAGTCGGGGTTCGCCCTCGTCGATGCCGCCAATAAGAAGGCCGACACCAAATGGCCGAGTACCGCCTTTCTGCGTGAATTCTTGAATATCATCACAGACGGCGGTAGTGAGCGTCTCGACACTAATTGGTTGGTCGTAGCGCCATTGCTCAACTTGTGCATGCTGACGTGCTTTGTCCACTAATTGGCGAGCGTCAGCAGCATGGCCAGCAGATGCAATCCCAATGTGCGTATCGGCCTTATGCAGCTTTTCGACCGACGAGGGTTCCATTAGTGGTGATCGGGTATTGATTTCGGCTGCGAGCACCACACCATCGTTCGTCTGAATGCCGATACTGGCACTGCCCCGTTTGACAGCTTCGCGAGCGTATTCAACTTGATAGAGTCGGCCGTCCGGGGAGAAAATTGATGTGCCACGGTCGTATGCCTGCTGTTGATTTTGTCCTTGCATAGTGCTGTATAGAGCGCTCAGCTCTCGTTGCTACACATTGGCGTGCGTTTTGTAAAGGTGTTTTGTTGGCCTGTCGAGAAGCGTAACGAAAAACGACCTGCTTTTCGAATTCCCGACTGCTCGTCACGTCACTGTTGTGGAGTGCCCGTCGTCCGACCGGTAGACAGTCGGCCAGAAGAAACGGGAGGTGCCCACCCTGACGCCAATCACTCCGCATTTCAAGTGAATCTCAGCAGTGCAGACAGTCAAATCAGCCATCCTGATGGTCCACTACTATCACACCACATTTCCGGAGTAACTCTGCAATACACACCTGCTGGACGTCTTCGCCGAATCCCGAAGTGACGCATTAGATGTTCTTCAAGTGATCCACACGGCTAACCAGGATGGTATTGATATCATCGGCGTCGCGATGAGTGAGGCAGGTCACCATACTCGGATCATCGGGCCATTCTATGGTTCTCGGGGGATATGTCCCATTTCACGAGGGAGTGGCTGAGTCGGGTCAGGGACGTTCTCACGGACAAATTCCAATCAGTCCCCGAATGACCGTACGGTCGATGGGCGATATCCCCTCTAGTGTGTATAAGGTGTATTGATTCTGGTCCGCGAAGGTTTATAGCACGGATCGAGATACACTACCGCATGAAATTGGATGGGTTCGCACTGGCTGCAACAACAAATGACCTCACACGAGAGCCGGAGGCGCGTGAGGCAGCGGACGTCCTTGAATTCCGGATGGACAGCGCACAAAACCCGATTGGACAACTTTCTGATTACGATGGTTCGCTCCCGATAATCGCGACAAACCGCACGAAATGGTTCGGCGGCGAGGCGAACGACACTGGGCGACTTGACCGTCTCGCAGCGGCGTCTCGCTTCGATGCAGTCGAGCTCGTGGATATCGAGTTGGAGACTGCCCGTGCGATGGGATGGATTCTCAACGAGTTCCGACAGAACAACGTCAAGCTCATCATCTCGCACCACGACTTCAACGAGACTCCGGAGCAAAAGGTGCTTGACGCGATCTTTGAGCAGTGCGCGCAATACGGAGACGTTGCGAAGGTCGCCACGTATCCACAGAACAACGAAGACGTACTCCGTCTTCTGAAGGCTATCGATACGGCAACAAACAACGAGATGAACGTCGCAGGCATCTCAATGGGCGGTATCGGGAGCCATAGCCGCGCCGTTGCGCCGCTCTATGGCTCGAAACTCGGATATGCACCCCTTGCCTCGGACAACAATGAGTACGCTCCGGGGCAGATACCATTGAAGAAACTGTCCACACTCGTTGAGGTCCTACAGACGGCGAGTGAGGACGTCGACGAACTCAAGTCGTTGAGTGAGAAGCTCGCCGACCGAGAGACGTTCGCGTAGGGGCATCCTGAATTCGCTTGTTCTGGGGCAATTTTCCCGCAACACTGGCTCGAACAGTTACACGCAAATCGCCGGGATTCATATAACTGCATCTGGTGAGTGATTCACAATGAGTGAGCGAGCCAATCTCTATCGGAGGACGAATTACGCATGAACGAACCGCAAAGCGAGGCGAATGCCTACACGATTCGCCTCGAACTGGTCGACGAACCCGGAGAGTTGCTTCGTGCACTCCACCCGATCGGCGCGAACGGCGGAAACCTACTGTCGATATATCATGAGCGAGGACACATCACGCCCCGCGGCCATATTCCCGTCGAGATCGATCTCGAAGCGACACCGAAGCGGTACGAGACAATCGTTGACACGCTCCGTGAGGAGGGAATCAACGTCATTCAGGCGGGAACGGAGCGATACAGCGAGTCACTAACCGTACTGCTCTCGGGTGACCTCGTCGATACCGGACTCTCGGACACGCTCACACGCATTCGCGAGAACACGAACGTGACGATCTCAGATTTCGAGCTGTCCGCGCCGAAAGGGTCAAGCGATATATCGAGCGGACGACTCCGTCTTGGTATTGAAGAGGGTAAGACGGAGCACACACTCTCAAAGATTCGGGAGATATCTGCGGAGAAGGACATTCGTGTCATCGAACCGCTTTCGGGAGAATTTGCATGAAACTCGCAGTCATCGGGGCCGGCACCGTCGGTATATCGGTCGCGGAAATGGCCTCTGACTACGGTCACACTGTGACCGCGCTCGCTGACTCAGCGAGTGCGACGACCAACCCCGACGGCCTCGATGTCGAGGCCATCCTTTCACAGAAGCGTGGCACAGACGACATCGGGACAGGTACTGTTGAGGACGCGCTGGCGAGCGAGTACGATGTTCTCGTCGAAGCGACTCCCACGACACTCGATACCGCACAGCCGGCGTACGACCATGTTCGAGCGGCATTTGAACGTGACCGAGACGTCGTGCTCGCGAACAAAGGACCTGTCGCGCAGCGATACGCAGATGTTCGGGCTCTTGAATCAGAGAGCGAGGGTCGGCTCCGTTTCGAGGCGACAGTCGGGGGGGCGATGCCAGTTATTTCGACAATCGAGGACTTCGGCCCCGAACACGTGACTGCACTCCGCGGAGTCCTGAACGGGACCGCGAACTTCATCCTCTCGAGGATGGCCGCCGAGGGACTTGATTATGAGCACGTGCTTGTAGAAGCACAAGACCTCGGTGTTGCGGGGCCCGACCCGTCTTTCGATGTCGAAGGGACGGATACCGCACTCAAGTGCGTAATCGCCGCGAACGTACTCGCACAAGGGGAGCGTGAATACACGCTTGATGATGCGTTTGTTGACGGGATCGTCGGAATCTCCGGCAGTGCACTGTCGCTCGCTAACGCCGACGGACGGACGGTTCGTCTTGTTGGCGAGATCGTGGACGGTGAGATCCGCGTTGGACCGCGGATCATCCCACAACAATCTCCACTCGTCGTCTCCGGTACCGAGAACGTCGTCCAACTCGCAACCAAGAACGCCGGACAGCTGAGTGTCTCGGGTCACGGTGCCGGCGGATCGACGACCGCAGTCTCCATCATGGCCGATATCCGTCGTTTAGAGTGACGGCATAGCCTCACTCTGCTGTATCCCCTCACTTGTCAATCGATAGCGAAAAGTATTATATCGGTTCAAATATTTCATAGTCTATAGAGACTTCTTTAGATGTAATTGTGGGGTAAGCAGGAAGCAGGTTCGTGACAACTAGTCGTCAGTCTTAAAACCAGCTGCTACGCTCGCTGAACAATGCGCTCGCGCATGCTATGCCTCCGACGATTGAACCACCACCGTCCGCTAGCATAGCCCGAATTCCGTACTTCATGCCGTAGAAGGCACCGCACAGGCTGACGGCGATCACGTCGTTGATTTATAGCTATGGTGGACACCTTGCCATTAACTAATATGACGTGTGAGAAAGTGTTGGCTGACAGCTTAAAAATAGCCAGTTTGTCGGCCACAGCCCACTACTGTTAAGGTTTCTCCCAACATTTCACTCCGTGACGCGGTCATTTGGAGTGGTCGGCGAGCGAGACGACGGGGCAAATCGCGTTTAGTAGGACGGTTTGTGCGACGCTCCCGAAGAGGAGCTTTCCCGTCTGTGAGCGGCGTCGAGGACTGATCACCACGTAGCGTGCCCGTTGGTCGTCCGCATACTCGACGATTTCGTTCGCCGGATCACCGATGCGGCCAACGGCCGTCGTCTCGACCCCTGTTGGGTTCGTGTCCACAAGTGATTTTGCTGGCTGCGCGGCTTGCTCTCGCAATTTGGCGGTTTTGATTGCTTCGTCCTTACTTGCATTGTCTTCTTCGATTTGAATGGCCTCTGAGCGCTTCATCACGTGCAGAACGTGCATCTCCTCTTCGAATTTCTCTGCCAGGGTAGCGGCTTCCGCGAGTACATCTGTCGCTCGTTCGGTGCGATCGATGGCTGCAACGATGACCATAGGTTCCCTATGTAGCCACTTCTCTTAGTTGTTGGTGACTGTGGATGGGTTCTGAGGGTCTCATCACAGCGGAGTGTCGATGAGGCAGATGCTATGAATAACAGACCATAAGAAGTTGGTGGAGTAAAGGCGTCCTTAGAAGAGACCGAACGCCCGGGGAACCGCCAGCGTTAGAGGCGGAACGAGGATGATCAACAGGAGGACAAGCGCCAGTGGCAGGTAGTACGGAAGCATAGACCGCATGACATCATCAAGGGATTCGTCGGTAACGCGCTCCAGCACGAAGAGGATCAAGCCGAAGGGGGGAGTGATGAGTCCATACATTAGGGCGACCACCATGATGATCCCGAACTGGATTGCATTGATGCCCAACGTGGGATAGAGCGGCACCAACATTGGGACCATGATCAGGAGAACTGCCGTGCCTTCCATGAACGTCCCCAGTATCAGCAGAATACCGGTGAGGATTAGCATCGTCACGGGGGGACTCGCGGAGATTCCGATGAGGATATGTCCGATCAAGTCAGGGATGCCGGCGAGCGTTAGCCAGTACGCGTAGAGGTTCGCGAAGCCGAAGATGACAACGATACTCACGGTGTCCTCGAACGTTTCCTTACTGACCTGGTAGAGGTCGGTCAGCCCAATCGAGCGATAGTAAAACACGCCGAGGAGTATCGCATACACGACGGCGATCAGCGCGGCTTCCGTCGCGGTGAACACGCCACCGAGGATCCCGCCGATGATTATAAGCGGCGTAATCAGCCCGGGCAATGCCCGAAGGAAGGACTCGAATAGGTTCGAGATATCGTGGCTGTCTTCCTTCGGCCATCCGTCGCGCTTGGCGAGGTAGAACGCCGTGGCTGCCATCGCGAGCGCCATAAGGAGGCCCGGAACGATACCGGCGACAAATAGCGTCCCAATCGATCGTTGCGCAAGCACGGCGTAGACGACAACGGGGATGCTCGGCGGGATGATCGGTCCGATTATTGCAGAGGCGCCGGTGATGCCGACGGCATCATCACCGTCGTACCCATTCGACGTCATCGCCTCGTATTCAACACTCCCAATCCCTGCAGCGTCCGCGACCGCAGATCCACTCATCCCGGAGAATATCAGGCTAACGAGGACATTGACCTGCGCGAGACCACCGGGGAGGGGACCAACGAGTTCGGTGGCGAAATTAAACATGTCGTCGGTGATTCCAGTGATGTTCATGATTCGTCCAGCCATGAGGAAGAACGGAACGGCGAGAAGAACCCATGAGGTCATCCCGGCCCAGAACCGTTGCGTGATCACGACGAGATTCAAAGGCGGGCCGATTGGCAACAGCATGATGAGAAGGACAGTCAGGCCAAGTGAGTAGGCTGCTGGCACGCCAACGGCGTACAGCGCCATGAGGATACCGATGAACGCAACGAGCAAGAGAATTTCAGACATTGGTACTCCCCAAGAATTCGGTAACACGCTTGCGCGTGTCAAGGACAATCACGATGAAGAGACCGGCGGCGCTCAGCGCGACCAGCTCGTACGCCCAGCCAACCTTGAACCACTCAATCATCGGAAGCGCTGTGTCCCCGGAGACGCCCGTCGCCTGATACGCAGACAACACCAGCGTGGCGGAGAAGAACGCCATCAGGATGTTCCGAACGAACAACACCTGGTCGGTCCGAGTGATGACACGTTTTAGAACAGGGAGGAACGAAATGTCCGCATCGTTCTTGAATAGGTATGGAAGCGCGATGACTGTCATCAGTGCGAGGACAGTTCTCGCGACCACGTAGGTCCAGTTGAGGTCGAAAGGAAAATCAATGTAGCGACTGACCACCTGAAGGAGCCCTACTACCAGCATTACGTTTAATAAGACCACCCCAACCGCAGTGGTGATCCGGTCTAACCAGTTCTGCGCCATAGTGTGAAAGTCCCCGCGTTCATTAAAAGCATTTTGGTTCTCCGTTGAATGATCAGGATAGATGCCGTGATCGACGTGATGAGATACGGGATCGACGATGGCTGTCCTACCGCTGTCCATCGATGGGAACTTGAGCGTCTACGAGAGGTTGAGGACGGCGTTGATGTTGACCGCCCACTTGTTCTTCGAGAGTTGCTTGAGCGCCGGCATTCCAGCGTTCACGAAGGCCTTACGGTCCACTTTATCCGCTGGAACGACAGTGGTGCCTTTCTGCTTGGCTTCCTTGTAGAGACTCGACTCATTGCTCTTGATTTGGTCGGTCATCTTTGTCACCGCGTCACTCGCGGTCGACGTAATGAGATCGCGGTCATCGGCACTGAGCCCGTTCATGAACTTCTGGTTGTAGAGGAAATGCTTCGTGCCGAGCAAGTGATTTGTAACGCTGAAATGGGACTGAACCTCATAGAGGCTGACCGAAAGGAACTGCGAGATGGGGCCTTCGGAGGCATCAACGACACCCGTCTGCAGTGCCGAGTAGAGTTCGTCGTACGCAACAGGAGTAACGTCCGCCCCGATTTCGCCCCAGACTTTGGTCCACGTGTCGTACTGCGGGAGACGGAGCTTGACGCCCTGTACGTCTTTGGGTGTCTTTACCGTGGTGTTACTGGTGAAGCCACGATTGCCAACGTAGAACGCATCACCCAGTTGAACACCGTTCTTCTTGAGAATCCCGTTCAGACCATCATCCGGCTTCAGATACTTGTCGGCGACCGCGTGGTAGTGGTCCATATTCTTGATAACGAACGGGTCACCAGCGAAGGAGTACTGTGGTGCCCACCGCTGTGCGAGGGCAGTCGGACTCTCGTGGAGGATATCGACGGTCCCACTCTCCAGAGCGCCGAGGTTGTCCTCTGTCCCGCCGAGTGACCCAGCCTTCAGGTTGACCGAAATCCTTCCGTCTGATTTCTTCTCGAGAGGCTTGATGAAGTGTTTCTTGGCGGCCTTTACCGAGATATTCTTCGGTGGCTGAGTCGTCGCGAACGTAATCGTTAGCTTCTCACCGCTCGATTTCGAGTTCGACGTGTTGTTTTTGTTATTTTTATTATTCTTACTATTCGAGCCACTATTACCGGAACAGCCTGCGAGGCCTGCCATCCCGATACTGAGGGTCGCTCCGCTCTTTTTTAATAGGCTCCGCCGAGATTGCGCTGTCTGGTCACGAACCATACTACTCCGACCTTACCAATCAATAATAAAGGTTGTGGTGCTCAAGTAAGAACGACGCGTCGAACGGGTCAGTTGTCCGGCCGTGGGTCCCACTCTCGCTCGACGAGAAAATCGTCGAGTTTCTCCTTCGGGTTTTCGAAGACGTTCGACCCGTGGAAGACGAGGACGGTATCGAAGTCGTACTGGAGCAGGTCGTAAAGATTGATCTCCGCAGCTTTGTGGTCGTCGTTGAACAAAGCGGGCGGCGGAAGGAGATAACCCGCAGGGAGCCCGGCGCGGTCGGCACCGTCGAGCGCATCCCCCGAGATGAGGATGTCTCGATCGCGGAGGAGCAGTGCAGACGTCGCCTTCGTGTGACCAGGTATTTGAATAACCTCGATGTTTCCGTCAAGAACGTCACCGTCCTCGAAGCGGTAGTCTGGCTCGTAATCGATTGCCTCGTACAGCTTGGTTTCATCGTCGGCCGCAAGGAACTCCGGATCGAACGCCTCCATGACAAACGGGAGGCCACCGTGGTGTCCGTGGTCACCGTGAGTAAGGATTATTCGATCTATCGTTCCGAATTCCTCACGAATCGTCTCGACAAGTTCCTCGCCGTTCTCGTCGAATCCAGTGTCGACGAGTGTTGTTTTGCCCTCGGGGACGTCTTCGAGGATGTACACTCGAACGTGTTCGAACTGTACCTTGTAGATACCGTTAGTTACCTTTTCAGCGCTCATTTTCGGTCAGATAGTGGGGTATCGAATTGAATAAAGCTACCGATAGACGTGGTATCAAGGACTCCTCCGGGCCAATCGAGTGTGCACACGAAAGTGTATAATAGATATCGAGACTAGAGTTCAACATAGTCGAAGTTTTCGGAGGTCTTATCACGGCCGTATTCCATTGAGAACTTATGACACAGGGGACAGACGACGGACGTCGGAGGCTGAAAAGCGTTAAGCAGTCCTTCGATATAATTGAATACCTTCGGACAGATGGGCCGGCGACGCTCTCAGACGTAGCGCACGCGTTGGATATGCCGATGAGCACCACTCACATTCACTTAGCAACCCTCGTGGACAGCGGTTACGTCGTGAAGTCCGATAGCGAGTACCGCTGTAGTCTTCTCTTTCTCCGGACCGGCGGGGAACTCCGCGATGGGATGCCCCTCTTCCGAGCGGCAAAGAACGAGGTTGACGATCTTCAAGAGCAACTCGGTGAAATCGCCAATCTCGCGACGATAGAGAATGGATATATGGTGCAATTGTACAAGTCCGAGAACGCGGAGTCGATCGACGACAATGCTCCGCTCGGCGATCACTTCTACATGCACACGACGGCGACGGGTAAGGCGATGCTTGCTCATCTTCCTCAGGAGAAATGTGAGGATATTCTTGAGCGTCGTGGACTCCCGCGGTCCACGGAGGGGACTATCAATGACTACGAGGAGTTGATGGCCGATCTTGAGACGATCCGTGAACGTGGGTACTCCATCAATCGTGGCGAGCACTTCGGCGGCGTCTGTGCAGCCGCTGTTCCAATAATGTCGAAGACTCACTCGGTGCTTGGTGCAATTAGCCTCAGTGGTCCGATTAGTCGGATGAACGACGAGCGAATAGAAGACGAGATTGCACCCGAACTGTTCGATAAAAAGAACATCATCGAGCTAAAACTCAAGCAGTATTAGCCGAGCACCCTTTGAATTACAAGTATAGTCCTGTAATGGATATGGTGGGGTTTGTCTTTACACTGATATCGCTGTCATGGAGTTAACTCACTCATCGACGTGATTCGATAATGTTGAAGCTTCGGGTCGGACGATCTCAGAAATTAGATCTATCGAACAGACGCAGATGGGCTGTCAGAGTACAGTATCCCCGCATTGTGAAACGCAGTTCTAGACGGGCGACAAAAAGATATATAACGATACTTGTGTACTTCCTTATCGATGAGTACGCAACGAGTTCTGGTCACCGGACCGTATGGTGAGGCTGGGGAGGCAATCATGAATTACCTCCTCGAGAAGGAGGATTACGAATTCACTTTCCTCGACCGAAACGACCACCCAGAGTACGAGACGCACGTCGCAGATATCTCCGACTACGAGGCGATCCGGCCCGCGTTCGATGGTCAGGACGCCGTAATCCATCTCGCCGCCCAATCAGATGCCGGGGCCGACTTCGAAGGAATAATCGAGCCAAATATCGTTGGTACCTACAACGTCTTGCGCGCGATGAAAGACGCCGACATCCCGAAGCTCGTCTTCGCATCCTCACAGCGCGTGATGGGTCTCTACGAGGAGGAACACGAACCCGCGCTCTACGAGGAAGACTACCCGAGCGAGTACGACCCACTCCGACTCACCCACGAAACCCTCCCAAAGCCTGATGGTTACTATGGTGCATCGAAGGTCTTTGGTGAACAGATCTGTCAGGTTCACGCCCGTCGAAACGGTGCGCCTGAACAGGTGTATGCACTCCGTATCTCCAGCGTACGCACGGAAACCTACGACCACCCATACGGGGATGCCGAGCGTGGCGTCGAGCGGGGTGACGAGGAGACGGTAGAGGAAGGCGAGGTCTGGGACCAATCTCAGACTGGCTCCTGGGAGCGCGGGAGCGAAGAGTACGAGCGGATGGTGAAGCGACTGAAAGCGACTTGGACCTCCCAGCGTGATTTTGCACACCTTCTCGAATGCTGCCTACAGGACGACATGGTGACGTATGACACGTTCTACGCGGTCAGCGACAACGCCGCCCGCTGGTTCGACACCGAACACGCGAAGGCAGTCCTTGGCTACGAACCAGAGGACGATGCATCCGAATGGGACAGTCCGCCGAACACACTCCAGACCCCCAACTAATGGCGCGCCAATCCAGCAAACCGGTAGCGGAGACGATGAAAGCCATCGTTCAAACTGGTCGTGAAGAAGTTGAGGTGCAGGAGGTCAAACAGCGGAGTCCAAGCGCCGACGAGGTTCTAGTTCGGGTCGAGTACGCGGGCGTCTGTGGCAGCGACGTCCATGCATACCTACAAATGGATGGCTTCGAGTGGGTGAAGATGCCGCGCGTGATGGGCCACGAGTACGCAGGCACGGTCGTCGAAATCGGCGAGAATGTCACCCGTTTCTCGGTCGGTGAGACGGTGGTCGAAATCCCGATCCATCCCTGTGGAGATTGTCACCAGTGTGAAATTGGTGAGGAGAACGTCTGTCAGAATACGACGCTCGTCGGAATGGAGACCGACGGTGCTTACTCGGAGTACACGACCGTCGACGCGAACCAGCTCATCGCGATTCCCGATGAGATCGAAACACGCCACGCAGCAGTCACGGAGCCTCTCGCGATTGCAGCGCGAGCTACCTACGAGCGGGCGGACGTTACTCCCGGGGATACGATCCTCGTCCAGGGACCAGGGCCGATCGGTATACTGATCGCCGCTTTGCTTGACTCACTTGGCGCGCACGTAATCGTTTCCGGACTCGGAAAAGACACGGAGTACCGTCTGCCGCTCGTCGAAGAACTCGGTATCGAGACCGTCGACATCAGCAAGACGGATCTTAACGAGTTCATCGAGGAGATGACCGATGGTGTTGGTGTCGACACTGTGTTCGACACGACCGGCCACAAGAGCGGCGTCGAGACAGCCGTCGAGTATGCGCGAAAAGGAGGTGAGATAATTGTCGTCGGCCTACCCGGTGAACCGAGTGAGTTGTTCTTCTCACCGATCGTCCGCGGTGAACTCGACATTAAGACCTCCTACGGCGCGACTCGGAAGAACTACAAGCAGGCGGTGAACGTGCTTGAGGTCGGCGCTGTCGACGTTGAAACGATCATCGACACCCGTTACGAGAGCGACGATCCTGCGTCAGCGTTCAAGGACTTCATTGCCGGGCAGACCTGCAAGCCGATGTTCTCGTTCCAGT
The DNA here is from genome assembly GCA_963796245.1 of uncultured haloarchaeon. GTDB lineage: Archaea > Halobacteriota > Halobacteria > Halobacteriales > Haladaptataceae > Haladaptatus. The sequence continues at coordinate 294,582 of CAWCLB010000002.1, read as the reverse complement.
AATTAGCACGGCTCACGGACCGTATTGTTAGGCTTCTTCGAGTTCTGCGACGTCGAAGACGACCTTACTCGTCTCTCCTTTGAGGAACGCCTCGAAGGCTTCCTCGGCATTGAGAAGGGAGAACCGCTCGTCGATGAATGTGTCTGCTGCAATGGTGTCGCGTCGGAGCAGTCACAGTGCGTGCTCGAAATCATCGTACATGGCACCGTACGTGCACGGATGTCAATCTCGGCGCGAACAAGTGGTGTGTGCGACATTGTGGTCTCGTCAGGCTGCCCGACGAGTACGATTTGCCTGCCCTTTCGTACCTCGTCGGTATCTACCGTCGGCTGTTCGAACTCGACGAACTCTAAGGCCCCCTCGCTTCGGGCGACCTTTGCCAATCCACGCATACGCACTTCTGTGAGACCACTTGGCATAATTATATGGATGGTGGACTGGTGCCGTTCTCAGCCATGAATCCCTATCCGGAATCAGGTACGGATGACGGATTGCAGAGACCGATAGTTTAAGGTACGATAATGGTATTGTAAGTAGTGTGCATACCGTAGAGACAGAGATCGAACGACCAGTTAGTGCAGTCGTTGAAGGATTCGAAGGGATTCCCAGCTCCGTTGCGTCGGACGTGACGGGGAACGTACGCTTCGCAATGGACTCCGGAATCAAGCCGGTGTACGACGGAGCAACCCTCGCGGGGACTGCAGTGACGGTGAAGGCTGAGCCAGGAGACAACCTCATCATCCACAAAGCGATCACGATGGCGGAACCGGGAGACGTACTCGTCATCGACGCGAATGGCTACGTCGAGACTGCCCATCTCGGCGAACTCATGTGCGCTTCTTGCAAAGCGAACGACCTCGCCGGAATCGTCATCGACGGTGCGATCCGCGATAGCGCAGACATCAAGGACATGGAGTTCCCCGTATACGCTCGGGGAGTTCATCCGCAGGGACCGTTAAAGCAGAGCCCGGGGTCGATCAACGTCACCGTAACGTGTGGAGAAGTCGCGGTTGATCCGGGCGATATCCTCGTCGGTGACGACGACGGTGTGACGGTTGTTCCCGGTGAGAACGCAGAGGATGTACTCGAAGCCGCTCGTGAGAAATTCGCCGCCGAGGGTGACACGCGCGAGCTCGTTGAAGACGGCACATACCTCTACGAAGCGAAAGGGTATAACAAACTCTATGAAGACATGAACGTCGTCGGCCCCGAGGATTCCGTCCAATAACACTACAAACAGATGGACAGAGCTGATTGAGGAACGACGGTACAGATTTCGGCCGATCTAGAGAATGAGCTAGGCGCCACGCTTGAGTTGGAACCCACCGAATTCAACTCCTCCTGAGACGGCGGAGGCTGGAATCGGAGATAACGTCTTCGACAGGGAAAGATATTCTCCGCGGTCGAGGGCGACGGGGGTGTGTCAACCGAAAGAGATCTCAGAGTAGTCAACTCGTGATTTCTAATAACGGCGGCTTCGGTGAAGATATATGTGAATAAAAGAGGTACATCTTCTTACAGCAGTATTCAAATCGATCATGACAAAAATAGGTATTTTGACTACTTCAAACAACTGTCTTTCATCGAACAGATGTTCGAGACGAATACTCATGGGCGTGATCCGGTTCTACGTGTCGTCTTTGGGGCGCGGTATACGATCCTTTCTGGCTTCGTTATTGTCGGAGGTTGGGGGTGACGATTTTAATTTTCTTACATATTATAATTTTAATAAGTATTGAAAGAGGAGATTAGAAACTCGGTTGTGCGTTTGGTACCTCATAGATATTTTTATCCCATGCGTAACTGGTGCGGTCGTCAGAAGCAATCAGTAGTGCTCATATTATACAAGACACTAATGGGCGATTGACCGACTTCCCACCCACAAATTGTGAAAGCAATCGATGCATAACTGGAGCGTGTGAAACCACTTTCCGGTGAGAGTTCTTTCCGTGTTGTCGAACTGATGTCTTAGCCCAAATCGAAAGATACCAGTCCGATAGCCATAGCAATCGACGAGAAACACAGCGTCCAACAGATCGTGTTTCTCCGCCAAGTCGGCCAGAAACACAGCCGCTGGGTCAGTCCCATACTATCAAACATTTCGATGTCGAGCGGCGTCTTTGTTTCTTTTTATATTGCATTGAATCCACAAGACCAATCGCCGCTGGTTTTGACGGCGGTTTCGTTCACCGCGACCCGCGTTGTCTTCACCGTCCCCAGAACGCGACGCGTTCTGGTTGGCGAACGAATCGCTCCGCGATTCGTCAACGGCGGCGGGTCAGAAACTCTGATAGTCACAGGATGCACTAAGTGAAAAATCGCTTGATATGACTGTTTGACGCCGAAGAGCCGGAGGATTGCTTTTGTCTCTCTGAGCGGACACCCGCTTCCACCATTCACAATTCGCGGTCTCCAACGTCTCACTGAGCAGTTCTCTGTCGAGCAAAGCACTAGGTCGATGAACGCGGAGATACTCCGGGTAGCACCAGTATCACGGTGCGAAAAATGCTATGAACCCTTCACTGGTAGCTATTCAGTGTTGTCGTCCTCACAGTTATCGTCGGACCTCTTTTTCTTCCGGTCTTTCTGTTTGCAGTGTTTCTTCCGGTCCTTCTTTTTGCAGTGTTTCTTCCGGTCCTTCTTTTTGCAGTGTTTCCGTTGCTTTTTGCGATGCTCCCGATGCTTTTTGCAGTGCTTCCGGTGCTGTCTGCGGTACTTCCGGAGCTTTTTGCAGTGCTTCCGGTGCTGTCTACGGTGCTTTCGGTGCTTTTTGTGGTGCTTGTGGTGCTTGTGCTTTTTGTGGTGCTTGTGGTGCTTGTGCTTTTTGTGGTGCTTGTGGTGCTTATGATGCTTTTTGGTCGTGGTCGTGGTTGTTCCGGTGGTCGTTTCCGTGCCCGTGGTCGTTTCCGTGCCCGTGGTCGTTTCCGTGGTTGTTCCCGTTCCGGTGGTTGTTTCCGTGGTCGTTCCCGTTCCGGTGGTCGTTCCCGTTCCGGTGGTTGTTTCCGTGGTCGTTCCCGTTCCGGTGGTTGTTTCCGTGGTCGTTCCCGTTCCGGTGGTTGTTTCCGTGGTCGTTCCCGTTCCGGTGGTTGTTTCCGTGGTCGTTCCCGTTCCGGTGGTTGTTCCGTCCGGTGGTCGTTCCCGTTCCGGTGGTTGTTTCCGTGCCGTGGTCGTTCCCGTTCCGGTGGTTGTTTCCGTGCCGGTGTCGTTCCCGTTCCGGTGGTCGTTCCCGTTCCCGTCCCGGTGGTTGTTCCTGTTCCCGTTCCTGTGCTCGTGGTCGTCCCGTTAGATTCACAACCTGTGACCGTCGCCATCTGGAGATTGACAGCAGTCTGTGCGTACAGACAACCGTTCACCAATGCATTGGTAAGCACATCTATTTTCGTTTGAGTCATCACAATTCCCGCAAATTGTGAGTTCGTTCCGAGCTCCACACCGGCACCGCCAGCAACCTGCCAGACGATGTTGTTGACTTGGACGCCGCCAGTCAAGATGACATTCGTCCCGCTAGCCGTGGTAAGGTTGCCATCTATCTGGAAGACCCAGGTATCATCCGGGCCCCCCGCGAGCGTGATATCGTCGCTAATCGATACGTCTGTGCTCCAGTGGTAGATTCCCGGGGGAAGTACCAGTCCTCCAATGTTTCCGCCGTTCAACTCGTTAAAGTCCGGAGGTGCGCGTCCAGCGACTTCGGTGTATGCGGATTCCATATCGCCCACAGCCGTGGTCAGGTTGGATGGAGTCGGTGCCGCATAATCGGCCGCATATACCTGTCCACTCACTTGATCCGATGTCGCGAATTCGCCCGATGAGTCCAATGTCAATGAAAAGCCAGTTATGGCAGTCGATGAGATTGGACTCACACCAATATTCCCAGTCACATCGGAATCCGGAACGCTAGAGATTCCCGATTTTGCTAGAATCGTATATTCACTGGCCGCTCCAAGATCAACAACCCCCGGACTTGCAGCCTGAGCTTGGATGCTGTTTAATCCCTGGTCTACTCCTAAAGCAGCAATCCCACCTGCTGCTACCAGCCCTAGGTAGGCCCTCCTGTTGAATCTGTCAGATGTCATGCCAAGACCTCCGACGAGGACTTCTGTGAACTCGATTTTATCTTGGCTGATGATGCGTTGGTACAGAAATCAAGGGAGGCGTTCTCCCCGTTCGCGCATCTCATGTCACTCGGATCGACACACGGTGTGTCGGGAAAATCGGTGATGACGCCGGTAGCGAGCTCGGCTTTCCCGATTCCTCTTCGGTCAAACTTGTTTCGGTCGCCAAGTGTTTTTTGCATGGAACATCCGCATCAAATACAGACTTGTATTTCGTTATAGACTCCCTGATTGTAACAATTGAGTCGGTAATCGACGGCTACAATAAATATGAAACTACCTTCATTGAAATACACCAATATGGAACGAAGCAACTGGTTCGGCTCCCTGCGTAGTTCAACGTAGGTGTCAAGATATCGAACCCCAGGTGTTAATGGGTTCTACTGTGACTTGACCGACCCACGTTTCCAGGGTGAGCGTGCGGATATTTTGAGGCGGAAGTCACACGGGAGAAAGTCTGGAGTTACCCGAATCCTCACACTCACTTTATGCGTGTCCGTGCCGTGTCTCTAGGTGTTATGAATAATAGTAACTCGGAAGATGGACACATTCACACTCGGTCAGCAAACCGTCTCACCTCGCAGCAGCCACTCAGTATCCGGATTATTAGAGCAGTTTCCGATGCTGCGGACTGCCCACTTGAGGAACTCGACCCACTGTATGATGCCATTGATCCCGATGCGTTGGATCGGCTGTATACACCAACGTATCATGGAGACGTGCGGTCTGGCGGCGAAGTAACCTTCGAGTACGCGGGCTTTGAAATCGTAGTCGATAGTTTGGGTACTGTCCATGTGGAACCGATAGAATCGTGAAAACGGTACAGAAGTCCCACCGACCAACAAGTGATGTTCCACGATAGGCCCCCGCTATCGAGCATTCACAGAAATCGGGGACGGGAACGAAACAACGGCGTTCGATTGCGGACGTTGTTTCGAGAGACGTTGTAGTGTCACGGATTTCGTCCTCAATCATGCTGTCATCGTCTGTCGCTATTGAGCCTGCTCGATTATACTGTTGTAATGGTGGGGGAAGGCGAGAGCGACTTCCTCTGTTTCGGGGTCGTCGATTTAGGCGGTGAGCGGAAAGACGTGATGCTTGTCTTTCTCGACCATTCTTGTTCGAATTCGTCAATGCGGCCGATGAGTGTTTGGTCATGTTCGGCAGGATTGCTGGCCAAAACGTTGGCATTGAGAACACTGGATGCCTGGCCTGGTGGGATTACTCATTGACACGCACTTCCATCCTCGCCACAGAGTTGTTTCCTGATGTAGAGAGACGAGGGAGTGTCTCGGTGATATTGAACTGCCAGAAGTAGATGGCTAGCATATGCTTCATCTATAGAGTGGTCTTTCTCACAAGGAGCCATCGGAGATGCTGTAGAAAAGTTGATTGATATCCCACACCTCTAGATTGTATGGCTGAATTTCCAGACGAGAGAGAACTCGTCCTGAGAGCGCGTTCTCGGTTGGAACAATGGACGAACAGTGCCCGGACACAGGCATACGGCGAATTGTTCGAAGGTGACGCTCCAATCCTCTCCACCGAGGAGTTACACCGTCTCGATGCACTCGACTCCATGATGGAGCGACAAGGTGGCGATGGCGTGTGGGGAACCGACCAGTACGGAATCCACACCGCGGGTACCACAAGTTCGGACAGTTCGGTCGGAATTGTTTGTGTGTATCATCCCCAAATTACCAAAGATTCCGTCCTTCAGGGAGACGATGGTATCGATGATGAGACCGAGGAGAAATTCAACGTAGCACTCTGGCAATATAGTGAGCGCGTTGGGACACTCATCGAAGAACGGCTCGACGAATTCATCCGCCAAACCCAAAGCTAGCCCTCTATCCGATTTAGTTACGTTTGGTTCGCTCATGTTCCGGCGTGAGGTTAAGAAACACGTCGTCTTCCGCACTACATTCTGGACAGGTATGCACGAAGTGGAGGCCGTCCTCATCGCGCTTTTCGATTCGCCACTCCGACCGGGCTCGTGCTTCGTTCCCACACACCGAACAGCGTTTAGGATGGTCCTGTAGATATGTTCCCATGAAGTCGATGAACGACTTCGTTCCATGACGGTATTTCGGCATCACTTGTCTGGACGGTGTACTCGCGTATCAACGTATTTCACCCGCTTGTCTTTCAGAGGAACCGGACAGTAGGTTTATCCTCGTTTTGATAGCAATCGAATGGTGACCGCCCCGGAACGGTTGGCCACCTTCTCGATGGAGCGAAGACCGTTACCCGCCGAGCCACCAGCCGTAGAGTTGCTCCTGTTCCTCAGTGTCCGGATGCTTCTTCGATTGGCCGTAGGTCTTTCCTTTGAGGAGTTGACGTTCGACTGCATTCGCCGCGAGACGAAGTGCGTGCGTGGCGCCGTAACCCTCTCCCTTGGCAGTGAAGTAACCACGGTCTGTGACCAGTCGAATCCGTGCCAGCACTAGCGGCACACCCCGGCTCTTTTCTTTGTGTTCATGCAATTCGATACTGGCCTGGATAACATTCATCTCACCATACTTCGAGGTCACGCCGTCGATCAACGCGGAGACGTCGTCGTAGTCCATCTCGTCGAGCAACTCGAGACCGAACACCTGCACGGGACGCCGTTCTTCCTGCTCCCAGGTGAGTGCCTCAATGACGTCCGTCTTCGTGATGATTCCGACCGGCTCGTCCGTCTCGTTAGCCGTGACGACAAGTGAGGAAACTTCCCGATCGAACATCGTTTCGACCACCTCATCGAGCGGTGCTTCTCGTCGAACCGTCGCGACCGTATCGGACATCAGGTTCCGCACCGGCAGGTCGAGCATTCTATCGGAGGTACCGTCACGCTCACCGAAACCGCCGCGGCCACTAAACTCGTCCGACGAGCCACCCTGGCTCTTGCTCCCACCCCGTGTCGTGAACTCGATGACATCGTACAAACTCAGGATTCCGACGAGTTCATCATCGTCAAGGACCGGAAGGTGTGCGATACGTGCTTCCCGGAACGTGTTGAGGGCTTTCCCGAGTGTGGTTGTTGGGGTTACACTGATCAGCTTTGTCGTGTATGCGTCATCGACAGTCACCGCGTCAAGAAACGGGCTCACGGCTTCGAGGACGGCATCTGCAGTCACCACACCAAAGACGCTGTCTTTATCCAGTACCGGGAGCGTTTTGGCGTCACTCCCTATCATGAGTCGTGCGACCTCTCGAACGTCCTCGGTTCGGTCGACAGGCGGGACGTGTTGTACCCGTGAGCCAACCTTTGCCGAGGGGTGATTGGACGACGAGGCCAGCTGTCGGCGGCTGACGACGCCGCGATACTCGTCACCATCTGTAACGACGACAGCGTTGAGTTCTTGATTCTCGAACGCACCGGCGACCTTCGAAAGAGGTACCCCAATGTCGAACTCGGTGAATTGTGTTGAAACTATCTCAGAGATGTTCATTATGTACTCGCTATTAAAAGGATACGTGGACGGTTATGCGTTCCTCACCTTCTGGTGACATGATACCACTGATTTTGACTGAATACAGGCGCTCCCCCCTCCCTCCGCGAGCGCCGAATGGCGCGAACATGGAAGAGACAGTGAACCAATCATCGTGCCCATTCTGACGACGAATGACGACGTTTTTGCAGATACTGGTGTCTTCGTCCGATGTGGTGGATTAGACAACGAGAATGACTACTGCTTTTTCAGGGTGTTCAACAGGCTGGTGTCTCACTGCTCGTTCACTCAGTGATACCGTTGTTCAACTTCGAGAGTCTTGTGTACAGCGTCGTCGAAGCGGTTCCGTAACTCGTCGCTGAAGTCCTGGATTGCTGTATCCTCTTGTACCACCGCAAGTGAGTCCCAGTCACCAGACTCGGTTGCAGCATACAGCTGCGTGAATTTCTCTCCGTTGTTCCCGTATGCAATTACGACCACAAACGGTTTTTCCTCCTCGACGCCTTCGACCGAGTGCCGTTCGCGCCATTCCCCGATTTCGGTCACGCTTACTCGATCGAAGGTCGTCAGTTCTGCACTGAATTCACGAGCACCGAGACGGTGTATCAACTGTTCTCGGTCCCACTCCCGGGCCTCACCAGTCTCGGTATCAGTCCCCGTTACGGCCGCAGTTGTGATCGACTCGACATTCCAGTTTGTGAGTAGTGGCCCAGCCATTTCCGCGGTCGTCCGTGTGCTAATATCGCCTTCTTGAATACGGTCTCCTTCTTGAACACGAATGTACCGTGGGTTCGACGTTGGAAGATCGATGAAAATCTCACCGGGGTCCGTGTTGACCAGTGCATCGACGCCATCGATAGTCCGGCGTTCGACCGTTTGCTTGTCATTTTCTTCAGTCATGGTGTTGGTTTTGGTGTTTTGGACTCCGAGAGTTGCAAGGCAGTACGTAAACCCCCGTCCGAGAGGTCAACTGATAGTCGATTCAAGTCATGATGATATCGGTTAGAACTGTTGTTCCACTACTGATTTCGGCCAGCAGTCCCCCCTCATTTAATATACCCTGGCTAGACGGTTCACTCTGTCGTCTATTAGGATGCCACAGCGTGGAATTCCCGCCTCTGTAGGCGCGACAGGATGTCAAACCAGACAGTAACTGGAAGGGAACAAAGGAAGAGATAAATTTGTTTCAAAAGCAACATTTCGTTTATCTTCTATACAGAGCGTCTATATACGACGTTCTCGAATCGCTCTGACGAGAGACACTCATGACCCCACCAGAGGATTCCCCTGCTACCCACACCGAAGCACCGAACACACCGGGTTTGCAACCACTGGATGACACCGAGTCGGTAACCGCAACAATCGTCAACCGCATTCTAGCACGCGAGAATATCTCGTCCGACGAACTTGTGCCTTTATACGAGGTCATCGATACTGACGCACTCAACACGCTGTTTGGCCCAACACGAGCGGGCTCACACAGACCGACAACTGGCACGGTCTCGTTTCAGTATCAGGGCTATCAGGTGACTGTTAGCAGCGAAAACGACATCGAACTCGAACCGCTCCAGGACGACTGAGGGATATCGACGCGAGCAGTCATTCGTTGTCGGGCATTTCAGAATCATCAGCCTGCTGTAAACCGGTCGCCATCAGTCGCCGGGCAATAACCACAATCCCATTGTCGAAACCACGCCCAAACACTGCCTTTTCCGTCTCAATCTCACCAGTGGCCGACTCGTGGACCGAACTCACCAGAATCGTGTTCTTGTCTATCAACAACAGCCGACTGATCGTCGTGTCGTCAGCACTCTCGAGAGGTGAGCTATGCAACCACTCCAACCCCGAGACGAACACTTCGGCGTCGGGGAGTGTCTCTGCAACCTGCTCTCGAACTTCTTCGGTCTGCGTGCCAATTAGAACATCAAGCCCGGTATCCAGCGCTTCTTGAAGCTGTTCGAGTAACTCCTCAGTGAGAACCTCCTCTCGACCGACAATGAGCACGATTTCTCGTCCAGCGGCGTCAATGAGTTGCTGGGTGCGATTCGTAATCGCAGTGGTGCCTGAGAGTGCCCATACTTCGTGCGTGATTTCCTCATCACCACCGTTCGATTCTGCAGATTCGATGGCAGCGAGTGCTTCGACAAGCGTGTCCGTTCGAGACTCATACTCCTGGCGAAGTGTCTCGGCGGCCTCCTCGATTTCCACGGCGCGAAATTGCTGTGGATTCGAGTGCTGAATCTCGACCAATCCCTTGGTTTCTAACACTCGAATCGCATCATACACGCGTGTTCGTGGCACTTCGGAGATGTCGCTAATCTCTTTGGCCGTCCCTTTTGGCAGGCGTGCTAACGCGACAAAACAGCGTGCTTCGTACTCTTTTAACCCGAGTTGCTGTAACAAGTCGATCGATTGCTGTTGATTAGATATCTCGTTCATGGGTCCCAACCATTTGCTCGGTAGTACCGATACTGTTCAGATTGTTCTGTCGTCGCCCGTACGTCAGTTGGTGCCGAGTCCACCGAGCGTGTTCGACAGAACGATTCTCCATCAGCATCCCTTATTCTTCGAGACGTATCAAAGTCACTCATCCCCATGCTGTCAAGTTGCTGATTTACCAGTCTATACCAGATTCACTCGGGTTATCATAGAATACAAATCCCGAATACGCAATATTCTGTATCAATGTTTCGTATTTCGCAATGTCTACGTGTCCACCTCCTCCATAACCGTTGCCTCGTCTGGTGGTTGCTGGCCCAATCACTTTTTGTGTTCTCGCGCTGAAGTCGCTGTCTTCGACTGGTACGGTCTCATCGGTAGCGACTGATATGATTTCAGTGATTTTCCTGCGACAACGGCCACTACGCGACGGAACAGCGCGTTTTGAAGTTCGGAATCTATACTCGAAGAAATCAAAGCCTTTGACGGTCCATCGTTCATCAGTAACCCAGATAATCACAGTAGGGTTATACGGGGCTAGCCCGAAGCCCTAGGTGGTGCGGAGTTCTGATGGGTCCCAACCAATCGTCACTCCGTACCTCGCTGCCACATCTGTGGCAGTTTTCGAATGCATTAGTCGGGTGGGTCACTTGCAAGCTGTACAGTATGGTTCTCCGTGAGTGTTGTGAGCAGTGGCTCGATGGCGTCGAATTGTGGCCCTTTCACTACCTCCCCTGTCTCTTGGTCCCAGTCGATGACTCCATGGTCTTCTAGTTGGGGAAGGTGCATATGGTGCATGGCAATTGCTCGTTCCTGGTCACCATCGTCGGGTTCCACGGATGCTGTGGAGACGGTGGCAGTGGTTTGTGGGGACTCCTCTGTGAGTGCAAGGAGAAGTCGCCGTCTATGACCGTTCGAGAGCACTGAGAGCTGGTCATCGATCATCATGATTTCACTATCGAGAACACAGTGCAGAGGGTTAAACGCGGCGTATTTTACGGATTGACAACCGTTTGAGGAAGTGGGTGAATACGTTGAACCGGCATTTGTGTAAAGAAATCACTCGGTATCTCACATTATTTATGCACACATATCATACCCTTGAACATGGGCCGAGAAATCGATAACATCGACCGTGGCATTCTCTTCCATCTCCAGCGAGACGCCCGAAATATAACTACCCAAGAAATCGCAGAGACGGTCGGTACCTCCGCCAGTACCGTCCGAAACCGAATCAAAGCCCTCGAGGATGACGGAATCATCAAGGGCTATCATCCTGAAATCGATTATGAAGCGGCAAACCTCTCACTTCGGGTACTGTTCGTCTGTACCGCGCCAGCGTCCAAACAATCCGAATTTGTCCAAAAAATGCTCGAGATAAAGGGCGTGGTCGATGTGCGCGAGATGCTCGTTGGCCGGCGGAATATCTACGTCGAAGTCGTGGGGACGAGTACAAAGGATATCACGCGAATCACGGACACACTCCACGATTCAGGGGTCACGATTGATAGTTCCGAAATCATGCGTGAGCGCCATATGCAGCCATTCGACCATTTCCACTTCAGTGAAGCCACCGCCGATAAACAACGTGATATTTAATTGTCAACCCTTTCGATTGCGTATTTTACAATTTTAGAGATATATCGTACGACTATCGCATATTGACACTGTTATAGTGCGATATTTCGGAGTTTTCATTGTGCATTTCCCAATACGACAATATAATTTTAAAAAATGGTCATATATGTTCCCGATTGAGATTTGAGTATGCATGAGAATAGTCTCCCGATTGGCAATCGAGGCACCACGAGGGGACAGATAACCCTGTTATACAAGCTCCTTGCCGATCACCGGCGACGAGCCCTTCTCCAGTGCCTTCGTAACACCGAGGCACCCATGCCTATCTCAACGTTAGTGACGGAGCTTACAGAGGGTAACGAGCAAGTTCCGTCAGATGACACCGCGGACACAGAGATTGCGTTACACCATATTCACCTCCCCAAGCTTGCAGATACAGGGATAATCGAGTATGACCAATCCACCCAGCAAGCCGTCTACACTGCTCCACCGCAGGTTGATGCATTACTTGACCAAATGCTGGTGACGGTGTCGCCTGGGGAGCAGGGACCCTCACTACAGGAGTAGTGACTGTTAGCCGCGAGCTTCTATGTGTTCAGTTCGGATACCGTGACGGTTCTATCAGGATGAATCGTGACGTTGTAACCAATATATTTGAAATTCACTTCTGGCGAGGCGTGTTGATACAGATTCTCGAGTGCATCGGGGTCGATAAACTCATAGAGAGGCGTCGTAGGCTTCGTTCCGGTGGCTTCGGTCACAGCGGTTACCACAGCAACGGTGATTGACTCGGTGTCTGCTGGTGAAGTTTGGAGGGATTGCTCTGGGTGCGAAGGTGACGAACTTGGCATATCCTCTGGTAATGGATGTCGCGATAATAGGCGTTGGGGGTTGTATGGTAACATATACCGCAATTCTTCGAGAAGTCTCGACGAGCCGAATACCTCATCGTCCGATAACCGCCCCCGTTTGTGCATCACTGTACTCATCAACGACCACATCCATCGCTCAACGAACGAACTCCTGTTGATGAGGAGCTAAACTAGACAGTATTTTCATATCGGCACTGTCTAGTTTAGCTCCTCCTCGACAGGCGTTCGGTTGTTGAGCGATTGATGCGGTCGTTGATAGTTATAGTAGTGCACAAACTGTTCAAGCCACTGCTGGACGCTTGGCCGACTGCCCACCCACGACGTATAGAAGCGGTCGATCCTCTGTTTGAGCGTGTGAAACCATTTTTCGATCAGGTTTCGCTCGGTATAGTCAAGATGACCGCTCAATCCAACTCGAAAGAGGGCAGTCCGATAGCCGTAGCCATCAACGAGGAACACCGTGTCCGAGAGATCGTGTTTCTCGGCCAATCCAGACAGAAACGCAGCCGCTTGATCGGTCCCATGCCGATCAAACACTTTGACATCGAGCAGTAACTTTGTTTCTGTGTCTATTGCAGCGTACACCCAAGACCATTTGCCGTTGATTTTGACAGCGGTTTCGTCAACCGCGACCCGCGTCGGCGTCGCCGACGGCGGGTCGGAGACGCTGTCAGATACCCGATGAACCCATTGGAAAATTGCTTGATGCGACCGTTTTACGCCGAGGAGTGCGAGAATCCCTTTTGTTTCCCTGAGTGAACAACCGGTCGCGTGGAGCCGGACGGCGAACGCCCTGACGGGCGTCGCCGTCCGCTCACGCTCCCAACATTCAAGCGTAGCCGTCTCTAAACTCTTTTTGAGCAGGTTTGAGAGTAGCATGAATCACTAGCTCTTCAACCTGCTCGTCCTTATTCTTAGACAGTGCCTTCATATCCAAAATAACATATCACCATCATATAATTGTTCGATGTCGAAAACATGAGCCGCCGAACCTACGTCATCAAACGAATTGCGTTCTCCGTTTTTGCCCTCTACCTCGTGTTGTCCGTTACGTTCGGATTCATCGTGTTGACCGCTGACCCCGGCGTCGCCAAGGTGGCGTACGGGGCGGCGCAGGGGGCCAGAAACAGACGATTCAATGCGTCAGAACAGAAAGCGTACGTCCACAAAGCCATCGAACAGTACAAAAAAGAGCACAATTTGGACGAGCCAGTGTGGAAAAGCTACCTCAATTGGCTCGTCGATATCACGACCCTTCACTGGGGGCAGTCGCACGTACACAATGGTACCCCCGTGATTACGCTTCTCAAGCAGGCGATTCCAAACACGTTGTGATACGTGATTCCAGCGATGCTGTTCGCGCTCGTCGGGGGAATCAGTCTCGGGGTGTATTCGGTCCTCAATCCGGGGGCGCTAGTCGAACGGGTCGTTACTGGCGGGTCGTACCTCGGGTTGGGAACTCCGAGCTACTGAATAATCGTCGTCGCCGGACCCGGCATAGTCGGTCTCACCTCGACACTCCATCAGTTCACGACCCATGGTCGAACGGTGCTTCTATCGGCTGTCTTAGATATCTCGCTGCTCGCCGGGCAACTGCGATATGCACGGGCGGAATCGTGCGAGTACGTCTATCGTGAGTTCGTCAAACTGCTTCGCGCGAAAGGTGCATCGAACTGGCGGGTTGCCCGCCACATCGTTCGCAACGCCGCGATTCCACTGCTCTCGTTGTTCTTTGCCGACCTCATCGGCACGCTCGTGGTGAACGTCTTCGTCCTCGAATTCATCTCCAGTGTCAGGGGAATTGGAACTCTCGGTCTTCAAGCCATCCAGCACCGAGACCTGCCGCTCATCCTTGGGGTGGCGATAATCATCGCATTTGCAGGGATTTTGGGCAACCTCTTCCAAGACCTCGCGTATCTCGGTCTCGACCCACGCGTGGAGTCGGAATAAAGCCGCGGAACGACGAATAACCGACCATCCGGAAATCCGCGTTCGCGGTTCCAAACACCGACTGTTCACAGCTGATAATATAATAACATTGGGATTTTCCCAAAAAGTATATCGGTCAGGATTACCGTTGTTAGCAGCAAGAAAAAGTCAATGAAGAATGGAAAAGACGCTGACAATCCCTCCTCATCAGTGACTGAAATAAACTCCTCTGACGGGGATTCCGACGATGGACAAAATTCGCGCTCGGTCTCGGACGGGGAGGTAACCACGGACGAGACTGCCTCCCATGGCGAGGACGTACTCGGGACAAACGTCGATGAATCGCTGATCGCCGACGATTTCGACCCGGAAACCGACGACGACCTCCTGGGCGGGTTGGATGTCGAGACGACCGAGGAGATAACGATACCGGACAGACTGGTCGATCAAGTCATCGGCCAAGATGCCGCCCGTGAGACGGTGGTGAACGCGGCGACGCAGCGTCGTCACGTCATGATGATAGGGTCGCCGGGGACCGGGAAATCGATGTTGGCGAAGGCGATGAGCCAACTCCTCCCCAAAGAGAAGTTACAGGACGTTCTCGTCTATCACAATCCCGACGACGGGAACGAGCCAAAGGTTCGGACGGTGCCGTCGGGCAAGGGCAAGCAGATAATCCAAGCGCACAGGGAAGAGGTAATGAAGCGCCAGCGAATGCGGACGTTCCTGATGTGGGCAATTATCGCTCTCGTCGCTGGATACGCCTTTTTCATCGCCAAGCAGTTTCTCCTCGGTGTTATCGCGGTTGCTGTTACCTATCTGCTGTTCCACTACAGTTCGCGTGGATCGAACTCCATGATGCCGAACCTGTTGGTGGACAACTCCGATGTCGATACCGTCCCCTTCGAGGATGCAACGGGTGCCCATGCAGGTGCACTGCTGGGCGACGTGCGCCACGACCCGTTCCAGTCCGGTGGGATGGAAACGCCGAGCCACGACCGTGTCGAGCCAGGTGCCATTCACCGGGCGAACAAAGGTGTGTTGTTCGTTGACGAAATCAACACGCTCGGCGTCCGTAGTCAGCAGAAGCTGATGACCGCGATTCAGGAGGGCGAGTTCTCCATCACCGGTCAGTCCGAACGCTCGTCCGGTGCGATGGTTCACACCGAACCCGTTCCGACCGACTTCATCATGGTCGCGGCGGGGAACCTCGACGCGATGGAAAACATGCACCCCGCACTCCGGAGCCGAATCAAAGGCTACGGGTACGAGGTGTACATGGACGACACCATCGACGACACGCCGGAGATGCGCCGCAAGTACGCTCGGTTCGTCGCCCAAGAAGTCGAAAAGGACGGTGCGCTCCCGCACTTCACAGACACGGCAGTCGAGGAAATCATCCTCGAAGCCCAGCGCCGTGCCGGACGCAAGGAACACCTCACGCTCAAACTGCGCGACCTCGGTGGGTTGGTGCGTGTCGCTGGTGATATCGCTCGTGCCGAAGACGGCGAATTCACCACGCGCGACCACGTTCTGCAGGCCAAACAGCGCTCGCGCTCCATCGAACAACAGATTGCCGACAACCAGATAGAGCGCCGGAAGGATTACGAACTCACTGTCGCCGACGGCGACGAAGTGGGTCGCGTGAACGGGCTTGCCGTCATGGGAGAAGACAGCGGCCGCGTCCTGCCCATCATGACCGAAGTCGCCCCGGCACAAGGGCCCGGCAAGGTCATCGCCACCGGAAAACTGCAGGAGATTGCGGAGGAGTCGGTCCAGAACGTCAGCGCCATCATCAAGAAGTTCAGCGACGAGGACATCGCGGAGAAGGACATCCACATCCAGTACGTCCAAACCTACAGCGGCGTCGAAGGTGATTCGGCGTCCGTGACGATGGCAACCGGCGTTATTAGCGCGCTCGAGGACATCCCAGTCGACCAGAACGTTGCGATGACAGGGTCGCTCTCCGTTCGGGGCGACGTCCTCCCGGTCGGTGGCGTCACGCACAAGATAGAAGCGGCCGCGAAGACTGGTATCGAGACGGTCATCATCCCGAAGGCGAACGAACAGGACGTGATGATAGAGGACGAGTACAAGGAGATGGTGGAGATAATCCCCGTCTCACACATCAGCGAAGTCCTCGAAATCGCGCTCGTCGGCGAGTCGAAGATCGAACGTCTCACCGACCGCCTCAAAGCCATCACGGGCACCGCGCTCGACACGACCGCCGACCACGGGTCGCCAAGTCCAAGTCCCTGAGAACCCGTCTCTCGGCGGTCATTGGAACTAACGACTGAAAACCGCTCCGCCGAAGTTTAGAGGTCTTTGTTCACGCGAATTTCTTGGTCAGTCACCGTATCAACGACCTCGCCGGGGACCGTCAGGTCGTCGTCGGCGGCGCTCCCCCAACCGAACACTTCCAGCCACGCCTCACCGATATTGGGGTCGGGGTCAACGTACGCCGTCCCATCGCTGACCTCGCTCACGATTCCGAGTTGCTCCCCTTCACTGTCCATCAAAAACTTCCCTTCGTCTTCCTCGCTGAGTGTTGCCATGTTTTTCCATCATCTTGGCACCATATTCTCTTTGTGGCCAGCAAGGATGATTCAAAACCTCGGTTCCGTATTTCACCGATTCGGGGAAGCCGGGCGGGTAAAAACGACGGCGTAAAAAACGCGTATCTTAGGGTTCCAGCACGGCACGGAATCGAACGTCGTTCCCCATCATTCGCTCGTAGGCGTCGTCCGCGTCTTCCAAGTCGAACGTCTCGATTTCGGGCGTGATGTCGCGGAGCGCGCTGAACTCCAGCGTGTCCTGTGATTCCCGAGCGTTGCCGGACGCCCACCCGCGAACCGCGCCGCGGCTTCCGACGAGGGCCGCTCCGGAGACATCGATTGGTTCGCCGGGGACGCCGACCACGACGACTTCGCCGTCGGTAGTGAGGCCGGGGACGACGGACGAAATGGCGTCAGCGTTCGGCGCGGTGGCGAGGACAACCTTTGCCCCGCCCAGTTTTTGCAGTTCCTCCGCCGGGTCGTTCGCCTCAGCGTCGATGAAGTGGTCGGCACCCAACTCGCGGGCGTACTCCTCCTTGTCCGTGCCGCGCGAGATGGCGACCGTTTCGAATCCTGCCTGGCGGGCGTACTGCACGCCGAGGTGGCCGAGACCGCCGATTCCCTGCACGGCGACGAGGTCGCCGGGTCGGGCGTCCGTGTGTCGGAGAGCGTTGTACGTCGTAATCCCGGCACAGAGCAGGGGTGCGGCGTCCGCCGCATCCAGTTCGTCCGGAACAGCAGCGAGGGCTTCGGCGTTGACGAGCGCGTATTCGGCGTAGCCGCCGTCTACCGTCACACCGTGGATATCCGCGTTCTCACACTGCTGGAACTCGCCGCGACGGCAGGCTTCGCAGGTGAAACAGTGACCGGCGTGCCAGCCGGCACCCACGCGGTCGCCGCCCTCCCACAGCTCCACGTCGTCCCCGACTGCATCCACGCGCCCGACGATTTCGTGGCCGGGAACGCGCGGATAGGAGAGTCCGGGGTAGCCGCCTTCCTTCGCGTAGGCGTCGCTGTGACAGACGCCACAGGCTTCGACTTCGACGCGAACTTGCGTGGCGTCCGGCGTCGGAACGTCCCGTTCGACGAGTTCGAATTCCCCTCCCGGTTCATCGACTTCGACTGCCCGCATCGTCTCTGACATAGTAATCGAGACAACGGGCGCGAGCCCCATAAGTGCAAATGCCAACATCGGCGGAAAGCGGCGACTGCTTCCGGTTTTAACTGGTATCGATTCGGAAGGAGAACCCGCTGAAGACTAGTTCAGGTTCCGATGGAGACGACGAAAGTCCCCGCTACGAACAGCAGTGGGTGGTTGGTGTGTGAGTGGAGTTGCTAGAAGGAAGACTTCGAAAGCCCTCGCCCACTCGCTACGAGTTGTTTCTGGTTTCATTGAGAGAGCAACTACTGAGAAGACGACCTCGAAAGGGGTCGTCTTCCCAGTAACTGGGATCGCAAAACAACAAAAATCGTTTCGTAGCGGGGATTTTCAAACTGTTCCTCGTAGTCGCTGTGCTCGACGAGATGCGCAACGAAATACCGAGTATCGACGAGAATCACTATCAGATAATTTCCAGATGGTTTCCTTCCGACGATTCCAACGAGGCATCGTTGTCCGGAGTCGTCATACTTACCGCGCCGCCGTGCCTGCTTCGAAACGAAAACAGTGACGACGAATAGGAAAACGGTGTCGAGAAATTGGCGGTCAGTTGCGACGGTGACGGGATGGCAAACGGCCGCGAGCCTCTGTTATTACAGCATCTTCGCCGCGACTGGCGTCGTCCGCGACGCCTTCTCGCTGTCGGCGTCGAGCGTCGGCTTTTTCCTGACGGCGGCGCTGTTCGGCTACACGATTGTGCTGTTCCCGAGCGGGGCGGCCGTGGACAGTTACGGCGAAAAACGCGTGATGGTCGTCGGACTCATCGGTCTCGCAGTCGCCACCGTCGGCGTCTCGCTCGCGTCGTCGTATGCGCTCTTGCTCGTCGCCGGCGTCGTATTGGGAGCGGCCTACTCCTCGGCGATGCCCGCGTCGAATCGGGGCATCATCGCCAGCGCGCCACGCGGCCGCGAGAGCCTCGCCATGGGGTTGAAACAGGTCGGCGTCACCGCCGGGAGCGGGGTCGCCTCGCTCCTCATCACAGGCATCGCGGCCATCACGGCGTGGCAACGCGGATTTTGGCTCATCGCGGCGCTCGCCGGCGGCTACGCGCTCGGCTTTACCGCCCTGTACGGCGGGTCGTCCGGGGAGGGGAAAATGTCACTCCCCGACTTTAGCGACTTGCGGACCAACGGCCCGTATCTGTTGCTCGTCGTCGCGGGGTTCTTTCTTGGAGCTTCTATCTTCGCCATGCTCGGCTACATCGAACTGTACGTCAAGGACGCTCTCAATCAAACCACGGCCATCGGCGGCGTCATGCTCGCACTCACGCAAGTTGCCGGAAGTGTCGCCCGTATCGGTGCCGGAACTGCCGCCGACAGACTCGGCGGTGCTCGCGGGTCTGCAACCGTGGCACTCGTACAAACCGCCGGTGGCGTTGCTCTATTCGCTGTGCTTGCAAGCGGCATCTCGTCGTTTGCCCTCGCCATCGTCGTGTTCGTCGGACTCGGATTCTCCATCTACGGTTCTACCGGCGTATTCTACTCGTGTCTGAGCAGTCTCGTTGACAGCGACGATATCGGGGCTGCGACAGCGGGTGGACAGACGGCCATCAACGTCGGCGGACTCATCGCCCCGCCCGTCTTCGGCGCATTGGTCGAACGGTCGGGCTACGGACTCGGCTGGGAACTGCTAGCCGGGTTGACATTCTTTTCGGCGGTTCTCCTCGTCGTCGTGCGCCGCTGGGCGTGAGTATCACACCAATTCCGCGATGGTCTCGGCTTCGACGTGGTCGGGACCAAGCGCGCTCTGGACGAATCCGAACACGCTTCCGGCGCTCCACGCCGCCGGAAGTCGCCTACGACCACCCGGCCAACGAGTTCGTCGCCACGTTCCTCGGCAGTCCGTCGATGAACATCTTCGAGACGGTCGCCGTCGAGAACGGTGACGAAATCGAATTCCGGCACGAACAAGACGGAACGGTACTCGCGGCGGTTCCATACGACACGCTCGATTGTGTCGACCACGACCCGATGACGCTCGGCATTCGCCCGGAGGGCGTTCGCCTGTCCGATAACTCGGAAGGGACGTTCACTGCTACGGTGAGAGTCCCGGAGTGTCAAGAGAACGATAATTTCACCTACCTCGATGTGGAAAGACAGAACTTGATGGCGTGCGTCCCCTCGGACATCTACCCGAGCACTGGCGAAACGGTCGGTGTGACGGTCGCCCTGGGGGACGTGTCCTGCTTCGAGCCGGAAACAGGCATCGCGCGCAAAACGCGCGGTTTCCGCGACGAACAGCACTCACGACCATCGATTTTCAACTAACGCCCCGATAAATGGCAGAAAATACAGCAGACACGACACTCCACGATTCGCCGACGACAGCCCTCGACGACCCGACGTTCCATCTCGACGTGTTGGACGGCCTCGTCTACCCCGCCGACTGTGCTGGGTCGGTCCCGCTCGCGAGCGACCCGGATGACCGCTACCCCTACGCCTACCCGCGCGACATCGCGTGCATCACGAAAGCGTGGCTTCGCGCCGTCGAAGCGGGCGTTCGTCCCGACGAATGCCGGGAGAACATCCTCGGTGCCGCCCGGTTCTTCCTCGCCGCACAGGATGACCGAGGTCGATGGCGACAACGGTACGCGCTCGACGGTACCGACAAAGGAATCTACCGGCAGGAGGACAACGTCGGCCACGGGCTTTGTGTCCTCTCGCACGCCGTACTCGCCCTCGACGCGACGAACTCGCTGGAGACGGCCGACCCCTCGTTTCGGGAAGGAATCGTCGACGCGGCGGAACGGGCGGTCGCCCACGTCCACGACGACCTGTTCGACCCGAACGCCCACCTCGTCGAGAGCACGACGAGCATCCACGAGGGGCGCATCGAATCGGGCTACACGCTCTGGGTCAACTGCGTCTTCGTCGCCGCCCTGCGCGGTATCGAACGGGCGCTCTCGTTGCTCCCGGAAGACTCGGACGAAGTCGAGGAGCGGACGAATCGGTTCCGGCCACACCTCGAAAACGGTGTGCAACGCGCGTTCACGAGTCCGGCACAGGTGCCCCGGCGATACACGCCGGACGGAAAACTCGACACCCGGCCCGACGTGACGCTGTTCGCGCCCTTTTACTTCGACCTCGAAGACCTCTTCGGCGATGCGATGCATGAAGCCGCAAACCGCTCGGCAACCGCGCTCGAAGACCCTGAAATCGGAGGTATCCAGCGATTTATGGGCTTCTACCGTGACTTCGACGTCCACCAACACGGCGGCAACGGGCCGTGGTTGCAGTACACCGCGTGGCACGCCCAGTACCGGTTCGCCAACGGCGAAACCGAGCGCGGTAACGACGTGTTGGCGACCATAGCGTCCTACACCAACGCCGAGGGCCACATCCCGGAACACCTGACGACCCGACGGCGCTTCGAGGCGTTCATCGAGAACGAGTGGAACACGGGATTGGACTTCGAAAAGGAGTTCGACGAGAACGTGTTGCGCGACGTCTCGTTCGATTTCGTCGCCGAAGAGTTGGGACACATGCGGGAGGCCTACAGCGACCTCGAAGCCCAAACGGCGGAGCGTGACGTGGTCCGGTTCGCCATGCCGCTCGCGTGGTGTCACGCGGAGTATCTGACCGCACTGTTGACCCGTGACGCCGCCGAAGCGTAACTGAAACGACTCTCTCCACTTCCCCACCATTCATGACCGACGACCAAAACACATACTCGCCACCGCCGACACCGAAAGAGGTAGCACTCGACTGCCTTCGCGCCGGTATCGACGCCGCACATCCACGGCGCGTCGTGCGCCGAAAACTCTCGCGCGACGGGAGTATTCTGACCATCGACGGCGAACAGTTTGACCTCGATTCGTTTTCCGAAGTCATCGTCCTCGGCGGCGGTAACGCCGCCGGAGAGATGGCGGCCAGTCTCGAAACCGTGCTCGGCGACTACCTTTCAAGAGGTATCGTCGTCACCGACACACCCGCCGAGACGGACAAAATCGAGGTTCTGCACGGCGACCACCCGCTTCCGAGCGAACGGAACCGCGACGCGACCGACGAAATCCTCTCGACTGCCGAAAATGTGGACGACGAAACGCTCGTTCTCGCGCCGATTTCGGGTGGTGGGAGTGCGCTCCTCTCCGCGCCCGCCGAGGGTGTCTCGCTCGATTCGGTTCGGACTGTGACCGATGGATTGCTCCGCTCGGGTGCGAACATCAACGATATCAATACCGTCCGCCGGGCGCTGTCGCGCGTGAAGGACGGCGGCCTCGCCGAGGCCGCCGCTCCCGCTCACGTGGTTGGACTGGTCGTCAGCGACGTGATTGGCGACGACCCGGCGGTCGTCGCCAGCGGGCCGACGTACCCGAGTCGGGCGAAAGCGGCGGATGCGAGCGCTATTTTGGACGAGTTTCTCGGCGACGTTCCGGCGGACATCGAAACCGCGCTCGAAACGCTGGACGAGTCGGAATCGGCGGCCGTCGCCGCAGGTGACGCCGCCGATTCAGGGGTCGGGAACGTCACGAACCACGTCCTCGCGGACAACTGGACGGCCATCGACGCGGCCGCGAAGCGGGCACGGGATTTGGAGTACGCGACACTCGTGCTCTCGTCACGAATCGGCGGCGAAGCCGCCGAAGTCGGCCGCACACACGCCGCCATCGGCGGCGAATGTACGCCAACTGGCAACCCAATCGAACCGCCCGCCGTGATTCTGTCGGGCGGCGAAACGACCGTCACCGTAGACGGTGACGGCGTCGGCGGACCGAATCAGGAGTTCGCGCTCGGCGCGACGCGCGAACTCCAGGGGTCAAGAATCGTCGTTGCTGGCGTCGATACCGACGGGTTGGACGGGAGCACGGACGCCGCGGGCGCAATCGTGGACGGCGAAACAGTTCCACCGGAGGACCGGAGCGCGGCGCGAGCGGCGCTCCGTAATCACGACAGCTACCCGTTTCTGGCGGAACGAGGCGCACTGGTCGAAACCGGCGAGACGGGAACCAACGTCAACGACCTGCGGGTCGTGGTCGTCGCGAAAACGAACGATTCTACAAACCCATGAAACACAAGTACGGACTGAATCAAGCCGGGTTTCCGGCATCGGACATCGAAACGACGTGTGAAATCCTCGCCGATGCCGGCTACGACGGCGTCGAACCGAACTATCAGGCCGACGGCCTGCTGACAACGGCAGACGGGCGCGAGCGCGTCCGGCGGGCCGCCGACGAACACGGACTCGACGTACCGGCCGTCTCCACGACGCTCCACTGGGAGTACCCCCTGTCGAGTGCGGACGAGGCGAAACGACAGCGGGGAATCGACATCGCGCGCGCGATGGTCGATTCGGCGGCGACCCTCGGCGCGGACGAGATTCTGGTCGTTCCAGCGCGGGTCTTCCCCGGCGCGGACTACGACGCCGACTACGAGCGGGCGGTCGAATCAGTCCGCGAAATCGCGGGCTACGCGTCGGACGCCGGGGTCGGCGTCGCCGTCGAGAACGTACAAAACGACTTCCTCTACTCGCCACGCGAGTTCGTCGAATTCCTCGAAGCCGTCGAGGGGGCGGGCCCGATTTCGGCCTACTTCGACGCGGGCAATGGCTTTCGGTGGGGGCTGCCCGACCGCTGGATTCGCGGCCTCGGCGACTGGATTTCGAAGATGCACGTCAAGGATTGGCTAACCGACGCTCACCGACCCACGTACCTGCTTCAGGGCGACATCGACTGGGACAGCGTCGTCGCCGCACTCGACGACATCGGCTACGAAGGCTGGATTTCCGCCGAAATCCCGGCGTACAACTCCGCCCCGCACCGCATGCCCCCCGACGAACTCGACACCATGCAGTATCTGTTCGAATCGAGCGACTGAAAAACCGACAATCGCCACATCACCATTCAACCATGACACGCACTATCGTCGTAGACCCGCTGTTCGAGGACGTCTGGCCGCTCGCGGCCGACTACCTGCATAAACTGTGGACCGAATCCGGGGACGAAGTCGAGTTCGTCCGACTTCCCAAAGAACGGGAGACGAGCCTGTCGGCGGCCGTTTCCTCGCCCGAATCCGTCGAGAAGCTCGTCTCGCTCGGGGTTCTGGCGACCGAGGACGACCTCGCGGAATTCACGAGCCTCGAGGAGGCGTTCGTGATGACCAACTCGATGTACAACGCCGACGAGGAGCTTTCGAACTATCTCGCGGACCGCGGCGTGACGGCTCACGACCACACGAACGAGGGGTTCTGGAGCGAATCCGTCTCCGAGTTCGGTCTCGGCCTGACCATCGACGCGCTCCGACGGATTCCGCAGAAGCACGCCGCGATGACCGAGAGCTACGACCCATGGGATATGGACCAACTGGACAACGAGGTGCCCGGCGCGAACGGCCACCAGTTCGCCGACGACCCGAACTTCGTGAGCGGGACGATTGCGCGAAAGCGCGTTCGCGTCGCCGGAATCGGCAACATCGGGAGCCGTTATGCGGCGGCGACGAACCACCTCGGCGCGGACGTGGCCGCCTACGACCCGTTCGCCGACGAACCGTGTTTCCACAGCACGGGCACGCGGCAGGTGTACAGCATGGAGGAACTCGTTGGCGACGCCGATATTTTCGCACCGACGATTCCGCTGACCCCCGCGACGGAGGGGGTCGTCACCGCCGAGCACATCCACGGGCTTCCGGAGGGAGCCATCCTCGTCCTCATCACGCGGGCCGGAATCTGCGACATGGAAGCCGTTCGGGAGCGCGTGCTCGCCGACGAAATCGTCCTCGCCGCCGACGTGTGGGACGAGGAACCGCTGCCCCTCGACGACCCGCTTCTCGACCGTCACAACGTCGTTCACACGCCCCACATCGCGGGACGAACCCGTGACGCGAACGAGCGATGGGCCGAACACCTCGACGCGCATTTCGAGAGATAGAAAACAAAAGGGCCAATTCGGCGGCCTCGAAACAGGGATGATACCTCGAACCACACACCATGTCAACACACCGTACTCCGCGAGGACTCAGACAGGAGATACTTCGCGTTCTGAACTTCTACTACCCGGACTGCATCGACACCCGCTACGGTGGCTACATCGCCCAACTGGACGAGCGGGACGGATTCGTCTACGACGGTCACACGAAGCACCTCGTCGCCACCGCGCGCGCGGTCCACAACTTCAGCGTCGGCGCGCTCCTCGACGGCCCCGTCTGGTGCCGGACGGCGGCGGAACACGGACTCGCCTTCCTCTCGAACCACCAGTGGGACGCCGAAAACGGCGGCTACGATTGGCTCCTCGAAGGACGGGAGACGGTGGACGACACGCGATTCTGCTACGGCCACGCGTTCGTCGTCCTCGCCAGCGCGCGGGCGCTCGAAGCCGGAATTCCGGGCGCGGAGGACGAACTCGAACGGGCTGTCGAAGTCATCGATCGACAGTTCTGGGAACCCGAATATGGAATGTACGCCGACCGTGCCGACGGGGAGTGGGACGAAGTCGTCCCGTATCGCGGGCAGAACGCCAACATGCACACCTGTGAGGCGATGCTCGTTGCTCACGAAGTCACCGAGGAGCCCGACTATCTCGACCGAGCCTACTCCATTGCGAAGGGACTGGTTCACGACCTCGGAGCCGAGACGGACGGCAAACTGTGGGAGCATTACGATTCGAATTGGGAGCACGACATGGGCTACAACGAGAACCAACCGCGCCACCAGTTCCGCCCGTGGGGGTACCAACCGGGCCACCATCTGGAGTGGTCGAAACTCCTCTCGGGACTCGCCGAGTTCCGGGATGAAGACTGGATTCGACCCGCCGCACGCGACCTGTTCGACCACGCAGTCGAGATGGGGTGGGATGACGAATATGGCGGTTTCTACTACACCGTCAAGGCGGACGGGACGCCCGTCGTCGCCGACAAGTACGGCTGGGCCGTCACTGAGGGAATCGGCGCAGCAGCTCGTCTCGGCAGCAGCGATGACGCTGACGCATATCTGGAGTGGTACGACCGGCTATGGGAGTACGCTCAGGAGGATTTCATCAACCCGAAACACGGCAACTGGTTCGAGCGACTGACGCGGACGAACGACCGCGACGAGCCGAATCATGGCGTCGCAGTCGAACCGGGCTACCACCCCATCAGCAACATGTTCGCCGCGATGGACGCGTTTTGAGCCGTTCGAGTTGGATTAACGCCCCGCTCCCTGCCGATGTGTGAGTGGGTTTATCATGCTGGATGACTAATAGGTGCGTATGCGTTCCACTCGCCTTACACGCGCGTTGAGTCGTGCCCGTCACGCCGCTATCGGTGCCGCCATTGGCGGCGCTATCGGCGGGTTTATCAGTAAAAACGCGGCAAGCACCGGCGGCGCACTCGGTGCCTTCGTCGGTGCGACGATTGGGGAGACACGGGTAACCGCTCGTTCTCGCATCGATAAGGTCAAAGAGCGACGAGGGGACCGAATCGAGAAAGCGGAACAGTAGCGACTAGTCCCAAACGGTTTCCGCCGGACACCCTAACGCTTCGACATGGGCAGGGAAGACGATGTCACGCTGTCAGTCGACGAGTTCGTGGATTACTGTGAGACACAGGCAGGGTTGTTGTTGGGAACCGTCGAAACGATGGCATCGGAAGCCGACGAGTTGCTGGACGATATCGATGACAAGGTGGCGAACGTGCGCGCGCAGTTGGAAAATCACCCCGGAGATGTCGAAACGGCCGATCTCCCGCCCTCCACCGAGAGTCCCGGCAGTGAAATCGACACCACGGTCGTGACCAAACTGGAGCGCGAGATCGAGGAAACACAAGCCGTCGTGGAAGCCAAACGTGCTCGAATCGTGGCGTTTCGGGAGTTAGCGGACGGATATACGTCTCTCGCAGAGGAACTCCGCTCCGAGGGAGAGGACGGGCGTGAAGCGTTGGACCGAGTCGTCCAATTCGAGGCCGACACCGATGCACCGGTGTACTTCGAGGACAGGGAGACGGTGTACGAGGCTGCGACAGCGGAAAAGTCGAAGTCGTCGTGACGGTAAATCACTGCTGACCCTACCTATCGCTACCGAATTCTCTCGGAATCAGCGTTATAACCACGCGATAAACTCGTACTTTTCGCTCGAAATCGTCCATCGTTTCGACACCTGTTCGAACCATCCAGATAGTTGTTATCAAATATGATACCCATAGGTGGTGTTATGGTCCAACCATCTCATCTAGCGGACAGATGAATAGATTGAGAGATTCGAGACAATACGGTCGTTCGTTGGTGGGTAAAATAAAGATCGATTCGCTCAATCTCAGGTCAAAGCTGATACTTGCATTCGTTCTCGTGGCATTCCTCGTTGCTGTGACTGGTTTGGTCGGATATCACTCGCTCTCATCGATCAATGGAGAGACTCATCACGTCGTCAAAAGCAGCGAGCGGATGGATGGTGCTACACAGGTGATAATCAGCATGAATCAGGAACAGGAAGCCGTTCGGAAGGCAGAACTCGGGAACGAGGGAATGAAACCAGCGTTCACACGGGCAAGTAAACGTTTCAAAAACCAAACGTTACTGTTGGAAGATCGAAATCTGAATGCGGAACAACAGGATCGGCTGGAATCGCTTTGGTCTCAACAGAGCGAGTACCACAACCTTGCAGTGAAGTTCTTCAAAGCAAAAGCCGCCGGTCACACTGCGAGCGCTCAACAGATATACGCCAAGATGAACACGATGGAGGCGGGGATGAATAAGAAGGCACAGACGTTCGAACAAACAGCACAGAACAACCTCAAAAATCAGGTTACCGCCGCCGACAGAACCGGGAAACGGAGTCAACGCCAGATTCTCGGCTTGACAGTGGCAGCGTTTATCATGGCGATCCTGATCGGTCTGTTCGTCTCCAAACGTATCATGGCTCCTGTTACACAACTCTCCGATGCGGCCGTTGCTGCTAGCCGCGGTGACCTCGAAACCCAACTCGATGACCACGTAGAAGACGACGAACTCGGTCGAATGGTCACCGGGTTCAAGGACATGCAAGGGAATTTACGCGGTGTCTTCTCCGATCTCAACGATGTCAGTCGGAATCTCAAAGAAGGAAGACTGAACCAGGACATCGATACTGACTATCTCGGGACGTACGGGGAGATACTTCGAAACATGAAGGAAGGGAACGTCCAACTATCCCGAAGTTTCCGCGAGATACAGAGCACGAGCGATAATCTACGGAACGGCGAGATAAACCAAACCATCGAGACGGATCAGCCCGGCCAGTACGGGGCAGTTCTGGAAAATCTCGAGACCGGAATGGTACAACTATCGGGGAGTTTTGATCAGATATCGTCCGCGAGCGAAGGACTGAGGAAGGGTCAACTCGAACAGGACATCGATACGAATCAACCCGGTCAGTACGGTGAAATTCTGGAAGACATCGAGGATGGAACCGAGCAGCTATCGCAAAGTTTTGACCGTATAGCGACCGCAAGTAGAGGGCTGAGGGATGGACAGCTTGACCAACGAATAGAAACGGACTATCCCGGCGAGTACGGCGATGTGATGGCCGCTCTCAGGGACGGAATCGGACAACTCGGTGACAGCATCGAAACGGTCCAACGGATCGCGGACGAGGTGGCCGAATCGAGCGAAGAAGTGTCGTGTAGTACGGAGGAGATAGAACAGACGAGCGAAGAGGTTGCCAAATCTGTGGCGGAAATCACGCACGGTACCGAGAAACAAAGTGAGAGTTTCCAGGATGTCCGCGGCGAGATGAACGATATGTCCGCGACGGTCGAAGAGATAGCTTCGTCCGCGGACGAGGTATCCATGACTGCTTCTATGGCAGTCGAACGATGCGAAACCGGACAACAGTACGCTTCGGAAGCGACCGACGAGATTCAATCTATCGAAGCACGAACGACCGAGACCGCCGCGCAGGTTGCAGCACTCGACAATGAGATAGAAGAGATCAGCACAGTCGTCGAGACGATCGCCAGTATCGCTGAGCAAACGAATCTGTTGGCGTTGAACGCGAACATCGAGGCCGCACGCGCTGGCGACGCCGGCGAAGGGTTTGCCGTCGTTGCAAACGAGATCAAGGAGTTGGCTGAGGAAACGGCACGAGCGACGGACGAAATAGAGACCAATATCGTCGAGGTGCAGGGGACGACAGCCGAAACGGTCGAAGGAATGGAACTGATGAGTGACCGCGTCGAAAACGGGTCAAAAACCATCGAGAATGCCATCGAGATGTTCGACGAGATCGCGGATGTCAGTCATCAGGTGGAAGGTGGTGTCAAAGAGATCAGTGATGTCACCGACGAACAAGCCGCCTCCTCGGAGGAAGTCGTTGCGATGGTCGATGAGGTGTCGAGGGTGAGCCAACGAACCGCCGACGAAACGAGCACGGTCTCAGCGGCGACAGAGGAACAGACGGCCTCGCTGTCGGAGGTCTCGGGGAACGTCCAGCATCTCTCCAACCTCGCTGACACGCTCCACAGTCAGGTCTCGGATTTCGAAGTTCGGAACGACGCGCTGGGAACTTCGACTGGAGCATCCACAGGCGGGACGGTAACTACCAGAGCAGATGGCGGACGGTAACTACCAGAGCAGATGGCGGATCGACTGAACTGGGAAAACCACACGCTCACCGACCGAACCCTGTGAAAACAAGCATAATGGCGTAGCGAAAATCGAAAGAATCTCCCGTTTCGCGGAGTCGGGTTACGCGAACCGTTTTCGAACCGAATCGATGTACCGACAGTGGCCACGTACGAGGAATAGCGATGCAGTTGAACGAGGCACACGTCCCGATAATCGAAGCCGGGAGCGCTTGCACCAGCGAATACGAGCGCGAGGCGATTCGCTGCGTCGCTGATTTAGGTCTCGACGCGTCACCGAAACGCCCGGAGTGGGTCGCCAATGCGTCGAATCACCACATCGCGGTTGGCAAATCCAGCGGTAACTGACGACGGTCGCCGACTCGTCTCAAAAGCGATTCAGAATTGGACGGATATCTGATTGTGAACTGCAACGAACTCGCTGTCGAAGCGGACGATTCCTAGTGTAGTGGGACGGTTCTGACCATCTCGACGATGTTCCGGTTCATGACGCCGACACGGTACCTCCGGAGTCGTCAGCGTCTGAACTGCTGCCGTCGCCGGTGTATTCGGGGGTCTGTTCGTCGTCTGGGCCAGAAATCGGTAGCCGTCTTTCCTCGCCGGGAGTTTCAGTCCGTGATTCAGTTCGTCTCTTTGAGTTCCAGCAGGTAGCCGAACGGGTCTCTCACGTACACGGCGGGGGCGACGCCGGTTGCACCGAGCGGTTCGATTTCTTTCACTATCTCGATGTCTGCGTCTTCGAACTGTCGTTTCAGCTCTTCGACGGAGTCGTTCACGCGCACCGCAAGATGGTCGTAGCTGTGGCCGCTCGACTCCCGAAAGGAATCGTCCGGTCGGACGTGAATGACGTTCGTCTCGTTCAGCCGAAACGAAAAGAACGACTTTTCTTTCGCCTCATATCGGTCGAGGTTCTCCGTGCGACAGCCGAGCACAGTCTCGTAAAATTCGATTGCCGTTTCGATTCCGTTCTGGGGAATGCGTAGATTGACGTGGTCGATTGCAGCGATGTTCATTCGTAACAAGAGAAGAGACAGCCGTCACGATAACTATTTGCTGAACAACATTTCAGTCAGTGGATTTGCTGAAGGGAATTTCAGTCGGTGAACGACCATCAGTCACGCGACTTCCGTCCGAATTTTCCCCCCTTCCAGCCGGACGACCGTGTCGAACCACGGTTGCAGTTGCATGTCGTGACTGATGACGACAAGCGCGGTCTCGGCGGTGTCCTGCAACCGGAACAACAAATCGAGCACTTGGTCGGTCGTGCCGGGGTCAAGTTGCCCCGTCGGTTCATCGGCGAGCACGATTGCGGGGCGGTTCGCCAGCGCGCGAGCGATGGCAACCCGCTGTTTTTCCCCGCCCGAGAGCGTCGCGGGATACTGGTCTGCACGGTCCGCGATTTCCAACCGCTCGAAGAGGGTTTCGAGCCACTCCTCGTCCCGCGTTCCGGTATGGTCCTGCGGAAGGGCGGCGTTCTCCCACGCGGTCAGGTCCTCGATGAGCTGAAAATCCTGAAAAATAAAGCCGAGCGTCTCACGGCGCAGTTTCGCGCGCTTTCGTTCGGGGAGTTCAGCGGTGTCCTCGCCGCGAATCCTGAGCATCCCGCTCGTCGGCGTGTCGAGCAGGCCGAGCACGTTGAACAGCGTCGTCTTCCCCGCTCCGCTGGGTCCCTGCACGAGCAGTTGGGCGTCCGTCGGAATCGAGAGCGACACGTCCTCGATAACGTCCCGTCCCCCCGAACGACGCGGACGGAATCCGCGTCCAGCACGATATCGGTCATGGTGTCATCCCTACAATCGTTCTCGCCTACTTTCTTCCGGCCGGTTCGAGGTCCCGCGCTGGACCGTCGTCGGTTCGGCGACGAGGTAGGGGATTGCCGCGATGAGGACGCTCAGACCCATCAACACGAGCGCGCTCCCGACCGCGAGCAGGAGAATTGGGAGCGGAATCCGTGGCGACAGTCGGACGCCGAAGACGGTGAACAACCCGACGATGGCGAGGAGTCGTATCGTCAGCAGTGCGGCGACAACTGCGATGACGATAGCTGGAATCGAGAGTCGACAAGCGTCGGCGAGCAGGATTCTGACCAACTGCAATCGGTTCGCGCCGGTCGCTCGATAGACGCCGACGGCGCGGCGGCGCGCATGAACGGCTTGAGCAAACGTCGCCGTCGTCCCACCAACTGCCGTCAATCCTGCCAACAAAACCATCACCAGCAGGAGAAGGTTGAAATTGCCAAAGACGCCGCGGACGGCCCCGCCGATGCCCGACCCACTGGCGTAGTGGGTGTTTCGGGCAAGCGTCGAAAACGTTCGACTGTCGCCGTGGACGGTGAACGAATCCCGCCCAATCGTCCGACCGTCGGCGACCACGCGAACCGAGTAGTTCCCCGGCGACAGCATGTCGTTCGAGTCGGGAGTGGAGTTTTGAGAATATGAGCCACGTTTCCCGACTGTTCTCGTCATTCCCACGGGTGTGTGGGGTGGAAGGGTAACCTCCCGTGACACCGTCTTCGTCGGCGTGACGAACGATATATTTCGCGTAATCGACCGACTCCACGGGTTGAACAGGACGATACTCGCAGTCGGGTGGGACACGGAATTCACGTCCTGCGGGGAGATAGTGACAGTTCCGATGGGCGAGCGTGTCGCACCCGAAACGACGTGAATGGACGACGTGTTCGCCCGATTCCCTTTCTCGACGGTCAGGTTGTACGTACCCTCCCGACTCGGCAGCCGAACCAGCGCAAGTCCGTTCTCGCCCGTTTCGGCGGTGTGATTCCCGACCCGAACCGTCGCACCCGAGACGTTTGCACCGTTGGCCGCCCGGACGGGGACCGCCATCGTCTCGTTCGGGGGTGCCTGCGACGGCAGGATGGGGACCGACAGCGGTGAGTGGCGATACACCGCCATCGACTGCGTGTACGACCCGACTCGAAGCGTCCGGTTGCCGAGCGACGATGCCGGCACGTTCACCGTCACCGTCCGCTCCTCGCCGCCGCTGAGTGTGACGGAACGCGATTTCGAGACGGAACCGAGTCGCGCCGTTAACGTCCGAGTCCGAGGCGCTGAGCGGACGTTTCGAACGGCGATTCGCACCGGCACTTGATTTCCGCGGACAGCGGTATTCGGGGCGGAAACGCTGCTAACGACGATGTCAGGGGCGTTCGATTGCGAGCGCGAGAGGCGCGCAGTTGCACCCTTCGTCCGGATGAACTGGACGGTTCCGGGATTCGTCGAGAGGTCGTGTGCGGTCGGGAGCGGCACGATGAGTTGGTCGTCCTGAATCCCGTTCGCCCGAAAGACACCGGTAATCGTGACCTGCGTGAACGCGGGCGAGGACGCGCCGCCGAGGGTGATGGAGTCGCCAATGCCGAGATCCAACGTTCGCGCGAGGTCGCGCCCGATGACGGCGTCGTACTTGTTTTTCGGTGGCCCGCCAGCGACGAGTGTGGCGTTCGACACCGCCGCAAAGGAACGCCAATTGGCCCCACGTGCAAGATACGGCTGGCCGTTTCTGACTTGGACGACGATGATTTCCGGACTGGCCATCACTCCCTGCCGGCGGAGTAAATCCGCGTAGCCGGCGTCGATTCTGCTCGCCATCGGGTACGGCGCGCCGGGTTCGGTTATCGTCCCACTCGAAGTCGTCGCAAGCGGCGAGAGGACGCCCACCAGCGACCCAACGATGAGGACGACGAGGACGAAGATGGTGAGAATCGTCGCCGCCGGGATGACCGCCCGCCAGCGGAGAACGGTCGTGTCCACGACCGTCCGCAGCCGTTTCAGCCACCGATTTTCAGTTCGGTCCGGTTTCGAAACTGGACTGTACTCCTGTCGGAGCCGTGAGGGCGGCGTCGTCGTCGCCGGTCGAACCGCGAGCACGCCCGCGCCGATACCGGCAATTAACAGGACGGCAAGCCCCGGAACGATGATTTGCAGAACGGCCGGACTCACGGTCGGCGCGAGCGAAATCCGAAGACCGACGACAACCGCGGCGTTGACCACCGCACTCGTGACGATGACGCCGAACGCGTAGCCCAGCGCGATTCCGACCGCCGTGAGCAAGCCAGCGCGGACCGCAAAGATAGCCAGCAGGCTTCGAGGCGTTCCCCCCGTCGCTCGGACGACTTCGATGGTCTCCAGTCGGTTGCGGACGCTCATTCGAGTGACGTTGTAGACGACCACGAGGACGAGGACGCCACCGCCGAGGACCACCAATCCCAACAGAGAAACCACGCTCTGCATTCCGGCAATGAAGTAGCGATACAGTCCGGGCGTGACGACGCCTCGTGTTCCCGACCGGAGTCGATTGCCAGTATGCGGGGCGTACGTCGTATCGACGACGTATGCACCCGTCGTCCCCAACGACCGAACTGTGGCCGGTTTGGCGATGTACCACGAATGGGGAAAGACGGATTTTTTGGCCAACGGCGGCGAAACGGAGAGCGTTTCCGTTCGGTCGCTTCCGACGAAACGCTGCCGCGTCAGGTCTCCGACCGGACCGGCGAGCGTCGCGTTCGATGGCGGTGGGGGAAACCGTGCTTCCCGCCACGTGACGGACACCTTTTGCAGAACGGTCGGCGTGCCAGCAGGCACGCCGACGACGTATCCGGTCGTTCCGTTCCGGTGTACCCCGGTCGTTCCGTTCCGGTGTACCGCGGCAAGTGGGAGGACGATATCGTCGCTAGTGGCCGCGGCATTCGCCGCGGTCATCGAGTCGTAGTGGGTGACGACCATCGAGTTGTTGAACCCCGACGAAATCGCCGCAGTCTGTGTATTCACGGCGACCAACAACAGCGTCGTTCCGACGAGGAACGCTGTTGCTACCCCGATGATGACGATGGTCAATCGGTCACGACGTGACCACTGCGTGCAGAGTCTCCACTGGTACCCCATTCGACGCTCGTCGTTCGTGGTGTCACCCCGAGTGTGAAGGGTATTGACTGCCTACTGGGTGGAAACGACGACTTATATCACCGATTCGCTGTTTGCCACTACGGTTAGGGAAATCGGCATGGTAGGGAGTGAGAACATCGCTGGGACACTCACCGACACGAACGTGGCGATTTTCATCGCTCCAAGGGGGACCGAAGAAGTCGTCGTGGACGATGGGCTCCTCACAACTCACAACCCGGACGACCTCCCAGCGTTCTGCGACAAAGTGGTCGAGAAGTTCGCGGAAGGGTACCACGAGCGGGAGTAAGTGCAAAATCCCAACGGCGAGCCTTTTTCCGGATTCTCACCGAATATGCAGTATGGACACCGGCGAACTCAAAACGGTCCTCGAAAGCGCTGGGTTATCCCAGTATCAGGCGAACGCGTACGTGACCCTTCTCGAACACGGGTCGGCGTCGGCCAGCGACCTCGCCGATGCCAGCGGCGTGCCTGGACCGCGAATCTACGACGTGCTGCGGGATTTGGAGGACGAGGGGTATGTCGTTACCTACGAGCAAGATAGGTTGTACGCGCGCGCAACCGACCCGGACGAAGCGCTGGCCGGATTACGGACACGAATCAACCAGTACGAAACCGCCGTCGATGAAATCAATCACCGATGGCAAGAGCCGGATGCGAACGACCACGAAATTACGCTCATCCGACGGTTTCGAACCGTGCTGGAGCGTGCTCGCGCCGACATCGAAACCGCCGAACGACACATCCAACTCGCCGCCACCCCGGACCAGTTCCTCGAACTGCGGTCGCTCCTCGCCAGCGCTCACGACCGCGGTGTGTACATCCAGATTTCGCTCTACGTTCCGCCGGACGATGAACTGCCGTTCGAGGAATCGGTCTTCGAGGGGACGTGCACCGAAGCGCGCCGCCGCGAACTCCAGAACGCGTTTTTCCTGTTGACCGACCGAAGACGACTCTGTTTTGCACCACACGTCGATTCGTCACGGGAGTACGGCGTACTCGCCGACGACCGGGACACGACGTACGTGTTCCACTGGTTCTTCCTGACCTGCCTGTGGGAGGTGTATCCGTGCATGCACATCGACCGTGAGAACTCACCACCGTTCGTCTTCATGGAAATCCGCGAATGTATCCGATTCATCGAACCGTTGTTGTCCAACGGTGCCACGATTACCGCCAGTATCGAAGGCTACAGCGTTCACACAGGCCGCGAACGGGAGCTTTCGGGGACGGTCACCGGCGTCGATTTTACTGGCAACGGCGAAAACAACGGTCCGATAACGCTCGCCCAACTCGCGGGGCGGGCGTCGTTCGTCCTCGAAACTGACGAGGGCACCTACGCCATCGGTGGCGAAGGCGCGGTTGTCGAAGATATCGGTGCCGACCGAATCACCATCGAAGCGGTGGATGGAGTGGAGGGTGAAAGCGAATCGTGATGTTGTCGACGGGTGTGATATCATAGTCGAACGGTGTCCAGATATTCCAAATCCGTCACGTACAACACCGGTTGTTACAAAAATTGACAATATTTATCCCTTCGGGTGGAGTGTACCTTCGTGATGGAATGGGTGTCAGCGTTCAACGAGTACGCTTTCGGCCTTGGAAGGAGTTCTGGCGGGCGTTTTTGCAGGCGTTTGGGACGTTCCGGGGCGGTTTTTGAATGAGTAGCGGGGGCGAAGAGTCCCAATCGGGGAGTAGCCGTCTGGCGCGGTTCAGCGGCGATGGCGAGTTCGACGGGCGGAAAGCACGGTTTCAGCTGTTGTTCTTCGTGCAGTTCGCCGCCGCCTCCGGCATCATCGTCTTCCGGAACGTCTACCTCGACGGGATGGGCATGTCGGGAGTCGAGATGGGTGAAATCGGGTTTATCATGCTGGCGACCGGGGTCGTGGTCCAACCGCTGTGGGGTCTCGTCACCGACTACTGGCACATCGAACGCGCGATTCTCGTCGTCGGGGCGCTCGTCTCCGCGCTCGCCCTACTAAGCTATCCGTTCGGGGCGAGGCTTCCGAACCCGTTCGCAATCGTCGCCATCGGAACGGCGCTCTTCTCGGCGTTTCGAGCGCCCATCATTCCCATCGCAACCGGGATGGTCCTCTCTCGTGGGTACGATTTCGGACACATTCGGAGCTTCGGCTCGCTCGCGTTCGGTCTCGGAAGCCTTGGCGTCGGATTCATGGTCGCCGCAGCTGGACTTATCTCGATAGTTTACAGCTACGTCGCCGGAATGGTCGTCCTGATGGCCGTCGCGTGGTCCCTGTCGGATGGGTCGGAAAAACCAGATAGGTCGGATGAGACGGACGAATCGGCGTCGGACGAGTCAGCGGGTGGTTCCGCCGACTCGTCCGAGGAGACTGACGGAACTGATGATGTGTCGATATCACGCGCTGTGCGAGCGCTGGTGACGAACCGGAATTTCATGGTCGTCGTGACGGCCGCATTTCTGTTTCGCCTGTCGTTCATGGGCGGCGAAGCATTCCTCTCGGTGTTCATGCGAACGATGCGCGTAAATCTCGTCATCGGCCCGTGGTCACTCTCTCCGGACAGCATGACTGGCATCGTCTGGGCGCTGAACACCGGTGTCGAAGCAGGTGCGTTCATCTACGCCGCCCGACTTGGACTGTCATACAAATGGTTGCTCGTAGTCGGCGGTGTGCTGGTCGAAATTCCGAACGTCGTCTACGGGTTGACGACCAACCCACTGCCCATTCTCGCCGTGCAGGTGTTTGGTGGAATTGGCTTTGCGCTGCTCAGCCTAGGTACGGTGAACCTCGTTCACGCAGTCGCCGCCGATCGGATACAGTCGAGCGCCCAGACGTTTCTCAGCGGGGCGAGTCTCGGCCTCGGCGGCGCAATCGGGCAGGTGGTCGCTGGCCGTCTGTTCGACTCCGTCGGTATTCAGGAGATGTATCTCGCCATTTCCGTCGTCGGCTTGCTCGGTGCTGGCGTCGGCTTGCTCATCACCCATCGCGGGCGATTGGATGGGCGTGAGTCAAGCGAACCGACTGTGTAATGGAACCGATTCGAACGAATCTGCCACCAAATGGATTCGACCGGAACTGTGTTAGGAACCGTTCGCCGTCCCCGACTCCGTGAACTCGACAGTGACGTACACGTTCCTCCCCGTTCGCCGCTCGATGTGCCGTTCCAAGCGGTTGGGAAGATAGCTGTACCCCTTGTTCGAACTCCTGCTTACGTGCACCGTCACGTTCGCTGGTTTCGAGCGCCACCCCATCCCTCCGTAGGACGTCTGAACGCCCGACAGGGTGAGATTCGAGTACGCCGGTTGGTTCAGCGTCGTCACCACCTGTTCGTTTGCGGTTCGGCTAAACGCGACGTTCGTCGCGGTCAACGCGCCGGTTGCGAGCGTTGCGAGCAGGAGAACGAGAAGCGTCGCGTAAACCGCCGTCCGCTGGCCGGATGGGACCGAACTCCGGAGCGATCTATCCGACTCCGACCACCTCGGTTCGTACCCCATTCCGACCAACGTGAGCAGTGCGCCGATGTTGATGGCGAGGATGTTGACCAACAGGAGCACGAGCGCGCCGACACCGAGGAGCGGGGTTGCCCACGCGATTGCGAGACCGACCACCGCTGCCGCCGGAATGATTGCAGCCGCAATCATGACGCCGATGATGGTCGTGGACTGCTCGGTCGTGTACCCGAATGCGCCGACGACCCCAGCGATAATCGCGCCGATAGTCGAGAGGGCACTCGGCGCAAGTCGAACACCGATGAGTTCGACGTGCATGACGGACATCTCCGGCGGGACAAAGCCCGCCCAGCGAACGAACCAACCGAAGGCTGCGGCAGCGATGATGGCTACCCCAAGGCCCAGCCCCTGCTCTTTCACACTATTCACGAACAACTCCCAGTCACCCAGAAGGACGCCGGTCGGCGCGGCAAGGGCGGAACTCACCTGCGGCGCGATGATCATCGCGCCGATGATGAGAGCCGGTTGGTCGAGCAATAACCCGGCGGCGGCCGCGATGACGCTCAGGAGGGTGCCGAGGTAGTAGAGTTGATAGGGCCACTGCATCTCCCGAATCTTCGCGTGGAGTTCGGATTTCGAGAGCTTGTGAATGGAGTTGGCGTACCGCTGTCTGAGGTCGGTGAAATTCGGCGTTTCAACCAGTTCCGCCTTCGTCGAGACGACCTGTAAGCTGTCCTGAATCCCCGCTGCACGAAACTCGTCGAGAACCGGACCCACCATCGCCGTCGGAAGCGGGAAGAAAAAGAGCGCACCTTCCTCATCGCTCACGACAGTGTAATCGACATCGAACTCGTCGAGGATGGCAGTGACTTCCCCCCGCTCTCCCTCTGATACGTGGACCTGCAACTCCCGCATTGCCCAATACAGACGCTCGTGTTTGCTGAATCTTCCGGCCGGCTATCGACTGGTGTTTGACTCACGCCACGTCCGGATTCGAGTCTATTCGAGTGTACTGGAATCGTCGTGTTTACTCGTCTACTAGCTCACGTTTGTCGTCGGCGTCGTTCGGTCCGTTGTCGGTGTTGTGTGGCCCGTCTGGAGCAGGACGAGGGCGGAAGAATCCCTACAAGGCGCTTTCACACAGATACAGTATCGAACCGAGGAATGACACGGACGCGACAAAGAAGAACGTCCCATTGCCGTCGGAAGCGACCTGTGAGAGCGACGAAAACAGAACAGCTATCATCGAGAGGACGGTGACGAGCAACGCGGTACACCGACGAATCGTCTTTCGAAGGGCAGCAGTGGACATGTGTTTCAGTTCCGACAGACTTATCAAAAGAATTGAAGATATAGGATTTACCGAGGTAGCTGCGGTCACATCCGTAGTTCGAATGAAATATTACTATTTTTGACGATGGCCAAAAATTACATATGGAAGTTTGCTCAAATAGCGATTTTAATAGACAACACCAAGCCAGATTCGATTGCAACTTTTATGTATTAGAAAGCCCGATTTGGAGACCACGTGAGAGATACTTCCCCCACAACACGTCGTCGTCTCCTCCAACTCTCCAGTGCGACCGTTGCTGGTATCCTGGCTGGGTGTTCACAGAGTTCCTCGAAGACAACCTCCGACACTTCGTCTACGACTCAATCGACAACACCGAGCACGACTGGGACAACAAGTACGACGACCGAAGAGACAACCACCGAGCAGACGACTACTGATGAGCCGAAGCTAAAACTGCGAACCGACTACAACAGCCGAAAGAAGTTCGGTGAACCCGGAACGAGCTACGACGACTTCGAAGACACCTCGGAGTGGACCGAAGTGCGAAACACGGTTACCACCGACAGTTCCATGTCGTTCACCGGGACACAGAGTCTTAAATTCAGTTCCGACAGTAGGGAAGGAGTTACCGCCGAACGGCACCTCGATTCGCCGCTCGACATCTCGAAACACGACGTCTCCTTTGCGTTCCGGAGTGAAACGCCGATGGACGTTTCCTTCATGGTGTACATGTACGACCCGGACGACAACTGGGTCGTACTGGAACTCCGCGACGTGACGTACCGACCGCCGGATGTCGGATGGTTCCGAACCTGTCCGGGCGTGTTCAAAGCCAGCGATACGCCGCCCGACCTCAGCAATATCGTCCGTATGCGGCTCGAACTCGGCAGTGGCAGTTCGGATGGCGCCCAAGCCCACGTCGATGACATGCGGCTTCACCCGAAACCGGATAAGGGATACGTCATTCTCAGTTGGGACGATGGCGACCAGAACTACTACGACCAAGCCGCGCCGCTGAACGACAAACACGATTTCCCTGCGGTCATCACGATGCCCGTGGAACCGAAGGATGCCGGTTCCTCGTACTTCATGTCCATCGAAGAGTTGCAGGAGCGACAGGACAAAGGCGACGAAGTCGTGGTCCACGGCAGTTCTGCCGACCCGTTCTCCGAAATCACTCCGAAACGATTGGAGTATATTCTGCGGCGGAACAAACAGTGGATGATAGATAACGGCTTCAAAGGAGCCGACTTCATCGTCTATCCGGGGAACAACTTCGACAAGACTGCGCTCAAAGTCATCAGCAAATACTTCTACATGGGCGGCATGAACCAGTCGGGCAGCGCCAATACGACTGGTGTCTACGGGTTCGACCCACTCTTGCTCCCCCGGACCATTGGAAGCCGCATCAACATCTCCAAGCGCGCGGTGACACTCGCAGCCAAGTACCGCCAGTGTACCATCCTTAACTTCCACAACTTCAACTCCCACAACACGATGAGCAAGGGAGATTATAAGGAACTCCTCACCCACATCGACAACACGAAAGGAATCGAAGTGATAACCTTCTCCGACCTGTGGGACATGCGACGCAGTCAGCAGTAGCGGTTCAGGGTCCCGTTTTTCCGGACGGCAAAACCAGAGAGTCCGTACGTTGCGTCATCCATCATTCGTCGTCTGTTGTCGTTACTCGGTTGAATCGGGTCCAACCTCGTCTTCGTTTTCGGACGGCCCTGCCGCCTCGGCTGGCTCCGCGGCCGATGGTGACTCGTTGTTCTCCACTGTGATCGACCCAGTAGACCCGCTCGAATCCGTGTCGGCCACTACTGACTCCTCGCTCTTCTCGTCGGGCGTCCCGTCGTGTACATCCTCCATGTGTTCGTGCAACCTCTCTTTTCCCTCGAACTCCTCATCGCAGTACTCACACGAGTACACCTTCTCGTTGGATTCAGAGACCATACGTTTCCGTTGACCTGCGAGCCGTGAAAAGATTCTACTGGAATATGCAACCACTCTATCCCATTGTCCTGTTTCGATTCTCGATGCGGTTTGGAAAAGCGAGACCGAACTGGGATATTCGAACGACTCACTCAAGAGGTCGCGACGCTTCAGAACGGTCTGCTAACTCAATTTCACGGGGTCCAACCACTGTTACCATCCACTGGACAGACGACCAAAGAAAACCTTGCGTTGGCAAGGGGTAGACCAACCCATCGTGAGATACTGGTAGTGAATACAAAGCACACGCAGAAGCAAGCATCGGGACGAGAACAACCGCTACCCTGAGTACGATGTCAACGACACAATCGAGTACCCAAGAAATAGTCGAACAGTGTGAGAACTGCGACGGGAAAACGACCCATCGCGTGTTCGTGAAAATCATCACGGAAAGCGACGAAGAGACGAACGCCGAGTTCTCGCGTGAACCCTACCGCATCACTGAATGTGTCAATTGTGGGACCGAGTCGCGCCAGCGCATGAACGACGTTTGATTTTACGATGAACACAACACGACGACCGTCACGAGAGGGGTACAGCGACCACCGCTGCCAAAACTGTGGTTCGTTCGTAACACCCGAGTTCGCACGCGTCTTCGGGAACAACGATGACGAAGTGTTCGGCTGTTTGGATTGTATGACGGCGACAGCAGTGAAAAACGGTAAAGCACGAGCGAAAAGCGTCGAACCATCGACAGTCCATCGGTAGTCACGGAAGGGAAGCGGAAAGAAGATGACTTCATCGTTCGAGGATGGCAGCGGACATTTATTATGATAGACCATGTGAGTATATATCATGGGATATCTTGTCAAAATGCCCAAATTGGGGCTGGAGATGAACACGGGAACGCTCAACGCGTGGACTGTTTCCGTCGGGGACACGGTCGAAGCGGGTGCCGTCATCGCCGAAATCGAATCGGAAAAGACGACGGCGGAAATCGACGCACGGGAAGATGGTGTCCTGAGACGAACGTTCGCCGAGGAAGGTGACGTGACGAACCCGGGGGCACCGCTCGGCATCGTCGCTGGACCGGGCGCGGACATCGATGAATTAGTCGCGGAAGTCAAAGGAGGGGGCGAATTGACCGCAGCAGAGACCGAGTCGTCGTCCGAAACAGAAGCCGCAGGCACTGCCCAAGATGGCGGTCAAGGGTCGAGTGTCCAGCAGTCCGCACCGACGACCAGCGTCAAAGCGACGCCGCGGGCGAAGCGGCGGGCCGAGGAACTCGATGTTGACCTCTCGGCTATCGACGGCACCGGACCACAGGGAGCCGTGAACGAAGCGGATGTCGAGACGGCAGCAGAGACGGCAGCAGAGACGGAAGCGACCGAGGACGAAACTACCGACGCAGACGAACCCGTCAAGGCAACACCACGGGCGAAACGGCGGGCAGAGGAGTTGGACGTTGCGCTTCACGACGCCGACGGAACCGGACCGCAGGGGGCCGTAACGGAGGCGGACGTGGAAGCAGTTGCTGCGTCGACCGAATCCACCCCGCCGGAGCCGACCGAACCCGACGTGCCTGCCGAACGCGTGTTCGCCACACCGAGCGCTCGCCGTCTCGCTCGAGAGTTGGACGTAGACATCGAGTCGGTCGAAACCACAGGTGATGGCCGTCTCACTGAAACCGACGTTCGACGGGCGGCGGATGTCGAATCGAGCACAGATTCGAGCGAAATGGCTGACGATTCGAAGTCGATTCCCGGAACGCGACGAGAAGACCG
Source organism: uncultured haloarchaeon (assembly GCA_963796245.1). Classification (GTDB taxonomy): domain Archaea; phylum Halobacteriota; class Halobacteria; order Halobacteriales; family Haladaptataceae; genus Haladaptatus. The sequence goes on along the minus strand of CAWCLB010000002.1, from coordinate 251,617 downwards.
ACCGCTTTCGGGGATGCGCCGAACCATCGCCGACAGACTCGGGGAGAGCGCCAACTCGGCAGTCCACGTCACCGAACACCGCACCGCTGACGCCGAGGAGTTGCTCGCTGCGGCGTCGGCCGCCGACGAAGCCCTCACGGCGGACGTGTCCGTGACGGATATCCTGTTGACAGCGCTGTCGGCCACGCTCGATGCCCACCCCGAATTCAACGCGACGTTCGAGGACGATGTCCACCGACTCCACGAGACACACAACATCTGTGTTGCCGTCGATATCGACGCCGGACTTATCGCCCCCGTCATCCGCGACGTTGGATCGATGTCGCTCTCTGACCTCGCGGAAAAACGACGAGAAGTCACCGAGCGCGCACTTGCAGAGGAGTTCACGATGGACGACCTTTCAGGTGGGACGATAACCGTCTCAAATCTCGGAGTCCTCGGTGTCGAGCGGTTCGACCCCGTCATCAACCCGCCACAGGTCGCAATCCTCGGCGTCAATGCGATCCGACGCGAAGTGGTTCCGACAGACGACGACGGAGTCGCCGTTCGAAAGCAGATTTCGTTTTCGTTCTCGTTCGACCACCGAATCGTCGATGGCGCGGATGCTGCGCGGTTCCTCGGAACGCTAGTCGAACACGTCGAAAACCCGTGGCCGCTCGTCATCGCGACGGGCGAAAAATGAGGGACCGTCAGTCGGCACGAAAGTATCCCTCGGCTCCAGCCCGTTCTACCACCCTCTCGATTCGAACGAGTCGCGGGCCGTCGCTTACCGGACGAAGCCGAACCGACGCGTCCCGGACTTCGAGTTCGCGTTCGCCGTCAGCGCTGACGACGCCGCTCGACACGTCGAACGCGAACGCCTCCCCGTCGTCCAAGCGGCAGTACTCCGAGACGGAAACGCTCGAAACGACTCCCGGAACGGTGACCGCACGAACTTCTTGGGATGATTCATCATCCCGCGACGACTCGCTTCCGTCCCCGAGTCGGAATCCGATGCCACCGGGTTCGTCCGGTCGGTGTGTTTCGAAGACCCCGGCGATAGCCGAGAGACCGATTTCCGCCGGAGAGGCCCGCGAGACGACGCCGCCGAGAACGTCTTGCGGGTCGAGAATCGCTCTGGTGCCGACGAACTGCTGGTCGAGAACACCGAGCGTCGCCAATCCACGAAGTCGCCGTTTTTCGGTTCCGTCATCAACGACCGCTTCGACGGTACCGTGACGAATCGTCGTGTCGGAAACCGGGACCGCACCAGTCGCGACGAATCCCGCGGCAATACCGGCAATGGTTCCATCGACAGCCTCGGGAACCACATTGTTCGTTCCAGTCGAGATGCTCACCACCGGCACGTCACCGATTCCGGCCGCAACGTCCCGATTGGTACCGTCACCGCCGAGAACGACTACGGAATCGGCCGCAGTCGAAAACCGTTCGGCGGCGGTCCGCGTGTCCCGCCCCGAATCCATGACTGGCATGTCCAGCACGTCGATGGTGAGGTCCTCGGGCGCGTCGGCGACGATTCTGTCCGCGAGTCCGACGTTGTCCGGCATGATTAAAACCTCGGAATCGTCCGCTATCCGGAGTCCTTCGAGGACGCAGTGGGCCGTGCGGCGTTTCGCGTAGTTGCTACTGACGCTTGCCCCACCCGTCAGTCGCCGGATATCGCGTCCGGCGACGGGGTTGACGATGAGGCCGACTGTCGAGGACACTAGACGATGCGGTCGATGGCCGCCTTCACACCGTCGGCGTCCGGGAGCACTTCCTCCTCCAGCACCGGACTGAAGGGAATATGAACGTCAGCGACGCCGACGCGCTGAATCGGCGCGTCAAGGCTGAAGAACGCATTCTCCATGACGCGCATGCCGACCTCGGCGTGGGTGCCGTACGAGAGCGGACTCTCGTCGGCGATGACCAACCGACCCGTCTTCTCGACGCTCTCGACGAGCGTGTCGGTGTCGAGCGGGTAGAGCGACCGCAAGTCGATGACTTCGACGCTAGTCTCGCCCGCCAACTCCTCCGCGAGTTCGAGCGATTCCCCGACGAGTCGCTGTGTTGCGACGACCGTCACGTCGTCACCCTCGCGTTCAACGCTCGCCGTTCCGAGCGGAATGGTAAACTCCGAATCGAGCGGCACCTCGCCCGTCTGCTCGTACATCGACTTGTTCTCGAACACGAACACCGGGTCGTCGGAGCGGATTGCGGACTTCAACAGCCCTTTCGCGGCCCGCGGCGTTCCCGGTGCGACGGCAATGACGCCCGGGAAGTGTGCAAACCATGTGTGGAGCGTCCCCGAGTGTTGGCTGGCGGCACCCATTCCGCCACCCTCCGTCGTTCGGACCGTCACTGGCATCTCCGTTTTGCCGCCGAACATGTAGCGGTTTTTCGCCATCTGGTTGATTATCTGCTCCGAGCAGACGCCCATGAAGTCCGCGAACATGACTTCCACGACGGGTCGTGACCCCGTTGCCGCGGCACCGACAGCGGCACCCACGAACCCGGCCTCGCTTATCGGCGTATCCCGAACCCGGTCTTCACCAAACTCGTCCACGAGACCGCTGGTCACTTCGAAGACGCCGCCGAACTCGCCGACATCCTCGCCGATGAGGAACACGTCATCGTCGTCCTCCAATTCCTCTCGCATTGCCAGTCGAATCGCTTCCCTGACCGTCATCTCCTCCGTCCCCGACGGTCCGGAGGACGGCGCACTTTCGGTACTCATCGGTCCTCACCGCCATCCGTCCGCATCTGCTTTGCAAAGCTTTCGATTTCCGGAACAGTGGTGTTGAACATGTCGTCGTACGCCTCGGTTGGGTCGGGATACTCCGCTTCTTTCGCCGCCGTCGCCGCCGCCTCGATTCGCTCATTGATGTCCGATTCCATCTCGTCGAACTCCGCTTCGGTGATGGTTCCGGCGTCGATGAGTCGCTCCCTGAAGGATTCGATGGCGTCGTTTTCCTTCCAGTGATCGATGTCATCGTCAGTTCGGTACGGTTGCTGGTCACCTTCGAAATGGCCACGATAGCGGTAGGTGTTCGCCTCGATAAACGTCGGTCCTTCGCGGTTCATCGCCCGTTTTCGGGCCTCGCGCACGGCTTCGTAGACTGCAGTCACGTCCATTCCATCGACGGTGAATCCGGGGATGTTGTACGCTTCCGCGGTTTCACTCAGGTTCTGTAGGTTGTGCTGTTTTTCGACCGGCGTTCCCTCGCCGAACTGGTTGTTCTCTACGAGGAAAATTGCCGGGAGGTTCCACGTCGCTGCGAGGTTGATACCCTCGTGAATCTGTCCCTGTGCGACGGCACCGTCGCCGAAGAACGCCAGCGACACCGTATCCTCGTCCTTGATTTGCGACGTGAGCGCGGCACCGGTGGCGAGCGGAGGTCCGGCACCGACGATGCCGTTGGCACCCAGCATGCCAGCGTCAACGTCCGCGATGTGCATCGACCCGCCTTTGCCGTTGCAGTAGCCGTTCGCTTTGCCGTACAGTTCGGCCATCATCTGCTCCAAGTCGAGTCCCTTGGCGATGCAGTGGCCGTGCCCACGATGCGTACTCGTGATGTAATCGTCTTCCTCCAGCGCGGCACACGCACCGACGCCAACCGCCTCCTCGCCGATGTACAGGTGAACGAACCCTGGGATTTCCCCATCACCAAACAGTTCGCCCGCCTTCGTATCGAATGCCCGTATTGTTAGCATCCGATGTAACGCTTCTTTCTGCCCGTCGTCCGTTTCGATGTCGATTGCTACCATAGACCATATTAGAATCAACGTAACGCGCATTAACTATTATGAACGTTTGTGGACGTTTCGTTGTACCAACCAGTTCTTGCTGCGTACGTTGACGCCCCCTACATGTTCTGGAAACTATCCAGCGCGGCTGCTCCGATTCGGTATTTCTGATATGGCTTCGCTTTCACGAAGGGTGGTTTAGAATCGGATAATTGAATAGATGAACAACGATTCAACGATAGCATTAAGCCGGAAAAGGGTCGTTTGTGGCCGAATCAAGCGCTAGCCACGCTGCTAGCGAAATACGTGTTTTCCCCTCAAAAAGGCTCGTCTGTAACCTCGTCAATTGGCCGCTTCAACCCCACAAGGGTTCGTCTGTAACTCGGACAATTCGGGGGCACTCAGCGACTGTTCTCATTTCACTGTTTCCGTCGACCCTCAATACCCCTGGAACCCCCGGGAGGTCGACGGAAATCGGTCTCAGTTCGAACCGTCGGGGGCTTCGGTTCGCCAGATTTCGATGTCCCAATTCGGGAGGTCAGACGACGGCGGGGATTCTATCAGCCATCCACCTTCGATGTTGATGTCGTTTCGGTAGGCAGCAGCTATTGTTGCCTCCAAGAGCGCGGTGAATCGGTCGATGGAATCCACGTCGATGTCCGGGCTGTTGGTCATTAGTTGTCCACTCGGTTCCAGTTGATTCACTCCACGCGGTCGGACACGGAAACCAGACCGTCACTGTTCACCACGATGTCGTAGTGAGCGACCTGAAATTCGACCGTGACGCGCCCGCCGCGGCGCTGACCGTTCAGCTTCGGGCCGAGGATCCGTTCCAGTGCATCCAAATCGATATGGAAGTACAACGGATCCATTTCGAGCGGGTCGAGCGTTGTCACGGTCGCAAGAGCGTCTACGACCGCTTCGCCGACCGAACTGTAATCCGCACAATCGAACACGAGCCGGTCGTGCTGTCCGTCCTCATCGTGGGATTCGTCGTCAGTTTGTTGTGAATCACCAGCGCGTCCTGGAGTGTCAATCCGCTGTGAGGTGTTGGTACCTTCAGGGCGGTCGTCGGTGTGTCCGGGAGCCAGGTTTCGTTCCATACTCGACAGGAAGCGCTCACCATGCGTCAGTTGAACCGTTCACTATCTGCGTCTTTAAGATGGGGTAGAACTTGCGAGGAGCCAACACGCGACATGGGCCAAGCAATTCCTCGAACTACAAACCGAGCAGTTTCTCGACAAGCCGTTTCATCGCGCGGCGCAATCTTCGACCCAAGGCCGTCGAGGAAATACCAGTGCTGGCGGCAAGTTCTTGGAGGGTCACCCCGCGTGGGTCGTCGAAGTACCCCCGTTCGTAGGCCATCTTCAGGGCGCCGTGCTGACGGTCGGTCAGTCCGGAGTTCGTCTGCCCGCCGCCGTCGGTTTCGACGTAGAGCGTTCCGATGCGGAACGAGACGCCTTCGTCGCGGCAGTAGGATCGAAACGCGACCAGCGCGTCGTTGCCAGGTAGTTGGAGTTGTAGCTCCCAGCCATCGGTGTCGTTCCGGATGTTGAGGATTTGGATACCTAACTCCGCGAGCATCGGCGTGATGGGTTTCGCGGAGTCCGAGACACGAACCCGGTAGATTCGCTGTGTTCCGTAATCCGCGACGAGACGAGGATTCGTGACGGTTGGGTCCGCGTCAAGCGTGCTGTCGAAGTCGCTCAAATCGTCCCCTTCGACGGAGAAAAACAGCAGTAGCTTGGTACCGATTCGAACGGGCTGGAACTCCCGGCGGATGAGTACATCGGGACGTTCGCGTATCGTGTGCGCCAACGAGAGGTCGGGGTGACTGATATGAATTTCGGCGAGGACCATCGTTTTCTCTCCTGTCAGTTTTGACCGCGCTGTTTCGACGGGCGTGTCGGGCGGAGGACGGATAGGAACGGACGACGAATTTCCGAATCACCTTTGAAGTCTATAGGCTTCGAAGCGGCATAAGCCTCGCTGCTACGTAGTTACGGTCAGCAGGTGCGGTCTGTAGAGATGGTCAAGGGCTTCTGAGTAGGCAGAGCTACTCGTCAAAAGTCGGCAGACAGAATCCAATCGTAATCGTATTGATAAAAAGAATTGACTCGTTCGGCGTTGAACGAAGACTAGATGACACTCTACGACGAGGTTGCCGATCTTCCGCTGGAAATCGATGCCTGTTCGTTCGAACCGCACGAACGCGAAACATCGAGCGAGTTTACGCGCGTTGCGACGGAGATTCACCTCAGTGGAGATGGTGAGACGGGGAAAGGAGAGGACGTAACCTACGACGCCGACGACCAGCACGGACTGGCCGACGCGGCGTTCGACCTGACGGGGTCGTACACGTTCGATGAGTTCTCGACGACGATTTCGGAGATGGAGTTATTTCCGGTTGGTCCGTCACGCGCGGATTTCCGGCACTATCGTCAGTGGGCGTTCGAGAGCGCGGCGCTCGACCTTGCGCTCCGGCAGGCGGACACCGACCTCGCAAGCGTGCTCACCCGTACGCCGGAGCCAGTGCAGTTCGTCGTGAGCACGCGATTGGGCGAGCCACCGAGCGCCGAACGCGTGCAGCATTGGCTCGACATCGATTCCGAGTTGGGGTTCAAACTCGACGCCACGCCGGAGTGGGACGACGACCTCGTCGCCGAACTGGCTTCGACCGGGCAGGTTCGAATCGTGGATATGAAAGCTCAGTACAAGGAGGCGGAGGTGAACCAATCGCCGGATGCCGACCTCTACCGACGCGTTGCGGATGGGCTTCCGGACGTGGTTATCGAGGACCCCGCGTACACCGACGAGACTGCCGACGTGCTCGATTCCGTGGGCGAGCGGCTTTCGTGGGATGCGCCGATTACAGGGGTCGAGAGTATCGAATCGCGTCCGTTCGAACCGCAGTGGTTGAACATCAAACCGTCGCGGTTCGGGAGCGTCGAATCGCTGTTCGACACGCTGGAGTACTGTGACGAACACGGAATTCAACTGTACGGCGGCGGACAGTTCGAACTCGGTGTCGGTCGGGGGCAGATTCAGTTGGTGGCATCGCTGTTCTATCCGAACGGGCCAAATGACGTGGCACCGCGCGGCTACAACGACCCGGAACCGAGTACTGGATTGCAGTCGAGTCCGCTCCCAGCGCCGACAGTTGACGGCTTTCGGTGGATTTAGGAGTCGATATCGTGGTCGTCCCAGACCCGTCCTTTGAGGGACTCGATTTCCCGTCCGTCTCGCTGGAACAGCCTGCAAAGACGACTGAGAGACGTTACCGCTGCGGTGAGGAACCGTCGTCTACCGAGTGAATTTGTATCCATAATCGGGTTCTAATGAGGTTTAAATTCTCCTACTATTTTGTTTAATCCAATATTCAAAGGATATCACACCGCATTACGACTGTTGAATCTGAAAACAAGCCCCGCCGTCGGTCCCGTCACGGACACAAATCGACCAGCCGTGTGCGTTTGCGATACCCTTCACGATGGAGAGACCTAATCCGGATCCACCTTTTGCCGTCGTGTGTCCGTGTTCGAAGACGGCGTCGCGCTCCTCCGGCGGAATGCCGGGACCATCGTCTTCGATGAAAAAGCCGTCCGCGAGTTCCCCGACACGAACCGTCGTGCCGTCCCCAGCATGGTCGACGGCGTTTCGAAACAGGTTTTCGAACAGTTCTTGCAGTCGCCCGTGGTCCGCGTTGATGGTATCGAGATCGGCCACGACGAGCGTTTTGTCCCGTGTTTCGACGTTCGCCCACGCTTGTTGGACGACGGTTTCGAGTTCGACCGACTCGGTGTCGCTGACGACCTGGCCCTGTCGTGCCAGCGTCAACAAATCGGCGATGAGACTCTCCATCCGCTGGAGGGAGCTTTTGGTTTTCTCGAAATGGTGCTCGTCACCCCGCTCTCTGGCGAGTTCGAGGTTTCCCTGCGCGACGTTGAGCGGGTTCCGCAGGTCGTGTGAGATGACGCTTGCGAACTCCTCCAACCGCTCGTTCTGTCGCTTGAGTTCCTGTTTTCGCTTCTTTCGGTCCGTCACGTCGCGTGCGGACCCGAGGTTTGCCGACCGGCCTTCGTAGGTAATAACGCGCACGCTGAACTCGATATGGAGGATATCACCGCCCTTGGTGATGACGCGGGCCTCGTAGTGTGGCGAGCGGCCGTCTTGAGTTCGACCGCTAGCGATACGCTCGACTGTCTCTCGGTCACTCGGATATATCAAATCCCAAATATTCATGCCGAGAAGTTCGTCACGGGTGTAGCCAGTGAGTTCACACACGCGCTTGTTGACGAACTCGAACGTATCGTCGTGATAGATGTAAATCGCGTCGTGGCTCTGTTCGACCAGCGTCCGATATTTCCCCTCGCTTTCGCGGAGGGCAGACTGCGACCGGATGCGTCGAAGTGTTTCTGCAGTGTGTGAAACCAGCAATTCGGCCAGTTCGGCGTCGTCATGGTCGAATGCGGCGACATCGCGTGACCCAGCCTGAAAAACGCCGACATCGCCGACCGGAACGCTGAGAAGCGACCGATATTCGGCCTGCGCGGGGGCGGCATCCGGTTCGTCCCGGACGTCTTCGATAACGTACGTCTCGTGGTTTTGGTGCGTTTTCCCAGCGACGCCCTGGTCAGTCCGGAGTTTGGTGTAGCCGTCGTTCGTCATTCCGGTCGAAATCGCCGCCGGGACGAAGTACTCATCGTCAATGAGGTCGATACCACAGATGTCGAACTGAAGGATGCTTTCTGCGGCATCGACAGTCAAATCACAGAGTGCATCCGCCGTCTGACAGGCCTCCATCTGGGAGGCGACTTCATGCAGTTCCTCGATCCGCTGTTTTCCCTCCCGGAGCGCCCGTTTGACGTGCTCGTGTTCCTCGATGCTTCGAAACACGCCGACCGTCCCACGAAACACGTCGTTGTGTGTTAGCAACCCGATTCGAGCCTCGCACGGGATAGTCGCCCCATCCACCGTATGAAGCAGTGCTTGTAACTGCCCCACGTCCTCGTCGTCAGCAAGTAAGGTCTTGATGACCCGACTTCCCCGCTCGACATCCTCGTCTTTCAGTAGAACCGAGACATGTTCACCAACGAGTTCTTCCCGAGCGTAGCCCGACATTTCCACCAGCGTGTCGTTGACGGCAGTCATTCGACCGTTGGTGTCGAGCGTGTACACGCCGTCGCCCATCGCTTGGACGATTGACTGGTAGTGGTCGAACCGCCGATCAGTTTCGTTCGAACTCGACGGTCGTATCGTCTGCTCGATTCGTTTTGCCAACGTTTCCGCGTCGATATCACGCGCACGGTAATAGTCGCTCACGCCAGCGGAAATCGCTCTGCTGGCAGCGTGCTCGCTTCCGGATTCGGTACAGAGGATAAACGGAATATTAGGGCGCGTTTCTCGAACGATGTGGACCAACTCGACACCGTCCGTGTTCGGCAGTGAATAGCCGCTCACAACACAGTCGATACGCGTCTCGGAAAGGATATCGAGCGCGTCGTCCATCGCAGCGGCTTCCACGACGGTGAGGTCGGTGACCGCATCCGAGAGGGTAGTCGGCGAAACACCCGCGTCGGAGAGTGGGTCAATAAATAATACACGGATGTCGTCCATCATTGTCTCAACGTCTCTGTCAACTATCGTATTCGTTTCCAAATAATTAGTATTATCGGAATCGACGGCATTATCGGTTCTCCGCTGCGGTGTTCATCGCGATAAAAACGGCGTGGTTGGCGAGTGATTCACCGTTGCCCGTAGGTTTTTGCACGCACGAGATGACCCTCCCTGCATGGAGTATACGACGCTCGGCGATACGGGGATGGAAGTCAGTCGTATCTGTCTTGGCTGTATGAGCTTTGGGACAAGCGACTGGCGCGAGTGGGTGTTGGATGAAGACGAGAGCATGCCCATCATCGAGCGGGCCATCGAGTTGGGTATCAACTTCTTTGACACAGCGAACATGTATTCGAAGGGCGAGAGCGAGCGAATCCTCGGGAACGCCTTGGAAGGCCGACGCGACGAGATGGTCGTTGCGACGAAGGGCTTCTTCCAGATGAACGAGGACAACCCCAACTCCGGTGGCCTGTCGCGGAAGGCAATCGAGCAGGAACTCGACAACTCCCGCGAGCGACTGGGGATGGACACCATCGACCTGTACCAGATTCATCGCAGGGACCCCAATACGGCAATCGAGACCACAATGCGGGCGTTGGACGACGCGGTTCGACGCGAGAAGGTTCGGTACCTCGGCGCGAGTTCGATGTGGGCACACCAACTCGCCGAGGCGCTGTACACCAGCGAGCGAATCGGTCTCGACCGTTTCGTCACGATGCAGAACCACTACAACCTCGCATACCGCGAAGAGGAACGCGAGATGCTCCCGCTCTGTGAGAAGGAGGGGATGGGCGTCATCCCGTGGAGTCCGCTCGCCCGCGGCTTCCTCACCCGACCACACGAGGAGTTCAGGGACACGACGCGGGGAAAAACCGACGACTACGCGCAGGAACACCCCTACGCCGAGGGCGGCGGCGAGGAAATCAACGAGCGAGTGCAGGAACTGGCCGCCGAGAAGGGCGTCACGATGGCACAAATTGGACTGTCGTGGCTGTTCCACAAGGATGCAGTGGACGCGCCAATCGTCGGAACGACGAGCGTCGAACACCTCGAAGAGGCCGTCGAGGCGCTCGATGTGGACCTCTCGTCGGGCGACATGGCGTATCTCGAAGAGCCGTACGAACCGCTCCGCGTCTCCGGTCACGAATAACCGTCGGAGACGGGTTTTTGAAGTTCGACTCGACGCCGTTCAGATTTGCAAATCCAACGGTAGAAATTCGTTCGAGGATATCATCACCGGATTCACCATCCGATTTTTTAATTCGGTTAGCCGGAAGGATATAAAACGGGGATACCGTATTCCCGAACAGCGACGCCGTAAAACCGAGGTGACCACGACATGCAACTCATACCCATCGCCAACGGAATCACGAGCGCGCTCAAGCCAGCACGAACGGTATTGAAGCCGATACTATCGAATCCGACGTTGCTCGCCATCTGGGGGCTTCTCATCCTCGTCTGCGTCGGCGTCCTCTGGTGGGACATCCGGAAGCGAAACCAACCGCTTCCGTCGATGATGAAGTTCGTCTGGACGCTCGTCGTGGCGTACTCGGGACCGTTCGGGCTTGCCGTCTACTGGTTCTCGGGGCGATCCCAGATATCCCACGACTCCCTGTGGCGTCGGGGCTTTCGCTCCACGTCCCACTGTTATTCCGGATGCGGCGCGGGTGAGGTCGTCGGGATGCTGGCGATAGCGGGCGCACTTTCCATCGGAAACACGCTCGTACAGACGGTCGGCACGTTCACACTCGCGTACACCTTCGGCTACGGGTTGACGATAGGACCGCTGATGCAGGAGGGTGAAAGCTTCTGGACGGCGTTCACCGACGCCTTCTACAGCGAGACGCCCTCGATTACTGTCATGGAAATCGCCGCGGTCGGCACCGACCTGTTGCTCGCCGGGAGTGCGAAGTTCGGTGAACCCTTGTTCTGGGGGTCGCTGGTCTTCTCGCTCTCGGTCGGATTCCTGTTCGCCTACCCGGTGAACACCGCGCTCGTCCGGTTCGGGGTCAAGGAGGGCATGATGAACCCGAAGAAGATGCGCGACGACGGCGCGCAGGCCGCCGACTGAGGAAGTACTTAGCTTTCTTCGCGGAGTCGTCGCCGTCGTTGCTCGAACTCCTCTTCGGAGATATCACCGCGAGCGTACGCCGTCCGCAGTTCCATGAGTGCGGGGTCGCGCCCGAAAGCACCGCGATGCAGGGAGCGGTACACGAGGTAGCCCAGCGCGAGCAGAAGGACGAGCGGAATCAACATAATGAGCCACACCCACAACGGCATAGCGTATCCGGCATAGCGACCATCCATCATCCACCCGCCCATCATCGGAAACGCGAACGCCATCATCACCAAGGGGAACAACAGGAGAACGACGGCTACCCCGACGAGCAGTCGAAAAAGCGAATCGCGGTCGTTCGATTCGGCCATGCCAGTGGTACGTCGGGAAAGCAAATAGTCGTTTCCTCGACCCGGCCCCTGGGATTAACTCACCTGCGGACCAATCAATCGAAGGATGGCCTTCGACCCCGATGCGGTTTCGACCGTGACGTTCGATTCGTACAGCACGCTGGTGGACGTGGACGCGGCCGAAAAAGCACTCGCTGAGCGCGTCTCCGACCCCGAACCGATTTCGAAACTGTGGCGCGCTCGGTCGCTCGAATACACGTTCGTCGCCAACGAAATCGACGCCTACCAGCCGTTCTACGAGATGAACCGCGACGCACTCGAATACGCCCTGTCGGCGCACGACGCCGAGATTGGCGACGACGAGCGCGACAAGATTCTGGCCGTCTACCACGAACTCGACGTGTTCGACGACGTGCGCGACGGCATCAAGCGACTGCGAGATGGCGGCTACGGCTGCTACGTCGTCTCCAACGGCAACCCCGAAATGCTCGATTCGATGGTCGAACACGCCGACATCGGCGACCTGCTGGAAGACACCATCAGCGCCGACGAGGTCCAGACGTTCAAACCCGACGCGGAACTGTACCACCACGCCGCCGACCGCATCGGGACGCCGGTCGAGGAACTCGTGCACGTCACCGCAGGCTGGTTCGACGTGGTGGGTGCACGACACGCCGGACTGCAAGGTATCTGGCTAAATCGAAAGGACGCACCGTGGGAGCCGTTCGACGGCGAACCGGATTTGACCGTGGACTCGATTCACGACGTTGCCGACGAACTGGGCGTCTGAGACGAGGTTTGAGGTCGATTTTCGAAACCGGGCGTACCGCACCGAAACCATCGTTTCATGCTTTCATAGTCGCCGGACGAGTTGCGAAAGCGCACCTGAGCCGTTTCGAAGAATTGGCTTCCCATGTCCCATGCAGAGGAGTTCAAGCGACGGAACCGCACCCGCAAACCGCCGAATGCTGTCTTTGATTTCGCGGGTGTCGTAAGAATCCCACCATTCCGGCGGCGTCAGCGCTCCACCGCGTTCCCAGACGAGGTCGCCGAGGAAACCGACGCCCAGTTCGTCGTGCACGTAGGCCGTGTGCCCCGGATTGTGGCCGGGGGTGTGGTAGGCCGTGAACTCGCCGACGCGCGCTCCGTCGTCCACGGGACGCAGTTCGAGTCGAGAAGGAATCGAGACGAGTCGTCGCGCGAGGCGGTGGAACGCGCCTTTATGATGGAACAGCGGCGGGTCGTACGTGCCGGTGAGGAGGTCGGCATCGTGCTGGCCGACGAACACCGGCGCGTCGAGGTCGGGGAGGTCATGGAGACCGCCGACATGGTCGATATCGTAATGGGTGATGAGTACGCGGTCGATATCGCCCACCCGAAATCCGGCGTCATGGAGTTCGCGGCGCAGGCCAAGCCACGGCAGTCCGGCATCCACGAGCGTCACTGCGCCGTCGTCCACGAGAAAGGCGTTGGCTCCGACGACGGGAACCCCGAGTTCGAGTAACCACACGCAGGGCGCGAGTTGCCGAGCCATATACCGAACACATTGCGCGGAACCGTAACGGTTCGGGGAAAGCGAACCTCCCCTCCCTATCGCAGTTCGACCGTGACAAGTTCGATGTGGTCTCGGAGTTCCTCGTAGAAGTTCCATGGCCCACGAACGTACCGAACTTCCCCATCACGAACGACATCGAAGAGGCGAAACGAGATGACGAGGCGGCCGCCGGATACCGTCGCTCGAAGGACTGGCCCGCGGCTGGTCACGGCCACATACGGCGGCGCGGGGACCGGCGAGGAACGGAGCGAAAACCCGGCGGCGTTCACCGCACCTGCGAGCACGGTGGGAAAGCGCGCCAGCAACCCGGATTCCCGCAGTTCCCGTGAAAGCGGTCCGACGACGGCTTCCCGGTCGGTTGTCGAATCGCCACCCCATTCGTCGGCGACCGTCTCACACAGCGCAAAACCGACGAAATCGTCTCCTCGTGTTCTGAACGGAGAAACGCACGGACGGCGCGTTCTACGTCTGTTTCGGAGCCGATTTCGGAATCGGTTTCCGGGTTTGTTTCCGAGCCAGTCATCGCTCGAAAGAGCGGTGTCCGACCACAAAGTCGTGTCGAATGGTCGAACCAGTGGTTCACGAACGAGAACACGAGCGAGACGAAGGGAAAGCGCCGTTCGGAAGTCGAGCGGAGCATCTGAAGATTATTCGAAACGCTCAAACGAACGCTCCAAGTTCGGGGAGTTCGTAGCCCAACCGTGAGCGACGAATTCACGAAGCCCCTGCGAGTCGAGGACGGCAACGAACTCGACCGAACGATTTCGAACCACAACCTCGTGCTGGTCGATTGCTACACGAGCGGTTGTGCACTCTGTCAAGCTATCGAACCCGTCGTTGGCAACGTCGCCCGCGCAACGGACGCGACGGTTGCGATGGTCAACCCCGGTGACGACCTCTCACTGGTCGAACGGTACAATATCCGGAGCGTGCCGACTCTCCTCCTATTCGAGAACGGGGAACTCGTCGGGCGGATGGCCGACGGCTTTCAAGGAGCGGAAGCCATCGTCCAGTTCGTGGAAGAAACGAGGAGTGGGTAGGCGGAGAAAAATCGGCTTATCGGCGGATAAACGCGACGACAAACGTAACGACTGTCGCAATGACGATGGGGTACGCGGCGCCGATGGCCGCTGCTTTCATCAGATTTGGTTGTGCCGTAATCCCACGTGAGGTGACAGTGAACAGAAATGAGCCGATGATAGAGAGCACTGTATAGCCAACGGCGACGCTTGCTCCGGAGTAGACGACCGTCTCGACCAGACTGTCCAATTGGTTGTGAATGGTGAACACAGCGCTCACAACGGCGAGCGAGAGGATAGGAATCGCTTGATACACGAAGGCAGGAACGGCAGGGTTCGTGGCCTGCGTGATGTAGTTATACGACTGGTTGCTGACCGAAATCGGAACGAACTGGGCGTTGTAGAAGATGAACCCGAACCATTTGAGTTTGACATCCAAGTGTGCCTTGATACTCGCGGGACCGACCACGAACACACACGCAATGAGAATGTATCCGACGAGATACGAGAGGACGCCAAACGAAACCCCACGTGTGCAGAACCGCACGAGACGTTTGGACTGCACCGGGGAGGATTCGGCGTTCGTCGTTGCTGTTGACTCCATGTTCTGTTTCCCATGAGAGTAATTATATAAATATTTCGATGTGTACGTATGTCGAGTGGACGTTTCGTTACCGTCCGATTTTACAATCCAGCAGTGGGTCAGTTACTGCGACGAGAACCGGAACGGTACCGGTCTCAGAGCAACAATTGACCTCCTCTCGCGCTTAAAGTCGCGGATATTCGCTCGTACGGTCTATCAGAAGCTATGCTGGTCGCGGAAGTCCAGTGGTAACAATTGACACGAGGCAAAAAGCCTATAAATAACCGAACGGTATCGTTTAACACAGATGGTAGTTGAAATGATTCCGCTGTTCGGGCCGGTTCCCGGTGGGATGGAACTTGCGGTGATTCTGCTCATCGCAGTCCTCCTGTTCGGTGCAAACAAGATTCCGAAACTCGCACGCTCTACGGGTGAGGCAATGGGCGAGTTCAAGAAAGGTCGTGAGGAAGTCGAGACCGAACTCCGCGAGATGCAGGAATCCGGAACCAGTAGCGAGACCGATACGAGTTCGTCGAACCCGACGGTTGAAACCGAAGCGGAAGCACAATAAACGGATTTGGGGGGGCGGGGAGGACCCGGCCCAACACGGATTTTTTATTTTTCAGAACTATTCGACGGTAGCGACCACAACGGAAAAGTCACTCACCCGCAAACCGGATGGTATGTCCGAGAAGACGACAGACGATGAGCCAACTGACGAGGATACGAGTCCGGAGCAGTCCGTTATCGATGAGATTCGTCACCGCCGAGCGGATGGAAACGACAAAACCGGGGCTTCGGATCGCTCAGGGTCGAAACTCCGGACGCTGTTGTTCCTCGGGTCCGCGTTCATCGCAGGCTATCTCGTCGGGAAAAGCCAAAGCAAGTCGGATTTCCGCGAGGAACTGGGGGAGTTCAACGGAACCGACAGCGGCCCGATGGAAATCGAAATCCACGACACGGACAGCGTGACGAAATCCGACGAGGACGATGAAGAAGAGGAAGACGACGAACCTTCGGATGCAGGGGACGGAGAGAGCGACGACGAAACGGACGAAGAGTAGAGCGGACAGGGAAGCGTGGGCAAAACAGAGCAGGCACAAAAGAGCGGGCGCGAAGTTCAGTAGCCGCTCGCGTTGCCGTCCTTTCGCGGTTCGGTTGCACCCGAGAGCACACCGTTTTCGTTTCGCACGATTTGTGCGCCGCCGAACAGTACCGGTGCGAGGACGCGCACATCATGGCCTTTTCGGGTGAGTTTCGTCGTTAGGTTGCCGTCCATCCGACCCTCGACGGCGAGGGTTCCGTCCTCACGATACCGCCAGCGCGGCAGGTCGAGCGCAGCCTGAAGGGGTAAATCGTAATCGACAATATTCGAAACCACTTGGACGTGGCCCTGCGGTTGCATGTATCCGCCCATCACGCCGAAGGCAGCCCAGTCGTCTTTATCGAACTTCGCCAATGCAGGAATCAGGGTGTGGAACGGCCGTTTTCCGGGTTCGAGGGAGTTCGGGTGATCGGGGTCGAGCGAGAACGACGCGCCACGATTCTGGAGCGCGATACCAGTATCTCCGGCGACCAGTCCTGAGCCAAACCCGGCGAACCGTGAATTGATGAACGAGACGACGTTGCCTTCGTCGTCGGCGACACAGAGCAGGACGGTGTCAGCGTCTTCGGCGTTTGCGTCGGGAACGCCAAAGGAAACGTCGTGGTTCGCCGTCTCACCGACATGTTGGGCACGTTTTTCCGCCCACGAATCGGATTCGAGGGGTGGAATTTCCTCGTATTTCGGGTCCGTGATGTAGCGATGACCGTCGTGGAAGGCGAGTTTCATCGCTTCCGCGAAGTAGTGGACTCGTTCGGGAGAGTCGATGGGATGGTCGCCTGCGCCGAGTTCGCTGGCGATGTTGAGCGCTTCGAGTGCGATGAGACCTTGATTGTTCGGCGGCAGTTCGTAAATCTCCGCGCCGTTGTAGGTGGTCGAGACGGGGTCCGGGAACTCGGGGTCGAAGTTGGCAAGGTCATCGACGGTGAGGAAGCCACCCTGCGACTGTACTTCTTCGACGATCTTCTCCCCGATGTCGCCCTCGTACATCACGTCCGCACCCTCCTCCGCGATTCGGCGCAGACTTTCGCCGAGACGCGGGAGCGCCATCGTCTCGCCCGCTTTCGGTGCCTTCCCGTCGTTCAGGAACGCCTCGCGCGCGTGGTCAGTCTTAAATAGCGATTCCGCACCGACCCAGTGGGAGGCGATGACCTCCGAGACGGGATAACCGCCGATGGCATAGTCGATGGCGGGCTGGAGTGTATTACCGAGTGACAGGTTCCCGAATCGCTCGATGGTCGCCTCCCAACCGCGAGCGGTTCCGGGGACGGTGACAGAGTGCGGTCCGAGAAACGGCATTTCGAGGTCGTCCGTATCCTCGCTGCCGTCCACGGCGTAGCCGCGATTGTCGGGATACCAGTCTGAAAGGTCCTCCCGGTCTTGCAGGGACGAGCGGACGTTTTCGATGGTCGCCTCGGCGGGCGCGCCACCGCAGCTCCGCATCGCGCCGACTTCGCCGTCGGCGGTTCGATACAGCGCGAATACGTCTCCACCGAGTCCAGTACTCGTTGGTTCCACGACGTTGAGTGCGGCGGCGGTTGCGACTGCGGCGTCGAACGCGTTTCCCCCCTGCTGTAGAATCGAGACACCCGCTTGTGAGGCGAGCGGTTGGCTAGTAGCGACGACGCCGTTGGGCGCGTAGACGGTCGAACGCCGCGACGTAAACCTGTCCAAATCGGGTTGCGTCATACCATGCCATACGCAGAAGCGGCCCTAAAATACATACCAAATAGGTCCGGCATGGGGCTTATCCGAATGTGAGAGAATCACACGCTCATGACATTCTCGATTTGCGTTCGGGAGGATGGCGACGGTGGACCGACCTTCGGCGTCGCCGTCGCAACCGACGCACCCGCAGTCGGCGCACTCGCACCCTGTATCAGCCACGACGGCGTCATCAGTACGCAGAGCTTCGTCAACGTCCGCCTCGGCAGGCGGGGCGTCACGCTCCTGGCCGACCTCAGCATTGACGACGCGCTATCCGGCCTGCTCGAACAGGACGAGTACAGCCACCTCCGGCAGGTGCACGGACTTGACGCCCGTGGGAACGCCTTCGGGTTCTCCGGCGACGGCTGTGACGGCTGGTTCGGACACCAAGTGCACGAGGAGTCGGGAATAACGGTCGCCGGAAACATGCTCGTCGGCGAAGCCACCCTCGACGCACTGGTCGAGACGTTCGAAGCGGGCGGCGGCGAAATCGTCTCACGGCTCATCGATGCGTTGGCCGCTGGAAAAGAGGCAGGCGGCGACAAGCGCGGTCATACCTCGGCGGCGGTGCTGGTCAAGGCACCGCTAACGACCGCCTTCCACGACTTGCGAGTCGATGCACACGACGAACCCATCGCCGAGCTTCGACGCGTCTACGAGACGACGAAGGCAGCGAGCGACGGCTTCAGCGAATCCTCGAAGGAGCGGATTTTCGACTGAATCGGGGAACGTCAGGCCGAGACGAACCGCCAGATGCCCCCGACTGCGGCGAGTCCGGCACCGAGAAGCATCGAGAGACCGCCGACGAGGAAGAACACAGCCGCGAGGAGTACGGCGAGGCGAAGGAGGGAGACCATTGTATGTTCACAACACATATTCGTCAATGACTATTTTCTGTGTCCGACGTTCGCCGAGGGGAACTCTCACCTCACCAAGACTTATCCTTCCAATACCCCTCTGTCCGAGTAACGATGGGATTGTTCAAGAACATGGGCCGAAAGTTCGAGGAGTTCAAAAAGACCTCGGAGGAAGTCGCGGCCGAAGGAGCGGAGTATGAATGCAGCGAGTGCGGGAAGCATCTCTACACTGACCAGGACGACTGTCCCGACTGCGGCGGTAACGTAGTCGCACGGGAACCGCAAACGGACACCGAAGACGAAGCCGACTCGACCACTGCCGACGAAATGGAATCGACCGCCGAAGAATCGGAATCGGTGAAAACGGACTCAGCTATCGACACAACCGACGACGAATCGCAATCAGCGAATAGCGAATAAAATCGTCAGGCGTCGAGTCGCAGGTGCGCGGTCCCAAACCACATCGAAGCAACTCATACCGAAAAAAGCTCCGCGAGAGACATCACCAGAAATGTCATGTCCAGCGGGACGACCGCCGCCAGTCCAGCGATTAGGAGCGTAAATCCCACGGCCACAGCGACGCGACGTCGGTCCGTCCGGTCGAGAAGTGAACGGGAGGGCGAAATAGTCCATAGACAGATAATTCAGTCACTTGAAAATGAAATTGTTCGAGCCGAAAAACGATTGTAATTCTACTCTCGCGGTTCCATGCGGTGACACGCCGCAACGTGACCGTCCCCTGCCCCGATCTCTCGTGGCGTCTCGCGTTCACACGGCGACGGAAACGACTTTTCGACGATATCGCTCGCTGTTTCGTGGTCGGCGGCGGCGAGCGCGCTCGCCGCCTCCCGAACCGCTTCGGCCGCGTTCGACGGCAGGTCGTTGGGGTCGCCGGGAAGCAACTGGTCGAGGAGATACGACGCCACGCTGGACTCGTCCGCAGTCCGACCCTCGGCTTCGAGGCGGGTTCGAGCAGCATCCGGGTCCAGTTCGCCCGACAGCACGCGGTTTCTGAACGTGAAGGCAGCCCGGAACTCCCGTTCGGTGCCCGACCAGTCGTCCGGCGGAATCACGACCGGACACCGGGTATGAAACCGACAGCCTGACGGCGGATCGAGCGGCGACGGCACGGATCCTTCGAGGATGATACGCTCGTCGCGGTCGGCCGGATTGATTCTCGGTACCGCCGACAACAGGGATTTCGTGTACGGGTGCTGTGGGTTTTCGTACAGTTCATCGACGGGCGCGGTTTCCACGATTCGACCGAGATACATCACGGCGACCCGGTCGGCGACGTGGCGCACGACCGAGAGGTTGTGCGCGATGAAGACGAGCGACAGCCCCAGATCGGCCTGCAAGTCGTCCAGGAGGTTGAGAATCTGGGCCTGCACGGACACATCCAGTGCCGAGACGGGTTCGTCCGCGATAATCAACTCGGGTTCGAGTGCAAGGGCGCGGGCGATGCCAACCCGCTGTTGTTGCCCACCCGAGAACTGGTTCGGGTAGCGTTCGATGTGCCCTTCCTTGAGCCCAACGCGGCGGAGCAGGTCTTTCGTCCGCTCCAGTCGGTCGGCCGCGTCGTCGCCGATATCGTGGACCGCCATCGGCGCGGTGATGATTTCGCCGACCGTCTGGCGCGGGTTCAGCGAGGCCAACGGGTCCTGAAATATCATCTGGAGGTCGCGGCGATACGGCCGCATCTCCTTTTGGGAAAGGACCGAAAGGTTCGTCCCGCGATACGCAACCGACCCGTCGGTGGCGTCGTGCAGGTTGAGAATCGTCCGCCCGAGCGTGCTCTTGCCACAGCCGGATTCACCCACGATTGCGAGCGTTTCCCCCTCTTCGACCGTCAAATCGACGCCATCGACGGCGCGGACGCTGGCCGAGGCCCCAACCAGTCGGTCGAACACGCCACCCGACTGGTCGAAGTGTTTTTTCAGCCCGCGAACGGCGAGCAGCGGTTCGCGCCTCGTATTTCTCGTGTCGCCCCTCGTCGTCTGCATACTCATAATCGCACCTCCATCGGTCCGCGCCGCAGACACGCTGCAACGTGGTCTTCGGATTCCTCTCCTGTTCCGACCGACCGGAAGTCGGGATCGAGTTTCGTAACACTCCCGCGTCGCCTCCGGACAACGCGGTGCGAAGTGGCAGGCGAAGGGGATGTCTATCAGGTCCGGGACGTTCCCGTCTATCGGGGAAAGTGCGTCGGTCGGCGCGTCGAGACGGGGCGTGCTGGCGATGAGTCCTTGCGTGTAGGGATGCTGCGGATTGCGGAACAGCTCACCCGCGTCGGCCCGCTCGACGATTTCCCCGGCGTACATCACGTTCACGCGGTCACAGATTTCGGAGACGACCGCGAGGTCGTGTGTGATGAGCAGAATCGACGTGTCGAACGCGTCCTTCAACGCCCTGAGTTCGTCCAGAATCTGGGCCTGAATCGTCACGTCCAGCGCCGTCGTCGGTTCGTCCGCGATGAGCAAGTCGGGTTCCGCGGCGAGCGCCATCGCTATCATCGCCCGCTGGCGCATCCCGCCCGAGAACTCGTGCGGGTAGTCGGTCGCCCGCGTCTCCGGTTCCGGAATCTCGACGCTTTCGAGCATCTCGATGGCCTTGCGCCACGCCGGACCGTTCTTCGCCGAGCCGACGATTTTACGCTTGATTTCCGCCGGGATGCTCACCGACTCGCCGACTGGTTGGTGGAGCCGAACCATCTCGGCGACCTGTTCGCCGACGGTGAGGGTCGGGTTGAGGCTGTTCATGGGGTCCTGAAACACCATCGAAATCGTCCCGCCGCGGATTTTCCGCCGCTCCGCCTCGGGCAAGTCGAGGAGCGATTCGCCGTGGAGTCGGATGTCACCGGCCACGATTTCGCCGGGTTCCTCCACGATGCCCATGATGCTCTCGGCGAGCACGCTCTTTCCGGAGCCCGATTCGCCCACGAGACCGAGGATTTCGCCCGGTTCGATGCGCAAATCCACTTCGTTCACCGCATCCACGACGCCTCGGGGCGTCGGAAAACGGGTGTGAAGTCCATCGACTTCGAGGACGGTCATCGGCTCTCGACCTCCCCGTCGCTCACGTCGAAGATATCTCGGAGACCGTCGCCGAGCATGTTGAACGCGAGCACGGTCAACATGATGGCGAGGCCGGGCATGACGCTAATCCACCACGCTTGGTCGATGAACTGGCGACCATCCGAGAGCAACAGCCCCCACGTAGGCGTCGTCGGTTTTACTCCCAAGCCGAGGAACGACAGGCCCGCCTCCGCGAGGATGGCGAGCGGAATCATCAGCGTCGCCTGCACGATGAGCGGTGCGACGGCGTTCGGCAGGATTTCCCGCGTCATGATTCTTCTGTCGCTCATCCCGATGGCGCGAGCAGCCATGACGTACTCCTCTTCTCGAAGCGACAGCACCTCGCCCCTGATGAGACGGGCGAAGTCGTCGATGTACGCAATACCGATGGCGATGACGACGTTCGTAATGCCCAACCCGCCGGAGATGGCGATGATGCCGACGCCAAGGATGAGTTCGGGAAACGCCCACTGGAAATCGACGTAGCGCATCAGCACGCTATCGACCCAACCGCCGTAAAATCCGGCAATCAAGCCGATTGACGTG
This sequence comes from uncultured haloarchaeon, assembly GCA_963796245.1. Lineage (GTDB taxonomy): Archaea > Halobacteriota > Halobacteria > Halobacteriales > Haladaptataceae > Haladaptatus. The sequence continues at coordinate 229,426 of CAWCLB010000002.1, read as the reverse complement.
CCGAGCGTGAACGCCACGGCGACCGTTGCGAGCGCCACGAGCAACGAGACCCGCGCACCGTAGATGATGCGCGAGAGCATGTCGTGGCCGAACGAATCCGTCCCGAGCGGGTGCCACACGTGGTCGGTTCCGGGCGCGTCGTCGTAGTTGCCGACCGAATGGGAGTTCGGCGGTTTCATGAAACCGAACGCGGCGTCCGGGTCGTGCGGCGCGACAACCGGCGCGAAAATCGCAAGGAAGACGAACAGGACGACGACTATCGCCCCGAACAGGGCCATTTTGTCACCCAGTATACCCTCGACGAGCCGCTGACGCGACCGATTTGTGCTCCTCGTAGTGTTCTTCCTCCTGATATTCCGGTGGGATATCCGTCGGTCCCGTTTCGGCTGGTGTATTTGGACCAATTTCGGGTTCGGCGTTACCGCTTGGACCGACACCGGAATCGGAATGCTCGGTCATCGGCTCCCTCCGTAGTCGATACGTGGGTCGATGACGGTGTAGACGAGGTCCACTGCGAGGTTCGTGAACACCATCACGGCGGCGACGAGGAGGATAACCGCCTGCGTCACCGGGTAGTTCCGGTCAAGCATCGAATCAACGAGCAGTCGGCCGAGACCCTGAATCCCAAAGACGAGTTCGACCGTGACACTGCCAACGAGCACCAGCGCGAGTTGAATCCCCGCGACGGTAATGACGGGAATGAGTGCGTTCTGGAGCGCGTGTTTGAACAGCATGACGTGCTTGTTGACGCCCTTCGCGCGGGCAGTTCGCATGTACGGTTGGTTCAGGACTTCTAACAGTGACGAGCGCATCATCCGCATGACGACGGCGGCGTACGGCAGTCCGACCGCGATACCCGGAAGCAGGATACTCTTCAACCATGGGACGATACCCTTGCTCGGCGGTGTGTAGCCGAAGACTGGTAGCAGGTTCAACCAGACGCCGAATACGAGCGCGAGCAGGATGCCGACGAAGAACGCGGGCATGGAGACGCCGAGGAACGCCGTCACCGTCGCCACGTAATCGACGCCTTCACCCTTGCGCGTCGCACTGATAATCCCCGTCGGGACGGCGACGCCGAGGCCGACGATGATGGCGAGTATGGCGATTGACAGGGTTTTCGGCGCGGCCTGTGACACCAGTGTCGAAACCGTCTGACCGGTGCTCAGACTCTGACCGAAATGGAGGGTCACCATCTTGTGCAGCCAGTCGAAATACTGGACGTACAGCGGCCGGTTCAGGCCGAGTTTCGTCCGGAGTGCTGCGATTGCCTTCGGCGTCGCTTCCTGTCCGAGCATGGTCCTGACGGGACCACCCGGAATCAGTCGCAGCCCGAAGAACACCGTGGTCGCCACCAGCCACATGATGAAAACCGCGTGTGCCACCCGCTTTGCGACGTACTGGCGCATCTATCCCTCGACCCACGTCGTGTGGAAGTTACGCATGAACGGGATGTGGGTGAATCCCTTCACGTTCGACCGTTTGGCGGCGATGTCGTTCTGGTGCATCAGGTAGGCGTGTGGGGCCTGCTTGATGAGGTGGTCCTCCAACTGTTGGAGGAGTTTCTTGCGCTTGTCGCGGTCCAGTGCCTTGCGCTGTTCTGCCAGCAGGTCGTGCGCTTTGTCGTCCTTGAAATCCACCCAGTTCCACACGCCACCGTCGTCGGGCTTGCGGTAGAAGTTCCAGAGCGACTGGTCCGGGTCAGGGTCGCCGACGCTGCCGCTGATGGTCGTGTCGTACTTACCCTTCTCGTAGCGGTCCCAGTAGGTCGAACTGGTCACTTGGTCGATGCTCACGTCGAACCCGGCCTTGGCCAACTGCTGTCGCATCGCCTTTGCACCCCGGAGGCTGCTTTCGGTCGTCAGAATGGCGAAGGACGCGCCGTCGATACCTGCATCCTTGATGAGTTGTTTGCCCTTTTCTGGGTCGTACTGCTGGTCCGTGGGCTTGTTGTCGCGCCAGACCCAGTTCGTCGCCTTGTTGATGGGACCCGTGTCCGGAAGCGCGTTGCCGAAGTACGCGGCGTTCACGAACGCCTGATTGTCGATGGATTTGGCGATTCCCAAACGGGCTTTCGTGGAAGCGAACGTCTTCTTTCGCTGGTTCATCGCAAGCCCGTACCAGTTGATGCCGGGCGCTTCCAGTTTCGTCACGCTGCTCGCCGACTCGACCTTTTTGACGTTTTGCAGCGGGACGAGGTTGGCGAAGTCAATATCGCCGCTCCGGAGCGCGTTCACGAGCGTCGCGGGTTCCGGAATCGGTTTGATATCGATGCCGTCCAAGTACGGGAGCGCGTTGCCATCGCTGTCGTTCTCGAAGTAATCCTCGAAGGCGTCGAGCGTGACGCCGGAGCCAATCTCGTGTTTCGTGACTTTGAACGGCCCGGTACCGACCGGCGTCACCTTGTACTGGTCCGCGCCCATCTTCTCGATGGCTTCCTTACAGACGATGGTCGCTGCACGGCCCGGCCCGCGCGTGAGGTAGACGAGGGCGGGAGCCATCGGTTCTTTGAAATTAAGGACGACGGTGTGGTCGTCTTTGACCACCACGCCACCGTCATCGACCGCTTTGAGCGACGCCAGTTTCGAGGCGGCAGGAGCCTCCTCGGAAATCGTCCGATTGATGGTGTATTTCACGTCGTCCGCGGTGAACGCCGTCCCGTTGTGGAACTTCACGCCCTTTCGGAGGTGGAACGTGATTTTCTTCCCGCCGTTGCTGACATCCCAATCCTTTGCGAGGTCGCCCCGAATCGTCAGGTCCTTTTTTAGTGTGACGAGGCCGCTGAACACGTTGGCAGCGACTTGGAAGTACTGCCCGACGCTGATGTACGGCGGGTCGAGCACGTCGATGCTACCCGTGAACCAACCGGCTTTCAACCGACCACCGCGCTGGTCCTTCGACGGCTTTTGGGTCGTGCTATCACCGCTATCAGTGCTGGTTCCGCCACTGCCGCCGCCGTTTCCATCGCTGTTTCCGCCACCATTCTTGTCGCCGCTACTTGAGCACCCGGCCAAGCCCGTGATGCCTGCCGCACCGAGCAGTTTCACGGTCGTCCGGCGGTTGATGATGGGTCCGCTGAGGTCAGTATCCGATAGTTTGCTATCGTTTCCCATGTTAGTATGGTACAGAGAAACAGACCCCTTCGTTGTATACCCGGATAGATTCGGTTAAGTAATAATCAGTAGGTGAAATGATAGAAAATCGTATATTTGATTCAGGATCATTGCGAAATCGGATACAAAGTTTCAACTCAGTTGGATTCGTTGACTGTAACCATGCGAGAAGTGACGCTCCGGATACGTCACCACGGCGAACCCGAGAGCGACATCAGTGCCGACTACCCTGCGATAACGATTCGCTCCGTCTCGTCGATGACGGGGAGCGCCGCCGAGCGAAAACGAATCATCGAGATAACCGGGCCGAAAGCGTCGATAGCCGGGTTTCTCGAAGAGTTCGAGGCTGCCGATCCCGTCCTCGACGTAGACGCGCTGACGCCGCTCGACGTGCCGCGAGTCCTCGTCGCCGTCACCATCGACAGCTACCAGTGGGATAGCATTGCTCAGCGATTGACCGATTTGGGCGTCCACTATCGAACCGGAGCGACGATAACGGCCGGTTGGGAGCGCTGGACACTGTATCTGGCGGCAGATGACGACCTGAACGAAATCGTTGAATCGGTCGAACGCCCCGGAAACGAAACTGACCTCGTCCGGAACGTCGAACTCGGAACGGTTGCCGAACAGGAGCAGTTGGAGTTCTCGCGCGTCGTGCACGAACTCACCCGCAGACAGCGCGAGGTGTTGGGGACCGCCATCGATCTCGGCTACTACCGACCGAATAAGGAGACCAGTATCGAGGATATCGCCGACACCGTCGGAATCGCCTCGACGACGGCGTGGGAACACATCGCCCGCGCGGAGACGAAAGTGATGGAAGAAGTCGGCAAACACGTCAACTCGAACGCGTTTGACCCCAGCGATTCGGAGTGACAGAACAAATTTGTTCGTTCGCAGTCTAGTACGGGAGTCGAATACGCTGGCAATACCGGCAGCGTTTAGTGACTAATTGCCCGAGTGGGAAGGAGATGCGAGCGCGGACCATCGCCGTCGTCGTCGTGGTACTTTGTGCGCTTGTTGGAGCCTCTTTCTATAGTATAACGAACAAACCGTCCGGCTCGCTCTCCGTGAACTGGATTTCGAACACGGGGCGACCGAATCAACTGAACCATCATCCAGTCGTTGCAGAGCGAATCGACGGGGAGCCGTACATCTTCGCACCGGTGAGCCAAGTGGCAGGGAAGAACGCGCGATGTGCAGCGACGAGGTTGGACACGAACGGTTCCGTCCGTTGGCAGTACGAAATCAATAGCTCCGCATGTGCAATCCACGGCATCGGCGATTCACTCGTCGCGGATGCGACCGGTGACCATCAGCCGGATATTCTCGCGCCAACGACCGAAAATCGACTGTACGTTTTCAACGCCGGAAACGGGAGCGTCGAATGGAAACAGAACCTCACGTCGTTCGGCTACGCCGGTCCGACCATTCTCACGAAACCACGCCGTCTCATCGTGCAACCAGCGTTTTACGGTGTCGTGTTCGCCGACTCCCCGAACGGGACGCTCCAGTGGAAGTACGACGTGAACGAGCATAGCGACCTGAACGAGACCGTTTCGGCGGACGCACAGGTCATCCACGTCCCCGGCTCTCCGCATCAAGCCGTCGCCATCGGCTCCGACCAACACGTCACCGTTCTGCATCCGAACGGGACAGTCGCGTGGCGACGGCCCGCGCTAGCGACGTGGCTCGCAAAAGGACATCTCGGTCAGCAGGACATACTCGTCGCGTCCGGAGGAGATGGAGAGGTAACCGCGTTTACCGCAAACGGGACGAAGCTCTGGCAACGCAACGGCTGGTATCGGCCGGAACTCGACCAAGTCACCGACGGAAACGGTGACGGCGTTCCGGACGTGTACGTCGGTGGCAAAGATACGATCACTGCACTGAACGCACGAACCGGGAAAGCGGAGTGGAAGACGAAACTCTCGACCGATTCAAAATGGATTGGTGCACCAGTCGCGGGGGACGTGAACGGCGACGGCAGCCTCGAAGTCGTCGCAGTGACGAACCACGGTACAGTCGAGGTTCTCAATGCGAACACCGGCGAAGTCCTCGCGTCTTACGAGCGGAAGGTTCGGGTCTGGGTCCATCCGACGGTGTGCGATATCGACGGTGATGGGAAGGACGAAATTTTCGTCATGTACGGCGATGGCCGAGTCGTCGAACTGTCGTACCACAAGTGACCGTTTTCACGAAAAAGACGTTTTCACGAAACGACCGGCTGTGAGATTATCCAGAGCGAAAGCATCGTGTAGCCGACCATCAGGACGACCAGCGGGAGGTGGCCGCGGCGAGCCGCCGCAGTGGTTTCGAACCGTTTGACTGCAACGTAATGAGCGGCGACGACCGCGATGACGTGACCGAGGACGATGAGGACGACTTGTGACCCCCAGAATGCCGGAAGTGGGAGCCACGCGAGCGGACTCGCTAGTTGGACACCCGGTGCAATGGGGTGGACGGCGAGAGCAGCGAGTTGGGCGAGGTTTCGAACGACGTAGGTGTAGTTGTGGGCGACTTCGTAGGCCGCCGCGATGGGGAGAACGGTCGGCGCAAATGCCCGTGCAGAGCCGCGCCAGCCGGGGGCAGATGTGTGCTCATCAGCACTGACGATGTGGCCACCGTCCGTGTTCGCATCCGTAACGTTCGGTGTACGCTGGTCGGCCGTGCTACCGAGGCGTTCGACAAGCCAACTACAGAAGACGAACGAGACGACGAAAATCGAGAGTCCAATCGCGTACAGCAACACGCTGATTGCGGGTCCTGACCCGAGGCGATTCAGCACCCCGACCAAGAGGTTTTGATACGTTTGTGTGTTGGTGAACCCGTCGAAACTCACGGTGTACACTGTCGTGATGGCGAACAGAACGAGGGAAAGGTTCCGAACAGGGGTAAGCGTTCCCTGCCACGGTGGCTGGACAGCAACGTCGGTGCCGCCGTCGTCGCTTCGAGTGACAGTAATCGACGACACCCGCGTGAAGAGTCGGTAGACGACGGCGAGCGGGTCAGCATGCCGGAACCACGCCGTTCCGTAGAGCAGGCTTCCGACGACCATGACGGTTGCATAGACTGCGAGGACGGCGGCCGTCAACAACGGACTCGCCGGAACGACCGTTAGGTTTTCGAGTATACCGATGACGACGATGAAACCCACGAGCGCCGGCCAACTGCCGAGTCGCTCGGGGTACGTGCCGAGAACGGCGATTCGGTCCCCTTCGAGCCCCACCAGCAGGCGGTAAAACGACCCCCATGGGGAGAGAATCGGCCACAACGTGCCGACGAGGATGGCAATCAGCGCGACCCCGTGAAACCAGACGGGCCACGTGAAAACCGTTGCAAAGGTCACGGGAGCTTGCGGGCCGACGATTCCAATCCAGAGAGCAGCGACAAATCCGGCGAAGAAAACGAACCGAGCAACGAGTCGAATCGACATCGCAATCACAGGCGACAGCTGGAGAACCCGCGTCCGGCGGGTCGCTGCCGACGGAGTTCGTTCGGTGACGGCCAGCCAACCGGCAGTGAGTGCAACCGTCGCACCGGCACCGAGAAACAGCAGCGGAAGCGGGAGCGGGGCCGCGAATTTAGTGGCGGGTATCTGGTGGGCGCTCGCCAGTCCGAGACCGAATCGGAGCGCGAGCACGCCGACCAGCCACTGCATCCCCCATCTTCCGAATCGGCGGCGATTCATCGTCTCCCGCTTGCGCTTGAACGTGAAAAGGAACACCGATTCACCTCCGGGTTCGATGTGTCCCTTCGAGATAGTATCCGTGGCATCGTTACGAATCGGCGGGGTTCTCCGCTCGTGATTTCTCCACATCGACAGCTTCCCAGACGCGCCAACTAGCGACGGCAAGTCCCACGAACCACCAAACGAGCAGGCCGAACACGTTCAGAATTGTACTTCCGGCATTGACCGACGCACCACCGATGACGCCGACGGCGTCCGACAGCACGAGTCCGCGGAACGCGCTGTTGGGACTGAGTGCGAGATAAATCGCGAGATTGTCCGGCAGGAAGAGGTGGGCAGCGAGACCCGCCAGTAACGTCGTGTCGATGCCGATGACGAACGCGGCAGTGAGCGCCGTTGCGAGCACGAACGCCGTCCGGAGCGTTCGCGCCGTGGCAGACACGGCAAGCGTTACTGCTAACGTGACGAGTGTGAACACCACGGAGAGAACGACGAACCGGATGTACCGGAGAACGGAATCGGCGGCCGGATTTCCCGCGAAGAACTTCGGTTGGCTCGTGGTGAGCATCGGGACGAGCAATCCAGCAACGAGAAGCGACACGGCGACGAGTCCAACGAGCACCGCCGCCCGTCCGACGTAGACCCCACCGACGTAGGCGATACGGCTCACGCCGAACGTCCGCACCATATCGAGTTCGCCAGTGAGCCGATCATCGAGGATCGCCCGGTAGCCGAACGCGAACGCGAGGACAGGAATCAGAACCTCGACAAACGTGAGCAGGTCGAGGGAGAGCGGAACGAATCCACCGCCGCCGCCCGTCCCTGCCCATGCGACTCCAATGATGCTTGCAACGAAGACGGCAGCGAGTGCGACGAGTGCTGGTGTTCTGACGACGGTTCTGCATTCTCGGGTTGCGACGACGAACAGGTCGTTTGTACTAGTTCGACCCGTCATTATTCGGCCCTCCCTGTGCTGTTCCCCGACTGGACCGTAGCTTCGGGTTGGTCACCCTGAACTGTGTCGAGAAACGCGTCAATGAGCGTGTCACTGTCGGTCGATGCGAGTAAATCGGATGGCGAACCCACCGCTTCGAACTCCCCGCTGTCGAGGAGTGCGACCACGTCAGCGTGCATCTCGACCGCGGCGAGATTGTGTGAGGCGACGACGACGCTCGTTCCCTCGTCGGCGAGCGACCGCAAAACGCTGAACAGCCGTTCGACCATAGCGGGGTCCAACCCACTCTCCGGTTCGTCAAGGACGAGGACTGTGGGCTGACCGAGAATCGCTTGCCCGAGTCCCAAAAGACGAGTCATGCCACCGGACAGGGAACCGACTTTCCGGTCCGCGACAGCAGCGAGACCGACGCGTTCGAGCGTTTCGTCCACGTCGTCCGAACCCGACCCGTCGAGAAAGTCGGCGTAGAACTGGAGTGTATCGCGGGCGGAAAAGCCGTCACGGAAGCCCGGTTGTTGCGGAAGGTAGCCGATGTCCCGGCGGCGTTCTGTTCCCCCATCGGTAGTCGTCGTTATCGTCCCTCGGTCAGGACTCCGAACGCCAGCGAGTACCTCCATGAGTGTCGATTTTCCCGACCCGTTTGGCCCCACGACCGCGACGAGTTGCCCACGCTTGACGGTGAGCGAGATGCCATCGAGAACCGACACGTCGCCGAACGACCGTGAAATGTCGGTCGCTCCCAACGCCGTTGGGCTCTCCGCGCTATCGATTTTTCCCGAGGCATCAGCTGCATCAGCAGAATTCGTTGCTGTCCGTTCCTGCGATGCCGACTTCGGGTTATTATCAGTCATGCTGCAGCCTCCGACCGGGTGCTGTTTGGCATACTGCGAGTACGGTTTCGCACAGTGCGAGTGCTGTTTCGCACAGCGGCAAGCTGTTGGGGGTGGAACGGCTCGGTTTGCGGTGCGGTGTCGAGGACGCCGGACTGTCGAAGTCCGGAGACGGCGTCACGAGCGCGGCGGAGCGTCATCGCCGCGGGCGACCGTGCGAGCGATGTCGCACCGGATTTGCCGAGCCGACTATCGACTGTCCCCGTCGGCTGATACCCTCGGTCGTAGATGCCATCACCGTTTGCATCGGCGAGCGGGAGTGGTCCCCAGTAGTTCCCGACGCCGCGATAGGTCCACGTCCGAAGCGGTCCGATAGCCGATTCGACCGGTTTTTCGTTGCCGACGAAATCGTTCCGGAGCACCCAACTCGCTGGGCGAATATCCATAGCTCTGGTGCCGACACGGTTGTCCACGACGATGTTGTCAACGAAGACGTTCTTATCTCCCGAAACCTCCAATCCGTACTGATTGTTGGCGATGACGTTGTGCGCATAGAATGAGTCCTTCCCGGCGGGAGTGATACCTGACTGGCTAGTCCGAACGTCATTCCCGACGACGATGTTGTCGGTCGGTTCGCCCATCACGATGATTCCAGTCGCCGTCCTGCGGGCCGTATTGTTCGCGATAAGCGTGTGTGAGGTGTACATCTCGTGGACACCGTAGCGGTTAGCGCTCATGTCGTCGTCCCGAATCACGCTCCCGTCGGCGCGGTGGGTGTAGATACTATCACGACCGCCGCGGAACGTCGAGTTTTGGATGACGCTCCGGCCGCTGATGAGTATCGTCCCCATGAATCCCGCGTTCGACGTCGTCGCACCCTGAACGGTCACGTTGTCGAAGACGCTCCGAGCACTCTCAAGGGCAATGATTCCACTCGCCTTCGTCCGGATGGCGACGTTCGAGACGACCGACCCATTCGAGCCGTCGAGGACGATTCCCGCGTCGCCGGAACCGTAGGCAATTTTCGCATTCGTATCCCAATCGACGGAATCGTTTCGTCGCTTCGTCCCGCGGCTACCGACGGTACCGACGCCGTCAATACGGAGGTTCCGAACGGCGACTCGGTTGGCACGGACATGGACGACGCTCCCGTTGCCGTCGCCTCGAAGTCTCGTTTTGTTCCCTGCACCGGCAACCGTTATCGGTTTGTCAACGACGAGTTTGCTCGTTTGGTACGTCCCCGCCGGGAGATACACCGTCGTATTCGGTGGTGCAGCGGCGACAGCAGCCGAGACGTTCGGCGCATCTTTGCCGACGACGATGGACCGCGGTCGATGGAGAACCGTCCGAGACGAGGCAACGGTGCGGTTCGCCCACGCCCGGTGTTTTTTGGCTTCCGTTTCGAATCGAGCGAGCCGTGATTTCAAGGGGTTGTCGATGCGGGCCTGTACCGCCGTCCAGCCGACGACATGGCCACCGTGAGCATTGGCGAAACGTTTGGCGTCAGCACGGTTCGAGAACGGAAGGACGATGGGACCGGATGGGATTCGTGCGTTACTGCCGACAACGAAAAACGCTTCTTTGGCAGCGGTCCACCCAGTCGTTTTCCCACCCTTTGGCACGACGAAGCCATTCTTGGAGAGTGTCGGCGTCACCGTCGAGAAATCGGAGACGTACAGCGCAAGGGGTTCACCGAACTGCCGCTTGGTGCTCGGGTCGGTGATTTCCGATGCCGTCCGCTGAACGCCGTCGTACCCCACGACATACCGATAGTTGGAGAAAAACACCTCCGAGTGGGGGATGACAAACCCCTCCGCGTTTGCTCGCTGCATGTCCACACCAGTTCCGCCGGTAGTGATGGTATCGTCAAACGACACCGGACGGAGGTCGGTGCCGCTTGCGGGAGTCAGTATAAAAGCGGACGCCGAAAGGAGCAGGACCGCTGCCAAAGAGAGACAAATCCAACGCGTCCGAGTTGGTGACAGCAGAACCATCGTGTTATCCTCCGAAACTTGCGATGACGTCCGGCGTCACTTCGTCGTGGGGTGCGAGCTTGCCGCCGTATTTCGACTGAAATGACTTCGCGTCCTCTTTCGACGTGAACGCGATGAGGTCCTTTCCCATCGCACCGTGAACGGAAGAGCCGACGACGTACGTGACAGCATCGACCAAAGCGAACACGTCCTTCTTCAAATATCTCGTGATGGACTTGTTGCCACCATCTTTGGAAATTTCGTACTCGACGCTCGAATAGTCCGTGACGTAGAACGCCGTTCGTTCCCACCCCTGCTTCTTCTGCCGGAAATAGTACTGATATGCTTCCCACGTGGTATCGAACTGTGCGGGATTGTCGTGGCCGTTGGGGCTGTGGCTGGCGTAGAAAATCTCCGCTGTCGGCCCGGGATGCTGGTAAATGACCATGCCGCAAACGTCGCACGTCGCAGTATCCGAGGGTGTGACTGCCGCTGGGGCGTCGGTGTCCGTGTGGCCACCGATGCCGAGGCATCCCGAGAAAGAGACGAGAGCACCAGCGCCGAGCAAGACCGACCGACGCCGATAACGAGGTCCCTTTCGCGTCCACTGTTTCCGCCGAGCCATATACCGAACAGGGGAGCACACTCCCAAGTATCGTCTGGTTCAACCGTCGAAATCGCTGTTTGACGCGAGTTCGCTGTGCGTCGTCTTCCAGCTAGCGATATAAAAGGAACGACCATGACAATCGACAGAACAAAGGGACGAGAGCGGGTGGGTTCGACCAACATGACAGGCGCTGCTGACAGTGAGGGGGAGAGCACGAGCGAAGCGTTGGTTTCCATCCTCGAATCGCTGGGCGTGGAGTACGTGTTTGGCTATCCGGGCGGGCGCGTCATCGAACTCCTCGACGACCTTCCGGAGTCGAGCGTGGACGTGGTTCGGCCACGCGACGAACGCGAAGGAAGCGTGATGGCCGAGATGTACGGCCGAATTCACGGCAAACCCGCCGTGCTCGCCGGCCAAGGGCCATGGATCGGCAGCCTCGGCGTCATCGGACAGATGGAGGCACGCCTTGCGTCCTCGCCGATGGTCGTCCTGACCGAAGCGAGCGAGCGCGGTGATTACTCGACGCTCGCCCCGTATCAGCAATCACGCGGCGACTACGGCGGTCTCTCGCTCCCGAAGATTCTGGACGGCGTGACCAAGGAACACTGGTTCCCGCGCACGCCGACCGAAACCCTGCGAAGCGTCCAGTTGGCGTTCAAACACTCGACAGCGGGGCGGTCGGGACCAACTGCCGTCATCCTCGACGGGAGCGCGATTACGCAGGACGTTCCCGAAGACCCCGTTCCGCCAGTCTGGGACAGCGACGAACAGGTCCGAAACTGGGAGTCGAAACCGACGGACGAGGACGTATCGGCGGCGGTCGAAGCGCTCGAATCCGCGGAACGGCCCGTCATCGTCGCCGGAAACGGCGTTCACTCCGCCGGGGCCTACGACGAACTCCAAGCAGTCGCGGAAGCGTACGACGCAATCGTGGCAACCTCCTATCTCGGCAAGTCCACGATTCCGGAAACGCACGACCTCGCGGCGGGCGTCATCGGGTCGTTCGGCCACGAAGGCGCGAATCAAGTCGTCAGCGAGGCCGACACGCTGCTCGTCGTTGGCTGTCGGATGAACCCGATGGACACGAACTGGCAGGCACCGTCGTTCATCCGCCCGGACGAACAGACCATCATCCACGCAGACATCGACACCCGAAACGCAGGGTGGGTGTACCCCGCCGACGTGGGACTCATCGGCGATGCAAAGGAAAGCCTCCGGGCGCTAACTGCGGTCGGAAGCGCCGACAACGATTGGGCACGCGAGCGAGCGGAAGCCGCCCGCCAGTCCTTTTTCACCGAGAAATGCGAAAGTGACGCCTCACCCATCAAACCCCAGCGCGCCGTGAAGGAAATCGAAGCGATGGTGGACGAAGATACCATCGTAACGGCCGACTCGGGCAACAACCGATTCTGGCTGCTGAACTACCTTCAGACACCCGCTGTCCGGACGTACTTCGGCTCGGGCGGCGTCGGTGGGATGGGCTGGTCGGCCCCGGCCGCCGTCAGCGCCGCCATCACGACCGACAAGGACGTTATTGGCGTCGCGGGCGACGGCGGCTTTACGATGACGATGACCAGCGTCGAGATTGCCGTCGAAAACGGCGTCGCGCCGACGTTCGTCGTGCTGAACGACACCAGTCTTGGCATGGTCCGCCAGATGCAAGACGAAGACGGCGACATCGCGGGCGTCGAGTTCCACGACACCGACTTCGTGAAAGTGGCCGAAGGCTTCGGTGCCGAGGGGACCCGGGCGACGACGCCGGACGAACTGGCCGACGCGCTTCGGGAAGGGAAAGAGAGCGACTTGCCGTTCGTCATCGACGTGCGTATCGACCGTGACGAGGATATGGCCGAACAGTTGGCATCGTCATTCTACGCCGAAACCGGCGGGCTACACGAGTAAAATCAGTCGGAGGTCTTTCGGGCGATTTCGTCCCGTTTCCGGACGAATTCGACAGGGTCAGTGTCACCGTTCGCCGCGAGTTCCCGAGCGGATTTGAGTTGAGAATCGACGACGATTTTCTGCTGTCGAGACCACTCTTCGTCGTCGTGGGTGCGGACGTACTCGGCCCACTGTTTGATGAACGTTCGGCGTTCCTCCACGTCAGGCGTTTTTGAGTTCGTCATAGTATCGTTTCACCCCAAGTTCGTTGACGTGATATTCGAGTTCGTCCGTATTAAGTTGCTCCTCGAATGTCAGATAGAGGTCCAAGGCATCCTCGAAATCCTTACCGGTGACGCTGTCGGCACCTTGTGCCAATTGGAGTTTGTACGCGATTTGGAGTTCGATAGGACTGACGTTGAGAGCATTGTCGCCGAGATGTGCAATGAGCGGGTCCGAAAGGACCGTTCGTTCCAAAGTGGGTTTGGCAAACCAAACCTCGAAATTGGGAATCATGGTTCCTTTTTCGGCGATCCGGATTCGGTCTCCCTCGTTCAACATCTCGCATGAATACGAGAGGAGAGAAATAATCAATTCTGAATGGGACTTCCATGAATATCCACAGTCGTTTACCAAATCGGCAACCTACTGGCTCAACGAGGCACATGAAACACAAGTTACAAGTTCCGGTGCGCCAAATGTGAGTTCTATTGAATATTCACCATATACATTCAGTTCGTGGGACAAAGAGGACAGTCCACAAGCCGCGGAGGAAAACCCGCACAACTGGAGTTCCTTGGGCACCCGCGAAATCGAGAAAGACGGTCAGTGTAAGACGGTAACTGAGCCAGCGTAGCTGGACTGCGGTCTTGACGTCGAGTAACGACGACCGATTCTGAACCCCTCACGAAAAAACGGGAAGGAAACCTTTTCCTGCCATCCAGCGAGTAAAAAAGCATGGCGCAAAGCGAGACAGTGCTCGTCACTGGCGGAACAGGCTTCATCGGGTCGTACACTGCGAAAGAACTGCTCGACCACGGCCACGACGTGGTCGCATACGACGTTTCGACCGACCCGCGTATCTTGGCAAAACTCGGAATCGCCGACGATGTCGAGGTTCGACGCGGCGACATCACCGACTCGACGGACGTGATTCGTGCGGTGAAAGAGTCGGGTGCGACCCGAATCGTCCACCTCGCGGGACTGTTGACGACGACGGCCCGCGAGAACCCGCGGGCCGGAATCGAAGTGAACGTGCTGGGAACGAACAACGTCATGGAAGCCGCACGGACGCTTTCGGACCAAGTCGAGCGCGTCGCGTGGGCGTCCTCGGCGGCGGTATTCGCACCACCCAAAAACTACGACTCGGAGTGGGTGACCGAAGACGACCTCGTCTACCCCGACACGCTGTACGGCGCGGCCAAGGAGTTCAACGAGCATCAAGCGAAAGTGTACTTCGAGGACCACGACGTCTCGCACGTCGCGCTCCGCCCAACCGTGGCGTACGGTCCGTACCGCGAAACCGGCGGTTCCGCGTTCCTCGCGAACATCATCGAAAAGCCCGCACTCGGCGAGTCGTTCAGCGTCGAGTACGGCGACCAAGTCATCGACTGGCAGCACGTAGAGGACATCGCACAGGCGTTTCGCCGCGCGGCGTTCACGCCCGACGAAGACCTGAGTCAACGCGTCTACAACGTCCGTGGTACCGTCGCGACGATTCGTGAGGCCGCCGAGACGGTCGAGAAAATCATGCCCGACGCCGACCTCGAAGTCTCCGACGAGGGAGAACTGCCGTGGACCCAGATGCTCGACATGACCGCGATTCAGGAGGATATGGGGTACGAACCGCGCTACGGCCTGGAAAGCGGGTTCCGCGCATACATCAACGTGCTCCGCGAGGAGAACGGTCTGGAAATGGTCTGAAAAAACGAATACGCTCCGTCCGAGCACTCTTTTTTCCATTGGGTTGTCGAAGTATTCGGCTGTACGAAGTGACGTCGTATCGAGAGGGACCGTCCCGAAAGAACTGTTTTGAGAGATTTGGATAGCTTTCCAGATAGCTTTGTAGAAATCCAGAAGACTACAGCGAGGTGAACGGGGAAGAAGCGGATAGAACGATAGCGACCAAATTCGAAGGTCGGGGATTGCGGGGGCAAGCGCCTAGCCAAACGATGTGCACATGGGGATATGAATTGGAAAGCTTCCCGGAGAGCTATCTAGAAATTCAGTTGTATTCCGGAAAAGTAGCCGCACGGAGACGACACCGGACTCAATCCAACCCGACGGAACCCCTTTGAGCGCTCCGTCACAAGTTCCGAGTAATGTTCGGTGTCGAAATGGGGTGGCGGCAACTGCTGTTTGCCAACTGGCCGGTCGAACCGGAAGTCGCGGAGCGGGGACTTCCCGAAGGGTTGAACGTCGATACGTACGACGGGCAGGCGTGGCTGAGCGTTGTCCCGTTCATAAACGTCGATGTTCGTCCCCGTGGACTCCCTGCCAGTGTCGGGGTGGACCTCCCCGAACTCAACCTTCGCACGTACGTCACGGTACCGGGCGAAGACCAACCGGCGGTCTTCTTCTACAGCCTTGACGCGGATGGATGGCTCTCGGTTCTCGGCGCTCGGGTGGCGTTCGGACTGCCGTACTTCAACGCGAATATCCGAATGGCCGAGCGAGATGAAGCGGTTCACTACCACTGTCGTCGTGCCCATCCCGGTGACCAACCACTTCGGTTCGATGCGCGCTACGAACCAACCGGCAACCAACTCGATGCCGACCCGGGGTCGCTGGCCGAATTCCTCACCGAGCGGTATCGGTTCTACATCGGCGGGAGGGGTGGAACAATCGCCTACACGGACGTTGACCACGACCCGTGGTCGCTTCGACCCGCGCGGGTGAAATTCCGGAAAAACGAGACCTTCAGGGCAAACAACTTCGCCGAACCCGACGGAGAGCCTATCTGCTACTACAGTTCGGGTATGGACATCGTGTCGTCGGGTCGGAAGTGGTTGTGAAGTCGGGAAATAGTCGAGATTTCACTGCGTCTGGCTGTATTTCTCGATCCACTCCTGGAGCGTGATTCCCATCACGGACTGGGTGATGGCGTTCGAACTCGCCGAGTTCGCGCTCTTCACCAGCTCGGCTTCGAGCGTCCGAGTCGGTATTTCCCCGAGGAAGTGCGGAATCGCCCGCTGGACGGAAATCGGGCAGCCAACCTCGTGAGCCAGTGCGTACCCCGACAAGGAGTGGGGGATTTCCTCCGTGGCGTACGTCGGGTCGGGGTCGAGCAGTTGGTCCTCCTCCATGAAATCGACGTACTCGTAGCATTTCCCCACGTCGTGGAGCAGACACGCCGCGATGATGGCGTCATCATCCGGGTCCGCACCGTGGAATTCCCGCTGTTCCTCCGCCGAACGCATGGCGATGCGCGTTACACCACGAACGTGCTCCACGTTCGTCTTCTCGTGAATGTTCCACGCGTACGGAATATCCTCAATGTCCTTCCACCCGCCGCGGTCGAGCGCGAGTACCCACGCTTCGATGACTTTCTCGCGCAGTTCGTCGCTCTCGATGGACTGCAATTCGGGATACGCGGCCTCGACCTGTTCGCGGTACTCCGGCTTGCTCATACGGGATGGATTTTGCTTGCGGGAACGTAATGGTTCGTGATGAGGATATCGCGAGAAGGACGGGTGCGAGGAATCGGATTTTGCGTTGGTTTTCTTGCGACCGCAGCAACTGTGATGAAGACCTCGAAAGCCTCCGTCCGTTCGTAGCGAGCGTAGTGAGGGAGTTCGGAATGGCGTTTCGACGGGTAGTCCTTTTTAGTAGAATTTAGTGGAAAATAGTATAGTTCAGTATGGCCAAATCGAGTTCGGAATCACGAGCCAGTCAAAACCACTTCGACGACGAGATTCTAAATTCAAAGCCAATCCGCCAGATTCGAACTTCGTATCGAAACCCACCTAAACCATGCCTGCCAGATGGAGATAATGGCCAGTCGCCGCGACATCGTGCTGTACCTCATCCTTGCCGCCGCGTGGGGAACTGCGTTTCCCGCGACGGAGGCGGCGCTCAAGGGATTTCCGCCGGTCGCTCTCGCTGCCGTCCGGTTCGACTTGGCCGCGTTGGTTTTGCTGGCCGTCGCTGCCGCGTCCGGTCGTTCCCTTCGTCCACAAGGATGGGGAGACTGGACGCCCATCTTCGTCGGCGGTCTCTTCAACATCGGCCTTCATCACGCGCTGCTCTTCGCCGGCCAGCAGTACGTCACGAGCGCCGTCGCATCGACGCTTCTCGGTCTTGTGCCGGTTCTCACACCCGTCGTCACCTCGGTGTTCCGCCCGAAAGAATCGATTTCCGCACGAGGAGTCGTGGGTGTCCTCCTCGGCTTCGTCGGCGTCGTCCTCATCGCGAACCCGAGCGGCGGTCACTTTTTGAGCGACATCGGCGTCTGGTTCGTCCTCGGTGCCGCCGTCGCGTGGGTTATCGGCGCTGTCTTCACCGACGAAAACGACGCCGGGCTTTCGGGACTGAGCCTCCAAGCGTGGATGCTCGCCATCGGCGCGCTCGCACTCGACGCCGGGGCGTTCGTCGTCCCTGGCCAAGGGTTCACCGCCGCCACACCGACGACAACCTCGCTCGCGTGGGTGGGCTATCTCGCCGTCGTTCCCGGTGCCGCCGGATTCCTCATCTACTTCCGACTCCTCCACCGCCTCGGCCCAATAGAGATGGGACTCGTCGAATACGTCATCCCACCCTTTGCAGCCATCTTCGGCTGGCTCGTGCTCGGTGAAGGTCTCACACTGACGACCGGCGAGGGCTTTCTCGCCATCCTCGGTGGCTTCCTCCTCGTGAAGTGGCCGCATGTTACGAGTTCGGTTCGTGGCTATCTCGATAGGCGTGCCGCCGGGAGCGCCGATTCCTCGAATGCCGATTGATAAACTTCGGGCAAAAGCCAAGCGGGTACGGCCCGCGAGACGGCGGTGAAATTGCCGAGCAACGCTCGGCAGTCAGCCAGGCGGAGTCCGGTAAAACCGCGAACATGCGATTGCGGTGTGAGGCGGCGGCGGTGCGAAGTTTCATCGTCGCTCGGTCGTTGCAATCCCAACAAAACGAGAATCCGCTCGTTGCGAGCGTGATCAAAATTTTAGATATCTACTTTCCTATCGGGGTGAACGTTCTAAAAATGAGCCAAAATACGAGGAAAGAGGACTTTCAGTACTCTATCTGCGTGATTTCCTCAACCGGCCACTGACTGAGGATTTCGACGCCATTCTCGCGCACGACGACCATTTCTTCCACACGGACACCCTGCCGGTCGGCGGGTTCCATCGTCTCGACAGCCATCGTCATGCCCTCCTCGATTTCGATGGGATGGTCGGGAGAGATACCGCGCCAGATGAGCGGCACTTCGTACAGTTGCAGGCCGAGACCGTGCGCCCAGTGGTTGGTCGTCATCTGCCAGTGGTCGGTGGCGTCGTACCAGTCGGCGTGTTCGCCCTCCATGTCGGGGAATCCTTTGCAAATCTCGTCCGTGGTCGCACCGGGCTTGATGCGTTCTAACACGTCGTACAGATTGTCGCGGGCGATTTCGTAGGCGTCCTGCTGTGCCTGCGTCGGTTTGCCCATGCTGAACGTACGGTAGTAACAGGAACGGTAACCCATGAAGCCGATATTGTAGAAGTCTGCGTAGACGATGTCGCCGGGGCGGATGATGCGGTCGGTGGTGTTGGCCTGATGCTTGGGCCACGTGTTCGGACCGGAGGTGACGTAACCACCCTGTACCATCGCGCCGAGACTCCAGAGCTTGCTGCTAGCCTCGCCCCACACTTCCGACTCGCGGACGCCTGGCTTTGCCGTCTCGGTGATACGCTGGAAACCGGCCTCACAGAGCGCGGCGACCATCCGCAGGCATTCAATTTCGTCGCGCGTCTTCACTTTCCGGGCGCTCTCCATGGCTTTCGCACACTCATCGGTGCGCACGTCCACGCCGCGGTCCTCGAACTTCGAGATGAGCGCGCCGTTGCCGATGTCGATGCCCATCGGTTCCTTGGCCACGCCGTACTCCTCCATCGCCTCGTGGACGAGTCCGGCCATCTTGTCCTTCAACCAGTCGCGGGCCGAATCCCGGCCGGACGCCCGTGGGACGTTTCCGAGGCCAGGGCAGGCGTAGCGGATGTCCGAAATCCACGGGCAGTTGAACTTCTGGTTGCTCGCGTGGTCGGCCGTATCCCAATGAACGATGTCGCCGTCCTCGGTGAGCAGTGTGTAGTGGTCGGCACCCGACCCGCCGGTCATGGCGAGTCCCGTTACGTACCGGACGTTCGGGTCGTTGATGAGAAGCATGCTTCCCAGTCCTTCCTCTTTCATTTGCGCAAGGGCTCGCTCCTTTCGCTCCTCGCGCATCCGCTGCATGTCGATTCGTTCTTCCCAATCGACGCCCATCGTGCCGCGCGTTCCTTCCATGAAATCGCGATGATAGAATCCCATGGTTTCCGTTACTCCGGGGCCTGTATTGAAAGTAGGTAAATTACCCGTCGGCTACCGGAACGTGTTTGGGCCGAGACGAGAATTGTGACGACGACCAGCCTGACCGTAAACGACGGTTCCGATGAAACTGAACCATCTGAGAACATCGGAAACAGTGGTGTAACACCGGAAATAGTGGTGTTCGTGGGGGAACGAGTTGGCGCCCGTTTGCCGTCAAAAAGGGGACGGAGTCGGCTTCGGGTGCTTTATCATACCACGGAATGTGACTTCGAATGAAATGTACAAACACGTTGCCCTGCTGGTTCGCAAGGACGACATGAGCCACGAGGAGTTCGTGGAGTACTGGCAGAACAACCACACGAAAATCGCCCGCGAAATCGATGGCGTCGTCAAGTACAGCACCGTCCTGCCGGTGACGCCCGACGCCGCCGAGTTCGACGGCCTCGCAGAACTGTACTTCGAGGATTTGGATGCCCTCCACGACGCCCTCGGCAGCGAGGGAAGCCGCGACTACGACCCCGAGAAGGGCAAGGCGAAAGAAGCCCGCGAAGATGTCGATAACTTCCTCGCGCTCGAAAAGCGTCCCCGCTTCATCGGCGAAGTCGTCACCCAGAAGGACGACGTCGGGAATGAGACGGACGGTCTGTACAAACACAGCGCGTTCCTCGTTCGCAAGGACGGCATGACTCACGAGGAGTTCGTGGACCACTGGCAGAACAACCACACGCCCATCGCCCGCGAAATCGACGGCGTCGTCAAATACGACACCGTGCTCCCGACGGACCCCGAAAACGCGGAGTTCGATGGAATCGCAGAACTGTACTTCGAGGATTTGGATGCCCTCCACGACGCCCTCGGCAGCGAGGGAAGCCGCGACTACGACCCAGAGAAGGGCAAGGCGAAGGAAGCCCGCGAGGACGTGAACAACTTCCTTGCTCTTGAAAAGCGTCCCCGCTTCATCGGCGAAGAGACGGTCCAGAAGGACGAAACGCAGTAAGGAAATTCGATTTTCGTTTGTGGTTGAGTCAGACAGTACATAATTCACGCAGTCGAACCACACGACGCATTTTTGTCAGTTGCTCACGTTACGAGGTGCATGCGTGTGAGTGCGGCCCTCTCAGTCGTCTTCCTCGTCGTGCTGGCTGGCTGTGTCGGCGGTGGAGGTGGAGACTTCGGGGGCGGAAGGTTCGGAGGTGGGAGCTTCGGACTGAACAGCGGAAATCACGGGGAGCATCGGACGACGAACGTCGAGGGGACCGTCAGCGCCGCATTTGTCACGGATGGAAACCGGACGACCGTGACCCTCGAAGTCGCAAATTCGCCCAGTGAGCGCGAACACGGCCTGATGTACCGAAAATCACTGCCGAAAGAGCACGGGATGGTGTTCGTGTTCGACACCCCGCAGGTACAGTCGTTCTGGATGAAGAACACCTTGATTCCACTCGACATGATTTTCGTCGCGGCGAACGGCACCGTGCTCAACGTCGTTCATGCCGACACGCAACCACATGCGAGCGACTGGCAGTTGCGAAATTATCGAAGCGATGGCAAAGCCCTATACGTCGTCGAAATGCGACAGGGGTTCGCAAAACGAGCGGGTATCGAACCGGGAACGAAACTCGTGTTCGAGAATCGGACGCCGACGACCGAACAAAGCTGACTTTTCGTTCCCCAAGCCGAACTGTGATTCATCATAGTTACCACAGCACATGCTGAACGAACAGCTGAGGGGATGGAAATGAGGATTCGACCAGCGACCGAGGACGATTTCGAATCGGTTCGGGCCGTCGCACGCCGTGCGTGGAGCGACGCATACGCCGAAATCATGGACGACGAGAGTATCGACGGGACGATATCGTCGTGGTACTCGGACGACTCGCTGACGGATGCAGTCGAGCGACCGGGAACGATGTTTCTCGTGGCGACCGGAGACGAGGAGGTACTCGGCTTCTGCCACGCGATGTGTCAGGGCGACGAAGGTGACCTGCTCCGACTCTACGTGGACCCGGACCACTGGGGCGGCGGCATCGGAAGCGCACTGTACGAACGGTTACGGGGTGACTTGCGCGACATCAATATGAAACGAATTCGGGCGATGGTACTCTCGGACAACACCAGAGGCACCGGATTTTACCGTCGACTGGGGTTCGAAAAGAGTGACGAGGCCACGGTGAAAATCGGCGACGGGGAGTACGGGGAGTCGGTGTACACGGTCGCACTCTGAGCGAGAACACAAAGCATTTATGACATACCCATCTACTTATTTGTACCTCGGGTAGGGGTACACGAGGTTTTTCTTTATCGCTACACCAGTAGCAATCGCTATTCCGACCAATCGTCCTCGAACAGTTGGTACGCACTGGCAAGGTTGAACAGCAGTTGGCGTTTCGACCCACCCACATCGAACGCGGTTGCGGTGGCGTGGACCACCTGTGAGTACTGAATCGTCTCCTCGTTCACCGTCGAATGGTCTGAGCCGAACTCGCCCTCTGAAAACGATGCTCGAACCGCCGACCGTTGGTAGCCTTCGAGAAGTTCGAACAACCGCCAGTACTCCACGCCAGCGCGCCGTGCGTCCACCAACGCGGCGCACAGTCGTCGTTCAAACTGTCGTTCCGGCGATTCGGTCGCTTCATCGTCCAATCCGAGCGCGGTCAGTATCTCGGCAGCCTCCTCGTCACCCATGTCCGGAAGCTGTGAACTCAGCTACTTTACCATTGTGGAACTTCATATCGGTAGAACATCATTCATTGGAACCGCTCGTTATTCAGACAGACACCAATCGTGTGTCGAAGCCATCGTCACGGAAAGCGATGAAGAAACGTCCGTAGTTCCGCGTATGCGGGGTCGTATTTCTCGCGGAGGATGCAGTGACCAGCTTCGAAGATGTGAACCAATCGCCCGTCGGACAGATTCTCGGCGATATCGATATCGTCAGCCCGCGTCTCGGTATCGGCATCCGCTTTCAATACGAGCGTTGGGCACGTGATATCCGCAAACGCCCGCTCCAGGTGAGGGTAGCCTTCATGCGGGATTTCCGCAATTTGTGGGCGACATTCGGTGCTCGCAACTGCGAGCCGACGTGCCAACGCGGGGTCGCAGTCGGGGTAGTCGCCTTCGAGTTCTTCTATCGAACTGTTCGACCACTCGTTGACGTTCTCACGAACCATTCGCGCCAGTTCGTCCGGGGTGGTGTCGGGCGGGTCGTACATGCCTGCGGGGTCTTCGAGCACGATTGCACGTGGCAGGTCGGGATGTGTTGCGGCCGTCCACGCCGCCGTCGAACCACCCATCGAATGACCGAGCAAAATCGGATCGTCGAGGGAAAGTGCATCGATCATTCCGACGAGGTCGGCAACACGGTCATCGATTCCGTAACCGGTTTGGGGGGCCTCGGAACGGCCGTGTCCGCGGGCGTCGTACATCACGATATCATACTCGTCCGCCAAATCATCGACTAGCGGTTCCCAACACCGACCATTGGCGTAGAAGCCGTGTGCCATGACCATCGACGGTCCCTCGCCGGTTCGGTAGTACTGTAACTCGACCCCGTTCGTATGGACGGAATGGGTCGTCCAGTCGTCGGGAAGATTCATACGACAACAGGTGACAACGAAGGTAAAAACGTATCGGCCAACTGTTCAGTCGAGGTCGCGAAACGCCCCGACGAAGTCGTCGTGGTTCTGGAAGTCGTCACGGGAGTCGTCTACGTCTCCGCGTAGTTCCTCGACTGCCACCTGTAGTTTCTGATACTGTTCGTTCGTTCGGAGTTCGTCCTCGTCCTTCTCAGTTTCGAGGACCGACTTTTTCGAGGCGAGCGAGAAGTACTCCTGCATCTTGGCGTCGTATTCGACCCGCTGCAACATTCCCCCAACGGTCGTGTACAGGTCGTCCTTCGACACGGGTTTGACGAGATAATCGTCAAATCCCATCTCGATGATATCGTAATCGGGTTTGACGGCAGTCACCATCACCACCCGGGAGTGAAGGCCACGGTCTCGAAGTTTCGCGAGCACCTCGTCGCCGGAGAGACCGGGCATACGTCGGTCGAGTAAGACGACAGTGACCTCGTCGTCGAGCATGTCCAACGCTTCACGACCTTCGTACGCTCGTCGAACGTCGTACAAATCCTCTAGCCATGTCGCATAGAGGTCGGTTACGTCTGCCTCGTCATCGACGACGAGAATTGTTGGTTCGTCAACAGCCATGATTAGTTTCGAGTATGCCGGTTTTCCACCGAACGCTATTTGTTAATGAACCATTCGCTAAAGCATCTTTATATCTTGTGGTTGCGAATTCCAAGAATAGTTAAATATGTAGCCGGGTATCCGTTCTTCTATGCATTCGTCAGCACCGAAATAAATAACACGAATGACTTCGAAGAGGGAACTGGTATGTCGAAATCCAGTGGTCGTTTTTGCCGGACGCTCCGGCAGTAACACTTCCCCCCAAGACCGATTTGAACGGCTCGTCGAACTGCCACCGAGTGCAAAACTCGTCTATCGGGTTCTCACGGACGACGCACCCATGACACAGCAACAGGTGCGTACCGACGCCTTGTTACCTGCACGCACGACACGTGATGCGCTGCAGAAATTAAAGGACGAAAACCTCGTCGAGGAGCGCTTATATCTTCCCGACGCTCGAAAACGGCTTTACGCACCACTCGAAGTCGTTCGACCCGACGACATGACGGAGTAGCCGACCGCCTCCCGATTTTTACCGAAGAAATCCATCCCCACCGAGAGCACCCACGTTACTCAATACGCACGACGAAAAGGTGCGTTACCTGACTGATGGTCGTCAACACCTTCTTCCACCGCACCCATTAAAAACTAGAAAACGTCGCCGATTCCCAGTTTGGCGTTCTATTGCAAGTGCCTGATATATCAAAGACGGGTGAGCATTCACCGTCCCATTCATGGTCGTTCATCCCGTTCATTTACCGAGAACCATGACGGCGGATGAACACGGCGGAGTGGGTCACCGACGACCTCGAATCGAGGAGTCGGACCCGCATTACGGGACACAACACCGACGCTACACGCGATTGCACGCCGAAATCGAGTCGCTTTATCGACTCCTCGCGGAAACCGAACGCAGGGTCACAACGCTCGAAGCCGAGCAAGAGCGGCGAAAGCGAGTTCTACGGACGTGTTCGATGTGCGGGCGTGTCACGACGCGCCCAGAACCCGACGACAGGTGTCCCTACTGCCAGAACGGTCGGCTACAGCGGATGTAGGGTGTGGCCGGGTGGATGCAGGTGTTGACGAGTGGATGTAGTCGAGTCGTTCGCTCGTCGAACCGAGCGAAGACGGGCAAAACTATACTTCGTCGATTCGAACTGTCCCTCGATGGAACCGGAAACCCGCGACGAACTCCTCGAGGCCGCGGAACGCTACGCGAGGACGGTTCCGATTGCGGTCGATTTTGAGGCAGTAGAATGGGAGTGTTCGGACCACGCAGTTCGCCGTGCGGGTGCCTGTCTGTACAACCAACGAGCCGAGCAAGTCACGATTCGGTTGACGTGGGAAGCCTATCGCTCGTTCGGGTGGGACGAGTTCGTGGGGACGATCCGACACGAACTCGTTCACGCGTGGGAGTTTCAACAGTTCGGCGAATCCGGGCACGGACGCCGGTTCAAGGAAAAAGCGCGCAAACTCGACGCGCCGCGTCACTGTCGCTCGTTTACGGACGCGCGTCTCCGTCTACTCTGTTCGTCCTGTGACTGGGATGCACGGCGGTTTCGTGCATCTGAGGCGGTTAAACAGCCCGAAAAACGACGGTGCGGTAGCTGTGGTTCGCGGTATCGGGTGGAACACGTCGAAAGCGGGAAACGCTGGCGAACACACGCCGGCTATCTGGTCGCACGACGAAAACTCGGGAACGACTGGTGAATCAGTCCGAGAGCGTCTCGATAAAGGAGAGTAGTTCCGCGAGTGGTTCCGCGTTTTCGCCGGGATACAACGTGCCACTCGGACCATTTGGTGCGGATAACACGTCGGCGTCTTCCAGAACTGCGATGTGTTGCTGATAAAACGTCGTGTAGACGGTCGTTCGATTGTCAGTCGTCCACTCGGGACCGAACTCCCGAGCGGTGACTTCGTCCACGAGCGTTCGCATAGGAATCACGTCAGACACGTTTGCCATGATGGAAACTGCGTGTCGGCGACGTTCGACGCGACACAGGCTGAACAGGTCGTCTTGGGACAAGTCTATCGGAGTAGAAACAGGTTTATTACCGAATAGCCGTCCCAACATTCATACGACTGTCAGCGGAGCATCAACTTATCAGTTGTGGTTCAAAAAGAACGAAAACAACGATTATTCGGTGACGACGATGACAGCGTCGTCAAAATAGAGAATAACCGACTGGGTTTGGTCGCCGAACAACGCTTTCCCCGTCGGGGAGCGCTTCCGGCCTGCGAGGAACACGTGGTCGGTCACAGTCGAACTCGCTGGCGGAGTTGAGAATTACGTCGCGTTCGTCGCCGATACGACCCGTCGCCTCGTACCCCTCGTTGGTCGTGACGTGGAGCAAAACGAGCTCCGCTCCGAGAAGCTGCGGTATCATTTTGTTACGTGGTGGGAATACGAACCGATTTATACCTTCACGGAGTTTGCTGCAACGAGTACACGAATGTCATCGGAATCTATGGATGTCTGCCCTGTCGTGAAATCGGTCGAGCAAATCGGATCACAGTGGCGGCTCGTCGTCCTTCACGACTTGCAGGACGGTGAAAAGCGTTTCAACGAACTCAAACGCTCGACGGGAGCGAGTTCGCGGACGCTCTCGCGTGTGTTGGACGACCTCGGCGAGATGGGGTTCATCAATCGCCGCACCGAGGAGGATGCACCGATTGCGACCTACTACAGCCTCAACGAGAAAGGTCGCTCTCTCTGTCCGATTTTCGAGGAGTTAGAACTGTGGGCATCCGAGTGGCTCTGACATCATGGAAAGCTTCGTTCTTATGGAGCCGTTAGTGTAGAATCGTTTTCGGAATACGTCTCCCGAAGATGGGAGAGAATGTGAGAGACGGTATCTGAATCGTACGTCCAAAATCCGTAGAATTTGTTCGGTTCGCGCTCTTCGGCGAGCAGTGCACAGTCAGTCGCGCCCTCGGGTGCGTCGAAGGCGACGAACCAGACGCGCCGGATTTCGGGCACGTCGTCATCGTGGACGACGAGTGAAGGGGTAGGCAGCTCCAGGTCTGAAATCCCGTAAACGTGTGTTTCGGGTCCCTCATCCGCGATTTTATCGTACATTTCCCACTGGTCGGCGAGGAGCGAAAGCCGTTGAAACCCGGCGTGGAGTTCGCCCCCACTCGTCCGGTATGCTCGTTGTTCGATTTCACGCGAGGCAAGAATCATTCGGCGCTTGCCGTACGCGGTGAACATCATATCGTCCACGTGTCGAAGCACGTCGGGATAGGCAAACGATTCGAAATCGGTTGCGTCGAGCAGTTGCCCTTCGAAGGCGAGCGTCTGCCGAAGTTCCGCGATGCTGGAGGTGGCGATGTATTCGGAGCCATCGTGGAGGACGGCGAAATTTTCCGGAACCCCCTGCTCGGTTCGTCCGCGTTCGACTGCGACGTTTTGGATATGGAAATGGGTCTCGATGTCGTCGAGGACGTGTTCAGGAACGTCCGTATTGAACATGGTAAGCGTCTTTGCTGACGATTCGACGTTCCCGATGATAGTTGTAAGTGACATATTGTTCCCAAACATGATAGTACCTGATTCATGATAAAATCCCCGGCAGATTCTGCAAACGACAACTATTCGGCGTATCCGTCCCGACCATTAGGTATGACGACTGGCGTCGTGGTACTCAATTTCGGCGAGCCGGACGAACCGACGCGAGAGAACGTACGCGACTATCTCGAACGCATTTTCATGAATAACGCCGACCTCGAAGGTGAAACCACCGAGGAGGAAGCACGCCAACGCTCGCGGCAGTTGGCCGAGCGACGTGCACCGGGACTCATCGAGGAGTACGAGGAAATCGGCGGGTCACCACTCGACCCGCAGGCGAAAGCGCAAGCGGACGCGCTGGAAGCCGAACTCGACGCGCGCGGACTTGATGCGACCACATACACCGGGTTCCAGTTCACCGAACCCTACATCGGCGACGCAGTGAAGCAGGCCCGCGAAGACGGCATGGACGAACTCGTCGGTCTTCCCGCCTACCCGCTCTGTGGCGCTTCGACGACCGTCGCCTCGCTCGAAGAACTCACGGACGCAGTCAAAGAGCAGGGCTGGGACGTACCGGTTCACGAGGTTACGGGATGGCACAAACACCCGACGTACAACCGGATTCGCGCGGGAAACATCCGGAAGTACGCCGACGCTGAAGGCCTCGACCTGACCGACGACGACACCGAACTGCTGTTTTCCGCCCACGGAACGCCGAGTCACTATCTGGACGAGGGCAGTCGCTACGACGTGTACGTGGACGAGTTCTGTGACGTGATGGCGAGCGAACTCGGCGTCGAGTCGTACGCGCTCGGCTTCCAAAATCACGGCAACCGCGAGATTCCGTGGACGGAACCCGAAGTCGAAGAAGTCATCACCGACCTCGATGCCGACCGCGTCGTTGTCGAACCCATCAGCTTCATGCACGAACAGAGCGAGACGCTCTCGGAACTGGACGACGAACTCCGCGAAGAGGCCGAAGAAGCCGGACTCGACTTCTATCGAGTTCCAGTTCCGCACGATGACGAGCGATTTGCCGACGTGCTCGCCGACCTCGTGGAACCGTTCGTCGCCGATTTCGACCCATCCTACTACCAGTTCCGCCAGTGCCAGTGTAAAGATACACCGGGGACGATGTGCCTCAACGCCCCGTTTGATAAATGACGGTCGGAATCGTTGGCGCGGGCATCACCGGCCTCACGCTCGCACACAACCTCGACGCGGTGGGAATCGACTACGTCGTGCTCGAAGCCGACGACGAACCCGGCGGCGTGATTCGAAGCGGGCGCGTCGATGGCTACCTGCTAGAGTGGGGACCACAGCGCCTGCGGCGCACCAATCCAGTGGACGAGCTCATCACCAACCTCGGGTTGGAAGAGGAGGTCATCGAAGCCGGAGACACCAAGCTGTTCGTCTACGCGAACGGCGCGCTCCGTCGCGCGCCGTTCTCCATCGAGGAGTTCGGGACGACCGACCTGCTGTCCTGGCGCGGGAAACTGGACGTGCTGAAGGAACCCCAAACCGACCCGGCGGACCCCGAGGAAACCGCCGCGGAGATGTTCAGTCGTAAGTTCGGCGAGGAAGCGTACGAGAACCTCATCGGCCCGCTGTTCGGCGGGACGTACGGCTCGCTCCCCCATCGAATGCCGGTCAAGCACTCGCTTTCGGGCGCCATTCGAATGGAAGAAAAGTACGGCGACCTGCTCACGCCCGTCCTCAAACGCGCGATGGCCGGCGGCAGTTCCGCCCCCGCGATGACGTTCGAGGAGGGCGTTCAGCGGCTTCCCGAAGCCCTCTACGATGCCCATCGCGAGAACGTCCATCTCGAAACACCAGTCAGCAAAATTCGGGAGGAAAATGGAAAATTCGTCCTCGAAACCGACGACCAGTCGTTCGACGTGGACGAGGTGGTCGTCACCACGCCCACCGAGGTAAGCGCCGACCTCCTGTCGGCGCTCACCGACAGCGCCGAATCGCTCCGAGAGCTGAACTACAACCCGCTCGCGCTCGTGCACCTCCGCGCCGACTCCGACAAGGACGGTTTCGGCTATCAGGTGCGACACGACGAAGGACTCGACACGCTCGGCGTCTCGTGGAACGCGAGCATGTTCAGACGGACCGGGAAGTCGGGAAGTAAAGGAGTGTACACCGTCTTCCTCGGCGGGATGAAGAACCCGGAACTGCTCGAAGAGAGCGACGAAACGCTCGGCGAGATTGCAGCGACGGAGTTCGCGGACGTGATGGAAACCGACGCCGAGGTGCTGAGCGTTCACAAACTCCACCGGGGATTCCCGGCCTACGACGAGTCGTGGGACGCGCTGGATGAATTCGAAACGCCGGACGGAATCCACCTCGCCACGAACTACACCGCGAGGATGGGCGTCCCGAGTCGAATTCGGGAGGCGAAGGCGTTGGCGGGACAGTTGGCAGAGTAATCAGTCCAGTTCGGCATTTTCGAACCGCCAGTAACCGACCGCGAGCGGGACGATTCCCCAGACGAGCAGGACGACGAGGAACAGCCACGGGGAGAGATACGCCGGGGATTGGCCGCCCGAGGCGATTCGGAGGGGCGGGAGCAAGGACAGATGAAGCAATCCTTCGTACGCGCCGGACGGACTCAGCCATTTCACGAGGTAGGTCCACGCCGGGTAGGGGGCTACCATCATCGAAGAACCCGTTTTGAGGTACGCGACGATATTGACAAGCATGCCCCAGAACAACTGAAAGAGGGCGAACGCGCCGACCGCGAGGATTCCGGCGCGGCGGTTCGATTTCGCCAGTCCCGACAGTCCGACGCCGATTGCAACGTACACGGCACCGAGGAGGACCGTCGCCGCCGTGAACAGCGCGTACGGTCCGAGCGAAAACCGGCCGAACTGCGAGACCATGAAGACGACGGCGAGGAGGAAACTCGCCAACGAGGGGATGAGTGCGACACCGCAGCGGGAGATGAACTTGCCGCCGAACACGTCTCGCCGGGAGTGGGGCAGTCCGAGCAGGAGCTTTAGCGTTCCCGACTCGCGTTCGGCGGCGACTGCACCGTATCCCACGAACAATCCTATCAGAGGAACCAGAACCCTCGCCGTGGAATAAAAATTCTCCACGACGTCCACCGCACTCCCGGAGTTGTACGAGTGTACGGTGTAAAAGTACGCATCGACGAGGATAAGCAAGACGAGGACAACCGAAGCGCCCCAGAACGACTTTTTCCGAGCAAAATCGAGAAAATCCTTGCGGGCCACCAATCGGAGGGACATACAGGGTCGTGTCGTCAAGTCGGAATAAAATTTCCTATCGTTCGACTTCCTTCGCCGCCTCGACGAACGCCTGCGCGTTTTCGACCGGCGTCGTCCGGTCGATGCCGTGGCCGAGGTTGAGGATGTGACCCGAATCGCCCGCCTTCTCGATGACTTTGTGTGTCTTTTCCTTAACGAACTCCGGACTGCCGAGCAGGTAAGAGGGGTCGAGGTTGCCCTGAACCGGCGTGTCGCCCAACTGCTCGCGTGCGTCGGCCATGTCGATGGTCCAATCGAGGCCGACCACGTCCGCGCCGGATTCGGCGAGCAGGTCGAGTTTCCCGCCGGGGTGGCGTGCGAAGACGATGGAGGGCACGTCGATGGCGTCGAAGATGCGTTGGTGGAGTGGCAGGACGAACTCCCGGTAGTCGTCGGGGGTCAACACGCCCGACCAGGTGTCGAACACCTGTATCACGTCCGCACCCTGTGCTTGTTGGTACTTGACGTACTCCACCACGACGTCGGTGAAGATTTCGAGGAGGTCGCGGAACGCCTCGGGATGGTTCGTCCGGAAACGTCGAATCGGCTTTCTGGAGGTGGGTTCGTCGCCGACGACGTACGAGGCGAGCGTGTACGGCCCACCCGAGAACCCGATGATGCTCGTTTGGTCGCCGATGCTGTCCTGAAGGCGGTTCAGCAGTTTGCCGACGTACTCGATTTCCGTGGCAACGTCTGCGAACTGGGTCGGCACGTCCTCCGGGCCGGAAACGGGATTCGAGACGACCGGGCCGACGCCGCTCTCGATGTGGTAGTCGAAGCCGAGCGGTTCGAGGACGGTGAGGATGTCCGAAAACATGACGAGACCGTCCGGTTCGAACAGTTCCCACGGCAGAAGGGTGATTCGTTCGGCCACTTCAGGGGTTTTGATGGCCTCTTTGAACGAGTACTCGTTCCGGATGTCACGGTACTCCGGAATGTATCGTCCGGCCTGCCGCATCAACCAGACCGGGGGGCGCTCGGTACGTTCGCCGCGCGCGGCTCGAACCAACAGGTCACTCATGGCTCGAAATTGGCCGGATAGCGTCTAAGCGTTTCGACTTTCGAACTTCAGGCCGAGGCATCGTAGCCAGCGTCCTGGACTGCAGCGACGAGGTCACCGGAGTCTGCATCGCCTTCGACGGTCGCAGTACCCGCCTCGTGGTCAGCGCTGGCGTCGGAGACGCCCGAGACGTTTTCGAGCGCTTCGACGACGTTCTGTTCACAACCGCCACAACTCATTCCGTCAACATCGATGGTTTCGACCATACACCACCATACTCACCGCTTACTTTTTGCGATTTCGGGAACAAATCCGAAGGCGGCCAGCGGAGTGAGAGATCGGAATAGCCGCCATCTCCGTCAGCGACAGTACTAGTCTCCCCGCAACAGAGATAATTCGTTTTTTAAACAAACGAAATTTTGTATTTGGCCGAATATATATGCGAAGTCACCGGCAGAAAAGCGTAATAACGAAAACGGTTTTCCTTCTATACCGCGAAGAACAACATAATGCGACAACTCGACGACACTGACCGGGAAATAATCCGGTTGCTCGTAGAGGACGCACGCCGCCCCTACAACGAAATCGCTGACACGGTCGATCTCTCCCCACCAACGGTATCCGACCGCGTGGACCGACTCCAAGAGATAGGAATCATTCGCCGGTTCACCGCGGATTTGGACCAAGGAATCCTCATCGACGGACTCGCGTTGCTCGTCACTATCAACGCCAAACCGGGCCATGTGGATGCCATCAAGCGGTCACTGCGGTCGTTCGACGGCGTCGAACACATCTTCGTCACCGCCGACTCACACGTCGTTTGCAAAGCGAACCTCCACGAACGGGAAGTAGAAACGCTGCTCTCCGAGGCCATCGAGGGCGACGCCGTCCGTGAGTACGACGTGCAGTTGCTCGTGGACGAGGAGTGGAACCCGCAACCGGGAACCATCGAATTCGCGCCCGACTGCGTGGAATGTGGGAACACGGTCACGAACGAGGGTGAATCGACGCGCATCGAAGACGACCTGTATCACTTCTGCTGTTCGTCGTGCAAATCCCAGTTCGCCGAGCGGTACGAACGTCTCCAGGAAGGTGTGGCTGACTGACAGCGTCGATACCGAAACCGACCTATCCTAGCAGAGTCACGGAGTGGTGATTTTCACATGTGTTACCGCGTGGGAATCATACATCCCGAAAATTCGATTCCGGGCGCTAACTCGCGTATCGACCCTCGTTAGACGCGGTGTTCGGCTAACAGGTGGTTTTAGTCCGTTTGGAGGAAGACGACGTTCGCTCGTCCGACTGCATCGAAGTCCCGGAGGCGATACGTGAGTTTGCGGATTCGGGACGCCTCTCCTCGACAGAAGACGCTCTCCAGACACCACTCCCCTTGATGAGTGTGGGACATGGTGTCGATAATGTCCTGAAACTCGTGTTGGATGCTGTGGAGGTCACCGATGACGAGCGTGTGTTCGTAGTCGAACGCGATCATCGCCACGACTTCCCCCTCGACATCCGCGAGCGTCGTGTGTCGTTCGACGTATTCTTGCATCGCCTCTCGAACCGCGCGTGAGCGAGACTCCATTCCTTGGTCCTCCCACGTCTCGTCGAACGCGTCCAGGACCTCCTGTGGAATATTGATACTGGTTCGCATACATTCGCTTAGTTCGGGAGACATTTATTCGCCATTATTACGTCTCCCCCGCATCGGTCGTATCAGTCACCGTTATAGCTCCTTTCATCCGAGACGCACATCACAAGACGGGCCAGTAGCAGTGCCGATTCGACGGGAAGCGGTGGACCGTTCGGAATGAACAGTATCGAAGAACGTTGTTCGAGGGTGAAGCAAGATATCGCCGTATTACGTCAGGCCCAATTTGGTCATAACAACCCTCATGGGCCGTCTCCCATTACGATTCGATAATGGCGATTCACATCGGCGTCCTACTCGCGGTGGCGGGTCTCGCAGTTTTCCATAGTCTCGAACCGGGACACGCTTGGCCGGTCGCCGGTATCTGGGCGTTAAATCAGGAGAACCGCTGGCGAAGCAGCGTCGGGAGTGGGCTGATGCTCTCGCTCGGACACATTCTCGCCGCGAGTCTCTTTCTCGGCGCGTTTACCCTCCTGGCGACCGTATTTCCCCTCCAACAGTACACCTCGTACATCCGCATCCTCGCCGGTCTCGCGCTCTTCTACCTCGCCTATCGCCTCTACAACCACTCGCATGACCACGACCACGGTGCCGAACACGGTCACGACCACGACTACGGTCATGACCACGAGCATGGAGACGACCACAGTCATGGTCACGGGCACGGAACAGACCACAATCACTCACACGAGGGTGAACACGACCAGGGACACCAGCACGGCCACAGTCATGGCGACGAGGGTCACAGCCACGGGATGTTCAGCGGTGCGCTCTCGGAATTCCAGATAGGAGACGGAACTGGTCTGTTAGGCGTCGCCGCGTTCGCGTTCCTGCTCGGCCTCGTCCATGAGGAGGGGTACGCGCTCGTCGGCTTCTGTGCGGGGACGTTCGACTGCATTGCTATTGCACTCACCTACGCCGTCTGTATCGTCATCACCATCACCTCGCTCGTCGTCCTTACCACGGCGACGGCCGCTCGGTTCGCCGAACGCCTCGAAGGCGGACTCGCGGATTATCTCCCCGCCGTCAGCGCATTCATCCTCGGATTCACGGGGACCGTTTTCATCCTCGAAGGGGTCGGCGTCTTGCACGTGCTCCCCTGAGACGGAACAGTACCACCCGAAGCACGAATGACCCTTGGTGGATTGAAGGACAGACCGGTGAAAGCGACGGCGGTGCTCGACTGGTTTACCCGGATAGTACTGCGAGTACAGGCCACTGCATGCTCGTAGTAAACGACGGGGTGGGCGTCTGCAAGTGAGGTTACATAAATCGGTTTCAGGGAACCGTTTTGGTGCCATGTTGCAAAGTAACAATCATGGCAACGGAACAATCGTTCGTCCGGGTCGCGGACGCGGACGAACTCCGAGAGGATAGCCCGCAAATCGTCCAGGCAGACGGCCACTCTATCGGACTATTTTTCCACGAAGGGGAGTTCCACGCGGTGGACAACCGTTGTCCCCACATGGGTTTTCCCCTCACGAAAGGCTCGGTAGACGACGGTGTCCTCACCTGCCATTGGCACCACGCACGGTTCGAACTGTCCTGCGGGGACACCTTCGACCCGTTCGCCGACGACGTGCAAACCTATCCCGTCGAGGTCCGCGATGGCGAGTTGTACGTCCAACCGAACCCGCCGCGGACGGAACCACCCGAGGAGCATTGGCACAACCGCCTCCAGCACGGATTGAAAGAGAACATCGACCTCGTGGTCGCCAAATCAGTCATCGGATTGGAATCCGCAGACGTTCCGTCCACCGTCCCGGTGGAACTCGGTGCGGAGTTCGGAACCCACTACCGACAAGGTGGGTGGGGCAGGGGGCTGACGACGCTTGGCGTGATGGCGAACCTGTTAGACGATGTTCGAACAGAGGACCGTCGTCGAGCGCTGTACGTCGGACTGACCGAGGTCGCCGACGAATGTTCGGGTGAACCGCCGTTTTTCGTTCAGGAAGCGCTTTCGACGGAGGACGTGTCGGCCGAGCGACTGACCGAATGGTTCCGTGACAACATCGAGGTTCGGGATTCCGACGGCGCGGAGCGCGTGCTCCGAGCGGCAATCGGCGAGGGACTCGACGAGTCGAAAATCGCGGGGATGCTCGTCGCCGCCGTCACCGACCATCTCTACCTCGACACCGGGCACCGACTGGACTTCATCAACAAAGCGTTCCAGACGTTGGACCGAATCGGGTGGGAGAACGCGGACGACGTGCTCCCCAGTCTCGTTCCCGGCCTCGCGTCGGCGAACAGGGCCGAAGAGAACTCCTCGTGGCGACAACCCATCGACGTGGCACAGCTGTGTTTCGACGCCGCCGACGAACTGCCGGAGTTGCTGGAAGCGGGTGCCGAAAAGACGTGGACGGAACCCGACGACTTCGTGGCTATCCTCCTCGACGAGGACCCACACGCCATCATGGACGCGATTACGGGCGCAATCGAGGACGGCGCGACGGCGACGGAACTCGCGGGTGTCGTCACGTTTGCCGCCGCACAGCGTGTCGCGCAGTTCGGAACGTCGAACGAGTTCCGCGACTGGAACACCGTTCATCACAGCTACACCTACGCGAATGCGGTGTACGGCCTCTCCCAGCGGACGGACGCGCAAGAAATCTATCGCGGCGTCTTCGATGCCGCGATGAACGTCTACCTCGACCGATTCCTCAACACACCGCCGACGCCGATTCCGGAGCCGAACGGAAATCGCTCGGCCGACGACGTGCTCGACGAACTGATGGAGACGTTCGAGGTGGAGGCCAACGAGGAAGTGGACCGCGCGGGCAGGCTGACGGCGGAGTATCTCGAAGCCGACGGCGATACGGACCTGCTGAAACGAAAGCTCGGCGAGGCGCTCCTGCGTGAGGACGTCGGCTTTCACACCCGCCAGAACGTCGAAGCGGCGTTCGACCAGTACGATACGCTCGCGAGCGAGGGGAGCGAAGCGAGTGGAAGTGCGGAAAGCGAGCAGCGAGCGCGGATTCACCTGATAGGAACCGCACGCTATCTCTCGGCGCATACGCCGACCCGACGAGCGGGTGAACAGACGTTCCGAATCGCCGAACGGCTCCACCAAGGCGAGAAAATCCACGAGATGGACTGAAAGCGCAATTCCCGCGGGCTGGCTGTTTTTTTGGCGGCAACCGGAACTCGAAGTGGAGACGCGGGTATCGTTGTACTCATTACTCGGAACGACGTAATCCAAGTTAAATTGTATTACTGAAACTGTATTGGGAAACGTTTATGCCGTAGTGACTGGACACCACATATAGCGGTTGGAAGAAAGGAAGCCCCATATGTGGGCTTAAGCGACTGGAGGCACAACGAGTGACAACTATGGACTGCCCCGATTGCGGGAACGAGCGAACGCGAGTCATCGACACGACAAGCGCCGACGGAACGTCGGTACGACGACGGCGCGAGTGTCAACGATGCTCGTTTCGATTTACGACGTATGAGCGTCCGGAGTGGGACTCCCTCCAGGTGAAAAAACGTGACGGGAACATCGAGTCGTTCAGCCGCGAGAAGCTCCGCTTGGGAATCGAGCGAGCCGTCGAAAAGCGCGGCGTGAGCCAGGAAGCGGTGGCGAATCTGGTCGAGGAGGTCGAATCCGGGGTACAGGACCGGGACACGCGTATCGTCTCGTCTAGCCTCGTCGGCGACCTCGTCTCCGAGCGCCTGCGTGACCTGGACCAAGTCGCGTACATCCGGTTCGTCTCGGTGTACAAGGCCTTCTCCGAACCGGAGGAGTTCCTCCGCGAACTCGACGCGGTGCTCGACGCGGAATTGGACGACGACCCGCCCCGTCCGACCGACCACCCAACCGACGATTCGAACGACCCATGAGCCATCAATCAACAGCGACCACGACCGACGTTCGGCCGATTCTCGACCGAGCACGAACAGGCCACGAAACGACGCTTTCGGAAGACGACTGGGACGACCTCGTCACCGAAATCGAACGGAACTGCTACGACGGTGCGACGGACGACGAAGTGTATCGCGCCGTCGTCGGAGCGCTCTCCACGCGGGTAGAACGCGACCCGACATTCAAGAAAATCGCCGCGGCGGCCTCGCGCCAACGATACTACCGTAAGGTCATTGGCGAGGATTTGGAAGGGTACGAACTGGACAAGGAGTACCGCGCCACGTTCGTCAGCAATCTCGAACGCGGCGTCGAAATCGGGCGACTCGACGAGCGACTGACCGAAGTCTTCGACCTCGACACGTTGGCCAACTACCTCGAACCGAATCGCGACGAACGGTTCGAGCACATGGCGATGGAGACGCTGGTTCAGCGGTATTTCCTCAAAACCGAGGAGAAGGGCGAACACCTCGAACTGCCACAAGCGTTCTGGATGCGCGTCGCGATGGGGTTGGCAGTCGAGGAGGACGAACCGCAACGTCGGGCCAAGGAGTTCTACGACGTGCTCTCGAAACTGGAGTTCACCCCCTCCACGCCGACGCTGTTCCACAGCGGAACGAGCCATCCACAACTGTCCTCATGCTACCTGACGACGGTCTCGGACGACCTCGGCCACATCTTCGATTCGTACAAAGGCCACGCACATCTCTCGAAGTGGAGCGGCGGCCTCGGCAACGACTGGACGAACCTCCGGGCTGGCGGCGCGCTCATCGAATCGACAGGTGTGGAATCCACCGGCGTCGTGCCGTTCCTCCGCATCAGCAACGACGTGACGGCGGCCATCAACCGCTCCGGTAAGCGGCGGGGAGCGGCCTGCGGCTATCTTGCCTGCTGGCATCTGGACTTCCCCGCGTTCATCGACTTAAAACGGAACACGGGCGACGAGCGCCGACGAACGCCGGACATGAACACGGCGGCATGGATTCCGGACCTGTTTATGAAGCGCGTCGAGCAGGGGGAACAATGGACGCTGTTCAGCCCCGACGAAGTGCCCGACCTCCACGACCTGTCCGGCGCGGCGTTCGAGGAGAAGTACCGTGAGTACGAAAAACTGGCAGACGAGGGCGATTTCCGGCAGTACGAACGCGTAGACGCACAGGAGTTGTGGCGAAAGACACTCACGCGACTGTTCGAGACGGGCCACCCGTGGCTCACGTTCAAGGACCCGTGTAACGTTCGCTCGCCGCAGGACCACGTCGGGACGGTTCACTCCTCGAACCTCTGTACTGAAATCACGCTGAACACGAGCGAGGACGAACACGCCGTCTGCAACCTCGGCAGCGTGAACTTCGTTACGCACGTTTCAGAGGACGCAGAACACGGTTCCGCGGAGACTGAGCGGTCGGAATCGACCGCGAGACTCGACCGCGACCACCTCGCGGACACCATCGAAACCGCGATGCGGATGTTGGACAACGTCGTGGACCTCTGTTTCTATCCGACCGACGAGGCCGAGGATTCGAACATGCGACATCGGCCAGTGGGCCTCGGCACGATGGGGTTCCACGACGCGCTGATGGAACTCGGAATTCCGATGGACTCCGAGGACGCAATCGAGGCCGCGAACCGCTGGCAGGAGTTCGTCTCCTACCACGCCATCCTCAACTCCTCCAAGCTCGCCGCTGAGCGGGACCCCTACCCCTCCTACGACGGGTCGAAGTGGGACCGTGGGTTGCTCCCGCAGGACACCGTCGATTCGCTCGAAGAAGAACGAGGGAGAGAGATACCGACCGACCGCGAGGAGACGCTCGATTGGTACGTCGTCCGCGAGCACGTCGAGGAACACGGGATGAGAAACTCGAACACAATGGCCATCGCGCCGACGGCCACCGTTTCGACCATCAACGGGACGACGCCGTCCATCGAACCGCAGTACTCGAACCTCTACGTGAAATCGAACATGTCCGGCGAGTTCACCGTCATCAACGACCACCTCGTGGAGGATTTGTGCAAAATCGATGCGTGGAACGAGGAGATGGTGGACCGAATCAAGTTCCACGACGGGTCGATTCAGGAAATCGATGCGGTTCCGGACGACCTGAAGGAGTTGTATCGTGGCGCATTCGAAATCGACCCACGTCACCAACTCGAACTGACCGCCCACCGACAGACGTGGATAGACCAGTCCGTTTCCCACAACGTCTTTTTCCCGTCCACGGACGGGACGCTGCTGGACGACGTGTACAAAACCGCGTGGCGGTTGGGCCTGAAGACCACCTACTACCTCAGAACGCTCGGCGCGTCGGGCATCGAGAAATCGACCCTCGACATGGCCGAATACGGCAAGAGCCAGCACCGTGACGATTTCGGAACCCACCAGGTCGAAGCCGACGGCGGGCAATCGGACGATGAAACGGACGAAAAGGAACTCTGCACCGTCGAGGACCCGACGTGTGACGCCTGCCAGTAATCACTCATCAGAACTACCATCTCGATTTTATCCATGCCACTCATCAACAACGACGCCGAACACGACCCGAACCGGATACTCCCGCTCGATTACGACTGGGCCCGCGACTACTACGAGGCGGGCGTCAACAACAACTGGGTTCCCGAGGAGATTCCGATGCAGGACGACATCTCCCAGTGGAACGGAGACACCCTCTCCGACGCCGAACGTCAACTGGTCGAGTGGAACCTCGGGTTCTTCTCGACGGCCGAGTCGCTCACCGCGAACAACATCGTCCTCGCGCTGTACGAGTACGTGACTGCGCCCGAATGTCGCCAGTACCTTCTGCGACAGGCCTACGAAGAGGCGATTCACACGGACACGTTCATCTACTGTTGTGACTCGCTCGGCTTCGACCCGGACTACCTGTACGGGATGTACGAGCGGGTTCCCTCCATCGAGGAGAAAGACGAGTTCGTGGTGAACCTGACTCGCGCCATCGACCGCCCCGATTTCACCATCGAGACCGAGGACGACATCCGTGAATTCCTCCGGGACCTCGTCGGCTTCTACGTCATCATGGAGGGCGTCTTCTTCTACGCCGGGTTCGCCATGATGCTCGGCCTGAAACGCCAGAACAAGATGGTCGGCATCGGCCAGCAGTTCGAGTACATCATGCGTGATGAGTCGCTTCATGTCGGTTTCGGCGTGGACCTCATCAACGAGATTCGAGCCGAGAATCCCGGCGTGTGGACCGACGAGTTCGGCGACGAAGTGACCAAACTCATCACGGAGGCCGTCGAGTTGGAGAAGATTTACGCCTACGAGGCGTGTCCCGACGAAATTCTCGGCATGAGCGCCGAGCAGTTCGCCGAGTACGTCGAACACGTCGCGGATCGGCGACTCAAACAACTGAACCTGCCCGAGCAGTACGGCACCGACAACCCGTTCTCGTGGATGTCCGAACAGGTTGACCTCAACAAGGAGAAGAACTTCTTCGAAACACAGGTCACGGAGTATCAGAGCGGTGGCTCGCTCGATTGGTCCTAACGCGAAGCAGTGAGCGTTTCACGCCGGTTTCGACGCCGTCGAAGCGCATCGTCTCGGAGGGTTTTCTGCTCGTCCGTCGAGCAGTCGAGGTCCGGAACCGACGCGGGATTTTCGTCGTCGTCGAGCGCGACCATGGTGAAAAATGACGTTGCTGTATCCCGCTTCTCGTTCTGACTGGGCCGTTCTGCACGGACCGTGACGACGACGTCCATGCTCGTTCGGCCGGTGTCGAACACGTACCCCTCCAGCGTCACGATATCGCCGAGGTCGATGGATGCGAGAAAATCGACGTGGTCCATCGACGCCGTGACGACTTGCCGCCGCGAGAATCGGCGGGATGAGATTGCAGCACAGATGTCCATCCAGTGTAGAACTGACCCGCCGAGCGCCCGACCGAGGTTGTTCGTATCGTTCGGCATCAGAATTTCGCTCATGACCGTGTGGGATTCAGCGAGAGTCTCCGTTTCGTGCATCACGTGGTCCTACACGACGCTCACAAATAAAACATCTGTACTTGCATTATTGAAAGCTCAATTGTTTTTACGGCCGTCTCACTTATCCGCCGATACGTCGTGATACTGGAGGGATGTGGGGAGATAAAACCATCATCGCGGGGGCACCGCTCGGCGTTTGGCTGCTCGTCGCGCCGTTCACGGTGTACGAGGAGATGCTCGCGCCGAACTTCTGGAACGACGTTCTCATGGGAGTAGCCGTGTTGATTCTCGCCTTCTACGGCGTGGTTTGTGTCTGGCGCGAAAAACGGGCCAGCATCGCAGCGGGGAGTTTGCTCGCTCTGTTCGGACTATGGCAGGTGACACGACCGTTCGCCATGGCGACTGTGGGACCGGTTCCGCAATGGAGCGACGCAGTCGTCGGCGTCCTGCTGGCGTTCCTCGGTGGCCGCGCCATTCGGGAAACGCGTCGGACGACACACCTCGACCAACCGACGCGGAACGACGTGGGTGGGGACTAACAGAATTAGGCCGAACGATTGCGGCGTGACATGGCGTTCATCGCGTACCACGGCAGTCGGCGAATCCTCGCCGTCCCGATATCCGTGATTTCGAGCGTCTCGGTTCGGTGAGTCGTCTCGCCGTTTTTCGGCTCCGTCGCCTCGAATCGGTAGTGGTGGACGACGCCCCACGTGTTGATGACGGCCACGAGCGAGAGGGAGGGCACGAGCCATCAGACAGAAATGGAATAATTATGATATAAAAAGAGACGGAATAGTAAGTACGGAGACAGCAAGAAAGGATATTTTGCGATTTAGTTTCGTCGTAGCCTCCAGTCTTGGGTTCGGCATTAGTATCGAAGATTTCGGCATTCATCAACCACATTTTCTAAACGGCAACGTGAATGAAGCCGGATACCGTATAGATACTCAAGAGCAACCATGACGGAACAAACGCAACTCGAAATCCGAGGGATGAGTTGCGCGAACTGTTCGGGGACGGTCAGCGAGGCGGTGAGCGCACTCGACGGCGTCCGGGAGGCGAACGTCAACTTCGCCACGGACGAGGGAACCGTCGAGTACGACCCCGAAGTCGTCTCGTTGGCCGAAATCTATGCGGCCATCGAGGACGCCGGATACGACCCAGTTCGCGCGAGCACGACCATCGGAATCACGGGCATGTCCTGTTCGAACTGCGCGGAAACGAACGAAACGGCACTCGAATCGGTGCCCGGCGTGGTGAACGCCGAGGTCAACTACGCAACCGACGAGGCGAGCGTCGAGTACAACCCAGCCCAAGTGAGCCTCTCGAACCTCTACGACGCCGTCGAGGACGCGGGCTACGAACCGGTTCGGGAGGACGGCGCGGAAGAGGAAGCGGAAGATGCCCGGCAGGCCGCCCGTGACGGCGAAATTCGAAAGCAGTTCAGGATGCTCGTGTTCGGGATGATATTCGCAATCCCGCTCGTCTTCTTCATGTTCGAGCACCTGTTTGTCCCGGATTTGGTCGGGAAGACGCTCTTCGGCGTCAACGTGGCGGTGGTGGAGTTCGTCCTCGCCACGCCCGTCCAAATCTGGCTGGGCAAGGAGTTCTACGGCAACGCCTACAACGCACTCGTCAAAAATCGGACGGCGAACATGGACGTGCTCATCGCGCTGGGGTCGACCACGGCGTACGTCTACAGCGTCGCCGTCATGCTGTCGCTCATTCCGGGCGGCACCTACTTCGACAGCGCGGTGCTCATCCTCGTGTTCATCACGCTCGGCAACTGGCTGGAGGCCCGGTCGAAAGGGCAGGCCAGCGACGCACTCCGCGAACTGCTCGAACTTGAAGCCGACACGGCGACGGTCGTGACGGACGACAGCGGGGAGCGCGAAATCCCGCTGGACGAAGTCGAAGCGGACGACCTCCTGCGAGTCCGACCCGGCGAGAAAATCCCGACCGACGGCGTCGTCGTGGATGGGGAAAGCAACGAGGTTCCGGAGGAACCTCAAGCGAACGGTGAAGCCGTGAGCACGGTTGACGAGTCGATGGTGACGGGTGAATCCGTCCCCGTCGAAAAGACCGAGGGCGACGAGGTCATCGGCGCGACCATCAACGAGAACGGCGTGCTGACGGTTCGTGCGACGAAAGTCGGCGAGGAGACCGCACTCCAGCAAATCGTCGGCATGGTGAAGGAAGCACAGGCCCGTCAACCCGAAATCCAGAACCTCGCCGACCGCATCAGCGCGTACTTCGTCCCGGCGGTTATTACGAACGCGCTCGTGTGGGGCGTCCTCTGGTTCCTCTTCCCCGAAACGCTCGCCGGATTCGTGAACGCCCTGCCGCTGTGGGGACTGGTTGCCGGTGGTCCGAACGTGGCTGGTGCGGCAGGGGCAACCGGCGGCGTGACGGTGTTCGAATTCGCCGTCGTCGTCTTCGCCAGCGCAGTGCTCATCGCCTGTCCGTGTGCCCTTGGTCTGGCAACCCCGACTGCGACCATGGTCGGGACGGCCATCGGCGCACGCACCGGCGTCCTGTTCAAGGGTGGCGACGTACTGGAGCGCGTCAAGGACGTCGAAACGGTCGTCTTCGACAAGACGGGAACACTGACCGAAGGTGAGATGCAACTGACCGACGTGGTGGCGATTCCGGGCGAACGCGGGGGGACGATGACCGACGGCGGTGCGCAGGTGATGGAATCGGAACCGGACGAGATGTCCGAGGAGTTCGTCCTCTCGGTGGCGGCCAGCGCCGAACGTGGGAGCGAACATCCCCTCGCGCAGGCCATCGTGGCGGGCGCGGAGAAGCGCGGCGTCGAAATCGAGGAGCCGAGTTCGTTCGAGAACGTGCCGGGCCACGGGATTCGGGCCGAGACGAGTCACGGGAACGTCCTCGTCGGTAATCGAAAGCTCCTGTCCGATGCGGGAGTCGACACGAAACCGGCCGAGGAGACGATGGAACGACTCGAACGCGAGGGGAAGACGGCCATGCTCGTGAGCGTGGACGAGGAACTGGTCGGCGTCGTCGCCAACGCGGACGAGGTGAAGGAAAGCGCGACGGAAGCGGTTGCCGACCTTCGGGAACGCGGGGTGGACGTACTCATGCTCACCGGCGACAACGAGCGAACCGCCCGCGCCGTCGCCGAGCAGGTCGGTATCGTCACCGAGCAAAGCTCGGTTGGGGACGACCCGGAGAACGTCCGCGCTGAAGTGCTCCCCGACGAGAAGGCCGACGCCGTCGAGGACGTACAGGATGGCGGCCGAAACGTGATGATGGTCGGCGATGGCGTGAACGACGCCCCGGCGCTCGCGGCGGCGTTCGTCGGAACCGCCA
Organism: uncultured haloarchaeon; assembly: GCA_963796245.1. Lineage (GTDB taxonomy): Archaea > Halobacteriota > Halobacteria > Halobacteriales > Haladaptataceae > Haladaptatus. The sequence goes on along the minus strand of CAWCLB010000002.1, from coordinate 185,141 downwards.
TCGGGAGCGGCACGGACGTGGCCATCGAAGCCGCCGACGTGACGCTAATGCGGGATGACCCGCGCGACGTAGTGAAAGCGATTCGCATCTCGGCGGGCACGCTGGCGAAAATCAAGCAGAACCTCTTCTGGGCGCTCGGCTACAACATCGCGATGATTCCGCTGGCCTCGCTCGGCCTCCTGCAACCCGCGCTCGCAGCGGGGGCGATGGCGTTCTCCAGCGTGAGCGTCCTGACAAACAGTTTGTCGTTCCGGCGGTACGTTCCGGACCACGACTATCGGTTTTTGGACTTCCTACGCTGAACAGCGGAAGTAGTGGTGTTTGACACGGTAACGTCGGTCGATTTTTGATGATTCTCAAGCGATGAGAACGGTTGCGGTAGTCGAACGAATTATGTGCCGAGCAACGAAAGGTCCGATTGAATGGTGCGGGATTTGGCAGACGATACGCCCGAATTACAGGACGTGCTCGACGCCCTGGACGACCCCGCATGCCGACGAATAATCATGGAACTACGTGAACCGATGACGGCACGAGAAATCGCTGACGCCACGGACATCCCGCTCTCAACCCTCTACCGAAAGCTCGATTTGCTTAGCGAAGCCGAGCTCGTCGCTGAACAAACCGAAATTCGAGAGGACGGCCATCACACGTCACGGTATCAACTTACGGTTGAGTCGGTGAACATTTCACTCACCGACGACGGCGATTTTCAGGTCTCTATCGACCGACCACCGAAAACGACCGACGAACGCCTCGAACGACTGTGGACGGAGGTACGAAAGGAAACATGAACCTCACGATACTCATCATCGTCCTCAAAACGCTCACGCTCATACTGGGCGGTATCATCACATATTTTGCGTTCAAAGCGTACCGCCGAACCGGATTGCTCGCACTCAGGGCGCTCACAATCGGGTTCGGCGTCGTCACGCTCGGAGCCCTCGCTGCAGGCGTGGCCGACCAAGCGTTCAGCGCCAATCAGGACATCGCACTCGTCATCGAAAGCACGCTGACCGTGCTCGGGTTCGCCTCGATCGCGTACTCACTGTACGCAGAGTAAACTTATCCCGGCACAGGGAGTTGTGAAACTAATGGCTCCGCCCCGGAGCGACGCTCCCACCCCGAAAGTGCCCGACGAAACCGTCCGGCAAGCCCTCGAACTCGTCACCGGCGAACTGGTCGAGGACGACCCGACAGAGGCAAACGTGCAATCGGCGTTCGACACCGCCCTCCTCGGCGTGTTCGACCGTCTCGTCACCTGTTTTTCGACGGCGCGAAATCTCGACCAACCGCCGTTTGCGGCCTGTGACGAACTCCGTGCGGAGCGAACACGATTCGAATCCCTGTCGGCGAGTGCGAGCGAACGACTCGATAGTCTCGTCGAGTCGCTGGCGTTCGAATCCCTGTCGTTTCGGCAGGTAAGCGGTCTGTACGAGCGGTCGCTCGGATACGAACCAAAATATACTGAAAATGGAATTCGACTCGCCGAGGAGGCGACACGGCGGGCCGCGGTCGGCGCGTACTATACGCCGAATGCCGTGGTCGAATATGCGGTTTCACGGGCGCTCGACGGAACGAAAGACGCTCGACTCATCGACCCCGCGATGGGGAGCGGGAACTTTCTCACCTGCGCAATCGACCGCTTGGCACGGCAACGCGACGAACCGCGAGCGCAAGCGTTGCGGTTCGTCGCCGAGAATCGCGTCTTTGGGGTGGACGTTGACCCGCTAGCGGTTGAACTCGCCCGAACTGCCGTCTGGCTCAAGAGCGGAGTGTGGCCCAAGGAAACGTTGCGAGTCGGCGACGCGCTCGTCGCCGACCCGGAGTGGTTCAATGATGGAAAATTCGATGCCGTCGTCGGAAACCCCCCGTACGTGCGAAGCCGCCACGTTGGGGCGGACCGGAAAGCCGATCTGCGCGAGCGATTCGACACCGTGACCGGCGCGTTCGACTTGTACGTGGTATTCATCGAACGCATGGCGGAACTGGGCGGGCGGGTGTCCTGCATCGTCCCGAACAAGTGGACGACGGCGCGATACGGACGCACACTCCGAGACCATCTGCTCGACCGCCATCGAATCGTGGAACTGCTCGACGTGTCGAACGCGTCGCTGTTCGCCGATGCGAGCGTCTACCCGCTGGTGCTCACGTTCGACGCCGATTCGGGACCGACCGAGGCGATTCCGGTTCGGCAGGCAGGTACGGGCCTGGAACCGGAACAATCGATGGAGACGGCGCTCTCGCGGTCGTTCGTGGATACCCTCGGTGGTCGAATGATTCCGGTCGGTATCGACCCCGCATTCGCACCGCTTGCCGAGCGACTCTGCGGCGAGTTCGACGGACTCGGGACGCATGTCACAATGACGGAGGGCATCCACACCGGCAACGTCCGCGAAAAACTCGTTGTGGACGAACCCTGTTCGGACTGTGAACGACTTGTCGGGGGCGGGGACATTTCTCGCTACGAAGTGGAGTGGGATGGGGACTGGATTCGGTTCGACCCGTCGCTCATCGGCGACGAGGAGTACGGGTCGCTGCGCGACCGTTCGACCTTCGAATCCGAAAAACTGCTCCTGCGGGACATCAGCGAGCGTCCCGTGGCAGCCTACGATGAAAGTGGAGTGTACGCACTCAACACGCTCTACAGCGTTCGCTCGCGGTCGGAGTCCGAACTTCCGCTTCGCTACCTCCTCGCGGTCATCAACTCCGCTATCTCGGCATGCTGGTTCCAGCAAGTGTACGGCGGCACACACGTCAGCGGGGGCTATCTCCGATTCAAGCCGATGTTCACGACACAGTTGCCGATTCCCGACGGGACGAGCGAGCGCGACGAACTGGTCGAGTTGGCAACCCGGATGGCAACGCTCACGGCCACACGAGCAAAGTTGGAGGGGCGAGTGCCGGAACCGTGTGACGGCCCGCAACTCGGCGATCTCGTTCGACGGGTCGGTGGGGAATCGATACTCACCGAGACGACGAGAACGCGAAACGGACTTCGGCTCGGGTCAGTGTCAGTCGAAAAACGGGGCGGAAAACTGGTGTTCTCGGCGACAGCGCGCTACCGCCCCATCGAAGACTGTACAACCGATTCGTGGGGGTTCGTGGAGACGGAACCGATTCAGGCGCTCGTCTTCGACGACGAGAAAAAAGAATGGCACGACGTTCTCGGCTGGTGTGTCCCGCGACTCGTGGAAAGCGAGCGGTTTACCGAAGAAGCGAGGAAGACGATTTCGCCGCTCGACCGACTCGAAGCCGCTCGACTGCCGTCGCTCGATGTGGCGACTCCCTTCGTGGAGACGTGCCGCTCGGCAGCGCAACTGGACGCGAAAATCGAGCGGACGGGTGCGGAAATCGACCGCCTTGTCGCACAGGCGTACGGGCTGTCGGATGCCGAAATCGCGCTGGTCGAACGACTCGTGGAGTGAGTCAGCGATTTTCCACGAGGTTGTACGGGTTTCCGTACAGGTCGACGATGTTTGCGTGGACCCCCCACGGCACCTCTTCCGGCTGAGTCGTCACTTCGACGCCGTTGTCCTCCAGTTCGGCAACCGTCGAGCGGCAGTCGTCCACGGCAAGTACCGTCGTCGGTGCAGCACCGATTTGGTCGCGCATCTTCTTCGCTCGTTCCTCGCCGTGAACTTCCGCGTCCGGTTCCTGAAGCACGAGTTCGGTGGTACCGTTCTCGGGGGCGACAGTCACCCATCGCATTCCGGGACCGAACTCCTCGTCGTTGCGGAGTTCGAACCCGAGCGTCCCGGTGTACCAGTCGAGCGCTTCATCCGTTTCGCGGACGAGCACCGTGGCGTGTGTTACGTCGGAAATCATCGGAGAAAGTAGGACGAAGACGGTACTAAGCCTGTAGTATGGGGCGAAACTGAAATCAGCGTGGCGCCATTCGAACGTCTGCCGGTCGGCGGCATCTTATTAACCAAGTCCCAGAAAATTCCTAGAGACTACTATCTAGACCCCGTTTTCTGACAGGGGAATTAATATCCACCAAGTGATTCCGACCACACATGAGCGACCACTCGCATGGGCACGGTCACGACCATGACCACGGTCACGAGGAGGGGCACGGTCACAGCCACGACCACGACGAGGACGGGCATAGCCACGATAGTGGTCATAACCACGACCATAGCCACGGACACGGCCATGGACATGCCCACGCACACGGCAGTAGTTCAGAGGGACGACGCCGGGCGCTGAAAATTGCCCTCGTCATCAACACTGCGTTCTTCCTCGTGGAAATCGTGGGTGCACTGTACGCCAACTCGCTGACGCTCTTCGCGGACGCCGCGCACATGCTCACGGATTCGGCGAGCATCTTTCTCGCGCTGTTCGCCGCGTGGGTCGCGACCCTCGACGCCGACTCCAAGCGCACCTACGGCTATCAGCGCGCCGAAATCCTCGCTGCGCTGGCGAACGGCATCTTCCTCGTCGTTATCGTCGTCTACGTCGCCTACGAGGCGATTATGCGATTCCAGGACCCACAAGCGGTCAAACCGCTTCCGACCATCGCCGTCGGTATCGTCGGCCTCTTCGCGAACCTCGCCGGTGCGTACGTGCTCCACGGCGGCCGCGACAGCCTCAACGTCGAAGGCGTCTACCTGCACCTGCTCACCGACGCGGCCGGAAGCCTCGCCGCCGTCGCCCTCGGTGTCGGCCTGTACGTCTCCGACCTCAACATCCTCGACCCCATCTTCAGCCTCGTCATCGCTGCCTTGGTGCTCTACTCCGCGAAAGGACTCCTCATCGAGAGTGTCAACATCCTCCTTCAGGGAACGCCATCCAGCGTGGACGTGGACGACATCTCGGACACGCTGCAGGGTCTCGACGGCGCGACCGACGTGCACGACGTACACGTCTGGGCGCTCACCAACCGCAGTCTCGCCTGTAGCGCTCACGTCGTCGTCGCGGACGACGCCGACCGTGACACCGTGCTCGATGCGGCCCGCCACCGACTCAACGAGCGACACGACATCGGCCACGCGACAATCCAAGTCGAGTCCACGAGCGGCGAGTGTGAAACCGCCGACTTCGACTGCTATCCGGCGGGCGAAACCGGGCACGCGGTCTGAATCGGAAAGCGTGGCGTTGGGTTGCTGTTTCTGTGTTGGTAGTCACTGTGCGAATGCTGTTTCGTTATACTGGAATTCCGGTCGCCGAACGAACGTGGTCGGACAGTTCAGTACCGATACTGCCATGAGTTTGGGTCGAAAGTCGTGTATGGAAAGAAACGGAAGCGCCGTTGGATAACTAATAAATATTCTATTAAAATACCTTTAAAATCCAACTATAAAGTTATGAATAAGTTATTAACAACCTTTTTTACACGGAAATCCGTACACGGGAGCATGATGCAGACCGGGTTGGCGGGTGTGACGACGGACATGCTCGTGGTGTTCGCCATCGTCCTCCTCGCGCTGGTGTTCTTTGCGACGGAGTTGCTTCCCGTCGATGTGACCGCGATTCTGGTGATGGTCACGCTGATGGTGCTTCAGCCGTGGACGGGAATCAGCACGAGGGAGGGGATTTCCGGGTTTTCAAACGAGGCGACAATCACGGTGCTGGCGATGCTCATCCTGAGCGCGGGTGTCAGCCAAACCGGGGTCGTCCAGTTGCTCGGCAGTCGCCTCGCCGACTTCGCCGGAACGGACCTCAGAAAACAACTGTTTGCGACCATCGGGGTCGCCGGACCCGCGTCCGGGTTCGTGAACAACACACCGGTCGTGGCGATTCTGGTGCCCGTCATCACCGACCTCGCGCACGAGGGGAAGACGTCGCCGTCGAAGCTCCTCATTCCGCTCTCCTACGCCTCGATGCTGGGCGGGATGCTCACGCTCATCGGCACCTCGACCAACATCCTCGCCAGTAACGTGACGGGGCGACTCGCGGCGAGGACCGGAAACGCAAGCCTTCATGCCTTCTCCATGTTCGAGTTTACCGGACTCGGACTCATCGTCCTCGTGGTCGGTGGACTGTATCTGCTGTTCGTCGGCCATCGACTCCTGCCCGAACGCGTCCCACCGGAGGAAGACTACATCGAGGAGTACGAGATGGAAGACTACCTCACGGAAGTCGAAGTGGCCGAGGGGTCGCCGTTCGTCGGCAAAACCGTCGAGGACGCCATCGACGAGGTCGTCTTCGACGCCGAAATCATCCAGTTGGTCCGGGACGACGAGACGTTCATCGAACCCATCGGCCAGAAGACGATACGTGCCGGGGACGTGCTCACGCTCCGAATCGACAAGCTGACGCTCCAGTCGCTCACGACGCACGAACATCTGACGCTCGTCGGGACGCCGACGGAAGCGGCAATCGACCCCGGCGAAGAACAGACGCTCGTCGAAGTCGTCATCCCCTCCGGGTCCTCGCTCGTCGGAGAGACGCTTTCGAGTTCGACGTTTCGGGAGCGCTTCGACGCCGCCGTCCTCGCCTTCAGGAGCCGCGGTGAGGTCATTCACGAGCGTCTCGACCGGAAGACGATTCGGGTCGGCGACACGCTCCTCGTGCAGGCGTCGGCCGACAGCATCGACCGACTCGCCGCGAACCGGGACTTCATCGTCGCCCATCAAGTGAGCGACCCCAACTACCGCACCGAGAAGATTCCGGCGGCGCTCGCCATCGTCGTCGGCGTCGTCGCACTCGCTGCCCTGGGAATCTTCCCGATTCTCGTCACGGCGCTCGCGGGTGTGGTGGCGATGGTAGCAACCGGCGTCCTGAAAGCAGGCGAGTTGTACGAATCCGTCGAGTGGAACGTCATCTTCCTGCTGGCGGGCGTCATCCCGCTGGGAATCGCACTCGAAAACTCCGGCGGCGCGAAACTGCTCGGCGGTCTCGTCGCGGCCAGTGCGAACTACGTCCCGGTCGTGGTCGTCCTCTGGATCTTCTACATCGCCACCGGTCTCATCACGGAGGTCATCAGCAACAACGCCAGCGTCGTCCTGATGATTCCCGTCGCAGTCGAGGCAGCGACCCGCATCGACGCGAACCCGTTCGCGTTCGTTCTCGCAGTGACGTTCGCCGCCTCAACGAGTTTCCTCGGACCGGTCGGCTACCAGACCAATCTGTTCGTTTACGGGCCAGGCGGCTACAAATTCACGGATTATTTCCGTATCGGCGCGCCGCTTCAACTACTGCTGTCGGTCGTAACAGTCGGAGGAATCGTAGCGTTCTGGGGACTCTAACATGAAATAATTCGCGTAAGTTATTAGACGGCGAAGAGCCTACTATCAGTATCGTTCGGTGACGTTCGAGTTCTATTGCGGAGAGATATCCGTCACCGACCGGGGGGATGGATAGATGAAACTAGGATTGGAAGCCGAATACTGGGTTATAGAGGAATCGGGCGAGTTGGCAACAGACATAGGTGATCTCACCGAGGTGAGCGACTACGTCGTCCCGGAGTTCGTCGCACCGCTGATAGAGGTGCAGACACCGCCTGTTTCGAGCATGAAGGAACTGCGTCACGAGTTCGGGACGGTACTACAAGCCGTCCGCGATAAAGCCGACGAACAGGGACTCGCGCTCGTCCCGCTCGGAACGCCGCTCGCCCGCGAATCACTCGACATCACGAGCGAACGGGGACAACTGCTGGGGCAGATATACGGCGACGACGTGGAGTATGCGATGAACTGTGCGGGCACACACGTCCACTTTGATAAGGGAAACGTCGTTCGGCAGTTGAACCTGCTGACGGCGCTCGACCCCGCGCTTGCACTGGTCTGTTCTTCACCGTACTACAACGGGAGCAAACTGGCCTGTTCGTCCCGTGCAGCGGTGTATCGCTACGAATCACACTCGACGTTCGCCCGCTACCGCGACCTCTGGGATTACGTCGAGAACGAAGACCAGTGGGAAGCCCGCATCGACGAACAGTACTACATCCTGCAACTCATCGCGCGGGAGCGCGGCATCGACTCCGAAACGTTCAGCGAACATTTCCAGCGAGAGGATGCGGTACTGACGCCGGTTCGACTTCGCCATCGCTCTCCGACGGTTGAGTGGCGCGCACCGGATACCGCCCTCCCGAGCGAAATCATACGTCTCGTGGGTGAAGTGACGGAGCTTATGCACCAAACGGACTACAAAGACGTGGTCGTCGGGGAAACCGGAATCCGGACGGAACAAATCGGAATTCCACCGTTTCCGGAACTGCGCGGCCTTAGTACGGCGGCCATCAGCGAGGGCATCGGGTCGCTCCGCGTGCAGGACTACCTGACCACGATGGGGTTCGACGTGACGCGCTATCACCCCATTTCGGAACGGATGGAAAGGGGATGGACGCTTCCACACGAAGAATCGCTTCGCATCCGACGCGAGTTTGCCGACGCCCTCCACGACGACATCGACGGTATAATGGGTGAGAATTGAACCGGCAATTGACCGTCATTCGTTTGCTCGGAAGCCCGAAAGCACGTCCAGCCACGAGACGAAGATGAACGCTCCGATGACTGCGGACATCGTCCCGCCGAACAGTGTGGCCATCCGCTCGGTGATGTGGTCGTGTGAAGACATCGTGAGCGAGTAGACGAGATTGTGGTCGATGACGAACGAGTTGCTCTGCAACGCGTCAGGTGGGTCGCCAGGCAGTTGATACGAATCCTGCAGTTTCGCGCGACCGAACGCGATTCTGGCCTTATCCGAGAGGTCGCCATAGTTGACCGACGAGGAGCGCACGCCCGGGTCGTTCTTCTCCGCCTTCTGTATCGAGAGCGTGTACGTCGTCGAGCTTTGCGGTGGCTGGACGATTGCGTAGCCGGCCAGGACGAGACCGACGATGAGCATGAGCGTTGCGAGTGCTTGAATCAGGAAACTGTCGAACCGCATTCGATGGTCATTGTGGTGTAGCGTGGGGACTTAAAGGATTTCCATCGAACGTGGGGAGAAAGTAACTGAACGGGATTTGAACCGGATGTGAACGACGTTCGACCGTTATCGATGTGAAGGAAGAACGTCTTCAACCGGATAGAGGTCTTCACGAATCCCTGCGCCGTCACAGTCCTCGTTCGGACACCGATAGTGCCACCCATCGTCCGTTGCAGCGTCGGCATCAAATCGTTCCCCACATACCTGGCAGAACAGCCGGTCCATATCCGAGGACTGTGTTCTGCTTGCAAGTTCAGGCTGCATATCTCTATATTCACAGCCATCCATCAAAGAACCTGCGTTTTTTCCCCGGTAACACGTATGCTACCGGGTTACTACACAGTTAGCGAGTGGTTTAGTGGGTCGCTTCCGTTGGAAACGATATGGAGAAGCAGACCCTGACCTGCCTGTGTGAGCTACCGCCTAGTGCGAAGCTTGTTTTCAAAGTCTTGGAGTACAGCGGTTCCCATACCCAAAAGGAGATCGTCGAACGGTCACGGTTGTCCGCACGGACGGTCAGGAGCGCGCTAGAGAATCTGACCGATATCGGAGCCGTCACCGAGGAAGTGTACATTCCCGACGCCCGCCAGCGACTCTATCGACTGGACGAAACGGGCGACTGGGAACAGGTGAACTGTCTAAACGAAGTGCCAGTGTGAGATAGAAGACTTCTACGCAAATTTTCGAACCCAGTACGTCCAGTCCATCGTCTCGCCAGCCAGTAACCAGAGACCGACGGCGAACACCGACAATGGAAGCGTCACCAGCAACAGCCAACCGACGAGTCCGGCATTCGCCATCAACGCCCCGGCGATGAGGAAGAACGCGATGAACGGGGTTGCCAAGAGGAGAAGCCCGATACCAATCGCACGCTGAAGAGAGAGACCATCTGCAGCGTCGAATCGAATCATAGCTGGACATGATTTCCAGAACGTATAAATAATTCTATATTATTTGAACAACATCGAATCGCTACGGGAACTCAACCACTTCGATACCGGCCGTTCCGAAGTCGTTCATCGCGGCGAGGCGGTCGGGAACGTCGGCCAACGAAACGATTTTCGTCACGAGTTTTCCGGGTGATAGTGAACCGCACTCCATCATTCGGAGCAGTTCGGGGTATCGAGTCGGTGGCATGCCGCGTGACCCGAGAAACGTGATTTCGCGCATCGTCATCGCGTCCGTCGGGAACGGAATTTCGCCGCGCTCCTCGTCCGTCGTCAGCCCGAGTTGGACGTGCTGCCCACGCGGGCGAAGACAGTCGATGGAGTTGCGACAGGTTTCGGCGATTCCAAGCGCGTCGATAGAGATGTGTGCGCCGCCGATTCGTGCCTGAATCGTTGTCGGGACGTCCACCTCGTCGGCGCGGAGCGTCTCGTCCGCGCCGAGTTCCCGCGCCGTGTCGAGTTTGTCCTCGTCCAAATCCACTGCGAGAACGTTCGCGCCGAGTGCGTCCGCAACGTGAACCGCCGAGAGACCAACGCCCCCGCAACCGTGAACAGCAACCCAATCACCCGGCGTCACGTCGGCACGATGAGCGAGCGCGTGGTACGCCGTAACGAAGCGGCAGCCCAGTCCAGCCATCTCGACGGGTGAGACCGCATCCGGGAGCCCAACCGCGTTGTACTCGGCGTACGGAACGTGCACCTCCTCGGCGAACGCACCGGGTGCGGCTTCCTCGAATCCAAGCGCGATACCGTTCGCACAGACGTTGCCGTGGCCGTTTTGGCAGTACTCGCAGTGACCACGTCCGAGGTTGAACGGCACCGCGATTCGGTCGCCAGTTTGGAGGTCCGTGACCTGCTCACCGACTTCGATGACTCTTCCTGCAGGTTCGTGGCCGAGGATTTGGCCGAGCGGCACCTGGTCGTCGGCCCACTCGCCGTGACCATGCCACGCGTGCCAGTCGCTCCGGCAGATGCCACACGCCTCGGTTTCGATGACGACGCCGTGGTCTTCAGGGTCCGGACGCGGCACGTCTTCGATTTCGAGGGGGTCGCTGTACTCTTTGAGGACTGCGGCTTTCATATCCAGACGTGGGGCGAAAGGGGCTTAAATCGGCAGGAGGGGGCAAACGAATTCGACGGGATGACAAGTGGAACTTTTACTCTCGCCCCCCATTTATCCGGTATGAATCCTCGACTCCGTCGTGTGGTCTCGCTGGGTCGGGACATCGTTCGGGAGGTTCGAGAGGAGAACATCAAGTTCATGGCGGGGAGCATCGCGTATCACTCCTTTGTCTCCCTGCTTCCCGTCCTCCTGCTGTTGACGATTATCGTCTCGGCCGTTGGGGGCCAAGCCCTCGCAGAACAGTTGGTACAGGAAATCGGCTCCTACCTCCCGGCGAGTGCCAACATTTTCCTCACAAACGCGATTACAGGCGCGCCCTCACCGGGAGATTCGATAGTCGTGGTTGGGGTCCTCCTCTGGGGCACGTTTCGCATCTTCCGAGCGCTCGACGCCGCGTTCGCCGACATCTACGACGTGGAGCGAAAGACCTCGTTCACGGACGAACTAAAGGACGGAATCGTCGTCCTCGTCGCGCTCGTCCTCGTCGTCGTCATCATTGGCGTGACGAGCGCGACGCTTCCGACACCGAAGCGGTTTCCGCTCGATAGTTCGCTGACGAAACTGGTGTCGGTACTCGCCCTTGGAATCGCGTTCTTCCCGATGTACTACATCTTCCCGAACATCGAGGTTTCCATCACGGAAGTCCTTCCGGGCGTCATCATCGCGGCGGTCGGGTGGCAACTGCTCCACGCGATTTTCCACATGTACGCGCAAGTGTCGGCGTACAACTCCAACCTGTACGGAACCATCGGCAACCTCCTGCTCGTCATCGTCTGGCTGTATGTGGGTAGTTTCGTCGTCCTGTTCGGTGCGGCAGTCAACGCCGTCCTCGCCGGGCGAGCAGGCGACCGACCGGCAGGTGGTGGAGATGGAGTGATACCAAATGACGGAATCGAGGACGAAGAGGGATTCGCCGAGGCGCTCCATCGACTCACCACGCGGGCACGCGAGAACGATGTCTCCTCGGACGAGATTCGTGAGCAGTTGGAAGAGGAGATGGCGTGGTCGGATGGAAGCGACAGGGAGGGAACCGACGCCGAAGACGACGTTCAGGCGGAAGGGACACGAAGCAGAAGCTAACCAACGGCACAACTGTTTTTGTCACTCGTGCCGATACATACCCTACACGGGGGAATGGGGTATGCCAGATAAACCACACCAGAATCTAGCGATTATCGGCCACGTCGACCACGGAAAATCCACGTTGGTCGGCAGACTGCTCTTCGAAACGGGAAGCGTCCCGGAGCACGTCATCGAACAGCACAAGCGCGAAGCGGAGGAGAAGGGCAAAGGCGGCTTCGAGTTCGCCTACGTGATGGATAACCTCGCCGAGGAGCGAGAGCGCGGTGTCACCATCGACATCGCCCATCAGGAGTTCGACACCGACGAGTACTACTTCACCATCGTCGATACGCCCGGCCACCGCGACTTCGTGAAGAACATGATCACGGGCGCGAGCCAAGCCGACAACGCCGTCCTCGTTGTCGGCGCTGACGACGGCGTCCAACCACAAACACAGGAACATGTTTTCCTCGCGCGGACGCTCGGCATCAACGAACTCATCGTCGGGGTCAACAAGATGGATGCCGTCAACTACGACGAGAACCGCTATCATGAAGTCGTAGACGAAGTGAAGGACTTGCTGAATCAAGTCCGATTCGACACCGAGGACGCGTCGTTCATTCCGATGTCAGCGCTCGCTGGCGACAACATCGTCGAACACAGCGACGAGATGCCGTGGTACGACGGGAAGACGGTCCTCGAAGCGCTGAACGGCCTTCCAGCGGTGGAACCGCCGACCGACGCACCGCTTCGCCTGCCGATTCAGGACGTGTACACGATTTCGGGTATCGGAACCGTCCCGGTCGGCCGCGTCGAGACGGGCATATTGAACATGGGTGACACTGTCTCGTTCCAACCGAGCGACGTGAGCGGGGAAGTAAAGACCATCGAGATGCACCACGAGGAGGTCCCCGAAGCGGGACCGGGGGACAACGTCGGCTTCAACGTCCGCGGTGTCGGGAAGAACGATATCCGGCGCGGTGACGTTGCGGGTCCGGCGGACGACCCGCCGAAAGTGGCGGACACGTTCACGGCCCAAATCGTCGTGATGCAGCACCCGTCGGTCATCACGGCAGGGTACACGCCGGTCTTCCACGCGCATACGGCACAGGACGCCTGTACCATCGAATCCATCGACCAGAAGATTGACCCTGCCAGCGGGGAGGTGGTAGAGGAGCATCCTGATTACATCCAGAGCGGTGATGCCGCCATCGTCACCGTCAGACCGCAGAAACCGCTCTCCATCGAACCGTCCTCGGAGATTCCCGAACTCGGAAGCTTCGCGGTCCGAGATATGGGACAGACCATCGCGGCGGGACGAGTGCTGGAAGTGCACGAAAAGTAAGCCGAACGGACTCACGATTTTTCGGATTGGATGATTTCTGGAGCGAAGCGTCTACCACGGGCAGTGATGTCGATTTTCGAATCATGTCAACTGGATCCGATAGAGTCTGAATCTCCACACATGCACCATCTGGAAAGCGAGAAGAGGGATCAGAGAACACATATTCAAATTATTTTGTTCAGAAAACCAGACTCGTACTGTTTTTGTGACCACTATTGCCCTATAGCAAATCCTAAGGCGAAAAACCACCACAAAGACTAAATAGTAATCGGCCATTGTAGGATATGCTATGGCATACCAGGAAGGAGGGAACGAATAAGGATTGAATGGACCACAACCCACGGATTTGCGCCTGTCAAATCTATACCTCTGTGTCTGGTTCGGTGCATCACTCAATGCATCTACCGTTTTCAGTGTTCATCGGAAATTATCGAATCTCATGGCCAGTCAGCCCCGAGATTCACTTGTACCGACGCGCTTTTTCATACGCAACTGCTACGGAGGGTGTGCAATGGCTTCACGAGGACGGACGGGTGCGCAACCCGTTCGGCATGCGACCACCCTGTCGGTGTGACGTTCCACACGACGGGGATTGTGCAGTGTTCGGCTATGGCGACGCGAACGCGGATTTCCACCTCATCGGCGATCATCCGGGAACTCACGGCGGCATCGAGACGAACGTCCCGTTTACCGGCGGCGAAATCGGCGAGAAACTCCAACCGGTACTGAACGACGCCGGTCTTCTGGGCGACGTGTACAGCGACGAACCGACCATCGCCAACCTGTTCATGAGCTACCTCCACATGTGCAGTTTTTCCGACGGTCGAGCACCGACACCGGCGGAGTACGACGATTTGGAGCGATTTTTCGACGCCGAACTCAGAGCCATCGCGGCACACGTCCTCCTGCCGGTCGGCGAAACCGCGACGAAACACGTCTTCTGGGAGTTCACCGCGCAGGCCGACAAATACGGCTTCAACGGTGGGACGCCGGATATGGCGGCGCTTCACGCCGAAGAAATCAAAGGACGGGGCTTCCTCGTCGTCCCGATTCGTGACCCCCGAGAGTGGGACGAGGGAGACGGTGACGAACTCCGGGAGCGATTGAACAGTATCCTGTCGTCCGACTACCAGCAGACGGTCGATTTGGGACGGTTCATGCCGGACGATGATCCGTACGAGGTTCGGTGATAACGCGAACGATTCCGACGACGATGCCGAGAAGGAACTCACCTGCAAGCAGTGCAACAGGAACCACGACGAACGAGGCGACGAGAAATCCGAAAGCGACGCCGACGATGATTGCAGCGCGTTTCCACCGCGATTCCGGACGTTCGAACTCCATGCAGAGCCGGCACCGTCAAACAGGGTAAAAATAGAAGAGCGTTTCGACGGGAATGGGAGCGCAGTTTGCTGGTATGGTCGGCTTACCCCAATCACCAATAGACGAGAACCAAGCGCCAAAGCGTTCCGATACTACGGGAACGGGCCGGTCCACTCGTCCAAACAGTCCTCGCTACAAAAGTGAAGCGTCACGTTTTCAGTCTGATTAGCAGTAACGCTGTGTCGGACGACGACCGTCGGGTGGTACTCGGCGAGGGTGAGAAGTTTGCCACAGTTGGCACAGGACGAAAACTCCTCGTCAGAGTGGGGTGTGTCGGGCATGGACGAGACACGACCTGGACATGCCTAAACGTATGGACTACTCACTCAGTTGAACATCTGAACTCGTCACCTAGTTCGCGTTGGTTTGAGCGTCGGGGAGGGCTGGAACGACGTGGCTGGTTGGGTCGGGCGTTCATCGTTTCCTGTTCGACCGAAACAGTGTTTTCGACTACCTCGCGCACATCCTGTTCGAGGACGGAAAAGGCCATCGCGCGAATGAACACTTCGTAGTCGGCGTGCGTGTCGGTCGTGTCCTCGGCAACTATCTCGTTCACCATCTCGATCTCCGGCTCCTGCTCTGAGAGTTCACAGACGCGAAGCGACACATCCCGGTTCCAGAGGTTACCGATACATTCGCCAACCGAGCGATACAACGCGGCGCGCATGCTCATCCCCACGTCGAGTCGCTCGTGAACCTTTTGCGCGAGTCGCCGCACCACCTGCCCGTACTCCTGTCCATCGAAATTCGCCATCGTCATCGAAAGTTACCATTTCCGTATATTAAAAGCCCGACGACGTTCCCGCCGATGGAACGAACGTACCGAGCAATAAACCTACCAATCCGTGGCCAGATTATAAATTGGAGCTTTATCATTGACTTTGAGCCAATACCTTTTTAAAATCCACCTCCAATATTGAACCACATGGCACGCGAGCAACGAAACGACCAATTACCGAGACGGAAGTCTGTCCCGGTCCGAAGTAACGACGACACTCTTTGCCTGAACGGTATCCCGCGACCGGACGGAATTTCTCTCTACAAGTACAGTTCTCACGTTGATAACACTCCCCGCTCCACTGCGATTCAGCGAGTGGAAAGCAAGGCATACCGGTGATCGAGTCGATGAGCGTCAGCTCCGATTCGGGAGTCGAAGAGTTCGAACACACCGCCGAGGAACTGGTCGAACCTCTCTCACGCGACCAGATATTTCATATTCTCCAGACACAGCGCCGGCGGGACGCACTCCGATACTTGAAGGACACTGATGGGACAGTCGAGATGCGTGACCTCGCAGAGCAGGTCGCCGCGTGGGAAAACGACACGACGATTCAGGCGCTCACATCCGACGAGCGCCAGCGCGTCTACATCGCACTCTATCAATCCCACCTCCCGAAACTCGAAAGCGAGGGTGTCATCCACTACAACAAGAGCAGGGGAATCGTCGAACGCGGCCCGCTGGCCGACCAGTTCGATCCCTACCTCGAAACAGTGGAAAAGCCGGACTACGGAATCGAAACCGAAGCCGACGACTCGGACGCCAAAACGGTGCCGTGGTTGGCCTACTACCGCCGAGTCACCGCCATCGGCGTTCTGATGGTAGCGGCAGCGTGGAGCGGAATCCCCCCAATCGCGACCATCCCCGACCTCATCTGGGGTGGTCTCCTCGTCGCAATGTTCACCATCCTGTCGCTCGCCCAAATTCTGAGCGACGATGATTCGCGTCGATAACGACGCGAATCGGAGGGCCGGGACGAGCCGAAAGCAAGCGAAGGCCTCTCGTTACAACGAGAAATATAAAAAATATCATAAGTGATGAACCCCAAAAACGGCTGTGAATCGAATTCGACTCGAAAATACGGAGTTCGAGGGAGAAAACAGCGTTTACCTCATGAACGCAAATTCCGACGCTCCGACGGCACTCATCGACACGAGCGTCAGAAAACCAGAAACGCTCGCGTCGCTGGAATCCGGGTTGGCGGACAACGACTGTTCGGTCGAGGATGTAGACGAGGTGTTTATCACCCACTGGCACACCGACCACGCCGGACTCGCCGGAACGGTCCAAAAACGGAGTGACGCCACCGTCCACGTTCACGAGAAGGACGCCGCTCTCGTCGCCCAACGACAATCGGCGTGGGACGCCATCGAAACCCGTCAACAACGACTGCTCGACGAATGGGGACTCCCCGAACCCATTCAACAGCCAGTGTTCCAGAACGCGGTCAAAGTCGGCCGACTCGACGGACCCACACCCACCGTCGAGCCGTTCACTGCTGGCGACACGTTCGACTGCGGCAATTACGAACTCGAAGCGGTTCATCTCCCCGGCCACACCGCTGGTCTCGCCGGATTCGCCTTCGACGGCGAGGACGGCCGCGAACTCTTCTGCGGTGACGCCCTGCTGAAAAACTACACCCCCAACGTCGGCGGCGCGGACGTGCGCCTCGAAAACCCGCTCGATTCCTACCTCGACACGCTCTCGCACGTCGTCTCCGAATCCTACACCCGAGCGTGGCCCGGTCACGGCACCCCCCTCGACGCCGTCAAGCGTGCCCGCGAAATACACGCGCACCACCGCGAACGCGCCGAGGACGTGGTTGCAGTGCTGAACAAAAACGGCCCGACCGACCCGTGGACCATGGGTGCCCACCTCTTCGGCGAACTAGAAGGAATCCACCTCCTCCACGGTCCCGGTGAATCCTACGCCCACCTCGAACATCTCACGGAAGCAGGGTACGTGGAACGTGATGGGGATGTGTATGAACTGGTCGAACAACCTGATTTGGACGCGTTGTTCCGCGAACGGCTGGTCGTGAATTCGTAACAACGGTAGTCAGAGAGTGTTCGAAATTCGTTGTCTTGGCGGTAAGGGAATTCGGAAACCGCATTCGTTCACTACGACACTGATTTCATGCTGGTTTTGTGATTTCACCAACAGGTATGAAGAAGTAGAAAGCCACCAGACGTTCGCGGTCGCACCAAAGTGGATTTGGTTTTGCTGAGACTGCAAATACCGAGCGGCGATGAAAAACCGCACCGCCCCCCACCACGTCCTCCCCAACCGACTCCTCGCTCACACTCGTCGTCGCCGGCGCTTGCGCCGGCTTCCAGCAGGACCGTCGGTCCCGCCCGGTTCACGAGGACTTCGCGCGCCGTGCGGCTGGTCCGCCGATACCTCTCGTCCGTGCTGGGAAGTTCTTGCGGTGGCGTGCGCGAGAAACGCGCGCGAGGGATGACGAGCGTGAGCGAGGAGTCGGCTGGGGAGGTATGTGGGAGGCGGCGGTTGCGGTCTTTATTGCCGCTCGGTACTTGCAATCACAGTCGGCTTTTCCGAAAGTGCAGTGCATCTGCGCTACGTTGAAAGTCACGACGAATCACGAGATCTGAACGATTGTAATCGCGCCGCGCTGAAAGCCGCGGCCGCCGCGACGTTCACCCTCCCCGGCGCGCCGATGGTCTACTACGGACAGGAGCGCGGCATGACCGAGTACCGCGGGACGATGCGTTGGGACGACGGCGACGACGAGTTGACCGCGTTCCACCGCTCGCTCATCGCAACCCGCAACCGGAATCCTGTGCTCAAGGATGGAAGCGTCGAACGAATCGAGTGGGAGAGCGATTCTTCGAATGTCCTCGCGTTCGCGCGCGAAGACGAGGATTCGCGGGTCATCGTGGCGCTGAACTTCGCGGATGGAAGCAGGACGGTGCGAATCGGTGAACAGGTTGAGGGCACTGACCTCGTGAGCGGAGAGCGGATTCCGACTGCCACGGGGCGTGATTCGAAGACGGAACTGTCGGTTTCGGATGTCGTCGTCGTTCGAGCCACCGGGGAAAGTAAATAGATACCCGATAAATTATGAGCCAAGAAATGGACGACACCACGCTCTCAAACCTCCTCCGACAGTTCGGCCTCTCGGAGAAAGAGGTCGATACCTATCTCGCCATTCTCGAACAGGGCGAGGCCAAAGCCAGCACCATCGCCGACAACGCTGGAGTCTCGAAGCGCTACGTCTACAGCACCAGCGAGAAATTGGCCGACAGGGGATTCGTGGAGGTAAACGACCACGTCGTCCCGACCATGATTCGCGCGAACCCACCCGAGCGGGTCATCGGGACACTCGCCGACCGAGTGGAGACGATGCGACCCGCGTTGGACAAACGATACTCCGTGACGACGACCGAACCCGAACAGTTCGAGGTCATCAAATCCCGCGTCACCGTCATCAAGCGGATTCAGAACCGCCTCGCCGAAGCTAACGAGGAAGTTACCCTTTCGATTCCGTACGAACACCTCCCCGAAGTCGCCGACGAACTCGCGGACGCCGTCAAGCGCGGTGTTCTCGTCCTGCTCGTCCTCAGCGGAATTCACCGAGACGAGGTGAACAAGGCGGAGTTCGCTGGACTCGCCAGCACCGTCCGCGTCTGGCGAGAACCGATGCCGACGACGCTCACCGTGGACAAGCAGTTCGGTCTCGTTGCACCCACGGAGATGATAGTTCGCTCGAACAGTGACAAGCAGGCGATCACGTTCGCACAGGAACAGCTCGTTCCCGTCCTCGTTGGGTCGTTCCTCGGCAACTACTGGCCGATGGCGAACGAAGTGTACGCGGCCGAACCCGTCGAACTGCCGAAGACGTTCGACGACTTTCGTTCCGCCGTGCTCCAGGCGACGCTTCACCTCCGCGAGAAAGACGCAATCGTTGCTCATATCCGAGGGCGGCCAGTCGGCGGCGATAGCGAGATGACGACGATAGAAGGATTACTCATCGACGTTCGGCAAGGACTGCTCGAACCCGCAACGAACGCGTTTCCGGTCGAAGCGGCGCTCGTCATCGAAACCGAGGATGGGGAAATAAGCATTGGGGGTTCCGGGTCGTTCGTCGAGGATTTCGAAGCCGAAGCCGTGACACTCAAACCCGCGGAGTAAGTCGAATCGAAAAGATATCTCAGTGGTTCACGACGTGTTTTTCGAGCAATTTCCGGTTCTTGCGGTTCGCCTTCCACGTCGCGTCGAACACAGACCCGAGGACCGGAACTGATCCGCCGAAGGTGTCGATGGCGACGTTGACGAGCATGCGAGCGAGAACGTGACGGGGAACACCCATTCGGTACCCTTCGAGGGTGATGTAGAGCGAGATGAGCGCCGACGCGACGTCGCCGCCAACCGGCAAGAGTCCCAAAATCGGGTCGATACCAATTCGGAAGTTCGTTCCAGGAACGCGGAACGCTTCGTCGAGGAGGTTGCTCACCCGACGGACTCGCTGCATTGATTTTCGCTTGTAGCGGGGTAGATTTTCGGGGGAGTCGGCGTGTTTCATGGTGATGTACTCATGTGCTCGGGCAGGTTATGCGTTCCGGCAGTTTGTCGAAACCCGTCGAGACACCCGATGACGCCCCGCGTGAAACAGTTCGAACTGGCCGACGGCGAACCGTTTGACTACGAACCCGGCCAGCACACACAACTGCATTTTGATTCGGACGAAGAGTGGGTCGGCCGAACCGAACACGTGCAAAAACACGTCGAAGATATCGTTCCCGACCACGAATCGATCGATTTCTACTGTTGTGGCGTCCCCGGTATGGTTGTCGAGACGACGGAGGAGTTGGAGGACATCGGCCATCCAGAGGAACAAATTTACAGCGAAGGATGAGAAGAAGACGAAGTTTCGGATGCGTAGCAAATGTCGAACGAGTAGCAAGTGAGTGGAAACGATTTAAATGGGGGTTGTGCGTCGGTTGCGGGTTCCGAAACAGTGAATCGACCGACTCACGAGAAATAGTACATGAACACTACGCGCGTTACGGTGTGGAACGAGTTTCGACACGAGCGCGAGGATGAAGCAAGCAAGGAATGCTACCCGGACGGAATCCATGCCGTCATCGGGTCGGCACTCGAATCGCAGGGGTTCGATGTCGAGACGGCAACGCTGGACGAACCCGAACATGGACTCACCGATGAGGTACTCGCGGAGACCGACGTCCTCACGTGGTGGGGCCATACAGCACACGACGAAGTCTCGGACGAAATCGTAGATCGGGTGCAGCAACACGTACTCGACGGCATGGGACTCATCGTCCTCCACTCCGGCCACTTCTCGAAAATATTCAAGCGGCTGATGGGGACCACGTGTAATCTGAAATGGCGAGAGGACGGCGAACGTGAACGTCTCTGGGTCGTCGATTCCGGGCACCCCATTGCGGACGGTATCGCCGAACAGGTCGTCGTCCCGAACGCCGAGATGTACGGCGAACAGTTCGACATTCCCGCTCCCGACGAACTCGTCTTTGTCAGTTGGTTCGAAGGCGGCGAGGTGTTCCGAAGTGGCTGTTGTTATCGCCGCGGGTCAGGGCGCATCTTCTACTTCCGACCGGGACACGAGACATATCCGATTTATCACCAGGAAGAAGTCAGAAATATTCTGGGGAATGCCGTCGAATGGGCCGCCCCGGACGAAGCGTCACGGCCGTCGTTCGGCAACGTTCCGGAACCGCCGGAAACGACCAACCAGTAGGATATCGGTCGATGAATGCGGGAAAGAGGCCGTTAGGGGCGAATCGATAGCGGTCACGACCGAAGAATGAAATCGACACGGGAGGACAAAGTTATATATTGGTCACATACGAGACCTGTAGTGTAGAATGGAACGCCGCCCGATGCGGGTGCTCCATGTCGAAGACAACGAGTTCTTCGGAAAGGTTGCGTCTGAAATCCTGACGCAGGAAATATCTGACGTGACCGTTCACACGGAGACCGTCCCAACAGACGCTCTCGCTCGCCTCGAACAGGAACAGTTCGACTGCGTCGTTAGTGACTACGAGATGCCGGGAATGGACGGACTCGAACTACTCGACGCGGTGAGAGAGATTGCTCCCCAAATACCGTATATCCTTATGACGGGTGGGGGAAGCGAAAAGACGGCGAGCAAGGCCATTTCTGCCGGTGTCACCGACTATCTGAAGAAAGGAACGGGAAAACGGCAGTTCGTCGCCCTCGCAAATCGAATCGAGAATGCCGTTTCCCATCGCCAGGCAGAGTGTGAAGTGCAACGCCAAATCGACACCAACGATCTCATTTGGGATGTCAGTCAATCGCTCCTCGAAGCGACAACGCGTGAAGAGATCGAAGAATCCGTCTGTGAGCGACTCACGACATCCGAGTCGTATCTCTTCGCGTGGGTAGGGAAAATTGACGACAATCGAATTATCCCGCACGTCTGCGCCGGAGTCGAAACTGAATACCTCGAAAAGATACTCCACGATGACGCGGACAAAGGCAAATCAGAAGGGCTGCACGAATCCGAACAAATCTCCCGTGCGTTGGAAACGGAGAAAATTCAGGTAACACAGGATATAGACGCCAAGCCGTTACTCAACGGACGACAATGGAACGCACTCAACCGCAGGTGTCAGTCAATGGCAACGATTCCACTCCAGTACGAGGAGACCGTGTACGGCATATTAAATGTCTACTCCGATCACCCTCACGCGTTCGACGAAACGGAACGACGCGTCCTCTCGAAGTTCGGAAACAGCGTCGCGTTTGCCATCAACTCCGTTCGGACACGCCAGGAGCTACGTAGACGAGAACAGCGCCTTCAGGTGTTCAATCGTATCCTCCGCCACAACCTTCGAAACGACCTCAACGTCGTTCTGGGGCATGCGGACAATCTCATGGAAGCGTTTCCCGAAGCAACCGAGAGTGCTGAGATTATCAAGCGAAAAGCGACTGAGTTGATAGATGTCAGTGAAAAAGCCCGCGAAATCGGACGGACACTGGACATGCGCAGTCAGGCGTGGACGGCCGTCGAAATCACGGAGTTGAGCGAGCAAACTTGTTCGGACTTGCGAGAAACGTATCCAAACGTCGATCTCTCTGTCGACCTTCCGGACGAAGCATGGGTTTGTGGGGATACAACACTCGGTACGGTTATCAACGAAATCGTCGAGAACGCAATCAAGCACAGCGACAGGGAAGTCCCGAACGTTACGCTTTCGGTAACAACCGTCGAGTCCGGCATGGAAAGTTGGGTCGAAATCGTCGTCTACGACGACGGACCCGGAATTCCACAAGAAGAGCAAGCAGTACTCATTGAAGGCCGGGAGACGGCACTTCAGCACGGGAGCGGACTCGGCTTGTGGCTGACAAACTGGATCGTTGGGAAGTTCGACGGCGAACTCACCTTCGGGACCAATCACCCACGGGGAAGTGTCGTGACGATTCGACTACAACAAACGACCCCATCCACCGACTAACAGCGACCCCATCCACCGACTAACCGACCAGCTATTTGTATGCTATCCATCAGATTCGGCCAATTCAAACGATAAATTCTAGTCCCCCATAGTAGAAATATGAGTTTTCTTTGATTTGGAATGAGTTTTAACCAGTGTCAGTCGTCTCCAACAATAAGTATATGGTGATGAAGCAAAATGATAGAGATGAGATGAGTACTGAACTCCCAAGTGTTATCGACCGCTTCCGACAACCGGAGTACACTGGTGAGAACCGCTGTACGCCGTGTACCATCGTAAACGTCACCATCGCCGTCGTCGTTAGTACAGTTCTGACGTTCACGGCAATGCCACTCGGTATCACATTCTTTGCGTTCAGTATGAGCGCAATATACGTTCGCGGTTATCTCGTACCCGGAACGCCGTGGTTTACGAAAACCTACTTCCCTGACTGGTTGCTCAAGAAGTTCGACAAACACGAAATGCAAACCATGCAGACAGCGGAACCGGAGCCCACGGATAGAGAACCGGAGAACGTGCTCCTCGACGCAAAGGTCGTCCAACCCTGTGAGGAAGTTGACGACCTCTGTCTCGACGATGAGTTCCGTCAGACGTGGCACGATAACATAGAGAATGTTATGAAGGACGGCGCGGAAAAAAGAGACTTGGGTGAAATCCTCGGTGCGGACGAGGAAGAGCTGGAGTTCGAAGAACACGACGCCGCCTTCATCGCCCGAATGGATGGCCGAAGGCTCGGCCAATGGGAGTCCCACGCTGCACTGGTCGCTGACCTCGCGGCTGCCCGTGAGTTGGGCGGTCGGTACAACCACTGGGACGAGCTTTCGGTTGACAATCAAAGCCGAATTCTGAGTGGCCTACGTATCTTCCTCGATACGTGCCCCGAATGTGGTGATAACATCACCGCAGAACAAGAAACCGTCGAGTCCTGTTGTCGCTCGATGGAAGTCGTCGCAGCGACTTGTGAAGGATGCGATGCTCGTATCCTCGAAGTCGAACAGAATTAGTAGTCCGGGACTCTCGCAAAATCATCTTCTACACGAACCACCTTGTGAATCGAATTACCTTGTGACTCGAACCACCGTACCACTCAGGTAGTCGATTCAGACTGAGAAACGAAGGTACTGCTTGCAAGTTCTCCGATGTGAATATCTTCCGATTGCCGTATGAGTTGGTCCAGTCAATCTGATTCGGTGTCCACTCAATCAACGTGCACTCCTTTCAACCCATCACGGCGCGAGTTCTATCCAAGGATACCACACCACGGTTTCCGATGTTATACGACGGGACGAAAGGTTACTTCGAAACGCTGTACGCAGAAGTTTGAGTCAAAGAGAACGCTCCAAACACGCAAAATTGCTGCGATGAGCCGTCGAGTCGTATCAACATATCATATCATGTTCGATTTCTAACGACCTAGTCATCGTCAAACGTCGAATACGATGACCAATGAACTCCCGTACAGTATATAAAAGACCCCGCAATTTCCGCTGTTCGCGGCAATAACCGTCCATCATAACCAACCCCACGATTTCCGATGTTATTCAACCGCTCCAGTTCTTGTATATCGTGCGTTTCAGGCGCGCTCTAATTCTCGTTGTGATTGACACCGGTAGAAGAGACGGAGTACTGTTCCGATGGGACAGTGTCATGTTCCAACGATGTCCGGAAGACGGGTGCCGGGAAGAATTAAATGTGAATGGACCAGCAGGGAATCTCGAAAGAGCGAAAACGAAGTCCGAATGAATGACTGGTCACGGGGACACCCTCCCGAGAGGGATGCGGAAAACAGAGACCCCACGATTTCCGTTGTCAGACGCATGAACAGGCAGAGAGGTGAGACAGTATGTTGTGAATTATGGGGGAGGGGACACCCACCCCATTGTTTCCGCTGTTTTGACGGTGAGGGAGTGGGGGTGGGGGGAGGGTGATGAATGGGGTGAACCATGTCTCGATACAATCTCGTAAGAACAAGAACAGCGGAAACAGAGGGGTTAGCGGGGAAAATAGAGAGAGTCAGATGGCGGGTTCTAAACGGAGTAAAAGCACAGAAAGGGCGAACAAGAGAATAAATGCAAGAATATAAATCTACAAAGACGCGTTGGGATAATATACACAAGAGTACAAATAAGAACGCATATTGACGAATATAACGGAGAGAAGGTCGCTCAAATGACACATAGATGAAAGAAAACGAGAAGTGGAACGAGAGCTATCGACAACTAGAAAATAGTTTTAATTTGTTTTGTTATTGCTTTTTGTTCCCAGTACGGACATAGTTATACGAGAAATGTTATAAAGATATCGCTTTAGTAGGACCTCCGTCTTACCCCACCCACCCTTTCCCTAAAAGACACCGGAAATAGTGGGGTGGGTGTGTATTTATAAACTCCACTCCCGTCCTCTTTCGACAACTCAACCCAAAAACACTGATAACCACGACTAAACACCCTCTATCCTCTCTTCTCAAGAACCGTGATATATTGATACTTTTTCCAACCCCACCGTTTCCGTTGTCTTCCCCACCAATTCGTGTTCTTCAACAATCGACCACTCAACTAGCTATCCTCTTCTCGTTTTTCACCCATCTTCCCGACACTTTCGACTGAGATCTTCGATGCCATCGGCTGAGCTCTTCGTTACTCCCGCGTGGAAAACATCGGAAACGATGCACCGTCATGTGCTGTACTATTACTTAAAATCTTTGGAACAGAAGAAACAACGGACGACCCAGTTTTATATACTTATCCGTGAATACGTTGTGTAATGACGTCCTTTAGTTTCGACCGGGATAACTCCCTTTATAAGAATCGGGATGCCCTCTTGGAGGAGTACACGCCGAGCAATCTGGTTGGTCGAGACGACGAGTTGGAGGAGTATCACGCTGCACTCCAACCGATAATCAACGGTGAAGCACCGTCGAACATCTTCCTCTACGGTAAAAGTGGTGTCGGGAAAACCGCCGCAACACGATTTCTCCTGAATCAGCTCCAAGAGGACGCCGCTCGATATGACGATATCTCCCTCTCCGTCGTCGAAATCAACTGTGACGGTCTCAATTCGAGCTATCAAGTTGCGGTTCGACTCGTCAACACGCTTCGAGACCCGGCGGACCAAATTAGCAACACGGGATACCCACAAGCACAAGTTTACAGCTTCCTCTGGGACGAACTGGACCATCTCAACGGCACTATCATCATCGTCCTTGACGAGGTTGACCACATCAACGACAACTCCATTCTCTACCAGATCCCTCGTGCGCGGAGTAACGGCTATCTTGAACACGCGAAAATCGGACTCATCGGTATCAGCAACGACCTTTCGTTCCGTGACTCCCTATCGGCGAAAGTGCGTTCGTCGCTCTGTGAAAAGGAAGTCTCGTTCCCGCCGTACGATGCGACCGAACTACAGAAAGTGCTCGGCCAACGCGACCAGGTGGCGTTCCACGACAGTGCCCTTGCGGAGGACGTGATTCCGCTCTGTGCAGCCTACGGTGCACAGGATGCTGGTGACGCACGGCAGGCGTTGGACTTGCTCCTCGAAGCTGGCGACCTCGCGCGGAAAGACGCGGCAGAGCAGGTCGTGGACCACCACGTACAGGAAGCGCGACGGAAACTCGAACGCGACCGTATCATGGAAGGAGTCGCGGACCTCACACAACACGCCCGTCTCATTCTCTACGCATTGACTTCCCTCGAAGCCGAGGATAACTCGCCCGCTCGGTCACGGGACATCCGGCCACGGTACGAGCAACTCTGTAATCATATCGGAACCGAGGCGCTCACCAGCAGACGGATGCGTGACCACCTTGCCGATCTCGCAATGCTCGGTGTCATCTCCTCGATGGAGAAAAACGAAGGGATGTCCGGCGGGAAATACCGTGAACACGCGCTCAAACAGGACCTTCACCTCGTCGTCAGCGCCCTCGAAGAGACCATCGAACTCGCGGGCATCCACGAGAGTATTCGGCCATACTATCAGTCACTACTTGACGATCGCGAGGAGTAGCCGACGAACCTCACTTTTCCTCCGCAAATACATCAGACTACTCCCACTACCGCCATCAAAATCATCACCATCAACACTACCATCATCAACACCACTATTTCCGTTGTCGTTTCTCCTGCTTTTGTGGCCCACTACTCCCGAACTCGTTCGGTTTTAGCTCGCTAACCCCATCGTTTCCGTTGTCATCGCTACGTCACCCGACTCGAATTAACTCCACAATTTCCGTTGTTTTGCGGTTACGATGTTCCGATTCCGATGTCCGCTCACTAACGCCACTGTTTCCGCTGTTCTTCGTTTTCTTCATTCGCTCGAATTTTCACTCCACCGTAATACCAACACGGCCGTTACCGGATGTCTTCGGCCGTTCTCCGAGAACGACTCGCTCCGTCAATCTTTGCCCGTCTCGAACGAGTTCGACTTCGATTTCTTCGCCGGGTTGGGTTTCGATGAGCAAATGCCGCATCAGTTCTTCGTGGGAACGAACTTCCATCCCGTCGAGACCGACGATAACGTCTCCACCGATTGGGACCTCACGACCGCGAAGCGTTCGAGTCGCTTCACAGCCGATAAGGGCACCACTCGCCGGGCCAAGGCGAACGTCAACGACGAGGATTCCACGTGGTTCCGAAAGCCCGTTCGCCTCCGCAACCAGTGGTGAAACGTCCACCGTCGAAACTTTCAGATACGGATGGCGGTAGTGACCGTTCTCGATGAGCATCGGAACGACTCGCGAAACGATGGCTCCCGAGATGGCAAAGCCGATTCCGTCACCCTGCCGCGCGCGGTTGACACCGACGACTTCTCCGCCTAACGTCACGAGCGGGCCGCCGCTGTTGCCGGGGTTGATGGCAGCATCGGTTTGCACAGTATCCGGAATCGTGAACCCGTTTCCGGTGGGAAGCGAGCGGTTCGTCCCGCTGACGATTCCCGTCGTGATGGTTCCGTCGAGACCCATCGGATTTCCGAGCGCGGCGACTTCCTGCCCGGGTTGCGGTGCGTCCGCCGCGACCGGCAGCGGTTTCGCGTACATCGGAAGGTCAGTGACGGCGACGACGGCGAGGTCGGTTCCGCTATCTCGTCCAACCACATGGCCGGTTCGCCAGTCGCCGTCGCTGAACCGAAGTTCCACTTCGTCGGTACCGCCCGCAACATGGTGATTCGTCACCACATGGCCGTCGTGACCACCATAACTGCCGTGGTCGCTGTGGTCGTGCGTGTCGTAGACGAATCCCGACCCTGCACCCATTCTCGCGGGTCCGTTCATTTCGCTTGGCGTGACGTAAATCGACACGACTGATGGAATCGTCTCCCTGTACAGCTGTTTGTATGTCTTGTTGTCAGTCATACCCTCTGGTCATTTCCCATTTCGATTACTGAACCGCAGTCGAAGGCAACCATACTCGTCTAATTGCCGTCGAGGGCGGCTTAGCAGTCGAATTCACGTTAGGTTAGTGCCGGGCACGGTTAAGTGTGTCAGTTATTGTCACTCTGATTGCGTCTCGTCGCCAGTGGTGAGAACTTGCGCCACCTTCGATTACTCCTCGACGTCGAGGTGATCGTGAAGCGCCGCGATTGCTGGGTCGAGCAGTTTCGGCTGGATGTTCTCGTATTCGACGCCTGAATCCCATTCCTCCTCGGTCAACAGGTCGCCGACGTGCTCGTCGATAGGATGGACTTCGAAATTTCGGACGATTTGAATCGGTTCACCCGTCCGCTCCGCGAGTATCTTCTCGAAGAAGTCGCGCTGATACGTGATGATGATAGCTTTCGGAATATCCACATCGGAATCGCTACCCTGCTCGTTGATGGCTTCGGTGGCCGAGAACAGCGCCGGTGAGTCGTACTTGTCACCGTAATTCGGTATCGTCATATCATCGATTACTGACAACAACGACAAACCTGTTATTGATGTGTGCTATCGTCGGATACACACCCTCTCACAACATTCGAAAAATATCACTCGATTGTTTCCCGTCGTATCCCGGGTCTCACCGACCAGCCTGCTTCAGTCCAGCGTCACCCACGCCAGAAATCCGATGGCGAGCATTTCCAGCACGTGAAAGAGAAGCATCGCGTGCCACGCGATGGGCGGGACGTCCGTGCTGAACCATATCGACAGGTGAGGGTCTATCAGGTAGTAGTATAGCGCCGACCCGTTCTCGCAGAACAGCAGTGCTGCGAATATGAGCATCCCGAGCGTGTGCTTGGACCGGAGGCGCATGTAATTCCGTGCCCAGACGCCTCCGAGAACAGCGAGGAGTACCATGTTTATCGCTGTCGAAAGTTGGGCGGATGTTACCCAGACGTTCATCGGCATTCCTCCGATGGGGGATTCTCGGAATCGTATCGTTCGTGTGCAAGTCGGGTCATTGTCAGTCGAGTTGGGTGATGATGTCTTCGACGGTGTCCCAGTTGTGACGGGCCGCATCGGTTGGGAGATACACCGCACCGTAATCGTCGCCGCTCGCTTCCACGACGTTGTTGTCAGCGAGCACGTCGAGGTGGTGACGGATGGTATCGTAGTTGAGGTCCAAGTCCTCCGCGAGTTTGTTGGCGTTCCGCGGACGCTGGTCCAGCGAACGCAGGATGCGCGCACGGTTGATACCGCCACGCGTCCCGGCCAGCACGTACCAGAGGACTGCCTCCATTGGTCATTACATTCAAACCGAGCTACCTAACCCCATCGACATGAGACGAAATGGATGACGATACCGCGTCCATTTCAGTTACTGACGATAAACTGACCGGCTATCTTCTTCACTTCCTTCATCGTCTTCGGCTTGTCAACTGCGTTCGGGAACGGTGATTTCATGTTGAGTTCGTTGAGGAACGACGCGTGTTCGGCCTCGACGCTGTGGATTCCGATTGCTGCGGCGAACACATCGTCGTTTTTGACCGTCGGCGCGGCACCCTTGTACGCGGCGACACCCGTATTTTCGAGTGCCTTTGCGACGCCGAGGAATTCGGAGGCGTTCTTGTAGCCGAAGTCGTACTTCGCTTCACTGACCGGTTTTCCGCCGAGCTTTTTCACCGTCTTCGTGAGGGCATCGACGTGAGCGGCCTCGTGGTCGCTGACCTTGCTCAGGTACGACGGCACCTTCTTTTGCGTGTGCTCGTTGAAATCCGACAGCGCGTCGGCGTTCATCAGGTCGTCGTTGCTGAATTTCTTCAGGCCGTCGCGGTAGAACGCGTTTTCGAGGTGTTCGAGCGTCAACGCGTAGTTCAACACGTTCACGTCGCTCGTCTTGTCTTTCTTTTTCCGGTCCTGCGTCGGGCGCGAATCGCCCAGCTTGTACTTGCTCGTATCGACGTCCGAGGTGATGAATTGGCCCGCAATTTTGAGCACTTCGTCCATCGATTTGGCCTTGTTCACCGCTTTCGGGAACGGTGATTTCTCGTTGAGGAGGCTCAGGAACGCCGCGTGACGAGCCTCGACGCTGTGAATGCCCGCTGCTGCGGTGAGCACGTCGTTGTTAACGACCGACGGTGCGGCACCCGCGTACGCCGCGACGCCAGTCGTTTCGAGCGCCGTTGCGACGCCGAGGAAGTCAGACGGCATCTTGTAGCCGAAGTCGTACTCCCCTTCCTTGACGGGCGTTCCGCCGAGCTTTTTGACCGTCTTCGTGAGGGCGTTGACGTGAGCTTCCTCGTCGTCTTTCACCGTCTTTAGGTATTTCGGAACGTCCATCCGAACGCCGTGGCCGAACTTCGAGAGCACATTCGCGTTCATCAGGTCGTCGTTGCTGAACTTCTTCAGTCCGTCACGGTAGAACGCGTGCTCCAAGTGTTCGAGCGTCAGCGCGTAGTTGAGTATCGGAACGTCGGGGTTCGACATCTCCTCCTGCGTCGTGGTCTCCATGTCGGACGTGGTCGTCGTGTCCATCGAGGTGGACATGGAAGTCGAGGTGTTCATCGTCGAACTTGCGCCGTCACCGTTGTTCCCCGAACAGCCAGCGAGGGCCATCGTACCGACTGCCGCAGTTGCTCCGAGGAACATCCGGCGCGTGCGCCGCGTTCCCGTGTTGGACATGTCGTCGGTGGCGTCGTTGTTCTGCTTCATGGCTTCACTCACATCGAGTCCGTAGGGGTCAAAAACGATTTTCCGAACTCCGACATGATTGTATCGAGGATGTTTCGAGACTGTTTCCCAACTCTCACCCAAATTCGTTTGGCTCCCGGGATTTTTCCCCTGAGCAACCTCCAAGGCGTCTTCCGTCGTTCCTTCCTCCATGGGAGAGTCAACAGCCTTCGAGTTTGACGGTGGACGCGTTGAACCGGGAGAGAGCAAGCAGTTCCGTTTTCCGACCAGCGAAACCTATCTCGGTGATCCGGTCCGAATTCCAGCCACCATCATCAACGGCGAAGAACCCGGCCCGACGGTGTTTCTCGGAGCGGCGCTTCACGGCGATGAACTCAACGGTATCGAAGTCGTCCGCGAAGTCGCCCACGAGTGGGAACATTTCGAGGTTCACGGCACCATCGTCTGCCTGCCCGTCCTCAACGTCCCTGGCTTTCTCGCCCAAGAGCGGTATCTACCGGGCTACGAGCAGGACCTCAATCGGGCGTTTCCGGGCGACCCTGACGGAACCAACGACCGACGCATCGCCGACAAAATCTATCACAATTTCATCGAGCCCTGCGATTTCGGCATCGACTTCCATACGTCCACACGCGGCCGAACCAACATGCTCCACGTGCGGGCGGACATGCGTAACCCGGATGTCTCCCGGCTTGCCAACGCGTTCGGGACGAACCTCATCATCGCTGGACGAGGCGCATCCGGAATGCTTCGCCGGGAAGCGACGGAGCGAGGGACCCCAACCATTACTATCGAGATGGGTGAAGCCCAGCGGTTCGAACGTAGCCTCATCGAACACGCCTTGGACGGCGTGAAAAGCGCATTCGCCGAATACGGTCTCTACCAGCAGGAACTCGTCCGCTGGCCGGGATGGCGAACCGTTGTCGAAACCGACGACGAGCGAACGTGGATTCGCTCCGACGAAGGCGGCCTCGTGAACATGCAGCGAGAACGCGGTGAACTCGTCTACGAAGATGAAACCATCTGTTCCGTGAGCGACCCATTCAAACGAGAAAGCGTCGAAGTGCTCGCACCCTTTACCGGTCTGCTCGTTGGCGTCCTCGAAAATCCGGTCGTCTACCCTGGAAACCCGCTCTGTCACCTCGCCGAAGTCCGCGAAAGGGTTCGGCGTTCTATCGAAGTGTCGAATCGAGACTGAGACACTACTTCGACTCACTCGACCGAAAGTGGTGCTTCCGTGTTTGTATCGCAACTAATAGTTTATCGGTCGCCAAACGTAGCAACCAGCACGAACGTCTCCGCTCTCTCTTTCCCGTGCTGAACTTCGAACCCAGCAGTTTCCACGAATTCGGTCGCCGCTTCGAGGTCGTATCGCTCATCAACCGACGGTCCATCTTCTCCACGCCCTTTCGCGCTCCAGTCGGCCACGACCAATCGGCCGCCCGGTCGAAGCACGCGGGCGACTTCCGTGAGTGTATCCGCGTCCGCGAACTCGTGGAACGTCATTGTGGAAAAGGCGGCGTCGAGTTCGCTCTCCTCGAACGGCAGATTCCCGATTCCCGCGGTCACGAGCGAGACGTTTTCCGGAACTCCTTTCTCCCGATACTGGTCGTGCATCGCATCTTGGACGTCCACAGCGTAAACGCTGACGCCAAGCTGTTTGCCAAACGAGGCCACGTCGTCCGTATAAAATCCGGTGCCGCTGCCGAGGTCGGCCACGGTCTCGCCGTCAGAGAGGTCGAGAGACGAAAGTAACTCGTCGCGGGAAACGTATCGATAGCGTCCCGCATCTTCGAGCTTTGCTGCCTTCTCGGGGTCGAACGTATGAAAACCCATTTGCGTTTTGATTGATGAACCGAGGGAACGAAGAACTTTCCTTAGGCGTACCGCCCAATCAGATCCCTGAGCGTTGATTCATCCTGCATTCCAACCAACCGTTTTACCTTTTCCCCGTCGGCGTACAACTGCAGCGTTGGCACGCCGCGCACGCCGTTTTGTTGTGCGAGCTGTTGGTGTTGGTCAATGTTCACCTTGGCAACGACGGCCTCAGTTTCGCTCGCCACGGTTTGGATGGCCGGTTCCATCATCTTGCACGGGCCACACCACTCCGCGTAGAAATCCACCAACACCACATCATGTGAGCTGACCAGCTCATCGAGGTGAGTCGAACTTTCGACGTGAACCGGTTTTGCGACGGTCGCTTGGGTTTCTTCCGCATTTCCATTCATCAATTTCTCACGCTTCTGCGTTCTAATCTCTTCAAGTTCGTCCGTCATCTATCTTCTGTAGGCATCGTCCCGACTTAACGGTTTTGCATATTCTATACATTTCTGCTGTCTTCATCTCATACTGTTCGGACTGTTGGTTGGTGATATTGAATTGAACTCTGACTGGATATCTTTATAGAAATCTGCCTGCATATCTCTCTGCATTTCTATTCATATTTATAACTGGATATCTAACAATATAACCGATAGACTGTAGCGACTTTTCACCGCCGTCCGTAGCCCCAATCTTCCATCACACGCTGTACATCGTCAACGTTTTCGAGTCCTGCGCGGATGAGTGCCTCGCGTACGTCGAGGGACATCACTTTGTCCCCATCGAACGTTTGGCTCATATCTCGTTCGAGTTCATCGATTTCCGTTGCGGTCTGGTCTTGCACGTACACCGGGACAGCGTCCCGGTCGGCCTTGACCGTCCGTCGCGCGAAGATGAACGGCAATGGGTTCGGTTCTGTCTCCGTTTCGGTATTCGACTCCTCTGGTTCCGATTCAGCCGTGACTGTTTTCACACTTGATCCCTCCGTATTCGTGCTTGGTTCCGTGTCATAACTGTCGAATTCGTCGCTGTAATCGTCGTCGGTTGCGCCGTATCTGTCATCCTTGGTCATGCTTCGACCTCCACCGCATCGACGCTCCCGCGTTGGATGATCCGAGCCAGTTGTTCGAAGTTCGAAAGCAGGTCTTCTTCGTACTCTCGGAGGTCACGCGTTTCCTCGCTTTCCGCGAACTCGAAGAGGTTCATCTGGTTTTTCCATGCCTCCTTCAACACGTCGCGTTTCCGCACGCCGAACGGGGTTACGGGTTTGCCGTCCGTTTCCAGTTCTTCACGCGTGTCGCGGTAGATGTTCGAATCACCGACTTCGTTCGGAACCACCGCGAGGATTCCGAGATTGAAGCCGTCGTCGAACTTCTTGAACCCGCGTTCCATGCTGTCGAGAGTGTCTTCCAATCCTTCGATGGAGATGCTTCCTTTGCGAGTGAGTTCGATGGGGATGACCACGTTTCGCGCCGCGACGAGCGCGTTGTCCACGAGGACGTTCAGCGTTGCCGGTGGATCGATGATGAAGTAATCGTACTCCGAGGCGACCGATTTGAGCGCGGACCGGAGCTGGAACTCCCGAAGCGAGGTGTTTCGTGCGGCCATCTCGCTCTCGATGTTCGCTAGTCCTTCGTGCGAGGGAAGGAGGTCGAAATCCTCAGTCTCGACGATGAGCGATTCGACATCTTTCTCGTCGTCTAACAGGACGTGACCGAGATGGTCCCGATCACCTGTCTTCAATTCTTGATAGCCAACGTGGTCGGTTAAACTGCCCAATTGGGGGTCCAAGTCGATAACGAGAACTCGTTCGTCTTGTCGGCCCAACGCGGCGGAGATGTTGGTCGCCATCGTCGTCTTGCCGACCCCGCCTGACTCGCTCCACAGTGTGATGGCACGCTTCATACAGTCGGTCGATTTACTCTTATCCCTCATAAACTCTCGTCAGACAATTGGGCTAATCTATTCGGATAGCTATCTATATGGATATCTGTCTGGACATCTATCTGGAAATCTGTTTTGGAATCCCAATTCTGATGCTGCCCATTGGTGCCCTCTCTTCTCCGACTACTCGACATATTCTCTTGTTGGCCGGTCTATTGCCGGATTTCTGGATAGCTATCTGGATTTATATATAATCAGAAATCTATCCAGATATATGCCTGTATGTCTCCCTGGATTGTCCCTCAAATCGGTCCACCATCGGCCCCACTGTTCGGTTGGGGTTTCTGGCAAGCTATCTGGGTAGATTTCTGGACAGTATGTCCGAGAAATCAGTCTCGCTGGTCGCTACAGTCCGACTTTCGCACCGGTCTCCGTCTCATTCGCTCGTTCGAAAACGAACTCGCTCGCGGCGGCATCGAGCACGGCCGACCCGACGCTTTCCACGACGATGATTTCCGACTCCGACTCGCGAGCATTCTTCCCTTCGAATACGTTGGCGAACGGAACGAGGTTGGATTCGTCGAGGTCAGTCGCCAGTACGTCACCGATTTCCACCACTTCTTCCGGAACGTCGGCGAAAATTTTGTCGGCACGGGTAAACGTCTCTTGATCGAGTTCGTGCATCTCGGCTGTGTAAGCGCCGACAGCGATGACGAGCGTTCCCGGTTCGAATGCCGCACTGGAGACGACGGGATTCGTCGCCGTCGTCGCGGTGACGACGACGGTTGCGTCCGAGACTGCTTCGGCGGCCGATTCGACTGCCGTCACCGACCCGTTGAGTTCGGATTCGAGTTCCTCGGCGCACTCGTATTTGGAATCACTTGGGGAGTAGATGCGTATCGACTCGACGTCGGTTGCGGCTGCGATGCAGCGGGCTTGCCACCGTGCTTGTGTTCCTGCCCCAATGATTCCGAGTTTGACCGGCGAGGATGCCGCGAGTTCGGCGGCCGCGAGTCCGCCGATACAGCCCGTTCGTGCGTTGGTGATTCTCGTCCCGGCGAGGAATCCGGCAGGTAATCCAGTTTCGGCCTCGGTCAGCGCGATTTGCGCGTTGACAGTCGGCAGTCCTCGGTCGGCATTTCCTTCGTGTACGCCGACGAGTTTGGTGGCGTAGTAGGTCGCGCCGTGGATGTACGCCGGCATGACGAGACCAGTTCCAAGCGGTGCATCGCCGACGAGTCCTGCGCCGACGGGAAAGTGGGGGCGGTCAGGCCGCTCGATTTCGCCCCGACCCTGCTTGACGAAGGCTTCGCGCACGACTGGAAGCAGGGAGTCGATTTCGAGGAGTGACGCCACGTCGGCGTCTGAGAGGATACGAACCATACCGAGCCTTCGATTCGAACGTGCTTATTTCCCGACGATGGAACCATTACCCAGCGGCTCGTTTGCGGAGGCATGCGAATAGTTGTCATAGGGGGCGGAATCGTCGGCTGTTCGAGCGCGTACTACCTCGCAAAACGCGGGGCCGATGTTGTCCTTTGTGAACGCTCGAACATCGGTGCTGGAAGTACCGAACGCTCGGCAGGGGGTATCCGAGCACAGTTCTCGACGCCCGTCAACGTTGTGCTCTCGCGGGCCAGCATGCGCGTCTGGGACCGATTCGAGGAGGAGTTCGACGCCGATATCTCCCATCGGCGCTCGGGCTACCTCTTTCTCGCTCGGGGCGAGGACTCCGCGGAGGAACTCGCGGAAACCGTCGCCATGCAAAACGAGCAGGGCGTCCCGAGCGAACTGCTCACGCCCGAGGAGGCCCAGAAACACTGTCCCGGTCTTCGTCCCGAGCGCTTCCGGTCGGCGACGTACTCGCCGACCGACGGCTTTGCTGACCCGCATTTGGCGCTCCAAGCGTTCGCCACTCGTGCTCGTGAAGTCGGAGCGGACATCCGAACCGGTGTCGAGGTGACGGACGTGTTGCAGGACGGTGATGGCGTCACGGGTGTCGAAACGACCGACGGAGCCATGGACGCGGAGTTCGTCGTCAACGCGGCCGGGCCGTGGGCGAGCCGAGTCGCGGCGATGGCGGGACTCGACCTTCCAATCTCGCCTGAGCGCCGCCAAATGGCAGTAGTTGACCCGGAAGCGCCGGTTGCCGAATCGGTTCCATTGACTATCGATCTCGATACGGGGTCGTACTTCCGCCCGGAGCGCGAGGGTGCGGCCCTCGTCGGCGGCCATTTTGGTGGGAATACGCGGGCGGACCCGAACGCCTACGACCACTCGACTGACCTCGATTGGACGATAGAAGCCGTCGAGAAGGCAGCGGAGTGGACGACGTATTTCGGTCCCGATTCTCAGATTCGTCGGGGGTGGGCGGGTCTGTACGCCGTCACGCCGGATCACCACCCGGTTATCGAGGAAACGATACCGGGATTCGTGAACGCGGTCGGTTTTTCGGGCCACGGTTTCCAGCACGCACCCGCAACCGGCCAACTCGTCGCCGAACTCGTTTTGGATGGGGAGGCGTCGCTCGTGGACATCTCGGAGCTCGATTCGGGCCGGTTTGTGGACGGTCGGACGGTCGATGAGCGAAACGTGGCGTAGCATTCACGAGTTGCTGGTGGACATACACCTATACCTCTCGCGTTGAACGGTTCATCCATGACGGAGACGTTTGACGTTGACGATTATTACGACCTGACGCTGGTGAGTGATCTCACCCTCTCGCCGGACGGTTCTCGCATTGCATTCGTCGCGGATACATTCGACCGGGCGGAGGACGACCGGCGAGCCTCGCTGTTCGTCGTTCCGGCGGACGGGGGCAACGACCCGCACCGACTCTCACGGGCCTCCGATGCCGCTGGACCGAAGTGGTCGCCCGACGGCTCGAAACTCGCGTTTCTCGCCGCTCGCGACGAGGATGTCTCACTCGCCGTGGGGGAAACTGAATCGGATGAGGAAGACGAGGAAGACGATGAGGACCAGGGCGCATCGAGCGGGGACGACGAACCCAAACCGCAGGTGTGGCTGTTCGACATGGTTCGGGGTGGCGACGCCCGCCAAGTGACCGACCGCGACGAGGGAGTCCGCGAGTTCGACTGGGGACCGGACGGCGAGCGACTCGTCATTTCGTCACGTGACCCGACCGAGGACGAGCAAGCGTATCTCTCGGAACTGCGGGACGGCGGCCCGGTCGAAACCGAGCGACTGCAACACCGATTCGACGGCAAGGGATTTTTGGACGAGGTGACGACGTACCTGTTCGTAGTCGATGTCGAAACGCGGGAAATACGCCGCCTCGACGAGGCCTACGGCGGCGGTGCGTACGAACCCATGATGGGACTGCAGCCAGCGTGGGGTTCGGAACGAATTGCGTTCCTCTCGGACCGTTCGGACTGGCCGGACAACTCGAACACGATGGACGTGTACACCATCGACCCCGACGGCGGTAATCTGGGGAAAATAACCGACTCCGACCTCACTGCTAGCTCGCTTCGCTGGTCACCCGACGGCTCGAAACTCGCGTTCGTCGGTGGGCATCCGACGAACGTCCACGTACCGAACCAAGTGTACGTCGTGGCGGATGGGGAGTATCGGTCGGTCACGGAATCGCTCGACCGCACCGTCGCACGCGTCGGTCGACTTCGGTGGGAGGACGACGGGACGATTCTCGTGGCCATCGGCGACGAGGGAAGTACGCGCCTCGTCCGCTGTTCGGCGGACGAGGACGCACCGGCGTTCACCTTCGATTCACAGGGCGACTATCTGACCGTCCGGACGTTCGATGTCGCGGACGAAACAGTCGCGTTCCTGCTCACTGATGCTGGCACCGTCGGCGAACTGTCCTCCTTGAGTGTGGATGCCCTCGACACCGGTGAGCCGACCCGGGTAACCGCCCTCAACGAGTCGTTCGAGGACGCACACGCCATGCCGGGTTGTGAGCGCGTCGTCTACGAAAACGAGTCGGGTGACGACATCGAGGGATTTGCCTACTATCCAACCGATTTCGACCCCGACGACCCCGACCTGCGCCCGCTGGTCGTCTCCATCCACGGTGGTCCCGTCGCCTACGACGCGCCCGAATTCTCGTTCGAATACGCCTACTGGGCCGACAAGGGATACATCGTGTTCCGCCCCAACTACCGCGGCAGCAGTTCCTACGGGCAGGCGTTCAGCGAGGTCATCCGCGGCAAATGGGGACCACGCGAATCCGAGGACGTGCTCGCAGGTGTTGACCATCTCGTGGAACAGGGCTGGGTCGATTCCGACCGCACCTTCGCCACCGGATTTTCGTACGGTGGAATCACCACCGGCTATCTCGTGACGAGGACGAATCGCTTTGCTGCGGCGGCCGCCGAACACGGTATCTACGACCTGCGCTCGGCGTACGGAACCGACGACGCACATCTCTGGTGGGAGAACGACTTCGGCCTGCCGTGGGAGAATCCGGAGGGCTACGATGCCGCGTCGAGCATCACGGATGTCGGAAACGTCGAGACGCCCCTTTTGGTGACGGCGGGCGACGAAGACTGGCGGTGCCCTCCTTCACAGTCCGAACAACTGTACGTCAGCGTCAAGAAACAGGGCGTGCCCGCAAAGCTCGTCGTGTATCAGGGTGAGCACCACAACATCGGCGACCCTGAGAGAGCCGTTCATCGCCTCGAACAGCTCACCGAATGGTTCGAAACCCACGACCCGGAACGGGATGTAACGACACATTAGCGGTTGTACGATTCGGTTTTTCGGGTAAACGGTCGCTCGCTTTATTCGTTCGCTCGACCTATCCCTCTCTCGGGGAAACACTGATGAGTGAAACAGAAGCAAGAGAGCGGACGACACAGAGCAGTGACTCCCGTGAATCGGGGCTGAAATGGCTGAGTGGGTTCGTCTCGCTCGTGGGGGCGTGGATATTCATCTCCGCGTTCGTGTACACGTCGATGTCAATGACGAGTTACTGGAACAACCTCATCATCGGCGCGGCGATCTTCCTCATTGCGGGGTACAACTACTACCGCATGTCCCGAGGATTGGGAACCAGCGTGGGGAGTTCGTCGTTCGTCGCGCTGTTGGGTCTCTGGATGATACTCACTCCGTTCATCATGACTGCCTCGACGGCGTTCTGGAGTGACGTCATCTCGGGTATCGTCGTCGCAGTTATTGCCGGGTACAACGCCTACGCAGGCCGCAGTGAACGAGCCGGAGCGCCTACTGGAACTGCCTAAATCCGTTCCAGTTTATCCAACTGAAACGACGCGAGGTGGTACTGGGTAATGAGCACCGCGAACCCGACCATCACGGCGGCGAACAGGGCGTTAAACGAGAGCGCAGTCTGATGGGCATACCCGTTCCACAGTTGGGCGATTCCCAACAGTATCGGCCCAAAACTGAACATACCGGTCTGTACCGGCAGTTCTCGACAGAGTTCGCGGAAAGTAACGGATGCTTTTTCGGTCATTAATCGGTTCTTGGACCCACTCGTGGCCCAGTAGTAAATACCGTTTCGGATTTGCCCGACTACTCGGAGTCGTCTTCGACCGGCGCGTAGATGACAATATCACTGTTCGCGTGAAGGACGATTTCACAACCACGTGCGCTGAAGATGACCTGACCATCGGTTCGAGACGTGCCGTCGTGTTTCTGCTTGAAAATAGCGTCCAACGCATCGGGGTCAATGCTATCGTACAACCACGTCTGTTTTTCCGTATCCTCCCCGACTACTTCGTCTACGCCTCGAATGATTCGAGTGCTGGCGTCGTCGGTATCCCCTGCAACTCGATACGCCTTGCGTCCGTTACGGTCGAGTTCTTTCGCCCGTTCTGTGAATTGCCCTTCTTTCATAATAGACCGCTTCGTGAAGTTTGTTAGAAACGTAGACTGAGTACAGCAATAAAAGAACCTCGATTATCGTTGAAAGCAATGAATCTTTGTCGAACTCCCGGTTCGATTCCAAAAATCTTCACTTAATATTCGTTATCAACTCCGCTTACTCGGTCACATACCTCGCCAGAGAACCCAAACGCATTCCTTTCAGTGTGGTCTTCCGACTGCATGGTTCGAATCGCTATTTACTTCGCGCTGGTCGGGATGCTCGCGTGGGGTGTCTGGGCACTGTTTGCTGATTTGGCCACCCGTTCGCTCGCACCGGAAGTGGCGATGGCTATCTCGTACATCGTCGGTGTCGGCGTCGCAATCGCCTACATCGCGGTTCAGTCCGACCCCGTCTCCCTCTCCGGATCGGGTGTCGCGTTCGCAATCGCTGGCGGATTGTTCTCCGGTGTCGGGTCAATCAGTTACTATGCCGCGCTTCAACGCGGCAATACCGCAATCGCGACGACCGTTACCGCACTCTACTTCGTCGTCGCTGCCATCCTTGGTGTGCTGTTGCTCGGTAATTCCCTCGATATGCAGGATTTGGCTGGTATCGGGCTTGCTATCGCCGCTGTCGTTCTACTGGCGACGTGACCGAGTCCGCAATCATATATTTTATGTCGCTATATCTAAACACCCGGTCAAACTGCCAAAGGTTCGGAGGATGGACTTCTACACATCAAAATAGTTTGTATGGGTCTGGGGACGCCATCACTTCCGTCGTCAGCGTGGGTAAGAGAAATACGGACCTCTTCAACGCCAGCCTCGACGGCAACATCAGGCGCGCCATCGACATCAACGAGAAGGCTTTCAAGTCCCTCATCCGTGCCGCGGCGCCCCTGAACGAGTTATAGCCCGCACGCAGTCGAGACCGATTTATTTGCGCCCTCCATGGCGGCGGGTTCATCGGATTGCCCTGTATGCGTGGCTCAAGTGCTCGCTTACGGACGTTTTATATGTACGGTACCATCGAAATCCGCTGAACCGAGTAACCGAATCACCAGACCCTGAAGACCGGAATATCGCTTAAATACGATTCTCGATAAGGTTACTACCATGATATCGCCGGTTTTGCACTCGCCTACCAAATACGTCTTCGTCGTTGCCAGTGCCGCCTGGGTCGTCCCCGAGATACTCGACTCGATTTGGCGTCGTGACAGCCCGATTCTGCACCGTAACGCCCGAGGACCGAATCTGGACGCAAAATCGGTGTATGGTATTTATGCCGCTGTCTACCTTTCCGGCATCAGTGGATGGATTTTCTTGTCTACCGCCCCATCATGGGCTGGATTCGGCTCGCTCACCGTTCCACTGTTCTGGGTCGGGATACTCCTCATGTTTGTTGGCGTCGGACTCCGATGGTATAGTGTCACACTCCTCGGCGATGCCTTCACACGCTCGGTTACCGTCAGTGATGCCCAAACGGTGGTTGACACTGGTCCATATGCTGTCGTCCGCCACCCGACCTACACCGGTTTCCTCCTCACAATGATTGGTTACGAGCTCTGTTTGGGGACGTGGCTCGCTGTGTTGGTCGCACTCGTCGCAACCCTCGCTGCCTTTGGCTACCGAATTCGCGTCGAAGAGCGCGCACTCCGGGCGGAACTCGACGGCTACGCTGACTACTGTGAGCGCACCCCCTACCGCCTCGTTCCTCACATCTTTTGATCGGTAGAATCGTCCCGACTACTCAGAAGAGGTCCCACCACGGCGACTCCGAATCCCTCTTGCGTCGCTTGGCGTTACGCAACCGTTCCTTCGGTGCTTGTTCGCGGGCGTTCCGAACTCGGTCGCCAACCGTCTGGCGACCGACGCCGCGGAACCGTGCCCATTCGGCTTGGCTGAACGGCCCTCGGTCGGCCATCCACGCATCGAGTGCTGCGGCGGGGGGAACACCGGCCTCGAAGTACGGCCGGAGACCTTCGGCAGCATGGTGGTGTGGTGACAGCCCTTCGATGGTGTCGATAAACTCCAATCCGACGACGAAGCCATCGTCGTTGGGGAGAATCATGAAATCTCGAATCGAGAGGCCGTTCACATCGGCCCACTCGTCGAAGCCATCGGGGAGCTGATTCATCTCCTCGAAGAAAATCTTTATCGTCCCGTCATCCTCTCGCACGTCAGCAACATCGGGACGGTCACGAACGTCTTTCACGATACGCTCGAAGCGGTCGGGTTCGTCGTCAGAATCTGGGGCCCAGCTCATCGGTCTCTCTCCGTTCTGTCTTCGCTTTCCGCAACGCGAAGTTTGAACGCTTCGATTGCGATTACGTTGGTGCTCATCTCGCTCTCTGTCCTCGTGTAAGACGTACATATACTTAATGCCCTCGAAAATGTACGCCCTATGCGTACCTCCTTCCCGTTCCGACTACGGATTCGATGCTCGATTCAAGAATCGGACTGCGATCACGCCGAGTACGATGTCGAGTACGCCGAGAACGAGCAGTGCCGGCACCACTGTATCCCAGATGTTGCCGAGTCCCGAGATAGTGAGCGCGTTTGAGACGTTTTGGCCCAGCATCAGCGCGCGGGTGGCGTCGATGCCGTAGGTGAGCGGGTTGACTTTCGCCACCGTCTGTATCCACGAGGGGAGTGAACTGATAGGGAGAAACGCGCTTGAGAGGAATATCATCGGGAACTGGAGAATCATCATCGCGACGATGGTTCCTTCGCCGTTACCCGTGGCGACGGCGATGATATTCGACAGCGCCGCGAACCATATCGAGAACACCATTGCGACGATAACGATGCCGAGCGCGCCCGACAGGCCTGTCGCGACGTACGTGCCGACCGAACCGTCAGTGTCGAGCCATACGATGACGTATCCGATAACGAGGATGATGAGCGTCTGCCCAACGATCCGAACGACCTCCGAAAGCGCCTTCCCGAGCAACATTGCACCGCGGTGTATCGGCGAGACGAGTATCTTATCGAACATCCCGGTATCCATGTCGTCGGTCAGTCCGGTGCCCGACGAACCGGCGGCAAAGAACGCTGACTGGATCACGATTGCAGGGACGAGGTACGTGACGTAGTTGACGTCACTCGCCGAGCGACTGCGTCAGCGCGCCGCTGGTTGCCTGACCGAACACTTGGGAAAACAGGACGAGAAAGATTATCGGTTGGAACAGTGTGAATATCAAAACCATCGGGTCGCGGGTCGTCTTGATGAGCCAGCGCTTGAGGATTATCCAGACGTCGCCGAGGAAACTGTTGCCGACCGCGTTCTGCCCATCAGTCATGGTACTCATCGACTAACCTCCGACGCGGCAAGTGCACTATTCGTGTCGGCTTCCGCGGCGAACTCGTCGTTCACATGCTCGCCGGTAATGGCGAGGAATACATCGTCCAGCGTCGGCGACCGAACGTCGAAGCCGATGACCGTAAAATCGGCGTTTCGCAGCGCGAGCAGGAGGTCGGTTCCGTTCCGCCGCGCGTTCTTCGCGGTGAGACTGATTCCGTCAGTGGTCGTTTCGATAGTTGCGTCGTCGAGCAAACCGGAGTCGACTCGCAACCCGTCGAGCGCGTTCTCGTGCTTCCTCGCTCGATTCCTCGATGGCGATGTCGAGAACGTCCCCACCCACACGCGATTTGAGTGCCTGTGGCGAATCGGTGGCGACGATTTTTCCGTCTTGAATTACCGACAGCCGGTCACAGAGTTCGTCGGCTTCCTCCAAATATTGGGTCGTGAGAAACACCGTGGTTCCTTGGCGATTGATCTTTCGAAAGTACTCCCACAGATTGATTCGAGCTTTCGGGTCCAACCCTGTCGTCGGTTCATCAAGGAACACCAACTTGGGTCGGTGAACCAGCGCGGTTGCCACGTCGAGGCGCTTTTTCATCCCACCAGAAAACCTCTCGGAGCGTTTGTTGGCCACGTCAACGAGGTCCACGAGTTCGAGTAGTTCGTCCGTTCGCTCGGCTCGTTCGTCGCGTGGCACGCCGTACGCCTCACACGCAAACCGGACGTTTTCGCGTGCAGTGAGATGCGGATCAACGCTCGTCTGTTGAGCCATGTAGCCGATGGATTGGCGAACAGACCGTTGGTCCTCGACGACA
The DNA here is from genome assembly GCA_963796245.1 of uncultured haloarchaeon. Lineage (GTDB taxonomy): Archaea > Halobacteriota > Halobacteria > Halobacteriales > Haladaptataceae > Haladaptatus. The sequence goes on along the minus strand of CAWCLB010000002.1, from coordinate 140,478 downwards.
TCAAACCCGTCGATGCGTACCGTCCCCGATGTCGGACGTAACAGCGTCGTCAGCGTCTTTATCGTCGTCGTCTTTCCTGCACCGTTCGGCCCGAGGAAGCCGAAGAACTCGCCCCTTTGAACCGTGAGATTCACACCCCGGACCGCTTCCGTCCCGTCCGCGTACGTGAGGCGTACATCTTCCGCCTCGACCATGTTCGTATTATCGCTCATTTCGTCATCTCCACTCCCGTCTGAGGCGTACCTATACTTAAATATATTGGAAATAGTACGCCTAAAACGTACAACTCTGCGATAGGCGTACATCCCTCTCTTGCGCTGAACGTCGTTCGGGAGAAAAAATACGCTCGGGAACGGGTTTGTCGCCATTCACGGGAATCAAATTCCGACGGCTACTCGGGGCGCTCACCGTATGGGTCCGTCGGGTTTGAGCATGTGCGAACGTGCTCGAAACTATCGTTGCCAGAACTGTCGCGGGTCCCCTTCTCCGAACTGGAACCGTTGATGTCCCTGCTTGCCATATTGGTGACGGAGCCGGTTACTGGCGGCACGAAGTCTTTCGACAGCCTGGTGTTCGTCGCCACGGGATCGACCCGCCGACCGGCCAAACGGTCCGCGGGCGGCCATCAGCGCCATGCGTCGTGTGGCAAGAGAATGGTCAGCATCGAGGTATCGACGAAGGTTGTCCACTCCCGATTGAAGGGACGACAGTGCTTCGACTTCGTCAGTGAACGCGAGACTGACGGCGAAGCCGTCGATATCGGATACTACCTCAACCTCACGAATCAGGAGGTCGTTCGCATCGGCCCATTCGCCGAATCCTTCGGGCAGCGTCGTTTGTTCGTTGAAGGAAATGGTTATCGTCTCGTTATCGTGTTCCACATCGGAGACCTCGGGACGGTCACGCACGTCCTCCACGATGTGTTCGGTACGGTCCTCGTCAGCGGGTGCCCAGTTCGTCATCAGTTTGCCCTCTCTTGGTTTTCCCCTTCTCTCGCGGGAAGTACGGTCGTCGACATTCCGGCCGTCAGTACAGTATTGCTCATCTCGTCATCGCCACCCATACGTGAAGCGTACAAATATTTAAAAGTTCCGGAAATGTACGTTTTGAGCGTACAGGTGGTCGTCTGAAGTTGTCGAAAAGACAGTTGCGAAGTCGGACGGCAGTAGCGAGAAAAAAGCGAGTCAATAGGACGGATTTACCGACTTAGCAACCGCCGTCTTTCTCGTCGCCGTTCGAATCGCCGCCTTGGTCGTGTTTCCCGCCGTCGTTGTCGTTGCCGTCGTGACCTTGCCAGTCCCGTTTTCCGGGCGTGAACAGCCAGAAGAACGTTGTTCTCGTGGTCGCCGTCCTCGCCGACGAGCACGCGGCCGTCGTCGAGCGTGACGATGTTGTCCGGGTTGGCAAGCGTGTTCAGGAGCATCCCATTCGCGTCTTTGCCGTCGTCGCCGGGCGCGACGACGTTTGCCTCCGGGCCCCCGACCAACGACGGTTCGATGCGTTCGATGTCGTAGTTTCCGGTCAGTCGAGCACTGTAGACCGCGCCGTAGGTGTCCTCGTCTATCATTATGTCGCCGTCAACGTCGCTCATCGTCGCGTGGACGTTCGAGCAGGCGATGTTGATGATGTCTCCCGGCTTGGCGTCGCTCGGTGCGCTGACACCTTCGAGTTTCTGCCATTCGTTGGTTGCGCCGAGCGCGGTAGCGGCCTTTCGGGTTTCGAGGAAGGCAACCCGGTCGTCATTGGCGTTGCCGTTCGCCCACTCCCGAATCTCGTGGTCGGTGATGTAGTTCGCCTCGTACCCGTCCGCGGTCGGGTCTTGGCCATCGTACTCGCTGAGCCACGATTCGATTTCGCCCTCCTCGCCGTGTGCCAGTTCGACCCATTCAACGTCGAATCCGGCCTTCGTCACGTCGTCCGTCGCGTCCTGTTCGAGTTTCGCAGCGTAGAGCGTTCCGGCGCTCAAATCGCCCGCCTCGTCCGCGACGAACTTGTAGAGGACGCCACCCTCGTAATCGTCGGTGAGGTAGACGGTGCGTTCGTCGCCGAGCACTTCGCCAACTTCGTGGGACGCACGGCCGAGCGCGAAGCGCTTCGTCGGCGTCGCGTCGCCGGTCGGGTCTTCCACTTCCACGATGAATCCGTATCGGTAGGCGTTCCCGAAGTAGCCGAGATACTGTTCGAACGTTTTTTCGGCGTTGCCGTACGTTTTCTCGTCGCTTTTGAACCACAGTTCCGCGTCCGGTTCGTACTCCTCGCTGGACAGCGGTGTGTTCCACGGGCTGAGCGAGCCGTTGCAGTTGTTCCAGGTACCCTCCATCTGCCGCACGTCGAGGTTCTCGATGCTCCCTTCGTCGACGTTCCACTCCGCGCTGCTGTCGTCGCGGCTGATGGACATCCGCGAAATCATGCCGGGTTGGGCTTCCCAGTTCGTGAAGAGATAGCCCTCGTTCTCGCCGGTCGGGACGAACGCGTTCATGTCCGACTCCGCTTCGTCCGTAATCGGTTTGCCGTCGGCGTCGTTCGGCACGCCGAGCAAGTCGCCGTTCCCGAGTTTCTGCGTGCCCGTCGCGAGCACTTGGTGCTGGCCGGTCGCCGTTCGGGCCGTTTGCTTTTCGTCGTCGCTCGTCGCAACCGGAAGGTTCGGAACGTCCATCGGGAGTCCGCTCCCGTCGATACCGACGACGGCACCGACGACGCTCGCGTCGTACGGTGCCGGATTGTCCTCACTGGGATGCTGGACGTTCATGAACAGCTCCCCACCGGGTGCCATCCGAAGTCCCGTGACTTCCGCTCCGAGCGGGACGGTCCCAAAGCGCGTCAGGGTCGGCTCGTCGTGGTGACTGTGATGTTTGTTCTCCTGCCCATCCTTTTTCTTGCCGTCCCCTTTCTGGTGGCTGTTCCCGTCGTTGCTTTCCTTGGCGACCGAAATTCCTGCCGTCGAGAGTGCAGTTACACCGAGAAGGCCGAGCGTCTTCCGCCGGGAGTATGTCTCTGGCATACGGTGGTTTGATACGACTGCCGGCTAATCAAAGTATGTAAGAGATATCCCATGATATAATGATGGTCATTCGATTCAATGTAGGCTATTTTTGGACGAAAACATCGACCAACTGACCATCCTTCGAATATCCAACTGCTTTCGATTCTTCTCTCTATATTCTATTTTTCCGTTCAACTCAATACCCCGTCACTATCGTCAGCTAGTTTTATCAAATGTCTGAATGTGACTGGATGCATAGTACTTCGATACGAGCGTGCAAGCAGTTTAATGCGAGCGCAAATCGCTGGCGCGACCAGTAAGTTGATAGCCGTTCTTGCGGAAAGTTCAGTCGAATGTTTGGCTGGATAACTCACGCCGTTCTCTCGTTCGTGTCCAAATACGGTTATCTCGCTGTCTTCGTGTACATGGCACTCGAAACGGCGTTTATCCTTCACTTCGCACCGAGTGAACTCGTCGTCCCGTTTGCCGCCACGCAACTCGTCCACGACCCGATTTCGTTCGGCCTCTTCGTCATCGACGCGACGGTCGGAGCAACCGTCGGGAGCGTCCTCGCGTACTACGTTATCGGAAAGAACAGCGAGTATGTTTTGGATCGATGGGGCTATCTCATCCACGTCTCCGATGACGACATCGATCGCGGCCAACGGTGGTTCGGGCGCTGGGGCGAGAGTTCGGTCTTCTGGGGTCGAATGTTGCCGCTGATGCGTGCCGCCATCTCCATCCCTGCCGGAATCGCCGAGATGAACGTTCGAAAGTTCGTCACCTACTCCGCGAGCGGCGCGTTCGTGTTCAACCTCCTGTTGACGTTCTTGGTGTACAACGGCGCTGGCGAAACGTCCCCGCTTGGGTTGTTACTCGGTGCGGCTTCCAGCGAGTTCACGGAAGTGACGACGTACATCAACGCTCATCCACGGGTCATAATCATCCTCGGTGGCTTGTTGGCTTCCGTGTTGGTTTGTCTCTGGTTCTTCCGGCAGTACATCCGCGAAAATCCGGCCGTCTCCCAGCGCATCATCCTGCGGATTCTCTGTGGGAGTACCACCCTCGTCGGTGGGCTATTCCTGCTCGGCGCGGTGGTGACGCCGCTCCAGTCGTTCCACGCCATCACGAGCATCTGGAACGACCCGCTCTTTTTCACCCAGTTCGGGCTCTCGCCACAACTCGCGCTCTTGTTCACCGGACTCACGTTCTGTCTCAGTGCACTCGTCGTGTTCGAAATCGGAAAGCGGGTTTCGGTCAAGCAACTCGTTCGACGTTTTAAGACCGAGTGTGCTTCATTATGACATCTACAGCACCGAATCGGCGACGGTCGCACTGATGGTCGTGAAGAGACTGGTGACGAGAATCGCTTTCAGCGTCGTTCCCAGTGTCGCCTTGTAAAACGACGGTTCCCGAAAGAACATCACGACGGCTGTCGCCGTGAGTCCGGAAACAACGAACAGGGAGATGAGTCGGAGCGGCACGCCGCCGACCGTTCGTTCCCGTTCGATGTCGTGCGTTTGGTCGGCGGAGTACAGTCCCAAGTAGGCAACTCCGGGAATGAAAACGAAGGTCAGGAGCACCCGAACCGGCGTCATCTGCTCGCTGACGAGCCACAAATCCGGCGGGATAATGAACCCGGCACCGATAACCAACGCGCCGATGAACTGCTGTGCGACATCGTCGAGTCGAAAACGATTCGGTTTCCTTCGTCTCACGTTCTCTCAACCGTAATTGTCGTGTGTCCACCGATATCTGTACCGGTACTCCGCAACCGACCTGAATCTGTTCAGTCGGCGTTCTCGGTCGGCGGCGACAGCGCCGGCGCGAACTTCCGTTCGATTTCGGACTGTTCGTAGAGGGTGACGATTCGTTCGACGGTTGCTTCTTCAACACCGACGAGCTCGGCCGTTCGTCCCGGAGAAACCGGCCCGTCGATGGTCAGTGCGAGGACGGAGTCGATGGTGTCGTAGCTGGCACCGAGATTCTCCTCGTCGGTCGCCGCCGCACCGATTTCAGGACTCGCTTTGCGTTCGACGATTCGGTCGGGGACGCCGACATGGGCCGACAGTTGGCGAACCTGTCGCTTGTACAAGTGGAGAATCGGTTGGCAATCGACGGCCGCGTCGCCATACTTGTCGAAGTGGCCCGTCAGCCACTCGCTTCGGTTGCTCGTCCCGACGACGACGCCGTTCATCTCCATCGCGTTCAGATACTCCAGCAGCGTCCGCGTTCGGAGTGCCGTCACGTCGCGTTGGAAGCGCCCGATTCGGTCCTCCGTCTCCCCGTGGTCGGGAAGTGCTCCGGTTATCGCGTCCACTATCGGCTTCATCTCCACGATGTCGTAGTCGATGCCGAGGTCCTCGGCAACGCGCTCGGCGTCGCTCATCGTCTCGTCGCTGCTCACTTCGCTCGGCATCACGACGCCGTAGACGTTCTCGGTGCCCAGCGCCTCGACGGCCAGATAGGCGACCAGCGTGCTGTCGATGCCGCCCGACAGGCCGACGATGGCCGTGTCGAGTTCGCGCGTGACACTCATCCGCTCTACGTCACGATTCACGTACTCGTCGATGAACGAGAGTATTCGCTCGTGTTCGGCTTCGAGTTCCGCATCAGTAAATCGAAGGTCGAGCGGTTCATCGGCAGTCCGTACTGTCTGGTTCGTTCCCATGGTCGTACTTTCGTGCCGCTCGCCGGAGTTTCTTTCCGTTCCGGAAATAATGAATTCTTCTTCCCAAATAGGTTGGAAACGCACGACGTCAGTGGAATGGAGCTGTTTTTTCTAACAACTTTACGTTGGTCACTCGTCGGCAGCACGCCACACGTACAGGCTTGCAATGCTCCGATACGGTTGCCACGCCGTCGCCTTTTCCCGCATCTCGGTGCGGGTCAACTCGCCAAAAAGGCGTTCCATCCCACGACGAATCCCGAGGTCTTCGACGGGGAACACGTCCTCTCGTCCCAAACCGAACATGAGGAACGTCTTTGCCGTCCACGCGCCGACGCCGTGGATCTCGGTCATCGTCTCGATTATCGCGTCGTCTTCCATCTCCGCAAATCGCTCGCGGGTGAGGTCTTGCTCCTCGAACTCCCGTGCCGCACTCCGAAGATACTCGACTTTCTGGGCCGATAACCCCGCTTCCCGAAGCGTCTCTTCGTCCGCAGAGAGGAGACTTTCGGGCGTTGGTTCGACTGATTCGAACAACCGCTCACGAATCGTCGCAGCGGCATGTGTGGAGAGCTGTTGATTGACGATTGAGACGACGAGTCGTTCGAACGGGTCGTCCGTCGGGTCGAGCGTGAGCGGGCCGTGTTCATCCACGTAGGGACCGAGTACCGGGTCCTCTTCGAGTGGAAGCGATGACATTCGATTCGAACGAACTCATCGTATCGGTTTAACCGTGTGCCATCCGGACTGAAAGTGCAAAAGATAGCTATATCCGGAACACGAACCGTTTTCGTGACATGACCGACGTCGTTCTCGTCAGGCAGAAACTCCGTCCCGGCAAGACCGAAACGATGCGCGCGTGGTGTGCCGAACTGGAATCACGCGAAGACGAAGTGTTCGAAACGCTCGAAAACGAGGGTGTCTACACCGAATCTCGGTTCCTTCGGTCCACCGACGAGGGCGATTTCCTGTTCACGTTCATGGAAGCCGAGGACATTGCCGCCTCCAAGGAAGCCGTCGCAAATTCGAATTTCGACATCGACGACGACCATGCGGCGGTGATGGATGACGTCATCGTCGAGGGAAGCACGGAACTGCTCGTCCAACTTGACCATTTCTCGCATCCGGCGCGACCGTAAAACAGCGGAAACGGTGGGGTGTGTTGTGGCTCCCTACGGTATAAACTTACCGAACAGATGGTGCGACTTCGTCACCCAGTCGCTCCACGCAGTCGGCCATCGTGTCGGTGCCGATGCCGGGGTGGTAGGTGCGGAAGATGAAGTGAACGTCGTCTCCCAGCGCGTCACGGTACTCGTTCAGTTCTTCCGTGACTTGTTCGGGAGTGCCGAAGATGGCTTGCTCTTTCAGCTCTTTCTGTCGCTCGGCAGGGAGTTCGTCCACCGATTCGCCCGAGAATATCTCGGCATACCGTCGCTGGATGTAGAAGTAACCCGGTTTCATCGCCTCCCACGCTTCTTCCTTCGAATCACCGACGAAGCCGTGTTGGAGGACGTACACCTCGAAATCGCCCTCAATTCCTTCCTTTTCCCGAACGCGCTCGATGTCCTCCTTGCGCTTTCTCACACCCTCTATTGAGAGCGAGGAGGGGGCACACCACGCATCCGCGACACGTGCCGCACGCCGGACTGCGGGTTTGACGCCGCCGCCGTACATGATGGGGATTTCCGACTCGGGTTTCGGCGTCACGCTCACGTCCGGCGAGACGTCGTGGAACTCGGCGTCGTAATCGAGTTTCCCGTCCGACCACGAGGCGCGGAGGAGTTCGGTCAGGCCAGTCATGCGTTCGACGCGCTCCTCGCGGGGGACGCCGAACGATTCGAACTCGCGGGGGTTCGACCCGATGGCGAGTCCCACCGTCAGTCGGCCATCGGACAACAAATCGACCGTCGCAGCGTCCTCCGCGAGACGAACGCCGTCGTAGAGCGGGGCGAGCGCGATGCAGGTGCCGAGTTCGACGTTCTCGGTTCGCGCGGCCAGCGCCGCGAGCGAGGGCATGGTGGCGGGGAGATAGCCGTCCTCGGCGAAGTGGTGTTCGGACACCCACATGCTGTCGAGTCCGGAGGAATCGATAACCTCGCCCAACTTCAGCATCTCGTCGTAAATCTCGGTCATCGAGCGGTCGTCGTCGGGGCGTCGCTGGCAGGTGAACAACCCAGTCCCGAGTTTCATACACGAAAATCGAACGCCCACACCTTAATCGTTGATAAGGATGATTGGCGGCGAAACGCCATCATCTCTCCCCCTCAGTATGAACTTCCGCTACGAACCAGCGCGTCCGCGACTTTCTCGATGGGGTGCGGAGGCCGCGTGTCGTGTCCTTCGAGTTGCGTTCGACAGGATGCACCGGGTGCGACGACTGTGTCCGCATCGCTCTCCTCGACTTGGTCGAACAGGATTCGGCCGATGGCCTGCGAGAGGTCGTACTGTTCGGCTCGGTAGCCGAAACTGCCCGCCATGCCACAGCAGCCACTTTCGAGGGGGTCAACTTCATAGCCCGCCCGTCGGAGCACACCGACTGCGTGGTGGTCTCGATTGAGTGCCTTCTGGTTGCAGTGGCCGTGATACGAGAGCGATTCGGTCACGTTGTCGCGGAACTCGACGCCGTCGTCCAGTCGCTTGCGGTCGATGAACTCACAGACGCCGTAGGCGTTCGCCGCAACGTCCTCGACGGCGGAATTCGAGACGAGGTCCCGATACTCATCCTGAAACATCACCGCGTCGGATGGCTCCACGAAGACGACCGACCAGCCGTTCTTGACTCGTTTTCCGAGTGTCGCGACGTTCGCTTCCGCATCGTCGCGCGCCATATCGAGGAACCCCTCGGAGTACGCTGCCCGGCCGCTCGGTTCGAGGTCGGTCGGCACTTGGACATGGACGCCAGCGGCTTCGAGCACCCGGACGGCGGCTTTCCCAGGCTCGGGATAGCTGTAGTTCGTGAACGTGTCCGGGACGAACAGCACTCGTTCGGTGGCGATGTCCGGTGGAACGCGGCTTCCGCGCGATTCGAACCAGTCCACGAACGTCTCCCGACTGAACGTCGGCAGGTCACGCTCGGGAGCGATACCGAGGGTTTTCTCGGCAATCACGTCCGCTCCCGGCAGTCGTGCCGCCCAGTTCGAAAGTGGGGCCAGCACGCTTCCAAGCGCGGAAACCCGGTCCACGTTGGCAAAGAATGTATCCCGGCGACTCGCGCCACGCTTCTCGTGGTCGGCGTGTTTCACCTCGGCTTTCAGTTTCGCCAAATCGACGCCGGTGGGACAGTCGTGTGCACAGCCCTTACAGCCCAGACAGAGGTCGAGCACTTCCTCCTGAAACTGATCCGTGAACAGTTCCTCGGTCGGGATTTCGCCGCTGATGGCGGCTCGCAGCAAGTTTGCCCGTCCTCGCGTCGTCGTCATCTCGTCCTTCATCCCCCGATATGAGGGACACATCGTCTCGCTACCGGTCTGACGGCAGGTGCCACATCCGTTACAGAGTTCCACGAGGTCCGAAAAGCCACCTTCCTCCGAGAAATCCTGCACGGTTTTCGGTTCCAGCGAGGAGTAATTTGGCCCGTACCGCAGATTTTGGCGCATGTCAGCGCCGTCCACCTCCCGGAACACGACGGTCCCGGGGTTCATCCGCCAGTCGGGGTCGAACGCTGTCTTGACGTTCTGAAACGCCGTCCAGAGTTGCTCGCCGTACATTTTCGGGTTGAACTCCGTCCGGGCGAGTCCGTCGCCGTGTTCGCCCGAAAACGCGCCGTGGTGGTCGAGCACGAGCGAGGTCACGTCGTCCGCGATGGAGTGCATCGTTTCGATGCCGTCCGCGTCTTTCAGATTTAGAATCGGTCGGATGTGGAGCGTGCCGCTTCCGGCGTGGGCGAAGTAGGCCGCCGTCGTGTCGTGGGCTTCGAGCACGTGCATGAACTCGCGGACGTACTCCGCGAGTTCTTCGGGCGGCACCGACGCATCCTCGATGAAAGGATACGGCTTCGGGTCGCCTTCCATGCTCATCAGCAGCGGAATCGCGGCTTTCCGGAGTTTCCACAGGGTCGCTTGTTCGTCGTGGGCGTAGGCTTCGAGCACGTCGAACGCCTCGCCTGCGTGGACGAAATGGGCGTTCGTCTCCGCGATGGCCTCCTCGAAGTCATCGTGTAACTCGTTATCGAACTCCAGCATGAGGGCCGCTTCCGCCCGTTCCGGAATCGGCTCGGCGTACTCCGCGAACTCTGTCGAGTTGCGCGCGAGACGGAACACTTCGTCGTCCATCAACTCAACCGCGCTCACGTCGAAGTCGAGCGCTTCCGGAACAGCCTCCATCGCAGATACGAGGTCGTCAAAGCAGTACAGTGCGAGCGCGGTTTCGTCGGGGCGAGACACCAAATCCAGTGTCGCGCGCACGACGACGCCCAGGGTTCCTTCCGCGCCGACGAGCAGTTTCGAGAGGTTGATGTACCGTGCTCCGTCGCGCTCGAAAATCACCTTGTGGAGGTTGTAACCGCTGACACAGCGTTTGAGCGTCGGATACCGCTCCTCGATTTCGTCCTCGTTCTCCTCGACGAGCTTTCGGACGGTTCGATAGAGTTCGGCTTCCCGGCCGCCTCCTTCCATGATATCGTCCCACTCCTCGCCGTCGAGTTCGACATCGCGGGTATGAATCAGTGACCCATCGGCGAGGACGACATCCAATTCGGCGGTGTACGCGTCAGTGATACCGTAGCGAACCGAGTGCGCGCCGGTCGAGTTGTTGCCGATGCCGCCGCCGACGGTCGCCCGGTTGGAGGACGCCGGGTCGGGCGCGAATTTGAGTCCCCACTCCGCGAGATGGTCGTCCAAGTCGTCCTGCACGACACCGGGTTCGATAATGGCTTGTTGCTCGTCGGGAGCCACATCAAGAATCGTGTCCATGTGTTGGGAGAAGTCAAGTACGACACAGCCTGGTCCGACGGTCTGCCCAGCAAGCGACGATCCGGCACCGCGAGGGAGGACGGGCATGTCGTGGTCAGCCGCGACGCTCATTGCCGTCTGTACGTCCTTGACGCTGGTCGGCAGGACGACGCCGGCGGGTTGGGCTTGATAGATACTTCCGTCCGTCGCGTACAAAATGCGCGTGTACTGGTCGAAGCGGACTTCGCCATCGACTGCGGCACGCAAGTCGTTTGCGAGGGAGGGATGGGTATCCGAAGGTTCGTGACCGAGCGAGGCACGGTACGTTTCGAAGTCGGGATTGTCGTCCCGTGTTGCCATGTGAGAGATAACCAGACACACGGACATAAATCCGGGGTTGAATGAACACCATCTTTATAGATATAAACGAACGTGGCATATATTGACCATGTCAGCGATTCCGTCCGACAGGTCTCAAAACGTATGTTTTAAGCTATCCCTTCGACCGAGAGGCGTCTGGATTTCGACGTGTCCACCCCTATGACGTGACGGGCGGAGAACTATCTATAGAGATTGGCGAGAGCCACCTTCCTGTCACTTTAACAACTGTTTTTCAGTAGGAGGATAGTTGAGACGGGAAAGATAAAATCGAATGCAGGCGACGGGGTAAGTTGAGCTTGGCCATCACTCTTTTGTCTGTTGCATGATTCTGTAGGGATAGGGAGAACCATGCACGACCTGACTGGTTTCCAGCGGGACTTACTGTACGTCATCGCTGGTTTGGACGAACCCCACGGACTCGCCATCAAAGAAGAACTCGAAGCGTACTACGAGAAAGAGATTCATCACGGTCGGCTGTATCCGAATCTCGATTCGCTCGTGGACAAAGGGTTGGTTGAGAAGGGACAGCGAGACCGTCGGACGAATTACTATACGCTCACCCGCAGAGGAGCGCGGGAAATCGAAGCGCGGCGCGAATGGGAAGAGCGCTACGTCGGCGCAGACCTCGGCCAAACGCAAACCGCTTAGGGAGAGAGTGCGGTACCGAGGACCGCAGCGTTCAATGCCCTAATCTGGGCTAACACTGAACTCGACTCACTTACTTTGTAGCCATCACCCGACGCAGTGAGAACGCCGAGGTCCGCCAGTGGTTCGACGTGCATCCACACCGATTTTCGGGATAAGCCGACGAGTTCGTGGAGATCGTCTTGCGTGAACTTCTCGCCTTCGTCCATCGAAAGTAGTGCATCCAACAGCAATCGCGCCTCCTTTGGTCGTGTGAGGTCTCGGAAGCCGTCCGAGGCACCGCGTTCGTCTGCTGCACCGCGCAACCGCCCAACTGCGCTGGCGATGACGCTGTCGGAGTTCGGGCAGTAGGTTCCGTCGTCTTCGCGGAACACGTGGAGTGCGACGAGGTCGTCCAAGCTTCGTTCGATGCCGTCGGTGTCTTGGTCGAGTTCGTGCGCGAGTTCTTCCAGTTCCCATTCTCCGCCCGTTGCGGCGGCGAGACGAACCAGTTCTCGGGTAGCGGGGTCGCGGGTCAGAAAGAGCCATCCGGACGGGTAGGCCGCCCGTGCCGCTTGTATTCCTTCTTGGTCCGCGAGCGTCCACATCTCGTCTCGATTGTGCGTTGTTCGGAGGGTCCAATCTCGGGAGTCTACATGGAGCGCCATTAGATTGCATTCTCCCGCCGATGGTATATAATAGTTGTACTCCAAAAGTGACTAGTTTCCCGGATTCGACTCACACGAAACACTCCACGAGACGGGTGATTTTTCGGCTAATCGGCGATAGATGGCCTTTAAACCGTCAGAACGGGTATCCGGAAGGATGTGTAACTCGACCGATCCGTATCGGACCACGACGCGAAAGGTAGTTTCGTGTTCGCTGTCGCGGACGAGATACATGGGGACGGGGAGGTCAAACCAATCCCCGTAGATGTAGGCATCCTCCTCTAGCACCTGTTTGACGAGCGCCACGAGGTCGTCCTCCGAGGGGTCCGAGTCGGGTGAGAGACGAAACAACGTTTCCCCTTTGTAGCGGACGCCCCCCACTCTCGGATACGTTCGGCGCGGCCGGTGGGGAATGGAGAACGATGGGTCGCTGTCGGACATGGACTACCAGCGAATTACACCGTCATCGGTTAAATAGTTGAGCCGCGAGTGCGGATAAAAATCGCGCTCCCGGAGACGCAGAACACGGCAATGACGTGCCCGACCAGCGCGAACACCAGTAGGTCGTATCCCCAGACGAACGGAACGAGGACGAGTTGCAGTAGGGCAAAAGCGATGACGACCGCATCGACGCGCCGGAGGTCGTGACGTGTCTTCGTCTCGCTCGGGTACTTCACGGCCACCCAGAAGCTGATGACGCTCGCCCACCACGCGGTTCCGATACGATAGCAGACATCCCAGAGGATGAGTAGCATGAGGAACACGGCTAGAATCGGTGGAGACGACCCGAGCAACGAACTGAGTAGCGGCGCACCCGTCCGGGGGGTGTACACCAGCAGATACGTGACCAGCGCGACGTAGGCGATAACCCCGAGCATTACCTCGATACTCGACCCGAACAGCAGTTTTCGGTACTGCATCGGAATCGTCAAATCCCGCACTCGACGCCCAATGAGCAGCATGAGCGCGCTTCCGACAGTGGCGACGACGATTGCTGCCGTGCCTGCTGGAACCGCGTGCCAGAGGTCGTATTGCCACGTGAGCAGTAGCATGGGTCCCTCGAAGAGGACAAACTGCACAGTGAGCGCGAACCAGTCGGGGAACGTGACGCCCGGAATTCCATCGACGATGCTTTCGTACGCCCACCGATACTCCGGCGTGTTTATTTGATTGTCCGGCGCGCTCATGTGGTTGTCCGGCCATTCATGTGTTTGGGCCTGTTCATGCGATTGCACGCTGGACGGCGTCGTCGAAGGGTGTCAGTTCGATGGGGACGAGCGAGCGGATTCGGTCGTCTTCCACGACGGTACGCGTCTTCAATCCGAGAATGAGTGGGTGAGCAACGTCTTTCGGTACGTCAGTCACCAAATCGACCCAGTAGGCGGAGAGTTGCGGCGTGAGAACGGGGATGGGGACCATCGTCGCGCGTTTGCCGAGCAGGTCTCCCGTCCGCGTCACCATCTCCCCGTAAGTCAGTACGTCCGGGCCGCCGATTTCGAACGTCTCACCCGCCGTCTCAGGGACACCGAGGACGCCAACGAGATAGCCGACAACGTCTTCGATGTCGATGGGTTGGCAGTTCGTCCGGACCCACTGCGGCGTTATCATGAGCGGTAGGCGCTCGGACAACTGCTGAACCATTCGAAAACTAGCGCTGTCGGGGCCGACCACGATGGCCGCCCGCAGGACAGTGAGGTCGTACTTCCCGGTACCGAGGATGTACTCGACTTCCCGGCGCGACTTGAGGTGCTCTGAGAGCGTGACTCGTTTTCCACCGAGTCCGGAGAGATAGACGACCCTCGACAGACTCGAACCCCGCGCCGCCGAAACGAAGTTTCGCGCGGCGACTCGGTCGTGGGCCATAAAATCCGTACTCTCGCCCATCGAGTGGACGAGGTAGTACGCAGCATCCACGCCGTCGAAGACGCCGTGAAGGCTCTCGCGGTCGTTCAAGTCCGCTTCCACCACCGACACGCCGTCCGGCGGGTCGTACGTTGAAGCGTTTCGTGTCATCGCCACGACTTCGTCACCCTGTTCGACCAGTTCGGGGACGAGGTTGCGGCCGACGAAGCCGGTTGCTCCGGCGACGAGTACCTTCATCACCTATCAATCGGGCGCTATGCTTCAAAAGCTGTCGGGGCAACCTGAAGGATTATGCGCGAAAAGCGCCACACTCTCCACATGGAGTGGTCGTTTTTCGTCGCCCTCGTCCTCCTGCTCGGCGGCGTCCTCGGAAGCGTCGCGCCGCTCGTTCCGGGGGTGCCCCTCTCGCTTGCAGGCATCTACGTCTACTGGTGGGGGACGGATTTTCACAGTCCCGGACTCCCCTTCGTCGCCATCGCAACGGTCGTCGGTCTCGCGGCGTTTATCGCCGACTACGCCGGAAGCGCGATTTCAGCACGCGCAGGCGGTGGGTCGATGCGGTCCGCTGTCGTCGCGGGTGTCGTCGGCATCGTCGCCCTGTTCGTCACGGGACCAGTGGGGATGTTGCTCGCCGTCGCGCTCGCCACGTTCGCCGTCGAACTCGCCCGGACGAACGACGTTCGCCACGGCGTGCGAACGGCAGGTTTCGCGGTCGTCGGAATGCTCGCCTCGACAGTCGTCCAACTGCTCGTGACGGGGACGTTACTTGTCGGTTTCCTCGCCGTCACGTTGTTTTGAACGGGTCTACTCAACGAAACATCTACGGGAATCACTCTGAGTGACTGCCTTCGAAAGTCTCCGCTCGGTCCCGTGAGTTTGGGAACGGGATGTGTTTGATTTTCCTGAGATTGTAACTGCCGAGCAACAATGAAAAACCGCACCCGCCACCGCCTCCGCACTGCAACCGCCCACACGCCTCCCCAGCCGATTCCTTCCGACGCTCCTTCGTCGCGTCGTCACTCATCCCTCGCGCGCATTTCTCGCGCGCGCCACTCGGAAGGACGGGTTATGCGATACGGACACAACCACACGGCGCGCGACGGCGCACGGACGAGGACTTTCAAGGTCTTCTTCGTCGTTGCTGAAATCACAAAACCACAACCAACCACATCTGTTCGTCGCTCCCTCCCCTGCCCGTAGCTTTTTATCCGAAAACGAACCACGTTCGTCCATGTCCGCCGACAGCATCGCGGTCTTCCGCGACTCCCTACAGCATCTCGACGTGGCGTTTACGGAAACGTCCGCGTCCGAGTTCCGCGACACCCTCGCCGACATCGCTACGGAACCGGCGGTCGGGACATCCCTCCCGTTCGACGGCGTTTCGCTCCCGTCGTTCGTCACGACCGACCCGACGACCGACGAACTAACTGATGCAAAAACCGGCATCACGCCTGCGACGTTTGCAATCGCGGATTACGGTTCGGTTGCCCTCCGGCCGACTGCCAACGGCGAAAGTCCGGTCAGCCTCTTTCCGCACCATCACATCGCCGTCGTCGCACGTTCGGACCTCGTGCCGGGCATGACTGCTGCGTTTGCCCGTCTCGAACAGATTCTCGACGGCGGTGGGAGCGCCATCTTCGCAACCGGGCCGAGCGCGACTGCCGACATGGGGTCGCTCGTTCGTGGCGTCCACGGGCCGAAAGAAGTCCACGTCGTCCTCCTTTCAGACCGATGAGCAAGGTCGACACCATCCGGGAACTGTTGGCGACGGAGGGCGACAGCGTCAAGGCGAATACACAAACGTTCAACGCGGGCCGCTACGAATCGGTTGCCGACCTCGAAGCGTACGAGGAACTGAAGGGCCAAGCGCGGGCTATCAAGGAGGACGCAATCGAGCGACTGCCGGAACTCGTGGCGCAGGTCACACGAGCAGTCGAAGCCAACGGCGGAACCGTCTACCTCGCCGAGGACGCGGCAGACGCGAACCGATACATCACCTCCGTCGCAGAGGATGCGAACGCCGAAACGCTCGTCAAGAGCAAGACCATGACCGGCGAGGAAATCGAAGTGAACGACGCCCTCGCCGACGTTGGCGTGGATGTCTACGAAACCGACCTCGGCGAGTTCGTTATCCAAGTCGCTGACGAAGCTCCATCGCACCTCGTCGGACCCGCCATCCATCGCTCGCGAGAGAACATCGCTCGTCTGTTCAACGGCTACTTTGCCCCCGAGGAACCGCTCGAAACCGCCGAAGACTTGACCACGTTCGCCAGCGAATATCTCGGCGAAAAAATCGAGGCGGCCGACGTGGGGCTGACGGGTGCGAATTTCATCGTCGCCGACACCGGGACGCTCACCATCGTCACGAGCGAGGGCAACGCTCGAAAAACGGCGAGCGTTCCCGACACACACGTCGCAGTCGCGGGCGTCGAGAAACTGATTCCCAGCGTCACGGACCTGCAACCGTTCGTTGAACTCATCGGCCGGTCGGCGACGGGACAGGACATCACCTCGTACGTGTCGTTTCTGACACCGCCAGTCGAGACGCCACCGTTCGATTCGGATTCCGACAACGACCGTGACCGCGACTTTCATCTCGTCCTCTTGGACAACGGGCGCATGGACATGCGGGACGACGACGTGCTCCGAGAGACGCTGTACTGTGTTCGTTGTGGTGCCTGTGCGAACTCCTGTGCGAACTTCCAACACGTCGGCGGCCACGCTTTCGGCGGCGAGACGTACACCGGCGGTATCGCAACTGGATGGGAGTCCGGTGTCCACGGACTCGACAGCGCCGCCGAGTTCAACGACCTCTGTACCGGTTGTTCCCGCTGTGTGAACGCCTGCCCAGTCGAAATCGACATCCCGTGGATTAACACCGCCATTCGGGACCGAGTCAATCGTGAGGGCGAGGAGCGCACGGGAATGGATTTCGTCTATCACGGACTCCTTCCGGACGAAGAACCGACCGGAATCGACCGCGGGAAACGACTGTTCGGTAACTTCTCGACGCTCGCCCGACTCGGAAGTCAGTTCGCGCCCGTCTCGAATTGGGTGGCCGATTCCACCACGGGCAGGCAACTGCTCTCGTGGGCGTTCGACGTTGACCCCCGGAGAGAGTTCCCGAGATTCCAGCGGGAGACACTGGTGGATTGGTTCGCAGAGCGCGAGTCGGTTTCAGCCGAATCCGCTGATTCCGAGGAATCGACCAGTCGGGAAGTCGTCCTCTATCCCGACCCGTACACCAACTACGTACTGGTCGAACGCGGCAAGGCCGCCGTTCGCGTCCTCGAATCGCTCGGCGCGACGGTGCACGTTCCGGAACTGCCATCTACCGGGCGCGCACCGCTCTCGCAGGGAATGGTCGAGACGGCGCGAACGCACGCCGAAGCGCTCGCCGAAGAAATCGGCCCGCATCTCGACGCTGGCCGGGATGTGGTCGTCGTCGAACCGAGCGACCTTGCAATGCTCCGGCGCGATTATGACCACCTGCTTTCGGACGCCACCGCAGATCGACTCAGCGAGAACAGCTACGAACTGTTGGAGTACATCTACGGTCTGCTCGAAAACGGCGCGTCGGAGAAACTCCAGTCAGGCGAGCGTACGGGGAGTACGGAGGGTGAACGACTCACCTATCACGCACACTGTCAGGCCCGGACGCTCGGTCTCGAACCGTACACCGTCGCCGTCCTCGAACGGGCGGGCTACGAGGTCGAAACGACCGACGTGGAGTGTTGTGGCATGGCGGGGAGTTTCGGCTACAAAGGTGAGTACTACGATTTGAGCATGGCGGTCGGCGAGTCGTTGGTCGAAGAAACGGACGACGCGCCCACTGTTGTGAGCGGTGCGTCATGTCACGAACAACTCGGTTCGCTTTCGGCATCGTCACCGCCGCATCCTGTCGAGTTACTGAACTACCGTATTGAATAATTTTAAATCAGTTGCCTGATTTGTAGATGACGACAATCGTAGGCGACTCTCCATGCAAGCTATCGAAATTACCTACATCATCCTCAGCGTCGTTCTCGCAGCGACTGGCCTCACGATGGTCGGCCTGGCGATGCGCGCCTATCTTCAGACCTCTCGCCGGTCGATGCTCGTCCTCTCAGTCGGGTTCTCGATTCTCGTCGCGGCCGCAATCGCCACCACGTTCAGCGCGTTTCTCACCGATTTCAACAACAGTCGAATGCTCCTGACCGTGAACTACGGCGTCTCGACGGTTGGCTACCTGTTCGTCATCTACAGCGTGACCGGCGCTGACTGAGGACACGGATTTCCCCGACCGGGTGCTATTTTTCCCTCCTTCCCGTTCGAATTCCCATGAGCCAACTCGCTGATGCGGTTCGTGCGGGGAGTCCTGTCGTCGGGTCGTGGATTTCCATCGGTCACCCGGCGGTTGCCGAGATGAGTGCCGAATGCGGCTTCGATTTCGTCGTCATCGACGCGGAACATACGGCGATGTCGCTGGAGACGGTCGAATCCCTCGCCCGCGCGGTGGACGCCGCGAGCGGAGAAACTGAACCGCTCGTTCGCGTGGCGGACGACGACCCCGCCCGACTCAAGCGTGTCCTCGACACCGGCGTTTCCGGTGTTATCGTTCCGATGGTCGAAACGGAAGACCAAGCCCGGAGCATCGCGGCTGCGACGCGCTACCCGCCGGACGGCATCAGGGGCGTTGCGGGGTCGCGGGCGTCACGGTACGGGCTCGATTTGGGAGAGTACTTCGAACGGGCGAACGACGAGCGCCTCGTCATCGTCCAAATCGAATCCGCGACCGGCGTCGAAAACGCGGCGGACATCGCGGCAGTCGAAGGTATCGACGCGCTCTTCGTCGGGCCGGCGGACCTCTCGGCGTCGCTCGGCCGGTTCGGCGACACCGACTCGCTGGACACCGAAATTTCCGCTGTCCTGACGGCGGGTCACGAGGCCGATATTTCAGTTGGGTCCATCGCGCTCGAATCCGAGGATGTGGAGCGGTGGGCTGCCGCCGGATTCGACTTTCAAGTCGTCGGCATCGACGCCGATTACCTGTTCTCGGGTGCGAAAGACGCGAAACAACGCTACGAGGATGCGATTCGATGACGGGACTGTCTGAATTATCTCTCGTCTGCTATCGCTGTGGCAACGAAGTCGAATCCGAAACCAGAGCGCGCTGTTCGTGCGGCGAACCGCTCTGGCCGAAGACGGACGCGACCGATTTTTCGTGGCCAACGGTGTCGGATTCGTCTCTTTGGCGCTATGCGGAGTTGCTTCCGGTCGAACAAACAACTGAAATCGGTCTCGGTTCTGCGGTCGGTGGAACACCCCTGCTCCGAACACAGCGACTGGACGAGTATGCGGGATGCAGACTGTGGGTCAAAGACGAGAGCGTTAATCCGACAGGCAGTTTCAAGGATCGAGGAAGTGCGGTCGGTGTCGCCCGCGCGCTGGAGGCGGGCGACGAGTGGGTCGGCACCGTCTCACACGGCAACATGGCGATGAGCATGGCTGCAACTGCTGCGAGCGCTGGTCTGAACTGCCTCGTGTTCGTCCCCGACGACATCCCGTCGGAACGACTCGGCCACATCGGCCAGTTCGGCCCGACGCTCGTGCAGGTCGAAGGCGAGTATGGGAAACTCTATGACATGAGTCTCGAACTTCCCAATGTTCGGTTCGTCAACTCCGACGCGCCGCTTCGCGTCGCGGGCCAGAAGACGACGGCACTCGAAATCTGTGCGTCGTTCGTGGAGCAAGAAGGTGCCCCAAACGCACCGGATGCCATCGTCGCACCTGTCAGCAGCGGTGGACACGCTAGCGCAATCTGGAAGGCACTGTGTGAACTCCAGCGTGCGGGCCTCCTCGACACCGAGTCGCTCCCGCGACTCTACTTCGTGCAGGCCGCCGCCTGTGACCCGATTGCGGCGACGTATCGAAGCGGAGTGGACGATGTGGAACCCGTGGAGGGCGGCGAGACCGTGGCGTACTCAATCGCCAACGCTTCCCCACCGAGCGGCAATCGTGTCCTCGCGGCAGTTCGTGACACGGGCGGTGCAGTGCTCTCGGTTGCGGACGACGAGATTCTCGACGCAAAACAGCAGCTCGCCCGTCGTGCGGGACTGTGTGTCGAACCCGCGTCTGCGACTACGCTCGCCGGAATCCGTCAGCTTTCCTCGGCCGGTGAAATCAGCCACGACGAATCGGTCGTCGCCATCGCAACCGGCACCGGGTTCCGCGAACGCTCGTCAGGTTTCGAGGCCACCGAATCGGTCCGAATCGCCGCCCTCCCGGCACGCGTCGAAGCCTTGGTATCCGGATAACATTTCGCCAGAATCGTCTCGCTTCCGATGACCCCGCCGTTCACCATCACATCCACGCTCGTGAACACGATGCCGTTTCCGTACGGTTCGACGGTTTTCCCCTGCATCGGCCCGACGAGTGCCTTCCCTTGGCGACCCGTGACGCGGTCCTCGTAGTAGATGACGAGGTCGTACTGCACGTCTTTCGGCTTGACAGCGACAGTCACGTTCCGGCAGGTGTAGTTGATGTCAGCAGTTACGCCAACCACCTGGAGTGCCATCGGTTCCGTTGCCGTCGGTTCCGCTGCCGTAGTTCCTGCTGCCGTCGGTTCACTGACTGCGGTTCCCCCACTCAAACTGATTGCGGTAATCACGACAGCCGCGATTGCAGCCGTCAGCAGTTTCCGTACCGTTCCCCCAAGATGCATACCGCCAGCACGCCATCGATCTGGTTAGTCGTTGTTGCCGACACGATTCGTCGTCGATGTCGTCCTCAATCGTCGTCCTTGTAGATGATTTCCTCGATTTCGTGCCGCTCGCCGCCCTCGTACCGATATACGGTTCCCAATTCCTCATCTTTCGTCGTTCTGTGTGTGCCGTCACAGAACGGGTACTTCGATGAAAGACCACACATACAGATGGCGATATTTCCCTTCTCGTCGTCGATGTCGTCCTCGTCGAGTTTTCGCGGACCGGTTGCGTCGTGTCGCACTTCACGGGCCATACCCGACCTTGTGCCTGCTGGCACTTCATTCCCGTGCGGGACTACTCTTCAGCCTGCTCTTCTTTCTCTTCCTGCTTTTCTTGCTCGTCCCCTTCGGTTCGGTCGTCTCGCTCGTTCCGCTCGTCCAGCACGGTTTCCTGAATCCGGATTCCCTTCGACGCCAGATGGCGCAACTGCTGGCGTGCGAACTCCTCCTCGCGGGTGCCACGAGTCGCCAGCACGTACATCCGAGCGTGTCCGGCGGGACGCATGGTTCGCCCGGCGCGTTGTGCACCCTGTCGCCGTGAGCCACCCAATCCGGACGCCACGATGGCAATCTCGGCATCCGGAAGGTCGATCCCCTCGTCGCCGACACGCGAAATGACCAAGGTTTCCTCACGCCCGTCTCGGAACGCTTGCAGGTGGCGCTCGCGTTCCGGGTGGCGCATCTGTCCGCTGAGGAACGGCACGTCGAGGGCGTCCGCGATTTGGTCCCCCTGTTCGAGATACTCCACGAACACCAGCGCCTTCGAGGTCGGATGTTCGGCCAACAGGAACCGAATCTCGTCCAACTTCGCGGGATTGGTCGCTGCGGTCAGGCGCTTCCCGTGCCCGTCGGCGCTGGCGTACTCGCCGTGATACGTCTCGTCATCCCAGCCGACGTATCGGATTTCGACTTCGGGTTCCGCGACGAACCCGGCTTCGAACAATGCGTCCCAATCAGTGCCGATGGGTGGACCGATGAGCGTGAAGATGTCCTTTTCTTTGTCATCTTCTCTGACCGGAGTAGCGCTCAACCCCAACCGATGCTTCGATTGCAGGTTCGCGCTCCGTCGGAAGACTCGGCTTGGTATATGTTGACATTCATCATACACGATGAGGCCCCATCGTCGCTGGTCGAACAGTTGGCGGTGGCGGTCCATTCCGGCGGTTTGGTAGGTCGCAATCGTCACCGGGCGGACGTTCTTCTCGCCGCCGTGGTACTCGCCGATTTGCTCTCGTGTGAGGTTGGTGTGGGTCAGCAGTTCGTCGTGCCACTGTCCGGCGAGTTCGCGGCCGGGGACCAAAATCAACGTTTCGCCGGCGACGGCTTCGAGGACGCCCATCGCGGCCACCGTTTTCCCGCTCCCGGGCGGGCCGACGAGGACGCCCGATTTGAGGCCGATGAACTCTTCGACCCACTCGCGTTGGTAGTCGCGCAAGGAGAGCTCGCATTCCACGGGCAGTTCGTCGCCGGTTTCCAACTCGCGTTCGTCCTGTACAGGGTAGCCTGCCTCGTAGAGGATTCGCTTAACTTCGGCCACCTTGTCCTCGGCGACCCAACTTTCGTCGTCGGCGATGGGTGCGCGGAGGTGGTCCTCGTTCAACTTCTGTCGGGCGACGTTGCCCATCAGGTCGTCACTCGCGGCTTGCAGGACGACGTAGCCGTCCTCGTGGGTGTAGAGACGGAACTGCTTCGCGCGTTGCCATTGTCCTTCGATGAATTCCTCCAAATCCGGCGATGGCTCGGGGAGCACCTGCCGGACGGTCCGCATCAGGTCGTCCAGCGAGTCGTAGGGTGCGGACCAGATGTCTTCCTGCCGAACTTGATAGCTGTAACTCCCGGCCCGCGTCGTATCCGTGAGATGGGCGAACTGCGAGAGTTGTGCCCGCGTGAACTGCTCAGGCTGATCGGCGATTATCTCGCGACGTTTCGAAAACACCACGATTCGCTCGCGGTCGGCCAGTCGTTCCCACTCGGTCGGGAACCAGACAACCGGGTCGTTCTCAACATCGAGGCGCGCCACGTCGCGCTCGTCAGTCAGTCGTTCGAGCACGCGGTTCGCTTCCTCGTGTGAATAGTCGAGGACGCGGGCGACTTCGTCGGCGGTGAGCACCGGCCGCCCGATCTCCTCGATGGCGTCGTAGAAGTCCGAAATCTCGTACTCGTACTCGTCGTCGGTCACTACCCGTCATTTGGTCGCCGTATCGAATACCCGTTACGACTCATTTTCGTTCCCGTTATTCTCGCTCCGGTCATTCCCACTGCGCTCGTACGCGCCCGCTTTCTGAAGCTTGCCGCGTGCTTCGAGGACGTTCGGGGTTCGACAGACGCCGCGTGCTCCGGCCGCTTGCGGGACGGTACAGTTGTTGCAATTTTCGCAGACGACGGTCGTTTTCGAATCTTCGAGAATCCGTGCCGCCAGTCGCGGTTCGGCGTAAAACGGTCGACCCATTCCAACGGCGTTGCAGGAACCATCCGCAAGCAGTCGGTCGATTTGCGGTCGATTTCGAATGCCTCCCTCGGCTAGGACGGGAATCGACACGCGCTCGGCTACACGGCGGGTGAACGGTCGATTCCACGCCGGGTCGAAATCGTATTTCAGCGACTGTAGCCAGTTGAGCAGGGCGACGACGGCGGCCCGTGGCTTGCTCCCGAACGCAACTTCGTATCCGTCGCGGAATCGCTCGTCGCGCCATGCGCGGGCCGGGAACGCTCCACGAATGATGCTCGCATCCCAGAAGACGGAGGCTTGGACGGGAACGACCGCATCGAAGCCGACCTCCGCCAGTCGCTCGCAGATTCGGATTCCATCAGCAAGCGAGAGATGGTTTCGGACGAAGACGGGAGCAGTCGTCTCGGCGGGCACTTTCGTCATGATGGGAACATCGGGACCGACGCGCTCCCGGACCTCATCGTAGACGACTTCGAGGAATCTCGTTCGGGCGGCCAGCGACCCGCCGAATTCGTCGTCCCGGTGGTTGTAGAACGGCGAGAGGAACTGCTGGACGATGCCCATGTTCGCCCCGGCGATGTGGATGCCGTCGTAGCCCGCGTCAATCGCGTGCTCCGCCGACCGGCCGAAATCAGACGCGAGGTCGTACACCTCGGCCGTGCTCAGGACGTGCGGGTCGTAGTGCAGAAAACCCAGTTTATCCAGCAATCGCAGAACTCCCGGTGGTCGGGACACCGCGAGTTGCTGCAAATCGGGATGCTCCCTGCGGTAGCCCGCGTGCCACGTCTCCATGCTCCGCAGGCCGCCGTGTTCCAGTTGGACGAAAATCCGGCTTCCGGTCCCGTGCTCGTGAATCGCGTCAGTGAGCCGAGAAAGTCGGGAAACGAACTCCCAGTCGTGCACCCGCGTCATCCCCGGCGCGGCACAGCCACCCTCACCACGAACGATGGTCGCACCTTGACAAATCAGACCGACACCGGATTCGGCGGCGGGTTCGAGTTCCCGAATCAGAGTATCAACTGTGTCCTCGCCGTTGCCAGCGCATTCGAGCAGTGGTGCGCGATAGAGCCGATTTGGCAATTCGACGCCGCCGATTTTCAATGGGTCTTCGAGAGACGGCACAGTCGTGATTTCGTTTGATTCGCCCGTAAAAGTTTGCGCAACGAGAAGTTTGAGGGGATGGGCGATAGCAGGTTACTGAGAACAGCACAGGGATGGTGACACCTGATTGGTGAAAACCATGTTTACCATGGATTCGAGTAACGGGCGTGGCTTGCGCCTAGCAGTTGGAATCAATATCTCTTGAGAAGCAGTTCCTTCGCGTTGGTGTTGCTTTCACTTGGGAGTCGAAATGACCATCTCTGAGACCACCCACACCCGAATCGTCAAAAATCAAAAATTCCGCACGGAACTGCCGTTTTAGCTGCTCTCTTGTTTCTTCTGCTTTTTCTCACTTCCCGCAACGCCGAGGAAGGCGAGGGCTGCGCCGAACATGGCGGCGTTTTTCAGGAAATGGTTCTGTTCGTTCGCTCGTTCCTGTCCCTCCTGATTCCAGAAGTCGTGGGTGAACGGGGTGACGCCAACCAGGAAGCTGATGGCGGCGCTGGCGGCGAGTCCCGGGAGTTTCCACAGGGTGATGCCGACGCCACCGACGAGGAGAAGCCAGTGGGACGCGACGACGGACATTTCGGGCATCGGGACGCCCTTGGCTTCGGCGTAGCCCGCCTGCGCTTCGACGTTTCGAAGTCCGGAAATCCCCATGTACGTGAGCAGGCCGCCGAACACCAGTCTGGCGAGCCTGAATCCCGTCGATTTCGCTACAGAGTCGCTGCTTTGTGCCATGGATAATTACACGACGAATATCCACTTATAGCTGATTCCCAAAATATTCGGTAACGCGTACGTCGGCCCGTGACACCGGTGTTACCGACGTTTTGCTTTATTTCCACTTGATGGAGCAGCCACGCGACGGCAGGAACTCCAACTCCACATCTTCACCTGCAAGCACGCTGTCGATGGCGTCGCGGATGTAGAACTCGGTGGCTTCGGCATCGGGATTCAACGCGTCATCGAGCCGGCCGTGGTAGGCCAGCGTGAACGTGTCGCCTTCGTTGCGGAGCAAGAACGGGTCGGGGGTGCAGACCGCACCGTAGGCCTCCGCGACTTCCTGTGTCTCGTCGTACAGGTAGGCGTCGTAGGCGAGCGTTCCATCAGTCATCAGTTTCTGCATGTTCTCGAAGGAGTCCTCCGGATACTCCTCGGCGTCGTTCGCGCTGACGCCGACCACGTCCACGTCGTCGTACTCCTCGGCGAGGTCGTTCAGCAGGTCGAACTTCGCCTTCGCGTACGGGCAGTGATTGCAGGTGAACACCAGCAACACGGCGTCGCTGTCGGCGAAATCCGCCAATGTGTGGAACTCCTCGTCGGTGCCACGTAGTTCGAAGTTCGGCACGGGGTCGTCGCGCCCGATTTCCTCTTCGGACTCTTTCAGTACCATGGTCCTCAGTTTTCGCTGAATCCTCAAAACAGGTTCGCCTACATTGGCTGGCCAAGGGGTGAAAACCGCGGAAACGATAGCCATCTCGCTGGTACCCCGGAATGCGGCTGTTAATTACTTATATCCGGCAGTTAGGTCTACCGTGCCGGTTTGGGTGAACGTCGTTTCCTCCATTTCGTTCAGCCGTTGGTCGAGTTGTGAACGAAACGCCGCCCCTCTGGATAGCCGTTCCCGCCGCTGTCGGCCACTGGAAGTTCCAACGTGCGGACTTGAACTAAAAAAATCCGTTTTTGCTGTTACAGCGACAGGTACGGAATCGTCGCCAGTTCGTCCGACGAGTAGGTGAGCGCGTCGGCTTGACTCACGCCGTCGGGTGTCACGAGGTCGATGACGTTCGGGTTCATCGAATCGTCGCGGCCACCGCCGAAGGTGTAGCCACCGGCAGTCGCGTTCACCGGGCGAATCCGGCCCGGATTGTAGCCGTCCTGTCCGAGCAGGAGCGGCACGAGTTGCATGCCGCTCAGGTCGCTGAAGACGGATTTCGGCAGTTCGAGTTTGACCGCATCCACTGATTGATAGCCGGTAATCGTCACGTCTCGCGTGAGTTCGCTTCCGTCGGCCGCTTCGATGCGGGCCGGAACGAACCCTTCCGCGACGACGCGGTAGTGGTACGGCGCTTCGAACGTCGCGTTGACGCCTTTGCGTGCTGTCGTCGTCCCGTCAGCGTCCGATTTGTTGGGGTCCCGGAGGTACACCTGAATCGTTTGGAGGGAAATCTCGTTGCCGCCCCACGGGTTCGTCAACTCGCCCGCGAGGGAGAGCAGGAACTGATAGCTGTCGTCGGTTTCGTAGACGCCGAATTCCTCGATATCGAACGCGCCGTCCACGAAATCGCTGGAGGTCGGGTAGGTGTACGACCCCGGTCCGCTGTCGTCCCCGACGGGGTCGTCCCACGTCGTAACTTCCTCGCCAACATCGACGTACGCAACCGTCTTCTGTTCTACTGCAGTGCCCATCGCGTCCAACGAATCCGCGTCGGTCGCCGCCGCCACAGTAACCCCGCTCTCGCCGTCACCGACTTCGATGTCAACGCTGAAATCGCCACCCTCGCGGACGACGGTGTCGCTCGGCGTCTTCACGACGACCACCGCGCCGTCCGTCGTTCCGGAAACCGTCACGGTCCGCTCCGTGACCGGCGAGGACGGGAACTCGACACTGAGGTTTGGTCCCGTCGGGACCTCACCATCCGCGTAGCGCCCCGCGACGAACGTCGGCGTCTCGACCGGGCGTCCGGCCTCGACACCGTAGGCGAGGCGGACGAACTGCGCCATACTCCACGAGAGCGGGGTGGCAGAGCCAGTCCCCTTGCCGAACTCCCACCCGTAGGCGGTCGGGTCGGGTTGGTCCCAAATCTGCTCGGGAATCATCCCGCCCGAGTTTGCGAACTTCGCCATTGTTCCGAGCAGCGATTCCGGATCGTACTGTCGGGCACAGTCTGCCAGTAGTTCGTACTCCCCCCGCTCGCCGGTAAAGATGGGCCAGAGCCGACCCTTTCCGGAGTTATCGAGCGTCCACGGACCGCCTTCGCGGTAATCGTCGTTCGGATTGTCTCCCTGTTCGCCGTAGCCGCCGTCGTTGTAGCGGTAGAACGCTGGACCGTGGGGTGTTTCGACTTTGATAGTGTCGTCAACGACGGCCAGCGAATTTCGAATCGTCGGGTCGTCCCACGGCTTGACGCCGAGGCGGACGAGTTCGAGGAATCCAGCGTCGATGACGTTCCGCTCGTCCAGCGTCGGTCCGCCGTTGTTGATTGCTCGCGGTGCCCCGTCGTCGGGATTCGTATCGTCGTTGATGCGGAAGTAGTAGGGCGTGTTCGTGTGCTTTTGGGTTCCTGTCGTCGTCGCCATCCATTCCTCGGTCTTCGATTGCCAGTCGTCAGCCAACGCGAGGTAGACGAGCGCGTCGGCATCCTCGCCTTCTTCGTCGGCAATCGCGGCGGAACAAGCGAGTCCAGCGATTTCGGCGGCCGTCGTGCTCGGCGAGTAGCCCGCCTCTTCTTCCCAGCGTTCCTGTCCGGTCGCCGGGCCGTTGCTGACGACGTACTCCGTCGAGCGCCGAACGTTTTCGTACTCGTAGCTCACGTCGTCGAACCCGATTCCGTGGCGCTCGCGCAGTTGATACGCCATGATTTGCGGGAACGAGATGTTGTCCATCTGTTCGCCGCCCCAGCGCGTCCGGCCGTCGAGGAACGTGTTCTGGGGTAAGAATCCCGTCTCGTCCTGTTGGTACTCGTAGAGGTATTCGACGGCGGCAATCGCACTTTCCTCGTCGCCCATCGCCGACATCGCCGTGAACGCCTGATACAGGTCGCGCGACCAGACGAAGTTGTAGCCGTAATCCGACGGCTCGTTCGCCACCACGGCATCGCCCCACGGGACGGTCGGACTGGCGACACCCGCGCCACGGAACTGCTTCGACTCGGCCGCCTTCAGCGCCATCGCGCTGGCGTTGAACTGTCGGCGAAGACCCTTTTCCTTTCGCACGCTTTTCGGCACATCGACACCCTTCAGGTAGTTTCGCCACGATTTCGCGTAGCGGGCCTGTACCTTCGGGAACGGCGACGAGAGCGCCGACTTCGCTTTCGCGTACGCACTCGACTCGTCCGCATTTTCCGCGAAACCGAGCGCGACTGTTGCTTTCAGATGGTTGGTTCCTGTCCCGAGACGACCGACGAGAGCGATGTTCCCAGTTGCCTCGCCGAATTTCTTGTCGGCCGACCCGTCTGTCAACAGCGGCGAGACGCTGTCGCCGCCGATGACATCGACCGTCGTCCAATCGAAGCCCGAATCCGCGACGAGCGCCCCGGCGACGTTGTACGGGTTTCCATCCTCGTCCAGAATGGCGGCGTTATCATCGTTTTCCGTCGTGTCGTGGCCCGTCAGGTACTTCGAACTCCCGTCGGATTTCGTGTGCCCCGTATCGCCCATCCCGCTGTTCGAGAACGCCGTGTCGGCGAGGACGTACACGTCGTATTTCGATTTTCCGCTGAATTTCACGTCCGCCAAAATCGCGTCGTGGTCCGGATGTGCCGCGTACTCCACGAGGAGTTCCCAGTTCCGGTCGTCGGTTGCGGTTATCGTCTGGCGGAACGAGAGGGAATCGTCGTCCACCAGTTCGGTCGTCCGCTCGACGCCTTCCTCGCCGTCGTCAAGTCGGGAGACGTTGAACGAGCGAGCGACGTAGCCGTCCTTCGGAGCCACAACGACGAAATCGAGCGTCCGAAGGTTGATGTAGTCCACTCGCGGGAAGCGCGGTTCGGTCAGTGCGCCCTCGGTCAGGGTGAACCAGACTCGCGATGGGTCGTCAGCGTCGTGGTCGGCGACAGTGCCGACGCCGTACTTCTCACCCGTCGTCCAGTACGCGTCACTCCCGCCGGTCGGAATTCCTTTCGCCGTTATCGGCGTCGCCATCGCCCCGGCAGCGCCTGCCCCCAGCAGTGTCAGCGCGGTCCGCCTCGTCATATCGAATGTTTTCTCGCGCACGCATCAATCTACGATGATTGATTACTTCATACTTTTCCAACTCAGATTATCTATAATTTCTGACTTGGGGCCCTGTTGTTTCAGAAACGAAAGTCTCAGCAGTATGTGGTTCTTTCAGTGACGAATCTCTTTCGGCGGTCCGCCCGCCAACCGCTCCCGGTCGTGGCCCGCCTCGAAGTCGAGTTCTGGGCCGACGGGGACGATTCCGCTCGGGTTGATGTCCGTGTGACTTCGGTAGTAGTGTTCTTTGATGTGGTCCATGCGAACCGTTTCGGCGATGTCGGGTAACTGTGTCAGTTCTTTCAGGTAGTTCCAGAGGTTCGGATAGTCCACGATTCGCCGGACGTTGCATTTGAAATGCGTCGCGTACACCGCGTCGAAACGCACGAGCGTCGTGAACATGCACACATCCGCCTCGGTCAGCACCGGACCGCAGAGATACCGCTGGTCCGAAAGCACGTCCTCCCAATGGTCCAATGCGTCGAACAACTCCTCAACCGCGGCTTCGTAGGCGGGTTGGGTTTCCGCGAACCCGGCGCGATACACCCCGTTGTTGATGGGTTCGTAAATCGCCTCGATGGTTTCGTCGATTTCGTCGCGGTACTCCTCCGGATACAGCGTCACGTCGCGGTCCGCAACCTCTTCGAACGCCGTATCCAACATCCGCATAATCTCCTTCGATTCGTTGTTGACGATGGTCTCCCGCTCTTTGTCCCAGAGGACCGGCACCGTCACGCGTCCCGTGAACGCCGAGTCGGCGTTCGTGTACACGTCGCGCAGGTAGTCCGCCCCGTTGACGTGGTCGGGAGTACAGCCGGATTTGTCGGGCGAAAACTCCCACCCGTCGTTTTCCCGATGCGGGTCAACCACCGACACTGAGATGTGGTCGTCGAGTCCCTTCAGCGCCCGCGTGATGAGCGTCCGGTGTGCCCACGGGCAGGCGTAGGAGATATAGAGATGGTAGCGCCCCGATTCCGCCGGAAACTCGCTGTCCGAGTCCGCCCGAACCCATTCACGATACGAAGTCGTTTGTCGCTCGAATTCCCCCTCGTCGTTCGTCGTCTCGTACGCGTCCGTCCGCCACTCGCCGTCCACGAGCATGTTCATATCCGACGATAGGTCTTTCCGACCCTTAGCGGTAGGGTTCCCCCACGTCCCTTCCGGATTCCGGCCGAAAATCAGTCCGTCTCCGTCCTGCCGCCCAGTTCCAGACTCGTCATCGAATGAGCCACCTCCTCCGACAGATTTTTATATATCTGTCCAGATATCTCTCTGGAAATCTATGTGGATATCTGCATTCACATCCAACAGAGTGAACCATGATTCTCTGTTGAAGCCATTCTACAATCGGTGTTCAGTCGTCACCGTCCGCCGAATCAGCCTCGTTCTTCGAGATATCTGTCTTCATCCCCTCGTCCAGCGAAACGGTCAGTTCGTCCCCCGAGAGCCGTATCGTCGTTTGGATTTCTAGTGGATAGTCCGAAACGACCTGTATGTCCTCCGTCAAATTATCACCCTCGTTTCACTTCCCGAACTGATAGTTCTCGCCCGCAAGAGACAACGCCTTTAACCGTCTCGCCGCATCCTTCGGTCAATGCGAATCGAGAACAGTTTCATTCCCGTCCGTGGGGTGGGCGAGAAGACGGAGCAGAAACTGTGGCAAAACGGCGTCACCCACTGGGACGAGTTCGACCCCTCCCACGTCGGGGCCGCCACGGGCGACCGAATCGAGTCGTTCATCGCCACTGCGAACGAGCACCTAGACGACGGCAACTCCGCCTTCTTCTCCGCAGCGTTCCCCTCCAGCGAAAGCTGGCGGCTGTACGAGAACTTCCGCTCGAACACCTGCTTCTTTGACATCGAAACCACTGGATTGAGCCACTTTTCCAGCGTCACGACCACCGTCAGCCTCCACCGCAACGGCGAGACGAAAACCCTCGTCCGCGGCGAGGATTTGACCGCCGAAGCCCTCCAGCGCGAACTCGGCGAGTCCGACCTCATCGTCTCGTTTAATGGAAAACGGTTCGACCAACCCTTCCTCGAATACGAGTTCGACCTCTCGCTTGATACCCCCCACATCGACCTGATGTACACCTGCAACCGCCTCGGTCTCACGGGTGGCCTGAGCGCTGTCGAATCCGCCCTCGGCATCTCCCGCGGCGGCATGGACATCGACGGCGAAGACGCCGTCCGACTCTGGCACCAGTACGAAGCGGGGGACGAGAAAGCCTTGGAGACGCTTGTCGAGTACAATCAGTACGACACGCAAAATCTGGAAACCGTCTTGGAACACGCCTGCGAATCGCTTCACGAGGACATCTTCGCGAAACACGTCGAGTAGGGACGCGAGAGACCTCCGGTCGAAAGATTTCTGGCTTTGATTGGTCTACGATTGCAGCGACTGATATTGGAAACGTCCAAACTCGCCGTGACGGTCAATCCGGACCAGTATATCCCAGTACCTTTCAGTACCATTTAGTCACAATCAGTATCTTCGGTTCCACCTAGTCACCATTCCGCCACAGCACGAATCGGCGCACCGTCCGCACTTTCGATTGCGAGCGGAAATGCAGACAATCGAAACCGCTCGGGAAGTCCGTCCAGATTCGTCAGGTTCTCCAAAATGAGGTGGTCGGTGCCGAGGAGTTCGTGGTGGGCGGGGATGCCGTCGGGCTCATGGTCGTCGCGGGCATTGTCTGTTGGCGTCGGGTCAACGTTGAGGGCGTCGATGGCGACATGGTAGTCGTGGTCGGCACACCATGCTGCGGCGTCGGCCGTGAGATATGGATGTTCGAAGTAGGCATCCGTACCCCAATGAGCGGCCCAACCGGTGTGGAGGACGAGCAGGTTGCCACCGGATGGTGCAGGCAACTCATCACGCTCGATGGGTTCGCGCGGTCCCCTTTCCCGACAATCCACCAAACGTGCGTCGAATGCGAACGTTTCGATGGGAAACGAATCGAGGGTTCGGCCGTCCGGTTCGGTGTGGCTGGGTGCGTCGATGTGCGTCCCGCTATGGGTTCCGAGTTCGAGACGGGTGACGCGGTAGCCGTCCTCTGCGTGTGTCGCGTGTGGGGTGCGCTCGACGCGTGGGTCGCCGGGGTACACCATCGTCGCGGAGGTCAGCGGGTGGGTGCAGTCGCGGAACATCTTCTTTCGACTTCTCGGTTTGCTATGATAAAATCCCGTCGTCCACTGCCCGGTTAAACCATTGGGCCTTGTTTAGACGCGGAATAACTGCCTCTCTATTTCGCCAATGAATCCGCGAATCAGCCATTCAATTACAGTGCATCGTGACTGCGGGACTTACCTCGGATACGAAATCGGCCACCGAGTTATCATTTCAACAGAGCCGAGAAGACGTCGAGTTCGATGACGGCTGTACCACTCGGTCGCAACTCGATAGGCAAGCAAGAAGTGACCCGACGAAGATAACGCGGTTTCGATGTGCTGATGCTGATGTCACAGCTCGGCCGCTCGTCACCCTTCTTGACCGCCGGTGAAGTATCGCCAGAGACAGCGCGTTTCGACAGTGTAACGAGGCGATCTGTGAAGCGCAAGAGACGAGATGGCACACTACTCAGGTCTGACTTCAAGGTCAGTTAGTTCACTGGAATGAGTCGCTTTCTACAGCGTCTAAACACGCCCCTATTTTCCTGTTCTCCCGTTCGCATAGTCGCTACTGAACGGAAGTGGGGAGGGAAGAAGAAAAGATGACGAGTCGTTTGGACCCACCGGGGACCAAGGGGGAGGGTGTGGGGCGGCACTGAACCATGGGCGATGCGGTGAGGGCCGAAGCGCGGTCGTCAGGGGGGACCGGGGGGCGGTGGGCCGCTACGTCGTCATCGATTACCTGTACAGCCGACATCTAATTCAGTACTACCATACTACTATCGTTAGTATCCTAACTCTCTATACTATCTTGTCTATCAGAACTTTTCACAATATCTTCGTTCAGCAGAATGGTAAATGGCGACTACAGTTTGTGTCGGAACGCTCGGAGGACGTCGTGACCGGTGTCGGTCAGCGTCACCTGCTTTTGTCGGCCGACCTTTTGCACGTCGATGTAATCGTCCCGGTGAAGCGGGTCGATGATATTCGCGTTCAACAGGGCAAACTTCGCCTTGTCGTTCGCCGGATTGCTGTCCGCAATGAAGGAGAGTCCTGCTTCTTCGGAGTAGTCGATGATGTCTTTTTTCTTCGGCGTGTACACCTCCGTATCCGCTTCTTGGAGGTAGTTCATTACCGACACTTGGTCGCGCGTTGGCGATTCAATGGGATAGGTCGGCAGTACTTCTTCGCCGTTGTACCCGTAGCTTTGACGCTCGCTCCTGTCTGCATGAGCGTACCCTTCCGGGTGGACGTAGTAGGCCGTCGCATCCGTCGCCATGCACGCAATTGCCGCACCGACGGCCGAGAGTTTCGACCCGCTTGCGACGTTCACGCGCACGATGTCATCCTCGTGTTCCGAAACCAGCGTCGTGACGATAGCCAGCACACCGTAGATGTCCATCAGATCCACCGTCCGCGACCGCACATCGATTCCTTCCGCTTCGAGTTCGTCCTTCAACGTCTCGTGATAGTCGGGTCGCTCGGATTCGGGACCATCGTGTTCGAGGAGATAGAGAATGTCAACGCCGTGCTCCCGAACGGGCCCGATGATTCGGTCGTATTCGAACCCGAGCGGAGCGATGTGTACCTCATCGATGGATTGCATAGTCATTCCCTTCTCGTGTAACTCGTTAAAACCGCTAGATTTTTGCTCCTCGAAAATCCGGCTGGCCGAATTACAAAGCACGAGAATTCGATACCGCTGGCCCTTTTGCCCGAACAGGACTTGTGTCGCTCGTGCTGCAACCGCATCAGGAACATTCCCGTTACGAGCAGGTTGCTCCCACTCTCTTTGAGTTCGCACAGGTAGTGTGCGAATTCGGAGGCGGAATCCGAGAATCGAGGCCAATGCGAGCCCATCCTATATCCAAACGGCCCTCTCTCTCAAATAACTCTTTTGTCACTCCGTATCCGTCACGAGCAACACGGTGAACGAGACGACTGCCACCAGCAGCAGGGCGAGGGCGAGATATCCACGCCACGAACTGGTCGGAAGCGACACCGGGCCGACGAACGACAACACCCCGACCGCGAGACCGATGCCAACTGCCGCAACGAGTAGTCCGCCTGTTGCGTGAGCAACTTCGCCGCGCCGTGTTTCTGCGGCCCGTCCAATCTGGAGTCCGACCTCCGCTGCATTGTCACCCACGTCCCGAACGACGAGGGCGGCACCGACGGCACAGAAGACGATGACCGGAGCCGCACCGAGTCCGGCGGCGACGAGCGCGCCAAGGAACAGGGCTGCACCACCGAACGCGAACCCACTCGCCGAGTCGAGCGCGACCCACGGCCTGACGGCCAGTACAGCGAATATCTGCACCAACACGAGCAGTATCAACACGCCAGTAATTCCCCCCACGACGACCGTCGCCGGACCGACTTGTTCGACCACTCCCCCCGAATCGGCGGTTGCGAGCGCCGAGCGAGCGGCGGGGATGAACATCGACACCACTCCGACGAGTCCCGCCAACGCGACGCCGCCGATTCCACCCGCAGCAAATGCGAGCGTCTGAGGTGGTTCGTCACCCATCCATGCGATGAGGACGTGTTGTACTCCCCGCGCCGCGAGTACCACCAGTTCGAACAGGATGACTACACCGACCACGGCTTGAAGGATGCCCGAACCGAACACCAGCCGGATTACGGTCCCGAGCACCGACAGCGACGTGAGTAGCCTCGCAAACCAGCGCGGTCCCCACCCGCTGAACACGACGAGAATCTGTATCACGAGGAACGCCCAGTACGCCGTCGGAACCGTTTCGAGTCGGAAACCGAACGGTTCGAGGATTCGATGTCGAAGCTGTGTCTCCGCCGGAAGCCAATCGTCCAGTATCGGAATCACCCAATAGAGCAGTTCCACAGCCGCCAAACAGCCGATTTGCACGGTGAGGAGCATGGCTAGCGTGCTCGACGTGGCGGTATTGACGATGACCATACTACTTAGTCTCACTAGCGTTCTGAACGCCCCAACGTGGATGTTCGCGGCGAGGACCGTCCCGCCGATGAGCACTGCGATGGACCGCCGAAGCATGAGGTACACCGGGTAACCGACGCCCGATGAGAGGTTCACTCTCGCGTTGAGCATCACCGCTGTCATCCCGAGTCCGAGCAGGAGCGAGAACAACGGCGGCGTGCCGAATACAGTGGAAACCGTCAGTGCGATTGCTCCACCGACGATGGCGAGGCTCCCCGCCGCTCGGCGTTCGTTCTGGCTCGACTGCATCTCGTCCGCACCGAGTGCGATGCAGACTGCACCGACGATGCCCGCCGCAATGCTGACGAGGTTGCCAGTTCCGATGCCGAGCAGAACCACCGCACACACCGCGACGACACTCGCCAACGCGCCGCCGAAGCGTGTCGAGCCGTGATTCACGCTCATGTGGACCGCCTCGTGCTTTTCGAGACGGCCGCCGCAAGCGGTTCGTCCGGCGACCAGTCGATGGCATGGAGTCCGCTCCGTCGAACTTCGTTCAACCGCTCGGCCCGTGCGAGACCGGACACCGTTCCACCCGGCGTATCCGTTTCCGTCATGTCCGGGCTGACGACGGTCACTGCGTGACCGTACGCGTCGAATCGTTTTGCGATATTGACGGCCACGTCGTCGGCCAGTGGTGAGAGGAATATTACTTGGGTCTCGGAGGAGAGTCGCTTCAGCAGACGCTTGAACCGCGATTCCATCATTCGTTCTTCGTGTCCGATTCCGAACAGTCCGCTTCCGCTTGTCGTCATCCGAGGCGTCTCCATTTTTTCGAGTTCCTGCCGGACGCGGGCGACTTGCTCCCGGCCACCATTCGGCGCGAGGAATAGGTCTTGGGGTCCATACAGCGCGAACCCAACACGGTCGTTCTGTCGGACGAGCGCGGCCGTCATCCGCTCCGCCGCGTATTCCGAGAGGTCGATGGCGTTCGGTTCGCCCGACCGGCGTGCGATACAGGACTTCGAGCGCGCGTCCACGAGGAGGAGGACCGACGCGGCCCGACTCTCGCGGAAGTTCACCGTCGTCAGTTCCTGAGTCCGTGCGAACCGTTTCCAGTCGATTCGGCTCATCGGGTCGGAGGGCCGGTACTCCCGCGTCGAGTGGAACTCGATACCTTCACCGCTCGCATCGGTTTCGATGTGTCCCGGCATGGGTGTGGTCAACTGCGACAGCGGCACGTTCTCGACGTATGTATCACACGTTATCGTCATCGGTAGATTTCGCTCTTCACGAACCTCGGCCGTCCCGCTCATGGATTTGGCGACGAGCGTCGTCGGTTCGAACTCGTGTGCGCCCCGTTGTGTTCGAATCGCGTACGTAAACGAAACAGTTTCGCCCGGTCCCAAACTCGTCCCGTGTCGCGGCGACCCGTCCACGACGGCGAGTTGTTCCGGAACGCCGTCCACGATACGGAGGTCGGGGATGGCGTCCTCGCCGTAGTTCTCGACGGTCATCGTCACCTGGACGTCTTCGCTCGGACGGGGAGACCGCTCACTCACTTCCCGGTCGAGTTCAATCGTCAGGTCAGGTGTTCCAGACATGAACTGGTAGGCCGCGTAGACGAACCCGATGACGGCTGAGAGGAACATGACGGTGTTTCCGGTGACGACGCCTGCTGCACCGGCAAGCAGGGCAACCGTCATTCCGGCGTTCAACTGAGGACCGCTCCGGTCACTCATCGAGAACCTCCGTTTCGGGTTCGAAGTTCCGAAATTGCCTGTTCGGCACGGCGGTCGAACGTCTCACCACGGGCCCAGTCGCTGATTCTCGTCCGAAGCGGAATGGATGTATTCGACGCGCCGAGGAACGCCGCTGCGCGTGGGTCCTCGGTCCACGACCCGTCTTCGAGCTGTTCGGTGGCTTCCAGCTTCGTGTTCCCCTCCGAACAGAGCGTTTCGATTGTGGCTCTTCGGACGTGTCGCCGCGCAGTTGCCCGACGACTGCGCCGCTCTCTGGATTCCAAGCCGAGGTTTTCGGACAGTCGGAGTCCATCGTCCACGTCCGACCCGCTCGTCCGCTGTTCGTTGAAGTGGGCTTTCTCGGGTTCAGTTCTCGGTTGCCAGATTCCCTTTTCCTGCTCGTTCACCACGCCGTCTTTGAGCGACCAGATGGCGAGCACGCCGCCCGCACCTGCGAGGAGGAAAATCGTCATCGGTTTCGCAATCCAGCCAACCAACGGTCTGACCGTGGCTTCCGGCACGACCCGCGGGACGAAGACGACGAGGAACGCACACACCAACGAAGCGATACCGATGGCAAGGAGGATACGCTCGCGGCTTTTTTCCGCTCGGAACAGCCGTCCGATGTACCCGACAGCGCGTCCAACGACACGTCCAACGAAACGCATCATTCGTCGTCCTCCCTGAACTGCTCGATTTTGTCGAATGCGGCGCGGGCGAGCTTCGTCCGTTTTTCGCTCGCTGGGAGGCTCCCGTACCGGACTTCACGGAAGGCGTTGGTCAACTGCCGAACCGCTTCTGCGGGGTAGCCGCGGTTCATCGCTACGCGTGCGTACTCCGCAGGTGTCGTGGTTGGCCGACGCCTGACCGGGAGGTGGTCGGTCATCGACTCCCACGCTTCTTCGATACTCGGCGGTCCACGCTCCTCGGGTTCCGGTACGGTCGTGGTACCGCTCGTCGTCGCGCGCTGTGTCGATTTCCCCCCCGAGCGTCCGAACGTCGGCCGTGAGAGTGTGCTCGGTATCGAGAACAGCCCCTTCCCGACGCTTCCGATGGCGAGAAACGCCCCGCCGAAGCCACGGCCAAGGATGGTAACCGTTTCCACGAGTGCGGACCCGAGACCGACGGTCCCGGCCGAGAGACCACGTCCCAGTTCGGACAACAGGCCCAACGCGTCGTCGGCGAATCGCGGAATCGACGCCGAAAAGCCGACGATGAGGCCCATCGTTCGGGCTGGAATCTTCCCGAACAGTTCGCCGATGGGGACATCGAAAACCGTGAGCGGTATCAGACCGCCGCCACCGAAGCGAACCGTCCCGGTTCGAAAGCCGGCGAACAAGCCCACGATGAGAATTAGGAGGACGGCTCCAATCCCTTCCAGAATCGCCTTGAGCGGACTCAGTCCGCCACTGGATGGGGGTGTACTGTCCTTTGCTGGGCCTTTCGTCGTGGTCGTTGTGGTCGTCGATTGGCCGTTCGAGTTGCTGTTCGAGTCGCTGCTCGTCGTGGTCTGACCCGTCGTTGTCGCCGCGTTTTGGGGCGTGTGGGTTCCACCCCCGCCGGTTGTCTGACCGGGGTTTGGGGTCCCCAAGCTACCTGCTCGGCTGCCGCCTCCCGGACCGGCGGGATACGACCCGAACCCGGTCGCGGGAAACAGCGACGCGCCGAAGATAACCGCGAGGACACAGAGGGCAATGAGGGCAGCACGGAGGTGATTACGTTTCACTGGTGTTCGGTTACTTTCTCATACGGCAAATATCTTCTCCCACCCCAACACGTCCTTGAACCAACATTCATGTGCGATGACCACGACACGTTACGTACGACATGTCACGAGACCCCGCCCTGACTCGGCGAATACTCGCCACCCTCGCATGCGTGCTGATTGCAGACCTCCTGCTCGTCGGCTGTGTCGCGTTCCTCCTCCGCCCGTGGCTCGCTCCCGTCGCGTCGAACCTCCCCGCCGGTTCGGGATGGCTCGCGTTCGGCGTCCCGGCGACCGCGGTGTTGGTGTGGGCGCAACTGCGATACACCCGCCGAGAAGCCCTCTCGGAAGTCGATGCGACGGTCGTCACTGACGAGGAGTATCCGGACCTCGTTACCCGAGTTCGACGGCTTGCGACTGGCGCGGACGTTGCCGTCCCGACAGTCGCCGTCGCCGAGACCGAAACCGCAAACGCGTTCACCGTCGGCACGCCGCGACACGCCACGGTCGTCGTTTCGACTGGTCTGCTCTCCGTCCTCGACGAGAACGAACTGGACGCGGTACTCGCTCACGAACTCGCGCACATCAAAAACCGCGATGCGATGGTGATGACCTTGGCCACCTTCCTCCCGGCACTGGCGGGTAATTACTCCCTGCTCGCCGACCTCGGATTGGAACAATCGGCCAGACGAACCGTTTGGCTGGCCGCCGTCGTCCTCCTCTACATCCCGAGTGCGGCCGTCATCGACGCGCCGGTGTTCGGCGTCAGATACACCGTCACGTACGTCCTGCTCGTCGCATTCATCCTGCTGTTCGGCGGGGTGGCGCTGGGGCTGCTGGCGATGCCCGTCATCTCACTCGCAGGTCGGCTTTCACACGACCGGGAGTTCATCGCCGACCGCGCGGGCGCAACGCTCTCGGGTAGTCCAGCGTCGATGGCGTCTGCGCTCACGACGTTGACCGAGGACGCACCGGCGGCACCCGACCAAGACGCGCGTGCCGTCGATGGAGTGACACAGCTCTGTTTCCAGCCTGGCGGCTTCGGTACGGATGATGAGGACGCCGCTGGCGCGCTCGACTCGCTCCCGATTTCGGTGCAGACCCATCCCGCAGTCGAGGAGCGCATCGACGCACTCCGTGCGGTGGCGTCGGAACTCGAAGGCTGAGGCGAGAAAAATTCAGTTCGTTCTTATCGCGTTTCGTAGAACGATTCGATTCGTTGCCGGATTGATGAGAAGACGCCTGCCCATTTCAGTTCGACCACGCCCCAGACGAGGAGCGACAGGATACCAACGAGGACGGCGGCGACTTCGGGGACGCCCATCCAGACCGGCGTGATGTACATCAGTGCGTTGAGGTACTTGCCAGGAAGTGCGTTCTTGACGCCGATCCAGAACTTGCCGATGACACCGCTCGATTTGGATTTGAGACCCGCTTTTTGCGCGCTCGGGCCGCCAGCGCTTTCGTCACCCGTTCCGAGGCGTTCGGCTTCGTAGGGGAACGCGATTTGGACGTCCCAGACGATTTTTCCCTTCTTGTTCACCTCGAAGACGCGGTTTCCGTTCGAGTCGGTGATGAGCGTGTGGCCGTTCGGCAGACGGTCGGCGTCGCGGGGCCACTGCATCCGCGAATCCTGCCACAGCCACGTCCGTTTCCAGTTCCCGTTTTTGCGCTGGTATTCGACGATTCGGTTGTTGTCGGAGTCGGCGACGACTTCCGCCGGGCCACCGTTCGACTTGTTGATGTAGTCGGGGTTGTGCTGTTCGTAGAGGACGCTGTAGTTGTTATCTTGGCCGAGTGTCTCGTTCTTTATCATTCCCTTCCCCGGTTTGAGGAACACGACTTGGTCGAGGTTCCGGACACTTACTGCGATTTGCCCGTTCTTGAGGGCTTGCACGTTGTTGATGTGCGTCCAATCTTTGGGGTACGGGCCGCCGGTTTTGTTCGGCGGGAAGACATCGCTCGCGTTCCACGTCCAGTCGATTTTCCCGCTCGTCGTGTTCACGATGAACACGCGGTCGAGGAAGATGTCACCGACGACGAAGTGGTTTTTGTCCAGTCGGTCGACGTCGTGATACCGAGTGGCTTCCTTTCCCGGCGTAATCTGTGACCAGATGGGAGTCACCTTCCCGGTCGTCAGGTTGACGCGGTCGATGCCGTTTCGCGTGCATGCATCGACCTTGCCGTGGACTTGCATGTATTTGTTCCACGTCTTCTGCGAGACGTGGCGCTTCGAGAGGTTCCAGTGGGTCGGACACTCCGATTTGTTCAGGTGGTTCGCATAGGAGTATTCGACCGTCGTTTTCGTTCCTTTCAGTGGGTCGACGTCCCAGTACCGCGTGTGGGTGTCGTTGTAGTACAGGATCGACCCGTTCGGGTTGAACGCGACGAGTTCCGCCCGCGCACGCGGGCCGCTTCCTTCCTTCCCCATCCACGAATTGGAGTCCGTGGCGATGACGGTAATGTTGTTACGGGGAGGGACCATTGCGCCTGTTTGGGCTCTGATTTGGGACTGTGTCTTTCCGCTGAAATCCGCCGAACTTCCGGGGGTGGAGGCGTACGCATTCACGACGGCAATCCCAGAAAGTATCACGAGTCCGGCAAAGAAGAGCCGATACATCCGCTTTGATACCATTACCTCTCTATATTGGGTCCGAAAATATACCCGTTTTGACCGAGAGTGGTACATTTTGTCATCTCTCTCCACATTTCTCTCCCGAACATTCAATCTAGATGTCACTAAATCGGGCGTTTCCATGTGGGATACCGGCGGGGTTTCGTTTTGCTCCGGGCGTCGTTCCGCAACCGAAAGACGAAGAAGGCACACGACCGTAATGGGTAACGATGAGTACTGTCGAAACTCGACTCCGGACGTTCGGTGTTGGGCTTTTCCTTTCGTTTGGGGCCTACGGTGTCGGCCAGGTTGTTGCCACAATCGCGATTCTCGCTCTCATGGCCGTCGGTATTAATGTCTTGAACAGTCCTGCATTACAACTATTTCTCAGCGCCATCCTGCTTCAAGGCCTCACGTTCGGTGGAATCGCACTTATTTATCTGAACTACCGAGACCTCGGTCTCGATTTCATTCACATCCATGTCCCGTCGATTCGGGATATCGCTATCACCGTCGGTGGGTTCGTCTTCCTCTTCGGCGCGCTGAACGTCATTTCGAACGTGATACAGTCGCTCGGTCTTCACTCCGCACAGAACTCCGTCGTCGATATCGCGAGCGGTAATCCAACGGTGTTCTTGCTATTGATTCCGGTCTCGTTCCTGATTATCGGTCCGGGCGAGGAACTCCTTTACCGTGGTCTCATTCAGGGTGTTCTCCGCGAATCGTACTCTCCTGTGCCTGCAGTCATCCTTTCGAGCGTGCTCTTTGCATCCATCCACTTCTTCTCGCTACTAGGTGCTGACCTCGGCAGACTCGTGTATATCGGGACCGTGTTTTTCTTGGCGCTTATCCTCGGGAGCGTGTACGAGTACACGGATAACCTCCTCGTTCCGATCCTCATCCACGGCGCGTACGACGCGACGCTGTTCGGTCTCCAGTATTTGGTGGCGACGGGCCAAATCCACGCGTAACCATTTCAAAGAGGATAATAATTCTCTGGGAAATTTTTAATAATGTCTGCATAACAAAGCGCCGCTTCATAGCAGCTGGATTAATAACTCTGTGATGACTACGTTCAACCATGCAAGACGCGGGTTCGGATGCTCCGCCCGACTCCTGTGGTTGTCGTGACGAGGAACCACCCGACGACAGCTGTCGCTCTACCGATTGCTGTGGCCACGACCACGAAACCAACTCCGAACACAAAACGGATTCCGACCACGGTTCGCCGGAAATCGAGAACGGCGGTGAAACTGCCGTCGTTCAGTTGTCCGTTCCCGGCATGGACTGTGCGTCCTGTGCAGGCAAGGTGAAAAACAGCGTCCAAAAACTCGACGGTATCGACGCCATCGACGCGGGTGTCACGACCGGGACGCTCACCGTCGAGTACGACGGGGGGACGACGAGCGCGGACGAAATCTCTGGCCGGGTCGAAAAAGCGGGTTACTCGGTCGAAAACGAGGGCTCGCAACTGACGGTTTCGGTTCCCGACATGGATTGTGCGTCCTGTGCCGGTAAAGTGGAGAACGCGCTCGACTCGGTTTCGGGCGTTCGCTCTTACGACACGCGACCGACGACCGGGACAGTCCTCGTCACGACGGATTCCGATACGTCCGTGCGCGACGTGACGACGGCTATCGAAAACGCGGGCTACGAAGTCACGGGCACCAGCGAGGACGAGCGCGACGACTCGTCGCGCTCGTCTGAAAGCGTCTGGAGAAGTTCCCGCGCCATCAAAACGTGGATCAGCGGCATCTTCGTCGCGCTCGCGCTCCTCTTCGAATTCCTCCTTACGGGGCAAAACTCGACGGTCGTCGGTACGGGCGGGGCGGTCACGATTGGGAGCGTTCACATCGCGATTGCTGACGTGGCGTTCCTGCTGGCCGTCCTCGTCGGCGGGCAGGCCATCGTCACCAACGGCTACTACTCGCTTCGAAACCGAAACCTCGACATCGACCTGCTGATGAGCGTCGCCATCCTCGGTGCGCTCGCGGTCAGCGTCGGGTTCGGAAAATCGCTCTACTTGGAAGCCGCTACGCTCGCGTTCCTGTTCAGCGTCGCGGAACTGCTCGAACGCTACTCGATGGACAAGGCGCGAAATTCGCTTCAGGAACTGATGGACCTGTCGCCCGACGAGGCGACGGTCAAAGGTCCGGACGGTGAAACGACCGTTCCCGTCGATGCGGTGAACGTCGGCGACACCGTCGTCGTGCGTCCCGGCGAAAAAATCCCGATGGACGGAGTGGTGACGACCGGCGAGAGCGCGGTTAATCAGGCTCCGATTACAGGCGAAAGCGTGCCCGTTGACAAAACCGAGGGCGACGAGGTGTTCGCCGGAACCATCAACGAGGGTGGCTACCTCGAAGTCGAAGTCTCCTCAGTTGCCAGCGACAACACGCTCTCGCGCATCGTCGCCATGGTCGAGGACGCACAGGGCAACACAACCGAGCGCGAGCAGTTCGTGGAGCGATTCGCGGATTACTACACGCCCGTTGTTCTCGGATTTGCTATCCTCGTCACGGTTGTCCCGCCCCTCGCCTTCGGCAAGCCGTGGGTCACGTGGTTCGTCTACGGGTTGACGCTCGTCGTCCTCTCCTGTCCGTGCGCGTTCGTCATTAGCACCCCCGTCACCGTCGTCTCGGGTATCACGAGCGCCGCCAAAAACGGTGTTCTCGTCAAGGGCGGTAACCATCTCGAAGCGATGGGCGAAATCGAAGTCGTCGCCTTCGATAAGACGGGGACGCTGACCAAGGGAGAACTGACCGTCACCGACGTCATCCCGCTCAACGGCAACAGCGAGGACGACGTCCTCCGCTGTGCTCGTGGTCTCGAAGCGCGGAGCGAACACCCAATCGGTGAAGCCATCGTCGACGAAGCGAACGACGCGAACGTGGCCGAACA
This sequence comes from uncultured haloarchaeon, assembly GCA_963796245.1. Lineage (GTDB taxonomy): Archaea > Halobacteriota > Halobacteria > Halobacteriales > Haladaptataceae > Haladaptatus. Next base: position 96,182 of record CAWCLB010000002.1, on the reverse strand, counting down.
CGAAATCGAGGAGTTCGAGAGCCTGACCGGAAAGGGCGTCCGGGCGGACCTCGGCGGGACGACTCATTACGCGGGCAAACCCGCACTGTTCGATAATCTCGGGTTCGACTTGACTCACGTCCACGCGACTGACGGTGGTGTCGCCATGGCCGAAACCCGTGGCCTCTGTGAACGACACGATTGCCTCGACCTGCTCGAAGAGACGGTTCCGTCGCTTCAGCGCGAGGGAAAGACGGTCGTGCTCGTTGGAACTGAACGTGAGATTGAGGGAATCGTTGCCGTCGCTGACGAGGTTCGACCCGAGGCGAAAGTGGCGATTCAGCAACTCCATTCCCTCGGCCTTGACACCCTCGTCATGCTCACTGGCGACAACGAGCGCACGGCGAAAGCCATCGCGGAACAGGTTGGGGTGGACGAGTTCCGCGCCGGACTGCTTCCCGAGGACAAAGTCCAAGCCATCGAGGAACTCGATGCGGAACACGACTCAGTGGCAATGGTCGGCGACGGCATCAACGACGCGCCAGCACTTGCCACCGCGACGGTCGGTGTGGCGATGGGTGCCGCCGGCACCGACACCGCGCTGGAAACGGCTGACATCGCCCTGATGGGTGATGACCTCTCGAAACTGCCGTACCTGTACGACCTCGCACACGAGGCAAACGGCGTCATCCGGCAGAACGTGTGGACGAGTTTCGCCGCCAAGGCGGCGCTTGCAATCGCGGTTCCGTTCGGTCTCGTCCCGATTTGGGCCGCCGTCCTCGTCGGTGATGCGGGGATGACGACGGCGATTACCGGCAACGCCATGCGGCTCGCTCGAATCACGCCGAGTGACCGTCTCGAAACGTAATCATTCCACCCTGTCATTTTTTCCACTGATTCGATGGCTGTACCATAGGTACTTTCTTCGACCAGCCCCTCTCGAAAATCAGCGGGTCGGACGTGCTCGTCCGGCGCTCCCCGTTCCACAAAACTATGGATACTTCCACTCAAACTGCCGACACGACGACTGCCGGGTCGAACAGTTCGAGACGACAACTCACGATTGCAGGCGCGGCACTCATCCTCCTCACCGGGGTGATTCACCTCGCCCTGGTTCCCGAACATCTGGAGGAAACCACCTATCTCGGCGTGCTCTTCGCCGCCAACTTCGTCGCGGCGGCGGTTGCCGCGTACGGTATCTACCGCGACCAGGACTGGGGTTGGTGGCTCGGTGCAATCATCGCAATCATCGCTATCGTCGCCTACATAGCGAACGGTACCGTCGGTCTGCCGATGACCGAAGCCGAGGGACTCCTCGAACCTGCCGGTGTCGTCACCAAAATCATCGAGTTCCTGTTCCTCGGCGTTACTGCCGTGTGGATGGGTAGGAACTGACGACGAACACGAATCGCTGACGAACCGTCGAGGGCGACTGAACCTCAACATGCAGATTTTTCGCGGGACCGCCAGCTAATTTTATGGTCGTCCTCGTTCACCGTTCCCACCAGATGCGCGATTTTCACACTCACTCGAACTACTCCGACGGGAAGTTCCTCACCCGCATGGTACGTGCGGCCGAGGCGGCCGGTCTCGACGGAATCGGGTTCGCCGACCACTGTACCGTCTCGACCCGCGAGTACCCGCGCGACATCCGTGCGATACGGGGTTTCAACTTGGACGCCACCTACGAACGTCGGCGACGGGCCATCGAGGGGTTGCGCGAGAACAGCGGCGTGGCGATTTACGACGCCGTCGAGATGGACTACGACCCACGCGACGAGGACGAGATACGTGACTTCTTCGAGCGGGCGAATTTCGAGTACACCATCGGTAGCGTCCACGACATCGAGGGGATGAACGTGCAGGTGTCCTCGAACTTCGACGGCATGTCGGAGGAGAAACTGGATGCTTTCGTGGACCACTACTTCGAAAACCTCGCGTCGCTCGTCCGCTCCGAACTGTTCGACGTGGCCGCTCACCCCGACCTGATAGAGCGCACGCCGGAGCTTCGTGGCCGTGCTACCGAAAGCCAGTACCGAACGCTCGCTGATGCGTTTGCCGACTCCCGAACCATCCCAGAAATCAACGTCGGGCGGGCGCTTACTGACGCGGAAACCGTCCACCCCTCGGAGAGGTTCCTGAACATCCTCCGCGAGTACGACGTCTCGTTCACCGTCGGTTCGGATTCGCACAGGCCGGAGGAGCTTCCGGACCGACACGAGTTTCTGGACGACCACTTCTCCGCGCTGGACCTCGAACCGGTCGCACCGCCGAGTCTCGACCGCTGACTTCTATTCCTCCCCCTCCTGACCGCCGTCGGTTGCCTCGCCGCCTTTCGTCGAGTCGTCGAATCCGTCGTCGGTCTCTTTGGTCGTCGTCGGCCCGATGTCGAGTCGGGAGTTCGGGTTCTCCCCACGGAGTTGCGGGACGACCACGCCGAAGAACTGGACGACGATGACCATCAACAGCGGTCCCAAGAAGACCCCGTACCAGCCGAACAGAATCGGCCCGAGCAGGTAGGAGAACATGACCAGCGAGAGGTGAAACAGCTTTCCCGAGAGGTACGGTCGGATGTAGGTTCTGACGACGTTGTCGAACGCCAGCGTCATGAACAGGAAGAACACGAACGGGTACCAGAGGTCCGCCGGGTTGCGCTGAATCGCGCCCAGTGCGAGGAACGCCGCGATGGCGATGTAGACGACGGAACGCCCGACGAGCGGAACGAGCGTGAAGATACCCGTGATAACCGCGAGTAGTATCGTCAGCGGAATCAGGAGGTTGTCGGGCGCGAAGAAGTTGAAGAGGTTGTAGATAACCGCAGTCAGAATCATGATGACGAAGATGGTCAGCGTGTAGCCGAAGTAAATCGAGTTCAGTCCCGAATCTATCGCTTCGAGGTAGTCGATGGACAGTGAATCATCTCCGAGGAGTTGCTCTTTGCCCCATCGGGCGAGGCGTTCGTCCTCGACGAGGAGGAAAAATCCCAGCAGGAGCGAGAGAAAGAACATGAACATGCTCGACGCGACGGCACCGGCGAACGACTGTGCACTGGTCAGTGCCGACTGCACTGATGGGCTCTTGAGCGTCGTACTCGCGGTGTTTAGTAATTTGTTCGGATCGTTCGGAATCGTGATTTTTGGAATCCCGCCGAGGAGTTTCGCCGCTGCCGCCGTGTTTGCGAAGGTGGTTATCTGTCCGATTGCAATCGAGAGGAACACCCCCAGAAAGAGGACGATTGGAACGACGATGAGCAGCAACGACAGTGCCGCTGAGAGGTTTCCATTCCCGACTCGATTGCCGATTAATCGGTTTATCGGCCGCGCGACGTAGTAGATGAACACTCCGAACACGACCCACGGGAGGAACGTGTACGCGACGACGGCGACGATTCCGAACACTATCGCGCCGACGACCCACCACCGCAAATTCGGCCGCTCGATACGAATCCGTCTCGCTCCCGAGTCAACCCCACTCCCAACCATACGCTGTCGTACGTCATCGACGGCGTTAGTTCTACCGCTAAAAACGGCGGAAACCGGCGATTGAATACCTGATATCCACGTTTCTCCCTGACCACAACAACTATCCTGTTAGCTCTCCTACTTGTATCCGAAGGCACGCCTCGGCTCCCACTGCCGGTCGTGCTGTGGGGGGAGTGACATGAACAACCCGGAATCGGGACGGAATTGGGGTATCGAACGACGAGCGACTGGGCAATCACGTGACGGGGGATTCTGTGACGACGAGGAATCTCGTCCCCACAATAACACCTGTAACTACGAGGGGACGGCCGAACCGTGAGTTTTCTGACCATCCTCCCGTTGGCGTTCGTGATGATTGCTGGGCCACAAATCCTCAGTGCGATATTCATTGCCACGAGCGAAAACTGGCGGCGAAACTCCGCCGCGTTCGTCGTTGGTGCGGCCCTCTCCGTCACACTCCTCGTCTCGCTCGCCTACTTTCTCGGTATCGGCGCGAATCGCCAGCGTGGGTCGAACACCACGCTTTCGGCCATCGTTCTCGTCCTCCTCCTCGTCGCCATGGTGCACGTCTACTTGACGCGGGCGGAGTCGGAACCGCCAAAGTGGATGGGGAAGTTGACGACGGCTCAGCCCACGCTTCTCGTTCCGGCTCGGGTTTCTCCTGCTCGGATTCTTCCCGACAGACATCCTCACCTCGTTCGCTGTCGGGTCGTATCTCTCCGCACACGGCGAGCCAGTGACTGATGCGTGGGGGTTCATCGCTCTTACCCTGCTGTTTCTGGCGCTTCCGTCGCTGTTCCTCCTCGCCTTCGGCGAGCGTGCACAAGCGTGGCTGCCGAAGGCGCGCGAATGGATGAACGCAAATTCGTGGGTCGTCAGCGAAGCCGTAATTTTGCTCTTCATCGGGATGAGCATCAACAACCTGCTGGGCTAGCCGACCCCTGAACGTCTGTTTAGAACTGATACTCCCGTATTTTGGCCCTTTCACCGTACTTCTCTCGCAACTCCACCTTTCCGGCTTCGACCCGTTCGCTATCGCCAGTTTGGCTGTCTCGTCGCCGGTGGTAGACGAACAGCGGGTCCGAAATATGAAACCCGGTAAGACCAGCGTCGAGGTACCGCAACAGCAGGTCGTACTAACATATCCGATTTCGACCGTGACAATCGTTTTGCGTGTGTAACGCCTACGAGAGGTACTATGGTATCCCGTCGGCCCCGCGGACTCGCCGTTTTGCTCGGAGCGTGGTTACTCGCTTTGGCTGGCGTCGGCGTCCTGTTCGGCTCTCGAATACTTGGTGCACTCCTCACCAGTACGACGCTCCCGGCAGTGGTGCTCGGTTTGGGCGTGATTGCACTCGTTTTCGGCTACATGAGCTATCGGGTGAGTAGCAACTGCCTCCTCGTACACCTCCAAACGACTCCCCTCTCGAAGGCTCACGCTCCGGGAATCCATGCAAGCGTTGATCGGTTAACTCGCAGGATGGGCATCGATCAACCGGACGTTTACATCGCACGTCTGGGTCAACCGAATGCGTTCGCGCTCGGACGTCGGACGCTCGTGATCGACTACTCGCTCGTTCGTTTGCTGACACCTGCGGAACTCGAAGGCGTACTCGCTCACGAAATCGCCCATCTCGAAGGCTACGATACGCTCTTCCAGACGTTGATTATGAGTCTTCTGCGAATGGTGACGACCCTCGCGCTCGCGCTGGTCATCCCACTCGTCGTGGTCATCTCGTTGGGTTGCTGGGGGTTTTCGTTGATACTGGGCCGACCATTGCGAGGCCCTGCCAGCGTCGGCAGCGGTTTGCGGCGTGGACTGAGGACGGTCGTTATCAGTTTGCTCGTCGCGCCGATGCTGGTGCTCCGAGCCTACTCCCGCCGCCGTGAATACGCCGCTGACCGTCGGGCGGTCACGATTCTCGATGACCCACTGGCGTTCGCTCGTGCACTCGAAAAACTCCAGCGCGCAAGTCAACCTGACTGGGGACTGCTCTCATGGATGTTCTCGACCCCCGACCGTCGGACGGAACGAACACCGCTCGAACGAGCGTTCGCAAGCCATCCACCGACCGACGAGCGCGTCACCCGCGTTCGAGAAACTGCGAAGTCCATCGGATTGCGCCGCGAAGCAAGTCGCTGGCATCCCATCGAAATCAACTAGTTTCACCCGTGCTGACGTGGTTCGATTTTTCGGACCCGGTGTTGGTTGCTGTCTCCGGACTACGCTGGATATACCGGCAGCGTAGCATCACAGTGTGATTCTCCATCACCATCGGGAAACCCCCTACTCAAGTGCAAAGTCCATCCCTGTGCAGAAGTTGAGACTGGCAATCTCAATGCATAACGCCTCTCGCAGTAGTAATTGATAACCGAAGATGAGCAGACGTGGAATTATGATGCTGAACGATTGCGTTGGATTCGAGGACGAACCCACGTGATGAGTGCTGCAATCACTAGCCCAACGATTGTTGTCCACACCGCTGTGGTCTGATAAGCAGAGATATTCCCGATACTGACCTGGAAGAGTTTCCAGAGGAGAAGTGTGCAAATCCAACTAAGCACCCCGAACGACCAGATTTCATGGTAGGTAACCGGAAGTGCATCGTTTGCAAGAAAGATTCCAACGACCACTCCTGGAAGAATCCAGGCGATTGCAATCTGCCAAAGTGGTGGATTTGAAAGGAATAGAGCCGAGATGAGGCTTGCGGGGAGTGAAACGGTAATAATACAACCAATGATTATTCCGATTCGCTCAGAAGTTGTTGTATCACTCATAGTTTCAATTTAACGCCAATGAGTATATTATTTCCGAATGTTCAAAATTCTTCACGAGCATCCGCACTTCTCGTCTATCCCGGCTATTCGCTCAATCGTGAAAAAATTAGAATTCTAACTAGACTTGGCCTTGGACTCCCGTTTGAAATGGTCGCAGACCGGTGTCTCAGTCGAAACCGTGCATTCTGGCCCTTCTAGGGTCGCTATAGTCGCAACTTCTGACTCTGGCAATTTGATATCGCATTATGTGATTTATGAATTCTCAAAATGCTTTCTCAGTGCTTCTCCCCGCGAAATTCTGCCATTGGCTAAAATAGCACTCCACTTCCGCTTAGAACCATAAGCGGAAGTAAAAACCGGCAAGTCGCCGCCCTCGGAGAAGCATATTTCATCCGTTCGCAGCACTCATCTCCTCCAGAACGGAGATCTCTCCGATCACTCTTCCTGATTTTGAGTGAGTTGATCAAAACAAAGCACTCGAAAATTCACTATTTGAGAGTGCAACTTTGTAACAACTTTATTGATACATATCAACCTCATGTCCAATAATGCTAGAAAATACTTATATCACAACTATTTATCGACTAATACGAAGTAACAATGGACAACGAAACTACTGTTGGACAAGATGGAGACAAGACGAGCAAAAACGTCAGCGAGAGCGGCTATAGCGAGCGCTACAACGACACTACAGGAGATGAAGTACCTGGACCCAGGAAAGAGAAGGATGAACGAAGCTTAGAATCTTCGAATGACAATGCCGATCGGAACAGACGAAACAGCGGAGTGAGTCGTCGCAAAGTCCTCTCCCAATCGGTCGCTGGGGCAATCGGACTTTCAGCGTTCGGGTTTGGAGCTGACGTGGTTGGTGCAAAATCTGTGGAGAGCAGACCTCTCGTAGAGGAACTGGACGGCCCTGAAGCAAAACGGGTTCTCTCTCAGTTGCGTCGCACTAACGAGTACCGAGAGTTAGGATCACGTCTTCGTGAACGAGGTGCGAGAGTGCAGTTCACACCTCGTCACACAACCGTGATTCGTGCGACCCAATCGGTCAATCCTGCATCTGTCAACGCCGAGAAAGGGCGAACGACTGAAAACGACTACCATACGGTCGAGCTAGCATACACGAAGGTTCTTGATTCGAATACTGATGAGGCATTCCTTACGATCGGACGCGACGCCGAGACGGGCGTGATCGAAGTTGCTGGTCTCGAATTCGTTCAGAAAGAAGTAAAGGGTCCGGAAGATCTCCCTGTCGATGCCGAAGAAGATGTGTCTCCAACGAAGGTACCTGTAGAAGTAACGCTCGTCGATGCAACGGGAAAGGGCGTCGAAACAGAAACATTGGACTTCGACGACATCGTTACTAGTCGAATCAGTTCGACGGGAGACGGAACCAACGCGGCTGACGTCCATACGTCCGACATCTATTGTTTCAACTGCAAGGTTCTCGTCGGTCAGTTGTGCTACTATGGTTGTGGTGCCCCGATTTGGATCTTGTGCGGTCTGTTGGCAGTTCCGACTGGCGGACTCGGTGGACTCGTCTGTGGTGCATTCGTTACTGGTGCCTGTGCCGTTATTGGTATCTACGGGTGCGACTACACGGGGATCAGCAAGAAGGCCTGCCAAAAAGTCGGACAGTGTTAAATTTATATTTACTGCTCCTCTTGATCAATTATGGTATCTAAAACCCTCGTCACTGCCGTCGTCGTGATTGTCGCAATTCCGGTTGGGTATCTACTCTACTCGACGCTTCTGTCCGTGGGCCTCGGTGATTCACTCGCCTTCACCATCGCCGTCGTCGTGATGATGGGAATGGCGGCAATTCTTCCGGGAATTCTCGCCGATTAAGTGGGATCTCGTTCGATCAGATGGGCGGTTGTTTTTTCTGGAAGCCGACTACCGTCCACTTCGGCGTTTGATGTATGAGGATATGTCTATTAGACAATAAGATTCGTTTACAGTGAAGTATCTCTTTTATCCTTCCACAAAACCTCAAAAGCGGAAGTAGACCCAAGGTCACTTTTGAGTCGATCATTGTGTAGTTCGTGATCTATATGTAACATGCCAACTGCCGTCGATTTTGACGATCGAATTCGACTGCTTCGAACGATCCGGGGGTAAAGTAGTCTGCGTTCTGGGACTTCGACGTGTTTGGCACTGTCTAGATAAGGACGAGCAGGTTGAAGAGCTAGTGATTCATGCTACTCTCAAACCTGCTCAAAAAGAGTTTAGAGACGGCTACGCTTGAATGTTGGGAGCGTGAGCGGACGGCGACGCCCGTCAGGGCGTTCGCCGTCCGGCTCCACGCGACCGGTTGTTCGCTCAGGGAAACAAAAGGGATTCTCGCACTCCTCGGCGTAAAACGGTCGCATCAAGCGATTTTTCAGTGGGTTCATCGGGTATCTGACAGCGTCTCCGACCCGCCGTCGGCGACGCCGACGCGGGTCGCGGTTGACGAAACCGCTGTCAAAATTAACGGCGAGTGGTCTTGGGTGTACGCTGCAATAGACACCGACACAAAGTTACTGCTCGATGTCAAAGTGTTTGATCGGCATGGGACCGATCAAGCGGCTGCGTTTCTGTCTGGATTGGCCGAGAAACACGATCTCTCTGACACTGTGTTTCTCGTTGATGGCTACGGCTATCGGACTGCCCTCTTCCGAATTGGATTGAGCGGTCACCTTGACTATACCGAGCGAAACCTGATCGAAAAATGGTTTCACACGCTCAAACAGAGGATCGACCGCTTCCATACGTCGTGGGTGGGCAGTCGGCCAAGCGTCCAGCAGTGGCTTGAACAATTTGTGCATTACTATAACTATCAACGACCGCATCAATCGCTCAACAACCGAACACCTGTCGAGGAGGAGCTAAACTAGACAGTGCCACGTGTTTCAAGATGCGTGATTGGTTTGATAACCGAAGTAGAACGTGCGACGGCAGTAAGGTCGACTTCTCGAATTTGGCCGGTTTGGGTAGTTTACTTCCTGTGGGCAGTATAAGCGGCAGTGCAATGCCCCCGGGGTCCTCCGGGCGATCTATGCGCAGTTGATACTGGGGGAACTCGCCCTGCGTGAACGTGGAGTACGGCATCGAATTCGCCCGCTCCATCGACAGAAGTGCTACGGCCCATCGTTGAGCGTGTGCGTTGTTAGGTTTTTGCTTCGCATGTTCCTCACAGAAGGCCGTTACTTTGGTAATCCCCCCTGTTGTACGTCATTCGAATGCCGACTCAGCGTCGTCGTCGCTTCATCTACGGACATCTCGCGTGGATGCTTCTCTGTCTCTTCGCCCTGAGCCTCCTCCGGATGTACTCGAACGAATTATTTTTCCTCCTGGCGTTCATCGGATTTCTCTTCCTGATTGAACTCACGGCCCCTGTCGTCGTAACGCCACGCTGGCGACGCCGTCTCCGATGGTTCATCGTCTTCGGCTTTTTCGTGTTCATCGTCCTCGTCGCCCACCAAATCCTCGTAATTCTTCCTTCGGGGGTGTTTTAACCATGGGATGGCGCGAACGCCTGTCGCTTCCGACCCTCGCGGTCGGTGGGTTCGCACTTGTCGTCTTCGTCAGCGTTATCGTGGTTGCAAGTACCTCGAGCGCATCGTTCAGCGCGTACAACGGCGGGTGGAACGGTGCCTCCAAGTTGCAGTCGCAAGCCGCTGCGGTGGGAGCGAAGACCACCAATATTCAAACGACGGCACCGTACTCGAACGGGCAAGCGAACGCGACGGTTGCAATCATCTTGTCGCCGACCAAGCCGTACGACATCCGCGATAGAACTCGACTTCGACGGTTCGTGCAGCGGGGGGGAACGCTCGTCGTCGCGGACGATTTCGGGCCGAACACGAATCCACTCCTCAGTAATCTGGGGGCACAAGCACGATTGGATGGCCGCCTCCTTCGTGACGAACGCTACTACTATCGCTCCCCGGAGATGCCGGTCGCGCGAAACGTCTCGGACCACCGGCTGGTTTCGAACGTCTCCTCGCTCACGCTCGACCGCGGAACGGTCGTCCATCCGAATAACGCGACAGTGCTCGTCAACAGTTCCCAGAATGCGTATCTCGATTCCAACCGAAACGGTCGATTGGACGCCAACGAAACGGTGGGGCAACGACCGGTTGCGACCGTCGAATCGATGGGACGCGGTCGAATCATCGTCGTTAGTGATTCGAGTCTCTTCATCAACGCGATGCTCGACCGTAGGGGCAACAGAGCGTTTGTTCGCGCGATTTTCCCCCACGCTAACCGGGTTCTCCTCGACTACTCACACTCGGAGTCGCTTCCACCAGTTGCCGTCGCTATCCTGCTGCTTCGTCGTTCGCTCCCACTTCAGCTCGGCGTTACGCTCCTCTGCTTGGGTGGCGTCTTCGCATGGATGAAACGCTCGTTCACGAACGTCGAACGGTTTGTCCCCGGTTTTCGTTCTCCCCCCGACACACCGACCGATGTCGAGTTATCTGCAGACGAAATCATCTCGTATCTCGAAACCTCACAGCCGGAGTGGAGCGACGAGAAAATCGACCGCGTCGTCCGTGCATTCCAAAACCAACGGCGATGAGTCGAGACGTTTGATGACCGTACAATCCTGTTTCTGATTCGAGCCGATACATCGATGACAAGCCCTCCTAAGCGATAGCAAAAGACGGTGGCATTTCGGACGACGGAACGAATCGGACCGGACACTGATGAGACGACCGGTCACTGACAAGTACTGCACGATGAGACGACCGGTCACGAGTTCCGAGTCGCTCTGCGTCAACGAACAACGCACGAGGTAGTCGGTCCGGTCGTCGTCGGGCGTTGCCAGTTGTTCGACCGAAACCCCGGTGTCCAGCGTTCGAGCCAGTCCTACCGCGAGGAACGAGGCGACTGGATGGTCGAACCGGTCAACCGGTCCGAATGCGCTCCCGACGACACCGAAGGTCACGCTCGTCCCATCGACATCGACCGCCGTCGTTATCACGTCGGCGAGTTCGAAACTCTCGACGATACCATCCGCGAGTTGCTCCGCGAGTTCTCCGGGCGTCTCTGCCTCCTTTCCTCTCTGCGACTGAAACTCCCGATAGAGGGCCGCGCCGGTCGGCCGGATTGCGATTCCACGCTGTCGTTCGTCTTCCGTGATGACGAATCCGTCGTCGAGTATCGACGAATCCGGTCGTTCGTAGTCGGTGTGCTGTGGAACGAACAGGAGAACTGGCGCGAAATCGTTCGTATCCGACCGTTCCGTCGGAAGGTATAGCCGCTCGTCCACTAGCCCGAGTTCCGATTGAAGCATCACCCCGAGCGCCTCGAAGGCCGTGTACGTGCGCTCACCCACCGATGCGGGAACGATGCGTTCCGGCGTGAGAAAGTAGGTCAACACGGCCGTAAACAGTCCGATACCCGCCAGTGCAAACAGTATCGACCGCGAATCCGGGAACAGTACTCCCACGAGCGCGGCCACGATACCGCAACCTCCCAATCCGAACGCGGCGTGCCGATACCGCAACTGTCGCACTCGCCGGTACTCGTCTCGAAGTCGCTGATTTTCTTCGGCGAGCAACGCTCGTTGTGCGACCAACTCCTCACGGCTGTCGGACGGTTCGTTCGCGTCGGTCTGTTCCCGACTTTCGGCTGAATCCAGCGTATCGATACTCACGTGTCGAGGTCACCCCTCAGTACGTTCCGTTTTGGTCATGCCCGTCGCTACTATCGGCGGCGATGTGACAGTCGAGAGCGAAAACTGTACTTCGTTCGGGTGTTTCGCCTCGGAAACCACCACAGGAGCAACCACTCTAACCGCGAGACTCACGACTTTCCAGAATCGCCGTCGCATCCGCATGGCAGTCCCAATCGGTTCCCTACCAATTGAACCCTACTGACCGTTCACGTGGATGAACGGTGGTACACTTTCCCTTCTTCAGCGTGGTGACTGACCGCCAACATCCGGTCGTACTGCTATCACGTGAACGACAGTATAACGGTCCGCGTAACATCGTCGATGGCAAAAGGAGTTTTGACGGGTTCTCCCGACTAGGGTGTCGTGCCAGAGTCGCCCCACCGATTCAGGGTTGTGTTCGCCCTTTTGACGATATTCATCGTCTCGACGAGTTGTTTTTCGGTCGTCAGTGCCCATTCGTACCGACAACAACCCGGTTCGTCACCACACCCCGACTCGTCGTTCGCCTCGTCGTTCGTTTCGTCCGCGGACTCGGTGGGGGCAGTCGGCGCTATTGGGGCATCGTCTAATCGAACCAATGCTTCGAACCGTTCGTTTCGACGACATCACGTCGATCCGTCCCACGCGAATCGGTCGGGAAACCTTTCGAGTTTAAACCGATGGTACTCCTCACAGCTTTCCTCTCGACTCGGATCGAGTTCGGTCGAGATAAGCAAGGGGGAGTACGATAAAGCACATTCGTTGGTCGGTTCGAAGTACGACAAAATGTTGGGGCAGTACGTCGATGTGGCAAAGCAGACGAAGTCGAACAAGGACGATTCGTTGGCCGCGGAGTTGAACAAAACACAGCATCGACAACGGACGTACATCAACGCCGTCCAACGCTATCATCACCTCCACAACCGCTATGAAAAAGCCAAGCGCAACGGGAACCGGCACAAAGCGCGACGGACCGCGCGGAAGTTGAATCACCTTCAGTCGACCATCTCGACGATTGACAACGGGTTGACCCGAAATTATCGGAACGTATCGAACTCCACCGACACCAACCTCCATCGAAACACCCGTTCAGTGCATCGCGTCACGCAGAACATCACCAACCAGCAGGTGGCCATTCGACAATCGGAGTTCACGCCGACACAGTTGGACAATATCACGACCCAGCGGCGAACGTCGTATCTGAATCCTCTGACCGTCACTGGGAAGTTATTGGCTCGGAACGGAACGACGCTTGCCAACCGAACGATTCGTCTTCGACTCACCCCGAACCGGACCGTCAGTACCACCACGTCGGCGGACGGAACGTTCTCCATCTCCGCGCGCCCACGGGCGGTTCACCTCGGCAAGCAGTCGTTCGACCTTCGATACGTTCCGGCGACCACGTCCGCCTACTTGGGTGCGAACGCCACGGCCAGTTCTGTCGTCAGCCAGACGAATGCAGCCGTCACCCTCCAACGGAGTTCGAAAGCGTCGTCGTTCGGCAAGCGAGTCACGGCGCGGGGTTCGGTTCGGGCCTACGGACGGACGGTCTCGAACGTCCCTGTCACCCTGTTTGTCGGTGGAACGAAAATAGCAACGACGACGACAAACTCGGGCGGAACGTTCCGATTTCACTCGAAGTTGCCGTTCAACACGTCGGCGGGCAACCGCCGACTTCGTGTTCAGTTGCCGTTCCACCGGCAGGCACTGAAACGTGCGAAAGCGACCGCTACCATCAGAATACACAAAACGCCGACGTCGGTCACACTTGCGGGGAACGTCACGCAGGGACACAACGTCACGGTTCGAGGGAACGTCACGACGAAAGACGGGAGGGCCGTTTCCAACCGGACGGTTGCCATCCTCGCCAATGGGAGGCGGATCGGTATAGCACACACTGACCGCAACGGGACCTATCGTTCACAACTGCAAGTACCTCCTCGCGTGGTGAAAAACCGGTCGAATAACACGGTGGCACTCGTCGCCAAATACCGCAACGGCGGGACTAATCTCGCCGAAAGCCGAGCGAAAACGACGGTGACCTTCCCGGGAACGGAGTCTCTCCTCGCACAGTACTCGCTTCCCCTCGTCGTCGGTGGTGTGCTCGTCGGGCTACTCCTCGTTGCCGTCGGACTCTACGTCTGGCGAACGCGACGCGACTCGGGCGATGGTTCTCCGACTCAACTGGAGCAAACCGAAGCGGAAGATGCGGACGATGAGTTTCCGATTCGACCGGAGCAACCCGAAACGGAAGATTCAGTCGATGAACCGACTCCCTCGACCGATACGGACCGACTGCTTCTCGACCAGGCGAACACCGCGCTCGCGGATGGTAATCCGAATCGAGCGACCTGAGTTGGCCTACGGTGCCGTCCGTTCACACCTCGCCACGACGACGTCGGTCGACCCCCGATTGACCCACTGGGAGTTTTACGAGGCCTGTCTCGAAGACGGTCTCGACGATGGGAGACAGCCTGGATTCGAACTACTCACGGACGCCTACGAACGAGCCACGTTCGCTGGCATTGCTGTTTCCGAAGAGAAGGCTCAGGACGCAGTTGGGGTGGCAGACGGCATCGTCGCTGAGCGAACGGGTAGCGATGTCGAATGAGTGTCGAACTCGGAGCGGTCAAAGCGTTGCAGCCGGATAGCTCCTGTTCGCGTCAAAAACCATTTGGAAGTTGTCATCTCGGTTCGACAGAAGTATATGGTAATTCGAAATCCAATCGGACTACCTCGGTCGATTCACCGGACGAATTGAACGAATTTCGGCAAACAGACACGACCATTATGGTTGTTATACCGACATCTCAGCCGTCAATATGTGCGGTTACCGGTGTTTCAATGTGATAATCACTATCGAATCGACACGTTGTGGATTCGAATGATTTCATTACCGCGAGTAGCCCGCTGACACGCCAACGGAAAGCCGTCTGAACCGGCAGTAGATTTTATGGGCTTCCTCGTGGTGAGTGATTTCACCAGTAGACACCGCTTTGGGTATCGGGCTTTGTGGGGGAAACAGTCCGAGTCAGTGAACCCGAGTCGCTTGAGCGATGGCCATCTCCCCCCGAATCGAGCGCAACAATGACACGACCAACTCCTTCCGAAAACGAAACCCGTACCGATGAAATTCGCACCGCTGTGTCATCGACTACCTATCGGTACGAGATGGGTCAGGAACGGCCGATCTTCGATGCGAATTCGGTCACCATCGTATCGACCACCGAACGCTCACGAATGTGTGAGCCGAACGGTACCGGACAGTGCTGTCCGGTGTGGATGGGAGTGAAACGTTGAACCATGCCGGAGTATCCATGACCACACGAGTCTCCTCGATAAAATGTCTTTCCTGTAACGCAGCGGTCACTCGAACCACGGACGGAAACTACACGTGCGTCGAGTGTGGTCGCTCGCCGTTGACTTCCCGTTCGAACGCGACAGACGGGGGAACGAACGTCTCCAATGCGCTCCCGACCGACCGACCGACGCTCCAGGGAATTCACCGGTACGGTGAACGGACGGAATTCCCTGCTGTCGGGTTGGTGGCAACGACCGAGAACACGGGCGATATCGCGACGAGAACGCTCCGAGCGATGGACGAAGGACACGCCGTGTTCGTAACTCATAGGGGTGACCCAGACGTGCCAGGGGTGCTGGTGGCTGCGCAACTCGGCGCGTACGTCGTCGACCCGGCCGAACCCCATCCCGACAGCGAAACCCTCAAGCAGGAACTGCTCATCACGGCCAAGGCCTTTTCGTATCCTGGACTGATTTACCACCCCTCGCCTCGACTTCCCATCGACTACGAACGGAGTGTCGAAATGCTGGAAACGGCAGAGACGTACTCCGTCGAAGCGACAGTAGATGTCTCGGAGCAAGTAGCCAACGTCTTGGTAGCGATTCCCGCGTACAACGAGGCGGAAACGATTGGGGACGTCGTTTCGGAAGCGAACGAGTACGCGGATGCCGTCCTCGTTATCGACGACGGAAGTGTTGATGCCACACCCGATAACGCCCGTGAAGCGGACGCCCGCGTCGTCGAACACGAGAGAAACGCTGGTTACGGGGGCGCCCTCAAAACCGCGTTCGAAAAAGCAGCGCGTGCGAACGTCGACCATCTGGTCGTTCTCGATGGTGACGGACAGCACGACCCGTCGGACATTCCAAAGCTAGTCGGGGCCCAACGAGAAACGAATGCGGACGTCGTCATCGGAAGCCGGTTCACCGCCGACTCGGAGACTCGCCTGCCGCTGTATCGTCGATTCGGACTCATCGTCGTCAATCTACTCACGAACGTCGGTTTGAAAACGGAGACGCGTATCCGCGACACCCAGAGCGGGTTCAGGGTGTACAATCAGAGAGCCGTCGAATCGCTGGCCAGCGATTCGACGCTCGGCGACCACATGGATGCCAGCATCGACATCCTCTATCACGTCTATCGACGGGGATACGCTATCACGGAGGTCGGGACCACAATCGATTACGATGTCGCCGACGCCAGCAGCCACAATCCGGTGAGACACGGTTTGGTTCTCGTCCGCAAGCTTTTGCAGACGATAGAGCAGGACCGACCCATCATGTCCTTGGGAGTGCCTGGTTTTTTGAGCACCATCGTCGGTTTTGGGTTCGGGTACTGGACGTTCTCGGTCTACATCCAATCGGGGACGTTTCCAAAGGGACTGGCAATCACTTCTGTTTTCTTTACGCTCGCGGGGATTTTCTCCTGTTTCACAGCGATAATTTTACATTCGTTAAATCGACATGCCGATTCATGATTAACGTATCCCAGATAGCAATTCCGCCATTCATCCGACTATCAGTACTGGTTGGGTCCAACGTATCTATTTATAAGCGGAGTCCATTTACCGATGATGTTTGTTTAGTGTGATTTAACTCCAATTTAGGCAAGTGAGGCGCATGCCTTATCGTTCCGTAAACTGTCTGTCCCTCTGTTTGATTGCCTTCTGCGAAAGGACTCGATTCTTCTGTCGCTTCATGAACCTCCCCCATGCTCATAGCCTGTGCAGTCTTTTAGTACTGAGTCCCTGATGGAAAATCCCGGATGCGATAATACAAGGTTTCAATCAGTCGCATCTTCGTGGGATATCTATTTTTGCACACGCTCGTACGGTGTTTTAGCTGAAAGACTCATACAATTTTTCTGCTTGTATGGAGATTCTCTCCCAGTCGTACTGTTTGGCTTTGTGAACCGGATCACGAGGTGGTGTCTCTCCGTCAAGGGAGCGGCGCATCGCATCTGCAACTGCCGGTACAGAGAACTCTGTTACGAAACCCGCATCACCGACGACTTCATCGGCAGTCGTGTTCGGATGGTCAACTGTGATGATTTTACAATCTGCCGCCATGGCTTCGAGGAATGTAATACCGAATCCTTCTCGGGTCGATGGAAGCACAAACAACTCGGAAGCATGCATGTGCGCGAGGACATCCTCGTAGTTTTCGAGAAAACCAAGAAAAGTGACGCTATCGGAGTGAGTCATTGTGTTCGCTTTTCGGCGGAGCGTATCTAGTTCTTGACCGTCGCCGATAATCCCGAGTGTCACGTTATAATCTCCTGCGATTCTATCAAAGGCATCGAGAAGTAAATCCGCGTTTTTCTCGGGGATGAGGCGACCCACGAATAAGATGTCGAATCCGTCATCCGCAGGTAAAACGGTGGTTATCTGTTCGATGTCTACTCCGTTTGGTATTACGGTAATCTCGTCACGAGATGGACCAATCCGGGCAAGTTTATTGGCCGTTGTTTGAGAAACCGCAACCGGGTGCTGTGGAGCATGAGCAACCAGTCGTTCGACCCCCCATCCGAACGGTGCGAGATATCCAAGGTACTCCCACCAATACTGGCCCCAAACTTCGTGCCACGTCGTTATCAGAGGGGTCCCGGAGAACTGAGTAGGTAGCTTTGATGCTAAGACTGGAAAGTACCCTGAGACGGACGCAACCACGATGTCGTGTTCGTCAATTCGTTTCTGTATCGGTCGAAGAATATCTTTCGAGAATTGCAGTGCTTCCGCTATGGATCGACGTCCGTTGACGAACAGCTCTCGGTTCGGACTCACACCGTGAATCTTCATCCCTTCCAACGTGATTTCGCTCGGACCATCCCACCAGTGACGTCCATAAATTGTCACCTTGTGCCCCCGCTTACTCAAGCGAGTTCCTATCTCGTAGACTCTCTTTTCAGTCCCACCCTTCGTGAATGGATACACGACGTTTGAGACGAATGCTATATCCATCCGAACATTCTACGAGGACCTCAGTTAACACTATTACGGGGAAACCCACCACGGGTTCTGCATAATCTTATTTTGTTTTCAAAAGAAAGGTTTCATGTTGGGAAAAAATGTAAACCAGTAGGAATCGTAGGTCGTCCTATGGAGGGTGAAAAACGGGGGATCATACTGCTTAGCATAGACGCTCTTCGAGCGGATCATTTATCCTGCTATGGATACTGTCGAGAGACTTCACCGACGATAGACAACATCGCTAAAAACGGTGTTCAATTCTGGAATGCATTTAGCGCGAGTTCGCACACCCGTGAGGCAATTCCTGCCCTTCTCACGGGAAGATATCCCAACAATGCAGTCGATAAGAAATTCCACCGCGATTCCGATACGATTGCGACCCATTTGAAAGACACACCCTATACAACCGCTGCTTTTCACTCAAACCCCTATATCTCACGTGCATACGACTTTGACGCCGATTTCGACTACTTTGACGACGACTTGAACCTCGGGAAACACAAGGTCATGGCACTCGCACAACGCGCGTTAGATAAACTTCTCAATCGACACTACAGTCGGGCCGAGGAGATCAACAAGCGCTCGCTTAATTGGCTTGATTCACTCGACGAGGGTCCGTTTTTCCTGTGGAATCACTATATGGACGTTCATGGTCCCTATGAACCACCGGGCGAGTATCATCGCTGGTTCCACGACGGTTCCGTCGCTGGGCGAGAATCAAGTCGGCTGTATAAACGCTCTATCAAATCGCCGGAGATGATAACATCGGCAGAAAAACAATCTCAAATCGACCTCTACGATGGAGAGATAAAATATCTCGATACACAAATTCGGAAATTCATCGATGCTCTTAAACGACGCAACTTGCTAAAAGATTCGCTCCTCCTCCTTACAGCGGACCATGGAGATGCATTCGGTGAACACGGATACTATGGCCATCCGCGCTATCTACACAACGAACTTCTGCACGTTCCGATGATAGTGTATGGGAACGACAGTAACCAAACAACTGTTGAGCAAACAGTGAGCACCCTCGACATCGTTCCTACTATCCTTCAATCTGCCAATCAGGCTGAGAGAAATTTACCTGGTGTGCCGTTGGATGCAGTCTGGAAATCTCCCGAGGAATTCAATTCACGCCGGGTGATTTCACAGGCACGTGGGGAGAAATCCGACCGGATGGTCTGGAGGTTCAGTGCCCAGAAAGAAAACACAAACGCTTCGATGGAGATGGACACCAAGAATGGGTCGATACGCTCTCTAAACGGGCCGGAATCGCTTACTAATGAACTTCGACAGCATGTCCGTGAGCGGATCGATGATTTACCGCAATCCGAAGCAATACCGGATGAAGTGGCTTCCGATGAAATCGAGCAACGACTGAGCGCTCTCGGGTACAAGGAGTAATCGATGAAAATCGCATTCGTTCAGGACGATTGGTGGCCACAAACTGGCGGCGGACCGACTCACGTCAGGGCGCTTTCGATCGCACTCGCAAAGCAGTTCGGACACGAGATAGACATCTATACTCGATCCGTGAAAGAAGATGGCATTCGATACGATGATTCCGAGGAGTACGTTGACGGTGCTGTCACGGTGTATCGTGTCTCACCTTGTACCGAGTATTGGAACACGTTTGGTAGAGTCTCATCGATTATCACCCCCGTCCCTTACCTCGTTGCTGGAAATTACGACATCGTTCATGGACATACGTTTCTCCCAGCTGTGCCGACACGCCTCAGTAAAACGATGTCTAACAGCGCCATCGTCTTCACCGTTCACGGGACCGCTCTCAACTCCGGAGTCGGTCGAGATGAGTCGGCTATTGCGAGATTTAAGCGCCAAATGGAGAAACAATTCATACTCGGATTCGATTACGACAAAGTAATCTCAGTTAATAGAGAGCATATGAACTTGCTTACCCAGCACCACAATGAGGTAACCTATATTCCCAACGGCGTGAACCTCGGTCGCTTCGATGTTGATGTTGACCAGAGTGACGATATTCTCTTCCTTGGCCGACTCGCTCCAAAAAAGCGAGCTTCTGATCTGATACGAGCGTTTTCCAAGATTGCCGACGAATTTCCCAAGTCCGATCTCATCATCGTCGGGACCGGACCGAAACAGGACCATCTGGTCGAGCTAGCGACGAACTTGGGCATTTCGAATCGGGTCTCGTTCGAAGGTCGTGTGTCGGAAGACGCAATCCCGAGATATTATGCGTCAGCCGCTGTATTCGTACTTCCTTCGATTTGGGAAGGCCATCCGCTTACGCTTCTCGAAGCGTGGGCAGCGGGAACACCGGTCGTTGCGACTGAGGTAGAGGGAATCGAAGAATTCATTGACCACCGAAAGACCGGTTTTCTCTCACCTCCGAAGTCACCCGACCGTCTCAGTGACGCACTACGCTATGTGCTAACAAATAGAACCGAAGCGAATTCGTGGGCAGAGCGAGCACGTGCCGTCGTGGAGCAAGAGTATTCGTGGGAAAGAGCAGCCAAGAAGACTCACGAGGCGTACTGCGATATCACGTGATTATTCTAAGTACCCGAGGTCATCGAGCTTTTCTTCGACGGTATCGGTCACTCCTGATTCATCTCCGAAACGAAACGACGCTCGGAGCTCCCCCCAATCTACTTCATCTGTCGCTGCAGAATACGGTGGAAGGATACGTCCATCGGTCTTCGAATCAGTTGGCAATTCAAGTGCCGCCGCCACGGTTGGTGCAATGTCGTAAATTGATGCACTTTCCTCGATTTCGAGGTCCTGATTGGTAACCAAGATTCCGTTTGGCTTGTGATTCTTGTGTGGATTGCGTCTGAACGTATCTAAAATCGAACCGCTGACATCGTACTGGTAATCACGCGGGATTAACACAATGTCCGGTGCTTCATCTATATTTTCACCTTCGAATACCGCTTCGCGTGGCTTCACCTCCTCGAAGACGCGGTTGCCATCCGGGTCTCGAACTGTCGATAGTTCATCAATTAATTGGTTTCGAATAGCATCGTACTGTTTTTCAGAAATCTGACCCACTGGTTGACGCCCCTCGACGTTTAAATGAATCCCTAAACTATTGAATAGGATTTGGAACGCAGTCGAGTTTCCATAGTCGACAGTCCTGTCCTGTGCCGTCATGAGCACACTTGTGGGTAAGAAGCGTTCGACGACCGTATCGAGTCGTACAATCGACAGGAGGTGGTGAAGCTCCTTGGGTGACAATCCAACTGCTGATAGTGAATTGACGATACGTTTCAATAACCAGGCGAGACGGTCGGATTCTACACTACTTTCTTCGCCTTTGAGCTCCGTCTTTACTTGCCGGAAGTACTGATTTTCTCCACCAGTAGTATCGCAGTACCCGTTTTCAGCGAGCCAAGAATTCACGTAGAAAGTCCATGAGTAATCCCCCATCCCATGATCCGAGACGATAAAAACATGAGCATCATCGCCTAACTCAATGATCTCTCCAATGTAATCGTCCACTTTTTCCAAAATTTGACGAATTTTAGCCATGTCATTGAGATCGTGGAATATCGAATCAGTCACTTGAAACTGGACGCCGAACAGATTCCAGTCGTACATTTCATCGAGTAATCGAGCCATGTCTCTTCGACTGCGAGCAACAGTGACGTAGTTCTCGATGACGTTCTCGTCGGTATCGTAGTCCGGGTAGATGTGGTATTCTCCATATTTGGACTCGTACCTTTCCCGTATTTCAGATGGATAGAATAAGGCGTCTTCAGGAGCTAGGTAACCGGGGACGACTGCCCCTGTTTCCAAATTTGTAACGGGGTGTGTAACTGGGTAATTGATCAAAACGGACGTAAGCTCTTGCGTGTCGGCGACTTCGTTTACATAGGTCGCTTCGGCGTTCCTCCTGTCTATGAGCGACTTATCGTAGCCGTCGACCGAGAAAAAGTCAAAAATCCCGTGGCGTCCGGGGTTTCGACCACTCAGAAGTGATGGCCACGCACAGGGAGTCCACGGTGGTGTGGTACTCACTAAATCTGTCTTTGTTCCGTCATCGATAACTGAGCGTATCGTCGAGAGTGTTCCGTTTTTTGTCCATCTCTCGATTTCATTCCAACCGAGTCCATCTAATCCAATAAGAATGACCTGCTTGCTGCTCATGCCACAGAGAGAACGGGATTTGAAAGGATATATCTGATGGCTATCGTAGGTATGTGTGGTGCTCACACATCTTGGAAACATATTCGAAGCACTAGTCACTCATAGAGCGACGATCTCGTCATGGGGATGTCGCTCAGTCGTAGGCGTCTTTCAAGTTTTTCCCCCGTGTTCCAGATGTCGGTAGCACGTCCGGTCTACGATACCGACAGTTTCCGCGCTGGTACCACGACTGCTTCCATGGAACATTGTCAAATTCCTCAATCCTCGGAGATGGCTGCTCTCATCTGCGGTCGATTGTGCCGTTTCATTCTCCATCCGAATCCGGTTACAGTGACTCTAATCTTCCACAGTCGGGAAACTATCTCGCTTGGAAAGATCCGCTGTAACCAAGGGGAGTAGAACTATACGTTTGGACGAGTTATTCGTTCCGATGCGTTTGATCAAGACTCGGTATCTACCGAGATTGATTGCTGTATTTGGTGTGATTGTAGGGTTGTTACTGACCTTTTTCACTAATCTCGATCTTATTCGATATCCTGCGGGCGCCGGGTTGATTGGTTCGTTGCTTTTCATCAAACATGAATACAGTGACGATAATGGTCTGATTGAAAGAAACGGTTCAAAGCTACCTCCGAAAATAATTGATATATTGGCATTTGTTTTATTAATAGTACTTGCGCTAATAACCGTTCAGAAGGGTTATGGGGTACCAGACTCGTTCTATCCTTTGACGTTCGTCCTTGTCCTCCTTCTTGGTTACAGAATTTTGTATTTTAACTTCAATACATATCTGATTTTATGCCAGGTCTTTCTATTAACTCTGATTATTCGAGCAGTTTACTGGTATAGTTATCCTGTGTACGGCCAAGATTCTCGGTTACACATGGGACTGACTGGGTTTATTCTCACCACGGGGAATCTTCCCAAGAAATCGATTACCTACTATCAATACTATCCACTTGCACACATTTATGCTTCAATCGGGACACTAATCTCCTCTGTTGACCTGAAAGTGGGAATGTTTCTCTTCCTTAGCAGCATACAAGTTATTACTGTTCTCATAATCTATCTCCTTTCCATTTATCTATTCAAAAAAGTTCGGATCGGGCTGCTAGCGGGTCTTATATACAGTATCGCTGGACCGTCCATCCACTTTGGAAGCGATATTTATGCACAAACGTATGGCGACGTGCTATTTTCATTAGCTATCTTCTCTTTCATACTAATCTGCTCAAATCGCTTCAAATGGCAAGGTGACCTTCTGTTCGTCATTTTTGGGTTACTCACAGTCTTTGCTCACAACTTAGCTCCGACAGCCCTCGTAGGCGTATTATTTGTCATCTCGTTGGTAAAATATCTGATGTCAAAGCTAGCAAATCCCCTTACGATAATCGATTATCCGAAACATACCGCCAAGATGCTATTAGGAATTATGACTATCGCCACCATATACTATTGGATTATTACTAAGTACTTTCTTTTCCAGTTTCATAGGGTTCTTTCTCTCATATTATATTTGATGATCGGACCAAGTACAGACTTGCAGAATAAATCACATCAAGTACCGATTATTGAAATTCAAGGCATCAAATTCCCACCTATATTTATGTTCGCTCTTCCTATACTTGTGGTTGTAATTGGGATTACCTTTTTGGGTTTATGGACCTTCCAGAAACGAGTGAATCATGTCGAAGTTGACGGTCTAGATTGGATTCTTGTCTCAATCTTTTCTTTTGGTGCCTTCGCTGTACTATATGTTGTCGGCGGACGGGGGTTCGTAATACGAGGGCTCCCAATCGTCGTAATCTTAATTTCTCCAGTATTAGCCCTGTTCATAGCACAATTTTCCACCCGGAATAACATTGACACGATAATCGTCCTTTTCCTCTTGTTCAGTTTCGTTTTCGCGGGTGTTTTAAACACTACTGTGGCAATACCCGAGCGAACTTCAGGAAGCTTCAAGCCAGTGGGGACATCGGAGGACGTTCAGTCGTTACAGTTTGTTCAACATCATGGCATTGACCAATTTCGGACAGATTCGTACATGGCTGGGACCTATAATTGGACTATTATTGCACAGGGACAGTATCCGAGGACGAAAGCCATTCCATTATTAAAGATCTCAAAATCCTCGAACTCTCGCAATTATCATTCATTTGTCGATAGCGAAAATGGAACGTTTGTATACAGCAGCTCATTTAAGGACACGTATAATGTAAAGCCACCATCCTCGTTTTCAAAAATTTATTCCTCATCGCGAGCACAGATCTTCACCAGTAGGAGGAATGGGAGTAATTCATAAGGTGTTTCTCATTGAGTCACGGGCTCTACAACTCGAACGTCACATGCCATTAACTAATTTTTCGCCCAAAGCTGGTCGTTCAGGAACCGCAGTAATTGCCTCCCAAAATCCCTCAGCACAGTAAAATGCCTGACGATTGGGTGGTGAGTTGAGATAGGGCGTACTGATGTGAAACACGTACAACTCGGCGAGGAAGGATAGCACAGCGTACCAAACGATTGACGGTGGCTCGAAGATCGTTACCCATGTACAATTTTCGAGGTTTCGTGATCGGTTCCCTGCAGAGTCACCGCAAGAACTCAAAGAGCGCTTAAAGACGAGGAGTGTCTCATCAACGAAATGGGTTATCTGACTGCCTTGCTCAGGGCGGATTTCTTTGGGTAGCTTCGACTACTCAAAGCGCAATATCGTCGATGATCTGTTCACGCTAATCTCATTCAAATCGACCGATTACACGATACCGATATCGACTCCACTGTTGTCCGGTGGCTGATGGCTACAAAACTCGGACACTGATGAAGGAGATTCAATCTAGCAGTGACGAGATTGTTACGACATCATGTAGCTCTCGCTCGGTTAGAATTCGTCGATCAATTTGTCGACTGATTTTTCGACTGAAAAATCGAGAGATCTTTGTTTCAGCTTTTTCTCATCTATATCCTCTTTAAGCTTCTTTTCCATAGCCAACGTCATTGCGTCAGAATCACTCACTGGAACAAGCTCTCCGTACTCCCCATCCACCAATATCTCGCTGGGCCCACCAGGACAATCCGTCGATACAACTGGACAACCACAGGCTAGTGCTTCAACGAGAACGTTTCCAAACCCTTCCCACTCCGATGAGAGAACAAAAAGGTCAAAGTGAGCCATATACGAAAATGGGTTATTCACCGAATTTAAGAATGCAACTGAATGATCGATCCCTAGTTCCTCGGTCATACTCTCTAACGCTTGTTTCTGTTCTCCCGTGCCAAGAATTATCAACTTTGAATCCCTTCGTTTTAACAAGGTTTCAAAAGCTCGGAGGAGCGTTTCATAGTCTTTTGGTGGGCTCAATCTTCCAGCGGATAAAATGATTTCTTGTTCTTCTGCAAACCATCGATGCGTAGGTTCTACTCTCGCCATATTTAGGAGTTTGTGGTTGACGATTGGATTGTAAATAGTGGAAATCCGCTGATTCGATACTCCAATATAATTTTCGACCTCATCTGCGACAAAATCGGAATTCGAAATAATCCCGTCCGCCCTCTCATATAAATTTTTAGCTAGTACGGTTATAATACCATTTTTTACTGATTTTAGTGATTGAGGTGGGCTATGTTCGCTAATAATGATTTTCGAATCGGCCCCTGATAGCTGGTGAGCCAATAAGGCCACTACATTTGCATGATTCATACCACTGATTAAAACATCAATCGATTCATCACGAAAATATCGGACCAAGGAGGGAATGTATGCTAGGAAGTTAGCTTGCCGGATGTGAGGAGTACCCAGTTCCACGAGTCGCACCTCCTCATCCGGTTCATTAATAAACCCACCTCTTTTTTCAGCAACTAATATGTCTATGTCAAAATTTCGTTCCGCTAGTTCATTTGCCCAGTTACATGCTACTCTTTCAAACCCACCTATCTCTAAATTTGGCATAAAAATTACAATTTTCATGACTGTATCCCCCCACGACGTCCGAATATTCCACTTCGTGGCCGTGGTCTTCTTTCTTCAATCGTACATATATCGCCACCATCTTAAGCTTTAACGCATTATATCCCGTCAAAAATGGCAATATGTAGGGTAATGTGCAGAATAAATAACTTCTCATGGATTTTATTGTCATTTGCTGCTTTTTATTTGTCCCTTTGAATCATCGGGTAAAAATACCCTCGACCGAAGTCCGGGTAACCATTGGTATCGTCTGAAATCCGTGAAACTGTACTTACCAAGTAATTTGTCATTGTAACAACGTGGCGAAGTAGCGTGCCACAGGAATCCTATTTAACAATCGGCCCATTACAGCAGTATTAAATAATTGCTGAACACGCCCTCAAGACATCGTGGCTGTCAGTGAACGCACGGGGGAACGAATTGAGACCGGTCTGAGAGTTCTCTGCTCAACGTGACTTTGTTACTTAGTAGTACGCGAAAACGTGGGTTTATACGAAATCAGCAGTTCCTCTGCCCCTTTGTGAATTCGTCTCTCAGCACCTTCGACATCGATTTTATTAGATCCGGTTTTTGTTCTGTAACTGTGTTCAAACGGCGAGTTTGTACAAGGTCTCCGGTGGTACTACGCTTATTTCCCGAGAAGGGTATCTCACCATCCGTGCCGGAGATAGCATTGTCTTGCACTGACATTCCCCCCGCGATTTGGTTGTGCGAGATATTTGCTTCGAGCCCCGCTCGATGTTGTGGGTTCGGTTCGAAAGCAACAACTTGTGATTCTGTCCCACCAACAATTGCTTTCCAAATGGGTCACGGAGCAGGCTCTGTTCTTCGTTTCGGTATGAGGAACTTCTCATAGAACTGTTTCTACTCATCTAACAGCTTTTAATGTGTAATCGCCAACGCCTTGATGGACGACTTCCACGTGTCCCATCGTATTTTCCAAGAATTTTTCTATTTTTTTCTCCGTCGGATCGTATTCGGGGATTTTTCTTGGATGTACTTCGACGTAGACGACGCGACATTTTTCTTCCTTCAGCGTTTGTTGTAATCCTTGCAGAGCGGAATACTCACCACCTTCGATGTCGATTTTTATCATCGTTGGAGTTTTTACATTTTCGGATTCCAGTAACATATCTCCTGAGATGACAGGAATGGAGATGCCGTCGCCGCCCCCATCTGATAATTGGAGATGACTTTGTTTTGTATCTGATAATTTTTCAAAATGGCCTGTTCCT
Organism: uncultured haloarchaeon; assembly: GCA_963796245.1. Classification (GTDB taxonomy): domain Archaea; phylum Halobacteriota; class Halobacteria; order Halobacteriales; family Haladaptataceae; genus Haladaptatus. Next base: position 68,694 of record CAWCLB010000002.1, on the reverse strand, counting down.
TTCTTGTCACTCAGTGCCATTTCTTGAATACATGCTTCACAGCCATTCGATTCCAAATTTTCACGCAGTTTCTGTATTACAGCTGTATTCGGTTCAACTGCGATTATATCGGTGTTTTGTTCAGCGGAACCGACAAAGCATGAATATAATCCATAATGAGCACCGACATCTAAAAAGACGTCACCCGAAGATAACTCTTCAAGGACATCAGCAATTACCTCTGTTTCCCCCATCAACCCCTGATTGTTTATCTCCGGAGAGAATATTCGAAATTCATCAAGAGAAGTAATATTGAACGTTGCTTCGACATCATTTATTTCGACGGAACACATCCCATCTTCAAATTTGGAATATCTATATTCATAATAAAACTGCTCAATTGACCCATCCATATCCAGGTAATTAAACAGCTGTTTTGGACCAGATAGATACAGTTCTCTAATTACAGGATGCCATTCCACCATATCGATGCTTCACCATTGACAGAAATAGGTTTTTTGGGAACAATCCCGACAAATCGCCATATGATGGACGATTTCACCGGTCTACGGCGCATTTTATGTTACAAATTTCAATGATTACTTACTTTTTGTTCCGACGAAAGCAGCCGTTTTGAGTCGTTGAACGCGGTAATTCGTCGAGCGACTGCACTGTTTGTTAGTGCTTTGATGAGCGAAGTACATGCTGTCGACGCGTGCGTGACCGCGCGAATCTTGTAACTGCGCCGATTGGCAAAACTGTACCTACCCTCAACGGTTTCGAGTTCGTCGAATCCCTACACTACTGTCGAGTATCCAGGGCGACCGCACTCCTCGAGGTCGACCTCTCGCTTAGCAGATTGAGTATGGCGTAGTGGAATTTTCCGAGGGAGACCCGACGGCAATGGAGAGAAATAACGACGTGATTGGCAAAGCTGTCCCCCGACGAGGCGGCGACTTCTCCTTGAACCCAACCCGCATTTTAGCTAGCCGAACTGCGTTGCTCGTGAAGCGGAAGATGATTGAGGGATTTCGATATTGCTTACGAATGGGTGTACGTTTGCCCGAGCGTTAAAAGAGACGTGCACCCCGTTCCCCGTAACGGCACGCTTAGTGGCACTTAAGACATTAGTCACTCAGCGATTCGCCTCCTATAGTTGCTTCGAGTCAAATTTAAATATTCACAGGGAGTACTTTCCCCGATGGTAACAAAAGCTGCTCAAGCTGGTCATTCATCAAAAATAAGGATATATCTGGGGTGGGGTCGGGGAATACAAGAACACCATTATACTGTGTGTGTTAACTGATAATTTCTCACATGACAGATGTAGAAAAAAATATTTCCGGATTACTTAGTGGTTCATTGTTCGTATTAATCGGGAATGTTCTCGGGACAGGTGCTGTATTCGCATCAAAAGTACTTGTAGCTCGACATTTGGGTGCAAAAGAGTATGGAATTCTTGTACTATCTATCACGATATTGAATTTCTTGACAATCATCGCACTATTTGGAATCCCCGAGGGGCTCGCTGCTCTCATTCCACGAGAGGACAAATCTGTCGCGTTGTTTTACGATGCACTACTGATATGCGTCCCGATCTCTGGGTTACTAACTCTTTTATTGATTGTGAATGAGGGACGTGTTGAGAATCTATTGAGCGTATCTGATCTTAATAACGTACTTTCCATACTATTGTTCTCTCTTCCTTTTTTCGTGTTCACCGAAATCACCGTTGGTGTGTTTCGTGGCCTTGAACGGATCCGGATGAAAATAATAACTAACAACATCTCTAACCAAGGAATCCTCCTCCTCGGTGTTATCTTCGCGATTTATTTTGGATTTGGTGTTTCTGGTATCGCTGTTATTTGGGTAGTTAGTATTCTCGTCAGTTCCGCCACCGCTGCCTTTCTGGTTTCGAAAATCAAATTACCAACTGTTGACCTAAAAGAACGTGCACAATTCCACAAACTCTATTCACTGTTGGCGTTTTCTACTCCTCTTTTGATTTCTAGAGGAATATGGAAGCTGATCCAACAATCGGATACCTTCATCATCGGCATTTACCACGGGAGCAATGTTATTGGAGCGTACGATGCCGCGTTCACCCTTTCACAGATCCTTTTTATGGTCTTAGGGACTGTTGGTTTCCTTTTCCTTCCCATGTTTACCAGGATTAAGTCTGATTCTGAAAGTGCTGATCGTTTCTTTAAAACCAGTACAAAATGGGTCGGGTTCCTAGCCCTTCCGATATATCTGTCATTCATATTCTTCCCCGGTTTCTATCTCGCGAATATTTTTGGCCAAAGCTATCTAAACGGTGCATCGGTTTTACCTATCGTCGCTACCGGTCTTTATTTCCATATATTATTAGGTCAAAACTCTAATGCGCTCATTGCGTATGGGTCAGTGAACACTATTCTCCGTGGGAACGTGTTGGCCTTCTTAGTCAATATCGCATTGAATTTTGCATTAATTCCATCCTTTGGAATGATCGGTGCCGGAGTCGCATCGGCTTGTTCGTATGGTTCTGTGAATATCTATCTGACATTTAAGCTATACAGGAATCAAGGGATACAGCCGATTTCTTTCAGCTATGTAAAACCGATAATCACGACGGTAATCATAACCACATTGTCTTATTACTTCATCCAAAATGTACCAATAAACGTTGGAACAGTATACGAATTCGCATTTATAAGCGTTATATCTGTACTCTCCCTGGTTCTGAGTATATTCGTCCTCAATTGTATTGATCCACAGGACAGACGGATATTCCACCAGATAATTGAGGACCGCTCATAGGGAAGTACAAGCACTATTTGATGGTGTACCGGCAACTGACGGACACCAGTTCACGACGATATTTCGAGCCAAACTGAGGATGGCTACTCACCCCATCTGCAATCGTAGTTATACGGACGAGAACGTTCTCAAACTGAACCTTCGAAGACCGCGTATCCGACCGATTCCGCAAGATGGGTCGTTTCGTTGTCGAAGCTCTTCTCCTCTTCGACTTTGATATCGACGCCAGTTCCGGTTAGATTTCGGTAGCGAAGACCTGCCGGATCTCGCCCATTAAACGTTTGCATGTCAGCGATGAACCGGGGGGAGTCATAACTTTGCAGGAAATTGATGTGGGTCCATTGATTGGTTACCGTTGATCCTGTTCGACGGACTTCGAACGGCATTCCGTTTAATTGTCCTGTCCCTTGCTTGAGTGCGATATAGCCAACCGTCTCGTTTGTATAGGAACCGAGCGCTTGCTCCTTTTGGATTCGTACCGCGAACGAATCAGTCGAAACGTTACTAACTCGCGTGATGAGCGGATCTGTGTTGTTGAACGTTTGTGACTCTGTCAGCACGACGGGTAATGAGTCAAAAGCTCTTCCGAACGAAACGGTAACGAAGTCGCTTCCAACAGAGGCGGTCCCGCCTTTTATCGAATAGGCACTGCCATTATCCAACGATACGTTTTGTTCCGTTGGTGGCACAGCTAGCATGCTGAACGTCTCTGTATTATGCGATCTGTTGACAAGATAGGCCCATTCTTCGAGTTTATATTCGAAATCCCCGTCAGCAACGTTCCGGAGGCGAGTGTGGCATGGATTGACGCCGTTGTACGAGACCGGCTTTGCGACGACAACTGTGCTCCCCGAAAGCCCTGTCTGGGCCTGATGCCACGTATCAGGGTCTGGTTGGTCTACCCTGAACGTTTTCGTTGCAATGGTGAGTCCCGGATTGTACGGTTGTCCATCGACAGTCCAGGTGGCCGGTCCACTCCCCTCGGTCGAGACGATTCCACCTGTCACGTAGAATGCGTACGTCTCCCCGGCCGGAACGGTACCGGTCGCGACTGACGAATACGGTGGTCGCCTGGGGCCGCTGTTCGGCCCCCACGACGTGGTGACGGTTGCCCCGTCGTTGCCTGCTGGGAGGGCGTCCGCCCCTGCCGTAATTCGATACGTCGATGCCGAACTGCCGTTGCTGTTGTCGATTCGGACGAGTTGTGCGGATTGCATCGGAATCGTCCCGAATGCTGGCGGTTCGGGTAACGGCGGCCTCGTGTTCGGCGGGGTGGGGTTTCCGTTGATGGTCATGTGACTGCTGATGTAGTCCGAGTTTGTTTGCGGACCCGTGCCACCGAGGACGCCGGACACCGTCCCCCACGTGTCCGGAACTTGGCCGATGAACACTGCATACTCGGATTTGTGGTCGTTGCGGACATCGACGTTTCGGAGTTCGAGATACTCCAAATTCGCCGGTGTTCCGTCGGACATCTGCCTGTCGTACGTGTAGATCGCGTCGTGGTCCTTCGTCGAAAGGTAGCTGACTCGGGTGTCGTCCACGACAATCCGCTGGCACGTCACCTGACCTGTAATCGCCCCCCCACAACTCGCTGATTCGTATCGGTGATAGAAGTCACAGTCCGAGATGAGCAGCGTTCCACTGTAACTGTCGATTCCCCCGGCTAAATTCGTTGGGATGGTCGCTTCGCAGTTCACCCCGCGCTGAAGCGACCCGTCCGACCACGCCTGCCGTGGGTGTTGTCCGTCCTTGATGGAGACGCAGTTTCGCACCTCGGTGTTCCCGCCGAGACGGAAGCCGTTCTGCGTATTGCGGTAGAAGCAGCTGTAAATATTCATCGGGCCTGCCGGGTTCTTGGCGTATACCGTGTTCTCTGCCCACAATTCGAACCAACAGCGATTGAAGACGAGTTCGCCGCTTCCGGATTCGACTAGCACCGCACGCCGGTTACTCGCCTCGTTCGGGGCACACGCTCCATCCTGGAAATAGCAGTCCTGCATGAGTCCGCGTGTCCCTTCTGCAGAGGATAACCGGAAGTACGTGCGTGCGTCGCTCGAATCGTTTGTCCCGATGTTGCTGTCGGTTGCCGCCCGAACCTTCCCACGGGTGATGAGCCGTCTGAGTTCCCAGTTTCCTGCGTTGGAGTTCATCCGGACGTATGGCGGAATCGGCGTGTTCCGCATATCGAGTTCGAACCCGTCGAGGACGAACCCGTTTCCCGACACGTCGAACCATCGAACGTTATCGCCCGAGATTCCAGGAACAAGTCGCGCGCCGTCCGGTGCGATGAGTTCGAGATTATTAGTGCCGGACTGAACCACGAGTTCGTTGAGTTTGTATGTCCCTGCTGGAAATACGATGGTCGTGTTACTGCCAACGAGGTCGCTGAGAACGCTGTCGATAGCTGTTCCTCCGGTATCGTCCGCACCCTGATCTACGATGTTGTACGTCGGCATTTAGAACCCCCCCTCATACCGGATTGACGTTTCGACTGGAAACGCCGGATAATCTGTGATCGTCATTCCCTTACGTTGGGTTTCGGGTGAATTCAGATTCGGAACTGTGGGAGTATTTTTTTCAATACTCTCGTTTATACTTCTTCTTTCTCTATTTATGATTTCTCCCCGAACCATGTCCGCAACAATCCACCAGCAGAACATTGTTATGGGGCCCCTGAAATTCAAGACTATCGTTCAATTAACTCTTGTTAGCGTGCCGATTGTAACCCAAATGAGGTCCCGTGTTCGTACGGGACAACGGATGATGCGACAGCCTGACCGGTTTTGAATGCCAGATTCGATGAGGGTTGTGTCTGATTCTCCAAAACTAAAGAACACTGCTCGTTGGAAGCAAGGGCCCCGTGTGGAATTCCGATAACAGACGGTGCTATGCCCCTCGAGATGTGGCTCCACCTTTCGAAACGGTAATCCAATGGTGCAGTTCTCGATACGCATTTTTTCGGGTTGGATTGGCTGGTAATGGTCCCTTGTACAGGAGATACTGTACTCGAAGCCTGCTCCCCGTCATTTTTGGACGAAGAGAATGTTTCGTTTGCCACTTCCCGTTCGATTCGACCGACGCGTGGAACCGTGCTACCTCCCGTTCTCGTTGGATGGTTGTCGAATGATTCGTAGTCCGGACACGCTGGAGGAGCACGATGATGGTGTAGTTCTCACGTTGGTGTTCGTGATTTTGCAATCCAACGTAGACCGGTTTGCTCTCCCCCGCTGTGAAATTGGTTGGATAATCCCTGGCGACAAAGCCGCTCTCGTTCTTCGTCAATAGATAGAATTCGGTTGAATTTTCTTGGTTCGCTGGCACGACCACGGCATACGTAACACTTGCCGCAGCAACCAGGAAACAGATTACGAGTAGGATGTTCACCACCATCTCCGTTCGTGTCTCAGATTCGAACAGTTCGGCTCGAATCGAAGCACCGACCTGGCGGAACGGGACGGAAAATCGCGCTTCTTCGGGAAGTTCCCAGCGACGGACCCCCCCGACTATCGCCATAAGGATTGTGAATCCACCGACTGAGAACAGCACGGGTAGTAATCTAATACCCCATGGCGAAACGCTGAGGATGAGTCCGATCAGTGGGACGATTGCGATGCTGGTTCCAAGCGAGAGAGCGATGCGCTCTAACCCATCGATACCGTTCTCGAACCGAGGGTGGATGCGTTCAGTAATCGACCTGTCTTCGGTCATCGGTTCGTTCACCGCTGCAGCGACATTCTGTGGGAACAACACTGCGATGAGAGTATACCCCGGTGCAAAGAGGATGAATGGCAGTGCGAGAAGTGGTCGAATCGGCGAATCGGTAACGATTGGCAAGAGGACGCTCAGACACGTAGCGAAGACGAAGATTACGGCCAGTCCGAGATCAGTGGGAAACCGACGGACCGGTGCAGGAACGAGTAACCGTAGTTCTATCTCACGAGACATCCATAGACACGTGACTATTCCCGCAGTTAAAAACGTACTAGCTAGTAATAATTCCTTTCTCACCGTATCGTCTCGTTTTTGCACCCGGAACGTCGGCCACTGAGTTTCGAGATTTCCACACCTCCGATTACCGTGACAAAAGGATTGATGGTGATGTATAGAGCACCATCGTTCGTGAATTCAATCAAAATCGGCATCGTCGGTGCTGGAAACCGAGGGCAGCTTCACGCGCGTGAGTACAATGCAATAGCGGATGCATCCCTCGTCGCAGTGGCGGATATCGATGAGGAGTCGGCTCATTCGCTCGCCGTCGAGTACGATATCCCGTCCGTCTATTCGGATTTTCGCGACATGCTCGACGATGCAGACCTCGACGCTGTGAGTGTTTGTGTACACAACAACCTTCACCCACCGGTCGCAATCGCCGCCTTCGAGGCCGGCTGCCACGTCTTCTGTGAAAAACCGCTCGCAGCGACCTACACCGACGCCAAGGCGATCGCGGATGCGGCTGAGGCGGCGGGAAAATATCTCGGCGTTCAGAACGAAAATCTGTTTTTCGACCGGACCCGGGCGGCGAAGCGACTCATCGACGACGGGGAACTTGGTGACGTCTACTACGGGAAGGCCGTTCGGTCACGCCGTCGCGGACGGCCGTACGTGGACGGGTACGGCACGCCCGGATTCGTCTCGAAGGAGTCTGCTGGTGGTGGCCCGATAATCGACATCGGTACCTACCAGATCGGTCAACTGCTGTACCTGCTCGGAAACGCACCCATCGAGCGGGTGAGCGGCGCGACCTTCGAAAACAATGACGACAGCTATACGGCAGAACTCGTGGGCGACAATCGCTCGACGTACACTGACCGGTTGGAAACGTCCGGGTACAACGTGGAAGATGCCGGTCTCGGCTTCGCCCATCTCGAAGACGGGTCAGTGCTGTCAATCCGTGCCGCGTGGCACATGTTCCTTCCCGACGAACCGAGTCAGGTCGCTGGAACCAAGGGCGGCGTCCAGTTGGACCCCTTCGAGTTCTATACGACGACTGCGGACTACGAGACGACGGTGTCGCTGGACATCAACGATTACGAGACACGACAAGCACTGCTGGAAAGCGAGACCGGGTACGAGTTCGAACGCGACATCGGTCAGTTCAGCCACTGGATTCGAACGCTGACGGGTGCAGCCGACGAACCGATTCCAACGGGTGACATCGCGCTCAACTCGATGCTCGTCATGGAAGGAATCTATCTCGCACAGGAGACCGGGCGAGAGCTTACCGCTGCGGAGATTGCCGAACGGTCCGAATCGACGGCCACCCAATTGGATTGAATGTCCATCGACGACTGACGCGCATCGATGCCGTGTCCGTCAGACATACGCCTGACTGACTTTCTTGTATGGGACTGTCGTTGTGTGCGTATGCAACTCGTGACTGTCGCATGTGTCAGTGAGTGTGAGACACGTTCGGCGACAGAAAGGGGAACGTATGACTGAACGAACCGTCAAAATCGAGATTTTGGTCGCCGATTCACCAGAAGACGCTCCGGAAGTCGAAGCAAACTCCCGTGTGGATGTTGCCGTGAACGGACAGATGTACCCAACGGCAAAGCTCATCGACGGTCGATACGTTGCGTGGTGGTTCGAGGCAACTGCACCCGCTCCCGACGACAGTGTTACGACCGAATGGGTCGCTGCTCCAACTCGATATCTGGCCGCCGCAACGCTCGGCGAACTCTGGGAGGACCCCACAGCGTTCGACTCGCTACTCAGCGCAAACTGCTAGCAATAACAATCGATTTTAGGCTTCGGTCGATAGTCGTTGACGATTAGATTCGGTCGATAGTCGTTGACGATTCGTCCGACCGGCGAGACTGATTTTTCGACATTCCAGGTCGATACCGAGCCGCTTGTATTCCCAGTTGACGGCGTTCCAGTGGGTGGATTCGGATCCATCTGATGAGCCACCGTCCGACAAGCACCGTCACACAGACGTTGAACCCAACGACGACGAGGATATCGGACGTGACAAACGCGACGAACAATCCCGTCAGTACCACCCTGAGGCTGATTGCCAGTGCACTAGCAATAGCTACTGCTGTAAGTATCGTGCTCGTCCATCCATACGCCTGCCGCATATCTCCGCGCTTGAAGTGAACCGGTGAGTGGGTAACGAATGCCTTTCTTATCGTCCCCAAGCCAATGCTTGGCAACACTACGGATGGACGTAGCGTCGAACGATAACACTGTCCTAACGATTCCCTGCTCCGACGAGCACGCCGCACCATTACCAATTCGTTCTCCCGCTTCACTATTCAAACTGTGTCAGTCCGCTGTCTGACAGTGGAATAGTTGACGGCCATTGTCCCCGCCCCCTTCTTGACTCCATCCCCATTCAGTCGGTAGCCAAAAATTCCCTCGCCATCATCTGAAATACAACTACCACGTAGCGAGTATTCAACAATGATCTTTGACTTTCTGGATACCGTACCGGTTCGAAGCCGACAGTGATTCCGAGCCAGTTGGGCAGATAGACGATTTCTCGACGTACAGCCGCCCTGACTTCGACGCTGAATCAGTCCAAACCGCTGTTCGAACTGATTCAGAAACCGGTTCGGCAGTTTTTGTCGCGACGTATTCGATCCACGAATTCGCAGGTAAGATATCCATGTTCGTCTCTCTCCCGCGACTCGGCTCGAATCTGACCGGAATTCTCCGCATCGACCCGCTCGATTCAATCGAACACGAAGGTGCGGTTCGACTCACTTCGAAACGGCACACGCCCAACGGTCACTCCGGACTCTATCTCGTAACGCCGTTCGTCCCGATTCGGCTTCCAATGCACGAGGAATTCCGAGTTTGGTTTGCAAGCGACAGTACGTCGACGACCGGTGGTATGGCGACTGCAAAGACGACGCTCATCGCAACACGAGATGTAGCTGCTCGGCCGACAGTTCCTTAATGTGTCTGCTTTGATACTGGATTGTCCGAACTGTCTCTCTCGGTGTGTGTTTGCACTCCTTCTCGCACTCGGCATCATTCTCTACTCGTTCGAACCGTCGTCAGCAGGTGTTGCTGGTCGGTGCTTCGGCGGCCGTCGGTATCTCGATGCTGTTCGCCCTCGGATATGGTCTCTCTCACTATCTCGAAACGACCATCGGAAACCTAACTATCCAACGGATGGTGCAGATTCAGGCCATCTCAACGCACTCGGTTTCGCCCTTCTCGACGTTGTCGGATGGCGTCTTTCGACACCTCCCCCACGACGGAGAATCTCACCCCGTCGATTCCGTTCAGTTCGCTCGCTTCGAGATGGCGAATCGGCGACGACTACGTCGAACGAACCGGTATCGAAGCCGAAAACGGTTCTTCTCCCCGCGGTCAGGTGGACGATTTCTCGACGTACGGCCGTCGTGGCTTCAACGCCGAATCCGTCCATCCCGCTGTTCGAACGTTCTACGAACGGACGGACGAATACACACTCTCCTATCGAGTTCACTGGCATCGTGGTTTTCGTCTCGGTGCCCGTATCGCTACGCTGTTTACCGGTTCGATAGAACAGTTGAACCTCCCATCTCCAGGCGCCCCGAAGACGGCGAACAGTCGAATCGTCGATATCGATGACGAAGCCGATGGACGGAACGACGTCCGTGCGTGGGTTCGAACCGATTCGGAGACGGGTTCGGCGGTTTTTGTTGCGGCGTACGCGACACACGAACGAGCGGACGAAACGTACATGAACGTCTCGTTACCGCTTCCGGGCTCCAATCTGACCGGAATTCTCCGTATCGACGCACTCGACTCGTCCGAGCACGACAGTGCCGTTCGGTTGACTTCGAAACGACGGTCACCGGACGGGCAGTCCGGACTGTATCTCGTAACGCCGTTCGTCCCGATTCGGCTCCCGATGCACGAGGAGTTCCACGTATGGCCCGCGAGGGACACCACGCCTGCAACGGGGAACATGGCGACTGTGGAGACGACGCTAATCGCCCAGCACGAAATGTGGCTGTTCGGTCGACAGTTCCTCACCATCGACTATGCAATCACACCGACAACCGGTCCGGAGGTCAGGACCACTGAGCCTACGCTCGACTGACCTGTCGACTTTTGATTACTCCAAAGTATAAAATAGTTGACAATTTTTCTCTCAACGCGCGCACGTGACAAAACAATACAATCTTAGTATCGTTCGATAATGTGAATTTGTCTCGTGGGGTATGCCGAATCTTCCCAATGTGGCTTTCATTCGACGGACTTAAATTTAACTCCCGCCTTTGAGTAAATGCGAAGGACGCCTCGTGGTCTCCCCGCGAGGTGGCCGCCCGAAACCCGCCGCATCTAAATATGGGGCGGTAGGTTTCGGGCGAAAGAAAACCAATCCAATGCCCTTAAGTGTATGGGGGCACTCGGATGTGATGTCGACGGCGTCCCTCGGTTTGGGACGACCGAACCACATCGAATCCGGTGCCTTTAAGTATAACCGGGCACTTGGATTGAATAGGAAGAACGCCCTCGGCCACAATCGGCCGAGGGCGAGCGAAATCCGACGCCCTTAAATGATAGGGGTCGCTTGGATATAAACGCGAAGAAAGACTCAAAACGCGATCTGTGGGGCGTTCAAACCGTCTCACAATCTCGGAGCGAACGAGGTTCGAAGGGTTTAATACCCTTCCTCGCCTTCGTTCAAATCCGAAGGAAATGAGGATTCCACCCCTGCGGTCAGCCGTATACGATGGAATCTGATGTTAGCCTTGGCAGTTCGGTGACACCTTGTCGGTTTTCCGAAACGGTGTCCCGAACGTGATATGTGATGCATTCTCTACATTCGAGAGCATGCCTCCGCCTATACGCTGAACCTTGTGCTCAGCGACATTCTGGTTGATCCTGCCAGAGGTCATTGCTATTGGAGTTCGATTTAGCCATGCTAGTTGTACGAGTTCAGACTCGTAGCGGAAAGCTCAGTAACACGTGATCAAACTACCCTATAGACCAGCATACTCTCGGGAAACTGAGGCTAATACTGGATAACGCTCCTTTGCTGGAACTGCAAGGAGCTGGAAACGCTCCGGCGCTATAGGATGTGATTGCGGCCGATTAGGTAGACGGTGGGGTAACGGCCCACCGTGCCGATAATCGGTACGGGTTGTGAGAGCAAGAGCCCGGAGATGGATTCTGAGACAAGAATCCAGGCCCTACGGGGCGCAGCAGGCGCGAAAACTTTACACTGCACGACAGTGCGATAAGGGAACTCCAAGTGCGAGGGCATAACGTCCTCGCTTTTGTGTATCGTAAGGTGGTACACGAATAAGAGCTGGGCAAGACCGGTGCCAGCCGCCGCGGTAATACCGGCAGCTCAAGTGATGACCAATTTTATTGGGCCTAAAGCGTCCGTAGCCGGCCAGACAGGTCCGTCGGGAAATCTGCTCGCTCAACGAGCAGGCGTCCGGCGGAAACCCGCTGGCTTGGGGCCGGAAGATCCAAGGGGTACGTCTGGGGTAGGAGTGAAATCCTGTAATCCTAGACGGACCACCGATCGCGAAAGCACCTTGGAAGGACGGACCCGACGGTGAGGGACGAAAGCTAGGGTCACGAACCGGATTAGATACCCGGGTAGTCCTAGCTGTAAACGATGCTCGCTAGGTGTGGCACAGGCTACGAGCCTGTGCTGTGCCACAGTGAAGACGTAAGCGAGCCGCCTGGGAAGTACGTCCGCAAGGATGAAACTTAAAGGAATTGGCGGGGGAGCACTACAACCGGAGGAGCCTGCGGTTTAATTGGACTCAACGCCGGACATCTCACCAGCATCGACAATAGCTGTGACAGTCAGTGTGATGAGCTTACTAGAGCTTTTGAGAGGAGGTGCATGGCCGCCGTCAGCTCGTACCGTGAGGCGTCCTGTTAAGTCAGGCAACGAGCGAGACCCGCACTCCTAATTGCCAGCAGCACCCTTGTGGTGGCTGGGTACATTAGGAGGACTGCCGCTGCTAAAGCGGAGGAAGGAACGGGCAACGGTAGGTCAGCATGCCCCGAATGTGCTGGGCTACACGCGGGCTACAATGGTCGAGACAATGGGTTGCAACCCCGAAAGGGGGCGCTAATCTCCGAAACTCGATCGTAGTTCGGATTGAGGGCTGAAACTCGCCCTCATGAAGCTGGATTCGGTAGTAATCGCGCTTCAGCAGAGCGCGGTGAATACGTCCCTGCTCCTTGCACACACCGCCCGTCAAAGCACCCGAGTGAGGTCCGGATGAGGCCATCAAGCGATGGTCGAATCTGGGCTTCGCAAGGGGGCTTAAGTCGTAACAAGGTAGCCGTAGGGGAATCTGCGGCTGGATCACCTCCTAAAGACCGGGATTGGGCCGACGCGCCCAACCCACCTTCACCCGTCAACATCCGTTGACGGTTTGGCACCACACGATCGATACACCACTCGTCAACCGACGAGGCACCTTTGAACTACCAAGGTTAACATACTCACCTCTCGTCTCACGACGAGGAGGGCCCATAGCTCAGTGGTAGAGTGCCTCCTTTGCAAGGAGGATGCCCAGGGTTCGAATCCCTGTGGGTCCATGTCGTGGGGTGATTCGAACCGTGCCCCTTAAGTGGGGCGCGACGAAAGAATCATTCCCAACAAACCGATGCACCAACCCGTGAAAACGCGGTTGGGAAGGGTTCGACGCACGCACCGGCGACCACCGTGTCGTGCAATGACAACCGTATGTACGTGCAATCCAGACGTCCACTGGACTCACAACCGTGAGTTAACAGTGAAACCAAGTTATTCCAACGTGGCTACTGTGCCACCTGGTGAATGGCTCGGCTCGAGCGCCGACGAAGGACGTGCCAAGCTGCGAAAAGCTGCAGGGAGTCGCACGGAGACTAAGAACTGCAGATTTCCTAATGGGAATCCCCACCGCAATTGCTTCGCGCAATGGGGAACGCCGAGAACTGAAACATCTCAGTATCGGCAGGAACAAAAAGCAAACGCGATGTCGCTAGTAACGGCGAGTGAACCCGACATAGTCCAAACCGAAGCCCTTACGGGCAATGTGGTGTATGGACTGACATCCATCGTCCGAACGATTTTACGAAGTCTCCTGGAATGGAGCATGAAACAGGGTGATAATCCCGTACTAAAATCAAGTACGACGTGCGTCAGTTCCCGAGTAGCGGGGGTCGGAAATCCCTCGTGAATGTCGCGGGCATCGACCGCGAAGACTCAATACGACTCGAGACCGATAGCGAACAAGTAGTGTGAACGAACGCTGAAAAGCACCCCGAAAAGGGAGGTGCAATAGGGCCTGAAATCAGGTGGCGATGGAGCGACAGGGCATACAAGGCCCAACAGAAAACGAAACGGGTGCAAACCCGTAGTAGAAACTGTTGGGAGCCGATGTTCTGTCGTGCGTTTTGAAAAACGAGCCAGGGAGTGTATCTAATTGGCGAGCCTAACTCGAGCATCGAGGCAGGCATAGGGAAACCAATACGGCCGCAGCACTTTGTGTGAGGGCCACCGTCTTCAAGGGCGGGGAGTCAACTGGATACGACCCGAAACCGGATGATCTACGCATGAGCAAGGCGAAGCGTGGCGAAAGCCACGTGGAGGCCTGTTAGAGTTGGTGTCCTACAATACCCTCTCGTGACTTATGTGTAGGGGTGAAAGGCCCATCGAATCCGGCAACAGCTGGTTCCAACCGAAACATGTCGAAGCATGACCTTCACTAAGGTAGTTCGTGGGGTAGAGCGACCGATTGGGAGTCTCGCCTCCGAGAGGAGTCGACCTCCCTGTCAAACTCCAAACCTACGGACGCCGTTGACGTGAGGAATCCGGTGCGCGGGGTAAGCCTGTGTACCGTGAGGGAGACAACCCAGAGCTGGGTTAAGGTCCCAAAGTATGAGCTAAGTGCGATTGAAGGTGGTCGCAAGCCCTAAACAGCCGGGAGGTGAGCTTAGAAGCAGCTACCCTCTAAGAAAAGCGTAACAGCTTACCGGCCGAGGTTTGCGGCGCCGAAAATGATCGGGGCTCAAGCTCATCACCGAGACCTAGCAGCACTCTTGACCGAGTGATCTAGTAGGTTGGCATTCTGAATGGGTGGAAGTACGGGCGAGAGTTCGTATGGACCGTTCAGTATCGAAAATCCTGGCCATAGTAGCAGCGTTAGTCGGGTTAGACCCCCGACGACCTAATGAGTAAGGGTTCCTCAGCAATGCTGATCAGCTGAGGGTTAGCCGATCCTAAGTCCTACCGTAATTCGAATAGGACAAGAGGGAAACTGGTTAATATTCCAGTGCTAACACCGCTAAAAGTCGACGCCTCAGGAAACACCAAGCCGGGCCTTCGCCCGGTCGAACCATCAAAATCCGTGGAAGCCGTAATGGCAGGAAGCGGATGAACGGTGGGATAGTGTAAATTGGTGGTACCCGGGGCCCGTGAAAAGACGAGTGTGTTAATCGTACCGAGATCCGACACAGGTACTCTGGCGGAGAAAGCCAAGGTCTGTCGGGAGCAACCGACGTTAGGGAATTCGGCAAGTTAGTCCCGTAAGTTCGCGATAAGGGATGCCTGCTCTGTATAAGAGCAGGCCGCAGCGACTCGGACGCTCCAACTGTCTAGTAACAACATAGGTGACCGCAAATCCGCAAGGACTCGTACGGTCACTGAATCCTGCCCAGTGCGGGTATCTGAACACCTAGTACAATAGGACGAAGGACCCGTTAACGGCGGGGGTAACTATGACCCTCTTAAGGTAGCGTAGTACCTTGCCGCTTCAGTAGCGGCTTGCATGAATGGATCAATGAGAGCGTCACTGTCCCAACGTTGGGCCCGGTGAACTGTACATTCCAGTGCGGAGTCTGGAGACCCCCAAGGGGAAGCGAAGACCCTATAGAGCTTTACTGCAGGCTGTCGCTGGGACGTGGTCGCTACTGTGCAGAATAGGTAGGAGCCATTACACAGGTATCCGCGCTAGCGGATCACCGAGGCATCATTGAAATACTACCCGGTAGTGACTGCGACCCTCACTCCTGGCGGAGGACACCGGTAGCCAGGCAGTTTGACTGGGGCGGTACGCGCTCGAAAAGATATCGAGCGCGCCCCAAGATTTCCTCACTCGGGTCGGAGACCCGAGGAAGAGCGCAAGAGCAAAAGGAAGTCTGACAGTGTCCTACACAACGAGGGACGCTGACGCGAAAGCGTGGTCTAGCGAACCAATGAGGCTGCTTGATGCGGCCCATTGATGACAGAAAAGCTACCTTAGGGATAACAGAGTCGTCACCGGCAAGAGCACATATCGACCCGGTGGCTTGCTACCTCGATGTCGGTTCCCTCCATCCTGCCCGTGCAGAAGCGGGCAAGGGTGAGGTTGTTCGCCTATTAAAGGAGGTCGTGAGCTGGGTTTAGACCGTCGTGAGACAGGTCGGCTGCTATCTATTGGGGGTGTTACGGTATCTGACGAGAACGTTCGTATAGTACGAGAGGAACTACGAATGGGTGCCACTGGTGTACCGGTCGTTCGAAAGAGCGCGTGCCGGGCAGCTACGCACCACGGGGTAAGAGCTGAACGCATCTAAGCTCGAAACCCACTTGGAAAAGAGATACCACCGAGATCACTCGTAGAAGACGAGTTCGATAGGCTCGGGATGTACGCGCCGAGGCAACGAGGCGTTCAGTCCGCGAGTACTAACAGATCGACGCCACACAATCATACCGCATTTGGTCTTCACACTCATGGAGTGTGAGTCCAGGCGTATACTGGATTGCACGTACATTACGGTTCATTCGAACCATCAACGATTGGTATCCTTAGTCACGGTTCGATTCCGTGAGTTGACGTTAAGGCGGCCAGAGCGACAGGGCGACACCCGTACCCATCCCGAACACGGAAGTTAAGCCTGTCTGCGTTTCGATCAGTACTGGAGTGCGCGAGCCTCTGGGAAATTCGATTCGCCGCCTCCCACTCATACCGCATTCATTACCCTCACACAGCACCGGCTGTGTGGGGGTTTTTCTATTTATATCGAACGCCCATAGCGATAGCTCCGTCTGGATTGCACGTCGACACGTCGATGGTAACGTTCCATTACTATGCTTGGGATGCATACTCTCGAAAATGAAGGACGTCTTCTCAATTGACAACAGTCAACAGTGCTCATGCTTTCGGAAGCCATTGGCCTTTAATAATCTGTCCAAGGAAGGGTAGACGTAGATATGGTCTCCATCGATGCTACGAGTCGGAAAGTCCTCGTCGTCGTCCCGTTGGTTCTCCTTGTCGTGGTCGCTTTCGCCCTCAATTTTGTCCACCTGCCGTTAGGTGAGAGCCACAATTCCAACTCCAACCCGACCGAAATCCGTGAAAAGTTGTCGAACGATTTCGAAGCCGGGGAACTACGTTCTCACGGACGATTTCGGCGGAGCGACTGGGTTGACGGGGAGTTGTTTGATAATCGATTCGAGTCACGTAACGGTGAACGGTTCGGGACACACGATCGAGGGGAGAGGTGTCACCGACACGACTGGGATTCTCGTCGATAACGCCAGTGGCGTCTCCGACGTGACGATTCACTCGATTCGGGTGGTACGTTGGAATCGCGGGATTCATCTTCGGAACGCGTCGTCAGTGACGGTTCGGAACGTGACGGCGATTCGGAGCACGGAGGGAATCACCGTCTGGAACAGTTCGGACGTGACGATTGCACGCTCGCGTGCGGCACGGAACCTGTTCGGGATTCTCGTGGACAATCGGAGTCGGAACGTCGATTATTCGACGTTACACTACTACAAGAATCAGCTGAACAGCACGCGGGGGCGCGGTTCGGTCGGCGCGTAAGTCAGGGTTTTCGCGGTTGTTCGTTGCCGGGCGCTTTGTCGGCGTCCTTTTTGATACCTTCCGCCCACGCGGGGTACTCGGGGCGTTCGGTGCCGTCGAACGAGGGGTCGCCGGACATGGCTTTGATACTTCGGGCGTCGTCCAAACTCCACACGGCACCGTCTTCGTGAAACAGTCCGTTGAGGACGCCGTTTCGTCGCATGTAGAGGGAGAACGCCGGTTTGAGCATCAGCGACCAGAAGAAGTTGCCGACGCCGGATTTCCGGATGGTCGGTGCGAGCGAGGAGTAGTCGGGGACTGCCGCGTTGCCGGAGACGTTGGCGAAGAACGTCTTTCCGGGCCGGATTCGTTGCCACTCCGAGAGCCAAACGGGTTTCCCCAGTTTTTCCTCGATGTTGCTCGCCTGTCGAAGCACGCGGTTGTACAGCGCTGGGGTGCGCGCGAAGTTGTAGTGGAACTGGAGAACGTCCATTCCCCACTCCAGATATTGGGCGTTGTTCTCCAAACTGGTGGACCCGACCGAAAGTGGAATTTCGCCACGATAGAACGTCATCGTGTCCACGATCTGCTTGAAAAATCGGATGTCCTTTTTGTTCCATCCGGGTTCGTTCGTCAACTCGATGGCCAATAGCCGCCCATCGTTGCGGTACCGTTGCATGAACTCGGCGATGAATTGGCGGGGGTCGTCCCACAGGTTCTTGGTGACCTCCGTTCGCGTCGAAGGGGAAAACGTCTGCACGGCGGTTTTGGGGTCGTTTTTGACGAGGTTCTCGAAGGTGGGTTCGAGTCCGACGCTGTCGAACAGTCCGAGCAGGACGCGAATCCCGTGTTTGTCGGCGGTGTCCAGCAGGTGTTCGAGCGATTCCATGTGGTCTTCCGGTTCGATGAGCCAATATTCGTAGCTCAGCCACGTTCGAATCGCGTTGAGGTTGAGGCTCGCGGCGTAGCCTAAATCCCGCTCGATGATGTCCGGGTCGTAATCGTCCCACATTTGGTAGCGGTTGAAGGCGCGTGCCGGGAGGTAAATCGCGCCGCGAACGTCCACCGGCGCGTCGGTGTCTGCGGGGAGGTTCAGTTCTCTTCGTCTTTCGGTTTGTGCCTTGTGACCGACGGTGCGGACGCTACCTGCACCGGCGACGCTGGAGAGTCCGACAGTTGCTCCGATACCGGAGAGGAACTGACGGCGACCAACTCGTCTGCTCATACTGTCCATCCGATTTCGAGGAATAACAATCTATTCCCCGGCGCGCCGTCGTGCGAAAATTGATGACAGTTTTGAACTCCATCCGGTCGGGCGAGGTTATTTCACGCAGCTCATCGAACGGGAAGTAACGAATGGGGGTGACATGGGTTTCGATCCGACGGTGTACCGAGTCGGTCGTGTTGACTGCTTCGAACGGCGGTGTTCTCCCGCCGTTGACCGGCCACGAACTTCTCTTCCTGTTCGGTCAACTGTTCGTCCTGTTGTTGACCGCTCGTGCGCTCGGCGAACTCGCTCGTGCTTTCGACTTTCCGTCCGTTCTCGGCGAACTGCTCGCGGGGATACTACTCGGCCCGTCAGTGCTCGGAAACCTCGCACCGACGCTCTTCGTTGCGGTGTTTCCCCCACATCCGTTGCAGTACCATCTCCTCGAAGCCATCTCGTGGTTGGGTCTCGTGATGCTGTTGGTCATTACGGGGTTCGAAACCGACCTCGACCTCATCGCAAGCCGTGCAGGACGAGCGACCGTGATCGCTGGCACGAGTATCACGGTGCCGTTCGTGTTCGGGTTCGTCGCCGCGTGGTTTCTTCCGGCCGCGTTCCTCGCCAACGGACATCGACTCGTTTTCAGTCTCTTCATCGCTACTGCGCTCAGTATCTCGGCGATTCCGGTCATCGCGAAAATCCTGCTCGACTTGAACGTCATCGAGCGTGAAATCAGCCAGTTGACTATCGCGGCCGGGATGATAAACGACACCGTCGGCTGGATTCTCCTCGCCGTCGTCGCCGGACTCGCACGCCAGAGCGGGGGAGGAGCGATCGAGACGGCGAGCGTGACCGTCCTCTTTCTCGCCCTCTTCCTCGGAATTTCGTTTACCGTCGGTCGGCGGTTCGTCTCGCGTCTGCTTCGCTGGGTCGATACGACGTTCGACAGCGACCTCGCGCTCGTGACGACCGTGACGATTCTCGCGCTCGGTGCCGGAACGCTCACCCACGCGCTCGGATTGGAGGCCGTCCTCGGCGCGTTCGTCGTCGGGCTTCTGGTGGGCCGCGTAAAGCGGTTCGACCAAGCCGCCCGTCACGCCTTCGAGGTGTTCACGCTCGGAATTCTCGCGCCGATATTCTTCGCCACGGCGGGACTTCGTGTCGATTTGACGACCCTCTCGACCCCGACGTCGCTGCTCGTCGCCGGGGGCGTGTTGCTGGTCGCCATCGCCGGAAAGTTCATCGGTGCGTTCGTGGGCGCGCGCGGAACCGGCCTCTCGAACTGGGAGGGAATCGCGATCGGTGCGGGTCTGAACGCCCGCGGCGCGCTGGAAATCATCGTCGCGACCATCGGCGTCAGTGTGGGCGTTCTAACCGGCACGACCTACACCATCATCGTCCTCGTCGCCATCGTCACGTCGCTCCTCGCACCGCCGGTCCTCCGCGTCGCGCTCGGCAACATCGAACCGTCGGCGGCGGAACTCCGTCGTGCGGAACACCGCGAACGCGAGGCACGAAGTTTTCTCGGTTCCGTCTCTCGCGTCCTCTTACCGACGCGCTGTAGCCCGGACGCACAGTTCCTGGCGCAACTTGTCGGTCACATCGCCCGCCCCCGCGATATCGAAGTCACGACGATGTTCGTCACGGATGAGGACGGAGCGACTCGCGGCCGCGAGTCGCTCCTCGCCCGGATTCGTTCGAAACTCGTGTCCACCCCGCCACGCCCGCGTAGCGACGGCGGTGACGGAAGTAGCTGGGGTGACGAGAGTGGAAATGACCGCGAGAGAAAGAGTGGCGGCGACACTGCCGTCGGCGATGACTGCCTCGCCACGATGACCCGGCAGTTGTCGCTCCCGAGCGAACGGACGAGAACCCGAACGACACCGATTCACGGTTCGGCGAGCGACACCGTCCTCGCGGAACTGAACCGTGGCTACGACCTGCTCGCAGTCGCGACGAACGCCGACGCTTCGGTCTCCCTTCCCGAATCGGATTCGTCCTCGAACGCCGGTGGTTCGACGCGACCGTTGTTCGAGACGGGCATCGACGACGTGCTCCTGCGGACACCGACCCCCGTCCTCGCGGTGGGGGCAAACGGTATTTCACGCGACGACGCTTCGCACAGAACCGACCGCTCGACCCCGTCCCGATTCGACGAAATCCTCGTTCCGACGGTCGGTACGGAGTACAGCCGTCACGCCGCCGAAATCGCGTTCGCCGTCGCGACCGACTGTAACGCTCTCGTCGAAATCGTCAACGTCGTCGACCTGGGCCGACTTCGGGAGTTGTTCGTCGGCGAAGCCGACATCTCCGAATCGGTCAGAATCGGCACGGAAATCGTGGACAGGGAGGCGACGCTCGGTCGTCAACTCGGTGCCTCGGTGTTGACGGACGTCGTCGTGGACGAACATCCCGTTCGCGCCATCGTCCGGCGCGCGGCGGAAAACGATATCGACCTCGTCGTTCTCGGAAGCGGATTCAGGCCGCTCTCCCAGCGCGCCTTCTTCGGACACCGTCGCCGAGTACGTGCTGGAGAACGCCCCGTGTCCGGTTGCCGTCGTGAGTTCCCGATGAGCGGCTTTCCTACAGCGACCGAATCGTGTCCGCCACGACATCGACGCCGATTTGCAGCGCATCCTCGTCGATATCGAACTTCGAGGTGTGATGGCCGAATGGGTTGCTCGCGCCGATTCCGACGTACGTTCCCACGCCGCCCTCCTCCTGTACCCGTTCGATGAGGAACGAGGCGTCCTCGCTCGCGCCGATGGGCGCTCGCTCGACGACGGTATTGACGCGTTCGACACCCTTCGCGGCCCGGGAGACGGCGTAACCATCTCGTCGTCCGCGGTGAACGTCGTCGTCTTTCCGTAGAGTGACGTTTCGAACGTCACGTCGTGCATCCCGGCAGCGTGTTTCACGGTTCGCCGCGCTCGGGAGAGCATGTAGTCGTTGAGGTCGGCCGTCTCGCCGCGAACTTCGATGCGCATCCGCGCCTCCTCGCTGATGACGTTCTGTGCGTTCGGGGAGTGGACCTGTCCGACGTTGATTCGCGTCGCACCGTCCGCATGTCGTGGAATCGCGTAGAGGTTTCCGATGGCCGTCGTCATGGCTTGCAGCGCGTTTCGTCCCTGATTCGGCGCTTTCCCGGCGTGTGCGGCCTCGCCGTGGAACGTCACGTCGAGTTTCGCGTTCGACAGTGGATGTTCGTAGGCGGCGATGACCTTCCCCGTCTCGTTGTCGAGTCCGAGGTGGAGCGCGAGGAAGTAATCGAGGTCGGCGAGATGCTGTGTTTTGCTCATCGGTACGCCGCCACGGCCGCCTTCCTCGGCCGGTTGGAAGAAGAGCTTGAGACGACCGTCGAACCCACCCTCGGAATCGAGTTCGCGGGCGATACCGAGTCCGATTGTGTATGTCCGTCGTGGCCGCAGGCGTGCATCTCTCCGGGATGGCGACTCACGAACCCGTCCCGCGCGGGTCGGTGGTCGTCGTCGCTCGATTCGGTCAGTTCGAGGGCGTCCATGTCGATTCGGACCCCGACGGTCGGCCCGTCGCCGCTCCCGTACGTCTTTTCGGCGACGAGTCCCGTCACGTCCCCCATCCGCTCCAGATACGCCTCCGATGCTCCTTCCTCACGCGCTCGGACCTTCGCGCCCGCGATTTCGTCGGCGCTCGGCACGCCCAAGCGGGCGTCCACGTCGAGGGCGTCCGCCCCGAGGTGGAGCGTGAAACCCCGCTCGTCGAGTTCTTCGGCGACGAGCGCCGTCGTCCGGAACTCCGTCCATCCGGCCTCCGGGTGCGCGTGCAAGTCGCGGCGCAGTTCGACGAGCGACAGGTCGGTCGCGTCCGCCTCGTTTTCTGTCGCTTCGTCGCCGTTCTCCTCGCCGTTTGCGTTGGTCATACCATCTCCCTCGCGGGGGAACACGAAATCGTTTACAAACCGGCAGACGAGGTACTGTCGGTTCCCTTATCGCTCCCCCACGGTTCCCGGCACGTCGGCCGAGACGTTCATCCGGTCGAGCGCGTCCCACAGCGTCGCTTGGTTGCTCGTCACGACCGGCACACCGAGGTCTGATTCGAGCGATTCGATGGCGGGAAGCGTTCGATAGTTCGTACACGAGACGAACACGGCGTCCACCCCGCCGGGGTCCGGGACGGTACGCCGGACCTGTCAGATACGCGTCTTCCGGCGACAGCGACCCGATACCCGTATTCGCCGTGATACCGCGTCCGTGGAGTTCGACCACGTCGAACCCGGCGTCGGCCAGATACGACTCCTCGCGGTCGTTCAACTCGTCGGTGTACGGCGTCACGACGGCGATTCGCGTCGCATCGAGGGCGGAAAGCGCCCGTTTGACCGACAGCGCCGTCGCCACCGCCGGGACGCCCGATACCTCCCCGAGCGCGTCTTCGAGTTCCGCGTCGAACCCCGGGCCGTGGAGAAGACTCCCGGTCGTGCAGGCGTAAGCGACGACGTCGACGTTCGCGTGGGACAGTCGCTCGGCACAGTCCACGGCGTCGTCCGCCATCGCGTCCAGTTCGTCCACGGTGACGGATTCGAGCGGCATCCGCGCAGTGTGAACGCTCACGCCGTCCGGGACCGCACGCACGAACTCGCCCTCGACCGTCGTGTTCGAGGACGGAACGACGACGCCGAGGCGGCCGCGCCATCCGAACATCAGGGCCACCTCGAATTCAGGAGGCGATATCTCCGATCATTCGTCCCACTCCATTTTCCCATCTTCCCTATCCCTTTCGATGGCTTCCGAGTCGCGCTCTTCCGCCGGTCCGTGTCCGCCGCCGCCCGGCGTGAACACGGTAATCGTCGCTCCCGACGCCACGTCGCGGGTCGTCTTCGCCGGAACGCTTTCGCCGTCGATTTCGTTTCGTCCGCACCGCCCGTCCTCGCCGCCGGCGATTCCGTGCGGGGCGACGCGTCGCCGTTCGGTCAGCAGGGAGACGGTCGCGTCGGTTTCGACCGTGACGGAACGTACGATGCCGAGGCCGCCACGGAACTGTCCGCGTCCGCCGCTGTTCTCACGGAGGCCGTACTCCTCCACGAACAGCGGATATTCGGCTTCGAGCGACTCGACGGGGGTGTTCAGCGTGTTTGTCATCCCGACCTGTACGCCGTCCATCCCGTCCTTCGAGGGGCGGCCGCCGAAGCCCCCCGCGATGGTTTCGTAGTACGTGAAGCCGTCGTCGCCGCCGTCCCTGCTCCCGATGGTGAGGTTGTTCATCGTCCCCTGCCCCTGTGCCGGCACGCGGTCCGGAGCGGCTTCCGCCAGTGCCGTGAACACCACGTCCGTCACCCGTTGGCTGGTTTCGACGTTGCCGCCGACCACGGCTGCCGGCGGGCGGGGGTTCAACAGAGACCCGTCCGGAACCGAGACGGAAATCGGCTCGTAACACCCTTCGTTCGGCGGTATATCCGGGTCGGTCACGCACCGAATCACGAAGTACACCGCGCTCTTTGCGACCGCGAGCGGCGCGTTGACGTTGCCCGGAACCTGCGGCGCGGTCCCCGAGAAGTCCACCTCGATTTCCTCGTCGCCGACCGTTACGGACACCTCGATGGGGATTTCGTCTCCCGTCACGCCATCCCCTTCCAGCACGTCACGGGCGCTGTGGGTCCCGTTCGGCAGGTCGGCGAGTTCGGCGAGCAGTCGGTCCCGCGAGTACGAAATCACCGCGTCGAAGGCCGTGACGACGCGACTTCTCCCGTGTTCCTCCACGAGGTCGCCCAACCGTTCCTCGGCCCGCTCGTTCGCCGCGATTTGCGCGCGGATGTCCGCCCGGCGCTCGCCGGGGTTCCTGACGTTCGCGAGCAGGAGGTTCATCACGTCGTCGTTCACCTCGCCGCGTTTGACGAGGCGAACCGGAGGCAGGCGAATCCCTTCCTGATAGATTTCGCGCGCTCCGGCGGGCATGCTTCCCGGCGTCATCCCGCCGACGTCGGCGTGATGGGCGCGCGAGACGGCGTAGCCGAGGATTTCGTCATCGACCGTAATCGGCGACACCATCGTCACGTCGGGGAGGTGTGTCCCCCCCTCGAACGGGTCGTTCAGGACGAACACGTCGCCCGGTTCCGGGCCGTAATCGAGCACCGTGCTCACGGCTTCGGGCATCGCGCCGAGGTGCACCGGGATGTGTTCGGCCTGTGCGACCAGTCTCCCCTCGGCGTCGAACAGCGCCGTCGAGCAGTCGCGTCGCTCCTTGATGTTGGGCGAGTACGAGGAGGTGATGAGCACCTGTCCCATCTCCTCGGCGACGCCCTCGAACTGGTTGCGCATGATTTCGAGCGTCACGGCGTCGATGTCCGAACTTCCGTCGCTCATTGTCCGTCCCTCCCGAGCGCCAGCGTTCCATCCGCGTTCACGGTTCCCGACCATCCCGGTGGGACGACCACCGTACTTTCGTCCTGTTCGAGGATTGCGGGGCCGGAAACCGAACTGGATTCTGCGAGTCCGGTTCGGTCGAACACCGGCGTCTCGTGGAACTCGCTATCGAAAAACGCCTCCCGGCGTCCCTTCTCGGCGTCGCCCGTCGTTCGGTAGGACACCGACGGCGATTCGCGGGGCACGACGGCCGTCGTCCGCAGGTTCACGAGTTCGATGGGGTCGTCCATGACGTAGCCGTAGGCGCTCTCGTGGGCGTCCCTGAACCGCTCTGCGACCGTCTCGGCGTCGAACTTCTCGTCCACCGGAACCGTGAGTTCGAAGCTCTGGCCGACGAACCGCAGGTCGGCGGACCGCTGTACGGTCGCCTCGTCTGTGTTCTCGATGTCCGAGAGCACCTCGTCTGTGAGGCCGTCGTACACCGATTCCACGTCCGCTATCGAAATCTCGGCCAGCGGATTTCTCAGCGTTCGAACCGAGTCGTGTTTCTCGTCCGCTGTGAGCAGGCCGTAGGCCGAGAGCACGCCGCAGGCGTGCGGAACCACGAGTCGGTTCATGTCCAGACTCTCGGCAATCGCGGCGGCGTGCATCGGTCCCGCACCGCCGAAGGCGACCAACCCGAACCCGCGCGGGTCGTGGCCGCGTTCGACCGTGACGGCGCGAATCGCTCGCGCCATGTTCGCGTTCGCGACCCGGAAGACGCCCCGAGCGGCGGCGAGGGCGTCGTCCAGTCCTGCTTCGTCGGCGAGTTTCGAGAGTGCCTCGTGAGCGGCATCCACGTCGAGTTCGAGTTCGCCGCCGAGCGCCGAACTCCCGCCGATGTAGCCGAGGACGACGTTCGCGTCCGTCACCGTCGGCTCGGTCCCGCCGCGTCCGTAGCAGGCGGGGCCGGGGTTCGCGCCGGCGGAGCGCGGTCCGACGCGGAGGGCGTTTCCGGCGTCCACCCACGCGATTGAGCCGCCGCCCGCGCCGACCGTGTTCACGTCCACCATCGGTGTCTTGATGGGATGGCCGTTGATTTCGGCGTTCGTCGTCCGCTCGACTTCGCCGTCGCGGACGAGACTCACGTCGCTCGACGTGCCGCCCATGTCGAAGGTGACGAGGCCGTCCACGTCGTCGGCACCGGCGGTCTCCGCCGCGCCGACGACCCCGCCCGCCGGGCCGGACATCGTCGTCGTCACCGCGTGCTCGCGGACGGTTTTCGCCGAGGCGATGCCGCCGTTGGCCTGCATGATTCGCGGTTCCGGAACGCCCCGCTCCCCGGCGCGTTCCTCCAACCGACCGATGTAGGCGTCGATGGCCGGCGTCACGTAGGCGTCCACGACCGTCGTGGAGGTCCGTTCGTACTCGCGGAACTCCGCGAGCACTTCGTGGGAGGCCGAGACGGGAACGTCGAGTTCCTCGCGGAGCACGTCGGCGACCTGCCGTTCGTTTTCCGGATGCTGGTAGGCGTGCAGAAGGCAGACTGCGACGCTCTCAGCACCGCAGTCGCGGATTTCCTCGGCCACTTCCCGGATTTCCCCGTCGTCGGGTTCCGTCAGCACGCCGTCGACGCCCGTCCGCTCGGTGATTTCGAACCGTCGCCGTCGCGGGACGAGCGGGGTGGGTTTGTCCACGTTCACGTCGTAGAGGTCGGGTCGGGCCTGTCGCCCGATTTCGAGCACGTCGCGGAATCCGTCCGTCGTCACCAGCGCCGTCTTCGCGCCGTTCTCCTCCAGCAGGGCGTTCACCGAGACGGTCATCGCGTGGGTGAACGCGTCGATGCTCGTCGGGTCGATGCCCGCTTCGTCACTGGCTTTCTCGATTCCCCGCACGACGCCGACGCTCTGGTCGTCCGTGCTCGGTACTTTCGCGGTCACGAGTTCGTCGTCCGGCAGGAGGAGGACGACGTCGGTGAACGTTCCGCCGACGTCGACGCCGACGCGGGTGCGGTCGTTCCCGGCCATTTAGAATCCTCCAATGACGGTGTACAGAGCGCGCAACCCGAGCCAAACCACGACGAGCGTGACGGCGATGCCGAGGACGTTCTGTGTCGTGTCGTTCACGTAGTCCCCGAGGATGTCCCTGTCGTTCATGATGTAGATGAGGAACACCGCGACGATAGGTAGCAGGATTCCGTTCGTCACCTGCGCGAACACGATGGCCTGCACCGGTTCGTAGCCGAGCGCCGAGAACACCACGCCGATGAGCAGGATGACGATCCAAACCGCCCGGAACTTCGTGGATTTGAGGTCCGTGTCCCAGCCAAAGGCTCCCGCAGTCGCGTATGCTCCGGCGAGCGGCGCGGTCGTCGCGCTCGTGAATCCGGCCGCGAACAGCCCAATGCTGAACAGGACCGTCGCGTACGGTCCGGCGAGCGGCCGTATCTGGTCGGCCATCTTGCTCACGTCGCTGATGTGCGTTCCGACGGGGAACGCCGCGGCGGCAGTGACGAGGATGGCGATGGTGATGACGCCGCCGATGAGGATGGAGAGCACCGTGTCGGCGCGCGACTCGGGCAGTTCACCCGGTCCCGACCACCGTTCCTGTACGCTCCCGGCGTGCAAGAACAGGTTGTAGCCGACGACGGTCGTTCCGATGAGTCCCGTGATGAGGAACGTCGAACCGGCGGGGACGCTCGGAACGAATCCCGCCGCGAGCGCGCCGAGGTCGGGGCCGATGACGATGGCGTCGATGAGGAACGAAACGGCCATCACCGCGACGAGCGCGACGAGGGCCTTCTCGATGAGTTTGTAGCGTCCCGTCCAGAGGAGCGCCGCCGCGAAGAGACCCATGAGGGGTCCCCAGATGTGGGCGCTGATGCCGGTGATGCCGGCCAACCCGGCGGCACCACCGAGGATGTTCCCCGTCTCGTACGCCGCAGTACCGATGCCGATGGCGCTTACGACGAGGGCGATACTGAGACCCGACAACAGGGGACTGTCGAACTGTTCCCGTAGTGCCTCGCCGAGTCCCTCCCTCGAGACGACGCCGAGGCGGGCGCTCATCTCCTGGAGGACGATGGTCGCGAGTATGGAGAACGCGATGGTCCAGACGAGCGCGTAGCCGAACTCCGCGCCGGTCACGCTGGCGGTCGTTACCGTTCCGGGGCCGATGAATGCGGCGGCGACCATCGCGCCGGGGCCGATGGAGCGTAGTCGTTGACTGATTTTCATGATGTATGCTACGTCGTCACAAACCATAGCTTGGAGTTAAATCCTGTTGAGAACGGTGTGTATCGTTCCGTCGCGCCGTATGAAATCGTATGAAGAAGTATGAACCGACGACGAGTAACGAGTGGCCGCGAACGGTCATGAGTCGGGGTGGATTTCCGTCATCAGCACCTTCGAAACGCCCTCCTCCAGTTCGATTTCGAACGGAAGCCGGGCACTGCTCCGTTCGACGAACCGCGTCATGAACCATTTGACCGACTCGGTGGGGAACACGACGTGATACGTGTCGCCCTGCGTTCCGCGCACGGTCAGGAACCCGCAGAACGAGAGCCAATCCAGCAGTTCCCCGAGCGTTTCGAACCGATGTTCGTACTCGCGGGCGTGATAGTTCGAGACGCTGTCCGCCAGTTCGAGGAACGCCGAATCCGGTTCGCCGTCCTCGTCCTCGACGTATTCCAGAAAGCAGTGGAGGAAATCGACGTCGAGCAGGACGTGTTCGCCGCTCGCCAGCATCTGATGATACGCTTCGAGGTTCGGTCCCGCCTCGGTCGTGGCGGCGTCGTAATTAGCGGCGTAGAAGACGAGCGCTTGCCTGACGAGTTCGCTTCGGGGTTTCCCGGCCCTGCTCACGAGTTCGTCCAACGCGACCTGTGCCTCGTCGTCCAGCGACACCGTTACCCGGTTCGTCATGGCCCCACCTATCCACCGAATCCATTTATCAGTTCGTCCGATTTCCGCGTCAATTCTGGTTGCTCTCTCCGTTCTCCGAATCCGGCGACGGGCGGGCACACAGCGGTGAAAAACGTGATGGAAACGCGGACGGAAACCGGCTAACCGGGTACCATCCGGTCCGATTTCGATTCGTCGTTTCGGTAGCTACGCTCGAACACTCGCACATAATCGCCGTGCATCGGCTGTGAGGGTGTGGAGCCGGTCCCGGACTTGGGAGCTCGTCTGCTCGCGCTACCACCAATGACGAATAATTATCACTACGGTCGGTACCCATTAATAATTCAAACACTTAAGTAATAATTATAACTCTTCATTTGGTAGTAATTTGTGGCGATTGATCAGGGTTAATCGCTGACGAGGACACGAACATATGCACGAGCCAACTCACAATTCTGCCGACGAACGGCGGAGTCAGGCGGACGAATCGGGCGAATCGGGCGAATCGGGCGAATCGAGCGTCGAACTGTTGCTCTCGCGGCGCACGTACTTCAAGGCGTTCGGGGCCGCTGGACTGGCCGGCGCGGCGGGCATTCCCGCGCCGGCCACAGCAGTGAGCGACATCCACAGCGTCGGTAACGGGAGTTACGCCGGGACGAAGCCATCGGGCGAGGACGGCCCGCCGGCAACGCTGTATACGACCGGAAACGTCCACGCACCGATTCCGTCCAACGACTGGTGGACATCGGCGCTGACCGAGGGGTACTCGGAGAACCTGTTCTTCAACCCCGGATACGCAGCGGCGAAGGAGGCCGGTCTCGAAATCGGAAACCCGAACTCGTGGACGACTTCCTCCACGGCCGCGATAATGAACGTCGCAAGCGACTTCACGCTGGGCCACACCGCCACCTCGTCGTTCGCCGACACGCGCGTGGACGGTCACAGCGACTGGTCGGTGACGCTGAAGTGGGGTGACGGCACGGGGACGACCCTCAGAGCATCCCTGACCCAAGGGTTGCCGTACGTCTTCTGTGAGTACACGGGCGGCGGCGCGAAACTGGACTTCCCGTCCGCCCCGACCGTCTGGGCCGACCGCGGGAACGTCCTCGGCGTGACCCACAACGGCAAACGCTACGGCCTGTTCGCCCCGTCGGGCGACGACTGGTCCGGAACCGGGTCGGCCACGCTGACGAACGGGTTGTCGGGCGGCTATCTGTCGATAGCCATCCTCCCCGATGGCACTTCTTCGACGCTGGACACGTTCGAGGGGTACGCGTACAACTTCGTCATGGACACAGGTACGGGCGACGCGACCCGCGTCAGTCCGACCTACGACCAGTCGGCCGGCGAGCTTCGAACCACCTACTCGTTCAACACGGACGACAAGGCCGAAAGTGGGGCCGGCGGGACGATTACGGGACTGTACCCGCACCAGCACAAATACTCCAGCGAGGCGTTTTTGGGCTACACGTACGAGTGCCCGCGCGGGACGATGAAAACGGTCCGCGGGGCGTCGTTCACGACGACCCACCCGTTCCGCGGCGTGCTCCCGTTCCTCCCCGACCGGGGTACCTACGACAAATCGGAGTTGGCGGGATACGTCGACGACGTGTCGACGACCCTCGGCGGCAGCGACACCTATTCGACCGGGAAGGAGTTCGGTCGGGCGGCGGAAGCCGCGCCGATCGCCGACCAGGTCGGCAACACGAGCAAACGCGACGCGCTGCACGACGCCATCCGTTCGCGGATGGAAGACTGGTTGGTCGCCGGGAGCGGCGAGAGCAAGAACCTCTTCGCCTACAACGACCGCTGGGGGACGCTCATCGGCTATCCCGACTCGTACGGGTCTGCGACCGGCCTCAACGACCACCACTTCCACTACGGATACTTCGTCCACGGTGCCGCCGCTCTCTCCCGAATCGACGATTCGTGGGGCGACGACGGCAACTGGGGCGGCATGGTGGACCTTATCGTCCGCGACTTCGCCAACTGGGAGCGACCGAATCCAGCCAACACACAGGAACCCGCGACCAACCCCGCCGATTCGTTCCCGTTCCTGCGGAACTTCAGCCCGTTCGCCGGTCACTCGTGGGCCGCGGGGACCGCCGAGCTCGCCGACGGCAACGACCAGGAATCGTCCTCGGAAGCCATCAACGCCTACGGTGCGATGGTTCAATGGGCCGTGTACACCGATAACGACGAGATACTGGACTGGGCGGCGTATCTGTACACCCACGAGGTCATCTCGGCGATGGAGTACTGGTTCGACGTCGACGACCAAAACCAACCCGAAGATTGGAACCACGACACGGCCGGTATCGTGTGGGGCGACAAATACTCCTACGCGACGTGGTTCAACGGCGACGCCGAGGCTGTGCACGGCATCAACTACCTGCCGTTCGGCGGCCACTCGCTGTATCTCGGCTGGGACGCTGATTTGGCCGAGCGCAACTACTCCGAGGCGGTGGCCAACGACGACAACGGCGGGAACTGGAACCTCTGGCCCGACATCATGTGGAACTACCGCGTGTTCTCGAATCCGGCCGACGCAAAGAGCATGTTCCAAGCCAAGAAGAACTCCTACTCTCCGGAAGGGGGCGAGACGAAGGCCCGCACGTACCACTGGATTTACGACATCGACGGTATGGGCAACCCCAACCCGTCGGTCACCGCCGACTATCCGCTGGCGTACGTCTTCGGGAGCGGGAGCGACAAGACCTACGTCGCCTACAACGCCGAGAACTCGACCATCACGGTGAACTTCTCGGACGGAACGTCGCTGTCGGTCGGAGCCAACTCGATGAATTCGAGCACCGGCGGCAGTAGCGGTGGGTCCGGCGATTCGACGGCACCGACGACGCCGTCGAGTCTCTCGTCGCCCGGCCACACGGTGTCGTCCGTCGACCTCGACTGGAACGCCGCGAGCGACAGCGGCGGGTCCGGACTCGACCACTACACCGTTTACGTGAACGGTTCACGGAGTCAGACCGTTTCGGCGGGGAGCACCTCGGCGACGGTTTCCGGACTTTCCGGCGGGACGACTTACGACTTCTCCGTGACGGCCGTGGACGGGGCGGGCAACGAATCGAGCGCGTCCAACACGGTCAGCGTCACGACGAACTCGTCGGGTGGCAGTGACTTCAGTCAGAACGTCACCCGAATCGACGGGTCGGACGGCGACTCCACCGTCGATGAGTTGCTGTTCAAATTCGTCTCGAACGTCGGGTCGAACTGGGTGGACGTTCACTACACCGTCAACGGCAGTAACCAGTACAACTACCGGATGAACAAAAGCGGTGACACCCACACGCTCGACACCAGTCCCGACTACGTCGTCGGCGACTTCTCGTCCGGTGACAGTGTCGATTACTACTTCACCTACCAACACGACGGCACCGCCAGCGACTCCCAGCATTTCAGTCTCACCTACTGAACGCGGCACAGTTCGAAAAAGCAGCTGTTGACCGCTCGAACACGCGGCGAACCGCGCGTTCTACCTACTCACTCTTTCGTTCACTATCGCAGACAGGTTGATTTCCCCCACCGACGTATCACTCGCAGGGAGTGGGAGAATGTCACACGCCAACGAATTCAGCACGGGGGAACCACACGATACCGGTGAGTCATCCGCGTCCCGCGATGGGGGACGCGCACACGTGGACCACCACGGGCACGAAGCCACCTTCCGCCGCCGATTCTGGGTCTGTCTCGCCCTCTCGGTGCCGGTGCTCTACTTCAGCCAATTCGTCCAGGGGACGCTCGGCTACACTGCGATTCGGTTTCCGGGGAGCGAGTGGGTAACGCCGATTCTCGCCGTGGTCGTCTTCGCTTACGGCGGCACCCCGTTTCTCTCCATGGCGCGGGTCGAGTTCGAAAACCGCGAGCCAGCGATGATGATGCTCATTTCGCTCGCCATCACCGTCGCCTTCGTCTACAGTCTCGCGGCGGTATTTTTCCTGCCGGGAACGATGGGCTTCTTCTGGGAACTCGTGACGCTCATCGACATCATGCTGTTGGGACACTGGATGGAGATGCGGAGCGTCCGACAGGCCTCCGGCGCGCTGGACGAACTCGCGCGACTGATGCCGGATACGGCGGAACGAATCGGCGAGGACGGGGATATCCACGAACTCCCCGTCGCCGACCTGCAGGTAGGTGACCGGGTGCTCGTTCGACCGGGGGCGAGTATTCCCGTGGACGGGACGGTCGAAGACGGTGAATCCGCGGCCGACGAGGCCATGATAACCGGCGAGTCGCGTCCAGTCGAAAAGGGTCCCAGCGACGAGGTCATCGCCGGAACCGTCAACAGCGGTGACGGAAGTCTCCGGGTCCGTGTGGGTGCGACGGGCGACGAGACGGCGCTCGCCGGCATCGTGCGACTGGTGGAGGAAGCCCAAGGGAGCAAGTCCGGGACACAACTGCTCGCCGACAGGGCGGCCGGGTGGCTCTTTTACATCTCGCTCGCCGTCGCCGTCGTCACCGCAGTCGCGTGGATTCTCGCCACCGGGTTCGGTCTCGACGTGGTCGAACGCGTCGTCACGGTGTTGGTCATCGCTTGCCCGCACGCGCTCGGATTGGCTGTTCCGCTCGTCGTCGCCATCACTACGTCGATGGCCGCGACGAACGGCGTCCTCGTCCGCGACCGCACCGCGATGGAGGCGGCCAGAAACCTCGATATCGTCACTTTCGACAAGACGGGCACGCTCACGAAGGGCGAACAGGGCGTCGTCGGCGTCGAGACGGCGGACGGATGGGACGAATCACGAGCAGCAGCGGTCGCCGCCGCCGTCGAAGCCGACTCCGAGCACGCCATCGCCGAGGCGATTCGGCACCACGCGAGCGACGAGAGCGTATCAATTCCGACCGCGACCGACTTCGAGAACCGTAAGGGACGCGGCGTTCGCGCGACCGTCGAGGGCCGCGAAACGCTCGTCGGCGGGCCGAACCTGCTCGATTCGCTCGATACGGTTCTCCCGACGAATATCGCCGACTTCGCCCACACGGCCGGCGAAACGGGCGAAACCGTCGTCTATCTCGTCTCGGATGGGAACGTCGTCGCCGGGTTCGCGTTGGCGGACGTGATTCGAGAGGCGAGCAAGCGGACCGTCGATGCGCTCCACGGGATGGGAATCGAAGTCGCCATGCTGACGGGCGACAGCGAGGCCGTCGCCCGGACCGTGGCCGACGAACTCGGTATCGATACGTACTTCGCCGAGGTGCTTCCGGAGGAGAAAGACGAGCGAATCACGGACCTCCAGACGGGCGGTAAACGCGCCGCGATGGTCGGCGACGGCGTGAACGACGCGCCGGCACTCACGCGCGCGGACGTCGGAATCGCCATCGGAAGCGGCACCGACGTCGCCATCGAGTCCGCCGACATCGTCCTCGTCGAGAACGACCCGCTCGACGTGGTGAAATCGATTCGACTCAGCCGTGCCTGTTACCGGAAGATGCAGGAAAACCTCGTCTGGGCGACGGGCTACAACGTCTTCGCGCTCCCCCTCGCGGCGGGCATCTTCGCCCCCTTCGGGATTCTGCTCTCGCCCGCCGTCGGTGCCGTGTTCATGTCCGCGAGCACGGTCATCGTCGCCGTCAACGCCCGCCGGTTGCGAACGGTGGATTTGACGGAGTAGCGGGGCGAAGATGACGTCCGAACCGCTCTACGTCTTGGTTTCCCATCACACGAAAACCGGCCACATTGGTAGTCAATCCACCCATTTAACGGGTTCCCGCCCCATCTCCGAACCACCAGATGTCCTCTCGCTATCGTTCGGTACCTCGGCAGTTACGGGAGACGGTTCGCGGCCTGCGCGGCGACGGCCGCGGCTGGTTGCTCGTCACCGTCGCAATCGGGTGGGCGTTCACGCTCGGTATGCGATTTATCATTCCGACCCTATTGTCCCAAATCGAGGAGACGTTTCCCGTCTCCGATACGCTCGCCGGACTCGCCATCACCGCCCTCTGGATAGGGTACGCTTTGATGCAGTTTCCGGCAGGGGTGTTGGTCAACCGTCTCGGCGAGCGACGCCTGCTGAGCACGAGCCTTTGTCTCTCGGGAGTCAGCATGCTCCTCCTCGGCTTCGCGCCGGTTTTCGGCGTCTTCTTCCTCGGTAGCGCGGCCTACGGCCTCACCTCCGGCCTCTACGGTCCAAGTCGCGGTACCGTCCTCTCGCGCACGTTCACGCGAAACGCGGGCGCGGCGTTCGGCATCACGTTGGCCATCGGAAGCCTCGGGTCCGCGTTCCTCCCGAACATCGCGGCGGCCACCGTCGCCGCCGTCGGCTGGCGGGCCATCCTCGCCGGGTTGTCGGTTCCGTTCTTCGTGATGGCCGTGGCGGCATGGAACGTCGTCCCCGAACGTTCGTCCGAAGACGGGAGTCCGAGCGGCGATTCGCCGAACGCCGACACCGTTTCCGACGGCGGGGAATCCGACACGACTTCCACTTCCGCGCTACCGGATTTCCGCGAACTCCTCGGGACGCTTTCGGACCGCTCCATCCTCTTATCGACCCTCTCGGTGGCGATTCTTCTCTTCGCCTATCAGGGAATTACGGCGTTCCTTCCGACGTACCTCCAGACGAAGGGGTTGAGTCAGGGGACCGCCGCTCTGCTGTTCGGGTTCATGTTCGTCGTCGGCGCGGCGTCCCAAATCGTCGCTGGGAGCGCCGCCGACCGGGTCGGAATCAAACCCGTCCTCCTCGTCGTCACCGCCATCGGCGTCGTCGCCCCCATCGCGCTGACGCTCGTCTCGGGAAAACTCGCCGTCGCAGTCGTCGTCGGCATTCTCGGCACGCGGATGGCGGTCAACGCCGTCACGAACTCTTACATCGTCGGCGCACTCCCCGACCATCTCCAGGGCTCGGCGTGGGGATTCATCCGAACCGGGTTCTTCCTCGTCGGTTCGACGGGTTCGACGTTCATGGGATTCTTCGCCGACGCGAACGAGTTGAATCTCGCCTTCGTCATTCTGGGCGTGCTGTCGGCGGTCGCGCTCGGACTGTACGCGCTGTTGCCGAACGAGTAATTTTTCTCACTCCTCCAGTTCGCTCGCGACCGAGAGCCACCAGAGGTGGCCTCGGCCGCGCGCTTCCGTGTGTTCGAGGACGCCGTCCGCGAGCAATTCGTCGAGTCGGTCGCCGAGGCTCTCGCACGAAACGCCGAACTCGTCAGCGAGGTACGTCGTGTTCACCACCGGCGCTGGCGCGTTCCGAATCGCGGCCACGACCTCCCCTCGCTCGATTTCGGTGGGCATGGCACCACTCCTAGGCGAGCTATGGTCAACAGCGATTCGGCCGCCGGTCGGCGGCCGAATCGCGTGCTCGACCTGCCGTGCTTGCCAGTCCGTCGCACACCCGCGAAACCCTTTTGCCCGCAACCCTCGGAGTGGAAACCGGCATGTCTTCGCTCACTACTGCCGGTGGTCGATTTTGGCCGACCACTTCCGAAGCAACTGATTCTGTCGAATAGCCTCGACACCGCATCATCCACCAGCGACTCGCTCGGCGGAGGTAGCCATGACTGACATCGACCCGTGGGGCGACGTGAAAGTCGCCGACTACTCGGCGACGATGGAAGGATTCGGCATCGAACCTATCGAACCGCTCGCCGACCGTCTTCCCGATAATCGCCTCGTTCGGCGCGGTATCGT
Source organism: uncultured haloarchaeon (assembly GCA_963796245.1). Lineage (GTDB taxonomy): Archaea > Halobacteriota > Halobacteria > Halobacteriales > Haladaptataceae > Haladaptatus. The sequence continues at coordinate 32,089 of CAWCLB010000002.1, read as the reverse complement.
CTTCGGCCAGCGCGACCTCGAAACCGTTCTCGACGCCCGCGACCGGGGGGACCCGTTCGCCGTCATGACCGGCCTCATGCCCTCCGGGGTGTTCCACTTCGGCCATCTCGCCGTGGTCGAGCAGGTCCGCATGTTTCAGGAGATGGGTGCCGAGGTCACCCTCTGTGCGGCGGATATCGAGTCCTACGCAACGCGGGATGTCCCACTCGAAGACGCCCGCGAACTCGTTATCGAGGAGTACCTGCTGAACTACGTCGCGGCGGGCCTCGACCTCGACGCGACGGATTTTTATTTCCAGTCGGAAGCGGGCAACGACCACCTCGCCCGGAGCAAACTGTTCTCGCGCTACATCACGGCAAACGAGTTCGAGGCCACTTATGGAAGCGCGTCCCCAGGAAAGATATCCTCGGCGCTGACCCAGTACGCCGACATCCTCCGACCGCAGGCACCCGAGAACGGCGGGCCGAAACCGACGGTCGTGCCGGTCGGCATCGACCAGGACCCGCACGTCCGCCTCACGAGGGACGTGGCCTCGCGCTACCGCGAGACCTCGTACGTAAAACCAGCGAGCACGTACCATCGGTTCATGCGCGGGCTACAGGGGGGAAAGATGAGTTCGTCAGACCCGGCGAGTCACATCGCACTCACCGATTCCGTCGAGGACGCGAAGCGCAAAATCGACGCGGCCAAGACCGGCGGACGGGCCAGCGTCCCCGAGCACCGCGAAAAGGGTGGCTCCGTCGAGGAGGACATGGTGTTCGAACTGTTGGCCTTCCACCTCGTTCGGGGCGACGACGAACTCGAACGAATATCCGAACGGTATGAATCCGGCGCGATGCTCTCGGGCGAACTGAAGGAACTCGCCAAGAAGCGCCTCGAAACCTTTCTCCGCGACCATCAGGAAAAACGCGAGGCGGCACGGCCGAAGGTCGAAGCGTATCTCGCGGAGGAAACCTGATGCGAATCCGGCGACTGCGCGCGGGCGAACTCGTCACGTTCGTGGACGACCTCTGGGTACCGTTCGCCCGCGAGATGGCGGTGATGGACGACTTCGACACGCTGGCCGACCACGGGGTCAGGGCGAACGTCTTCTCGTACGTGAAAGATCGCTTTTCGGACTCGGACATCGCCACGTTCGTCGCCGAAGGCGACGAGTTGGTCGGTTACGTATCGGTCGAAAAGCGGACATCTCCCCCGGTGTTCGCCCGCGGCCCACGCGGCTACATCGACGGCCTGTTCGTCCGCGAACAGTATCGACGGCACGGAATCGCCAGCGCCCTCCTCTCGCGGGCCGAATCGTGGGCGCGACGGCAGGACTGTGAGTTCATCTCGCTCGACGTTCACGCAGAAAATCACGTCGCCCAGTCGCTCTATCGACGCGACGACTACGTGACGAAACGCCACCGCATGACGAAACGACTGTAAGTAATACGAAAATTCATGCCATCCGTCGCGACTTTCAACTCCGACACCGTCTACGCGTTCGAGTCCTGTGAATTCTCGCTCGCCGGTCGCTGTCTGTCTTGACAGAATCGTTTTCCGGCGTGCTGAAATTTATGCCCCTTCGGCACCCTCCTTCGTGCATGTACCTCGCCGACCAAGCGTGGCCCGACCTCGGGGATTACGTCGCGAAGGAGTCCGTCGCCGTCGTCCCGTTGGGTTCGACCGAACAGCACGGCCCGCATCTTCCGCTCGCCACCGACCACCTCATTGCCCAGGCGTTGGCCCGCGAAGCGGCCGACCGGGCGGGCTACCTCTGCACGCCGACGATAAACATCGGCGTCAGCACGCATCACATGCAGTTCCACGGGACGATGTCGGTGGACCCGCCGCAGTTCCGCGATTACGTCGAGAGCTTTTCGCGCAACCTCACCTACCACGGCATCGACCGCATCGTCTACGTCAACGCCCACGGCGGCAACATGGAGCACTTGCGCGAAGTCGGGCGGCGACTGCGGCAGGACGAAGTCGCCTTCGCCGTCGAGTGGATGTGGGACGAATCGATACCGGACCTCGTCAGCAGTATCTTCGAGCACAACGGCCCCCACGGCGGTCCGAAGGAGACGGCGATGATCATGCACATCGCGCCGGAACTCGTGCACGAGGACCGACTGGCGGAGGCCCGTGACGGCGGATTGGTCGATATCTCGGCCGGGAACCTGACGGTTCACGGCGCGCGGAACTTCTACGACGCCATCGACAACAGCGAAAACGGCGTCTTCGGCGACCAAACCGACGCAACGCCGGAAAAAGGGGCGGAACTGTTCGAGGCGGCGACCGACCAACTCGTTCGACTGCTCGACTGGATGGATAACGCCCGCTTTGCGGACCTGATGGCGAAACCACACGTGGACCCCCAACCGGGCAGTCGGCGGGACTGACCGACTCGATAGCAGCGAACGCAACCGCCCGGTTCTCTTCGTTTTTTCCGTTCGACCCGCTTCACTCTACTGGATTTCCGAATAGCTTTCCGGATAGATTTCCGGATAGATATTCAACTGGGATCGGGATTCGAACCCGGAGAACTCCCCCTGACCGACCGCCCGACGCGGAATTTCTTCCGATTTCACCGCCAAATTAACAGTTCTGTCCCACGAAGGGGGAACGATGAGTTCGAGTGCCGCCGCCTCCCGCCTTCCTTCCGTCACGATTCGTCGCGCCGACGTGTTCGCCTACAACTTCGTCCTGATGGGGTTGATGTTCGTCCTCGACAACGGCGCGACGGCGCTCTCGAACGGCCTGACGGCCCAAACGACCAGCGGACTCGGCTTGGGTGGGTTCACACTGCTTGCCAGCGTACTGGCGTATCGGAACATCGACGGTGCGAGAGGGGCTACCGAACCCGCGCCGCGGTTCTTGCTCGCCCTCGCCGGTATCGCCACGGTCGCGTTCGCGTTCTTCGCCTTCGACGTACTCGGCAGACTCGTGTAAGCTACCGCACCTCTCGATTTCGTGACGGTTGGATATTATATTTTTATAACCAGAATGACTATAAGTCCGGTTTTTGACGTAAATATCCCTTGCACACACAGCCCCGGAGAAATAACGGCTGACGCCCGACGGTACTGACAGAATGGCAACGAAGAACGGTAGTGGATCGAAGATGACGCAGTATGCGGACCGGTTCCGCGATGCGACGAGCGGTTTCTTCCAGAAATACGGACTCGGGTTCGTGATGGTCGCGAGCTACTTCGGGTCGGGGTCGGTGTTCATCGCCAGCTCCGCAGGTGTTCGGTACGGCTACGGTCTTCTCTGGGCAGTCGTAGGCGCGGTGTTCCTCGGATTCATGGCACAGGACATGAGCGCCCGACTCGGGATTTTCGGCGAACCGCTGATGGCCTTCGTGCGCCGAAAAATCGGCTCGACCGGCGCGACGGTGCTGGCAGCACTCCTCTCGGTTGGCTGTGTGGCGTGGACGCTCGAACTCACCGCGGCCGTCGGGAAAGCCGTCTCGATTCTCCTCGGCGGTGCCATCGGCTGGCAACCCCTCGCGCTGGTGACCGGAGTGCTCGCCATCCTCGTCGGCGTGCTGAACTACGACGGCGTCGAGCGAATCATGACCGCGATGATGCTCATCCTGCTCGTCGTCTACATGGCCGTCGCAGGCGTGAGTACCCCGTCAGTCGCTCACATCGCGGGTGGGTTCATCCCGAAGCTTCCGGCCGGTGGTGCACTGACGCTTGCCGCGGCCATCATCGGGACGACGGCGCTGTGGCCGAACTTCTTCCTCGAATCGAACCTCGTCTCGGAGAAGGGATGGGTCAACAAGGAACACGTGTCGGAGATGCGCCGTGACCTCGGCATCGGCTACCTCGTCGGCGGACTGACGACGGCGGCCATCGTCGTCGTCGCGGCGGCGGTACTGCGACCCGCTGGATACACCCAACTCGATACGTTCATCACGCCGGGTCGGGCGCTGGCCGACGTGTTCGGACAGTGGGCGATGGCCGTCTTCCTCATCGGAACCGTCGCCGCCGCGTTCAACAGCATCATCCCGATCATGTGGACGCCGGCGTACCTCTTCCAGAACGCGCGCGGCAAGGTTGGCGACAGCGCGAGCCGTGAGTTCAAGATAATCTACGCCGTCGGCGTCGGCCTCGGTAGCCTCTCACCGCTCGTTCACCAGTTCGCCGGACTGAGCATCATCGACATGATACTCCTGTTCCCGGCGTACAACGCCATCGTCGGCCTTCCCATCACGGCCATCGTGCTGTTCTGGGCGGTCAACGACCGGAAAACGATGGGCGAGCACCGGAACAGTATCGTGATGTCCGGGGTGAACGTGCTGCTCGTGCTCCTGTCGATTTATCTCGCCGTGACCTCGCTTCCCGGCTTCCTCGACGCACTGACCTCCGGGGGACTCTAACGCCGAAGAATGCTTCCCGAACCAACGACGCTGTTACTGCTCGTGGTCATCGCGTTCCTCTCGGGCATCGGAATTACCGCCGTCGGTCCGGGCGGGGTTTTCATCACGGTCGCCCTGTTCGCGCTCACCGACGTCTCGTCGTCGGTCGTCGCCGGAACGGCGATGACGACCTTCGTGTTCACGGGGATTCTGGGAACGCTCGCGTACGCTCGCTCCGGTGAACTGGGGTCCGGGTCGGGACGACGGCTCGCGGCCCTTGTGACGGTTCCGAGCGTCGTCGGCGCTGTCATCGGGGCGTTCGCCAACACGGTCCTTCCCAGCAGCGTCTTCGGCACCATGTTGACGGCGTTCACCGCGCTCGTCGGTATCAGCATCGTCTATCGGGAGCGCCGTGGCCTCGGCTCGAAGTGGTCGTTCGACGTCCACTCGGCGGTCGGTGTCGCGGTTTTCGGCGGAATCGGGCTCGGTATCGGCGTCTTGGGCGGACTGCTCGGCGTCGGCGGCCCGGTCATCGCCGTTCCCGTCCTCATCGTGTTGGGCGTCCCGATGCTCGACGCGCTGGCGGCCGCACAGGTACAGTCGGTGTTCCTCTCCGCGTTCGCCGCGATGACTTACGTCACGCAGGGTGCCGTCTCGGTTCCGTTGGCCGTCGCCGTCGGCGTCCCCGAACTCGCCGGCGTCGTCGTCGGCTGGCGAGTCGCCCATCGCGTCGAACCGTCCCGACTCAAACTCGCGCTCGGCGCGACGCTCGTCGCCACCGGTTTCGCGCTCGGGCTCTTCTGATTTTCACTTGTTCCGACGGTAACTCACCGCGATTCCCTCGCCCAGCGGAACCACGCTCGTCTCGAAGTCGGGGTCGTCGCGCACCGCCAGCAGATACTCCGCGATACCGCGGGTGTTCTCGTTCATCTCCGGGTCGCCGCCTTCGATGGCGTCGAGAATCGCGTCGAAATCCTGTCCCCCGGCGACCATCGCGTTGTCGGCGATGACGACGCCGCCGGGTGCGACTTTTTCCCGAATCGCTTCCCACGCCTCGGGGTAGCCGTCCTTGTTGTGGTCGATGAGCACCACGTCGAAGGGACCGTCGTGGCGGTCAACGATTTCGTTCGCGTCGCCGTTTTCGAAGACCGCACGCTCGGCGAATCCGCCCCGTTCGAGATATTCACGGGCCTCGTCGAGTTCGTCCTCGTCGAACTCCGTGAGGACGATTTCACCATCTTCGGAAAGTGCCTCGGCGAACCAGTAGGCCGAGTAGCCGAATCCCGACCCGAACTCGAAGATTCGCTCGGCGTCCACGGCGTACGCGAGCAGTCGGAGGAACTGTCCGACTTCCCGACCGACGGTCGGGAAGTCCTCGCCGCGCTCCTCCATCGCTCGGAGGGTTTCGTCGGGTTCGGCGATTGCCGCACGCACGAATCGTTTCGTCTCGTCCGGAAGGATATCCGTCATGCACCGAAGTACACCCGCCGGAAGGATAATTCTCGTGGGCGTGCGTTCCGAATCTTCATGGGTACGGGTCGTCGGTTCGCTGGCGGGCGGCGAAGCTTCGCCGCCCGCCCCACTTTCCCCGCCGTCTGCTCTCCTTCCACCACCGCCTGCCCTCTACCGCCCCGTCGTTTCGATGCCGTGTCGGTCAGTTCGACCGTCGTTTTTCGACCCGTGCGCCGCCGGCGACGGCGCACGGGAACGTATTGGGGTCGATGCCGGTTTCGTCGAGATACGCCTCCCGGACGGTTTCCGCGAACGATTCGACCGAATCCGCCCTGACGAGGCTCACGACACAGCCGCCGAATCCGGCCCCCGTCATCCGGGACCCCAGTTCGGCGTCGGTGTCCTCTGCCGTTTCGACCACGAAATCCAGTTCCGGGCAACTGACCTCGTACAGGTCGCGGAGGCTTCGGTGGGAGTCGTTCATCAACTCGCCGACGCGCCCCAATTCGCCGGCTTCGAGTGACCGCGCGGCCTCGCGAACGCGCTCGTTTTCGTAAATGATGTGTTCACATCGGTCCCGTACCGTTTCCGGCAGTTCGTCTTTGACTTCATCGAACTCGCTGACCGACACGTCACGCAGTGCGGCCACGTTGTCTGACAGAGCCTCGGAAAGCAGTTCGACGCCTTCAGCACACTGGGCGACGCGCTCGTTGTACGCCGAATCGACCAACTCGTGTTCGACGTTCGTGTTCGTCACGACGACGCGAACGTCGCCGTCGAACGGATATCGGTCGTACTCCCGCGTTCGGCAGTCGAGAAACAGCGCGTGGTCCCGCTCCCCGAGCGCCACGACGAACTGGTCCATGATGCCACACTCGACGCCGACGAACTCCCGCTCGACCCGCCAGCCGAGGTCCGCGAGTTCCGTCGCGGAGCGGTCGAGGTCCCACGCCTCGTTCAGCGCGGTCGCGGTCGCCAGTTCGAGCGACGCCGAGGAGGACAGACCGCCACCCATCGGAACGTCGCCGTCCACGACGAGGTCGAATCCCGCGACGTTCGACGCTCCGTCCGTGAGTTCCCGGGCGACGCCTTCGATGTAGCCGAGCCACGACGATTCCTCGGTCGGCGACGAATCGAGGGAAAACTCGCGAACCTCGTCGAAGTTCGCTGAGTACGCCCGAACGGTGCGGTCGTCGCGCGGTCGGACGAGAACTTCGGTCCGCCGGTCGATTGCCACGGGGAGAACGAAGCCGTCGTTGTAGTCCGTGTGTCCGCCGATGAGGTTCACCCGACCGGGGGCGGACGCTCGAACGATTTTTCGGCTTCCCTCGCCGAACTGCTCGGTCAGGGTTTTTCGGAGGTCGGGACGGGCGTCGTTCTCATCCATGCGGTATCATCCTCACTCTCACTCGAAGGGAGGGCCGCTCGTCTGCAACGTACATACCAACCGCTTCGGCACCGACCGTGATAAAATCCGAGAGTCGTCGCGGGTTCGGGGGTCAGTACTCGTCCATTCCGGAGATGAAATGCGAGACGGTGGGCGGTTCGTCGCCAACGTGGAAGGACACCGCCCGCTCCTGAATTTCGCGGTCGGCCATCGACACGCGCTCGTGTTCTCGGAGGTGGGCCATCCACGTCCCCGTGACGTACACTTCGAGGTAGCGGTCCGCTGTCGTCGTGTCGCGGAACACGTCCCAGTATCGCGCGCCGTTTCGCCGCCGCACGCCCCCCAACTCCTCCATGGCTGCCAAAAAGTCGTTCGCTGTTGCCGGGTCGATTCGATACTCCACGCTGACGAGCACCGGGCCGGTGTCGGGGGCAGGTTCAAACTCGGTTTGCGGATTGGACCAATCCGCCGAGGGCCGCAAATCGAGGTCGTCCGTCTCGGGGAACCGCCATCGAACTGCCCCGACGAGTCCGACTATCAACCCGACGCCGGCGACGACGAACGTGGTCGGCGTGCCGAGATGGTCGGCGACGACGCCCCACCCGAGACTGCTGAGCGCCATCCCGCCGAGGAAGAACAGCATGTACACCGATAGCGTTCGGGCACGGACCCACTCCGGCGAGAGCGTCTGCACCGCCGTATTCAGGCTTGACAGCACGGAAATCCACGCGAGACCGCCGAGGCCGACGGCGACCAGCGCGACGGCGACGACGTGGGTTACCCCCAGAACAACCAGCGTGAGACCGAACAGGACGGATGCCCCGAGGACGACCTGGTTCGTGGTGAACCGTTTTCGCGCCCGTTCGAGGACGGTGATTCCGGCCGCAGACCCGAGTCCCGTCACGCCGAGAACGATGCCGTAACCCCCCGCACCGAGGTGGAGTTGGTTGCGAACGAGCAGGGGTAACAGCGCCCAAATCGCGCTGGCGAAGGCGATGAACGTTATCGTCCGCGCCAGCACCGACCGCAAATCGGGGTCGTTTCGGACGAACCGAACGCCTCGATATATCGACTCCGACAGGCGCTCCGGCGGCAGTTCCGAGGTCGTTGGCTCGCGCCGCCAGCGATACACGACGACGAGGACGGCGACGAACGACACCGCGTTGAGGAAGAACACCGTCGCCGCGCCGGTCGCCGCGAGGATGAGGCCGCCGACCGCCGGGCCGACCGCGCGGGCGATGTTGAACCCCACAGCACCCAGCGAAATCGCCGCCGGAAGTTCCTTTCGCGGCACTAAATCCGGCTGAATAGCCTGCCACGTCGGGTTCAGGAACGCCGTCCCGAAACCGAGCGAAAACGTGAGCAACAGCAGTATCCACGGCGTCGTCGCGCCAATGGCGGTCAGTCCGCTCAGTATCACGGCGCTGACCAACATCCACGCTTGGACCACCAGCAGAAGCCAGCGTCTATCCACGATGTCGCCGATGGCACCCGCCGGAAGCGACACGAGGACGACCGGAAGCGTCGTCGCCGTCTGCACCAGCGCGACTAGGAGGGCCGAGGTGGTCAGCGAGGTCATCAACCACGCCGCGCCGACGTTCTGCATCCACGTCCCGACGTTCGACACCAGCGCCGCCGTCCACATCGCGCGAAAGACCGGTTCGCCCAACGGTTGCCAGACCGAAACCGCACCCTCCGTTTCCGTTCCCGTCTCAGCCACGGCTTTCACCGTTCATGTTCTGCCCGCCTCTCCCCTGTTCCACGTTGCACCCCTCATCGATCCCCATCCCCCTGAAGCCCGTTTTCCGTCGGAGTGTACAGACGCTCGCGGCGGCTAAAGTTCTGTCTCGTCAATACGTCGGCGAACGACGCGGGAATGGGATCGGGATTCCGAACCGATATGCTGGCCAACAACGATTATGGCATGTCGGGTCGTTAACGGGTTATGGGTGGGAGTCAGGACGAGCGGATAGAAACATCGCTTGAGGAGGAAGACCTGTACGACGTGACGACGTGGGAGGAACGGTCGCGACTCGACTGGGCGTCGGTCGCCATCTATCGGGGACTCACGAGCAATTGGCAACGGGTGTTCGTCGCACTCGCGGTACTGCTGTTCGTCGCGCAACTGGCAGCCACCGGGTTCGTCCTGTTCGTACAGCCAGCGTTGGGAGTGTTGACGTTCCTGTCGGTGATTCCGGCGTTCATCCTCGCGGCGCTCATTTGGTACGGCGACGACGTGCAGCGGGAACCGCTCGCGCCACTCGCGGTGACGTTCCTGTTGGGCGTGCTGTTCGCGGGATTCGCGTCCCTGCTCAACACGGCACTCCAACCGGTCTTCCAACTGATTCCCGTCGTCGGAACGGTCGCATTCTTCTTCCTGGAAGTCGGTCCCGTCGAGGAAACCTCGAAGTGGCTTGCCTCGCGATTGTACGCTTATCGAACGGAGTACCTCACCGCCGCCATCGACGGCGCGGTGTTCGGCGCGTTCGCCGGTCTCGGCTTCGCGACCATCGAGAACTTCACGTACATCACGAACGCGCTGTTCACGGCGGGTAAGCTTCCGATGTCACAACTCGCCAGCGTCGTGGTCGGCACCGCCGCACAGCGGTCGTTCGTCGGACCCGGCCACGTCATATACGCGTCGTTCGCGGGCTACTACCTCGGATTGGCGAAGGGGAATCCGGAGAACCGCGGCCCAATCATCGTGAAAGGCCTGCTCATCGCCGTGCTCATCCACGCGACGTATGACACGCTGGTGACGTATCTCCCGCTGACCGGGTTGACGTTCATCGCCTTCGTGGTCGTCTACGACGGCATCTTCCTCGTGATTCTCTACCGCAAAATCACCACCTATCGGCACAAGTATCGGCAGGCGACGGAAGGACCGGAACGGAGTCCGTCGTGAGCGGGTGAGAGAGACGGATGGTATCGGAATCCTCGCGCCAAAGCGGAAGCGGAAAGGACGGAGCGGACGGGAAGGGGGAAAGTAGGAGGGACAGACTCGTCGAATCCGTCCTTCCCATCGTCCGCTGGCTTCCCCGATACGAACGGTCGTGGCTCCGTCCCGATCTGTTCGCGGGCATCACGGTCGCCGCCGCCGTCCTACCCGAAGGGATGGCCTACGCCTCGTTGGCCGGCCTTCCGCCCGAAACCGGCCTGTACGCGAGCCTGCTCGCACTGGTCGCCTACGTGTTCGTCGGCACGTCGAAACAGGTCATCTACGGCCCGACGTCCGCGCTCGCCATCCTCGTCGCGTCGGGCGTCGGTTCTGTGGCCGCTGTCGGCGGTTCTCCGACGGCATACGCCACGCTCGTTTCCCTCACGACACTGCTCGTCGGTTTCGTTTCTGTCGTCGCGTGGCTCCTCCGGTTGGGCTTCGTGGTGAACTTCATCTCCGAATCCGTCCTGACCGGCTTTTCGGCGGGCGCGGCGCTGTACATCACGGCGACCCAACTCGACAAACTGTTCGGCATTCCGCGGGCCAGCGGCACCTTCTTCGACCGACTCGGGTTCGTCATCGGCCACCTCGGAGCGACGAATCTGCCGACGCTCGCGGTCGGACTCGCCGCAATCGTCCTGCTCGTCCTCGGCGAACGCTATGCGAGGCGGCTTCCCTCCGCGCTCCTCGTCGTGCTCCTCGCCACCGGTTTGGTCGCCGTAACGAACCTCCAGAGTCGGGGCGTCATGGTCGTCGGGAAGATTCCGAGCGGCTTGCCGCCGCTCTCGATTCCGACGCCGACGACGGGAACCCTTCCCGACCTCCTGCCCGTCGCGCTCGCACTCTTCCTGCTCTCCTACGTCGAGGGGATGAGCGCCGTCGAGACGTTCGCCCGGCGACACGACGATTCAGTGGACGCGAATCAGGAACTCCTCGCGGACGGTCTCACGAACCTCCTGGCGGGTCTCGGCAACGGTTTCGTCGTCGGCGGGAGCATGTCCCGAAGCGCTCTCAACGACGAAATCGGCGGGAAAACACAGCTCACGAGCGCCGTCGCGGCGGTCGCCCTCGCGCTCGTCCTCCTCGTTCTCACCGACCTGTTCACGACGCTTCCCGAGGCGGTGCTGGCCGCCGTCGTCATCGTCGCCGTCTCGGGACTCATCGACGTGCCGGAACTCCGCCGCGTCTACCGCGTCGACAAACTGGAGTTCGCCACGGCAGCCTCCGCGTTCCTCGGCGTGCTCGTCTTCGGCATGCTGGACGGCGTCTTCGTCGGCGTGCTCGTCTCCCTCCTCGTGGTCGTCGGACGAGCCACCTACCCGAACACGGCCACACTGGGACGGGTTCCAAACTCGGACGAGTTCAGCGACCTGTCACGCCATCCGGAGAACGAGCGCGTTCCTGGTGTGCTGGTCTACCGCGTGGACGCCGAGTTGTTCTTCGCCAACGCGCCGACGATTCGACAGGAGGTTTTGGACGAGGTGGATGGTCGAAAATCGCCCGTCTCGCTCGTCGTCTTCGACATGCGCTCGTCGCCGACCATCGACCTCACCGCCGCCGACACGCTCGTGTCGCTGGCCGACGACCTTGCAAAGCGCAATATCGACTTCCGACTCGCCGAGGCCGACGGTGCGGTCCGGGACGTGCTCGCCGACACCGATTCGGAGAAATCGTTCGGCGACGTGCCGCTCAACGAGCGCGTCGTGACGGTCATCGACGACTGGCAACGGGAACAGTGATAATCGGTTTTGTATCGGCAGTTCGAAACAATTATTCGACACGTCCGGAACGAAAAAGTATGAGTCGAACAACCGATGCCCTCCTGTTTGCCATTCTGCTCGTACTAGTCCACATCTCTCTCATTCTTCAGCACGAGAATCCCGGCAGCAATTCCGAGTTATTGGGTTTCCTCGGCCTGCTTATCGGTTTAATCGCCGTGTCCGGTAGTTTGCTGGTCCCCCTGCTGTCCACCCACGACCAGTCCGACTAACCCCACGGAACTATCACGCTTCCTGACGTATCTCGTTCCCATCCGGGGATGCCATGAAATTCGGGAGCGACGACGGGTACGATACCAGCGAACTCGGCTGGTGGGTGTTCGCCGCCGCGCTGGCCATCGTGCTCGTCACGTCGCTCGATACGTATCTGGGCTGGTTCGTGTTCGGCCTCTTTCTGTACTACGTCGCCCGCCCGATTTCCAGATGGTTGCAGGAGAAGGGAGTGCCGTCGGGAATCGCCACGCTGCTCACGCTGGCGGTCATCATCCTGCCGTTCATCGCGCTGCTCGTCGCCATCGCCGTGGTCGCGTTCGGACAGCTTTCGGCCGTTCGCGCCGCCGATGTCGAACGACTGGTTCGAACCCTCTTTCCGGGGTTCGACTTCGGGACGATTCCGACGACGCCCGAGGGGTTGTACGACTCGGCCTCAGAACTGCTTCGAAACCCATCGATTCGTTTGTTTCTCCTTCGTATGCGGGGATTCGTGGGGACGTTCGCGGCCCAATCGTACAACCTGTTCGTCACGCTCATCTTCGTCTTCTTCCTCGTGCGCGACGAGGACCGGATTACGGGGTGGTTCCGGCGGACGGTCGCTGACGAGGACACGAGCACGTATCGATACTTGCAGGAAGTAGACCGGGGGCTGAACTCCGTCTTCTTCGGCTACACGCTCACCATCTTCGTCATCATCATTCTCTCTGCGGTCATCTACAACCTGCTCAATCTCCTCGCGCCGCCGGGGATGGCGATTCCGCAGACCATGCTCGTGGCGATTGCGACCGGCCTCGCCACCATAATCCCGCTCGTCGGGCGCTCCATCGTCTACTTTTTCGTCGTGACTTACCTCGCCATCGTCGCGCTCGAAACCGACCCCGTTCGGCTCTGGTTTCCGGTGCTGTTCCTCGTCGTCATGGAAATCGCGTTCGACAACGTCATCCGAACCTACGTGCGGCCGGTTCTCTCGGGACGACTGTTTCCGACGAGCCTCATCGTGTTCGCCTACCTCCTCGGCCCGCCGGCTTTCGGGTGGTACGGCATCTTCCTCGGCCCGTTCATCATGGTCGTCGCCGTGCAGTTCCTCTGGGTGGTGTTTCCGAACCTGCTCGGCAAGGGGATGGACGGTTCCGAAAATGAAAACGGCGGCGGAAATCACGACAACTCTCCGGCCGATACGACGGACGAGCCGGGCACATAACGGTCCCCCTGACGACCATATTTATGAACGCGACGGACCCTGCTGTATTCATATCCGATTTTGGTGATGAGTACGACGCGTTGACCGATCGCAACGAAAAGTATCGTGCCCTCCGCGCGGAAATCACTCGCCTCCGGCGTGATGCCCATCGGGACGAACGATTCGACCCCGACGAAGTTACGGAAACGGTTCGCCGACTGAGTGATTCGCTCGACGGCTACCTCATCGTGTTCGCCGCCAACGATTTCGCACTCCCCGTCTCCTTCCGTCCCGGGAAAATCGAGCGGCAACTGCTGAACGAGATACGGACCGCGATTCTGGCGAACAAGTACGATGCGTCGAACCCGGACCTCGACGATATCCGATGCGAACTGTTGGACGTCCATCCACGTATTCACAAGGCCATCGTCGCCGAATACCGCGACGGCGACGTTCGGTATTATCTTCCCGAAGGCTCCAACGAGTCCACGAATTTCATCACCGTCCGTGAGATGGTCGGACTGGTCGATTACACGATGAACAGTTTCCAGCGTGATGGGCTCTCGAAAACGTACTGAAAACACCGAGAAATCTCAGAACAGATAGCCGCCCCGAATGGCGACCACGAGCGCGGTCAGCACGACGACGCTGAGCACCGTCGTGACGAAGATGACGGTGCTCATGTACTCGGCCGTCGAGAGCGATTCCTCGTCGGGGTTGCCGTAGGCGATGGTGAGCGCGAGCGGGGTGACGGCGGCGGGCGTCGCACATTCGAGGACGAAGATGTTGCCCACATGCGGTTGTGTGAAGCCGATGACGAGCGCGATTCCCGCGCCGAGAACCGGTGCAACCACGAGTTTGAGCGCCGCCGGGAGCGCGATTCGGTGCAGTCCCCCGAGGTCCACTTCGGCCAGTTGGATGCCGACGACGGTGAGCATCAACGGGACGGACGCCGACCCGACGCTGTCGAGGGTCGTCATGAGCGTTCCGTCCACGGGCGGGACCAATCCCACTAGGCGGACGAGCGCCGCGAGGACGACGGCGTAGACGAGCGGCAGTCTGAACACTTCCCGAAGCGCGCTTCGCACGCCCGCGGTGTCGTCGCTACTCGCTGAGACGACGTAGACGCCGAGCGTGTAGAGGATGATGCTCTGTATCGTCAGAAAGAGCGTCGCCGTGGTTCGGCCGATATCCCCGAAGACGAACTCGGTGAGCGGGATGCCGACGAACCCGGAGTTCGGGAACGCGCTCGCCAGAACGACGCTGGGCAGGGCGGCATCCGGTAGGTCCAGCGTGCGCCCGCTGAGATACGCGACGCCCATCATGACGAGCGTGTACGCGAACACGGCGAGACCGAGGTTGAGCACCGTCTTGCCGCTCAAATCGGTGGTGAGGATTCCGTGGAAGACGAGCGCCGGGAGGAAGAAGTTCAGCGCGACCGTATTGAGCGCCCCGACAGACACCCCGGTTCGCCATCCGATGACGTATCCGACGCCGGCGATGGCGATGATGGGGAGGATTGCGGAGGTGAACGCGGATATCGCACTCATCGACTGCTCCTCGCATCGGTTCCCGTCTCGTAATCCATCGAACGATTATCTTCCGACGACAGAATTAAACCCACGTTCACCGGCCATTTCCGCATATATTTGGATAATCGTTATATTCTATTGAGGATATGTGTGGGTTCGTCCTCATCGGTATCCGTCCCGAGTATCGAGTCGAGTTATTCCAGTTCGCCTTCCCCGATGACGAGCGCGTTCGAAATCAAGTTCGTGTACGCACGGCGGAGCCGTTCGGAGAGAGCCTGATGGGAGATTCCGAGGTCGGCGGCGAGTTCCTCGCCCGAAATCGTCCGTGGGATGTCGTAGTAGCCTTCCTCCAACGCGGCGACGAGGGTGTCGTACTGGCCTTTGGTGAGCCCGTACTGCCCCCGACGCGGGGATTCGTCCAGTCGGTAAATCTGTTCGACTTCGAGCGGGATGTCGTGTTCCTCGCAGTACTCGTAGGTCGCACCGAGCGCGTCGCGAGTCGGGAACAGAATGCGTAGTTTCCACTCGTCGCCCGACCCGGCCGCATCGATTATCGTTCCTCTCTGTTCGACGAGGATGTGGATGACGAACGTGGTTTTACCGACCCACGTCATCCGGAACAGCCACTCCTCGTCCAGATCCGCGAGCAGTTCGACGTCGTCGACAGTCGGGTCATCATCGAGCGCGGATTGGAGGGGTTCGAACTGGTCCGGGTCGGCTGCCGCCCAGACATAGGGCATCACTCGCTCGGCTTCCGGCGCGACGACTCGTTCGACTTCGAATGAAACGCCCGGAACCCGTTCGAGCGTCGCCTCCAGTGCGAATCCCGATGCCGGAAGTCGCACGATGGCGATTGTACTCATGGACGTAGAGCTAGGGGCTTCCAAAGGATTACTCTGCTGGCGGGTACTGAACTGTCCGTGCTGGAATAGTCAGCCAGTACGCTCTTTATCATCCAGTCGAGTGTGCTGTACAATGGCTACTTCGGATGACTTGTCGCTAATCGATAAACTACGGGAGACGGCGCTCACGGGTGTCACCGTCGTCGTTCCCCTTCTCATAACTCTATATGTCGTCGTCGTTTTGCTCAAATTCATACGGAATCTCGTCGCCCCGCTTCTCCCGCTCGTGCCCTTCACGTCGGTGTTCGTTCTCGGCGGAATCGTCATCGCGGCGGTCGTCGCGTTGATTCTCCTCATCGGGTTCATCGCACACTCGCCAGTCGGACAAAGCGCCATCGATAACTTCGATTACGCTATCAGCCAGGTTCCGGGACTCGGAACCGTCTATCGGAGCTTTCGGCGGATGGGCGACGCGATGATAGAGAGCGACGAGGACCACTTCCGCGACGTGAAACTGCTCGAATTCCCGACCGACGACACCTACACGTTCGCGTTCGTCACCGCCGAGACCCCCAAGGAAATCACGGATGCGGTCGATGAACCGGAGATGACCACCGTGTTCCTGCCGATGGCTCCCAACCCGGTGATGGGTGGGTTCGTCGTCAACGTCCCCAAAGCCGACCTCGTCGATATCGATATCCCGCTCGAAGTCGCGTTCCGCGCCATCGTCACCAGCGGCGTCGGGTTGGACGAGATGGACGGTAACGCGGAGGGTCTCAGCGAGGACCAACTTCGCAGACTGACCGGCCAAGACGTGGCGCGGTATCAGGACTGACGACCGGCCAACGAGGCAAGCCCGCCGGCGAGCACCTGCGTCGCAGTGGCACAGTCCTCCCACTCGGTCCACTCGGCGGGATTGTGTGAAATCCCGTCGCGCGACGGCGCGAACAGCATCGCGGCGTCCGTCACGTTCGCGACGTGCATCGTGTCGTGGGCCGCCCCCGAGTGGAGGTCGAGCGTTTCGATACCCGCATTTTCACCCGCCTCGTGAACCGCCCGCCGAGGGCGCGCTCCCATGTCGGTCGGTTCGAGGTCGAAACCACGGGATAGGGTCGTTTCGACCCCCCGCTCCGATTCGAGGATGCACAGTGACTCCTCGGCCCGCGAGACGAGTTCGTTCATCGCGTCGTAGCTCACGTCGCGGATATCGACGCCCATCGTCACCGTTCCGGGGACGACGTTCGTCGCATTCGGCCGGACGTCGAGTTTGCCGACAGTGCCGACGGCCGTCTCGCTCACGTCGTTGGCAGCGCGCTCCACGTCCCGAACGAACTCGCTCGCTGTGACCAGCGCGTCGGTTCGCTCCGACATGGGAGTCGCTCCGGCGTGGTTTGCCTCTCCCCGAACTTCCACGTCGCAGTGTGTGATTCCTGTAATCGTCGTGATGACGCCGACCGGAACGTCGGCCTGTTCGAGGCGTCGGCTCTGTTCGACGTGCAGTTCCAACCACGAGTCCCACTCGCTCGCGTCGAGTCGTCCCTCACCCCGGAACCCCATCGAATCCAGCGCGTCGGCCAGCGTCGTTCGACCGTCGGTCAGCGCCAACGCCTCCTCGACCGACCGCTCGCCGACGGCCACCGACGACCCGAGCAGGCCGCTGGCGAACCGCTGGCCTTCCTCCTCGGTGAACGAGACGACGTCCACCGGACGGGTCGGTTCGACCCCCGAATCCTGCATCGCTCGAACCGCTTCCAGCGCCGAATACACGCCGAGCGGACCGTCGAAGATTCCACCTTCCGGCACCGAATCGAGGTGGCTTCCGGCCGCGACCGCACCCGCATTCGGGTCGGCGCTCTCGGGCGTCCACCGTCCCGTGATGTTCCCGACCGCGTCCACGCGAACGTCCAATCCGGCGTCCTCCAGTCGCTCCTCGAAGTACTCCCGCGCCTGTCGGTTCGCCTCCGTTCCCGTGAGGACGGTTCGGCCGTGTTCCGCGCCGTCGAGCGCGCCGAATTCGGCGTTCGCCTCGATATCTTCTCGCAGTCGTTCCCCGTCGATTTCCATGATTTCCGTCTCGGTTTCGGAGGGCAAGTAGGTGGGGGTGTTCCCCAAACTCTGCCGGGAGACACACCGGGACGAACGTTCCTCCGAAGAAGAACAACCACGTTCTGAACCCTTACGGATGAGTGTAACCCCGACCCGGCGTTATTTTTCCGTCCCTCGATTTCGGTGCTATGGAGTAGGGTTTAGACTGTCGGGATGGTAACGTGTACTATGTCCGCCAGCCACTCGGCGACGGGTTCCGACGAGGGGTCGAGAGATGCGGTGACGCTGACTGACGTTCGAAAAACGTACTTCCTCGGAGAGCCAGTTCACGCACTCGACGGGGTAAACCTGTCGATTCCGCGGGGTTCGTACACGGCGGTGATGGGGCCGAGTGGGTCGGGAAAGAGCACCCTCCTCAACCTCATCGGCTGTCTCGACACGCCGACCGAAGGGACGATTCACGTCAACGGCCGTGATGTCACCGACCTGTCCGATGCGGAGCGGACGACGGTTCGCGGGGAGGAGATCGGCTTCGTTTTCCAGACGTTCAACCTGATGCCGCGGCTCACCGCCCGCGAGAACGTCGCGCTTCCGCTCGTCTTTCGCGGAATCTCACGAACCGACCGGCGGGAGCGCGCCGACGATTTGCTGTACCGCGTCGGCCTCCGTGGTCGTGAGGCCCATCGACCGAACGAACTGTCGGGCGGCCAGCGCCAGCGGGTGGCCATCGCCCGCGCGCTGGCGAACGACCCGGCCATCATCCTCGCCGACGAACCGACCGGCAACCTCGACAGCGAGACGGGCCAGCAGATAATGGCCCTCTTCGAGGAACTCAACGACGAGGGTAACACCGTGCTGATGGTGACACACGAGCGCCACATCGCGGAACACGCCGAACGCGTCGTTCACATCCTCGACGGCACCGTCGAACGGGTGGAGGAAATCGACTCCCAGCGGCGGGTCGAAGGGGCGCGGTAGCGAAGGAGATGGAGTTCCGAGAAACGCTTCGAATGAGCCTCAGGGCGATTCGAAGCCATCGTGTTCGGTCCTCGCTTTCCGCGTTCGGCGTCGTCATCGGCATCGCCGCCGTCATCACGCTCGTCACCCTCGGCACCAGCCTCAGGGTCGATATCCTTCACGAGTTCACCGGCGGCCACGCCCCGAACATGTACGTCTGGGCCGGCCCGCCCGGTGGGCAAGCAGGATTCGGTGCCCAACCCGTGTTCACCGCTCACGACGTAACCCGACTCCGCCACATCGACGGCGTGGCGGCGGTGGTACCGAGGGGAGTTCTCCCCGTCATCGCGCTCTCTCACGCCGGTCAGACGGTGAGCCAGAACGAAATCGTGGCGACGACGCCGGCACAGTTTCGAACCCGAACGTTCGCTCACGGCGAGTCGTTTCGGCAGGGAACGCGCGAAGTCGTGGTGAACCCGGCGGCGGCCACGATGTTCGACGACACCCTCCGCGTCGGCGACAGAATCGAAATCAGGACGAGCGACGGAAGTACGGTTAGTGCCCGCGTTGCTGGCGTTTTGCGCCATTCGAACGGGAACGGCCAGTTCGACAGCGGCGGCGGACTTCCGCAGGTGTACGTCCCGACGCGGCCGTTCTACGGTTCGACGGTCGAAAGTCCGACGCAGGGCGGAGACGAACGCGTCTATCCGCTCCTGACGGTCGTCGCGAGGAATCACGCGGCGATTCCGGGGAGCAAGCGGGCGGTGAACGCCTACCTCCACTCCAGTTCGGACGCGGTCCGACTCACCCCCGACGAGTACGCCATCCGGGTGCGAACCGACCAGGACCTCGTGAATCGACTGGAGGACGTGCTCACGACGCTGACGACGTTCATCACGAGCATCGCGGTCATCTCGCTCGTCGTCGCGGCCATCGGCATCGCCAACATCATGCTGGTGAGCGTCACCGAGCGCACCCGCGAAATCGGCATCATGAAAGCCGTGGGCGCGCAGAACCGCGACGTGCTCCAGCTGTTTTTGATGCAGGCCGTCCTGCTCGGCGTCGTCGGGTCCATCTTCGGCGTTGCCCTCGGTGCCGTCGGGGGGTATATCGCCACGCAGTACGTCGGCCTGCCGCTCGTCTTCGCGTACGAAGTCGTCCCCCTCGCCATCGGCGTCGGTCTCCTCGTCGGCATTGTCACGGGACTGTATCCGGCGTGGAACGCCGCGCGGGTGGACCCAATCGATGCGCTCCGCTACGAGTAGTCTGCGAGTGTGCCGATTCCAACGTGGAGGAAGGTTCGCCGCGAGGACTTTTCAATATCAAAACCGACCAGTCTCCCGATAAATATTTTGTGTCTGACTCGACCACGCTGTATTTTCACGGCAACGACCAAGCGGTCGGCGACCGAAACGACCGCCATGCACATCGCGTTCGTCGCGTACGACGGCATGACTGCGCTGGATTTCGTGGGCGTCTACGACCCGCTCACCCGACTAAAAACGATGGACTTCCGCGACGACGTGTCGTGGGACGTCTGTGCGCCGACGGCGTCGGTCACGGCGAACGCGGGACTCGAAATCGTTCCGGACGCCGTCGACGAACCATTGTGGGGGTACGACATGCTGGTGGTTCCGGGCGGGTTCGCGGCCCGCGAACTGGCGAACGACGAGGAGTTCGTCTCGTGGCTGAAAACGACGGACGCCGACCTTCTCGCTTCGGTCTGCACCGGGTCGCTGTTGCTCGGCGCGGCGGGGTTCCTGTCGGGAAAACGCGCGACCACACACCCGGACGCCTACGACCTCCTTTCCGAACACTGTGAGGAAGTCGTGGAAGAGCGCGTCGTTCGGGACGGAAACGTCGTGACGGCAGGCGGGGTCACGTCGGGTATCGACCTCGGTCTGTCGCTGGTCGCGGAACTGGCGGACGACGGGACACAGGTAGCCATCAAAACACAGATGGACTATCCGTAGTAGCGATGTGCAGATTCGGGGACTGACGCCCGGAAGCGCTCGTCTTCCACCGATGCTTTCTCAGCAGGGTTAAGGACTCGGCCGTCTCCTGTTCGGATATGCGAGCTTACCGGGCCAAAGTCGTCGAACCGATTCACCTCCCCGACCGCGACGAACGCGTCGCGAACATCGAAGAAGCCGGTTACAACGTTTTCAATCTGGACTCCGAGGACGTGTTCATCGACCTGCTGACCGACAGCGGAACCGGAACGATGAGCGACGAACAGTGGGCCGCCATGATGCGCGGCGACGAAGCCTACGCCGGCAGTGACAGTTTCAAACGCCTGCAGGAGAGCGTTTCCGACGTGATGGGCTTCGAGAACATCGTCCCGGCCCACCAGGGCCGCGGCGCGGAAAACGTCCTCTACGGCGTCACCGTCTCGGAGGGCGATTACGTCCCCAACAACACCCACTTCGACACGACGCGGGCACATATCGTCAACAACGGCGGGAAACCCGTCGATTGCCCCGTGGACGTCGCGCCGGACGACCCGTTCCAAGGGAACCTCGACCCCGACAAGGTCCGCGAACTGGCCGACGACGTGGGTGCCGACAACATCCCGGCCGTCCTCGTCACTATCACGAACAACTCGATGGCGGGCCAACCCGTGAGCGTCGAGAACATCCGCGAGGCACGCGAAGTGGCCGACGAAATCGACGCCCTGCTGGTCATCGACGCCTGCCGGTTTGCGGAGAACGCCTACTTCGTCCAACAGCGCGAAGCCGAATTCGAGGGCGAGGACGTAGCCGACATCGCCCGCGAGGAACTCTCGTACGCGGACGCCATCGTCATGAGCGGGAAGAAGGACGCCCTCGCCAACATCGGCGGGTTCGTCGGCGTGCGCGACGCCGAACTGTTCGAACACGCCAAACAGCGCGGGATTCTGTACGAAGGATTCACCACCTACGGCGGTCTCGCGGGACGCGACTTGGAAGCGATGGCGGTTGGCCTTCGGGAAGCCGTCACGCAACCGTACATCGAATCGCGCGTCGAACAGGTCGCCGAACTCGGCGACTTGCTCCTCGATGCGGGCGTTCCGATTTACACCCCCACCGGCGGTCACGCGGTGTACGTGGATGCCGAGGAGTTCCTGCCGGAGATTCCACGCGAGAAGTTCCCCGGTCAGGTGCTCGTCGGCGAACTGTACCGCGAGGGCGGCGTCCGCGCCGTCGAACTCGGCGAGTTCGCGTTCCCCGGCGAGGACCGACCGCAACTCGTTCGGCTTCGTCTGCCCCGCCGAACCTACTTCCGCGAGCATCTGGAGCACATCGCGGAAACCTTCGAATCGGTCGGCGAGAAACGCGACGAACTGTCGGGCTTGGAAATCGTCTGGGAGCCGCCGATGGAGGAACTGCGCCACTTCAGCGCGAAACTCGAACCCGTCGAGTAACACTCGAAATCGGACGGAATCTCGTCGGTCGTACGATACCTGCCGCCTCACGAGCGATACTGTGAAATATAGCGGCAACCGAGTCACTGTCTCGCAAGCTATTTGATGGCTCTGGCGAATTCTCGATTACCGGACCATCACTCATCTCGACAGAATGAACACGAACGACATGCTCATTACCGTCCTATTCACCGTCGATTCCCTCCGAGCGGACGCCGTGCCGGAAAACGGCGAGATAGCCGACCTCGAACGGCGAGGGACCACCTTCACGAACGCCTTCGCACATGGCAACTGGACGCCGTTTTCGTTCCCCTCGATTCTCGGCGGCGGCCACGTTTTCTCCGATTCCGGGGATATCGGCCTTCCCGACCGCCCGACGCTCGCCGAAACGCTTCGTGACGCCGGCATCCCGACGGCGGGGTTCAACGGCGCGAACGGATTTCTGACCGACCACTGGGGCTACGACCGCGGATTCGAGGCGTTCGAGACGTTCACCTCGGGCACGACCGACTCGTTTTACAGCAAATACCTCACCGCCCACCCGACGGTTCAGGCGTGGCTACAGGTCGCGTCGTCACCGTTTCGGCGACTGCTCGGCCGCGACGGCGGGGCGCGAAACGTCTCCCGAATGCAGGACGTGGAGCGACACGCCATCGATTTCATCGAGAACGCGGAGCCACCCTTCTTCCTCTGGGTGCATTACATGGACGTTCACACGCCGTACGTCCCCGCACCGAAGTTCGTCCGCGACGAAACCGGGGTCAACGTCGGGTCGCTGAAGATGCTCAGGGCACACGCCCAAGCGGGACTCGGCCGGGAGGTCAGTGACGAAACGCTCGGCAACCTCCAGTCACTCTACCGTGCCGCGATTCGGCAGGTCGATGAGAGCGTCGGGCGCGTCCTCTCGGCGCTCTCGAAGCGAGGACTGCGGGACAACGCGTGCCTCCTCTTCGCGGGCGACCACGGCGAGGAGTTCATGGAACACGGCCACCTCGCCCACTATCCGAAACTGTACGAGGAGTTGGTACACGTCCCCCTCGTCGTCTCGCATCCCGACGACGACGCTGGAACCGTCCGGCGGGCCGTCGGTCTCGATTCGATTCCGCCGACTATCTGCGACGCGATGGGCGTCGAACACGACTTCGACGGCGAGAGTTTGCTCGGTGGCGACTCCGATTCCGCGCCGGTCACGTCCGTCGCGGTTCGCGGGCCGAACGTCACGTACCAACCGATTCCCCGCCGACTGGACGACGGCGAACTCCTCGTGAGCGCCAGAACGCGCGAGTGGACGTACATCTACCACACGGAATCGGAAACGCGGGAACTGTACGACCGAATCGACGACCCCGAGGAGTCGAACGACCTGCTTTCCGGCGAGGAAGGTATCGACGTTCCCGACGCCCTCCACGAGGCCGTCGAGGAGCGAATCGCCACGATGGAACCCGAAAACGCGGACGACGCGAATCGAAGTGACGGGGGCAACGACGACGCTGATACGGATGCCGACGCTCCGCCGGCGGAAATCACGGATAGGCTGAAGGCGCTCGGCTATCAGTAAAATCGACTCGCCAACGACGGCTCCATTTCCCGGCCACACGCTTTAGGACGGAGGACGGCGAGATGGAATCGGGGACTGGGAGGATGCAAGTGGGAATGCAATTCGTCGTCGCAGTTGACGCGACGACTTCGAACGGGGAGGGTCGGTGATGGCACGCGTGCTCGTGTTGTACGGTTCGACCGAGGGACAGACGGGGATAGTCGCGGAGCGAATCGCGGACGTGCTCGAAACGGCGGGCCACGACCCGACCGTCGCGCACGTCCTGTATCGCCCCGAGACGCTTCGACTTACCGATTACGAGGCGGTCATCGTCGGCGCGTCGATTCACATGGGGAAACACCAACCGTACGTGACTCGCTACGTGAAAAAACAGGTGGACGAGTTGAACAGGCTGCCGTCCGCGTTTTTCTCCGTGAGTTTGACCGCTGCCGAAGATACCGACGAGGCGCGGGACCAGGCCCGCGAGTACGTCGCCGAGTTCCTCGCGCAGACGGGATGGAACCCGGACGAAACCGCCGTCGTTCCCGGTGCGCTCAGATACAGCCAGTACGGCACGCTCAAGCGATTCGTGATGAAGCAGGTCGCAAAGCACACGAGCGGCGACAGCGACACCGAGCAGGATTACGAGTACACAGACTGGACCGATGTCGAGGGTTTTGCGACGGATTTTGCGGGTTCGCTGGAAAACTGACCACATACGTCTCATCGTAACGGTATGTTTTTCGCGCCGTCGTGCGGATTTTATACGAATCCATGCCGTCCTGCTCACGTCGTTCGATGATGGCCGCCGCTACGACGGGTGCAGTCGGACTGCTCTCCGGTTGTTCGCTTCCCGAAAAATCCCCTCCATCGGGTCACTCGTCGTCCAAAATCGCCACTCCCTGCCGCATCTCGTCGAAATCGAAATCCTCGACGCTCCCCGAGGGGCGTTCGCGTTGAACGAGAACGCCAAAGCGACGGTTTCGGTGGAACCGAACGACGAGAAGACGTACGAAGGGATGCTCTCCGTCCAGGGAACGTATAAAATCCGCGCGAAATGTGGGAACGACGACCCGGTTCAGTTCTCCGTCCGTTTACCGCTCCGAACGGGGAAATTCCCATCATCCGAATCGAGAAATCCGGCAATCTCACGTGGGTCGTTTCCGCCCGTCGGGATGGGTTGTTTTAGACGCGCTCACTCGGCCGAAAGCGACGCCAACACGCGACCGAAGCGGTTTTTGACGTCGTCGGCGATGCTGTCCAGTTCCGGGTTGTCCACGACCGAGAGCATCGTCTGGGGGTCCACCATGCTGACCACGACACCGTCGTCGGTTTCGTAGACGACGACGTTGCAGGGCAGAAGGGTACCGAGGTCCGATTCGGCGTCCAGTCCCTGTTTCGCCAGCGGCGGGTTGCACGCCCCGAGAATCCGGTAGTTGGGGTAGTTCTCGATATCGAGCTTTTCCGCGAACGCTTCGCTCACGTCGATGTCGGAGAGCACGCCGAACCCCTCGTCCGCCAGCGCCTCGGTCGTTCGTTCGACGACCGCGTCGAACTCGCCGTCCACGTGTCGTTTCTCGTAGTACGTCATCGACTTCGACTACGGCGTCGGGGTTGTTAGTAGTTGAGGTTGATTCGTGCAATCATGGGACACCTACCGAGCTCGATTCCCGTCACTGTGACCATCCGAAAGGAATTCGGACTGGGTTGTATTGAATCGACCGCACAATACAAACGGCTTCGGAACCGAGTTACACTCATGAACACGCGACGGTCGAACTCATCCCCGAACGACTCCAGAAACGTCTGTACGCTCGACGAGGGACCGGACTGTGACACGTCGCCGGTTCACGATTACGCCTGGTTCGTCAAACGAGTTGGTCGAAAACTCCGCTCTCTCGTCCGGTGACGAACGACGGGTAGTCGAACTTCAGTCCGCGTGGGCGGCCGTCCCTTCTTCCTCGCCGCTCGATTCGAAGTAGGTGACGTACACCTGTACAGCGAAGACGACGGTAAATATCACGTCGAGCACCGTCGTGTAAGTGTGGGGAACCGACCCGCCCGTCGCGTTGTGTTTTGGAATCATCCCCCCGGCGAGCCACACGTAGTGCGTGACGATGCCGGCTACCGTCGCCACGACGAAGATGGAGACGAACAGCATCGCCGCCAGCCGCTTGCCGTAGTATTTCCGGTACATGTCCACGATGTTCGGGACGATGAGGTCGGCGTAGATGAACGACATGACGCCGCCGAACGGGATGCCCGCGTTCCACAGCACGAGCGCGAAGGGGACGTTCGCCACCGAGCAGACGAACGTGATGATGCCCACGAGGACGCCGATGGCCGACCCGAGAACGACCCAGCCGACGGTTCCCTTGGGAACGAGCGTGAACAGTTGCGCCCACCACGCTCTCGGGACGAACGCCGCGAGGAGCGAAGCCACGATGAATCCGATGACGAGGTCGTCCCAGAGCATCTGCCACTCGCCGATGGCGTTGCGGAAGGCGTTTTTCCACCCCGAGACGGTGAACAGTTTGTCCGTCCACGTCGCGTCCTCCTGCTGATTGACGAACGTCTCCTTGCAGGATTGCGAGCAGAAATACTCCGTTCCGCTTTCGGTTTCGACGCTGAGCGTGTCGTCGTCGTTCGGGTCTACCTCCATCCCGCAGACGGGGTCCCGGACGCTGTCGCTTTTTTCCTCGTCCGACCTGACGTGGTCGCGGGCCGTCTCGAACCAGGAATCCGGAACGACGTACTTGGTGATGGCGGCGAGCAGGAGGATCATCAGGATACCGCCGAACACGTCTGCGGCGACGAACTGCCAGCCGAGCAGAATCCACATTACCAACCCGATTTCGATGACGAGGTTCGTGCTGGCGAACTGGAATCCGGCGAAGGAAGCTTCCGGTGACGCACCTTTCTCGAACAGCGATTTCGTGGTCGCGACGGCCCCGAACGAACAGCTAGACGAAAGCAGGCCGAAGAAACTCCCGATGGTGATTTCCCGCAGACCCCGACCGCCCAGCAGGTCCGTCATTCGCTCTTCGCTCACGAACGCCTGCACCGCACCCGAAATCGTAAATCCGAGGACGAGCGCCCACCACGTTTTCCACGTCATCTGCCCGAAGAACGTGGCAGCGTCGGTCAGATTCCCTCCGATGTTCATGGGTGGTACTACGGGCGCCAGGTTTTCTACAGTTGTGGCTCAGGGGCCAAAATATCTGGTGTGGGCGGTTTAGACCCACTGATAACACGAATTAGACCACGAGACGGCGAATCAGTATCGAATCGTCCCTGCTGATCCGACTATAGAAAAACACCTTCCTCTCAAACCTAATATTCTACGGAAAACTCGGCTCGAAACCTCTCTTTCGAATCCTTTGGTAGCTTCTGCCCCCGTCGTGGCTCCGACGACCTACTGGCGAATTTCCATGCTCGTGTTCGCCATCAACCACTGGGTGTCCGAATCGTCGGGGTTCCGTATTTCCACCCAGCCGTTGTCACAGAACAGCATCTCGTATTCGGATTCCGACGATGCGTTCGTTTCGTCGGCGGTTTCGTTGTCCTCGACGGACATCTCATGCGCCTCCGTTGGTCGCGTACGGGTCGAATCGAGCGTGCTTGAACCGGCTACTGTTGTGAACTCGGAACATGATTTCCTCGACTGATTCGGCGACCGTTTCGGCCTTTGTTATGCGGCGCGATACTCGGAGTAAAGGGTGCCTACCGTCGTTCTCACCGTCACGTCTCTCGTTTCGGATTTTCACTCCAACGTCGCTACGCTCTGTTCGACCGCCTCCCGTTTGCCGATGAGCGTCACCACGTCTCCCTGCCGGACGACGAGGGTTGGTTTCGGGACGATGAACTCGTCGTCCCTGCGGACGAGCGCGATGACGGCGTCGTCCTGCAGTTCGATATGCTGTATCTGCTCGCCAACAGCGCTATCCGATTCGACGACCACCTCGGCGATATCGTTCTCGTCGCCGACCGCCGATAGCCACTCGTAGAAGTTCGGTCGGAGGATCAGGTCGTCCATCATGTCCACGGTCGCCGTGATGGGCGTCACGGGTTGCACGCCGAGGTCCGAAAAGGCGTCCGCGTTCTCGGGTTTGTTCACCTGTGCGATGAGGCGTTGAATCCCGAACTGAGTTCGTGCCGTCTGGCAGGCGAGGATGTTCTGGTCGTCGTCGCTCGTCGCGGCGATGACCATCCTCGCGTGGTCGCCCCCGGCCGCTTCGAGTACGTCCGTGTCGGTTCCGTTGCCGCGAACCACCGAATATCCCTCCGACCGCAACTCCGTGATGACCGCATCGTCCCGTTCGACGATGACGGCGTTTTCGCCGCGTTCGTCCAGTCTGTCCGCCAGCCTTCGCCCGATTCGGCTTCCGCCGATGATGAGTACGGTCATGGGTATGATGTCGAGTGCCTTGGCCGCCAGCGGCGCGCCGCCCGCCTCCACGATGACCGTCACCAGAATCACGAGGAAGACGACGTGGACGACGCTCGTCGCGTTCGGAACGCCCGCGGTGACGAGTTGGAGCGAGAACAGCGTCGCCGTCGAAGCGGGGATGATTCCGCGTGGGCCGACGGTGGCGATGAACATGCGTTCGTTTCGCGTGAACTGCGTCCCTGTGGTCGAGAGCAACACCGCCAGCGGGCGAACCACGAGCATCGCCAAAATCACGACGATGAGACCACCCACTCCGAGCGTGATGAGATGTTTGAACTGCAGTAACGACGCGAGGATGATGTACACCACGCTCAACACGATGGACGTGATATCGCCGCTGAACCCCGCGATTTCCTCGTCGAACGGGATATCCACGGTGCCCAGAATGAGGCCCGCAACCGCCACCGTCACGACGCCCGCTTCGGCCGCGAACGCGTCCGCGATGGCGAAGGAAATCAGCGCCGTCGCGATGACGGTGATCCGCGAATTCTGCGGCGACCGACTCAAATATCGAAGGACGTACCCCGCCAACAGCGCCGTCACGATGCCGATGAGGACGCCGGTTCCGATTCTCGTCACGAAATCGACGATGACGTCCGCGCCGATGTGCCCCGCGAGCGGGTCGGGGTGGTAGCCCACCGCGGCGACGCTGAAGATGACCGTCCCCAACACCGACGCAGTCACGTCGTTGACGACGCCTTCCGTCTCCAACAGCGTCTTTACACCCTCTCGAACCTCGATTTGGTCCAATACTGGGGTGATGACCGTCGGTCCGGTCGCCACGAGCAACGCGGCGATGAGACACGCGAGGTTCCATTGGAGGGAGAGAAAGTAGTGCACGAGACCACAGAGGGCGAAGAACGTCAGTGCCGCCCCTCCCGTCACCAATTTGAGCGTCGATTGGGGCGCATCACGCACCTCCGATGCCGACAGCGTGAACGCGCCTTCGAAGATGATGATGGCGACGGCCAGCGAGACGAGCGTCGAGAGCGAGTCGTCGAACAGCGTCGGGTCGATGAGCCCCACCCCTTCCGGCCCGAACAGGATGCCGAAGCCCAGCAGAAACACCACGTTCGGAATCCCGTATCTGTCCGCCAGAAGCTTCGCCGCCGCTCCGAGCGCGATTATCGACGCCGACACGAGCAGGAGGTCCGAGGACATTGGCTGTATGGGTTGCCGTGGCGAGTTCTCGCGTCATGAGAACGTCATGAATAACGATAGGTCTTGCTCCGCAAATCGAATCGAGTAGTCGTTCGTCGTACGTTTCTATCTCCGATACCTTCGAAAGCCCTCCCTGCTCGCTACGGGAAGTGGTTGGTTTTGTCGTGACGATAACGACCGAACCACACGAACGTCACTACGAGAAAATCTGACTAACTCTGCCGTTTCAGTTACCGAACCGCATGAATACCGCACCGCTCCCGCAACCGCCTCCGCACCGTACCACACGCCTCCCCAACCGACTCCTCGCTATCGCTCGCCGTCCACCGTCAGAGCAAGCTTCTGACGAGCCTTTCGTTCGTAAACTCACAAAGACCTCGCGCGGGCGCACTGCTGTGCGCCTTCGCGCGCCATGGCGGCTATTCGGTATCAGCCTGCCCGCCCAACCGAATGGCGCGCGCTGGCGAGGCGGTTCGGCAGACCGCTAGCCGAACCGCCTCACCAAATTCGCGCGAGGGATGACGACTGAGGAGCGCTAGCGACGATGGGAGTCCCCGTGAGTGACGCAGGACCGAACGGGAGCACGGAAGAACTTTGTTCTTCCGGAGGAATCGGCTGGGGTGGATGTGGTGCGGTATTCGTGCGGCTCGGCAGTTGCAGTCTCAGAAGTAACATATTCTCACGTAGCATGTGGGGGGTTCCGGGTCGTTCTCGTAGCTATTGCTGTCGTACCACCAGAACATACTCCATCCCTTTCCGTGAGCCGAACCCTTTTGCCACCCCTCTTCGCACGCTACAGCATGCCAACCGCGCCGTATCCGCTCACACGCTACCTCGGTATCGACTCGGCCAGTTCCCCGACCATCGCCGTCGATGGGACGCTCGTCTTCCTCGCCGACACGACGGGGACCCCGCAGGTCTGGTCCCTCGACGACTCGGATTCGTTCCCGAAGCGACTGACGAGCCACGACGAGCGGGTGTCGTTCGTCTCGGCGTCTCCCTCGCGCCCGGAAGTCGTCTTCGGCATGGATTCGGGGAGCGACGAACACGACCAACTGTACCGCTACGACCTCGAATCGGGGACCGAAACGCCGCTGACGGCGACCCCCGAGGCCATTCACCAGTGGGGCGGCTGGAGCCCCGACGGCGAGCGAATCGCGTTCACGGCCAACCGCCGTGAGGGTTCGAGGTTCGACGTGTACGTGCAGGGCCGTGACGACGACTCAGCCGCGCTCGTCCACGAAGGCGACGGCGGGTTTCTGGCCATCGAGACGTGGGGTGAACCCGGCCTCGTCTGCTCGAAAGCGAACGCCAGTTTCGACCAGAACCTGTTCCTGCTCGACCCCGAAACCGGGGAGTATCGACGGCTCACCGACGACACGGACGCCCAGTACCACAGCGCGGCGTTCGACACCGACGGCGACCTCTACTGCGTGACGAACCACGATTCGGACACGACCACCATCTGCCGACTCGACCTGGACGACGGTACCCTCACGACCGTCGAGGAGGGCGGCGACTGGGACGTCTCCCACTTCTCGCTCCACGGCGGGACGGGCCGGGTCGTTTGGGCGCGCAACGTGGACGGCTACTCGGAAGTCCACGCGGGACGGCTGAACGCCGACAGCGACGAAATTCGACGGACCGCGACACCGCATTTCCCCGACGGCGTGCTGTTCGGTACGGGATTCGCTCCCGACGGCGAGGAGTGTGCGCTCACGTTGAGTCGGAGCGACGACCCGCAGAACGTCTTCGTTCTCGACCCGGAGGGAGGCAGCGTGAGCCAGTGGTCTGATTTCGGCACCCTCGGCATCCCGCGCGATTCGTTCCTCGAACCCGAAACGGTCCGCTTCGAGAGCTTCGACGGGCGGGAAATCCCGGCCTACTGGACGCTCCCGCCGACCGCCGAACCCGGAAACACCCCCGTCATCGTGGACATCCACGGCGGCCCGCAGTATCAGCGCCAGCCGTGGTTCTACCCGACGAAGCAGTACTTCCTCCAGCAAGGGTACGCGATTCTCGAACCTAACGTTCGGGGGTCGGCAGGTTACGGCGCGGCGTACGCCCACCTGGACGACACGGACAAACGGATGGATTCGGTGGCCGACATCGAGGCCGGGGTCGAGTGGCTTCACGAGCAGGACGCCGTCGATTCGGACCGAATCGTCGCCTATGGCCGCTCCTACGGTGGCTTCATGGTCCTCGCGGCGATTACGGAGTACCCCGACCTCTGGGCCGCCGCCGTCGAGTTCGTCGGCATCGCCGACTTCGAGACGTTCCTCGAAAACACCGGTGAGTGGCGGCGTAGCCACCGCGAACAGGAGTACGGCTCGCTCGACAACCCCGAACTCCTCGAACGAATCAGCCCGATTCACAAGGCCGACGAAATCAGTTGTCCGCTGTTCATCCAACACGGCGCGAACGACCCCCGCGTCCCCGTCGGCGAGGCCGAACAAATCGCCGAGAAAGTCCGCGAACAGGGCCTCGCCGTCGAAACCTGCATCTTCGAGGACGAGGGCCACCACACTACCTCCCGTGAGAACCTCGTGGAGGAGTTCGAGCGGATTTCGGCCTTCCTGGGCGAACACGTGTAGGACGAGTGCGATGTAGTCACGGACGTTCGATTCCAACTGTGGTACGGTTACCGATGTTCGGTCTTTTCGTCGTGCCGATACGCCGTTCATATCACCGTATGAACTATTTTCATTTCAACCGTGATTCCTGCTCTCTCAACCGCTTTTCGACGTTTTCCTCTCGCCACTGATGACAACATTTCTACACAACAACCAGTAGCCTGCGGGTGAACGTACGATGCGGAGGGGGGAGTTGGGTGAAATACACGCTCGGAGGAGCAACTGGCGCGAATTG
>CAWCLB010000001.1:0-1198883 GCA_963796245.1 uncultured haloarchaeon | reverse complement strand
TTCGCACCATTGCTAAGCCCGAGTTTTTTGTTGAGCAGGTACAGCGTGAATCGGTAGGTGTGCGGGCCGTCACCCTTCGGCGGGCAGGGACCACGGTAGCCGATTTCCCCGAATCCGTTCGTTCCCTGTCGTGCGCCGCCCAGCGATTCCACGGTCTTCGTCGTTGGAACGCCGCCCTGAATCTTGTGTGTGTCCGGCGGGAGGTTCCACAGCAACCAGTGGGTGAATATCCCGCTCGGTGCGTCGGGGTCGTCCACGATGATGGCGAGCGATTTCGTGTCGTCCGGCACCGACGAGATGGAAAGCGGTGGCGAGCGGTCCGTTCCACTACAGGTGAATTCGGTCGGTACGTGGCCGCCGTCCTCGAACGCGGTCGTTTTGAATTCCGTCATGGTGTTTGTCCTCGATTCGGGTTTCGTCGTCCGGTCACTCCCATCGTGGCGAACGCCTGCACACCCCGACAGGCCCACGCCTCCCCCAGCGACGCCGACGAGGAAGGTTCGTCTTCGGAGCATCGGATGTGGCTTGGATGCCTGCGGTAAAATGCCCTGTTGCCGTCGGTTTAAGTGCGTGCGTGTCGGACATCGATTTGGATGGCTGAACTCAACCGACCCGACCGACGGCAATGCGTGGCGTGTGGACGCGAGGATTCGTGGGACGAGTCGAACCATAGTTGGAAGATTTCGGGGGACGAGGGGCGACCCTTCTGCATTCACGAGTGGAACATCAACGGCACCCACAACCCGATTCGGGAGTAGCATGCCCAAACAACGGAGTGACTGGCAAACCGACGACCAGCAGACCGACGATTGGCAGACTGGGCCGTGGGTGTTGGCCCTCGGCGTCCTTGCAATCGGCGTCGGTGCACTGGCTCGGGAAGTACGACGACAGTGGCCACCCCACCGACCGATTCAATTTTAGGTGACGCTGTTCGGCACATTATTTTCGCAGAATTTGAGATGGGCAACTATGTTGGAAATTCTGTAATTGCAGTTGTTGAGAAGACGACCTCGTAGTTGCTGTCCTCGCAAAACACCCAAACCCACGTCGTTGCACTCACAGTCCTCGTGTTGACACTTCTAGTCCTCCTCCAAGGCCAACTCCTTAAAAAATCGCTCAGCGACGATGTTGAACAGTCGCTCGTTGATGGCGGGAGAGTCCATATCGCTGTCGGCGAAGATGCCGAGCGAGACCTGCCCCCCGGCGCGGTCCTGATGGCCGCCAGCGGTACCGAAGTCGGCGAAGGCACCGTTGAGGACGGTCCCGATGTCGATTCGGGGGTCGAACGACCGGGCGCTGAGCCAGAGGTCGCCGTTGACGATGCCGATGACGAGGACGGTTCGGATGCCTTCGAGGCGCAGGAGATAGTCGGCGGCCTGCGGAAGCGCGCCACTGTCCGGTGTTTGCCCGATGCTAGAGACGAGGACGGACCCGCGCATTGTGCGGTGGTGGATTGCGCGGCCCACTGCGTCCAGCGTCTCTGGAGTGAGCGACGACCCGTACACTTCCTCGACGAGGTCGATATCGGCGTGCGGGAAGAGGTCGAGCGCCGCCTGATAGTCCCTTTCCGTCGGATAGCGGATGTCGTCCAGTCGCTCGCGGTGGATGGCGAACAACAGTGCGGAGGCGACTAGTCGGGAAGGTTCGTCGTCCCTGCCGGTCACGTACTCCGCGAGAATCGCCGCCGTTGAACCGTATTCGGGACGCGCGTCCACGAACGGCGCGTCCGTCTCGCCGGACGACTCCATGTTGTCGATGACGACATCAGCGGAGACATCCAGTGGAAGTTTCACTTCGGTTCCGGAAATCGAGTGGTCCACAAACGCGACGAGGTCGTAGTCCTCGAAGGTAGCGTCATCGATTTCGTTCAGTTCGATGTCGAAAATGCTGATGAACGACCGAATCTCCTGATGGGTGATCAGACCCTGATAGAAGATGTCTGTGTCGCGCACGCCGTTTTGTGTTGCAATCCATTCGAGCGCGAAGGCACTCGCCAGACAGTCCGGGTCCGGTTGGTGGTGACAGACGATTGCGAGCGACTCCGTCTTTTCCAGTATCGTCTCCAGTGCCTCGGGTTCGCCGACTGCGATTTCTCCCATTTGCCATCCCCCGTCCCCAATATGTATTTGGCAAATAGTAAGTTGCCGGTTGGTTTCGTCGCCGCGCGCAAAAATGGAATTCGGATAGCCATTCGACCGATTCCGATTCGAATGGTTATTCGATTGACTCCGTGAGTTCGTCCGGCACCGGAACGATGCCGAGTTGCTGGAGCATGCCGAGCATGTCCCAGTTGGCCCATGTCTCCGTGATTTGCCCGTCCTCGACGCGGTGCATGGCGAGACCGCTGATTTCGAACGTCTCACCAGTCGGCTCGTGACCCATGAAATCCCCGTCGTGGGTGCCGCTCTCGGTGCCCCGGAAGACGACCAAATCTCCCTCGCCGATTATCTCCTCGATTGATACCTCGGCGTCCGAGAACGCGTTCCCGAACATCCGAATCATCGCCTTGAACTCCTCAGGTCCCTGTGTACCCGACGGCGCGTCGGGGTCATAGCGCACGTAATCCGGTGCGAGCAGGTCGTTGGCGGTTTCCTCGTCTCCCTCGTTGATGAACTCGTTGATGAGTCGGTTGACTACTTCCTTGTTTTCGTCTATGGTTCCCATACACTTCCCCCGAATACCGGTACGCTACTGAAGTACAAATTGTTGTCCGAGAATCAAAAATCCGGAATCGAATCGGATTCAGTGATTGTCAGTATAAATACGATAACGAGCTGGCAAACAGTTACTCACCGACAAATGTGCAACAATATAGCATGGCGAGCAACGCCGACTACAAGCAAGCGGTGCTCGACTCGGACCCGGACGACTGGCGGACTGACGGCGCGTCGGTGTCGTCGTCCGTGATGAAGCGGACGAGACGGTCAGCGTGTGAACGTCGTCGGCGGACACGTTCACCGCACCTCGAGAAAATCCAACGCGATTTTCGTTCTGACGGTGCTGGTGCATTGATATGTCTGCCCGGTGTATGCGAATCATGATTTCCGAGACCGACAAAGAACACGGCTCGCTCGAATCGACTGCTGATTCCGTCACCGATGGGGGAGTGGCGGAGGACAGCATCGAAATCGAGTTCGTCATGGACGAGTCGGACGAGATATCGGACAGATACCGAATCCTCGTGCCGATTCTGGACACCGAGACCGATGAGGAAGAAGAGTACGACATCAAGCGACTGCTCGGGGCGGCGGCATCACTCGCCCGCTCCCGTGGCGGTGTCGTGCATCTGGTCAATATCCTCTTGTATCCCGCACAGACACCGCTCGACACCTTCTCACCGGAATCACAAATCAAGAACACAATCGAGGACGCACGTGAGGATGTAACACGGCTGTTGGACTGGGCTGACGAGAACGGGTTCAGGGATTCGATACAGGGGACCGTCTGTCTCGCGCACAAAGAGACGAGAACGTTGCTCCAGTTGGTCGATTTGCGTAAGTATGACGCGGTGTTCCTCGGAACGCGGAAGACGGTCTCACAGCGACGGCGGTTGCTTGGCGGCGATACGGTCGAGCGATTTCTCGAAAACGCAACCTGTGACGTGTACGTCGAACGGTTCGGCGTGGAACCGTACGTCGAGGAGTTGGGGTCGACGGCCGACCAGCCTCACCGACTGCTGCTGGCGGTTGCCGACAGCGTTCACTCCGAGTTGGCCATCGATGTCGCACACGCATTGGCGACGGCAGCAGGCGCTCGAATCGACGTCGTTCACTGTGTCCCGACGGACGCCACCGCGGAAGAAATCGAGGCGGCAGCGAAACTAGTCAATGGAGTTGAAGAACGGCTCGACGACGTTCCCGAAACGAGTTCGACCATCGTCAAGACTGAACACGCCCCCGAGGAAGTAATCCACCGCTCGAACAACTACGATGTGACCATCCTCGGTGCGACACGGGAAAGCCTCCTGCAGCAGTTTATCCACGGGTCGCTCCCCGAGCGCGTGCGATTCGGGACGAAAAACACCGTGCTGATGACGAAACGCGGCGAGAACTGACCGGCCGACCGCAGTTGTCCTCGTTCCCATCACCATCATCAACCTCTCTCAAGCGACGATTCAATGGATCGGCCCGGACAACGCGACGACAGCAAAGGACTCTCGGAAGGCCAGACCGCACAGGTGAAAATCACCACCCAATATGGTGCGACGACGGTCTACCAAGTTTCCATCCCGCAGTCACTCTCCCAGAAGAAAACGGTCACGGTCTAACGACTGACGAGACGAACCAGATTTTTATCTACCGTACTCGAAATCGACAGCTTCGACGGTCGGAGAAACGCTCGATTCGGAGTGTCATCTCACCGACCACAACCGTTATATGCTGAACGATATAACGATATTCCATTCATGGGGAATCGGCCGACGATAACGCGGCGACGATTGCTTCAGGGGGCAGGCACGACCGGCGTGCTTGCACTCACAGGGTGTACGTCGAGGGGCAACGATGGCAACGGCAGTGACGGGGGAGGAGACAACGGGAGTACGAGTTCGACTGAGACGGGAAGTGGCTCAACCAGCGAGGACAGTACGACCGGCAACTCCTCGTCCAACTCGAAATCGTTCTCGGGGACGATGACTATCTTCCACGCTGGAAGCCTCTCCGCACCGTTCGACGACGCCGAGACAAAAGTCGAATCGAAGTACGACGTCCAGGTCAATCAGGAGGCGAAAGGGTCGGTGGACTCCACGAGGAAGATTACCAATCTCGGGCGGTCGGCGGACGTACTCGGCGTGGCCGACTATCGGCTTCTCCGCGACATGGTTCTCCCGAAGTATGGGAAGTGGTACGCGGTGTTTGCAACCAACGCGATGACCATCGCCTACACCGATAAATCGACGGGTGCTGACGAGATTTCGCCAGACAACTGGTGGAAAATCCTTGGGCGGGACGACGTCGTCTTCGGCCATTCTGACCCCACAGCCGACCCGAACGGTTATCGCTCCGTGATGGCACTGAAACTCGGCGCGATTCCACTGGGCGGGAAGACGCTGTTCGACAAGCACACGTCGAAGAAACTCATCGACAAGGCCAAAATCCCGTCGAGCACGGAAACCGACCTCATCAGTCAAGTGCAGTCAGGCGAACTCGATTACGCGTGGGAGTACCAATCCACGAGTTCGAGCCACGACGTGAAAACCGTGAATCTGCAACCGTCGGTTGACCTCTCGAAAGCGACGAAGCAGTACGCCAAACACTACGCGAAAGCGAGCGTGAAAACCGATAGCGGGACGTACACAGGTGCACCCATCGCGTATGGAATGACGGTGCCGAGCAACGCGAAAAACACCGACGCTGGAAACGCGTGGGTCGAATACATGATAACGGAGCCGGGACAAACGATACTGAAAGACAACGGCTTCAAACCCGTCTCCCCCGCCGTCGTGCCGAAAAGAGACAAGGACGCCGTTCCGAAGGGAGTCATGAGCAACGCGGAAGCCAAATCGACGCTCGGTCCACTCAAGCTATAATCGGGCCGTCCGAACTGCCGCCGACTGCTATCGACGCACAAACTCCGAAAACCAATGAGCGATTCAACGTACGAAGATGGGCGATATCGAACGCAACCCACGGAGATGCTTGGTCGTGGGTCAATCGTGTTGGCCGTCCTGACGGTTCAAGTACTCGCGTTCGCAGCACTCTACGTGCTCGGCCATCCCACGCTCTACGTCGGTGTCGCACTCGGAAGCGCCGCACTATTGGGATGGCGGGCAAACCGTGGCTGGTTCGGCGTGGCGTCCGCAACGTTCGGCGTCGTCCTCCTCCTCGCGCTCGGCATGCCGTTCGTCATGTTCTTCGTGCACCAAGACCCGGACCTGCTGGTCGAGACAGCAGCATCCTCCGAAGTCCACACGATGCTGTATCTCACCATCTACGGGCCACTGCTCGCCACGGCAGGAGCGCTCGTCTTCGGCGTCCCGCTTGCATACCTCCTCGCGCGAGGCTTCACGGGACAGGCAATCGTGGAAAGTCTGGTCGACCTACCGCTCGTGGTTCCCCACTCGGTCGCCGGAATCCTCATCCTGTTCGGTTTCGGAAAACGCGGCCTGTTTCCGGGAACGTCCGTGTTGACGACGATAACCGGAATGGTACTGGCGCTGACGTTCGTGAGCGCCCCCTACGCAGTCAACACCACCCGCGAAGCGTTCGAGTCCATCAACTCGCGACTCGAATACGCCGCCCGGAGCCACGGTGCGACACCGTTCGAGACGTTCCGCCGAATTCAAGTTCCCCTCGCGTTTCGCGGCATCATCACGGGCGGCGTCCTCGCGTGGGCACGCGGCGTCTCGGAGTTCGGTGCGGTCGCCGTCGTCGCCTACAGCGTGAACTTCTTTGACCCGTTCACCGGGAAAGAAACCGTCTCACAGCATGCGCCGGTGTACATCCTCGACACGTATCGGTCATCGGGATTGCAGGACGCGAGCGCCGTCGCGTTCATCCTGTTGCTCATGAGTGCGGGTATCTTCCTCGTCGTTCGACTGCTCACGGGAACCAAATCCGGGAGGTTCCTATGAGCTTCGAGATCGACATCAAAGCGACGTTCACCACGGAAGGAACTGAACCGTTCTATCTCGAAACGGAACTGTCGGTCGAATCGGGCGAAACCCTCGTCGTTTTGGGACCGAGCGGGAGCGGCAAGACACTCCTGCTCGAAACGATTGCGGGCTATCATGACCACTCAGGGCGCATCTTCTTCGACGGCCACGACGTGACGGCCGAGCCACCGGAAAAACGCGGATTCGGTTTCGTGTTTCAGGATTACGCGCTCTTCCCGCACATGACCGCGCGGGAAAACGTGGCGTTCGGTGCGCGCTACCACCCGGACGCGCTTGACGCCGACTCTGTCCTCGCCGGCCTGGGTGTGGACCATCTCGCGGACCGTCACCCAGAAACACTCTCCGGCGGCGAGCGCCAGCGCGTGGCGCTGGCGCGCTCGCTCGCCATCCGTCCCGCCGCACTCCTGCTCGACGAACCACTGTCGGCACTCGATGTGCCGACACGTGAAACGCTCCGCGACGACCTTCGAGACCTCGTCGCGGAAATCACCGCAATTCACGTCACCCACAACCGGACGACCGCGCGGGCGCTCGCCGACCGCATCGCCATCATGCGCGACGGCCACATCGTGCAGGTCGGCTCAGTCGAGGACGTGTTCCACCGACCCGCCACGCCCTTCGTCGCGTGGTTCACCGGGTCGAACTGTCTTCCTGTGTCGGCGCTGCCGAACGACGCAGGGTTCGGAGCGTCGGAAACACACATCGCCATTCGACCGGAGTACGTCGAACTAGACGGAGGAAATCCGACGACAGCAGCGACGGCGACCGTCACCCGCATTACGCCACGGGATGGTGGGGATAGGGTGACGCTCGCACTCGGCGACGAAGAGGTGAACGCGTTCAGCAGTTCGTCACTGACGCCCGGCGAGATGGTTGCCGTGAGCCTTCCGGCCGAGCACTGCTGGCCAATCGAAGACGGAAAAATTCCCGAATCGCCGGCAGCCACGCCGCGGCCGAGCGACGATTAGCCGACGATTAACGGTTGCGGGGGCGAAGCCGCTTTGCCAAGAAGTTCGGTTCGGCCGTCTGCCGGTGTCGACGGAAGAACTTGGGGTTGACATACTGCATCCACAGCATCAACACGATACCGAGCAGTAACGATGCGATGGCGATGGCCAACGGCGCGCCGATACCGAAGACGGCTCCCGTGTACGCCTGTGCCGGGTTCGACAGCGTGATGACCTGCTGAATGAGTGCCCACGTGAGGATGAGTGCACCCACGACGGGGGCCACCCCGACCAGCACGAAGTTCTTCACGCTCTTCGTGAGTTCGTTACGATAGTAAATCGCACAGGCGTAGCCTGTCAGCCCGTAGTAGAACGCGATCATCAGCCCGAGCGCCGAGAGCGAGTCGTACAGAATGTTCTGGCTGATGAGCGTCAACCCGACGTACCAGACGATGGAGAGTGTGCCCATCCACAGCGTGGAGATGTGCGGGGTGAGGTATCGCGGATGCACCTTCCCGAAGCTCTCCGGAATCGCCTCGTATCGCGCCATCGAGAGCGTCGTCCGTGCGGTCGGCAAAATCGTTGTCTGCGTCGAAGCCGCCGCCGACGTGAGAACGGCGATGATGAGCAACTTATCGAACGGGAAACCCAAAACTTGCACGCCCAGCGCGCTCAGAACGTCGTTCTGGTGGGAGGCGAGGAACGGAACGCCCGCATAGGATTGGGCGGCGATGGCGACAATGACATAAATCGCGAGCAGGACGACGGTGCTAACCAGCGCGGCGAGACCCGGCGTCCGGTCGCTGTTCTCGCTCTCCTCGTTGACCGAGACGGTGGTGTCCCACCCCCAGTAGATGAAGATGGCGAGAATCAGTCCGGAGTTCAGCGCTCCCCAGTCTGTAATCGAAAAGGGATTTATCCACGACAGCGACGGCGTGATAGAACCGCCGCTACCAAATCCCGTGTACACCTCTACGAGCGCGGTGACCGCGAAAATTCCGAGTGTGAAGATTTCCATGCCCAACAGCAGGAACTGGGTTCGGGCCGAAAGCTCGATGCCGATGACGCAGATGGCGGTGAGCACGGCAATCCAGATGACGCCGATAAGCGTGACGGCGAACACCGAATGTGCCGCGTTCTGCCAGCCGAACAGCAGGAAGGTGTACAGCCCCGCGATTTGGGCGAGATTCGCCATCACGATGATGTCCGAAACGACGATGGCCCACCCGCCGAGCCAGCCGAGTCGCGGTCCCATCGCTTTCGTGACCCACGTAAACGTCGTCCCGCAATCCGGGTCAGCCTTGTTCATGTAATAATACGCCGCCGCGATGAACAGCATCG
Organism: uncultured haloarchaeon; assembly: GCA_963796245.1. Classification (GTDB taxonomy): domain Archaea; phylum Halobacteriota; class Halobacteria; order Halobacteriales; family Haladaptataceae; genus Haladaptatus. The sequence continues at coordinate 1,189,982 of CAWCLB010000001.1, read as the reverse complement.
GGACGAACGCCAGCCAGAGTACCGCTGGCGATTGTAAGCCGACGACTGCCGCGACGAAGCCCAACGTTGCGGCGAGGCTATAACCCGGTGCCGTTGAAGCCACGCCAATGACGACGTTGGAGAGGAACCCCAACGCCCCTCCTTTGAGTCCTTTACTTCCGATTTCCGGTGTTTTGAGTTCCGCTTCTTCTGTGAGTGTGTCGCCTCTCTCGTTCATTCCATTCCTCCCATTCCCGGTGCGTTCGTCAGGCGAGATGCGATTCGAGACCGTTTCCCACTCGCTATCGTTCCCCCAGTCCGGACTACCTTTCCCAACTGTTACCGTAGAACACGGACGGGTATGGTCGTGTCGGGTCGTGCGTGTCGCACCCGATTCGACGTCACGATACGATCTCCTCCTCAATGACGATTCCCCGCTCGGCCAGCGCGTCGAGAACCGTGTCCGGGTCGAACGCCACTTCGGGTGGGACCGCGCCGGTCGTCAGCGCGTCACCGCGTGCGACGAGTTCCGCCGCAACGGCCAGCGGTACGCCTGTCCACACCGCCGTCGCGCTGAGGTCCCAATCGTCCAACTGCGAGCCGACGACCGTCGTGTACCGTCGATGGGTGCGCTTGCCATCGTGTTCTCCCACGACATCGACTCGAAACGATTTCCACTCCTCGACGGCTTCGGGCAGCGGTTGCTGGCCGAGATACCAGTCCAGAAACGCCCGTGGCGTAGTGATAACACCTTCGAACTCGATTTCCTCCTCGCTGGTCAGCCCGAGTGTAACGAGGGCGTCGCAGATGTCGAGGAGTGTGGGCGAGAACGCGACACGGAAATCGACCGCCTCAACGCCCACGAACGTAGACGGCATGGTCGCCAGTTCCGAGTGGATGCTGTAGACGCCCGACACCTCACCGACGGGGTCCGGGAGGGTGTACGTCTCCCTGCCGGACAGCGGTTCGACTTCGACGAGTTCGCCGTCCTCGTAGCAGATCGGACTCTCCGTCAGTTCGTTCAGAATCGTCTTCGCCGAATACGCGAATCCCTCGCCGCCCCGCGTTCCGGTTCGAATATGAACCTCATTTATCCGGTCGAGTTCGCTGGCTCCTTTTGCGGCGGCGACGTTGGTGAGGCCGGGACTCGCACCCATCCCGAGCACCGCCGTACGGTTCGCCGCGTCGAACTCCTCGTGGAGTTGCAACTGCTTCCGCGTCGTGTGGTACAGGCCACCCAAATCGAGGTAGTGTGTTTTCGCCGCCAGACAGGCGTTCATCACGTCGAGGTTGAACGCGTACGGCAGCGCGTTTGCAACGGCGTCGTGACCCGAAATCGCGTCCACAAGCGCGTCGTGGTCGGTGGCGTCGAGCACGTTCGATTCGACCTTGCTTGGCAGATCCTCCACGACTGCCGCGACGGCGTCCGCGTCGGCGTCGAACAGCGATAATTCGAGACCTCGTTCGGCGAGTTCCCGTGCCGTGGCTCGACCCATCGCACCCGCACCACCGAGTACTGCGATGTTCATGGTGATTTCAGCGATCCACCTCGCCGAGCGAGACGGTGACTGCCTTGGTGTGGGTGTACTCGTCTAACGTCTCCGCTGCGCACTCGCGGCCGAAGCCCGAATACTTGTACCCGCCGAACGGGATTCCCGCGCCGCCGCCGAAGTACTCGTTTATCCAGACGCTCCCGGCCTGAATATCGGCCGCCGCGCGGTGGGCCAGCGACACGTCGCTGGTGGCGATACCTGATGCAAGTCCGTATTCCACGTTGTTCGCCAGTTCGATGGCCTCGTCGTAGTCCGAGAACGTGACGATACACTGCACAGGGCCGAAGATTTCCTCCTGTGCAATTCGCATGTCGTTGTCCACGCCGTCGAAGACGGTCGGTTCGAAGAACCATCCGTCGGCGAGTTCGCCGTTCGAAGGTGGCTCGCCGCCCGTCACCACGCGAGCGCCCTCCTCGACGCCGAGTTGGACGTATTTTTCGACCTTCTCGTGCTGTCGCTCGAACGAGAGCGGTCCCATCTCCGTGCCGTCCACGAGCGGGTCGCCGGGTTCGTAGTCTGCAGCGGCGGCTTCGAACCCGGCGACGAACTCGTCGTGAACCGATTCGTGGACGAGCACCCGCGAGCAGGCGTCACAGGACTGGCCGGTGTTGTAGTAAATCCCCATCGCGGCCGTCTCGGCAGCGGCGTCGATGTCCGCGTCGGGGAAGACGATGAACGGCGATTTCCCACCCAACTCCAAGGTGACGGGCGTGATGTTGTCCGCCGCTGAGCGCATCACCGATTGGCCGACGGGCACCGACCCCGTGAACGACAGTTTGTCCACTCCGGAGTGAGCCGCGAGCGCCGCACCAACCTCCTCGCCGAAGCCGTTGACGACGTTGAACACGCCGTCGGGAAGGATTCCCGTCGAGAGTTGTGCGATTCTCGTGATCGACATCGGGGCTTCCTCGGACGGCTTGCAGACCACCGTGTTGCCGGCCGCGAGCGCCGCACCGACTTTCCAGCCGGTGAGCAGTAATGGAAAATTCCACGGTAGAATTAGTCCCGCCACGCCGTACGGCTCCGAGCGCGTGTAGGTGTGGGCGTCGTCGTCGGTCTGGAGGTTCGCGCCGTCGTGTGCCTGTGCCACCGAGACGTAATACTCGAAGAACGAAATCGCGTCCTCGGTCTCCTCTCGCGCGTTGACAAGTGGCTTTCCGGTGTCGAGGCTTTCGAGCAGGGCGAGTTCCTCGCCGTGCTCGCGCAACCTCGCCATCCATTCGCGGATGAGGGTCGCCCGCTCCCCCGGCGTCGTGTGTCGCCATTCGCGTTCGAACGCCCCCTGGGCAGCCACGACGGCGTCGTCGATATCCATCGCGTTACCGCGCGCGACGGTCGTAATCGTCTTTCCCGCCGCCGGGTCGGTCGTCGGGAAGCGCTCCTCGCCGCTCGCAGGCACCGACTCGCCGTCGATCCATGCATCGATTCGTACCCCCTCCATCGCCTGTTCGATTGCCTGTTCGTGATTCTCTTGCAGTGTCCCCGTGAAGTCGGTCATTTCGGTTCCTCGATTGCGTTGTGTCGAGGAAACGGTGGCAGTCTCGGCCGCCAAAAATGCCTGTTCCCCCGACAGCGTTCCACCGTGTTTGCACCTCCCTGCAAACGGATAGAGATACGTCTTGGACAAGCAAGAACGTTCGTTCAGGGTGCGCTGATAGTCCTCCGAGGCTATCGCGGGTACGGCGGCAAGGTCAACCGCGGCCCTATGACTCGTTCAGGTCAACTGTGGTGCGGATGAGGGATTTGAAAGCCTCCTCATCGATTTCGTCCCCTTCGGTGATGTCGATGGCACGCCTGACGTTGCCATCGAGGCTGGCGTTGAAGAGGCCCGCTGGGTCGTCGAGGGAAGCGCCCTTGGGAAAGGTCAGTTTCACCTTGCTCTTGTAGGTCTCGCCGGTGCAAATCAGTCCATCGTGGGACCACGCCGGACCACTCCACTTCCATTCCTCGACCACATCGGGGTCGGCCTCCGTGATGAGACCACGAATTCGGGAAAGTGTCTCGCCTCGCCAGTCCGAAAGTTCCTCGATTTTCGCGTCGATAAGCTCTGAGGGAGACTCGTCGTTCTCCGAATCACTGTTTGTCATGTCGTGGCAGACGACAAGGTATCACATGGGTCTTTCGACGCTGGTGACGCCTAAACCGATAGACCGGGTTCAATGCCCCCGAAAAACCGATTCCACTCTCCTCAGGCATTGTACATCGTCGGAACCTCGCTCCCGGCGGCGTACCAGTGGGAGATGACTGTCCCATCCGCCACGGAACTGCCGCACGTAGTATTCTCTTCCATACTTGGAGAGGGCAGGCATACCAGATGACGATTACACCGACGGGTACCGAAACCCACCATTCGTCCGATTTTTTGGCAAAAATCCGGATATCCATCCTGCGAAAATCGTTCGTCCGAGGAAGGCTTATTGCCGAATTTGGCCTAGTTCTCTGTGATGAGCATCGGTAACAAGACACACGAAAATCCCCACGAACGGTTGTTCCGCGACCGGACGAAGAACAGTCGAGCGTTCAACATCCGCGCGTCCCATATCACGCCACTGGGGGTCGAATCGAACGTCCGCGCGTTCGCTCCGTATCCGTTCTACGTCGAGCGCGCCGAGGGGTCGTATCTCTACGACCTCGACGGCAACGAGTATCTGGACTTCCTGCTGGCGCTCGGGCCGATAATTCTCGGGCACAGCAACCCAGAAATCCGCGAGGCAGTGAAAAAACAGGTCGATACCGCCGACTTGACCGCGACGCCACAACCCATCGCCATAGAGTTCATGGAGAAAGTCGCCGAGATGACACCGAGCATCGAGCGGGTTCGACTGGCCAACAGCGGCACGGAAGCGACCATGCACGCGATTCGCGTCGCTCGTTCGTACACGGGGAAGGACATCGTCGCCAAGCCGGAAGGTGGGTACGCCGGAGCACACGATTATGCGCTCCAGAGCGTCTACGCCAGCGAGGAGGCGCTCGGCCCGGCCGACCACCCGAACACAGTTCCCTACGGTACCGGCATCCCGGACGCCGTCAGCGACTCCGTCGTTGCGTTTCCGTTCAACGACAAAGAGGCGACCGAGGAAATCTTGCGCGAACACGCGGACGACCTCGCAGCGGTCATCATCGAACCTGTGATGTTCTCCTGTGGCTGTCTCCTGCCGCGGGACGGCTATCACGAGTTCCTGCGCGAACTGACCGACGAACTGGGTGTCGTCCTCATCTGGGACGAGGTGATGACCGGGTTCCGACTCGGACCGGCGAGCGCGCAGGGGCGATTCGGCATCACTCCGGACATGACCACCTTCGCCAAAGTGGCGGGCGGCGGCTACCAGATGGCCGGGTTCGGGGGCAGACGCGACATCATGGAAGAAATCGTCCCGCCGGAGGGTGACGAGGAACAGACGTGGGACTCGTCGGTGTTCCACGGCGGCACCTACAACGGCCACCCGACTTCGGCGGCGGCGGGGCTGAAAGCCCTCGAACTGCTCGAATCCGGCGACGTGTACGAACACATCGAGCGACTCGGCGACAGACTGTTCGACGGGTTGCAGGAGGTCGCCGACGATGCGGGCGTAGCGGCCAACGTCCAGCATCTCGGCTCGATGGGCCAGCTATACATGACCGACCACGATATTCACTCCTACCGGGATACGTGGCACGCAAACGAAGAGCAGTTCGCCGACTGGTGGCTTGAATCGGCGGGTCGCGGCGTCATCTTCGGCACCCCGAGTCAGGGCGAACGGTTCTTCACGACGAACACGCACACCGACGAACAAATCGACCACGCGCTGGAAGTCGCCGAAACGGCGCTTCGGGCAGTGAATCATCCGTACGAGGACTGACGACCACCCCCTCGTTCGCTGGGACGACCACCTCGTGGATACTGGACCTGTCAGTATTGCCGAACGGCGATTTCACCGTCGTGACCGACGACGAACTTCAAATCGCCGATCCAGAACGCGAGTTCCGACTTCTGCAATCGGTCGAGCATCGAAAAGTGCTGGTTGACGTCCAGTTCTTCTTTCAGAGAAAACGCTCGCTCCGCCTCGGCTCGGGGACAGTTCAGAACGAACGCCATGACATCGACAAGGGTGCTTTCGAGCGTCGTTTCGCCGTTGACATCGTAATCGAAGTGATACTCGTGAACGTGCGTTCGTTGGTTCTCGGTTCGATTCTCATCTGCAGTCGTCTTGAACGAACTCGTCTCGACCATAGACGTACAAAATCCTCACTAATAATAAGTATGCAGAGCATACCGAGCGAACGAACTATCTATTCACGACTGTGAAATCCGTAACGAGCCCCTACACCTTTGACAGCGTCGAACACCCTTGAACTACCAGAAACCAGTGACGTGTACGGGCATATCGGCCATCCGTACGAACCGATCGAAGTGACGGACAACTGGTAGCCGATTTAAAGTGCCATCAGCGCTTTCCGTTCGAGCACATCCTCGACCATCGCCAGTGCGTCGGCCTGTTCGTGCGGCATGACTTCCAGCACGACGATACCGTCATAATAGTCATCGAGGAGCGAAATCAGGCGCTCCATTGCCATCGTGCCGGTGCCGAATTCGAGTCCGTCGGTGGTTTTCGTCCCGTCACAGCAGTGGACGACGGGAATCTCGTCGTCGTGTTCGGTCAACAGCGTCTCCAGCAAGGGGAAGAAATCCGCTTCCGCCGTGTAGAAGTGGGCCGTATCGAGGACGAGTGGATGCCCCTCCTCGAAGAGTGTGTTTTGCAGGAAGTAGGCGCTGTGGCCCGTCGAGTTCTCGAACCCATACGGGACGGTGATATCGACTTCATCGAGGATGTAGTCGATGTTGCTCAGCGGAATTTTTATCGAGTGGATGACCAGCGTTGCGTCGAGCCGTTCACACAGGTCGTTCGTCTGCTGGATGTATTCTACCTGGTCGCGGCTGACGTGCGGCGTGTGGACCGAGGCGATTTCGACCGGCGCATCACGGCACACGGCCACCGTTTCGTCCACCGCGTCCAAATTCTCCGTGGTGAGGTGGAGTTCGACCGCATCGAACCCGCGCTCGGATGCGGCCCGTAACTCCGCTTCCGTTGGGGGACATTTCCCGACGATTCTCATAGGTTTCCCGTAGAGCCTGATGTTTCAAATAAGTATCGTGATACAGTTGTCTGTCATGTTCCGCCAAAATCACCACACACCGGCACGAAACCGTGTGTAGGTTATCAAATTTATATGGGTTAGCCGACCTGGAAAACGGAACTTTCCATCGTGATTCGCCGTGGCCGCCGAACGAAGTTCGACGACATCACAATCACACCGTCCACACCGACCGCACCACCGACCGATGTTTTTGGTCGTTCAGCACGAACTCCGGACATGAACGTCACCGTTCTCGGAACGGGGGGAACGATTGCGAGCACGGGCCGCGAGACCGGCGCAGTCCCGACCGAGCGTGGGGAAGAACTCGTCGAACAAGTTCCGGAACTGGAGGAATACGGCAACCTCGCAGTCGAACAAGTCGCACAGGTCCCGAGCTACGAGATGACGGCGGCGACGCTGGAATCCGTCCGTGACCGGGTGGCGGAACTGGACGACGATTCGGACGTGGATGCCGTCGTCATCACGCACGGCACGGACACGATGGAAGAGACGGCGTACTATCTCGATGTCTCCCTCCATCCGAGCACGCCCGTGTTCTTGACCGGCGCACAGCGCCGCCCGGACGAGCAGGGGTCGGACGGTCCAACGAACCTCATCACCGCGTTCGCGGCGGCGCGGGCGTTCGTCGATAACGATGGTGCTGACGGCGGAACCTACGTCGTGTTCGACGAGGAGGTTCACTCGGCGCGGTTCGTCACGAAGGTCCACACGTCGAACCTCGACGCCTTCGCGTCGCCCGGTGTCGGCCCGGTTGCGACCCACGACCGTAGCGGCGTCCGAGTTCTTGGTTCGCCGCGGAGCGAATCGGCCCACATTTCGAATGCTTCGTTCGACCCGACCGTCTTCGTCGTCGGGAGCGGTGCCGGTGTAGACGAGCGACTGGCCGCCGCCGCGCTCAACGCGGGTGCGGACGGCCTCGTCGTGAACGGGACGGGACTCGGCAATGTTACTGCGGAGTTGGGAGAATTCATCGAATCAGCAGTTCGGGACGGCACGCCGGTCGTCGTCACCTCCCGCTGTCTCGCCGGGCGAACGACGCCCGTTTATGGAAGTACGGGTGGCGGCGAGACGCTACGGAATGCTGGCGCGATTTTCGCCGGGGACCTGCCCGCGCAGAAGGTACGGCTCAAATTTATGCTCGCGCTCTCGAAGTACGGCGGCGAGGATGGCGAAACGGACGATGAAGCGCTTCGGTCGTTGTTCGACGCCGAAACGGACTGACACCTCAGACGTACCGCGTTTCGCTCTCGTACACGGACGGGTCGTCCTCGTACTTTCGCGCGATTTCTTCGAGCGGGAGGAATTCGGCGTTCTCGTGGCCTTTGACGTACTGGATGAACTCCTCCAGCAGCGGAATCATGTGCGGCAGGCCGTGGATGTCTGGATGGATGGTGAGCGTGTAGACGCCCGCACCGCGACGGTTGTAGAGGAAATCGAACTGCGCTTTGTATATTTCCCGGTGAATCATCTGTGGACTCGCATAGCCGGCGTTGTAGTTCGGCTGTTTGATGAACAACATCGGCGGGATATCGTCACGGAACCAGCTGATGGGTATCTCGACCACGTCCGTCTCCTCGCCGTACTCGTACGGCTCCATCCACGATTCGGCGTCGTTTTCGTACTCGATTTTCGTCCACGAATCTCCTTTGCGCATGTACCCCGGCTCGAACTGCCGTTCCATCAGGCTGCTGTCGTAGAGGAAATCGTGCTCTTCGAGGAGTTCGGGCGTGTTCTCGCTGAACTCCCACCAACTCGCTCGGTGGCCGGCAGGCGGGTCGCCCGTGATGTCCTCGATGAGGTCCATCGAGGCCTGCATGATGGTGTCTTCCTGTTCACGAGTGAGGTCGGTCGGGTTCTCGTGCGTGTAGCCGTGAATCCCGAGTTCGTGGCCCGCATCAGCGATGGCCTCCACGTTCTCCCGAAACGTCTCGATGGTGTGACCGGGGACGTACCACGTCGTGGTCACGTCCTCGTCCTCGAACAACGCCAGCATTCGCGGGATTCCCTCGTTTCCGGCCGAGAGACCCCGTGATAGGTCTGCTGGTGATTCCGCCCCACCGTACGAACCGAGCCATCCCGCGACACAGTCCGCGTCGATACCGATTGCAACGTCGATGTCCCCCATAGCACCGCGACTACCACGGAGTCATGCAAAACGGTACCGGCTACTGAAATCCGGAAATTCGGGAACCGGTTCACTCGTCCGACGAAGCTTCGATGATGACGTACGCCGCGACGACTCCAAGCAGCGAGACGACCGCACAGAGCAACATCGCCCGGCCGAACGCGGAGACGAAGGCCTCGTGGACGATTCGCTCCACCTGTGATTCGACTTCCGGAGCGAGGCGTTTGAGCGTCGCTTCCGCGGCGTCCGACCCGGACAACAGGCCTTTGATCTCTTGTTTGTCGGACGAATCCAGTGCGGCACCGGCTTTGACGAGCAGTTCGGTCAGTTTCTTGTTTTCCAGCGTTTTGAACAGGGCACCGGTCACCGCGACTCCAAAAACGGCCCCCAAGAGCCGAATCATTCCCAACACGCCGGACGCTTCGCCTCCCTTCGCGTCCGGGAGCGCCCCCATCCCAACCGTGTTCGAGAGCGTGTACGCCACCCCGACGCCGATACCAGCGAGGACGAGTGCGACGAGGATGAGTGGTAACTCGCCTGCCGGGGTGATGAGGGTGAGGAGCAGAAATGCAATTGCGATGAGCGCCATACCACAGACCATCGAGGTTCGGACACCGAGCCGGGTCGAAACGTCGTTCGTTCGTGCCTCCAACGCCACCAGCGGCACCGTGAACGCCAGGAAAACGAACCCGGTTCGCAACGGGGAGTAGGCCAGAATGTTCTGAAGGTAGAGCGTCATGTAGAACAACAGTGCGCCGAACCCGTAGTTCACGACGAATCCGACCGCGTTCGCGCCGAGAAATTCACGGTCCGCAAAGAGGTCGAGTTCTATCAGCGGGTCGTCTACGCGCCGCTCGATGACGAAAAACGCCGCGAGCAACAAGGCCGCCCCAAGAAGTGAGCCGAGGACGAACGGCGACCCCCAGCCGAGGGTATCCCCCTGCTGAATCCCGAGCACCAACGCGACGAGACCGCCGGTAACGGTCACGAGCCCCGCGAAATCGACGTGATTGTCGACCGTCTCGTCGCGGGACTCACGCACGGCCGCGAGCGTCAGAACGACCGCCAGTGCCGCGAGCGGGATGTTGAAGAAGAAAAACCAGCGCCAGGACACCATCTGGGTGAGAACGCCGCCGACGAGCGGTCCGGCGGCCAGTCCCACGCCGCTGATGGCCGCCCAGAGCGCGATTCCTCTCCCGCGCTCCTTCTCCGGGAACGCGTGACTGACTATCGGCAGCGATGCCGCGAAGAAAGCCGCTGCACCCAGTCCCTGCACCACGCGGGCCGAGACGAGCCACAGTTCGCTCTGTGACATCCCGGCGAACGCGGAGGCAACGATGAACACGACGATTCCGATGAGCAGTACCCGACGCCGACCGAAGATGTCCGATAGCCGTCCGAACGCCACCATCGGCGCGGCGAACGCGAGCAGGTAAGCGTTGATGGTCCACTGCAAACCGGTGGTCGAGATTCCGAGGTCTCGACCGATGGTGGGCAGTGCGACCGTGAGACCGTTGAAATCCACGCTAACGAGGACTCCAGCGATGCCGATTGCCACCACGACCCACCACTTTCGGTTCTGTTCGGTGATTCCCGGTACGCGATTCGCTAGCTTCGTCGTGTTGTACCCCATCTGTGTCCCCCCTTTCAGCCGCATCCGCCGGCACAACCGTGCACCAGCAAGTTTCCATCACCCCCATGACGGCGACGAGGAGCAATCGGCCGTTCGACTGCGTCACCGCTCAGCTACGCGGTTGACGAGCATAAACGTGTAGTCCGGTCAGTCGAAACGCCCGGGCGACAATTCTCGACCCATCGGCGACGATTCGCCGTCGATTGCCTCCGTCATCAGTTGCCCGACGACGGGCGCTCGGGTGATTCCGAGACCGCTCATGCCGACGGCGAGATAGTAGTTTCCAACAGAACCCTCACCCACGATTGGCAAGCCATCGGGCGTGACGGTTCGGTAGCCGATCCATCCGGTATCGCGACGGAACCGGTCGGCGTCGAAACCGAGTTGTGCGAGCAGGTCCCGCGCCCGCCGTTCGAAGTCGTCGTCGGGTGATTTTTCCGGGGCTGGAGTCACGTCCACGTCTTCCTGAAAGTCGGTGTTGTAGTGGCCGACGTACAGTCCCTCCGAGTACCGGCGGACGTAGAGGTCGTTCTCGAACTGCGTGAACGGAATTTCCGTGTCTGCGTCTTCGGTCGTCTCGAATCCGACGATGGGACCTGCCGTGCGGCGGACGGGAAGTTCGGCATCCATCCCAGCCACATCCACCGCCCACGGCCCGGCGGCGTTCACCACCGCATCGACCGGAATCTTCTCGTCAGCCAGTTCGATTCCCGTGACGCTCCCTGATTCGGTTTCGACGCCCCTGACTTCCGTTTCGGTTCGAATCGTCGCGCCCGCGTTTTCGGCTTTGTCAGCGTACAGTTCCGCGATGGCGACGGGGTTGAAATGTCCGTCTTCGGGCGTGTACAGCGCACCGACTGCTCGCTCGTCGTTGTACGGCCCAGCATCCGGGAGGATTTCAGCGTCGATACCGGCGGTTTTCAGTTGCTCCGCGTACTCCCGATACCCTTCAAGTATTGAATCCGACCACGCGACGTGGAGCAGTCCGGTTTGCGTGTACGCCAACTCACCGTCCTCGATGAACTTCGAGTATTCGTCCCACGCCCGTCGTCGCAGTCGGTGGGCGAACTCGCTCGGGGGCACCGTCTGCCAGACGAACACGGCCATTGAAGCAACCGTCGTTCCCGCTCCTATTTCGTCACGCTCGAACAGTTCCACGTCGTGGCCGCGCTCCGCGAGGTGGTACGCACAACTCGTGCCGATGACGCCGCCGCCGATGATGCCGACTGTCATGGGTTTCGTTCGGGACATTGGTTCGGAGCGACCTGAGTGTTGTCCGTGGTTTTTGTCGGTATCATCCGACCGATGAAAAAGAAGATAGTCTTTTTGTCCAATATCTAACAACATTGTCCTGCCGAAAACCGAACGTCCGTCCTCCAAACTGGATACTTCGTGAACACTCCGATGTTCGTCGTGTTCTTCGTGACGACGGCGGTGTACGTCGTGGCGAGTCTCCTGTTTCTCCACTGGGGCGAAATTTACACGGTGACCGACGCCGTCGAGGAGTTTCTATAAACGGCTATCGGTGGCTATCTGGGATTCTGTCTCATCGACCTCGTGTGGGATACCCTGTTCTACTGATTCGAGTTGAAAAATGAGACACGAACCGGACGATTCGATTTATCGTTTCTCGCCGACCGAAACACAGTTGCCTGACTCGGCCGAGCGGTAAATCGCGTCCATCACGCGCTGGGTGGTGAGCGCCTGCTCGATGGTGTTGAAGTCGGGTGCCTGTCCCGCCACGACGGCATCGAGGAACCGTTTGTCGCTCCCCTTCCAGCCGGTATGGTCGATGGAAGCGCTGCTGACCGAGGATTCGACGAGATGGTCGGGACCGTGCGGTCTCGCTTCCAGCATCGTCAGTTCGTCGCCGCCGAGGTCGAGACGCGCGCCTGCTTCCGAGCCGCGAACCACGAACTCCTGACTCTCGGCCTCGTTGGCCGCCCACGAGACTTCCAGCGAAATCGTCCGGTCGTCGGCACAGCGAATCAGCGCCGTCGCGGAGTCCTCCACATCGAACACGGCCTCCTCGGTGGCGTCGTACCAGTCGTCGGGGTCCACGTAGTCGTCCCGATTCCCGAACTGGTTGCGCGTGACGCCGAACACGGTTTCGACCGGCGGGAAGTCCATCAGATACAGCGCGAAATCGATGGCGTGAACGCCGATGTCGACCACGACGCCACCACCGGATAATTCCTCGTTGGTGAACCACGAACCGACGCCGGGAATGCCGCGACTGCGGATGTAGTTCGCCCGGATGTGCCGAACGTCCCCGAAGTGGTCCGCGTTCTGATACCCCTTGAACAGCTCCGCCGCCGTCGAGACGCGGTTGTGGAAGTTCACCATGCAGAAGCCGTCGGCCTTCCGCTCGGCTTCCACCATGCGTTCTGCGGCCTCCAAACTGTCGGCGAGCGGTTTCTCACAGAACACATCGTAGCCGCGTGCGAGCGCGGTGACGACGGCATCCTCGTGGAACGCGTTCGGCGTGGACACGGCAACCGCATCGAGGTCCTCGCTCTCGTACATCGTCTCGAACTCCTCGTAGGTTCTCGCGCCGAATTTCGTCCCGAAATCGTCGCGCATTTCGGGGACGATGTCGGTCCCTGCGACGACCTCGTGGCCGAGGTCAGTCGCGTTCGTTGCATGGGTCTGGCCCATGAATCCCAACCCGACGACACCGAGGCGAACTGAATTTTCCTGCATGAGTACGGAAACGAACGACTGGCTAAAATAAGTAGGCATCACGGCGAAACCTATCACGACCATTTTTGCTGACCGCGGAAGGCGGGCCTGTCCGACTGACTACCAGTTTTCAGTGACCGTTTCGATGCCCGACGGGCGTGTACTCCCGTTCTGCTCGTACAACGTCGTCCTCGAACTGTACCGCGACTGGTCGAGAGCCGAGTACTCTATCAGCATCGACGAATGGCTCGAACGCGATAACACCGAGATGACGCCGACGGACGCCCCGAACCGCACCAACCGAAAAGAGAACGTCATCGACGCGCAGGCCAGCACACGATGGCGCCCACTCGTGCGTCGGCAGGAGCACGCTCGCCATGCGATTCGATTCGTGTGGGAGACAGTTGAATCTACGTTCGATGAATTCAACGGGAGGAGAAAAATGTTCGAATGGTAATCGTCACTCCGGGTGGCAGTGATGACTCCGCTCGTGGAGTGCATGGATGAAGGCCGCGTTTGACCACCCGAGAGCGGCGTACTGGTGGTTGCCGTCTTCGTCAACTGTTTCGGCCAGCGTCCCGCCGGGAAGGCATTCGCTCCCGAGGTCGTCGAGAATCGCGTCACCGTCGTCGATTCGTCCGTCGTTGTACAGTGCGGCGGCGTACATGAACTCGCACGGAAGCCATCGCTCTGTCGAGGAGCGAGAGAATGACCCGAACGCGTCGAACAGTTCCTCGACGTGGCCGTACCGTTCGGCCCATTTCGTCGGGTGAATCGCAACGGAGAAGGCGGCGTTTTCCTCACGCTCGGCACCGGAGATGCTGAGGTGGGTAGCGAACCCCCCGTCAACGGTCTCAAACAATCGGCGTTCGACAGCATCGCCGATACCGCGTGCAGCGTCACGATACCGGTTGGCGGCACGATACCGTTCGGCAGCATCGTTAGCTTCGACGCGCTCGGCGAGGGAAGCGGCGTCAAGCAACCCCCGATAGGCAAAGGCGTTCGTCCAGATGCTCTGACGAGCGTCAGTCCACATCTCGGCAAAATCGTGCGTCGCGGCCAGCAGGCCGTTGTCAACGATGGCACCGACCGTGTAGTCGGCGGCGCGTTCGACAACCGGCCAGACCTCTCTCAAAAACGACTGGTCGCTGGTGAGTTCGTAGACGGTCCGAACAGCGTGCGGGTATATCGTCTGTTGGTCGTTCTCGACGGCGATGATTCCCATCGGTTCGCCGGTGCTCCCATAGCACTGTTCGAACGACCCGTCCTGCTCCTGAACGGCTCCACAGAAGTTGACGAGGTAGTCCTTTGCGATATCCGTCAACCCGACTTCCGCCAGCGCGATGGCGATGAACGACCCGTCGCGCGGCCACGACAGGTAGTAGGTGGGCTGTGAGTTCGGGGAGGCGGAAATGCTCCCGGACGCCGGGTCATACAGCATCGAAATGCCGATGACTGACCGGACGTACTGCTCGGCGTATCGTGACGGGACCGAATCCGTCTCCACGGGGTCAAGGTACTCGTTCCATTTGCCGCGAGTGAACTCCCGGCGGCGGGCGGGAGACAGGTCGAGCGGGGAATCGTCGATATCGACGGCAGTGATGTCTTCGTCATCGTCGCCGTCGGTGGCATCCGCGTCACCGTTGGTGCTGCCGGTGGTGAACACCGTGACGGTCCGTTGCTCGCCGGGTTGAATCGAAACATCGAGTTCGAGATACCCACCGAGATGACGCCCCGTCGCTTGCGAGGAACCATCCGCCAGAACGGTGGCAAGCGGGGCGTCCGCGACACCACTGTCGGTGACCGACGCATGGGCGGGAAACACCCGAAGACGTACGTCGCTCTCACAATCTTCCCACTGGAGTTCGTTTCCGGCAGTCGCGTGGTTACGGTTGGAGTTGTAGATTGGATACTGGCCGTTATCGTTCGCGTTTGCCTGCATGTAGTACACCAGATTCCGGATGGGTTGCGTCCCCCGGTTGGTTATCGAAAAGTCGCGTGCGAGTGTTTCGGTCGTCGGGACGACGTAGGTGTATTCATCGACCGAAATCGCGTCGCTCTCGTACTGAACGTGCACCATCCCGGTTTCCGGAACTGGAGACATCTCGTGGGAGAACTGTGACTCCCAGAGCCAGTGTACGCCGTCCGCCCCTCGATAGCCGAGAAATGCACCGTCACGCGGTTTCGAGCCATTGAGTTTCCCGTGCCCGGTTTGTGTGTATGGAATTTGCTGTGTGAATCCCGTGTGCGGATAGAATATCGAACTCAGTCGCCCGTGAGCGGTGACGCCAGCGAGCAACCCGTCTTCGGGAGTGGAGGTGTACCCCGCCTCGGGGCTGTGCTGTTGAAACACGTTCATCTCCCCCGGGTCGAACACGAAATTCTTCGCTGCCCGAGCTAACTCGGGAAACGTGTACTCTCGGTCGTACCACCAATCAGCTACAGACGGGCGAGCGAGAATCGTCACCGCCCGTCGAAAGCCACGCAAATTCCGAAAGTCGATGCGGCGAAGAAAGTCGAGCGGATATCGCCACTGTTCGATTTTCGATGCGAACGACACAAGCATTCGGTTGATTTCCGGTCGGTGAGTCATGGATATCGGTCGAGTATGTGCCATTCGATACTCGTGGGCAATCCCATCTCGACAGCCATCCCGTACACTCCCACCTCGGCAGTCACTCCCCACATAGCCGCTTCCACACCAACCCATCTCTCGCCACTCGGTTTGAGGCCAATCTGGCCACTGTCGAACGACATTAGTCTTGGTCCTCTAAAATTCGGGCTGACAAATAATAAACCCGCCGACGGACCGAGCAGAAGACGCCAATCTGTCCCCACCTCCTCCAAATCGCCCGAATCCCATTGTCTCCTGTGCGCCGTCGGGTTTCATCCCGGATTTCGTGTCCGACAAGCTGTTCGCACCGAGCGTGGCCGCACATCCGAACGGCACCGCCTCACCAAAACTCGTCGAGGAGCACATCGACAGTCTGAGTTTAAATCGGGACCGAATCGAGCCAAAACAAATATCCTCCCACGTCCTGACAGCTACCACTGGTATATGTCCCTAATTACCACACCAGAGGACCGGTTTGACGACCTTCCGGGCTTCCCGTACGAGCCGGAGTACGTCGATGTTGGTGACGCGAAGATGGCCTACGTCGATGTCGAGGCGGCGGGAACGGCTGATGCGGATACGGACGAAACGTTCCTCTGCTTGCACGGAGAGCCGACGTGGTCGTATCTACCGCAAGATGATTCCGACGCTCTCCGAGCGCGGGCGCGTGATCGCCCCCGATTTCGTCGGCTTCGGTCGCTCGGACAAGTACGACGACGTCGAAGCGTACAGCTTCGGTCGCTTTGACGACCAGTTGACGGCGTTCGTCGAATCGCTCGACCTCCAAAACATCACCCTCGTCTGCCAAGATTGGGGCGGCCTGCTCGGGTTGACCGTGGCGATGAATCACCCCGACCGCTTCGCGCGACTGGTTCCGATGAACACGGGCCTCCCGGACGGCACGCAGGAGATGGCCGACGAGTGGCTGGCGTTCAAGGAGTTCGTCGCGTCCACCGACGACCCTGATATCGGTCGGATGGTCCAGAACGGCTGTGCGACCGAACTGGACGAGGCGACGAAAGACGCCTACCGCGCCCCGTTCCCGGACCAACCGTCGAAGGCAGGTGCGCGAGCGTGGCCGTTGCTCGTTCCAACCGACCCCGGAATGGAGGGTACAGACGAAATGCGTACCGCCGCGAAACGACTTTCGGCGTGGGAGAAACCCGCGTTCGTTCTGTTTGGCGACTCCGATCCAATCTTCCACGACATCCGCGACCCGCTGCGCGAGTCCATCCCGACCGCAACCGACCAACCGGACGTGTGGGTCGAAGATGCCGGACATTTCCTCCAGGAAGACGCCGGCGAACGAATCGCGGAGCACATCGTCGATTTCGTCGACCGAACGCCCTCAAACGGTTCGTAGCAACGGACGGTTCATACTCGCTCTCATCGGACCGACTGCGTGAACTCGGACGAACGTTTCGAACGAAGCGGTTGAATCGTCCCCAATCACGGACATCGATGAATCCACGCGAATTGCAGAGTACGAAGCGGCGTTGTCCCCGGAGTACATCGAGACGCCGGACGGTCTCGCCGACCGCTTCGCTCGGACCGAATCCAAGTGACGAACGATAGTTCAGTCACGTTTTACGGGAGGCCGGGTCCGTTCGTCGGTCATCTCGTCCGTGTTCCGGTCTCGCCACCAGCCTCGAAGCCGTTCGTCGAGAGTGGAACCGAGCAACCACGCCGACCACGACAGTTCGTATCGCTGGCGGTCGCGTTCGGGAAACCGGCGGTTCTCGGTCATGCTGAAGTTGACGAGCGCGACGAAGACGACACCGCCGATGGTGTTCCCAAGGATGACGGGAACGAAGAAGTGGATAAACACGGAGGCGAGGCCCTCGCTGCCGACGAACACCAAGAAGAGCACTTCGCAGGCACCGGCGATGCAGTGAAACAGGTCCGCGATGGGAATCAGAATGATGATGACGTAGATGATGATAAAACGCGAAATCGTCTCCCGTGCCGCGTGCACCAACCAGACCATCGTCGCCACGAGTCCGCCCGCGAAAGCACCCTTGTAAAAGAGCGCCCACCACGCAGTCCCCATCGCATGCTCGCCGAACTGACGGGCGGTTTCGGCAACCGCCGGGTCGAAAATTCCCGTTTTGGCGAGGAGATAGGCGGTGATGCCCGCTCCGATAACGTTCGCCACGAGGACGATGCCCCACAACCGAAACAGTTGTGGCAGGCTCGCAAGCCGCGTCAACACGAGTGTCACGGGTGTCAAGGTGTTCTCGGTGAACAGCTGGTAACTCCCGAGGACTATCATCACGAATCCGACGGGATACAGTAGGTTTCCCAGCGCGACGTTGTTCGGATACGCTGTCGTCATGGCTGCCTGCGCGAGAAACGTCGCGCCGATGCTTAACCCAGCGGCGAGGCCGCTGAAGAACAGCAACCGCGTGCTCCGTTCGATTTCCTCGTCCGCGGTCGCGGTCACACGCTGAAAGATTTCGTCGGCCGAGAACCGGTCGCGGACGGCTTCTCCGGCCGCAGGTGCACCCCGCCGCGAACGGTCGATGGTTTCGCGCAGTTCCCGGTTTTCGGGCTGTAACGACTGCTGAATTTCGGTTAGTTCTCCCGCCTCGGCAATCGCTTCGAGCAGCGCTTCGAATTCATATGCTCCCTCGTAGCGTTCGCCGTTGACGAAGAACGTCGGCGTTGCGTTCGCGCCACTGTGAATGGCGCTCTCGAAATCCGCCCTGACCTGCTGTTCGTAGACACCGCGGTCGAGTTCGTCCACGAATTGCTCGGCATCCAATTCGAGTTCCTCGGTGTAGTTGATGAGGTCGGTTCGGGAAAGCGCATCCTGGTGTTGGTAGAGCAGGTCGTACATCTCCCAAAACCGCCCCTGTGCGCCGGCCGCCTCCGACGCCTCGGCGGCCTGCTGTGCGAGGGGATGTTGCTCCGGCAAGGGAAAGTGCCGGAAGACGAACCGAATTTGGGTTCCAAGTCGGTTCAGAATTCTTCGGACGATGGGGTAGAAATCGCCGCAGTAGGGGCATTCGAAATCGCCGTACTCGACCAGTGTTACCGGTGCATCGTCGGAGCCACGAACGTGGTCTCGCTCGTTCACTGGCACCGTCAGCGTCCGATTTTTAGTTTGGCTCATCTGTATCCCCCCTCGTCAGTCCGAGCGACTGACAAGCCACAATAGTCGCTGGCGTAATGCTAGCCGAGTAGCAGGATAACGCTGTCGTCGAGAAAAGTGTAAGAACGAGACCGAATCAGTCTCGGAACCATTCACGGCCACTACTGCGACTGACGAGCGTCACCTCGTACCGCCCTCGTTCAGTCGTCACCCTCACGTCGAACGCCACCGCAAGCACGTTCGTTTCACCGCTCCGGTTCTGCACGACGACTCCCTGTTTTACCTCACACGCTCCGAACTGTCGATTCGGACCACGTGGACAGTGTTCGTTCGCCCACGATTGAGCCGCCGAGTCGTTGTATCCCACCTGATACACCGTCCCGGATTCGACGCGCGACGAACGCAGCGCGTCGAGCGTTCGCTTCAATCGAGTGCGAACCGTCGAGATAGCGGCATCCCGTTGCTGCCAGTGATATGATTCCGGAACTCCGCTCCCGGCACCGTGAATGCCGCGCGAGAGGACGCGCTGGGCGTTCTGCACAGGTGCGTTGTACTCCCCGCTCGCAGCCACATCACCGTTGTAGGCCAGTTGGAGATACGCGAAGAGGGCGGGTGTCAACGCGACGGCGACGATTGCTGCCGCGCCGAGGACGAGTTGGGCGCGGTTGTTCACACGTACCACACCCAAATCGTCACGTCGCCGTTTGTCGTCGTCACCGTAGAGTACCCGATTGGAACACCCGCTGGTTTCCGATAGCCGACCGAACCGTACGGCGTTTCGACCCGGAACATGAGGTTGTCCGGGAGGATGCGGTCGACGCGGTGTTTCAGCGTGCCTTTCTCGCGGCGAAACGACTTCGGCGAGTCGATAATTTCGGCCAGTCGCGTCGTCCCCTGATGCCTCGGAGCGTCGTTCATGAGGACCCTCCCAGTGTCCTTTGCGTACATGTCCAATTGCGTCCCTCGCGCGTGTGTCGTCGGAACGCCGAGTGCGAACCCCATCGTGACGCCGAGGATGAGCACGACGCCGATACCCGCCTCCACGACGGAGAGCGAGAGTTGTGCACGGGATTTTTGATTATCCATCGACTCACGACCATTCATCAATCCACTATCATTCATCGACCGTCACCGCCAGAATCGTTTTTCGGGTTTCTGCCGGGTAGTACGTAACGCGGACGCTCCCCGACGGGAGCGCACCGCTCGTTTCGAACGTGAATCGTGTCGTCTCGAACCGGGAGAGCGAAACGTGAAACGTTCCATCAAGCCCAGACTCGTTTCGGAGCACGACCCGTCCGTTTGCTCGGACAATGCTCACCGTCGTCCCGTCCGGTGGGTGAACGACGAGCGTCGCGTTCGGCGTGCGTCGCGGCAGCGTGAACTGCGGATTTCCCGTCGACAGCGGTGGGGTTCGTGTCACTGCACTCCGATTTTCGACCAGAACGATTCGCCGAATCGTCGTACCACCCGAGGGAGTGCCACGTTGCGCGATAACCGTATCACCGAGTCTGATTCGAACGTCGTGGTCCGCGAGAGCCGGAAACAATGTCTCCATTTGGCTTACGTTCAGGGTTGCTACTGTCGTTCCGTTGAGGACGTTCGCCCGAAGCGTCAGCGGACTATCGACGGAAACGAGTTGCTCGCTCGTTGTGACGGCGATTAGCCGTTTCGTCGGATTTCTGTCCGCGCCGGCGAACGCCCTATCGGCGATGCCGATGCTCAGTCCAGTCACCATCGTCAGAATGAGAAGGGCAACCGCCAGTGCGGGCAAGTTCATCTGCCCGCGCAGTCGCCCGCCCGAAACCCGTCCGTCGTTCCCTTTCGCTTCCCGTTTCATCGCTCGGTCCCCCGTGTTCCCTGCATCCCCCGCTTCAGTTCAACGGTCAGCCCGTTCGACCCGCTTCGCACGACGATGCTGGCTGGTTCACGACTCGACCAATTTCCGTGGACCGTCGCCACGCGGGATGGAAGCGTAAGCTGTACGCTCGAATTCAGTCGGCTATCAGGGTGGTCGAGGGTCAACGTTCGTCCGTTCGCGCGGATGACGTACTCGTGTCCACGAATCGTTTCGGGCAGCGAGACGCGCAACTGCACGTTGACGTTCGTTCCGTCCGCCGGAACCGCCTGCTGGATGCGTTCTGCCGTCTTCGACAGGACACGACCGCCGACTTGGTCGCCGACGGCAGTTTTGTATCTCGGGACGACACCGCCGTACAGCGTGGTCGTCAACAGTCCGACGAACAGGAGGACGAGCGAGACTTCGAGCACCTTGCCGATAACCGGACTGACAGCGCGGTGGTCACCAAATCGCCCGCTGCGTCGTCCATCGGATTCACGGTTGTCCGTCACTCTACGGTTGCCCATCACTCCACCTCCGTTCGCATGTCGTGGACGACGAGATAGGCGAGTCGTCGTCCCGAATATTTCGCCACGACGCTCGGAACCCCATCGTTATCGAAATCCCGCACCGTCGTCGTTGCGTTTTGCCGCTCGAAGTATCGTTGCCACGCGTCGGGTGTCTTCGTCTCGATTGCGATTCGGTAGGTGCCGTTACCGAGCAGCGTTCGGTTGTGCGTGACGTTCGTGCGGACGAGCACGGACTCACCGCTCGTTGATTCGACTGCTTTCTTTGAGGCGTTGAGTTTCGGCGCGCCAACGACGAGGACACCACCGCGCTGCGAGGACGTTATCGGTGGGTGTTCGTACATTCGACCGCCGTCGTCCGTCCCTTGGATGACCGCACCAGCGACGTACGTGACGCGTCTGTTTCCACTCGTGAAGACGAGCGCATCAGTCTGCACTGTCCAAACGTCGCCGGAGTCGTCGAGAATTCGAAGTTCCCGACCTTCGGTCGTCAACTTGCCGTTCGAAAACGAGATTCGGCCACGATGAATTCCGGTGGACTCGACGGGGTCGAGCGCGTGGTTCATGTCGTTTGCTACCCGTGCCGAATCCGCCGTCGCGGCATTGCTTTGGACGACCATCCCAACACTGGCCGTCAGCGACGCGAGCGAGAGCATGACGATTCCGAGGAGGAGTGCGACGCCGACGACGTTCGACTGGCCACGAGTCTTGCAGCGCGGTCCGCTTCGACTCATACCATACCAGCCCCCGCGAAGACGAAATACGCGACTGCAACGAGCGCCGCCGAGTGAAGCAATGCTTCGTAGAATCCGCGGCTCGCGTAGCCTGCGAACCAACCGCACGCGAGCATGGTCGCTTGAGTGACGACGTAAAATCGATAGCGGTCGCGTGCCGGCTGTACCGCGTTCGGGTCAAGCGCGAACCCAGCGTTGGAGCTTGAAACAGCCGACAACTGTGCGAAGCTATCGAGGACGTATGTGTTCACGGCGACCATAATGCCGACCACGAGCAGCGCCGTGGTCCACCCGACAACGACGTACACGAGCATGTTCGAGCGGAGCGATTTCTTCTGGTGATACAGCCGCCCAATTTCGACCTGTAGCGTGTCGAAGACGGTTTCGGTGTCCCCGCCAACGTCGAGGGTTCCGGTGACGAGACCGATGGTTTGGTCCGCGAGCGGCGTTCCCACGTCGTCAACGAATCGGGTGAGTGCATCGCGTCGTAGGTCTCCTTCACGGCTGGTGAGGTTCGAACTGAACGCGAGGTCGTTGACGTTCGGTTGGAGTGCACCGAGGTCCACGTCGCGTGCGACACGCTCGACAGCCATCGAGAACGGCCGCCCGAGACTGACGTGACTCGACACGGCGTGGACGAAATCCTTGATTTCTCGGTCTTTCGCGTCATCACGGTGTGAACGCCGCACTGACACTAACCCGACTGGAAGGGAAAACGCGACGTAGGACAGGAGAGCGACGTTGACCAGCGCGTAGTCGAGATACCAGAGAGATATTCCCACGACGAGCGTCGCTGGAACGAGCACGACGATGGTGTTTTCCGGATTGATGAACACCGTCCGCAGGAAGTCGATGACATCGCTCGACCGTGCGTGACTCGGCGGGGATTGGTCCGCGGGGCGAAGCGACGACACCATCACCGACGCACCGGCACCGATGACGAGAATGAACGCCCCGCTCCCGTAGATGATGAACGCACGAACCGAGAGCGAACTGAACGGCACTGGTGCGGGTGCCGCTAATCCCGGCGAAAGGACGCTCATCACGGTCAGGACGATGACGAGCAGCGCTGGGATGACGAGCAGGACGATGAACATCTCCGCCAGCAGTTCGAGGAAGTCCTGTGCTTGCTCGTGAGAACGTGACTGACTGTGGCTCAGCATTCGCCCTTCCATCTGGAGATACTGCTCCAACGCGTCGGGACCCTGTTCGGCGTGCTCGCGGAATTTGAGCAAAAAGGGCGCGAGCACGTCCCGCGACGGCGTGTCGCGGGCGACGATTCGCAAGCCGTCATCGACGCTACCGGTCAGTGCCGCCTTGTTCAACACCTTCCGGAACGCGACCGCGGTTTCCCCGTAGGACTCCTCTCTGTCGGCGACTTTCCGTAACATCGCAATCAAATCGTCACTGCCAGACGAGAGTGCCCGCAGATACCGTACTGCGCCGGGAAGCGTCCGCTCGATGTTCGACTGGCGTGCACTCGCCGCCCAGCCGAGATACAAGCCGCCAAACCACACTGTAGTTCGCTTCCCGACTGTTGCACAGACGACCGCGAGTGCCCCTGCGGCGTACACGCGCGGAAGCTGGGGAATCGCGAGTTTTTCCAGCACTGGGAGTCCGTCATGGAGAAACGAAACGACCTGGGCGAGGACGGTCGGCGGAATTGCGAGGATTGCCAGCGCCACCCACGCGAACAGTCCCAGAAAGACGATCCACGAGAGACCGTAGGTTCGGGACAGGAACACGTCGAAACTAGCGTTCACGTCCGTCGCGCGGTACCGCTTTCTGTCCCGCTCGTGTCGGCCATGGTCGGCGTGGCGTGAGAACAACGCGTACAACGCACGGTCGAAAAGGCCGAGAGAAGAACTCTCCCCGACGGTCTCACTCGTTGTTTTGGGATTGCCGAGGCTCATCCGCTCACCTCGCGCGAAACACGCTCAACGGTGGCTGCCTCGTTGTTCTGCAAGTCAGCGAGGAACGAGAACAACTCGTCGAAGTCGGTCACCCCTTCGCGCTCCAGATACTGCACGTAGTGGTGTTTTCGGTGGAACTCGGCTTCGACTTCCTGTACACTTCGGTCGGTGCGGTGGGCAAGTCGGTCGAAGAACTGGAAGCCGATGTTCCGCTCGTCGTCGCCGAGTCGCGGATGGTCGTACTTCGTGTGGAACGTCCCTTCGTGGTCACGCCACGCAACGGTGTTCCAATGAATCGTCGTCCCGTCCTTTCGAATCGTTCCACACCGTCCGTCCAACTCGGCAAACTCGTCCTCGTTCACGAGTTCGATGACTTCGCCGACGTAGCGCTCCCCGCCGACGTTTCGCGGGAATATGACGAGGTCGATTTCCTGAAGCAGATACGAGGAAAGCCCCTGTTCGACCACGCGATTGACGAGTTTCTCGATGTTTTCCGCGTGCGTCGTTCCGAGAAGCCCGTGACCCGTGTTCAGCGATTCGGCGAACGTCTGAAACGAGGCAGGACTGTTGATTTCGGCGATGACCTCCACGTCCGGGTTCAGGTAGTTGCATTCGGTCATCAAATCCGCCATCGTCACCCGTTTGTAGTCGTTTTCGTGGTCACGCGTGGTGAGCGAGACGCCCGTTTCGTGGGGCAACCGAACTTCGCGGGACCCCTCGTCGATGCTGATGGGACGGTCGCGGTACGGAATGAACGGCATATGTGCGTTCATCAGCGTCGTCTTGCCGACGCCCGTCTGGCCGGAGAACAGCGTGACGCCATGGTGTTCGTACAGTTGCCAGAGCAGAGTGACGATTTCGGTGGAGATGCTGTTGGAGTCGAGCAAATCCACCGGCGTCATCGTATCTGGGGCCTGCTTTCGAATCGAGATGTGTGGTCCACCCTCGCTGATGACGGGCAAGGCGACAGCACAGCGAATCGTTTCCTCATCGGCCACGCCGTTGGGTGAGAGATTGACTTTGGCGCTGGGGTTGCTGGCGTTGAGTTCGACACCGTCGGAGGCAGCCATCTGGGTGACGACGTTGACGAATGCCGATTCGTCCTCGAACGAAAGGTTCGTCGGGATGCGCTCACCGTGGCCGATTGCACGGCCACGAGGAATGACCTTGATTCGCTCTCCGACCTTGTTCGCCTCGATATCTTCAAGCAGGCCATCACGGATGGGAATCGTGAGTTTGCCGTGGCCCACGTAATCACGAAGGACGTAGTAAACGAGGTCAGAGAGACGGTCATCCGAGAACCGATGGTCAACCGGCGGGATGGCGAGGTCGTACTCGGCGAGCGCCGTCCGAACGCGATATTTCGCGGCGTCGAACCACGCGCGGGTGTTCCGGGCGGTGAGTCGCCGTGAGAGGAACTGTTCGGCCCGGTCGCGGACGAACGCCGAGCGGTCGTCCACGATGTCGCCGACGTGGGTTTCCCAAATCCTGTCCTTACACTCGGTGATGAGTCGGTCGTCGTCGGGCAGCAGGTTGGGTTCGAGAACGGCGTACTTCGTCGCAAAGGAGTCGGTACCGAGCAGGTGCTCCTGATAGACGACGACTGGAATACGGAACTCCTCGAAATCGACGGTGTGCGTTTCGAGCCGTTCGCTGGCGAAGCGCGCGAGGAAGTCAGCATCGGCGGGCAGGTCGGTATCGGCGGGTGCGTAATTCTCGGTGTGGACGACGAGATGGTCACCCGCTGCGTCGGCGACCTCGATTTTCTCGTCCAGTGCCAGCGGCGTGAGTTGCCCCAGACAGAGCAACTCGGCGAGCGCGTGATACTCGACGCGTCGACGGGAATCCGGTGAGAGGTTGGTCAACCGACTGATAGCACGCTGGTACTTCGGTTCGAACCCGTGTTCGACACACTCCACGGCACCCTCGCGCGTGAGGGGTCGGCGGAGATTTGCGGTGGCGAAATACTCCCGAATTCGGGCAAGTGCGTGTTCGTCGTCGGCACTGAGCGCAGGCGTCCGAACGTCGTACTGGAAACCATCCTCGGTTTCTCGAACCGTGGCGACGACACCGGAATGAAGTTCGCGTTGGTCGCGCACATCGGGCGCGTACCACGCGTTCGGGTCGTCCGGGGGAATCGGCGGGGGGACTGTCCCGGGAGCGCGTTTGTCAGTTTTCGTCGAAGTATCCAGCGAAGACATGTCGTTACGAAGATGTGTGGTTCGCTATTCCAATTTAAACCTTTGGAAACTGTATTATTATCTAACGTACTGTTACTGTGCATATTTTAGAGAGAGTATTGTAGACCGAGGTATCACCACGTCAAAGGCATTCGAACGTTTCGCTGTAACGGTGGGAGCACACAGCGTGTTTTCCGAGGACCGGAATGCAATCCACGGACGCCACTGTACCCAAAGCGACTGGGATACCTATCAAATATGATATATTCAAAAGAATCGACCCACCAGCGTCCGGATATTTATTATTCGTGCGAATGAACCCCTCCCTATGCACCCGTCCGTGGGAGATACTCTCTCCCTCACCGCCGAGAAGTACCCGGAACGCACTGCGCTGGTGTATCCGCGAAAGGACCAGTCGTGGACCTATCGGGAGTTCGACGACCGAGTGAACCAACTCGCCAACGCGCTCTCCGAACGAGGTGTCGAGAGGGGGGACCGCGTCTCGACGCTCCTGTTCAACACCAGCGAGATGGTTCTCACGATGTACGCCGCCTCGAAACTCGGCGCGGTGTTCAACCCACTCAATTTTCGCCTGCCCGCCGGGGAGGTGACGTACATTCTGAACGACGCCGAGAGTTCGGTGCTCGTCTACGAAGACGCGGTCGCGGAGGTGGTCGAGGCGGCCCGAGACGACTTGGAAACGGTCGAGGAGTTCGTCCACGTCGATGATCCGAATGTGGACACGTATTTTGACGACCTCATCGAGGACCAATCGACGGCAGAGCCAAACGTGGACGTTTCAGAGGACGACGACTACATCGTCATGTACACCAGCGGCACCACCGGACGGCCGAAGGGCGTCGTCCACGCCCACCGTGACATGATAGAACACAGCATGTCCGTCCTCGTGGACCAGCAACTAACTCGGGACGACGTCGGCCTCTCGGCGGCACCGCTCTATCACTCCGCGGAACTCCACGTTTTTCTCATTCCACGCATCCACGTAGGGGCGGCGACCATCGTCCAGCACGCCTTCAATCCGGAAGAGACCCTCTCACTGCTCGCGGAACACGACGTCACGGTCCTGTTCGGTGCGCCGACGATGTGGCTCGCGATGCTCCAAGAGAATCCGGAATCCTACGACCTCTCCGCGCTTCGATTGGGCGGTTATGGTGGCGCAAGTATGGCACCGACGACCATTCGCGATATCCACGAGCAAATCGGCTGTGACCTCCTCCAATACTATGGCATGACCGAACTCGGCCCGGCGGTCACGGTGCTCTATCCGGACGAACAACTGGAGAAAGCGGGCAGCGCCGGTATCCCGATACTCAACCACGATGTTCGAATCGCTCGTCTCGACGAGGACGGAAACGCGCTCGCACCGGACGAAGAGGCACCGCCCGGAACTGTCGGCGAAATCATCGTTCAGGGTTCGGCGCTGATGCGAGAGTACTGGAACAGCCCCGAAAAGACCGAAGCGGCCGTCCGCAACGGCTGGTATTATTCCGGCGACCTCGGCTACGCCGACGAGGACGGCTACGTCTGGGTCAAAGACCGCGCGGACGACATGATAATCAGCGGTGGAGAGAACATCTATCCGCGAGAAGTCGAAGATACGCTGCTCGAACACGCCGAGGTTATCGAGGCGGCAGTCGTCGGCGACCCCGATGGAGAGTGGGGTGAGAAAGTAGTCGCGTACGTCGCTGCCGAGTCGGGGACAACCGCCGAAACGCTCGATTCGTTCCTCCTCCAACACGACGACCTCGCCGAGTTCAAGCGGCCGCGCGAATACGTCTTCGTCGACAAGTTACCGAAGACGCCCAGTGGGAAAATTCAGAAGTTCGAACTCCGAGAAGAAGACTAAGGAGGGTAATAAAACCGTCATCACAGCCAGCATCTCTCGGTTTCGTTTTCTTTCGAATCGAAAACATTCTCTAATTGACTGTTGTTTTTATCGGAAAAAATGTTATATCATGAACTCGCGTCTGAGTTCGTGATACAGTTTCACCATTCCCAATTCCCAACCGGCTATATAGCGGTATTATTTCGGTAATACTCCTATTGGCGAGAATTGTCAGAATAGCGATGCCAATAGCGCTCCTTTTGGGTATGGCCCAAACTGAGGAAATATGAATACCTATTATAAGCGGTTTTTACCACCTATCGGCCACCTTCGGGTGAATGACGCGAAAATCCGAACGGGCGAACGGTGGCACGTCACGACGAAACTTCCTCGCAGTAACCGGCGCTGCTGGCGCAGCAGCCCTCGCCGGATGTAGCGGGAGTAGCGGCGATTCCAAGGATTCGAGCACCAGCTCGGACAACGGCAATTCGGGCACGTCGAGCACGACGGACTCCAACTCCGACAAAACGTCGAACCAGAGCGACAAGAAAGGAAAGGACCTCCTTACCATGGGTGGTTCCTCGACGGTTTTCCCTATCGTTAACGACGCGGCGTCGCTTTGGAACTACAACTCCCCGGCCGACGACGCGGAACACTGGCCCCACAAGAAGCACGGCATCAAGACGACCAAGAAGTTCGCGGACTACTGGGCAGCCAAGTTCGACGTTCCGTCGAACAAAAAGACGGGCATTCCGTTCCACACCTCCGTCGGCCTGAGCCACTCGGGCGTCGGCCTGAACAAGGTCAAGGAAGGCAAAGTCGACATCGGTGACGCTTCCGCTCCCGTGCAGGCAGAACTGTCGGGACTCGACAGCTACGACAAGTTCAAAAACCACGTCGTCGGCATCGACGCGATGCAGATTATCGTCAGCAAGGACATCAAAGACAGTGGTGTCACCCAGATAAGCAAAAAAGATCTCGGCAAGGTCTATAACGGCAAGATTACGAACTGGAAGGAACTCGGCGGCCCGGACCGCAAGATGCAGGTCGTCGGTCGTGTCGAAGGGTCGGGTACTCGTACCATCTTCCACGAGAACGTCCTCGACGGCAAGAAGAAAGCACCGGGTGTCCAGGTCCACAAAGGTGAGAACCAGCAAGTCGCTGCCACAGTGGGTAACTCCAACAACGCCATCGGCTACGTTGGCTGGGCGTTCGTTAACAAGAAAGCACCCGCTATCAAACTCAAAGCCGACGGTACGGTGTACTCCAAAGAGAACGGCAACCTCGGTTCAAAAGAATACCCGCTCAACCGTGACCTTCACTGCTACACCTACGGTGGCACGGACAAATACGAAGCCGCGTTCATCAACATGATCATCAGCGACTTCGGTCAGGCGGAGTTCGTCGAGCCGCACAACTACATCAAGCTTCCGTCCGACCGCCAGAAGGAAGAAAAACAGAAGCTCAAGCAGTAAGCCACAGCTACAGTACCGGTCAAACACCCCTGTCAGGGTATCTGTCATCCGGTTCCGCGAACGCGGAACCACCACGTCGGTTTCAGAGACCGCTCCGGTTTCAGAAACCACTTCGGTTTCATGGACTTCACGGCCGGTTGTGTTCTGCGAAATTCGTGTGAACTCGACCGGCCCATACAAACAATGTCAGTAACACAAATCCTCTCCACTCGTACCGACTCGCTCGGGTTGGAACGGTTGGCACCCGACGAGCAGCTAGCCGCAGGGGTCGGCTGCTGTTCTGTTGTTGTGTTCGCAGTCGTTTTCCTGTTGGAACCCTCTCTTGCCGTTTTTCCCGTCATCAGCTTTCTGCTGGCGACGCTGTACGGTTGGGTTCGCAATCAGGCGGAAACGGCGCGTGCACTCACGCTTCTCGCCACCGTCTCGACCATCGTCATCCTCGGACTCATCACACTCTTCCTGGTGTACAAGTCCGTGACGGCGTTTCGAATCATGGGACTCGGCATCGTGACGAAGACGAACGGCACGCTCTGGTCGTCCTCCAACCGTGTCTTCGCTCTCGCCCCGATGATTTGGGGAACGTTCGTCACGACGCTCATCGCAACGTGTATCGCCGGCCCGCTTGGAATCGCGGGCGCTATCTTTATCGCGGAGATGGCTCCCGGTCGAGTCCGCGACATCGTCAAGCCAGGCGTCGAAATGCTCGCTGGAATCCCCTCCATCGTCTACGGTTTCATCGGAGCCAATATCGTCAACCCGGCGATGATGGACTACCTTGGACTCACCACCTTGGGAAGCCTGTTCGCCGTCGGTTCCGTCATCGGCATCATGGCACTCCCGACGGTGGTTTCGGTCGCCGAAGACGCGATAACCGCCGTTCCGGACGCAATGCCCGACGGCGCGCTCGCGCTCGGTGTCACGAATTGGCAGAGCATCAAGAGCGTCATCCTCCCCGCCGGCGTTTCGGGGATTTCGGCCGCCGTCATCCTCGGTGTCGGTCGCGCCATCGGCGAGACGATGGCGGCTACCGTGATGCTCGGGCACAATCAGTCGTTCCCGAAACCACTGTACAACGTCTTCGGCAACACCGAGACGCTGACGACGCTCATCGTGAGCCAGTACGGAAACGCCATCGCGGATAAACCGTTCCTCAGCGCGCTGTTCGCGGCCGGTGTCGTGCTGTACCTCACCGTTCTCACGTTGAGTATTGCCTCCCTCCTCATCGAACGTCGCATGGAAAGCAGACTCGGAGGGTCGCTATGAGCGACGCCTACGAGCGCGGCGTGCACCGAGGGATGGACACCGAATGGTGGCGAACGGTTACGGTCGCTATCGTCGGAGTCTCGTTCCTCTCGATGCTGTTTGCAGCCGCGAACGTCTTCAGCTGGATAACCGCTACCGACGTACTCGGTTCGGTCCACGTCTACACGCTGTACGGAATCGCACTGATTCTGACCGGCATCGGGGTGCTGTTCGCTGGCGTCGCCTCGGCGACTGGCATGGTCCAGACGCGTGCGAGCAAAACAACGGGAGGGGCCCCTGCCGCCGTCGCCGGTCTCGCCGGGTTCGTTTTGGTCGGACTGGTTGTCTCCCAGACATTCGGCGTGGGTTCGACCCTCGGCTGGGGTATTCCCGCACTACTCGTGGGCGTGCTCGTTTTCTTCGGCATCACGGTCACCCCTGATGACCTCGGATCGACGCTTCCGTGGGGGCTGCTCGCCGCTTTCGCCGGCGTGCTCTTTCTCACTGGCGTCATCTCACCCGACTGGACGTGGAAACTGACGACTGTCGGTCTCAGGATTCACGGCACGATTGCGATTCCCAGCCTGACGTTCGTCGCCAGCCTGTTGACGGCGTGGTCGGCGGCGAAATCCACCGAAGGGTTCGGCGTCCGCGGCCAGCAGACGGGCGCGTACTTCCTCGTCGGTGCGAACGCGTTCTTCATGCTCGGGTTGCTCACCATGCTCGTTCTCTTCATCACCGAGAAGGGAGCAGGACGGGCGCTGAAGGGTGCTCACTTCGGACCGGGACTCTCGGTTCACGTCCCGTTCGTCACGAACGGGAGCGGTCTCGGCGTGTTGATTCCGGGCGTCATGCCCGCCATTTTGGGAACGTTCTGGTTGGTTCTCGGAGCCATCGTGGTTTCGGTCCCGCTCGGTGTGGGCGCGGCGGTGTTCCTCACGGAGTACGCCAACCGCGGGCGATTCACGTCAATCGTGGATATCGCAACCAACGGTCTCTGGAGCACGCCGAGTATCGTGTACGGCCTGTTCGGCTACGCGTTCCTCCTGCCGCGTCTCGGCGGGAAACCGAGCGTGCTCGCCGGACAACTCGTCCTCGGGTTCATGCTCCTACCGCTCGTCCTCATCACGAGTCGTGAAGCCATCCAATCCGTTCCGAACGCCTACCGCGACGGAAGCATCGCACTCGGCGTGACGAAGTGGCAGACCATCAGAAGCGTCGTCCTTCCGGCAGCGATTCCGGGGATTATCACGGGCGTCATCCTCGGCGTCGGCCGTATCGCTGGCGAAACCGCGCCGCTCATCCTCGTCACTGCGGGCGGCCTGAACGACCAAGCGATTCACGTTCTCGACAGTTTCAAATTTTCGACCTCGCCGCCGTTCGTCACGAACAGCGCGCTGTTGCATTCCACGAGCGCGCTTCCGTATCGTATCTACGCCGTCATCGAGGCTGGCGTCGGCGGCAAGGCGGAGTTCGGGTGGGCGACGGCGTTCCTGTTGCTCGTCATAATCATCTGTTTCTACGTGGTCGGCATCGTGACCAGACTGTACTTCCAGCGGAAACTGAACCAATGAGCAAGACAACCACGACTCGAGGAGACGGCGAATCGCAGGAGAAAACGAAGTCGGAATGGGCGGAGCACTCCGCAGGCGAAACCGCCATCTCAGTCGAGGACCTCGACGTGTTCTACGACGGCGAGCAGGCACTCCAGTCGGTGTCGATGGACGTTCCGAAACGGAGCGTCACCGCACTCATCGGACCGTCTGGCTGTGGAAAATCCACCTTCCTGCGGTGTCTCAACCGCATGAACGACAGAATCCGGGCGGCACGTGTCGATGGAACCGTCGAGTTCGAAGGTGAGAACATCTACGACGGCAATGCGGATCTCGTCCACCTTCGGCGAAAGGTCGGAATGGTGTTTCAAAGTCCGAATCCGTTCCCGAAGTCCATTCGGGACAACATCACGTACGGCCCGCGAAAGCACGGTGACATCGACACGGGTCTCCTCGCGTCGATGCTCGGCCGTGCTGATGGGGACGAAGCCGACGAACTGGTCGAACGCTCGTTGCAACAGGCCGCGTTGTGGGAAGAAGTGAATGACCGATTGGACGACAGTGCGTTAGGACTGTCCGGCGGCCAGCAACAGCGGCTCTGCATCGCCCGCTGTCTCGCGGTGGACCCGGAAGTCATCCTGATGGACGAACCCGCGAGCGCGCTCGACCCCATTGCCACCTCGAAAATCGAGGACCTCATCGAATCGTTGGCCGAGGATTACACCGTCGTCGTCGTCACGCACAACATGCAGCAGGCGGCCCGTATCTCGGACCAGACGGCCGTCTTCCTCACTGGCGGCGAACTCGTCGAGTACGACAGGACGGACAAAATCTTCGAGAACCCCGAGAGCCAGCGCGTCGAAGACTACGTAACTGGGAAGTTCGGATGACGGTAGACCTGGCAAACAACACGCGGACGGTGCAAGCGACGGGGCGTTCATCGTACACTATCTCCCTGCCAAAGAAGTGGGTGGACGAGCACGGCATCGACGCAGGGATGGAACTCTCGTTCTACCCGGCACACGGTGGGGAACTCGTCATCAAACCCGAACGGAACTCCTCGGTAGCCAGCGCAGCCGAGAACCCCCGAGTCGATATCACGGCGATTCCGCCAGCTGACGTTCGACAGGCAGTGAACGCGTTGTACGCTACCGGCTGTAAGGAATTCGTCCTCCGTTCCGAGAGCGGACTCACTTCGGAACAGCGCCGCGCGGCGTCGAAGGCGGCATCGGGCAAGACGGGACTAGAGGTGAGCTGCGAGTCGGAAACCGAACTCTCGCTCGGGATGGTCATCGACACGACGGCGATTTCCCTCGAACGGACGGTTCTCCAGTTACAGTACGCCACGCTCTCGATGCACCGAACCGTCGTCCACGCGCTCGTGAACAACACTCTCGAAGAGGTCGAACAGATCGACAGATGGCACGACGACGCGGTGCGACGGTTCGAAGTACTGGACGGTCAGTTCCGACGTGCGCTCGGCGACGTGACGGAACTTGACCGACTCGGTCGCTCCCGACAAGCCACGTTCGACCGATACATGACGGCCCGGGAGTTGCTTACCGTCGTCCAGCAGTTCCAACGCGTCGGAGAGTTGTTACAGGGACAAAACGACATCGAGCACGTCGCGTGGGCCGACGGATTCGACGACTGTG
Organism: uncultured haloarchaeon; assembly: GCA_963796245.1. GTDB lineage: Archaea > Halobacteriota > Halobacteria > Halobacteriales > Haladaptataceae > Haladaptatus. Next base: position 1,156,204 of record CAWCLB010000001.1, on the reverse strand, counting down.
CTCAGCAGGCGCGAGCGCTCACCGAGGAGGCGGTCGATGCCGTGTTGACGGCCGAACAACCGCCGTACGACACCGTTCGGGCCGCCCGGACACTCGCCGAGGACGCCGCCGAACTCCATCGGCAAGCGGATGAGGACGGAAGTTCCTACGCGTGGACGCTCGCGCTCGTCGCACTCGAACGCTCGGCGACGAGCGCCAGCGAAATCGCCGAGCGAGCGGTGCAGGCGTCGCTTCGTGAGTCGAAGTCGTAAGGAACTACACGAACACCGCAACGCCGAGTTCGTTTTTCGAACTGACCCTCCCGCTCACGGAAATCCGGTCGTCGTAGCCGGTGATGTCCTTCGTCGTCGTTCGGTCACCGACCGTCAAACGAACCCGGGAGACGGGCGTCTCCGGAAAATCGGTCAGTTTCTCTCGGGTGAATTCGCCCGCCGGCGCACCAGAAACGGTCATCGTTTTCTCGTAGATTGTCTCGTCGCCAGCATCGAGCAGTTCCAATCGGAACGGATGGCTCGCGTCATCGAAATTGGCGAGAGTGAGCGAATAGATAGCTGTCCCGTCATCATGATTCAAGAATCCGAGACAGCCACAACTGCCACCGAGTACGCCCAGTGTGCCGAGACTGCTCACGAACCGACGGCGTTTCATGAATGAAAAACCAGATCGGAAATTAATCAGTGTTACTATATTTTCGCTGTCGTTGTATTCGGCTGTGTGCTGAGGAGTGCGGGGAAGGTGAGACAGAATTACACACTAATCGGTGTCATGGTGCTATTTGCTTGCACAATTCGTAGATGTCAAAATTGAGAGTGAAGAATTAGGAGGCGTTCCGTTATAATCCCCGATTTGGACGCTGATAGAGAGACAGTCCGAATTGTAGTTCGCAAAATCTATTTGCTGGCCATCGTTCCTCGAACCATCATCCTTCCATACGGATATTGTATACTGCGCTGGCTCTTTTGGATATCCGTGAAAGACGGCCCCAGATGGTTGGCTTCCTGATGCACCGTCTACTTTTTTGGTTCGTTTGTAAACCTTTGAACCATCTTTCTCGATTAGAATGTGAATAATTTGACGCTGCTTACTAAAGTTGATGACATCAATGCCACCGATTGTGGACGGCTTTTTTTGAGATTTTTGATTGAGTGTAGAGCAACCACTCATCATTGCGGTTCCAGTCGAGCCAAGAACCGTGAGAAGCTTGCGACGGGATAGTGACGGCATAGCGTATTGTATATGGAGTTCGAAGATATATCTTTCCCATATCAATACACATATATAAAAAAACTCAATAAATTATATAATTCAATAACCCTATCGTTTATTTATGTCAGGAAAGGATATGACTGATATGAAAGATGGAGTCAGAAGAAGAAGTTTGCTTAAGAGTATTGGAATAACTGGTGCAACAATATCAGTTGGTGCCCGCGCAATCGGAACTGCCGAAGCAGCAGGAAATTGCCATTTGCGTGATAATAGCGTAAACCATAGCCCAGAAGATTATGACTGGAAACGGTCCAACTCAAGCCACAATGTCAATAATAGCAACCTAGAATATGACCGATTAACACAACTTCAGACAGGTCTAGTACATCAAGCGTCCACGTACGTATCAGATGTTGATAAATGGCTTCATTTTTTCCGTTCGTTTGGTGCGGTCTACACTAAACGAAAACATGGGTACGAAGACAAGTCTGCTTACAGTCCAATTGGTATGACCAAGTACCAAAAGTTGAAAATAACGAACGACCAGCCCAACTCTGCCAGTTTGTACACTACACAGAACAAAAACGATACTGGTGTCGCACCTGCCCCAAACAGAGGTGATGATTTGAAAGATAGTCTCAATTTCGGTGCAGCTGCTTGGACAGTGGCACTTGCAGCACTTGGTACAAACCCCTACGTTGGAGGTGCGATTGCCATTGGACAAGCTGTAGGAGCACTCTTTGGCGATAATCATCATTCTATTGATAATAATTCGGTCACATTTAAATGGCCGTATGAATTCCAATACGGCCCATGCGAATGCGTACATTACTCTAACTACACTTTTCATAGTGTTAACGGGGAATCACTGGCAGACTTCCATACGACTCAAACTGGCACGTATAGTGGTCACGGCGGCGTCCAAGACAGATATGATGTCTACGTTGATCCAGTGCCCGGGGGCCTTCAAGCTACCCAAGGTTCAACAATTAGTAGCAGGTCATCAGAGACATTAATTACGGATCCTCCATCACCGGGAACAGAAGAATACACATCATTCTTAGAAAAGAGTGACTTCGTTGAACGGGTTCCTCAAGAGCAAATCATGAATCAACAAATAGAAAAGTTAAGTAATGGAGGCCCGCTTTACAAAGCAGTCAATCCATACTCGGAAGTTTCCGTCAGTTCTCGTTCGCTCAGTCCAAAAGACACGTAAAACCACATTCGGCCGCTTGAGCACTTAACAATGGGTGTTAACTAAATCACCCAGCAAATTTCTAGTCGCCTTCTTCAATCATATTTTTGATATTCTCTAGGAACACTACTGCACATGCTCAAGTAGTTCCAGTATCGAGAAACAGACATATGTATGATCGAGGTTGAAAATCTGCGGAAAGAGTACGGTGGGTTCACTGCCGTCGAAGGAAGCAGCTTCTCGATAGCCGACGGCGAGGTGTTCGGCATCATCGGACCGAACGGGGCTGGAAAGACGACGACACTGAAGATGCTCGCCGGACTCATCGAACCGACGGCAGGGAGCGCGCAGGTGGCAGGCTACGACGCACAGGACCCTGAGATGCGGACCCAACTCGGCTTCCTTCCCGAGGAGTCCCCACTGTACGAGGACATGACGCCGATTTCGTATCTGGAATTCTTCGCCGACCTCTACGACGTGCCGACGGACACCGCCAACGAGCGAATTCACGACACCCTCGACCGTCTCGAACTGGAACACCGCGACCGACGACTGGGTGACATGTCGAAGGGAATGCGGCGGAAAGTCGCCATCGCGCGCTCGCTGGTCAACGACCCGGACGTGCTGATTTACGACGAACCGGCGAGCGGACTGGACCCGCTCACGACGAACTACATCATCGAGTTCACGCGCGAGTTGAGCGAGTCCGGCAAGACAGTCGTGTTCAGCGCGCACAACCTGTTTCACGTCGAAAGCATCTGTGACCGAATCATCGTGATGAACAACGGCCGAATCGTCGCCGGGGGGAGCGTCGAGGAACTCCGGGAGGAACACGGCCGACCCGAGTATCACGTCTCCACGACCGTCGAGGTTGCCGATGCCGTCCGCGAGAACGGAACGTACCGCCGCGTCGTCGAAAGCATGGACGCCGTGGCGGAGACGCGCGAACTCACCGAAGCGGCCGGTGGGTCCGTCGTGGACATCGAGACGCACACGCCGAGTTTGGAGGATATCTTCCTCGGGTTGGCGACCGACACGCCGGATGTGGAGGGGCGACCGTGAAACGGCGCAAGACGCTTCGCATCGCACGCTGGGAACTGTCGAAAAACGCCGGGCAATTCGACCGTCGAACGGTCGGTATCGTCGTCATCGTGCTCCTACTCGTCGGCGCGCTCACGCCGATGGTTATGAGTCGAGGGAACACCGTGAACGACGGCATCTATCGCGTCGGCGTTTCTAAGGACAGCCAATATTACGGCCCGGTCGCCAACGACCCGACGTTCGTGGCTGTCGGACCGACCCAGCAGAACTTCGATTCGGGGAGCTTCGACGTGTTCGTCTGCCCTGACGATGTTCAGGACTGTCCGCGATACACTGTCGAATTGAAGGATTCACCCAAAGGAAAGGCAGCGCTCGCCAAACTCCGCTCCGCTATAGAGCGATACAACGACCAGCTGATGGCCAGCGAATCCGACCGTGCCGCCGCGTTCCCCGTGAACGTCACGCTCCGCTACGTGGTACAGAACGCGACTGCCGGGGCGGGGGCGAGCGGGTCTAAAACGGGTGTCGCGGGTCGGGCGACGACGAAGGCCGGACAGGTCAACCTCGGTGGCGGAAGTAGCGATGGAGGTGGCGGAAACGGCGGAGCTGGAAACAGCAATTCAGCGAACGGCGCGTCGGGTCCCGTGCAAGCCCCGTCCGTCGGGAGTGGCTCCTCGCTATTCGTCGATAACACGCGGCAGGGAACTCCCTCGGATATCTCGCCGCCGTTTCCGTTCGAGTCGCTGGTGCTGGCGTTCGCGTTCATCCTGCCGATGAACTTCGTGATTCAAGCCTACGCCAGCAGCATCATCGAGGAGCGCATCAACGACCGCGGCGAACTCCTGCTGGTCGCCCCGGTATCCCGTGGCGACATCATCGCCGGAAAGACCCTCCCGTATTTCGTCGGGATGGTCGCCATCGCGTCGGTGACCGCGCTTGGTATCGTTCATTTCGCACCCAGCGTCGGTGACGGGCCGGTAGCAGCCGCGGGAGCGGTATTGACGTCCGTCGTGTCGGTCGTTCCCATCGCGCTGTTGTTCCTCGCGTGTGCGTTCGTCGGCGCGATGTTCTCCCGGTCGTTCAAGGAACTCACGTTCGTTACGGTGTCGCTCAGCGTTTTTTTGACGTCCTACGCGTTCATTCCATCCATCTTCACCGACGTTCATCCCATCGCGGCCATCTCGCCGCTCTCGTTGGTCGTTCGCGTGTTACAAGGTGAATCCGTCACGTTCGGACAGTACGCCTTCTCCACGGTTCCGCTGGTTCTCACCGCGGGCATACTGTTCGCGCTCGGAGCGGGCGTCTACCGCGAAGAGGACATGTTCACCCAACGGCCGGTTCTGCTGAAAGCACTCGACGCCCTCGACGGCCAACTTCGCGGGAAGCGGAGCGTCGCAAAGCTCAGTGCGTTTTCCATCCCGTTCGTCTTCGTCGCGGAACTCCTTGCGGTGGCGATTCTGTTCGCGCTTCCCGTCGGTCTCTCGCTTCCCGTCCTGCTCATCGCCATCGCGTTCATCGAGGAAATCGCCAAGAGCGCTCACGTCTACGCCGGGTTTGCCCACGAACGATTCGACCGCTCGCCAACGACGGTGCTCACCCTCGGTGCGCTGAGCGGGTTGGGCTTCTTCGCCGGGGAGAAGTTGACCGCAATCGCTCAGTTGGTCGGCCTACCGAACCTCAAACTCGGTCAGGCGGCATTCGGTATCACCACCGGCCTCGGTGTGGACGCATCGCCACTCGTCCTGCTCGGACTACTGGTCGCACCGCTAGCGCTCCACGTCGTTACCGCGACTATCACTTCCTACGGTGCCAGCAAGAATCGTAACTGGTTCACGTGGACGCTCGTCGTTGCGATACTGGTTCACGCTGCCTACGACCTCGTGGTGGTGAACGCCCTTGGATAAGCGGCTCACCGTCGCACGGCGCGAGTTGGCCTCGCTTCGGAGCGAGAAGACCATCGTGTTGGCGATTCTGATTCAGTTGCTCATCGCGACGTTCTCGTCGTTCCTCGCGGTCGGACTGGTTTCGATGTACAACCCCGGTTCGGTTGGAAACGGGTTCGTCGTCTCGTTCGGCGTGACGGGGAACGCGAGCGACGACGTGACACACGTTCTCGGAACCGATGATAGCTGGCAGGCGGTGCAGTATCCGACCCAACGGGCCGCGATGAGCGATTTCCGACACGGGAAGATACAGGCCATCCTTCACGTGGACCGCACTGCGGACGGGAGCGTTCGCGTAGATGCCGTCGTACCGGACGGCAACATACGAACGACGCTCGTCGTGACCCAGATAAAGAAAGTCCTCAACAGACTCGAACGTCATGAACGCCACCGGCTCAGTTACCGACTCGAACAAACACCTGTCGGGCAGGTTCCCGAGTCGAGTGCGAGTCCGTACTTCGGCTTCACCTACACCGTGCTCGTCCCGCTGTTGATGTTCCTCCCGGTGTTCATCAGCGGGAGCATCGCGGTCGATACCATCTCCGAGGAGTTCGACCGCGGGACGCTCGAACTCCTCCGCGTGACACCGCTGACGGACGTGGATATCATCGACGGAAAGTTGCTGGCGATGGGCATCCTCGCGCCGCTACAGGCCGCGGCGTGGTTGGTCCTCCTGTCGTTCAACGGGACGAGCGTGTCCAATCCGATCGAAATCGTGGCACTCGTCGCCGGTTTCTCGGTGGCCGTGGTCGCAATCGGCGCGGCGCTTGCGCTCCGATTCCGCGACAGAAAGCAGGCACAGTTCCTCTTCTCGATGGCGATGCTCGTCGTCTTCAGCGCGACATATCTCCTGCCGGAAGCGCCCGCGAACACCGTGGCGAAACTCGCTATCGGCAGTCCGACGTCGTTGACCCACGCGATGGTCGGCGTCTATCTCGTCTGTTCGCTCGTCGGGTATTGGCTGGTGCGGTGGGTCGTCGGCAACGGTCGGTTGTTGACGACGGCGTGAGAATACGCCTCAAACAGAGTAGTTCGGCGAGAGCGTGATACGGAACGCGCTGACGAATATCTAGCGAGAGGTCGGCCAACCAGTCGATGGCGCAACGGTATTTTGGTTCGATTCCGTGTTCGACACACTCCACAGAACCCCACATGTGAGCGATTGGCGGAGGTTTGCGGTAGCAAAATACTCCCGAATCCGGTCAAGCGCCCGTTTGTTGTCGGTGCTGAGCGCAAGTGTCCGAACGTCATACTAAAAGCCGTCGTCTGTTCCCCCAAACGATTGCGAAGACGGCAGTGTGAAGTCCACGCTGGTCGCGCATGTTGTGTACCACGCGTCCAAGTCGTCCGGCAGAATCAGCGAGGGACCAAACGTCAATCATGTTGGAGGCAGAATAGATAGTCATCGTAGTTCTGTTGTTGTGGGCGGATTTTGACAAATGTCTGTATTTTGTACTTTAGATAATTATTTTGTTGTGTTTTGTATATTTTTGTAGATAGTATCACAATGGCAAAGGCATTCAAATAGGTACCCCGCTACAGTACGTGCATTTGGTACCTCTTCATCGGAAACATTAGGAAACTGGAATCGGATGCTGAAACCGTCTTTGTCAATTTATGAAATATTAGTTGGACCCATTCGCAATAGCGATCCGTTTCCATTTATCCAAACTGCCTTCCCTGAAATCGCTGCCTTACCCGAGCCCGCATAATTATTAGTCTCCCAATAGATAGTCCCATCATCCGTATCTATTATTCGAATATTTTTCCCTGGATGATACAACCGTTGTCCGTCATGCACCACCTCATGGTTCGCTGAAGATCCAACATCTAAATGCCATTGTTTAGTACCTGTCGTGGAGTCGAGTGCAACCAGATTTCCTGTCGATCCACTAGGGATATATAGATGGTTCTTTGATTGATTGAGTGCTGGTGCAGCATAGGTTTCATCCCCCCGAATATCGGTGCTCCATACGACGCTCCCATTCCCTTGATCGAGGGAATGCACGACCCCATCCTTCTCGATTACATACACGGAATCAGTGCCAACTACTGGCTCGGTAGATGAATTGAGATTATCTTGTGTCCAAAGGACATCTCCGGTGGTTCTATCTAAAGAATGAACTGCACCACCTTTCTCTGTAGATTCGGTCACAAACAGTTTCAAACCCAGTCCACCGATTCCCTGATTGATGTAACCTCCTTTTTTCTGTTCCCAATTGACATCGCCATTGTATGATAGGGAACAAACACTATGTGACGTACAGATATAGATTGCATCCCTTGCTTGGATAATATTCGTTTCTGGCTCACCATGACCATAGTCATTTTTCCAGTGCACAGACCCATTTCGCTTGTCTAATGACAAAAAATGATTCGCAGTTTGGACAAGTACCGAATTACAATTGACTGCTGGGGATATAGAAAAGAAATCATCGATGGGGTGGGACCAAATCCGACCCCCTGAATCACGGTTAAACGCATGGACACCGTCATTTCCATTGATATAACACCGCTTTTTCTGAGATGATCGGGGCGGTGTTTTCCTTCATACTGGAACCAATTGAAGAGATGGAGGGTTTCTGAAATTCTGTCGAATCACCAGTAAACATCCCTGTATTTGCCATCCCATTCTGCGTTGATGGCCAAATATCCGTACTGCTACAGTTTGTTTTTTCCTTCTGCCTGCTACTAGTACTTGTCATATTATCTGCATCTGAACGAAAACCCACACATCCAGATACTAAACCGATGCTAACTCCGGACAGAAATTGGCGGCGATTTAGCGGCATAATTCTTGGAGTATTATTAAAACATTATTTTATATAACTCAATAAAACTTCTGGAAGGAAGTTGCCTTATGCAGGTCCGCCGTACAGATAGTAGGAAAGATTGGTTCCCAAGTTGCCATTTCTGGTGACACATGCACCCATTCCAGTACAATCGAGCTTCTTAAAGAAGCCTTTAATATCAACGACAACAGCGTACGGATTGTACACGTAGTCGTTGTCAACGTAGTGGGTATTTGCAACGCTTGCGGTATTAACAGTCACCGTATTGTACTTGAGATCGCCACTGATGCCGATTTTATGTTTAGTGTATTCTGCGCGATCAGGAGAACTCTTGTCATCGATGTCTATCTCGGGGCTCGTGACGTTCTCTGAATATCCAATCGTGAAAGTTGCAACAGATTCAGAATTGAGTCCAGCCTGCAAATTCCACCCCTTAGAGGTGGTCCCAACAGTGTTACCCGGAGCGTGTTGGAATTGATCCGAGCTTACGCCGGTGCCATTCTGCCAATCGTGCTTGATGCGTGCGCGGTCATTGTGCCAAGTCAGATCACTTTCAGTAGAGTAAGCCGCTTTTGGTTCCATTCGGATTTCGGTTGTTAGCGCGTGATTGGCAGATTCTTGTGGATTTGATCGGTAATCAATCGTCCATCCACATGTATCGCCATTGCCATCCATCTTATCGTTCTTCGTGTGTGCCAACCCATCCCAGTCTGCCCAGTTTCCTGGGTCAGTTCCAGCAGTCGTGAAAGTGTTCTTTTTCTGCTTTACTTGCTCCGCTTCTTTATCTGCTCGATTATGCAACTTGGATGTTCTGTCAGAAGTTCCAACAGAAACAGCCTGCTGCGTTGCACTCTGTGGGTTTTCTTGGTCGACAAGGGTTCCAATATACTCAGTCGGAGTACCATGGACCATATCTAGGTTATACGCTACAATCGATTCGTTGCTTTCGACATCGAAATCGGAGAGAGCGACCCTTGATTCAACTCCTGTTGCCTCCATCCACGCATCTACTGCGTTTTTTCTGCGATTGACGAGCTCTGATTTCGTCAAGGGATTGCTTTTGTCTCTTCGAACGCGAACCTGCGTGTCAGGTTCACTAGCGCCTGCTAACTGGGAAAATGCTGGTACTGTCGATGCTGCTGTAAGAGCTAGGAATGATCTCCTATTCTGTTTCATATCTACATCAATAAAATAATATAGAAATTACTTAAAAGTTATTAATTTTAAATATTTATAAATTATTAAGATATATGTAAATTTAATATATAAGGTTGGAAAATATACTATTTGATAAAACAATATTGATGCAATTTCCAGAACAAATAAGGATTTTGTGTATTCCGAACTCCCATTCGATCAGCAACAGATATGGGGAGATATTATCCAGATTTGTCGTGTGAATAGAGCAGCCAAATGGAGTACTCCTGTCGAACCGCTCCTTTTCCCTTCCGTAGAATGAGCGAATTTTAGTGTCATATCCGTAGGCACAGGTAGTTCACAGATCGAGAACCAGATGTATGTATGACCGAAGTCGAGAATTTGCGGAAAGAATACGGAAGGTTCACTGTCGTCAAGGAGAGTAACTTCTCGATGGCCGGCAGCGAGGTGTTTGGCATCATCGGGCCGAACGGGGCGGGGAAGACGACAGCCCTGAAAATGCTCGCTGGATTTATCGAACCAACGGCTGGGAGCGCACGCGTCGCGGGATACGACGCACAGGACCCCGCGATGCAAACCCACTTAGGATTCTTCCCGGAGGAGTTGGCGCTGTTCAGGGATATGGCACCGATTTAGCATCTGACGTTCTTCACTGATTTCTACGACGCGCTGATCGAAACTGCGACCGATTGAATTCTCGACACCTTCGACCGGCTCATAGAACTCCGTCTGTGCCTGCCTACATCTCGACGGGCGTCCCACACTCGGGACACTCGACGTGCATTCCGTTCTCATCGAAGCCGACAGCGAGAACGTCGCTCTCACATTCGGGGCAGGGTTGCGGAACCCGAACGTCGGTTGAATTCCGCGGCGCGCCAAGCGCGAGCGCAACCACGTCGTCATCCGATTCGTTGCGGCCCTGCTGATACTCTCCCGGTGGGAACCGAATTGCTTCCCCGGCACCGACTTCGACGGTTTCGCTCTCGGCGTTCGGTTCGGGTTGTGTCTCGAATGTCGCGGTTCCCGACACGATGTAGAAGAGCTCCTCTTGGTCGAGGTGCGTGTGCAATCCACCCGAGAAGCCCTGTCCCGGTTCGAGGGCGTAGTAGTTGATGGACATATCGTCCGTTCCGAGCGCGTCCGAGAGACCGCGGCGGTCTACGTCACCCATGCTTCCGGACTCCACGTCGTCGATGTCGATTTTCTGCATGCATATTTCAGTACATGGCCCCTGAACAATAGCGTTATGCACTGTTCTCGTCGCGGTCGAATGAACGGCGCATGTCCGTCAGATTCATCTATCAATCGTGACGGACGAAACACCGTATCACTATCCCGCTCCCCGTCGTACCTCCCACGATGTACGATGACATTCTCGTGCCGACGGACGGAAGCGAATCGGCGATGGAAGCGGCGAAGAACGCCATCGAATTGGCAACGCAGTACGACGGGACGATTCACGCGCTGTACGTCATCGACATCGGTTCGATGTGGCCCGACGCCTACGAGGGGAACGTCCTGGGCGATCTCGAATCGCGGGGGAAGAAAGCGGTCGAACAGGTGCGCGAGGGGGCGGAGGACGCGGGTGTAGATGTGGTAGACGACGTGGTGACGGGTGGGAACCCCTATCGCGTGATTTTGGACTACGTCGACGAGAACGATATCGACTGTATCGTGATGGGAACCCACGGACGGCGGGGGCTAGAACACTATTTGCTCGGGAGCGTCACCGAGCGTGTCGTTCGGTTGGCGGAGGTGCCAGTGATGACCGTCCGCGCATCCGACGAGTAGGGGTTTCGAAGCCGAATTCGGCGGTCGAAATCCACCAGCAGATGTGACAATTGATGGTCGTTCCCCGCCTAGGTTACTCGCCATGGCGGTTCCGTTGGTCGTCGCGGTTTTTATCGCGCTGGGAATCGGTCTCCTCATCGGTATCGAGCGGGAGTGGAGCGACCCTGACAACCTGTTCGCCGGGAGTCGAACGCTCCCGCTTATCGCCGGATTTGGCGCGCTCGTCGAGGCCTTCTTTCCGAATCTGCTACCGATTGCGGTCGTACTCGTCGGCGGGTTGGTTGTCGTTGCCTACGTCGGAAAGGTGGTGACGACGGGTGACATCGGAATGACGACGGCGATTGCAACGATGCTGACCTTCGTCTACGGCGCGATGGCGACCCACTCCGACACGGGGCTTCGGTTGGCCGTCGCCCTCGGAACAGTGACGATGGCGCTGCTGGCCGAAAAACGGGCGATTCACGAATTTGCAGGTCGCCTCGACGAAGCCGAGATGCGAGCGAGTCTGAAATTTCTCATCGTGGCGCTTGTCGTCTTCCCACTCCTCCCGTCGGAGCGGGTCGCGCTGGGAGGCGGCCTGCATCTCAATTTCCGATTCGTCTGGTTGATGGTCGTCTTCGTCAGCGGGATAAGTCTCGCCGGGTACGTACTCGCAAAACTCGTCGGCAGCGAGGTTGGATTTGAGGTGACGGGCGCACTCGGCGGTTTGGTGTCGTCCACGGCAACTGCCGTCTCGATGGCGGAGAACGCACGACGAGACGCCTCGCTCACGAGTCTCTGCGGTATCGCCACGGTCATCGCCTCGCTTACGATGTTCGTCCGAATTCTATTGGAGGTTCTCGTCGTCAATCCAGCGCTGTTCGCGCCCGTCGTCGTGCCAATCGTCGGAATGACCGTCGTCGGTACCGTCGTCGCAATCATCGAATATCGCGGTGTCAGCGAGGATGCACCGCTGGCAGCGGATATCGAGAACTTGTTTCGGCTCTGGCCCGCGCTCCTGTTCGGCGTCTTCTTCGCGCTCGTGCTCGTCGCCTCCTCGGCGTTCAGTGCCGAATTCGGCACTGTCGGAGTCTATTCGGTCGCCGTCCTTTCCGGTCTTGTCGATATCAACGCCATCACGATTTCGTTGAGCAACCTCGCACGGAGCGGGGATATCTCGACGGCGACAGCGACCAGTGGCATCGTCCTCGCCGCGAGTGTCAATACGGCCGTCAAAATCGCCGTCGTGTGGCTGTTCGGGACGCGAGCGTTGGGCAGAACGGTCGTCGTCGTTCTCGGGGTCGTCGCCGTAGTGGGCGTCGGTTTCGTCGTGGTAGCATAAAATGGAGACGGTGGTTGGAGTCTGGTACCGTCGTCAGCGACCGGTCGAACTACTGCATCATGAGCCAGCCAGATGGCTATCCGGCGTCTCGTCCGCGTCGTCTGTCCCCTCCGATTCATCGGGTTCTCGAATTTCGTCGGCTTCCAGACCTCCTGCGGAATCGTTCGAGTCATTCGAGAGTTCGACTTCCGCTTCGATGGATTCGTTCTCTTCTTTTGGCAGTTCACGTTCCGTGAGTTGGGGGTCCGACTTCTCCGACTCGTCGCCGCTGGTCCCTCGCTCGATTTCCGGCGATTCAGTTTCCGAAACTCCGTCTGCGTCGTTTATTGTATCGAACTCGCCGTTGTCCTCCGAGTAGTCCGTCTCCGTGTGCTCCGTTTCGAACGTCGCCATTGTTTGTTGAAGGTTTTCGGCGCGGCCTTCGAGGTTGGCAACGCTCTGCTCGACACCGGAGAGGGCAACTGTCTGTTCCTCTGCGGCTGCTGCGACGGTCTGTGCTTCGGCACTCGTCACCTCGCTGATGGTTGCGACATTGTTTACCTTTTCGACAACTTCCCCCGCGGATTCGACCTGTTTCTCCGTCGTGTCGTGTATTTCCTGTACGTCCTCGTTCGTTTCGTCCACGCCGTCCACGACCATCTCCAGTGAATCCAATGCTGCAGCGACAGTCTCGGTTCCGTCAGCCACTTGTCGGCGTGTTTCATGCATGTCTTCAACCGTCGCTTCCGTCTGGTCACGGACTCGTCCGATGGATGCCTCGATATCCTTCGTCGCCTCGTGTGTCTGGTCGGCAAGCCCCTTTACCTCCGCCGCGACGACGGCGAATCCATCGCCTGCATCACCTGCTCGTGCCGCCTCGATGGACGCATTGAGTGCGAGAACGTTCGTCCGGTCCGCGATTTCGGTGATGAATTCGGTGATTTCTTCGATGACTTCCATCAACTCGTCCAACTCCTCGACCGCCTCGACCGTGGACTCGGTTTGTGCCTCGATTTTATCGAGTTCCGTCAGCGCCGACGCGGCCGATTCCCGCCCCGCCGCTCCTTTCTCCGTGACCGTTTCCGACCGGCGTGCAACTACTTGGGCGGCGTCCGAAACGTCTTTGATGGATGCCACGAGGTCGTTCATCTCGACGACGACGGATTGGAGATGTTCGTTCTGTTCGTACGCTCCATCTGAAATCTCTTGAACGGATTCGCTCACTTCGTCGCCAGTTTCGGATACTTCCGAGACGCTCGCTGTGGCCGCCTCGCTCTCGTTGGCGACGGCGGCGCTGAACGAACGAACTCGACGTATCGTCGCTGCCCACTCGTCCATCATCTCGTTGAATGCGTGAGCGATGCGCGCCATCGACTCGTTTTCCGAGTGTTCATCCATCCGGCGGGTGAGGTCGCCATCGGCACAGTCGGCCATGACCGTCCCGTACTCACTCGCGGTCGCTTCGAGTTGTGCGGACAGTTCCTCGGCCGTGGCCCGCGCACGCTCCGCTTCGCGTCGCTCGCGCTCGGCGACCTGATTTGCGTTCTCGGCTTCGGCTTTCGCGGTTTCGGCGTCCACTTTTGCCTGTTCTGCTGACCGACGTGCTGCTTCAGCGTTTGCAATCTTCTCACCCAGTGACCGCCGCATCGAGTCGAACGCATCGTACAACGTACCGTACTCGTCTATTCGATTCGTGGATAACTCCGTATCGAGGTTCCCACGTTCCATGTCCGCTGCCGACGCGGTGAGGTTACCAAGCAGTCTGGTTTGATTTCGACCGAATAGGACCGCCGCGATTCCGAGGACCACGAGTGTGGTCAGTAACATCGACAGAAGACTCGTTCCGACGGCGTTTCGGATCGCATACGCGCTCGCTTTCGGAACGTGGGTCATGACGAACCAGTCCGTGCCCTTGACCGGAGCGTAGCCGACGAGAGACGATTTTTCGACATCGAATCCGGTTCCGTTCGCCGCGATGGCCTGTGAGATGGTCGCGTCCGTCACGTCGCTCGTCGCGTTTTGCTCACTGTTCAACACGGTCCGTCCACGACTATCGACGACTTGCGTGAAGCCGTTGTCCATCGTCTGATAGAAGTTCCCAGCGCGGGCGTCGAGACTTGCGACGACGACAACCGCGTGAAACGTGTTGGTCGGTGGGGAACTGATAAACGCGATGGCCTTTTCGCCCGTTACGGGTGAGCGGTAGGGCTTGGTCGTGACGTACACGTACGATGAAACGGATGCGTGATTTCGCACCATCGTCTGATTCCACGACGACCCCAACGCAGTCATCGTCTTCCCGGTGACGTTCGACGACGTGCTCGACAGGATTTTACCGGATTTGATGTCGATGTAGTGTACCGCGGTGATGGTATCGTCCATCGACCCATGCTCGGACACCATGAACGAGTCGATTTGGTCGATATCTCCGTTTTGGAACTGCTTGGCTTTCGAGAGCGTCCGTGTCTGTCTTCGAAGCCCTGCAATCCATCCGTTCAACCCGTCCGCTTGCAGTTCAGCAGTCGAACTGAGTTGGTCCTGCACTTGTGAGTCCAACCGATGTTTCGTTCTGGCGTAGCTAAACGCACCAACACTGCTCGTTACGAGCATCACGAGCAGGACGCCGACGAAGAACTTCCGCGCGTGGCGTTTTCGAATGCTGGTCGGTAACAATCGTGAGATATCGATACGACGCCACCAGCGGTTGGAATCCCTCATTGGAGGATTCACGGACCTCAGATTACTTAAAATGTCACAATATATAGATAATATAGTTGGAATAATAGTGAGATATGTTCCTACTTTCTAAAATCGAATCGTTTTCCAAGCAAATCAGCGCTTGGAATCTCCGACTCACATACCGACCCGATAACTAGTGGTAACCGTCGTTGTCGATCTCCCCCTCGCTTCACAATATATGAACTACTCCGCAGATAGCAAGCAATTTTTTAGAGGTTTAGGGAATTTCAGAATATTTTAACTCTTGCCGAATATTCCGGTGTCACTAGATTCTTTTATATATTATTTATAAATAACTATAATAGTTGTATAGTACATCCATTATCAATGATGGACGACAAAAATAGAAATCAGGAATCAGAAGGAAACTCTGGAGACGACTATTTCCGCCTGAACCGACGGCGGGCGATGCAAATCGCCGGTCTTGGGGTTGGAAGTATGGCAGTACCGGGACTCGGCGCATCGTCAGTACTTGCGGAGGGAGGGAAATGTGCTGAGGGGCCGTTCGAACGGACCTACTCCGGAGGTACGGTGAATTTCGGCGAAGTTGCGACACATCCACAGCGAGATGTGAAAACGGAGGACACGGGTGCAGGGTCCCCGGCGAGCGCGTCAGAAATCAAAGCATCGCGGGCACACGGACACCACGGACGCCATCATCACGACCAAGAGGACGGTCATTGGGGCCATCACGAGGAAGACGAACTATCGATTTACACCGAGTACGATGGTGTGGACGCCGAGGGAACGTCCGGCGGCGTTCCGTCCGACTCGCAGATCGCGGCCGGATACGGCAAGGTCATTCACGCGCTCAACACACAAGTCGCCGTCTTCAACAAGCGGTCCGGACACGAGGAGTTGACGGTCCAACTGAACGATATTTTCGCGCCGGTCATCGACGAACCGGAAGGCGGCTACGTGTACGGTGAACCGTTCGTCTTCGACCCGCGGGCGCGCTACGACCGGCGGGAGAATCGGTATGTCGTCGCGGCAGTACAGTACGAACCAGGCATCACCAACAGCGGGGATATCATCACCCGCGAGGACCAGGAGGAGCGAGCGGGCGGCGGACCGGGCGAAGGTGAGGGGGACGCTGGTACGGACGCGACGACCGACGCCGAAGCGGTCTCCCGCCCACCGGAAGGCTGGTGGCTCGTCGCCGTCTCCCAAACCGCGAATCCGAACGGAAAGTGGAACGTTTACCGGATTCCACCCATCGAGAACGACGCACTCGTGGATTATCCGACGCTGGGGGTGGACAGGGACGCCATCTACCTCACCCAGAACTACTTCGGCGACGAGTTCCAGGTGACGATGGTAACGCTCGACAAGGAAGCGATGTACCACGGCCGAGACGTTACTGGCTACCACTTCACACATCTGGACAACCCGAACACCGATGGGGACGACTTCACTGTGCAACCCGCACTTCAGCCGTTTTCGGGTGGTGAGCACGGGACGTACTATCTCATCAACTCCATCTTCCCGTCGCCAACGGCGGATGCGCTCACGCTGTGGGAGTTGACGAACCCGATTAACGACCCGACCTTGGAATGTTACACCGTTCCTGTCGAGCCGTTTTCCTACCCCCCTGCGGCCCGACAGCCGGATTCGGACGCACGTATTGACACGCTCGGTACGCGACAGATGAACCTCGATTACAACGACGGGTCACTGTGGACGGCCCACACCATCGCCTACGACTGGAACGACGACGGTAACACGGTTGCCGCCATCAAGTGGTACGAAGTGGACACCCGAACACACAAACTCGTCCAGAGCGGCGTGTACGGCGAGGCAGGAACGTCGTACTTCATCCCGACCATCGAGTCGGATGGCGACTCGACCATCATCACGCACAACGTGAGCGGGCCTGACACCTATCCGAGCATGGCAGTCGCCGGGCGAACCAAGTGGTACACGAAGAACAAACTGGAGGATTCCATCGTCGTCGAGGAAGGAAAATCCCACTACGACTACGGCGAAGGGTCCGACGTGATGCGATGGGGCGACTACAACGGCATCTCCGTGGACCCACGTACCGGCACGTACTGGACGGTGAGCCAGTACTCACCGGACATCGACATCGACCCGTCCGCGGAGGAACGTGACCCGTATCACACCCGAATCGCGGAACTGTCGTTCGATGGTCGCTGGCATCATGGTCGTGGCCACGGCCACCACCGTTGGGACTGAGGACACTACCCGGCCGTACTCGAATCGATCATTCGTCGGGAGTGATTTCGTCCATTTCTTCGACACCGTCGGTATCGTGGTCGAAGAACGCAGCGTACAGACACGCCCAAACGTCCGCTCGCTTCGTTTTGTTTTCTTGTATCATGGTTTCGGCCCCACGTTCGAGACGAACTATTTAGGCTAGCCTAAAACATGCTGCAACATAAATATTCGGGACGACCGGTTGTTCGTCGGTGAACCAATTCGTTTAGGATAAAAATTTAATTCCATGTACTCGGTCAGTAGTTCCGGGGAAAGAATGGCGGAGACGACTTGGCTGAACGGGTCACCCCCGATAAAGAACGAGGAGGTGGCCTATCTGAAGGGGGTTCCGGCGAACTGGACGAAATCGTTAACGCACGAACAGTAGGCGGCGGCGTACTGTCCCTTCGTCGAACGCACGAACAGTACCGGCACGCAACTGCTACCCCGACACGACTCGTTCCTTTTTGAGCCAGGAAACCACAAAAGACAGGCCCGTTCGCGAATAACGATACTTGAACGATACGCTCATGGCACGAATGGACTCGGATGACCAGTTCGGTTTCGACGACAACATCAATTACGTCGGACGAGCGCTCAGGGCGCTCGTCCCGCAGCGGGTTGCCCGACGGAGCATCGCCGTTTCGGTTTCGACGCCGGACACGAGCTACGAAATTGGCGACGAGATACCCATCACGATTACGTTCGACAATCGGAACCCGTTACCGGTCGTCATCGAAACACCACAACAGCGACTCTGGGGCTGGGAAGTGAACGGTGAACTCGAAGCCAGCGACGAGAACTACTACGTTCGAAATCGCCCGAACGCCTTCTACTTCCGCGCTGGGGAGACAAAACGGGCTACCGTGACGTGGGACGGGTGGTTCACACGCGAAAACGAGTCAACCGGCCGAGTCCCCGCCGACCCTGGAGAGTACACTGTTGGGGCGTACCTCGCAACCGAAAACGAACGACCGCGGGACGAAACGACCATCACGCTCCAATAACGTTTCACAAGCAGGTTCCGTCGTCGGAAAAGCGTTGAATTTCGGTTGAACGAGATTACTCTTCGTCGTCGGTGCGGGCATTGAGCGCCACACCGAGACCGGCGAGTCCGCCGATACCTGCGAGGGCATCGAATCCCGGTTGACCGGCCGTTAGCGACGTGATGTCGCTAGTGCTGCGAGTGGTTTGGTTGTTCGTGCTCGTGGTTGTTGTGCTGGATTTGCTGCTCGTGGTTGTCGTGGTGGTGTTCCTCGCTGTGGGTGTGGTCGTGGTGTTCTTCGCCGAACCGTTCGGCGGATTGAACCCAGCGTCTTCGAGCGCCTTTCTGAGGGTCACGATTTCGATATTTCGGTCCTTTGCCGCACGAATCATCCGACGAATCTTCTTCGGTGTGACCTCGTCTTTCTGTGTGTGTGCGCCGAAGATGCCGAGCGCGTTCGTCTGCGCGATGGTGTCGAGTTGGTCCTTGATCGGTCCCCAGTCGGTGTACTCGATGAAGTAGTCACGTTGCGTTCCGAACGGCGTGAGGTTATCCCGTGGATTGACACCACTTTTCTCGACGGAGTTCGCAACTCCCATGTAGTGCTCTTTTGCAAATCGCTTCGAGTAATCGGAGAATTCGTCGAAGGGCGCGAGGAGGTTATCAACGGTGAAACCGTACGATTCGAGCTTCTTTTTCGAATCGCCGAGCGCGTACCGCATCGACTTCGCTGACAATCGCTCACGGGCAGTATCGGCGGAGAACGATTTCCCGACCGGTTTGTTGAGAATCATATAGAGGTCGCCATTGTCGTCCCGCCCGGACCCGGCAACCGTCCGCAGGACCGATTGGTTGTCGTCGTAAATCTCGACTTGGTACCTCGTGTCGAACGGATGTGAGGTGTGCTTGCCCTTCGGATATACATGGGTGTCATCCGGGGAGACATCTTTCAAGAGCGGAAACGAAACCAACGACGAGTGTTCGCGCGTGTGGGACATTATTTCGAAGCCAAACGACTCCATCTCCGCCAACTCCTTTTTGTTCGATGCCCGCCGCATACTTTCCGACCCACCGGTTCCGACCCATGTGGACACGATACCCATGGACGCTGGGACACCTTCGTCCTTGTGCACCGGGAACGCTTTCGTGTAATCGGTTACTGGACCGTCGTCGTAGACGATAACGACTTGAGCGTCGGAAGTCGGCTTCGCGCTAACCGTTCCGGTTACGACCCTACCGGCAATCGCGGTAGCTGTCGCTGACGTGATGAACTCTCGGCGTGACACTGCCATCTGATAATTCTGCGACGACGCTCGTAAGTATAAGAATATAGCTCCTGTTGTGTCTTAGGAAGACATTACTAAATGGATATAACGTCGGTCGATGACCCTAATTTCTGTCGACGGAACAGTATATGGTAGTAAAGTCGAAATACGGTCGAAACGAGATATGATTCAACAGTAAGAAATAGTAGAATGCTGGCTCGAAAAGAGAGCTATCAAAAAACTACAATTTCCTTCGAAGGACGCTTTATTGTTGAATACCGTCGCTAACGTCGTCGCGGTGCCAGTGACAGGCGGCGTCGTGTGGCGACGTTCCATGTTCCGTCGGCACCTCGTACTCGGGAATCTGTCTCGCACAGATGCTTGTTTCGGCGAACGACTCGTTCAGCAGCGTCGTCGCGCTCTCCCAGTCCCCAGCCACGATTTGGCTAACCGCGTCGTCCACGATATTCCCTGCTTCCCCATCCGGAGTCATCCCGTCGAAGAAGCGGTCCACGAGGTCCAACTCGGTCGTCGGTTCGAAGGACCGCCGCTGGACTTCGCGGAGGAAATGGCGGGTGTTCTCCCACTCCTCGTGGGAAATGTCGTACTCCTTCGGCGCGATGAGTTTCGGACAGCGTGTCCGGAAGCGACAGCCACTCGGCGGGTCGATAGGCGACGGCACGTCACCCTCCAGCACGCCACGAGTCCCCTCCAGTCGCGGGTCCGGAACGGGGATGGATTCGAGGAGCGCTTGCGTGTAGGGGTGCTGCGGATTCTCGAACAGCTCTTCTTTATCCGCGAGTTCGACCAACTGCCCGAGGTACATCACCGCCACGCGGTCGGAGATGTGGCGAATCACGGAGAGGTCGTGGGCGATGAACAGGTACGTCAACCCGAACTCGTCCTGCAACGAGCGCATCGTGTTGAGCACTTGGGCCTGAATCGAGACGTCGAGCGCCGTCACGGGTTCGTCACAGACGATGAAATCCGGATTGACGCTCAGCGCCCGCGCCAAGTTCACCCGCTGGCGCTGTCCGCCCGAAAACGCGTGCGGGTGACGGTTGTAGTGTTGTGGGTCCAAACCGACCTTTTCGAGCAGTTCGCGCGCTCGCTCCTCGCGCCCGTCAGCGTCGTACAACCCGTGCGCTTTCATCGGCTCCTCCACGATGGGACCGATTTTCATCCGCGGGTCGAGCGAGGATTGGGGGTCCTGAAATATCATCTGGACGTCCCTCCGTTGGGAACGCAGTTCCTCGCCATCCAACCCCGTCAGCTCTTCACCCTTGAAGTACACCGTCCCCCCGGTGGGTTCGATGAGGCGAAGGATGGTCCGTGCGAGTGTGCTCTTGCCACAGCCCGACTCG
This sequence comes from uncultured haloarchaeon, assembly GCA_963796245.1. Taxonomy (GTDB): domain Archaea; phylum Halobacteriota; class Halobacteria; order Halobacteriales; family Haladaptataceae; genus Haladaptatus. The sequence goes on along the minus strand of CAWCLB010000001.1, from coordinate 1,135,208 downwards.
CCGACCAGTCCGAGTGTCTCCCCCTTCCGAATCGTAAAGGAAACATCCTCGACGGCACGGACCGGTTTTTGCTCGCCGAACAGACCGGACAAAACTCCACCACTGTCGGCAAAATGTTTGGTGAGACCGTTCACTTCGAGCAACGGTTCGCCCGTTTTCGAGTCATCAGTGGCCAGTTTTCCCGTCGTCATCGAATCGCTCATCTCAGTCTCCCTCCTGCAGGTCGGTGACGATATCGTCCGTGACGCCGGTCGTGGCTCGAATTTCGATAGGGTCGCTGAACTCGTAGCCCACGTCGAACGCGTCGTGTTTCACGCAGGCGGCCTTGTGCGAGTGCTCGGCCGTCTCCGTGAGTTCCTTGCACTCCGGATGGATTTGGGTGCAGATTTCGCGGGCGTCGGGACAGCGCGTGTGGAACCGACAGCCACGCGGCGGGTCAATGGCTTCCGGCATCACACCTTTAATCGGCGTTAGTTCCTCGATGGTCTGGTCGGGACGCGGCATGGAATCGAGCAAGGCCCGGGTGTAGGGATGTTTGGTGTCGTAGAACAGGTCGTCAACAGTCGCTTGTTCGACGATTTCGCCGAGATACATCACGTTCACCCGGTCGCACAATTCCGCGACGACACCCATGTCGTGGGTCACCCAGATAAAACTCGTGTCGTATTTGTCCTGCAAGTCATTCACCAGTGAGAGAATCTGGCCTTCGACGGTCACGTCCAGTGCCGTCGTCGGCTCATCTGCGATGATGAGGCTCGGTTCGCACGCGAGTGCCATCGCAATCAACACCCGCTGGCGCATTCCGCCCGAAAACTGGTGGGGGTAGTTGTCGTAGCGTTCGACGGGTTCAGGAATCCCGACTTCCCGCAGCATGTGAATCGCCTCTTCTTTCGCTTCGGACTTCGAAAGGTCGCGGTTGATTTCGATGAACTCTCGCAGTTGGCTCCCGACCGTAAAGACGGGGTTCAGGCTCTCCATCGGGTCTTGGAAGATAATGGCGATTTCCGTGCCGCGAATCCGGCGGCGCATTGCCTCGTTCGAGAGCATCTCGTCGCGTTTCCGAAGCTCACCGTCCGGCCCTTCTTCGAGACCGAACAGCACTTCGTCGCGGAAGTGGACTTCCCCGCCGACGATTTCGCCCGGCGATTCGATGAGGCGAAGGATGCTCTGGGCGGCGACGCTTTTGCCGGCCCCGGATTCACCCACGAGACCGACGATTTCGCCTTCCTGTACGTCAAAGGAGATGCCGTCCACCGCACGGACGACGCCCTCCTCCGTGAAGAACTGTGTTTTCAGATTATCGACTTGAAGCAGTGTTTTTGTCATATATTGAGATCAGTTGTTGATTCTGGGGTCGAGCGCGTCTCGCAGTCCATCGCCGAGCAGATTGAATCCCATCACGGTGACGAGGATGGCCATCCCCGGCCAGAGGCTGAACCACGGGTCGGGCAGCATGTACCCCCGTGACTGGCTGAGCATCTGGCCCCACGATGGCGTCGGGGGCTGTGCGCCGAAGCCGAGGAAGGAGAGACCAGCGACGATGAGGATACTAATACCGACTTGCAGGGTTGCCTGCACGAGAACGGGCGCGAAACTGTTGGGAATCACGTGGCGCAGGATGATGTTGCGGTCGCGCACCCCCGCCGCTTTGGCCGCCTCGATGTACTCTTCCTCCCGTACACTCACCACTCGCGAGCGAATCAGGCGCGCGAAAACCGGAATCGTGGTGATGCCGACGCCAATCATGGCAAACGTCAAATCGCGACCGAACGCGGCCATGAACGCGATAACCAGCACGAGGAACGGTATCGCATACAGCGTTTCCGCGAGGCGCATCAGCACGTCGTCGGTCCACCCGCCGTGGTAACCCGCGACTGCACCGAGGAGCGTGCCGCAAATCAGCCCGAACCCGGTCGAGATGATGCCGACCTGCATCGCGATTCTGGACCCGTAAATGAGTCGGACGAGGATGTCCCGACCACGGTGGTCCGTCCCGAGCGGGTACTGCCACAGTCCCTTGCCGAAGACGTTGCTCGTCCATTGCGGGTGGCCGCAGAATCTTGGCGCTCGTCGGGTCGTTCACCGGATTGTGCCAGAAGCTGCTCACGATGGCGTAGTCGAACAACTTCGCGTCCACCCACGCGAACATCGCGAGTATCACGATGAACCCGATGATGTAAAACCCGATTCTGGCCGTGGTGTCCCGTCGAATCTGTTCGAGCGTGTACCGCCATCCGACACGGGCCTCTATTTTCCCCTCCTCCTCTCGGTTGGTCGTGTTGGCGTTTCGAACGTCCGCCGAATTTGCTTCTCCAGTTCCCATTTCAGTCCACCTCGTCGTAACTCACTCGCGGGTCGATGTACGCATAAGAAATGTCGGTGATGACGACGCCGACGACGAACGTCAAGCCGAAGAAAATCGTCGTCCCCATAATCAACGGGTAATCCTGATTGTTGATCGCCGTGATGATGAGCCGCCCCATTCCGTTGATGTTGAACACCGTCTCGGTCAGCACCGCACCGCCGAGCGCGGAGGTGAGCTGTAGCCCCACAACCGTAATAACCGGCAGTTGGGCGTTTCGGAACGCGTGTTTTCGCACGATTTTGCTTTCCGCGACGCCATAGGCCCGCGCCAACTTCACGTACTCCTGCTGGAGCACTTCGAGCATTGAAGAACGCTCGATGCGCATGACTGCGGCCATTTGCAGCGTCCCGAGCGTTATCGCCGGGAGCAACAGATGCATGAATGTTTGCCAGAGCACGCCGAGTCGCGAGGATGCACCCTCGACTGCGCTCGGATTCTGCCATGGTTCGACCAGCCCCGTCGCCGGGAACCAACCGAGGTAGTAGGCGAAGACGATGATGAGCATCAAGCCAATCCAGAAATCGGGCGTACTGACGCCGATGAGTGCCACGATACGCGTGATGTGGTCGGTCGGTTTGTTGCGCCGTTTCGCCGAGATGATACCGAGCGGAATCGCCGCGACAAGTGCGAACGTAAAGCTCGACAGCATGAGCAGGAGCGTCACCGGAAGCCGTTGCATGATTTTCGTCGTGACCGGTGTCCGGTAGTAGATGCTCTGGCCGAGGTTACCCTGTGCAACCGAGGCGAGATAGTGGACGTACCGCACCGGCAGCGGTTTGTTCAGCCCGTACTGAGCGCGTATCTGGTCGACCATCTGTGCGCTCGGCGACGGGCCGAGCATTATCTGAACGGGGTCGCCCGGAATCGCGTTCGTTAGTATGAATGTTATCGTCACGATGCCGAGCAGCACCGGAATGGCCTGTAGTAAGCGTCGAATCGTATAGCGGAGGATTCCCATGTGTATTGTCGTTGAATCGTATCGAAACGGGGGAACGCTACTGCTTTGAGATGGACGTATTGGTGTACTGCGTCGTGATGACGAAGCTCGACACCGGATGTGCTTTGAATCCGTCCACCTTGTTATTCACCCCGTAGCTGTTCTTCAGGTTGTACGACGGCAGGTGTGGCCGGTCGTGGAGCACCTTGGTGATGGCGTTCTGGTACAACTGCTTCCGTTTGGCGTGGTCCGACGTTTTCCGTGCCTCTTCAATCTGCTTGTCCACCCCCGTGTAGTAGGTGCCGTCGTTCGTCCCGTGAGCGGATTTCGTGAAGAAATAATAGAGGAAGTTGTCGGGGTCCGGCCCCCCCGACCAGCCGAGAACATATATGTTGTAGTCACTCGTCTTGCCGGTGAGGAATTTGTCGAGGAACGCCCCCCAATCGAGTCGCTGGACGCTGGCATTGTAGCCCGCCTCTTTCATACCGTTGGCGACGGAGACACCGATTTGTTGGCGCTTGTCGTCTGGCGGAACGATGATTTTGGCGTTCCAATCGCTCGGAACATTGGCACTCTCGAACATCTGTTTTGCCTTGTCGATGTTCTTATCGTGCGGAATTTTCTTCCACTTCTCCAGCGGGAAGCCCCACTTCTCCGATATCTCCTTCGGGAGTGGGCTGTATTGGCGAACGCCGCTCGGTTCGACAAAGTTCGAGACGGCTTGGTCCATATCGAAACAGTAGTCGATAGCCTCCCGTACTTTCGGGTCCGTCGTCGGGCCGTTCTTGCAATTGAAGGCGACATAGAAGTAACCCAACCCGAGTTTGGAGTCAATGGACGTGTCACTCATGCTCTTGACCTGTGGCCAGAGTTTCGGTGGAATGTCCTCGATAATGTCGTTTTCGCCGGTTTGGAGGCTTGTCAACCGCGTCGTCGGCTCCTCGACGGGGACCATTTTTATGCTGGCGAGGTCCGCTTTCGGCTTCCCCCAGTAGTCGCCCCACCGCGAGAGTTTGACGTAGTTACCTTCCTGCCAGCTATCGAATTTAAACGGGCCGGAGCCGACTGGGTTTTTCTTGTCGAATTTCTTCTTGTCCTTCTCCCGGACCGACTTCGGGACGATGGAAGCGGTCAAGGTGTCCATGAATGGGCCATAGGGGTATTTCAAATCGAACTTGACCGTGCGCTTGCCCATCTTCGAAACCGAATCGATCATCGTGTACTCGGAAGCGTTCTCCGTCTTCTCCTTGACGGGTGCCGTGAAGGAATACTTGACGTCCTCGGGGGTGAGCGAGTCGCCATTTTGGAATTTGACACCCTTCTGGAACTCGACGATGTACGTCTTGCCGTTGTTCTTGACCGTTGGCTTGCCCGTCGCCAGCTCCGGAACGACGTTGATACCGGAGTCGTACGTGTACAACCCTTCGAAAATTTGGTCTGCGACCTCTGCAGAGGGAACGTCATTCAGGACGACAGGGTCGAATTCGATAGGGCTTTTCGCTTGCGCGAGGTTCAGCTTTCCACCGCCACCGCCGGAGTTGTTTCCGTTGGGCCCGGAGTTGTTCTGGCTCCCAGCACAACCGGCCAGCGCCGCAACACCAGTCGCACCGAGACCTTGAAGAAGCCGTCGTCGCTTGACGGAATCGGGTATTGTATATTTTTTCTTCATATTTTCCATGATTCGTTAGTGGGTTGGCCGCTCGTCCGCAGTCGGCGGATATGAGCAACTGTCGAATCTTTTTTACTGAGCCAACCATTGTTATTGGGTGCCTGAAACGAATGGCCGAAAGCGGTAAGCATTGCCTACAAGGTTCAGTTCACAGGTCGTTAAATCGAGTAAAGAGAGAGTAGACGGCATTGGGCAAGAAGAACGAATTGCCGTGCTCGATGTACCGTTCTCCAAAACATGTTATAATTATGAAGATATTTCCGGAGATGCGAGACGACGACTCTTGGATTTGTTAGCCGTCAAAAAAGCTACCGGGTGATAACCCGGACGAATCAGCGTTACTTTTCGAATGCCGAGCGAAGCGTCCATACCCCTGAATCGAAGAACGGGGAGTTCGGATAGCCCGCACCACGCCAGATGGCGTCGATGGGGTCCGCGAGTTCGGTTCGGACATCCGCATCGAAGTTGTCGAGCGTGACGGGGAACGGCGCGAGCATCGGTTCCCGAATCGGTCGTGCGTCGTCGTTCGTCCCCCCACGTTCCCCGGAATCCAGCAGACAGCCATCGACGCCGTACATCGTGAGCGTGACGTAAATCGGGGCCGTTCGTTGGTGGTACGAGAGCACGCGTAGGTACCGCCGAACGCTTCGCGTCAGGTCGAGTTCGAGCGCCCGGCCGTCGATTCGCGGCAGTTCGGTTTCGGACCCCTCCTCGAACGGAATCGCGGAGACGGACTCGACGACCCCGTTCGAAAAGAGATGTGCATACCCGGCACACCCACCCCGTTCGTCGGATTCGACTGTCGCTCCGAACCCGTTGCCCGTCCACGAGCCACGTGCGCCATCGCGCCCGAGTACCGGGAGCTGTTTCGGCCGCATCGGGTCGGCCTCGGGTAACACGCTGTGCTCACCGAGATCGATGGCGTAGCCGTCGTCGTACACCCCGGTCGGAACGACGTGAGCGACGATTCCCCGTGGGGAGTCAAAGTCGAAGTACCCCGCCCCGTCCGCGACGGTTTCGAGCCGTCGTCGATGGAGCGCCGTCGCCTGCTCGTTTGCCCCTCCGGCGTACTTCGCCGCCATGACCGCGTCTCGATAGCTCATTGGGTACCGATGAAACCCGGCGAAGATGGTTAAATGGACTGATATACCGAGCAGACCTGTCGACAATCAAAATACTTTTTGTTTCCTCTAGGAATCTGACGCACAGTGACTGATACCCGCCCTCCAAACGACAGACATCCCCAAAAACGACCTCCCTCGCCCTCCCGTCGACGATTTCTCGGCCTCACTTCGACTGCCGTTTTCGGCACCCTCAGTGGGTGTAGCGCGCTGTACCCCGCCGCTTCCCGACCGATTTCGGCGGACGACTGGCCGCTCGTCGGCTACGATTCGGCGGGCACGGCATACAAACCGGACGGCCTCTCGCTCCGAGCGAAACCCACGGTTCGGTGGAAACGGACGCTTCCGAACGTGACAGGACGTTCGCCGACGCCGCTCATCTACGACGGGACCGTCTACAGCACGGCCGGGAGTTTCCTCACCGTCGATGCGACGGACGGGAAGACGCAAACCCATCGGCGGCAGCCGTTCGGAGTGACGCCAGCCATCGCAACGGAGACTGCATACCGCAACGAGACGGTCGTTTCGAACGACGGGCGTCGGGTTTACGGCGTCAACCCGGGCTCCGGCCCGCGCGGTGACCTCCGGTATCGCTGGCGGACACCCGAACCGAAGTCGTCGTTCATTCAGTCATTGTTGCCGAGTGGCGACGCCGTCTCGCCGGTCATCGCCGATGGACACGTCTTCGTTCCACACGATACAGGTGCCGAGAGTAGCGTGCGCGCGCTCGACCCGAGCGACGGACGGGAACGGTGGCGCTATCGGTCTGACGGCCTGTCCTCACGAGTCTCCGTCTACGACGGCGTCGTCTACATCGCGACGTGGCTCAACGAGTTCGCCGCGCTCGACGCCGAAACTGGGGACGTTCGCTGGCGACGACAACCGTTCAAAGAGGTGGTCACGTGGGGGTACGTGACCGCCGCCGACCACGGCGTGTACGGCACGCGTGACGACTACGCTATCGCCTTCGAGAAGAAGAGCGGCAAGCGTCGGTGGCTCCGTCATTTCAGCGGTGATGAAAAGTACGCCAACGTACAGGGAGCGCCAACCGTCACCGAGGAAACGGTGTTCGTCCAAATCTCCCGGGATAACAAAGACCGACTCCTCGCGCTCGACCCGCAATCCGGCGAGACGCGCTGGTCCGCCGCGGTCGGAGCGCCAGAACAAACGCCCGTTGTCGCGGGCGATACCGTCTACGTCCCCGATGCGTCGTCGCATCTCGTCGCCCTCGACGTGAAAACGAGGGAGCAACGGTGGAAATTCGATACCGAGAGAAACTCCCTCCTCACCGGCCGTCGGTGCCGGAATGGTCGTCTTCACGGACGGGTTCAAACTGTACGCGCTGGAGGCGTCCCGATGAGTCGAGACGAGCGAATCCGTCGCGCTGAACCCGACCGCATAAGTTCGCCAGCCGATGAATCCATCACTGCGTTCGGCTTGCTCAGCGGTGCCGTCCGGGACATCCGACGACGCCCGTCGTTAGCCGTCCCGTTTCTGGTTGCGAGTCTCGTGCTCGCGGTGTGTAACGTCGTTCGGATTCGTGACCCGGTTGCGACACGGGCCACGACCGTCGGCAAAACGGGATTCACCCATTTCGTCGTGTTGCTGTTCCCTGGAGAAACCCATCTCGTCACACGACCGGTCGGCGCGATAGTGGGACTTCAGCTCCCGATCATGGCGGAAATCGCTGCCGTGTGGCTCGTTTCCCAAGTCGCCATCGCTGTTGCGGTTGCCGCCCTCGTCACACGCACACGGGGTAGTTCCGTCTCGTTCCGCTCCGTCGCGTCGCTCGTCGTCTTCCAATGTGGTCTGTTCGGCGGAGCCTGGGCAGTCGGCGTCGTAACGACGATGCTGGGCTTTTTCGCCATGCTCGCCGGGATACTCCTCGTCGCGTTCGTCTCGGCCCGACTGTTCGCCGTCCCGGTGTTGCTGGTTCGCGGGGAATCGATGGGTGCCGCAATCCGGCGGAGTTACGACATGATCGCCGGAAACACCCTGTCGGTCGTGGTGTTCTCGGCCCTCGTCGGAACGCTCCAATTCTGGGCGGGCGGCGTTCCGAGGCTCAACACTTTCGCTCCGTACGGCGGATTCGAACTGCACATTGCACTCGGGACGGTTCTCGGAGTGGCGATTTTCGGCCCGTTAGGCGTACTTGGAGCGATACGTGTAGCGGCGATTGCGGCCGACGAGTGAGCTTCGTCAGCCGTAGGTTTCCACGAGATGGTCGAGCAACTCGTCTACCGTCGCCGATTTGTACGTCCAGAAGCCGAAGAATTCCCCCTCGTCACGTTCCTCGGCGACCAACGCACACTTCTGCTGGTCGTCGCCATCGCCGTCGTAGACGAGAAACCACACTTGCCCGATTTCGCCGGCCGTCCTGGCACAAAACGTCGTGTTGGGAATACGAGGCGGTTGCCAGTCCACCCGCCCGTAGATGTAGATATCCAGATTCGTGTCCGCCGCAAGACGACGATACACGTCCATTTGGTCCTGAAACGCCGAAAACGATTGAAACCCGACGTGTAACGACCCGGTTTCGACCCGCCATGCACGGTCCTCGATTTCGCGGCTGGTCGCCAGCATCTGTCGCTTGTCGAACGACGTGAACACGGTCTCATCGAGGAGTGTTCGAAGGTCGCGAAACGAGGATGGGTCGAAGTCGTCGCTCCACGGGACGAGGACCGGCGGGGTGAGAAATTCCCGAAGTGCAGTCAGCCCGATTGCTCCCTGAAACCCGTCTTCGCTTCGGATGACAAGGAATTCGTTCGGCCCGACGCTCCGAAGCTGTTTGTACTCCACCGTGACGTTTTTCGTCTCGAACTGGTCCACGAGTTCCGTGTTCGGTTCCGTACTGTACACTACGAGCGTCTTCCGTTCCCGTTCGACCGCGTCGATGGCTTCCCGAAAGTTCATCGATGACTCCCAGATATCAATCCGGATACTCGTGTTCCAGTGCCCAGTGCAGTAGTCGAATGACTGAGGGAGAGAATTCGGAACTGACGAGCAGTTCTTCACGCGGGTCGTAGTCGATAAGCCCAGTTTTCCGGAGCATGTGGATATCCCGTCGCCGTAGGTCGGCCAGCAACTGCTCGCGGTCAGCGGATGTCGCCATCCGATATTCGCCCGCGTACAGCCACCCGGTGAGCACGTCGGCCAGTTCGTCCAGCGAAATCCGATGCCACTCCAAGAGGAGGTAGAGCGTATACCGTCGCGGTGTACTCGACAAGGCACGATACACGTCGTCGTCCAGCGACGTGTCTAACAGAATTTCGTACAGGACATTCTCGAAGTCGTCCCCCATCTCGACTCCACTCCGCTAGAGAGTAGTTCCCGGAAATCAGTAAACCTTCGGTCCCTCCGAACTACATCCGTCGGGCGAGCAGTCGGCTTCCGACGAAGAGAATGACGCTCATCGTGACCGACATGGCCGAGACGGCCAAGACACTCAGCCCGGTGCCCGACGCGTCGAACGGTCCCTGTGCCGCCGTCGTCGTGTAGTGATGAATCGTCTCCACACCGGCGTAGCCGAGGAGGAACATCACCAGCGTGATGACGAGGAGCAACGCACCACCGACCAAGCCATAGAACGACGCGATTTCCTCGACGCTCAGAAGTTGGCTCATTCGCCGCGTACTCAGGTCCGTCCGGTTGGTGAGTATCGTCGCAGCGACGGCGACGTGACCCGCCGCTGCACCGAGTTCGAGGACGAGGACAAGCACGCCCGGCATCAGGATTATCGGCGACGCAGTCAATGGGTTCCCACCCGGAAACAGCGCCATAACCGAGTCCGGATAGCCAAGCGTTATCGGCGCGGTGAGCGCCAACACGAGTAAGAGGGCGCTCTGGGCCGCCAGTTTGGTCGGGATGGGTTGGTCGAACAGGCTGTTCCGTCGGACGCGCAGTCGCTCATAGGGCGAGCCATTGAGAATCGCGTCCGCGATTTTGTCGTCGAAGTAGTCGGTCTGTTCCGTCACGATATCACGACTGTCAAGCAGTCGTTTCCACTCGATATCATCTTCGGGGTTATATCTGTATCGGTCCGCGAAACGGCCATGAGTCGGACGCTTCGAGGCGTTAGGACAAGAATGATGAGGAGTTCAGTCAGGCCGATTCCAGACAGTACAAGGATGCGTCGCCGTCCATCGAACCTTCACAGGCTACGAACAGGGCACCCTCGGCGACGGAGAGTCCGGTGGCCGACGGGGTCGGGTGCGACCAGCGGTCCGCCTCGGACCCCGAACCATCCCCGCCGAGCGCGAATCCGTGAACCGTGTCGCCGTCGCTGACGTACAACCTGTCTCCGGCCCCGCCGGGGGCGGCCCGGTCGAAACGCCCCTCGTGTTTCCATCTGGTCTTTGTATCGTAATCGCGATGGGCGGTGAGTGAGTCGGACCCGGCCGCAAAGACCGTGTTATCGCCGTACACCGGCGCGGAGTTCGCCTGCTTTGCAGGCACTTTCCACCGTGTCGTCCCCGCGTGGGGACCGGTCTGTAAACAGCGGAGCGGCCCGCCGAACGTATCGACGAGAAGTTCCTCGGAGGTCGGCACCATCCCCTCGATTTTCGCGCCGACTTTTCGCCGCCATCGCTCGCCCAGCGGCCGGTCGACATCGCGTTCGAGGAACGAATACACTTCGCCACCGGTCGTTCCGACGTAGAGGACGGACGGCCAGTACGCCATCGTCGTGATACCGCCGAACACGTCCGTCTTCCGGAGGATTTCGCCCGTCTTCAACTCGAGACGCAATATCTTCCCGTTCCCCGTTCCGGCGTACAGTTTCGGATGGGGAAACTGGTCCCCGGCGACGAGGTGCGGCGAACCGTCGATGTACCCAGCGTCGGTGAGCGACCACGCCTTCTCGCCCGTCTTCACGTCGAGGGCGTGGAGGTCGCCGAGCGCGTTGATGTAGACGAATCCGTCGTGAACGACAGGGTCGCTGAAATCCCCGTGGTCGAGGGTATGCTTCCACAGTACGTCCCCGCTGCTCGCATCGAGCGCAACCAGTGACTGTCCCGTCGGGAAGAATACCCGACCGTCCACGATGGCGGGCGTTCCGGCGGACAGCGTCGAACCATCGCCGAACGTCCATCGTTCCCGAACACCTTCGCGTGGCGCTTTCGCGTCCGGGTTGTAGGCCGTATTGAGCGTGTCAAATCGTGGCATCGACCAATCGGTGTCCTTCTCGGTCCCCGGGTCTGGCGACCAGTCGGAACTCGATTCGACGTTACTGCCGGAACAGCCCGAGAGTCCGGCGGCTATCGCGCCGCCGACACCGGTCAAAAAATGTCGTCTGGAGGGCATTTTTTGCGAATTCAGTAGGTCGAATGATAAGTCTTCTGTACGAACTGCTGGCAAAATCTCCCATCGCCGAAGTCCCCACGTTCATTGTCACCGACGGCCACGATACGAACATGAGCGAATACGACAGCATCGTCGTCGGCGTTGGCGGCATGGGAAGCGCGACGGCGGCCCATCTCGCAAAGCGGGGACAGCGAGTGTTGGGACTCGAACGGTACGACGTTCCACACTCGATGGGGTCCTCACACGGCGTGACGCGAATCATCCGGAAAGCGTACTACGAACATCCGGACTACGTCCCGCTGTTGGAGCGCGCCTACGAACTGTGGGACGAGTTGGACGCAACCCACCCCACACAACTGCTCCACACGACCGAGTGTATCACCGCCGGCCCGGAGGACAGCGAGAAAGTCGCCGGTGCCCACGAGTCCTGCGAGACACACGGGTTGGAGTACGAACGGCTCACCGCCGAGGAAGTCGGCAAGCGCTATCCGGGCTACGACCTTCCCGAGGATTTCGTCGCAATCGTCGAACCCGACGGCGGATTCCTTCACGTCGAACAGTGTGTCGTCGCACACGTGAACGAGGCACACCGACACGGCGCGGAGATTCGCGCCCGGGAGTCCGTCCTCGACTGGGAACCGACCGCCGACGGCGGCGTCCGCGTCGAGACGGACGCGGACAGTTACACGGCCGATACGATGGTCGTCACGGCGGGCGCGTGGGCCGCGAACCTGCTCCCGATGCTGCAAACAGAGGCGAAACCGGAGCGCCAAGTCCTCGGCTGGTTCCAACCCGACGAGCCGAAAAACTTCCAGCCCGATTCGTTTCCGGTCTTCATCGTGGACTGCGAGGAGGGCTACTTTTACGGCTTTCCCGAGTACGGCGTGCCGGGCTACAAGGTCGGCAAGTACAACCACTTCCACGAGAACGTCTCTCCGGACGGCGTGGCCGCCCCGACACCGGGCGACGAGCGCGTTCTCCGCGATTTCACGGAACGCTACTTCCCCGACGCGGCGGGGCCGACGATGCGCTTGGAGACGTGTCTGTTCACCAACTCGCCGGACGAACACTTCATCATCGACAGCCTGCCCGACCACCCGCAAGTCGTCGTCGGCGCGGGCTTCTCGGGCCACGGCTTCAAACTGTCGAGCGTCGTCGGCGAAATTCTGGCCGACCTCGCCATCGACGGCGAGAGTCACCACGACATCGAGTTGTTCTCGCTCGCTCGGTTCTGAATCCGACTGGTTCTAACGTTCGACCGATTTCAGTTTTCGACGCGGTACCAGAGATGTGTCACGCCGGGTGAGTCCACCACCCGCGTCGTTTCGAGTTCGAGCGGTTCGAAGTCGAGATGGTCGAACAGGGAAATTCCGCGCCCGAGAAGGACGGGGACGATGTGAAGCTGAATCTCGTCCAGCACCCCGTCGTACAGGAACTGTTGGATGACGTTTGCACCGCCTGCAATGGACACGTCGTCCCCGCCTGCAGCCGCTTTTGCACGGTCAAGCGCACTCCCGACGCCGTCGGTGACGAAGGTGAACGTCGTTCCACCCCGTCGTTCCTCTGTATCCCGTGTCTCGTGGGTGAGCACGAACACCGGAACGTGGAACGGCGTATCGTCGCCCCACGGCTCCTCGCCCGTGTCGAACATCCGCTTTCCCATCACGACCGCGCCGATGTTCTCGAACGATTCCGCAAGGATGTCGTCGTCAGTGCCCGTTTTCCCGCCATCGAGACCGTGTAACTCGCGCCAACTCGCCAGTTCGTACACCCACTCGTGGAGTCGCTCGCCGTCGTCTCCAAGCGGGTTTCCGACCCCCGCGTTTGGTCCAGCGATGAACCCATCCAACGACATGGACAGCTCTGCCGTGACGTTTCCTTCCACTACCCCAGCGTCGGTTTCCACCGTTTCGGAGCTTCCCCTGTTTGCCATCATCTTCCCCCAATGACCTCCGGACGCTGGCAACGCTCTTAGTTCCGTTTGCCATCTCGGAGTGTCGGACTGCTCACATCACACAAACGGTGCCGGTTGGGGTGAGCATGCGAAATCGAGTAGGGCTACGGGGGGAACAGGCACCCCTGGTTTTATTCAATTTGGTTACAATGTCACTGCCAATGAACACATCACTCCAGCCCGAACCCTGCTCGTGTTCGGACGATAATTCGCTGCAGTTGCCTACCTGTCTGGCCAAGGTGGAGGGACGATGAGTGGGACGCAATCCAGCCAACCACGTGGCGTATTCGCCCGTGGCGTCCGGAATGCCCTCACGTATCCCCGAGTACTGTATCGGCTGTTGTTCTACCTCGTGGTCGTTAGTATCGTTGTTCCTTTCCTCATTCCCCTGTACTGGCTGCTGTTGCTGTCCATCACACCCATGAATGTCGGTGCATCGCCCGGTCTCCTCCCACCCACGGATGTGACTCCCGTTGCGTTTTTCGCCGCGCTCAAACCGATAGGGATGGCACCACTGTGGCGGTACATCCTCAATAGCCTCTTCATGGCCGGGGCGACCACCGTTATCGTCCTCGTCATCGCGAGTCTCGCGGGCTACGTCTTCGGCCGACTCGACTTTCCGGGAAAGACGCCACTCCTGCTCGCCACACTCGCCATCGCAAACTTCCCGCCGGTTTCCTTTTTACTGCCGTTGTACCGGTTGTTCACCGGGAACATCACCGTTCTCGGCATCGCCATCCCGGGAGTCTACAACACTCCGTGGCCCGTCGTGTTGCCACTGTCAGCACTCTTCCTCCCGCTTTCGATTTTTATCCTGACGACGTTCTACGCCCAGATACCTGACGACCTCGAAGACGCTGCTCGCATCGAAGGAGCCACTCGAATCGGCGCGCTCTGGCGGGTCATCATCCCGCTGTCCGCTCCCGGCATCGTCACCGCTGGCGTAATGACGTTCCTTCAGGTGTACAACGAGTTCCTCTTTTCGTTCCTGATGAATGATAGCCAAATCAATCACTGGGCCAACATCACGTTCGCACTCAGAAATCTCAGAGCGTACCCGGACTTCCCGGTTCCCGCAGCCGCCTCCTTCATCGCACTCCTTCCCGTGGTAGTCATCGTCCTCCTCGCGAACGAGAAAATCGTTAGTGGTCTCAGCGCCGGCACCGCTCACCGCATGCTAAAGTGACGCCGACCGAGACGACCCTGAGATGGATGCCATATCCGAAACATGCCGAAGAATGGTGCGAAGTAATCCAGAGACACCAGCAAAACAGCCTCGAAACCAGCCAGTCCGTTGCATCGAAATCGCGTGTGCAATTCAGTACGGCTTTCGCGCGTATCGTTCAGGCTTCATTAACCGAGATTTGATGTCGGTGTCGGCTGGGAGTGTTGTTCCGATGATCGCCCATTGGAGTTCGGACTGTCCGCGAGCGCGTCGGTGAGGAGTTTCGATTCGGCTTTTCGGAGGTGTTCGAGAAACGTCGCACGACTGATGCCGAGTTGTTCGGCGAGCTCCTCGCTCTTTGTCTTTCGCGGCCAGTCGAAGTAGCCCGCGTCAAGGGCGTGCTGGATGACTTCGCGCTGTCGGACGGTCAAGCGCGAATCGGAACCAGCCGAGTCCGTTATGTTCTCAAGTGTGACCGCGCCGATGTTCCGGAATTCGTCGATGACTGCTTTGAGGTCCTCGCGCCGGAAGAGCAAGACCGTGTAGATGCGCTCTGTCGTCGTTATCTTGGTCTGCCGTCGGAGAATCCCGTGGTTACAGTCGATTGCGGAGTACGCGCCACAGGACTGCTTCGTGATGAGGTAGTGATGGTCGTCGAGCTGTTCGATGTGAGAGACCTGTTCCGAATCGTGGAAGAAGTCAATGAACTCTGGCCGCGGGTCTGCGAGGTCGATGACGAAGGTGACCCGACCGTCGTGGAGTTCCTCGATTTCGATGCCGAAATCGATGTCGTACACACGGGCGAACTCGGAGAGGACGCACTGTTTTTCCTGCCTGATGTGGAGCTCTGCCTGGAACATTGTGTGTTACCACCTATCTAGATGTAGCATGGGGTGAAGAAAAAGGTATCATGAATTATCAATCATTTTCTGGCGTGAATCGTTCCTCGGCAAGTGCGAGTGCGGCGTCGAGTTCCAGCGGTCCTTCGTCACCGAGGAGCGCAGTAAACGACGCAACCGCCGCTTCGTCTGCTTGGACACCAGCGCGTTCGAGAACTTTCCTCGCGCCATCCTTCCCGGTACTGGAACCGAACAACAGGGTGCGTCCACCACCGAAGCGGCTCGGGTCGAACGGTTCGAGGGTTGCGGGATCGCTGAGCATCGCGGCCGTGTGAATGCCGGATTCATGCTTGGAAATTTCGTCGCCGAGCACGGCCTTTCGCGAATTGTACGGCTCGTCGATGTCCGCAAGTGCGGCGCGGCAGATGGGAATGAGGGATTCGGTGTCGAGTCCGAGGTCGTCGTCGTCGTCCACAGTGCACGCAACAACGACTTCTTCGAGCGGGCTATTTCCGGCACGTTCACCGAGCGCGTTCAGGCTGACATCGGCTTTTGCGACCCCCGCCTGATAGGCTTCGAGGGTGTTCGCGGTCGCACAGCCCAAGTCGTTGTGGAAGTGAACACCGACTCGGTCGATATCGACGTGGTCCGCGAGATTCGAAAGCGTCTCGCGGACAGTGGTCGGCGTCCGTGCACCGACCGAGTCCGCGAGTGTCACCATCGGTGTCGATGGGATGGTCTCGAAAACATCGATGAGGTCGGGAATCCCCGTTCGGAAGGCGTCGGCGAGCGTGACGTGGGGGACCGCCCCGCGGTCCCGGATGTAATCGACGGTTGCACTGACCATCGAGAGCATTTCCTCCCGGGATTTGCCGAGCAGATGGTCTAAGTGGCGGTCCGAGACGGGAACGAATATCTCCACGATATCGGTGTTGGCGTCGATGGCGACATCGACGTCCGATTCGAGTGCACGCGCAAGCGCGATGATGTCAGCGTTCGTCGTACCGGCAAGTTCGCTGATGACCGATTGGTCTTTTTCACCGGTGGCCGGGAAACCGGGTTGGATGTACGTGAGTCCGAGTTCGTCGAGCGTCCGCGCGGCGTCTATCTTTTGCGTCGCCGTGTATGACCGCCCTGGCATCTGGTCGCCCTCACGGAGAGTAACGTCGGCAAGCTCCATCAGATGATACCCTCGGATTCAAGTGCCTCAAGTCTGTCGTCGGAGTAACCGAGTTCGCCGTGGTACACGTCGTGGTTGTGTTCCCCGTGACGGGGGCCGAGGAACTCCACGTCGCCGGGCGTTCTGGAGAATTTCGGAATCGGCGCGAAGGTCTTCAGTGTACCCACGTCAGGGTCGTCTATTTCGAGGAAGTTGTCCCGGGCTTGGAACTGCTCGTCGTTCATAATGTCGCTCATGTCGTTGACCGGGCCGACTATCGCATCGTTGGCTTCGAGAATTTCGATCGCGCTATCGGTCGTCTGCTGGCTGGTCCACGCCTCTATTTCCTCGTTGAGCGCGTCGCTGTGTTCGACGCGCGCTTCGTTGTCCTCGAATCGAGGGTCATCAATCAGGTCGGGTCGGTCGATGGCATGTGCGACACGCTCGAAGATTTTCTGATTCGAGGCGGACATCGTCATGTAGCCGTCCGAAGTTTCGTAGATGTTCCGCGGTGCCGTACTCGGATGCTGGTTCCCCGTGCGTTCTCTGACGTGACCCATTCGGTCGTACGCCTCGACTTCGCCGAAGAAGAGCCGCCAGAGCGGTTCGGTGAGCGCAACGTCAATGACTTGTCCCTTATCACTGCCGCCGCGTCCGAGGTCGCGTTCGTAAATCGCCATGAGTGTCGATTGCAGGGCGAACTGTGCGGCTTCGAGGTCCGCAAGACTGATCGGTGGGAGCAGCGGTTCGCGGTCGGGGAACCCGTTGGCGTGTGCCCACCCCGAAATGCCCTCGGCAATCGTTCCGAAGCCGGGCTTTTCGGCCTTCGGTCCGGTCTGTCCGTATCCCGACAACCGAACCATGATTGCCCGTTCGTTGATGTCATGAATCTCGTCAGGGCCGAGATTCCACCGTTCCATCGTTCCGGGTCTGAAGTTCTCGAAGACGACGTCCGCATCGACGATGAGTTCGCGTGCAATCTCCTGACCTTCTTCGGTGCTGAGATTGAGTGTGATACAGCGTTTGTTCCGGCCGAGGGATTTCCACGCGAGTGAGACACCATCCTCCGTCTTCTGTGGCCATTCACGGATCGAATCCCCGATTTTCGGGTGTTCGACCATGACGACATCCGCACCGAAGTCACCCATTAGCGTCGTGGCGAATGCACCGCTAATCATCCCGGACATGTCGATGACTCGAAGGCCATCGAGCGGGCCAGACCGTTCTCGTACTTCCATGTGACAGCACTACACATGCGAAGTGAAGTGGTAAGGATTTTTCCTGCCAACGTAGGTCGTTTAAGAGACATGCCGATAACCGACCCGCGGTAGTCACAATCCGTGGAGTAACAGGGCGACCCATTAGGCCAGTATAAACGCCCAACAGGGATGGGGGAAATCATCTTCTTCGATTATCACGAGTATCAGACGATATGGAGGACAGGCTCATCGGGACGAACGGAGACGGAGATGAGTGAGGGCACGTTGTACGATACGGTGTGGGACCGTCATACCGTCACGGAACTACCGACCGGACAAACCCAACTCTTCGTCGGGTTGCACCTCATTCACGAGGTATCGAGTCCACAAGCATTCGGGATGCTGGAAGAGCGCGACCTGGAAGGTCGCGTATCCCGAGCGGACGCACGCGACGGTGGACCACATCGTGCCGACGGCCGACCAGTCGCGACCGTATGCCGACGACGCCGCCGAGACGATGATGGCCGAACTGGAAGCGAACGTCCGGAATGCGGGAATCACGTTCTCCGACCCTGATTCGGGCAATCAAGGCATCGTCCACGTTATCGGACCCGAGCAGGGACTGACCCAGCCCGGCATGACTGTCGTCTGTGGTGATTCGCACACCTCAACACATGGTGCGTTCGGCGCGCTGGCGTTCGGTATCGGGACGAGCCAGATTCGTGACGTGCTCGCAACCGGTTGTGTGGCCATGGAGAAGCAGAAGGTCAGAAAGGTCGATGTCACGGGCGAACTCGGTCCCGGCGTCGAGGCGAAGGACGTTATCCTCGAAATCATCCGCCAACTCGGTACCGACGGCGGCGTCGGCTACGTGTACGAGTACGCGGGGGAAGCCATCGAGAACTTGGATATGGAAGGCCGGATGAGCATCTGCAACATGTCCATCGAGGGTGGCGCTCGCGCAGGCTACGTCAATCCGGACGAGACCACCTACGAGTACCTGCGAGAGACGGACGCGTTCAAGCATAACCCGGAGAAATTCGAGGAACTCAAATCCTACTGGGAGTCCGTACGCACCGACGAGGACGCCGAGTACGACGATGTGGCCGAAATCGACGCGAACGAGTTGGAGCCGATGGTGACGTGGGGGACGACGCCCGGACAGGGCGTCGGCATCACGGAACCGATTCCGGACCCCGACGACCTCCCCGAGGATAAGCAGGAGACTGCGCGGCAGGCACAGGAACACATGCGCGTCGAACCTGGCGAGACGATGGAAGGCTACGACATCGACGTGGCGTTCATCGGGTCGTGTACGAACGCACGCCTCCGCGACTTGCGGAACGCGGCACGTATCGTGGAGGACCGAGAGATACACGAGGATGTTCGTGGATTGGTCGTCCCCGGCAGCCAGCGCGTGAAGGCGGTTGCGGAGGCGGAAGGGTTGCGGGATATCTTCGAGGATGCAGGATTCGAGTGGCACAACGCGGGCTGCTCGATGTGTGTTGGGATGAACGACGACCAATTGAGTGGCGACGAAGCCAGCGCGTCCTCGTCGAATCGCAACTTCGTGGGACGACAGGGTTCCAAGCAGGGACGGACGGTGTTGATGAACCCACGGATGGTCGCCACTGCGGCGATTAACGGCGCGGTAACGGATGTTCGGGACGTGGTGCATGGAGGTGGTCTTCAGTGACTAATTCGAGCGGACGGCGGGAGTCCGCGCTGATAGATTCGAGCGAGACGGAACCGACCGAGACCGTCACGCGCGTCGTTGGAACGGGCATTCCGGTCCGAGGAAACGACATCGACACCGACCAGATAATCCCGGCGCGGTTCATGAAGATCATCACGTTCGACGGCCTTGGTCAGTTCGCGTTCTTCGACCAGCGATTCGATAGCGTTGCGCCGGAGGAGCAACGAGACGGCGACGGTGAAGTTGCCGAGGTGGAGAAACCCCACCCGTTCAACGATGACCGGTTCGAAGACGCGAGTATCCTCGTCGTGAACGCGAACTTCGGCTGTGGGTCGTCGCGGGAACACGCACCGCAGGCGCTCGCTCGCTGGGGCATTGACGCTATCGTCGGCGAGAGCTTCGCCGAGATTTTCGCCGGGAACTGTCTCGCACTCGGTATTCCGACCGTGGTCGCCGAGCAGGACACGGTAGCCGCAATTCAGGAGTGGAGCGACGAACATCCGGACGACCCCATTCAGGTCGATATCGAGAACGAGACCGTAACATACGGGGAGAGAGCCGTTGATGTACACGTCGATACGGCACACGCACTCGTTGACGGGGTTTGGGATACGACGGCGCTGATGACGGCGAACTCCGAGACCGTGAAAGAGACTGCGCTCTCACTTCCATACATCGACGACTCGGAAATTTCCCGACCAACTGAGTAGCTGTTTTTCCGATTTGTCAAACGAGGGAGTGGCGACCGACTGAGACGGCTATCGTTTGCAGGCCCTCTCGAATCGCAGGGTCTTAAACTCCCAACGCCGGTTGGGAGAACGCTTACCCCCGCATACTGAGATACTGTGTCGTGAGATAACATATGGTTCACAACCTCGGCGTAGACGTTGGGGGTACGTTCACCGACGTCATCGTCTTCGATGAAGAGTCGAACGAGCTCACGATTGATAAGGTGCTATCGACACCGGATAATCCATCGATCGGCGTGGTGAACGGGGTCGACTCCGCGGTCGAGAAAGCGGGAACGTCGGTTGCGGATCTGGATCTAATCTTCCACGGAACGACCGTCGTGACCAATATGCTCCTTGAGGAGACGGGATCGCGAGTCGGTCTCCTCACGAGTCGCGGTCACGAGGACGTCCTTCACCTCGCACGTGCGTGGACGCCGGGGCCGCTCTACGGGTGGATGGGGATGGAGAAACCGGACCCGCTCGCCGACCTGACCGATACACGAAGCGTCGGTGGGCGAATCTCATCGCCGGACGGACACGAACTGGAAGGAATCGACGAGGAGGAAGTTCGAGCGCAAGTAGGAGAGCTATACGATGCGGGCATCGAGTCGCTAACGGTCGCGTTACTCAACTCGTATCTTAACCCAACCCACGAACAGGCGATTCGGGAAGTCGTGAAAGCGGAGTTCCCCGACCTCCCGGTCTCGATTTCGTCGGATATCGTGCCCGAGTACGGGGAGTACGAACGGACGTTGACGACGGTCATCAACGACTATGCGCGCCCACAGGTCATCCAATATCTCGACGACCTCGACGAGTCATTAGAGGACTCGGGGTCGTCCGCGACGATGAACGTCGTGCGGTCCGACGGTGGGTTGATGAGCGCGGAGGCAGCGAAACACCGTCCGGTCGAACTCGCGCTGTCCGGGCCGAGCGGCGGTGTAGTTGGCGCGTCCACCATCGCCAAGAATAAAGGCGTTCCCGACGTTCTCACGCTGGACATGGGTGGGACATCGACGGACGTCTCACTCGTCGAAGGCGGCGAGCCGGAGATGGCTCGGGAGACGAAAGTCGGCTATCGGGAGTTCAAATCCCGAACTGTAGATGTGAACACAGTCGGTGCCGGCGGCGGGTCGATTGCACGCGTCCAACTCAGCGGTTCACTCCAAGTCGGTCCCGAAAGTTCGGGTGCCGACCCCGGCCCCGCCTGTTACGGAAACGGCGGTGATGAACCGACCGTGACCGACGCAAACGTCGTCCTCGGTCGGATTCCGCCGTCGGTCCAACTCGGCGGGAGCATGGACCTCGACCGCGACGCCGCACACGACGTGATTTCGGATATCGCGGAGGAGCGCGAAACATCGGTCGAGGAGGCCGCACAGGCGATTCTCGACATCGTGAACGAGAACATGTACGGCGCACTCCGCGTCGTCTCCGTCGAACGCGGCTATGACCCACGGGACTTCGGCCTCGTCGCGTTCGGCGGTGCGGGACCGATGCACGCGAACGCGCTTGCCGACGTGATGGACGCGTACCCGCTCATCATCCCGCCGGGACCGGGTGTCATGTCGGCATTCGGCTTCCTCACGTCAGACGTCCAAAACGAGTTCTCCGACACCTATCTCAAGACCGATCAGGACGTGGATGGCGAGGACGTCTACGGCCACATCCAGAATCTCCGTGACGAGGCCATCGAATGGTTGCATTCCGAAGGCATCGAGGACGACGACCAAGCCTTCGAATACTTCGCCGACTGCCGATACTACCGGCAGGACATCCAGATGGCGATTCCCATCACCATCGAAAACCTCACGAGCGAGACGGGACTTGCGGAAATCAAAGACGCCTTCGAGGCGCGACACGACCAGCGATTCGGCTTCTCGCTCGACGCGCCGCTCGAAATCGCGAATCTCCGCGTGGTCGGGAAAGGAACGATTCAGGGCGTCGAACTCACCGAAACGGAACCCGGTGACGCGGACGCGAGCGACGCCGTCCTCGGCACGGAAGACGTCTACTTCGATGACGACTACTACGAGACGACGATTTACGACCGAACACAACTCACGGCTGGGAACGAATTCACCGGCCCGGCCATCGTCACTGACGACGACTCGACGGTCGTCGTTCAACCAGCACACACCGCAACTATCGACCGCTATGGCAACATCGAAATCAACCGAGGTGAGTCCGCATGAGCGCTGACACGCCCGACTTCGTCGGCGAACACGACATCGACCCAACGACGCTCGACATCATCGAGAGCACGCTCGAAAACACGCGATACGAGATGGACCGTGTTCTGGAAACGACCGCGATAAGCCCGGTCATTCGCGAGCAATCCGACCAGTTCCCCCTCATCGCGGACGCTGACGGTCGGATGGTGATGGGGCAGTTCGGCTCGGCAATCGACACCATCATCGAGAACGCCTCCTTCGGCTGGGACGACCTCGAAGAGGGAGATGTCGTCGCAACGAACGATCCCTACATGTGTGCAGGTGCGATGTCGCACACGCCGGACATGCTCCTGTTACGCCCCATCTTCTACGACGGGGAGCGCGTCGGCTTCTCCAGCCAATGGGGCAACCTCATGGACGTCGGCGGGAAGACCCCCGGGAGTATGCCAGTGCAAGCGACGACCATCTTCGAGGAAGGAATGCGACTCCCGCCGGTCAAACTGTACAAGCGCGGCGAACTGGACGAAGCACTCTTGGATACCTTCGCGCACAACACGCGACTTCCCGAGCACGCCGAAGCGGACATCAAGGCACTCGCCGCCGGGACTGCGGCGGCGGAAGAGCGCGTCAAGGAACTCTGTGAGCGTTTCGGGAAGGAAACCTACCTCGAAGGCTGTGACGCGATTCTCGACCGGACGCGCGACGGGATGATTGACCTCATCCGCGAGTTCGTCCCAGAGGGCGAACGCCACACGTTCGAGGATTACGTGGACGACGACGGGATGGGAAATGGACCGATAAAACTCCATCTCGAAATCTACCGCGAGGGCGACACCGTCTACCTCGACTGGGAGGGCACCGACGATCAGGTGCCGGGAACCGTGAACTTCCTCCTGAACGAGAAGATGTTCAAGATGTTCACCGGCGTCTTCCTCATCATGGCGTTCGACCCGCTGCTCACTTTCAACGACGGCTACTACGACCTCTTCGAGGTCAATCTCCCGAAGGGGACAGTCGTCCAACCGGAGTTCCCCGCCGCACTCGGTAACCGCCTGCCGCTGATGGCGCGCCAGTTCGACGTGCTCCAAGCGACGTTCTCGAAACTCATCGACGGGTTCTCCGTCGCGGGAAGCTACGGAACCTCACCGAACCTCGTCTACGCGGGCGTGGACTCCGAGGGGAACCAGTTCCAGATGCTCGAAATCCTCTACGGTGGAATCCCCGCTCGACCGGGTGGTGACGGCCTCGACGGCCACTCTTGGTGGCCGCTGTTCCGCACCGTTCCCGCGGAGTACCAGGAGGCATACTACCCGCTGACGATAGACGAGTACAGCACGCGCCAAGACACGGGCGGCCCGGGAGAATTCCGCGGCGGTCACGGAATCACGAAGGTCTACACGTTCGAGGAAGACGGTGCGGTCACCTTCCAGGACGACCGCACGCACACCTATCCGTGGGGCGTCGATGGCGGAACGCACGGAAAAACGGCCGAGAAGAAACTCATTCGAACCGACGGAACCGAAGAATCACTGCCGTCGAAGGCGGAAAACGTCCCCGTTGCAGCAGGTGACAAGTTGGTCTTCCGAACTGCGGGCGGCGGGGGACTTGGCGACCCGCTCGACAGAGACCCCGAAATGGTCGCGACCGAAGTTGACCGCGGCCTCATCTCCCGGTCGGACGCCGGCGATGGATACGGCGTCGTCATCGGTGAGGACGGAACGGTAAATCAAGCTGCGACGGAGGAGCGCCGCGAGGAAATGCGGGAGAACCGTGACGAACTTAGCCAGTTCGACTACGGCCCGCTTCCGGACTACGACGAACTCAAAGCCCAAATCGCGGCCGAACGCCGCGAGTTCAATCGTGGAGAGTGACAGAGACGTATCGACTGCCAATCACAACCACTCCGCTTACTGCATTTCACATGAGTTGGGACGACGACATCGACGACCGATATGACGAATCGGATTTCGCGAACAGCGTCGGGTTCGGGGAACGACCAGCACTTGTGGTCATCGACCTTATCAACGCGTTCACTGACCCAGAGAACAGCCTCGGCACGGACGTGAGTGACGTGCTTACCCAGACTGAACGGGTCCTATCCGCGTTCAGAGCGTACGACCTGCCACGCTACTTCACCACCGTCGCGTTCGAAGAATCCTACGGTGACGCGGGTCGATTCATCGAGAAAGTTCCCGCACTCCGCGAACTCAAACTCGGCACGCCCGAAGTCGAAGTTGACGACCAAATCGAACCCGTCGACGACGAACGAATCGTGCTCAAGAAGTACGCGAGTGCGTTCTTCGGAACTGACCTCGAAACCGAGCTCACAACTCACCGCGTCGATACGCTCGTTCTCACCGGCGTGACGACGAGCGGTTGCGTGCGCGCCACCGCAATCGATAGCCTCCAACACGGCTATCGAACCATCGTCCCGGCCGACGCCGTTGGCGACCGAGCGGAAGCCCCACATCGCGCGAATCTGTTCGACATCGACGCGAAATACGGTGACGTGGTCGAGACGGAAACCGTCCTCGATGTACTAGAAGACCGCTTCGCCGACGACTGAGACCGAGAATCAGTTCATCCTCGGACATCGAATTTCACTCGAACTGATTACTCAAACTAATTATTCGAACCGTTCCACGCTGAACTGCCCGATATCGACCGATTCGCCCCGAACCTCGTCGGCAACGAGTTTCCCGCTATACGGGCCGAGTTGCAGGCCCGTCGCGCCGTGACCGGTCGCCAGATGGACGTTTTTGATAGTTGGAATCCGGCCCAAGACGGGAAGTTGGTCGGTCGAGCGCGGACGCAGACCGACGCGAATCTCCCCGATTTCGGCGTCCCCGAGTCCGGGTGCGACCCGGAGCGCTTCGCCCAGCACTTCGTGGACGCCCTCGGCCGTCGTGTGGGGGGAGAATCCGGACCCGACTTCACGGGTCGCGCCGACGGCAACGCGGTTGTCCTGCCACGGGACCATGTAATGACCGCGGTACGGGCTGAGGATGGGCCACGACGACGTGTCCATGTCGCCCAAATCGAGGTGGATGATTTGCCCGCGCTGGGGTTCGACCGGAATCGACACGTCAAGCGATTCGGAGAAGCGCTCTGACCACGCACCGCCGGCGATGACGACCGCTGGCGCTTCGTATTCGGTTCCGTCGGCGGTTTCGACGCCTGTGGCGTTCCCGTCCTCGTGGAGAACCTCGGTCACGTCCTTTCCGAAAACGGTGAGGCCCTGTTTCTTCGCCGCGCGGAGCAGCGCGCCGGTGAACGTCCGGGCGTCAACCCGCGCAGCGCCGTCGTAGGCCCGGCAGCATTTGGTTTCCGCGAGCGCCGGAAACCGCGATTGTGCTTCGTCCGACGAAATTTCCGCCGTGGTTCCGGGCGCTGGCTGGCCGTACTTCTCCTGTCGCTTCCGAATCCGTTCGGAGGCCGCGTCGTACTCGGATACTTCGTCCTCGTCCACCGCGACCGAAAGCAGCTGGCAGTCAGAATAGCCCGTCTCACCGTCTTGTTCGTCTTCGAGTTGTGCGATGATTTCTGGATAGTACGCCGCCGCGTCAAGTGCGAACTCGAACCACAGGCTGGAGGCGGTTCGGCTGCTGGTCCCTGGCGAGATAATGCCCGCACCGGCGTCCGTCGCCCGTCCGGCGTCGTGCCGGTCGATAAGAAGCGTTTCCACGCCGTCGCGCGTGAGATGGTAGGCGACGGAGGCACCGACGATGCCGCCCCCGACCACGATTGCGTCGTACATGAGGGGTGATGGCATGCCGCTCACTTTGGCGTATGGATACCGACAATCCGAGTCGTCTGGCCCTGTCCGAATACAGCCGAACGTCCAACCACGCGCTGAACACACCCCAGCACATCTGAACACGCGCCGACATGCGAGCGCGTCGGCGCAGTACCGCGAGCGCCGGTAGTATAAATCAGTAGAATTCAGTAGTTATCAGTTTATTTCAGTATATCGCTGCCATCCGCGTCTCACCCCAAATCAGGGTC
The DNA here is from genome assembly GCA_963796245.1 of uncultured haloarchaeon. Taxonomy (GTDB): domain Archaea; phylum Halobacteriota; class Halobacteria; order Halobacteriales; family Haladaptataceae; genus Haladaptatus. The sequence goes on along the minus strand of CAWCLB010000001.1, from coordinate 1,108,893 downwards.
CGTATCGACGAATCGGTCGATTTTCTCCGGTGCGCGCCAGTCAGTCGCCAGTTCCAGCAGTTGCACCAACATTCGCCCCGTCGCGCCCCAGACGGTGAAGCCATCGACGTGGAAGTAGTGGATGACGACTTCGCCGTAGTGCGGGTGGTCGCGGTGTTCGTTCTCGTAGTTGTCGAAGTCCGTCAACTCCGACAGCGGAAGCACGGCGATTTCAGCCACTTCGCGCTCGTCGGGGTCGTACTCGCGGTCCGGAATTCTGACGACGAAGGGGCTGATGGAGTAACCCGTTATCGTTCGGATGTCGTCCAGTCGCCCGACGTGCTCGACTTCCTCGGGCCGAAGCCCGATCTCCTCGTGGGCTTCCCGGAGTGCAGTTTCCCAGAGGTCGTCGTCAGTCGGTTCGTGTCCGCCGCCGACGAAACTCATCTGTCCGGGGTGTTCGCCGAGGTGGTCTGCGCGCTTGGTGAAGAGGAGGGCGAGGCCATCGTCGCGTTCGATAACCGGAACGAGGACGGCCGCCTCGCGTTGCTCGTCCGTGACCAACCGTGGTTCGTGGTCGGCCACCCGACCGAGGTTCATGTCTTTTCGTCGTCCCGTCCGGCCTTAATTTGCCCGGTCGGCGTGCGACTCGTCTCGGATAGCAGTTCGGCCAGTCGCTCACGACGATATCGCTTCGTCCAGTCGCTCACGCACGTTGCCCGCCTCCACTGGTGCCCACGCTTCGAGGTCGTAACTCACGTCAACGAGATATCGCACTCGCTCCTCGTCATCGGTTTCGGCTTTCTCGTCGTCGGTTTCGATTCCTTCCGCCAATTGTTCAGCTTCTTCGGCGAGTCGATGTTTTACCCGTGCGCCCAGTCCTTCGCGGTCGATGGTCCGCACCGGAACGTCCATGATGTGCGGTAAATCCTCCGCGTTTTCCGGCAAGGCCGGGAACGCCACCGGCCCGGGTACGAGGAGCGGGTCACCGTCCGCGACTGTGTTATCGTCTGTATTTGTCTCCACGAGATAGAAATCCCGTACGCCGTCCTCGATGACCGCCTCGAAGGCCGATTCGTCCACCTCCTTGCCCTGTTTGAACGCCAACTCGGCAAGCGCCTCGGCCAGTTCCCTCCGCGTCAGCGCGTCGAACAGATCGACCACGCCCGCGAGTTCGTCTTTCGTCTCACTCATATATCTCGCTCGTTACCGGGAAGCGTCGGGCCACCGATATTAGTCTTCACCTTCCGGCACGCCAACGACGGGAGAATTCTCGTTTTGCTTCTGTTGTGATTGCAGTTGCTTGGAGGTATTCCTTCGAAATCGCCACCCGCTCGCTACGAATGGGTGGTTTTTGGTTTTATTGTGGCTCGGCAGTTGTAATCACGACTGAACCAAACTCTTCTCTGCGTAGCGAGTTCAGTCGGAATCGAGTTTCGACAACGTCACGCTTGCGTGACCGGTCGGAGGTTTTCGAAGTCGTCATCGAGGCAGTCGCATTTTCAGCAAAACCCGATTTTGAGTCGTTCCGTCGCGTTTCGAGCAGAAACTATTTGTCCGAACGATAACAATAATCGAATATGGTCTCCCTCAACATGATGCTTACTGGATTCGGTGCCCTCGCCGTCGGTGCCGTCGGCTACCCGCTACGGGTACCAGATCTCGCGGTTCAGCGAGCAGATGGACGCCATCGGCAGCATGACCCCAGCAAGCGAAGTCGAACCCGCGGGATGGAAAGTGATGTTCACGCAGGTCGGGTCCGCCATACTCGGTGCCGTCGGGGTGCTGATGGCCCTCATGTCGCTATTCCAACCCTGAAACACAACGGCAGCAAAAACAAACCTCCTCGAAGTCAACTGAAACCTAGCCGAAATTCTACAGTCGAGACAGCACTGCCTCGGTAACGTCCGCGGTGGTCGCATCGCCACCAAGGTCAGGCGTTCGTGGCCCGTCCGACAGCACGGATTCGACCGCCTCTCGAACTGCCGCGCCCTCCTCGTCGTAGCCCAAATGCTCCAGTAGCATCGCCGCCGAGAGTATGGTGGCCGAAGGGTTCGCGATTCCTTCACCCGCGATGTCCGGCGCGGTGCCGTGGACGGGTTCGAACAGCGCGTTGTCCGGTCCGATGTTGGCCGACGGCAATAGGCCCAACCCGCCGACCAGTCCAGCGGCGAGGTCCGACAGCACGTCGCCGGCGAGGTTCGGACAGACGATGACGCCGAACTCGTCGGGATGCAAACAGAGGTGGGTCGCCAGCGCGTCCATCAGCATCTCGTCGTGTGAGACGCCCCGAACGTCAGCCACGCGGTCCACCGTGTCGCGGAACAGGCCGTCGGTTTCGCGCATCACGTTCGCTTTGTGCGCGATGGTGAACGCCTCGTCCTCGTGCCCCTCAACGTACTCGCAAGCGAATTCCGCCAACCGCTCGGAGGCGGATTCGGTAACGACGCGGGTCAGCGTCGTCACGTCGTCGCTCAACTTCGACTCGTGACCCGCGTAGACGCCTTCGGTGTTCTCACGGAGGAACACGAGGTCGGTTTCGGGACGGAGCGCCTCCGTGCCCGGATACGCCCGCGCGGGGCGCACGTTGACGAACGAATCAACCACGCCGCGAAGCGGGAGGATGACCTCCGCCGCCGTCTCGCCCGCCGCGCCGAACAGCGTCGCGTCCGATTCCGCGACGAGCGTTCGGGTTTCGTCCGGCAGTGCTTCGCCCGTCTCCTCTTTCACGGCGTCGCCCGCGTCGGCTTCCACGAACTCGAATTCCGGCCCAACGGCTTCCAGCACTTCCCGTGTCGCTGGGACGACTTCCTGCCCGATTCCGTCGCCGGGAATGACTGCGATTTGTTCGGTCATTGTTCGACGTAGGGGAGGCTCTTGGCCGTCTTTTGGACTTCCGTTTCGTTCGACTTCATCAGCGCCGTCGTGTCCCAGACGCCCTCAACGAGCGCCTGTCGCTGGGCGTCGTCCACGTTTGCCTCGACCGTGTGGCCGTCGTAGCGAACGGTTTCGTCCGCCACGTCCACCTCGATTTCAGCGTCGGGATTCTCCTCCACGAAGTCCTGCAACGCCTCGACCGTTTCGGCGTCAGCCGTGACGGTCGGAATCCCGAGTGCAAGGCAGTTCCCCGCGAAAATCTCGGCGAAGCTCTCGCCGACGATAGCGTCAATGCCCCAGCGAGCGAGCGCTTGCGGTGCGTGCTCGCGCGAGGAGCCACAGCCGAAGTTTCCGTTGACGACCAGAATCGACGCGCCTTCGTGGGCATCGTCGTTGAACGGATGCGGTTGCGGGTTGTCGTCCGAGTCGAATCGCTGGTCGAAAAAGGCGAACTGACCGAGTCCATCAAAGGTGACGACCTTCATGAACCGCGCCGGGATTATCTGGTCGGTGTCGATGTCGTTGCCGCGCACGGCAATTCCGGTTCCAGACTCGAAGGTGACTTTGTCGGTCATGCGTTCACCACCTCCTCCAGTTCGCGCACGTCAGTCACTTCGCCGCGGATCGCGGCGGCCGCGACCATCTCCGGACTCATCAGGACGGTCCGGCCGTCCGGACTGCCCTGCCGTCCCACGAAGTTGCGGTTCGACGAGGACGCGCTGGCTTCGTCGCCACTTAATTGGTCGTCGTTCATGCCCAGACACATCGAACAACCTGCTTCGCGCCAGTCGAATCCGGCCTCGCGGAAGACCTCGTCCAAGCCCTCTTCCTCGGCGGCAGTCTTTACGCGCTGGCTGCCGGGGACGACCATCGCCCGCACATCCTCGTGGACTTCGCGTCCCTCAACGACCTGCGCCGCGCGGCGCAGGTCGGGCAATCGGGCGTTGGTACAGGAACCCACGAACGCGACATCGATTGGATAGCCTTCCATCGTCTCGCCAGGTTCGACGCGCATGTGTTCCTGTGCCTGCCGCGCAGTCTCCTGCTTATCCTCGGGGAGGTCGTCGGGGTCCGGAATCGGTTCCGTGATGCCGACGCCCTGTCCGGGCGTCGTCCCCCACGTCACCATCGGTTCGAGTTCGTCACCGTCGATGACGACCACGTCGTCGTACTCGGCGTCCTCGTCGGTGCGTACGGACTCCCAGTAGGATTTGAGTTCCTCGAATTTCTCCGGGTTATGCTTGAACGCGTCCGTCTCTCGCAGGTACTCGTAGGTGGTCTCGTCCGGATTGACGTAGCCTGCGCGAGCGCCACCCTCGATGGACATATTGCAGATGCTCATCCGGCCTTCCATATCCAAGTTCTCGATGGCTTCCCCCGCGTACTCGTACACGTAGCCGACGCCGCCGTCGGTACCGAGTTGGCGGATGATTTCGAGGATAACGTCCTTTGCCTCGACGCCGGGACCGAGTTCGCCCGTGACCTCGACCTTTCTGACCTTCTGCTTCTCCATGGCCACACAACCGGTTGCGAGCACGTCACGAATCTGGCTCGTCCCGATACCGAACGCCAGCGCGCCGAACGCACCGTGTGTCGCGGTGTGCGAATCACCACAGACGACAGTCATGCCGGGCTGGGTCAGTCCCTGCTCGGGTCCGATAACGTGGACGATGCCTTGGTCGCCCGAATCGGGGTGCGAGAAGTTGATTCCCGCATCTCGGACGTTCTGCTCCAGTTCGGACATCATCTCTTCTGCGGCGTCGTCGGCATACGGACGCGACTGGTCCGCCGTCGGCACGATGTGGTCCACCGTCGCGTGCGTCCGCTCGGGATACGCGACTTCCATATCGCGCTCTTCCAGCATCCCGAACGCTTGCGGACTCGTCACCTCGTGGACGAGGTGTAGCCCGACGAACAGTTGGGTCTGCCCGGTTGGCAGTTCCGTAACTGTGTGGCGGTCCCACACCTCGTCGTACAGCGTCCCCTCACTCATTGGTACTGTACCCGATATTCGTGGCCGCGCTCGAACACGCCGTTCGAGTCACCTGCGCCTTTTGGCGCGGTGTGTCGCATGTCGGCCATCGTTTCACGATGTTCCGAAGGAACATCGGAATGCGAGCGGCCCTGCCGCGAGCCGTGCGTTTGCGTCTCCGATTCCTGTTCCGCCTCGTCCTCCCCGCCGTCCGTGGCGACTTGTCCACGGCTGAACACTCGCGTCATCGCACCGCGGTCGGCGAACGGATGGGCGTGGCTTATCTCGCCCATCGTCTTCGTTTGCTTGCTTTTCTCAATCATCTGCGGTCACCCGCTCTTGGTCTTTCTCCTCGGATTCCGTCTCCTCCTCGGTGTCCGCCCATGCGAACAACTTGCGCAGGCGCTCGCCGACTTCCTCGATTTCGTGGTTTTTCTCCGCCTTCGTCTTCTGGCGGTAGCCGGGGCGTCCGGCCTTGTTCTCCAGAACCCACTCGCGGGCGAAGTCACCGTCCTGCACCTGCTGGAGGACGGTCTCCATGTTCTCGCGTGCGTGGTCGTCAACAACGACCTCGCCGCGCGTCAGGCCACCGTATTCGGCGGTGTCGGAAACCGAATCCCACATCTCGCCGAGACCACCCTCGTACATGAGGTCCACGATGAGTTTCATCTCGTTCAGACATTCGAAGTAGGCCATCTCGGGCGAGTAGCCTGCATCGACGAGCGTTTCGTATCCGGCTTTGATGAGTTCCGTCACGCCGCCACAGAGGACGGCCTGCTCGCCGAACAGGTCGGTCTCGGTCTCCTCTTGGAACGAGGTTTCGACCACGCCCGCGCGGGTGCAGCCGATGGCTTTCCCGTAGGCGAGTGCTTCTTCTTTCGCCTCGCCGCTCGCGTCCTGATAGACAGCGAGCAGCCCCGGCGTCCCCTCGTTGGCCTCGTAGTTCCGGCGGACGAGATGGCCCGGCGATTTCGGGGCGATCATCGTCACGTCCACGTTCTCCGGCGGTTCGATCTGCCCGTAGTGGATGTTGAAGCCGTGAGCGAACTGCAGGGTATTACCGGGTTCCAGTTCGGATTCGATGTCGGCGTACACGGCCGGTTGAACGGTGTCCGGCACGAGCACCGAGACGACTTGTGCTTCACTGGCCGCCTCCTTCGGCGTCGCAACGCGCAGGCCGTCGGCTTCCGCGGCCTTGCGCGAGGACGAGCCCTCGCGAAGGCCGACCACCACATCCACCCCGCTCTCCGCGAGGTTCTGCGCGTGGGCGTGGCCTTGACTGCCGTAGCCGAGTACGGCCACCGTCTTGTCGTTCAGATAGCTGTCGTCCGCGTCATCGTCGTAGTATATCGTCGCGTCGTATTGGTTCGTCATTGTGGTATTCCTCAGTTGTCTGCTTCGTGAGCCGTTTCGTCGTTTGCTGCACTGTGCGGTTCCTCCGGCGGTTGCGTGGAGTGTCCCGGTTCCTCACCGGGCGTCGTCGGCGTGTCGCCGCGCGCCAATGCGGTCTGACCAGTTCGTGCGATTTCGATGATGCCGAACTGGCGGAAAGCGTCCACCGCGTCGTCGATCTTCTGCTGGTCGCCGGTAATCTGAACCGTGATGGTTCGTGGCCCGGCGTCCAGGGTTTGGCCCTCGTACATCTGCGTGATTGCGTGGACCTCGTCCGGCTTGTCCCCCCGAACTTTCAGGAGGACCAACTCGGCGCGCACGGCAGGGTCGTCGACCTCACCCACCTGAATGACGGGCTTGAGTTTCGCCAGTTGCTTTTCCACTTGGTCGATGCCGGATTCGGTTTCCTCGACCACGAGCGTGATGCGGGCGTGGCCGTCCACGGTCGTCTTCCCAACCGTCAGGCTCTCGATGTTGAATCGTCGCCGGGAGAACAGCCCGGAGACGCGCGAGAGGACGCCCGGTTCGTGTTCGACCAGCGCGGAGACGACGGCGGTCCGCCGTTCCGGTTCGGCTTCCGCTTCCGGGTCGATTCGGATGCCCTGCTCGTTCCGGCGGCCCTTCGGATGGGGCCGCTCGTCGGGTGCCGTACCGGGCATTCCACTCACCGTCTCTTCGCCGCTCATAGTTGCTCCTCCGACAGGGCGAACTTTCCGTTGGCTCCGCCGCTCGGAACCATCGGGTAGACGTTTTCGGCGGGGTCAACGTGGAAATCGATGACCGACGGGCCGTCGTAGGCCAACGCCTCTTCGATGGTGTCGGCCACTTCGTCGTAACAATCCACGGCGAATCCGCGCGCGCCGAACGCTTCGGCCAATTTGTCGAACTCGGGACACCAGTCGTAGTCGGCGGCCATCCGCCGCCCCTCGAAGAAGGCGTCCTGCCACTGGCGGACCATCCCGATGTACTCGTTGTTCAGGATGGCGACCGTGATATCGAGGTTCTCGCGCACCGCCACCGAGAGTTCCTGCAACGTCATCTGGAAGGAGCCGTCGCCGTCGATGCAGACGACCTGTTGGTCGTCGTCCGCACCGAATCGTGCGCCAACTGCCGCAGGCAGGCCGTAGCCCATGGTCCCCAGTCCGTGACTGGACACCCACGTTCGCGGACTGCGAAACGTCCAGAACTGGGCGGCCCACATCTGATGCTGGCCGACGCCGGTCGTGACGACGCAATCGTCGTCGGTCGCTTCGTCTAGCGCTTCCACGACGAATTGGGGCTTCAGCGGTTTATCCTCGGGCGTGTCGTACGTCAGCGGGAACTCGTCTTTCCAGGTTCGGCACTGCTCGCGCCATTCGTTCCAGTTCTCGCGGTTTCCGTTCTCGTCCGTCGAGAATGCCGCATCGACCTGCTCGATGACGGTTCCCGCATCGCCGATGAGCGGGTAATCCGCGTGGACGTTTTTGGAAATCTCGGCCGGGTCGATGTCGATGTGGACGACTTCGGCTTCCGGCGCGAAGGTGTCGATACCGCCGGTCAGTCGGTCGTCGAACCGGCAGCCAACGGCTATCAGCACGTCACAGTGCGTGACGGCCATGTTGGCGTAGCCGGTGCCGTGCATGCCCGCCCACGAGAGACAGAGGTCGTGGTCCTCGGGCATCGAACCGATTGCCGGCATCGTCGTCACCACGGGAATCCCGCGGTCGGTGGCGAAGGCCCGTGCTTCCTCGCAGGCGTCCCCTTTGACGACGCCGCCGCCGAACAGCAACAGTGGTTTTTCCGCGCTCTGGATTGCGCGTGCGGCGGCTTCGACGTTTGCCGCGTCGGCTTCAGTCTGCGGCGAGTAGGTCGCAGGCGTTTCCGTTTTGCCGGGCTTTCGGTCGGTTTCGCCGAGGGTCGCGTCCTTCGGCAGGTCAACCAGCGTCGGACCCGGACGGCCGGTCTCGGCCAGCGCGAACGCCTCGCCGACCATGTCGCCGACGGCGTCCGACTCGCCCGCGAAGTAGTTGTGTTTCGTGACGGGTGCGGTGACGCCCGTGGTGTCGGTCTCCTGAAACGCGTCGGAGCCGACCAGTTCGGACGGGACCTGTCCCGTCAGCGCGACCATCGCGTCAGAATCCATGTTCGCGTCCGCGATGCCGGTGACGAGGTTCGTCGCGCCCGGTCCCGAAGTCGCCAAACAGACGCCCGGTTCGCCGGTGACGACGCCGTATGCGTCGGCGGCATGGGCCGCACCCTGCTCGTGTGCCATCGTCACGTGATGGATGTGCGAGTCGAACAGCGCGTCGTAGACGGGCATGATGGCCCCGCCCTGCACCCCGAACATCGACTCGACGCCGGCCGATTCGAGCGTCGAGACGAGCGCGTGTGCACCCGTCGCTCGCTCGGGTTCCACTGGTTGGTCATCGGTCGATTCCCCGACTTCCGAATCCGTGGTCCCCGCTTCCCGCTCAGCGTCCGTCTCGCTGGAGACGGCTTGTGCCGTGCGTTCGCTCACGTTTTCGTCACCTCAGTTCGGGTGATTGCTGTGGGCTGGTGGGCTACTGTTGATCGGTCGGTCGTCTGTCGATATCGATTCGTCGGTCGATAATCGTTCATTGGTCGATATGTACTGGTTCGCTGTCGTGTGCCTGTCATCGGTTTGGACGGATGCGTCGTGCTGTTGGGGTGCGATTCGTTCGGGTTCGGGGGTGAGAATAGGTGAGGGGTAGCTAGACCCCTACAATAATGAGCACGCGCTCCGCGGCCGCGACGCTCGACGCCGGCGAATCGTGGGTCAAGCGTCCTCGTGGCATCTGTGTTATCATCGTTCGTGGCGCGGCCCAGATAGACCTTACGTGTCGGGCAATTCTTGCACTGTCGTGTCAGCCGCCGCTCACTGTCGGTGTAAAAAACGCGGAAAGCCATGATTATGCCTTGGCCTCCTCGTGAGAATCGACGCCTAATTCACGGGCAAATCGCTGGACGTCACTTACCGTCACGCGATTTTTCGCCGCGCCGCGGTCCTTGACTTTGCGGGTGATTTGCCGGACTTCAGACTCCGTCGGGACGAACCCGGACTGCTGGAGATGCTTTCGCACAGCATGCGTCCCGGTGTGTTTGCCGAGGACGAACTCGCGTTCTGCCCCGACCATCTCCGGTTTCATCACGCCCGTCTCGAACGTGTCGCTGTTCTCGATGACGCCCGCCGCGTGAATCCCGCTCTCGTGGGCGAACGCGTTCGCGCCGACGACGGGTTTGTTGACTGGTGTCTCGACCTCGCTGTACTCCGCAATCATCTCGGACAGCTCGGTGATTCGCTGCGTGTCGATACCGGTATCGACGCCGTAGACGCTTTCGATGGCCATGACGACTTCCTCGAACGCGGCGTTTCCGGCACGTTCGCCGATGCCGTTGACGCTGACCTGCACTTGGTCGGCACCGGCCTCGACGCCGGAAATCGCGTTCGCCGTCGCCATACCGAAGTCATCGTGCGTGTGCACGTCGATTCGCGCGTCGGTGTGCTCGCTGACGTGGGCCACCAACTCCGCGAAGCGACTCGGCGTGCCGACGCCGCAGGTGTCGGGGATGTTGATCCACTCGGCACCCGCCTCGCTGACGGCTTCCACGATTTCGGCCATGTAGTCGGGGTCCGTTCGTGTCGCGTCCATCGGCGAAAACATCGGAATCGCGCCCGCCTCGGCGACACGTTCGACGCACTCGACTGCGCGTTCTTTCACGTCTTCACGCGTGCTGTGCATCGAATCTTCTATCTGCACGTCGCTGGTCGAAGCGAAGACGTGCACCATCTCCGCGCCGGTGTCCAGCGCGGTTTCCACGTCGCTCTCGACGATTCGTGCCAATGCACAAGTGATAGCACTTGTGGACTCCGCGATGTCGCGGACGGCCGCGAACTCGGCGTCGCCGTTGGCCGGGAAGCCAGCCTCGATGACGTGGGTTCCCATCTCGTCCAGCATCGCCGCGATCTCACGCTTCTCGTCGGGCGAAAACGAGGTACGTGGCGTCTGCTCCCCGTCGCGGAGCGTCGTGTCGAAAATTCGAACTGATTCAATCTCGTCGGTGTGGGCTAATGTGCCCTCGAAGAACTCGACCCCCCCTTTTGGGGGTCATGTCGTTGTGTGACATTGTACTCGATTGAAGAGGCGACCTCCTATTTAAAAGTACCGCTCCGACAGGTCGTGACAAACTGAGTGACTGTGTGGTGAATTGCTGGGCGTGCGGAAACCGCACGACATCGTCGTGATGGTATGTGTTTAAGGTAGCTAAGGCACTCCGAACGCTACGGCAGTGTTCATACTGACAACATCGCTCCGGTGGCGCTCCAGTCCCCGATATTTCGACCGAGTTTGCCAAAATAATCGTCGCGCGCACCGTCGCGCTGGATAGGGTTTGCTTGCTTCTTTCTTGTTACTCCAACTCCACCGCGATTTCGTTTCGGCGCATGAACGGCGGCGTCCATGGGTCGTCGTAGCGCAGTAAGAATGGTTCACCGGTCGGCGTCAACTCGTGGGCTTCGAGCGTGTCAAGTAACCGTCGTCGGTTCTGCTCAATGCGGTCATCCGTCGCGTACCACGAAAACGGACGCACTCCAAGCGTTCGCGCGCCGATGGATTCGACGGTCACAGTGTCGTCCTCCGGTTCGGGCGCACCCTCCGCCGTGTACTCACCCGGCAGAAAGAATGCCATCTCCATCCCCGATTCGGACTGCTCGGACACAACGGGTGCCGTCATCTCGATTTTTTCGGACTCGGTCGAAACCGGCGCCGTCATCTCAATTTCTTCTTGCGAGTTGTTGTCACCCTGAATGTAGCGAAACAGTCGCTGGAACGCTTCGGTTTGGTCGGGGGCCGTCGTTCGCGCAACGACGGTGTCGGGATATCGCCGGATTTCCACCCCATCGACGTGCAGCGCGGCCGTGTACGGCACTTCGTCCGTCGTCCGCCGGATGTACTCACCCCACCCGACCCACGCAGCACCGAGGGCCAGGACAGCCCCGAGCGCGAGCACAGCGGGGTTTCTGCTGATTCGTGTCATCGAATAGCATACGCCGGGGACCGGGAAGTACCTACTCCCCAACGAGAACGAGATATCCACAACCAGAACGATACTGGAGTTCCAACATCAGTCGATAGTTGCTGGCCGGAATTCGTGCGTCAAACGCATGTTATCTCGGCAATGACTCCACGGACCGAAAACAGACCCTACGGGGCGAAAACGGACTGTAATCGGTGCTTACTCAAATGGATAGCCCACATTAGGGAATATACTGCTGTGAGAACGACTCACTGAAACGAGCAACTGTCCATTCGAGAGGTCCGTGGAGGAGTACTCCCCCCGTACGGTCTAGTTTCTCTTGGGATTGGTAGCGATATTCTTATTTATTTCCTATAATTATCATTTAGAAAAATATATTCTCGTGGGGTACCAGAGAACTGATGCGATGTCCGAAAGCAATGACACGTTAACGACGTATCTCGCGGAGAACCCACGAATGATAGGTGTACTGTTCGCCATCTGCTTGCTGCTCGCCCAGACCGGTAACGTGGCGGCGGCAGGCGGCGGAACCATTCGATAACGACACGAAGAGAGCAATTCGGTATTTTGAACGAGTCGAAATTCAGAGCGAGTCGAAATGTAACTCGGTTGACCACGTGAGTTCGTCATCGATGAGTATCGGCGTCTGTTCGAGACGGAGAAACTGAATGAGCGTCTCCTTGTCCACGTGGAAGGTATCAACGTCCCCTCCGCTCAAGAAGTACGTCTCGATACTGTTGAGAAACGGGGTGAAGAGCGCACCCATCCCCGAATCGACGGTCGGATACGTCGTGATTCGCAGTTCGTAGCCGTCCCCATCCTCCGGACTGGTGTCGAGATGGCAGAGATACGGCGTTCCGCTCTCGCTCTGAGCGATTTCGATGCTTCCGTCGCCGACGACGATGTACTGGTTGCCGACCAACTGCTGTTGTCGGACTATCGTGAGCGTGGACCGAAGCGAAAAGCCCCGATTGAGGAGCCGAGCGACGGTTCGGCCGATGGCTATCGCGCTCTTGTTTGCGATTTCGCTGTAGGTAACGATGCCGCCGATACTCCCCGAGTCGATGAGTTTGATTCCCAGTTCGTACGACCGACAGCCGTTCAACAGGAACGTATCGACCGCGACCGAATCCACTGATTCGATATCGAGTCTCCCATCGCGGCAGATGAACTGTCCGTCCTCGATGTGGCCGATGTAGTGAAGAAAGTCGGTCGGAGTGGTGAGCACCGATTCCAGCTCGTCAGTCGAGAGATTCCGATGAACGTCGATGTCGAAATCGAGTTCGTCGCGTTTGCCGTACAAGTCCTCGGCCGCGTCGTACTCCGGACTCATCTCCGATTCGTTACACACCACTGTGATGTCGATACCGTCCGTCGAGGACGACCGTTCCAACTTGTTCTCGAACGCGCGCTTTCGCAGTTTGTTCGCGCCGAGCGGCATCCCTTTCCCCAGCCACGCACGTTCCAACGTGTTCGTCGATGTCGGCGCGACGTACGGGTCGGGGTCGGATTCCGTCTGCCGTCCTTTCGATGACTGTTCCTTTGCCGGTCGCCCTTCGGTAGGGTACTCTTCCGCTGGTCGTTGTCCTCGTTGCAGTTGCGCTCCCCGAAGAAAGCTGTCGATAGGTGTCGGTGTCTTCGGTGCTGACTGCTGGCGATTGGTCTCGTTCGGCGTCGAGATGAGCGACAGATTGTTCACCAGATACGGAATCGTCTCGACGTTGGCGATATCGTCCGTAACGGTCGTGGACAACAGCCACGTCGGGACCTGTTCCCGAATAGTATCGAACGGAACGTCGAGATACGTCTCGATTTGCTCCGCGAGTTCTCGCTCGTACAACTCGCCGAACGACAGGTCAAGGAGCGGTTCGACCGCCTGTCGCTCGTGTAGCGGTATCTGATACAACCCTTCGGTTCGGGTCACACAATCGAAGAACAACGATTGGACGAGCACGCGCTCGATTTCGCCCTCAAACCCGCGTTCCGGATGGTCGATCGGGTGGACGAATCCACGGTCCGTCACGAGTTTCGGTTCGTCGCTCGGGACGACACTCGCACCCAGATAGTAGGCGAGGCTACTCGCCGAGTATATCATCGACAGTTCCGGTGGGAGTTCGATTCGAACGCCCGTCTCTGGTGATACGAGTTCGTCGGGAATGTGCAGTTCATCCCCGAGTTCGATGGTGGGCGGATGACCCCTGAGTGAAGGAAGCGACCGCTCACAACTCAGCGTCTTCAACGACGACCCGAACGTGGAAACAGCGGCCATCACGTCTCGTGGGTCCTCCGTCGTCGTCACCGCCGCTTCCGGCTGTTCGTGATACGAACGCGCACCGATTCGAACGTTCGTTTCCGCGCCGAAGTCGAACTCCATGCGGTCGGCCGACGAGGCAACCGTCAACTCACTGCCAACGCGCAGATATATCCTGATGGGTGCGTTCAGCTCGATGACGTACTCGCCCTCGGGGAACTGTTCGTACGAAAAATCCTCCGCCTTCGCCAGGACGGTCCCGTCTACCCCCCGAACGTGCGTGATAACGATGTACGGTAAGACGAGTCTCTCAGCCCTGATTTCGGCCGCGTTATCGACCGGGAAGTAGAACTGGTCGGCGGCGGCCGGGAGCGGACTGACGGGGTTCGGTGTCCGAATCGGGAACTGGCGTCGGTGAATCGGGTCAACGACGGTCAGTCCCGTCCCCTCGACACTGCGTCGAAATATCGGTTTCATGTCTCGTTGGCGGTCTCGCTCGCAAGGGAGCGCATCGCAATCATTGGAACGGTATCATCTCCAGTCGATTCCGTGGCCGGAAAGCTATAACGGAAACCACGTCGTCCTGTGTTCCGTCTCGTGTAAATGCCACCGCTGCTTCGGCCCATCCGAATCGATCTTTAGCTCGATAGTTACGTCAAACAGCGGCTCGACGGCTTGGACGGGGTCCGACTCGAACGCACCCGGGAAGATGTACTGACCGAGACTGGACACAGCCTCGACGGTTTCCGTAATCGTCCGCAAGGAGTCTTTCACGGCAGCCGTCCCTTCCTCGTTCGAAAGGAGTTGTAACGAATCCAAACAGAATCGTAACTCGCCCGGTTCGAATCCCTTCTGTTGGCACTGCAGTTCCAACAACTCGTCCTGGATAGCGGTTTGGAAGTCTTCGAGCGACCCCTCCACGGACGATGTGGACAGTCGGGTTGAATAGTCGTTCGTCTGCGCTTGTGTCGCCGAGCGCACTGCCACGTCGTGTGTCAAGACGTGTGCGTGAGCGGGATTCACATTGCCCCGCGAGAGACGCTTTCGAGCGACGTCCACGTCTCGTCCGTACAGCGCGAACAGATGGGTCCTCTCGTAGGATGGCGCACCCAAGAACTGCACGCTCAACTCCTCGAAGAGGTCCATCGGAACGTCGCCGGTAAGCAATAGATTTCCACCAGTTCGTTTCAATCGACCGAGTTCCGATTCGATTTCGACCGTTCCGTCGCTACTGGCGGTGATATAGTGCCCCGCGAACGTGAAGATAACTTTGCCGTTCGCCCGGGACGTTCCATCGGCGAGTGGTTGGAACAGCTCTTCTAACGCGTCGGGGTCGATACAACCATACAGCGGCTCTGGAATCGCAGTGGAATCCACTCCGGTACGGTCCACCATCCGCTGAACGATAGCGGACCCTAACGCTTTCTCGTTCGCCCAATCGTAGTGGAACGTCATCGGTTCCTCGACACCACACATGAACGGTGGACTCACACCATCCTCCATGGAACCCATAATCTTGTATCGGTAGTATCCCGACGGTGAAAAGCGCTTTTGATGTTCCAAAGCGATTTTCGATAACGGTATAGATTTGTTGTCCGACAGGAAATCGAGTCCCGAACACAGACCGTTGCAGGTCGATGCTTACTGCAATCACGTCCCACCCTGTGCAGAAAACCGAAGGGAAAAATCAACAGCGACAGAATTTCGAATGAAATTGAGGATATCGGACAATTCATACTTCCGACTGTAGTAAAGCGAGTATGGGTAACACGTCGAACGACGGCCAGGGGGTACTCATGGATTTACTGCGATTTTTGGACACGGTCGGCGCCGACGTACTCACTGCCACACCGGATTCTGTGTACAAGTTGCTCACAAACGAACAGCGGCGTCATCTCGTGGTGTATCTCACCGACCAGGAAACGGCGACGCCGATGTCACGACTGGCGATTGACGTGGCAAGTCGCTGTAACGGTATCCCCGTGACGGACGTCACACAATCCGAACAGGAATGGATGCGAATCCGACTAGAACAGGAACACCTCCCCCGACTCGCTGATTACGGCGTTCTCTCCTGGTCGTATGGGGACGAGATGGTAGACCCGATTCCATCGATACTGTCCTCGGACGAAGAATAGGTAACATTCCTGCGACGAAACGAGTTAGAACGTCCACCCCCAAGACCCGCACAGTGCAGAACACCATCGACTGGTTGCGCGGGCGACCCTACTACGAAGGGCAGATTGCTCGCCACGAGACGCTGCCGGGGGACGACGGCGAGTTTCGAGCAATTCCACTCGAATCGCGGCTAGAAGCCGCCCTCGAAACTCGCGGTATCGATCAACTCTACCGCCACCAAGCCGAGGCAGTCGAGGCGGTTCGCGGCGGGAAAAACGTCGTCATCGCCACGCAAACCGCGAGCGGCAAGAGTCTTGGCTACACGATTCCGGCGTTCGAGCGCGCGATGGACCACGGCGGGCGAACCCTCTACATCGCACCCCAGAACGCCCTCATCAACGACCAAGAGGAAACCCTCTCCGAACTCGCCCGTGATTTGGGTTTCGGCAGTCGCGTTTCCGTCGCCCAGTACACCGGCCGACTCGATAAAAACGAAAAGCGAGACGTCCGCAACCGGATGCCAACGGTCGTCCTCACGACGCCCGACATGCTTCACTACGCCCTGTTGCCCTACTCTCACCGGCTTTGGGACTGGTTCTTCAAGGGACTCGAAACAGTCGTCATCGACGAGGTTCACGAGTATCGCGGCGTGTTCGGCAGCCACGTCGCGCTCGTACTCCGCCGACTCGCCCGAATCTGTGACCGATTCGACGCGAGTCCGCAGTTCATCTGCTGTTCGGCGACCATCGGCAACCCCGTCGAACACGCGAGCGCTGTAACTGGCGAACCCACCTCCTCGTTCGCCCTCGTGGACGAGAACACGAGTCGTACCGGGCCGACCCACTGGCTGCTCTGGAATCCGCCGGAGTACGAGGATGACCGCTACGGCGGCGCGAAACGACGAAAATCGAATCACAGCGAAACCAAACGCATCTTCGCCGATCTCGTGACCCACGACTGCCAGACGCTCGCGTTTACGCGTTCCCGGCAAGGTGCGGAACGCTACGCGATGGAGAGCGCGGACGAACTCAGGAACAGAGGAGAGCGCTCGCTCGCCAAGGACATCGCGGCGTATCAGGCGGCCCTGCGAAACGAGCGCCGCCGAGAACTCGAAGAGGGACTTCATTCCGGAACTGTCCGTGGCGCGTGGAGCACGAACGCGCTGGAATTGGGCGTCGACATCGGCGGCCTCGACGCTGTCCTGCTCGACGGCTACCCCGGCACGCGAATGGCGGCGTTCCAACAGGCCGGACGCGCCGGGCGTGGAACAGACGACAGCCTCGTTGCCCTCGTCGCTGGCGAGGACCAGTTGGACCAGTATCTGATGGCGAATCCGGACGAGTTCTTTGCAGGCGACCCGGAACGGGCGGTCGTCAACCCCCAAAACGAGGAGTTGCTCCCGGCACACGTCACCTCCGCCGCCCGCGAAACGTGGCTTTCGCCCGAGGACGAGTCGTACTTCGGAGAGGGCTTCCCCGGACTCGTCGCCGACCTCGAATCGCAAGGCGAACTGGAACGGCGACAGACAAGCGGTGGCATCCGCTGGACGTATGACGGTGACGGGAGCCCCCAACACGAGATGAGTCTGCGGACCATCGACGACCGTGAAATCGACCTGTTGGACCGTTCAAACGGCAAGGTCATCGCGTCGCTTCCGTTCAGCGACGCGCTGAACGACGCCCATCGCGGTGCGATTTATCACCAACAGGGTCAGTCCTACGAAGTCGTGGACCTCGACCTGTCGCGGGACGTGGCCGAACTCTCCCCGACGTGGGCGGACTACCACACCAAGACGCTGACCGACAAGGAAATCACCGTCGAGGAGGATTTGCGCGAAAAGACGCTCTCAACCCACGAAGATTGTACCGTCAAATTCGCCGAGGTGACTATGCGGAAACGAATCACCGGCTTCGAGCGGCGGGACGCGAAGCGAAACGAGACGCTCGGCCGCGAATCGCTCGATTTACCCGAACTCACGCTCCGCACCAAAGCACTCTACTTCACGATTCCCGACGATACCGAACAAAAACTGCGGGCGATGGACGGTGATTTCAACGGCGCGATTCACGCTGCCGAACACGGGATGATTTCGCTCTTCCCACTCAACTTGCTCTGTGACCGCGGTGACATCGGCGGTCTCTCCACCCCACTCCACCCACACACCGGGATGAGCACTATCTTCATTTACGATGGCTACCCCGGCGGCGTCGGACTGACCCGCGAAGGCTACGAAACCGTCGAATCGCTCATGGGGAACACGCGGGAGATGATTCGCGCCTGCGACTGTGACTCCGGGTGTCCGTCTTGCGTCCAGTCACCCCAATGTGGCAACGCGAACGACCCGCTCGACAAACGACTCGCCGAACGCCTCCTCGCGGACCTCACGGACGCCGCGAACTGAGTCGGAAGGCTTTTAGGCTACCCTAAACCTAAATTAGGTTAGCCTAAACATGGACCACATTCTCCGTCGAACCCGACGTAAAATCGAGGCTCTCGCTACCGATTCCGGCCCGTTTGCAGTCACCTGCGGCGAAACCGGCGAATGTCCAACGCCGATTACCGGCACCCGATTCGAAACACACGACGACGCAGCACGTGCTGGCGACCTCGCACGCGAATACCGGGACGCACTCCGCGAACACGACCCGGATATACCAGAGTATCGGTTCGTCGTTACCGAACTCCCGACCGATTCACTCCAGATGATTGGCGTCCGCGAGCGAACCAACGATGTTCGAGCCAACGGCCTTCCGCAAACACAGCGCTCGGTCACCGTCACCAGCGACCGTGACGGGGCGTGGCTCACGATGAAAAACGCGCCGCTCGTCCATCTCGCACGGGACAGTGGCCCGGTCGGTGACGCCGCCGTCGGTCGGCAACTTGAATCGAAACTCTGAGCTATCGGATACGTTCCCGGAGGTCCGGAATGAGGTCGAACGCCTCGTTCGAATCCCCCAGCACGAGCAGCGAGAAGTAACCGGTGTACGCCTGAACCGGCACTCGAACGAGAGCGAGGACGAAGATGGCACAGACGATGTAGACGACGAGGAGCACGACGAACACAGCCACTGTCGCCGGGTTCGACAGCATCGCACCGACCGCACCGAACCCGCCGAACGCGACGACCAACAGGACGGCAATGATGACGAACGGAATCAGGAGGATTATCGAGAGGATTCCCCCCACAATCGACACGACGAAACTCGCCGCGATGGCGATGAAAAATCGGAGGATGAGATACACACCGTACTGTTTCCACTCGCGCTTGAGCGTCGGCCAGAATGCCTCCCACCCGGCGAAGACGCCCACATCTCGAACGAGCATCACCGGCACGACGAACGCCTTCGTCAGCGCGTCGATGAGCGCAACGAAGAGACCGAGCACGAATAGAATGGACAGGAGGAACAACAACGTGCCGACTGCGACATTTGCCGACCCACCCGACAACGATGGAACCGTGACGAGAACGATACCAGCCACTGGAAGGAGAACGATGAGAAAGAGAACGAGTCGGAAGGCGAACAGCGATAGCCCGTTGCCCAAATACGACTTCGCGTATCGCCGGACGTGAACCCGCTGCGTTCGAAGTGATTCGATGAATGCGAACTCCATCACCGACCCGATGAGGGTAAACAACAGGGCCAAAAGTACGATGACGACGAAGAAAACGAGAAGTGCAGTCGCGAGGCTCCCCGAGGGAAGCGAGACGTTCCCGGGCGTGACGGGGAAGGAACTTCCCGACTGGGAGGAAACCCTTGTGCCGCCTTGAATCGGCGACACCGTACTCGTTCCACCGAGGAAAAACACGATGACGGCGAGTCGAAGCCACATGCTCGCGTCGAAAGGCAATAGCAACTCGCGTGTTCCTTCGATAGCGTCCTCTATGGCCTCGACGGCGTACCACGACATAGTCAAATGTTGTTCGTCTTGATTGATAAACTATCGGACAGACCGGAAGAGACCGTTTCAGAGGGGTTATCGTGGCCAGCAATCGGTGTGTTCGGAAGTTCTACGATACCAGCAACCCCGAGAACAGCAACTGCAATCACATACCAGATTCGACAACGTTCCGTTCGCAACGAAACTCCAAGTATCGACGAGAGTCACTAGGCGAAAAATCACGATCAGAGGGAGCGATGCAACAGGTGAGCGATGTACTCCTCGGGCAACAACAGTACATTGTACGTGAACGTCGTCTGAACCCCCACAACGAGAAACGCGAGCAAGCCGTGCAGGACGAGCGTGATGAGATAGCTGACCAACAGGTTACCGATGGTAGCGAAGACGTGGACGAACGATGTGGCCTTCATCTTCTTCTCGATGTCCGGGTCGGCCGTCACGTCGCCGAACGTGAACAGGGCGAGAAGCCCGAACGCCACGATTGCACCGCCGACGTAGGCGAACACCTCGGCTGCCGATGGCGTGCCGAACTGGCTGATAAGCAGTCCGCCACCGCCCCAAATGGAAAGCGTGTAACCATATGCCCGTGCTTCCGACAGCAAATTTCTCGCAAGTCGCCGTCGCAGGTACATACTTGCTATTGATTCGACGAAAAGAAAGGCGTATTGGGTTATTCCCCGATCAGGTCGTGAATATGTGCGTTGACGGTTTGACACAGGATTTCCGCGAACCCGGTCTGGGAACTCCAGATAGCACTCTCGTGGTCGCCGAGAATGCTGATGAGCACGGTATCGTCGTCCACGATGAGCATGCGTCCCGCAGGCTCGGTCTGTGGCTTGTCGTGGCGGGTGACGACCCGTAAATCACCGAACTGTTCCTGCATCGAGGGGTCCTGTGAGATGATGAGGACATCGACGCCCGCATCCGCCCGTTCCCGGAGGATTTCCTCGATTTTGTCGGTGGACAGGGATTCATCGTGGAGACCGAAGAGGATTCTCGACTCGGCTTCCTCGATTAGCTGTTCGATTCGATTGCTGACCGCGTCAGCGCCATCGACCGACCACACGTCCTCCTGCTCTTTGTCGTCGTCCACGAACTCGTTTTGTGCCGATTCGAGGTAGTCGAACGCCCGTTTCTGTGTACGTTCGAACTGGTCGTGGAGCAGCGATTTCGCCGCCTCCAAACTCACGGGGCGATACTGAATCGGCTTCGACTGTTTTACCTCCACGAGACCGTGCTCTTGAAGATCGTCTGCCGCACCGTACACCTGCGACCGTGGCACGTCGGTGACGCCATGAATGTCCCGTGCGGTGCCGGTCCCCAACTTCTGGAGCGCGACGAACACCTTGGCCTCGTAGTTCGAGAGGCCGAGGTCCGTCAGCGCATCGATGGCGTCAGATTCGTCCATTTCAGTCCTCACTCGGTGATGCGGTCGCGTCGGACTTGGTTTCGATGGTACCGCGCGACCCCGGCCCGAAGTAGCGCGTCCAGACGACGAGCAAACTCGGAAGCACCCACACGCTCGCGAAGAACGCGTAGATGATGGTCAGCGCAGTGATGATGCCGAACTGCTGGAGCGCGGGGAAGATGGCGAAGGCGAGGACGCCGAAGCCACCGACCGTGGTCGCCGCACTGCCGAGCAGCGCGCCGCCCGTGCCGGTGAGACAGGTTTCCATCGCTTCCCACACCGAACCCTGCCGTTCGAGTTCCACGTTGTAGCGCTCGGAGAGGTGGATGCTGTAAGCGACACCCAACCCGACGGTGAGGCTCGTAATCATCCCCGTCAGGACGTTGAACGGCATACCGAGCAGATACATCGTGCCCAGAATCCACGCCACGCTGAACACGACCGGGAGCAAGGTGACCGCTCCCAGCGTCGCACTGCCTTCCATGATACGGTAGATAATCATCAGGAACACGAACACCGCGAGCATCGTGATGACGAGGCTCTCGACGACCGTTTTCAACAGCCGATTTTGAACGATTTCGAAGACGATGGACTGTCCCGTCGCCGTCGCGTGGATACCACCGTCGAAGGAGTCCGCAACGTCACGCATCTGTGTGGTGACGGCCGAACTCGACGCGCCACCTTTCACCGAGATGGTGACACGAAGCGCCTTGTAGTTGCCATTGTCGCGGTAAATCACGCCAGCGGCTTGGTCGGGCGCGGCGGCGAACAAACCATCATAGACCTTCTGCAGGTTTTTGTCGGGGACGCCGTCGCCGTCAGTGTCCGCCGCCGTGAACGTTTGATTGAACGTCTGGTTTTGGGCGGCAACCTGTTGCATCACGGACAATGGTCCCTGCACCTGCGGCTTGCCGTCCGAGAGGTTAATCGTCACACCCTTCTTTCCGGCCTTCTGCTTCGCCTGCTGCACCTGTTCGAGTGCGTTGTCTTGGGTTATCTTCCCTTGGACGAGCAGTTGGGCCTGTGAATCCTGTCTGACGAAGTTGTCATTGAGGTAGTTGAGGTCCTTCTTCGCGGAGTAATTCCCGGGTTTGAACGGTTCCGGTAGCTGTTTCGTCCAGTGTGGTGGGCTACTGGCGAGGAAGTCGGTCTGCGAGAAACTCGTGTCCACCTTCGTCGCCCCGTAGCCACCCGCCGCGCTGACGAGCAGGGTGAGGACGATGACCACGAGCGGCGCTTTTCGCGCGGCAGTCGCACCGAGCGTCAGGACGTTTCCGAGGACACCGCCGCCGGTCCCGAACGCGCGTTTTCGACGGTTCATACCGCGAGATTCGAGGAACGCGTCAACTTCGACTTTGAGCGCCGGAATCAGTCCACCGAAGATGACCAGCGCCGCGACGATACCGGCCGAACTCACGACACCGAAGTCACGAATCGGCGGCAGCGGACTGACCATGTTCGAGAGGAAGCCGATAACGGTCGTCGCCGTCACCCACGTTAGGGCACCGCCGACGCTCACGAGGGCGACACGCATCGACCCACGAACGTCCGAATCAGGGTGCGCTTCCCGCTCCTCGCGGTGGCGCATGAAGACGTGAATCGCGTAGTCGATAGCCAACCCGATGAGCAGGACTGGCACCGCGATGAACATCTGGTTGAACGTGATTCCGGCCCATCCCATGAAGCCGAACGTCCAGACGAGGACGAAGACGATACCCACAATACCCAAAATGATGTCGAGCAAGTCGCGGTAGGCGATGATGAGCGTCAGGATGACGAACAGCAACGCCAGCGGTCCGACGATGTAGAGACTGTCTGACATCGACTGGTTGATTTCGTCGCCGATGAGACCGCTTCCGAAGACGATGGTGTTGTGGGAGAACTGCTCTTTTGCGATGGACTTCATGTCCTCCTGTGCGGTGACGATGCTATCCGGAGTCCCACCCATCGCGGACTGCCCGCCGTTACTCTGTTGGAAGACGATGAGCATCGTCGAGTTCGATTTCGCCGTCCCAGTTTTGTACGAGGTCGGCATGAACGCCAGTGCTTGGCTCGCCATGCCGCTCGAATCGCTGCTGTTGGCCGCGAGCACGGCTTTCGTCGTGCTATCGACCTGCGATTTGTTCATCGACTGCAGTTGGTCGATTTGCTCGGACAGCGTCGGCATCGAGCCGTTTTGCAGCGCTTCCCGTTGCTGTTGAAGCTGTTTTCCTTTCTTTTGGAGTTTTTTGTACTCGTCGGCCAGCACGCCTTGCGTGCCGAGTTTGTACACCGTTCCGAACTCCGACTGAATCTTCCCTGCTTTCTGTTTGTAGGTCGATTGGTCGATTTTTCCCTGCTGATAGGACGCTTTCAGTCCGTCAAGTTTCGCTTGCAGACCGCGTGCCTGCGTGGCCGATTTGTTGAACGTCGCTGCCTGCTTCGTGGAGAGGTTTCCTGTCGCCGTTGCCCGTACGCCAGCGAGTTGGGCTTCGATTTTCGCGGACTGATTTTTGTAGGCCGCGTCACTGACGTTCCCTGACTTGTGGGAGGCGTTCAACTGGTCGTAATTGCCTTGCAGTTTACGCGTCTGGTTCAGCGCGTCACTCAACCCCTGTGCCGTGCGGTTGAGTTGTTGGCTTTGTTGCTGGAGTTTTGCGCCGTTTGCACGGAGTTTAGTGACCTTTTGCTGCTGAATCGAGGCGATTGCGACGACGTTCCCAATGCCGCTGGTCGCGGTTCCGTCCGTCAACGTCGAATTGATGGACTGATTGTTCCGAAGCCGTTGTTGGAACTGCAACGAGTTGACGAGCGCCTTCTTCGTCAGGACGTTGTCCCCCCTGACGATGACCTGTACTGTCGTCCTGTTCTCGTTGCCGGTCGTGAAGTTCGAGTTGATGTAATCCAACTTCTTCGCGGCCGGACTGTCGCTCTGGAACTGGTCGAGCGACGATGACTGTTTTATCATCGGTGCGCCCGCCCCGAGAAGAATCGTGGCGACGAGCAACACGGCGATGAGAGCACGACTGTGTTCGGTTACGCTGCCGAAAACCCGGTCGAGGAGGCTCACGAGCCACCTCCCGAGCCATGAAGCTGTTGAGTCATAGCTGTTGTTAGAATAGTACTGACAGGGTTGTCAAAAAGGTAGAGGTTTTCATTCGGAGCATGACATGAAGACACAGCCCCGTTCTCGAAACGGTTGAGACAGCAGGTCCCTGTAAGCGGTGTCGCCCCCCGGTGGGTCGCCCATCAACGTTACCACCGTTCCCGGTGGAGAGGCTGCTGATGGTAAATCTGCTCACTGCACTCCAATTACTCGGTGGGGTATTCCTTCTGCTGATGAACGGTTTTTTTGTCGTCACGGAGTTCGCCATGACGCGGGTTCGGCAGTTCGACAAGGCCGAGTTCGAGAGTCGAAGGGACTCCAACGCGCATGGGAGATGACCGACCGCCTCGAAATCTATCTCTCGGGATGTCAGGTCGGCATCACCATCGCCAGCGTCGGACTAGGTGTGGTCGCCGAACCCGCAGTGGTGGCGGTATTTCATCCGGTCATCGATGCCATCGGCCTCACCAGTGGGTCCACAACGGCCATCTCGGCGGTTCTCGCACTCGGTGTCATCAATCTCCTGCATGTCATCGTGGGTGAACAAGCGCCGACGTACTTCGGCATCGAACGAACGAAGTTCGCGGCGCGATACGGGTCGTGGGTACTCTACTGGTGGACGAAACTGATGAGCCCCGTCATCATCCTCGCCGACAAAGCCGCGAAGGGCCTGCTCTCGGTGTTTGGAATCGATATCGAGCGCTCGTGGACCGAAGGGGAAGGGGAAGAGGGCGACGAGCAAATATCGTGAGCAGGGCCGACCTTCATCGACGGATGGGTGACGTTCTCGCCGCGGTCGAGGACCTGCCGAAGGAACGCGAAGAGGAGATTTTGGCCGCGCTCCAGATAGAACACGTCCCGGTTCGAAGCATCATGATTCCACGCGAAGACATCGTCGCGCTCTCAACGACGGAGCAATCGAAGAAAACATCCGGCGGATGCAGGAAACCCCCGTCGTCCGATTTCCGCTCATCGACGGGTCGCTGTACGAGTTTCGTGGCATCGTCTACGCGCCCAGGGTCATCGGACAGTATGACGAACTCAGGCAAGAGGAGGTCTCGCTGACGGACATCGCACACGACCCAATGACGGTCGCTGGCGACACGAGCGTGGCCGATGCCATCGATCTGTTTCAGGCACAGAATCAGGAACTCGCGTTGGTACTGGACGGAACCGACGTTATCGGTCTGGTGACGGCAACGGACGCGTTCGAGGCCGTCCTCGGGGAGTTAGAGGACCCGACTGACAGGGAGTTAGCCGCTTAGTCGTCGTGCAACTCACGCGCGTTCTCGTACGGCATCGTTTTCCACTCGCCGTCCTCGGTCCGCACCTGCACGTGTCCGTCCGGAATCTCGGTTTCGACGGTCTCGACGTGCGTTTCGAGAAGGTGGCTCTCGTACTGGTTCAACGCGGCTTGCTCGGATGGCGCGATGGCCACCCAACCACAGTCCGCCTGACTGCACCGAATCATCGACTGTCGTCAACACAGCACAGCGACTATAAAGGTTGAGATATGTCTTTGAATGGATGGCGTGTTGAACGTTATCTCGCCGGAGACGACTCGGGAAGAGAGGTCCCCGATCGTTCCTTTGACGGTGTATTCCGGTGTTTCGATGTGGATTATCGAGTCCATGGTCACGTCTTCGAACTTGAGGTCGAGCGTGTACGAACCGTCATGGAGGATGTCCGACGCCTCGTTCTGCCCGGTTTCGTACCTGTCGCGCCCACGCAGTCTTCCCGGCGAATTTGGGGTCGGTGACGCCCTCGATGATGTACCCTGTGGGATTGTACGACGTGTGGTTGCCGCGAATCGGGTAATCTCTGCTGTGCCACTCCCAGAACCCTTCGTCGATGACGTAGACGTCCGAGTAGCCGTTATCCATGAGCGCGGCGGCGCGAATCGATGAAAGGTGGTGCGGACAGCCACAGTAACAGACGACGCGGTCGTCCTTCGGCCAGTTCGTCACCGGGTCTCGCTTCGGGGCACCCGTGATTCCGGGGGCGGAACTCAACACGGCACCGTAGATGTGTGACGTTTCGTACTGTTTTACGCCCCGGGCGTCGGCAAACCGTGCTTCTCGGCGCTTGTACCAGTTGTAGGCGATGTCGATGGGAACAAGCTTGACTTTCTCGGTGTGTCCATTCTTGACATCGACTTTCTTGATGTCGAACGTCGATGGGTCGAAACGCTTCTTTTTCGGAACCTTGTCGAACTTCGGCGGATAGCCATCGACGTTTCCGTCTTCGGGCATGGGATACTGTGCCGAATCCGACCCGCTCCCACTGCTTCGGTTGAGACAGCCACTCAATCCCGCGACAGAAACGGCAGTTACCGCGAGAAAGTCTCGTCGATTCATTGCTACAAACGTCTAGTAACTACCGGCTTATCAATTTTATTAGTGACATTTTTCGATGAATTTCAATTTAGCAGCGCCAGCTAAATCGGCAAAGAACGACCAATACCTAACTAGTTTGGCATCGTCTTTTTTCAAAATAACGACGTACCTGCTACTATTCTCGGGGGACGAATGCAATGAAAGACACACACGTAGAAGCCGGGAAGGCGATACAACAGCAGACCGGGAAAACGTTTCATCTCGCGACCCGGTTGCTGCCGGAGCGAGTGCGCCACCCAACCTACGTGTTGTATGGTTTCTTCCGAATCTGTGACGAGGTCGTGGACGACGCTGTCAACACCCCCCCCGAAGAGCAATCGGACCGACTGGAATCGCTCCGAAACCAAGCTCTCGGGACGGAAGCGGCAGACGACCCAGTGTTGGAAGCATTTTGCGACCTCCGTGAAGCGCACGGAATCGCGGACGAGGAAGTGTCCGTCTTCATCGACGCGATGGCTTCCGACATCGAAAAATCGCGGTACGAGAACTACGACGAACTTGAAGCGTACATGCGCGGGTCGGCCGCCGCCGTCGGCCAGATGATGACCTCGGTGATGGACCCCGCCAACCCCGAGCGGGCGCAACCGCACGCCACCGCACTCGGCGAGGCGTTCCAACTCACGAACTTCCTGCGTGACGTGCGTGAGGATATCGTGGATCGAAATCGAATTTATCTGCCACGGACGACTCGGGAACGCCACGGCGTCACCGACGAACAGATAGAAGAACTCGAATTTTCCGACGCGTTCGCCGCAGTCATGCACGAGGAACTTCGACGAGCGGAGGCGCTGTATCGGGAAGGTGTTGCTGGCATCCAGTATCTCCCCGAAGATTGCCAGTTCGCGGTGTTGCTCGCGGCGGTGCTGTACGCCGAATATCACCGCGTGGTTCGCGCACAAGGGTACGACGTTCTCACGCACGAACCGTCGCTCGGAACCGCCAGAAAGCTCGTCCTGCTCGCTAAGACTCGCTGGCACTGGCGAAAGACGCACGACCCCGAAATAGTCTTCCGCGCCGTGAGTCCCGTCGGAACCCCCGAACACCGCGGGCCGGACGTGGAGCGTCGGGACACCCTCCCGACGCGGTAACCGTTACGGCGTTCGCCCGTCGGGACGTGTCTCGTCCGCCTCGCCCTCCTCATCCTCGCCGAAATCGCTAACGAATTCAGGGAGCGGCGGGACGGAAGCCGTATCGTGTGACCCGGTCGGCGGGAGGTTGACCGCCGCTGCGTGAGAGGTGTCCAAATCGGTTTTCGTATCGAGTGTTCTCATCTCACCGTCGGCTTCACGGGCGTCTTGGTCGATTCGCATCGAGCAAAATTCCACGCCACACATCGAACAGAAGCGCGCTTCCTTGTAATTGTCCCCGGGAAGCGTCTGGTCGTGATACGCCATCGCGCGTTCGGAATCGAGTGCAAGGTCGAACTGTCGTCGCCAGTCGAAGTCGTAGCGAGCCTCCGAGAGGGCGTCGTCCCAATCGCGTGCACCCGGTCGCTCGTTCGCCACGTCGGCGGCGTGGGCGGCGATGCGGTAGGCTGTGAGTCCATCCCGAACGTCGTCCTCGTCCGGCAGTCCGAGGTGCTCTTTGGGCGTCACGTAACAGAGCATAGCCGCACCGGCGCGGGCCGCTTCCGTCGCGCCGATGGCGCTGGTGATGTGGTCGTAGCCGGGCGCGATGTCCGTAACGAGCGGGCCGAGAACATAGAACGGCGCGCCGTCACAGACCTTCTGCTGCCGTTCGACGTTCATCGCGATTTTATCCATCGGAACGTGGCCCGGTCCCTCAACCATCACTTGGACGCCGTGCTCTTGGGCGACTTTCGTCAGTTCGCCCAGCGTGTCCAACTCGGCGAACTGTGCGTCGTCACAGGCGTCTGCCAGACAGCCCGGACGGAGACTGTCGCCGAGGCTGAACGTCACGTCGTGCTCGGCGAAAATTTCACAGATTTCCCCGAACTTCGCGTACAGCGGATTCTGCATCCCGTTTTCCTCCATCCACTGTGCGAGAATAGACCCGCCTCGGGAGACGATTCCCGTCTTTCGCCCGTCGGTGAGCGGCAGGTGTTCCAACAGGATTCCAGCGTGAATCGTCATGTAATCGACACCCTGCTCGGCCTGTTTTCGGATGACGTCGAGCAGCAGTTCGTGAGTGATTTCCGCAACGTCGTCAACGCGCGTGACCGCTTCATAGATGGGAACCGTTCCGACGGGAATCGGAGAGTACCGAACGTTCGTCTCTCGAATTGTATCGAGATTTCCGCCGGTGCTCAAATCCATCACGGTGTCCGCCCCGTAGTGAACCGCCGCGTGGAGTTTTCGGAGTTCACCTTCGAAATCGCTCGTCGTCTCGCTGTTGCCGATGTTCGCGTTGACTTTTGTGGCGAACTCGCGGCCAATTATCATCGGGTCGAGCGAACCGTGGTGCTGATTGACCGGAATGACGGCTTTCCCATCCTCGACCTGTTCGCGGACGAACTCGGAGGACCTGTTTTCCCGCTCTGCGACTCGTTCCATCGCCGCGGTTATCTCGCCAGCACGAGCGCGTTGGAGTTGTGTTTTCGACATCGATGACTAGGTTATATTACGAGGTAATAATTCTTGTCGAGTCAAATCGACCACCAATGTTGACAGTGGTTCGGTACGAAGCGATAGTATGCAAGTCGCAGTCCTGAACGAACCCGGTTCGTTCGTCGTCGAAGAGCGAGAGAGACCGAACCCCAGTCCCGACGAACTGCTCGTGAAAGTCGGCGAAGTCGGCATCTGCGGGTCGGACGTTCACTACTACGAACACGGCCGAATCGGCGATTACGTGGTCGAATCACCGCTCGTCCTCGGCCACGAGAGCGCGGGCGAAGTCGTTGCCGTCGGCGAGAACGCCGCCGACGATTTCGACGTGGGGGACAGGGTAACACTCGAACCCGGCGTTCCCTGCCGGCGCTGTGCCCACTGCAAGCGCGGCGAGTACAACCTCTGTCCGGACGTGACGTTCATGGCAACCCCGCCGGACGACGGTGCGTTCGCGGAGTTCGTTGCGTGGCCTGCCGATTTCACGTACCGCCTTCCAGAAAACGTTTCGACGCGCGAGGGGGCTCTCTGTGAACCCCTGAGCGTCGGGATTCACGCCGCCCGGCGGGGTAACGTTGGCGTCGGTGATTCCGTACTCATCACGGGTAGTGGTCCGATTGGTCTGTTGGCGATGGAAGCCGCGAAAGCCGCTGGCGCAACCGAGGTATTTATTTCCGACGTGGTGCCCGAAAAACTCGCGCTGGCCGAATCGCGGGGTGCGGATACGACCATCGACGTGAGCGAGGAGAACCTCGCCCACGCAGTGGAGCGACTCACGGACGGCGAGGGAGTGGACCTGGTCATCGAAGCCTCCGGCGCGACGCCGGCGATTAAAGCGACAATCAACGCGGTGCGGCGGGGCGGAACCGTCGTCCTCATCGGCCTCTCACAGGACGACGAAATCCCGCTCGCCACGGGCGACATCATCGACAAAGAACTCGACGTTCGGGGGTCGTTTCGCTACCGGAACACGTACCCGGCCGCCATTCAACTGCTGGCGGACGGGGCGGTTGACGTCGAGGGTATCGTGGATTTCGAGATGCCATTGCCGGATGTCCGCGAGGCGTTCGAGCGAGCGAAGGAGTCTAGCACCCTGAAAGCCATGATTTCGGTTTCCGACTAGTCCACTCGGAAAACCGAACGACGAGGAGCTTTTTTCGAGCGGTAACGTCCGATATCTGTGAAGTTATGACAAGGGCAGTGGTACCATTCTTCTAAGAGATGGTTTACCGTGGTATTCTCTGTCGAAATATTTACTCGTATATGAGTAAACCTTATCAACGTCAATCAGCTACGGTGCGTTGATGAACGAAATGAGCAACAAAACAAGCACAACGGAGGTCGAACGATAATGTGGCAAGACATCGTTTTCCTGTGTGGCAGCGTCTTTTCGCTTCTCGTCCTCGTGCCGACCCTCCGCGATTCCATGGCGAACGTACCGCTCGGAACGTCCCTCCCATCGGCGGTTATCGGTATCATCTACGGAACTGCGTTCCTCACGCTCGGCATGAACCTTTCCGCCGGCGGGTCAATTCTCACGGGAGTCATGTGGAGTCTCATCGCATTCCTTCGGTCTCCCAATCCACTCACTGATTCCGATTCCGACGCCACTCCTGAAACGCGGGCTTCGGGATACACGGCCCCGCAACACGCGGACTGAGGTAGCGAATCACGAAAACTGAACACGACTGTTTCGGGTTTATCGATTCGACGGCAAACCGGCGGTTGCGTCGGCAATCCCGACACAACCCCCGATTACCGCCAGAAACGGGCCGTTGCCCGAATCAATTCTAGTTGTCCGACGACTCGCCGACCGACAGCGAGCGGTTTGCGAGCGTCATCAGGTCGCCATCCTCGGCGGTGAACGGCCGGAGCAGGACGCTGAATTCGGTAGGAACTGCGTGCACCTGATACTCGTTGTACGGTTCGACCGGCGTCCCGCCGACACCCGTCACCGCGTCGTCCAGGTTGAAATCCACGCTGTCCGCTTCCTCCAATTCGTACTGGTGGCCCGCCTCGGCCAGATTCGAGAATTGGTTCGTACTCACGTTCATCGACTCGTCAGCTGCGACCCCGAGCAGTCCCGTTCCGTCGTCGTTCGAGAGCGCCGCCCAGCGCGTCTCGGCCTTGTTCCCGTTGTCAGTCGGCGGAACGTACGGCACGTATTGCTCTTCGATGGTTCCGGAGTAGCGCCCGATGTCGGCACCCCAACGGCGGTCGGGATACGTCTCGATGGGACCACGGCCGTACCACTCGAACGTATCGAGCGAGGTTGGCGTTTTCAGTTGTACACCCATCTTGGGCAGGTAGTCCGTGACGGTCGCTTTCAGTTGGTCGTTCGGCGTGGCCGCAACGTCCATCACCACGTCGCCGCTCCCGAACACGTGGTACTGGTAAGTTGTCTCGAACCCGTGCCCGCGCGGGCTGGATTTCGCGTCTTCGAACTCGTCGAACGCGTACCAGAGCACGGCGTCGTCCGACGGCGAGTCGGGTTGTGATTTCACCTCGTCGGCCGACAGCGCGCGGTCGTACACCCGCACCGAATCGACCGTCGTCTCGTTGTACCGGTCGCCGTGCTCCGAGTTGTGTGCGATTTGGAGCGGTTCGTCGGTTCCGTTGACCGATGCGGCGTCGTGCGGTCCGGAGGCGAAGAGTTCGCCGTCGAGATACAAGCGGAGTTCGTCCGCATCGCAGACGCCGGTGAGCGTGTGCCAACCGTCGCTCAAATCGCTCGGAATCGTGTCGTTGACGGAAATCCACGTCTCGTCGTAGATGAAGAAGGAAAATCGGTCGCCCTTCACCTTGAGCGCGTACTGATGGTCGCCCTTTGCGACAAACGGGTGGTCGCCGCCAGTCTCGGCCCCGTCGAACGTGACGCTGACGGTGAATCCCGGACTCGTGAAGTCGAGTGCCTCGGGCGAGCCGGCATCGACGTAATCGCCGTCGCCGTCTAACTGCACCGCCGAGCCGCTCTTCCCGGAGACGATTTTCGGGTCGCCCATGAGCGTCCCGTCGCTTCCGGTCGCGCTCGCGTCGGGCGTCGTCTTGACCGACTTCGGCGGCGCGCCTTGAACGAACCCGTCCACGTCGATTCGGACGTGAGCGTCGGAAACTCGCTCGACGGACACGTCATCAACTAACTGTGAGAGGTCGTCCAGACCGGCCGCATACCAACTCGACGCCTGCTCGCTGCCCCACGCCTGAACTTCGTTCATGATGGGCGCGCGCCACGCGTTGAACTGCGGGCCGCGGTCCACGACGTTCGTCCCACCGTAGTTCATCGCCGAGAACGTCCCGGCATCCGTATCGAGCGACGTATTCGAACCCGTCGCCGGAGACGGTGATGGCGTCGTTTGCCTCCGAAACGTCGAGCGCCGAAAGGTCGCCCTCGGCGACTGTCGGCGCGTTCGGAACGTCAAACGGAACTGACAATTGGTCGCGGGCAACGACGTGGCCCGCGTCGGCGTAGTCAGTCGATTCGCGGAGCGAGAACGAGACGTTGAGTCGGTACTCCGCGCCAGCATCGAGGTGACGCGGCGCGTCGAACGGAATCCGAACCCGTCGGGTTTCACCGGGTTCGAAATCGAAGTCGAGACAGCCGGACTGGAGCACATCGTCGTCCTTCACGAGTTGCCATTTGCCTTCCACAGCCCGCAGGTCGGTGAACGCGAAGTGGTTGGTGACGTACACCTCGCCGTCGGTTATCGTGTCCGTCGGCGCGACCTTCACGGGTTGATGGCTGTGTTTCAACTGCGGCACGTCGGGCTGGACGCTTCGGTCGGCCCAAACGAGACCGTCGAGACAGAACGGGTTGCCGTCGTAGAACGTGTACTCGACTTCCCTTCCATCGACTGTCTTCGTGCGCGTGACGGCTTGGTCCTCCCACGCCCAGATGAACCCTCCCTGCAAGCTCTTGTCGCGGAGCAGGGCGGCGAACGTGTAGCCCAATACAGGGTCCGCATTATCGCCGGACACCTCGTTGGTCGATAGCGGGCGGTCGAAAACGCGAACCGAATCGAGAGTCACCGTTCCGCTGTGGCCGTGACCGTGTTCGTGGTCGTGGTTCCTGCCATGGTTGTCGTACTCGTGGTCGTGGCGCCTGTTGTCATCGTCACCGCGATGGCGTCCGTCGTGGTGATGGCCATCGTGATGATGACCGCCACCGTGGTGATGGTGACCGCCGTGATGGTGATGACTACCGTTTCCGTCATCGGCGCTCCCGATGACGAGCGGTCCGTCGTGTCCAGACAGGTTTCCGCCGTCGTGGTCGCTTTTTGCCAGTCGTTCACCGTCGAGGGAGAGGGTCAGTTCGTCAGCCCCGCGAGTGGCGACGAGGGTGTGCCACCCGTCGCTCGCGTCCTCGGGAAGCCGAGTCGTGACGGTACTCCATTCATCACCGTTGACGCTGAAGGTGAGCTTCCGTCCGCGGTCGAGGGTGAGCGCGTACTCGTCGTCCTTCGAGACGAGCGTCCGTTGGGTTCGGGAATCGACGCCGTCGAACGTGACCGAGAGCGTGAACCCGTCCTCGAAGTCAAGCGTACGGCGAGGCTTCGACTTCGAGGGAATCGCGCTCGCCGTCGAACGTAATCGCGCCGCCTTCCCCACCGATGCCGATAGTCGGGGTGCCGACCAGCACGCCGTCGTTATCGTTACCCGTCTCGTCGCTGGCCGTTCTCACCGGCGGTTGGATGTGTTCGGACCACATCGCGTGGACGAGTCCCAAACTGTTGCCCATCGCGTGGTTGTACTCGCCCATCACGACGGGGCGTTTGCCATCGCCGATACTGGTGCCGTCCGCGACGGCGAGCAAGCCGTCCACGTCGGGATAGCGCGGGCCGAGCATGTCGCTGTATTCGATGTTCCAGCCGCCGCCGTTCGGTTGGTGGTACATGAGGCGGTCGGGCGCGAGTCCGTACACCGGACCGTCGTAGGATTCGACGGCGCTGACGCCGGCGACGTTGCTGGTGTCCGATGGCAGGTACTCGTCCGAATCCATCGCCAGCGCGGCCATGTTGATGTGCTCGCTCCCCGTTCCGGCCTCGTTGCCGGTGGACCACGCGAAGATGGAGGCGTGATTGCGGTCCCGAAGCACCATCCGGCGGAAGCGCTCGACCATCGCGTCGTGGTAGGCTTCCGTGTGCGCCGCCAGCCCTTGCCACCAGTGCGTTTCGACGTCCACTTCCTCCACGACGTAAATCCCGTACTCGTCGGCGAGTCGGTAGAACGTCGGGTCGTTCGGGTAGTGGGAGTTCCTGATGGCGTTGACGTTGTTCTGCTTCATCAACGTCAAGTCAGTCTTGAGCGTTTCCAACCGCACCGTCCGCCCGGTTTTCGGGTCGCCCTCGGGCCGGTTGACACCGCGAATGTTGACTGCGGTTCCGTTGACGAGCACCTGTGCGCCGGGTTGCCCGCGCGTCGTCTCATACGTTCGGAAGCCGATTTTGTCGGTCATGGCCTCGGTCGTCCGGCCGCGGTGAACGAGTTCCAGTCCGACCGTGTAGAGGTTCGGGTGCTCGGCAGACCACTGTTGGGGATTTTCGACAGCCGTTTCCAGCGTGACGGTTCCGCCGTCCGAATCGACATGAGCGCTATCCCGGAGGGACTTGACGCGCCGCCCATCCGGGTCGAAGAGATGTGCACGCACGGCGTACCAGCCGGACGAGTCGCCGTCGTAGTTCGCAATCTCGGCGTCGATTCGGAGCCGCCCGTCCTCGTAGTCGTCGTCGAGTCCGGAACGGACGTAGAAATCCCGAAGGTGCACTTTCGGGGTGGCAAAGAGGTAGACGCTCCGGTGAATGCCGGAGAACCGAAACATGTCGTTGGTCTCCATCGCCTCGCCATCCGAGAATCGGTAGGCTTGGACGGTCACATCGTGCTCGCCTCCCGCCGAAACGTACTCGGTGATGTCGAACTCGCCCGGCGTCATCGACCCCTCGTGGAAGCCGACGTACTGGTCGTCAACCCAGACGAAGTATGCCTGTTTCACCGCCGCAAAGTGCATGAACACTTCACGGCCGTCCCAGTTCGACGGCACGGAAACCGTTTTTCGATACGTGCCGGTCGGGTTGGTGTCCGGAATATCGATGTCGTATCTGGGGTCCAGATTCCCGTCAAGTGCCGGGTCGTAACCCGTCCACGTAATCGACGTATTCAGGTAGATGAGCTGGTCGTACCCCTGTGTTTGCCAGACGCCCGGTACATCGATAGAATTCCAGTCAGTTACGCCATCGTAGTTCTCGGGACGGTTCGCCGGATGGGTGTAAAACCGGAAATCCCACTTCCCGTCGAGTAGTTCGACGTACTCGGATTCGGCGAATCGCTCTTCGAGTTTCGTAAACAGTTCGTCCGCGTCCAGCGCCGCGCGAACCGACCCGAACGGTACTGCGGCAGTGGCGTGTGTCGGTTCGGTACCCTGCTCAAACAGTCCGGGGTTCGCGATGTAGTCGTCCAAGTTCCCGACTCGTCCAGGTCCGGACGCCGTCTTCGGGACGAGCGGTGAATCGCCCGACGCGAGTCCGATTGCGCCGTTCGCCGCCGACGCGGCGGCGAACGTCGCAACACCCGTTGCCTGCAAAAACGCACGCCGAGATGCACCTCTGTTCGATGCCTGTTCTGCCTGTCGTTCCTTGATGTTCTCACTCATAGAATCTCACCGTGTTTGTCAAGAAGGACCATGACACACGGAGTACGTATGAAGATTAATCGCAAAACAATAAATTTAACTTGTTCGAAAATAGATAATATTTAGAAATAACGTAATCTAACGAGAATTCTTCGGAAATGTTCATCTCGAAGAGGAGTCGGTATCGAAGTGTTTACGACTGAAACGCCGTCGTCTCGACCGAGACGGGTTTCGCGCCGAGTGCGAACGTCTTCCACGCCTGCCGGACGAGCGGCGTTTGCGGCGCAACCGCAAACACAGCCCTCGCAAGCGGTTTCACCAACCACGGTGGAGCCGAGTCGATGTGCCGAACGTACCACGAGATGGCCCGCTCGCCGCGCCGTTGGAGCGAGACTACCTCCTCTATTGCGGGCCGCCGGATGGACTCGAACCGTCGGAGTCGTTCGACCGGAATCGGCACGTCGTCCGCTTCGAAGGCGTGGACAATGGTCGAGTGGGCGACGACGGCATCCTGAACCGCGAGTCCGTTCCCCTGCCCGCCGACCGGCGACGCGACGTGCGCCGCGTCGCCGAGCAGCAACAGGCCGTCGTCGACCCATCGTTCTGTGAGTCCGGGTTCGATGTGCAAAAGCGAACACTGGTCGAAGCTCTCTAGATGACGCGCGATAGTCGGGTCCACCGTAGCAATTTCCCGACGAAACGCGTCGATGCCGCGCTTTCTGATGTCGGGGTAGGTCCCCTTCTCGATGAACCACCCAGCTTGTGCGTCTTCCGAACCCAATCCGAAGTAGAGCAAAATCCCGTTCCGGTCGATTCGCCCCTGTGCGGCGGTGCGCACGGCATCCGACGGGAGTTTGAACCACAACAGTTCGATGGACGAATCGAACAGGCCGGGGTCGAGTCCGGCCGCTTTTCTAACCGTCGAAAAACGGCCGTCCGCGCCGACGACGAGTCGGCTTCGAAATTTCACTTTCTCGTCGTGCTCGCGGTCTGTCGCCTGCACGCCAACGACCTGCCCACCTTCACGAAGGAGGTCAGTAACGCCGGTCGAGTGACGAAACTCGAAGTTGTCGAATTCGTCGGCACGGTCGATGAGTAGACGAAGCAACGGCGGTTGTTCCATCAGTAGTCCATAATCGTACGGTTTGGGCAGGCGCGAGAAATCTACGAACTCGTAGGAGCGGCCGAATGTCGTCACTTCTGGTCGTTGCACCTCGTCGTGGTCGAGGGCCAGGACGCCGTCCAGCACGCCCATCTCCGCGAATAATTTGACCGCGAGCGGTTGGAAGAAGTAGCCCCGAAACTCGCGGTCGAGGTCGGGATGGCGCTCCAGTAAGACGGTATCGACGCCGCTTCTGGCGAGCAGATAGCTCAACACGCAACCGCCCGGCCCGGCACCGACGACCACGACGCTCGTTTCCTCGGTCGTCATGGAGTCGTCGGTGTCGCCGGAGTTGGGCATCGGTATCTACTCCTCGTCGTCGCTTTCCGTTCCGCCGAGGAGCGCGTCCACGTCGGCGTGGTCGTGGAGCAGTTCGCCCATCCGCTCAACCGTCGTCTCGCTCCTGGTGCGCCCGCTTCGAATCACGTCCTCGGCACGGTCGATGGTCGTCAGCGTGTCGGCTTGCACGAGCAGGATGGGAACGCCCTTCTCCTCGGCCTTGCCGATGACGGCACCCGGCGGGCGGAAGCCGCCCGTCAGAATCAGGCATTTCACACCCGGCGCTTCGAGCGCGACGGTCTGCAAGTCCGGGCGGTCGCCACCCGTTACGAGGGCGGCATCCCGCGTCCGCCGGAGGTATCGAAGCGCCTTGTCGCCGCTCATCGCGCCGACGAGGAAGCGCTCCACGAACTCGTCCGTCTCGGCTCGCGTGAGGATTTCCGCGTTGAGTTCCTCCGCGAGGTCGCCCACCGTGATGCCGGCGAGGTCCTGCTGGCGTGGGACGACGCCCAGAACCGGGATTCCGTTCCCTTCGAGGAACGGAACAACGTCCGTATCGAGCGGGTCGAAGTTCGTGTTCGACACCGCGTTGAACAGCACGCCCGCAAGTCGGTCGCCGTCGCGGTCGATGTCGTCCACGGCGGCGAGCAGACCGTCAACGTCGCCCGCAGTTTCGTAGCCGGAGATGAGCAGCACCTCCGCATCGAGCAGTTCGGCGATTTCCGGGTCGGTGAGACCGACGATCCCGCCGGTCGTGAGGTCGCCGCCACCCTCGACGATCATCAAATCATGGCCCTCGGAAAGCGATTTAAAACTCGTCCGAATCTCCTCGCGGAGTTCGTCCGGTCGTTCCTTCCCGCGAATCGCCTGCTCGATGAACGTCGGCGAGTAGACGACTGGTTCCATTTCGTGTACCTCGGCGTCGAGGCCGAGCAGTTCGCGGGCCAGCATCGGGTCCTCGTCCAGCGTCTTGCCGACGTTGCTCTGGAGGCGGGTCCCCTTCGGTTTCATGTACCCCACCGACAGCCCACGCTCCTGTGCGAGTCGCGCCAGCGCGAGGGCGACGGCAGTCTTGCCTGTACTTTCTTCGGTTGCGGTGACGAGTATCGTGTTCATAGTTTATCAGTGTCCACGGTCAGTCGGATGTCTATCGCTCGCGCGCCGTCCGGGGTGGCGACGAGTGGGTTTACGTCCAGTTCCAAAATCGCAGGGAAGTCAGTCACGAGTTGCGAGAGGCGCTGAAGAGACTCGATAACGGCGTCGATGTCCGCCGGTTCGCGGCCCCGTGCTCCGCGCAACAAGGGTGCGGCCTCGATGTCGTTCACCATCTCACTCGCCTCGCGCTCGCTTATCGGCGCGACGCGGAAGGTGGTGTCTTCGATGATTTCCACGAAAATGCCGCCCAACCCGAACAACAGCAGCGGACCGAACTGCGGGTCGCGGTTCATCCCGATGATGGTTTCAGTACCCGAATCGAGGTCCACCATCGCCTGCACCTGCACGCCCAAAATCGTCGCGTCGGGCTGGTAGTTGTACGCCCGCGTCACGAGGTCTTCGTAGGCGTCGTACACCGCCTCGTTTTCGACGCCGACTTTCACACCGCCGATATCCGATTTGTGCAGGATGTCGGGACTGACGATTTTCATCACGACACCGCCCTCTATGTCCTGTGCGGCGGCCACCGCGCCCTCCGGCGAGTCCGCGATGGTGCTTTTGGGAGTTGGGATTCCGTACGCATCGAGGAGACCCATCGCTTCGACGCCGAGGCGGTTGTCGCCGCGCTCCTTTGCCCGCAGCAGGATTTCCTCGGCGCGCTCTTCGTCCACGTCGAATTTCGTCGGTTCCTCGTACTCGCGCTCGCTGATATCGCGGTACGTCGTGAGCGCGTCCAGACTCCGGACCGCGCGGGCCGGGTCGAAGTAGTTCGGAATCCCCCCCTCGTGGAGGATATCTTCTGCATCCCCCGTCCGTTCGCCGCCCATCAGTGCCGCCGCAACCGGCTTTCCATGTTTGGCCTGCTGTTCCACGATGACCTCCGCGAGTTCGCCGTAGTCGATGACCGCGGTCGGTGCGGCGAGGACGACCGCAGTTCCGACGTTGTCGTCCCCGAGCGCGAGGTCGATGGCCTCGCGGAAGCGGTCGATGCCCGCGTCCCCGATGGTATCGATTGGATTGTAAATATTCGCCTCCTCGGGGAGGGCGTCGGCGAGCGCATCGAGCGTCTCGTCCGCAAACGACGCCAGCGAGAGCGTCGAATCACCCACTGCGTCGGTGGTCATCACCCCCGGCCCGCCCGCGTTCGTGATGATTGCCACGTCGTCCCGTTCGGGTAGCGGTTGGCCCGCCAGAATCTGGGAGTAGTCGAACAGCCCTTGGACGGAATCGACCCGCAGCACGCCGGCCTGTTCGAGTCCTGCCTCGTAGGCGCGGTCGCTTCCTGCGAGGGTGCCAGTGTGCGACGAGACGGCTTGCGCCCCGGCGTCGGTGCGCCCGGATTTCACCAGCACGATTGGCGTGGTTTGGGTGACCTCGCGGGCCGTCTCGATGAACGTCGCACCGTCCTCGACGCCTTCGAGATAGCCCAAAATCACGTCCGTCTCGGGGTCCTCGCCCCACGCCCGGACGAAATCCGTCTCGTTCAGCACGGCCTTGTTCCCGAGCGACACCACGTCCTTGAACCCGAGTCCCTCATCGTTGGCCCAATCCAGTACGGCCGTGATGAACGCCCCCGACTGGCTCATGAACGACATCGACCCCGGCAGCGCGCTCTCCGGGCCGAACGTCGCGTTCATGCTGACCGGCGTACTCATCACCCCGAGGCTGTTCGGGCCGACGAGGTTCAGGTCGTATTCTGACGCAATGGTCTGGAGTTCACGCTCCCGCGCCGCGCCTTCGCTCCCGGTTTCGCCGAACCCGGCCGTGATGACCACGACGTTTCGGATTCCTGCTTCGCCAGCCCCGCGAACCACGTCAACAGCGATGTGCGGCGGCACCACCACGATTGCGAGGTCGATGTCCGGCGCGGACGCGAGGTCCGGATAGCAGTCCAGTCCGAACACCGAATCGTAGTTCGGATTCACGGGCACCGTCTCGCCGTCGAACTCGTCGCGGAGATTGGTCACGATAGCGCGACCGATGGAGCCCTCGCTCTCCGTGGCTCCCACGACGGCGACACGAGACGGCGCGAAAAGGTCTGTAAGTACAGTGTCACCCATCAGTTGAAGGTTGGTTGAGAACCGGATTAAAACTAGTGACTACCGTGGCGAAGACGGGTAGATGAAGTTCGTTCGAGTGGTCGTTTCGAAGTGGATATTTTGAACCAATCAGGTCGTTCGTTACGAAGGCAGATGTTTGGTTGGTGTGTGATTGGAGTTGCCGAGAAGTAGACCACCTCGAAAGCCCCCGACCGTTCGCGGTCGTTGCGCGCCGTGCAACTGACCAGTAGCGCGCAGCCCGTCAAACCGGGTGGCGCGCGGGCCAGCAGGTCCGAGAAACGATTTTCACCTGCCAGTCCTTTTCAGTAGAATTTAGTAGGACATAGTACCTTTCAGTATGATTCCCAATTAGCTTTAAAATCTGCGTCTCACTCGTGTGCTCGCCGAACGGCGGCTTCAAGCCGCTCCCGTTCTGCCGCGAAATGCAGATGCGTACCACAACCGCAATCCGAAGCCCCGATTCCCGAAATCGCCGTCACCTCCGCACTCAACTGCTCGGCAACGTCACACTCGACATCCTCGTCCGGGGTCCGCACATCGCCAACCAGTTCTGAGTAGTCGTGCCCGAGCAGATAGTCGATATGCCAGTGACGAGCGTCGTTACTTCCGTCAGCAACCCGACCATGCCGCTCCACACGCGAAAATCCACCCTGTCCAAACGCGCTTCCCGTGTAGGCGTACCACCCCGAATCGAGTTCCCTCGTCGCCCTCGCCCCAAATTCGATGTTCGTCGAATTCGTGAGTTCGACCAGCAGGGTGTACGTTCCTTTTGCACCCTCCATCAGACGGTCGCGCTCACGATTGCCACGATACCACCCGCGACGGCGAGCATCGTGATTCCGTTCAAAATGACGGACTGCTTGTGGTACTGGGCGAACGCGTCGTCGCCCGCCGCCTCCATTTTGGGGATGAGCACCCAACGGGCGTACCCGGTGATGATGACGCCAACGATGGCGAGACCGGCGGTGGCGAGACCATCAAACGCACCCATCGTGTTGCCGATGATGGCCGCGCCGAACGCGATGAATCCCAGTCCGAGACCGAAGGCGTAGTATTTCGGGAAGATGGCGTTGACGACCTGTCCCGCGTCGTCGTCGAGCACGTCGAACGTCGTCGGCGCGCCGATGAACGAGAAAAAAACGATGCTCCCGAGCCAAATCCCGAGCGCTGCATCCGCGACGACGAGGAGACCAGTTCCGAGAATACCCATATCTGATGGTTGGAACGACTCCTCAATCAAGGTTCTTCTTCACGGACGAGCGCGTTGTACACCGTCGCAACGATTGCACCGGCGAGTGCACCGTCCATGAACCCCCACGCCGCACCGATGAGCCCTCCGACGAAGCCCGGTCGATAGCCGATGTACAGCGAAGAGAGCGTCTCGACCGTTTCGTCACCCCAACCGAACCGTGCGATCCACGCGTCCAACATCACGTACACCGACCACATCACGCCAGCACCGGCAGCGAACGCCCGAACATTGAGTTTTTCTGTCATACTTTGCCCTGGAACGTGTTCATCGGGCACGGTCTTAGCTTTGGAGGCCGAGTAGGGAGATGGGTCGGTCGTCCATCAGCGTCGTTCAGAAGTGCGAGCAGACGAGTCCACCCGTGACCGAGAGTATGGTGACGCCGTTCAGCACTATCGACTGCTTATTATACTGGGTGAAGCCACCGTTCGCGCGCTTCATCTTCGGGACGAGCACGACTTGCGCGTAGATGGTCGCAAACAGAGCGACGAGGAGGAGTGGAGCAATCAGCAACGAGGACGAGGAGTCGAGCATTTCCTCGCTCTGTACGACCACGACGATGTTGAGCGCCGTAAACCCGAGAACTGCACCGAAGGTGGAGTATCGCGGAAAGAGCGTGTCGATAACCGCTCCGGCGTCGTCGCCCAACACGTCGAACGTCGTCGGTGCACCGATGAACGAAAAAAAGACCACGCTCCCCAGCCAAATCCCCAGTAAAACGTCCACGGCCAACATCACGACCGTTTCGAGAAGCGTCATGCCGGAAAGTAAGAACTGAAGGAAAATCGTACTTTTTCCCGTCCTTACTTTCCTACTCTTTTGCCCGCGTTTACCTTTCTGCGCTTTTCACTCGTGCACGTCGGCGACGGTCGCTCCCGAGTACGTTTTCAGCTCTGTGGGTGTAATCGGAAAGACGGCTTTTGGCGTTCCGGCGGCCGCCCAGACGGTCTCGAAATCAGTCAGCGACTCGTCCAGAAGCACGGGCAAATCGGCGTCGTGGCAGAACGGCGGCACGCCGCCGATGGACCACCCGACGGTTTCCCGAATCGCGTCGGCGTCGGCCATGCCGACCGCCGACGCGGGTGTCTCTCGCATCTCGGCCAACTTCCCTTCGCTCACGCGGTTCGCGCCGCTGGTCACGACGACGACGAGATTGCCGTCCGCACGAAAGACGAGACTGCTGGCGATCTGTGCCACGTCACAACCGATTGCGTCGGCAGCGTCCGCTGCGGTTTTCGTGCCTTCCGGAAACTCGTGGACATCCACGTCGAAGTCGTACTGTTCCTCGGCGCGCGTCTGAAACTCCTTCGCTCGGTCGTGCATGGGGGAACGTATTCTCGACGGAATAAATCGGTAGCGGTGATACTGTTGACCGAATGAATCAGTGGGGTGGCCGAAACGCTCTCAGTCAGTCGATTCGTCGCCGTGACGGACGGTGAAGTTATCGACGGTCGCGGCGAGCGCTTCGGCCTGTTTTGCGAGCGATTCGGCGCTTCTCGCCACTTCGCTGACGGAGGCGGTTTGCTCCTCGGCGGCGGCCGCCACGTCCTCTGCTTCGGCGGCCGTCTCGTCACTGATTCGCGTCACGTCATCCACGGCGGCGACGACCTCTTCGGTCGTCGTCGCCTGTTCATCCGTCACGTGATTTATCTCGGCGATACCGCCTGTCGTCTCCTCGACATTGGACACGATGGCCTGCAACGACTCCTGTGCCTCACGAACGGTCTCGGACCCATCGTCCACGGCGTCACGAGTCTCCTGAACGTTGTCGACGGTCACGCTTGCCTGCTCGCTGACCGTGTTGATACGCCGCTCGATATCGCCCACCGCTTCCTTCGTTTCGTTCGCTAACTCCTTGACCTCGTTTGCGACGACTTCGAACCCTTCCGTGTCGCCGTCCGCGTTCGCCGCCTCGATGTTCGCATTCAGCGCGAGCATGTTCGTCTGGTCGGCGATGGAGCGAATGAGGTTCACGATGTCGCCAATGCGGTCGATTTCGGTCGCCAACTCCTCCATTCCTTCGACCACTTCGTCCGTTCCAGATTCGA
The DNA here is from genome assembly GCA_963796245.1 of uncultured haloarchaeon. Lineage (GTDB taxonomy): Archaea > Halobacteriota > Halobacteria > Halobacteriales > Haladaptataceae > Haladaptatus. The sequence continues at coordinate 1,065,342 of CAWCLB010000001.1, read as the reverse complement.
TGGTAGACATTTTGTCGATGGCATCGGACGCGGCCTCGCGGCCGTCCTGTCCGATCGCTTCAGTCTGGTGGGCCGCCTGTGCAACCTGCTCGGCGGAGGCGGCGACCTCTTCGATGGTCGCCGATAGTTCGCTCATCTCCCCAGACGTTCGTTCGAGGCGGTCGGACTGTTCGACTGCGCCACTCGACATCATCTGTGTCGATTCCGTCACCTGCTCGCTCGCCCGCTCTATCTCGTTGGTGCTCGCAGTCACTTCCTGACTCGCGGCCGCGACGTTCTCGGCGAACTCGTTGACGTTCCGAATCGTCGCTTCGAGTTCGGCAATCATCTCGTTGAAGCCCTCCGCGATGTTGGTCATGGATTGGGTCGGACTGTCAGTCGCCATCCGCTGCGTGAGGTCGCCGTCCGCGGCCGCCTCCATCACGTCGCTGAACTCGGCGGCCTTCCGGTCCAACGCCGCGTTGAGTCGCTCCGCGTCGGCCTGTGCTTCTTCGGCGTCGGCTTGTGCCGCTTCAGCATTCGTTTGGGCTACTTCGGCGTCGGCTTGTGCCTCCTTCGCTTCAGCACGAGAATGTTCGAGGTCGGTGACCATCGTTTGAAGGTCCTCACGCATCTGTTCCAGCGTTTCGCCAAACGTGCCGGGGACTGATTCGTCCAGCACCGGCGCGTCAAACTCCTGTCGGGCGAGGGCGTCGGCTTGGTCCGCGACCGTATTCAGATAGTCGTGCATCGATTCGAACGACCCGTACAACTGTCCCATCTCGTCTTCACGGGTCGTTTCGGGTAGGTCGGTGTCGAGTTCACCTGCCGCGATTTGGTCGGCCGTCCCGGAAACCGACGAGAGGGATTTTGCCGTACCTCGACCCATCGTGAGACCAACCGCCAAAAGCGACAGAATCGCCATCCCCACCAGAATACCGATGTTCTGCGTGACGTGCGTCTGGAGCGCGAATGCGGTTTTCTTGGGAACGTCGTACAGCAGTACCCAATTCGTGCCGATGACTGGCGTGTAGGCCATCACTGACGACGACCCGTTGGAAGATATCTGCGTAATGTCGCTGTGTCCGGTCAGTCCGTCCTGGACGGCCGAATGCAGCGCGGACGAGGTGGCACCCGTCAACCCGACGTTCCTGTTGTCGAGGACGACCGTCCCATTTTTGTTGACGACGGTCATGTCGCCAGTGGCAGTGGGCGACGAGAGCAAGTGTGAGCGTTCGGTGAGTGACCCCGTTAGGACGACGAGATGCGTTCCGTCAGCAGTGGGGGTGACGAACGCAGTGACTGGTACACCGTGCTCCTTGTACGGCGACGTGACTCGAACGGTATCCATCGTCGGGAACAAATTCGAATCGTTCGCCCACGGTGTATCCGTAACCGTTTTCGCGACCAACTCGTTGTCCGTACTAGCAAGCACGGTTCCGTTCCTCGCGACGTAATGAATCGCCTGTACGTCCCGTGGCATGTCCACTAACTGCTTCTCCATGAAGGCCTGTCTCTCCGCGTTCGATTGGTTCTTCTGGAGTGTCGAGGAGAGGAACCGGGTGGTGGACTGTTTCTTTGTGACCCACTCGTGGAGAGACTCGGCTTCGATTTTTGCAGCACTGCGTATCTCCCCGTTTGATTTACCCTTCACGAGGTTTTTCGTGTCGAGATGGATGTAAAAGCCGCTAGCAGCGATGAGGATAAGAATGGCCAACAGGACCACGCCGAACCTCGCCGCGTAGCTTCGTCGAACTCTGGACGGGACGAACCGTCGAAGTCGGGCAGACACACGCTCGCGTCGGGAGCGGTCGGCGTCGGCCATTATGCCGACTCCCCTTCGAAGAAGGATGCACGGAGCAGTTCCAGTTTGCTCATCTCACCGTTTTCCACGCGTTCGACGACGTATGCGTCGATGGGTTCGAGATTCTTGTTCAGGTCAACAGAACCCGATGCTCCCTGATAGTTGACCGCGCGATTGGCGTCAAGTACCGTTACCGCTCGGTCGAACCCACCGACGGAGATGGTCTGTCCCGTTCCACCCGAGACCGAAACGAGGTTGTTGCTGATGGCGGTGGCAGTCGCTTTGCCCGCCTGTTGTATCGCAAGTCCTAGTAGAAACATCGCGTCGTAGGCGTGTTGTGTGTAGGGTGCGAGCGGAACGATGTCTTTGAGTTTCTGGCGGAGTTCGATGGCCCCCCGCGTCTGTTCGGCGGCGACCGACGCGCTGTACATCTTGTCCATGTAACTCGGCATTTGGTTGGGGACGAGTCCTTCACTGAGCACGAAATCGCCGTAGTAGTTGCTCCCCGCGATTTGTTTGAGGATAGTCGTCGTTTCCGGGTTCGCTGACGAATGCGACGGCGTCGGCGTCGGAGTTGACGACCGTTTGCACCTCTTTTTTATACTTTTTCTTGCCGCTTTGGAACGGAACGGTTGCAACCGTTTTGCCCGTGATCTGCTCGTCGATGGCGTTCTTCAGACCGGCACCGAACTTGTTGTCACCGTGGACGATGGCGACGGTATCGGCACCGGCATACCGGTCGTCATCGAGGATTTTCGCCATCACCCGTGCCTGCTGGATGTCGTTCGAGGCGGTTCGGGCGAAGTACTTGGTTCCGTTTCGTATCGCCGCAGTCGAAAGGTCCGGATACGTGCTCGATGGACTGATAGCGATGACTTGCTCCCGAGCGAGGTCGTCGGTGAGCGATATCGAAATGTCGGTAACGACAGGCCCGACGAAGCCGATGATTCCCTTCTCTACAAGGGAATCGAACGCTGTCTTTGCCGCTTTCGGCTGGAGTTTGCTATCCCCGACCGTGAGTTTGAGCTTCCGACCGAGCGGACCACCTGCGTCGTTGATGTCCGCCACTGCCGCCTTGACGGCGTGACTATGGTGTTTTGCGACCGTGCCGAGAAATCCCGGGGCCGAGAGCGGGAGGAGCGCACCGACGTGAATCGGTTTTTGATATCAGGTTCTCACCCAGACAACCCGCGAGCGCACCGGTTGCGGGCAGTGTACCCCCTGCGAGGCGCAAATATCCCCTCCTAGATAGGTACATCAGTTCCCATATATTACCACGGATAGACAAACCATCAAAAATACCTTTCGGTCCAAATATGTATAGGCTTAGAATATTGTTTGGAGTACAACCGTATCGCCGCACAAAATATCAGTTCGATAATTGTACTATTTTTATATCAAAATCCATTCATATTGTTCTACGAGATACTTAGTCGGCGAACGTGGAAGCCATTCCATGGAATTCGAAGTGGCAACGTCCGAGCGCGTGGAGATTATCGACATTACGGACCGAGTGGCTGAACACGCGGCGGAGAGTGAAACAACGTGTACCGTCTTCGTCCCGCACACGACTGCCGGAGTTATCGTCAACGAAAACGAACGTCGACTTCGGTCGGATGTCAAAACCCTGTTGTCGCGACTCGTACCGCGCGGAAAACGGCTACAGACACGACCGGTTGGACGGCAACGCGGACGCCCATCTCCGCTCGATACTGCTCGGCGAGCACGTCACCGTTCCCGTCGAGGATGGTGAATTGGCGCTCGGGACGTGGCAATCAATCCTCTTCGTGGACTGCGACGGTCCACGGACGCGCCGCGTCATCGTCAGATGAGACTGTCGGACGGGTGTTAGATGAGACGCTCGCCGCAGTTGCGACACGCGACCGTTTTCTTCCCGGTGGCGGTTCGCTCGACTCCGCAACGCGCCGTTCGAATTACATGACGGACAGACACTCTTTCCTGTTTCGATGGCTTGGTGTTGGGCCATCCACTTGACGTTCTTCTCGATGGTGTTCAGTCGCTCTTTCGTCGCTTCGAGTTCCTCACGGAGCGCTTGGACTTCCGACTCGGGGGTTGATTCTGGGGATTTGTGTGGGGACGGTTCCGTCGTGGACTCCGATTCGTTCGTCGTCATGAGATTCACCCGTGATGGGTGCTACCTTCTACTCACGATTTCGTAGAACAAAAGGTTGTGGGCTGATTTCGCGGGGTCAGTCGGCCTTCGTCGAATCCGACCCAGTCCCCGATTCGAACCGGTCGAGCGCGCTCTTGAAGTCACCCTCGTCTTCCGTGATGGACTCCCACGCTTCGAGACCACGCTCTTCGCGGGTTCCTTCGACGGTGTTGTCGAGAACGAATGCGACGAGACCACCGACCGCCATCCCGGTACCGAGGACGACGTACAGCGTATTCGAGACGATATCGGAACCGAGGAACGGGCCGAGCACCGCCACACTGTGCATTCCCTGCTGGAACGCAGCCGCGTTGATGTTCCCGATGTACGCCGGGATGGCGAGCCCCGAGAACGTGGCGAGACCGACGATGAACAGGTTACGCGAGGAGTCGAGATCCACGTACTTCAGGTTCGAAAGCCCGACGGCCGAAATCTGGCCGAACATGGCGATGAACAAGCCACCGACGATGGGACTCGGAATCGTCGCCACGAGTTGGCCGAAGTAGCCGACGAACCCGACGACGAGCATGACGACGGCACCGATTTGGACGACATAGCGCGAAGCGACACCGGTCAGACCAATCGCGCCGATGTTCTCGGAGTAGGAGGTCGAACCGTTGCCGGTGCCCATGATTCCGGCGAAGACGCTGGCGAGACCTTCCATCCCGATTCCGTGGTCGATGCGCTTCTTGCTCGGCGCGCCGACACCAGACAATCGCGCCACGGCGTGATAGTCACCGAAGCTCTCTATCATCGAAGCGACGACACCCGCGAACATGCCGATGATGTAGGGAAGCGTGAACTTGGGCATCCCCCACTGGAGCGGTGAGACAGGCTGGAAGAGGTTGGCGTGAACGACGCTCATGTAATCCACGTAGCCCGGATTCGCCGATGTGTAGACTCCAAAATAGGAGAGGAGGAATGCGATTACCCACGCCGTTACGACGCCGAGGAGGACAGGGAACAGGCGGAATGCGCGATGGTTGTTGAGATACTGCGAGAAGAGGACGATGAGGCCCAGCGTCAGACCGACGAGCAACCAGTTCTGGTTGGCGGCCGTAATCTGCGGAACGCTGAACAGCGAGAGGCCGATGAGCGCAATGGTCGGCGCGATGACCACCGGCGAGAGATGCTTTTTCAGCCGACCCATCAACCCGAGATAGCCCACCAGCACCTCGACAGCACTGGCCGCGATGACTGCCCCCTGTAATTGAAGCAGGGTCGCGTGCCACCCGCCGCCGATAACGGTGATGATGGCAAGTGCGGGCGCGAGCATCGAGAACGTCGCCCCTTGCACGATGGGGTAGCGATTGCCGAACGTCGTCTGGGCGAGTGTCGCAACCCCGGAAACGACGAAGAACGTCCCGATGAATTGGGCCGTCTGTGCTGGCGGCATCTTCATCGCCCCAGCCAGCGCCAGCGGAACCGCGATGTTCGCCCCGATCATCGTCAGGTAGTGCTGGAATCCCAGCAGCACCGACTCCCCCAGCGGTGGTTTCTCCTCGATACCATACTCCACGAACGACGCCTCTTCGAGCGCATCGTTCGCTTCCCCGGTCGTCTCTCCCATGCTGTCACTCATGACTCGTTGAATGTACTCCGTTCTCGGATTTTCCGTAGAGTGCTTAAAAGTGACGTTACGAACTCTGCCAAATCAGCTACGATTCTCGCAATTCGGCGACGGCAGTGCGGTCGGGAAGTGCCGTCATCGCGCCGGATTCGGTCGTGGTCAGGGCGGCGACGGCGTTGGCGAATTGTAGGACGGAGTCGAGCGAGTCGTTCGCTTCCCGGTCGGCCAGCGCTGCGAGCGCCCCGGCCGTAAAGGCATCCCCTGCGCCAGTCGTGTCCACGACCGACACGTCGTAGCCAGCGTGCGTAGCAGACCCTGCATCCCATGGTGCATCTTCATCCGCGTGCGCGTAGGCACCATCCCCACCGAGTGTCAGCAAGCAGGTGTGCGGTCCAGCCTCGCAGACGTTCGTCGCGAGCGATTCCGCCCCTTCACCGTCGAAACCAGCCATTTCGAGGTCTTCGGGTGTCGCTTTCACCACGTCCACGAGGGACAGCATTTCGTCAACTGCTGCCGCGAATTCAGTTGCACCGTCCGCACCGCCATCGCTGGACCAGAGTTCAGGTCGGGCGTTCGGGTCGAAGACGACCGAACACCCCGCGTTGTGAGCGCGTTCGGCGAGGTCGAACGTCGCGGTTCGCGCCGGGTCGCTCGCCAGCATCACGCCGCCGACGTACACCCAGTCGATATCGGCGAGTGCTGAATCGGGAACTCCACCGGGTTGCAGTCGCGTGTCCGCCGTCCCGTCGCGGTAGAAGGTGAACGCCCGGTCGTTCTCCTCGTCGTGTGTGACGAATGCCAGCGTCGTCTTTGCCGCCGAATCGCGCTCGATGAATCGGTCTGGCAAGTCGGCAGAAAGTACGTCCACAAGGTACTCACCGAACGGGTCGCAGGCGATTCGTGTCCAAAACCACGGTGTCTCGTCCAGTCGGGAAAGCGCCACCGCGACGTTCGCAGGCGCACCACCCGGACGCCGCTCGAACGTCGGTACTTCCGAAAGTGGACCCGGTCGTTCGGGGAGAAAATCGATAAGCGACTCGCCGGAGACGAGAATCCGTGGCGTCGATGAGTTCGGCATGGTTTTTCCTGGACGGGCGAGTACGAAAGGATTTACTACCGCTGCCGAGCACGACCGCCGAATAAGGCATGGCAGCGGGAATCAACAGAACCACAAAGTCACTCTCTTCTCAAACCCAGTCAGTGTGAATTCCTCTCGCCAGTTTCGTCCTCGTCACAGCCGTCTACAACAGTTCATCCAGATACGTTTTGCTAGTTCCGATGTAGCCGTAGTCGAGGGTGAACACTTCGAGCGAGAGCGTTCCGATCCAGTCGTCGGCCTTCGATTCGACTGCGTCCGGGTCGAGACAGGTGCGCTCGTGTGCGCCGTCCAGCATCAACTCCACGTAGTCAAAGTCGAGGTCCTCCGCGACTTCGAATGCCTCCTCGTATGCCATTCCGATTTGGGTGACGAATCCGATGTCTGCGTCCATGCCTCCAATTCGATTAACAGACCGATAGTTCCGATTGCCTGTGTTGTGCAGTGAAAAATCGAAATGATTCGCTATTTGCCGTCGCCGTTATGGTCACCATTGCTACCGTTGTGGTCGTTGCTTCCATTCATGTGGTCACCATTGTTACCGCTGTGGTCGTTGCTTCCATTCATGTGGTCACCATTGTTACCGCTGTGGTCCCCACTCCCCCCATTGTGGTCCCCGCTTCCCGAACCACCCTCACTGCTCGTCTCGACTCTCCCAACCATCGACGTCGGGTGAACGGTACAAACGTACTGTTCGATGTCCTGTGTCGCCACGAACCGTAGCGTCTGGGTCGCGCCCTTCTTCGGGACGATTTGGGTCTTACTGATGGCGTTCTTCGGCGGGCTCTACACTGCCACCACTACTGGTACCACCGCTGGTGGTACTACCACTCCCACCGCCGCTCGTGTTCGTCTGCACGTTCGGATAGATGACGGCGAGATTTTTGTTGTCGGAATTCCGCAGGGCGAAATTGTGCTGTTGTCCGTCCACGTTCGTCCACGTCACCTCATACACCTGTCCGCTCCGAAGCCTGAGCGTCGGGTTTTTCTGCCCTTTGATGGAGTTCGGCGCTTGCCCCTGCCATCCCTGGATGCGCCCGCCAAGCTGGAACGTTTCTGCCGCTCCTTGGCCGTTCATCTGCTGGGCAGCCCCGACGGCCGTCATACCGATGAGTGTGCCACCCGCAATCGTCATGAATCGTCGCCGTGACTGGCCGGTCGTTTTGTCGTGAGCCATGGACCGAGATGGATGGCGAGCGAGTCAATAAACGAGAAGTATCGTTCATATCGTGAACCGATTGCAACCGAACGACGACCCATCGTTTCACGGGAGTAATCACGAAAACCGAACATCGACCGAAGAAAGGACCGATTGCCAGAGACCCCGTCTTCCGAACCAACCACACTCGGACGGACGTTCGGTTTCGAACGGTCGAACGCAGTCACAATTTGTCCGCCACATCCAGTGGAATGAGTAGACAGATGAGCACTACTATTGATATACAGGAGCACAGTTGGTAATATATGACGTCCGAAAAGATCGGGTTAACCGAGTCGATTTCGATGGCAGTCGGAGGGATGGTTGGTGGCGGTATTTTCGCCGTTCTCGGCGTCGTGGCAGCCGCTGCGGACACGCTCGCGTGGCTCGCGTTCGTCGTTGCGGGAATCATCGCGATGGCGGCGGGCTACTCGTTCATTCGCTTGGGAAAACTCACAAATGACGGCGGTGGACCACTCACCTACTTCGAACTGTTCACCGGCAGTACGAAACTGGCCGGAATGACGGGCTGGACCTTCATCGTCGGTTACATCGGCACGATGGCAATGTACTCCTACGCTTTTGGTGGGTACTTCACCGGACTCGTCGGCCTCAAAACGATTGGAGGGTTTCCTGCCCGACCGTTCGTCTCCGCACTCGTCATCGTCCTGTTCGTCGGTCTCAACGTACTCGGCGCACACGCGTCCGGCCGAACGGAAGACGTGCTCGTCAGCTTGAAAGTACTGATACTGCTGCTGTTCGGCTTCGGCGGTCTCTATTACGCATACAAGTACGGAAAACTCCACACCGGCTTCTCGAAAATCGGGGTCGGTCCCGTCATCGCGGCGGCGCTCTCGTTCGTCGCGTTCGAAGGCTGGGAACTGCTGTTGTTCGACCGTGACAGCATCAGAAATCCGGCCGAGACGATACGAAAGGCGATTTACATTTCCATCGTCGGCGTGACCGCGATTTACATCATCGTCGCCATCGTCACGACGAACCTCGTTCCGCCGTCGGTCATCAAGCAGAACGCGGAGACGGCATTGGCAGTCGCTGCAAAGCCGTTTATGGGTCAAGCCGGGTTCGTCCTCATCTCGATTGCCGCACTGTTCTCCACTGGGAGCGCTATCAACGCGACGTTGTTCAGTTCCTCCCGACTCCTCAGTAAGATGGTCTCCGACGACTATCTCCCCGCCCAAATCGGTGGCAACGGTGATGGCGAGCCAGTTCGAGCGTTGATCATCCTCGGGACGCTGACGGCGGCGTTTACCGTCGTCGGAAGCCTCAACGGAATTTCCTCGTTCGCATCCCTCGCGTTCATCACCATCTTCGGGGCCGCGAGCTATCTCGCCCTGAAAAATCGGAACAGCGGGGACGTGAAAACGACCATCGTTCCGGCTATCGGAACCATCGGTGCGATAGCGACGGTTGTGGCACTAATCTGGCACCTGTACACGGCGGAGAACCCTGTCTTCTGGACGGTTGCCATCATCACGGTCGTCGTCGTCGTCGCCGAGGTGTTGTACTTCGAACGGAAATCGATAGAGAACGAAGCAGCGTCGATAAAGACTGAAATCGAAGAGTACGTCTGATTAGTACGCAGATTGTTACACGTAGCCCTTGACGCTCGTGTGAACCCCCATCGCTTCGAGGGTTTCTTCGAGCGCGTCCAGAACGACCGCGAGGTCCTGCTGAAGGGCATATTCACGGTACTTGCCACCCGCCGAACCTTCGTTAATCTCCGACACCGAGAGGATTCCGAGCATCGCGAGGTCGTCCAGATGTTCACGAAGCCAGCGAGCGGTCAGGGCTTCACGCTGGGCCGTTACCGAGAGCGCCTTATACCGCGAATAGATTTCACGGGAGCGGGCGGGCGTCTCACCTTCGGCTTCGAGGGTTGCAAGCGCGTAGACGACGAGTCGTTCGTGGTCGTTCAAATCCGCGATGCCGCGAGCGACCTGCTCGCGTTCGAGCAGGTCACGGCCGCGTCGGACGTGTTCCTCCGAGACCTGCGCCGCGTTCTCCTCGCGAGCGAGGTCACCGGCTTTCAACAGCAAGTCGAGCGCTTTTCGCGCATCGCCGGATTCCTGTGCGCCGAACGCCGCACAGAGGGGAATCACATCATCAGTCAGGACGTCGTCCTTGAACGCGACTTCCCGCCGTTGGTCGAGGACGGCGCGAAGTTCGTTCGCGTCGTAGGTCGAAAAGGAGATGGACCGCTCACAGAGCGAGGAGCGGACTTTCGGCGAGAGTCCGTCGCGGAACGTGAGGTCGTTGCTGATACCGATGAGGCCGATTCGGGCTTCCGTCAGGTTACCGTTCTCGCGTGCGCGGGAGAGTTGATAAAGAATACTGTCGTCTTTTAGGTGGTCGATTTCGTCCAGCACGAGAAGGATGATGCCGCCATAACTGTCGAGTTCGTCCCACATCAACTCGTACACCTGCGAGCGCGAGTAGCCGGTTTCGCTGATTCGGTTGGCGGGGTCACGAAGGGTGTTCACCAGATGGCTCGCCACGCGATAACTGGAGTTGAGACCGTCGCAGTTGACCAGTTCGGTGAAGATGTCGAGATCATCGTAGTCCTCGGCGTTGTTCTCCAGCTTGTCCAACAAAAATCGCGTTGCGGCGGTTTTTCCCACACCGGCTTTCCCGTAGAGAAAGATGTTGTCCGGTTGTTCGCCGTAAATCGCAGGTTGGAGTGCACCGTGATACTCCTCCAACTCGGAATCCCGTCCCACCAGCGTGTCGGGCGTGTAATCGTCCAACAGTGCTTCCCGATTTTTATACGGAGAATGTTCGCGAACGAACTCGAATGAACCCATTGTTCCATCGCAAACGGAGGAGTGGCATAACCCTTCCGAACCACCCGTTCCTGTGATTCCGCTGTTTCGTCTGAATGACGAAGAACGGACACAGGGTATCCAAAAAAGCCGTTCTGGTACGATGCGTCGGGACAGACTAACGCGAGAATCGAGGAAAAAACGGTGGTGACCAGCCGTTCCTCTGATTCCGGTGTTTCTTCTGTCTCGTTTGTTTAAATAACACCCCCACCCCTCGATTCCGCTGAGTGAACGAAAAACGGTGGGGTGGGGGGGAACGGGGGTTTCTAGAATAGGAAGATTCAAGACAATATCACTACAACAATATCCGCAAACCCGACTAAATAGACTATTTCACCGAAATAGTCGATGAATGATACTCGACTCGTTGTCGTTTGCCGTATCCGGATTTTTCCTCACCCACCCTCGGACGACAATTCAGCGGAATCGAGGGGTGGGGGTGGTTATAAATCTTCGAGGACAACGGAAACAGAAGACGCACTACACCGAGACGGTACTCCCCATGACTATGAAGAACACCGGAACGATGGGATGGAGAGAATTACTGTTCGAGTCGGTAACACCTCGGACGAGCGTATTGCCCCTCAGGAAGGACAGCGGAACGACGGTGTGTGTTCAATGACACACAGTAACGTGAACATGACCGATTCCACGTAGAGCAGTTGGTTCGGTAGAGAAATCAATTTAGTCGGACAAAACCATTCCTTTACCGACACGATTATTTGTTATCATAATACAGCGGAACGATGGGGTAGTGAAACAAAGTCGCTGACGCGAAACCTGTCTAAGCTGGCCGTTTCGGGGGTGAAAGCATCGAAAAACAACGGAACGACGGGGTATCGGTACGGTACTGGTTCGAAAGAGAGAGGACCACAGTCAAACGGTTAAGCGAAGTGCTGCCGAGCGATGAACAGCGGAACGATGGGGTTCATTGGGACGATGATTCACCTGATTTTCGCCCGTGATTACGCCGTCCCCGTCTGCATCGATACCAAATCCGTAACATCAGCCGACCTCCCAACAATAGTGTCAACACTGACCTCCCAACAATAGTATCAACACCAGTTTACCAACACCATCAACGACGATACCCCAGCTATTGCTACCGGATTCAGCCAGAATCCCATTTCACATTGTTCTAAAAATCATCCTTGTTTCTGGAAAGTGAACACAAACAACGGAACGACGGTGGTGGGTCAAAACACCGATTTGGCCCACCGAAAGACAGCGGAACGACGGGGTCATCCGTCTATACCACTCGGAGCGGTGCTGGGACTAAAATCACAAAAAATAGCGGAACGGCGCGTAAAAAACCAGCTTTCAATTTCTCCCGTTCAGCACAACTGAGGGGTTGTTCCGATTTTGCACGTTTGTCAGACACAGCGGAACGACGGGGTTCGAACACGTCGAAATAGTTGAAAAATCGCCATTCGGAACGACGCTATTTTCGGAAATAAAAAACCGCTGGAAGACGAGGAACGTCGATTTTAAAGGATGATGCTCTTGTGCCGCACCATCTCTTTGATGGTCAAGTTGAGACCCTGCCGACCGATTCCCGACGCTTTGTTCCCGCCGAACGGGATATCGCCGAGTCCGTGGCTGGGTGCACCGTTGATTCGAACCGCTCCGGCGTCCAGTTTGTCGGCCATCCGTCGTGCGCGGTCGTAATCCTCGGTGAACACGGCGGCGTCCAGCGCGAGGTCACCACCGTTCGAGATGTCGATGGCGTCCTCCTCGGTCTCGAACGTCGTGACTGCCGCAACGGGACCGAACTGTTCCTCGTGGATGATTCGAGCATCGTGCGGAACGTTCGCCAACAGTGTCGGCTCGAAGAACTGGCCGTCTCGACTGCCACCGCGAACGAGGTCGGCCCCCTTGTCGAGGGCGTCTTCGACGAGTTCCTCGACCCATTCGGCTTGGCTCTCGCTGATGAGCGGCCCCATCTGGGTATCTTCATCGAAGAGGTCGCCGACGGTCCACTCGTCCATCGCGGCGTCGATCCGGTCGACGACGTCGTCGTGAATACTTTCGTGTGCGAGTACCCTGCTGACGGCCGAACAGCGCTGTCCGGCGTACTTCAGCGACCCTTTCGCACAGGCACCCGCGACCTCGGAGAGGTCGGCATCCGGGAAGATGACGGCGGGCGCGTTGCCACCGAGTTCCATGTGCAGGTTGACCATCCCGCTCTTGCGGGCGACGTGTTTTCCGGCCGCGCTGCTGCCGGTCATCGTTATCATGTTGACGCGGTTGTCACCGACGAGCAGGTCGCCAATCTCGCTGCCACGACCCGGCGTAAAGTTGAACGCGCCCTTCGGTAGGTCAACCTCGGAAATCACATCGGCCAGAATCGCCGCACTTACCGGCGTCTTGCTGGCTGGCTTGAGGATGACACAGTTGCCCGCCGCGAGCGCCGGGGCGACTTCCAGCGCAGTCGTTGCGAGTGGGTAGTTGTACGGCGTGATCGCCAGAATCGTGCCGACGGGTTCCGGCTTGAGAATCGCTTCCCATCCCTCGTGGCCACCGGTCGTGCCTTGACGGAACTCGCCTTGGAGTTCGTGAGCCTCCTCCGCTGCTCGGCGGAAACGCTCGGCTGCGCTCTCGACTTCGCCGCTCGCGCTCGAAATCGGTTTTCCGGCCTCGCGCACGATGACTTCCGCTAGTTCCTCCTTCCGTTCCAGGAGTCCGTCCGCAATCTCCTCCATCCAACCCGCGCGCTGTGGGATGGTGGTCTCGCGCATGGCTGCCTCCGCGCGTTCTGCGGCGGCGAGTGCGTTATCGGCCTGTTCGGCGTCTGCTGCGGTGACTTCCGCGAAAACGCCACCGTCCGCGAGGTCGGTAACGTCGAGCGTGCCGTCAGCATCTAACCATTCGCCATCGATGTAGAGTTGCTCCCGTCGATGAATCGGTTTCTGTGACATGGCTACACCTTAGGACTCAGCAGGTAAATTATTTACTCACAACCGGATTAACGCCGGTAGTTTGTTTTTCCCGACTCGAGTACAGAACATTACCCAGAAATACCACAAATCTGCATTTTTGTTCGAAATACAACTACCGTTCCGAACGCGGATTTACCGCGTGAAACAGTACTGTCCACCGAAATGGGAGATAATTGCCGACAAACATCGGGCCAAACAAAGCAAGAGAAAACTATACAATTGTTAACTAATACGGTGTGTGAAACCGATACCTGATACATCATTTTACATTATGATTTGCTTAAAAATCCACTCCGCTATCCGAACTTCCAGAACAACAACTTGCTTCAGAGTGAACCACTCGGTCGTTCTATCCTGTTGGACCAAGTGCCATCCCCGAGCAATTTGTCACACGCTTGTTGTACGGCGGATTCCGGACCGACGAACAAAAGGCCGCTTCCTCTGCGCTTGAATCCTGCCAGTGTCCGAGTAAAGAGCGCAGTAGTTCATTTTTCTCGACTCTTTTCCACCACGGTTGTTAATTATTTCGCAAATAAAATAGTTTATATCATACTCTTTCGGATTCTGATTGCGGAAAGAATAGGCAAATCCGGCGGTGTTTGTAGCTGTTTTGAGCGTCGAATCCCTACCCGAAACGGATGACCGACGATCTGTTCAGTAGCGTCTCGTTTCGAGAAGTGACCGCGCGAAACCGTGTGATGGTCTCTCCGATGTGTCAGTACTCCTGTGATGGCGATGGACTGGCAACTGATTGGCATCAAGTGCACCTCGGAAGCCGCGCAACGGGTGGTGCTGGTATCGTGATGACCGAAGCGACCGCTGTCGAACCACGCGGCCGAATCTCACCGGACGACCTCGGAATTTGGAGCGATGAACACGCCGACGCACTCGTCCCGATTGCCGATTTTATTCGCGACCGTGGTTCGGTCCCAGCGATCCAACTTGCCCACGCGGGGCGAAAGGCGAGCAAAACCAGTCCGTGGGACGGCAACCAACCCCTCCAACCCGAAGATGGCGGGTGGGAAACCATCGCACCGAGCGCCGAGCCGTGGCCGTACGACGACACGCCGCCAAAGCTGCACGAGATGACGACCGACGACATCGCGAGCGTCGTGGATTCGTTCGCGGCGGCGGCCGAGCGCTCGCTCGACGCCGGATTCGAAATCGCCGAAGTCCACGCCGCACACGGCTATCTGCTCCACGAATTCCTCTCGCCGGTTACGAACCGCCGCGAGGATGAGTACGGCGGCAGTCTGGAGAATCGGACACGGGTCGTTCGAGAAGTGACCGAGGCAGTCCGCAAGGTGTGGCCCGACGATAAACCCGTCTTCGTCCGCATCTCCGCAACCGACTGGCTTCCGGAACGGGAATCGTGGACGGTCGAGGATTCGGTCCATCTCGCAGAGGAACTCCACGACCTCGGCGCCGACCTCATCGACGTGAGCGCCGGTGGACTGCACCCCAACCAGCAGATACCGAACCCCGGCCCGAATTACCAAGTGCCGTTCGCTGAACAAATCCGTGAGGACACCGACATTCCCGTCGGCGCTGTCGGCGGTATCACCGAACCAGCACAGGCCGACGCCCTCATCCGAAACGGTCGCGCAGACCTCGCAATCCTCGGCCGTGAGCACCTGCGTGACCCGTACTTCACGCTCCACGCCGCGGAAGCGCTCGGTGCCGAGGACCGCGTTGAATGGCCGCGGCAGTACCGTCGCGCAGTGTGAGGTGTCGCGTGGTATGAGGCTAGTCAGGTAGCCGTCTGACGGACGATTTAAGCCGTCGCTCGCCAATCGTTTCGTATGGTATTCAGTCGCTGGAATTACGTCCCGGCAGGACGGAGGAACATTCATGCCGACTGACGACACGACTGGTCCCGACGAATCGGGGCCGTCGGTCGAACTCCGGACGCCGCCGACCCCATTTTTTCTCGCCGAAAAGTACATCGCCAACCCCACCATGCGATGGTTGCTTCGCTCACGGTTTCACTGGTTGGTGAGCGACCGCCTCATGCTTCTCTCGTACGTCGGACGATATTCCGAGTCACGCTACACGACGCCAGTCGCCTACGACCGTCGCGGTGACACCCTCATCACGACCACGCTTCGCCACCAGAGCAACTGGTGGAAGAACTTCCGCACAGAGCACCCGGCGACCGTCTGGCTTCGAGGGTATCGCCGAAAGACGACGGGACTCGCCACGACCGACGCGCGGGAAATCGCTGAATTCGTCCGGAGCGCGCTCGTCCGTTACGGCGTCGAACGGGCGAAGTGGCTCGGATTAAAGATCACGGGTGAGGAACTACCGACCGTCGATGAACTCGAAACGATAGCCGACGACCTCGTGGTCGTCCGCTTCTCACTCGACGACTATCCACCTACTCGCGTAACGCTCCACATCCAAGAGGAGGAATCCTCGTCTCGGTTCGGGACCAACGCCCTGCCCTAATCTCATACCTCCCCTAATCTCACTCGTACGGGCTGTTTTCCCGAACGCTCACTCGTACCGGCTGTCTTCGCGGATGTTCTCCGGCGTCGCGTCGTCCCGTCCGTTGTACTGGTCGCCGAACGTCTCCACGATGTCGCGTTCGCTCCCCCAATCGACGTAGTAGTCGGTGAGCATTCCCGCAACCGTCTCGCCGAGATCGTCTAGTTCCTCGTTGATTGCTGAGACAGATGACCACGAATCAACCCCCGAGTACTCCTCCTGTTCTTCCCAGTCGTCCGGGATTTCCGGTGCTTCGTACTCGACTTCCTCCCGCTCCGGATTCCAGTAGAAATCGAATGCCTCGATAAGCCCGAGGTCGAGCATGACTTGGTAGTCATCCGCCGAGAGTGCGGTTTCGGCCGCCCAGTCGCTGAACCCTTCCTCCCACGCGTTCTCCTCGCCGTCCAGATACGACTGTAAGTCCGCCCGCTTGTCCACGTCGGACTCGTACTGGTCGTCCCGCGTCTCCCGGTAGATGGTCGGCGGAGTGGGTGTGGTCACGTCGAGGCTCATGGTAGTAGAGAGGCTTCCAACGAGGATAAACACATACTCTCACGCTGCTTCTGAGCGGCGTGAAAAATTAACGCGGAGCCGATTTCAGAAGATGATGGACGTATTTCTTTAAGTCAGCCGTCGACCCCCGGGATTCGGGGTTACTGAGGGTTGACGGTACTACCAAGTGCGAAACCCCGCCGAATGACCGAAATCTGTCATGTTTTGGAAAATAATAATGAAATATGTCTTCGAAATTATTGGTGTGATAGAATAACGACAATCACACCTAAAATAGCGCTAAGTAACCCAAATATGCGTAATAATCCAGCGGCTAGCGTCTGATCCTTTGGTAAGATGTTCGATGCTCCAACAAAGATAAGAAATACACCAATGAGAGCAAGAAATAAATCCGGCATCTCCGTTCCAAACAAGCCAGTAAAACCAACAAAGAGGCAAATCAGTCCTGTTCCGATAGCGGTCCAATGTCGTAATTTTGGTCCACCTGGTTCACTGAATAGACCAATACTATACTTCTTTACCATTTTCATTCAAATCCTTTCTGAATATTAGTTGGAAATCTTCTTAACTGTTGCTTTGGCTTCTATAGCGGTGGCAAGATGGATAGCGTGACTCAGCAGCAAGCACCACATCCACAACGACCACAATGGTGATTCAAATGTCCCTTTACACAACATTCATATGCGATCCCAAGACCACAGAGGACCACAACACAGACTGCACAGGTTGGTGGGGTCTCACATGCAACGGCACACTGTTGACAGGAAGCACCGGCTAACACGCGTTCCACGCTTATATGTCCGGTACAACGTGCAAAAGTACGATAACCATAGTTGCCACCCGCCGGTCCTCCACGATCAGTATGAACGCTACTCGTTGTTCTTCCGTGGCACCCTCCGCATGGGTCTCCCGGACATGGTCCCCCTGAGCCTCCACCACCTCCTCCAGGTAGGTTGTCTTGAGTATTTAGTTCCTCTTTCACGTCCGATATCGACCGCGGTTTTTCACCGTTATAGCTCTCTTTTTCAATGGAAAGCTTTGGTGAATCCTCTTTTTCTATACTGTCAAAAGATATAGATTTTTCGGAGAAATCCTCTTTTTTCTTTTTATTTCAGTATACAATATGATTTTATCATTGCTAGTTACATGCCCTAACGATATTTTCCGATCGCCATTTTCAAGGATGTGTCTTGCTGCTGTGACCAGAACTGTGTCTCCCTGAACTCGATTCATCCCATTTTGTTTGGCTAATTTTCTCGAATCTCGTGTGAATGTAAGTCCTGAAAGATTTTCTCGGGATACTTCGACCGATGAACCATCTTGTATCGTTTCACGCCACTTCGAATCCATAACATTCCTTACATCTCTTCTGCCAGATATATATCGTGCTAGTTTAGAAAGATTGTTACCCGTAATGATTTCTCGTTCTTTGCTGGGTGATTGGGTGGGTGAGGCTGCTTGTGCTGAGGGTGAAATCATGGTTCCAGTAACGCTAGCCCCTCCTGCCACACCGAGTGCTTTGACGAACCGTCTTCGGTTTACTGAAGATTGTTTTTCACTCATTGAGCTTCTATCTGAACTATTATTTTCTATTATTGTATACTAATCTATTCATACACGAATAAAAGTGTTTTCTAGAAGATTAGTTTATATTTGTGATATGAATCTATATGCTCTAAGTCTTCAGATGAGCTTGATCCGCGTTCGAAATATAAGCAGAGGGGAACTGGTTTGCATGTGACGGCAGTACGATACACTATAGTGGCAGTATGGTAATTGAATGAACCTGAAAAGAGTTGATTCGGAAAATCATCAGACATCATTTGACCAATCACAGTAAACCGTGGCTGATATCAACGTGAAAATACCAAGTAATCTATTCTAGCCAACTAATTGTGTAATCGAAGCCGTATCTTATTCCCGATCAAAGCAAATCGGGAGCGAATCGACGCCGTAGATGAACGAACTTCGCGTCGGTTCAAGCGTTGTCTCGGGGATTTCAATAATGTTCGACACGCGCGCGAGCAGTTCCGAGAGGGCGACCTTGGCTTCGAGTCGGGCGAGCGGTGCGCCCAGACAGTAGTGGAGTCCGTAGCCGAAGCCGAAATGCTGGTTCGGAACGCGGT
The DNA here is from genome assembly GCA_963796245.1 of uncultured haloarchaeon. Taxonomy (GTDB): domain Archaea; phylum Halobacteriota; class Halobacteria; order Halobacteriales; family Haladaptataceae; genus Haladaptatus. The sequence goes on along the minus strand of CAWCLB010000001.1, from coordinate 1,046,617 downwards.
TGGCGTGAAACTCGTCGGCGTCGTCGAACTGTCGTTCGTCGCGGTTGCCCGAACCCATCCAGACGACGATTCGGTCGCCTTCCTCGATGGTTTCGCCGCGCATCGTCACGTCCTCCATCGCCACGCGGGTCATGGCCTGCACGGGTGAGCGGAAGCGAAGCACCTCCTCGATGGCCGTCGTGAGCGCCTTATCGTCGCCACGCAACTCCGCGAAGGTATCGTCCGCGTCGAAACACCGCATCGCGTTCGTAATGAGGTTCGTCGTCGTGATGTTCCCGGCGACGAGTAACAGGATGCACGTTCCGAGGATTTCGCGGTGGGAGAGCGGTTCGCCGTCGATTTCGGCCGTGACGAGCGTCGAAATGAGGTCTTCCTGCGGGTTTGCCCGTCGGTCCTCCATGAGCTGGACGAAGTAGAAGGCCATCTCCTGGCGCATCTCGCCCTGTCGTTCGTAGAACTCCTCCGCGTTCTCGTCCTCGCTTGCGGCGGAAACGATGGCGTCCGACCATTCCTTGAACTGGTCACGGTCCTCGGCCGGAACGCCGAGCAGTTCCGCGATGACGATGACCGGAAGTGGGTAGGCGAACTCCTCGACGAGGTCAATTTCGTCACTCCCGTCGAGGATTTCGTCCAGTAGCTCCGTCGTCAATTCGCGGATACGTGGTTCCAGTTCCCGAATCGAGCGCGGGCTGAACTCGTCGTCCACGACACCGCGGAGTTCGTCGTGCCGCGGCGGGTCCTGCATGAGCATCGTATCGAGCATAACGCCTGCCTCCTCACCTTCCGGTTCCTGAAAGCCATCCGCGTTCCGCGGACTCACGGAGAAGCGCTCGTCGTCGGCGAGTATCGTCTTCACGTCGTCGTATCGGAACACGTCCCACACGTGGCGAACCGGGTCGTACCGGACCGGTGCCTGCTCGCGCATCTCCCGATACCAGTCGAAGGGTTCGAGCCACGCTTTTCGTTCGGACAACTCGTCGGGAAATGCCTGCAGACCCTGTGGGTTCGAGGAACTCATTCCTAGTAATTGATGGGGAGTCAGTATCAGACTTTTCCCACCATCCGACGACAGGTACAAAATGACGCAGTAACTGTCGTGAAACCGAATTTGGGCCTAATCCGTACCGATTTGTGCCCGATTTTCCGCACAGTCGTGTACGATTTCGGGCAATTGATTTACGGTAACTCCTCATCGATGAAATCGGAGGCATACCCGAACCGATGACCGGCAAAACGACCGTCTCCTCGCTATCCGACCGACTTTCATCGCTCTCGGACGACACACCGACCGAGAAGGTCGCACTTCTCGGCATCCTCTGTCTGTCGGCGTTTTTGGATTGGTATCAAATCTCGAAGGAGGGATACGCCAACCTCTACTACGCGGCGGCAGTCAAGAACATGCTCACAAGTTGGCACAACTTCTTTTTCGTCTCGTTCGACGCCGGCTTCGTCACCGTTGATAAACCCCCGCTCGGCCTTTGGATTCAGACGGCCAGCGCGTGGCTGTTCGGATTTCACGGCTGGAGTCTCATACTGCCACAAGTCATCGCATGCCTGCTGTCGGTCGCACTGCTGTATCACATCGTCGGCCGCACGTTCGATTCACGTGCAGGACTGGCCGCTGCACTGACCATGGCGTTGACGGCCGTCGTCATCCCGACGAGTCGAAACAACACAGCCGACATGCTCGTCGTCCTCGGCGTCCTCGGCGGGGCGTACTTCGTGCTCCGTGCCGCCGAAACAGGCCGCCGTCGGTGGCTCTTTGCCGCTGCCGCCGCGGTCGGTCTCGGCTTCAACATCAAGATGATGGAGGCCTACCTCGTGCTCCCGGCGTTCTACCTCGTTTATCTGCTCGGCGCGAAGGTTTCCATCAGACGAAGAATCACCGACCTCGTGCTCTCGACGGGCGTCCTGTTCGTCGTCTCGTTCGCGTGGGCCACCGTCGTTACGCTGACCCCGGCCAGTCAGCGCCCCGGTATCCGTCCTACAGTCAGACGCTTACCCCCGTCATCGTGGGTGGCGTCGTCATCGTCGCGGCGGCGCTCGTGTTCGGGCGCGTTCGCCGGACAAACGACCGTCGCTGGCGGTCGGCGATGGGAACCGCAACGGTACTCGGGCTCATCGTCCTCCTCGTCGCGCCGACGGTTTGGGGTTCGATGTCCATCGCGTCGGGAACCAACGTCACCATACCCTCGGCCGGTCCGTCCTCCGGCATTTTCGGTGGAGCCGGCATGCCGAGTGGAATGGGTAACGGTTCGCCTCCGTCCGGATTTGAAGGAGCAGCCCAGTTCAACAACAGCACCGCCGCAAACGGTGGTCGATTCGGTCAACCGTCGAACGCCTCCGGGTTCCCCGGTGGCGGCGGACCATCCGGTTCGGGGTCCGGTAGTGTAAACAGCGAGGCGAACACCGCGCTGTTGTCGTACTTGGAAGCCCATCAGGGTAACGCGACCTATCTGGTGGCCGCGGATTCGGGAGTGAACAGCATCGCCCCGCTGATGCTGAACAGCGACGAACCCATCATCTCGCTTGGCGGGTTCGGCGGGAGCGACCCCGTCATGACCAAGAGCGAACTCACCTCGCTCGTCCGGAGTGGCGAACTCAAATACGTCCTGGTCGGCGGTCGAATGGGCAGCGGTACAGTGGGTAACATCCCCACAGGAACGAACGGCTCGGGCGGACCGCAATCCGCAGCCAGCGGCCAGAACTCGGCGAACCAGCCGAACTTCGCCGGCAACGCGAGTTCCAGCCAGATGAACTTCGGCCGCAATCAGCGGAGCGGGACGACTCAGTGGGTGAAAAGCAGCTGTACCGTCGTTTCCAGTGACCAATGGGGGTCGTCCAACGACAGCCAGTCGGGGACTGCGGGTACCCTCTACAACTGCACCAGTGCGGTGAGCAACTGATGGGTGAACGGCTATCCATCGTACGCCGGTTTGGGACCCCGAAGAACCTGCTGTCGCTCCTCTTCGCGGGCGTACTGCTGGTACTTACCACGTGGAGTATGGCCGACGTCGATTGGAGTTCGGTGGCGGAGTATCTCGGGCGGACCGACCCACTCGGCTTTCTGCTCGCCCTCGCCGTCTTTCACGTGCTCTCGCTCGTCCGTTCGCTCCGGTGGCGGACGCTGTTGCGGAACGCCGGATACGAACTGACCGCGACCGGAGCGCTCGGGACCGTCACCGAACTCACACGAATCGTCTACCTCGGTTGGTTCGTTAACTGCATCACAGTGGCACGACTCGGCGACGTGTATCGGTGCTCACTGCTCCGGTGCTCGGCTGCTGTCGAGTTTGGCATGACGGCCGGGACTGTGCTGACCGAACGACTCATCGACTTCTCGGTATTGGTCGTCGTGCTGGGCGTCTCGACCCTCTTCGTCTTCTGGGGTGATTTTCCGGCATTGGTCACGGAAACCTTACTCGTCGGTGCAGCTATCTCGCTGTTCGGAATCGTGGGTTTGCTGGCACTGCGCCACTTCAACGAGACCATCCCTCGACTCGTCCCGAACCGATTTCGGCGCTACTACGACCAGTTTCGGCGTGGAACGCTCGATTCGCTCGACCGTATTCCGACCCTCATCGGCTACACTGCCCTCGGATGGGTCATCGAGGGAGTAACCATGTACCTCGTCGCGGTTGCCATCGGCGTGTCACTCCCGATTGCGAGTGCGTTCGTCACCGCGCTCGTCGCCGTCTTGCTCTCGACAGTTCCGGTCACGCCCGGAGGATTGGGCGTCACCGAGGCCGGAATTGCGTTCGTTCTGGGCTGGATAGGGTTGGATTCGACGGCAGTCGCGGCGCTCACCATCCTCAACCGACTGGTTAGCTACTGGAGCGTCGTCGGGGTTGGAATAGTGCTTGCCGCCATCGGCCTACGAATCCCTATCGAACTGACGACGACGCCCGTGGCTAACGGCGCTCCCAACTTCGGAGGTGAATCGCGTACATGAGTGTGACTACCGGGCAGATGGATGAGACACCCTCGCTGAAAGATGGTGCCCCTGCAGTGAGTATCGTCCTGCCTGCCTCCAACGAAGCGTCCACCATCGCCAGCGCGGCTGAAGCCACGATCACGGCACTGGAGGGGTTCCTCCCGCCGGATTCGTTCGAAGTGGTAATCGCCGAGGACGGCTGTACCGACGAGACGCCCGAAATCGCCGCACTGCTTGCCCGCGACCACGACCGAATTCGACACTTCCACGGCGAGAGCCGCGCCGGGCGCGGTGCGGCGCTTTCACGCGTGTTCGAGACGGTCGAAAGCGACGTCGTCGGCTACATTGACACCGACCTCGCCACCAACATGCGACACCTCGAAGAACTGGTCGAGAGCGTTCGAGTCGGCCCGTACGACGTTGCGACAGGGTCGCGTCTCCTTCCGGACAGCCAGGCGAACCGCTCGCTGAAACGCGGAACCGCCAGTCGCGTCTACAACCGACTCGTCAGGACGTGTCTCTCCTCATCGGTGCACGACCACCAGTGTGGATTCAAGGCGTTCGACCGCACGGCGCTCGATGCGCTCCTCCCGGTCGTCGAGGACCGACACTGGTTCTGGGACACCGAACTCCTCATTCGCGCTCAGCGGATGGGCTACCGAATCCACGAGTTCCCGGTCGTCTGGAACCCCGGACGCGACACGACGGTTGACCTCCTTCGGGACGGGAGTTTCATGGGCTATCGCGTTTTCAGGTTGTGGTGGCAACTCTGGTGGACGAGTTAACTGGACATCCCGTTGTTTGGTGGCAATATTTGGCATTTAATCTGCTTGGTTCCACAATTATCAGGAGATGACGGGATTATTTTTCCCATTCACAAATTCGGCCGGAACTGAGACGCAAAGCTAATATAACTATGATATATGTTTTCATAGCATGGATAGACGGACCTACCTCAAAGCGAGTTCCGGCGCGTTTTCCGCGTTGGCACTGGCTGGCTGTCTGGGTCGATCTGACAACGGTGGCAACGGCGACAACGGATCCACCTCCGAAAGTAATGACGGCGAGAAGACCACTTCGAACGGGACGACCACACAGGAGGACAGCGGAAAAATCATCATCGGCTCCGACATCCCGTACAAGCCGTTCGAATATCGCAAGCGGACGGGTCGCTCGAAGGGTTTGACCCGGCCATCGCGAAGGCGGTGTTCAAGGGACAACTCGACAGCGAGTTCGAGTTCAAGAAAGCGGTTTCGACACCATCATCGGCAATCTGAAAAACAAGAACTTCCGCCTTATCATGAGCGCGATGACCATCACCGATAAGCGCGACGAAAAGGTCGACTTTTCCGACCCGTACTTCACGGCCTACCAGACCGTCGCGGTTCGGAAGGGTAGCGACATCAAGAAATTGGAAGATCTGAAAGGTAAAACGGTCGCCGTTCAGAAAGGGACGACCGGTGAGAGTGCGGCGGAGAAATGAAGAAAGATTTCGGCGGCAGCCTTACGATTCACAGTTACGACCAGATTACCGGTGCGTTCAACGCGTTCGGAACAGGCAGGCCGTCGCAGTCATCAACGACAACACCGTCAACGCGGGTTCGTCAATAAGATGGACAATTTCGTTTTCCTAAAGGGTGACGGAGAAGCCGCGAAGCAGGGGAAGAACGCTCCCGATTACCTTACCCTCACCGTCGAGGAGTACGGTATCGCCTTCCGCAAAGACGACGACGATCTCCGGAAGCAAGTGAACAAGGCCATCAAGGCCATCAAGGACGACGGCACGTACGACGAGATATACAGCAAGTATTTCCAGGGCTGATCTCGCGAACAACGCTTTTCAACCAAACAAAAATTTGATACAATATGGCAGAGACTTACCACGAAGACGCGGCCGCCGAACATCGTGCTGGCGACGGCCTGTTGACTGATACTCGACTCAAATGGTTCGGAATCGTCATCTCCGGGGCGATTCGCTCTCCTCGTCGCCTACGTCCTCTTCCGAATCCTCACGCAGTTCGTCGATTACAATCTGTTATGGACCATCCGATGGCGATTCGTCAATACGTACATTTCCGTCCTCGAAATCGTCATCATTTCGAGTATCCTCTCGCTCATCGGCGGGATATTCATTGGATTGGGTCGCGTCTCGAAGACGAAGTTCACCCATGCCATCGCCACGGGCTATGTCGAGTTCTTCCGTGGAACGCCGCTCCTCTTCCAGCTATTCGTCCTGTACATCGGACTGCCGAGATTCGGCATCGGGCAGTTTTCCGGATGGGGATGGTACGCTGGTTCATCGGCCTCTCGCTGAACCATGCGGCGTACTCCGGCGAAGCGATTAAGGGTGGTATCAGTTCCATTCCAGATGGCCAGATGGAAGCAGCGCGGTCGCTCGGCATGTCCTACATCAGCGCGATGCGAAAAGTCATTCTTCCGCAAGCGTTCCGTAACGCGCTCGCCGCGGTAGGAAACGACCAGATTATTCTGGTCAAAGACACGTCACTGCTGTCGGTCATCGCCGTCTCCGAACTCATCAGCCTGTTCCGGAACGTCAACAGCAACCAGTTCGACGTGTGGACGCCGCTCATACTCGTGGCGATCTCCTATCTCGCCATCACACTCCCACTGGGGAAACTGGTCCGCACGCTCGAAAACCGTGCCGAGTGGGGTGAAGAGCAATGAATACCCCGAAAATCGAGTTCGATGGTGTTGACAAATACTTCGGCGAAACGCACGTCCTGAAGGACGTCAACCTCGAAATCGACGACGGCGAAGTGGTCGTCGTCATCGGCCCAAGCGGGAGCGGGAAATCGACCCTGCTCCGCTGTACGAACCGCCTCGAAGAGATTCAGGGCGGCGACATCCGTATCGAGGGCGAGTCGATTACGGACCCGACCGTCGATATCAACTTCCTGCGCCAGCGCATCGGCATGGTGTTCCAGAGTTTCAACCTCTTCCCCCACAAGACCGCGTTGGAAAACATCTCCCTCGCACCGATGGACGTGAAGGGGATGTCCGAGTTGGATGCCGAAGAGCGGAGCCAGCAACTCCTCGCCGATGTCGGACTCGCCGACCAAGCAGACTCCTACCCGAATCAGCTTTCGGGCGGGCAACAACAGCGCGTTGCAATCGCCCGCGCACTGGCGATGGACCCACACGTCATGCTGTTTGACGAGGTGACGAGCGCGCTGGACCCCGAACTCGTCGGTGAAGTGCTCGGCGTCATGCGGGAACTCGCACACGAGGGCATGACGATGATGGTCGTCACCCACGAGATGGGCTTCGCCCGCGAAGTGGGCGACCGAATCGTCCTCATGGCCGACGGACGCGTCATCGAAACCGCTCCGCCCGAGGAGTTCTTCGAGAATCCGCGCACCGACCGCGCAAAACAGTTCCTCTCGATGGTGCTGTAATCGGCTGACTTCTTTTATTCGTCACTTCCGGGCAGTGGCCGAAGCACACCGTACCAGAGTCGATAGGTAACGACTCCCGCAGTTTGTCCAAGGCCGAAATACCGCCGGAATGCCGTCGTTTGCGGGAGGAATTTCCGCCGAAGTCCCAACTGACCCGCACTGAACAGCATGCTACGGCGACGACTGGTTCGGATGCCACCAACGTCGCGGTCACGTGCCCAAATGGAGAGAACCCCGGACAGGAGACCGACTGCGAGTCCGCTCATCGAAACCTGATTTCCTTCTTCGTCAGCGTCGTCCGACAACGCTCTCCAGATGCGTACTTGGGCGAGCAGTCCGATCACACCGATACCGAATTCGAATATGGCACGCGTTCGTCGTTTGACCATACTTTCATTCAATCATGCAACACGATATGTCTACTGCCAACTTCGAAAAACACGCGAGTGGTAATTATGCGAGCGGGAAGACCGTCGAGAGGACGAGCACCGTGATGAGACCGGTCACGGAGATGACTGTCGTCGAAACGGTCCACGTTTTCAGGGTCTCGCTCTGCGTGAGCCAGCTGACCTCCTTGACAAGCCAAAATCCCGAATCGTTGTACCACGAGCAGATGTTCCCGCCAGCGTCGATTGCCATCAACAGATACGGTGGGTGGACAGCGAGCTAACCGGTCAGCGGGGCCATGATACCCGCCGTGGTGAGCATCGCGTAAACAGGCGAGAGGATACTTCTTCCCGCCCAAAGTAACTATTTGAGCGAAGACAGGCTTTCTCTCTCCCGACCCGATTTTATATAACAAAATAGAGTTTATGAGTTTGATACGAAACTATTTCTCACTCCCTCACAATCGCCAATCATGCCCGAATATCGCCCACTTCCGACCAAATACGAGGACAAATATCGGCGGTTTCTCCGCTACGCATTCCAACCCGAGGAAAGTCCCGACAATGACGAAGACGATGACGACGACCCGGAACTCGGCGACCGACGGGGGATGTTTGAGGGCGACGATTTGCTCTGTGTCTGCAAGCACTACTGGTTCACCACTCGGATTCGCGGCGACTGGCATGAGATGGCAGGTCTGTCGGCCGTTGCGTCACCACCTGAAAGTCGCCACGGTGGGTTGGTACGGAAGATGCTCGCCGAATCGCTCGCCGAGTATCGGGAGAACGAAGTGTACTTTTCGGCTCTCTGGCCCTTCTCCTACGATTTCTACCGCAAGTACGGTTGGGCGACGGTGAACAAGTGTGCACACTACGAGACCACACCGGATGCGCTCGATTTAGAGATTGACCCAGCGGGCGAGTTCCGCCACCTCAACGCCAACGACTGGGAACTGCTCGCTCCGGTTTTTGATGCTTACAGTGGCAAGTACGCCCTCGCCACCGACCGAACCGAGGACTGGTGGCGCGAGCGGGTGTTCAAAGGCTGGAAGAAGGACCCCTACGTGTACGCGTGGATGCAAGACGGCACAGCGCGCGGCTACCTCGTCTACACGGTCAACGAGGACGATGATGGCAAGCGACTCAAGGTGTGGGAGATGGTATCGATGGACCACGACGCTCACCGTCACTTGCTCCGGTTCCTGCAGTACCACGACTCGCAAATTGAGACCGTGGAGCTGTACTATACACCCGAAGGCACCGCCCTTCTCGACATCGTCGCGGACCCGCGCGACGTAGAGTGTGAAATCCGCGCCGGACCGATGTTCCGCCTCGTGGACGTGCCCCGTGCCCTCGAAAGCATCTCGTACGACGTGGAGACCACCGTCGTCCTCGAAGTCAGCGACCCACTGGCCGACTGGAACGAGGGGGTGTTCGAACTCGACACCAACGGCGTCGTCCGCTGTGACCGAACCGACCCCGACCCCGACGTAACCATCGACGTGAACACACTCTCGCAGTTGGTCGCAGGATATCACTCGGTCGAAGGGGCCGAGCGATTCGGGGAACTAGACGTTCACGAATCGGACGCCCGGGCCGACCTCTCCGACCTGTTCCCCAAACGAGACGTGTTCCTTCGCGAAGGGTTCTGACGGACGTTCCGATCGGGCAATACTTTTCGACCAATACTTTTGTTCTGCGGTGTGTAGGGTCAGCCATGTCGAACGACCGGGACGACTCCGATACGCGGGGCGACCATGAGGAAAGCAGAGAGGACCTCGAAAACCGTATCGAGGAGTTGGAAACCGCGCTTCGCGGTCTCCAGACCGAACTCGGCCAACCGCCGCGCGGCCCGTTCGGTATCCCGCGCCCGCCGACCCCGCGGGAAGTGCTCTCGTTTACCGGCGAGTACGCCATCCCGACGCTCATCACCATGCTGGAGGCCAACGTTCGCGCCCTCAAAGCCCTCCAGCAGATAATCCGCCTCGTTGACCCCGAATACGACCCGACCGAGAAAGCCCGCTCGGACCTCAGCGCCCGCGCCGGACAAGTCAGTCGGGCCACCCTCGATCGTTTGCAGGACACCCTGAACGAAGTGGAGAACGGACTTTCGGAGGGTAACCTCCCCGAAGAACCACGCGCCCGCCGCATCCTCGAAGACGCCCGCCGACTCAGCGACGACATCCGCGAGGAAATCACCATTGGATCCGAGCAGGCTGATGAGGGGCGGGAGCATGTGAAGGTACTGGAGGAAGCGGATGAAGACGAAGAGGAAGAGAACCCACAAGTCGATGTCGATGCCGAAATCAAGTCGATTCGTAGCGAACTCGGTGTTCCCGAAAACGGTGATGGAAAAGTGGGAGATGGCGATGAGTCGAACGACGAATCCGACGATAGTGATGATACCGACGAGAGCGACGATTCGGCGGCGTAATCGACTCTCGTATCGAATCGGATGACTGCCGACAAACCGGCCCGGAAAACGACGTTCCACCGAGCTTATTCGACCGGTTCGAACCGATAGCCGTCCCAGTCCTGACTTTCCTTCTCCCGAATTCCAGCATCGGGGTCACGCAACTCCTCGGCGTACACCGGCTGAACGGTATCCCCGATTTCGACACCATCAGTGGTCAGTTGGCCAATCGCGCGCACCGATTCACCATCAACGTCGAACTCCACGATGGCGATGTGATTCGGTTGGCGGACGCCGGGCGGGGTCGCCGTGCTGGTCGTCCACGTGATGACCGTCGCCGTTTTCTCGCTCAAATCCACGGTCTCGTCCTGCGGTTCGGCACACTCCGGACAGCGCGGGTGGCCGGGGTACGAGAGGTGGCCGTTGGGACAGCGATGCGCCGTGAATTTCGATTTCGTATTTTCGTCGTTCTTGTCGCTCATGCTTGCTCCATGATGGTCGTGATGACACAGTTACCGAACCCGCCGACGTTGCAGGCCAGCGCGACTTCCGCATCGACCTGCCGTTCTCCGGCGTTTCCGAGCAACTGCTGGTGGAGTTCGTACGCCTGTGCGACACCGCTCGCTCCGAGCGGATGACCTTTGGATTTCAACCCACCAGAAGTGTTGATGGGCAACTCGCCGTCACGGTCGGTGACACCCTCCTCGACAGCTTTCCAGCCCTCGCCCTGTTCGAAGAAGCCGACGGCCTCGCTCTGCAGGAATTCGAGGATGGTGAACATGTCGTGGAGTTCAGCCATGTCGATATCCTCGGGGCCTCGCTCGGCCATCTGGTAGGCGAGTTCGCTGCTCTCGACGGCCGCGCCCATCACCGTCGGGTCGTCGCGCTCGTGGACGACGTGGGTGTCCGTCGCGCCGCCGATTCCCGTGATGACGGTGTAGTCGTCCGTGTACTCCGCAGCTTTCGATTCGGGGCAGAACAGCAGCGCTGCGCTCCCATCCGTGATGGGACAGAAATCATAGAGGCGGAGCGGGTCGGCCACGATGGGCGACTCCATCACCGTCTCCAAATCGACTTCCTTGCGGAACTGCGCGTGCGGGTTGTTCACGCCGTTTTTGTGATTCTTTACCGCGACCTTCGCCAGACTCTCGCGTGGTGCGTCGTACTCGTGGAGGTAGCGCCGAGCCGTCAAACCCGCGAAACTCGGCAGCGTAAGTCCGTGCTTGTATTCCACGGGGTGCGTGAGCGAGGCGATGACGTCCGTCGCTTCGGCCGTCGTCTTGTGGGTCATCTTCTCGCCGCCGACGAGCAAGGTCAGGTCGCTCGCGCCGGAAGCGACCGACTGCCACGCGGCGTAGATTCCGGCCCCGCCGCTGGAACTCGTCTGGTCGATTCGTTGCGTGTACGCTGGGAGCGCGCCGAGGTCGTGCGCCAATGCGTTCGGTACGCCGGTCTGGCCTTCGAACTCGCCACTTGCCATATTCGAGACGTAGAGGTGTTCCACGTCCAACGCCGAGACTCCGGCGTCGTCAAGACAGGTCTGTCCGGCCTCCGCCAGCAGTTCGCGTATCCACGCGTCACGCTTCCCGAATTGGGTCATTGACGCGCCGATGACTGCGACTCTATCCATACTTGCCACGAAGAGGGGACGGGTTTAGAAGTTTGAGATTCCGGGAAGAAACACCAGCGCTCACGGACGACGATTCGAAGCTATCCACCAACTGACCTGAGACAGAGCCAAGGTACTGGCTAGCATAGTTTCCTGTGCCGTGGCAAACGACAAAGACGACTTGAGTTCCATAACGGGACTCCCGGAAGAACTCGGCATCGACGAAGACTTAGGGCGGACTGAGCAACGCCTCGTCATCCGAACCGAGAAGCGACGCTACGACAAGCCAGTCACCATCGTCGAGGGGTTCGACCCCCACGAAGTAGACGTGAAGGAACTCGCGTCTGAACTCAAACACAAGATGGCGACCGGTGGAACGGTACACGAGGGGGCAATCGAACTACAGGGAGACCACCGCGAGCGGGTCATCGACGTACTACAGGACAAGGGATACGCAGTCCAATAACGAATAAAGGTCAGTTGCCGAACTTCGAGACTTCCTGCTCCCGAAGTTCGATACGGCGGATTTTCCCGCTGGACGTTTTCGGCAGTTCGTCCACGAACTCGACACGTCGCGGGTACTTGTACGGTGCAGTCTCTTCTTTCATGTACGTCTGCAACTCGTCTACGAGTTCGTCGCTTCCCTCGTAGCCCTCCGAGAGGATGACGTAGGCTTTGACGACGTTCCCGCGTTCGTCGTCCGGACTGCCGACGGCGGCGGCCTCCGCGACTGCGGGATGCCCAACCAGCGCGTCCTCGACTTCGAACGGGCCGATACGATAGCCCGATGAGATGATGATGTCGTCGGCGCGGCCCTCGAAGAAGAAGTAGCCATCTTCGTCCTCGCTGGCCAAGTCGCCCGTTCGGTAGTACTCTCCTGCAAACGTCTTCTCGTCCAGTTCCGGTTTCTCGAAGTAGCCGTCGAAGATGGCGGGACTATCGACGGGCACCGCGATTTCGCCTATTTCTCCCCACTCCACCTCTTTCTCGTCTACCGTGTCGATAATCGTCGTCCCGAGGCCGGGCGTCGGCTTGCCCATGCTACCCGGCTTCACGTCGATGCCGGGGTAGTTCGTCACCAGCGCGACGGTTTCGGTCTGCCCGTAGCCGTCGCGCGGCGTCACGCCGAACGCGTCATCAAACGCCTGAATCGGTTCGCGGTTCAGTGGCTCGCCCGCCGACAACGTCTCCTTCAGCGAGAGGTCGTACGCAGCCATCTCTTCTTCCTGTGTGAACATCCGGTACTGGGTCGGTACCGCACAGAGCCGGGTGACACCCTCTTCCTCCAGTAGCGAGAGGAATGTCGCTGGGTCGAAGTCGCCCCGGTAGATGAACTGCGGTGCGCCGGTCGTCAGCGCTACGCCTACCGGACTCCAGAACCACTTGGCCCAGCCAGTCCCGGTCGTGGCCCAGAGCAGTTCGTCCGAGAAATCCGTCCCCTCCTCGACGCCCCACCAGTAGCGGCCGTTGACGCGCTCGAAACAGTGCATCCAGCGATGCCGGTGGAGCACGGGTTTCGGCTGCCCCGTCGTCCCGCTCGTGTAGTTGATGGACATGGGCGACTGCGCCCCAATATCAGGCCCGTCGTGCTCGGTCGGTTCGCCGTCGAGCAGTGCCGAAAAGGACCCCCAGCCCTCTCCACCCTCTCCATCGAGAACGACCAGCGTTTCGAGCGGCGTCTCGTCCATCACGGGGTCGACCATGTCGGTCAACTCGTCGTGACAGACGGCCGTCGTTGCCTCGCAGTCGTTCGCCCGGAACTGGATGTCCTTGGGCTTCAGCATGGCCGAACAGGGCACCAGAATCGCCCCGCGCTTCAGCGCGCCGAGTTGCACCGCGAACACGTCTGGATGGCGTGGCAGGAGGTGAATCACCCGGTCGCCTTCACCCACGCCCAGCGATTCGAGCGCGTTGGCGAACCGATTCATGTCGTCTCGAATATCCGCGTACGTGCGCTCCTCTTCGTTCCCCTCACTATCACGGAATTTGATCGCCAGACGGTCCCCAAACTTCTCTGCGTGTGACTCGATAACCGCCGGAAGGTTGTACTCCTCCGGAATTTCCCACTCGAACTCCGACAGTTCGCACTCGTAGTCGATTTGCATTCCCCTCGAAGTGGGTCGGTCAGTTATTTGATTTTGTCGTCTGCTATCATGCGATGGACACGACGACAAGAGCGAAACGTTGCTGACCCTTCTGTGAGTGGGTGTTTCGAAACTCAAAAGCGCTGAAAATCCCTCTGTCCGCGTTCTATCTCTGAAAATTTATATATTGAAGAAGGATGTAGGAAATCACAAATGGTTATCGCAACGAAAATCACTGGTCTCGCCGTCATCCTCGCGCTCGTCGTCGCCATCATCACGGACGAGATTTCCAACAGCATGGTGCTGTCGGTGCTGGTTCTGCTCGTCATCGGCTTTTTTCTCCCGCTGTTCGTCTCCGAGCGCCTCAAACGCAACGAGTAAATCGAGTCGGTGGATGACGCCGACACGCTCCCAACGCGGCAGTTCTTACCTGTTGGTTCGCATCGCTGGCACTCGCGCGCTGCTCGCACCGGACCCGAACTGTTGGCACCCGCACGGTTATGCGCTCACCCGCCGTACCAGTGTGCGACATGGACGGCAAAAAACTGCTGATGATAGTCGGTGATTTCGGCGAGGATTACGAGATCATGGTACCGTTTCAGGCATTCCAAGCCGTCGGCCACGAGGTCGATGCGGTGTGCCCTGAAAAGGACGCTGGCGACACGGTCAAAACCGCAATCCACGACTTCCGCGGCGACCAGACGTACATGGAAAATCGGGGGCACAACTTCGCGCTCACGGCGTCGTTCGACGACATCGACGTGACGGAGTACGATGCGCTCGTCCTCCCGGGCGGGAGGGCACCGGAGTATCTCAGGACACACGACGAGGTGATCGAAGTGGTGCAGCATTTCGACGAGGAGGACAAACCCATCGCAGCCATCTGCCACGCAGCCCAGATTCTCGCAGCGGCGGACGTTATCGAGGGCCGGACGTGTTCGGCGTACTCCGCGCTGGAAGCCGACGTGGAGTGTGCAGGCGGTGAGTATTACGACGGCGTAACGACGGATGGAAATCTCGTCTCCGGTCGTGACTGGGGCGACCACGTCGAGTGGATCGCACAGTTCCTCGACGTGCTCGGAACCGAAATCGAACACGGTCAGCCAGTCACTGCGGACGACTAACCGGATACTCAATTTTTCATCAAAAGGTGTGGTCAGTGGTCGGTTCTCGAAACGCTCGTACTCAAAAAGGCGATGTGTGGGATAGAGGGGATTACGACGATGACGAGTTACCGCTACTGGTCGTCGTCATCCCGCCGCCACTGCCGCTTTGTACGGTCGTGCTGAGCAGGTTAAGCGTGCTGCTGAACACTGACGCGTCACCGCTGAAGCGTCGCGTATCGCCCTGATTCAGCGTGATACCTTGTCCGAAGACGAAGGTCGTTATCTGCCCTTGGCCACCGTTGCCTCCTCCGAGGAGGTAGCGGATGATGTAGCCGTTGTAGTTGTCGGGCTGGCTGATTTCGGGGACGTTGCCGCCACCCGGTTTTTCGAGCAACTTAACCGTCGTGGACTTCTCCAGCGAGTTTACCACGCGGAACTCGACGTTCGGGTGGTAATCGTAAGTGTACACCAACACGTTCCGGCTCTGTGCCGAAGCGCTTCCTGCACTCCCCAATCCCAATGCGAGCGCGCCTGTTGCCAGTGCGCCTTTCTTCATGAACGAGCGTCGGTCTTTCGATTCGACGTGTTCTTTAGTTTCACTTTCGGTCATCTCTACCTCGCCTCCGGTCTATGCCGGACTCGCTGATAAAAGGCACAGACCTTTCAGTTTTCCAAGTATATCCTACCCCTCACTGAACCGGAATGTTCTACGTTATCGCCCCGATATTGTAGATTACGCGGCGTTTTGGACGCCCTGAAGACGAACATCGTCACTGGTGCGCGAGCGACTTCGAACTGACTTTGAATAGTACCGTTCGGTTCGCCGGCAACAGCAACACTCGCGCACTGACGGAATCGTATTCCAGCACAGGTCGTAGCTCAGTACAACTGTCCCCCGGCGCTTGCATCGAAGTCATTTTTCTCGCGGAGTACTGCTCCAGCCACCAGCCACGAATAAAAACGATGGTCAACATGCAGACGCCGAGAGGATGCGGCCCAACCCCGGCCATCGCGGAAGAAACGCGTCCTTATCGAACGACAGGAGAACGATTGCTGGGCCAAAATGCACCGCTCCGAGACCGGTTGGGGCTCTCAACGGCCAGACGTTCGTCTCCACCACATCGTACGGTCAGTCGAACACGCCGGGGTCGCTCTCTATCCTGTCTGGCGTGCTTCTCCCGGACTTCGCTCGACTCGTCGCTCATTCGCTCACACCTTTCTTTACCCCTGGACGGTTCCATTCCCTTGGGCGGCATCGGTCGGCGTGCATACTCTCCGCACTCTCCCTTCTCCGGTATAACGTCGTTGCCTTCGTTCTTTTAGCCGGCAGTACTAAGTGAAATCTCGTGATATTGGCATGCGGTGTGTTATTCAATGTGCGGTCGCACAATCCATCATAAGATACCCGAGAAGACGGGCGATGAGGGAGACGTATGAGTACCGACCCCATTTGGGAAAACTCGCGCGAGACTGACGCCCCCGAGATTCCACTGAACGACTACATAAGTACGGGGACGGCAAACGACCCCGACGTTGGCTCGGCCGACCAAGCAACGGTGACTGTCGATGGCCACACCGTGACGGTTGGGGAAGGTGACACGCTGCTCGACGCAGTCGAGCAAGTCGATACCGACGGTTACGTCCCGGCGCTCTGTTCGTACGACGGGGACGACCGAATCGGCCCACGAAGTGAATGCCGGACTTGTATGGTCGAAACCGAGGAACACGGCATCGTCCCATCGTGCAGCTTTCCGGCAGAGGACGGCATGGTCATCCGGACTGACGAAGAAGAGGCGACGAACGCCCGCGACGTGAATCTGGACCTTCTGCTCTCGAATCACAACCTGCGGTGTACGACCTGCGGGAAGAACGGGCGCTGTGAACTCCAAGATGTTTCCATCGAGAACGATGTGGTGAAGCCCCGATACGGAGTTTTCGACGACCGCGACGAGTACGAACCGATAGACGAATCCTCGCCGTTCATCCAGATCGACCGCAACAAGTGTATTCTCTGTAATCGCTGTGTGGAAGCCTGCAACGACGTACAGGTCGAGGGCGTTCTCCGAATGGAAGGCAACGGGGACGACATGCGAATCGGTTTTCAGAACGGTGCGGAGACCATGATGGAATCCACGTGTGTTTCGTGTGGTCACTGTGCCACCGTCTGCCCGACCGGGTCGCTGGTCGAACAGACCATGGCCGACATCGCCACGATTCCCGCACCCGGATTCACCCAACACAACAGCATCGGCAAGGCCATCGGCGAGGACTACGAGCACCAGCCCGGCCAGATGACACCGATGAAAGAACGGCGAGAGGGCAACGGAGGTGTAGGATCCGACGATGACTGACGACGACACGGAAAAGAAAGGCGTTGCTGGCTTCATGGCCCGTGCCAAGGAACAGGCCCAAACCGCCAGCAGAAAGCTCGATGAAAACGGCGCGTTCCAACCGGTCGAGCACGTCGCCGAAAGTTTCGCGGCGAACACGATGTCCGAGGGTCGGCTGTTCGACATGGCCGACGCAATCAGCGACTACCGACTCAACGACGTCGACGTCACGGACACGACGTGTGGGTACTGCGCGGTTGGCTGTCGGTTCGACGTCTACTCGAAGGACAACGAAGTGCTCGGCGTCCGGCCGAACCCCGAGAAGGCACCGATAAACGGCATTTCGACCTGCGTGAAGGGGAAATTCGGCTACAAGTATGCCAACAGCGACGACAGACTTACCCAACCGCTCATCAAGGAAAACGGCGAGTTCCGCGAAGCGTCGTGGGACGAAGCACTGGACCGCGTTGCCGAGGGACTCAAAGAAATTCAGGACGAACACGGTCGAAACGGGTTGAGCTTCGTCTCATCGTCAAAGACATCGAACGAAGCCAACTATCTGATGCAGAAACTCGCCCGGCAGGTGTTTCAAACGAACAACATCGACAACTGCAACCGGCTCTGTCACTCGCCGACCGTCGAAGGACTGGCCCAGACCGTCGGCTACGGTGCGGGGTCGGTCGGCACCGAGGCGGTCGAAAACACGGATTGCTATCTCATTTCGGGCTCGAACACGACGGAAGCGCACCCCGTCTTCGCCACGCGTATCAAACAGAACGTCAGGAACGGTGCGGACATGTTCGTCTTCGACCCGCGAAAAATCCAAATCGCCCAGTACGCCACGCAGTATTCCCGCGTCCAACCCGGCTACGACACTGTTTGGATCAATGGGTTAACCCGACACATCATCGAAAACGACCTCCACAACGAGGAGTTCATCGAAGAGCGTACTACCGGCTTCGAGGACCTAAAGGACGGGGTGGAGAAGTTCACACCAGAATTCGTCGAGGAGAAAACGGGCGTTCCACCCGAAGAACTCACACGCGCCGCCGAAACCATCGCAAATGCGGATTCGTGTGTGTTCTGCTGGGCGCTCGGGTTGACCGAGCACAGCCAAGGAACCGACATCATCGTCTCGATGGCGAATCTGGCACTCGTGACCGGCCACGTCGGCAACGAACGCTCCGGTCTCGCGCCGTTCCGCGGCCAGAACAACGTACAGGGCGGCGGTGGCGACATGGGCCCGCTTCCGAACAATTTCCCCGGCTATCAAAAAGTGACGAACGACGAAGTCCGCGAGAAGTTCGAGGACGCTTACGGGGATGACCTCCCGGACGAGGTCGGCTACACCCTCACCGAGCAGTTCCTCGCCGCCGAGCGGGGGGAAATTCGAGGCATGTTCATCCAAGGAGAGAACGTGATTTACTCGGAACCCAACGTCGAACACGCCGAGGAAATTCTGGAGGACTTGGAGTTCCTCGCCGTCCAGGACATCTTCCTCACTGACTCCGCCAAGTACGCAGATGTCGTCCTGCCCGCGAACGCACCCGTCGAGACGAACGGGACGTTCACGAGTTCGACGCGGCACGTCCAACTCGTCAAGCGGGCCATCGACCCGCCCGGAAACGCGAAACCCGACTGGGCCATCACCCAAGAACTCGCCGAGCGGTTCGGCTACGAGTGGGGATTCGACAATCCGAGCGAGATAATGGACGAAATCAACGAGCTGACGCCGCTTTACGGCGGTATCACGCACGAACGGCTCGAAACGGAAGGGAGCATCCCGTGGCCGTGTTGGGACGAAGACCATCCGGGAACTCCCTATCTGTACAAAGAGGAGTTCAACACCGACGACGGGAAAGGTCACATGTTCCCCACGGACGTGTCCAGTCCGGTCGAGGCCGACATGGACGACGAAGAGTTCCCACTGGCGATGACGACGGGTCGCGTCCTCTACCAGTATCACACCGGCACGATGACCAACCGCGAACCCGGAATCCGCTCGTACACCGATGAACTGTTCGTGGAAATCAATCCGGCCACCGCCGAAGAACTCGGGGTTTCCGACGAGCAGTACGTCGATATCTCCTCCCGAAAGGGGTCCATCACGGCGCTCGCACAGGTCACCGAGCGACCCGGCGAAGATGTCGTCTTCGTGCCGATGCACTACTTCGGTCAGGGTGGTGCCGCAAACGAACTCACCGACGAACAGCACCTCGACGACCAATCTCACGTCCCCGAGTACAAAGTCACGGACGTGCGGGTATCGCCAGCCACCCCCGAAACGGAAGCAGAAGTCAAAGCAGAATCCGAATCGACATCCGAAAGCGCAGCCACCGACGGAGGCAACCCCAAATGAACAGGAACAAGTCGTTCGACAGCGAGGACGAACTGCGCGAACACAGCAGCGAGCAACACTCCGATAACGTATGAAACGAACCGCCACCGTCAAACGATTGCTCGGCATCGGTGACGGCATCGTCGGCGTCGAGAACGACCGCCAGCACGACGTACACGAGTGTACGGTCTGCGGCGAGCAGTTCGACACGATGGAACTTACCTGCCCAGCGTGTGACAGCCACCTCTTCCGGACGAAGACCGTGATTCCGAACACACTCCTGACCTTGCTCATCGTCGCGACGCTGGCAGGGTTGGCTGTCGCCTACAACATCATCACAGGGGATGTCCCAAAGGAATAACCGAACGACAGAAACGACTGGCGAGAGCGTCTGTCCATGCTGTTCGGTCGGCTGTCGCCTCGCCTACAACGAGCAACGCGACGGTGCAGTCGGCCGTACGGGTCCCGTCAACTCGCAAGGGCGGCTCTGTGCGAACGGAATCCACGCGTTCGACGTGCTGGACGCCGAAAACAGACTCACGACGCCGCTGATTCGGGAACACGGAAATTTGGTTCCCGCGACGTGGGACGACGCGTTTGCCCGAATCACCGACGAGTTCGAAACCGTCATCAACCGCCACGGGCCGGACTCGCTCGCCTTCTTCGGTGCGCCCCGATGTACGAACGAAGAGAACTATCTGTTCGAGAAACTCGCGCGCGTCCTCGGCACCAACAACGTCGATAACCGCGCGCGAATCTGTCACGCGTCCGTCGTCAAAGCGATGGTCGAACGACTCGGTTCGCCCGGCATGACGAACACACTGAGCGATTTGACCGAGGCAGACGCCTTCCTCGTCGTCGGCGCGAATCCGGCCGCACAACAACCTATCGCCTTCAATTCGTACATCCGACCGACCGTCAACGACGGAGCGACATTGATTCACGTCGACCCACACACCACCGAAACCACGCGAGTCGCCGACGTTCACGTCGCGCCGAACTCCGGAACTGACGCGCTGTTCGTGAATTCGGTTATCGCACAGTTGCTCGATATGGGGTTGGAAAATGAGGAGTTCATCGCCGAGCGAACGACGGACTTCGACGCCTTCGCCGAGTCGATGGCGCAATTCGACCTCGAAACCACCGCGGAACAAACCGGCGTCGATGCCGAAACCACCCGCCGTGTCGCCCACGAATTCGGCACTGTCGACTGCGCGGCCATCATCGTCGGCACGGGTGCCGAGGCAGACGACCACCGTGGCACCGCAATACCGGACGCGCTCATCGACCTCCTGCTCGTGACGGGCAATATTGGAAAGCCGGGAACGGGGATGAACCTCCTTCGGGGACTGACCAACGAACAGGGTGCAAACGACGTTGGCTGTCGCCCGTGGACGCTCCCCGGCTTTCGACCGATTTCCGACGACGACGCACGGGGGAGTGTCGAAGGGATTTGGGGAACCGAACTCCCGACTACGTCCGGACTCTCGGAACTCGACGCGGTTCGTGCCTTCGGCGAGTCGATTCACGGCGCATACGTCATCGGCGAAAATCCCGCCGTCGAGAAGCGGGACACCCAAGCCGTTGCCCGGTCCCTCGCCTCGCTCGACTTCCTGCTCGTGCAGGAAGTCTTCCCGACCGAGACGGTGGAACACGCGGACGTCGTGCTCCCGGCGAGCCTCTGGGCGGAAAAGAGCGGGACAGTAACGAACCTCGACCGACAAGTCCAACGGTTGCGTCCGATGATGTCCTCACCGAGCGGCGTCCGAGACGACCTCGACATCATCGCCGAAATCGGGAACCGACTGACCGACGTCCGATTCGAATACGACTCCCCGGAAGCGGTGTTCGACGAACTCACGCGTGTGAATCCGCTCTACGGTGGGATGTCCTACGACGGAATCGGTCACGACAGTCAGCGATGGCCGTTTCCGGAGGGTGCGAAGAAGGGAATCGATATCCTCCACGCGGAGCGGTTTCGAACGGGACGGAAGCGGACGGCACTCGAACCGGTCGATGGTTTTGATGGTTCCCGGCGGGACGAGGGCCCGTGATCGATTTCGTCGGCCACGGGACGCCACCGGGCTATCGTCGCGATGGTTGTATTTAATAAGAGGACTGTTCAATCGGTCTGTCTGGGTTCGTCGTTCCACTCAGCACTCATCGGTGCGAGAACAGCGGGTGCATGAATTCGGGCGAATTTGTGCCTGATTTCCGGAGAACTAGTACGTAATTTCGGAAATCCCTGATGACCGCTCGCGTATTTTCCCCTTCCATGGGAGCACGATCCGACCCCCGACAAGGAGCCAGCGCGAAGGGCGAGATGCTAGAATCATATCTTCGGCGAGAGGTCGCGGGCGGCGGCCACTATTTCAAAAGCAGGAAGATCGCGATTGACATCGATCTGTCCGCGAAGGAGATCGGCGCGATGCTCCGCCAATTCCGAGAGACGGGTTCCGACTTTTCCATTACCAAATGGGGATACAGCGGCGGGACAACGTGGTACATCGAACGGGATCCGGAATGACCTGACATAGACCACCGCGCTCGTCGTCCTTTTTCATCGACTCACCGTGTCCCCCCGTCGAATCACTCAGAGGGTGATTTGATAGTTGGCGTGTGCCAACCTTGGCGTGCGCCAACCGAATTTGTATCTCGGTTCCGTTCCGACTATCCATCACAGTGAGCGATAGTATCTCTATCTCCGAACGCTTCCGGCACTGGTGGATAGAACTCGAACGTGACTGGCAAGCAGTCTTTCTCGGGTTTGCAGCCGTCGTCATCGTCTCGTTCGGTATCAATATTCCGTGGTAACGATGAAACGGACAGTCGTCCCCGGAATCGTCGCCCTCCTCGCAATCGGTCTCGCCGCCCGGTCCCTCACGTCCGTCATCCCCGGCGTCAACTACCTCATCGTCACGATTCTCCTCGGTCTCCTCGTCGGTAACACGTACGGCGTTCCGGAGTGGGCACGTCCCGGCGTCGAAACGCATAAAATGTGGCTCGAAGCGGGCATCGTCGTCATGGGTGCGAGCGTCGCGCTCGACCGCGTCGTCGCTGCCGGTCCGACCATCCTGTTGCTCGTCGTCGCCACCGTCACGACGACCATTCTACTCGTGGAACTGCTCGCACGACTCGTCTTCTCGATTCACGAGGAAACCGGGTCGTTGCTCGCTGCTGGGTCCGGAATTTGTGGGGTGTCCGCCGTCGTCGCCATCGCGGAAAGCATCCGCGTCGAGGAAAACCACATCGCCTATGCCGCCGCAACGGTATTGTTGTTCGACTCGACAACCCTTTTCGTCTATCCAGCTGTCGGTCACGCACTCGGCCTTTCGAGCACCGTCTTCGGTATATGGGCCGGGCTGACCATGTTCAGTACAGGACCGGTAACCGCCGCCGGATTCTCGTTCTCGAAGACCGCAGGGCAGTGGGCGCTGCTGGTGAAACTTACCCGTAACTCCCTTATTGGACTCGCCGCCATCGCGTACGCCGTGTACTACGCCCGCCGCACGGACGACGACGGTCCGGACACGACGAACAATTCGGAAAGCGTCCCCGGTGGCTGGCGATTCCTCTGGAAGACGTTCCCGAAATTCGTCTTCGGATTTTTGGCCGTTCTCATCGTCGCAAATCTCGGTCTCCTCTCCGGCCAGCAAATCACCTCGCTTTCGAACGCGTCCGATTGGGCGTTCCTGTTGGCGTTCGCCGGACTCGGTCTCGAAACCCGGCTCGATGAACTCCGTTCGACCGGCTACAAACCGATTCTCGTCGTCTTCGTCTCTCTAATCGCCGTCGCCACCGTGATGCTGTTCGTCGTGCAGACACTGTTCTGAATCACCAACGGCAGTCTTTTTTGCCGGGCGGGAGTTCCCACGACGTAGATGCGGGAGTTCACGTTCGCCATCGAGTACGAGGAGGGTGCTGACCCCATTACGGATGTCTTCATCGACCATCCGACCGTCGTCGCACACTCGCTCGATGGGTTCGTCACCGAAGACCAATTCTGGCGAATCGAACGGATTTCCGGGCCACAGTCGGCGCTCAACCAAATCGAGGCAGTCCGATTCGACGATGCGTGTTGTGGCGAATCGATAACCGCCCAAGCGTGTGATGCGACCCGCTATCACGACGTGCTCGAACGCTCCTCGAACGAGCTCGTCCTCTACACGTATCTGACGGATATTCGTCGTTGTGAGTCGGTTCATACCCTCGCGGGGAAACACCTCCCGGCAGGATTGATATTCGAGACGCGCCGCCGTGAATCGACCCACTGGTGGCGGATTTTGATGCGTTCGGACCGGAACATCGGCGTCTTCTACGACGACCTCGGGGCGCGACTCGGCCCCGGCCTCTCGTTTCGAATGGGGCACCTCCGGGATGCAAGTGGCTGGCGACAGGATTCGCTCACCGTTGCACTCCCCGAAGAACAGGAAGTCGCGCTCCGTGCCGCGCTCGAAGCGGGTTACTACGAGCGGCCGCGTGCAGCGACACTCGACGAAATCGCCGACGACCTCGATATTCCACGTTCGACGCTATCCTATCGGCTTCGACAGGCCGAATCCCAACTCGTTCGTCGCTACGCCGGTGGCGACGAAGCCAACAGGTGGCTCGAATAACGAGCTGTCGCCAGCATGGGATTAATGCGACTCCCGGTGTAAGGTTTCACAATGACAAACGATACCACCGACGCGCTGGTCTCCGTCGGGTGGGTGGTCGACCGACTCGACGACTTCCAACGTGACGACCCCTCGTTTCGGTTGGTGGAAGTCGATATCGACCCAAGCAACTACGACGAGGGACATATCCCGGGGGCGCTGAAAGTCGATTGGAAAACCGAACTACAGGATTCCACGAGGTTCGACGTGCCGACAGCGGACGATTTCGGCGAACTGCTCGGGAATCTCGGTATCGCCGAGGAATCGACTGTCGTCCTGTACGGGGACATGATGAACTGGTTTGCCGCCCACGCCTACTGGCTTCTGACCTACTACGGCCACGGAGACGTACGATTGCTGAACGGCGGGCGCGACCGCTGGATAGACCACGACGTGCCGGTCACCGACGAGGTTCCGGAATTCCCGACACAGCCGTATCACGTGACTGCATCGGATCGCTCCGTTCGCGCCGACCAACCCGATGTCATGGACGCAATCGAGCGCGAAGCCCCGCTCGTCGACGTTCGAACCCCAGAAGAATATCGTGGTGAGATTCTCGCCCCACCCGGCTGGAACGAGGGCGTCCAGCGCGGCGGACACATCCCTGGTGCGGTCAACGTTCCGTGGAGCCAAGTCGTCGATAACGAAGGCCGATTCAAATCCGAAGACGAACTTCGAACCATCTATGACGACGCAGGTATCGAAGCCACAGACGACATCATCACGTACTGTCGAATCGGCGAACGCTCCGCACTGACGTGGTTCGTGCTCCACGAACTGCTCGGCTACGAGGCCGTCAGAAACTACTACGGCTCATGGGTGGAGTGGGGCAACACAGTCGGTGCACCGATAGAGAAGGGCCAACGGGCCGAAATCCGACGGGAATAGCGCTTACAGGTTAGTCGATTGCCGAATCCTACAGTTCACGTTGCTCTATCCATTATTCTCCAACTCCGCAATCCTCCGATTCCACCCCTTTAGAAACGATCCGAACAGTACATCGTGTGACCCTTCCCTAGCCAAATCGATATAGCAAAATACGATTTATGTGTTTGGAATAGGTCGCAGTTCGGCCAGATTATGCGTGAGAGTATCACATATTCTTTGTCTATTTCGATACAAACCAGCGACACAATCGGGAATCGGGCAACACGAAACGCTCGGTCCCTCCGGCATGCAACTTACAGTAGCGAGTAAATGTTCTCTTCGTACACTTCCCGCACCCTGTCACCCCAGTTGTGAGTGTATGTGTCAATGATGTCGCTCGCGACATCGCCACGGAGGTATTTCACGATTCCCCGGTCGCCGGTTCGGTCGCGGAGGTGTGTGGTGAAAAAGTGCCGGAAGTAGTGGGGTGTGACGTTTTCTTCCGCGCCGCCACCGGTTCGATACCATCCCGCCTCGCGGGCGTGACGCTCGACGATGTTCCGGACCATCTTCGGTGTAAGTCGCTCACCCCAATCGCCGCTCGTACTGACGAACAGCGGCTCTGCGGGCGACTGCGAATCCGGCCGAATCGCCAACCACCGTACGAGTACCTGTCGGAGTTCGTCGTCTACGGGGACGACGGTATCCCGCTTTCGCTTGTTCGAAGCAGTCCGTTCCTCGCCGTTGACGACACTTCCGCGAACCGCATCTGCTCCAACGAAAATCGAGTCGGGCCGACCGTCGAGCTGT
The DNA here is from genome assembly GCA_963796245.1 of uncultured haloarchaeon. GTDB lineage: Archaea > Halobacteriota > Halobacteria > Halobacteriales > Haladaptataceae > Haladaptatus. Next base: position 1,020,669 of record CAWCLB010000001.1, on the reverse strand, counting down.
GGCCGTCTCCCGAGGGCGTACGCCGATTGGACGGTTTCATCAGCAATGTTCACGTCCCGCATGTCGAGGTTGCTCATTTCGCCGACGCGCATCCCTGTCTTCAACAGTGTACAAACAATCGCGCGCTCCAGCGGATGGGTGAACCCATTCACGAACTCCCGAATCTGAACGATGGAAATATCGCGTCGAGTCGGGTCCTTGTCGACGGATTCGTTCATCTCCTCGACCACGAGCGCCATCGGATTCGATTCGAACGCGCCGACCTGCGTCATGTAGGCATAAAATCGGTGAAGATAGGACGCGTAGGTCGCAATCGTGCTCTCCGCATTGCCCCCACGTAAGGTGTGAATCCACGCCATACAATCTCGTTGTGTCGCCTCCCCCGGCGCGATTGATCGCCCCGATGGGTTCCGGTCGGGGTCGGTGATGAACGCCTCGAATCGCCGCAAAACGCGTTCGTATGCGTCCCGTGTTCGTTCACTTTTCCCGTGATAGAGGAGGTCCTGCAGGAAGTACCCAACTGGGTCGTCAGGATTCGGACTGGTGGGATTACGCGTCGCCATTCGTCCCCTCGACCAGCACGTACCCACCATCTCGTGCGCTGTACTGAACGCGATTTTTCGATTGGAGTTCGTTGAGTACCTCGTCAAGTCGCTCCTCGAAATCCCCCATGAGCTGCTCGACCAGTTCGCCACCCGACAGATTTTCCTCCTCTGCGAGTATTTCGAGCACCCGCTCTTCGAGGTTGTCACCCCTAGGGGTCGAGCCTTCCTCAGGGGTCTCCACAGGATTCATATCGAACCCCCGCCGACCGGCTTGGACCATCGCTCTAACGAACTCGCTCTGGCTCATGTCGAGTTCGTCGGCGTCGGATTGCCATTGCTCTTTCTGATATTCTGGAATAAATGTCTTGACGACGGCCCGCTCTGTTCCCTCCTTGGCCATGGTTTCCCATCTCACTCTCACCATATTAAGCTGTCCCATATTCGGTGATAAGGGAACTAATCTCGCTACATGGGACAAACAGTACCCCGTCGACGTCTTGCGATTCTCGCGCGTCCTTGCAGGGTAATTTCGGGTAGCCTTGCAGGAATTCCTTGCAGCCTTGCAGCCAAGTTGGGGCTTTCACGAGGTCATCGTCTGGGGTAGTTCGGTCATCCAACGGGGACGTTATTTATAAATGCTTCGGGTAGTCACCAGCCGTCCTCCTTCTCGAATTCACTGCCCAAAATTGTCTTCATAATATCATTTTAAACCGTTCTATAGAACACGAACCCTATCCAACGACGTGGCTCACTGCCCTCACCGGCCGTCACTAGAATGTGATATCATCATTATCATCATCTCGCTCGTCGCTGTTCGTCCACGATAGCCTACGATACTCTTTGGTGGGAAACTACACTCACGACAGCGGTCTTACCATCTCGTCCGGACCTGCAAGATTTATTCTTGCCCACTCAGTGGCTGTCAGTATGCCTGGGAAAACCGCCGGAATATGGATCGGAGAAGACGAAGACCTCATCGAGCGCTTCGACGAAGAGTTGGGGACGAAAGAACCCACGTATTCTCGCTCCGAGTCAATCAAGGACTCGATGGAGTTCTACCTCCACATCCAAGATGCGCTTGACGACATGGACCTGACGTTCCCATCCGAACGGGACAAGCGAATGTGGATTCGACAGGCTATCTTCGACCGTGCCCGTTCCGAGGCCCAGCCCGAGTGACGTATTTACTTGGAATTTGTCGCTACCCCCTGTTCGACCCATCCATAAATCACATCTCGCTATATCGACCGCCCCCACTCATCGCTGATTGAGCTGTTCAAAACGTCCGTAAAACATCACGTGCTGATCCAAACGCCGAGACTAATCGGCGTTCGACACCTCTTGTTCACCGTCTGCGTTCGTATCGTCTTCTTCGAGTTCATCGATGGGCGTACTGTTCCAGTACTCGTGGTTGTTCTCGACGCGGAAACACGCACAGACGGACGATGAATCGACATCCTGCGGTTCGGGCGTCTCGTGCATACACACCTCGCGCGCTTCCGGACAGCGCGTGTGGAACCGACACCCGCTCGGTGGGTTCACCGGGTCCGGAATGTCGATTTTCCGCATCGGGAAGTCATCCGTCACCGACATGTTCATACCCAAATCCGGTGTTGCCCACCGCAACACCGACGTGTACGGATGATTTGGGCTGCCAATCAACTGCTCGGCTGGACCCAACTCCGCCAACCTTCCGAGGTACATCACTCCCACTCGCCCGCCGCCGTGTTCCGTGAAGTAGCGAGCGTTCGAGAGGTCATGGGAAATGAACACGTAGGAGGTGTCGAACACGTCCTGCAATTCGAGCATCAGGTCCATCATCTCCACGCGCAACGACACGTCCAGCGCGCTAATCGCCTCGTCGGCCAGAATCACGTCCGGATTCATCAACAACGCTCGGCACAACACCACACGTTGCTTTTCCCCGCCAGACAACTGGTGCGGATAGCGCTCGGCAAAGTCCGCCGCCGGGTTCATCCCCACGCGCTCCAAGAGCGAGTAAATCCGCTCTCGACGCTCGCCAGTGCTCAGGCCCGAACTCACTTGCCGCAGTGGTTCGGAGAGAATCGACACGATACGCCGATTCGGATTCAGCGAACTGCCGGGGTCCTGATGAATAATCTGCAACGATTTGCGCACATCAGCCCACTTCAAGCCGCTGTCGCTGTTGCCATCCCGAATGTCCCAGATGTCGTGCCCGCGATACTTCACGCTCCCCGCCGTCGGCCGCTGAAGACCAATGGCGGTTTTGCCCAGCGTCGTCTTCCCACACCCGGATTCGCCGACGAGCGAAATGACATCGTTCTCCATGATGTCCAACGAGACACCATCAACCGCGTGAACCGTCTGCTGTTCACTGCCGAAATCCAACACACCCGACTCCTTCTCGAAGTGAACTTCCACGTTCTCCAGCGACAAGAGTGGTTCGTCATTTCTACTCATTGGCCCTCACCTCGCTCGTCTGCCGGACTCCGCTGAAGCAATTCTTCATAGTTCAACTCGATTTCGTCCTGTGCCTCCTGCCAGTGGAAACACGACACCGCGTGCTGCTCGGAAGTCAAGTCGAACGACGGGTCGTTCTGCACGCATTCGTCGGTCGCCAGCGGGCAACGTGGGTGATACGCACAGCCCTTCGGCACGTTGATGGGTGCCGGACTCTGCCCTTCGATAGGACGCATTTCCTCAAGTGGGGCGTTCAGACTCGGCGTCGAATTCAACAATGCCCGCGTGTACGGATGCGCGGCATTGTTCACGATTTCTTCGGAGGGCCCGACTTCCACCAAATCGAAGGCGTACATCACGGCGAGGCGGTCGGCCAACGCCGCCACCAGCGGCAAGTCGTGCGTGATGAACACCATCGTCAGGTCGTACTTCTCCTGTAGTTCTTTCAGCAAAATCAGAATCGACTGCTGCATCAGCAAGTCGAGTGCGGCGGTTGGCTCGTCCATCACCAGAATATCCGGGTCGAGGACCAACGAGAGCGCGATGAGCGCCCGCTGTTGCATTCCGCCGGAGAGTTCATGCGGGTACGACGACAGCACGCGGTCGGCATCCAGATACAGGTCCGCCAATAGCTCGCGCGCCCGTTCCATGCCTTCCGTGCGGTCGGCGTCGTGGGCGTCCAGGGTGTCGTAGAAATGGTCCTCGATTTTCATCGTCGGGTTGAACGAACTCATCGCTCCCTGGAACACCATCGAGATTTGTTCCCACCGCATCGAGCGCAACTCCTCTTGAGTCAAATCGAGCACGTTGATTTCCGGCCCGTCCTCCGGGCGGTAGACGACCTTTCCTTGCAGGAGACCGGGGTCCGGGATGGCGTCCAGAATTGTCTCGGCGAACATTGACTTCCCCGACCCGCTCTCGCCCACCACACCGATAATTTCGTTGCGCTGAATATCGAGACTTACGTCATTCAACACGTATGATTCGCCCTCGTCGTAGGTGACCGACGCGTTCTGAATGCTCAATATCGGGTCCGATACTTCCGTGACGTTTGACTGCGCTTGTTGGGACATCATTCTGATAGCACCTCCGTACCTTCATTCGATTCTTCGAGCGTCGTCGATTCACCCGCCAGGCGCGTACGAACGCGCGGATTGAACAACCGGTCCAATCCTTGGGCGAGCAGAATGAGCGACAGCGCGATGCCCATAATCATGACCATCGGCACGAGGAGTTGATACAAAGCAGTCGTGCCAACGAGCGCACCGGCCTGTTTGTACGCGTTGTTCAACTGCAGCCCCCAGTTGGGTACTGACGGGGGAGAATACCCAAATAGTACAACCCGACGGAAGTGAAGACGACGTAGCGGGCGGCGTTGGCGAAGTTGACCAGGACGAACGGCATCAGATTGGGAATGATATCCTTGAACAGGATGCGGGGTGTGCTCACGCCCATTGTCCGAGAGGCTTCGACATAGGAAGCATCGCGCAGGGTGAGCACTTGCGAGCGAATCGCCCGGCCGAGACCCGCCCAGTAGTTGATGGTGATGAGAATCCCGAGGAGCACGGGGTTCTTCGGTCGGAAGACCACGGCAAGGACCATGATGAGTGGGAGGCCCGGAATGGTCATTGCGATGTCCGAAATCGACGTGATGATAGTGTCAACGACCCCGCCACTGTAGCCGGCGACGGTGCCGATGACGAGCGCGATGGCGGTGGCGAAGATGCCACCGCTGGCTATCATGATGAGCATCGATGGCGTCGCGTGAATCGCCATCGCCATCACGTCGACGCCGGATTGCGTTGAGCCGAGCGGCGCGCTCCAGTTCTGGAACGGCGGAAGGCTCCGTGGAACTTGGTTTGAGATTGGGTGGGGGTAGAGCCACGCGCCCACCGTGCCAATGAAAATGTAGATGAGCAGGATGATTCCACCGATACGGGTGCGTCGGTCGTCCCACGCGACCAATCCGGGCTTGTAGATGAACTCCGTGTAGAAGTCATTCAATCGTTCTTGGGTGGTGACTTCCACTTCGGACGTGGTGGTGGTCTCAAAGTTGAACTCTTCGACCTCCGAACCGCCGTCTGTGATTTTCGAGTTCTCAGTAGGCTTCATTTGACTCACCCGATTTGACACGCGGGTCGATTAGGCCATACGTCAAGTCGGCGATAAACACCGAGAGGACGAGAGCGGTGGTAATGACGAGGAAGATGCCCATCATTAGCGGATAATCACGATTCTGGAGTCCTTGGAACAAATAGTATCCAACACCGGGGTAGGTGAAAATCTGTTCGAGGATGACTGAGCCACCGAGGTTGAAGCCGATGAGGGTCAAGAACCCGGTGTACATGGGGAGGATGGCGTTGCGGCCCACGTACCAGATTGCGATACGACGGTCGGGAAGCCCACGAAGACGAGCGACTCGCACATAATCCTCACCGAGCACTTGAATGCTACTGCCACGCATTGCGAGTGCTTGGAGTCCCGCGCCAGAGACGACGAGCGAGACGATTGGCAGGAATGCATGATACAGTGCGTCGGTGACGAATTGAATGCTCAAACTGGGTGTCACCCCGGGGCTTAACCGATATCTCACGGGGAGCACCTTGTACTTGTAGCCGAAGACGATCACCAACCCGATGGCGAGGACGTAAAACGGGATCGAGGAGAGGAGGATCGACAGGGTACTGGAGGCCATGTCGAACTGACTTCCTTCCCGGTAGGCCATGAGTGCGCCCCAAACGATGGCGATGGCGAAGATGAGAATCGTCGCCGTCACCATCACGAAGATGGTCCAGGGAAGTGCCTCACCGACGATGCTTGCGACTGTGCGCGGGTAAGTGAACGATTTGCCCATGTCGCCGTGCAGGAGCGCGGTGACGTAGTCGCCGTACTGGACGTACAGCGGCGCATCCGGTTGCAAGTTCTGGTAGGTTTTGATAATCGAGTTGATTTGCTGGGGTGGGTATCCTTGTCGAATCAGTTTGCCGCGCAATTGGGTCAGCGGTCCACCCGGCAGCAGTCGAATCATGCCGAACGTTAGCGTGACAACCAACCACAGCGTGATGATTGCCCGCCCGGTCCGTTTCAGGTAGTAGTTTGCCATATTACAAAATTGTTACTGTAGTACACTAATCACGCCAAATCCGAATATTTCATCTCGCTCGTTCGCTTGCGCTCGGAGTACCAACTCTCCGAATCGAGGTCGAAGTTACGGCCAGTGGATGTGGATGTCCCCACAGTACCTGCCGGTCCAAGACCGCACCGTGATTTAAATGCGTCACTATCGCCTATGGATTTGTCTCTCATACCCAATGGAAATTGGACAGTCATCATATATAAGTGTTTGTACAGACATCAGTTCCGCTGGAATACTGACCCGCTAACCGAAGAAAAACAGGTGAGCGGCACTCACCAACTGTCAGATTATGGCTTGTAGTTGTTCTTGCCGAACCGGACGGCCCACGATTCGGGCCACTTGACCTGCTCGATATCCGACCCGTCTTTCGGAACTTTCCAGTGGTCCCTTGAGAGGAACGACTGGTCCTGTTTCTCCGCAACGGCGAGGAGCGGGAGGTCTTGGTTGGTAACCCACGCCAAGTCGAGCATCATTTCGTTGATCTTCTTCTTGTCCGTTGTCTTTGACAGCTTCTTCAGGCGCTTTGCCGGGTTGAGAGTCATCTTGCCCGAACCGGTGCGAGACGGGACCGTCACGTCGGCATTCTTTCCACCACGGTCGGAGTTCGCCGGCGCGTAGTTGTACGTGTACCCGCCGCTGTTCTCCAGCAGTTGGTGACGCAGGGAGAAGTACGGGAATGAAGCTTGGGCACCACCAGGCAGCCACGACCCGGATGCAAGAACGAAATCACCGCTCGACCAAACCTGTCCCGAGAGCGTCCCGAAGCTCCGCGAATCAAGCGTCGATTTGAACCCGAAGCCGTTGAGCTGGTCGACGACGGTTTTGGCTGCCGATACCCAGTCCGACCAACCAGACGGGGCTTGAACCGGGAGTTTGACCGTGTCACCGTCACTGTCCTTCCACGTGCCACCATTCTTTTTGTATCCCGCGTCTTTCAGCACCTTGGTAGCTTTGTCCGTCTCGGTACTCGACTGGCCGTACGTGTTGAACTTGCTGGCTGCGTCACCGAGGATTCGCTCTTGGTCGCCTGACGGAACCCCTATCGGGTATTTAGGCGCTTGTTTCGATTCCGGGCCGGCGTTTTTCACCACTGCTTCGCGGTTGATGACGTACTGGATGGCTTGCCGAACGGCGCGGTCACCGGTGTGTTTGTGGTCCATCTGCGGAACCAACCCGTAACCCCAGTTTGCGGGGGTTTTGACCTGTTGCCAGTTCTTCGGGAGCTGCTTGACGATGCGCGGTGGTGTGAACATGCTGTACACCGAGTCGAGTTCGTTGGAAATCATCGACTGGTGTGTCGCCTCGTTCCCGTTGATGTACCGGAAGGCGTAGGTTTTGAAGTTGATCTTGTCCGAGTCCGGATGATCGTCTCGGCGTGTCAGCTCCAACTCCTGTGTCGTCGCCTGATTGTATTTGAACGGGCCGCTCGCAATCGGTTCCTTCCACGCGAAATTCTGGAGGTTCCTCGTCCCCTTTTTCTTGTCCTTCTCGATTTGGTCCACGTATTTGCCGAATATGCTTTTCGGCTGGCGAATCAGATTCCCGGCGAGAACCTGGAACTTGACGATGGACTGGTTGACTGAGCCGTTGAGGTGCATGACGACCGTCTTGTCGTCCTTGGCCTCGATTGATTTCGTGTAATCCCCGTACCCGGAACCGGTGTACATCCCGAGTTTGAGCTGCGTCACGATGTCGTCGGCAGTCAGGTCGTCGCCGTTCGACCATTTTTGGCCGTCACGGAGGGTGAGCGTGAAGGTGTTGTCACCGAATTCCCATTTGCTGATGCCGTAGGGGACGAGCTTGCTCTTTGCGTAGTTGTACTTCGCAAACGCGTCGAAGAGGTAATACTGTGATATCTGTGCGGAACTTGACGGATTGCTGACGTTCCACTGGATGTTCTTTGGCACCTGATTTGCCATATCCACGTGTTTCTTGTCGTGAATTTTCTTGCCGTCAGAACCGCCCTTCGAAGTGGAACCTTTGCCATTGTCGGAGTTACCGGAACAACCCGCGAGTGCGGTTACGCCCACCGTGCCAGTGAGCCCGACAAATTGCCGACGATTAATCATGTTGCGGAGACCTCTGTCATTGTCCATCATTATACTACCATCGATAATAGAAACCTCTTGATAATAAATCATATGGTTTGAACATTTTGTACTCATTTGACGGCATATATGTTTGTATTTGGCCACAAGATGCCGTTATAACTATGTTGTTGGCTGCATTTCTGGCAGTATTATCGCCCTATATCAAATACCATCCGCTGTTCAACACAGATATCAAATGACGAGATGAAAGAGAAATCAGTGTTGTACGGTTTCAACATGGCCAAAATCATCAACCAGATATTGAGAAAATTTATCCATGGGGAAAGCACGTCTAGTGACTATGGACGATGACAGGCTTCGGGAGGCGCTTGAGGAGGCGGAGTTAACCGCCTACCAGTCGGATGCATACGTCACCTTACTCGAACAGGGGATGGCATCCGCCGTGGAGGTGGCACATCAGTGTTCGGTTCCCGTCTCCCAGATTTACGACGTGTTGCGGGCACTCGAACAGAAAGGGTATATCGAAACCCTCGAACAAGACACGCTTCACGCTCGCCCGAAGGACCCTGTCTCCATCCTCCAGAAACTTCGTTCCCGTGGCCGTATGATGGACGAGGCGGCAGACACCATCGAAGATCGGTGGCGGCGTCCATCGCTGAGTTCACACATGGTGAGCGTGGTCAAACACGAAGACACCGTCATCGACCGTGCCCGAGACCTCATTCGTGATGCCGAGAGCTTCATCCAGTTGTCGGTGAGCATCGAGCAGTTCAAAGCACTCACGAACGCGTTGCAGGATGCATGCGAACGCGATGTGGTGGTGCGGGCCACGGTGTACACCAAGGGAGCGTCAGACGAGTGGCTCTCTGATATCGATCTCGAAAAAACCCTCTCGGAGTTGCGAGTGTGTCCGATTCCGGGACCATTCCTGACGATCGTCGATCGGACGATGACGTGTTTCACGCCGAACAATTGGGCCAACCGACCGTTTGGCGTCCTCATCGACGATTACATTCTCTCTTTCATCTTCCATTGGTACTTTCAGACGTGTCTGTGGGCGCTCTGGGACACCGTGTACGTCGATTCAGATGTCGCACACGTTTACATGACACTGGAGGAGTTCGTCCGTGACGCCGTCGTCCTGCAAGCCGATGGTGCACGCATCAGCGCTACAGTCCATGGGTTTTGGATCGAGAACAACGAAGCCTGTGAGATTACTGGCGTCGTCACGGACATACTGTATCCCAATGTGTATCGCTCGAATACGCGTCCGTCGTACGAAGAGCTGGCTGGATTCGTTCGAATTCAGCTGGCAAACGAGGAGGGAACCTACAGTATCGGGAGTTGGGGTGCCATTTACGAGGACATCGAGGCAGTTCGGATTGTACTGGAAGACATCGATTACGGCTCGTCGTGGGACGCGGTCTCCGGACAAGGGTGAGAACCACACATCGCTCGATTTCTGTGTCCGTTTTCACACGGGATGAACGAAACGGAATTTCTCTCGGATAGCTGTCAATCGCGGAAAACCGACGTACATAGCCGACAGTATTCCAAGAAAAGGTTATTAACAAGTCACCCAAAAATATACTTCATGGCGAAGCAAGAAGAAAGCCAGTCACCTCCAGAGACATCGGTCCCAATCGAAGAACGTGTCACGGACCTCCTCGGTCGGATGACGCTCGAAGAGAAAATCGGACAGCTGACGGGTTCGTACATCGGTGTGCTCGACGACGGTCCACACGGAATCGACGATGTCATCGACGAAATCGACGAACATCATGTCGGTGCCGTCGCCCCGTTCGGGTGGGGAGGCTCGCCGAACGAACACGCATCGGAGGCTATCGAAGCCGCAAACGAGTTACAACGACACGTAAGGGAGAACACGAGGCTTGGTATCCCACTCCTTTTCGCTGCCGATGCTATCCACGGCCATGCATACATCAAAGAATCCACAGTATTCCCGAACAATCTCGGTCTCGCGGCGACGTGGGATGACGACCTCGCCGAACGCGTGGCCACCGTCACCAAAACGGAGATGCGAGCGACGGGTGCCGCACAGAACTACTCGCCCACGTGCGATGTGGCGCGGGACCAACGATGGGGTCGAGTCGGGGAGACGTTCGGTGAGAGTCCGTATCTCGTCGGAAAGTTCGCCGCGAGCAAGGTGCGTGGATATCAGGGGGACGGACCAAGTCCAGAATCCGTCGTTGCGACGGCGAAACATTTCCCTGCATATGGTGCCCCGACTCGTGGCGAAGACGCGGCACCAGTCGAAGTGTCGTCACAGACGTTCCACAACGTGTTTCTCCCACCGTTCGAGGAAGCACTCGATGCCGATGTCGCATCGGTCATGCCGTGTTACAATTCGATAGATGGGGAACCCGCGCACAGTTCCCGTCGCTATTTGATGGACCTTCTCGGGGACGAACTGGGTTTCGACGGACTCATCGCTTCCGACTGGGGTGGCGTCGACCAACTCCACGCGGAACACCGAACCGCGGGGTCGCCCATCGAGGCAGCGCTGCAGACGCGCCTCGCTGGACTCGACATCGCATCCGTTGCAGGTACCGACCACGCTGAACACGTTCTCGAACTCGTCGAACAGGGGGAACTCTCGGAGCAGTTAATCGACGAAAGCGTCGAGCGGGTACTGACGGCGAAGTTCCAACTCGGCCTCTTCGAAGACCCATACGTCGAACTCGAAGCGGCGGAGGAACTGCTCTGCTCGGCTGAACACACCCGTGTCGCGGAAGAAGCGGTACAAAAGTCGTTGACGTTGCTCCAGAACGATGGTGACGTCCTCCCGTTTGGCGACGACATTGGCGAGGTGTTCGTCGGCGGCCCGAACGCGGACGAAATCGTTCATCAGCTCGGTGGGTGGAGTAGCAACGACCCCGAAGGTGTGCCGGGAACCACCGTCCTTGACGGCATTCGCGACGCCGTTGATGAGGATGTCACGGTCACGTACGAGCGCGGGAGTGGAATCAACGAACCAGCCGATATCGACGCGGCCGTCGAGGCGGCAGCGGAAGCCGACATCGCCGTGCTCGCACTCGGCGAGGACTGGTATCTTCACGAGTTCGGTCCGACGGTGGATACGAACAGTGAGACGGGCGAGTTCCCAACCCGGTCGCAGTTGTCGCTCCCCGAGTCACAGCGCAACCTCGTGGCTGCTGTCGAAGAAACTGGGACACCTGTCGTCGCGGTGCTCATTACGGGACGACCGCTCGCCGTACAGTGGCTCGCGGACACCGTGCCGTCGATACTGATGGCGTACTATCCCGGAACAGTCGGTGGAGAGGGTATCGCTCGGACGCTCGTCGGCGAGAGCGACCCCGGTGGTCGGCTCCCTGTTTCGATGCCTCGGTCGGCCGACACCCTGCCGACGTATTTCAACTATCGTCCGCATCCGCATCCTATCGGTGCGAACGAACACCCTCCGTCGTACGACCCGCTGTTCGAGTTCGGTCACGGGCTGAGCTACACGACAATCGAGTACGAGTCCGTGGATGTCTCGGCTGACGTGATTCGTCCCGACGAACCGGTAACAGTAGATATCTGTCTCAAAAACACGGGCGACCGCCACGGAAGCGAAGTCGTCCAGTTGTTTGCGTGCGACGAGTTCAGTTCTGTCGTGACGCCCGTGCGCGAACTGAAAGCATTCGAACGGGCCGAACTCAAACCCGGTGAGCGCACCACTGTCTCGTTCTCGCTCTCCACCGACGACCGAATGTTTGAGCACGAACCGAGCGGATACAGCGACACCGGCCGACTACGGCTCTTCGTAGAAGAGTACGTCCACGAACTCCGCGTCAATCTGGACTGAGTCGCCACAACGAACATTTCTCACGGACTCTCCGTTCTCTCGCACGTCCCCGTAGTGACGAATGGAGCCGTCGTGCCCGTGTATTGTCGAACACAAAAGGCTCCGGTGGTCACAATAACGGTGGTTCACGTCGCTGCCATTCCCAAAACATATAAAATCTTATGATTTTTATATCCACGATAAAAATATTGGAAATGGCAGAAGTAGCTGCCATATATATGAAAAATGTCTGTCGCGAGGGGACACAATAGACAGCTACAATACATATATCCACGAACTATCAAACCCTTGCTTTGTAACCTGATTTTCTCATGTCGAAAGACCATCAATTGGTGAACCATAACTCCATCTTATTCTATCGCAACCATTACAAGCATAGGTATGTTCGAGACACTCACGTTCGTGTACTCGCTAACTGTCGGAACCGACGGTAGCAGTGTCGAATCTGCTGGAGTAGGTTTCGTCGAGATGGTCAATCAGCCGGTGGTCTCCCACGACAATAATTGGTTTAATATTGTGCATACCGTACTCCATTACAGAGTTGAACAAGCAAGAAGAAAGAGAATGGTTTCAGTGACAAATAACTGTATCAAGTACGAAAAACAGATGTTTAATACCTTTTACACCGCTCTTAATCTCATTTATAGGATTTCTTTCGTTCGAACGAGGTGGTAGAAGACGCATTCAACGATTTGAATCGAGAGACGGTGTTGAAGGAATGAATCGGTGAAAATTGAGATGGTGGCTTTGGTATTCGTGACAATTCCCCCGACTATTATTCCAGGATAATATTGTACAATTTATAAAATTCTATGATGTTGTTCGACGGTGCAAAACCGAACGTGCAATCCGATGGGAAGGGAGACACGTCAGTTTGCTCCTTTCGATAGGAATAGTGGTCGTGGTCGGTGGTTTGGAGTCCGTACAGCGAGTTGCCGGGCTGTGACGGTTCGGCGAGTTCGTGGGTCGGCATTTCGAGGGCGGCAGCCGTTATGCCTTGTTCCGCGAGATGTTCACGCTGGTGAGCCATGCACCATCCATCCGGTGCTGTGCGACCATGTTGCCCTCCGCATTGGCAACAGTGATAACCGGCGGGCACCGATTCCTTCGGCCTTTCGCTCAGCGGCGTCTATCAACTGTTTGGCTGTTTCTAACGGTATCGTTTCGGGCATCGTCCCCACATCGTTCTCGGGAGGGATTTGCCAACATATTATGCCAGAGCCCCCAATATCTGCGTTTTGCAGTCTGTATCCCGGAAATCGCCGTGTATCCCTCCATCTCAAAATTTGTAAACAGGGCAGTAACAACTCAAAACAGGTTAAACTACAAACTGTTTTTAAATTAATCCAAATGGGTGTCGTCTCCTCTCACACTAATTTACAAAAATACAAGACAATTTATCAGAATGGTTTTCATTTCCGCTCTCCACTCGTTCCAGATGTGTGGGGGCTTCCCCCTATCACATCGTGCGGAGCGATTCGGCAACCGAATCCATCGCCTCGTCGGCCGTCGTCACGTCATCGGTGAGGCTCAGAAAGCCGTGTGTCATTCCGGGGTAGTGGTCGTGTTCGACCACCACTCCAGCGTCGTCAAGTCGCTCGGCGTAGGCGATTCCCTCGTCGCGGAGCGGGTCGTGACCAGCGGTAACGACCGTCGCGGGCGGCAAGCCCGAGAGGTCATCGGCCAGAAGTGGTGAGGCGAACGGATTCCAGCCATCGATCGGACTGCGAAGGTAGTGGTTCCAGAACCACTCCATGTCCGCGCGGGTCAACAGCGGCCCATCCCCGTTTTCGTCGTAGGAGTCGGTGTCGAAGGCGTGGTTCGTGATGGGGTACAGCAGACTTTGATGCGAGAGCGTTGGTCCATCGAACTCGCGGGCGTGGAGTGCGACGACGGCAGCGAGGTTGCCGCCCGCGCTCGTGCCCGCGACGCCGAGACGGTTCGGGTCCCCGCCGAACGTCGCCGCGTGTTCTGCGACCCAGTCGAGTGTGGCAACGGCGTCGTCAACCCCTGCCGGGAAGGGATGTTCGGGTGCGAGGCGGTAATCCACGGAGACGACGGCGCAGTCGGCGCGGTTCGCCAACTCGCGGCAGACGCCGTCGATGGAGTTCAGCGTGCCGAGCGTCCATCCGCCGCCGTGGTAGAACACCACGACCGGCGCGTCCTGCACGTCGGGTCGATACACCCGTATCGGGATTTCGCCGCGCGGGCCGGGAATCCCGAGGTTTCGAACGAACTCGACGGGTGCGCGGTCGTCGGCAGTGAACACCTCGTCCTCGACGCGACGCGCGCTTTCGACCGACAGTGCGTGCCACGGCGGGACGCCGGTCGCTTCGATTCGGTCCACCATATCACTCATCTCGTCGTCCATATCGAACTTCTCCTAGCATCGGAGTTATACTTTCAGCCTTCGAATGGGGAATCATGTCACTCGAAGTGCGAACCCGTGACGCGACGACGGACAGTCTCCGTCGGCTTCGACACGCATACGGTATGTTCCCCGTCCGCGACGAGCAAGTCGAGAACGACCCCGATTACTTCGAACACGGCCGAGAGAAGGCCGAGGACGGCTGGCTCGGCTCTGCTGGAGTCTGGGTTTCGGACGCAGACGACCGAGTCGTGCTGATTCGGCACCCGAAAGCACCCGACGCGTGGGGCGTCCCCGGTGGCGGCCACGAACCCGACGAAACACTCTCCGAAACGGCCCACCGTGAGGTGCGCGAGGGGACGGGACTTCGCTGTCGCCTGACGGACGTGCTCGGCGTTCGACGGAAGGAGATATTCACCGAAGCGGACTCGAACGTGCGGATTTTCGCGCTGTCGGTCCTCTTCGCCGGTGTCTGTGTCGGCGGCGAGTTGGAAACCGGTGGCGGCGTGCTCGACGCCAAATGGTTCGATTCGCGGCCGGAGAGCGTCCTCGATTTTATCGAACCACAGATACAGCGCTGGTGGTGGTAACTACACCGAATTCGCCGATGCGCGTACAATGAAGTGACCGCCGTCGAAATGTGTCGTATGGACACGGGTGCGAACGAGGCCAAACGACGTGATGATGACGACCCGCTCTCTCACGTTCGGAATCGGTTCGTGGTGCCGGACGGCGAACTGTACATGGACGGCAATTCACTCGGCGTGTTTTCAGCAGACGCCGAGGATACACTGTCGGACGCCATCGCGGAATGGCGAGAACTGGGCATTCACGGCTGGACGGACGCGGAACCGGATTGGTTCCATTACGGCGAGCGCTTGGGCAACCGACTCGCGCCGCTCGTCGGTGCGGACGAAACCGAAGTCGTCGTCGGTAACTCCACGACGGTCAACATCCACGCGCTGTTTTCGACGTTTTACGACGGTGGGGAGGTCGTCGTCAACGAACTCGACTTCCCGACCGACCACTACGCCATTCGCGCACAGATGGCGAATCTGGGATTTGACCCGGACGAACACCTCGTTGTGGTCGAAAGTCGGGACGGGCGTACCATCGAAGAGCAAGACATTATCGACGCGCTCTCGGACGACACGGCGATTCTGTTCATGCCGTCGGTGCTCTACCGAAGCGGCCAGTTGTTCGATATCGAGCGTCTGACCGCAGCAGCACACGACCATGGAGCGCTGGCGGGATTCGACCTCGCCCACTCGGTCGGTGCCGTTTCACACCGGCTTTCGGAGTGGGACGTGGATTTCGCCGTCTGGTGTAGCTACAAATATTTGAATGCCGGTCCGGGCGCAGTCGCTGGCCTGTATGTCAACGAACGCCACTTCGGAATCGAACCCGGATTGGCTGGCTGGTGGGGCCACGACAAGGAAACCCAGTTCGAGATGAAGACGACGTTCACACCCGCCGATGATGCTGGCGCGTGGCAGATAGGGACGATACCAGTCTTCAGCGCCGCGCCGCTTTTGGGGTCGCTCGAACCGTTCGAAGAAGTCGGCATCGACGCAGTGCGCGAGAAATCACTGTCGCTTACTCGGTACCTCATCGAACTGGTTGACGACCTGCCGGAGTACGAGGTGGGCACGCCACGCGACCCGGACCGTCGGGGCGGCCACGTTGCCGTCGAACACCGAGAAGCGTATCGAATCGGAGAGGCGCTGAAAGAACGCGGCGTCGTCGTTGACTTCCGCCCGCCGAATGTGGTTCGGGTGTGTCCAGCGCCGCTGTACGTGCGTTTTCACGACGTGTGGCAAGTGGCTGAACACCTGCGCGAAATCGTCGAGGCGCGGGAGTACGAGTCGTTTGACCGTCGCAGTGGTGGAGTCACGTAGCCGTAGCACGTATTACAGTTGCTGGCAATCGTTTTCTTATGAGTACGATAGCAGAAATCGAACTCCCGGCAAAGGAGTTTGCGCTCAGAACCGCCCTTGAGCGCGTCTCGAACGCCGAATTCGACGTGGTTCGTGTTGCAGCACACGACTCCGACCACGCCATGCCCTATCTCTGGGTATCGGCGGACGATTTGGAGATGTTGGATTCGGTACTCCAAGAGGACAAAAGCGTCGAGGAGTTGACCCTCATCGAAGATCTCGGCGACGAGCGACTGTATCGGATGCACTGGGTTGACCAGATTCACGTCGTCATCCACATCCTCGTCGAACAGCAGGCGACGATCCTGAATTTACACGGCAAAGATGACCGCTGGCGGCTTCGAATCCTGTTTCCCAACCGGGATTCGCTGTCGGCGACGTACGATTTCTGTCAGGAGACCGGTCTCTCGATAGACGTGCGAAACATCTACGAGATAAGCGACACGCGCCACGGGCTGTACGGGTTGACCGAAGAACAGCACGAGACGCTGATGATGGCGCTCGAATCGGGCTACTACGACGTCCCACGGGGGTCGACGGCCGACGACCTCGCGGGCAACCTCAGTATCTCCCATCAGGCGGTGTCCGAGCGGCTTCGCCGTGGTCATCGAAGCCTCGTGAAAAACGCACTCGCCGTTTCGCCGAACGACGGCCGAGACTGATTACGCGTCGTTCATCCGTTGTACGGTTTCCTCGCCACACACCGTACAGACGCTGACCCGATACGGTTCGCGAGAGTACGAACTGTTTTCAGACTTTTCGTTTTCGGTTCGTATTTCGATACTGACGGTGTGTGGGGTGTCCGTCGCACAGGTTGTACATCCCTCGACTCGGTCTCCGTTTCGCTGTGGTTGTGCGCTCACCGAACTCGCTCCTCGACACTTTTTCGGAAGGCGAGACAGTCGAGCCAAAAACCCGACATTTCGGTCGTGGCCGTGTGATTATTGTGCTGGGGTGTCCCGTACAGTTGCTCTGGAGGGGCATCGACATCGATTTCGTGCTGTGGGTCGCCGTATATACGCTGCTCGTCGTTCGGCTGGCCCGACGGTTGCCTCACTTTTGTCGCAGTCATGTATTCTATCTCTAAGAAAAGAAAGTCCCCCTGACAGCAGGTGACTCCTGCCTGCGCCAGCAAGCGGGTGAAAAGGGGTTGGTTACGACCGAAATCAGTTGCCGCCGCCGAAGACCGAACCGAGTTGGTCGCGCCACTCGTTGAGTTCTTTCAGGTCGCTTTGGATGGTTTCGATGTCCGAGCGAAGCGTCTCGATTTTTTCGTCCATTCGCGTTTCCGCGGCCGAAACCGAATCGGAGAGTTCGGACACGTCGTCCGAAACCAACTCGATTTCCGTTTCGAGCGACTGGACGTCTTCGAAGTCGTCTCGGAGGTCTTCGAGTTCGTCGTCCAAGGCCGAGGATTCCTGCGTGTTCGTCGCAACGAGGTCCTCCAAATCGTTCAGTTGTGATTCGAGCCCATCGAGATTCGAACCGAGTTCATTCAACTCGTCAACGTCAGATTCGAGGGTGCCCAGGTTGGTTTCGAGGTCGGCGACGCGCGCACGGGCCTGTGCGCCTTCGTCCTTCGCGCTCTCGATTTCGTAACTCATCTCACCGACTTCTTCCCGTACCGACTCGACTTCGCTTTCGAAGTCGTCGATGAGGATATTAGCCGTCCCATTGTCGTCGATGAACTCCTCCAGTGCTTCGGTGTAGGCCGAGAGGTCATCCACGCGCGATTGGAGATGGCGAATCCGAACGTTCGTGCTCTCGGGCGTGTCAAAGTCGAGTTCCTGCTGGAGAACCGAGAGGTCCTCGGAACTCACCTCTCCGGCACGAATCTCGTCGGCGAGTGCGGCGGCGACGCTTCCGGGACGCGGCGGCGACGCCGTTGTTTCTGTCGTATCCACGGGTGCTTCGAGAATGTCGTCGTCAGAGTTGATATCCATCGGTTCGTCCGTTTCGCCTACCGCATCCGTGAAGAGTGGGTCGGAACCGTCCTCGTCGTAGTCTCCTTCGTCATCGAGAGCCTCGTCATCCTCGTCGGCGTCGTCCGCGCCGGTGCTGTCTGTGTCGGCATCCGTAGCGGACGCCTCGTCAAGCAGGTCAGACTCCGCAGTCCCTGAATCCGCGAGTGGGTCCGTTCCGGAATCCCCAAGCGGGTCGCCCCCAGCGTCCGCGAGCGGGTCAGTGGATTCGTCCGCGGCCTCGGTTGCGTCCTCCTCGTCGTCCAACCCCGGCAAGCCACCCTCGCCTGCGATAACGTCACGGACGACCTGACTGCTGTCTTCTGAAACGATGTCCGTGATGGTGTGCTCCTCCATTCTCTCCTCGCTATCGGAGTCGCCATCGTCGGTGACCGGTGTGACTTCTTCGAGTTTCGGTTCGATGAGGAACTTCTCGGCGTCGGACCAGTTGGACAGTCGAATCCCGTACACCGTTGTCAGCGACTCGTGCGGTTCGAGCGTCCGCTCGAACTGCACGCGGTGGTCCTTGTAGGCCGACCAGTTTTCGTTCTCGAACTCGGGGTGAAATCCGACGTTGTCCATCGGAAAATCGTCCGGAATCCTATCCGTGATTCGGACGGTGACCGCGTCGTCGTGGTTCGACTGGAGTTCGAATCGAATCGCCGGGACGGCAAACTCCTCGCCATCGAACGATTTTTCGATTGTGACTCCGCTCTCGGACTGTGAGAGAACTTCGTTCCCGCTACTGAAATCGCTCATACTGTGCACATCCAAGAAAGGATATATAAATCATGCGCCGACAGAATTGTCGAACATTGGTCATTATTGCGGTCATCACTATCTACCGAAAGTCGGCTCTATTCACAGACAGCCATAGAGACGTCACAGAAGACCACAACGGTAGTGTCGTCTCTCCTCTCTCATCAATCCTGTCGTATCTCAGGCATTGACGCGAAATCGAACGGTAATTCCATCTGTATCCGAAATCTCAACTCCGTGTTCGGTCGGTGTCGTGGCGATTCCCCGTTCGAAACATCGACCCCGAATCGCTTCCAGTGCGTCCTGGTCGGGGACTATCAACTCAAACCACGCCAACCCACGTCCCGTCGCCGGTTCCGTCCGGCCGTTCCACGTATTCACGCCGACGTGATGGTGGTAGTCATCAACCGCGAGAAAGAGCGCGGACGGACCGAACGCTTGCCGAACTCCCAATCCCAAGAGTCCGGCGTACAACTCACGGGCAACGGGAATCGAGGAGACTTCAAGGTGGACGTGACCGATGACCATTTTCGACGGAATTGTTTCGGGCACCTCCCCGTCAGCCGTTTCTGTGGACTTCGTTCGGAGTTCATCGATATCGAGCGGAAGCGTCTCCATCTGCACGTGGCCGTCCTCGTCGGACGGCCACCCTTCGCGCGGACGGTCACGGTACACCTCGACACCGTTGCCTTCCGGGTCGGTGAGGTAGAGTGCTTCGCTCACGCGATGGTCGGACGCACCGTCCAACTCCCAGTTCTCCTCGGTACGCACGAGTGCGTCGGCCAACGCACGGCGTGATGGCACGAGAAATGCCGTGTGAAACAACCCCGTTTCCGCTCGCGTTCGCGGCGGCGCGTCGGGGTCCCCAACGAGTTCGAGTAGCGGACGGCCACCCGAACCGAGAACGACGGTCTCGTCACTCTCGCGCTGGCGTTCGAGACCGATTACGGTTTCGTAAAATCGACTCGTTCGGTCGAGGTCGGTGACACGTAGGGCGACACGACCGATGCTTGTCTCCGAAGAAATTTCGAACTCTCTCCCTGTCATCGTACCTGAGCACTCGTCTGAAGAAACCGTGATTCTTCCGCGACGAGGGACGTGTATCGAGCGCCTACCAAGCGGATTTATTCCTCGTCTTCGTCGTTCGATGATTCCTGACTCGTGGCGTCGTCCTCCGCTTTTTCGTCGTCGTGATTACCGGACGGCTCGTCGGAGATGTCCTCGACTCGGATGCTCACCGGTTCCGTCTCGGACACCTCGTCGTTCAGATGTTCATCGAGGTTGAACACCGTGTTGAGTTGCTGTTGCACTTGGTCTACCATCCCACCGACGAGTTCGCTCGGTGCGATAGCGGTGTACTCGTACGGGTTGTTTCCGGCCCCCGAACTCTCACGCTTCTCGCGCGAAACGTTCTCCTCTTCGTGGAGTTCGGCGAGCGATTCACGAACCGTGCTCGGGTACAGCCCCGTTCCTTCGGCGATTTCCTCGCTTGTGCTCCCCGGATTCTGCCGGAGGTAGACGTAGATACGGGCGCGGGTTTCCGTGTCGAGCACCCACGAGAGCAGGTCCACGATTCCTTGGTCGAACCCTTCGACCGCCCGGTCGGCCTCCTCGTTGAGGCGTTTGCGACCCCGCAACAGCGGTTTTTCCTCGTCGCCTTCCCCGTCCATCTCGTCCGCACCGCTCATATCGACGGGAATCTCGTCGCCGGTATCCTCGATATCGTTTCGTTCGTTGTTTGCGTCGTCCCCAGACATGTCGTTCCCAGAAGGACAAAAGTCGGTAGCGGGTAAAAAACTTGCTTACAGCAGGAGCGATTCACATAGCGCTTCGAAGCCTTCCTCATCGTTAAGTCGCCGTTGACACGCTGCGCCGCTTTCGCCGTCGAAGATGTCGCCGATACCGGTGACGCCGAGTCGGTCACATTCCCGTTCGACCACTTCACCGAGGGAAATCTCGCCGTCACAGTCGCGGTTGATGAAGGACGCGTCGTGGCCGTGGCGAACCGCGCGCCACTTGTTCTCGTCGAGCAGTTCGCGGCGATGTCGGTAGCCGGACTCGCCGTCTTCGTAGCGCTCCATGAGGTCAGTAACGAGCGCGTGGGTATACTCCACGAACGCGAGCACGCGCTCCGGGTCGGCCTGGCCGTCCGGGGTTCGGACTTCGACCGTGCCGTGGCCCGAGTGCGGGCGCACGTCGTACCAGAGTTCGCCGCGGTCGTTTATCGACTCGGTTTCGACCATCGTCCGCTCGAACTTCGAGAAGTCGTCATAATCCGCGAAATCGGTCGGCATGCCGGTGTTCGGCAACCCCTCGAAGATTTTCGCCCGCGCCGACTGCAGGCCCGTATCGTAGCCGTTCCAGTACGGCGAGTTGGCTGACAGCGCCAGCATGACCGGCAGATACCAGCGAATCTCGTTCGCCACCCAGACGGCTGCGTCCGCGTCATCAACCCCAACGTGGACGTGCAACCCCGCCGTGGTGTTGCGGTGCTGTGGATACTGAATTCGGTCGAGCTGTGCCCGATATCGGGGCTTTTGTGCGTGCTCCAGTTCACGCCACTTCGCACCGGGGTGGAGTCCGGCCGCCGCGATGCCGTAGCCGTGTGTTCCCGCATGCTCGACGAGCGCCTCCCGAACCGCGCGCACGTCGGCTTCCACGTCGGCTGGTGTCGTCTTCGGTGTTTGTGTCTCGATAACGCATTTGAACAATTCGTGGTCCAGTCGTCCGTCCAGTATCTCCGGCGGGTCAGTCTCGTAGACGAGTTCGTCAGTCCCGGCGATTGGAACACCTCGGTCGTCAACGACGTAAAATTCCTCTTCGACGCCGAGCGTGCCCATGTCCGTGAAATTCTCGGCCGAACCCAAATCCATTTTCCGAGAGTTAGCCACCACACACGTAAATACTTCCGGAGACGGTCAGCTCTTCCGGGGAACTGCGACGACGCCGAGATGGTCCACGTGGAACGGTTCGAGTCGCCGCGTTTCGAGGATTTCGTACCGCTCGCGGAGGGTTTCGAGTGCGCCCTCGAACACCGTTTCCGGGTCGCTCGCCACGTCCTCGCTTCGGGCTTTGATGGCGAGCAGGAGTCGGCCATCTTCCCGAAGGAATCGTGCGTTCTCGCAGGCGACACGCGCCTGCCCACGCGTCGCCACGTCCTGAACGATTACGTCCACGTCGGACTCTACGACGTGAGCGTAGCTCGCCGGTTTCCGCGCGTCCTTCAACAGCGGGAAGAGATTGTCGCGCGCCTCGACCGCATCGAGCAGGTCGCGGGTCGGACGCGGCGCGAACTCCACGGCATAGGTTGGCCCAGAGAAGTCGGCGACATGGCTCACAGTCGTCCCGCTAGCCGCACCGAGATAGAGCGCTGTTTCCCCACCCTGAAGGCCAGTGTCCATCCCATGTTCCAACATCGCGGCCAACTTGGAGCGCCGGGCGTCCCAACAGCGCCAGTCGCCGTCGGTCGGTTCGCCGTAGACTGGACTGCCCTTCGTCGCGAGTCGCTCCTCGCCACTGAAATCGTAGCGTTCGACGCCCTGAGGGAGGTTCATTTCCCACCCCGCGAGTGAATCGTTTCCATCCGGCGGTCGAGTTCTTCCTTCAGTTCGGGATTCGGCTCGCCCGAGTAGTGATCGATTCTCGCGGCGATGACGAGCTTGCCCGACAGTGTACGCGCCGCCGACCCACGCTGGTCGTGCGGGGCCGAACGGACGGCCTCGTGTGTGTAGATGATGCCGTGTTTCGGCGAGGAGGCGTGTCCGCGCAGGTGGGCGAACAACGCGTTCTCCGCGCCGAGCACTTGCACCGTCCCACCGGGCATCTTCGCCAGCGATTCCAGCCCGCCAGCCAGCGCTATCAGTCGCGCGGCCAGCACCGGGTCGGCCAGCGTGGCGAGATTTGGCGCGACGGCCGGTGCCTGCCGCTCCACGAACGAGCGCAAGTCGTCGCGTTCGTCCGCGAGGTCAGCCACGCGCTCGGCCAGCGACACCACTTGCTTCTCGACAGGTGTTTCTGGATCGGTCTCGGCAAGTTCGCGGGCGTACTCGACGCCAGTTCCGGCGTCGGGGTACAGCGTCCCGGCCCACTCCGCAACGCGTTCGGCGAGTTCGTTCGCCTCCGATTCGCAGTCGTCCATCGCCCGCACCGCGTGGACGAGTTGGCGGTCATCCGCCCGTTCGCGCTCCGTCACGGCCTCCCTCGTGGCTCGGATGGCCGCTTCGCGTAGCTTGGCGTAGTAGTCCGCCTCGTCCTCGACGAACCCGGTTCCGATAGCCTGTCCGGGCCAGTCGGCCGGGTCGGCCGCGCTTCCCTCCTGAATGGCGCTCGCCCCGGCCGCCACGTCGTCCGGCTCGACGCCCGCAAACCACCCCTCGTCTCCGTCCGATTCGGTCATGGCCGTGGGTTGTGCGTCTTCTCTTTTAAACCTACGTTTCGGGTTCTTGGATTGGGGTTGTGAGCTATATCGTTTCTGGGTTTGTCGATTCCGGAATCGGTTGGGGAGGGTGTGGCGGTTGCGGTGCGGGGTTTCATTGCCGCTCGGTAGTTGTACTCACACTAAACCAGCGTCGTTCTCTCGTGGCGAATTCAGTCGGAACCGAGTTTCGACAACGTCCCCCTCGCTCGTTCCTCGCTCACGGGATTGGATGGGGGATTTCTGGGCCTTTCTCGTCGCTGGTGCTGTTGCACAATCTGAATCAAATTCATCTCCTTGCCCACGTATTCGTACTCGCCGTTTCCAAAATCAAACGCTCCACAAATCTTCACTCAATCGTTGCGCTCATGATACGAGTAGTTAAGATGCATCCCCAGAGTGAGAACCTATGGTCGGTCTCTATGCGCATCCTGATTACTACGAGATTGCCTTCGATTTCCGCGATGTTGCGGGTGAGGTAGATTTCTTCGAAGCTTGCATGAACCGATTCGGCGAGCACGCTTCCCCCGCCGATTCCGTTCTCGAAATTGCCTGTGGTCCGTGTCCGTACTTGCTCGAATTCGATTCACGAGGATACGAGTTCACGGGGTTGGACAACTCCTCGGAGATGATTTCTCACTCCATCGAAAAGGCGCGCGAACACGATATCGATGCGACATTCCTGCGACGAGATATGGCCGAGTTCGTTCTCCCGGACGACGTTGATTTCGCCTTCTGTGCACTCGGGTCGCTGTATCTCGATTCCAATGCGGCACTGCTCTCGCACCTCGATTCGATGGCCGACGCGATGACGCCAGGGTCGCTGTACTGCATCGATGGCTCCATCGACTTCGCTGGTGGCACGTCCTCCGAAAGCGAGTGGGAGACGACGCGCGGGGAGACAACGGTTCGGTTCGGCATAGAACAGGAGCCGGTTCACACGACCGAGCAGTTGGTTCGCCAGACCATCACGACGCGGGTCGAGACGCCGGCCGGTACCGAACGCTTCCGCGAGGAGTACAGCATCAAGACGTTCGCACCCCAAGAGTTCCGTATGCTCCTCGAAAAAACCGAATTCGAACACGTGGGTTGGTTCGATAACTTCGACCTCTCGAAACCCGTTGAGGACTGCGAACCGGGGACGCTGCACCGCCCTGTGACAGTTCTCAGGAGGCAATGATGTTCGTCAACGTCTGGGACTGGCAGATGGAAATCGACGAATCGCTGATCGCGGCGGAAGCGGACGAAATTCAAAAGCAGGCCGCCGAGTACACGGCAGGCGAGCGCAAGGGGTTCGACCTCGAAGTTGCGTATCCCGACTCGTTCACCGGAGCGGTGATGACTGCAATGGCGGGGGTACCGCGCGGTGAGACGCGAACGTACGGCGAAATCGCCGACGTGCTCGACACGGCACCGATTGCAGTTGGGCAGGCGTGTGGCCGCAACCCTGTCCCGCTGATAGTCCCGTGCCATCGCGTCGTCGGAGCCGACGGCTTGGGTGGCTTCTCCGGCGGGGACGAAGATCGACTCGGACTGAAAGAGCGCTTGCTCGAACTCGAATCAGTCTAATTGCTCGAACCCGAATTGGCCAGATTACTCGCCCGGCGCGATGCGTTTGACGCGTCCGGCAATCCCGGACTCCAGTTGGACAGTTATTCCGCCGGGTTTGGTGTGTTCCTCGGAGCGGATTTTCGCGCTATCGCCGCGGAGCGGTTCAGCTTCGTCCGCGTTCTCGGCGTTCGCCTGCTCGATTTCGACAGTCATGCCACGACGCAACTCCTCCCACATCGGTCGGTTTGCGGACATACCCTGGATTGCAACGGACGCCCGAAAAAAACGTGATGGCTACACAGATATGTATTGTTATACGTATAGTTTATTTTGCTGAAAAAAGAATTATACAAACAGCGTCCCATACTATGCGTTGCGGTGACATCAACCGCTTCGGTTCAAAACAGTACCCCTACCCAAACCTTTCAACGGTTACTCGAACTTTTCGAAGGGTTGCTCACACGCGTTACAGAAGTGCATTGACCGACAGAGCGACGGTCCTTTTGGGTGTTCGCGGTGGGTTTCCGTCGAACCGCAGTATGGACACTCAGCACCTTTGTCCTCGCCACTCGTCGTCACGCTGGGGTCGAGTCGTCTCATACGCTCAATCCGAACTCCCTGAGGTCCTCTTTGCCCTGTTCAGTCACCATCTCGATGGACCACGGCGGGTTCCAAACGAGTTCGAGGTCGGCGTCCTCGACGCCCTCGACAGCTGCAACCCCGTCCACGATATCATCGGTCAACATCTTGCGGGCCGGACAGCCAGTGTAGGTCAGCGTCATGATGACGGTTACGTTCACTCCGGCGGCGTCGCCGCCGTCGCCGCCGTCGCTGTCGTCGCTGTCGTGAGACGCCTCCGGCGTCTCGCACTCCACCCCGTAAATCAGCCCCAAATCCACGATGCTGATAGGCATCTCGGGGTCTTCGATGTCGTACAGCGCGTCCCAGACGCGTTTTTCGAGACCCGTCGCTCCGTCGCCCGTGGCGGGCAACTCTTCGGGCGAGCGTCCGGTTTCCGAGTAGTCGGTGTATGCACACGCAGTCGGTTCGGCGGCGGTCGGTTCGGAGTCGATGTCGTACTCCTGCGGTTGGTTACTCATCGTCTGGGTCTGGCATGATTCGGTGGGTTTCGGTTCGCCCGAGGTCCCGGTACGTCCGCGTCATGTCGTCGTGCAGCTCAGCCCAGTCGTCAGTGTGGGTTCCGTCTCGTCCGATGTGCTCGGGGAGCAGTTCGTCTATCTCGCCATCCTCGACTTCCGTCGGCAGTTCCACGCCGAGCGACGTCAAAAACGGCACCACGATGTCGAGCCACTGCTCGCGCATCGAGTCGAGCGAGTCGGTACGGATACCGAGTTCGTCGATAACCTCGCTCGCATCTCCATTTTCGAACAGCGTCAGGGCGTACGGGAACAACCGGTCAACCGCTGCCTGCACGCGTTCAGTTCCCTCGTCGTCACTCGTCAGTCGTTCGAGCCAGTTCTGGGAATGCTCGCGGTGGTAGTTCTCCTCGCTCAGGATCTTCGCCACACGGTCCGCGATACGCGGGTAGGACGTATCTTCGAGGGCGGAGAGTCGCAGTTCCTCGGCCACGTCGTAGAGATAGCCGCGCACGACGGCGTCGGCCCAGTCGCCGGTTTCGAACGGTCCTTCGACGAGCGTCGAGTGGCGGAAGTCCGCCGGGTCGCGCTCGAAGATGAGTTCGGATTCCGTGTAGCCGAAGTCTTCCAGCAAGTCGTACCAGAGGCGGGCGTGACCCAGTTCGTCCTGTGCGATGTTCGAGATTGCGAGGTCGGACTCCAGTGTGGGAGAACGAACCTGCCATTCGGTGTAGCGCTCGGCGAGGACGAGTTCGTCGTCCGCGAGTCGGCGGAGCAGGGATTCGACGGCAGCCTGCTCGTCGTCGCTCAGTTCCTCGGGACCGGCGAGTTGTGCGGACATTATGCCTCACCTCGCTGTTTCTCGGCCTTCTCCTGTTCGCTCTCGGAGTCCTCGATCTCCTTGGCGAAACTGGAGTCGATGTTGTTGTACGCCATCACCCAGCGGTAGGATTTGTTCGTCGTGCCGCCGAACGTCGTCTCGTCGGCATCGACTTCGCCGATTTCGTCCTTCGGGACGACCCAGAGGCTGTTGGTCGGCTTGCGCCGCCCGTGTTGAATCTGGGCGAACATGAGTGCCATGTCGCGGTCGGGCGCGTGGACGTTTCCGCAGTGGGTGTGATACTTGCCAGCTTCTTCTTGTCGGAACACTTCCCAAATCATCTTAATCAGCCGCCACCGGCGTGTTCGAACCGCTCGATTCCCAGTCGTCCAGCACGTCACGGACCCATTCGGACGCGTCCTGTGCGGCCTTACGGGTGTTTATTTGGCCAACGCCGGGTTCGTAGCTGTTCTTGGCTATCTGGAAGAACTCGTCCCAGTCGAGGTCGTCTTCACGGACCTCGTACGTGCCCGTCTCCTCGTCGTACTCGATGCGCGGCTCGTCCGGAATTTCCAACCCGTACTTCTTCGCCTTCGGGATGTAGGCCGTGAGGAAGGCGCTGCGGAGTTCGTCGTTCGTCATCGTCTTCAACCCGACTTGAGCCGAGAAATCGTGGTGGGTACTCTTGTCGTTCGTCGGGCCGAAGAACTGGATGATACGCGGCCACCATTCTTCGAAGGCGTCCTGCATGAGTTCCTGTTCCTTTTTGGACCCCATCGACAGTTCGCGCATGATGTCCTCGCCGTGTTTGACGTGGAAGCCCTCCTCGAAACAGACCTTGTCCATCGCGTGTGCGTACGGTTCCCAGCTCGTGCGCTTCAGGGTCGCCTGTCGGCGCATCGCGGCACCGTCAACGAAAAAGCCGATCATCGGCGTCTCCCACCAGTTCTCCATCGGGTAGTGGAAGCAGTTGAGGAACTTGCCCTCGCCGTTCGCCAACTCGTCCAGCATCTGGTCACGGGTCTTGATGCCGAGCGATTCGGCAGCCCGGTAGAGCAGTTGACCGTGGCCGATTTCGTCCTGTACTTTCGCGCTGAACGCCAGTTTTCGGTCGAGGCTCGGGGCCTGCCGGATGAACGGGCGTTCGAGGTACGCGCCCATGATTTCCGAGTTCGCGTGGAACTGAATCATCCGGGTTGCGGCCTTCCGATACTCCTCGGGCATGTCGTCCTTCGGACTAAATTGCCGAGGACCGGCACGCTCCTTGACGGTCTCTATGTCCATAGTCGATACTTATTGACCCCGACCCAAACCAATTTACCCGTCCATAGGCGGGTTTTAAATACCCGTGGCGATTACACACATGGCATGATTGAGGAATGCCTCGTCGTCGAATTCACCGTGACGGGCGACGACTGTCCGCTTGCCGAGGCATCACGCAAAGCGGAGGCTCGCATCGACTGCCAACCGCCACAGCACCGCGACGACGGCTATACGCTCCTTCGATTCAGCGCCCCGACCGAAAACGATGGTCTCGCCGATGTCCTCGATGAGGACGACAGAATCCGGTATCTGCACGTCACCACGATGGACGGCAGACAGAACTTTCGCTGCCTCTCGAAACACGCTTGCGTGGTTCACGAACTCACCAACGTCGGATTCATGGCTGAGTCGCTTCGCTACCACGAGGGGAACGCGAAGTTCACGGGTGCCGTCGTGGGGCACGACGTGCTCCAAGGCGTCCTCGAAGCGGCGGGCGAGACGGTTGGCATGCGACTCGAACGCGTTCACCAACTCGGGTCCGAGGACGAGAACGCCGTGGCCAAGCAGTGGGACGTCACTCCGGCGCAAGAACGCGCCCTCCGCACCGCGCTGGAAGCGGGATACTTCAGCGTCCCGCGCGAAACGACTGCAAGCGATGTCGCCGACGAGTTAGGCATCAGCAAGTCGGCCTTTCTAGAGCGACTCCACCGCGCCGAGCGGTCGCTGTTCTCGCAGATGTTCGTGTGAATATGCCTATTTCTCGACACAATATACTTGTCTTCTTCCCTGATTTTTTCACATCGTGTCAGCGCTCGAAATCCCGTCACGGCCGGAACCGCTCCTCCTCGTTCTCGGCTATCTCTGTATTTCCCAAGCGCACACACTTCCCGACGGATTCGCTCTCTTGGGCTACGTAGTCGGCTTTTTTCTCCTCGTGTTGATTCCGCTATCGATACTGGAGAATGCCGACTCGCGTTCGGAAGCCAGCAGTTCGAAATAACGCGCCGTTTTCCGGATATCATAGTGCAAGGAGTCAGACGTGGCGAACAGACGGCACGGCCGGACGTGAAGCGGTGTGCCGTACTCCCGCGAGCCGCTCCACGGCGTTCGTCAGCCGATGACGGATGTGGCCGCGTCTTCAGCTATAAACGTTCGGCTCTGTCGAGCCGTACGGCGGCGCGCTCGAACTCCTCGCGCGTGTTGAGGTTCTCGAATGAGGTCAACGAGCCGTGGTCACGGAGAACGTCTTCCTCGACCACGACGTACTCCAGTTCGGACAGCGGTTCGACGGTTCGCCGTTCGCCTCGGTCGAGTGCGTTGTCGCAAGCGCGTACCATCGGTTTCGTCCGGTAAACGGCGTGAGTTGTCTGCAACCAGCCGTCGAGGTGGGGTACTGCGGCGTCGTAGCCCTCCACTCGATTCAGGAGGTAGGCGATGAGTTCGGGGTCCACGAACGGCATATCACAGGCGACGAGGACAGCGTACTCGTGCTTACAGATTGTGAGTCCGGTCCGAATTCCGGCCATCGGTCCACTGTCGGGGTCGGTGTCGATGGCGAATTCGATGGGCAATGGGTAGCCCGACAGCGCGTCGTCGATACCCGAACGCTGGTCTTCCCGGCAGTTGACGACGAGTTCGTCGATTACGTCCTTGATTCGGTCCGCGACGCGACGAATCATCGGCACCCCGGAGAGGTGTGTGACTGCTTTGTCCGAGTCCCCGAATCGGGTCGAATGACCTCCGGCAATGATGACCCCTGAATGCATGTGCTCTGCTACGCGACAGGACGCTAAATTCCTGTGGCTGAGACGCTCGATTGGAAAACGATTGGTTCCCAATACGGTATCGCAACATACTGTTTATCGACGGTATGCCTTTGCTGGCCGCTGGAGTCCAACGACGGTCGAGAAAGGATACGTCGGTATGCGTTCGGCTCTGTTATTGCGTTTCGCTACATGCACCGCTTGGGCATCGCCCTTCGGCGTGTGCGCGGAACTCCATTTCGAACTCGTCCATTGCGGTCGTCACTGGCCGTGATGCGGCCCTGCCGAACTCACAGATGCTCGTCTCTTGCATCGTGCGGCCGAGTTCGCGGAGCATGTCGTCCTTGAAGTCGCCGGCGTAGATGTCCCGCATGAGGCTCGTCAACTGTTTCGACCCCTCACGGCACGGGACACAGCGCCCACAGTTTGCTTCCTCTGCGAACTTCGCTCGTGAGCCGGCCGTTGCGACTGCACAACGGGATTGGTCGAACAGCTCGACTACGCCGTCCGTTCCGAGGTGTGCACCGGTTATCGACGGGGCGCTTGGTGTGTGGTCGAGCGAGCGCGTGACGCCGCCGAACTGGCCACCGACGCAGGCCATCTTGAACTTGCTGTCCAGCGACACTGCGTCCCGAACCGTCTCCAGACTTCCACCGGTCGAGAGTTCGAGTGTCGCGGGGGCAACCACGTCGCCTGTCACCGTCATGAGTCGGGTTCCGGGGTCCGCATCGTCAGAATCGAAGGCGTCGGGCGAGCGCAGTGCGCGTCGTACTTGCGCGAACGTGCGCGGCGTGTGGATGATAGTCGGCCGTCCGTACAACCCGTATTCACCGGGTGACGGCGGTCGAAGACGGGCTTCCAGTCGGTCGTTGCCCTCCAGCGCTTCGAGGGCCATCGTCGGCTCTGCCGCCATGTACATGTCCGGTCCGGCAAACGTCCGAATCGTCACGTCCTCGCCCGCATCCGTTTCGGAAAACGCCGCCATCGCGTCCCGAACGCATTCGCGGGTACCGGGTGCAGATTCAGGGACGTAGACGACGATGTCCTCCGCGCCGACGATGTGCGCGACTGCCGTCGCTCCATCGAGAACCGCTATTGGGTCGGCTTCCAACAGGAGTCGGTCGGTCCCGTTTCGGTCGTCAGTTTCGCCGCCGTTCACGATGACGACTGGCTCACCGTCGGTTTCACGGGCGATATTCCATTCCTCGGCTATCGGTTCGTCCATCCGGGCGTCGCCGCGTCCCCGACCGAGCAAGCCGAGCGTCTCGATTTGTGCGAGAACAGCCTCTGGGGCGTCCGCCGCTTCCTCGGCGACGAATCTGTCGTAACCGCCGGCTCTCGTCGGGTCCGTCCATCCACAGCGTCCGAGCACGTTCCGACGACCGACTGCAAGTGGCCCGTCGTCGGGGAGTGGCAGTTCCGTTTCTTCCTCGTCGTGTGTGACGACGGCGTGTGCGCCCTCCTCGACGACCGTCCCGTCCTCCAGCGCTTTGACGAGCGTCCGGGCATGTCCGGGCGTACAGTTCGCATGAAAGGCCGTCGTTCCGTCGTTCGTAACCGCTGCGAGCGGTGTTAGCTCCTCGATTCCAACCGGGCCGACGTCCACAACTGCGACCGTTTCCGCCGTGTCGCGTGCATCGTCGAGCACTAACTCCGCTTCCTCATGTCCCGCCCCAGCTGAGACACGAAGAGTGGGTGCATCGAGTGCAGGCGAATCAGAAGTTCCCATTCCCCAGATACTGACACTGCCAGTGGATAAAAGATTATGACCAAATACCGACAAGATAGCGGGAAAATACGTCGCTCGGTGTGGTCAATGCGGTCGTCAGAACGGCGGTTCGAGTTCCGGATTGGAATCTTTTCGTCGGATGGTGACGACTGTAATCACGACGACCAGCGCGAGCAACGTAATGAGAGCGGAGTGACATCGTTTCATCGTCTTACCCCGTTTTGTAGACGCCACGCGCTTGTGCAATGTGTTCGTCGTCCTCGTCGTAGACGTTCACATCGACGGTTCCAACGTCGCTCCCGTTTCGCACCACGTCGGCTTCAGCGTGGAGGTCGCCCGTTCCGGCGCTGAGGTAGTCGATTCGCATGTCGATGGTCGGGACTGGTTGGTCGTTGAGCGACACTAGCGCCGCGCCGCCGACCGTGTCCGCGAGGGTGAACGTGACGCCGCCGTGGGCCATGAGGCGGTCCTGATTCCACGACAGTTCCTCGCGTATTTCGAGTCGCCCCTCGGCGTGTCCATCCGCCGCTTCCGTCACTTCGATCCCGAGAAGGTCGGCGAACGGCATTCCTTCGAAGAACGCTTCGATATCCATACCACGACTGCACACGGGAGGTAATTAAATGTGCGTGGGGCGACCCTCTCCAGTATGCACGTTTCCGACGACGACGGCATTCGGACGATAACGTTTGACCGCCCCGAGGTTCGAAACGCCTTCACGCCCGAGGCGGCGGGCGAACTCGCCGAAATCCTCGCCGAAAGCGACCCGAAAGTACACGACGCGGTTGTTCTGACCGGCGAAGGCAAGGCGTTCAGCGCGGGCGGCGACATCCAGTCGATGGCCGAACGCGAGGAAAACGTCAGAGAAGCCTACGAGCGCGTCCGCGACACGCTGTCGCGCGTGGTGGAGGAAGTGCTCTCCGCGCCGGTTCCGGTCGTGGCGAAGGTCAACGGTGACGCGGTCGGTGCGGGGATGGCACTCGTCACGGCGGCGGACTTCGCCTACGCTGCTGAAGACGCGCGATTCGCGGCGTCGTTCATCAACGTGGGTCTCATCCCTGACATGGGTGGTACGTTCATCCTCCCACGACTCGTCGGCCTGCGAAAGGCGAAGGAACTCGCGTTTACCGGGCAACTGATTTCGGCGGATGAGGCGGCAGAACTGGACATCGTGAACGACGCCGTCTCCGAGGAACAACTCGATATCCGAGTTGAGGAGTTGACGAGCCAACTGGCCGACCAACCGACGCACACCATCGCGCTCGGCAAACAAGCCCTCCACGAGAATTTGGGCAAGGACTGGCGTGAAGCGCTAGACTACGAGACGATGATTCAGTCACAGGCCTACGACATGCCCGCCCACATGGAGGGCGTGTCGGCGTTTTTGGAAGGTCGAGAGCCAGAATTCGAGTGAGAACGGGGTGATGTAGGAAGGTCGATTTCGGGAGGAATTGTTGTTTTAGTTCTCTTTTCAGTACAGCTTGGCCGTCTCATCTCAAACCGTTAAACCCTATGTCGCTCTACAAAATTGGCAACGGGCCCGTTGCAGTTATGAATGAACTAAATTGCCGCTCGGAGGCGTCTCACACTCCACAACGACTGCTATGAATCTCACGGACAGACATCTGTGACAGAGATACCGGACTCAAAACCGAAACGCCGATTCGAAAAATAGGGCCGATGGCGTCGATACTGACTGCTTTCCGTGCGCTCAGGCGGGGTACAGCGTGGGGCCGTACCACGTGTACAGCCGTTTGAAATGGTCCACGCCGTTATCGAACCGTGCCGAGACCTCCTGTTTGGCGATCTGTTTTTCCCCCATCGACGGTTCCCAGTTGTCGATCGTGACCAGACTCGACGGTTTGAACCCGACGAAGTTCGTGCGTGTATCGTCGCCCCAATCGGCGTTAACCTTCAACTGCCATTGGTTGTACTCGTTGTACGCCGAGGACTCGTCCACGACTTCGACGTTCGGTTGGGTGTACGTCCACGAGAGTCCGGCCGTAACGGAGGCCGTTTGGTACCCGAAGCTCACGCTTATCGAATAGCCCGTTGACGTGGACCCGCTCTTCGTTCCGTACGGTTCCCACTGTCCGTAATCGACGTCCGCATTCATCTCACCGTCGTCCCATCGGTGTTGGACGCGTCCCCACGCGTTCTGGTAGTCGGAGTTGAAGGCGCTCGTTCCCGGCTCGAAGCCAGCGGGCGTGTGGAATGCGTGTGCCTCCTTGTCGTCTTGCTTCGTGCTTGTGTACCAGTAGTTCGTCATTCCAGCCACGCCGTAGGGGTCGAGAGCGTATTCGAGCTTGTGCTTGGCGAACTGGGTCATGTTTTCCGCGCTGGTAATCGTCTGATTTGACATTGTGGTCGCCTGCTCCGAGGCCTTGATGTCCGAGGCGAGTTCGGCCGTGCGCTGGGTAAACCGATGATGAATCAGCGCTTCGGCGCGGCCCGACTGCGCTTTCGGACGTGTGATTTCTTCGTCGGCGAGACCGGCGTACGCGTGAGCGCATCCGTTCGCGTCGAAACCGAAAGCGTAGGCGACGACGCTTCCTGGAGAATCCTCGTGTTTGTCCGCCGGAATGGCATCCAACGAGCGGCCGTTTTTGTGTTCGTAGTCTCTAAGGGCACGCTTTCGGACTGTGTGGCGCTGTTCCTCGGAGATGGTCCCTCCTTTCGGCGCTTTTGCGATGTGAACATCGCTTCCGCGGGGAGCTTTGCCTGACGAGGAAATCTCGGCACTGGCGAACCCGGAACCGGCGACGAGGGTCGTTAGCCCGACTGCGCCGGTTTTTAGGAGTGTTCGTCGGTTGGTGCGATTCGTGGATGGAGTATCTCTCATGAATCCATATTTGAATCAACGGCGTTTGCATAAGTAACTATCTGAAGAAAAATAAATGGTTGGGCTGGGAAAATAAAATTCGATTGTCGAGTTTTTGTGAAATCCTGTACAGCAGCGTACCGCCTCCGTTTCAAGAAATTTCACGTCAGGGTATCGAGCTTCGTGTAGTAAAAACGAAATCCTGTGTTTCACTCGACCAACGACCGGTCGATGAGACGGTAGGCGTCGTCACGGACGAATCCGAGGTCCCCGTCGTCAGTCGTCATCCGTCTTCCCCTCGGAGCGCCCGCGCTGGCCTTTGTCCAGATTTTTCTCGACGTTTCTGTTCCGGACGAAACCCATCGTATCGACTACGAGGTGGCCGGACTCATCGTCGTCGGCATCATCGTTCTTGGAATGAGCCTGCTCGTCTCGTTTGCACTTCCGAACGACGAGCTAAAAGAACAGTCCGGTGCTGAGATGCGCGCCGCAGCAGACGGCGGTTCCGCAGGGGATGCAGAGGGGAAGTAACCGGTCAGGGTGCGCCCTCACGATGTCGGGTTTCCGTCCATAGATTCCCCACATACGTTCGAAACGTTCGATAGTAGGGATGCTCGTCCCCGTATCGCTCGTGAGAAGGGTAAAATACCTCGTTATTCGCTGGCGTTACTCGAACAGTTCGACGGCCTGTTCGTAGCGGTCGGTGGGTTCCTCCCAATCGACGACTTCGAAGAAGGCCTCGACGAAGTCACCGCGTGCGGGACCGTAGTCGTAGTAGTACGAGTGCTCCCACACGTCGAGGGAGAGAATCGGGTGGCTGCCCCAAAGTGCGCCTTGGTCGTGCTTGTCAACGACGACGTTTCGCAGTTGGTTGCTGAAGGAGTCGTAGACGAGAAGTGCCCAGCCACCCGCGGCGGAGGCGGCAGCCTCGAATTCACCTTTCCACGCTTCGTAGGAACCGAAGTCCGCTTCGATGCGGTCGGCGAGCGCGCCCGTGGGCGCATCGCCGCCCTCGGGACTCATCGACTGCCAGAACAGGTCGTGGAGGACGTGTCCACTGCCGTTGTGGGTGACGTTCCGAATGGCACCCGCGGACGACGAATAGTCGCCTGCATCGCGGTTTGCCGCGAGGGTCTCTTCGGCGCTGTTCCATCCGTTGACGTAGCCCTGATGGTGGGTATCATGATGCCACGTCAATACTTGTTCGGAGACGTGCGGTTCGAGTGCGTCGTAGTCATACGGGAGCGGCGGTAGTTCGTAATTGCTCATCTGTATCGTCGTCTATTGGTACGCTCGATGGTAGTATGAGGATTTCCTGTAGCGAATTCAAGTAGAGATACTATCATCTTCACCAGCCGCCCGTTTTGGCCAACGAAATTATGCACATAGATAGCATATGGCGTTCGATGAGTACAGCAACCGACGAGCGACGCGCTCAAAACCTCGATTCCGATGCACAGGCACTGCTCGACAAACTGGTTGAGGAAGGCGCACCCGATTTGACCCACCTCTCACCTGAACAGGCTCGCGCACTGCTCGGTGGGCTGTTCACTCCTGATGTCGAACCCGAATCGGTCGCGTCGGTGGACGAGCGGAAGATTCCGGCCTACGCACGGGACATTCGCGTGCGAATCTACGACCCATCCCCCGATGAATCGCTCCCTGCCGCGGTCTACTTCCACGGTGGCGGCTGGGTCGTCGGTGACCTCGACACCCACGACGGCGTCGCGCGGTCACTCGCAAACGAAGGGAATTGCGTCGTCGTCTCCGTGGACTACCGATGCGGTCCGGAACATCCTTTCCCGGGGGCCATTGAGGACGCGTATCTCGCGACGAAGTGGGTGGCCGAAAACGCGGACGAAATCGGTGCGGGTGAAGGAATCGCCGTCGTCGGCGAGAGTGCGGGCGGCAATCTGGCAGCCGTCGTCGCGCAGATGGCCGTCGAGAAAGAAGTCGATGCACCCGAAATCGAGCATCAGGTATTGTTGTATCCCGTTACCGACCATTCCTACGACACGAAATCGTACGAGGAGAACGCTGACGGCCTCTGGCTGACCACTCGCGGGATGGTGTGGTTCTGGAACCACTACCTCCGGGACGACATCGACGGCGCGAATCCGCGTGCATCCCCGCTTCGTGCAACCGAGGAGGTTCTCGCGGAACTGCCACCGACGACCTTGGTCACCTGCGGATACGGCCCGCTCCGTGACGAGGGGTATGCCTACGCTGAAGCGCTCGAAAACGCCGGGGTTTCCGTCCAACACACCAACTACGACGATATGATTCACGACTTCGCCAACATGCGCCGCCTCGTGGACCCATTCCCCGGCGTCGAAGCGGCGGAGGACGTGCGCCGACGCGCCGGGGAGGCACTCCGAGGAACGTTCGAGTGAGAGACCATGGCCAGAACCGAAACGATTCGACGCGAATCAGCTGATTTCGAGAGCCACGGGACACGCTGTGCTGCGTGGCTGTACCGCCCAAACGAGTCCGCTCCGGCGTCCACATCCGCTACCGGAACCCCGCCAATTGTGGTGATGGGTCACGGATTCGGGTTGACACAGGAGATGCGCCTTCCCGACATCGCCGAGCGATTCGCGGAACACGGATTGGCCGTGTTGACGTTCGATTTCCGGTCGCTCGGCGCTAGCGACGGGTTGCCGCGAAACGTCGTGGACCCGTTCGCGCAACTCGACGACTGGAAAGCCGCGATTTCACACGTCCGGCGGATGGACGATATCGACGGCGACCACCTCGGCGTCTGGGGATTTTCGTTCGGCGGCGGCGAGGCGCTCATCACCGCTGCACGCGAGAACGCTACTGCCTACGTCGGACAGATGCCGATTTACGACGGGATTCGAACCGTCCGATACGTTGTCGGTCAGCAGGGACCGGGGTACGGTTTCCGCATGTCGTCGGCCGCGGTCACCGACCTCGCCCGGAAGTACACGCGACGTGACCCGTACTACATTCCAATCGTCGGCGATGCTGACGCTGGCGAAGTGGTGGCACTCCCACCGCCCGGCTCGAAAGAGGGTCACCTCGCGATGCTCCCGGACGAGTGGGGAGCCGAGGAACGGGAAAACTGGAATCGCTGTGCCGCGCGGGTCATCCTTCAGACGGGACGTTACCGCCCCATCAAGTACGCCGCCACGGTGGACTGTCCGGCGTTCGTCGTGGAGGGAACCGAAGACCAACTCGCCCCGAAGAGCGCCATCGACGCGACGGTGTCGAAACTCCGCGACGTGAACTGGGTCGCCTACAACACCGACCACTTCGGGGCGTTCTTCGGCGACCTGTTCGAAGAAGTCGTGGAGCGCGAAGGTGAATTCCTCGAACATCATCTGCTCGATTCGGCGTCGAGATAGGGAGACTCACCGTTTTTCTTTCCGGGTCAGTCACCATCTTCCGCGACTCGTTTTGGGTCGCCTTCATCGTCGGGGCCAGTGTGACTCACCCCATCGAACTCCGTTCGCGTCGAGTTGGGGACGACGGTCGGAAACTCGTCGTGGAACTCGATAACCGTCCCGGTGTCGTGAACACCCGCCGAACTTCGGTCGAATCGTCCATTGAATCAATCACGTTTCGGCGGATTGTTCACCGAGTGATTTAATGGAACGCAGACCGAGCATAACACGAAAACAGATGGTCCCTGATTTCTTCACGACCGTCGCCGTGATGCTGGCAATCGTCGTGGGTCTCGCGTTCACGTACTTCGGCTACTCGTTCGTGACGCAACTCACGTCGCTCGTCGGCGGTCTCGGCGGTGCCCTGTTCGGTAGTTTCGCCGCGCGAACGCTCGCCCCCGGATTCGGTGTCCCACCACACAACTTGTTACTCGTCTCGTTGGTCGGTGTTCTCATCGGTGGGTTCATCGGTAGTCGGTTGGCCCGCTCCGCACAGCGATTTGCCATCGTCGGCGTCTGTGTCGTCGCCGCCGCGTCAGTCGCCTACACGTCGCTCGGTTCCGGCGGTGGTCCGGGAGCGGTATCCATTCCGATACTGACAGGGATAGTCAGCCCTGTTGTCGGGTCAATCATAGTTGCTGGCGTCGTGGGTGTCCTCGTCTGGCAGTTCTATCTCCCGTTCTTGACTGTCGTGACGAGTCTTCTCGGTGCGACCATCCTCCAGCAACTCGCACGCCACTGGGGGGACATCTTGCCCGTGTTTCAGGCCAACGTGTGGACGACGCTCGGGTCCAGCGAACTGTTGTGGCTTCTCCTCGTCGGGTCCGGAATCTTGATTCAGTATCGTCGCTATTGCCGGGTGAAATCCTTCCGGCGGCTACGACGCTTGTCACCCGCTCGCCTGCGGTGAAATGCGTTCGAGCCAGCCCCGGTTTAATTCCGATTTTCCTTGTTCAAATATTTTAACTTTATTCGTGAGGAGATGACCACAAAGCTTTCACCGGAGGTTGTGGAATAGAGTATTGAATTCACATGTCCACCTGGCTGGTCTCATATACGTTCCGGGATGGAAGTGTGGTCCGCCGTACCCTCAACGCCCCGACGATAAACGAGGCGTACGACGTATCTGCCCTCCCAGAGACGCTCGGTGACCGAGTCCTCGATTCGATAGCTATCGAGGAACTGGAGTCGCCGGACGTTCTCGGAACATCGATCCGATTCGGTAGCGAAGAAGAATGCACAGAACCAACGCCGCAGAAGACGTTGACCGCGCCCACCCCACAGGTACAAAGTGTCGCCCAACGGGATACGTCATAGATAGTTCAATCGGTCGATTCGGCGAAAAACTCCTTGATAACCGTCTCTTCTGCACGGTGGAGAACGACGCTCGCCGTCGATTTGCTCACATCCAACGCGGCCGCGAGGTCGGTGAGCGAACAGCCACGCGGGGTATCGTAGTAGCCCCGTTTGAGTGCTTCGGCCATGAACCGCCGTTGTCGGTCCGTCAGCAGGTCGGTCGGGTCCATTGATTGTGTGACCGAGACCACTTCGAAGGTGAAGCCGGTGGCTTCCAACTCGTCCCTGAAGTCCGACAGTCGCCCCTGTGTCGTCGTCAAGTCCGTGAGTATCCACCCGTCCTGCACGAGGAGCGGGAACTGTGGCAAGTTCCCCGACGAAAAGACTGCACGGAGCGGCGGTGGGACGAACGGCAGGAAGTACTGAATCAGGACCGTGTGCTCGTCGGCGTGGAGCACCTCGTAGGACATGGGACTCCGTTCGAAGAGATCGACGACGGCTTCCGGATTTTCCATCGTCGACTCCAGAATCACGTACAGTCCCTCGTCCGTCGGGTAGTTGCTCAGGATTCGAAACTCGTCGTCCGGATGGTCGGCAGTGAACCCAAACAGGTCGAACGGCCGGGTTCCGGGCGGTTTGAACTTCACGCGGGCTTTGGGCATGGTGGCTTCTCGTTCACCGTTGACTTAGTCGTATCTCGGGGCGGCCATGTTGGCGTGGCGGTACGGCTCACAGTGCGGTATGTCGTTCGAACCTCGACCGTACCGTGGACGTCCACAACACGAACAGTCCCACGAGTAACACCACGAGCATCGTGCGGTGGTAGATGGCGTTGCTGGCGGTAACCGGACCGAGACCGGCGGCCAGCGCGCCGATTCCGACGAGGATACCGCCGATTCCGACGACGTGGGCGGTCACCGTCACCGTCCACGCCCAGTTCCTACGAGCGCGTATCGCGTAGGCGCTTCCGAGAAACGCGAGCGCGACGGTTCCTTCGACGAGGGCGGCGTCGAGAATCCGCGGTTCTGCGATGACGCCCACGCCCACCGGAATCCGTACATCAAGGTGAGTGGCCGCCGCCAGCAGGAAGACGATTGTGTCCGTGACGACCAGCGCGAAAACGGCGGTGATACGGGTTCGTTCCATACCGGATGGAGGGCGGGAACCACCATTCAAGTTCGCTCGAACATGTTCGTGGGACTCGTTACGGTAACTCCACGTCCTCGAACGCCCGCAACACGACCTTACTCAGCGCCGGATGGATGTGAATCGTCCCGGTCACATCATTCACAGTTCCCGACCCGCTCGAAAGCGCGAGGAGGACTTCGTGAATCAGCGTCGAGGCGTCCGGCCCGACGATGTGACAGCCCAAAATCTCCCCATCAGGCGCGGCGAGCACCTTGACGAACCCATCCCGGTCCTTGAGCGCGTTTCCCATCACCGTGTCGCGGTAGGCACACCGCCCGACGGCGTACTCCCGCCCGTTTGCCACCAATTCCTCCTCGGTCTTCCCCGTACCAGCAACTTGCGGCGATGTGAAGACGGCGTGGCCCATCCCGGTGTAATCGACCGCTTCACGCTCGCCGTCGAGGGCGTTTTTGATGACGTACGTCACCTCGTGGTCGGCGGCGTGTTTGAACTGGTAGGCTCGGATGCAGTCTCCGTGTGCCCAGACGTTCTCGGCACTCGTCTCCAGAAATTCGTCCGTCTCGATGTAGCCTCGCTCGTCGAGGTGGATACCAGCCTTCTCAGAATCGAGACGGTCGGTGTTCGGGCGGCGACCGGTCGCCACGAGCAGTTCATCGGCAGTGACTGCGATTGGCTCCCCATCGTCCGACGTCGCTGTGACTGTCACCTGCCCGTTTTCCTGTGTGACCGCAGTGGCTTCGTAGCCGACGTGAACCGTGTGACGGCGGCGGGCGATTTCAGTGAACGTCTCCGCAACCTCGCGGTCTTCGGCCGGGACGAGCACGTCATTCCGGCCGATGATGGTAACGGCCGTGCCGAGTGCCTCGTAGAAGTAGCCGAGTTCGGCGGCGATGTAGCCGCCGCCGATGACGACCAGTCGGTCGGGTCGTCTGTCGAGTCGGAGTGCGTCAGTGCTCGTGAGATAGTCCACGTCATCCAGTCCATCGATTGGCGGAATCGCGGGGCGCGCTCCGACGGCGACCGAGATTTTGTCCCCCCGGATTTCCTCGTCACCGACACGCAGGGTTCGCTCGCCGACGAACCGGGCATCGTCCCGATACAGCGTGACGTTTTCTCGTGCTTCGATGGCGCGTGCTATCTCGTCGGATTTTTGCTCCCCCATCTCGGTCACCTCGCGGACGATGCGCGGAAAATCGATACGGTCGAGGTCGGCGTCGATACCGAACTCGCCAGCATGCCTGACCGTTTCCGCCACGTCTGCCCGGTGAATCAGCGTCTTCGACGGATTGCAACCCCGATTCACACACGTCCCGCCGAGCGGTCCGCGTTCGATCAGTGCTACGCGCTGCCCGCGATTCGCGGCAGCACGCGCGACTTTGTTTCCGGTTCCCCCACCGACGACGACGATGTCGTACTCCCCCATTTCATTCACCCCGAACTCCCTACGTCAGGGACCGACAATAACCCTCCACTGCCGGACAGACTGAGACACCGACCGAAACGCTACAAAATCTTGTTGCCGCTGACGGTCAGCCGTACCGAATCGACCGTTTTTCCGTCGTAATCGACGGCTGAGAGGGTTGACTTTCCGACCGGCACGAACACCGTCTTCGAGGTTTGCCCGCTCTGGACGGTGCCGGTGTCGAACTTGCTCCCGCTCGAACTGATGACGGTGAGTTTCCGAACGCCGTACTTCGTCGTCGCCGCTGAGGTGAGACTCACACTCGCGCTCACCCGACCGCTGGCCCACGGTTCGCTCACCGAGACTTTTTTGAAGACGTTCGACGCTCCCGCCTTCGAAACGCTCGCTTTCGGAGAGAGGGTCAAACAGCCACTCGTCGCGACGAGTCCGGCCGTGGCGGCCGCACCAAGGAACGCTCGACGTGAATCGCTTCCTTCGTTGTTCCCCGTCATCGCTGTGAATCCCTCAGGATGAGCGGGCCGATTGCCAGCGTTCGTTTTGCGACCGTTGCGATGCGGAGGATGTACGAGACGAGGAGCATGAACGGAATGAGCGTCACCGTGAACGCCGCCGAGACGACCAGTAGGATGTCCGAAAACCCGAAGGTCGTGCCGGTGAACGTCCCGCTTCCGACGAAGGCGAGCATCGCTCCGGCCACGAACAATGCAGGAATCGCGGCGTACAGAATCAACTGCGAGAGGTCGATGAGTGCCCACTGGAAGTAGAGCGTCTTGATGTGCTCGCGTGCCGGGCCGAACATCGATAGCGAGGTTTTCAACTGCTCGAACTTCCGGTGTTGGTCGTCCGAGAGGTCCTCGCCGTACTCCTCGCGCATCCGCTCGACGTGGAATATCTTCCACGAGTAGTTGAAAT
Source organism: uncultured haloarchaeon (assembly GCA_963796245.1). Lineage (GTDB taxonomy): Archaea > Halobacteriota > Halobacteria > Halobacteriales > Haladaptataceae > Haladaptatus. The sequence goes on along the minus strand of CAWCLB010000001.1, from coordinate 977,996 downwards.
CGAGCGCGGCGAACAGTACATCGAACGTCCCGAACTTCGCGCCGTCAAGTTCCTCTTTGACCGTATCGGCGTTCCCCGTGAGACTGTCGATGAACTCGTCGAGTTCGTCGAGCAAGTCGCTGTTTCCGTCCTCGCTGACTGCGTCCCGGACCTCGTTCGCGCGCCGTTCGGTCGTGTCGATGATGTCGTAGAGGAATCGAGATGGGTCGGATGGGGTCGTGTGGCCAATCATCTCGCCGACGAAGTTTCGAAAGTCCATGGCGTCGCTCATTCGCCCCCGTTGGTCGCCGAGCGGGCCGTTCTCCTGTGAGATGACCAACTGGGTGATGGTGACGACGAGCGTCGTCGCGGTGATGTTCGCACCGAGCAGTGTCGAGAACATCGTCTCGATGGTGTCACTCTTCGCTATCGCCGACTTCAACGGCGGATACAGAAACGTCCCGGCGACGACGAAGGCGATGAAAAAGAGCAGCGCCATCACGCCCGTCACGACGAGTCGTCTCGCGCCGAGAACGAGCCAGAGCTTGATTCGACTCTCACCGGCCCGCTCGCGCATCGTGTTGGCGGTGCTGATTTCACCGCTGTTGTTTCCCGTGTCGTTTTTACTCATCGGACTCGTCGTCATCCCCCCATGTTGGGCGTTTGAAGACGAGATACTTCGTCCCCCCACCGACGTACTCGATGGTCGTCACCAACTCCCAGCCGTCTTCACCGAGGTCGTTCAGGTCGTTGACGGGGTCGATGGATTCCTTTTTCGTACTCCCCCGTGGCGGCCTGATAGTGTGGTATTCCCACCCCTCGGTCGCTCGTTTCGTCATGCAGGTTTGATTCGCGGAAGGGAATAAATAGAATTGTGGCCTTCAACTGTCGGTATCGGTCTGCTGGACTACAGGTCGAGGAACTCCTCCGCGTTCTCCCAGAGGATTTTTCGCTGGACGTCATCCGGGAAGTCCAACTCCTCGAACTGGTTCAACCATTTCTGCGGGCGAATCATCGGGTAGTCTGTCCCGAACATCACCTTGTCCTGCAGGAGCGTTTTCGCGTAGTGGAGCACTTGGTCATCGATGTACTTCGGGAGCCACCCGGAGAGGTCCATGTAGACGTTGCCCTTCTGCTGGCAGATGGCGAGTTGTTCTTTCTCCCACGGGAAGGCGGGGTGCGCGAGCAGGATTTGCAGGTCGGGGTGCTCGGCGGCGAGGTCGTCTATCATCATCGGGTCACCGTACTTGATTTTGAGGCCACGGCCACCGGGTGCGCCCGCGCCGAGCGTCGAGTTGCCGCCGTGGAAGACGCAGGGCACACCCAAATCCTCGATGGTCGAGAACAGTTCTTCGTGTTCGGGCGTCGCTCGGGTCGAAACCCTGTGCGATTTGCTGGAACTTGAACCCGGAGAGGTCGAGGTCTTCGACGACCCGGTGGGCTTCCTCCACGCAGTCGTCCTTCAGCGGGTCCACGCTGCCGAAGCCGATGAAGAAGTCGTCATATTCGTCGCGAATTTCGGCGACGTAGTCGTTGGGCACGGGCGGGTTGCCAGTGTTCGTCTCCGCATCCCAGCCGAGCAGAATCGTCCGTCCGATTCCGGCCTCGTGGTACTCCTCGACCAGCGAGTCGTATGTGTCGGTTTCCATCTTCGCGCCGAATTTATTCGCCGCGTCCTCCATCATCTTCCCACCCGCGTCCTCCAAGAATTCCTTGGTTGGCTGGTGGGCATGCGTGTCGATGATTCGTGGCTCGTCCTCCTCGGCGAGTACGTCGAGCGTCATGTGTGAACGTTCGTTGGAGAGGTGAAAAAGATGGACGACACGGGGTCGCCCATCGGAGTAGAGTGATGGATGCAATCCAACCGTCTCAACAGTCGGTCCTGAATGATATTTTTAGTAATTTAATCGCGGATAGATTTTATGGATTATTCTTCCCATTCTGTTGAAGATGTCCGAGAAATCCGATACTCCCGACACCCGCGGTACACGCAACGCGAGGTTCGACCGGCGGACGTATCTAAAAGCCGCGACAGGGTCGCTGGTCGCCACTGGTGCGTTCACCGGACTGGCGACTCCGACGGCCACACCGCACGACGCGGAGACGACCCCAACCGACCAAACCGTGACGGCTGATGGATTCCAGTACGACACCACCTACGATGTCGTGGATGACCTCGGGATGGACCCCACAGGAGAGGAACCGATAGACGACATCCTTGGAAACCACCTCGAAAGCAACACGAAATTGGAATTCCCGCAGGGGACGTTCCGCGTTACCGAGTTCACGTACAACTACGGAAACGGGCTTCACGACTTTGGGATGGTCGGCGTCGAAGCGGGTGCCACCATCGTCCTCGACACGCCGGACGACGCCACCCCGAGTCCCGGCGCGTCGTGGCTGTCGCTCGGCGGTAGCGGGTCGTCAAACATCCAGTACGAAGGACTCCGGCACGGCGTCGGCAACGCGCCTGAAGCGCCGGGAATGCAAATCAACGTGGACGACGGCCTGCTGGTTCGGGATGTGCTCCACCGCGGCGTCCACGACGGCTCGAAAGGCCCGTTCATTTTCGGCATCTTCACCGAGGACGGGTCGGGACTCATCGAGGGTCTGCACGCACCCGATGGCGCACCGGACGGGAGCGGCGCGGTCGGTTGTTTCGTCCACCAGTACATGAAAGGGAGTCTCGAATTCCGGGACTGCTGGATTGAGGGTTTCCCGAACAACGGGCTGTACGAGTCGAAACAGAGCACCGGGACGGTGACGGTGAACGGCGGGTTGTACAAGAACAACAACATCGCGAACGTCCGCCTCGCTGGAGCGGGCGGCACGGTTCGGGATTGCTGTGTCGTCGTGGACCACCCCCATTCGTCTCCGGACTTCCCGACGAACATGCGCGGCATCTGGCTGTTCGCCGACGACGCGACGGTTGAGAACTGCAACGTGGTGCAGGTCGCCGACGCGCCGAGCGATGGCGCAATTATCGCCGTCGGAAGCGGAACGACCCGGATTCGAAAGACGAAAATCCGAATCGATACCGACGACGTGGCGGCGATGTACGCCGTGAGACCGGAATCGACGCCCGCACCGGTCGTCTGCTCCGGCGTCAAGGTGACCGGCGATGCCAACCACACCGAAAGCGGGTATCCGGGCAGTGCCGCCCTCCGTGCCGTGGGACGGCCGAATTCGGTCTTCAAATCCTGCTGTGTGAAACAGACGGGAACCGACCGGGATGGCATCCTGTTGCAGTACTGCGACGGAAGCAAGGTTCGGGGAAGTTCCTTCGACGTGACCGGTGACGCTATCTCGCTCGACCATTCAGGCAACGTCACTCGCCGGAACAACGTGGTCGGCACGACGAACTGTGGGAAACCGTCGTGCCCGGACAACCTGAACACGACGGTTGATGAGTTCGAAGATGGGAACCTTTCCGCGTATTCGTTCGATAGAGGCGAATCCGGGGCGAGCGTCGTTTCCTCGCCGGTCCGGAACGGGGATGGCGCGCTCTCCATCGCAAATGTGGCCACCGAGATGACGAGCACGGACGGGCTTCCGGCGTATCCCTCGGCAGGTGACACCGTCAGCTACTGGCTTCGTGGCGATGGCGATGCGGCGGACACCAATCTTTCGTATGGTGTTCAAGACGCGAAAAACCGGTATTTCGTCCGCGTGGACATCGCCAACGCCGACCTCATGCTGTTCCGGTACGAGGACGATGTGACCCATCGACTCGCCTCGAATTCGACGGGCTACACCCTCTCGCAAGGCTCGTGGTACGAACTCGTCGTGGACTGGAGCGAGGGCGGAAATCACATGGCGACACTTCGGGACGCCGACGGTAACCGCATCGCACACGTCACGGGGACGGATTCGACGTGGTCCTCGGGTGGCATCGGCTACGATGCGTACCTCGACTGCGGGCAGCAGGTCGTCTTCGATGATGTGGCGCTGAAGTAGCGCTCGATTTTGCATTCTTTTTCAGACACCAGCGTGTAGGAGGAAGACGGCAATCACGCTCGTGAGAATGGACACCGGAAGACCGACCAACAGGAGCCGACCGATGGAGATGTCCACACCGCGCCGGGCGGCCTGCTGGAGCACGATGAGCGTGGCCGCGCTGGCGATGGGCGTCGCGTTTCCGGCGAGGGTACTGACCGCCGAAAGGACCAGCCACCCCGCGTCTCCCGACACGCCCGACGAGAGCAGGACGACGGCGGGGACGTTGCTGATGAGGTTCGAGAGGACGAACGTGAGTCCCGCGAACCGCCAGCCTGCGCCGAATCCACCGACGATGCTCATTACGGCTGTTTCCTCCAGACTGCCGACGAGGATGAAGATACCCACAAAGAGAACGATGATGCTCCAGTCCATCCCGTGCAGCACGTCCTCGCCGGGAACGCGACGGAACAACTGCAACCACGAGATGTGGAGGATGCCCATCGACGCGGCGATGATTCCGGGGTCGCTGTTGGGAAACAGGACGAGGAGTACGAACGTGGCGAGGAGAAAGGCGAGACTCGACAGCGCCCACTCCTCATCGATGTCGGGAACGGGAACCTCGGGAAGCGCAATTCCAGCAGTCGTGATCGGAACGAGAACGAGCGCCGCGACGAGCAAACAGACGAACGCGACGGGGGCAAGGTGAGTAACGAACTCGACCGAAGTCAGTCCGCTCTGATTCAGGATGTAGGCGTTTTGTGGGTTGCCGAGCGGCGTCGCCACGCTCCCGATGTTCGCACCGAGGACGACGGCGATGAGCGGCGGAATCGGGTCGACGTCGGCGTTCCGAACCACCTTCACGAGAATCGGCGTCAACAGGAGCACCGTCGCGTCGTTGAGCGCGAACGTACTGAGGACGGCGGCGAGGACGAGCGTCCCGACGGTCAGTCGCCGGGCCGTGCCGGTGTAGTCCACGAGATACGACCCCGCCCAGCCGTAAAAGCCACTCAACGAGAGCGCTTCGACGTGCGCGAGCATGCCGAACAGCAGGAGGAGTGTGCTCGCGTCCACGCTCGCTAGCGCTTGCTCCGGGGAAATCGCCCCAATTGCGAGGACGACGACCGCACCCGTCGCGCTCGTCAACGACCGGCTGAGGGGGTAGACGCGAATCTGGTTGAAAAACAGCAAGCCGAACGTCACGAGGACGACGGCGATCACGAGCGCGTCGGAAGCCATGTCCGGTTGTTCACTCGGGGAAATAAAGGATGTTCGGACAGGACGGGGGTCGAAACGCGACCCCGACCGAAATATACAGTGTGACTTTCGTCGTTTCGCGTCAGTCTCGCGTCTTGATGAGGAATTTCATATCGCCCTCGAAGACGATGGAGTCCTCCTGATTCGTCATCGTGGTGTCGATGGTGACGAGACCGGCGTCGTCGCGGCTCGATAGCTCCTTCGTCTCGGTCACTTCCATGTCGAGCGAGATGGTATCGTCCATGTAGACGGGGGCGGGGATGTCCATGTAGTTCATGCCGAGGAACGCGAGGACGGTGCGTTCGAGGAAGCCACAGCGGTAGACGAACCCGGTGGCCAGCGAAAACGTCATCGGGCCATGGGCCACGCGCTCGCCGAAGTATTCGTCCTCGGCGTACTCCTTGTTGGTGTGGAGTTCCGTCCAGTCGCCCGTGAACGCCGAGTGCTGGACGAAGTCGTACTCGGTGACGGTCCGGCCGACGCTCTCGAACGTCTGGCCCTCTTCGAAGTCCTCGAAGTGGTGTGGTTCGTAGCTGTAAGGCATGTCGAAACCCACTCGGCAAGAATATAAGTAACTACTGCACCGACCCGACGTATGGCGAATATCCCGGACGACAGACGCGAGAAAATCGCGAGCGACCCGTTCTGTGCGACCCTCGGCATCGAACTCACGGCGTTGGAATCGGGTCACGCCCGAACCGAACTAACGATTCGAGACGAACTACTCAACTTCCACGGGACGCCTCACGGCGGGGTGGTGTACTCGCTCGCGGACGCGGCGTTCGCGGCGGCGTCGAACTCCGACGGCGAGACGGCGCTCGCACTGGAGACGAACATCTCGTATCTTTCGGCAGCTGAGGTCGGTGACACGCTCGTTGCGGTTGCCGAGCGCGAAGACGAGACGCGCCGCACAGGCTCCTACCGAGTCGATATCGGTGTCGAGAAAGATGGAACGGAAGCGAACGGGAGGAACGAATCGGAGAACGGAACGGACAGTGACGAGCTCGCGGAAGTCGCAATCTTCCGTGGTCGAGTGTATAAGCCATAGTCCCCGACACACCGATAATTCCCAGCGAACTGTCGAACGAATGTGATTAGTATTCCTCGTTCTTCACATTCGATTGAATTTCAATCTGATAATCATGAATTCAAACGGGCTTACATGTTGTTCGAAAACCGTTAGAAGTGGTGGTATTCGAAACGTTCATCGAACAAAAATAAGGATTTTATCGCCTTTCGATTTGTAAATTCCGAGCCTGCGGGGATAATAGTGTGATTTATACGGTTTCAGCAAATCGCGTGTGGTATGAACACGAGTCCCATGCCGTGGACTCCATCGCTACTGTACGCGACGAGTGGCGGGCAGCCATCACGGCGGAACGTCGTCGTGTTGTCCGACGGGGCGGACGACCAACGGGTGATTTCGTTCGCGGCAGCGCTCGCCGACGCTCACGGTGGCACGCTGGTTCTCGTCAACGCCGCCATCAGGTCATCCGGGACGCCGCTTGGTCTCGCGGAGAGAGTGTTGGACGAGCGCCGGGAGGTAGCCCAGAACAGTCTTCGAACGGTGGTGGATTCATCGGTCGAAATACAAACACACGCAGTGGCCCGCGTTGGGCGGACCGTCCCGGCCATCGCTCGGGACGTGTGTGAGGAGTTTTCCGCCGGTGTCGTCGTCGTGGACGAGTCCGAATCCCTGTTGCCGATATCCTTCGGGCCAAGCATCTCGACGCGCGTCGGTCGCAGCGTGAACTGTGATGTCATTTCGGTTGGTGGGACCCACGCGTCGCGCGACGTATCCTCTATCCTCGTACCGGTCGCTGGCGGGTCACATTCCGGGTTGGCTGTCGATATGGCGCGCTGTCTGGCTGAGAAACACGGTGCATGGGTCGAACTGCTCCACATCGTTTCCAAATCCGGGGACGAGCGTGCTCGCGCGGATGCGGAGGAGTACGTCACTGCGGCGGGCGAACGACTGGGGGAGTTCGAAGAAGTAGACGAGTGGATTTTAGAGGCCGACGACACCGCCGAGGCTATCATCGACCAATCGCAGTACTACGATGTGACAGTCCTCGGGGCACCGCAGAAACACAGACTTCGGGAGTTCGTCTTCGGCTCGACAACGGAAGACGTTCGATCCTCGGCGTACGGTACCGTCGTGAGCGTCGAGCGCCTGAACGGACGCGATTCGCTGTTGCGTAACTGGCTGTGAAAGATGAGTAACCGGCGCTGAACGAAATTCGTTGGGTCGATTACAGCACTGCTTCGATTTTTTCGCCGGGAGTTACACCAGCAAACCGCTGGACGACATCGCCCTCGTCTTCGAGAAGAACTGTCGTCGGGAACGATCGGACGGAGTACTGGTTTGCCTCATCCAAGTTCTCGGTCGCATCAATAACGTTCTTCTCCGCGTCAAATTCGATAACGCCCTTCGAGTCCAGCTCTTCGAGGATGGCTATCTGGCTCGGGCATCGCCCACACGTCGGCGTTTTGAACATCTTGACCTGCATCGTCAGTCCCCGTTTCAAACGCCGATACAAAAATTTGCCCAACCACTCCCGAGACGTATCTCGTTTTGTCGTGTGGATACCAGTCTCGTGATGAAGTGTGGAAGACGGTCTTGTGGCAAAATGTGGAAGACGGTTTTGTGGGCAGTCAGCGGTGGTCGTACACGCGTTTCACTTTCCCAACTTCGGTTCGCTCGATAGCGCCGGGTTCGACCACTTCGAGTTTGTCGGGTTTCACATCGAGAATCTCGCGCAGTCGGTCCCCGATGCGCTCGCGGAGTTCGGTGGGCGAATCCTCGAAACTCTCGTGATACTCGACGGAGATTTTCATTTGGTCGAGTTGGCCGTCCCGCGTCAGGTCGATGCGATAGTGGGGCGCGACGGCGTCCAAATCGACCATCACTTCCTCGATCTGGCTCGGGTAGACGTTCACACCGCGGACGATGAGCAGGTCGTCGGCGCGTCCCGTGACGTTACCCATGCGAACCATCGTCCGGCCACATTCACACTCTTCGTAGTTCAGCGTCGTCATGTCCCCGGTTCGGTAGCGGAGGACGGGCAGGGCTTCCTTCGTCAAACTCGTGATGACGAGTTCTCCCTCTTCACCCTCGGGGAGCGGTTCGCCCGTCTTCGGGTCAACGACTTCGGGATAGAAGTGGTCCTCCCAAATGTGCTGGCCGTCCTGCGCTTCGGCACACTCGATGGAGACGCCCGGTCCGATGATTTCCGAGAGCCCGTACACGTCCACGGCGGTCACGTCGAGTGCCTCCTCTATTTCGTCGCGCATGGGGTCGGTGAACGGTTCCGCGCCGATGATGACGGTTTTGAGCGGGAGGTCATGCGGGTCGATACCCTGCTCTTCCATCGCTTCCGCGAGATAAAGACAGTAGGATGGCGTGCACGCGAGCACGTCGCTCTCCAAATCTTGAAGCATGTCTATCTGTCGAGCAGTGTTGCCACCACCTACTGGAATGACACACGCGCCGAGTTCTTCGACGCCGTCGTGGAAACCGAGGCCACCCGTGAACAGGCCGTAGCCGTAAGCGTTCTGGACGACATGGTCGGGTTCGACACCCGCCGCGGAAAGCGACCGAGCCATCACCTCGCGCCAGATGCCGAGGTCGGCGTCCGTGTAGCCGACGATTTTCGGCTTTCCCGTCGTCCCCGATGAAGCGTGAATCCGCGCCAACTCCCCGCGCGGGACCGAGAACATCCCGTCTGGGTAGTTGTCGCGGAAGTCCTCCTTCGTCGTGAACGGGAGTTTTGAGATGTCCTCGACGCCCTCAATGTCGTTCGGCGAGATGCCTGCTTCGTCCAGCACGCCCCGGTAGTGCGGGACGTTCTCGTAGGCGTGGGCGACCGTTTCGGCCAGTCGCTCGTCCTGAATCGCACGCAGTTCCGCCCGAGATAACACCTCGGAGTCACTGTATGTCATGCTTGTTAATGATTCGAAGTCCCACGGCAAAACTGTTTCTCGATTCGGGTGGAAACGTCTCGTTTCGGATGAACGTTTATTTTCCTTGCCGTTGCATCCCGACGGGATGGCAACTGTCTCGGAACTCTGGGGACGGTCGGAGGGGAGCAAACGACACTGGTGGGTTTTCGTCGGGGGGTACGCGGGAATCGTCCTCGCACTTCTCATCGTCGTGACGCTTGGCGGTGGTTCGACACTGGCCGACACGCTCCTGCCTATCGCGCTGTTCTACGCCCCACCGTTCGTCTCCGCGGCGAGCACGTTCCGCGGTGGCGGCTACCCCGCCAGCCTCGCCGTCGGTCTCACCCCTGGCGTGCTGTACGCTCTCATCATTGGAGGGCGTCTGCTCGTCGGCCAGTCAGTACACGCCGAAGCCCCACTGTGGACTCTGGCTGTGGGATTTGGTATTCTTGGTGTCGTCGGGTCGCTTCTTGGGTATGGCGTCGGGAAGGCCATCCTCCGATTCGTGCAAAACCGGGAGTTACGGTGAAGGGAGGATTTTGAGAGGGATTTGGGCAGTATGGTTTAGTAGGAATCAGTAGTATTCAGTTGAAAACAGTAGAATTCGAATCCGTTTGATTCGTTCGCTACGCAACTGATGTACTGGTTTTGCAACCGCAGAACGACGAAGACAGCCCAGAAAGCCCCCGCCCGGCTCACGAGAACTTCATTCACGAAGACCTCACGCGGGCGCACTACCGTGCGCCGTCGCGCGTCGTGCGGCGTGTAGTCAACGCGATTGCGCCCGGTCCGACGAAGACGAACATTCAGTCCGGTTTGATGAGTGGGCCTGATGGCTGGGCGTCGATGTCCATGCAGGAGCGTCTCAGGACGGCCATCAAGCTGATTCGAACCGCAATTCGGACGGTTTGGTCCGATTTCGATACGTCCGCGATGCGCGACGTGCCAATGGACCGCATCGCCGAACCGGAAGAGATGGCCGGTGCAGTGGCGTTTCTCTGTTCCTCGGACGCATCCTACATCACCGGGCATACGCTGCCCATCGACGGTGGGCAAGCGGCCGACTGAGAATCGGCGCACGATACGTTTCAGTTCGTCAATCCTCGCCGAACGCGTTCGAGAGGTCCCCGGCGACAGTCCCAATCGCCTCGCGTGCTCGGTCCACCTCGCGGAACGTCATGAATCCGTGGACCATGTCCTCGTAATTCTCATAGCGCGTGGAGACGCCGTCCCGAACGAGCTGTTCGGCGTACGCCTTTCCGCCGTCGCGGAGCGGGTCGAATCCGGCGGTGATGACCGTCGCTGGGGCGACGCCTGACACGTCGGCCGCCTTCGTCGGGTCGGCGTACGCGTTCCGCTTGTGAATCCCGTTTTCGTAGTAACAGCCGTCGTACCACTCCAGATCGGATTCGCTGAGGACGATGCCGGTGTGTTCCTGCATCGACGGCTGGTCCTCCTCGATACCAACGGCGGGGTAGACGAGCGCTTGGTGGGCGATTTCCGGACCGTCACGTTCGACGGCCATGAGAGCGGCGACGGCGGCGAGGTTCCCACCAGCGGAGTCGCCCGCGACTGCGATTTCACCGGTTCCGTGGAGAGCGTCCGGATTCGCGGCCGCCCACTCGACGGCGGCGTAGGCATCCTCGACCGCCGCGGGGAAGGGATGTTCAGGCGCGAGTCGGTACTCAACCGAGAGGACGGCCAACCCGCTCTCCCGCGTAAGGTGCCGACAGAGCCGGTCGTGCGTGTCGATGCTCCCGAGAACGAACCCACCGCCATGGAAGAAGACGACCGTGGGGAACGACCCATTCGCGTCGGGGAGATAGAGACGGGCATCGAGTTCGCCCTCGGGACCGGGAATCGTTCGGTCCACGGTTGCACCGACGCTCGGCGGGTTTCGGTTCTGGATCCACATTGCTGGCCGGGTGATAAGACGAAGAAGCTTCAGCCCGCGGCGACTGTGTGGGAGTTGAAACCGGTCTTGGCGTTCGACTGCCGCTTGCACCTGCGGATTGATTTCATCGGCTTGCATTACTGATTGATTGGACAATCAACGACAAAACTACTCGTGCTCCGGCAGGGATCAGTGGGGAACGGTTTCGATATTCTCCGCTTTAGTCATCCGGTTTTCTATCGGTTCGGTCCTCCACGCTACCGAATTCGAAGTGGTCCGTAACGGTGTCAAATCGTTCGAGAGAACCATCTATTCGATACGCGAAATGTCGCCCGGAACACTAACATCCAGCCTCATTCCATGGCGGCGTGCCGAGTCGGCTGGCAAACCCTCGTGCCGGGCGGGCGAGAATATCGCCAACTTTTGACGGCTGAACCGTCGAAGCGGGTCGCGTCAGTAACCGCGACCGACTTCCGAGCCAGTTGGCCCCGACTCACGGGCGGTGATGTTAGGAGTTCACCAAACTCACTGAACTGTCGCACACCTGGGTTCTCCGCTCGGTCATCGCTCCCAAAGTGGGAGTACTCGGGCGGGGACTAAGGTGCGCATCGGAGGATAGACGAGGACCGGATAAGGAGTTTCGGGTTCAGTTATCAGTACGGATATTTGGACTCGGAAATCGGTACGAGTAATCGGATTCTGTCAGTACGTACCGGATTTTGTCAATACGTGTACTCGTCTTCGGCGACCTGCACGTACTTCCCGTTCCGATAGCCAAACTTGGTCTTCTTGTACTGAGCCATGAGCCTCCCGGCACGAACGCCGGAGGAGAGGCTCGACGAATCGAGCTTTCCGATACCGGTGCCGTCGTCGTTGAGGAGTTTGTTCACCATCGAGAACGACTTGTCCCAGTCGTCCGGGCCGTACTCCTCCACGATATCGGCGAAGGCAATGTTTCGCAGAAGTTCGTCGCCGATTGCCTCCTTCCACTCGTCGTTGTACGATTCGATATCGTCGGTCGCGGCGAGCTTTCCGGCGATTTTACCCGACCGAACCGCGACGTGGTAGCCGCCTTCGTGGAACGCGCTGGTGGTACCCATCGCGCCGCCAGCGACCGCGATTCCGGCCCCGACCGGTGATTCGATTGGCCGCGTCGAGGAGATGGGGTACGTTTCGGTCCCGTTCGATTTTCCGCGGTCTTCCACGAGCGGGAAGTCCTCCTCGATGTCGTACTCGTCGCCGTACTCGCGTTCGAGGAGGCGGCGGATGTACTCGTTCGGACGGGGAATCCTCTCGTCGTCCGGGCGGAGGAGGTCGTAGGAGTCGGGGTCCTCAACCTCGTCCAGCGTCATCCCGATGGGCATGGTGAGGCCGACGCGGGCCACCGTGCCGTCGTTCGGGAAGACCCATGGGTAGGCCGTCTCGCCGGGGATGATGCCCCACCAGAACTTGATGGCGGATTTCTCGAACAATTCTTCGGGGAACTCGCGGTACTCCTGATACGCGATGTGGTTCACTTCCGGCGGGCTGAGGTAGTCGCTGATGGAACTGCCCTCGGGCATGAACTGGTCGAGCGTGCCGAGCGTGACCTGCCGCTGTGGTCCGTCGGCGAGGATGAGATATTTCGCCTCGATGTCCTCGCCGTCGGCGAGGCGGAGGGTGTGACGGTACTCCGCTTCGAGGTCGGTTTCAGCCTTTCTGACACCGACGCCGACGCGATACTCCGTGCCCGCGTCCTCGACGCGCTCTCGTAGCCAGTCGTCCATTCGGGCGCGGAAGAAGGTGAATCCCATGTTGGGATACGTCGCTTCCATGCCCGTCCCGCGGAGTGTGACGGCTTCGTTCGGGCCGATGAAATCCGCGCTGTCGAGGACTTGGAGGATAACCTCGTCGGGGATATCGTGGTAATCCTCGTCCATGATGTCGATCCAGTAATCCAGCATTCCGGCGGCGTCGGTCGAGTCCGGACCGAGAAAGTCGCGGTCTTCGCGTGGGACGCCCTTTTCGAGGACGACGGCGCTCGCACCGTGTTTTCCTGCTTGTTCTCCGGCAGCCATCCCTGCGGGGCCCCCGCCCACAATCACAACGTCGAATCGCTCCATATTCCTACGCTACTCAAGGGGGGATACTAAATTCTTAGCCTTCCGTCTCGGGGCGGGAATCGAATCGCAATTCCCGGCATGTCGCGGTATCGTTTTGGGCATCCCGCTCGCAGACATCGTATGGCAGAGTTCGAATACCTCACCGTCGAACGAACCGACGGCGTTGCGCGCGTGACGATGAACCGCCCGGAGACACATAACTCGATGAATCCCGCGATGGCCAGCGAGTTGCGGACGGTCACGGCCGACCTGTACGAAGACGATTCGCGGTGTATCGTGCTCACCGGAACCGACGGCGTGTTCAACACGGGCGCGGATTTGTCGCTGCTTTCGGGTGATTCGGGCGACGGCCGGACGCTTCGAAGTATCGCGTCGTCGCTCCATCGAGCCATCGAAAACCTCGCACGCGCACCAAAACCCGTCGTGAACGGCGTGAACGGCGTGGCTGCGGGTGGCGGATTCGGCCTGGCTTTGTCGGGCGATATCGTCCTGCTCACGGAGGATGCTAGACTGGAGTTCGCCTACCCGCGGGTCGGGTTGACGGGTGACGCGGGTTCGACATTCTTCCTCCCGAAAATCGTCGGGCTACGGCGGGCGAAGGAAATCGCCTTGCTGGACGAACCAATTGGCGCGGAAGAGGCCGTCGAGATGGGGTTGGCAACGGAAGTTGCGTCCGACTTCGATGCGCGTCTCGCCGAACTCGCTACGAAACTCGCGGACGGGCCGACGAAAGCGTACGGCGCGACCAAGCGCCTGTTCAACCGCAGTCCGGGCCGGGACCTCTCGGCCCAGATGGCCGCCGAAACGGATTCCATTGCCCGAATGACCACGACGGCGGATTTCGAGCGTGGATTGGATTCGTTCTTCGGCGATGGTAAAGCAGAATTCGAAGGAAAATAGAAACTATCAGCTATGGCTTCGGGTGCGGCCGACTCGTCCCGTCGTCCGGGTCTATCTGCAGATATTTGGCGAACAGGTCCGCGACCCGCGAGTAGGCGTCGAAGACGTTTTCCTGCCGGGTGAATCCGTGCGGTTCGCTGTCATAGCGCTGGAACTCGTGTTGCTTGCCGTGTTTTTCGAGTTCGGCGACCAACTGTTCGGATTGGCTGATTGGTACCCGGCGGTCCTCCTCGCCGTGAAGGACGAGCAGAGGTGCGTCGATGTTCGGAACGGAGCGAATTGGGCTTGCATTGCGGTAGTTTTCGATATCCGTCGCCGGATAACCGAGTTCGCGTTTCATGAGTTGCCAGCCGACGTCGTCGGTGTCGTCCATGAACGTCTCGTAGTCGTAGACGCCGTAGAAGGCCGCACCGGCGGCGAACCGGTCGGAGTGGCCGAGCGCGTTCACCGTCATCAGACCGCCGCCGCTCCCGCCGAAGATGCCCGCACGGTCGCCATCGACTTGCGGATAGGCGTCCGCGAGGCCGTCCGCGGCGGCGATGACGTCCTGCAAGTCGCCGTCTCCCCACGCGAAGTCGTTCTCGTCGCGGAATTCCCGCCCGAACCCGCTCGACCCGCGGTAGTTGGGTTCGATGACGGCGTAGCCCTGCACGGCAAAATACTGGGCGCGGAAGTCGAATTGGTAGCCATCATGGGCGGTTGGCCCGCCGTGTGGGTGGACGATGCATGGGACGGACTCGTCGTCGGCCGATTCGAATTCCGGTGGAAGAAACACCATCGCGTGGATTTCGGTGCCGTCGGTCGATTCGTAGGTGATGTGTTCGGATTCGACGAGTCGATTTCCGAAACCGACCGGCTGCGTTCCAGCAATGCGCTCGTCGGTCGAGCAGTTTCGGACGTGGTACGGTTCGGTGGGTCCGCCGACGACCGCCAGAACGTCGTCTCGGTGCCATTCGGGAAAGTAGCGGTCGCCGGGCGTGGTCGTCAGTCGCTCGCCGGACGTGGCCGTCGGTCGCTCGCTCACGCCATCGAGCGTGACGGTCATGATGTCCGTGTTACCGTCCGAGATTTCCGTTACGGCGAGCGTATCGCCGTCCGCGTTCCACGCTGGCGCGCCGAATTCGACGCCTTCCTCGGTGAGCAGCTTGTGATTCGTTGCCATCCGGATCGAGCAGGTAGATGGCGTTGTAACCGGTTCGGTCGTGGACGAACGCGATTTCGTCGGGGGAATTCGGGCGCGGCCGGGGCGCGAAGGCGTTGACACCCACCTCCGAAAAGACGACATCGAGGGAGCCATCGCGCCCGATGCAAACGATTTCGGTCGCGCGGTCTTGGAGGTCGCGGTGGCGGGCACGGATGGCGTACAGTTCGTCGCCGACCCACTGTGGGTCGCCGTAGAGGAACTCGTCGTCACAAAGCAGTTCGAAGCGACTTCCGTCGGCGCTCGTGACGGCCAGCGCACCGCGCGAGGCGTGGTCGGTGACAAAAGCGATTTCGCTCCCATCGGGGCTAAATGCGGGGTAGAAGTCGTCCTCATCGTGGTGGGTAAGCTGCCGTTTCTCGCCGGTCTCGACATCGACTGTCCAAAGCGAGAGGGACCCGCCTGCCGGGGAGGTGTAGACGATTTTCCCGCCATCGGGATGCCAGTCGAACCATTTCGGGTCGGTGTGGGTGTAACGCATGGCGACCGCGCCGTGACCGGTCAGACGGCGAGGTTCGCTGTCTGCTCCCTCCGCCACCCAGAGGTCGGTTCGGTGCTCGCGCGTGACGGTGAACGCGATTCGGTCACCACCGGGTTCCGGACGGGCTTGGGCGACATGGTCCGCCAACGCCACCTCGTGGAGCAGGGTGTCGGCGCTGGTGTCGCGCATGTTGCGTCGATACATAGGGACCCTCTCGCACGGATTGGGTTTATACGTGCGGGAGTCGGTAACCTGTGTTTCGAACCGAAATACTCATTCTCCCACTCGCGGTGTTTGTGCCATGCAGGCAATTGTCAATGGAGACGTTCGCACGGTCACCCATGCCGGAACCATCGAGGGCGGGACCGTGCTGTTCGAGGACGGAAAAATCGTCGCCGTCGGCGCGGAGGGGGACGTGGACCTACCGGACGACGCCGAGGTTATCGATGCGGGTGGGAAGCCGGTGACGCCCGGTCTGGTGGAGGCCCACAGCCACGCCGGGATGGGCGAGTGGGGAGAGCCAGAGGATGGGGACGTGAACGAACTCTCGGACCCGGTGACGCCGCACGTCAACGCGCTGGACGGGTTCCACCCCCGCGACGAACACCTGCGCCACGCCTATCAGGGCGGCGTGACGACCGTCAGCGCCCGAATGGGGAGCGCGAACGTCATCGGCGGCATCATCTGCTCGATGAAAACCTACGGGGACATTGCCGACGAGATGCTGATTCGGGAGGACGGCATGAAGGCCGCAATGGGTGAGAATCCGAAGCGATTCCACGGCGACCAGAAGGACCGCCAACCCACCACGCGACCCGGCATCGCGGCCACCCTCCGGCAGGCGTTCATGGATGCCGAGGACTACATCGACCGCCGCGAGAAGGCCGCCGGGGACGGCGACCCGTTCGAGCGCGATTTGGGCATGGAAAATCTGTCGCGGGTTATCGAGGGTGACCTCCCGCTTCGCGTGCACGCCCACCGCGCCGACGACATCGCCACTGTGTTCCGTATCACCGACGAGTTCGGAATTTCGGACCTCTCCATCGAACACGCCACGGAGGGCCACGCGCTCGCCGAGGAGTTCGTGAAGCGCGACGTGCCCGCCATCGTCGGGCCGTCGTTTTACTCCGGCGCAAAGTACGAACTGTCCAACATCACCTTCGAAACCCCCGGTATCCTCCACGACGCAGGAGTGAAGATTGCGATTCAAACAGACGCGCCCGTCCTCCCGCAGGAGCACCTCGACGTGTGCGTTGGACTGGCGATTCGTGAAGGTCTCCCCGAGGAAGTCGCCCTCCAGACCGTCACGCGCAACCCCGCCGAAATTCTGGGCATCGACGACCGCGTGGGGACGCTGGAGGAAGGGACGGACGCCGATGTCGTGATTTGGGACGGCGAACCGTTCGACATCACTGCCGACGCCCAGCACGTCTTCGTGGACGGGAAGCATGCCTACGACTCCGACCGCGACGACCGCGACCCGCGCGAGGAATACGACTGGTGAAAACAGGAACGAATGGCTCGTCGGAGCGTGTTTCCGACGGTGGATGACGAACGCTGCTCGGCAGTCAGCCAGCCGGAGTCTGGCGACACCACGAGCAAGCGGTGCGGCGGCGGGGTGGTTGCGAGGTTTGGGAAGATTGAACGGGCGGGAGCTTTCTGGGCCGTCATCGCAGTTGCTGCTGCAATCGTAAAGTGATAATCTCGGTTTCGTAGCGAATGGTCTTCTCGAGAACGTACTCACCACCATCCGACTTCCAGAGTCAGAAGCCGACGGAACACCTACTCCACTCGTTCTCGCATCCATTCGAACTGCTCTTGCAGTCGCTGCTCACCGATATCGGTCAGTGAGAAGACGTCGTACAGTCCCTCAACCCGTTTTTCCACGTGCCCGCTCCCAACCAACTGCCTCAGTGTCGCGTAGTATCGTTTCGGTTCAATCTGTTTGTCGTAGTGCGTTTCGAGTTTCGACTTGAGCCGTTGGCCGCGGAGTTCTCCGGCCTCGGCGAGGAGGATGCACATGTCGCGGCGGGTGCCGCTCTGGTGCCAGCGTGTCATGCGGAGAAGTCGTGTTCCGTGGTTCACGTGACTTTCGGGTTGAACCGATAGCTTCGACTGTACTCCCTTCGAAGCGCCGACTATGACTACGCTCTCGGACAACGAAATCACAGCCAACTACTTCGAAACCGACCACGAGCGCGTCCTCGAATTCTCGCGCGAGGGGCGAACTGCGGCGGTCGCCCAAAACCTCGAAGGGTACGGGATGCTGAAAGTCAGGGAAACGGCAGAGAGTCCGGAAATCGAACGTTATTACGGATTTGACATGGCGTTGGACCATGCAGCGGAACTGCTTGGCGTTCGACCGGATGACCTGCCAGTCCCTGACCCGGCGGCCGACATGGGTATGTAACTAATTGGTCATCATGGAGACCGAAATCGATATAACATCTCCAGTGAACGACGGGAGACACGTCCGTAAAAAGAGATTTCTGATGACATATACCCCCACAAACCTTTTCTCCGGTGATTGAGTGACCTTCTGTAATGGCTAGCCTGAGCGAACTTCTGGAGGACCTCGTCGGAGGTGTTGACGCAGTGTTTCTCTTCTCACCGAGTGGGTCGTACTACGAACGATTCTCGGAACTCAACGACACCGACGTGGTTGTCGTCGCGCCGAGTAACAACGTTAGCGCGAGCAACTTCGTCGAACTCCCGCTCGAATTCACCAACGTCAAAGACCGGATTCGGTTCGGTATCGAGGGGGCACTGGACAACGGACTCGCGGATGACGGGGACGAACTGACCTGCGTTGCGAGCATGTTCGGTGACGGACTCGACACCGTCACCCAAACGAGAGCGGACGAAGACGCCCACTCGGGTATCTACGACCTGTTCGCCAACTCGCGGGCTGACCCCGGCGTCATCCGCGACGTGTTCGAAGTCGCCATCGAACTCGGGAAGAAAGGACAGAAAGGCAAACCCGTCGGCGCGCTGTTCATCGTCGGCGACGCGGGAAAAGTGATGAACAAGTCCCGCCCGCTGTCGTACAACCCGTTCGAGAAGAGTCACGTTCACGTCGGCGACCCCATCGTGAACGTCATGCTGAAGGAGTTCTCTCGACTCGACGGTGCGTTCGTCATCTCCGATTCGGGGAAAATCGTCTCGGCGTACCGCTACCTCGAACCGTCGGCTGAGGGCGTGGATATCCCGAAAGGACTGGGTGCACGCCACATGGCGGGTGGTGCGATCACCCGCGATACGAACGCGACGGCCATCGTGCTCTCGGAGAGTGATGGTCTCGTTCGGGCGTTCAAGGGCGGTGAGATAATTCTGGAACTCGACCCGGAGGCTTATTAGATGGTTGCGGACTGGCAGGTACTCCTCCAACGGGAGTATCGTATCGTCCTCGCTATTCTCATCCTCATCGTGGGTGGCATCGCCGGCTATCTGCTCGGCCGGTTGAACATGCGTATCCTCCGTGCCGCAGGGCTTCACGAAGTCGTGGAGGGGACGCCGTTCGAGCGCACCGCTCGAAGCCTTGGCACGACAACGGTTGCGCTCATCGCGCGCCTCACCTCGTGGTTCATTTATGGCGTCACGATTCTACTCGCACTCAACACGGCTGAACTACCGCTCAGCACGCAGTTGTTCTGGCAGATAATCCTCTTTACTCCGCAGTTGTTCGTCGCGGCGCTCGTGTTCATCATTGGATTCATCATCGCCGACAAAGCGGAACTACTGGTGAGTGAACGGCTTCGGAGTGTGAAACTCCCCGAAGTCAACGTCATTTCCCGAATCGTCAAATACAGCATCGTCTACATCGCCTCGCTCATCGCGCTGAGCCAAATCGGAATTGCAGTCCTCACCCTGCTCGTCCTCTTCGGCGCGTACGTCCTCGCTGCCATCGTCTTCGGCGCAGTGGCGTTTTGGGACCTCCTCCGGTCCTCGGCGGCAGGAATCTATCTCCTGCTCAACCAACCCTACGGCATCGGCGACGAGATTCGCGTCGCCGGCAATCAAGGAATCGTCCAAGAGGTCGATATGTTCGTCACCCACATCGAGAACGACGGCGAGGAGTTCATCATTCCGAACCATCTCGTCTTCCGGCAGGGCGCAGTCCGACTCCGGAACTGATAGTCGAAGCCTGTTCAACTGCCAGCGCAAGAATTCTCATCCGCGAAACACCCGTACTCCACCCGCCATGACCGACTATCATGCGGTGTTGGTCCTCGACGGGGAGTGTCCGTTTTGTTCGGCCGCAGCATCGCCACTCCGCCGACTACGCGGT
Organism: uncultured haloarchaeon; assembly: GCA_963796245.1. Taxonomy (GTDB): domain Archaea; phylum Halobacteriota; class Halobacteria; order Halobacteriales; family Haladaptataceae; genus Haladaptatus. Next base: position 958,016 of record CAWCLB010000001.1, on the reverse strand, counting down.
GTCGGTGCGGTTCGATGGGACGACGAGTCCATCGCGGACGCTATCCGGACGGTAACGGGGGGAGAAGGTGACCCCGACCCGTACCACGGCGCGTCTATCCGCTGACTGAGGACGCCAGCAACCGATTCGAAGCGCTGGCCACGAATGCGGATTCGATGCCGTTAGCAATGACGGACGAATGACCACTCACTCGTCCGGTTTGCACCCTTCCCGAAGGTTAAGACCCCCCTTCTCGTAGCCCCCGACATGTTCCCGGATATGGACTATCTCGACTGGATTACTGGCCGCCCCGAAGCCGCGACACACGACCTCGGGTCGAGCGACCTGCGGCGTGCGGTGCCCGAACCGGACGGCATCGTGCCGCCCAAACTCGCCGACTTGCCGTCACCGCCGGACGACCTTGACCTTGAAACCATCATCGCCGACGCCTACGGCGTAGAAACCGAGAACGTCCTCGTCACGGCCGGAGCTACGCACGCGAACTTCATCGCCATGGCCGCCGCACTCGGTGGGACGGACGAAGCCGAGACACCACGCATGCTGGTCGAGAAACCGGGCTACGAACCGCTGGTGGCGACGCCCGAAGGCCTCGGCGCGACGGTGGACCGATTCCGCAGACCGGCCGAGGACGACTACGGACTTGACCCCGGACGAATCGAAGCGGCGATGGACGACGACACGCGCTGTATCGTCGTCACGAACCGTCACAATCCGAGCGGCAGTCGAGCGAGTCGAGAGACGATGGCAGAAGCGAGTCGCACTGCCGCCGCAAACGATGCAACCTTGCTCGTGGACGAGGTGTACGCGCCGTTCTGTGCGAACGAGACCAGCGTCTTCGGCGGGCCGACTGCCGCCATGCTCCCGAACACCGTCATCACGAATTCGATGACGAAATATCTCGGCTTCGGCCCGGTTCGCGTCGGTTGGCTCGTCGCGGACGCTGATTTCGTCTCGCGTGCCCAGTCGGTCATGTTCCACGTTCCGGCGATTTCGGCACCCAGCACGTCGCTCACCCGCCGTGCGCTGTATTCCGAAACCGAACTTGCCGAAGGCTCGCGCGACCGAATCGAGGAGAATCGAGAACTGCTCGCCGAATTCGTTGAAGAGCACGACGACATCTCCGGAGCGGTCCAATCCGGGTGTACCTACGGTTTCTTTTCCCACGACTCGGCGGACGGCGACGAAGTCTCGGAAGCCGCGTGGGACGAGGAAATCCTCGTCGTGCCGGGTCGCTTCTTCGACGACAGCGACAGTTTCCGATTGAGTTTAGGGCTGGACAACGAGACGGTTCGGGCGGGGTTGAACGCGTTCGGCGACGTGCTGGACGATATCGCGGAGTGAAACGGTTCGTTCTGTTAGTTCCCCGGTTGTTTTTTCTCCGCTATCTCGTACGAACGGCCATCGAATCGGAACTGCATCGTTTGGTCAGAAAACGGCCATGTCGCGTCTATCCGCAGAACGACATGATTCACATCGTCATTCACGAACGGAACTGTGTTCCGAAGAATTCGACTCTGCATCACTTGCTCGGGGAGCACGGTCCAGTCGGCGGAAGAAATCCGCCGCAGTTCATACTGTGCTGTCTTCGTTTTTCCGGTCGTTCCCTTTTCGTGAATCGTACTGCTCGTCGAAGTCGAGTCATCACTGGTGCTGGCACACCCGGCGACGACACTCGTTGCGAGGGTTGCGAGGACCGCGCGACTTTTCATACAGATTATATATTAGAACATAATATATTTTTTGTGTAAAAAACGTCCGACGACCATCATCAGGTCGATACGTTCCTTCCACCACAGTCTGCCAAGAGTTAAGACCCGCGCACACAATCTCATCTTCATATGGACGGAAGCCCAGCGGAAATCACGACGCTCGTCGGTCGGGAGGTTTACTCCAACAACGGAGTCTTCGTCGGCGAAGTGGACGATGTTCGTCTCGATTTGAGCGAAATCGCAGTAACAGGTCTTGCACTCGGTGGCATCAACGACGAACTGTTCGGCAAACGCATTGCGCCGGGGAGCGGCGTCATCGTCCCGTATCGATGGGTGCGCGCGGTCGGCGACGTCATCCTCGTCAATGATGTCGTGGAACGGCTGAAGAAACCGGAAGCGGATGACAGCGAAGAAGCGGTCGTCTAGTTTCCGTTCGACTCTCCATCGACGCCCATCGCATCGAACAATTTCTTCTTGACCGCTTCCTCGGTGAGCGACAGGAGCGTGTCGCGGTTGTCCTCGTTGGTCTCGATGCCAGTGAAAATACCGAGCGGGATTTCGGCACTGGCTTGCGTCGAGTGGCCTGCAGCCTCGCCAATGGCGTCGAAGGCGTCCTGGAGCACATTGCCGATGTTCATCCGGATGTCCTTCGACCGAGCGGCGAGATAGATGGTGTCGTCGGCGATGCCGAAGACAGCGGACGTGGTGATGCCTTCGAGGTTAAGCAGGTGTTGGGCGGCCTGCGTGAGTGCGTCACGGTCGCGGATGAAGCCCGCATTGCTCACGAGATGGCTGCCCTGTACTTCCCGATTCGTGATGGCTTCCGCGAGCACGTCCAGCGTCTCGGGCGACATCGACGGCGACTCGACCTGTTCGAGCGTGTCGTGGTTGGCGAACGGGTAAAGGTAGGCCGCCGCAGTGAGGTCGGCAGGCGTCGTGTCGCGTTTGAAATCGAGGGTTTCGGCTCGGATACCGTACAGGAGTGCCGTCGCAACCTCTTCGCTCAGGTTGATATCGAATTCCTGCACGTACTTCGTCATGATGGTCGAAGTCGAACTGACGTTCGGGCGCACGTCCGAGAACTCCGCCTCGTACTCCGTGTCGGGTTCGTAGTGGTCGATGAGGATATCGACCGGATGGTCGAGTTCTGGTTGTGTCGCCCGCATGTGGTCCACGAGGGCGAACGTGTCGTAGTCGTTCACGTCCACTTCGTCACGCTGGAGCAGTTCGATACCGAGCAGATTGACGAACGCCCGGTTTTCCTGATGGCCGATTTCGCCGTGATAGAGGATGTCCGCTTCGATACCAAGGCTTCCTGCAATCGTCTGAAGTGCTGCTGCACTGGCGATGGAATCCGGGTCCGGATTGTCGTGCGTGAGCACCGCGAGTTTTTTCGACGTTCCCTCGATGACACCGGATAGCTGTCGTGCCTTGTACTCCAACTCACCTGCTTCGAGCGACCGAAGCGCGGAGTTGGCGATGACCGTCGAGGGGTTGATGACCACATCTGCTCCCAGTTCGGTGAGTTCGTCGGCCGACACCGGGTCGCTCGCGCGGACAACGATGAACCGTTCGCCACCACGGTCTTGCAGGTTCGAGACTGCCTTTTTGTTGGCCGCAACGTCGGACGAGAGGATGAGGACGACATCCCGGTCGGAGACGTCCTTTGCGACCGATTCCTCACGGATATCCCCGCCCTGCGCGTTCAAATCCTGATCGCGGAGCGCCTCAACGCGGTCGCTGTCCCGGTCAATGATGAGAACTTCCTTCCCCTGTGCAACAAGTTCCTCGGCGACGGCGTAGCCGACGCTTCCACACCCAAGAATGGCGTACGAAGACATCGAGGAGATAGTTATCCCGGCGCTCATTACTATTGGCCCGTTGCCCCGGCCGGTACTTAATCCTCCCGGAGCGACGCTGAAACCAGCACCACGACCCATTTTCTCAGGCTGAACTGGATTCGATTCATCGCCGGGATAGTAAAAAGGAATGTTACGAAATCGGGGTGAGAATAATGGACACACTCGAAACGGAGACTAACCGCAGGAGTTCTCAGGCGACAACGAACGCAGGCGAGACCACGGTGTCCGTCGAGCGCCTGACAAACGGTCCCCCCCGCTCACTCTCCGCCAGCGCCAGTCGCAGAACCTGATTTCCTCGGCGACTACGTACCTCTTTTTGGGACGGAGTTCCGCATCGTTTTTCACCCAAAATCGGGACACTGCGATTCGAAAGGAAACGTATTTACGTCCCACCCGACTTTTCTCGAATGCGTTGGGCCGGTAGCTCAGTTAGGCAGAGCGTCTGACTCTTAATCAGACGGTCGCGTGTTCAAATCGCGCCCGGCCCGTTTCTACGACGAATTAATGTGAGGTGTGAAGTGGTCAGCACGATTTTGAAGTAGACCAGTCGCACGCCCGGGAAACGAACGAATGTGAGTGACCCGGAACGTCTGGGCGTAGTTCAAATCGCGCCCGGCCCGTTTCTACGACGAACTATTTTGTGAGTGGTGGCTGTATTCGCTATTTGAGTAACTGAGGTGGAGACCGACGGAGACGACGAGTTGTGTATTTGAACTCCAATTATAGCACTGAAAGTAGAACGTTCCGACGAGCACAAGCACGCTAACGGGGATGGTCCTGTTTGAAACCATACGCTGCAATGCTAAGCAAGGCAATGCTGAAGACGAGAACTGCCCCCGGATGAATATACCGACTCCCTCTGTCATCCCACTCCTCGATACGGCCGTGTTGTACCTTCTCATCCAGCACTGAACGAACTAGCGGCCTACGAGCGCCAGCGCTACTGCCGGAAATTTTGACGAGCAACTGACTGTCATGACCGAAACCACCCTCTTCAATGGTGAATTTTTCGTCGTATGAGCGTTCGACAACACAGAGTGCTGTCGGTCTGATGTGGTGTTCCCCCAGACGAATTGAATCAGTTCACGAGAATCTCATAAAAACCGTTCAGTTGCCCTGTTTCGACGGAAACACTCAGGGGTGGAGGGTGATGGTTCGCGTTTTGCTGTTGCCGTCCACCGAGTACTCGATGCCCACTGTGACCGTTTTGCCAGCCATATCCACGGATGAACCGCTCGCTCGGAACTGATAGAGGTTGATGGTCGCGGACGAGCCGGACGAAAGGACCGCGTTGTTCGATGCACTGTCGCTGAAGCCATCAGTACCGAGGTCGATGGCTCCGGGGAGCGACATTCCGTTGTTGATGTCGGTGACGCCGTTCTGCACGTCGGCGTCGATGGCGAGTTCGCTGACCCACTTGCCCTCGCTGTAGGAGTGGTCGCGCAGTTCGTCTATGTCGCCGTCGGCTGGTGTGATGCGCAGGGTTTCAATCGTCAGGTTCGACCCGGCTTTGTTCGTAACGTCGAACGAGAGTCCCGAGCGCTTGCCGTTGCTGTCCTCGGGGGTATCGACCGCGACGACGTGTCCGCCGTATCCGAGAAGGTGTGAGGGGGCTTGCGAGCCGTTCGAACCGGACTTTCCGGCCGTGAACGAGAGGGTTTTGCTCGTCCCGTTTTCGAGTTCGTACTCCACCGAGAAATCGACCGGTTCGCCCGTCATATCGACGGAACTGCCGTTCGACTTGAACTGGTACAGGTGGACAGACGCGGAGGACCCCGACGAGAGGACCGCGTTGTTCGATGCGCTGTCACTGAAGCCGTCGGCGTCGAGGTCGATGGTCGTCGGCAGTGACGTGCCACCATCGATGTCGGTGAGGCCGTTCTGCACGTCGGCGTCGATGAACAGTTCGCTGACCCACTTGCCCTCGCTGTAGGAGTGGTCACGCAGCTCGTCGATATCGCTGTTCTTCGGTTTGATGCCGACGTTTCGAATCGTCGCATTCGACCCGGCTTTGTTCGTAAGGCTGAACGTGATACCCGACCGTTCTCGGTTGTCGTCCGCCGAGGTATTGACCGCACCAGCGTCCTTGTTGTAGGCGAGGTAGTGTGACGGTGTAGTCGAACTTTGTGACGGTGAAGTCGAACCCTGCGAGGGAATATCCGAACGCTGTGAGGCACCGTTCGAACCGGAGGAGGCGCTACTGCTCGTGAAGGAGGACGACCCCACCGTTCCGTTGTCGAGTTTGTAACTCACGGTGAAGGAAACCGACTCGCCGGACATATCGACCGGGGAGCCGTTCGATTCGAACTCGTAGAGATAGACGGATGCGGAGGAGCCGGACGAGAGGGCGGCTTGGGTGGATGCGCTGTCGCTGAAGCCGTCCGAACTGAGGTCGATGGTCGTCGGCAGTGACGTGCCACCGTTGATGTCGGTGACGCCGCTTTGTACGTCGGCGTCGATGAACAGTTCGCTGACCCACTTCCCTTCGTCGTAGGAGTGGTCGCTGAGTCCGTTGATGTCGCCGTTCTCCGGTTCGATTCGCACGTCCTGAATCCACATGGTCGAATCGGCATCGTTCGTGAGGTTGAACTTGAGCGCGGACCGTTTGCCGTTGTCGTCCACGGACGCATTGATGACGGCGGTGTCATCGTGATAGAGGAGGGAGTTGTCGGCGGCCACTTTGTGTGACTGTGTGATGAGACCGAACTCCCGGAAGAATTCACGAACGAAGGCGATGGTGTTCTGGACCTGTTTGGCAATCGGTCGGTTATACTCGTACGTCGATTCGATGATCATCGCTGGCGTGTCCAAATCAGCGCCGACCTTGTGTTTGAGCATCGGTCGTGAATCGTCCGGACTCGTCGCGCCGCTGAACTTGAACTCAGAATCGGTGATGACGTTCCGGTTCATGTACGAGACGAGGCGTTTGCGGTAAGCAGTTGCATTCCCCGCGACCGTGGAGAAGATGCCCTGCCCAACCCCGTCACCATCCTTGTAGATGCCGTGGGAACTGTGCATGTCGATGAGGAAGTCGATGTCCTCCGACACGACCACGTGCCAAATCGCGCGAGCGAGTGGCGTCGTTGGCTTTGAACCCGGCGGGAACTGTCGATTGAGGTCGATGTTGTTCTTGCTGTCTATAAGACAGCAGGTTGAAGAGCTAGTGATTTATGCTACTCTCAAACCTGCTCAAAAAGAGTTTAGAGACTGCTACGCTTGAATGTTGGGAGCGCGAGCGGACGGCGACGCCCGTCAGAGCGTTCGCCGTCCTGCTCCACGCGACCGGTTGTTCGCTCAGAGAAACAAAAGAGATTCTCGCACTCCTCGGCGTAAAACGGTCGCATCAAGCGATTTTTCAGTGCGTTCATCTCGTATCTGACAGCGTCTCCTACCCGCCGTCGGCGACGCCGACGCGCGTCGCTGTTGACGAAACCGCTGTCAAAATTAACGGCGAGTGGTCTTGCGTGTACGCTGCAATAGACACCGACACAAAGTTACTGCTCGATGTCAAAGTGTTTGATCCGCATGGGACCGATCAAGCCGCTGCGTTTCTGTCTGCATTGGCCGAGAAACACGATCTCTCTGACACTGTGTTTCTCGTTGATCGCTACCGCTATCGGACTGCCCTCTTCCGAATTCGATTGAGCGGTCACCTTGACTATACCGAGCGAAACCTGATCGAAAAATGGTTTCACACGCTCAAACAGAGGATCGACCGCTTCCATACGTCGTGGTGGGCAGTCGGCCAAGCGTCCAGCAGTTGCTTTAACAGTTTGTGCATTACTATAACTCTCTACGACCGCATCAATCACTCAACAACCGAACACCTGTCGAGGAGGAGTACTTCTTGCTTTTGTTGTCGTAGGTCCGCGAGTCCCGTTTGATTCCCCACTGGTTGCATTTGGGAATCACGACCATCCGTCCGGCGTCGATATCCCAATTCCGGATTATCTCGGCCGATTTGTACCCGTTCGCCTCGCTGCCGTGTATTCCGCCGGTAAGCATCACCGTCGGGCCGGGGTTTCCGCTGTCGATTTTGTACACCGTCGTCTCTTCCGGCGTCCCTCTTCTGATTTTGTAGCTCGAACGTGAATCACCGTTCAAATCGGCGGAGACATCCCGCGAACCGGCGGCCACGCCGCCCGCCACCCCGAGTGAAAGGAGACTTGATTTGAGATACGTACGCCTGTCTACCGCATGTTCCGCTGAATTTGATGAAGGGTCTCTTTGTGTCATTATAATCTCAAGCTTGGATTCTTACTCACCAAATAATGTCCCCCTCAGTAAGTTACCTACTTAGCTTCACATAGAAATCCATTATAAGTCGTAGAGTTAGACAGATTGTGTTGACAAGTGTCATAGCGGGAGATTTCGACAGCACAAACCACGTATAGAAGTCAGTGATGGTCATTTGTCCTCGATAGCTGACTAACAATTCTCACACCACCTCCGTTGTGTTCGTCTTTTATCCATCATATTTGGAATGGTCCGATTGGCGTTGCCAATACGTGTCTGCCAAGAATCAATCGTTTCGAAACTAGACCAATCGTACGTCCGGAAGACGAACGAATGTACGTGGTTCGAAACGTCTGAGCGTAGTTCGACTCGTTTGCAAAAATCGTTCGGTCACTGTGCCGATTCAGGAGAATTCGGGGAGGTGGGTGAACGACCGCGTTCCACTCGTCCCATCGCGAGTGTAGTCGATGCTGATTTCCACGGTGTTTTGTATTATGGTTTTTCTCGAAGTGAGCTGTTCTTCGTCCGTTCATGTCTTTTTTCTATATTTTATTTCTCCGGATTCACAGACAAATTCCTTCTACGTGGAATTGTACACACTTCTTCTCGAATGTCTCCGAGAAGTTGTTGTTTCCCCGGCATTTATTCAAAAATCGGATTTTAAGTGAACATTTTTCTGTTGGTTCCTCGTAACCGATAGTTACCCGATGAGCACTCCCACGTTCCTGTTCTTTCTCGGTGCTTCGCTCGCACTCATCGCTATGCCGGGTCCCGATACGTTGTGCGTTCTTACGCGTGGCATCGAACACGGACGACGTGCTGGGTTTCGGGCAGCCTCGGGCGTCAGTACCGGAATCATCGTTCATACGACGGCCGCAGTGTTGGGACTCTCCGTTCTCCTTCGAACCTCGGCAGTTGCCTACGCAGTCGTCAAGCTTGCCGGTGCAGCGTACCTCGTCTATCTCGGCGTTCGAACGCTTCGGTCGGAGGACGGATTGCAGCTAAAAAGCGAACTGAAAAGCAAAAACGGGAACACCGAAAACAGCTTTCGACAGGGTGTCGCGGTGAACGTTCTCAATCCGAAAGTCGCGCTGTTCTTCCTCGCGTTTCTCCCGCAGTTCGCTGGAACCGGTTCGAATACCGACTTTCGGATGGCGCTACTCGGCCTGACCTACGCCGGTTTGACCCTCGTCTACCTCTCGACGGTTGCCTTTGCGGCACAGCACGTGGGAAGGGTCGTTCGAAAAAGCGACCGCGTGAATCACGGTCTCCAGTGGCTCGCGGGAAGCGTCTTCATCGGACTCGGAATTCGGTTGGTACTGCCCGAGCACGTCGGATGAATAAAGTAGCAAAAACGAAGGTCGGGGAGCGAAACGGACTCGCTTACTCGCCGGGACTGTAGTTCGGCGCTTCGTCCGTAATCATCACGTCGTGTGCGTGACTCTCCTGCTGGCCGGCGGGCGAGATGCGGACGAACTCCGAGCGCTCCTTGAATGACGGAATCGTCTCCGCGCCGACGTAGCCCATGCCGGACTGCATGCCGCCGACGAGTTGGTGGAGTTCGCTTTCGAGCGTTCCTTTGTACGGTTTCGCCGCCTCGACGCCCTCGGGAACGTACTCGTCTTCGTCCTGCGGTTCGTCCTTGAGATAGCGGCTACCGTCGCCGCTCTTCATCGCGCCGACACTGCCCATGCCGCGGTACTGCTTGTACTTCTTGCCCTCGATGGTAATGACGCGACCGGGAGCTTCGTCGGTTCCCGCGAAGTACGACCCGAGCATGACGGCGTCAGCACCTGCTGCGATTGCCTTGATGGCGTCCCCGGAGTACCGAATCCCACCGTCGGCGATGACGGGAACGTCGTGCTGAATCGCCACATCGGCCACCTGCGAGATGGCGGTAATCTGTGGCATTCCGGAGCCGCTGACGACGCGGGTCGTACAGATGCTTCCGGGTCCGATACCGACCTTCAGGCCGTCGGCGAAGTCCACGATGTCCTCGGCAGCCTCGCGCGTGCCGATGTTTCCGACGACCACGTCGGCGTCCACCGACTCTTTGATTTCCCGTGCCCCGTCAATGACGTTCAGGTTGTGCGCGTGCGCACAGTCGATGAACAACACGTCGGCACCCGCTCCGTCGGCGGCGACGGCACGGTCGGTTTCGAACGGTCCGACGGCGGCACCAACGCGGAGGTGACCATCGTCGTCGCGGACGGCCTCGCCGTACTCACGACGCTGGAGGACGCCCTGCATCGTGACGAGTCCGGTGAGGTGGTCTTCGGCGTCCACGATTGGAACGCGCTCGATTTTGTGCTCGTACATTAGTTCGAGCGCCTCGCGTGCAGTCACGTCTTCGCTTGCGGTGATGACCTCGTCGGTCATCGCTTCCTGCACTTCGTCCTTCTCGCCGACTTCGAGATATGGACGGATGTCCGTGCCGGAGATGATGCCGAGCACTTCGTTCTCTTCGTCAGTCACGGGTGCGCCACTGACGCCCTTGTGCGCCATCATGCGGTCCACTTCTCGAACCGTTTGGCTGGGGCTCGCTGTCACGACATCGCGGATGATGAGTTCGTCGGCGTGTTTGACGTGCTCGATTTCGTCGACCATATGGTCGACGTCCATGTTTCGGTGGAGGACACCGAGACCACCCTGTCGAGCCATCTCGATTGCCATCTCACTTTCGGTCACCGTGTCCATCGCGGCCGAAAGAACGGGAACGTTGAGGTTAACGTTTTTCGAGACGCGGGAGTTCACCTCGGCGTCGTCCGGTTCGACGCGGCTCTCCTTCGGGCGCAGAAGTACGTCGTCGAAGGTGAGCGCCTCCGGTACGCGGAGTTTCTCGGAATACGGCCCGTCGTTGGTAGAATCGTTCGCCATGTAATGCGAACGAAGCGGTTACTGAAAAACGTTGCGAGATTGTGCGTTCCTGCACCGTTAAACGTTGAATGTTATACATGCATGTGTGTATTCGCAAGACCGCGGCCGGAAGCATCATATATTGCCACTGAAGGACAGTTGGTGAACGAGGGTGTTTGACAAAAAAGCTCAAGCAAGATCGCCATTTTTGCGTCTATTTCGCGTTGCGTGGGGTCATTTGTCACGCAACACTTAAGGAACAATCACCAATAATCATAGGTATGGACGTTACCAGTCTCAAGGCACAGCGAGTTGCAGGTCGGATGAGCAACGACTCTTTTGCTCCGATTGCAATTTTTGCTAAACTGTGCACAACACTGGTAGCGAAAGGTTTTGCGGGGAATCTTCGGCCGAATTCGCATGATCGGTCGCACCGCAGATACCATCACCCTTCGCCCACGGGTCAGGGCCATAGTCAGTAGTCGATGAGCAGCTCACACCACCCAGTCGCCTATCGTTTAGAGCAGCAGGTAGGCGGCGCGACGAAGTTGCTTGCGACCGTCATGGGACTTCCCCTCGTGGACGGTATCTTCCCGGCGATGGTGCTCGCCGGTGCGTTGAATTCTCCGGTCGGCATCATTCAAGTCGGCCTCCTCGTTTTCGGCGGCAGCGCGACTGTCGCGGTCATCCTCGCCGAGATGGACGGGACGCCCCGTGAACAGGCCACCAGCGTTCTCGCAGTTGGCATCGGTCTGATCACCATCGCCGCCATCGAAGCCGCATTCGCGCCGACCATCGCGAGCGCGTTGAAGATGGAAATCTTCGAGCGCTTCGCCGCGCTGGTCATCGCCGCTATCGCCGCGAAGACTGCGAGTGCACGCATCGGCGAGGTGCTGCCAAGCCCCGGTATTGTCATCGGCCTCGGCCTGCTCGCCAGCCTGCAACCGTCCGGCTTCGAGGTGAAGGCCATCGAGGCGTCGCAGGTCTTCCCCGCCGTCGCAGCGGCTGGGACCGGTGTCGCCTTCGCCCTCGCCGTCGCGCTCACCGCGCCGTGGCTCCGCGGCGTCGTGGACATCGACCGCTTCCGCTTCGGCAGCGCAGTTGCGCTGGGCGTGTTGCCCCTGTCGATACTCAACCTCGCACCGGGTCGCGCCCCGTTGGCCGTCCTCGCGGTCACCAGCCTGCTGGCGCTCGACCCCGGCGAACACGTGGAGGCGGCCGTCGAGGCGGCCGAGCAGTCTGCTGCCGAACCGACGCCGGAACCGGCACAAGCGGGTGAGCCACAGGCCGCCGACAGCACCGCTGTGACGGACGGCGGCGAGAACGCTACCCTCGACAACAGCGACGTCAGCGACGTCAGCGATGCGGAGGAGGACGAGGAATCATCCTCGCCCGCCTACGGCTACCCTGGCGAGGAAGATGGCGACGAACGCCGTCCGTGGCTGTAGTCCGATTGGGTCGTTCTATTTTGGTCTCGACATCGACTCACAGTTGTAACGTTTTTCCCGCTCCATCTCCCTCGTTTTCGTATGCCGGATAATCGAGTTGTGCAGGGGCGGATGGTCACGCCAAAGCGACTGGCCGAACTTATCGAAGACGGTACCGTGATGGAAGCTGACCGCATCGAGGACGCCGAGCGCGAGTGCCCCGACTGTGGCGGCGACGTTATCAAAGTCGGGTACATGCCGAGCGTCACGGCGTTCATTACGGGTTATAAATGCCAGGACTGTGATTGGGGGACGCGGGAGGAATAGAATCGAAACCCCTTTAGGTGTTTTCGACCAATCACAGTTCGCGGGGTCGTGGCCAAGCCAGGGATGGCGACTGACTCCAGAGGCTATGCGCCCGGGACGAAACTCCAGCTGATATACCGAGCGGGTGACTGATCATCGCTCGCGTTGACGACCCTCTGGAGTTCCGAGGCGCACCGGAGATATCAGTCGATCGGGGGTTCAAATCCCTCCGACCCCATTTTACTGCGAACTAAACGACGAGCACCGCGTAGCGTGTGCTCGGTCTCACTCAGAGATTTCATACAAACAGCCTTCGGGTTGCTCGGATAACCCGACCTCACGGAATCCGCTGAACACACAGGTTTGTGCACCCAAAACCATGTGCTCCGAAAATTCGCTGGACGATTCCGATTCGAACGGCTCACCGACGCACCGCCCGCACCGCCCGCACTGTGGTGTACCAGCGACCGAAGTCTGGGTACGCGGGCCAGAGACGCACGCACTGCGGCCCTGGGGGTGTGAAGTCGGTTCTACAGCAATCCGCCTTCTTTCGACAATAACTGATAAATGAAATAGGTTCGAATTTCCGGAATGGGTTCATTTATAAAATATCCATTACAGACGGGGTTAAAACGAGTAATTACCGCCCGACGACTGCTTGCTTGAGTTCCGACACCACTGGTGCGCCGTCGACGAGCCAGAGGATGAACACGCAGAAGTACGGCGTGAGGTAGATGACGATGAGTGTCAATTGCTGTTTCGCCGTGAGCGAGTGGAAGAACGCGCCGATGATGTGGAAGGCGCGGTCGAAGAGGGTCACACTGTGGCCGTACGGCGGGAGCGTCACGACAGGCCACAGCACGCGGTCGAACGGCGATGCGTGGTGTTCCATGAACGCGACGATGATATCCCCAACTAAATGCGACCAGTAGCCGACGGCGAAAGCGGCACCGACGTTGGCCTTGTTTTTGTGAATCCCGAGGGCGATGACGAACAAGCCGACGGGGACGGCGACGAACACGGAGTGGGCGACGGAGTACCCTTGTGGGAAGAGGTGGAGACCCCACGAGAGGGGTTTGTCCACGAGGTCGGGCAGTTGGGTTCCGAAGAGGACGGCGAGCACTGCTTGTGCGGATGGCGGTGCGCGCGTCCACACACGGTGACCGAGCGAGTACAGGGTGTATCCGAATGCGGCGTGCCCCCACGGCATCATGGGTCGCTCACCACCGGGCAGGCACGGACGCGACCGATCGGGCGGAATCGGGTCGTTCGTATCGTGTCCCTGTGTGAATATCTCATCACCAAGTCGGTAGTAAGTCGAGGAGTATAAAATCAGGAGAACTAGCCACACGTTGCCCCGAAATATACACGACTCCGCCAAACCTGCGGCTCCGTGTATCGTCCGAATCATTCAAACGAGGTGCGAGACGGGGACGATTACGCTCTCACGACGAGACTACTCTTTCACGGCGACTTTTCCGTCGGCATCAACGGTCACTTCGTACACGTCGTAGTGGAACGTGATGGAGACGTTATCCCGGGCATCTCCGTAGCGGCGGGTTCGGAACAGTGCGTCGAGGGCATCGCAGTTGACGGCAGTGTGGAGCGGTTGCATGCGGTTCGGCTTCTTGTCCATGACTGCTCCGATGGCTCGAACGATGCCGGCGCAGGTGTGTCCATTCGCCATTTCACTCTCGATGTCGAAAACGTACGTCGAAGACGTTTCCGATGGATTCTCGTCACTAACGTTCTCTATCTCTATTCCCATTCGTTCATCACTGGGTGAATCAACCACTGGTATACTACTATCTCTCAGAGGCGAACCAGTAATATAGCTATCGGCGATTTCGATAGGAGACATAATCGGTCGGCAATCGTCTGCAGTCGAGGTATCGTGATGAGGGAGTGTGGTGGGGGTCGCTCACCGAATATTCGTCGCTTAGTTGTCCCCGGACGCCGTTTCGGAGGTTGAAGAGAGCGAACCGGAATCCCGGACGTGCTCGATTTCGACTCGACCATCGCTGTAAGCAGTTACTCGGTGTGGACCGTAGCGAAATTCGAGATGACCATCGGCTCGGTTATCACCATGATGGGTCGAAGAAAAGAGGGAATCGAGCGCGTCAGGATCAACGATATCGTACAACACCGGCCTGATTTCGGTTGGTGTCGTTCCTTCGTTTTCGGCAATCGCGTTGATTACCGTGATACTGAGTCTGTCATTCACATCCTGACTTTCTTCATCGGGAGCGACCATTGTATTCACCGCTACTACATATCCGTCCATAAACATAGCGAATTGGTGTATAGAACCTCAGAAATATGTATTTAGGGTTTGTGGCCGATACGGGGTGTCAATCATCCTTCACACTGCCCCGCTTCACTTCCGGTATGGTTTGCACAGGTTAATTCCGGTAGCATACCAACTGGCTCACGAATGTCGAACCGCGACGGTTCACGCTTACCCGGTGTGGAGGAGGAAGACGAAGAGCGCATCGTCCTCCACGTCGATATGGATTGCTTTTATGCGTCCTGCGAGCGGCTCCGTGAACCGTCGCTTCGTGGCAAACCAGTCGTCGTCGGGATGGGGTACGAGGAAGGAGAATCACACGGTGCCGTGGCCACCGCGAGCTACGAAGCCCGCGAATACGACGTCGAGAGCGCGCAAGCCATCGGAAAAGCGCTCGAACGACTGCCGAAGAAAGCAGAAGGGGACGAGAAGGGTGCTGACGGCGGAAAATCGAGTGATGAGAAGGACTCGGACGACACGAAGGACACGGACGACGAAGTGCAGGGCTATTACCGACCTGTCGATATGGAGTTCTACAAATCCGTCAGTACGGACGTACGCGCCATCCTCCACGACTGTGCCGATACGGTGCGCGAGGTGAGCATTGACGAGGCGTACCTCGACGTTACCGACCGCACCGCGTGGACGGTCGCGGAGGGGTTCGCCCGCCACGTGAAAAACCGAATCCAGCGTGAGGTTGGCGTCACCGCGAGCGTCGGTGTCGCGCCGAACATGAGCGCGGCGAAAATCGCGAGCGACTTCGACAAACCGGATGGGTTGACTGAGGTCGAACCGGGTACGGTGCGGGAGTTCCTCGCGCCGCTCGATGTCGCGGAACTACACGGAATCGGCCCGGTGACTGCCCGCACACTTCGGGAGATGGGTATCGAAACCGCTGCCGACCTCGCGGACGCCGACCCGCGCGTGCTCGCTGACCAGTTCGGCGAACGTGGCCGGGAACTGTATCACCGAGCGCGCGGCGACGACGACCGGACGGTGACGCCGACGGGTCGACCCAAGAGCCTCTCGCGTGAGTCGGCGTTCACCGACCCGACGACCGACAGCGAGGAAAAGGGCCGCCGTGTCGCCAACCTCGCGGAGGCCGTGGCAGAGCGCGCCCGCGACCGAAACGCGATGTATCGAACCATCGGTGTGAAAGTCGTGACGCCGCCGTTCGATGTTCACACCCGCGCACGGTCGCTTCCGGGTCCGGTGGACGAACCCGAACTGGTCGAGGAAGTCGCGCTGGATTTACTAACCGAGTTCGACGACGACAAAGTCCGAAAGGTCGGTGTGCGCGTGTCGAACCTCCAGTTCACCGAGAGCGACCAGACTAACCTCGACGGCTTCGACGCGCCGGAAAAGAGTGAATCGGACGAGTCGGCTGGCCCGGACGACGCAGGGGGTTCTGACGGCTTGAGCGGTTCCGACGATTCGGACAACCTCGACGATTCGAACGGTTCCGGCGACTCGAACGATTTCGATGCAGCTGACTCCGATGATACACCGACCCGTTCGCGGTCGAGCGACCGCGACGGGCAGGTGTCACTCACGGATTTTTGATCTCCGGACTTCTGATTACCTCGCCCCGCTACTCCGAGTATGAACAAATTGGCGACGGTGGGGGACGAACGCTGGCATCTCCCGCAACACGCACACATCATTATCATCGTCTACGAGGCAGAGCAGGATGACGAACTGCTCACCATCGACGACTGCGGCGCGGCACAGAAACCCCCGTCCGCACAGGTCATCGGCAACCTCGTTCGCGTGCGGGCGGAACACGAACTCGAACAGACGGTTACAGGCTACATCGTGAGCATGCGGGAGAAATCAGTCTCGAAAAACAGGACGAGGACCACTTCGTTATCGTGTCTACTTAGAGCGGTTCCACGAGATTTTCCAGGGCGGCCTTCGGGTCGTCGGCTTTCGCGACGCCGCTCGCCAAGAGGACGCCTTCCGCGCCGAGTTCTCGCGCCGACACGAGGTCTTCTCCGGTGCTGATGCCCGCGCCACAGTAGACGCTCACGTCGTCCGAGACGGCTTCCGCAGCGGTCACGGCGTCGGTGACAATGTCCGGGTCGGCTTTGCTGACGGGCGTTCCAGTGCCGATGAGTTCCGGCGGTTCGACGGCAACGGCGTCGGGACCGAGTGCGGCGACCGCACCGATCTGTTCAGGGTTGTTGGCACAGACCGTCGTGTCGAGACCGACGCGCTCGGCGGCGTCGAGTCCGGCGTCGATGTCCGCGAGTTTGAGTCGGCATTCGGAGTGGTTGAGCATGGTTCCGGTCGCACCTGCGTCAGCGACTGCCTCCGCGAGGGTGCTCCCGGTGTTGCTGCCATGCTCGACCGGGCTAACGTGCTGTGCCCACGTCTCGACGCCGGTGTCGGCGACGCGCGAGAGATGGGCGGTCTGGGGCGCGACGGCGATATCGACTCCGTAATCGTCGGCAACGTCGCGGGCGGCTTCTGCGATTTCCACGGGGTCACACGGATAGGCTTTGAGATTGACGAGTACGAACATATCCGGAGCGACTGTCGGCACACCCAAATAGGTTGCGTCATATCGAGAACGGACGGAAAATAGAAGGGTGAAACAGCTGTTTCACTCTTCCAAATCATTTCATATTTCACAATAAAATGGCACGCTATGACACGAAACTCCAAGCGATGGCTTGCACTCCTGTTGGTCCTCGTCGTCGTGCTCGCCGGCTGTGCCGGATCGGGTTCGAACAACTCGATGAAAGGCGGGGCGGATCACGCCAACAACGGTGCTAGCGCGAACTCTGGTCATGGAGGAAATTCGAACTCGAAGTCGAACAACGATGCCGGCTCCGCTCCCAAGTCGGCGCTGGTCGTCCAACAGCGGATGCTCATTCGGAACGGGGACGTTACGCTGTCGGTCCAAACCTTCGGGAAGACAAGTCAAACGTTGACCCAGTTGGCGAGCCAACGAGGCGGGTTCGTCAGCGATTCGTCCCAGCGTGTTCACCACGACGGGAACCGAACGTGGGTGTCCGGCAAAATCGTCTTCCGGATTCCGAAGGGAAACTTCTCGGCGTTCTTCGAGCGAGCGAAGCGGATGGGCGATGTCGAGCACTCGAACACCGAGACGACGGACGTGACCGACCAGTTGGTGGACTTGCAGGCGCGACTCAAAAATCTGCGTTCACAGCGCGATAAACTGCGCTCGCTCTACAAGCAAGCGAACGATACGGACTCCGTTCTTTCGGTACAAAAACGCCTCTCGGACGTGCAGTCCAACATCGAGCGACTGGAGGCGAAACAGAAGTCGCTCAAAGGGCAAGTCGCCTACTCGACAGTGACGGTGACAATGAACGAATCGAAACCGACCGACGACGTGGCAGTCGCACACGAGAAATCGTGGTACGACACGGGCGTCACGGCCGCGTTCCTCAACTCAGTCGATGGGGTCGTCGTCATGCTCCGTGCCTTCACCGTCGGTGCGGCGTACGTTCTCCCCTATCTCGTCGTCCTCGCCATTCCGCTCGGCGTGCTGGCCGTCTTCTGGCGACGACGGTGATGGCCGTGATTTATCGCCGCTGAAGCCGTTCCAACCTCGCTTCCCGTTTCTGCTGCCGGTGGTGGTGCTGACGGTGCTGCCGGTGCTGCTGGCGCTGCTGGCGTTGCTGATGCTGTCGTCGTTGTTGGTTGTTCCGTGGTCCAGATTGCTGCCGGGGTTCTGGTTGCTGACGCTCCGGTTGTCGGCGTTGCTGCTGTTGTCGGCGTTGCTGCTGTTGTCGGCGTTGCTGTGAGTGTGGACTCCCTGGTTGCTGGTAGCGTTTCTGTTGCTGTGGTCGTCCCTGTTGATGCCACGACTTCGCGGACTGTCCTTGCCTCCGTTGTCGCGTGCCGTACCGGCGTTCCCGCTGCAGTCGTTGTTGACGTCGTTTTCGCTCCTGTCGCCCACCGCGAATTATTGTTCGCTCGACGGCACTCAGTTGCTCTTCCGGAACTTTCCCTTCTTGCCCTCTTCGCTGGGGGTGGTCATATCGTTGGCCCGGCTGTTGCTGATGGTGTTGTTTTCGGTGCTGACGATGTCGCTGTCCTTGCCGTCCTTGTTGCTGTTCCTGACGATGTCGCTGTCCTTGCTCCGTTCGCGGGCCGCCATATCGTTTCACTCGACCCCCGCTTCGACTGCCTTGGCTCTCCCGATGCTGATGATGTGTCATTTGCCCCAGACAGGGAACGCCGGGAAATTGCTTAATCGTGCTGGCCACGGGTGGCCACTCTTAAGACCGGTCGGTGACACCTCCCGACATGCAACCACGGGACCTCTCCGAGCACGTCGAGTATGAGGCCGGACGGGGAATCGAGGAGGTGGCCCGGGAACTCGGACGTCGACCCCGACGACCTCGTCAAACTCGCCTCGAACGAGAACCCGTTCGGGCCGAGCCCGGAGGCCGTCGAGGCCATCCGGAGCGCGGCCCGGGAACGCCAACACTACCCGAAGGCCTCCCATACCGACCTCACTGCGCGCTCGCCGAACGCTGGAACGTCACACCGACGAGCAGGTGTGGCTGGCGAACGGCGGCGACGGCGCGCTCGATTACCTCTCGCGCGCCATGCTCGACCCCGGACGACACCGTCCTCGTCCCCTCACCCGGCTTCGCCTACTACGGAATGTGCGCCCGCTACCACCACGGCGAGGTGACCGAGTACCACCTCTCGCCGGACGACGACTTTTCGCTGGCCGCCGAAACCGTCCTCTCGGACTACGACGGCGAGCGAATCGTCTACCTGACCAGTCCACACAACCCGTCGGGCGGCCGGTTCGCCCTCGACGCCGTGACGAAATCGCCGACGAAACCGACGAGGACACGCTCGTCGTCGTCGACGAGGCCTACGGCGAGTACGCGGACGCGCCGAGCGCGCATTCCCTCTCGACGGCCGCGACGACGTCGCCGTCCTGCGCACCTTCTCGAAGGCGTACGGCCTCGCGGGCGTCCGACTCGGCTACGCCCTCGTCCCCGAGGCGTGGGCGGACGCCTACGCGCGCGTGAACACCCCGTTCGCCGCGAGCGAACTCGCCTGCCCGGCCGGATTCGCGGCCCTCGACGACGACGAACACGTCGAGAAATCCGTCGAGACGGCGGCGTGGGCCCGCGAGTACATCTACGAAAATCTCGACGCGCACGACGTGGGAAGCCCACGGCAACTTCGTCCTCGCCGATGTCGGCGACGTGCGACCGCGGTCGCCGAGGCAATACAAGAACGCGGCGTCATCGTCCGCGATTGCACGAGTTTCGGACTCCCGAACTGCGTGCGTATCACCTGCGGAACCGAGGAGGAAACCCGCCGCGCCGTCCACGAACTCAACGAGGTGCTCTCCTCGTGAGGGTCGCCGTCACCGGGACGCCCGGAACCGGGAAGACGACCGCGACGGAGTTGGTCGAATCGGACTCGACTGTCGTCCATCTGAACGACGCGATTCGCGAGGAAGAACTCCACGACGGTGAGGACGAGGAACGTGGAAGCCTGTACGCGAACCTCGACGCGATTCGTGAGTGGCTGGATGTCGCAAGGCGACGACCTGCTCGTCGATTCGCATCTCGCCCACCACTTCGAGGCGGACAGGGTCGTCGTGCTCCGCTGTCATCCCGAAGAGCTGTCGGAACGACTGCTCGAACGCGGCGAGACGGACGCGAAGGCCGAGGAGAACGCCGAGAGCGAAGCGCTTGACGTGATTCTCTCCGAAGCGGTCGAGGAGCACGGTCTCGATTCGATCTACGAGATTGACACGACTGACCGGACGCCCGAGGCCGTCGCGTCGGACATCGAAGCCGTCATCGCGGGGAGCGTGCGCCTTCGGCTGGAACCGTCGATTATCTGGACTACCTCTGATGCTCGACCAACTTCGCCCCGTCGCAAACCGCGCGCTTCGACCGTTCGTCTCGGCCTCGACGAGCCTCGGATTGACGCCCAACGGGGTGAGCATCATCGCGTTCGTCCTCGCCGGTGGTGCCGGAGTGACGTTCTACTTCGGCCCGGAGCACCCAATCTGGTATCTCGTCGGTGCCGTCCTCGTCTTCCTGAACGGCTGGCTCGACATCCTCGACGGTGCGCTCGCCCGCGAACTCGGGACCGACTCGCCCGCAGGCGACCTGCTCGACCACGTTCTCGACCGGTATGCCGACATCATCCTCATCGTCGGGTTCGCGGCGGGATCGGGCCAGTTTGCACTCGGACTCGCCGCCGTGACGGGCGTATTGATGACCTCGTATCTCGGCACGCAGGCCCAAGCTGTCGGCTTGGACCGCGTCTATGGCGGGTTGCTCGGGCGCGCGGACAGGTTGGCGCTCATCGGCGTCGTCGGTGCGGTCGCCGCGTTCGTCCACTCCGTCGGCGGGTACTCGTTCGTCGCCCTCCTCCTCGGCTTGTTCGCCGTCGTCGGGCACCTGACGGCGCTCCAGCGCTTTTACTACTCGTGGCGTGCATTGGCCTGACGTGGCGTGCCATTTATGAACCGAGACGGTAAACATCAACGTATGGTTCAGTGTGAGATGTGCGGTGCCGAAACGGCGTCTCCCAAGACTATCAAGGTCGAAGGTGCGGAACTGGACGTGTGTGACAACTGTTCCGACTTCGGAACGGAGGTCAAGACACAGCAGACGTCCACCACCTCGACCAAGTATTCGACCTCATCGTCGTCGTCTTCGGGTAATTCTGGCACCAGCACTGGCAGCACAGGGTCGTCCGGCGGGCGCTCGCGCCGACACGACATGTTCGACGACATGGAAGAGCTCGCGCAGGATTACGACGATAGAATCCGCAACGCACGCGAATCCACCGGCCTGAGTCAGGAAGACCTCGCCAAGGAACTCAACGAAAAGGCGAGTCTCATCCGAAAACTCGAACACGGCGACATGCTGCCGAACGACAGCGTGCAGAAGAAACTGGAGAAAAAACTCGACATCAGCCTCACGGCTGGCAGTTCCGGCGCTGACGACGAGGAGTGGAGCGGCGGTAGTTCTACCGGCAGCTACACCCTCGGCGACGTCGTCAAACGCAAGGACTGAACTCTAATTTTATCTCGCGGGGGGTTCGTTTTCGAATGGTCGTGAGCATCAGGAGAGCTACCTCAATCGTGACACATGGGACGGTCGTCCCGGTCCCGTCATTCAGCAAAAAATCGTTGACTTGAACCGACGCTGACGAGGTCAAGCGTGCCATCAACGGAAATTTCCACTGGTTCGTGCGGTTCGACGGGGCAGACAGCCTGGTCGTCGGCGAGGAGTTCGACGGCGTCTTGGTCGCGTTCGACCGTCAGCGTGAGTGGGCCACGGAGCACCCAGTTATCGACGTGGATGGCGAATGGCGCGACCGGAACGACCGAAAGGACGTCCGAACCTTGTTGGACGACCGGCCCGCCCGCGTTGTGAGCATAGCCCTGACTGCCGGCGGGGGTGGCGACGACGACGGCGTCGGCCCTGAACTGGGACACCTGTTCATCCTCGATGTTGACCCCGTACTCGGAGATTCGGACGGGTTCGCTGGTGACGAGCGTCGTGTCGAACAGTGCCCGTGCGACGTGCTCGCCATCGACGGTTATCGAGAGGAGGGGTCGTTCGGCCGTTGTCCATTCCTCGGCGAGGAGGTCGTCGATTGCTCCTTCGATATCCGAGAGGGGGACGCTCTCCACGCCCGCACCGGCATCGACGGGGAGGACGGGCACCGACACGCCTACACGGACGAGGTCGGTGAGCGCGTGTTCGCCTTCCGCGACGACGACGGTCGGGCCCGCGTCGAGGACGGAGTGGGCGTCGTCGCTCGTGGTCCGTTCCGGTTCGTCACCGAGCGCGTCGTCGATGCGGTCCGCGAGCGTGTCCCGACTGGTGACGATTCCTACGTGCATTTCGGCCTCCTTCGGTGGTGGTTGCGTAGGTGAATCATTACCAGAATACTCTCACTCCGACCTGAAAAGGATACCGCGCTCGTCGGCAAAAATGCGGCAAAACTCGAGGATGGTTTAGTTGTCGTACGGCCAATCGCCGATGATTTTCATCCCTGCGGCTTGGTCCTCGGCTTCGAGCGCGTCGGCGATTTCCTCGGGGTTCTTGTGCTCGACTTCGAAGTCGTCGCTGGAAAGGTGCACCGCGAGGTCGGTGAGCAGGATGGCCTGCTCGCGGAGGTCACGGACTTCGAGTTTGTCGAGCGTGTCCGCGAAGGTGTGGCCCCAGCCACGGCCCTCGTCGCCCGTTTCGCTGCCGACGTGATAGCCCGGCACGCCCCACTGGACGAACGGCCAGTGGTCGCTGTGCGGTCCCTGCTTCGGAATCGTGCTGATGGGATGCTCGTATCTGCTCGCAATCTCGTTGGCTGCGTCGTCCAGTGCGTCGAACCCGTGGGTGGTGAACGTGAGGTTCCGACCGCGGACGACTCCGTCGTTGTTCAGGATGGCTTTGATACCGTCGAACTCCGTTTCGCTCGCCATGTGGCTCGACCCGTCGAGACCGACTTCTTCGCCGCCGAACGCGACGAAGTGGACTTTTGTATCGAGTTCGTCTTCGCGCTCCGCGAGCGCGCGTGCAATCTCGACGACCATCGCCGTCCCTGCGCCGTTGTCCATCGCTCCCTCAGCGATGTCGTGGGCGTCGATGTGGCTGGTGACGTACACTTCCTGGTCGGTGTCCGGACCCAACTCGGCGTGAACGTTCTGGCTGGTCGCGTCGTAAATTTCGGCTTCGACATCGACCGTCACCTCGTCGCCCTCCCAGCGCCGGTCGAGTCGTGACCCGACTTCCTTTGAGACGCCGACGGCGGGGATGTCGCCGATAGGGTCGTCTTCAGTTCCGACACTCCCAGTCGGCGGAAGACAGCCTTCGACGTGGTTACGGAAGACGAAAGCGGCTGCCCCGCCCTCGACGGCGTAGTAGTACTTCTCCCGCCGGTGGATGAACCGGTCGAAGTATCCCGGAACGTTCGAGGCGACCATGACGACTTTTCCTTCGATATCGTGTTTCTCGAAGTCGGCTGGGAGACCGTACCCCAAATCGACCAGTTCCCCGCTCGTGCTTCCGGCGGGGCTACGAGGCAGGGCGATGCTGTCCTGTGTCGTGTCGCCCGTCGTAATCGAACTCGTGCCTCGGGTCCACCCCTGCACGTCGAACTCGGCCAATCGGGCGTTTCGTGCGCCGACTTCGGTGAGCGTATCGCGGGTTACTTCGGCGGCTTCCCGCTCCCCGTCGCTGCCGGTCATCCGGTCCCCGATATCGACTATCGTTTCGAGAAAGTTCCATCCCGTATCGCTCGTGAACGTCCGTCCTATCCACTGTGACATACGCCTACTCATCTCACAGGGGCAGCCTAAGTGTTTCGAAACGTAACATCCTAACGAATCGTCGGTTATCCACTCGGATTATAGCCCATTTCCAGTGATTTATAATTGAGGTATTTAAACAGCCTGAATATCTCCCGTGATATTCCATCTATGGCGATGTTTTATAACGAATGATGGCGATTGATCGATAGACAGTCGGTGATTCCAAGATATGGCTTCACAAGCACCGGACATGGCGCGCGTGGTTGGACTCGATGGGAATGTCGAAAAGGACGTGAACCTCTCCGCGACGGACGTGGAGAAGATGTACCGATTGCAGGTACTCGCCCGGACATTCGACGAGAAAGCCGTCTCGCTCCATCGTCAGGGGCGTATCGGAACCTACGCGCCCTTGCAGGGACAGGAAGCAGCTCAAGTCGGTGCGGCGTACGCGCTGTCGCCTGACGATTACTGCTTCCCGACCTACCGGGACCACGGCATCTACATCACCCGTGGCTACGCGATACGGGACATCCTCTTGCATCTCTCCGGGGCGGGGAACTACGTTGACCGGGAAGATGCGGAAGGACTGCGGACGTTCCCACCGACGATTCCTATCGCCACCCAACTGCCCCACGCCGTCGGTGTCGGTATGGGCGCGAACTACAAAGACGACGACTGTGCCGTCCTGGCCAGTTTCGGCGACGGCGCGACGAGCGAGGGGGACTTCCACGAGGCGCTGAACTTCGCGGGCGTGTTCGAGACGCCTACCGTCTTCTTCTGCCAGAACAACCAGTGGGCGATTTCGGTGCCGCGCAAGCGCCAGACTGCGAGCGCGACCATCGCCCAAAAGGCACAGGCCTACGGGTTCGAGGGTGTTCGCGTGGATGGCAACGACGTGCTCGCCGTCTACCGAACCGTCTCCGACGCACTCGAACGCGCGAAGGAAGGCGAACCGATACTCATCGAGGCCGTCACCTACCGACAGGGTGCCCACACGACGACGGACGACCCGACGAAATATCGGGACGACGCCGAGGTAGACGAGTGGGCCGAGAAGGACCCACTCGTTCGCACCCGTGAGTACCTCGAAATCGAACACGCCTGGACGGACAAAGACGAGGAAGCGCTTCGGCAAGAGGCAAAAGAGCAGGTCGCAGAATCCGTCAAGGCAGCCGAAGCACACGACGGCTACGACGTGGACGCCATCTTCGACCACGTTTATGCAAATGAACACCCACGCTACCCACAACAGCGTGCTGCCGTCCCCGAGAACCCCGATGTGGAGAGATAACGACGTAGCTGGATAACCTGACTCGCTGTTTTCCCGTTCTGCACTCGCCAGCAGTGTTATGTATCGTGCTGTGGTAGCCGGGACGGGGATTTCCGATGGAACGTCACGAACGCGGACCGGGGGAGTACAGTGCCGAGACAGAGAAGTTGGCCGATATCGCCGAGATGGAGATTACGGAGCCGACGCTGACGTGGCTCGAAGTTTCACATCCACAACAGCCGATTCCGCTCGGACAAAACGACCGGATTATCGACAGCCGATTCAACGAGCAACAGGACGTGTGGGAAGTGTTACTTATGGCACTTCCGGACGAGAAAGAGGAATAAAACAAGTAGCTACAGCATATCCTTTTGTTTCATCCCCTCGATGAGGTCGTCGACGAGTCCGTCGACGTCGTCGTAGGGGAAATCCTGTGCGTCGTTCATCTTCGTCGCCAGTTCCATCGCGGTAAAACTCGTGTCGCCCGCTTCGAAGCGCGTTCCGGGACCGTTCGGCAGCGCCGGAACGAGTTCCATCGGGTTACTGACCGGGTAATTTGCGCCCTCGAATGCATCGTGAAACTGCTGTCGGAATTCCGCTTCTTTGTCAGCCATGTCAACTCGTGTGTGGGTGACTGGCAAAAACGTTCCGGAACCACGATACACAAGTTGTGAGTTTATTCACCGGTTCAGCGAGGTTTATACCCCGATACGCGAGAGTGTCGGTATGGAATTCGATTTCGATTTCGAGCTGTTATGCGAACTGACTGAGACGCACGGAGCGGCAGGGTACGAGGACCGGATCCGTGAAATCGTTGACCGGGAGTTGGAGAACGAGGTGGACGAACTCCACACCGACGCGATGGGGAACGTCATCGGAACCGTCGAGGGGTCTGGCGAGTACGAAGTCGCCGTCGCAGCCCACATGGACGAAATTGGATTTATGGTCCGTTACGTTGACGACGACGGGTTCGTCTCCCTCGATGCGCTCGGTGGGTGGGATCCCCGCATTTTGCGGGCACAGCGTGTTACCATCCACACCGACGATGAGGATTTGACGGGCGTCATCGGGTCGGTTCCACCACATCTCTTGGACGGCGACGAAGAGGAAGAAGACGTAGAAGATGTCTACGTAGACCTCGGTCTTCCGGCCGACGAGGCGAACGAACGCGTCTCTGTGGGTGACATCGTCACGATGGAACAGACGACGACGCGAGTGGGAGAGAACGTCTCCGGCAAGGCGTTGGACGACAGAATCTGTCTGTTTGCCATGCTGGAGGCGGCAAAACGAATCGAGAACCCGGACGCGACCATCCACTTCTGTGCAACCGTCCAAGAGGAAGTTGGCCTTCGTGGCGCGACCGCGCTCGGTGTTGACGTTGACCCGGACCTCGCGGTCGCCCTCGATGTGACCGTCGCAAACGACTTCCCTGCTGTGAAGAACGAGCGTGACTACGTAACTCGTCTTGGTGACGGAGCCGCGATAAAACTCAAAGACGGCAGCGTCGTGACGACGCCGAAAGTCCACAAACGAATGCGGTCGGTGGCCGAGGAAGAAAACATCCCGTATCAACTCGAAGTGCTCCCCTCGGGCGGCACTGACACCGCCGGATTCCAGAACACCTACGGTGCGAAACCCGTCGGCGCGATTTCGATTCCGACCCGATACCTCCACACCGTCACCGAGAGTGCCAACGGCGACGACGTGTCGGCGACCATTGACCTGATTACCGCTTTCCTCGAAACGGAGAACGGCGAACACGACTACTCGCTGTAATCGAAGTTGGCCGTCGTCAGTCCGCGTCGTCGGGTGTATCGAAGTCGTGGAAGGCACGTCCTTTTTCGATGCTCAGGATGTCCAACCCAGCGGCTGCACCGCCGCCGACCGAAATTGCCGCCTGTATTTTATCCGAACGGGCAGTCCACCCGGCGGCGTAGGCATTTTCGACCGTCGTTGCACTGTCCGAATCGGTCTTGACCGTCCCGTTGTCATTCAACTCACAGCCGAGGGCTTCGGCCATATCGCGTGACTGGCCGGTGGTGAAGACGACGTAGGTCGCATCGTAATCGCCGTTCTTCTGTCGTCACGGTAAATCCGTTGTCCGCTTGCTCGACGTTCGTTACTTCCTCTCCCTGCTTTCGTTCTGCGCCCTGTTCGTCCACCTGCTCACGGGCGACCTCCAGGAACTCCTCCCCGTCGATGCTCTTGATTCCGAGGTAGTTGAACAGGTGTGCCGCGTGCATCGCGGTGCCGTCCGTATCGAAGACGACCGTGTCAAGTCCGTTTTTCGCGGTGAACAGCGCCGCGCTCAATCCGGCCGGACCGCCGCCGATGACAGCTACATCTGACATGCGATGTCAGTTACCACACTGACGCGCATAAAGTTCACCGCTCCAGCAACTGCTTCGTTTTCCAATGTCGATACCGGAACATGGGTTCGAAGCCGACTTTGGCGAGCGGGCTTCCCGTTTTGCCAAGCATCGGAACTCGATACTCCACCGTATCACGGACGAGCGTCCGCAGTTCGTCGCCCGCGAAAAACTGGTGGGTGTGTTCCCATTCGGGAAACGGTCCGCCGGACATCTCGTCCCGAAACATCGCCCCGAGGTCTTCTTCCTCGCGTTCGATGATGGTCGAAGTCCAGCGCTGACGTTCCCCCACACCGAACGGACGAACGGACATTCGGATTTGCGTTCCTTCCCCCAGCATGTCGGGATTTGCCTCGCCGTCGGAGTCGCGAATCCCCTCCACGCGGAGGTTCATCCACCCTGGCGTGAGCTTCTCCAACCCATCTGTGGTCGAATAAAAATCCCACACATCCCAGAATGATGAATTGACCCACACTTCGCGCTGATACGTAGCCATTACCAGTGGTTCCGTCGCTCCGGTAAAAATGCTTGTGCGTAACCAGTACGAAGAGTATCGCCGTGGCAGGGAGTTTTATTGCCGACACGGACGCTTTCCGAGCATGGTCGATATCCGACTCGCCGAGATGGCCGAACTACCCGATGCTCTCACGGA
The DNA here is from genome assembly GCA_963796245.1 of uncultured haloarchaeon. Lineage (GTDB taxonomy): Archaea > Halobacteriota > Halobacteria > Halobacteriales > Haladaptataceae > Haladaptatus. The sequence goes on along the minus strand of CAWCLB010000001.1, from coordinate 929,759 downwards.
CGAAGCGATAGACTGCGGTTGCGATTCGATACAGGTCGCGTGAAACATGCACACAGCGCAACTGCCGTCACGCTACTTGAGACGTTCTTGAAGAAACGAGGGATGGGCCGCGGTGACGCCATCGATCGAGAGAATTTCGTCGCTGATGACAGTGCCGACCGCACCGCCGTTCGGCGCGCGAACTTCGGCCATCAGCATGTGGTCGCCACTGCACGTGTAGAGCGTATCGATACTGTTCACGTTCTGGAGTGCCCGCGTCGCCTCGACGTACCGTTCGCTTTCGACATCGACACCGACGAGCGCGATGCTCTGACTGGACAACTTCTTCGGGTCGATCTCAGCAGAATAACCGACGATAACGCCTTCCTCTTCGAGTTTTTCGATGTACTTTCGAACCGTTGGCTTCGAGACGCCAGCGCGATCCGCGATTTCCGAGTACGACGCCTGTGCATCGTCCTCTAAAACGTGGAGGATACGGTCTTCGGTCGATTCCGTACTCATGCTACACGGATGTTTCCCGCACAGGAAAAAATACCTTGCGAAGTGAAAAACACATTGACGACCACGAAAAGGTTGTTCGAACCGACGGGAACGGGGAAACGAGATTATTTGTGGCGGTCGAGTAGGTCGTAGCTACGCTCCCACTCGTAATCGTCGTCGAAGTACCGCTCGGCGAGCGGCGATTTCGGCATGTCGCCCGTCGATTGTTTCTCCTGCTGGTAGGAGGGGCGCTCGTCGTCTACGTAGAAACGGCCTGTGAGGACTTCTCCCTCGTAGAGGGCATCCTCGGCGTTGTGCGCCATTTCCATCGCATCACGGCGGTCGTGAATGTCGAAGTCGTAGTCGTCGCTGTCCTGCACGTCGATGTACGGGACGTACTGCTTTGCGTCCTTGTTCCACGTTGGGCACTGCGTGAGGAAGTCCACGTGTGCGAACCCGTCGTGTTCCATCGCCTCGGTGAGGATTTGTTTTGCCTGGTTCGGGTTGACTGCCGCCGTTCGAGCGACGTACGTCGCACCCGAGGTCAGCGAGAGCGAGAGCGGTCGAATCGGACTCTTTGCGCTCCCGTTCGGTTGGGTCTTCGACTTGTGTCCCTTCGGCGACGTGGGCGAAGTCTGCCCCTTCGTCAGCCCGAAGATCTCGTTGTCGAAGACGATGTAGGTCATGTCGTGGTTCTCACGAGCCGTGTGCATGAAGTGGTTCCCACCGATTCCGTAGCCGTCACCGTCACCGCCGGCGGCGACGACTTCGAGGTCGGGGTTGGCGAGTTTGGCCGCGCGTGCGACCGGCAGGGACCGCCCGTGGATGGAGTGGAAGCCGTAGCTCTGGAAGTAGCTCGATAGCTTCCCGGAACAGCCGATACCGGTGACGAGGAGCGTCTCGTCCGGCGTCCGACCGACTTCGGGCATCGCCTGTTTCAGCGCTTTGAGGACGCCGAAGTCACCACAGCCCGGACACCACGTCGCCTGTGGTTCGAGGCTGGGCGTGAACTCGTTCGCGTCGATGTCTCGCTCTTCGTTGATTGCGTTGAATACACTCATTTTCAGTCACCCGTTGCGGATTCGATGCGCGTGTTGTGCGCTGGCTTGGCATCGCCGTCGATTTGTGCTTCGAAGCCGTCAACGACTTCCGAAGGCTCGAACGGGTTGCCGTCGTATTTCAGCAAGCTGAACAGCTTGTCGCCGTGCTTGCCGGTCGCCGCCTGGATGTGTCGGCGGAACTGTGCCGTGGCGTTCATCTCGACGACGAGCACCTCGTCGACGTCTTCGAGGAATGCGTTGACCTCCTTCTTCGGGAACGGCACCATGTCGCTGACGTTCATCGTCTTGACGGAGTGGCCGTCCTCGTTCAGCATTTCGACGCCCTCTTCGACGGCACCTTTCATGCTACCGAAGCTGAGGATGGCGTAGTCGGCGTCCTCGTCGCCGTAGACGGTCTGGTGGGACTCGTCCATGTCGTCGAGTTCCTCGCGGATGGACGCGAGCTTCTCCATGCGGCGGTCCATCTGCGTGACGCGGTTGTCCGGGTCCTCACTGATGTGACCGGCTTCGTTGTGCTCGTTACCCGAGGCGAGGAAGTTGCCGCCCTTCTGTCCCGGCAGGGACCGCGGACTGACGCCGTTCTCGCCGTCGTAGCGGTAGCGCTTGAATCGACCGGCGAGGCGTTCGCTCTGCTCGATTTCCTCTTCCGTGACGACTTCGCCGATGTCCGGGTTCGGATCTCGGTCGAACGTCGATTCCGGAACGGTCTCGTGACCACCGGAGAGCTTCTGGTCGTAGAGAATGATGCTCGGAAGCTGGTAGTTGTACGCGAGTTCGAACGCTTTTCGCGTCTGAATGTACGATTCGCGGGCATCACCCGGCGCGAACACGACGCGGTTCGAATCGCCCTGACTCGTGTACAGGACGTGTTCGAGGTCGCCTTGTTCGGGCTTCGTCGGCATCCCGGTCGATGGACCGGCACGCATCGATTCGACTAACACGAGAGGTGTCTCGTTGATTTCGGCGAGACCGAGCGGTTCGGACATCAGTGCGAACCCACCACCGGACGACCCGCTCATCGCCTTCGCGCCTGCGTGGCTCGCACCGATTGCGAGCGCGGCGGCGGCGATTTCGTCCTCGACCTGCTCGGAAATTCCGCCGAGGTCGGGGAGATGTTGGGTCATGATGGTGAACACGTCGGTCCACGGTGTCATCGGGTAACCGAAGATGAATCGACATCCCTCGTCGATGGCACCGTAGGCGATACCGTGGCTTCCCGAGATGAGGACCGATTCCTCTTCGTAGCTTCCCTCGGGGAGCGTGACGCCAACGTCAGTGTCGTAGTTCTCCTGAAGGTCGTTGTACGCCTCACGGAGAACTTCGAGGTTCGGCTCGAGGATTTTATCCGGCATGGCCTCACTCATCAGGTCCTCGACGATATCAAGGTCGAGACCGGTGATGGCACAGGTAGCGCCGACGCCTGCCGTGTTCCGCATGATCTCACGGCCGTGCTCCTTGGCGAGTCCACGGAGGTCGAGATCGAAGACGTGCCAGTTGTTCTCCTCGACACGCGCATCGAAGTCCGGAATGTCGTCGGTGTCGAGCAATCCGGAGTCATAAATGATGACCCCACCCTCGCGGAGTTCGTCCAAGTTCTCCGTCAGGGGCTTGATTTCCTCGTTACCGTAGTATGCTTCTTCTTGCGGGTTCCGTGCGAAGCTGTCACCCAGCGCGAGGAGGAAGTTGTAGTTGTCCCCGCGTGATTTGACTTCGTGGTCTGCCGCGCGAATTTCCACATAAGTGTGGCCGCCGCGAATGCGCGACGGATAGTGTCGGTGCGTGAATACGTGTAACCCTGCTCGCATGAGGGCTTTTGCAAAGTTCTGGCTCGTCGAATCGATCCCGTCACCGGAACCGCCTGCGATTCGCCAGATGAGTTCGTCATCCGTCATAATTGAAGCTCCTGGCCTCCCGGGCCTGGTGGATAAGAATTGTATCGCATGCTGGTAAAGCCTTTGCCATAGATTGGCAAGGAACTATTGTGATAGATGGCGTCTCGCGGCTGATTTCACCTATTCCTCGAAACGAAAAACCCGAGTTATTAATAGTCATTTAACTATCAGTATGTGAATGTAAGTTGACTACTTAATCGTTCCAAAGTCGCCAATCCCGATCATAGATTAATATATAAATATAAATAAATCAAGTAACTTTTTAAACCAAATGGACACAAGACTCGCCGAATCAATGAATCGAGTCGTTTTGAGTACTGTAGTATTACTCGTCCTCGCCACGGTATGTCTGCCACCGATAACGGTGGCAAACGAACCTCCGCTCGCCGATGCCGGACTCGACCAGCACGTCGCGCGCGGGAGCACAGTTCTCCTCGATGCCACCGGCTCGCACGATCCGGATGGACACATCGAGCAATACGAATGGTCGATACAGACGCCGGACGGTCGAACTATCACACCAAACTGTCGAACATGTCCACGAACTCAGTTCCATCCGAACGCAGTCGGACGTTACACAGTCTCTCTGACGGTTACCGACAACAACGGGGCGATCAGTCACGACACGCTGTACGTGAACGTCTCAACGGGTGAAGGTCCATCCGTCGATGTTTCCGGTCCTCAAAGCCCGCACGTCGGCGACCAAGCAGCGTACTCTGTAACCGTCAAGGCCGGTGCGGCATCCCTTGACCACGTCGTATGGTCTCTTGACGGAAAGGCAGTCGCCACTGATGGCCTCTCGGGCGCGAACGATGCCAGTACCCTCACGCGGACATTTTCGAACACCGGAACGCGAACGGTTACCGCAACAGCGTATGATACAGACGGGCAAACCGACACGGACACACTGCAAATTTCCGTCCAAGCGAGTCGAACCCCAACATCGCCTCCATCACCGCCATCACAACCAAGCAAGACGCTTGCGGAGCAGTACGCTCCGAGTATCTCCGGTGACAAATTAGTCACGGGGACGACGCCGCTCCGAGGAACGTACAGTTTCCACTCCGCGGCTAATTCGAATCAACTGCGCTCGGTTGCGTGGTTCGGTGACGGTGCACGTCTCGGCAACGGTCGAACATTGACGATGAAGTGGAAACCGGGTGACCATTCGTTGTACGCTCTCGTCATCTACTCCGATGGCTCCCGTGACATCGCGCGCTTTTCCGATGGGTCGACAACCGTCACGGCTGACCCGAAACCGACGATCAAATTACCGCCCCTCGGTAGCTTCCAGTCCGTCTCCGGCCGTGCGTATGCAAGCGACGCGTATGCAAACTTGCAGTCCGTGCAGGTCAAACTCGGCAGAAAGACAATCGGACACACGAACATGAATGCCGTCACCCCCGGTGGGATGCAACGGCACCAAACCGTGTCGTTCGATTCGAAGAATTTCAAGCCCGGCAAGAAGTACACGCTCACCGTAATCGCAACCGATGAACGCGGCCAACAGAGCACACTCACGCGGACGGTGACGCCGTCAAAAATGCCGGAGATCGTCAAGTCCGGCTTCGTCAACAACAACGTCGATTCGTACAATACGCGGATTGATTCGAAGCGGTACACGGCACACCACGTGACGAAAATCAAATTGAATGGCGTTGATCCGAGTGATGTTCGTACAATAGAGTCCAAAGGTAACATAGAGGAAATTTAATGAATAATTTCAAGACATAAATATCAGATAGGGATTTTTGATTGTTGATTCATCTTGGGGAGGACATAGCCCAAATGATTATAGTATGATACCAGGTGGTCCAAGTCGAACCAAAAAATCAACAAATTAGTGTTGAAATTAAGAGGAAACTATCGACACTACACTGTCACTCCCAGCCCTCCAGAAATCAGGCTTGAAGTCACTAACGATGGGACAAGGAACATTGGCCCGTCACACTGGGGAATAGTCGTAGACGCGAGTGACTCATTCGATCCAGACCATTCTAAATTGAAATACATCTGGAATCAAGGTGCAAGACCATTCGACTCAAATAATAAAACAGCAAAATTCTCATCTCGTGAACTCGCTTCACTAACACTTCGAGACGAGTATAATCTGACCTCGACAAGGCGAGTTGATTTTCTCAACGATTATGTGCCGAATATCGCTAATGTGACGGAACTCTCGAAAGGACCCTACAAACCAAACGAGACTGTTCGTCTCCGAGTTACTACAAACCAATTCCAATTTAGCAAGAATTCATATATGGATGATTACAAACTAGGAATCGATATTGAGGGCGTGTCCGGTTCGATTACTGGGTGGAAAAGAATAAATATATTTTCTGATAACCAATCCGTCAGCGAGAAGATTGGAAAAGTCCGAGCGTATACCGGGATAGTTGAAATTCCTGCCTCGCAACTGTTCCAAACGAACGGTCAACCGAGAATCCGTGTGTACAACGAAAAGAAACCAACGACATACAGGGAAGCAAATATTCCTGCTGTCAAAGTGTATCGGCGATACGGGAAACGATGGACGAATATCAGAATTCGGAGGACGAGCTATCAGGTACGCCGATCGACGTACGACTGGAAAGTTGCGAACTCACGAGCGAAACGCGATCTGTTTCGCACGCTCGGCTATTCGGTATACAAAAAAACCCGCAACGGTTTCAAGTACGCACTCCAGAAACGGATGAAGGTGGCGGATGCGAAGTACAAACAAGTAAACAAAAAATTCTCGACCAAGTTAGAACAGTCCGCATTCCTGGGGAGCCATCCACACTGGCGGTCCAGTGGTCGAACGACAAAGAAACGAAAGTATACGACGACCGAACATGAGTGGCGCGACTCGAAATCCGGAAAAGGGAGATTCACCGGACAGACGCGCCGAGTGAAAACAACCCCTGCCAAGTATCGAATGATGAACCAGTACGAGCATCGATACACAGTGTGGAAGACCGGAACAAGAACGGTCAGGAAGACAAAACAGGTCAAGGTAACGAAAACTGGAACGAAATACATCATGCAGTGTAGTCCGTATGGGATCTGTATGAACGTTCCAAAACAGTACACCTACACGGATACAGTCACGAGAACGTTCACGACGACGAAGCAGTACAGGTACTCCGTCACCAAGACGAACTATTACTGGGCACCGCAAAAATTCCATTACGACGACTGGGCAACCGGGAAACAAAAACGGCAGAAAGTAGCGGACGCCCAGTATAAGACACAGTATCGCTTCAAATACACTGAACGGCACACCACTATCGATTACACGTACCACGTTCGAAAGGACAAGAAGGTTCGAGATGCTCAGTACGAGTGGCAGGCTCAATTTACAACCAAGAGTTCCACTCGTGCAATGAAACGATCTCAACTGGAAAATTGGAGAGTCGGTAAAGCTCAACAAAACATACGATGGAGTCTAAGAAAACGAACTGGATCGAAGACAACGACCACAAACATCTACACGGACGGTGACACTGTCCTCAAAACGTATTTGACCGCTAAAGTTGATGTCGTTCAGCAGTACGTCAGACAGGATGGCACTATCAAAAGCGAATCCCTCGGGAGCAAAACAGTCCACGGTTCGTATCAGGGTCTTTTAACTAAATCCCTGATTCGGGAGCAACTCAAATCTCGACACGGGAAGTCAGATAATACAGATAATAAAGGACTACACTGCACAAGATAATACATTAATTTTATATAGTATTGTATGACAAAACGGTTGTATGAGACGCAAAATACAACAAATATTAATTCTCGTACTCTTGTTCTCTGTAGTTGCTGTTTCAACTGTAAGTGCTGAGAATAATAGGGCTACTAGCTGCCCTATTTCAAAAGAGGAAAGCACAAGGGTCCTTCAGTCATCTCGTGGGGTTTGTGTGAAAACAAACAGGATTGATAACCAACTACACGTTACTGTTTGGAACCCTACTCAGGAATATATGGAAAAAGCAGGCTTCGTTGTCTATATTGACAATAAACGGTTTCAACGGATGTTCTTCAATTTGAGCTCTGGCCAGAAAGTACAAAAAGAGATAAACATGACTCATAAATTGGATGTTGTAAAAGACAAACATACTGCAACTGTCTCAACAACAGGTAATGCGACTATCTACAATTTCACCGAGAAAATTAACGCCACCACAACGACAAAAGTTCCCACTCCCTACATCTCAAACATCAGGGTGGCTGATGGAACTATCGACGGGGACCCGTCGTCTGTCGCGTACGTCACCGTAGTCAACCCGTCCATGCGCCACTATTCGATGGATCTATTCGTTTTTACACTTGGTACTGATGGGAGTTACTACCCGGCGATCCCCCAGCCCCACAACTCGACGACTATCAAAGTCGAATTGCTCGACAAACAGGATACGAAAATTGCGGGAGAAGCCCGTCTCTACACGGGCAATCTCACGAAAAAGAGCGGCGGATTGGATCAAGTTGGATTTGCTGGCACGGCTGGCAAAGGAACCAACCAGTGGAACGAATCGTTCAAACCCGTTCGGCCAACGTGGATGAGCAACCACTACCACTACACGAACGACTCCTATGATCAGAGTTTCGGTGAGAAACTCAGCGCTAACCACAAAGTCGATGGGATTCCGGTCATTTACCTAACGCTCGCCTTGCTCGTAATCGTCGGCCTGCTGTTCGTCTGGCGGCACTGAACGAAAACCCAGTTTCGCTACTTCCCTCTCCCACTGGCGTCTTTCGTCCGGATAATTTCCCGCATGTTGATGAAGATATCGCGCGGCGTCGTCTCCTCGTCGGGGTCGAAGAGGTCGCTCACGCGGTAGAGCATCGCGGCGACCAACTTGCTCTCGCTCGACTCGCCGCGGATGTCGTCGGCGATGTCACGGAGGGTTTCCATTGTGTCCTCGTCCGATTCGAGTGATTCCGTTTCGCGGGCCATTGCTTACTCCTCTTGTTGGCGGCGGCGGTTGATGATGCCGACGTTGTTGGCGACGTTCTCGGTGAGGACACGGAAGGAGTCGCCGGTCTCGCTCTCGTCGTCGAGGACGATGGGTGTTCCTTCGTCGCCGCCGCTGCGAACCGAGGGGTCGAGCGGAATCGAACCGAGGAAGGGCATGTTATGGTCTTCGGCGAACGCGACACCGCCACCGTGGCCGAAAATGTCGTGTTCGCTCCCGCAATCCGGGCATTTGAACGTGCTCATGTTTTCCGCGATGCCGAGGACGGCCGTGTCGTGTTTGCCGAACATCTGGAGGCCTTTGTTCGCGTCGTCCAGCGCGACTTGCTGGGGCGTCGTGACGATGACGGCACCGGTGACTGGGACACTTTGCAGAAGGGTGAGTTGCGTGTCCCCGGTTCCGGGCGGCAGGTCGACGACCATGTAGTCGAGTTGTCCCCATTCGACGTCTTCCCAGAGTTGCGTGAGCACTTTGTGGACCATCGGGCCACGCCAGATGACGGGGTCGTCCTTACCGGTGAGGAAGGCCATACTCATCAGTTTCACGCCGAACTTCACCGGTGGGACGAGCTTCTGTTCCTCGGTCGCCCGTGGTCGCTCGGTGGCATCGACCATTCGGGGGACGTTCGGGCCGTACACGTCGGCGTCGAAGAGTCCGACGCGGGCACCGAGTTTCGCCAGTCCTGCGGCGAGGTTGACGGCGACAGTACTCTTGCCGACGCCACCTTTTCCGGAAGCGACTGCGATGACGTTTTTTACCCCCGGGAGAACCTGCTCTTCGGGTGAGAACTCAGTATCGACACGAGCGGTGAGTTCTGCTTCGATCCCTTCGTCGGCGAGCGCCTCGCGGACACGATTTGCGATTTCGGATTCGTGTGGCGCGTAGGGTGCACCGAGTGCGAGCGAAACCTGTGCCGTTCCGTCCTCGACGGTGATGTCGTTGACGAGACCGAGGGAAACGACATCTTCGGCGAGGTCCGGGTCCTGAACCGTTCGGAGAATCTCTCGAACGTCTGCTTCATCCATGTGATGACGATAGGGTACGATATGTCGATAAGACTTGTGAACCCGATGGTGTCCTCGTGGGTGGTGACAGTGGGTCCAGAATATTGTGGCTGATTTTCACTAGTCTTCCGACGGGTAGTAATCACATTCGGTTACGTTTCATGTGTCCCCGCCCACGAGTTTAAGAATACTCGGACCGAAACGTGAGTGATGCTCGAAGATTCGTTCGGGCGTGAAGTCACAGGGGTACGTGTCTCACTGACCGACCGGTGTAATTTCGATTGCGTTTACTGCCACAACGAGGGGCTGGGTGACACTCGTGGGCCGATGGAACCGGGTGACGACGAGATGAGCACCGAGGACGTGATTCGGTTTCTGGAGGTCGCCCGCGAATTCGGCGTCGGGAAGGTGAAGTTCACTGGTGGCGAGCCGATGCTCCGTGAGGATTTGGAGGAGATAGTTCGCCGAACACCCGACGGGATGGAAACATCGCTCACGACAAACGGGACGTTTCTACCGGGACGGGCAGAGGCTCTCCGCGATGCAGGGTTGTCTCGGGTGAACGTCTCACAGGATGCGCTTGACCCGAAGGCGTTCGCGGAGGTAACGAAAAGTGGTGCATACGACAAGGTGCTCGAAGGCGTGGAGTCAGCGCTCGATGCGGGACTCGACCCGGTCAAGCTCAACATGGTCGTTTTCGAGGCGACGGCGGGCTACGTCCCGAAGATGGTCGAACACGTCGCGGAAAACGATGGGCTGCAGTTGCAACTCATCGAGTACATGCCGGAGCTGACGGGTAATCCCGAGTGGGCAATCGATATCCAGCGAGTCCACGATTGGCTCGAAGAGCAGGCAGACGAGGTCGAAATCCGTGAAATGCACGGCCGGAAACGCTACTGGATTGGCGGTGGGATGGTTGAAATCGTGGACCCAGTCGAGAACCCAAGCTTCTGTGCGAATTGTCATCGTGTGCGCGTCACGCACGAAGGATTCCTCAAAGGGTGTCTGAATCGTAACGATGACCTTCGACCGATGGGAGAGATGACGAAACCCGAGATTCGGGATACGTTCCGTGAAACGGTCGCAAATCGGGTTCCGTACTACGGTGAGTACATGGTGCAAAACGACGACGGTGAGTGGGAAATCAATGACCGGTACATCGACGATCAGTATATCGACGCCTGACGCACTCGTTTTTCCTGGTACACCACTTCTTTGTTGTTCATCGCGCACGCGAGAGCGACCAAGGTTGATGATGTTTGCTTGCGGCGCTCTTCGTATGCGACACCGGACACTGCTTGCGAGGACTGGCACGGTTCTCGCTGGAAGCACGGCAATGTCCATCGCCGGAACCGGACGTGAAAGCCTCGACCCGACCTACCGAATTCTCCCCGGAACGAGATACGAAACGGGGTTTTCGTTCGGGATGGAGCACGTGATGGGCCGACCGTGTTGGTCGTCGGTGGTATTCACGGTGGCGAACAATGTGGATACCGTGCGGCGACCGATATTGCCCGTTGGCAAATCGACCGTGGAAAACTGGTCGTTCTTCCGAAGGCGAACGAGGTGGCGATTCGGAAGAACCGGCGCGAAGGAGAAACGGTGATTTGAATCGCCAGTTCACGACCGGAGAGAAACCGAAGACGAAATTGGCCCGTGCCATCTGGAGTGTCGTCGAACGACACGACCCAGAGATGGTGCTCGATTTACGCCGCTCGCTCTGCCGGGCTACATTGCACTGACGTTGGGGAGTGCGTACGGCAGTCACCTGTTTCCGACGTTCGAACTCTGGGTGTTTTGGATACCGCTTTTGGTCGGCGCGTATCTCGTTTCAGTTCCTTGGTACGGCGCCACATGCGGTTCGAGAGTCATTCGTTGCGTTTAAATAGTAACCACCGGTAAGATTGAGTGAAGACATCTGTAGGGACACGCGTCCCGAGTCCGGAAGGGCGAACATACACGAGCAAACGTGTCGAGGTAGCCTAGTCTGGCCCACGGCGCAGGGTTGCTAACTCTGTGGCGTCAAGCCTCGAGGGTTCAAATCCCTCCCTCGACGCTCCAACCAATCAACTATGAGTACCGAACAACCACAGGACGATGACGACGACCTTCGGTACTTCGTCCGCATCGGGCAAACTGACCTCGATGGGACGAAGTCCGTAGAGCGATCCCTTTCCGGAATGAACGGGATCGGTCGTCGCACGGCTCGAATTATCGCCGAGGAGGCGGACGTCGACCGGACAGCGACGTTCGGCCGTCTCGACGAGGACGACATCGAAAGTGTCGTCGAAGCCGTGGAAAACTACGCCGACGAAGTTCCGGAGTGGCTCACGAACCACCGCAAGGAATTCTTCTCCGGCGAGACGACCCACGAAACAGGTAACGACCTGTCGATGGCCCGCCGTCGGGACCTCAACAGGATGCAGATGATCGACTCCTACAAAGGCGTCCGTCACAAGCGTGGACAGAAAGTTCGCGGTCAGCGAACCAAGTCCACGGGTCGTACCGAAGGTACGATCGGCGTGAACGTCGAGGAGATCAAAGAGGCCGCAGCGGCCGAGGAAGAGGGTGACGAATAATGTCCCTTCCCGGTGAGAACACCAAGTTCTACGAAACGCCGAACCACCCGTTCCAGGGCGAGCGTATCGCCGAGGAACGCGGCCTGATGGACCGATACGGTCTGAAGAACAAGGAAGAACTCTGGCGAGCACAGAGTGAGCTTCGTAACTACCGACGCGAGGCACGCTCTCTGCTCGGCAACATCTCGGGCGACGAAGCCAACGAGAGCAGCGAATTCCTGTCGCGCCTGAAGCGAATCGGCATCCTCGACGATGGCGACGAACTCGGCGACGTGCTGCTACTCGACATCACCGACGTGCTGGAGCGCCGTCTCCAGACCGTCGCGTACCGAAAAGGGCTCGCTCACACGCCACAACAGGCACGCCAATTCATCACGCACGGTCACGTCGCGGTGAACGGTCAGCGCGTGTCGGTTCCCTCGGCCAAAGTCGAAATCGGCGAGGAAGGCGACATCGCCTTCGACGAGCACAGCCCGCTTGCGGACGACCTTCACCCCGAACGTTCGGAGGGTAACGAATGAGCGACAACGACGAAAGATGGGGCATTGCCCACGTACACGCATCGTTCAATAACACCATCATCACCATCACGGATCAGACGGGTGCCGAGACGATTGCGAAGTCGTCCGGTGGCACAGTCGTCAAGCAAAACCGTGATGAATCCTCGCCGTACGCGGCCATGCAGATGGCCGATACGGTTGCCGAAGAGGTCAAAGCGGCTGGCATCGACGGCCTGCACATTCGTGTGCGAGGTCCCGGTGGCAACCTGCAGCAGAATCCCGGTCCGGGTGCACAGGCGACGATTCGCGCACTTGCCCGAGCCGGTATCGAAATCGGACGTATCGAAGACGTAACACCGATTCCGCACGACGGTACCCGCGCACCGAAAGGTAGTGGATTCTAAACCATGACCGAAGACTTCGACGTAGAGTTCATCGACCGCGGCGAACGGAAATCGCGATTCCTCGTTCGCAACGTCACGCCGGCGTTCGCAAACGGGATTCGCCGAGCGATGATCGCGGACGTTCCGACGCTGTCCATCGACACGCTCCGAGTCATCGAGAACTCCTCGGTGATGTTCGACGAGCAGATCGGACTGCGACTCGGCCTCGTCCCGCTGACGACGCCACCCGAAGAGTTTGAGGCGGACGACACGATAACGCTCAGCCTCGACGTTTCGGGACCGGGAACTGCGTTCTCAGGCGACCTCATCAGTTCGGACGAGATGGTTCAGCCTGCCGACGAGAACATCCCAATCATCGACCTGAAAGAAGGTCAGCGACTCGAACTGGAAGCCGACGCGGTGATCGGTTCGGGGAAGGAACACACCAAACATCAAGGTGGTGTCGCGGTCGGGTATCGTCACCTGCAGCGCGTCGAAGTTGTCGGCGACCGGGACGAGTTCGAGGAGGAAGAACCGCAAATCCTTCGCGGCGTCATCGAAGATGACGGCGAACTCGTTCCGACGGAGGCGTTCGACCACGACCTCACCCAACGGTTCCCCGGTAAGGAAGTCGAGGTCATCGACATCCCGAACGCGTTCGTGTTCCACGTCGAAAGCGACGGCTCGTTCACTGCGGAAGAGCTAGTGATGCAGGCTGTCGATTCGCTCACGGAACGTGCGGACGAACTCGAACAGGCAATTCAACTATAATCATGACCGGCCCTTACAACCTCCCTGACGTGTCCGGCGATTCGACCGGGAGTGTCAACTCCCGCTCTCGCCGAACTCGCGGGCGACTGTCGTCCGCGGAAATCGAGGTACGAAATGCCTCGACAATCGAAAGTGGTTTTAAGGGCCACGGACAACACTGTGTTGCCCGCGAGGGTACGCACGTGTTCTCAACGTGCAGGGATAGCCAAGTCTGGCCAACGGCGCAGCGTTCAGGGCGCTGTCTCGTAGGAGTCCGCAGGTTCAAATCCTGCTCCCTGCATCCGTTCTCTGTACTGGAGGAAGTAGCATGAGTAAAACTAATCCGAGGCTCAGTAGTCTCATCGCCGAACTCAAGTCGGTTTCCCGCGATTCGGGAGCCGACGTGTGGACCGACGTTGCAGCACGCCTCGAGAAACCACGGAGTACGCACGCGGAGGTCAACCTCGGCCGCATCGAGCGGTACGCACAGGAAGACGAGACCGTCATCGTACCCGGTAAGGTTCTCGGTAGCGGCGTCCTGCAAAAGAACGTCACTGTTGCTGCTGTCGACTTTTCGTCGACCGCGGAAACGAAGATTCAGCAGGCAGACGGCGAACCGATCCAACTTGAACAGGCAATCGAACAAAATCCCAGTGGTTCCAACGTCCGGGTGATTCGATGAGTATTGCAGAATTCGACGCAGATGTCGTCGTTGACGCACGTGACTGTATTCTCGGTCGCGTCGCGAGCAACGTTGCACAGCGTGCAATGGATGGCGAAACGATCGCTGTCGTCAACGCCGAGCAAGCTATTATCACCGGAGGCAAACAGGACGTATTGGACAAATTCGAGACGCGCGTTAATCTCGGCTCAGATCAGGGACCGTACTACCCGAAGCGTCCGGACATGCTCGCAAAGCGGACGATTCGCGGTATGATTCCCTACAAGAAGCCGCGAGGGCGTGAAGCCTTCGAGAACGTGCGTGTCTACGTCGGCAACCCGTACGATGAGGATGGCGAAATCCTCGACGGAACGTCACTGGACCGACTCTCGAACATCCGCTTCGTCCAGCTGGGCGAAGTTAGCGAATACTTAGGTGCTAACGTCACATGGTAACGAACACGAGCGGAAAGAAGAAGACGGCCATCGCCCGCGCTACGGTCGCGGACGGCGAAGGTCGTGTACGAATTAACTCGAAGCCAGTCGAACTGGTGGAACCGGAGATGGCTCGCCTCAAGATGCTTGAACCGTTCCGCATTGCGGGCGACGAGCGTGAGGAAGTCGACGTGGAAGTGAGCGTTTCGGGTGGCGGCATCACCGGACAGGCAGACGCCGTCCGTACCGCCATCGCTCGCGGCCTCGTCCAGTATATGGGTGACGCCGAACTTCGTGATGCGTTCATGGAGTTCGACCGTTCCCTGCTGGTCAACGACGTTCGCCAGTCCGAACCGAAGAAGTGGGGCGGACCCGGTGCCCGCGCCCGCTACCAGAAGTCCTACCGTTAAGGTGATCAATCCATGATGATTCCAGTCCGGTGTTTCACGTGCGGTAATGTAGTTAGCGAGCACTGGCAGGAGTACAAAGCGCGCGCCGAGACGCAGATGGGTAACGAAGACCCCGGAAAGGTCCTCGACGACCTCGGTGTCGAACGCCACTGCTGCCGACGGATGCTCGTCGCACACAAAGACCTCGTGGACATCGTCGCACCCTACCAGTAATGCCTCAACAATACTCTCGATACGAAAAAGCCCGAATCCTCGGTGCACGTGCACTGCAGGTATCGTACGGCGCGCCCGTTCTCATCGAAACGGAGGAATCACAGCCGATACTCATCGCGGCAGAAGAGTACGACGCTGGCGTCCTGCCGTTCTCCGTTCGACGTGAGGGGGCAGAATGACGCGCATCGAGAGCGTTCGACTCCGTCAGATACTCGACTCGCGTGGAAACACGACGGTCGAAGCAGACGTGCTGACCGAGAGCGGCGGATTCGGTCGTGCGGCCGCACCGAGCGGCGCGAGCACGGGCGAGTACGAAGCTATCGAACTCGATACGGGCGAGGCGATTGCCTCGGCTCGCGAGCACGCGGTTCCACGGCTCGAAGGGAACGTCTACGTCGGCGACCAGCGCGACGTGGACCGTACCCTTCATGCTGCGGACGGGACGGACAACTTCTCCGAAATCGGCGCGAATAGCGCCGTCGCCATCAGCATGGCTGCCGCGAAGGCCGCGGCGGACATGCTCGGTGCACCCCTGTACCAGCACCTCGGCGGTGCGTTCCGTGGCGACAACTTCCCGATTCCGTTCGGGAACGTCATCGGGGGTGGCGAACACGCCGTCGACGCGACGGCGATACAGGAGTTCCTCTCCGCGCCAGTCGGCGCACCGAGCGTCCAGGACGCGGTGTTCGCCAACGCGGCCGTCCATGAAGAAGTTGCGAACATCCTCGACGAGCGCGGTATTCCCGCAGCGAAGGGTGACGAAGGCGCATGGGCACCGTCCATCGACGACGACGACGCGTTCGAAGTCATGGAAGAAGCCGTTTCGACCGTCTCCGACGAGTTCGGATTCGAGATTCGATTCGGTCTCGACGTGGCCGCAGCAGAAATGTACGATGCCGACGCTGACGAGTACCAGTACCGCGACCAGACTCGTTCGACCGACGAACAGATCGAGTATATCGCGGACCTGGTGAACGAGTACGACCTCGCATACGTCGAGGACCCGTTGGATGAGAACGATTATGACAGGCTTCGCGAAGCTCACCGAGAAGGTCGGCGAGAAGACGCTGATTTGTGGTGACGACCTGTTCGTCACCAACGTCGAGCGACTTTCCGATGGTATCGAGAAGGGTGCCGGAAACAGCATCCTCATCAAGCCGAATCAAATCGGCACGCTTTCGGACGCGTTCGATGCAGTCGAACTCGCGGTCGAGAACGGGTACGACCCGGTCATCTCGCATCGCAGTGGGGAAACCGAGGATACGACGATTGCACACCTTGCCGTGGCGACCGACGCGCCGTTCATCAAGACGGGCGCGGTCAGTGGCGAGCGAACCGCAAAACTCAACGAACTCATCCGAATCGAGCAGAACGTATCACGATTATGAGCGATAACGAATCCGAACAGGTAGAAGAAGAAACGGACGGTCTCGACGCCGCGGAAGAGGAGATCGACGCGGAACCGACCGGCGAGTCCGGTGCGGAACCGGACTGTCGACCCTGACGAAGACGTCGCCGCACAGGCGGACGAGACCGAAGAAGAAGAACCGCAGTTCGACGACTGACGTTCTCGGCGACGAGGAGGCAGACCTCCTCATCCCTGTCGAGGACTATCTCGGCGCTGGTGTCCACATCGGTACCCAGCAGAAGACCGAGGACATGGAGCGGTTCATCCACCGCGTTCGAACGGACGGCCTGTACGTCCTCGACGTGAGCAAGACCGACCAGCGAATCCGCACGGCGGCGAACTTCCTCGCCGACTACAACCCGGAGCAGATTCTGGTCACGTCCTCGCGCCAGTACGGTCGCTTCCCGGCCGAGAAGTTCGCCGACGCAGTCGGCGCACGCGCTCGCACGGGTCGATTCATCCCGGGCACGCTGACGAACCCGAAGTACGCCGGCTACATCGAGCCGGACGTCGTGGTCGTCACGGACCCAATCGGAGACGCACAGGCAGTCAAGGAGGCCATCACGGTTGGCATCCCTGTCATCGCCATGTGTGACTCCAACAACTCCACGAGCAACGTGGACCTCGTCGTCCCGACGAACAACAAAGGTCGCAAGGCGCTGTCGGTCGTCTACTGGCTACTGGCCAACGAGACGCTCGACCGCCGCGGTGCCGAACCTACCTACTCGCTCGACGACTTCGAGAGCGAGATTTAAACGCCGTTTTCGACGCGATTTGTGCCCTTTTCCGAATTCGACTCGACAAGAGTGGATACGCTGGGTGAGATTGTGTGTGCTCGGCAGTGAAGAGTAGATGCACTCGGTAGTGTTCTGACGATATTCAAACCGCACCCTGGAGATCAGTTCAGTGATTCTTCGATTTTGGCTTCGAGGGATTGGATGCTCGCTTCGAGGTCGGCGACCATCGTGGTCTGTTGTTCGTTCGCCGTAGCGATACGTTCGACCGAATCCGAGACTTTCTCGCTCCGGTGGACGCTGTCGTCGATGATGCTCGCGATTTCTTCGGCGCTGGCGGCCTGTTCGTCGGTTGCGTCCGCGATTTCGGTGATGCCCACGTCGGTTTCCTGAATCGCGCTGACGATGGCCTGCTGGTTTTCGACGACGGTTTCGATTTCCTCGGTCGCATCGATGATACCCTCGTTCGTTTCCTCCACGCTTTCGACCGTGTCGAGTGCGGTTTCACGGATGTCGCCGACGATGGTTTCGATTTGGTCAACGCGTTCTTTGGACTGTTCGGCGAGGTCCTTGATTTCGTTGGCGACGACGGCGAACCCGTCCCCTTCCGCGCCGGCACGTGCAGCCTCGATGTTGGCGTTGAGTGCGAGGAGGTTGGTCTGTTTTGCGATGTTGTCGATGACTTCGACGATTTCATCGATTTCGTCGATACGGTTTTCGAGTTCGCTCGCGTCGGTGACGACTTCCTCCGCACTTTCGGAAACGTCGTCTACCGTGGTGAGCGTCTCGACCGCTGCGTCGGCGGACGTTTCGGCGAGCGTTTTGGTTTCGGTACTCTGGCTGCTGACCTCCTCCGCACTGGCGGCGATTTCCTCGATGGTCGCGCTGAAGGTGGCGACTTCCGATTGCACGTCGCCGAGGTTGTCGGATTGGTCACGGGCCAACTCTTGGATGGACTGGGAGTCGTCCGCGACGTCCGATGCGGAATCTCGGAGTTCGGTGACTGCGCCCTCGACCTCCTCGGACATCTGCTGTTGTAGTCCTCGGACCGTCTCGCGCTGTTCGATGAGTTCGGTGACGCGAGTGATGACTTCGACGGCACCGACGGTCGTTCCGTCGGGGGCGGTAATCGGGACGGCGAGCGCGCGCCCGTGGAACGTCTCGCCGTTCGCTGCAGGTGCCGAACGGATGTCCGCTTCTCGGACGACTTCCCCGGTTCGGACGACTGCTTCGGCGAGCGTTTCGTTCTGACCGTCCGTCCCGAACAGTTCGTAGGAGGGCATGCCGATGGCGTGACTCGCGGAGTAACCCGTAAGCTCCTCTGCGCCGGCGTTCCAGTAGGTGATGCTCCCATGTTCATCGACGACGAACACTGGTTCGGGGAGTTTCGTGACGAGACTTTCGAAGGCGTGTCGCCAAAACGCGCCAGCATCGAGGTCACCGCCGGGATAAATCTCGTTTGGTACCGATTGTTCTGTTGCCATGGGTAGATTATGTGCCCAAGTGGACACAATCAGTAATTATATATCTTGGGTCTGACGGAATGAGTCCTTCTTCGTACGGTACTATTCGGACGCACAGGGATTTCTGTCAACGATACTTCTGTCCTTCGTCCACAATCTCCGGCGCGAACGGACCGAAGTCCGAAAACCCTGTTATCTCCCGGTGCGGAGCCACGAGCATGACCGTTTCCAGCGCCCCCGGGAAAGTGTATTTATTCGGGGAACACGCCGTCGTCTACGGCGAACCTGCCGTCCCCTGTGCAATCGAACGTCGAGCGACAGTCGCCGTCAAATCACGCGACGACAACCGCCTCCGCGTCCACGCCAAGGACTTGAGTATCGACGGATTCACCGTCGAGTACAGTAGCGAGACGGACGCCACACCTGACGTGAACGTCTCGGAATCGCTCATCCGGGCCGGTGTCGGCTACATCGATGCCGCAATCGAACAGGCCCGCGATGCGACCGACACACCGGATGTCGGCTTCGATATCACCGTCGAGAGCGACATCCCGCTCGGTGCGGGACTCGGCTCCTCCGCCGCCGTCACAGTGGCTGCAATCGACGCTGCGACCCGCGAGCTGGGCGTCTCGCTGTCGAGTGACGAACTCGCGGACCGAGCGTACCAGGCCGAACTCGCGGTGCAGGACGGGGAAGCGTCGCGCGCCGACACCTTCTGCTGTGCGACCGGTGGCGCGGTCCGCGTCGAAGGCGACGACTGCCGGAAAATCGAGGCACCCGACCTCCCCATCGTCGTCGGCTTTGACGGCGGCGCGGGCGACACCGGCAAGCTCGTCGCGTCCGTTCGGGCGCTCCGCGAGGAGTACGACTTCGCCGAAGAAACCGTCGAGAGCATCGGCGACATCGTCCGAAAGGGTGAACAGGTGCTCGCCGACGGCGATATCGAGGAACTCGGGAAACTGATGAATTTCAACCACGGCCTGCTCGAAGCGCTCGGCGTCTCCTCACGCTCGCTCGACAACATGGTCTGGGCAGCCCGCGACGCGGGCGCGCTCGGTGCCAAGCTCACGGGAGCCGGCGGTGGGGGCTGTATCGTTGCCCTCGACCCGACGGACGAGACGAAGACGGCGCTCCGATTCACGCCGGGGTGTGAGGACGCCTTCCGCGCAGAACTCGACACCGAAGGAGTGCGCGTCGAATGAGCTTCACCGTCCTCAAACTCGGCGGGAGCGTTATCACGGATAAGGACCGCCCTGACACGCTGGACGGAAAAACGCTCGATTACGTCGCGGATGCAGTGGGCGACGCAGGGGGCGATAGTCTCGTCCTCGTTCACGGTGGCGGCAGTTTCGGCCATCATCATGCGAGCCAGCACGGCGTTTCGAGGACGACCGGAAGCACCGATATCGACGCCGCAATCGACATCCATACCGCGATGAAGACGCTGAACGAATTCGTCCTCTCCCGTCTTCACGAGCGTGATGTTCCTGCCGTTCCCGTCCATCCATTCTCTGTCGCGTCCCGTGATGAAGCTGCAAGCCTTTCGCTCCCAGTCCAGCAGATTGCGACGATGCTTGGGGAGGGCTACGTCCCAGTTCTCCACGGCGACGTCGTCGTCCACGAAGGAAAAGGCGTCACCATCGTCAGCGGCGACGAACTCGTCACGTCCGTCGCCCGGCAACTCGACGCCGACCGCGTCGGCTTCTGTTCGACCGTTCCCGGCGTGCTGGACGACGAGGACGACGTGATTCCCGAGATTACGTCGTATGACCAAGTCGCAGACGTGCTCGGCGAGAGCGAATCGACCGACGTGACCGGCGGCATGGCCGGGAAAGTGAACGCGCTGCTCGAACTCGGTGCACCAGCCTCCATCTTCGGACCCGACGACGTGAGCGCGTTTCTCGCCGGAGAAAATCCGGGGACGAAAATAGACGGATAACGTTACAACGTTCTGGCTCTGGTTTTTTTGTGGCTTCAGCACTGACGATGACGACTTCGAAAGCCCCTGCCCGCTCGCTACGAAAGAATACCGTTTCTACTGTGACTCCAGATGCCGAGCGGCAATGAAGACCGTACCGCCCACATTCCTCCCCAGGCGACTCACTGCGTTCAGTCGTCCCTCACGCGGGCGCACTGGCGTGCGCCTTCGCGCGCCGCACGGCTGGCCAGTTTCCTGTAGCCCGTCTAGCCGGGTGGCGCGCGCGTTTCTCGCGCGTGAGGGATGAGTGACGACGCGACGAAGGAGCGTCGGAAGGAATCGGCTGGGGAGGGTGTGGGCGGTTGCGCGGCGGTGCGGTTGTGGTGTGTGGGTGGAATGAAAGGGGCCGCCCGCTCGCGTTTACGTGGTCGTCTGCACGAGCAACTATCCGCGCGAGCGGTGCGTGGAGCGCGGATATCTCGTGGAGCGACCGCGAGCGGGCGGGGGCTTTCGAGGCGGTCTGCTTCTCGGCAACTGTACTCGCAAAGCAAGCAAACAATAATCACAGCGGGTATACGAGGACTTTCGATGCGGTCTGCCTTTTCCAGTAACTGCACTCACACACCAACCAAACACGTTTCGTCGTAACGAGTGCGATAGATTTCTTGAAACCGTCTTCTCAACAACCAGTACTCTTCAGTAGAAATAAGTACAAAACAGTACCATTCAGTGTCTTCCCTCACTAACCCTTCACACCCACGAATCGCCGCTGGCGAGGTCGACCTCGTTGTCGAGTTTCGAGGAGGGACAGATATCCTCCAGAATACACGCCTCACAGTCGGGATTTCGGGCGGTACAGGTCGCGCGGCCGTGGTTGATGAACAGGTGGGTGAGCCACTGCCAGTCCTCTTCGGGCACGAACGTCATCAAATCCTGCTCGATTTTCTGGGGCGTCTGCTCCTCGGTTAGCCCCAAGCGGCGGGAGATTCGTTGGACGTGCGTGTCTACGACGATGCCCTTCACCACGTCGTGGCCGTGCTGGAGAACCACGTTGGCCGTTTTTCGACCGACGCCGGTGAGGTCGGTCAGTTCGGTCATCGTGTCCGGGACTTCGCCGTCGTGTTCCTCGATGATGGTTTGACAGGCGCTGTTTATCCATTTCGCCTTGTTGTTGTAGTACGTGATGGAGTTGAGGTCCTCGGCCAGTTCGTCCACGTCGGCGTTCGCGAAGTCCTCCGCCGAGCGGTACTTCTCGAAGAGGTGTTCGGTCTCCTTGTTCACGCGCTCGTCGGTGCACTGAGCCGAGAGCATCACGGCAATCAGCAGTTCGAGTCGGTTGGAGAAATCGAGCGAGATGGTCGCGTCAGGGTATTCGTCGTACAGCCGGTCCACGATTTCGTCCAGTTGTTCCTCCCGCGTATCGAGTGGGACGCCCATGTCGGAATGCTCGGACGGTGGTGGTTTGAGTGGTTCGGTGTTTCAAGCGGGAGAAAAATTATCACCACGGATTTCGTGGACGAAGACATGGCCACCGATAGCTCCCCGGTTTCGTGGACGGACCCGAACTATGTCGCGGCCGTCGTCGGCGTCCTCGCTGTCGGCGCACTCTACTTCTACAGCGGATGGACGGGGTCCGGCCCGACGACGGACGAAATCACGTTCGTTCTCGCCGTCGTCTTCCTCCCGATGACACTCGCACACGAAATCGCCCGGCGTTTCTGAGAATCCACCTCACTCCGATGCTCGAATTCCAGAGAGTTTAAACGCCAGTCACACAGCCATCTCCGTATGAAAGCGACCGCGAAGGCCCACCCGATTCAGGGTCTGGTCAAATATCACGGGATGCGCGACGAGGAACAGCGATACCCGTATCACGACAGCATCAGCGTCTGTACCGCCCCGAGCAACACCACGACGACCGTCGAATTCGACGAGTCGTTGGACTCGGACACCTTCGTCGTCGATGGCGAGGAACTGACGGGCCACGCGGCCGACCGCGTTCGGACCGTCGTCTCGCGCGTGCGTGAGTTGGCCGAAATCGACACCCGCGTTCGATTGGAGAGCGAGAACAGCTTCCCGTCGAACGTCGGTCTGGGCTCGTCCTCATCAGGCTTCGCCGCCGCCGCGATGGCCGCCGTGGAGGCCGCCGGCCTCGACCTCTCGCGTCCCGATATCTCGACCATCGCGCGCCTCGGGTCCTCCTCGGCGGCCCGCGCCGTGACGGGTGGTTTTTCGGACCTGCACATGGGAATGAACGACCACGACTGTCGCTCGGAGCGACTGGAGTCGCCGCTCGAAGACGATGTGCGCATCGTCGCGGGACTGGTTCCGGCGTACAAGGAAACCGAGGAAGCACACCGCGAGGCCGCCGACAGCCACATGTTCGAGGCGCGACTGGCGCACATCCACGACCAACTCGTGGAGATGCGCGACGCGCTTCGCGTCGGTGACTTCGACCGCGTGTTCGAGACGGCCGAACACGACTCGCTGTCGCTCGCCGCGACGACGATGACCGGCCCGGCGGGGTGGGTGTACTGGAAGCCCGAAACCCTCGAAATCTTCGACACGGTTCGGGAACTCCGCAACGAGGAGGGCATTCCGGCCTACTACTCCACCGACACAGGTGCGAGCGTCTACGTCAACACAACGGCAGAGTACGTTGACGAAGTCGAGGATGCTATCGCCGACTGCGGCGTTGAGACCATGAGTTGGAAGGTCGGTGGCCCGGCCCGAATCCTCCCCGAAGACGACGCACTGTTCTGAAAACGTCCGATTTCGGACGTCGAATTCTCCCGCTTTATGCGGGGAATATCCCTTTATCCTTCCCGCCCGTTGTGCTCCCTATGCAAATCGCAGTCCTCGGCGCTGGCTACGCCGGTCTGGCCCTCGCGCGAAAGCTCGAAAAGGAACTCCCCGACGACGCGAATCTGGTCATGGTTGAGGAGACGGGAAACCATCTCGTTCAGCACGAACTCCACCGCGTCATCCGACGGCCATCGCTTGCCAACCAAATCTCGATTCCGCTGTCCGACGTCCTCGACTGTGAGATACGCGAAACCCGTGTCGAATCGGTGGAACCGGACGCGAAAACCATCTCCCTCGCGGACGACGAACTCGATTACGAGTACGCCGCCGTCTGTCTCGGTGCCGAAACTGCCTTTTATGACTTGCCGGGCGTCGAGGAGCACGCCATTCCACTGAAACGACTCGAACACGCCGAAGAGGTTCGGGAGGGATTTTTGACTGCCGACGGCGGCCGAGTCGTGGTCGGCGGCGCAGGTCTGTCGGGGGTCCAGGTCGCGGGTGAACTGGCCGCGCTCGCAGACGAGGAGGGGATGAGCGTCGAAATCGTCCTGCTCGAACAGTTCGACCACGTCGCACCCGCGTTCCCAACGAATTTTCAGGAGGCGGTTCGGGACCAACTTGAACAGTGCGACATCGTGATACGAACCGAGACGACAGTTGAACGCGCCGACGACGAGACGATTACGCTGGAGGGCGGTGAGACGATGGAGTACGACGAGTTCGTCTGGACGGGAGGAATCAGTGGTTCGGCCGCAATGGGTGGCGACCGCGCTCGTGTCGATAGCACGCTTCGCCTCGGCGACGGAACGTTCGTCTTGGGTGACGCCGCGCAGGTTGTGGACGGTGACGGTGAAGCGGTTCCAGCCAGCGCACAGTCGGCTGTGCGGGAAGCCCGTGTCGTCGCTAAAAATATCGTTCGGCTAGTCGAGGAGAGCGGCGGTGACGACGTGTTCGACCCACGTCTCGACCAGTTCACGTTCAACTCGCCGGGCTGGCTCGTTTCGGTCGGCGACGGTGCGGTGGCACAGGTCGGACCGACCGTCGTCACTGGAACGGCAGCCAAGGCGCTCAAAGCGACGGTCGGCGCTGGCTATCTATCGTCAGTGGGTGCCGTCAGAAATGCGGTCGATTTGATTGGAGAAGAGTTGGGCGATTAAACGGCCGGAATCCCGAGTGCCGTGAATTTCAGGATGTTGAGGACTGCCAGCGCGTAGGTGATGACGACCACGGAGAGCCAGCCGATGAGGCCGATTCCGATGGCGTTGCCCCACCCGCCGGGGTAGCGCCAGTTGATGACCCATATCCACGCGATGAGGACGACGAGCCAGCCGAACAACCAGCCGAGCAATACTGCGACGATTCCACCGATAACTGACCCGACGATAGCTGTGATGAGTGCGTAACCGTAGTCGTTGGTCCCCGTGACGACCCGCGCACCGATGTAGATACCGAGGGCACCGATGAGCAGGCTCACGATGAAGCCGACGACGGAACCGATGAGGGATAGCATCGTGATTCCCTTTACGACGAACCTGTTTTTATATGAACCGCTTGTGGCTCAGCGGAAGGGTCAGGCCGAAATAACTATCAAAAACAAATCCAGCATCATCTTTAAGGTACTGGCTCATCCTTGGGTTTGCATGGCACGCGAACCACTACTTGACACGATATTGATTGGCGCGGTCGGAGCCGGTGCTGTGGCGGTACTCGGACCACGGGCACTGGAATACTATCGGGAGCACTACCGTCGCTCGGGACCATCTGTCGTCTGCACAGAATGTGGCGAAGAGATGCCCATCGATGACGTTCTCGATCCGGCAGTCACCTGCGCCTGTGTGACCAGCAACATTCGAACGGAGTGAGGAATTTTAACGGACGGAGAAACCGCTGCGTGCCACGACGAGCCATCTCCCCGTTTGGGTGCGAAGTGCGTCAGCGAATAGCCCCAAGAGGTCGAAACCGACAGCTTGGCCGAGTGCGAACAGCAATACCACGAAGCGGACAATCACGAGACCGGTCATCCTCCCGGTCTTCGCAACCCAACTCGATGGACTTTCATCTTTCTGCCGACGTGTCGGCTTACCGTTTGGCCGACTCCATCCTCGCCTGCTGATTTGCACTGCCCTGTTCAGTCGTTTTCTTCCCACCGGTTCGTTGACAACCGTCGTTACGGTTGTCTCCGCTTTGTTGTGGTTGGGGCATAGTTATTCCCCGACGAAATGAAGGAGAGAAACACGTACATTTAGAGACTATTTAAATCGACGCTTACCAACAGTTTCGCGTGGGCCTATCCGACGAGATGAGCCGAACGTAACGTTCCGACGAATCTATCCTTCGTGACATCGAATATCGGAACGGACTGATGGTAGATACGCAAAAACGCATCGAGGAACTCGACCATCCCGTGTTGCTGTTCGACGGCGTCTGTAATCTCTGTAACGCGGCCGTCCGATTCGTGGTGCGATTCGACGAAGCGGGAACGTTCCGCTTTGCGCCACTCCAGTCCGACGTCGGGCAGGCGCTGCTCTCCCGGCACGGACTCTCAACCAACGGGTTCGACTCATTCGTACTCGTGGACGGCGAAGACTGTTACACCCGCTCGACCGCTGCGCTTCGCGTCTGCCGAGAACTCGACGGCCCGTGGCCGCTTCTGTACCCATTACTCTACCTCCCGAGTATATTCCGTGACCCAGTGTACGACCTGATAGCGAATTACCGCTACCGAATCTTCGGCCGAAAGGA
This sequence comes from uncultured haloarchaeon, assembly GCA_963796245.1. Classification (GTDB taxonomy): domain Archaea; phylum Halobacteriota; class Halobacteria; order Halobacteriales; family Haladaptataceae; genus Haladaptatus. The sequence continues at coordinate 903,376 of CAWCLB010000001.1, read as the reverse complement.
CGAGTGTCAGATACCATCACCGGAACTCCGTGAACGATTCGTGGAGCGCTCGCTCGACACGGTCTGATTCCCTCCTCTCCGTCAGAAGGTTTCCTACTCCACCTTCCTCTCCGTCAGAGGTTTCCTACTTCACCCTCCTGGACGAGTAGGCTACTTCTTCTCGTTTGTTTGCACTCGCTGATTCAACGGTAGGACCGCGCACACAGGCCGCAGGCCGCGTATAACAATGGTTCGTCATCGCCAGTTGAATTTCAGTGAGAACGTATGAACGAAAGTCCCCACCGAATCGAGTCAGGATGTCGTTCCAGTGAGCGGGTCGTCCACCTGCCGCCATCGAACGGTCGGACTAACAATAACTACGCTGGCGCTACGAACGGGAAGGCAAAGCGGGTGATTTCGGGAAGGGCGGGCACATGGTAGGAGTATTCGGCGCGTTCGGTCACCGAAGGGTCGGCGTAGACGAATTGCCGAGCATGCAGTGGAATGCGGAACGAACGAGTTCGTTCGCCGACGAACGGGTCGCCGTGCGTGCTGGGTTTCATCGACGTCTCGCCGACGAGCAACCCGTCAGAACCGTCACGGGTGATGCACTGGTGTGGATTGTCGGTGATGTGTACGGCTTCGAGCGGAATGGGTCCTACCAACCACGCCCGGACGCCATCGACTCTCCGACGTACTGTGCAAACCTGTACAAATCATACGGTATCGACTTCGTGGACGGACTCAACGGACAGTTCGCGGGCGTCATCTACGACCGGGAGAAACGGACCGTCTTTCTGCTGACCGACCGACTGGGTTCGTATCCGATTTTCCACACCCGCGTGGACGACACCCTGTTGTGTTCGACCGACATTCAGACACTCGCCGGATTCCCGGGCGTCGAACCAGAATTCAACCGCGAATATCTCGCCGAATATCTCGCCTTCAAGCGGTCGTTTGGCGTGACGACACCGATTTCAGGCGTCGAAAAACTCCCGCCTGCGTCGGTCACGACCATCGACCTCGACCGGGACTCGGAGAACTCGCGTCGGTACTGGCAACCGGAATTCACGCCGCAGGACGAACCGTTCGAGTACTTCGTCGGGGAGTTCGTTAAGAGATTTCGGCGAATCATCGACGAATGGGTGCGCGAGGACCAAACATACGGAGTACTGCTGAGCGGCGGGAGCGACTCGCGGTTGATAATGGCTGCGATGGACCAGCCTCCAATCGGCTTTCACATGAACGATTGGCGAAACCGCGAGGCACGGATCGCCAACCGAGTCGCGGCCACCGCCGGAAGCGAACTGGTGTTCCTGCCCCGCACCGACGACTACCGACAGCGAAGTTTAGAGCGTAACCCGCCGCTCTCGAACTTCGACGGTTGGTACAAACAAGGCTATCTGACTGGATTCGCGGAGGAACTCACGGAGACGGTAGACGTGCTCATATCCGGGTTGTACGCCGACACCCTGTTCAAAGGCAACTCGATTCCGTCGCCAAAGCTGTCATGCGGCGGACTCGGGACCGTCACACTCCCTGTCGAACATTCGATTCGGACGACTGACGAATTCATCGACCGACTCGCCGTCGAGACACCGCACTATCTCGATGACGACGTAAACATCGAATCTATCCTCCGCAAGAACATCTCCATCACGGCGGACGGCGAAATCGACCACCACGGAGTACGGTATCGGTCGATTCGGGAACTCGTCCTCTGTGGTGGGTACTACCCGCTGTCGAACGACACCGAACTCATCTACACGAACAGTCTTCGACAGCTTCTGCCCTACCGAACGCCGTTCCTCGATAATCGACTCATTGACCTCCATCTCTCGATGCCGATACGGTATCAGCTTCGGCACAACATCATCCATCGTGCCATCGAACGATTCGATTCGCGTCTCGCTGCCGTTCCGCATTCGGAATCCGGCGTCCGAATCGACCGCTCGTTCCCGGTCGAATACGTCGGCAAACACCTGAACGCGCTTCGGTGGAAGTATTTCGAGAGGAGCCAACCGCCCAAATCGTGGTGTACACACGGTCCGTGGCCCGATGACGAAGCGTTCGTGCGGCAAAACGACTTCGTTTGGAATGCACTCACGGACAACCGTGACCTCGTGGAATCCCTTCCGTCCCTCGATTGGAACGGTGTGAAACGAAGCTACGCCGACCACCTTGATGGCGAGAACAACGCCATTGAACTGTACACGCTGTTGACCCTGCTCGAGATGCCGGTCACGAAACGGATCTGCGGCGATAGAGAGGGCACCGAATCGCCCTCTCTCGTGGCTTCTACCTCCCCCGACAATCGACCAGATTTTCGACTGCCGACCGCCGACGGAGGTGACGAGGAGTGAGTGAGGAGGGACTGGGTGTGTTGATGGTCGGTCTCGATGGGGCCTGCCTTCCGATTCTCGAACCGCTGTTTTCGGAGGGGGTGCTCCCGAACCTCGAATCGCTGTTCGATGGCGGTATTTCCGGCCCGCTAGAATCCCAACTTCCGCCGTGGACGCCGAGCGCGTGGCCGTCGCTGTTCACGGGCGTGAATCCCGGAAAACACGGCGTGTTCAGCTTTCTGGACTACGAGGGGTACGACTGGAGCGTCGTCGATGGCGACGATGTCCGGGCCGAACCGCTCTGGGGGCACCTCTCTCGGAACGGCATTAGAAGTGTCATCGTCAACGTCCCAGTCACGCATCCCCCGCGCGAATTCGACGGCGCGCTCGTGCCGGGGTACATGGCTCCAGAGTCGCCGAACTGCTATCCCGAAAATCTGCTCGCTGACCTCCGCAAGGAACTCGGCGAGTATCGAATCTATCCCGAGACGACCGACGCGACACCCGAGGAGGCGGCCGTCGAATACAGCAAGGTCGTGAAATCCCGCGGGGAGGCGTTTCGGTATCTCGCCGACCGCTTCGACCCGGAGTTCGGCTTCGTGCAATTCCAGCAAACCGACACCGTGTTCCACGAGTTCCCCGACGAGTTGGAAACCGTACGGTCGGTGTACGAGGCCGTGGACGAACAGGTTGGGGAGATTCTCGACGCGACCGATCCGGACACTGTGTTCGTCGTCAGCGACCATGGAATGGGCGAGATGACGGGCACGGGGTTCTACGTCAACGAATTCCTCGCAAATCACGGCTACACCGCAGTTTCACAGGGCGGTGACGGCATGCCGTCGTGGGTCCCCACCCGAGAAACGAAGCTCCGGAACGACGGGGTGGAAACGAAACGCAGCAATTCGTCGAATCGTCGCGATTCACTCCAACCGTTCCAACGACTGAGCGACCCGCTTCGACGACTGACCGCTATCGCCGCAACATCCGGTCTCACGACCCATCGAGCGGGGAAACTGCTGGAACGGGTCGGCCTCCGCGAGTTCGCATCCGAACACATCCCGGCAGGCGTCGTTCGAGCGAGCAGTCGGCAGGTGGATTTCCCCGCCTCACAGGCGTACATGCGGGCCAGAATCGAATGTGGCGTCCGCATCAATCTGGCGGGACGCGACCCGGACGGCGTCGTTCCACCGGAACGATACGAGTCGCTCCGGTCGGAACTCATCGACCTGCTCGCCGGGGTCGAGACTCCGGGCGGAACACCGGTTTTCGAGGACGTAGCTCGCCGGGAAGCCTACTTCGACGGGCCGGAAGCCGAGCGAGCGGTGGACATCGTGACAGTCCCTTCCGATTTCGACAACTTCCTCTCGGCGGAGCTTTCCGGTCACGAGTTCGCCGAACCCGGCCAACCGTGGAATCACAAGCGAAACGGCGTGGTTGGGATGGCTGGCGACGGCGTTCGCGGGGCGCTTTCGGACGCACACATCTTCGACGTGGCCCCGACGGTACTCGCGCTGTTCGGGGTACCGAAAAGCACCGAGATGGACGGCGACGTTCTCGCACCCGTCGAATCGGTCGGCGAGGAAGCGTACTCGACGCAGCGAACAGCGGATGGTGCTTCTGTGGAATCGACCGCATCCGAGGAACAGACCGTATCCGAGGAACAGACCGCATCCGACGACCGGATGGCGAATCGACTCGCGGCACTCGGTTATCTGGAGTGAGACGAATGACGATAGAAATTCAGGAAGCGGACGACAGCACGCTCGAACGATGGAACGCGCTCGTGGAAGGATCGAACGGAACGACTCCGTTTCATCGCCGCGAGGCGCTCGCGCACCTCGCGGCGACGGCGAACGTCGAACTTCGATTTCTCGTCGGCTACAAGGGGCAAGAGCCGGTCGGGCTGTTCCCGATTTTCGTGACGACGAAGGGGCCGTTTCGGCTGGTGTACTCGCCGCCGCCACATCTCGAAGTGTACTACCTCGGCCCGGCTCTGCTCAACTTTGAGAAGCTGAAACAGCGGAAAGCCGAGCGGCGACACCGGGAATTCATCGACGGCGCACTGGCGTGGATCGAGGACGAAATCGACCCCGCGTACATCGATATCCGAACCGTGGACGAGTACACCGACCTCCGCCCGTTCTCGTGGAACGGGTTCGACGTGTCGCCCTCCTACACCTACATCCTCGATCTGACGATGGACGACCTGCTCATGCAGTTCAGCCGGGACGCCCGGAGCAACGTCCGGAATCACGACGGTGACTGTACGATTCGGGAAGCAGGGGTGGATGGAATCGAAGCGGTCATCTCCCAGATTCAGGACCGTCACGCAGCCCAGGACAAGGAGTACAGACTCACTCCCGACTTCGTGGCCGAACTGTACGAGCGACTGCCCGAGGGCTGTGTCCGGCCGTACGTCTGTGAACGTGACGGCGACATTCTGGGCGGCATGGTCACGCTCGAATCCGACGACACGATCTATCGGTGGCAGGGCGGCGCGAAACCGGACGTCGAGTATCCAATCAACGATTTGCTCGACTGGCATATCATTCAGGAAGCCCAAGAACGCGGCCGGACGCGCTATGACCTCGTGGGAGCCAACCTCCCTCGGCTCTGTCGGTACAAATCGAAGTTCGGGCCGGAACCCGTCGCCTACCACACCGTCCAGCGAAAATCGACCAGAATGCAGGCCGTGACTGGCGTGTATCGACGGCTCCCCTCCGCGCTCAGGGTGATGTCAGAGTGAGCCAACGTACCCACTGGAACCGGCGCACGTTCCTCCGGATGACCGCTGGAATCGCTGGGGGGGTCGGTGCAGTCGGTGTCAGCAACATTTCCGCCGCCGGTAGCGCCGCCCGTGTGGACGAGAACCTCCGGACGGGACGGATTACCGACTCGAACTTCGTCCTCGAACAGGGCGACAACTGCGTTCCACTCGCCGTCATCACGTCGAAACTCCCGGTCGAGAAGTTCTACGACTACCGCTCATCGGACACCGACCCGAAAGGCTGGTACAGTTCGTACGGACCCGCGAGTGTCCTCGAAGAAGCCGAAACGAGCATCGTCTATCTCTATCGCGGACCGAAGGGGACGAGCCTCGTCTTCATGCACGGAAAGCGCGGGAGCGACGGCGGCGGGTCGGTGACGTTCCATATTTCCGGCCTTCCGGGAGACGGCAAGTGGGCCGTGACCGACGACCAGTACGACGCATCGACCAACTACGACACGTTCCAGAAATCGAACGGCGAGTGGGACGTCGATTGGACGTGGGCGAGCGACCCGAAGCACGGCGGGGGTGCCGACGGTGGTGCGTTCCGCGGGCTGACCAGCGACGACACGGTGAAAATCACCCCCGCGTTCAACGAAGCAGCACGGTTGTACGGACAGCATCTGAACCGGAACTATGCCGGGAAAGTCAAGAACTGGAAGGCGCTCGCCGCCGATTCGAACGGAAGCGGGTGGCACTCGCTGGATATGAAACAACCGGTCGTCATCCACGCCGGTCACTGCACGGGTTCGGGAGGCGGGAACGAAACGGGGACGACGGAACGGACCACCATCGACGGCTCCTCAACCAACGGAACGAGTACGGAGACGGGGACCGGAACGACCGACGAACCCACGCAGTCCACGGTGGACGACCCGACGTCGAAAACGATTGCCGTCGAACCGGGAACGGTGACCGATTCCCCCATCGGACAGGACGGGTTGGGAATCATTACGGCACTCTCCGGCCTCTTCGGAACCGGTTTGTATCTGTATCGGGAGCGAAACGAGGAGTAGTACGAGATTTTATCATGGTTGATTGACAACCCACCGATATGCCCTCCAGACGACAGTTTCTCGCAACGTCGGGATTCGCGGTCACGACCGGAACGCTCGGCAGTTGTCTCTCGAAGGTCGGGCTTGCGAAGACCGGCAGTCTCCAACTCAAAGGAATTTCGTTGACGTGGAAATACGGTAACCGAACGTACAGCGACCAACCGCTGGTAATTTGGTTCGACGACCGCGACCGAACGATATCCGGGAGATACGACCCGGTGTTCGTCGGTAACAGTGTTCGCGCGCCCGACGACGTAGTAGTGAGCCAAGACCGCCACCGAAAGCTCTCAACTCGTTTTACCGTCTCGTATCTCATCGGCGTTTGCGGGAAGGACTTCGTCAATAGGGAAGACCAGAACTATGGCTGTCTCAACACGAGCACGTCTCGAAAGGATTTCAATCGCGTGCAATTGAACGACAGGGCCGAAGTCAGGGAGACGGACAACCGATTCGACGTCATCGACGTTTACGAAGATGCCTACACGGTACGGTCTACCGACCTTCGCAGGTTCGACTTCGCCAAAATTCACGAGGACGACGGGATTTCATCAGAGCGGTGGTGAACTCTTTTCCCGGTGCTCAGTCGCCCGCCGGAATCACGCGCTGTCCGGCGGTGATGTACTGACGTTTGGATTCGGGTAGTTCCGCCGAATCGTCCCGCTCGCCGTTCTGTCCGCCGGTGCGGGCAACGACGCCGTCGAACTGAATCGGCAACCCCATTCCCAGATAGAAATTCGGTCGGTCTTGGACGTGGAAATGCAAGTGTGGCTCACTGGAGTTGCCGGAGTGGCCACAGCGACCTATTTGCTGGCCCCGCTCCACGCGGTTGCCCTCGGCAACCGCGACGCTGCCGCATTTGAGGTGTGCCAAGGCGCTGTACTCGCCGTCCGCGTGCTCGATGGTGACCCAGTTGCCGCGAACGTCGCGCTGGAACACGTCGAGCCAACCGTTCGTCCGCTGGTGGTCCCGGTGGCCGTCGTGCGTCTCGACGACGACGCCGTCCGCAGGTGCGTAAATCGGCTCGCCGAAACAGTAGTACTCCTCCGGACGTGAGCCGTCGCCAGTGTGAGTTTTGCCGTCCCCATCGGTTATCACGAAGTCGTAGGCGTACCGTTGCGTGAGAATTCCCCACGAGTGGGAGTACTCGCGGGTTGGGCCACCCTTGACGACCGTCCACGTTTTGCTGGACGATTCGGAACCGTTCGTCCGGTTCGCGGACTCATCGGGAGCCACACCAGCGAACGGCAGCGAGTAGGACGCTTCCTGCTCGAATCGTTCAGGGTTCGGGAGTCGGTTGCGGTAGCGGGCGAGGATAACGAGTTGGCCGCCCAACTGAAGCAGGCCCTTCGCCAGCACGAACGGATTCAACTGGATGAGAAGAAACGACACGAGGAGACGCCATTTCGATTGTGATTCGCCGATGCGTATCCAGTCCGTCGGGTCGCTCTCTTCATCTCCAAACGAAGGCATGAAGGCACTGACGAGTGGCCAAAATCCGAAGAGGAAGAAGAGCACGAACCAATGAAGGGGTCGAAGCGCCGGGAACAGGTAGCCGAGAATCGAGAGGAGACCGAGAAAGTAGAGTTGCATCGGAGTCGGGAGTTTGCGACGGAGGGCGTGCCATCTCCCGGATTTCGGACCATCGGAGGGCTCTGTCGACGAGTGAGCGTTGGACATAGCAAAGGGATGGACCGAACGGTAGTTTAGCGTTTGGCGAAGGATTTTTCGATTGATTATTTGACATTTACTCCGCGGATTCCCGCGTCACGTCCGTCACGTGAGCGGTTTCGTCTATGGTGAGGCACAACTCCTCGTCGTCGAGGCGGAAGCTGAGCCGATTGCAGTCATCTTCGCCTTCGACCGCCTCCACGAGCGACCCGTCGTTCCCTGCGAATTCGAGTTCCCACAGGTAGGATGACCGAACCGACCGCTCGTGCCGGTGATAGAACGCGTTCACGTCCGGATGGCTGAACAGGCAAAATCCGATGGGGCCGACGATGATGCCGCCGCAGGTCTCGCAGTTGGCGTAAAATCGTGGGGCGAACCTGGCCGGTTCGACCGGCTCGATTGCCGTCGTCATCGTGTCGTAGCATTTGGGGCACGTGCCGAGCAGCGACAGTTCGACGGCGTGTACCACCAGTGTCGTCGCCAGTTCGACCAGTTTCTCGACCGTCGCGTCGGCCGCGGCGTTGGGTGGCAACCCCCACTGAAACAGGAGGTGGTCGTTCTCGCAGACGACGGACAAGATTCCATCTTCGTACCGTCCGATAGCAGTTCCATCACAGTCGATGCAAGTGCTGTCGAGTTCGACCGGGCCGAGTGTCTCGCTGTCGGTGTAGACGCCGGTGAGGATGGACGCCGCCATCTCGGCACCGGCGTAGTTGAGCTGATACCCTTCCTCGGTCTTCTCGACGAAGTGGCCGCGAAGCTTTTTCAAATGGTAGAGAAACCGGCCCGAATCACGAACGCCGACGCCTTTTCGCAACTCCGCGAACGAGAGCACGGGGTCTCCCGGATTCTCGCGCTGAGCGGTCGAGAGTTCTCGAATGATTTCGACCCGCGTCGGGTCGCTCAGCGTGCCGAACGCGGTTGCCGGGTCGGTCGTGTCGTCTGTCGAACCCATGTTCTACTCGAAAGTCAACGCTCGGGGGTGTAAATTCTTCTTCCGACTACAGTCCGAGAATCTCTCGTGCTTGTTCAGGAGTGGCAACATCGCGTTCGAGTTCGTCGGCGACGCGGACGACGCGCCGGACGAGTTGTGCGTTGCTCTCGGCGAGTTCTCCACGTCGATAATAGACGTTGTCCTCCAAGCCCACACGGATGTGTCCGCCGAACAGGATTCCCATCGTGGCGAACGGGAGTTGGTGTTGACCGAATCCCAGCGTGTTGAACAGCACGCCGTCAGGCAAATCATCGATGGCGTTCTGGAAGTTTTTCGGCGTCGGGCGCGTCAGCGTCCCCGACCCGAAAATGAGCGTCGCGTACACCGGCTCGGCAAGGTCACGACGGTCCAGCAGTCCGTACACCTCGTTGCGGTGGCCGTCGTTGAACACCTCCAGTTCCGGTTTGATGCCGCGTGCTTGCATCTCCTCGTGAAGCGAATCCACCATCGACCGTGTGTTCTCACTCGTCAGATGGTCGTACCGATTCAGCGGTCCCATGTCGAGCGACGCCATCTCCGGCGGTGGGTCGGTTCGTAGCGGGAGATGGCGGTCTTCAGCCGGTGCGCCGGTCCCACCCGTCGAATGCTGGATGATGATGTCGTCGGTTCGCTCCCGAATCGCGTCGTCAATCTCCTGAAACCGCTCGGTTTCGAACGACCGCTCACCGTTGGGAATGCGAGCGTGGACGTGAACGACAGCAGCACCCGCTTGTTCGACAGCGGCGGCGGCATAACCGATTTCTGCCGGCGTCTCGGGAAGGTTCGGGTTGGCTTCCTTGCCGTGAACGCCGCCCGTCAGCGCCGCCGTGATGATGACTGGTTCCCCAGTGAGATACTCCTCGTAGCTCATTCGTCCGCATCTCCGTGGTCACTGTATTCGCGGTATATCTCACAGTGTTGCTCGTGGTGGAGTCCGTATCGGTCGTTGCAGATGTCGGCGCGCATCGGTTGGACGAATTCGTGTACGGCTGTACAGAACGCCCGTGGTTCGTCGAACGTCGCTTCTGGCTCCGATTCGCCAGCTCCATCTCGATAGTCGAGATACGGACAGGCCATATGATGACTAATGAGAACACGACGCATAACGGTTCGCTAACGGCGGCGTTACCGGGTGGCGGGGACGCTATCGGGTCGTTTCAGACCTCGTCTCGGACAACTCCTATTAGCTACCGACGCGTCACGTTCATCATCATGTCCGACCCAACGCTCAGCGACGAGGCACAGCGACGATTTCCGGTTCCGGAATACGACGAGATACCCGACGACCTCCGCGAGCGAATCGACGAGGAGACCGACCGCGCCGGGTTCACGCCGAACGTGTTCGCAGCGCTCGCGTACAAACCGTCACATTTCCGCGCGTTCATGGCGTTCCACGACGCGCTCGTTGACGACACGTCGCTCGACCGCGAGGAAGTCGAGATGATAGTCGTCGCCGTCTCCGGTGTGAACCACTGTTACTACTGCAACGTCGCCCACGGCGCGCTCGTTCGCATCTACGCGAAACAACCGGAACTCGCCGACCAGTTGGTAGCGAACTACCGACAGGCCGACGTGAGCGAGAAGCGGATGGCAATGCTCGACGTGGCGGTGAAACTCACCAAGCGCCCGACGGAGGTGTCCGAAGCCGACCTGCAACGATTACGCGAGGTCGGCTACAACGACGAGGAAATCTGGGACATCGGAAGCGTGACGGCCTTCTTCAACCTCTCGAACCGGATGGCACTGTTCGCCGACTGGCGGCCCAACAATGAGTTTCATACGATGGGTCGGGAACGACGAGAGTAATATCGGCCCCGCTTCGGATGACGCCGGTTGGAACTCGGTACTCGCTGCCACGTGGCCTCAATCACTGACTTGCTCTGCTACCGGCGCGCTCTCGCTTGCACCGAAGAACGTCGCTGCCCCGCCGTACAGTTCGATGTCTTCCCCCAAACTCGTGAGTTGAACGACGGGTGGCTCCGCGAGAACGTACTCGTCCAAGTGGCGGTGGATTCCCTCGATAATCCATTCGGGGTTTTTGAGTGCAACCGACCCACCCAGGGTGATAATTCCGGGATTGTACGTGTTCGCAATCGCACCGATACCAGCGGCGTTGTACCGTGCAATGCGGTCCAAGACATCTTCTGCGAATTCGTCGCCGTCCTCAGCCGCCGCGAACACGTCAGGGGCGGAAATGTCATCTACCGAGCGAAATGTCGAAGGTCGGTCGTCCGTTGCCAGCAAATGACGCGTGAACTGTGGAATTCCACGACCGGAGCAGTACGCTTCCCACGCGCCGCGAACACCAGTGCTCGACAAGTCGCCATCGGCAACAATTGGAATCAGGCCGACTTCCGCAGCGTATCCCTGTTCACCCCGAACCGGGGAGCCATCGATGACGACACCTGCGCCGATTCCGGTTCCGAACGTGACGTGGACGACGGTGTCGGATTGGTATCCCAATCCGAACGTGTCCTCTCCGACCGTGGCTGCCGTGCAGTCGTTTTCGACGGTCGTTGACAGACCGAGCGCATCTCGAATCGCGTCCGCGACTGGGATATCGTGAATCGTCCCCCCCGCTGCTGTATCAAACTCGTCGATAATGCCCTGCTCGGTATCGACGAGACCAGTCGTCGAAACGGAAACGTGCCGAATAGTACCAGGGGATTTCGTGCGGAGACGGTCAACGATATCGACCAGTTGCGTCGTCAACGACATGGGTTCGGTCCGTTCGGTCTCGACCGTTATCGGTCCCTCGCGTGTCGCCGGCCCGTACCGAATCCGAGTGCTCCCAATATCGATGACTGCGACGACTGGTGTAACGCTCACGAAACGGGCTTCGCTAGATGTTCATATTATTATGATGGCCATAACTGACGCAGGGAATATCCTAACGAAAGAACGTTGTGATTGCGTGAACCTGGAACAGAACAATGTCTGAACAGCTGATGACACCGCAGTATCCCCTCCCTGCTCGCGCCATTCGGTCTCGCCTGAGGAAGGGGGATTAGCGCCTGCAATTCAGCGAAATCCGCTTTAAGTATGCGTCCGTACCCGTCCATACCCCAGTGTACAATGCTGTGACGGCCGAATAAATATAAGCGACAAGCATAATTCTATTCTATGACGAACCCGACGATTGTCATTCCTGAGCCGCGGAAAATCGTAATCGAAGACCGCGAACAGCCTGAACCGGATTCCGGTGCGGTCCTAATCGAGACCGACACCTCGCTGATCAGCGCCGGTACTGAGCTGACGATACTTTCCGGTGAGTACCCCGACAATTCCATCTGGGACGAGTACGGCACGTATCCGTTCGTGCCGGGATACGCGAACGTCGGAACCGTCGTCGAGTCCAAATCGTCCATCGAAACGGGTACCCGCGTCGCAACGTGGTCTCCTCACGCCGCCTTCGTCACCGCCCCCGCTGACGAGTGTGTGATCGTCCCCAAGGCCGTCACGGACGAACAAGCCAGCTTGTTCGCCATCGCCCAAATCGTCATGAACGGTGTCCGTCGGGGGCGTACCGACTGGGGTGAGACAGCTGTCGTCTACGGGTTGGGCATCCTCGGCCAACTCGCAGTCCGCTTTTGTCATCTCTTGGGCGTGGAGACGGTCATTGGCGTTGACCTCGTTGAACAGCGAATCGAGTACCTTCCGGACGAAGAAGGAATCGTTGGCATCGATGCAACCGCCGAGGACCCCGAGGAAATCATCGAGGCCGTCACCGATGGTCGCCTCGCGGACGTCGTCTTCGAGGTGACGGGGAATCCGGACGCGATTCCGAGTGAGTTCGATATCCTCCGTGATCAGGGACGACTCGTTCTGCTATCGAGTCCGCACGGAACGACCGAACTCGATTTCCACGACTACGTTAACGCTCCCAGTATCGAAATCATCGGTGCCCACCAGACGTCTCATCCGGCCGTCGCGACGGCGGAAAACCCGTGGACGAAACCGCACCATGCCGAACTTTTCTTCTCGTACCTCCAACAGGGCCGACTCGCCGTCGATGATTTGTTCTCGAACGTCTGCTCCTACGAGCAAGCCCCCGATATCTATACGTCGCTGCTCGAAAATCGGACCGAGATGATGGCAGTTCGCATGCAGTGGTAACCCAACGACCAACTCGTGTGAATCGACAGGAGAGTCATCGTCCGGAATTTCGCCGACATCGATGAACGAATATGGTCGATTCCGTCCGCTGCTGATTCGACTTCTTCGGCTTCCCGTGCAAGAGCCACAGCGCAGCTAAGTCACGGGCCAATCTACCGTTTAGTGCAGCCAAGGACTATAGCAAACAGGACCGTACCGGTCTCGCATGGATTACTACGAGGTCATCCGACGCCGTCGGATGGTACGGAATTTCCGCGACGACCCCATCGAGACGGAGACAGCTGAGAGGATTGTTACCGCCGGACTGCAAGGCCCATCGGCCGGCTTCAGCCAAGGGTTTTCCTTCCTCACGCTGGAGTCACCCGGAGACCGCGAGCGCTTCTGGGCGACCAACGAACACAACCCTCAGCCCGAGCGCGTCCGCCGCGCACCGCTCGTAGTGGTGCCGTTCGCCTGCAAAGACGTCTATCTCGACAGGTACGCCGAGCCGGACAAGGGACAAACCGACCGCGACGAGTCGTATTGGCCGGTGCCGTACTGGTATATCGACACGGGGATGGCCGCCTTGAACGTCCTCCACGCCGCCGTCGCCGAAGGCCTCGGGGCGCTGTTTTTCGGCATCCCGACCGAGGACTGGCCGGCGCTCCGAGACACCTTCGACGTGCCTGAGGCGTACGACCCTATTGGCGCAATCGTCGTCGGCCACCCAACGGAGGAGCGAATCGAGAGCTCCGCCGATACCCGTCGACGGAAGGACGTCAAGGAACTCGTCCACGGAGGCAATTGGGACGACCCGTTCCGCTGATTCAAATCCATTGGCCCAGTTTCGACTCCTCACTTCGTTCGTCGTCAGAAACATGGGCGCTGCAGGATTTGGGAACCACCGGAAGAGAACCTGAAAACAAGTTTCAGAACCTCTTCCGTGACTCGCGCTCACATCCGTTCGCGCTCACCCGCGGCAACTTGGTCCGAAGCCAAGCCCCCGAAACCACGTGGAGCTAAGGGCCGGCCGAAACAGCGGCGGAAGATGAGATTGCTGTAGGACCGCCATCGCCACCGTCCCCCCGGTTTGCGAGGGACGTATGCACCAAACAAACCTCGAACCGATAACACCACAGGAAGCACTGAACCTGTACCTACAGGAAAAACAAACCGAACTTTCTGACGCTACCATCTACAGCCACAACTCCCGTCTCGGGCATTTCCTCCGATGGTGTGACGAACGGGATATCGACAACCTGAACACGCTCACCGGCCGTGACCTGCACCGCTACAAACTCTGGCGACGGAACGAAGGCAACCTTCGTCCGGCGACCGTCAAGACACAGATGGACACGTTGCGGGTGTTCATCCGGTGGTGTGAAGTCGTGGACGCTGTCACACCCGACCTCTCGACGAAAGTGCAATCGCCAAGTCTCGCACCCGGTGAGAATGCCCGTGACGTGATGCTGGACACCGAGCAGGCCGACGCTGTCATCAGCCACTTGGAGAAGTACGAGTATGCCTCCCTTCCGCATGTGACCCTACTGCTGTTGTGGCACACGATGATGCGACGGGGCGCAGCACATGCGCTTGACGTGGAGGACTACGACCCGAACGAGCAACTTCTCTCGGTGACGCACCGGCCCGAGACGGACACACCGATAAAGAACGGCCACGATGGGGAGCGACTGGTCGCTCTCAACGGGTGGGTCTGCCAGGTGTTGGACGACTGGATAGCCGACCAACGCCCCGATGTGACCGATGACTACGGTCGGGAACCGTTATTGGCAACCGCGCAAGGGCGAGTTCATTACGGGACCATCCAAGGGTACGTATACGCCTACACGCGTCCCTGCGTCTACACCGGTGAATGTCCCCACGACCGAACGCTGAACACCTGCGAAGCCACGGTGAAGAAACAGGATGCGTCGAAGTGTCCAAGTAGTGTCTCACCACATGCGGTCCGCCGGGGGGCTATTACGCACTGGTTGCATCGGGATGTGCCACCACGAGTGGTGAGCGACCGAGCTAACGTCTCGCAAGCGGTTATTGATGAGCATTATGACCGGCGGACGGAGCGGGAAAAGATGGAACAGCGGCGGCAGTTCCTTGACGAGGTGTAGCTCTGTAGAGAGCTACCCTCCACGGTAGCGCATCTGGACATCCACGTCGCCACCATTGATAGCAAAACACACGAGGCTTCCCGCAAAAGGTAGCTCCAGCGTTTCACCTGGTGGGATATCGATCGTGACTTCCGACTGGTGGTCGCTGCCATTGACGCGGACGAACTGTGTCGTCTCGACGGTGACGCGCACGGCCTGCGTGGCTCGACGGGCGTCACAGACAATCGTACTCGTTGGCTGTGGCCGGGGCGAATTGCTCGCTCGACACTCGGTGTTGGTGTCGCTGCTCGGTGGTGTTCCGCGCTGAAATTGCGCCGGGTCAACGGGTTGGCCGTCGAGATACACGGTAACGGAGCCGTCCTGAAACCCAGGGCCGCTGAAGTTGACGTACGAGAACTGTCCGGTGTACTGATAGACATCCGCCCCACCGTTGGTTGCTCCATGGACGAGACAGCCCTTCACGTCGTCTTCGCCGTCGATGGTGACCGCCTTGGTCGGGACGTTCCCATAGGGGTCGTGTCCGAGCTTTTGAACACCTTGTGTCGGCACGAACTGGTAGAACGTTTCGTGGCCATAGGGTGCCGTAATCGTCAGGACGTGGGCGCTAGACTGTCCGACGACATTCCCAACCCCGAGAAGGCCGACAACGCCGCCAACCGCCTGAAGCAGCGTCCGGCGAAGAGGGCCGGTCGATGTTGCTAGCGATGATTTGGTGGTGGAGTGTCCCATAATTATCTTCTCTGCGTGCGTGTGATCCGCGATGGAACCGTTTCGAACGCACCAGATAAGAGAGAGCAGACGTGACGATAACAGACCGGGATTGTTCAGCAGGCTGAAGGCCAGTTATCGCCAATACAGGTAGGTAAGGATGACATACCGACACGGCTCCAAATCGGTTTGACACAAGATTTTGTACCGACGATGGAGTAACGAGGGGTGTTGACGGTGGGTTACAGTCCCCCTATTGGATTCAAATGATGGTACAGAATGATGGCGCTACAGAGGTTGAACCAGAGCTAGAGGTTCCTGCTCACTTCGTTGCGCGGGCTGCCTCTGGCAGGGTCAAATCCTTTGACCCAGTTTCGACTCCTCACTTCATTCGTCGTCAGAAACATGGGCGCTGCAGGCTCCCGTTCGGCTATCGAACGACTTGTCCTTTCAGGCGTGAGGCGTCTGAATTCGCCCGTCTCAAGACCCCCATCTCTAACAACCAATTGATGAGACGACACTTACCGAGCTAGATATAGACGATGCGTTTAAAATTGAGCAAGAGGTGTGTACGGTCGGCCCGGGTTTAGGTGACGTTCAGTACATCTTAGGCATGACAACCGGACGTACATGCTGAATGACTCGGTTACTGATATTCCGGGCCCGGAGCTAAATCAGTAAATTGAGGACATAACATTTTCAACCGAATTAGACGCGAGCTACGAGTTCTAATATCAAGTGAAGCGTTGTTCGGGCTCTTCTTAAACAGATTTGTGAACCGTATCAACCTAATCGTTCCATGACTAGACAGTCCTGTAAGGAGAATTGCTTAGTAGTCACGAATCTATGGTATTATCATGAAGATAGTCTCAGAACTGTACTCTGTTAAGCCTGTCTCTGAGTATACTCTTTCTGACGACGAGATTCAATATGAGGAAGGAAATGGTCTTCGAGTATCCTCTGATAAAGAAGTCGTCAAAATCGGACAATCAATTAAATTTGAGGTTAAGAATATATCTGATGAAGAAATTATCGTGAGCCCTGGGAAGCCTTATACTCTATTAAAGAAAACAGATAGTGGTTGGGAGGAAATAATGGAAACGAGTGCAAAGGGAGTTCTCCTTTCAATGGTGGGTATCTCTCCAGGTAATATAGAAACGGTGGATATAATCGTCGCGAAAGAACCATTTTCCAACTTAGAAAATATTTCACTCAATAATAATTTCACTCCCGGGGAATATAGGTTCATTTATTTAGGCCGAATGCCATTTTTAGCCATAGATTTCATCGTGTCAGACTGAGTAAAATAGATTTATATTATATATTGGCTATTTATTCCCAATGGATTCAAAAAAGATCATGAAATTTGGCCGTCGTAAATACCTCTCAGTCGTTGGCGGAGGAGTAGCCAGTAGCTCAATAATCAATCAAGTGGGTTCAATTATAGGTTCACCCGTTGATGTCGTGACTGAAATCGGTAGCGATGGCACTAAATGCTACAAAAGAATCCCGCGTGATTGGTGGGAGTATAACAAAAAGGCGGACTCGGCACTTAAAACGGCTAAATCACATCTACTTGGTCATCCGGATATAGATTCAATTGGTTTAACCGTAGATCATTCAGACGGATGAATTTCAGGGCGTTTGAAACCAAAGCTACGATATTCGGTTAATAATGCGAATGGGAATGAAATTGTCCCAAATAGTGTTGGTGGTATCCCAGTTGTGGTAGAACAGTCAAAGCGCACTGAGCTGTTAGCATATGATGAATGCCCATACAATACTGGTCAGTATGAGGTCAATGCTGGTGGTACTGGGATGTACGCTAAAAAAGAGAATGGAGATAAGGTCTATGCAACCTCTTGCAGCCTCATGCAAAAGAATAACACTCGGTTTATGTTAACCGCAAACCACACATTCCAATGTGGTGATAATTATCTTGAGGCTGGGCATCAAGGAAACCGTATTTTTGGCTACGTCACATCTTATTCATCATCCAATGACTGGGCACTAGTTGAGTTAAATGCGGATGAAAGCTGGTCAAATGCGATTCGGGTTTCAGATGCAATCAGTAATCCAATAGTTTGGGGTCACTTCACTGAAGCCGGTCTCGAATATCTCTTTGCGGACCCCAACCACTACGTTGGTAAGCAGGGTCGATCAACTGGATATACTTTAGGGAAAATAACTTCAATAAAGAACAGTGGCTTATCATCAAGCAAATATCCATGTGTGGATATTGACAACTATATCACCACTAGTACAGAAGCATCGAAGGGTGACTCTGGTGGTCCAATATGGTCTGATAGTTCGAATGGAGATGCATCTGATGTATCGATAGTAGCAATGACGAATAGTGGCTCAGTTCCGACCTCAAAAAAGACTTGTACAACACCAAATAATGGAGGATTTGTAGTTCACGCAAAAACGGATGGAATTGCCGCATATCAGGTGTTCAGAGACAGTGATTGTTTCTTTGGCACAGGGCATCTGGATCGAGATGAATAGTCTTCCGATCTCGTCATCGTACTCGTCTAACTCCTCTTCAATACCCAACTCGGCCAGTGTATTAGCATACTTGTAGACGTTGCTATTGAAGAATTCTTGTCGTTCACGCGTGCCGTGACTATTGTTAGGGAGTTATCGAGGTATTTTAGTTTGGGAATATATAAATTTCGAATAATATCCAGTAGATCACTGAAACTTACTACTCTGTTTCACGGAATCCATGAATGTTACTTCAGAGCCAAGTTCTTCTGGAGGGTATCCGACATCGGCCATCTCAAGAAAAATCTCGACCACTAATTACCGCCGATTTTTCGAGCCTAATGAGGTCTGATAACGACCAACAGGGGTTTCCGTCGGAATACGAAAATCCGGAATTCAATCTACGATTGGATTTCCCATTTCCCATAAACTTAACTGTACGCCAACTCCAGCAGAAATCATTCCATTTTCAATTATTGAACGAAATCAAAATAAGGCCCGTTCGAACGAAAAACCCCGTTCTTTCGGGTGATTAACACGGAACAAATGTATGGGCGCTGCAGGATTTGAACCCGCGGCAACTTGGTCCGAAGCCAAGCACTCTGTCCAGACTGAGCTAAGCGCCCGTACTCATTCGTAGTGCGTACCACCTTTTAAACGTCGTGGTTTCGTCTCGTGGAAATCACATCAGTCCATTTATACTGCGTGGCCCGAGTACGTCGGCGTATGAGTACAGACGGACGTGCGAAGGGGCTGTTCGAACTCACACGTCCGGGCAACACGTTCGCCGCAGGGATGCTCACGTTCATCGGGGCGTTCGTGGCGGGTGGCGTGTTTACCGATTCACAGCCACTGCAGGTGGTCGCGGCCGTGATAGCCACGTGGTTGGCGACTGGTGCGGGCAACGCCATCAACGACTACTTCGACCGGGATATCGACCGCATCAACGCACCCGACCGACCGATTCCGCGAGGCGCAGTGTCCCCGAAGGGAACGCTGATTTTCAGCGCCGTACTGTTCGTCGGAGCCGTCGCCGCAGCACTCATGCTACCGATTTTCGCCATCGTCATCGCGGCGTTGAACCTCATCGCGCTCGTCGCGTACACGAAACTGTTCAAGGGGCTGCCGGGCGTCGGCAACGCCGTCGTCGCCTACCTCGGCGGCAGTACGTTTCTCTTTGGGAGTGCTGCAGTTGCCGCAGACACCGGGAGCGTTGGGATTCCGGTGGACCAAATCCGGACTGCAGCGATCCTCTTCTTGCTCGCCGCGCTCTCGACGTTCACCCGCGAAATCATCAAAGACGTGGAAGACATGGCTGGCGACCGTGAAGAAGGGTTGAACACGCTTCCACTGGCCATCGGCGCGCGGCCCGCAACGATATTCGGAACGGTGTTACTGGTCATCGCCGTGCTCGCCAGCCCGCTGCCATATCTCTGGGGCGTGTTCGGACTTCCGTATCTTGCCGTCGTGGTTCCGGCGGATGCGGTCATGCTGTATGCTGCTGCTGAAAGTTTTGGAAATCCAACAGCTGCGCAAAATCGTTTAAAATACGGCATGTTTCTCGCTGCAGTGGCATTCGTCGTTGGTCGAATAGCTGTTCTCTTTTGAGTGTTTATCGCGTCTCAGATAGCAATCAAAAAGAATATAAGCAAAACCCAATATATTAATCCCAGATGAAACAGGGGGAGAAAACTGGCACCCGTTTACCTCCTCTGTTGTTCGCTTTCGGGACGTGGGGTGCAACACTGTACGCAGAGGTACCATCATGTACAACTTAGGAGAGACGTTCTCGGAAATGGAAGTCAATCCGGGGACGAACCTGCTCGTAGCAGGTCCACCGATGACTGGAAAGCGACGACTCACGTTCGACGTGCTCGCACATGGAGCCGATGATGGTGCGATCATCGTGACGACGAAGAGCACCGGCAAGCAGGTGCTGTCGGAGTACGAATCGCATCGCACCGGTCATGGCTCTCCGGTTGGTATCGTTGACTGCGTTTCGAAACAGCAGGGAATGAATCCGGGCCACATCGACGGCATCGAATTCACATCCTCGCCCGTAGATATGACAGGGATTGGAATCAAGCTCTCGGAGTTCCTCCAGCAATTTTACGATTCGGGTGTTCGGTCGAATCGTATCGCGTTCGACTCGCTTTCAACCCTGCTCATGTACTCGAACTTGCAGACTGTCTTTCGGTTCTTACACGTCTTCACCGGCCGCGTACAGAGTGCGGAAGCGCTTGGACTGTTCGTCATCGACTCGTCGGCACACGACGCCAAGACGATGAGCACGCTTCGCCAACTGTTCGATGGCGAAATCGAGGTTCGTGAAGCGGACGACAACGAGTCCGAAATCCGGATCAAAGGCGTCGGCCCGACAACCAATTGGCAGCGAATCTAAAAGAGCGAATCCTTTTGCGCGCGCGTCTCGTCAGTTCTCCCATGCCAATTGAACGAGATGAGGAACTTCGGGATATCCTCAAACTCGATACCGTTGCAGTCGTCGGTTGTTCTTCGACACCCGGCAAGGACGCCCACGAAATTCCCAAATACCTCCGTGAGCACGGCTACGATGTGATTCCTGTCAATCCATTTGCCGACGAGATTTTCGGCCGTGAAGCGGCCGACTCGCTCGCTGATGTGGACGAGGAAATCGACATCGTAGACGTGTTCCGACCGAGCGACGAGGTGTCGGAGATAGTCGATGGCGTCCTCGAACGTGACGATGTGGATACCGTGTGGTTACAACTCGGAATCCGTGACGACGAGGCGGCAAAACGAGCAGAAGACGCTGGAAAGCGTGTCGTGCAGGACCGTTGTCTGAAAGTCGAACACGGGCGGCTGATGCGGTAACGGTCCGAGTTTTTCCCTATCCGTCCCACTCGGTGAACGACCGATAGATTCCTTTCGAGAGGTAGCGCTCGCTGGAGTCGGGGAAGATGGTGACGACGGTGTCGGCGGGCGCGTCGATTTCGCCGTCTCGAATCTTTTCGGCGACCTGCTGTGCTGCGACACTCGCTGCACCGGCCGAGGAGCCGACGAGATGACCTTCCTCGCGTCCGAGTCGTTTCAACTCGTTGTGTGCGGTTTCGTCGGGCACTTGGATGATTTCGTCCACGAGGTCGGGTTCGAACAGTTCGTTCGTATCCGTGTTGTGTGTCCCGATTCCCTCGATTTTGTACTCCCCTTCGGGTACGTCGGCACCTTTGGTCGTGGAGTACAGCGACCCTTCCGGTTCGACGGCGGCGACGTAGGTGTCGGGATTTTGGTCGAGGGCGTACTTCGCCATGCCCATCAAGGTCCCCGCGGTGCCACAGCCAGCGACGACTGCGCCGATGTCGCCATCCAGCGCGTTGTACAGTTCCGGTCCCGTCGTCTCGTAGTGTGCTTCGACGTTCAGTGGGTTGCCGAACTGCTGGGGGACGACGGCGTTCGGCGTCTCCTCGGCGAGTTGGTGGGCACGTTCGATTGCGCCGCCCATCCCGTCGGCGGTCGGTGTGTTGATGACCTCCGCGCCGAGCGCGGCCATGAGTTGCTGTTTCTCCTTGCTGAAGCGTTCCGGAACGACGAATACGGCGTTAACGTCGAGTTGCCCTGCCGCGACGGCGAACCCGATTCCGGTGTTCCCGGCGGTCGGTTCGATGACCGTTCCGCCCGGTTCGAGTTCGCCGCGTTCGAGCATCTGCTCGACCATGTACTTCCCGATGCGGTCCTTGACGCTCGCGCCGGGGTTGAACGATTCCAGCTTCGCGTACACTGGAACCTCGTCCGGCGCGGCGTGAACACGGACGAGCGGTGTCCGCCCGACGGTGTCGAGCACCGAATCGAGTGGCTCTCGATGTGTCGTCATGCGGCAAAAAATGACGGGAGGGCTGTTAGTCGTTATTATGTCCGCCCACGAGTCGCTTACGTACTCGCTTCGACCGGTTCGTCCGAGTTGTCGCTGGAGTCGTTCGATTCGACACCGACCAGCACCTCGTCCACGTCGATACCCTGCTCGCGGGCCAACGCTTCGATGAGTGCACGCTGGTGTGCGTTTTCGGTTTCGAGCCGTTCGACTCGCTGGTTTGTCGTCTCCAGCGTCTCACGCATATCGCGCACTTGCTCGCGCAATTCGTTCAGTTTGGCGTACAATTTTTCCGCCGTTTCGGCGACCGTCTGAATCTTTTTGGCCGTGCTTCCGAGACCCATACACCCCCGTTCGTTCCGAAGTAATGTGGGTTTTCCGACTCAAGCAAGGAAGTACATCACTGTCGGGCTGTGAATGCATTCGACCATACGCCAGTTTCATCGACCGTTGTTCGTCAGTATGCGGTCGCAGTTGGGGGGTTACAGTGGTTAACACGGCACGAATGAGACGCTCGATGGCCGTTGTCGATTTTTTTGTCCGTTCCGCTCGCCATCCTCACAAGGATGGGTTGGAAACCACTCCCTCGCTTATAGTCTTCCCTTTGTCGCCGACAGCGGCGCGTTACCGCCCGACAGTTGGCCTATAACAAAGTGACGGGTCACTGGAGGTGTTGACTGTGTTGCCGAACGTCTCTCGACCGTGGTCGCACGTTTCCACTCCGCTACTAGCCGCTGTGCTGGGGGTGATGCTCGGCGACGTGGTGACGACGGGGGTCGGTATCCAACTAGGGTTGAACGAGGGGAATCCGTTCGTCGCCAACTTGTTGGGCGAAATGGGTCTTCTCGGCTTGTTGCTTCTCAAGGTGGCAACCGTCGTTCTACTGATCGTTCTTTCTGGGCTGACACACCGTT
Source organism: uncultured haloarchaeon (assembly GCA_963796245.1). GTDB lineage: Archaea > Halobacteriota > Halobacteria > Halobacteriales > Haladaptataceae > Haladaptatus. The sequence goes on along the minus strand of CAWCLB010000001.1, from coordinate 880,412 downwards.
CCCGCCGAACGTTCCGACTCGGGAGCTTCGTCTATCTCGTGGTCGGCTTGTTGGTCGTCTGCTCGAACCTCGTGGCAATCGTCACGGTCAGCTAAGCCTCGTCACGAACGGCGAAACCAGCATCCGTATCACAAAATGCGACGTGAAGCACGAAATACGCAACCCGAAAGGCCCTTAAGGTGGTATGGATTACTACGAGGTGGACTAGGTTGGGCAGTTAGGCCCTGCTCTTCGCCCGCGCTATGGTCTTCAGCGGGAACCGAATTCCGGACACGTCCGGTCAGACCGAGCCGGGCCCCGGAAGCCAACGCAGAAGCCTCGTCCTGCGGGGCCAGCGGTCTGTGACGAACACTCGCAGGGGTGTCCCGTCATAGTTAGTCGGTGGCAATCCGTCAGGCACGGAAGTGAGCAGCGGACCATCGAACAGCTGTCGCTCGTAGGATCGCGGGGTGGAGGAGGCAACAGGGATTCCCCGGTTCGGAACGCCGGGCAACTCCGGCCGTCCACATTCATATCGCATTCTTCACGACAAGTCGAAACGCTCGACCGCTATCCGTCCATCTGTGATTTCCGAATCCCCCACGTATCGAGCATGCTATCCACGAAGGCTTTTGTCCAGCGTGCGCGCTTTTTCGGTTTGACGTCGGGCTGGGTGACTTCGAACAGACACGACGGTTTATTTCGGTCAACTCGCATCTTGTTGACGAGCATCGGTGTGGTGTCGTACTTCGTCTCGACCACGGGCGTGGCGATGAAGTCGTAAATCGGGTCGTACCCCGTGACGTACTGGTCGTTCAACATCCCGATAGCCTCGTTGACGCTGTCCACGATTTTCGGATGTTTCGAGCGGAAGACGTTTTGTCCGACACCGTCGCCGCGTTTGAAAATCCCTTTTGAACTGTGAAGGTCGATGAACACGTCGGGGTCGTAGTCGCCGATGGCCGCCCAAATTGCCTTTGCGAGTGCGTTTTTCGGCGGCTTTCCGATGGGGAATTTCCGATTCAAGTCCATGCCCGGTGGCCACTCTCGCCGTTCGTGTTTGACGCCTTGAATGTTCGCCTTGGGAAGGACGATGAGCGTCCCGGCGTCGATATCCCACTTTCGGATGTCCTCTGCGGCCCAGTAGCCACTCTCCTCGTTGCCGTGCATTCCGCCTTCGACGTAGACGGTCGACCCGGGCTTGCCAGAGTGAATCTTGTAGACGGTCGTTTCCTGTTTCATCCCTTCCCGTATCAGGGATGTCGTCACGGTCTGTTTGGCCGCGGTCACCGTCGAGGACGTTGTTGTACTCGTTTCGGTCGTCCCAGTTGTACTCGTGTTGGTTGTCGTCTTCCCCTCGGCCTTGTTCTTCGAATATCCAGTGCATCCTGCGAGGAGGGACGTACTGCCGACGGAAACTGAACCGGCGGTCGAGAGGAAGGCTCGTCTACTGCGGTTCATACCGGAAACTACCCCCCGAGGTACTTCAACGCTGTTTCATGAATGCTGGAATTTATAAAATGGGTCGCGGTCTCAGTCTTCGGACAGAACCGCCAGCTCGGAGGGATTCGAGATTTCGACGCCGCCGCCGAGCGTTCGGCATGGGTAGGGGATGTCGATACCTTCCGCGTCGAAGCGTTCCTTGACGGCGGTAACGTACTCGCCGCGGGTCTTCACGAAGTCGCCTCGTCTCGGGTCCGCAATCCAGAAGCGGGATTTGAGGCCGACGGAAGAGTCCCCGAGTTCGGTAAGCCGAACGGATGGTTCGGGGTCGTTGAGAATCTCGTCGTGTTTTTCGGCTTCTTCCACGATGATGTCCGTCGCTTTGTGGATGTCATCGTCGTAGCCGATACCGAAGAGGAACTGGATACGGAGTTTGTCCTTGGCGACCGGGTTTTTGATGACGCCGTCGGTCAGCACCGAGTTCGGCACGGTCAACAGTTCGTTGTCGAAGGTCCGAACGCGCGTCACGCGAAGGTCGATGTCCTCCACGATGCCGGAGTAACTGCTGCCGTCCCACTCGATCCAGTCGCCGATTTTGAACGGTTTGTCGGTGAAAATGAACACGCCAGCGACGAAGTTGGCGATGATGTCCTGCAGCGCAAAGCCAATGGCCAACGTTGCGGCGGCGGCAATCGTCGCAAGTGCGGTGAGGACATTTCCGAGTCTCGCGAATCCGAACGCGAGTGCAACCGCAGCGAAGAGAACCACGAACTGTGTCACTTTCGTGAGTGGCTTTTTGACACTGTCGTCGTAACCACGCCTATCGAGGAGACGTTTGACGATGGGGATGATAACGACTCTACCGATGAGATAGAGCACGACGAACGCGACAACGAAGTAAATCGCCTGCGTAACTAGTCCCGCTTGCGCTCCGAAAATGCTCTTCAACCCTGGCAACGCGTTTACCATCAGTGGTACACCGCCGTGTTACCCCGTGTTTCGATGAGTTTGGCGTTCACCTCGTTAGCCAACTCCTCCGCGAGTTCGTCAGTCGAGGTGCCACCGCGAGCAGCCCGAAGGAATTTCACTTTGACCAACTTTTCGTTCTGTAGTTGACCTTTCAGTTCCTCGGTGACGGCGTCGAGTCCGCTCTTGCCGACCCATACCGTCACGTCAAGGTCATGTGCCTCTTTTCGCAACTCTTGATTGCTCATAACTGCCGGATAGTTTGGCGCGATCGGCTTTAAACCTTGCAACCAAACTCGTGAGGATTCCATCAGTGATAGGGATGATTAATCGGGAGTGTGAATGGCTCTCACGCGTCTGCGGGTTTCAACACCTTTGTATCGAATGAATCCAGATGTTCGAGTATGACTACGAAGGTCGTCGTGCTCGGTGCTGGCTATGCTGGTGCTGGCGCGATACAGCAACTCGAAGAAGAACTCGACGATGCTGACATTACGTGGGTCTCGGACAAGGACTACCACCTCGTCCTACACGAATCCCACCGTGTCATCCGAGATACGCGAGCGACGGACAAGGTCACGATTCCGATTCACGAGATAAAATCCCCGAGCACGCGGTTCGTGCAGGACACCGTCACGGCCATCGAAACCGATGACCGGACGGTCGAACTCGAAGACGGCGCTGACCTCGACTACGACTACCTCGTCGTCGCGCTCGGGAGCAAAACAGCCTTCTACGGCATCCCCGGCATGGGCGAGAACGCGCTCACGCTCAAGAATCTGGACGACGCGCTCGAAATCCACGAGCAGGTGAAGGAAGCCGCGAAGACGGCATCCCGAAACGACCCCGCGAAGGTCGTCATCGGCGGTGCCGGACTGTCGGGAATCCAGAGTGCGGGCGAAGTCGCGGAATACCGCGACAAACACCGTGCACCCATCGACATCTACCTCGTCGAGGCGATGGACGAAATCATGCCCGGCATGGACCCCGAACTGCAGGGGACGGTCAAGAAGTACATCCTCGAAAAGGACATCAACATTCTGACCGGCGACCCGATTACGGAAGCTACCGAGGACGCAATCGAGTTCGACGAGGGCGAAGCACTCGATTACGACGTGTTCGTCTGGACCGGCGGCGTGACCGGCCGCGACGCGATGGACGGCACCGAACTCGACAACCAGCACAACCGCGTCACTACCGAGTCCGACTTCCAGACCAGTGACGAGCGCGTGTTCGCTATCGGTGACTGTGCCATTATCGACCAGGGCGAGAACCCCGCACCGCCGACCGCACAGGCTGCGTGGCAGGCCGCCGAAGTCGTTGGTGAAAACGTCTCGCGCGCCATCTACGGCCAGCCGCTCAAGACGTGGACGTTCGACGACAAGGGAACCGTCATTTCCATCGGTGACGAGGCCGTTGCACACGGCGTCAAAGTCGCTGGCTTCGACTTCCCGCTCAGCACATTCAGCTCACAACCCGCGGAGATTCTGAAGAAAGTGATTGCGGCACGCTGGATTGCCGACATCTCGTCGGTCAACCGCGCCATTCAGGCGTGGAGCGTCCTATAGTCTCGCTGAAGCAATCCGCTATAAATTCGCTGAAAACAGTCCTTTTTATGGAATCCGAACGTCGTGTGAGAGCGTTCCGATACCCTCGATTTCGACTTCAACCGAGTCCCCGTCTTCCAGTGGCCCAACGCCCGCGGGCGTGCCCGTGATGATAACGTCGCCCGGTTCGAGCGTGAGGTAGGTCGTGATTTCCGCGATGAGTTCCGGCACGGAGAAGATGAACTGGTCGCGTGAGGACTCCTGTTTCACCTCACCGTTGACGCGGAGTTGGACGCTTGCGTCGTCCGGTACTTCGTCGGGCGTCGCCATCACTGGGCCGAGCGGGCAGGAGTTGTCGAACGCCTTGCCGCGAATCCAGTTCTGCTCCAAATCCTGGTCGTCGCGGTTCGAGATATCGTCGACACACGTAAACCCTGCCACGACATCCATCGCGTCCTCCTCGGCGACGTGGCGACACTGCTCGCCGATGATGACGCCGAGTTCGGCTTCGTGGTCAATGCGCTCCTTTCCGGGAAGTAGTGTCACCGTGTCATCGTGGGAGGCCACCGAGTTCGGCGGTTTGAGGAACAGCAGCGGGCGCGTGGGAACGTCCTTGTTCCGCTCGGCCGCGTGGTCCGCGTAGTTCAGCCCGACACAGACGATTTTGGTCGGTTCGCACGGCGCGAGGATGTCGACATCCGCTAAATCGTAGCTGTCGCCAGCAAATCGGACTTCGTCGTCGTGCCATTCGCCAGTTCTGACTGACCCTGCCGGGTCACGGAATCGGACTTGGTGCATATGCTGGGTGTCGTATTCGGGTGCCTAAACCGTTCGGACTCCGGTAAAGGCACCGCCTCGTCTGTATCGTCGACTGCCGCCGGGGCGAGACAAAGCCAGTTATTTAACCTTTTAAGCACTGCATCAGATAGACTATACAATGGCTGAGAAAACGACGGAGGTAAACGAAAATGCCTCTCAGCGAGATGTCGGAACCGAACTCTCGCGTGATATGGGTTTATGGGATATCACCTTTATCGGAATCGGGGCGATGATCGGTGCGGGTGTCTTCGCACTTACGGGATTCGCCGCCGGTCTCGCCGGTCCCGCCCTCATGCTTGCATTCCTCCTCAACGGAATCGTCGCCTCGTTCACCGCGATGTCATATGCGGAACTCGGTGCATCGTTTCCACAGTCAGGTGGGGCATACAGTTGGGTGACTGAAGCGCTGCCGAGTCCGTACGGATTCTATACGGGGTGGGCAAACTGGTTCGCCCAAGCAGTCGCATGCGCACTCTACGCAGTCACGTTCGGTGTGTTTCTCACCGAATTCATCGTCGTCTTCACCGGTCTCGGGCACGACTTCACGCTCTTCGGGTTTTTGACCCGTGGGATGACCGAACGAGCGTTTGCTGCCATCATTATCGCGCTGTTCTCCTACATCAACTACCGTGGTGCGGAGGAGACGGGGACCATCGGAATCGTCATCACGACGGCGAAAATCATCATTCTGGGTGTCTTCGTTATCTTCGGTGCACTGGCGACGTTCAAGCAGCCGAATTGGTCGACCAAGTTCCTGTCCAGCCCACGGTTCATGCCTGCTGGAATCGGCGGGGTCATGGCAGCGATGGGATACACCTACGTCGCCTTCGAGGGCTACGACATCATCGTCCAAAGCGGTGAGGAGATAATCGACCCCGGGACGAACATCCCGAAGGCCATCTTCTACTCCATTGTCGTCGTCATCCCGATCTATATTCTGGTCGCGTTCGCTTCCATCGGCGGCATTGACGTTACGCAACATCTCCTTGACGTTGCGGGAATGCAAGGACCACCAGGGACAGTTTACACCTGGGACCTCCTCGGACATCTCGGTGAACTCGGCATCATTCAGGCAGCGGGCCAGTTCGTCCCGTTCGGTCTCTCGTTGCTGCTCGTTGCCGGTATCGCCGCGACGATGAGCGCACTGAACGCCACATTGTACGCGTCGAGCCGTATCGGGTTTGCGATGGCTCGTGACCACCTTCTGCCGCCGAAGCTCTCGGAGATTCACCCCGAGAAACGCTCGCCGTACCTCTCGATTACGGTTTCCGGTGCCATCATCCTCCTGATGGCGGTGACGCTTCCAATCGAGAGCGTTGCGGCGTCCTCCAGCATCATGTTCATCCTCCTGTTCTCGATGGTCAACATCGCGGCGATTGCGATGCGTCGGAATCGGCCGAATCTGGAGCGACCCTTCAAAATCCCGTTCATGCCGTGGATTCCGATCCTCGGAATCATCTTCCAGTTGCTGCTCACTCCGTTCCTGTTGCAATCGCTCGGTATTCAGCCGTGGGATGACGGCTTTACCGCAGTGGTGACGATGGTTGTGTGGTTCGCGCTCGGTATCATCGTCTGGTACGCCTACTCCGAGGAGAAGGAACTCGAACGACTCGAAGAGGAAGCGCCGACCGTCGTCACACACCGCGCGGCCGAACGCCGCGACTATCAACTCGTTGTCCCAATCGCGAATCCCGAAAACGCGGACCAACTCATGCAGACGGCGATAGACCTCGCACGGGAAAACGATGGTGAGATTCTCGTTACGAGCGTCGTGACCGTCTCGCCGCAGACGCCGCTCTCCCAAGGTCGGCAGTTCGTCACCGAAGAGAAGGAGAACGTGCTGAGTCGAGCCATCCAAATCGGTGAGGACGCCGATGTCCCAGTGAGCGGGACGATTCGAATCGGCCACGACGTAACCGACGCCATCCTCAACACCATCGACCAGCACGACAGTACTGCGGTGCTGCTCGGCTGGCAAGGTGGCGACCAAACCCGACGCCGTGACATCGTCCTCGGGAGTACGGTGGACCGAATCGCACAGGACGCACAGGCAGACGTCCTCGTCGAACGCATCGGAGCGGCGGCGTCCTCCGACATCGATTCCATCCTCGTACCGATGGCAGGCGGTCCGCACGCCGAATACGCCACGACCATCGCGGAAGCCATCGCACGGCCGGAGAACGCTCGTGTCGAAATCCTCCACATTGTGTCCCCGGACGCCTCGGAAAGCGAGCGCCAAGAAGCACAGGCCCTCGTCGAAGAGGGAGCGGAGGCGTTCGACGGCGACGGGGAGATTACGACCGCCGTCATCGAGAGCGACGACGTCTCGAATGCGATACTGGAGCATTCGGCCGACTTCGACCTCACAGTGATCGGTGCGACGAGGGAAGGGCTCCTCGAACAGATCGTCTTCGGCGCAGTGCCCGAAGAGATCGCACGCCGGTCGGACAACATCGTCATCATGGCGAAGAAGAACCTCGGCATCACCTCGCTCATCCACCGCTGGTTGTAACGAACTCCGTTTTTCGAAGCACGGCTGGCGACCACCCCATTCGTCGCCAACATCTTTTAAGACCGTTTAGCCACAATCGTCTTTCACACCATGGAACTCACTTGGTACGGACATTCGACATGGAACGTTACCGTAGACGACACGGAACTCCTCATCGACCCGTTCTTCGACAACCCGAAGACGGACACCGACCCGGAGGAACTCGACCCGGACTACGTGCTGCTCACGCACGGGCACGCGGACCACATTGCGGATTCGGACCGCTTCCGTGATGCCCACTTCGTCGGCACCCCGGAAGTCATCGGCTACGTCACCGACGAATACGGCGTCGAGGACGGTACGGGCATGAATCTCGGCGGCACCTTCGAGGCCGACGACGCCTTCGTCACAATGGTCCGCGCCGACCACAGCAACGGGCTTGACTCGGGCTACGGAGCCTCCGGTGGCATGCCCGCCGGCTTCGTCATCAGCGACACGAAACCGACCCAGGTTTCCGACGAGGACAGCGAGACGTTCTACCACGCTGGCGACACCTCCCTGATGAGCGAGATGCGCGACGTCATCGGTCCGTTCCTCGAACCCGACGCCGTCGCCCTCCCCATGGGTGACCACTTCACCATGGGACCGGCACAGGCCGCCATCGCGGCGGACTGGTTGGACGCCGATTACGTGTTCCCGATGCACTACGACACGTTCCCGCCCATCGAGCAGGACACCGAGGACTTCGTCCGCGAAGTGGAGGCAACCGGCAACGACGCCGAAGTCCACGTTCTGGACGGCGACGAGACGTTCGACCTCTCCGACCAACTCTGGTAACGGGACGTAGAGTTCGTCGATAGTTTTCCTTTTCTTCCGTGCGTTCGAGTACGCCGAGAGTTGCGAACAACTGCACTGAAGACCGAGAAAGCCCCCGCCCGGTACCGTGAGCGAGGAACGAGCGAGGGGGACGTTGTCGGAACTCGGTCCCGACTGAATTCGCGGTCGTCTGAAGACGTTCGAGGTAGTCTTCTCAGTAGTCACAACCACAAAACAACCAAACACGTCTCTGCGTCGTCGATTCCGAACAACTCCTCACAACTATCTTTCCCTATTTTTCACGTTCACTCCGTCAATCGCGACCGGAAGAACAAGCCTTAGGAGTATTGGGGCGAACGTGGAAACTGCAATGCCAGAAGTCACTACCACGTCGGAAGAGGGCTACAGCGCAGAAAACGACATTCGCGATTTCTCCGTCACCATCGACGCGACAGGTGAGGACGCACCGGACACGCTCGAAGCGCTCCTCGCGGCGTACGGTTCGTGCTACGTTCCGGCCCTTCGCGTGGGTGGCGAACAGCGCGGTGCCGGCGACCTCGGGAAAATCGAAATCGACGTGAGCGGCGACCTGAACGACGACGACAAGCTCGAAGCCGTCGCGTTCGACATCAAGTGGGAGACCGAAACGGACGACGAGACCGCACAGGACGTCATCAACCGTGCGTTCGAACTCTGCAAGGTTCACGACGCCGTCAAAGAGAGTCTCCACGCCGACACGACCGTCGAGACGGGCGCGTTCTAACTCCGTCTAACCCGGAAAGGGAAGCGTTAAAAGTCGCGCGGCGGAACGTGAGGGTATGAGTCAGACCCAAAAACAAGCACGAAAATGTGTCTCGTGCGGGATTAACATCTCCGGCACGAACGCTGCCTCGTTCAAATGCCCCGAGTGTGGGCAGACTATCTACCGCTGTGCGAAGTGCCGCAAACAGAGCAACCTCTATGAATGCCCCGACTGTGCATTCCTCGGACCGTAAACTATGGGAAAAGTAGCAGCCAAAGTCAAAGTGATGCCGCAGAGCCCGGAAATCGACTTGGACGATCTCCAAGAAAAACTCGAAGATTCGCTCCCTGAGGGCGCGAAAATCAACGGATTCGAACGTGACGATGTCGCGTTCGGTCTCGTCGCACTCCTGCCGACGGTCATCGTCCCTGACGATGCCGGTGGCACGGAAGCGGTCGAAGAGTCGTTCTCGTCCGTCGAAGGCGTCGAGAGCGTTGACGTGCAGAACGTCGGCCGCATATAATTCCACGTTTCGTTTTTGTCTCTTCTTCGTGAGCGACTGGTATTATCTCACTCCGTGAGCGACTGGTACACCGCTTCGACGTCGGCATTTTCGACGAATCCGCCGTGATAGCAGAGCGTCCGGTTCGTATCGAATGCGGCGAGCTTGCCGACGGAATCGACCGCGGTCTCCATCTCGGGCGTGAACGGTTCGTTGGGACCTTGGAGACCGTTCTCGTCGGCAATCATGGCATCGCCCGCGAGGAGCAGTTCGGCGTCCGGCAGGACGAGCGAAACGTGCCCCGGCGTGTGGCCCGGTGTTTCAACCACGCGCATCGGTCCGGCTTCGGTGCGGAACGTGACACCGTCGACGACCTGAACGTCAACCAAAACCGGCGGATACCGGTCCGACTTGACGAGTTCTTCGTCACCCTCGATGGCGGGCGTGTCGCCGGTCGATGCCACGACGGTCGCATCAGTTCGGTCGAGCAGGTCCTCCGCACCGCCGACATGGTCGCCATCCTGGTGGGTCAGAAACAGCGTCTCCACGTCGTCCAGCGAGAAGCCCTCTTCTGCGAGAGCGTCAGCCAGGGCGTCCACCTGGCCGGGAAAGCCCGCATCGAAGAGAATCAGGCCGTCCTCGGTTTCGACGCCGGACGGGTTGATGGTTATCTCTCGGTCGCCCCGCTCGAAAGTCAGTGGAAACGCGTACACATGGTCGGTGAGTTCCATGCGGGAAGGTATGTGTTTCAACGAAGAGTATCATTCGGCTCCGGCACTCGATTCCGCAACTGAAATTCGGATTCGGATTCGGATTCGAATTCGAATTCGAATCTATTTCAAGGCCGCGTCGAACGCCTGCTGAAGGTCGGATTTTAAATCATCGACGTGTTCGATACCGATGCTGGCGCGGATGAGGCCATCAGTCAGTCCGGCAGCGAGTCGTTCCTCTTTCGGAATGGCGGCGTGGGTCATCGTCGCGGGTTGTTCGATGAGCGATTCGACGCCGCCGAGGCTTTCGGCGAGGGTGAAAATCTCCGTCTCGGCCACCGCGTCGGCGGCCTCTTCGAGCGAGGCATTGAGTTCGAAGCTGACCATGCCACCGAAGTCGGTCATCTGCTCCGCGGCGAGTTCGTGGTTCGGGTGCGATTCGAGGCCGGGGTAGTACACCGTGTCCACGGCCTCGTGGTCGTCCAACCACTCCGCGATGGCGCGGGCGTTGTCGCAGTGGCGGTCCATTCGCACGCCGAGGGTCTTGGTCCCGCGCAGGACGAGGAAACAGTCGTGCGGGCCAGGGGTCGCGCCGACGCTGTTCTGATAGAAGCCGAACCGCTCGTCCAGTTCCTCGTCGTTCGTGACCAGCGCGCCGCCGACCACGTCGGAGTGGCCGCCGAGGTACTTCGTCAGGGAGTGAGAGACGATATCCGCGCCGAGGTCGAGCGGGCGCTGGAGATACGGCGTGGCGAACGTGTTGTCCACTGCACAGAGTGCGTCGGCGTCCTCGGCGATGTCAGCCATCGCGGCGATGTCCACGACGTTGAGCAGCGGGTTCGTCGGCGTCTCGACCCACAGCAGTTCCGTGTTGTCGCGCACTGCGTCCGCAACTTCGCTCGGCTCGGTCATGTCCACGAACGAGAACTCGACGTCGTAGTCGGCGTACACCTGCGTGAAGATGCGGTGGGTGCCGCCGTACACGTCCTCGCTGGCGATGACGTGGTCGCCCGAGGAGAGGAGGTTCAAGACGGTGTTGATGGCCCCCATGCCGCTGGAGAAAGCGCGGCCGTACTCGCCGCCTTCGAGGCTCGCGAGGTTGGCTTCGAGGTCGGTTCGCGTCGGGTTGCCCGTGCGTGAGTACTCGTAGCCGCGGTGGTCGCCCGGCCCGTCCTGCACGTACGTCGAGTTGGCGTAGATAGGCGTCATCAGCGCGCCCGTTTCCTCGTCGGGTTCCTGTCCGGCGTGGATGGAGCGTGTTTCGAACCTAAAATCGTCGCTGTCGGTCATGTGGGAGGTGACGAACCGAGGGAGGGTTATCTTTTCGTCTCGTGGTCAGGAACAAGAGGCATGTAGTGGGAGTCCGTGTCGAAGGATATGGACGAACGCACGCTGGGAAAAACGGGATACGACGTGACTGAAATCGGCATGGGAACGTGGAACATCGGCGCGGACTGGGGGGACGTTTCCGACGAGGAGGCACACGAGGCAGTTCGGGCCGCCCTCGACACCGGAATCACGTTTCTCGACACGGCCGACGTGTACGGCGACGGGCGAAGCGAGCGTGTCATTGCGGACGTGCTCGCGAAATCCGAAATGGACGAACGACCCGTCGTGGCGACGAAGGCCGGACGACGACTCGACCCGCACGAGGCGTCGAGGTACACGGAATCGAACCTCCGCGAGTTCGTGGACCGAAGCCGGACGAATCTCGATATGGACTCACTCGACTTGCTCCAGTTGCACTGCCCGCCGACGGACGTGTACTACCAACCCGAAACGTTCGACGCACTGGATGAGTTGAAAGCCGAGGGAAAAATCGACCACTACGGCGTCAGCGTCGAACGCGTCGAAGAGGGGCTGAAAGCCATCGAATATCCGGATGTGGAAACGGTTCAGATAATTTTCAACCCGTTCCGCCAACGTCCGGCGGAGCTGTTCTTCGACGAAGCGCGCCGGCGCGACATCGGTATCATCGTTCGCGTGCCGCTGGCGTCCGGCCTGTTGACTGGGCAACTATCGACCGATACCGAATTTCCGGAGAACGACCACCGCAACTTTAACCGCGACGGGGAAGCCTTCGACCGTGGCGAGACGTTCGCGGGCGTTCCGTACGAACAGGGTCTCGACGCCGTAGACGAACTCGAACGATTGGTGCCCGAGGACGCGACGATGGCGCAGTTCTCGCTTCGCTGGATACTCGACCACGACGCGGTTTCGACTGTCATTCCGGGTTCGACCAGTCCGGAGCACATTCGGGAAAACGCCATCGCCGCATCCCTCCCCCCGCTTACTGCCGGAGAGGTGAACGACACGAAGGAGATTTACGAAGAGTACGTCGCCGACGCGGTTCATCATCGGTGGTGATTCGAAAATGACCTTTACGAGATGGGTGTGAACGGTTCCCACGGTGACTGATTTTCCCGCCGAGGAACGTATCTTTTATAACCGTCACTGAACAAGAGCGTCATACGACTATGCCGAGCTCGAATGGACCGTACAACACTACCCGAGAGAAACTGTCGAACAACCCCCGCGACCGTGGTACCTCACCACCACAGCGCGCAGTGCAGCAATACGATAACGGACAGAAAGTCCACCTAAAAATCGACCCAAGTGTCCGAAATGGCCGCTTCCACCCGCGATTCAACGGTCGCACGGGTGAAGTCGTCGGAAAGCAGGGCAAAGCCTACAAGGTCATCATCAACGACGGTGGCAAGGAAAAGACGCTCATCACCCAGCCCGCACACCTCCGCGGACAGAAGTAAGCTATGACTATCTTCAAGGAAAAGATCGACGAGGAGTATCTCACCACGCCCGAGGCGAAGGAACTCCTCGCGGACATCGAGCGCGAACGTGCGTTGGATGAAGACCGCGAGATGCCGTACAACCTCTCTCGGGCCATCGAGCACGTCAACCGGTTCGCCGCCCTCGATGCCGAGGAGTCCCGCGAACTGGTCGCCGAACTCCTCGAACTTGAGAAGGTGGACGAGCAGACGGCCTACAAAATCGCCGATCTCCTGCCGAAGGACCGCGACGAACTGCGCGCGGTGTACGCCCAGGAGCGATTTACCGTTTCGGGCGACGAGTTGGACGAGATGCTGAACGTCGTGGCGAAATACGAGTAGCCTCACCGATTCTTTAAGTTACTCGTTGTCGTATTACAGTCCAATGAGCGAATCCGAGACTGACAGCGAAGCGTCGGCTGTTGTACTCGACTTTCTGCCAAACGGTCGGGCGGAAGACGACCGTCCGCAGTACCAGAAGGAACCAGTCGCCTACGTGCTCACCGAATCTGATTTCCACCTCCTCGAACTCACGCTCGAACAAGAAACGGGCGTCGGTATCGGCGACAGCATACCCATCGAACCACCCGAAGCGCGCGAAAACGTTACCAACGTGCGCGAAATCCCCTACGGCGACCTCACGTCCGCCGCACAGTCCGAACTCGAACACGCCGTCGCGGACATCGTTGACCGCCACGAGCGACGGTTCGTGGACTTCTACAACGATGCCCAACCGATTACCCTCCGACTCCACCAGTTGAACCTGCTTCCGGGCATCGGGAAGAAACTGCGAAACCACGTGCTCGAAACGCGAAAACGAAAACCGTTCGAGAGCTTCGAGGACCTCGAAGACCGTGTTTCGGGGCTTCACAACCCGAAGGACGTCCTCGTCGAGCGAATCCTCGAAGAGATTCGCTCGGACGATTTGAAATATCAAACGTTCGCCCGTCACGACTGACGAGGGAGCGCGTTATGACGGACGATACCGTCTTGGGCGGTGTCATCCGTTTCTTCCACGCATCGTTTCAGCGTGCATTTCTGGAACGACTCCCAGTCGAAACTCGGTGGGTTTACGCCACTTGCTCCGGTAGGAAGGGGCAACGATGGAACGCTCGCCACCCGAGGAACCCGGTAGGAGAGACCCAGACGCGTTGATTCGGCGCGCAGGCGCGCGGGGCGACCCGAACCGAGACCAGCATTTCCTCGTGGACGACCGAGTCGTCGATAGGATACCGACGTACGCCGAGGAGATGTCGCTCGACCACGTACTCGAAATCGGCGGCGGCCCGGGCGTCCTCACCGACCGATTGCTCGTGGTTGCCGACCGCGTGACGGTCGTGGAACGCGACCCGAAGTTCGCCGATTTTCTCCGGCGCGAGTTTCGAGCGGAGCGTGACGCTGGCCGCCTGACAGTCGTGGAAGGCGACGCGCTGTCGGTCGAATTGCCCGATTTTTCGGCGTGTATCGCCAACCTCCCGTACGGCATTTCCAGCGAAATCGCGTTCCGACTGCTGCCGCTCGGGAAACCCATGCTTTTGATGTTCCAAAAGGAGTTCGCCGAGCGCATGGCCGCCGATGCCGGAAGCGACGAGTACGGCAGACTGTCGGTGACCGCGGGACACTACGCCGACGTGGAGGTCGTGGAAATCGTCCCACGTGAGGCCTTCGCGCCGAAACCCGACGTCGAGAGCGCAATCGTCCGAACGACACCGAGAAACCCCGACTACGAGGTGGACAACGAGGAGTTCTTCCTCGACTTCGTGAAGGCGGTGTTCACCCAGCGTCGGAAGACGATTCGCAACGGGATTCGGAACACGGCCCACATCTCGGGGCTGGACGACCCGGATGCTGTCGTGGACGCGCTCGAATCCCCGGACGACGACGTGTTGGGAGAGGATATCCTCCGAAAGCGCGCTGGGAAAGTCACGCCCGCCCAGTTCGCGGCAATGACGCGGGTGGCGGACGAGGTCGGACGGAGTGGTGGTTGATGACGGGGTTGATAGACTGGCTGGATAGCTCTCTCTGGGTGGATGCACGCGTCTTCGTTACGGCGTTCGTCCTCGTCGCGCTGCTTTCCGGTATCGTCGCGGCGTGGCGTGGGCGAAAGCGACTACAGAAGACGCTACCGAACGCGCTGGTGAACGTCATCGTAACTGCGTCGTTCGTCCTCTTCGCCGCGTTGGCGGTGCTGACGCTGATGTTCGCGTGGAATTACGTCCATTCGACGCTAGTCGTTATCTCAAAGACTGAATTGTTGAAGTCCCTAAACTCGGAGAACGCGGTCAAACTTCTCCTCTCGATAGTCTCCCTCATCGCCGCCTACGTCGTTGTGGGCATCGTCCGGGAGGCCGTCGACCGACTCACCAGACACCGGGACGCCATCTCGCGCCATCAAGCCCAGATACTGCATCGGCTCGCACAGGTGACGGTGTACGTCACCGCCGGTGCGACCATCCTCGGAATTTGGGGTCTGCACCTGACGGGTATCCTCGTCGGTGCGGGGTTCCTCGGAATCGTCGTCGGGATGGCCGCCCGGCAGACCCTCGGAGCGGTGCTGGCCGGATTCATGCTGATGTTCGCTCGACCGTTCGAAATCGGCGACTGGGTGGAAATCGAAGAGGAGGAGGGAATCATCACGGACATTTCGATTTTCAACACGCGGATTCAGACGTTCGACGGCGAATATGTGCTGATTCCCAACGACATCGTCGGCGGGAGTACCATCATCAACCGGAGTCGAAAGGGCAGGTTGCGGTTGGAAGTCGACGTCGGCATCGACTACGATGGCGACATCGAGCGGGCCACCGAAATCGCGGAAGAGGTGATGGGCGAACCGGAGGACGTGATGGCCGTTCCGTCCCCGCAGGTCGTGACTAAGGAACTCGGCGATTCTTCTGTCGTCCTCGGGCTTCGATTCTGGATAGACAAGCCAAGCGCACGCCGGAAGTGGCGGGCGAAGACCACGGTCCTCAACACGGTGAAAGAAGCGTTCGACAACGATGGAATCAAGATTCCGTTCCCACAGCGCGAACTGTCGGGACGCGCGGAGACGAACGGGTTTCAGGTCGCCCGCGAACGGAAGCGCGAACTCGGGGCGACGGCGGACGGCGGCGAGGAACAGACCGACGGTGGAACCGACAACGGCAAAGTGACCGACAGTGGAACGGAGGCGAAAAAAGGAGAGGACGATTCGATGAACGACGGTGACGAACAATGACGAATCTGGCGGAACGACGCGGCGAGCAAACGAAGGTGTATCAACCGGCCGAAGACTCCCATCTGCTCGCGGAAGTCGCGGCTGACGATATGACGGCGGACGATGTCGTTCTCGAAGTTGGCACGGGGTCGGGATACGTTTCGGAGTACGTGGCCGAGGAGACTGGTGCCCGTGTCGTGGGTGCAGATGTAAATCCTCACGCGTGCGAGCGCGCACGAGAGAGAGGAATCGAATCTGTGCGAGCGGATTTGGTGTCGCCGTTCCGTGATGGCGTTCTCGATGCAGTGTTGTTCAACCCGCCGTATCTCCCGACTGACCCGGACGATGAACGCGACGACTGGATGGAGCGTGCACTCTCTGGCGGCGAATCCGGCCGGGAAGTCATCGACCCATTCCTCGATGCTGTCGGGCGCGTGCTCGCGCCCAACGGCCGGGTGTATCTCCTCGTCAGCAGTCTCTCGGGCGTGGAGGAAGTCGTCTCGCGTGCGAGCGAGAACGGGTTTAGTGCCGTTGCACTCCGCGACGAATCGTTCCCGTTCGAGACGCTGACGATTCTGAAACTCGTCCGCTGATTACTGCAGAACATTTTCTGGAACGGAAAATATTAAACACCAGCATAACGAACCCCGGAGTACATGACTCAACGAATCGCTACAACCACGGGGTTGTTCCCGCTTCCCGATTGGGCAAAAGACGACCTCTCGGATCTGAAAGGCCACCAGAAACACGATCTCATCTCGGGTGACGAAGGGCCGGAGTTGACAGCCGTCTACGACGATGCACGGTCGGAAATTATCACAGTGCAACAGGACGCCGGACTTGACCGGGTCGTGGAGGGCCAACTGCGATGGGACGACATGCTCTCACACCCTCTGACGGTACACGATTCGGTCGACACTGGTGGTATCGTGCGCTACTACGACAACAACAACTTCTATCGCGACCCTGTCGTCGTGGACGAACTCACGTTCGACGGCGACGTAGCGAGCGAACTGGAATCCGCGGCCGAACATGCCGACGACGTGCAAGCCGTTCTCCCCGGACCGTACTCGCTTGCCGACCTCGCCACGGACGAGTACTACGGCGACGACGAGGAATTCCTCGCCGCAGTCGCGGAGTTCCTCGCGGGCGAAGTCGATGCATTCCCGAGCGTTGAAACGCTATTTCTGCTCGAACCGTCGCTCGTCGTGAACCCACCGGGGGACGGCGAGGACGCCCGCGCCAGCGAGGCAATCGACGCGGTTGCGAGCGCGACGGACGCCGACGTCGTGGTGCAACCCTACTTCGGGTCACTCACCGAGAAGGTCCACGCACACGTTCTCGACGCCGATATCGACGCGCTGGGGTACGACCTCGTCACCGACCACGACGGCTGTCTCTCGAACATCAACGAGTTCGGAACGACGGATTCCGTGTCGCTCGGATTGGTCAATGGTCAGAACACGCTGGTAGAATCGCCGGAGACGGTCGCCGAGCGCGTCGATTGGTTCGAGGAGAACACGCCGGTCAACGAGTTCGAGAAACTGTATCTCACGACGAACACGGAACCGTTCTACCTGCCGTACAGCAAGTTCGAGGAGAAACTGGCCGCGCTCGGTGAAGCCGTGCAGTTGGCGGGGGTGGAAGCATGAGTAACGAGGAACAGCGTTCCTCGAAAAACGAGCGAGGAGGAACGACCCGCGAGTCGACGGATAGCCGAAACCAGTTCCGCCCAGACGGACACGACAACGACCACTTCATCCTGACGACCATCGTCGGAAGCTATCCCAAACCGAAGTGGGTGGACCGCTCGCGCGACCTGTACAACGACCCCGACGCCGACTTCGGCGAGGACGCGTGGCAGGAAGCAACGGACGACGCCTCCCGTCTCATCACGCAGGAACACGAACGCGCCGGGTTGGACGTCGTCGTGGACGGCGAGATGCGGCGCAACGAGATGGTCGAGTACTTCGCCGACCGGATATCGGGTTACGAGTTCAACGGTCCGGTGAAGGTGTGGGGACACAACTACTTCGACAAACCGAGCGTCGTCACGGACGTCGAGTACGACGAGACGTGGCTCGTTGACGAGTATGAGTACACCAGCGAGGTCGCCGAACGCCCCGTTAAGGTTCCCATTACTGGCCCGTACACGCTGGCGAGTTGGAGTTTCAACGAAGCCTACGACGACGAGGCGTCGCTGGCCTACGACCTCGCGGACTTGGTGAATGAGGAGATAGAGAAATTGGTCGAGTCGGGCGCGCGCTACATCCAAATCGACGAACCAGCGTTGGCGACGACGCCGGACGACCACGCCATCGTCGGTGGGTGTCTGGAGCGGATTGCGGATGGAATCCCCGAGGATGTGTATCTCGGTTTGCACGTCTGCTACGGTGACTACTCGCGCATCTACCCCGAAATACTGGAATTCCCGGTTGACGAGTTCGACCTCGAACTCGCAAACGGCGACTTCGACCAACTGGACGTGTTCCGCGACCCCGAGTTCACCGCGAACCTCGCACTCGGCGTCACCGACGCCCACACCGCCGAAGTCGAGAGCGTTGAGGAAATCAAGGCAAACATCCGGAAAGGACTCGAAATCGTCCCGCCCGAGCGCCTGACCGTCAGCCCCGATTGCGGACTCAAACTGCTCCCGCGCGAGGTAGCTTACGGCAAGATGGCCAACATGGTGCAAGCCGCGCGGGAAATCGAAGCCGAACTGGATGCCGGCGAAATCGACGTCAGCACCGCCGTCAGGGCAGACGACTAAGCGACGGAAGAGCACCGAAGATAACCGAACACGGACCGTATTTTTCAGAACTGTTTCGTTCCCGGTCAGTTCATTGTATATATGGCGGTCCCGACACGCCGCCAGTTCCCCCACCTCCATCTCGGCGCTGCGGCGTTCGCCGGTGGGGTCGTCGGATGCACATCGTCACACGATTCCGAGAAGACACACCTCAACAAACTCCTGATCGAGAATTACGACACTCGTCCCCCACACTGTCCACGTCCTCTGTGACGATGGGTCGGTCACCTACT
The DNA here is from genome assembly GCA_963796245.1 of uncultured haloarchaeon. Taxonomy (GTDB): domain Archaea; phylum Halobacteriota; class Halobacteria; order Halobacteriales; family Haladaptataceae; genus Haladaptatus. The sequence continues at coordinate 861,373 of CAWCLB010000001.1, read as the reverse complement.
GGGCCGCAAAACAGGTCGACGCTGGTGGTGACCACGCTGGAACTGCCTACTTCGATGACTTCCCCGAGAACACCAACAAACCAAACATTCCTGTGCGTAGCGAGCGGGTGGGGGGTTTGCTTCCCAGCAACTGCATTCGCATACCAGCCAAACGTATCCCTTCGTCGCGAGTATACTCCGGGTTCTCGCAACCAGATATACCTCGATTATATTCCCGTTCCCGTTTCCGCGAACGGTACGCTTTTCGCTCCGGAGGGGGTGGGTTTGGACGTATGAGCGGGACATTCGACCACGTAATGATGCGTGTAGAGGATTTGGACGAATCGCTCGATTGGTATCGGACGCACCTCGGGTACGAGGAGAAGAGTCGCTGGGAGGCGGACACGTTCACGAACGTCCACCTCGGTCCCGAAGATGTGCACGAGGATGGGGCGACACTCGAACTGACGTACAACCACGATGACCGGTCCTACGAGATGGGTGACGCGTGGGGCCACATCGCCGTGCGCGTGGAAGACGTGTATGACGCCTACGAAGAGTTGATGGACGCAGGCGTGGAGGACTACCGCGACCCTGATTCCTGTGGCGGGCGCTACGCGTTCGTCAAGGACCCCGACGGACACGAAATCGAAATCGTTCAGCGTGACCACGGTGCGCGCTGGAGCATCGACCACACCATGATTCGTGTCGAGGATGCTGACGAAGCACTCGGATTCTGGACGCGCAAGTTCGAATACGTGCACACCGGCCGCTGGGAGTCGGACACGTTCGCCAACTACTTCATGAAACCCGAAGACGCGGCCGAGGAAGCGATGGCCGTCGAACTGACGTACAACTACGACGGGCGCTCCTACGAGATGGGCGATGCTTGGGGGCACTTCGCGGTTCGTGTGGACGACCTGCACGACGATTGGGAAACGATGCTGGAGCGCGGAGCCGAGGACTACCGGGACCCAGAATCGTGTGACGAGATGTACGCGTTCACCAAGGACCAAGACGGGCACGAAATCGAACTCGTCGAAGCGAACTGAGCAGTAAAAACGGGCGTTTCTTTTTCGGCCACCACGGCAATATTTTCCTGATTATCGCAGAAAGTGAGGAAGACATCTATTTATTTACATGCCTCAGTTCCTTTCATAATCACCGAGAAATCATGTCTTCTGTTCGACAGAAACAAACGTTCCTACTTAAAGCCTGGAATGGTGAATCTTTGGCTTAATGACCATTTGTTCTATCGCAAGCGTTCCATGAAACTCGACACCAGTCGATTTTTTTACCGTTCTCCGGAAACCCCATTGGAGTCGCTATTGCCAGAATTTGGCCGTGTGAGTGGGTAACGACCGATTACCAGACCACAAAGCATTTATAATAAGGGAATAACAATCTTCCTGTACCCCTACCCATGGTGACAGATGGAGTACCATTTGACTCCCGAATCGGTTCGGATTGGACGAAATGTCTATACGGTCGTGGGAAAGGAACTGTCGCCGACAAAGAAATAATCAACGAGAAATCATGACAAAAAATAATTCAAAGGTTCGCAGCCTCGCTCTGATTGCGATGCTCGTGCTGTCGGTTTTCGCCGGCACCATGGCATTCGCAGGTTCAGCGGCAGCCGCGAGCTACACAGACAGCGGAGCCAACGGCAAGTTGAGCTCCGGAACCACGTTCTGGGGCGGCCAGATTCTGTGGTTCAGCGCCGACCAGACCCAGCAGGTAGCGACAAGGTTGTAGAGCTGTACAAGAACACGAGCGACGGTCCTGTGTTCCAAAACCGAATTGCTGTTGACAGCAACGGTAACGGTCACTATCGACACCTCGGGCCTGAACGGTGACTTCACCTTCAGTACCCCAACAGTGGTTCGAAAATCACCTCGGTTCGGATGGTAAGAACGGTGGTAGCGCAGCTCGCCGGACTTCACGATTCGCAACCAGAACTTCAATGCCGCGTTCGACTCGAATTCTGTGACGACACTGACCAGAACGCGACGCTCAACGTTAACACGAACCGCGGTCGAGTCAACGTCACGGTCACGTCGGACAACTTCGACAAGGAGGCCTGGAGAACATCTTCGAGACGCAACCAAGTTCACAACACCAGCGACAGTGTGACGGTTCAGATCGCAAGCAACGAAGATTATCAGGCCAACTTCGGTCGACGTCGCGGCCGGTAACTACGACTTCACGTTCACCGTCAACGACTCCAACGGTCTCTCCGTTTCGGACAACATCTCCGTCACGGATGCCGGTAACGCTAAGGTCACCTTCGCGAAGGGATACTACAGCACCGCACGCGGTGACATCGTCCCCGTGACGGTCAACCTCAAGAACACGAAAACGGGCATCGTCCGAATCGGTAAACCTGATGAAGTCTTCAACGCCAACGTGACCGTCACGGACGGCAACAACGACGGTCAAGTCACGTTCTACGTGAACACCTACCGTACGACGAGCAAGTAACGACGCTTCGCTCGTCTACACGGATTCGAACAACAAGGACTCCGCGTCCATCAAGAGCCGTGGACAGAGCAGCGTTCTGTCCACCCCGCTCGCGGAGGGTACGTACGAGATGCGAGCCGCCGTCGGAACCGACGTGGCCAGCCTCAACGACCCGACTGACGTGACGTCCCTCACGCTCAACGCACGTTCGACCGATAGTGCGTCAGACCTGGATCCGCCCCAACGCCAGTGCGGATGACGTCTCCGAACTGCTCGGCGCGGTCACCCAGCGTAACGATGTTGCGAAGGGCGACGCAGTCGTCGTCCAGGTCAAGGCAAACGGCTATCTACGGTGCGCTCACAACGACCAACGGTAGACATTCAGACTCGGTCGGCCGAACGCTCCAACATGACGCTGACGTTCACGGAAACCGGTGACAACGTCGAACGCAACACCGTCCGCGGACACGTTCAACTGCCAGCGCTCACGATGTCCACGATCATGAAAGACGGCGCGAACAACACGTTCTACGCTGTCGTCCCGGCCAGCAACGCTCAAGTCAGCGACAGCAACGGTGACGGCATCGGCGAATGGACGGCAACGTTCACCGTCTCCAAGGACTACTCGCTCGCCAGACGACGACCAGTCCGTCTCCACCACCTTCACCTATCGAAAAGAAGAACACCGAACTGAACGACGGTAACGACCTGACCGTCCCGAAGGGCGAAACCAACATCTCCGGTAACACGAACCTCGCACCCGGTACGAAACTGACACGTCGTTGCCGACAGTGACCGCGTCTTCTACAAGACGGATCAGGCCACTGTTCAGCGATGATGGTACGTTCTCCGGTGCACTTCAACTTCAGCGATTACGACAACGGCACGCAGTTCAGTGTCTACGTCCAGCAACAAGAAGCCGATACGAAGTCAGCGGCACGGTCAACGCGGACATGAACAATGGCGGCAACGGCTCGTCCACGACGTCCACGACGACGTCCACGACGACGTCCACGACGTCCACGTCGACTTCGACTTCGACGTCCACGTCGTCCTCGACGTCCACCTCGACGACCTCGTCCACGACGTCTTCGTCCCAGACCTCGACTTCGACGACGACTACGTCCTCGGACAACGGTAGCGGTCAGCCTGGTTTCGGCGTCGCAGTCTCCGTCGTTGCACTCCTCGCCGCTGCGCTCCTCGCGCTCCGCCGAGAGAACTAAATCAGACACCGCGTCTGATTCCAACTGACGAAAACTAATTCATTTTTCGCGCACTCAACCCCACAGCGACAGCGCTATCGAGTGGGTTGCAATACAAAGAAGAGCAGTTCGCTGTTTTAGGACAATTCACACCACATCGAGCAGTTCGCTCGGCGCGCCGGCAAGCGATTCGAGGGCGTCCGCTTCGATGTGATGAAGATCGCCCGGAACCACGAGCAGGTGGAGCGGGTCGCCGAAATCGCGCTCGGCGAGCACGGAAAGTCGGCCGGCTTCGACGAGTGGGTCGGGGCTTCCGGCCCGTGCGACGACGACAGCGAGTACATCGTCGTAACCCTCGGCCAGCAACTCGGCTGCGTGGGTAGCCGTCATATACTCGTCTTCCGTCTCCGACTCCTTTCTCGGATTCCAACCGACTTTGATGTCGAGATAGACGAGCGTATGGAGCCCTCGCTCGCGGTTGTCGTCGAGCACGTCGGTTACGCTCGCCGGGAGTCCGTCCGCGCCGTGGGCGTACTCAAACGGGAGCGTGGTCGCCTTGCCGAACCGATAATTTTGGAGACCGGTGAGACCACTGGCCGCAGATTCGGCAGTCGGCGCGTGGATGACGCGGGTGTCGATACCGCGATTTTCGGCACGCAGCCGGAGGTCGACATGCGTGGTCGAAATCATGGTGTCGCCGGCGGTGAGAAAGGCGGCGTGGCCTGATTCGGCGGCGGCGAGGATGGCTTCGGGATTCTGTTCGACGCCCGCACGGTCACGGACTTCGATGTCCGTCCCGTGGAACGCTTCGAGGTCGGCGAGGTCCGCACCGATGAGTTTGCTGGTGTAAAATTCGGCGAAAACATCGTCCGCGTCGGCGATTGCCTCGCGGCCCTCGACGGTAATCGAACGCTCGTCGTACAGGCCGAGACCGATGAAGGTGAGCATGTGGCGCTCTCGGTGTCCCGCCCGGTTAAAGCGCGCGAATTACACTGTTCGAAAAAGGGGTGATTCGATTCGCCTCAGTAGGACTGGCTTGGGGACTGTCCCATCGACTGTGGCCCGAACCCTTCACTCATCCGTTGTCTACCTGACTGCTGGCCGACTCCTTGCTCGTGGAGCTGCTGACCGGACTGTTGACCGAACTGCTGACCGGACTGTTGGGTGCCGATCTGCTGGAGCGCCGAAAGTCCCTTTTGAATCGTCCCAAGCGACTGTTTGGCGTTCTCGATAGTGGCTTGCACCTCGGGTTCATTCATGTGCTGCTGGAGTTCCTGAAGTCTCTCCTGGATGGCCTGCACGGAACATTGTCCGATGGTGTGACTGATGGGTGACTGTCGAATGATGAGCTTCTTCTGTAGCTCGGCGAGGTCCTGAATGTCGTCACAAGCTCTTGCGGCGCGAGGGAGTCCACGCTGGGTCGCCTTCATTTTAGCCCACTCTGCGGTGGTCGAGACCTTTTCCAAGTCGTCGACTGCGAGGCGAACCTCGCTCGGGACTGACTCTTCGTACCGTTGTCGAATCTCTTGTCCGAGTTGACCGGCTTGCTGTTGTCGTCCACCTTGCTGTTGTCGCTCTTGACCCGGTTGTCGTTGGAACTGTGGCTGCCCTTCCTGTTGGTACTGCTGTCCAACTGGTCGATATCGCTGTGACTGTTGTCCAACCTGTGACTGCTGTCCAACTTCGAATTCAGATTGCTGCTGATGTTCCGGTTGCTGTAGTTGTTGTGCCATGAGATTCTACCGGCTCCGTATCGGAACCGAATCGGGGTACACTAACACCGTGAATAAAGCGACGCCACCGTTTCGAATCGTTCAACTTCGCTCGCCGACAGCTACGACCGCTCGAACAGTATCAGAACCGAACCATCCCTCGATTCGTCCCCATCGTTTAATGGATGGTGAATCGACAGTTGTACTCCAAATCGGGCGTTCCTTCGACCACTGTCCCAGTTGACAGTCGATTACCGTGTGAGTGGGTGCCACATAGGGGCGCAGGCAAGCGCCCGTTTTTCACCCGAAACTGTTCGTTGTTTCAGTGGTGAGGAGTCGTCGCCGCGACCCGAAGCGTCAGCGTTAACGCCCGCTTCCAGCAAGGTGACGTATGGAAGTGCCTTGCGTGCGCGTCGAACGGGAACAGGGGGAAACGGCGCGCCGCGAACTCGCGGAATCGGATTTGGTGGTAGACAACGTCGAAATCGTGGTCGAAGACGGATGGCTCTACATCCCCGTCACAGACCTCGATGCAGTTCCATCTGAATTCGAAACCGTCTCTCACGACCTTCCGACTCGCACGACACAGCAGATGCCCGCCGACCTGCTCGGCTTCGAACCGAGCTACGAGCGCCTGGGGAGTATCGTCCTCATCGACGAGGACGACTCGGAACGAGCGCGGGATATCGCGGATGCGATAATCGAATCCGCGTTGCCGGTCCAGACGGTCTTGAATCGTGCCTCGAAAGTGAAAGGCGAGACTCGCGTGCGTGAGTGGGACGTGCTCGCCGGTAACGGAACCGAAACCGTCCACCGCGAATATGGCTGTGAATTTCTGTTGGACGTCGCACGCGTCTACTTCTCGCCACGGCTTGCCACTGAGCGCCACCGCGTCACGGAGCAAGTCACGCCGGACGAACACGCGTTCGACATGTTCGCTGGCGTCGGGCCGTTCGTCGTCCCGTTCGCAAAGCGTGGCGCGACCGTCGTCGGCGCGGACCTGAACGAGGTTGCTATCGACTATCTCCGCGAGAACGCACGCCGGAACGGGGTCGAAGACCACGTGACGGCGGTTCCCGGTGACGTTCGAGAAACCGTTTCGGGGTACGAGGGTGGGCCGACCGCCTCGTAATGAACCTCCCCCACAGCGCCGACGAGTTCCTCGACACCGCCGTTTCCCTCGCGGGCGACGATTGTGTTATCCACTACTACGACATCCAGCACGAAGACGATCCGTTCGGACCGGGTGAGGACGCGATTCGGTCGGCCGCAGAGCCGGAGTACGATGTGACGGTCGAAACCCGACGGGAAGTCCGGTCGTACGCTCCGCACGAACTCAATGTCTGTTTGGACGTTCGATTGACGCGGTAGTTCATGATGAATTAATCCACAACCCCACGGCCATTTCGCAACCCTTATGCACTCCGTGGTGTCTACGTTGTAATGCAGTTAGACGCACTACGCGCACGCAAGTGTGCCGGTGTTCGACCGAACGAAGTGAGGTCGAGCTCGGGACGCGAACATAATGAGCGTGCCGGTGTAGCTCAGACTGGCTAGAGCGATTCCTTCGTAAGGAATAGGCCGAGGGTTCAAATCCCTCCACCGGCTTTTTGCTACGAACAAGACTGTGAGTGATGAGTTCGTTTTGGAGGGTTTGAATCAGGGAGTGAAGCGAACGAAGTGAGTGGTACGACCGTGGTTCAAATCCCTCCACCGGCTTTTACCGTATTCTTCACCGCTCCGAGTGGCGTTTTTGCAACTATCCTCGTCAGCCATCGATGCGATTGCAACAGCGTTCCGATAGTCACTATTTCTGAACATGAGCGAACAGATTCGGTCTAAATTCGTCCACAATCGACAGGCGACATCTATGGCCTCGGTAGGTTCGCCCTACCTCGGGACGGAAACGAAACTGGAAGCGGACGGCTCGACTTATTTTCACTCACGACGAATACGCGTTAGCGAACGCGAATGGCAACTGCAAGCGCTGTCCGCGATTCTATCAACTTTTTTAGGTAAGATATGAATCCGACGGAATCGGGGTGAACGATCTCAACTATCTGCGCTGCTTTTTTATGTTGCTGACGAAGCAAGAGATGCAATGAGAGCATCCTCACAGAGACTCCTCGCAGGCATACTGGTTGCTATCCTCCTCGTTAGCGGTGGGTCGGCTACCGCGCTCGCCGCTGGACACGCCACGCATAACGATGTCACGAAATTCGGTGGGCAGGACATCACCATCAGCAACGTCACGGTAACGATTTCGGATACACATCTCTCCGGGCCGGGGTTCCCGAATCTCTCCATCGACCACCAACACTACGCCCTCGCTGATTCCACGACGAGCATCGACGGCCTCCATGTGTCATTCAATGGCCATAATTACGATATCTGTCATATCGATCTGCGGCTGAAAAACATCGGTGTGACGCTGAACAACGTTCAAATTTCAAGCAACTGAGTTGGGACACTGAACTCGGTGACTGCATAGCCGTCACCCGGTTGCGCTCTTATTTTTGGCCGACGCGTTTCCCACTGCCGATGCAGTCTTCGACGACGGTTTCGTTGACGCGTTTTGAAGCCACTGCCGGTACTTCTGTTTCGGAAGCACTCGGACTTTCGTCCGCATGCGTGCGTGCCCCGACCCACAGAATTCGGTGCAGTAGCCCCGATACGTTCCGGTTTTGAACACACGCGTGTGGATGACCGTCGTTTGCTTGGGGAATATGTCCTGTTTGACTCCCAGTTTGGGAACGAACAGCGAATGAATCACGTCCGCCGAGGTCATCCGAATGTAGATGTCCGTGTGGGCGGGCAACACGAGGTCGTCGTGCGTCGTGACGTTCGTCCCCGGATAGTGGAACTGCCACCCCCACTGATAGGCGAGCGTGTGGATTGTCACTGCGTTCGACCTGTTCGTGCCGTCGGCAACGCCCATTCTCGCACCGCTCCCGCTCGAACCAACCAGACTCGAACCACCTGCGCCACCGCCGGTTCCACTGCCTGTCGGTTGGTTCGGTGTGATGTACGGGTTCGTCAGCACCGTGAACGCGGCGATACCGACGAACAGCAGGATGATTGCGGTTGCGATGGTCCACGTGATTTCGAGTGGCTTGTCTTCCGCGGTTGGCTGCGGGTCGTCGTTGTTTCGGAATCGGAAGACGGCATACACTAAAATGAATTCGACGAGGAGCGTCAGCGGGAGCGCCACGTAGCTGAGTTGGTAGTTCAGCGAGTCGATAAGGCGTTTGTTTACCGACTGTGCGGCGGCTGGTTCGACGGCGGTGATTCCAATGGTGAGGAACAGACACGCTATCGAACCCCACCGGACCCCTCCAGTGCGACGGCGTCGCATCGTTTCCGAGTCAACTGACGTGCGGATATAGCTATTGTGTGTGTCCTGAATTGTTTTTTATTCGTCAGTATCATTCGAACGACCCCCCGGCTTTATCGTGTTTCGCAATGACACGAAGGAGTATGCACGGGGGGAGGGAAGCGAGCGAACGCCACGGGGAGGCGTTCCGATGACGAATCGGGCGATAGTCGAACTCACTGCGTTGGGGCTTCTCATCGGCGGGTGTTGGTTGCTCACCCGTCTTGCCCGTCGTCGATCGCCCAAACCGGACGGTGGCTATCCATCCCCGAGCGAATTCGATTTCGGTCTCGGCTCTATCTGGAAGTCGATAACCTACTGGACGACGACGACGAACCACCGCGACATCGGGAAACTGTATATCGTCTTCGGGACGTTAGCGGCACTCTGGGGGGGTGTCGAGGCGATGATGATTCGGACGGAATTGCTGACGCCGAACGCGAGTATCTGGACTACCGAAACGTACAACGCGCTGTTTACGTCCCATGGGTTGACGATGTTGTTTTTCTTCGTCACGCCCGTGTTCTTCGGCATTGCGAACTACTTCATCCCGTTGCTCGTCGGCGCGGACGACATGGCGTTCCCGCGTCTGAACGCTATCGGATTTTGGCTGTTGGTCCCGTCGTTGTTCCTCGTCCGTGGCGGCCTTCCCTCGCAGGTCGTTGGTCAGTTCCTCGATTTGGTCGGAGTTCACGGCCCGCTGTATCAGTTCTTCTGGACGCTCCACGACCCGGAACTGGGCTGGACGCTGTACACGCCGCTGGCAACACAGAGCACGAATCCACAGGTGGACTTCCTCCTTCTCGGCCTGCATCTGTCCGGCATCGCCACGACTCTCGGTGCGATTAACTTCATGGTCACCATCTTCTACGAACGCGCGGAGGGCATCGACATGGGGTCACTCGACCTCTTCGTCTGGAACATGCTCGTGACGAGTGCGCTCATCATCTTCGCGTTTCCACTGCTCGGCAGTGCCGCCATCATGATGCTGCTCGACCGCGTGTTCGGGACGACGTTTTACGCGGCGCAAGGTGGCGGGCCATTGCTCTGGCAGAACCTGTTTTGGTTCTTCGGCCATCCGGAGGTGTACATCATCTTCCTCCCGGCGACCGGACTGATGAGCTTCATCCTGCCGAAATTTGCGGGGAGGAAGCTGTTCGGCTTCAAGTTCGTCGTCTACTCCACGATGGGAATCGGCGTGCTCTCCTTTGGCGTCTGGGCACACCACATGTTCGTGACTGGAATGGACCCACGCCTCCGCGCGAGTTTTATGGCCGTCTCGGTCGCCATCGCAGTACCGAGCGCGATTAAAACGTTCAACTGGATGACGACGATTTGGTCGGGCAATATTCGGCTCACGGCACCGATGGTGCTCTGTATCAGTAGCATCGGTACGTTCGTCGTCGGCGGCGTGACGGGCGTGTATCTCGCGGCGATTCCCGTCGATATCGTCCTCCACGGAACCTACTACGTGGTCGGCCACTTCCATCTGATTCTCATGGGAATCATTCCGTTCATGATGATCGCTGCGAGCTATTTCTGGTATCCAATTCTCACCGAACGGATGTACGACCGGCAACTCGCACTGTTCCAATCGCTGTTGCTCGTCGTCGGGTCGATTGTGACCTTCGGGACGATGGTTATCTTGGGCCTCATGGGGCTTCCCCGACGGTACGCGGTCTATCCGGCCAACTTCACTCCGTTCCAAGTTATCTCGACCATCGGAGCGTACCTCATCGGTCTCTCCGTTCTGCTGTGGCTCTACAACATGATTTGGTCGTACTGGAACGGGGCGCCCGTCCAAACTGCCGACGTGTGGGGGTTGAAACGAACCAACCAGTTTACCCGAGAGTGGCAGTGGTTCGAGGGACGGCTCCAAGAGAGGTACGGTATCGAACCGACCGAACCCGAGACGACCCGGCGAGCCGCCACGAACACTCCCGGCGAGGGCAGCCCGAACGTGCTTCAGGGCGTCGAATCGCTGGGTACCACGATTCCGCGAATCGCCGCAGCAGCCGCAATCGGCGGTCTCGTCGGGACGGTACTCATGTCCGGCGTGCTGTTCACGGCGACTATCCTGAACGTGTTCAGCCTCTCGTCGTTCGTCAACCTCTCCGGGTTCGTCGGTCAGCAGAGTGTGGCCGTCGGCTACCTTCTCTTCCTCATCGGCGGCATGACGACATGGGCGCTCCTGTTCGCCGTGTTAGCCGAGTATCTGCCAGGAGAACCGCGCATCATCACGGGGTTGGCGTTCGCCACGGTGATCGCCACCGGATTCGGGCTGGCGTTTTACACCGGGCAGACCGGCCTGCACCTACTCGCGTACGCCGTCTTCGTCCTCATCGCCCACTGGTTTTACGGGGTCGGGCTGGCAGCCACGTTCGAATATCTCACGGAACGCTGGCAGGTGGCCTGATGACTGCGGACAACCACCCCGAGGCCATCACGGAAGGACAGTCGCCGCGTGAGGCGCTGCTGACCTATGGCGCGCCGTTTCTCGGGACACTCCTCGTCGCTCTCGGAATCGCAGGTGGCGTCCTTGGCGGCTATGCCGTCGTTCAGACACATCTCAATCTCTGTGGTCATGCGACCATCGTCGTCTACTCGCCCGACGAAACGAAACCAAAGATGGGCGCGACCCAACAAGACCCGTTCCGGACGTTCACCCTGAAAGGACTCTCGCCTGCCGAACGAAAGGCGTTCGAGTACGCTATCCACACACCACGGGATACCGGCGACGTGCGTGGCCGGTTCGTTCACCGTGCCGCGTTTCGGAAGGGAGTACTCGTCACTGCTGGCGGGGAAACCCGTTATGTAACCATCGGCTCTGTGAATCCGTGTCTCAACGTGGACCCGCTACTCCTTCCACTCGGCATCGTGTCCATCCTGCTCGGCATCGGCGGCATCCTCACGCCGCCACTGTATCGAAGGCTGCTCGAACGTGAGAAGCGTGGGGAATAGGATACAAAACTCGTCAATATCGTGGTCGTCGTCCCCTCTTTGGGGGAGAAAACGATCACACAACAACCGACCGGCCGCGTTTCACGGATTACTCACTTCGCGTTGATAGTCGAAAATCAGGCGATGGCCCTCGATTTCTACACCGAAACGCTCGGCTTCGAGAAGAAAGAGGACAGCGAGATGGGCGACGATAGATGGCTCACCGTCGCCCCTGGCGGACGGGACGGTATTCACATCATCCTCCGCTCCCCGGAGTGGTTCGACGGGCAGGACGGAATCGCTATGACCCAGTTATGCTCGACCCGAGGTACAGGACGGCGACGAGAAACAGCCAGATTGCGTCCACGAAGTGCCAGTACATCGAGACGGTGCTGACCGAGGAATCCCTATCCGAGGCGTACTGGCCACGGATTGCTCGCCCGAGGACGATACACAACAAAATCACACCGAGCGTGACGTGGAGTCCGTGTAGGCCGGTCAATCCGAAAAACGCGCTCCCGAACAGTCCCGAAGTCAGGGTGAACCCTTTGTGGCTGATGAAGTCATAATACTCGTACGCCTGCCCAGCGACGAATCCCGCACCGAGAACGATAGTAAGGCCGAGGAGGGAGAGAAATCGAGTTCGCTTCCCCTTCCGCAACGCGACGTGTGAGAAGTGAAGCGTGAAACTGCTCAGGACGAGTGCGCAGGTGTTGACGAGCAACAACGAACTCAGTACGTCGGGGAGTTCCGTCGGGGGCCACGGTTTTACGCGAATGAAAAAGTAGTAGGAGAACAGCGCGCCGAACGTCGCGAGGTCAGTCATCAAAAACGTCACCATCGTCGCCTCGTAGGTGTACTTCGTCTTGCTCACATGCTCCCAGTAGTCGTGCAGATACGCTTGGTTGAGCCACCCGCCGAGTCCGACGACGAGCACGAGCAACCCACTGATAGCGACCAGCCAGCCAGCGAATTTGGGGAACACGTCCGTGACGTACGCCAGTATCGTGAGCGCCGCCCCGAGATACATCGTCCCCGCCCCAATTGCACCGATAATGGGCCATCGGCTCCCCTCATGATGCGTCGAATCGTCAGTTCCCGACCCATCGCTGTGTGCCACTGACTCGGACATGACCGATAGAGACACGCGACGGAGTGACAAAAATTCGACGGCAATCAGTTCTCGCCCGACAGCGACTGCATGAACACGAGCGGGTCGCGGGTCTGAAGCCACGCCGTTCCGGTACCCGAGAAGTGGGTCACGCGTCCTTCGCCACCGAGAAGTGTGGATTTGATGCCGCCGTCAGTCGTGCGCGAGACGTTCAGTCCGTCCGTCCACGCGATGAGGTGGTCCTCGTCCACGACGAGTGGGTCGTCGTCAGTGATATCGACCTTGTAGAGCGACCCGTACGAGGAGAGGAAGGCGATGCCGTCTCCTTTCATCGCGAGGACGGTCAGTTCACCCGACGAAAAGAAGTTCCCCGCCTCGTTCATTGCGGTTTCGTGCTCGACCTCCGGCGTCCACGCGACTGGCGCGCCCGACTGTGCCTTGATGCGTCCGGTCTCCCGAAGGTCGATGGGGAGAATGTCGCCCGGCATGTCGGGTGCGAGCGTGACGTGTGCACCGTCGACCGACGCCGTGAACGTGTTCGACACCATCTCTCGCTCGTCGCTGATGGCTCGCGAGAGCATGCCCGAGATACCATCGCCGGCCGCGATTTTGGTGTCGGCTTTCATACTCTCGCTCCGACTCACCATCGCTCCCGTCTTCGCCTCGATGTGCTCGTCCGCGTCGAGCGTCACGGTGAGAATCGCGTTGCTCGGGCCGTTGGTAATTTCGTACTCCATACGGAAAAATGAGGGTCCGCTAGCCATATGAATCTACTTGTCAGAGCCGCTGAGAATGCATTTTATCGCATATTTGCGCCTGTGAACGAAATCCCGGTTCGGTTCGGAAGCACGCCCTCAATACCGACGGCGAACACCGTCTCGCCGAGCATCGCCATGCTCGCCGCGCCACCTGCCGCCTCCACATCGGCCACGGTTTCCCGAACTCTTTCTGTTGGTAGTTCGAGTTCTCGTGCGAACGCCCATGCATCCCGCGTCAGGCGTTCGAGCGACGGTTCCTCGGGAAGCGCGTCGAGGGTTCGCCCCCCGATAGTTTCGATTCTCGCCATGAGGTTGGCGTCGCCGAGCGTCTCGCTGGTCGCCATCCCGTCGAACGAAACGTATTCGATTGATTCGGTCGGTTCCCACCGTCGCCGCCCCGTGCCGTCGTCCATCAACACTCCGCCCGCGGACTGGATGAACACGTCACCGAGTCCAGTTCCTGCGTTCACTTCAGCGACGTGTGCGGCCTGCACGAGGTCGTCACGTGAGCGTCCGAGAGCGAAGGTTTCGTTCGCGGCCAGCGCGGTTGCGAGCGTGGCCGCGCCGCTCGCGCCGAAGCCACACCCGATGGGAATCGCCGATTCGAGTTCGACGCGTGCAGTCACGTCCAATCCGTCAAGGACGCCGGCGACCGGTTCGAACGCCGTTTGCTCGCCGTCGAGCAGTATCTCGGTACCCTCCGCTGCTTTCACGTCGGCCACGATTCCATCCTCGATTGCTATGCTCGCACCTTTCGACCCGTCGCCCGATTCGACGGGTGCGAACACCGCCGTCACGCTTCCCGGAGCGAACGCTTTCATAGACGTATGGATGCAAACGAAGACCTTGAATCTCCCGTCGCTGAAACGATTAGCGAGTGTATAAATCGAGCGAAGCCGTTCACATCGCGCCGTCGTCGTATTCGAGCGTCACGTCGAGCATATTCGATAGGATTTCTGGAAATTCGACGACTTCGAGTTGTTCTTCGTCCTCGTGGACGTGGACGATTCCCGCGGCGACGAGTCGCGGGATGTCGGTGTGGTGCAGTTCGGTGTACACGTGGACGTGTTCCTGTCCGGAAAGGGGTTCGTCCTGACCGGCACTCATCCAACCAGCCACGTTGTCCGCGAGACGCGTGACGGTCGTTTGGTCGTGCCGTCGGAGATGATACAGCGCGTAGCGCCGTCTGGGTTCCGCGAGAATCTGCAACAGTGTGCGTAACGAGTTTTCATCGCGGTCCATGCCTTCACCTACCGAACCTGTGTTTTTAGCGTGGAATAATAAACTGCCGGATTCAGTCGCGTCGGGCAAAGTTATAATCCCCCCTCAAAATGATAGGGTATGGTCGACTTCCTGCCCTCCACCGTCGATTCCGTCGCGGACGAAGACCGCGACCCGCGAGTCGTCGGCGTCGACAGCGATGACGCGGATGCGTTAGTCGCCGCCCTCTCCTCACAAACCGGGCGCGACATCCTCGCTACCCTCTACGAGGAACCGGCGACGCCAGCCACCATCGCCGAGCGCGTCGATACATCGCTCCAAAACGTCCAGTATCATCTCGGCAAATTAGAGGACGGCAACCTCGTGGAAGTCGCGGATACGGCCTACTCCGAGAAGGGCCGCGAGATGAAGGTGTACGCGCCGACCGCCGAACCACTCGTCCTCTTCGCCGGAAACGAATCGGACACAGTGGGACTGCAATCCGCGCTCAAAAACCTCCTCGGTGGAATCGGCATCCTCGGACTGGCGAGCCTCGTCGTGCAACGACTCGCCAACGACAAACCGCTCTTCGGGACGCTGAGCCGGAGTTCCGGGGGGAGCAGCGATGCCGGTCATCCGAATGGTAGTGCTGGTGACAAGAGCAACGGCGCGAACGGAGGGAGTGCGCCCAACACGACTCACACCACCAACGGCGGAAATGGAGGGAACGTAGCCAACGGACACAGCACGACCCAGACGAGCACAACGCACGCGGGGACGACGGCCCAACAGCATGTCGGTGGAGCGGACAACGGGACATCCAGTTCCGCCGTGAGCACGACGATGGAGAACGCGAGCGGGACAGTGCATCACGCGAGCACGACGACACACCAGCTGACGACGATGGTGCAGTCGAGCACGTCGAGTACAGTGCGAACGGTCGCCGAAAGCGCGGCGAGCGCCGGAATTCCGCCCGGCCTGCTGTTTTTCGCCGGTGGGGCGCTGATGCTCGTCCTCGCCTTTGCGGTCTGGTATCGCCGGGCGAACGGACGCTGAACGCTAAGAGGTCCCGTACCGTTTCCGGAGACGGCTCATGCTGGACAGAGCAACTCTCGGCATCGTCGGGACGTTTTGTACCGCAGTCGGAGCGGCGCTCCTCGTCATCTCGCTGCCTGTCGTTATCGTCGGCGTTTTCGACGTCGTCTCGCACACATCAACGATAGCGGCTGCACTCGACGTTCTCGTCCGGACTGCTCCGAGCGAGACCGGGCTTCGCGGGGCACGGTCACGGCTCTCGTTTGGGTTCCTTGGAATCGGTCTCGGTTGCTGGTTACTCGGGGCTGGACTGCTCGCTCAGGGTCGTGTCGAGCGGCGCGAAACGAAAGAGCAGTGATGGAGTGAGATGTGGCAAGGAAAGGGTGACGTACGCAGTCGTGGCAGGTAGCGATAATATCGTCCCACGTCGAGTCGCGCGGAACGACGTTCCGCGGGCGACGAGGTTTCGCCGAACCCTCGCAAGCGAGCAGGCACAGCCCGCGAGAAGGTGTCGACGACACGGGATGACAATGTTACCGCGTGTATAGTAGTGCTGATGGATGACGGTGGATGTCACGACGTTGCATGCGCCACGAATCAGGGATGACACTGCTACCAGAAAAACGTCGCTAAGAGGGATATAGAGCGGACAATAGTGCTCGAACCGAACGGTCTGTCAGTATGCAAAACCATTTGTTCCTCCCGTCAGTTGCGAACGATATGGGCACGTTCGAACGACTGGAAGCCTTTCTCCAGCAACTCCGACGGAATGTTGGCGTCGAAACGGTGTACGGTACACCGATTTATCTCGGTAATCGAACCATTGTCCCGATTGCGAAAATCGGTTACGGATTCGGTGGTGTCGGCGGCGAGGGCAACAACCGAGTCGGTGGCGGGGCAACAGCGAAACCGGTCGGTGTACTCGAAATCACGTCGGATGGGACACAGTTTATCCGATTTTCGGAATCCCGGCGAACGCTGGCGGCGGTCGGCATCGGCATCGTGCTCGGCGTGCTCCTCACACGCGGAAGCTGATTTTGATTACCGGACAATTCCCGGGTCAGCGGGACGTGGTAACCGAGCGGAGGACGGAGAAGTCGAAGCGGTCGATTTTTCGAAGCCCGACGAACAGCAGGATGGCGACCGCGACGGGAATCCAGTTGCCGAAGACGGCGTTGACCGCCCCCCAGAGCACGACGAAGCTCACGAGGTCGTCGAGCATGAACGCGCAGGTTTCGAGCCGGTGGGTGAGGCGCGCGCAGTCGAAGCGAGTTCGACCAGTCCAACCGAAACCGTCGCCGAGAGCACCCAGCCGAGGTAGTTCGAGAGCGGGACGCCGTAGTAGATGCCCCGCCGGAGTAGCTCCAGAAGCCGACCGCGACCGCGGCGGGGTCGAGGACGACGTCGATGACGAGGAGGACCGTGACGATCACCGCCAGCGAGCGAACGGCGATTCCGGCGTCGCGCCGCCGAGTAGGAGCAGACAGAGGAGATAGCTGTTGAGTACGAGCGGGAGGAAGAAGACCGGAAGGCCGAGCGGAACCGTCCCGAACAGCATCGGGCCGAGGTCGACGAGGTACTCGAACTGGCCGTACGGCCACCCGGTCGTCACGCCGACGAGTTCGATGCCGTAGGCGTAGGCCGTCGAGCGCGCCGATTCCGATGGCGGCCCGGCGGTCGACCAGCGGCGCGATGCCGGCCACGAGCGGCGAGACGCATCACGACGGTGCCGAGGAGGATGAGGACGGGATTGAACTGGAGCGGCGGGCCGACGAGGTCCGCGGCGCTCGCGAGCAGGAGGACGGCCCCGACCATCGGAAACACCACCGCGATGGTGAACCGGTTCTCGGCGACGAGCCGGTCGAGATAGGTCTCGATGCGGTCACGCGTCGGGGTGGTGAGCGAACTCTCAGCCACCGATCACCAACACCCAGACGCCGCCGAGGGTCAGTACCATTCCCACTATCGTGTTCACCACGGGATACCACCAGTAGGCGCGTTCGACGTCGACCGCAGCGCGCGCGATGGCGACCACCAGCAGTGGATAGACGACCAGGAGCGCGCCGAGCAGGACGTGGACGAACGCGAAGGCGAGGGCCGCCGCGAGCCAGCACGCCCACAGTAGGCGTAGGTCCGCGCTCGCCGAGCGCGGTGGCCGTCGTCCGAATCCCCGCCCGTCTGTCAGGCTCGATGTCGGGGACCGCGGAGAAGGTGTGCATCCCCATCGCCCAGAGCCACCCGCCGAGGATGGCGAGCACCGGCGGGAGGTCGCCGGCGAGCGCGGCGTAGGCCACGACGCCGGGAAGGATGTAGAGACCGTTCGAGACCGAATCGAGCAGCGGCGTCGTCTTGAACCGGAACGGCGGCGCGCTGTACTCGACCGCGAGGAACGCGAAGCCCGCGAGCGCCGGCGAGCGCGGGGAGGGGGAGAACGGGGACGAACCCGACCATCAGTAACCCGCTCACCGCGACGGCAGCGAGGACGATTCGATTTCCCGGTATAGCGCACTTCGCGCCCCTCCTTCTTCGGGTTCTCGGCGTCGATGTCGGCGTCGAAGACGTCGTTGACGCCGTAGAGGAAGACGTTCGCGGGGAGCAGGAAGTAGGCGAACAGCGCGAGGGCCGTGGGCGAGAGGAGGTCGGCGGGCGCGGACGCGGCGTAGACTGCGCCGACGGCCACCGGCCCGGCCAGATAGAGCCAGAAGCGCGGGCGCGAGAGCCGGAGGAGTACCAGGAGTCGGGGCACGGCCGCCGAGGCGACTCATCCCCGGCGGACGCGCTCCGTGACGCTCATCTGGCGTGGTCGTCGATCAGCGCGTTCGCGGCGTGCTCGCCGCTCACGAGACACATCGGCACGCCGATCCCTGGCGTCGTGTACCCGCCCGTGAAGTAGAGCCCGGGCACCGCTTTCGAGCGGTGCGGCGGGCGGAACAGCGCGGTCTGGCGGAGGGTGTGGGCGAGGCCGAGCGCCGTCCCCCGGAGGCTGTTGTAGCGCTCGGCGAAGTCGTCGACGCGAGAAGATCTCCTCGACGACGATCCGGTCGGCGAGTTCGACGCCGGTGTTCTCGGCGATGTCGTCGAGCACTTTCTCGCGGATACGTTTCTCGAATTTCGGGCGTGTCGTCGAGGCCGGGCGCTATCGGCACGAGCGCGAAGAGGTTCGAGTGGCCCTCGGGGGCCACGGTGTCGTCGGTCTTCGAGGGAACACAGAGGTAGTAGGCCGGGTCCTCGGGCCACGCCGGCCGTTCGAAGATCTCCTCGAAGTGGCCGTCCCAGTCGGTCGGGCAGGACGAGCGTGTGGTGGGCGAGCGGTTCGACGTCGCCCTCGACGCCGAGGTAGAGCAGGAAGGCGGAGGGCGCGAGCGTCCGTCCTCCCAGTACTCGGCCGTGTACTGGCGCTCGTGTTCCGGGGAGGAGTTCCTGTTCGGTGTGGGCGTAGTCGGCGTCCTAGACCACGAGATCAGTCGTGCGGTCACCGTCGACGGTGTCGAGGACGAAGCCGTCGCGCTTTCTGCCCGTGATCTCCGTCACTTCGTCGTCCGTCTCGAATGCAACGCCGAGTTCGCGCGCGAGGTCCGTGATGCCGTCAACGACGCCGCCGAGCCGCCCTCGGGGTAGTAGACGCCGAGGTTGAAATCGACGTGGCTCATCATGGTGTAGAGCGCGGGCGTGTTCTTCGGGGACCCGCCCAGGAAGACGAGGGTGTACTGGGTGATCTGCTGGAGTTTCGGGTGGTCGAAGTAGCCCGAGACGTGGGCCTCCATCGAGCGCAGCAGGCTCAGCCCGATGGGGGCCGAGCGCATCACGTCGGGGTCGACCCAGTCGCGAAATCGGGGCCGGTCGGTGTAGACGAACTGTTCGATGGCAGCTTCGTAGGTTTCCTCGCTCTGCGAGAGGTAGTCGTCGAACGCCGCCGCGCCGCCCTCCTCGTAGGATTCGAACACCGCCTTTCCGACCTGGTCGCGGTCGGGCGTGAGGTCGTATCCTCGGTCGCCGTCCTTGAAGAAAATTCGGTAGTGAGGGTCGAGGCGGGTGAGTCCGTAGTAGTCACTCGGCGTGCTGCCCGAACGTGTCGAAAAAGCGTTCGAAGACGTCGGGCATCAGGTACCACGAGGGACCCATGTCGAACCGGAAGCCGTCGCGTTCGAGTTGCGAGGCACGCCCGCCGACCTGGTCGTTCTTTTCGAGCACCGTGACCGCGGCACCGCGTCGGCGAGATAGCACGCAGCCGACAGCCCGCCGAACCCGCCGCCGACGACGACGACGGAACTGTCCGCGAGATTCATACCCAAACTGGGAACGGGAGCCTGATAAAAACGACTCCCCGATGTGTTGGGTTTCATTACCGTATAAGGTCGGTTTTTCGGTGGTTTAGCGGGCGTATAACAAAGGTACGGGATGTCTTACACGTAACTGCGCCCACTCCTGACTCGGGCGCGTCAGTGTGTCAGTGTGAGCGCGCGTATGTCGGCGGTGCCGGAGGCTCTGGCGGAAGGATGGCTTCCTTCCAAAGTGTCACCAAACCTCTCACGTAAGTTCTCATCCCGAGATACCGTAGACCCCACACTGAACCACCCCTTCCCTTGCTTTCATCTATCGACATATCGTTCGATAGACTTATATTTCAGTCCCACGCCGTGAATACCAATAGAGTCGAACGACGTGGAGATAGATGCATTCTTTCTATTGTTGGGTGTCGCTGTTCTCTCGTTTCTCGCCGTCGTCTCGCTGTACGTCGTCTGGTCACGAATCGTCGGTCTCGATCCGACGCTGGCCAAGAAGTTCGCCTCTTCCACCGGCATCAAACGGTTTTTTATGGCACTGATATCCGGCGCACTGCTCGGTACTGCCGTCGTCGTCGCGCCGTCCGTTCCAGTCGGTATCGCGGCCATTGTCATGCTCGCGGCGAGTGCCTTCGCTGGTCTCATGCTGTTTGAGTTGATGCAGAAACGATACACGAGGGGGACGTAGCGCCGTCTTGCGGTGACCAGAACAATCAGACAGCGGACATTCTCCATTGTTCCATTGCAGTTTAAACTATCTCGGCAACTGCCGAGAGCAGGTTGTCCGGCGAAACGACCGTTCCCCGCTCGCAGAGGGAGCGATACTGCACCGCTGCCTCGCTTCCGGCGTAGTTCCGGTCTTCGAACGGTCGCTCCTCCACGACGACGACTGATTCGGCTTCGCCGGCGACTTCTAGATTTGCCAGATTACCCGCCCCGATTTCCACGTCGGCGAGGAGGGTCACGTCAGCCTCACGAATTCGTCGCTCAACGGCGTTCCGCGCGGCCATCCCGATTGGTGCGAACGGTTCTTCCGCGACAGTATCGAGTCCGAGCAATCGGGCGGTTTCGAGGTCAGAATCCCCTTCGTTCAACACGCCAACGGACACCTCGTAGCCCGTTGCCGAAAGCAGGTAGAGCAGTCGGGAGACGGTGCCGCCGCCGCCAATGACGTGAACCCGGCCGTCCGTTCCGTTCTCTTCTCGATGCGTCGTTCGGTCGGGAAGCGCGGTGACGTACGTCGAACCGGTGACGGGATGACTGGAGACGACGGCGCGGGCGTCGAACGCCTCTCGCAGCGTTTCCTCGGCCAAAACCTCGGTCGGTGGCCCGGCGGCGAGCACCGACCCGCCCGCGAGCAACAGGAGTTCGTCGCAGTAGTGGGCCGCGAGGTTCAGGTCGTGAATCGCGGCGACGACCGTTTTCCCGTCCGCGACGAGTTCGCGAACGAGCTCGAAGGTGCGGACCTGATGGTTGATGTCGAGGCTGGCCGTCGGTTCGTCCAGCAAGAGGACGGGCGTGTCCTGTGCGAGCGCTCGCGCGAGCAGCACGCGCTGGCGCTCACCGCCGCTGACCTCGGTGATGGAGCGGTCGGCGAATTTCGAGACTTCGGTTCGAGCCATCGCCCGCTTCACGATATCCGCACCCGGTTCGACGTCGCTTCCGTCGGCCGTCCCGTTCCCGAACTCACCCCCGAACCGCGAACGATACGGATTTCGACCCATCGCAACTACATCGCGGACGGCGAAATCGAACGAGAGGGTGGTGTCCTGCGGAACCGTCGCCACGCGGCGACTGGCGGCCTTCGAGGAGAGGTCGGCGACGGAATCCCCATCGACGACCACCCGGCCGGAATCGGGGGAGAGGACGCCGTTCATCGCCCGGAGGAGCGTCGTCTTGCCAGCGCCGTTTGGGCCGACGAGGCCGACGAACCGCCCGGCGTCGATGTCCGCGGAAACGCCGTCGAGGATGTCGTTCTCGCCGAGTGTGATTGCGACGTCCTCGATTCGAATCACAGGGAGCGCACCTCGCGTTTGCGGAGCAGGTAGAGGAAAAACGGCGCGCCGAGGAAGGCGGTGACGATGCCGACCGGTAGTTCCGCCGCGCCGACGGCGGAACGGGCCACGGTGTCCGTCGCAACCAGAAAGACGGCTCCGGCGAGCGCGCTGGTCGGAAGCAGAATTCGGTGGTCGGGACCGACCAGCAGTCGCATGATGTGGGGAACGACGAGACCGACGAAGCCGATGACGCCCGAAACGGCGACGGCAGCAGCGGTGACGATGCTGGCGACGGTCAGAAGGAGTCGCTTGGTTCGTTCGACTTCGACCCCGAGGTTGTGAGCGTCCTCCTCGCCGAGCAAGAGGACGTTGAGGTCCGGGGCGAAAAACAGCAGAACGGCGAAGCCGAGAATCGTCACGGGGAGCGCTATTTCGACCTTCGTCCACGACGCATTGTTGAGATGGCCCATCAACCAGAAGACTGCCTCGCGCAAGCTTCGCCCGCTCTGGAGCAGAAGGTAGGAGACGACCGCGCCGAGGAGCGTCTGAATCGCCACGCCAGCGAGGAGGAGGGTGGCAACCGGCGTTCTGCCGTTCTGGGTCGCCAGCAGGTAGACGGCGAACGCGGCGAGAATCGCACCGACAAAGGAGCAGACGGGGAGCGCGAACGGAATCGAAATCGAGAGCGCGATGGTCGCAACCGCGCCGACGGCCGCGCCGGACGAAACGCCGATGATGGAGGGGTCGGCCATCGGGTTGCGGAAGAATCCCTGCATGACGACGCCCGCAGTTGCGAGTGCGAACCCGACGACAGCGGCGAGTGCGATTCGCGGCATTCGGAGGTTCACGACGATGGTTGTGTTCATGTTCGAGACGGGGAAGGAGAACAGGTGGCTGTACTGGAGATGAGGTGTCGGAGCACCGATAGTCAAGCCGCCGGGTATCGTGAGCGCGTCGCCGAATCGGACTCCGGTCGGAACGGCCAGTGCGTTGAGCAGGGCTTTGCCGACGGTAATCGGCGAGAGTGATGTCGGACCGATAGCCGCGCTCACCAATACGACGGCGACGAGCGCCGCTATCAGCCCACCACACCACGTCGTTACCCGCGTCCCATATCGCATTGGTATGAAAGTGGAATTGCTTTAGGTAAATATTTATTGAATACGTCCGACGTTCCGATTGCATGAGACATCTACTGCTGTCGGCGCTGTTGCTCGTCGCCGCCGTCGTTGGCTCCCTTGGGGCCGGCGTCGGCGCGGGCGTTGCAGGCGCTGCTGGCGCACAGACCACCTGCTCGTTCCCGGTCACGAAGACCGATGCGACGGGAACGAAGGTGACGATACAGAACGAACCCCAAAAAATCGTCACGCTCTCGCCGAGCGCGGCCCAGACGATGTGGAAAATCGGCGGCAAGGAGAAGGTCGTCGGCGTGTCGAAGTACTCCGCGTACCTCGACGGCGCGAGTGAGAAGGAGAACGTCTCGGGTGCCGGGATGACCGCCGTCGTCCCCGAAAAGGTCGTCGCACTCGAACCCGACCTCGTGCTCGCACCGAACGTCATCTCCGACGAGACGGTGAAAAAGCTCCGGGGCGCGGGGCTGAACGTGTACAAGTTCCGTGAGGCCAAATCCATCGACGACATCTACGCGAAGACGAAACTCACCGGGAAACTCACCGGCGAGTGCGGTGGCGCGACAAAGACCGTCTCGTGGATGAAACAGCGGATTCGAACCGTCCATCAGGCCGTCGAAGGTGAGGACAGCCCCACAATCATGTACGTGATGAGCGGCGGGTACACCGCCGGAAAGGGCACGTTTATGAACACCATCATCACGCAGGCGGGCGGGACGAACGTTGCAGCGAAAGCCGGAATTTCGGGCTACAAGCCCATCAGTAACGAAGTCGTCGTCAAGCAGCAACCCCAGTGGTTCATCCTCTCGGCGGGTGCGAAGATTCCGAACGCCTACAGCAGTACGCCCGCCGCCAAGAAAAATCGGACCGTCTCCCTGAACCCCAACTACGTCAGCCAGCCGGCCCCGCAAATCGTCAAACCGATTTCGAAGTTGGCCAAGACGCTCCATCCGAAAGCATACGAAACGGCCAACGTCACCACGACCACGACGAAGGCGACGGGGAACACTTCGAGCGAGTCGGATTCGACGGCGACGAGTACGACCACCGCGAGTACGAGCGACTCCGGTGGCCAACCCGGATTCGGAATTTCGGTTGCCGTGATGGCTCTCGGATTGGTTGGATTCCTAGCGCGGCGTTTCTGAACGATCTTTTCGATATCTCGTATTTTCACTGGCACGAATCGCGTTCAGTTTGAGTGCCGCGACCGGCCGAAGGCTTTCGAGGGTTGTCTCCTAACAGTTGCAATCAAAGTGGTTGCAACGTTTTCTCGTCGCGAACAAGCAGGAACGTTCGAAGTTTGCCTTCCAGCAACTCCAATCCCAGAACTACCAAAATCAAATCCACGTCGTAGCGGGTGTGATGGGATTTTCACACTTTTCGGACGCGCTATTGTTTTGCTTTCTCGGAGAATTTCTCCCGAACCTTTCGAATCTTCGGCTGGGCGTTCATCGTGCAGTAGGCGTCGTTGGGGTTGTTTTCGTAGTAGTCCTGATGGTAGCCTTCGGCCTCGTAGAACGTGTCGAGGGGTTCGACTTCGGTGACGATGGGGTCGTCGAATGCGCCTTCGGACTCCAGTCCGTCGATGTACGCTTCGGCGATCTCTTGCTGTTCGTCGTCGTGGTAAAAGATAGCGGAGCGATACTGTGTACCCACGTCCGGACCCTGTCGGTTGAGCGTCGTAGGGTCGTGGATGGTGAAGAACACTTGGAGGAGTTTGTCGTAGCCGACGACGTCTGGGTCGTACTCCAACTGGACGACTTCGGCGTGGCCAGTGTCGCCGGCACAGACCGCTTCGTAGGTCGGATTCTCGACGGAGCCACCGGCGTAGCCCGACGTGACCGACTCTACGCCATCAAGTTCCTCGTACGCCGCTTCGAGACACCAGAAGCAACCGCCCGCGAGTGTCGCTTTCTCGGTCATACTCTCCTTTGGCACGCGATGCGTTAAGAGTCTGCGGTGACGGTCAGGTTTTCAGGGAACCGAAGAGTGGCGCACAGAGCGGATCGAAACGACACGAGACGTTCTCGTCTATTAAACGTGAGGCTCGTTGGTTCAAATCGCCCCGAGTTGGGCGATTTGAACGAAATGAACGAATCCACTCACCGAACGACTACCTGTCGAGAAGATCGGAGGCGGTGATGACGTTCACGTCCGTTTGCTGGACGTACTGCATGAGCGATTCGAGGTCGGATTCGCTGATTTCGCCGCCGTCGCCGATTGCGTGGAACAGCGGGACGACGAGTTGACCGTACTCGGCCGCATAATCGATATACTGTTTCGTCACGTCGAGGTTCTTACCGTCAACCCGCGAGATGATGGCGTCCTCGTTCTCGAACGGCATGGCGTTCGGACAGCCACCGAAGCTGTAGATGGAGTCGTAGTACTTCCGCGCGAGGTCGAACGTGGTCGGTCCAACCTTGTTTTTCGGAACGAGCAAGTGACGCGCGCCGTCATCGAACCCGTGCGATTTGAGATAGTCCTGCGTGCTCTGCAGTAGTTCTTCTTGCTTGTCCGGCGAGTACTGAGGGAAGTAGTGGGCCTGTACGTCCGGGTGAGCGGCCATGTCCCACCCGCCGTCGGCCATCTCGGATAGTTGGTCCACCGTCAGGCGGTTGTCGTGACCGATGCTTTCGGGGATGACGGCCTCGACACCGGCAAAACCGTACTTCTTGAGGATTTTGAACGCACGGTAATGAGTCGCATGACTATCGTCGAAGGTGAACATCACTGCTCCCTTGTCGGGTTGGGAGACGGTGCGGAGGTCGTCAACGAAGAATTCGATGGGTGTCTCGGCGTTGGTATCGAGCGGTCGCCCGACGATTCGGAGTTCGGACACCGACGAGAGGTCCGGCTCCCCCGCCGAGCCTGTGACGCCGAAGTTGACGCGTACCCAGCGGTCGCTCGGTCCTATCAGCGTCCGCTTGAGTTGGAGACGGTTCTTCCCGTCGGGCGCGGAGAGTTCGATGGCGATTTTGGCGAGTTCGTAGTGTTTGACGTTGACTGCCATCGAGAAGTTCGTTCCACGGAGGTCGGTTCCCGACAGCGTACGCGTGATGACGCCCGCTTTCGTGGAATCACTGCCCGTTACGTGGGCACATTGGGACCCTTGGTACGGATCGTCAGTCGATTTCGACAGGGAACCCTGCCCGGAAACTGCCTGCCACTCGCTCAACTTCTCGAAGTCGGTCGCGGCCGGAACCGGCTGTCCCGACCCTTTCTTTCGTCGCGCAGTTCGGCCGCTCCCTTTGGGAAGCGACGATTTCTTGATGATAGAAGAACAGCCCGCAAGACCGATAGCTCCGGCGGTTGCGATAAATGTCCGTCGCGTCTGGCGCGTCATCTCTATCCTTCCCGAAGCAGTGGGGTTATATTCTTATGAGCAATTTAATCTGTTAGTCAACTGTTGGCAGAGAAAACTGATTTTAGTACCATGATTTGCGATTCCATCTGAAAGCCCGGGGTTTTTGACCGCAATATTTATATACTAATAGCGCTTACTTTGGGTTAGTGGGTCGTCTTCAGCGGTGAGTTATTCCGTGGACCGGCACCATTTCATTCCGCCATGTCGAGTACAAAAATCAATAGGTCTGACCAGCAGCCCGTAGCGACCATCGAACGAAAACGGACAGGAAAACAGAGAAGCGAACGAGAAGAACAACGGACGGACGAGGAGGTGACAGAGCCGGAGGAGTGTCCCGAATGTGGTGGCAACCTCATCACCGATTCAGAGCACGCCGAAACCGTCTGTAGTGAGTGTGGTCTCGTCGTCCAGACCGACGGAATCGACCGCGGTCCCGAGTGGCGCGCCTTCGACGCGAGCGAACGCGACTCGAAATCCCGTGTCGGCATGCCGACGACGAATATGATGCACGACAAGGGGTTGTCAAGCAACATCGGCTGGCAGAACAAGGACGCATACGGCCGGTCGCTGAGTCCGCGCCAGCGCGAGAAGATGCAGCGA
Source organism: uncultured haloarchaeon (assembly GCA_963796245.1). Classification (GTDB taxonomy): domain Archaea; phylum Halobacteriota; class Halobacteria; order Halobacteriales; family Haladaptataceae; genus Haladaptatus. The sequence goes on along the minus strand of CAWCLB010000001.1, from coordinate 834,229 downwards.
CTTCGCACGTGGGACGAGCGATTCCGTACCCGCGACAGCAAGGAGCGCAACCTCAAGCAAGCGCTCGGCGAAATCGACCGGATGGCGTCCGCGCTCGGCCTCCCGGACAACGTCCGAGAGATGGCGAGCGTCATCTACCGTCGTGCGCTGAACGAGGACCTCCTGCCGGGGCGCTCCATCGAGGGCGTGGCAACCGCATCGCTGTACGCAGCGGCCCGTCAGAGCGGCGTCCCGCGTACGATAGACGAACTGACAACCGTCAGCCGAATCGACGGCATGGAGTTCAAACGCACCTACCGCTACGTCGTGCGCGAACTCAACCTCGGCGTCCAACCCGCCGACCCCGAGCAGTATCTCTCCCGATTCGAGAGCGAGTTCGATCTCGACCCGGCGACGAAACGCCGCGCCCACGACCTGCTCAAAATGGCAAAGCGGACGGGAATCACGAGCGGCAAATCACCCGTCGGTCTCGCGGCCGCCGCGCTGTACGCCGCCGCACTCCTCGAAGGTGAGAAACTCACGCAGGACGAAGTCAGTGAGGTGTCCAACGTGAGCACCGTCACGATTCGCAACCGCTACCACGACCTGTTGACTGCGGCCGACGAGACGGACGCACTCCCGACGAGCGCCGGCACCGACGAGGCGACCGCATAATCGTATTTTTCCTTCGGTGAAACACGGCGATGAGAGACATCTCTGTCGTCGAAGATGCTGATTATCGAATCCGTGCAAACCGTACGTTTCGTTTCGCCGTCGATTTCGACCCCGGACGGATGTCCGACAGACTCCCGACCGTCGGTCCATTGACGACCGTCACGGTTCGACCATGGCGGTCGAGTCGGAAGGCGTCGGCGAACGGTCCGTTCGGAATACGCCACGTGTTCGGGCCGACGCGGTGTGCGTTCTTCCCCCGAAGCAACTCACGATATGCCCGCACGAATTGGGTGGCGTCGTGGGTCGTCTCCCACTTCGTTCGCCACACGTAGCCCCGTTCTTTCCCCTTGTGATACGGCCAGAGTCGGTCGTTCGCCCAGCCGTCGGAGGGGGGACTGGAGTAGTTGAACATATCGAACGTACCAGTGTCGGGGTTCTGGAACAACTGCCAGTGAATTATCGGATTTCCGTCGGCTCGACCCTGATACCAGAACATGGTGTAGATTCCCGCTTCGCCGACCGTTTGTGACCCGTTCGTCCCGTGTTTGTCGTACAGCTTCCATCCGTTTCGCGCCTGTTCACCGAGATGCAGCGGGGCGGGTGGTGCGTTTTTCGTTCCCGGATGGATGACCGCCTTGGATGAGTCGGGCGGATTCCGGTACTGCCGGTCCACGGCCTTCCATCCACCCGAATCGAATTTCGATGCGACGTACGCCGGGCCGTCCGAGTACGGTTGGATGAGTGCAACTTGCATAGCGAGATTGTAGGACGGAAGTTTTCCGCCACTGTACGGCGCTCGCTCGTGTGCGATACTCGCCGAGCCCACGCATTGCCACGACTTTTTACAGCGGTTCGCGTAGCGCTCTTCGACGTAGTTCGCCTCGCCCTCCGTCAAGCCGTCGTGACCACGCCGCTCGTCCATCGAGTGCGATTGCAGTTGTGGCGACGAGAGGTCCCCGTGCTGGTCTTGCATCGCGTGCGTGAGTTCGTGAATCAGCGTCGAGTTGTCGATTCTGCCCTTGCCGTTCGAGATGACGTAGACGCTGTTTTGTCCCGGGACGTAAAAGCCAGCGACGCGGTCCTGCATGAGGTTGGTCTGCTGCCGGGCAGCGTCGGCGCGTTCCCCGGTGACGAACAGCGCTTCCCAAATTTGGTTCTCCCACGCACGCTCCGACGGCGTGTTGCTGTTCGCCGCCTGTCGGTGGACGAGCGCGTGATACTCCTTCCGCGACAACGCATTGACCGTCACCGAGTGGGTGAACTCCTCGTTTCGAATATGCTCGACACGAGCCATGGCCCGCGCGACGTACCGCCGTTTCTCGGCCTTCGACAACCCGTCCTGCTGGTTTACGTTGATACTCTCGTTGTACCAGTAGCCGTCTTCCCACCCGATAACGTCGGAACTCGGGTCCGGCGGATGATTGTCGAATCGTTTTGTGTGTCCACCCGTGCCACCGCCGCCAGCATCACCGACTCCGCCGCTTCCACCAGCCACACCTCCGCCGCTGACGCCACCTCTGGCGCTTCCAACAGTTCCACCACCGCCACTCCCGTTGGCCACCACGGTCCCAATCGGTGCGGCACAGACGAGCAAAACGACGACGACCACCCCCAAAAATCGCATACCGATGACACGAGCGGGCACGGCATAACGGTTGGCCGTTGTGTGTGGTTCCGTTTCCCGTCGAATTTGTCCCTGCCGATGTGAACGTTTTCGGAAGCCGATTTAGAGATAGTCGAACGGTTCTTGGTCGCGGCGCTCCCAGAGGAACGAGACGATATCGTCGGCCACGTTTTCGCCGTAAAGGGACACCCGCGAGTGCATCCGGTCGCGAAGCATGTCGGTGACCGACTCGATTCGCGTCATCAGTTCGGCCGTCTTTTGTGTGAGTCCACCTCGGACGTTCAGATTGATGGCGATGTGGTCCGCGAGGTCGTATTCGTCGATTCCGTGACCTAACAAGCCGTCGTAATGCTGGCCCGTATGGGGGACGAAATTCTCACCCCCCATCTGCCGTGCGACTCTGTCGCGGTGGATATCGATATCCATCGAGTATGTCAGCTAGGGCAGGTGCGTATCTCTCTTCTCACCTTTCGGAACGGCTATTTCCCTATGAGAAGACAGAAAACCTAAGTTGTCAATACAGCTACTTGGTACCGTGGAACGAGATACCGCCCGAGTCATGGTCATTGCCCTCCTCTGTATCCTCGCCATCGCGTTCGCTGCCGCAACCCTGAATTCTGCCGTGAACAGCGGTTCCGGCTCCGGCCTCGGCGGTGGTCCAGGTGGTGTCGGAGGCGGCCACACGAACCAGTCGAGTCCGGGGATGCAAGGTAGTCGCGGGAAGATGGGTGCACAAATCAACCTTCCGTGCTATCCCGTCCTCGATTCGAGCGTGGCCATCCTCATCATCCTAGCGTTGTTCTTGGTAGCCCTGGTGCTTGCCTACCGGAAGGCCGGTGGTCTCGGTGTGGTTGCGGTCATCGGGCCGGTCGGCGTTCCGTTGTTGTTCATCCACGCGCTGTTGACGTCGTGTGTTACGACAGTGGGTGGCGGAAACATGCTTCCGAGCATGAACCGGAGCAACCTGTCGTTTCCAACGGGTGGAACCGGCGGCCTTGGAAACGGGACGGCCGGGACGGCAACGCCGTCCATCATCATGTTCGTCGTTCTCGGTGTCGCGCTCCTCGGAGCCATCGCACTGCTCGTTCGAAGCTCCGGCGGAACCCAAGACACGAACCCGGACGCCGAAGGAATCGAAGAGGAGCAAAGCGACATCGCCGCAGTCGGCCGAGCGGCCGGTGAGGCCGCCGACCGAATCGAATCCGAATCGAGCGTCGAAAACGAAGTGTATCGGGCGTGGCGTGAGATGACCGAGTATCTGAACGTCCCGTCGCCACACTCCAGCACGGCAGGTGAGTTCGCGTCGGCCGCAGTGGCTGCCGGGATGGAACCCGACGACGTGGACGAACTGACGAACGTCTTCGAGGAAGTTCGATACGGTGGCTACGACGCCAGCGAAGAGCACGAACAGCGGGCGATAGACGCCCTCCGTCGTATCGAGCACGCGTACGCTGACGACGAGGAGGACGACCAATGAAACTCAGAACGGTCGTCACGGTCGTCGGTCTTCTCGCCGTCGGATGGGGGCTTGCAGTCGCCGTCGCTCCCGGTCTGGCGACGCTATTCCCCCTGCAAGAGATATTCGTGAAATTCGTTGCACTGTTGGCGTTCGTCCAAGGGCTTCGCGTGATTCAGCGTCGACGGAAAACGGAGACGAAAGCGGCCGAGACGGGTGACCCCGAGACGAACGTGACGCTCCCGACGCCCGGAGAGGAGTTCGACGAACTGATTCGAACCGTCCACACCGGCCATCGGAGAAGGCTCATTCGGTCACGAAAGCAACTCAGAGAGCGTCTCGAAAGCTCACTTACGGCAGCCATCGTCAGACGGAACGGCTGTTCGGACGACGAGGCACGGACAGTCATCGAAACGGGACAGTGGACGGACGACCCGGAAGCCGCCGCGTTCCTCGGCGGGCCGTCAGCCCCCCGACGGTCGTGGCGCGAGTGGTTGCGCCAATCGTTCGGCAGTGAAACTACATTCCAACATCGGGTTCGGAAAACTGCCGATGCCGTCGTCCAATACGTGGAGGAGAGCCAATGAACGTCCTCCGCGAGACCAACCGCTGGCACGGTGTGAGCGCGGTTGCGCTGCTCGCCGCCGGTGTCGGTGTGTTCGCTGAAAGCCCGGTCACGCTCCTCATCGGCGTCGTCGGCGTCGCGTTCGCGGCGTACGCCAGAACCGCCTCGCCGCCATCGACAGCGTTCGAGTTGGCTCGGACCGTCAGTGATTCTACCCCCGCACCTGGTGATGAAATCGAAGTCGAAGTGACGGTCGAAAACGTCGGCGACAGGACCGCACCGGACCTCCGCATCATCGACGGCGTCCCGGACGGACTCCGCGTGACTGCCGGGTCGCCCCGAATCGGAACTGCACTCCGTCCCGGCAAACGGACGGTTTTCAGTTACACCCTCGAAGCGGTTCGCGGTGACCACGGCTTCGACCCTGCACAAGCCATCGCCCGCGATTTCAGTGGTGCGCTCGAACAGGAGTTCGAACTCGAAGACGAGACGACGATTTCGTGTACGTCACAGCTCCAATCGACGGCCGAGGATGTGCCGCTCCGCGAGCAGACGATTCGCCACGTCGGGCGGGTGACGACGCGTCACGGCGGCACTGGCGTCGAATTCTTCGCCACGCGGGAGTACCGACCCGGCGACCCGCTCTCACGCATCGACTGGAAACGAAAGGCCCGCACGGGCGAACTGACGACCATCGAATTCCGCGAGGAGCAGATGGCAACGGTCGTCCTGGTCGTGGACGTGAGGGAACAGGCGTATCTGACCAGCGACGACGAGGACCCCGGCGCAGTCGAACATTCGATTCGTGCCGCCGGCGACGCGTTCAGCGCGCTCCTCGACAACGGCGACAAGGTCGGAATCGCCGCACTCGGCCCGGAAGACGCGTGGCTCGCCCCCGGCACCGGCGAAACCCACCGCGTCGAAGCACGGGAACTGCTCTCGCACGCGAGCGCGTTCGCCCGGACGCCGTCGGATGACGTGTTTTACTCGACGATGGCACTGCGCTGGCTTCGCCGACGACTGCCGAGCGACGCACAGGTGGTGTTTTTCTCCCCGCTCTGTGACCCATTCGCGGCGGAAATCGTGCGGCGACTCGACGCGACCGGCCACGCCGTCACCGTCGTTAGTCCGAACCCGACGACGGACGCGACGGTTGGGGAACGACTCGAACAGGTGGAACGAACACAGCGGCTTCAATCGCTTCGTGCTAGCGGTATCCGTGTCGTGGACTGGAACCCAGACGAGTTGCTTGGCGTTACGCTGGCGAAGATGAACCGGCGGTGGGCACGATGAGTGAAACGAGTGCAGAGGCGTCCGAACGAACCATCGACCGCTCACCGGCACGCGTGAGCCAACTGCTTTCGGTCATCGCCGCGTCCGCCGCGCTCGGCGCGAGTGCGCTCTTCGGTGGCGTCGGCGCGCTCTTTGGCCTGCTCGGCCTGCTTCTCGTGGCCGTTGGCGTCGTCCGTGGATCGCGCCGCCTCGTCACCATTGGAGGATTCGTCCTCCTCGCCGGAATTTTGGCCGGAAGCCTCGCCTCGGCACCGCCCGAACTCCTGCTTCCCGGCGCGATAGCGACGGTCCTCGCGTGGGATTTCGGCGAGCAAGCCATCAACGTCGGCGAGCAATTGGGTCGGGAAGCGAACACCCAGACCCTCGAAATCATGCACGCCGCATCGAGCACCATCGTCGGCATCGCCGCAGGCGCGCTCGGCTACAGCGTATATCTGGCCGGCGGCGGCGGCAAACCCGTGACCGCACTGGTGTTCCTGCTCATCGCAATGCTGGCACTCACGTCAGCGTTGCGGGGGTGAGTGGATTTTTACAATTCCGACTGGAATATCGATTTGGCAGTAAAAAGTGGGTTACCGTCGAAAAATCAAACCAAGAATCTACTCTTCCCGTTCAAGTTGCTCTATTTTCCGTTCTGTCCGTCGTTGTCGCTTCTGAAGCGTTTTAGTAGCGCATTCCGATAGCGAAACTGACGAGCGTCCGAGTGAGTGAAGGAACTAGTCATTGGAGCCTCAGCGTTCCATTGGTCCGAAAAGCGTTTCTGCGGTATCGGTCGGTGTCGTGTTCTCCCAACTGTCCCGGCCTGTGGTTGCTGTTTCCAGTTTTGTGCTTGGTTTCGGTTTGAATTCCAGAATGGTGCCGATGAGAGCTGCCGGAATCTTATCGTTCGATTCGATACCGAGTCGGTCCCGAACCACTTTCGGGAGGGTTACCCGTCCTTTATCGTCCACCCTCAGTGTGAATCTCTCTCTGTGGTTCACTTCGCGCGAATCGTTTCCCATTTTCTATTACTTGATGGATTCTTAACAGACAAAACGATTGCGTCCCTCGACACCGCACTTACACTGTCTCTCCCAACGATTCGACCGACTCGTATTCAAAACAGAGAGTAAACGAAAAATCGTACTCCAAACTGCAGTTATTCCACCGTCGGCACCGGAACGCTGTCCAGCACGGATTCGACGATTTCGTCCTTTCGCACGTTGTTCACCTTCGCGTCCGGGGTGAGGACGACGCGGTGGGCGAGCAGGGGGTACGCGACGCGTTTCACGTCGTCGGGGGTGACGAAGTCGCGGCCCTGCATGGCGGCGCGGGCTCGGGTCGCTTCGAAGAGACGCTGGGTCCCACGGGGGGAAACGCCGACTTCGACGCGGCGGTCCTCACGGGTTTCGCGGGCGATAGCGGCCATGTATTCGAGCAAGTCTTCCTCGACACGCACCGTTTCGGGAACGGATTGGAGCGCAGTGACGAGTTCGTTATCGAGAACGCTTTCCATGGTCGGACTCTGGCTGTCGCGACCTGCACGTCGGCGGAGGAGTTCGATTTCGCCGTCGAGTTCGGGGTAACCGAGGCTGGTTTTGACGGCGAAGCGGTCCACCTGTGCTTCGGGAAGCGGGAAGGTCCCTTCCTGTTCGACGGGGTTCTGCGTGGCGAGGACGAAGAACGGTTTCGGGAGTTGGCGGGTTTCACCGTCCACCGTCACTTGGCCTTCCTCCATCGCTTCGAGGAGTGCGGCCTGCGTCTTCGGCGGCGCGCGGTTGATCTCGTCGGCGAGGACGACGTTGGCGAAGATGGGACCTTCGTTGAACTCGAACTCGCGGTCCTGTTCGTTGAACACGTGGGTTCCCGTCACGTCGGCCGGGAGCAGGTCGGGGGTGAACTGCACGCGACTGAACGAGAGGCCGAGTGCGGAGGCGAAGCTCCGCGCGGTGAGCGTCTTTCCGGTTCCGGGCACGTCTTCGAGGAGCACGTGGCCCTGTGCCATGACGCCGAGGAGGACTGTTTCGAGGAATTCACGGTCGGCAATGACGGCAGTTCCTATCGCGTCAAGGACGGATTCTGCCTTGGCGTTCGCGTCTGTAACGTCCATGAAATATCACGCGTTGGCCATCGATTTTAATGTGGTGGTCCGATAGGTTCCCGTAACCCAAATCGAAACCCATAAAGTGGAAAGCGCAGTACTTGAAGATGAGCCGAGATAGCCTAGCCCGGCCAAGGCGGCAGATTCGAAATCTGCTGTCCTCACGGACACGGGAGTTCAAATCTCCCTCTCGGCGTTTTCCAAACACGACTTGACCAGTCGAGACGTTGGGAGCGACGGCGACCAACGTCGAGATTCGTCTCTGTGTTTGGAAACGCGTAAGAGGAGCTTTGAACTAGACCAGACCAGCCCACACAACGCAGTGAGCAGGAACGTCTGGGCGTGGTTCAAATCTCCCCCTCGGCGTCATTTTCCGAACGTTACCGGTCGAGAGTCACAAATGCGTTTGCTCTTCTTGTGACCGCAGCGAGGATAACGGACCAGAACGCCCCCGCTTGGTCACGCGAACTGTGTGAGCGTGACGTTGTCGGAACTTCGCTCCGACAACTCCCCCCTCGAAGGGCAAGAGCGAAGCTCTTGGTTGCCCCGTTCGAACGCCTCACGGGAACTCCTTCGTCGCTCGCGGGACCAGGCGGGGGCGTTCAGAATCGCTATTGCAGTCGCTGTATGCGTACTTCCAGAAGCAACGACAATTGAGCGAAACTCACGGCGTTCTCGCACCGATGGCCCACGGTGGGGAAAAGAGTCCTTCGGTGGTTGGCCTACGTCCACTGATCGAGACCAGTCTGGGTGATGCTCTCTTCGATCCGCTCGAATCCGCGCTCAACTTCGTCCTCGTGCACTGTCCACTCGTCCACGACGTACTCGCGCGCCGCAGAGATATCGGGGTCCATCGACGCATCGAACTCGTACTCGTCAGTCACGTCGGGGTCCAGAAACATCTCGCGGATGACATCGACGTTCTCGATGTGGGCATCGCGCTCTTCGAGGACGCCGAAGAGGTCGCCGTGCTCCTTCACACCCTTGAGTGCGGTTTTCGGCCCGACGCCGGAAATCCCTTCGTTGAAGTCGGTGCCACAGAGGATGGCGATGTCCACCAACTGCTCCCACGTGATATCGTGTTCTTCGAGCGTCGCATCGAAATCCATCAACTCGGGGTCGCCCTTGCTCGTCAGTTGGCGGAGCGTGAGCGGTGCGCCCAGCAAGAGCGCGTCGTAGTCCTCCGTTCCGGCGTAATCGACCGCGCCCGTTCGCGCCATGTGCGCCGCCTGTGCCTCCCCTTCGGCGGGGGCCTCGACGACGGGAACGTCGAGCAGGTTGAGCAGTTCCCGCGTCGTCTCCTGAATGACGGGTGTGAGCCGCTGGGTGTGGGCTTCGAGGCGGGCGACTTCGATGGCGTCGCCTTCCTTGCGTGCCTCCTCCAGTTGGTCTTCCAGTTTCTCGCGTTGTTCGCGCCGGCTCTCGATTTCGTCGCTCTTCAGGTCCGTGACGCGCCCGTCGAAGACGAAGACGGGAATCAAATCGTGTTCGAAGAACTTCGGCAGGCCTTGGACGACGCCCACCAGGTTGGCGACTTCGGTGCCGTCGTCGGTGGTGTACACCTCGTCGCTGGTCCACTTCACCGTCGTCGTGAGGTAGCGATACAGCCAGTTGTGGGCGTCGATGGCAACCACTGAGCTTTCGATGTCGTCGAAGCTAACCTCTTCGAGGGATGCGAGTTGCCGCAGTGCAGAATTACCCATTTGGCGACGCTAAGCGCGGCAACGGCTTGAAAGCTCCCGTCCGTGATGGGAGCAAAACGGTGTGAAGAAGAGTGTTGGAAGAGAGCAGACGTTTCTGACTGTCGGGGAGCCGCAGTCAGTTCCCGGACTTCGTGGTCGTCGAGCTGCTTGTCGAGTTCGTCGTACTCGTGGTCGTTGTCGAGTTCGTACCGGTCGTACTGGTCGAATTCGTGCCAGTTGTCGTCGTGTTCGTGGTAGTCGTCCCAGCCGTGCTGTTATTGGGTGAATTTTTCGGTCCGCTCCCGGCCGTGCTGTTATTGGACGAGTTGATCGGCTTACTACTGTCCTTACTTCCGTCAACCGTGGAGTTTCCGACCGTATCTTTCGGCCACGGTCCGCGGCCGAGCGCGGCGTCGAGTTGCGCTTTCGTCTTCTTCGGGTTTACCGTCGGTGCCGTCACGGAGTCGCCGACGACGATGCGGGGGACGCGCGAAATCGGGATTTTGTGCACTTGGTCCATCGTCCCCTCGACTTGGGACTGGTATTTGCCCGACTGAATGAGCGAGGCGATTGTGGAGAGGTCGCTCACGTCTGACTTCTCGGCCATGCTGAGGAGCGTCTTCGTCGTCGCCCATCCCGGAGCGCTGTTCTGGTTTTTGAAGATGGTGCCGAAGTACGTCCAGAAGTGCTCGGGCTGTTGGTTCCAGATAACCAACCCGGCCCGCGCCGCACGGGGTGAGTCCGGGCCGTGGAATCCTTCGCCGCCCTCGTACGCGACGGCGCGGAACTCGATGGCTACGTCGCCGGGGTTGACGTACTCCTCGATGAGCGTCGGGAGGAATTCGAGGACGAAATGACGCGTATAAGGGCATTTCCACGCGCCGTAAAACCGCGCCGTCACCGAGGCGTCTTCCGACCCCATCGTCGCGTACTTGTGCTTTCCCGGCTTGCTCGGGAGGGGAACCGACCGATAGGCCTTCGGTGCGGGTTCGATATCCTTCGGCTGTAGCGAGTCGGAAGCCGAAGTCGTCCCATCTTTCGTGTCGGTTGTGGTCGTCGTCGGAGACTGAATGGTCTCCGTCGTCGTCTGTTCGCCGCCATTCCGTCCGCCCGAAGTCGCCGGGGAGCCTCCGTTCTTCGAAAACGCCGAACAACCGGCGATTCCGACCGTCAACCCCGACCCGATGAGTCCGAGCACTCGTCTTCTATCGTCTCTCACGACGATACACGAAGCGGTACTCCACCTTCGTTAATAGGTCGTTAACGACTGAATGAACGGCGAAATAGACGGAGTCGTTTCTCGTGTTCCCTACCGTCTTTTCCACCATTCACCCCACTTACCGCCCGTCCGATTGCGGCGGACGGTGGCCTTCCTTTGCCGCCAGAAATTCCTCCTCGTTCGGGGAAAGGTCACGCTCACGATACACGTCCAATCCGTCCTGATAGCGCTCTCTTTGGGGCTTCGGGTTTTCCAAGACGAGTTCCGCCAACCCCGTCTCCTTGCCGGTGAACCCAAATCCCGCACGGTAGAGCGCTTGGTACGCGTAGGGGTTGTTTACCGCGATTTTAGCTCGCTGATAATCCCGCTCGCGGAGCCGTCCTGTCATGAATCGCGCGAGTTGGGGGCCGATTCCCTCGCCGCGCCGGTCGGCGTGCACCGTCACGTATCGAAGCCACATCGTCCCGTCGTCGGTACGGTCCTCGTTGAACGCGATGGCGGCGACGACCGTTTCGTCGCCGTAGTTCACCGGTGACCGTTCGGGGTCCGACGACGCGCGCGCGACGGCTTTCCCCGTGTTCGACATCACGAACTTGCCCGCGTAGCTGAACCGTTCGTGGTCGAGACGCAGTTTCGGTCCGTCGTCCGGCCATCCCAGTACCGCGTACTCCATGCCCCTGTTTTCGGCGCGACCCACATCCTTCCATCGGGTCGCCTGCACCCCGCACCGTCGAATTTTATGCGACGGCTCACGTCTTTCCCGTATGTCCCCAACGAACGGCGATGTCGACCACTTCGACCGCATCGCGCGATTCTACGACTACTTCTCGCCTGATTCGGATTACGACGTTTTGCGCGAAGGACTCGACCAGGCCGAACGTCCTGTCGAGCGAGTCGCCGACGTGGCGGGCGGAACCGGCCGCGCCGTACGGGCCGTCGACGTGGCTGAACGCCTCGTCCTCGATGCGTCTTCGGGTATGCTCGCGCAGGCACACACGCACGAACTCGATTGCGTACGCGGGGATGCGACCCGATTACCGTTCGACGCCGAATCGGTCGATGCAGTGCTCATCGCCGATGCCCTCCATCACATCAGGGATGCGGAGACGACCTTTTCCGAAGTCGAGCGCGTTCTACGACCCGGCGGCGTAGTCGTCGTTCGTGAGTTCAATCCGGCGACTGTTCGCGGCCGCCTTCTCGTCCGCGGCGAGCATCTGCTGGGAATGGAGTCGTCATTTTTCACCCCGGACGAACTGGCAAGAACGCTCCACGTGGCGAACCTCGTCCCGCGGGTTCGGAATCGCGGCTTCGATTACACTGTGGCGGGCATCAAGTGCACATCGGGACCGACATAACCCCGGCCGTCCAACGAGGGACCATGAGCAATGCGTTCGAAACTCGGCGATTCGACCGCTCGGGGACGACGGCGGGACTCTTCATCGGTGATATCGTGGTTTTACTGGCGCTCCTGACGGTCGGGAGCCTCCGCCATCACGACCCGATCCTTCAGGAACCCCTCTACTTCGCCGGTACCGTCGCGCCGTTCCTCATCGGGTGGCTGATCGCCGCGCTGGTCTCCGGTTTGTACAGTTCCCGAGCGCGACGGTCGATTCTCGTTTCGGTGTTGTACGCGGACGGGACGTGGATTCCCGCCGCGCTCATCGGGGCGGCCCTCCGCGCGACGTCGTACTTCCACGGCGAGTCGCCGCTCACCTTCGTCCTCGTCATGCTCGGCTTTGGCATCCTGTTTTTGACCGTCTGGCGACTCCTGGCGGGGGCTACGTTCGCGGTTCGCTAGTGGGGTCGATTTTCTGTAACCGAACTCCGTGGCCCGTAGCGTGAAGTGATTCCCGATGGTTCTCCTTTCGTGATGTCGTCCATTCCATCCGAATTTCAGGAGTTGTTCGAGAAGCCCGTCTTCGCGTACTTCGCTACCCTCACGCCGGAGGGACTTCCGCACGTCACCCCGGTGTGGGTCGATTACGATGCCGACGAGGAGCGCGTACTCGTCAACACCGAACGTGGTCGGCGAAAGGAGCAAAACGTGCAAGCAAATCCAAAGATTGGAATGGGAATGACCGACCCGGACGACCGCTATCGCGCGTTGTCCATCCTCGGCGAAGTGGACGAGATAACCGAAACGGGTGCCCGCAAGCACATCGACGAACTGTCTCATCGCTACACGGGTGCGGAGTATCAACCGGAAATCCAGACGGCGCGGGTGCTGCTCAAAATCCGGCCGGACGAAGTCATCGCTCACGGGGGGGACTGAGAACGACGGAGAATAGCATTTTATGCGGCCACACGCCGGTATTCGACGTACGAGTACAGCGTGAGATAGATGGCGACGAGGACGACCGGACCCACCAGGAGGTAAATCGCATAGCGTGGGACGAACACGCCGAGGACAGCGATGATACCCGCGAGTTTGAACAGCGGGCCCGCGCGCGTGTGAGTCTTCTTCCACACCCTGTCGTCCGAGAGCGTCCACGGCGTTCGAACGCCAATGAACCAGTTGCGCTCCACGCGACCCATCAGCGAACCGATGAAATAGAACAACACGCCGATGGCTGGCAACAGCACCATCGTGAAGTCAAACCGGTAGCCGAGGTTCCAGACGATGGTCAGCAGGTGGACGTACACCATGAACGCGACGAAGAGGACGACGAACAGGTCGTAGTACTCCCGGAACTCGGCGATGTTCTCGTGGAGGGGGTCGAGCCGCGGAATCGCGGCGAAGAGGGCGAGCAGTCCGGCCGTCAGCGTCGGGAGCAAAAACAGCCCCCATAGCTTCGGCATCGAACCGTCGGCGTTCCCGCTCGCGTTCCAGTGGGACGCGATTTGGTCGGGCATTCGAGGATAGTAGTACACGCTCAGTGCGAACGAAACGACGACGAGCACGAGCGCGATGAGATAGGATTTCCGCGCCTTCATAGCCGATAGTTGTTTGTATTCCCTCATAAACCTACGCGGGTTACCCCAAACACAACCCTGATTGATACCCAGTTGGTCGGTTGGGACATGAGTACTACCGATATCGATTATTCCAACCGCGCCAAGGACGTACTCGGGTTCTCCAGATGGTGGCAGGTCGCCGCCGCCGTCGTGATGATGGGACTGGTCAGTCCCTACCAGTACGTGTGGTCGTCGCTTCGGTCGCCGATAGCGAGTCGCCTCGCCATCGACCCAGCGGCGCTCGGCGCGGTGTTCACTCTTTTCGTCATCTTTCAGGCAGGGTCGCAGTTCCCGGTTGGCTGGTGGCGCGACAGACACGGCCCGCGTGCGCTGACGTTGATTGCCGGAATTCTCGCGGGTGGCGGCTATCTCGCCCTGTCGCGTGCGACGACCGTTTGGCAGTTGTATCTCTTCTACTCGCTCGGGGCAATCGGCGTCGGCATCGTCTACACCGTCGCGGTGAACACGGCGCTGAAGTGGTTCCCCGACCGACGCGGTTTGACGACCGGACTAGGCACGATGGCGTTCGCGGGCGGGAGCGCGCTCGTGGTTCCGTACGTCCGGACCAACGCGACGGCGTCGAGTTATCCGGGTGTCCTCCGAAACATGGGACTGCTCATCGGTATCGGGATTCTCGTCGGAGCAGTCGTGCTGCGCGACCCGCCGAAGGGGTGGCTCGAAGCGACAACGAACGGCGGTGAGGAAGCGACGGAAACGGCTTCGGGCCGCCAGTACACGTGGCGCGAGATGGCCGGAACGTGGCAGTTCTGGGTGATGTACGTGATGTTCGTCTGTGCGAGCGGGGCGGGGTTGATGCTGACTGCGAAAGTCGTCTCCTTCGCCGAAAACTTCAGACTGGCGGCGATGGTTGCGACTATCTCCGCGACCGTACTTCCGGTAGCGGGTGGCGTCGGTCGACTGCTCGTCGGCGACGCCTCGGACCGCCTCGACCGCGAGAAAGCCATGGCGGCCTCGTTTTTCCTGTGCGGTCTCGGCTTGTTCGCCGTGGTCTTCTTCGCACACGCGAACTCCAGTATCGGGTTCGTCCTCGCCGTCATCGTCGCCACGTTCTTCTGGAGTCCACAGTACACGCTGTTCCCGAGCGTCGTTGGCGATTACTACGGCCGGGAACACTCCTCGGCGAACTACGCGCTTCTCTACTCGGGCAAGATGTGGGGTGGACTGTTCGGTGGTGCGGTGGCGGGATTCCTCGTTACGGTGACGAGTTGGACGGTCGCGTTCCTCGTCGGTGGCGTCCTCGCAATCGTCGCAGCGGTTGGCGCACTGCTCCTTCGCCCTCCTACCCACGACTGATTGTCACTCGCAGATTGCGGACGTCTTCGGAGTATCGATTGCAAGTTGTGGATTATTGACTGTTGATTACTGACCGTCGGCTCCCGAATGCTAATTATCCGGAGTAATTGTGTCTCGAAGAATACAGTCAACGACTACCACGATTAGAGTTGACACGATTTTTTGGAGGGGAGAATTACTCCCAGACATGATTTGACTCTCGTAAAGTGCAATATTCGGGGTTTTCGAGGCCCGTATTCTGGAAAGTACTTCGTAAGTTATGGAGATGTTCGGAGTGGTTTCCTTAGTGCATTCTCAAGGCATACAGGAAACAGCTACTTTTCCTATGGGAAACAGTTATATACCTACGCCGCATATTATTGAATAGATTATGACTGGATACTATGACCTCATTCTTGGACTCATTCCACTCGCATTGGTCGGTGTAACTGGTGCTTTCAGCGTCGCTGGACTCGCGCTAACGACCGCTGTACCGCTTGGAGCGTTCGTTTCCGTCCTTCTCATCGGACACGCGCTCTTCGTGAACGGACCCGTTGATGAGGCACCTGCCCCCACCCCCCAGTCATCTACGCCAGCTAATTCCGCTGAGTAATTTTCACTGTTCTTTCCCGTTTCTCACTTCCCGTTTTTCGTTTCCCGGTTCACTTCTCACATGTCATCTTCGGAGAGCCGTTCCCGTTCCTCAACGGTTTTGTCACTGGCTTCCGTTTTTCCAGCCATGACCGAGACGCTGTTTTTGACGAGCGACGACGTTGCTGGATTGGCCGAGATAAACGAATTCGTCGATGCCGTCCGTGATGGCTATCGGCAGCGGGGGCTGGGAGCAGCCGCGAAACCGCGGACGACACTGGTGAACGACGAACCGGCCGGGATGTTGACGAGCTACTCCGCAATCCTCCCCGAAACGGGAGCGATGGGTGGCTACATGTACTCAGCCGGCTTCGGAGCGGGCGATGCGTGGTTCATGACGCCGCTGTACGACGCCGAGAGCGGCGAACCCCTCGCGCTCATCGACGGCGCAAGCATGAACCCGTTCAAAACTGGCGCGGCAGGCGGAGTCGGTCTCGACGCACTCGCGCGCGAGGACGCGACATCGCTCGCACTCATCGGCACCGGGGCACAGGCACGCGGGCAACTCAAAGCCGCGATGACCGTCCGGGACATCGAAACCGTCTGGGTTTACTCGCCGACGAAGGAGAACCGAGAATCGTTCGCGGGCGAGATGAACGAAGCCTACGACGCCTCGGTCGCTGCCGTCGCCAGCAGTGCCGCGGCCGTCGAGGACGCGGATATCGTCATCACAGCCACGACCGCCAGCGAACCCGTGTTCGACGGTGACCTGCTCAAGGACGGGGCGCACGTCACCGCGATGGGGCAGTACCACCCCGAAAAGCGGGAACTCGATGCGACGACGATTCAACGCGGGAAATACGTCCCCGACCTGCGCGAGCGGGCGACATCGGATGCGGGGTCGTTCCTCTTGGCGATGGAATCGGGTGACGTGACTGAAGATCACATCTACGCCGAACTCGGCGAAGTGGTCGCGGGTGAGAAACCGGGCCGCGAGTCTGCTGAGGAAATCACCGTCTTCGACAGCGGTGGAACCGGCATCGAAACCGTCGCTTCGGCGTACATGCTCTACGAGAAAGCCTGCGAGGAGGGGCTAGGTTCCGCGATTTCGATATCGGCAGCGAGCGAGGCGTTGACGGGAGAATAATTACGACCGCGACCCGACCAACGCGCCGAGCGCGACGCCGTACATCGCGTGTCCGGCGTGGAACACCATCGATTCGTCCTCTTCAAACGAAATTTCCAACAGCCGACCGAGCACGACTCGCTCACCGAAGACCGAAAGCAAGAGACCGTAACCGAGACCGACGGATTATTCCTTCCGTTTCAGTGTCCAGCGCGGATTCGACCCCTCGCCAAACCCGACTACGAAGAGAGACCGCTAACCACCGTACAATAGTGGAGTACGATTGCACCAACCGGATGGTCGTCCGGTTCGCCACCACTGTATTTTGCACAAAATTCTGTCGGCGGCGGATACGTGAGTAAATTAGACTCACGGAACGCCGTTATGACGACGGTACTGAACAGTCCGCCACGAACCCAGTTGTTGCCTTCGAGAGTATCGAACAGATTGACGGGTCCGTGTCGATAGTCGTGGTGGCTGCAGAAGTCGTGGTGATTGGTAGAACTGGTACTGGCGTGGTGAATCTACCCCGACCAGCCGAACTGCTCTTTTGCCTTCTCGACTGCGCTTTCGACTTTCTTTTCGAGTTCGTCGATGGAGCGTTCGACGTAGTGAACGCGTTCGCGCGGAACCCGTCGAACCATGTCGTCGCCCTCGTCGTTGACCCCGACTTTGATGAGCCAGTGGTCATCGAAGTAGACGATGTCGTCGTTTTCGACTTCTCGTTCAATTACCTCCTCCTCCGGGTCGTCGTAAACGATGGTCGCCGTGCCTGTGTCCGGCATCGTTCGTGCCTGGGGCGACTGAACGGAAACGCTCTTTGGCCGTATTCTATCACTCCTCGCTTTGCTTGCCGACGAATATCGATACGATAGTCCGAGAGCACGTCGCGTCCGAGGATGAGCCGATGGTGCATGTGGCTTCGGTCCTCCACGCTCGCCGTCACTCTATGCCACTGCCCGCCGACGCCGATATCCACGTCCACCAATGGCCGCGTTTTACTCGCCTTCCCGCTGCCGAACTTCACGGCAGCACTGCTCTTGATTGGACCCGCGCCGACCGCCGACGCGAGGTCGATACCGATGCTTGTCCGGGTCGCACCCGTGTCAGCCTTGGCGATGACCGATTCCGCCTTCCGCATGCCGTTGACAACCACCCACTCCGTGTAGCCGACGGTTCGCTGGCCATCCATCTCGTCGGAACTGGGGGGTTTGCAGGCTGGAACTGAAGCGTCCAGTGTCTTCGAAATCTCGCGGACTTGCTCGGGGGAGACCTCCCCACCAGCACGTTCGATGGCGTACCGGGCGATGGACGGGGCAGCACTCTTTCCGATGGCGTCGAACAAGCCGGTAAACCCCGCCGTCGGGTTCACTTCGAGGACGTACCAGTCGCCGCGCCACTGCATCACGTCCACGCCGGCTACGTCGAGACCGAGGGCGTGTGTCGCCGCACGGGCAATCGTTCCCACCTCGGTCGGGAGTTCGTCGGTCACGTTCTCCGGGGTGCCGCCACGCGCGACGTTCGTCCGCCAGTCACCGTTTGGAGCAGAACGCCGCATCGCGCCAACCACCTCATCACCGACGACGTACACCCGCACGTCGGACTGGTTACCCTGCTGGTCCAGAAATCGCTGTAAAAACGTGTGTTTGTGGCCGATGATTGGCATCGGTTGTTTGTTCCCCGCTACTTTCCACGCCGCTTCGCCGTGCGTTCCGATACCTGCTTTTTGGAGCATCGGCCCGCCGACGTACTGACTCCCTTCGGCGAACGTGTTCGCCGACAGCCCCAGATACGAATCCGGCGTTTTGACGCCGTGATTGGCGAGTTGAATCGCGGTCGCGTACTTGTGAATCGCCGTCAGCACGGCTTCGGGCGGATTGATCATCGGCCGGAGTCCAGCCAGTGTGTTGGCGATTTCCAGCTGTTCGAGCGGGTGCTCGACAGTCGTCAACAACAGCCGGTTGACGATGATATCCACGTCAGGGTCGAGCCGAGGTTCGTCGCCGATAATCTGGGCGCGGGTGTTTTCCGTTCGAAGCCAAACGGGGACGTGCCCGAGGTCGTCTATCGCATTCAAAATTGCCTTCGTTTCCTTGCTGTTGTGAAAACTGAGGACGCCGACACGAATGGGACTATCGTGTGGGGAAGACCGAGACGTGTCCTCGTGTGGGGGAGTCATGACTTCCCTAGGCGCGGGATAGGCCTGTCGGTTTCGTCGGTCCGAAACCCGGAGAAGTCCGAAAACGGTCGTGTTACAATCCCATCGCTTTCATCAGCGGAATACCGCTCACCAGCGCGCCAACGAGGTAGCCGCCGATTGCGCCACCGTTCAGGAGCGGCAATCCGGCGTGTGCTCGTCCTTTCATCACCATCCACAGCAGGATGAGCAGGCCGATAATCGTTCCGACCATCGCTGTGAGCGCGGGCAGGTTGAGCGCAATTCCCGAGAGAAGGGCGTGTGCAGGCGAGAAGAACGCCGCGCTGGCGACCATCACGGTCGGCATGACGGCGTCACCGAGACCGATGAAGAAGGCGTCTCTGTTCCGGTCCCCGTCGTCCGGTCCATCGCCGAGTTGCTCGGGGTCGTCGAACTCCTCGTCTCCGTCACCGACCAGTTCGTCGCCCTCGCTGACCGCGCCTTCGCTCGTGGCTTGGACGGAGTCTTCGAGGAACGAATAGGAGAGCGACAGCGGAATTACGAGGATGACGGGAATCTTCAGATCCATCACGCCGGACGCGAGCGTGAGCATGTGTTCCGTGCCGTAGACGCTGATGGCGTCGTACACGGCTAGCACGGCGAGCAGGAGAATCGCGGGAAGGAGGCCGAAGCTGATGCCGAACAGTCCCGCTGACCCGGCACCCATCACGACGCCCGCAGTGTCGATGACATACCACTCGGGGTACACCGCCAGTGCGAGTGAAACGAGCGCGGCGAAAGCCCACGCGAGGACGTTGACGCTCGAATCCGCAACCGTCACCGTGAGGACCGACGGAATCACGACGCTGAAAACGTACAGCGAAATCATTCCACTGGTGAGGATGATGACGGCCCGGAGAATCCACTCCACGCCGAGTTTGATGACGACGAGCATCCCTGCCGTAAAGACGAGGATGACGCCGATGTAGACGAGACTGTTGGTGGGGTCCGACGGGTCCTTGACCGTCTGGTAGCCCGCCGACTTGAACGGAACCACCAGCGCCAGCGCGCCGAGTTGCACCATCAGAAAGATGATAACGGTGAACCCGGACGCGAAGAACTCCCGCGTTCGATTGTCCATATTCGGAGATGGCAGCGACCCCTCTTTGTGGTTTTGGGTTCGTCGGATTGGCGAGATGTTTTAGAGAATTCGAGCGAGACCGCGGAAAACTCACCGAGCGTACAGTTTCGACCCGACGAGCGTCGGAAGCGGCGTGTCCTCGCCCGGCGACACCGCGACGTACGGCTTGGACACCGGCCCGAACACGTCCACGACGCGCCCCACCGTCGTCAGCCCCTCGTCAACCACCATCGTTCCAATGTTCGGATACTCCTCGCTCGGCGAGCGCACGATTGCGAGGCCTTGAGCCGTCCGAACGACCTGTCCGAGTCGCTGCATCAGCTGCGCATGGCCGTGACGTATGCGGCGACGGCCTGAACCAAGTCGTTCTTCGCGGAATCGTCCGCGTTCTGTACCAGTACACGTCCACGTGCCTCCCACCCCTCACGGGAGTACGCCTTGTCGCGCTCGATCACCGTGTCGTAGCCGACTTGTTGAATCGCCCGCGCAATCTCATCCACCGTCGGTTCCTCGACGGCCGACGCTTCCGGCACCCGCCGACCCTGACTCCGGGTCAACCCGGCGTCGATGTAGGCGGGGTACATGACTATTTCGACCATACCCATCTCTCCACAGTCCGGCGTTAAACGCCTTTTCGTGTCACGCTCACGAAGAGGGGTTCGTGGGGGGTAGTACTTTTTAGTAGGAATCAGTAGAACGTAGTTGGAAAACGTATCGTCACACGAACGCGTCTTCATCGAGCGGTGATGGGGACAGAGTTCGTGGACGAAATCGAAGTTTTTCAGTTATCGGTTGTATGATGTTTTCATATTGTTGTCGCAGGGGGGACGACTGCGAACGGGCGGGGAATTTCTGGGTCGTCAGTGTCGTTGTTCCGAGAGTTTCGGCCGTGCGGCGTTCAAAACTGCCGACGGGGAAATTGTCACGTCGTCCCATGCTGGTAGAACTCCAGTCCTTCCAGTGCGCTCCGGTGGGGTGATGGCGTCGGCGTAAGTTTCGACTTGTGCGCGTTCGGCTACCGGGTCGTACTCCAGTCCGTTGAATTCGGCGTCGGCGGCGTACTGCTGGACAAATTCCGTGGCAATGTCGCGGTAGCGAGCGGGAAGCGTGTCGTACTTCGGGGCGATTCCGTGGTTTTCACAGACTCGAAGGAGGGCGTCCCCGACGCCGTCGCTCATCGAGGAGAGACCACCCGGTCCACCGACGCCACGGTGGGCGTGTTCGTAGCGCCCCAAATCCACCTGTGCGCTGCCCTCGAATCCGGCGTACTCGAAGGCGTTCCCGAGGGTGCCGACTTCCAAGCCCCAATCGCGCTCGACGCGCATGCCGGTAGCGAGATGATTGGTCATGCCGAACTCTCCAGCGAGCGCGTAACGGAACGCACCGAGGTAGTCGAGAATGTCGCCGTCAGTCGCCCGGCGCAGGGTTCGAATCAGCGGCGCGTAGAACAAGCGGAACAGTCTACCGTAGAGGCGGTTCTCCTCGACACGGGCGTAGTAGCCCTTGGTGAACGAGAAACCGGTTTCGAGTGGGGCGAGCAGTCGCGGAACGATTGACGAATCGTACGTTTTCGTATCCGCGTCGTGGCAGACGACGAACTCGGAATCGGCTGCCGCGACGCCGAGTGCCAGCCACACATCGCGGCCTTTCCCGGCAGTGCCGTCCAACCCGTGGTCCGCGAGCAGCGTCTCAACTTGGGGGTTGGAACACCAGAGCAGGGTAAGTGGCAGGTCGAACGACGAGAGCCAGTCGTGAATCCGGCCGACGGAATCAGCGGGAGCACGAAGCGGGACGACGACGCGATTCGGGGCGACCGTTTCGAGCGCTGTGAAGACGCGTTCGGTCGTTTGGGATTCGAACTCCCGGTCGGTCAGTGGGACGACGACCGACGTTTGGTCGGTCGGTGCGTCGGGAATCCGCCCGCTCAGGTCGTGAAGCGTCGTCACTCGCTCCTGCACGTACTCCATTGGACGTGGCTTAGGACAGGGGAATCAAAAAGGGCGTGGAGTCGGCAGAACCGTCTCATTTAATCGCGATTCGTTTCGTATGGAGTGGAAAATGGAATCCAAAGGACTCACCGCCGGTCTCCAAGAACTACTGGGCAACGGATTGTGAACCGTTGCAATTCGGAACACGGTGGAAGAATCGTTCGACACACGGTGGAAGAATCGTTCGACATCGTCTACATGCGCGAGGATGTCGGTGCGCTCTACTCACCAGAGGAACGGGACGAAATGCTTCACGACCTCGTGCTCGAAAACTTCGTCGAGGTCCGGCAGGAGGAACTCGAACACCGCTCGGGAGTCTGCAGTTCACGAGTCGCGTCTTCGAATACGGACAACGTCGTCGGATGGCACGGGGAGAAAGGCGTTTTCATCGGTCTCGACCCTGATACGGCGTTGATTTCGACGACGATGGAAACCTATCGGTCAGTTTTTGAACCTTAGCTCGTCGCGGCCGCAGTCGGCAATCGGTCAGCGCGGTGGAGCGCGACGAGGACGAGTAGAATCACGAACAAGGCGATGGAGAACGTTTGAAACACCACGTCGAAGGCGAATCCGGCGTCACGTAGTGCACCGACGATGGAACTCCCGACGGCCTGACAGACCATTGCGAGGCCACTGTACACCGCGTAGGCGCTGGCTCTGTTCTCGTCCGGGAGGGAGTCGAGCAGGTAGGTGTCGAGCGCCGGGAACAGGCTGTGGATGACGTAGCCGAGGACGATGGAAACGCCGACGATGGCTGCAAGTCCTTGCGCGGCCGTCAAGGCAAGCAAGCAAATGATAAACCCGCCGAGGATGGACAGCATGAGCGGGACGTGTGGTACCCTATCAGCCAATCGGCCAGTAATCCAGAACGCCGGGACGCCCGCCGTGAAAACGACCGTGAGAAGCGTTCGGCCGGTTGTCAGCGGGAGGTGCTTCGTGTGGTGAATGTAGCTCGGATACCAGTTGAACAACCCGTTCCAGACTAACCCCGTCGCGCCGATGATGGCCACGCCGCTGAGGATGATGGGCCACTGGCGGCGGAATGCTGTCATGAGGTTTCTGTCGGTTGTACCTGCGTCGGGGAGTTCAGTGCGGCCGACGACGACGAAGTAGGCGACCGTCACGACCATAGCGACGACCATGAGCAACTCAAGCACATTCCGCCAGCCGACGACCGCCAACATCGCGCCGACGAAGACGGGTGCGATGGCGGCGGCGAGTTGGCTGGCCGTTCCATGGATGCCGATGGCTCGTCCCACCCGGTCGGGGAACAGTTCGCTCACGAGCGGGTTCGCGGCGATGAAGTAGATGGCACTCGACATTCCCATGACAAACGCGCCGATAGCCAGCAGCGTAATCGACGGTGCGAATGCGGTGAGTCCGGATGAGATAGTCAGCACGATACCCGCACCGAGCACGACGCGGTGGCGTGCGACACGGGTGAGGAGATACCCCGTCGGAATTCGCGGGAGTGCGCTGCCGAGCCAGACGAGCGTCGCGATGAGGCCAATCGTCGTATCGCTGACGTGGAACTGGTATTTGAGCGGTTCGAGCAGCGGTGCGAACACCACGCGGGCGAAGTTGACGAGAAA
Source organism: uncultured haloarchaeon (assembly GCA_963796245.1). Classification (GTDB taxonomy): domain Archaea; phylum Halobacteriota; class Halobacteria; order Halobacteriales; family Haladaptataceae; genus Haladaptatus. The sequence goes on along the minus strand of CAWCLB010000001.1, from coordinate 810,833 downwards.
GACCATCGAGCACAGTGATGTAAAGAGACGACCCCGGGACACGCGAGTGGATTTCGAGAGGGGGTAGTCAAACCTTCCGGAACGGGCAAGAGAGGACGCCAGACAGAGAGATACGTTCGTATTCCACACGCTCGGGCGCTCTCGTTCGACGCCGCATCGAAAATGCGATTCCAACAACAGTTACGTCGATGACTATTTGTCAATCGATGGTGTATGAAAGTTCAATGCACTCCGTTCGAAGCGGTCTACGAAAGGGCGAGGTCGAGAAAGATACGTACGGGCGACTCTCGTGCTCGGACTGCGGAGAATCGCTGAAAACGCAAAATGACCCATCGGAAATCTTCTCGGTTCGGTTGTGTCCAGATTGTGGTAGTAAGTGGAAAGTGCTATAATATAAACCACATATTTAAAGACGACTGTTCCGCGTGATACTCGTGTCGTCGCGTGCAGTTCGCGCGTCGGACGAGACTGTCGATTTCGCTGGTTCCTGTGCTTTTATCTACTGGTCTCCCGCACCGAACCGTATGGCTCGCGCACTGCTCGTCGGCGGGACACGGTTTATGGGTCGGCACACGGTCGAAGAACTGCTCGACCACGGGTACGACGTAACGACGTTCACGCGCGGCGAATCCGGGAATCCATTTGCCGACCGGGATGGCGTCACTCACTTTCAAGGAGATAGAAACGACCGCGACGCGCTCGAAACTGCACGGGACGAAGTAGACCCGGACATCGTCATCGACTTCTGTGTGATGCATCCGCGGCAGATTGAGGCCGCAACGGAAATCTTCGCCGACGTGGACGCCTACGTCTACATCTCCAGCGGAAGCGCGTACGCCGAATATCCGGTTCCGATACGGGAGGACACCCGTCTCTACGATTGCACCGAAGAACAGGTCGACGACGATTCGATGGAAAGCTACGGCCCGCGAAAAGCCGAGTGCGACCGCGTCTGTTTCGCCGCCGCAGAGAACGACGTGAACGCCATGGTCGTCCGACCCATGCTCATCTACGGCCCGTATGACTACACGGAGCGATTCGACTACTGGCTGCACCGAGTCGCGGAGGACGACCGCGTTCTCGTGCCTGGCGACGGCGGGAGCCTGCTTCACCGCGCCTACGCCATCGACGGTGCTCGCGCCCTGCGAATCGTGGCCGAGCGGGGAACCCCTGGCGAAGCGTATAACCTCGCCGACCGCGAAACCATGTCGCTTGACCGATCGCTCGAACTCGCGGCCGACGCCATGGACACGGAGGTCGAACTCGTCCACGCCAGTGAGCGCGAACTGAACACTCACGATATCTCTCCTCCCGACTTCCCGCTGTACTCCCCGATGCCGTTTCTGGTATCGACGGAAAAACTCGCTGCGCTCGGATGGGAATCCACACCGCTCTCGAAAACCGTCGCCCGAACCGTCGAGGAACATCTCGACTCCGGACGAACCGGCGAGGACATCGGTCCCGACCGCGAAAAAGAGAAAACCGCACTCGACGCGCTCGTCGAGTGAATTCGTTGTCGTTCGGAATGTCCGTTACCGAACGCGGAACTCGAACCCGTTCGCGTCCCCTGTCTCGTCGCCCAGCACGCTCGCCACGCCCGCACCGAACGAGTAGGCGATGCCCCGTGCGCCGAGATTCAACCGACGTCGCAATGGCTGTGCGGGTTCGAACTCCTGTATCGATACCTCACTCACGTCGAGTCGCTCGGCCATTCGTGTCTCGACATCCTCCCGCGTCCCAAGTTCGTCAACGAGACCCATCTCCCGTGCTTCGTCGCCGAGGTACACGCGGGCTTCCGTTTCCCGAACCGTCTCGGAATCGAGGTCGCGCCCGGCAACCACGCGCTCTACGAAGTTATCGTACAACCCGTCGATGATACTCTGTAAATATTCGCGTTCGTCTCCATCCAACTCCTTTAGCGGGATTCCCGCGTCCTTGTACTTCCCCGCCGCCAACCGCTCGTAGGAGAGGCCGACCTTGTCCGCCAGTTCGGACGCGTTCACCCGTGACCCGATGACACCGATACTGCCGACGATGCTCGCATCGCGAGCGAACAGTTCGTCACACCCGCTGGCGATCCAGTAGCCGCCACTGGCACACACGTCCGTTGCGTAGGCCACCGTGGGTCCGTCGAATCGCTCCGCCGCGAGGCGGATGTCCTCGCTCGGGACGACCTCGCCGCCCGGCGTGTTCAACCGTAACAACAGTCCATTCGCGTTCGGGTCGTCGTTCGCGCGGTCGATCTGTTCCACGATGTCGTCGGCCGGCATTCCGCCTCTGGACAGCAGTCCCCCACCGCTACCGTCGCGGCGTATTGGCCCTTCGACGGCGACTTCCGCCACGTCATAGGAGGGAAATCGCTGGGCAGCGAATCGGGCGGCGGCTCTCGCCCCCGTGACTCCCGCAATCAGTACGAGGAGAATCCCAACAATTCCCGTAAGGTTGTTGGCATAATCGAGGAACAACCACCATGCAATAACGACAGCAATCAATGTTCCGGCGAAAATGAACGCGAGCCGTTGCCCACGACCACCCCCTCCGGACGAGCGTCCGCTTGCCATATCGAGAGATGGGTCGGCGACGGCGTTAAAAGTTCGCTAGCAAAGGGTCAGCAGATTATAGCAGACCGGTCTTCTGGAGCTTCATGAGGTCCTCGGTGTCGAGGGTCTCTCCTTCCTTGAACTGCTGGTAGATTTCCTCGGCCTCGGCCTTGGCCTCTTCTCGCTCCTTGGCCTTCTCGGATTTGCGCTCCTTCTCCTCTTTCTTGTCGAGTTCGCGGAGACGCTTCTGGACGCGAACGAAGTCCTCGTGGTGCTGGTCGGCAGCTTCCTGTGCTTCCACGAAGTTCTCGTGCATTGCGTCGGCGTCGTCACGGATGTCGTCGGCTTCGCGGTAGGCCTCTATCATCTTGTTGTGATGCTGCTGGGCCTGGTCCGCGAGTTCCGTCACTTTGTCGTGATGCGTACTCGCTTCGGTACGAACTTCTTCTGCCTCTTCGACGAGTTCTTCGAGGTCGTCGCTCTGGTCGAGCTTCTCCTTGCGACTCGTGTACTCGTCGCGTTTGGCCTCGATTTTCTCGATGAGTTCGCGCTCGTCCTCGGTGGAGAGAACTTCCGTTTGCTGTTTGAACTCAAGCTCTTCGATTTCCTTCTTGAGTTGCTCCAGGTCTTTTCCCTCGTCCAGTTCGAGGTCGGATTTGCGCTCCTCGACGCGGTCGAACAGTTTGTTCGCCTCGGCGTTGAGTTCGTTACGCTTCTTTTTATGTTCCTGAACCTGCTCGTTCAGTTCGTCACGTTTCTCGCGGTGTTCTTGGGCCTCGTCCACCTTCTCGCGTGTTTTCGCGTTCAGGTCGTCACGCTTGGACGCGCGCTTGCTCGCCTGCTGATTCAGCTCGTTTCGTCGATCTCGGAGCTGTCCTGCGAGTTTAATGAGTTCACCTTTCGACTTGTTCTGAAGATCCTCTTCTGTTACGCTTACCATTCTTAGTTAAACCTCGGTTCCTTCCGCTCCGACAAATGGCAGCATCGCTACTCTCTTACGAGTTCCAACCATCCGATGACAATATTCCCATATCATTGGTTGACGCGCGGTGCTACCATGACGCCGGAAGCGTTCAGGTATTACGAAGTATTCGGCATAGCTATTTAAAAGTTGTGCCCTCGTATCCTGTGGAAACGCCTAGCACACGCCCCGTACCCCGTGGAAACGGTTGACACACATGTTCGAAGGGGTTTATAAACATGTATTGGCACAGACAAGTGCAAACGGTACGCAAGTCGAAACAACATCGCTCCGAATGGAAGAAAACGTCACAGATAAGCGCGCTACCCGACAGTTTCACTTTCACTCCGGATACGGGTCGATTTAACGTAGATGGCGCTCTGAAATCCACGTATGATAGAAGCGCTCCGCTGTGCGTGTGAAGCAACGGGCTGTGACCGCGAACTCGCCGAGCGACACCTCATGCTCGCGATGGAGACCAGCGCGGGCACGCGCCGTGCGTACGAATGTGACTGCGGCGCAGTCACGGTGACGGTCACACGGTAACTCGAAACGCGACCCTAAAACGCGAAGCCAGAATGGCGATACTGAAGTGTTCCCCGTGGAAAGCCGACGCCATGAAAGAGACGATTCACGCGCGTGGCCACGAGAACGTATCCGCTCGACACGCGAGCACGTTCGAAATCACGACGGACGACTTTCTCACGCCCGCGGGAGACTGCATTCTCGCCGTCGAAGCAGACCGCGCGCCGACCGACTTCGACCCCGAGTTCGTGGAAAAATGCCGAGACGACGACGCCACGATAACCGTGACGGTCGAAGCGGGCGACCATCAAACGACTGTCATCGGCCACGGCCATCCCGACCTCGAATTCGAGAGCGACCGAAGCATGGTCGGGCGCACCAGCGACTACGTGGACGAGCGAACGTTCGTCCTCGGTTGTGAATTCGCCGCCGAAGGATTCGACCGCGACCTCGTGACCGCGCTTGCGGACGGCGTGGAAGCCGTCGTGACCGTCGAAGTCGAATAGTCCGACGACCGCAACGCGACGCCCGATGGTTTTTATCCGATAGCGACCCGAGGAGGGGACATGAGCGACGACCCGGAACCCGTCGAGAACATCAGCGGCGGGGCGGACGGCGGCGGCATGGCTGCCGAGTTCACGCCCGCCGACGCCGAGACTCGCGCCGAAGAGGTCACCGACCGACTCGGCGAACTGTACTGGCAGAAGAGCTACGGCGGACAGGACGCCTTCACCTGCCTCGTCCGAACCATCCTCAGCCAGAACACCAGCGATGTGGCCAGCCAGCCTGCCCACGATGACCTCGTGGAACGATACGGCGGCGACGACCTTGCGGAAAATCTCGCCAAAGCCGAACACGGCGAACTCGCGGACACGATTCACTCCGCCGGGCTGTACAACCAGAAGGCGGACGTCATCATCGAATCGGCCGAGAACGTTCTCGCGGAGTACGGAAACGCGGCGGCGTTCGACGAATTCGTCAGGGAAGAAGAACCGAGCGAGGTTCGAAACGCCTTGCTGGAGATGAACGGCGTCGGCCCGAAGACGGCGGACTGCGTCCTGCTCTTTTCGGGTGGGCAATCGGGAATATTCCCGGTTGACACCCACGTTCACCGAATCTATCGACGATTGGGCATCGCTCCCGCGGACGCCGACCACGAGGAAGTGCGCGAGGTGCTGGAGAACGAGGTTCCGGCCGAGAAATGCGGGTTCGGCCACACGGCGAGCATTCAGTTCGGGCGTGAGTACTGTTCGGCGCGAAAACCGGCGTGTTTGGACGGCGAGGAGGAATGTCCGATGTTCGATTTGTGCGAGCGGGTCGGGGTGGACGTTGAGACTGGTGAAGTCGTTGACCCAGCGAACGCTGAACGGTGAAACTCCGACTACAAAATCCCTACTGCAAGAATACAGTTATTCGTCGTCTTCGTCGGTCCGGACGACCGGCATGCCGAGTCGGGCGAACAACCGTCGTGCCCACGGCGCGCCCTTTCGTCCCCGTTCGGGTTTCAGTTCGCGTCCGGTCTTGTTCGATTGAGTCATCGCTGAAATCTCCACCAGTTGTGTCGTGCTATCCGATACGACGTGGGTGAATCGCTTAAGCGTGGGGGACATCTACCCACCCAGAATCACCTGTGCCACCAGTATGAACGCCGCGAGTACCAACAGCAGCAAGCCACAAATCAACAGTAGCTGAATTCGATTGAGCAAATCCGTGTTTCGCTCGTTGTGTTCCCGGACGTCTTCGGACCACTCGGAATAGCCGGCTAACAACACACTCGACCATTCACGCTCCGAGTACTCCCCCTCCGTGACTTCCTGCCGAAACGAGTCACCGATTCCGAGCGGCACGTCGGTGACGGTGTAGATTCCGATTCCGACCACTATCGTTACGGAGAGTGCCAAAACGCCCGCGGATGCGAAGAGTAAGGGAATCGTGCCGATTGCCGCGACTGCACGCGTCCCGCCGATTCCAAGCGCCGAGATGATGAACCCGACCACGACGAACGCGGTCCGAACCGTCCGCATCGCCTTGTCGTCGATTTCGTTGACCAGCGCGATTTGTTTATCGAACGTCCGGCGGGACTCCTGGATGGTCATCCGAAGTGCGGCGACGTCCGAATGCGCTCCGCTGCCCGCGGATACATCTTGGTCCTCCGATTCGGCGGAAACAGCGTCGTCCATCGATACGTTTCGTCTCCGCTATCAAATTAGAGCGGGACAAACATAATTGATTGGTCGGGATGTTCGACTACTCCACGCCACCCTCGGAGTGCGAAACATCTGAAACCCACATCGTCTTCTTGTTGACGAACTCGTGGATGCCGTGCGTGGAGAGTTCGCGGCCGTAGCCCGAATCCTTCACGCCGCCGAACGGCAGACGGGGGTCGGATTTGACGAGTTCGTTGACGAACACCATGCCCGACTCGATTTCGCTGGCGACCTCCTTGGCCTGCCGTTTGTCCTGCGTCCAGACGCTCGCGCCGAGTCCGTAGGTGGTGTCGTTTGCGCGTCGAATCGCTTGTTCGGTGCTGGAGACGCGGAAGACCGAGGCGACGGGACCGAACAGTTCCTCGTCCTCGGCAGGACTGCCATCAGGGATGTCGGTGAGCACGGTCGGCGGGTAGAACGGTCCATCCCTGTCGAGCGGTTCACCGCCGAGTTCGACGGTCGCACCCGCGTCCACGCTCTCCTCGACCTGTTCGTGGAGGTCTTCCATCAGGTCCTCGCGGGCCTGCGGGCCGATGTCGGTGCCGTCGTCCATCGGGTCGCCGATAGTCAGCGACTCCATCTCGTTCGTGAACGTTTCGAGGAACTCGTCGTACACGTCCTCGTGGACGACGAACCGCTTCGCGGCGATACAGGACTGGCCGTTGTTGATACAGCGGGCTTGTGCGCCGGTCGTGGCTGCGTCCTCCACGTCGGCGTCCGGGAGGACGACGAACGGGTCGCTCCCGCCGAGTTCGAGGACGGTTTTCTTGAGGTTCTTCCCGGCCGTTTCGGCGACGGCACGCCCGGCAGGTTCGCTGCCGGTGAGCGTCACCGCTTTGAGTCGGTCGTCCTCGATGATGCTCTCGACCGTCTCCGATCCGACGAGCAGGCTGGTGAACGCACCGTCGGGGAATCCCGCTTCCTCGAACACTTCCTGAATCGCCATCGCACACCCCGGCACGTTCGAGGCGTGTTTGAGCAGGCCGACGTTCCCGGCCGCGAGGTTCGGTCCGGCGAAACGGAACACCTGCCAGAACGGGAAGTTCCACGGCATTACCGCGAGAACCGGGCCGATGGGTTCGTAGGAGACGTATGATTCCACGTCCGCTTCCGTCCCGATATGCTCGTCTTGGAGGAACTCGGCCGCGTGTTCGGCATAGTAATCACATACCCACGCGCATTTCTCGACTTCCGAAATCGCGGCGTCGAGCGGTTTTCCCATCTCCTTCGTCATCAACTCGCCGTACTTTTCCTTGTTGTCCCGAAGCACGTCTCCGGCTTTCCCGATGAGTCGCTGTCGCTCCTCTATCGGGGTGTGTCGCCACTCGTCGTAGGTTTCGGTGGCACGCTCCAGTTTTTCATCGACGGAATCCTCGTCGTCATCGTCGTACGTCCCGATAACATCGCCCGTTGCGGGGTTGACACTCTCCATACTGGACGTGACAGTCTCCATGTGCATGTACGCTATGGCAGCCCACGCAAGCTGATGATAATCGGTAGCAGGGATGGGCTAGTTCGGTTTCGATGCTGGTTCATTCCGCTCTAATCGACCGTTTCCGCGCATACGCGCCGCATACTTATGCAAAGCGCAACCGACCACTGTCCTCACATGAATCGTCCGAGGGGTAGGGGGAGTAGGTAATGGCGTCGCTCGAAATATTCCTCGTCATCGGGGTGAGCCTGTTGCTCTCGCTCGTGTTCAGCGAGGTCATCGAACGATTCGGGGAACCGGGCTTTCTCGGCGAAATCCTCGCGGGCGTCGTCCTCGGACCGTCCGTCGCAATGCTCATCAGTAGCACGGCCCAGAACAGTCCGTTCATCCTCATCTCCACAATTGGCGGCCTCCTACTCTTTTTCGACGTCGGCTACCAGCAGATAGATTTGAGCGACCTGCTCGCGGCGTTCAAGCCAGTACTGATAATCGGGCTGTCAGGCGTCTTCCTCCCGTTCGTTGTCGGCTACATCATCGGGAGCTACTTCGGCCAAGGGTTGGAATCGAGCCTCTATCTGGGTCTCATTCTCTCGGTAACGTCGGTTTCCATCGTCGTCAGAACCCTGCTCTCGCTGAACAAACTCAACACGCAGTACGGGCGCTGGATTCTCGGCGCGTCGGTCGTGGACGACGTGGTCGGCCTCTTGGGAATCTCGATTCTCCCGCTCTTCTTCGTCGCCGGGGGAACCATGGGAACCATCTCTGCGCTCGGGTTGGCCGCGCTGTTCTTCGTCGCCGCGGCGATTTTCTACCGCTTCCTGCTCGACCCCGTTTCCGATCTGCTGTCGAAATCCCAAGTCGGCATGTCGGACTTCATCGGCATCCTCGGACTCCTCTTTATCTTCGGCTACGCCTCCGATGCGGTCGATTTGTCGTACTTCATCGGCGCACTCACCATCGGACTGGTGGTCTCCACGAACAAACGGTTGGAGGGAAAGAGTCTCCAATCGGACGTGTACGGCATCGCATACGGCGTCTTCATCCCCCTCTATTTCGTCGCCATCGGGGCGAGGATGAACCTCGGGGAACTGACGCTCAACACGTTCATCATCGTCTTCGCGGTGTTTGGTCTCCTCTCGAACTTCGTCGCGGGCTACGTCGGCAACATCATCGCGGGCGGGCCTCGAGAACACTCGCTCATCTTGGGCTTCGCGCTCCTACCGCGGTCGGAATCCGGCATCGCCATCGTCTCGCTCGGCGTGGCTGAACACATCGTCGGCAACCAGATTTTCGTCGCCTATTTGGTCGTCTTCATTATCTCGGTGTTGTTGACTCCTTCACTGCTGAAGCGGGCAGTCGAACGCGCCGAGCGGAAGAAGAAGGGCAATCAAAAAGGGTCAAGCTCGAATTCCGGTAGTTCGTCCAAAAAGAATGGGTCGGCGGATACGAACAGTTAGTTGTCCGCTTCCGACCTACTCCTCGCGGTCGTACCGCTCGGCCGCGGTTTCGAACGCGGTTTCGACCTGTTCTTTGCTCCGTCGGCCTTCGGCCTCCGCGATGGCTTCCGGGTCGGGGTTCACGTCGTCGTCGATGCGCGCCCACGATTTGTGGACCTTCGCGTGACACCAGCGACAGAGATACACCGTGATTTCGTGCGAGAGCGTCTCACCGCTTCCCGCATAGGAGAGATGATGTTCTTCGAGGAGCGGGCGTTCATCGGAATGGGCCATCCGCCGCTCTTCGAGTCCACAGCGGATACACTCCCGGTCACGGTTTCGACAGCGGTAGTGCGGGCAGTCGCCCCATTCCCAGTCGCCGTCAGGGTCCGCGACTGGGCAACGAAAATCGTCTTCCCGGCGCTCGCGTGCGAATTCGAGGTCGTGTTCCGGGTGTTTGAACGCGTAGCGACAGTTACCCTCGTCGGTCAGATAATCGCAGAGTCCGGCATGGTCGTAGGGGTCGTCCACGCCGACGGCGGTTCCCGACGGGGTTTTCTCCATGGAGGAATCTGGGAGCGCTCTCGCACAAAAGTTTTGTCTCATGCCTGAGGAGTGGGCACCGTGCGCGTTGTACACGAATCGGATGGACGGTCGGAGACGCTAGCGAACGATGTCGAGACGGCGGATTCGTTTCTCTCGCAGGCGAAAGGGTTGATGTTCCGGCGGTCGATTCCGGACGACTACGCGCTGGCGTTCCGCTTTGAGGATGTCGATGCCCGGGACGTACACATGGTGTTCGTTCCGTTCGCGCTCGATGCCGTGTGGGCGACGGATGGAGAAGTCAAACACGTCAAACGACTGTCGGCGTGGACCGGTCTCGGAAAAGCGAAGGCAGATACGCTGTTCGAACTCCCTGCTGGCAGCGCCGACGACGTGTCGGTCGGAGATTCGGTTCGGCTGGTGGAATAGAGTCCTACTCGGCGTCTTGAAGCGGCGAAAAGCCGTCCACGGGCGTCACCGAATAATCGACGGTCAGCGTGTCCTTCGTGGCGCGAATCCGGCCGACGAAGGCGGAAATCTCTTCGAGGGTGCCTTCGAGGACGAACAGTTCCATGCAGTGATGGTCGCCGATGTGGTTGTGGAAGTTCGAGGCGACGAGGCCCTCGTGTTCGTGGCGCAGGTGCATCATCCGCTCTTCGACGGTCGTCGTCTCGTAATCGAACAGCACCGTGACGATACTCATTAGCTCGCGGTCTTCGAGTCTGCGGTCCTCGAACTCGCCCAGCAAGTTTCTGCTGGCTTCGCGGACGACTTCGCTCCGTCCGGTGTAACCGTGTTCGTCGGAAAATTGGTCGATTCTGGAGAGCAGTTCGTCGGGCATGGAGACGCTTACGACGGTCATGTATTAACCCAGGACCGGATCGCTATTAGAGTCTTGTTATCAGTATTCGAACGTTATTTGTTCCGTTTTCGAATCCACTGTCACGTTCCCACCAACTGGAATCGGGGCAATGGGCGCGGTATGTCCGAAGTCGAGGTCGAAGACGACCGGCGCGTCGGGGTTGTACTCGGTAACGAGGTCGGTAATTGCCTCCCGTTGGCGTTCGCGGTAGGCCGCACGCTCGTCGGCTTTGCGCGCATTTTCGCGGGAGCGCGCTTTCGCCCGTCCGACGAGTACTGCCGAAAATCGTGAGAGGAGTCCACGTTCACCCATCCCCATTAGGGTCCAGCGAACGTCGAATTCGCTCGGCAGTTCCTCGGAGGTTTCGAGCAGGAGCACTGCCCCGTCGAGTTCGTCCTCCGAAGGTAGGTAGCGGTTGACGGACAGTTGCTGGTCCACGATGGCGAGACAACCTCCCCACGTTCTGCCCGTGACGGTCCCGTCCGCACCGCGCCACTTCCACCCCGAATTCGGTTCCATCTCGCGGTGTGTATCGAGATTTTCGGGGTCCCCCCAGTCCAAGTCCTCGTCGGTGAAGCGTTCGGATTGATGGAGTTTGCCGAACGAATCTTCGAACATGGTTCGGTTCAGATGCTCCACCGTGTACTCGTGCATCGACCCCTGCATGGCGAAAGCGGTGAACAGACAACCGCCGTAAAACGAGATGATACCCTCGTTCCAGAGCGCCATCTGGAGGTTCGTGTTGTCGCTGATGCCGTAGAACCGCGTCGGGTTCTCGCGGAGGACGGTCGTATCGAGATGCGGCAGAATACGAACTTGGTCGGCCCCGCCGATGACCGCGATGACGCCCGCGATATCGGGGTCCGAAAAGGCATCCATCACGTCCTTCGCCCGTGCTTCGGGGTGGTCGTACAGCCATTCGGGGGATTTGGTCGCGGTCGGGAATTCGACGGGATTCAATCCAAACTCCGATTCGAGGCGGTCGAGTCCCAACTCGTAAACGTGCGGGAACAGCGTCGCATGGCTGGTTCCGGGGGCGACGATAGCCACGTCATCACCCGGTTCGAGTGTGGGTGGGAGGACGAAGTCACTCATAAATTTCATGTTGATGAAGCGTCTTAAATAATTTTCCGTCGGCCGATTTTCGTCCCACTAACTATCCATTAACCGAAAAAATTGCTGACAAAGGTCGCCTAATTCGAAGTTAACCGTGCCATAACAAAGAGCCATAGCGGTGTGAGTGTGTGTATGTCAAACCGCTCCGCGGATGGGTTCGAGGCCCGTCAGGCGTGGCCGGCGCTCGCTCCAAACCGCGCGTGGTTGTTAGCGGCGCTCATCGGGGGGAAAACACTTGACGCCGTGAGCACCATTACTGTCCTCCAACTCCGAACGGACGTATTCGAATCCGTCTGGCTCACCCGGACACTTATGAGTCACTTCGGAATGGTCGTCGGGTCACTCCTCACACTCGTACTCGCCGTCATCGGTGTCATCCTCCTCGCTGAAAGCGGCCTCTTCTTCGAGCGAGTGCTCCCGAATTCGTGGACACCGACCGGCTACTCGGCTGCCTTCCGTACTACCATCTATCTCGCCGCAGGCTGCTGGTACGGCTTCCTCGGACTCCATAACTTCATGTTCCTGTTCTAATCTCCGCCGGCATACTCTTCGCTGGTGACGATGACCGCAACCGTATTTTTGTCCAACACTAGACACAGTTCATTTTACAATTAAAATTTGTGAATATATTCCTGTGTAAGTATCCCTTCCATTTAGTTTTAAAATCGCCAATTAAACAGATTATCACACATCACTTAACGTTGTGAAACAGAACCAAACGCATCCCTTCGCAGCGAACCCGTCGTCTTTTGGTAGTTGGCCGAAAAGACAATCCCATGAACGCGGACGATGTCGCGGAACTGATCGAAGCGGGACTGGAAGATGCGAACGTGACGGTGACGCACCCGCGCGGTGTGCACGACGAGGACCACCTCGCTGCGACGGTCGTTTCACCGGCGTTCGACGGGAAGACGCTGGTCGAACAGCATCAGATGGTGTACGACACGCTGGGTGAACACATGACGACGGACATTCACGCACTCGAACTGAAAACGTACACGCCGGAGGAGTACGACGGGTAACTCGGCGAGGACGATTTACCGTATAGAGTCAAGAAAAAGTATCCGTTTTACGCGAACTAGTCAGCTATCCGACTACCGGTTAGTTCTGTGTCCAAGTCGTAGAAACGATGGGAAAGTGCCGAATGAAACGACGAGCTAGTTGTTCGGAAGCGTCGCTTCCTGGTCGAGACGGCGGTTTCGGAGCGCCGCCCCGGTTTCGGTGTCGAACAAATGTATCGCGTGCTCCGGAATCCGGGCCACGACTTCCCGTCCTTCTTCGACGTTTCGCATGCCGCTGAGCGTGGCGACGAACGTCTGTCGTTCCTCCATCGTTTTCGATTCGCCGGCACCCGCAAAGCGGAGATAGATGTTGTTCTCGTTCCCCATCGGTTCCACGACATCCACGACCGTACTGAAATCGTGTTCGTCGCTACCGTTGGAAACGAGTTCCACGTCCTCCGGACGAATGCCGAGCGTCACGTGCTGTGAATCGCCGAGTTCGTTCGCCGTCTCGGCCGACAGCGCGTATTCGAACTGCTCGCCGACGAGCGTCCCGCCGTCGCGCTCCATCTCGAAGAAGTTCATCGACGGTTCGCCGATGAATCCCGCAACGAAGAGATTCGCGGGTTGATGATACGCCTCGATTGGCGTGGCAACCTGCTGGAGTTTGCCGTCGTTCAGGATGGCGATTCGGTCACCCATCGTCATCGCTTCGGTCTGGTCGTGGGTGACGTACACAGTCGTCACGTCGAGGTCTTCCTGAAGTCGCTGAAGTTCGGTCCGCATCTGCGAGCGCAGTTTGGCGTCCAAATTCGACAGCGGTTCGTCCATCAGGAACACTTGCGGGTCACGGACGATCGCGCGACCGAGTGCGACACGCTGTTGTTGCCCACCGGAGAGTTCGCCGGGTTTGCGGTCAAGCAAGTCCGACATACCGAGCATCTCGGCGGTTTCCTCGACGAGCGAGTTCATCTCGGCTTTTGCCATGTCGGTGGACTCCTCAAGTCCGAAGCGCATGTTCTCCCGCACGGTCATGTGGGGATACAGCGCGTAGGACTGGAACACCATCGCGATGTCCCGCTCACCCGGTTTCTTCTCGTTCATCCGCTCGCCACCGATCCGCATCTCGCCGCTTGTTATCGACTCCAACCCCGCAACCATGCGGAGCGTCGTCGATTTCCCACAGCCGGATGGCCCGACGAGTACGAGAAACTCGCCGTCGTCGATATCCACCGTGAAATCGGAGACCGCGACGATTTCGCCGCCACCGCCTTCACGGAACACCTTCGTCACATTGTCCATTTCGAGATTCGTCATTGTGTTATCACCCTGTTGTGTGAACTGCTATCTGTTACTCGAACGTTCAGTACTCGATTCGCAACTACGTTCATGTTGCGACCCCCTCCGCGAACTGGTCACCAAACATGATGTACACCAGCAACGTCGGGAAGGCGGCGATGAACGCGCCCGCCATCCGAATACCGAACCCGACGTTCGTGAGGCTCGCGCCGAGTTGTGCGAGCGGAATCGTCACTGGCGATGTTGGTCCCGGTCCCATTATGACCAGCGCGAACAACAGGTCGTTCCAGACCTGCGTGAACTGGTAGATGAGCGTCACCGCGAACATCGGACCGGACAGCGGCAGGATGATTCTGCGGTAGATACCGAACGCACTCGCACCGTCGAGTCGTGCTGCCTCCAACATCTCCGTCGGAATGTCCTTGTAGTACGTCCGAAACAGGAGCATTGTAATCGGAATACCGTAGGCGACGTGCGAAATTATCAACTCGATGAGTTGGCCGTACGTCCCGAACAGGTTGTGAATTGGGAAGTAAATCGCCCAGAACTGCGAGAGCGGAATCAACACTGCCTGATAGGGAATGAAAATCCCCGCAATGAACAGCGTCAAGAACGTCGCCTTGTACCGCCACGAGAGGTTCGTCAACCCGTACGCCGCGATGCTACCGATGAACGCGGACAGTATCGTCGCGGGAATCGCCAGAATGAAACTGTTGATGAGTCCCGAAACGAGTTGGGAGAACGCATCGCTCCAGTGGACGAACGTGAGTCCCGACGGAGCGGGTGGGAAGTACGGCAGCGAACCGAGAGCATCGGACTTTATCGAGGTCATGAGCCCCGTCTCTATCGGGAGGAGATACAGCACCACCAACGCGAGTACCGTCGCGTAGAGCAGAACCCGGGTGTATCCCATCTTGGATAGGTTGCTGACATCGAATACGGACGTGTCGTTGGAATCGGTTGCCATTATAGCTCACCTCGTTTGTACTGATACGTGAGATACGGCGCGATGACGACGAGTGCGAGCAGGAACAGCATGATACCGATGGCCGCCGCATATGCCGTGTTGTTCGGCGAACCGAACGCCTGTCGTACCATCATGGTCGCCAGAATGTCCGACCCTTTCGGTGGGTAGTACGACCCCGTCAGCGAGTAGAGGAAGTCGAACGCTTTCAATCCGAACACCATCAACACGACTGACGCGCTGATGGTCGCACCTTTTAATTGCGGGATGATGACCCGTCGATACAGTCGATACGTCGAAGCACCGTCAACCCGCGCGGCTTCGAAGTGATCGTTGGGAATCGCACGTAGCCCAGCGAGGTAGACGACCATCGCGTAGCCGCTGAACTGCCAGACGAGCGCCAAAATCACCGACCCGAGGACGATACTCGGGTCACTGATCCAGTGTGGCGGGTTGTGCATGCCCAAGCCGCGTAAGATGACGTTGATGGGTCCGTCGTGGTAGTTGTACATCCAAAGCCAGAACTGTGCGGTGACCACGAACGACAGACTCATCGGGAGCAGATAGATGGTACGGAACGTGTTCTCGAACCGTATCTTCTGGTCGATGAGTATCGCTAGCCCGAGTCCGACGAGCAAGCAGAAGACGGTGAACACGATGAGTAACACGAACGTGTTCCTCGTGGCTCTGATGAACGTCGGGTCGCTGAACGCACGGGTGTACATCTCGAAATCGAGATGTGAGTAGGTCGGTGGAACGAAACTGTTGTAATCGGTCAGCGAAACGAGGAAATTCCAGCCGATGGCTCCGTAAACGAAAAAGCCCATCACCAGAAACGGTGGGAGCCAGAACGGGAGCGACCGAATGAAATCCGGCCCCATGTCGAACCGACTGGGTTTGCTCTCCGTCGTGGCTGTTCCTCCGTCCGTCCGAAGGTCGTCGCTATCCCCGGTCAGTTTTCGGTATGTGTCTCTCAATTGTTCTATCATAATAACAATATAAGCTGGGGAAGGCGGGTCGCTTAGTTCGACGAAATCGCGTCCTTCCACTTCTGCGCGACTTTGTCGGCCGACGAGGACGTGTACGAGAAGCTCTGTGAAACAGCGCTCTCGAGTTTTGCCTGTTTACTCGGCGTCACGGCGAGACCGTGTGCGACAGATGGCGGCTGTGCCTTCGAACTCTTGAAGGCCTTGTACTGGTCGGACTGGAACTCGGGGAACTTCTTCATGGATACGTCGGTCCGTGGCGGAATCGAGCCTTTCTTCGTGTTGAATCGGACCTGTGCGTCCTTGGTTCCGGCGTATCGAAGCCACTTCTTGGCGGCGTCAGGAGCCTTCGTGTTCTTGGGGTACACCCACGAGTCCATGTTCATCGCGTAGTAGCCCTCGGTTCCGGGGTAGGCGATGTAGTCCCAGTCCTTCTTGTACTCGAAACCGTTCTCGGCGTCGTACATGCCGGCCACCCAGTCACCTTGCTGGATGAACGCTGCATTTCCGTTCATCACCTTCTTGTTACCTTCCTTGAACCCGATGGTACCTGCGTCGTCCGAGAAGTACTTGCTGTAGTCCGCAAGGGTCTTGAAGGCATCCGCGATGGGTTTCTTGCCGACCGAACCGTCCATGAACTTCTGGTAATTGTCCCAGCCTGCCTGACCGAGGAACACCGCTGCCCAGAGCTGGTTGGTGGTCCACGGACTCTTGGTCGATTGAGCCATTCCGACGGCGTCCGTGTTCTTCTCGACCTTCTTCATCGCGTCGGTCACATCCTTCGGACTCTTGAGGTCGCCGGGACTGACGCCTGCCTTCTTGAGAACCTTCTTGTTGTAAAAGAGGTTGTTCATCCGGTGGATGTTCGTCGGAACACAGATGTACGTCCCGTCCGGCTTTCCGGCCTTACGCGGCCCTTTCGCGTAGGCCGTCTTCATCTTGTTCTTACTCCAGACGGAGTCGCCGATGTCGCCGAGGATTTTGCCGTCTTTCGACTGGAACTGAAGCAGGTTCTTGCCCGGCCAGTCGGCCCAGCTTCCTGGCGGGTTCTGCTTCTTTAGGCGGTTGTTGATGACCGTATTGAGGGTCGTGTTTCCGCCACCACTGATGCCTTTGAGCTTCGAATCGACATCGGGGTACTCCTTCTGGAACCCCTTGTACATGCTCTTGATGGCGGAGAGTCCGTCCCCGGGACTCCAGCCGTGCATGAGGAGCAACTGCTTGTTGCTGATTGCCGCCCATGAAGCTTGAACAGCCGGAAAGTCCCGCGAGACCGGCCGCTCCGGCCAGTCCACTTGTTTTCAAATAGCTACGCCGCGATAGGGTGTTGGATTTTTTACCTGTCATATCTTCGCATCATCCACGTCTACTTGTACCATTTCTCACGGAGTACTTAACCATTTATGGATTACTTCTCACCTGAGTGAATATTTCTGAAGGGTATTTCGCGGAATCAATCGCTCCTTATCCATCCGAAACCAAATCAATCCCGTTTCGATGGGTTTTACGCTCGCCCACATCGACCCTTCAAACGCATGAGCGAAGAGGATTATCGAATCGAGGAGGACAGCCTCGGGGAGATGAAAGTACCGGCCGACGCCTACTGGGGCGCACAGACCCAGCGTGCGGTCGAGAACTTCCCCATCTCGGGAATCACGTTCGGGCGACGGTTCATCCGCGCACTCGGTATCGTGAAGAAGGCCGCTGCGCAGGCGAACAACGAACTCGGGATGATAGAGGACGACGAGGCAGACGCCATCGTCGAGCGCCGCCGACGAAGTCATCGCGGGCGAACACGACGACCAGTTCCCGGTGGACATCTTCCAAACCGGGTCCGGCACGTCCTCGAACATGAACGCAAACGAGGTTATCGCCAACCGCGCCGCCGAGATTTACGGGGCGGAAATCGGGGACCGCGTGATTCACCCGAACGACCACGTCAACTTCGGCCAGTCGAGCAACGACGTGATTCCGACCGCGATGCACGTCTCGGCGCTCGAAGCCGTCGAAAAGGACGTACTTCCGGCACTCGACACCCTCCGCAAAGCCCTTGCGGAGAAAGAAGAGGAGTACGACGGCGTGGTGAAGACGGGCCGCACGCACCTGCAGGACGCGACACCCGTGCGCGTCGGACAGGAGTTCGGCGGCTACCGCTCGCAGATAGAGAAGGGCCTCTCGCGCGTCGATTACGTCCGCGACCACCTCAGCGAACTGGCACTCGGCGGCACGGCGGTCGGGACGGGGCTGAACACCCATCCCGACTTCCCCGAACTCGCCGCCGAGTACATCAGCGAGGAGACCGGTATCGAGTTCCGCGAGGCGGACAACCACTTCGAAGCGCAAGCCGCCCACGACGCGATGGCCGAAGCACACGGCGCGCTCCGCACCGTCGCTGGCTCGCTCAACAAGATCGCAAACGACCTGCGACTGTTGGCTTCGGGTCCGCGCAACGGACTCGGGGAAATCGACCAGCCAGAAAACCAGCCCGGCAGTTCCATCATGCCCGGCAAAATCAACCCCGTCGTCGCCGAAGCCGTCAATCAGGTCCACAAGCAGGTCGTCGGCAACGACACCACGGTCGAGTACGGCGCGGCAGAAGGGCAAATCGACCTCAACCTCTACAAGCCCGTCCTCGCCCACAACTTCCTCGAATCGGCGGAACTCATCTCGAACGTCAGCGAGACGTTCGCCGACAAGTTCGTCCGCAAACTGGAAGTCAACGCCGACCACTGTGAGGAGAAAGTCGAACAGAGCATGGCACTCGCCACTGCCCTCAACCCGCACATCGGCTACGACAAAGCCTCGAAAGCGGCGAAGGAGGCGCTCAAAGAAGGAAAAACGGTTCGGCAGGTCGTCATCGAGAAGGGCTACCTGAGCGAGGAGGAAGCAAACGAAATCATCGACCCCGAAGCGATGACCCACCGCGGTATCCTCGGCCAGGACGAATAGCTCGACTCTCGATTTTTAGTAACTGGTCGAAAATGCCGAAGTCGGCTCGAAATCCTCCTTAGAATAGGCTGGTGAAGAACGACACCACCGATTCTATCAGGGAGACGAATCCACTCCAGAGTTTGCCGAAGAACCCTTGGTGTGCGTTCGACGGTGGAGTCGTGGTCGTCGCCGAAGTCGAGGACGTGGTCGAATTCTTGCTGGTACTCTTCGTCGCTTTCTTGGTGGTCTTCTTGGTGGTCGTTTCGGACTTGCAGGGTTTCGAACGGATGGTCACCGGCTTGTTCATGTTCAACTTCGTGCGGGTGGGGTTGTTCACGTCACCCGACAGCACTTGCCATTGGGTGATTTTCCCCTGGTACACGGTGTTCTTACTCGACTCACCCGCGAGGACGGCCTTCTCGTTGAACTGCGGGTTGATGGTGACGCCGAAATCTTTCCCCAGGCCGCGATAGGCCATCCCGTCCGACCGACCCTTCTGGTACGCCCAACTGACGTTCGCGCTCGCGGTTTCCTTCCCGTTCCAGTTGCGATGTTTCGAGTAGTCGAAGGTGTCGAGGTTCGTCTGGGCGTCGTAATTGTCGTCCTTGACGGCGAACTTTCCGTGGACGGGGAGACCGGTGATACGGAACGTGACCGCCCCTCCCGCTCCGGCATCGATCTTGTCGTGGATTGCAACGAGGCTGAGTCCTTTCGGGCCCTTGTAGAGAAAGAGGATGCTGGTGTCCTTTCGCTGGAGGTTCTGAGTTCCGAAGGAGGCGTACTTGTACGACGATGGGTCCGTATCGGGCGTACGGTAGTCGTAAAACTCCTCTACCGGAAGTCCCTTCATCGTGAGGGGTGTGATAGGGATACACTTACCGTCCTGTTCAACGGAGTACTGATGGGTTTTACCCGACTGCTGGGCCTCTACCGACGAGGCGCTCCCGAGTATGGCGGTCGAGGCGACTGTCGCCTGAACGAAGCGGCGGCGGTTGATAGTGGGCGAGTTCTCGGTCATGCTGTCCACGAAGGGTACGATTTCCCGGCATCTTTGTTCCATGCCCACTGACTGAAATCAGCGCCAGCCGAACGAAACGGTAGGCTCACCGTACCCCCACGGTAAGGGTGATATTCCGAACCGATAGGGGAGATATTCTTCTGACAAGAGTATAGGTCGGTGCTTGAACCCGGTTTTTCCGGGAACCGACCGGTATGCCACGCCTACTTTTATACGGCATCCGTTCCGTCATGTGCGTATGGAGACACTCAACCCCCGTGTTCGCGTGGGCTGGTTTGCGGGCGTCCTCGTGGCCGCGGCAGTCGTCGGGGGACTCCTCGTCGGAGTTCGTCGATTCGTCGTCGCGTTCTCGCTCTCTCTCGTGGTCGGGGGAATCCTCCTCGTCGCCGTCCTTGGTGTCGTCTACGTCGTGCTCAACTATCGAGCGTGGCGGTTCGAAATCCGTGACGATGACCTCTATCTCGAACATGGCGTCTTCACCCGCGTCACCACGGTCGTTCCTTTCGTCCGGGTCCAACACGTCGATACCCAGCGCGGTCCCATCGAACGACTGCTCGGTCTCGGGAGCATCGTCATCTACACCGCAGGGTCGCGCGGGGCCGACGTGACGATTCCGGGCCTAACCCCGAAACGCGCGAGTGAGCTACAGGGTCGTCTTCGGAATCTCGCAGTCGAAAGTGAGTACGAGGACGCGGTATGAAACTACACCCGCTATCGCTCCCCTATCGTATCGTTACCCGCGGCGTGCAGGTGTTTTCGACGGTGCTATTCGCCGGAGTCGCCGTCGTCGGCGCAATGAAAGGGCTGTCAATCGAACTGTTGGTACTCTTTCTCGTCGTCGTCCTGCTCAGCATGCTGGGATGGGAGTTCGCCTATCATCGACGGTTCGAATACGAGTTGACGAACGACTCGCTCGACATCGACTCGGGCGTCATCTCGCGCCGTCGCCGGGAAATCCCGCTCCGCCGGATTCAGAACGTGGACATCCACCGAAACGTGGTCCAACGCATCGCCGGAATCGCATCTGTTGGACTCGAGACGGCGGGCGGCGGCACAACCGAAGCGAGCCTCGAATACGTCGCCTACGAGGAGGCGAGACGCCTCCAGCAAGAAATCCAACGTCGAAAGAACGGTGGCGCGGAACGGGAAAAATCAGTGGACGAGTCGGATGCACAGCGTGCACAAAGCGTCGATGTCCTGTACGAGATGGCTGCTGAGGAACTGCTGTTGCTCTCTGCCGTTTCGGTCGAGCCACGGGCCATCGGACTCGTCTTTCTCGTTATCCCGTTCGTCATGAACACGATGCAGGCGTTTGGGAGTGCGGTATTCCTGTTCGGTCTCGTGCAGGTGGTGTTCTCCGCGCTCGTCCTGTGGGTCAGTAGCGGGGCCATCACCTTCGCGCGCTATTACGGCTTTCGGCTGACGCGCGTCGGCGACGAACTTCGGTACGAACGCGGTTTGCTCCAACGCTACGACGGGAGTATCCCACTGGACAAAATCCAGACCCTCACCGTGCAGGAAAACCCGATTATGCGTCGGTTGGGGTACGCCACGCTGTCGGTCGAGACGGCTGGCTACGCACCCGGAAAAGGCACGTCTACCGGTTCCGAGGCAGCGATTCCACTCGCCGTCCGTGAACGAGTCCGTTCGCTCGCTCACTCGCTTGAATCGTTCGACGAGCCGACGTTCGAGCGCCCACCGCGCCGAGTCCAGCGGCGGTACGCCTTTCGATATGCCATCATGGTCGTGATTCTCACCGGAGTCGCGTACGGGTTCGACCGCATCACTGGTCTCCTCGATTTCTGGTACGCACTGCTCGCGCTCCTCGTGGTGACGCCGCTTGCAGGCAAGTATCGGTGGAAACATCGCGGCTACCACGTCGGGGACAACCACGTCGTGACGCGCGACGGCTTCTGGCGACGAACGACGCACGTCGTTCCCTACTACCGGGTACAGACGGTCGTTCAACGCGAGACGCTCTTTCAACGGCGGTGGGAGGTAGCGACCGTACTCATCGACACTGCTAGTTCCATCGGCTTTCGAACGAAGGACCCACATGCAGCGGACGTTGACACGTCGGACGCGAACGACCTCCGAGAACTCGTCGCTCGTCGTCTCGGGCGACAGGTGAAACGAAATCGACAAGCGAGACGTCGGAAACGCAAGCGAAAACGCAAAAAATCGGCGTCGAGAAACGAATCCTAACGGTACTTCCCGTCTGCTTCCGGTTCGTTCGCGTCCTCGATGGTGAAAACGATGCGTTCGACATCGCCCGTTTCTGAGTACACCGGTGACCCATTGACCGAGAATCGACGTGGAGGATACGTATCGACTCCGTTGGATTCCTCGACGCGAGGAACTCGGTCATACACGAATCACTGTGGGCTTCAGTCTTACATTTGCCGAATTTGTCACTATAGAAATGATTAGATATTCGTAAAAACACACGGCTGAATCGGGTCTCTGCCAGTACAGATTCGAATTAGTATTCAGTTATGCTGAGACTCACGAAAATATCGTGTCAGTCTCCACAAGCGTGGTGCCAACTATTCGCTCCAAATCCGTGCAACGACGGCGATAATCACACATCCGCGACGAGCGGTCGTGTCTCGGGACAAACTCGCCCGAACTGGTCGGTTTTTTACCCCTCCATCTCTCATGTCCGACTAATGAGTGAGTACGACTACGAGGACCTCGGTCTCGTGGCGGGGCTGGAGATTCACCAGCAACTCGACACCGAGGAGAAGTTGTTCTGTGGCTGTCCGACCGAACTCCGCGAACCCGAGGAGTCTTCCCGAACGTTCAGCCGCTTTCTCCATCCGACGCGGAGTGAACTCGGTGAAATCGACGACGCCGCGCTCGAAGAGAGCCAAATCGACCGCGAGTTCGAATATCTAGCCTACGACACGACGTGTCTCGTCGAAGCCGACGACGAACCGCCACATCGACTGGACGAGGAAGCCCAGCAGGTCGTCCTCGAAATCGCACAACTGCTCGACATGACCGTCATCGACCAAGCCAACGTCATGCGGAAAATCGTCGTTGACGGGTCGAACACTTCCGGATTCCAACGTTCAACACTCGTCGCCACCGGTGGGGAAATCAAAACCAGCGATGGCCCAGTTGGCGTCGAGGATTTGATGCTCGAAGAGGAAAGCGCCCAGCGCGTCGAGGAGCGCGAGGACGGCGTCACCTTCAGCCTCGACCGACTCGGCATTCCGCTGGTCGAAATCGGCACCAGCCCGGATATCAGTTCGCCGGAACAGGCCCGCGAGGCTGCCGAACGAATCGGAATGTTGCTGCGCTCGACCGGCCACGTCAAACGCGGTCTCGGCACTATCCGACAGGACGTGAACGTCTCTATTGCCGACGGTGCACGCGTGGAGATGAAAGGAGTTCAGAGTCTGGACGATATCGATGACCTCGTCCGATTCGAGGTCGGACGGCAGGTCGAACTCCTCGAAATCCGTGACGAACTCCAGGCCCGCGATGCCGAGGTCGGCGAAGTGCAGGACGTGACCGACGTGTTCGAAGGCACCGATAGCGGCGTCATCAAAGGTGCACTCGACAGCGGCGGAAAAGTCACGGCTGTTCCCCTCTTCGGCTTCGACGGTCTCGTCGGCAAAGAAATCCAGCCGGACCGACGCCTCGGGACGGAGTTCTCCGACCACGCCAAGCGTCACGGTGCTGGCGGCATCTTCCACACTGACGAACTGCCAGCTTACGGCGTCACCGAAGCCGAAGTCGATGCACTCCGGGATGCGGTCGGTGCGAGTGACGAGGACGCAGTGGCCATCGTCGCCGCCAGTCCCGAGGTGGCAGACGGCGCAATCGACGCCGCCGCAAAACGCGCGGCAGTCGCCATCGAGGAAGTTCCGGAGGAGACCCGCGGCGCGAACGAGGACGGTACCTCGCGCTATCTCCGTCCGCTCCCCGGTGCAGCACGGATGTATCCGGAAACCGACGTGCCGCCAGTCGATTTGGACCCCGCAGAAGTCGAGACACCCGAACTTCTGACTGAAAAGGTCGAACGCTACCAGTCGGAGTTCTCGATCGATGCTGGACTCGCCGAACAGGTCGCCTACGGCCGTCGGATGCCGTTGTTCGAACGAGCGGCCGAAACCGGTGCCGACCCGACGTTCGTCGCCGGGTTGGTCGAGAGCACCGTAACCGAACTTCGGCGTGACGACGTACCAGTCGGGAACCTCACTGACGAGCACTTCCTCGGCGTCATCTCGCTCGTCACTGACGGCGAGTTGGCGAAAGAGGGTGTCAACGACGTGATGACGCTCCTCGCCGAGAATCCGGAACTCTCAGCAGAAAAAGCAGTCGAGGAGGCTGGACTCTCCGGCGTGGACGACGAGGAAGTCCGAGAGGCCATCGTCGAAGTGGTCGAACGCAACGAAGCACAGGTCGAAGACGAAGGAATGGGTGCGTTCTCCGGACTGATGGGTGAGTGCATGGGAAGCCTCCGTGGAAAGGCGGACGGCGACCTCGTGAGCCAACTGCTGCGAGAAGAAATCCAGAAGAGAGCCTAACGGCCCCCGTTCGATTCACGGTTTCGTATCGCCCTCGTTGGTGGTGAACTTCACCCGGACGGCGACGGTACCACCCACTTTCTCGTCCATCCGTCGTTCTACCTTTTTCGCCAGTACCGGATAGGGCACGTCTGAGATGAGTGATGAATTTCTGATGAGCCAAAAACGATTATCGGTGGGAGTTCACTCCGACGCTATCGGTTGGTCGTTCGCCGAACTGCTGCGATGGCTTCCCGAGAGACGACCGACCAGCGTGGTTCACTGAAATGACGGGAGAGGGCGTATGCGCAGGCGACGAGGACGAGCGCGAAGGCCGCGTCGGTCAACCAGTGGACGCCGAGGTAGAGCGTCGAAATGACGATTGCGACCGCGAGAACGCTGATAGTGTAGGAGTACGCGGTACCCGCTTTCCGGGCATAGAGCGCGGCGAGCACGGACAACCCGGTGTGAAGGCTGGGGAAGGATTTCACCAGCGTATCCGTCGAGAAGATGCCGTACTGAATGGCCGGGCTGAGTTGATACATCAGCGGGTGAACGGAGGTCAGATACAGCGACGACACCTTCACTGGGAAGAAGACGAAGAACGGAACGGCCAGTATGACGAGGAAGACGTACGCCAACGCGTAGCGGTGTGCCTCCTCCTCGTCGTGGGCTTTCAGTTTGAAGTACGTGAACAGCACGACGAACGGGAGACCGACGAGATACACTGCAGTAAACGCCAGCGTGAGCGGTCGGGAGGCGACCGTCTGGAACGTCGCAACGCTCGCTCCTTCGATGGCGTAGACGAATCCGGTGAACGTTCGACTGGCGTGGAAATGTAGTGCGACCGTGTTCACGACTTCGCTGACGACCCACGCGGCGCCGAGGTACTTCCAGTCTTTTTTGAGGAAGTCAATGAGGAGGGTCTTGATTCGCTGGTCCGGCAGGAACACCTGCTTTCCGACAAGCATGACCAAAACACTCGGGATAGCGACGAGAAGGGTAAACTGAGTCCCGAGTGGGAGAGAATGAAATTGGAGGGGCGGTAGCATCGCTACACCTTACTCTAGCGACAGAATATAAAGAAGTTATGTATCTTTCCGCTCCTTTCGACGGACGTCCGATGACGACGCACGGTCGTTCGCTCGCCGGACGATACCACGCAGTGTTGCGATTTCCCGGCCAGTGGGATGCGCTCGACCAAACAGTCTGCGAATCATTCGCATGTTTTTGTCGTGCTTCTCGGTCGGCTGGCCCACCGTGTCGAGCAGGTCGGCGAAGGCACCGTAAAAGCCCTCGATTTCCGCCTCCTCGGCACGCTCGCGATCGACATCCGGCAACTGGTACTCGTCCACGGTCAGCGTCCGGAGTTCATAGAGGGTGACAGTGGCCGCTTGGCCGAGGTTCAACGCTGGATACGCCGCACTGGCGGGAATCGAACACACTTCGTCGATGCGTGAGAGTTCCTCGTTCGTCAACCCGTTCGCTTCCCGACCGAAGATGAGAACGGTGTCCGTTTCCACCGTTTTGAGGTTCTCGGTGAGTTCGCGTGGTGTCGTGAACGGGAATCGGACGTGGTGGCTGGCGTCCTCGTTCGTCGTTGCCGTCAGTCCGACGGTGTGGTAGTTTTCGATCAGTTCGTCGAACGTGACATCGTCGTAGTTCGGAAGAACGTCCTCGCGGGCTTGTCCGGCAAAGCCGTACGCCTCGCTGTCGCGGCCGAACTCCGGTGGGTCCACGAGTTTCAGGTCGTCCAGACCAAAGTTTTTCATCGCGCGTGCGATGGTTCCGATGTTGCCGGGTGTTTTCGGTTCAACGATTGCGACTGCGGGTTTCATATCGGGTTTCCTCGGGACACGACACTCACGATTCTCATCACCTCTCGTAGCAACCGAACCGACAAAAAGGGCATGTCTGCGGTCGGCTATGAGAAATAATACCATTATCTGCGCTAACAATCGTTTTATTTATCAAAAATTAACCCCTCAATAACCTGTATGATTAATTGTATATGTAACGGGTTAATTCGTAGCGTATGGCCGAACTACCCGGTGTGGCGGAGGGAGATGCGAATTTGGACGAAGATATCGAAGACGAACTCCTCGAAACGACTGATGACGAGGAGACGAACGAGGCACGCGAGGGATTGCTCGAACTGTACGAGTCATCGGAGGAAATCGCGGAGAGTATCAGCGAAATCGCCGCTCTGTCGAACGAGCAATCGACCGGCATGCAAACCGTGGCGACTGAAGTTTCGGAACTGAGCGCCGCCGTTCAACAGGTCGCGGCGTCAGCCGAACAGGTTTCGTCGGCGAGCGGGCAAGCGCGACAACGGGCAAAAGACGGGCAATCGTCCGCGACTGAAGTGGTCGAGTCGATGGAGGCAATCCAGACACTGACCGGGAACGTTACCCGCGATATGTACACGATTCGGGAAGGTATCGAGGAGATAGGCAAGATAACGGAGATAATCAACAACATCGCCGACCAGACGAACTTGCTGGCGTTGAACGCTTCCATCGAGGCTGCTCGCGCGGGGGAAGCAGGAAGCGGGTTCGCGGTCGTCGCGGACGAAATCAAAGAGTTGGCTGCCCAATCACAGGAGCAGGCGGGCGACATCGAGCAGATGGTGACACATCTTCAAACCGACGTGGAGAACGCCACCGAACGGTTGGATGCCGGTGAAGAGCAGATCGATGCCGGTCTCGAACGGGTTGGAACCGCGATGGGCAACCTCGACGAAATCGGCGAATCAGTCGAGGAAGTCACGCTCGGTATCGAGGAAGTTGCCGACGCAACCGACGAACAGGCTGCCGGCGCCGAAGAAGTCGCAGCGATGGTGGACCAAACCGCACAGAAGGCAAGCACCATCGGAGACGAAACCGAGGAAATCGCCGCCGCAGTCGAAGAACAGACGATGTCGATTCAGGATATCAACGAGGCGATGAGCGAGATGGCTGACTGATTTCTCTCCGTATCTATACGAAATTTTTATTATCATACACACAAATCAGGTACCAAACAATGCCGTCTTCAGGGATTTCGTTCCGGGGTGGGAATGGGCCGCGGGAGTTCAGCGACGTACTCGCCGATTTTAAACACCAAGGGTGTAACATTCTCGTCACCGGCCGGGTTTCTGAAACGACGACGAACCGGACGACGATGCAACTGCTCGGCGCGTCCACCGAGGAGCGAAAACGGGTTCTTGTCCTGGCTGACACGACGGCACAGTACGCGAACTCGAAACTTCCCGGGGGAGCGAACGCGGACGACTCGGACGTGTGGGTCATCGATTGGGGGGATAACGAGCGGTCGGCTTCTGGGTCAATGACTGCGCCGCCCGTACCGCGACTGACGACTTCCTCCGAGGATTCGATTCGTGAACTACGGAGCGACATCATCACTGCCGTCAGTTTCTTCGACGAGTGGGCGGAGGGGTTAGGCCCATCGGAACTCCGACTTTCGTTCGACTCGCTCATCAAACCGCTCGAACGGTACGAACAGGAAACGGTCGAACGATTCCTCCGGACCGTCATGGCGCTCGTCCGTGGCGTTTCCGGAATGGCACATTACCATCTCCCGGTTCCGACTTCCAATCCGGTTGTCCAGGAGTTGACGCCGTTGTTCGACGCGCGCGTCGAACTCCGCCAGACGAACGGTCTCGTTCCGGAACAGCGCTGGCACATTCCGGAGTACGACCAGACGACAAACTGGGTTCGCCTATGAGTCACGACGAACGAACGAATCCGAACGCTCCCGTGTTCGAATCGAACCTGGATACACCGGGAATTCGAATCTGGGACCCCATTGACAAGGGTAGTTTCGTCTTCCATACACCATCGTGCGTCTCGCTCCAACGCGGCGATGTGGACGATTTCCCCGCCCCAATCGACTCGGCAGTCGAATTTCGGACGAGTCTGCTGGAAATTCCGGAACGAATCGATTTCAACGTCTGGGATTCGAACGGCGTCATCTCCACCCGTGTCAATCCGTACGATGGGGAATGGGACTCAGAACAACTGGTCAAATTCCTTGAAATCCCAACGTCCCCGATGAAGATATACATCCACTTCGACTGCCCGCTCTGTATTCGGGAACGAGGCGGGACCGTTGCCATCGAACTGGACGACGAACGGACGATTTCCATCGGCTGTCGGTCCTACAGCGAATCGCCCGCTGGGACGATTACCGTCACCGACGACGTGGAAGACGTGATGCGCGCCGTTTCGCTGTTTGGGTCCGCGCTCAAAACACTCCGGCCCGAACGCTCGTTTCCCACGCTTCGTGGCCATCCACCGCTCATCGAACGCGGTGACGAGTTCTCTGCCCCCTCGAACATCGTTCGTCCCGAAACGGGGATTCGGTTACTGCTCCCTCCGGAACGAAAGTACGTTTACGCTGCCACGCCGCTCGCGTACTATCTGAGTGCAAAGATAGTTCCCAGCGACGCCCCGCGGCTCGAAACGCCGAATCGACAGTATCCGCTAGACGGAACGGGTGGGTTCGACGGGGTCGAAGACGAACTGTCCCGCGTGTTTCAGCATCTCTTCTTTCTGGACTGTATCATCCGCGAAGAAGGCACGTACGATGTCCCAGTACAGGAACGCAAAGATGTCGAACCGTTCTTGGAGTTCGACTGCTCCGAACTGTACGAACGGTCGTTGGCCGAGCAGGTAGACGCCTACCTCGACGTTCCGTTCGATGTCATCGAACCGTCTCTCCCCAAGTGGAACCTGATGACCGACGTGGTCCCATCCGAAGCGAACGTCGAGACGCTCCCGTTCATCGCGGACGAACTCTCGTTGGTTCGCTGCCCCATCCCGACTACTCGCGTCCAGCAGACGGCACAACTCCCGGAAATCACCGATTTCTGTCGAAGCGTTCAGACTGCATCCGAGTCGGAGCACGAGACGCTGGCCATCAGCCCTCAACCGGCGACAGCGAAGAATCTGGTTTGGGTCGGTGACGGTGTTCCCGTCGGCGGCAACAAGGCAACGGTCGAGAGCTATCGTCGTCGTGTCGAGTACAGTCCGTCGGAACGCTCGACGATTCGTGTTCAAATCGTCTGCAACGACACGAGCATGAGGGATGAGGGAAAGGTGCGCGAACAGTACAACTTTCGGGATACGACCCGCCACGAGGTCAATATCGCCTACGATTTGACGGTCGAAGAACTCCGTACCGTGTTCGGCAGCGACATCGATTATCTGCATTATATCGGCCACGTCAACCACAGCGGTATCGAGTGTACTGATGGTGTCCTCGACACGCGCACGTTGGACACGGTGAACGTCGAATCGTTCCTGCTCAACGCCTGTCGGTCGTACGAACAGAGCGCAACATTGGTCGAAAAAGGTTGCCGGGTTGGTGTCGCAACCCTATCGGACGTGTCCAACGAACCGGCGACGAAAATCGGCTGTCTGCTCGCGCGCGGACTCGGGTCCGGACTCTCGTTCCGGAGTGCGCTTTCCATCGCCCAGTCCGAGACGTTGTCTGGCGACCAGTACGTCGTCATCGGGGACGGCAGCGCTACCCTCTCACAACCGTTTTCGAGAATTACGCCGATGCTGTTCATCGATTCGGGTCCCGACAGTGGTTACTCGGTTCGGCTCAAACCGTTCCATTCGCCACGGCACAGTGCCGGTTTGACGGTTGGGGTGATACTGGGGGACAGTACCAAACAATACCTCCAATCGAGCTGTATCGATGAGATCACCTTGACGGCCGACATGCTCGACGAAGTGCTACGAGAAGAGTCGATGCCGATAAAATACGACGGCGACCTCTACTGGAGCGACGACATCACAGCGGCTGACCTGCACTGAAAGGGCCGATTTTTATCCGTTCGCTTCTCCAGGTTCGACTATGCAGAACGTTTCCGCCGCGGGACTCGGAATCGGGCCGGAACACCCGCCGCGAATCATGGGTGTGTTGAACGTCAGCGAGGAATCGCCATACGACCCGAGCGTGTACGACGACCCCGCTGACGCCGCAGCGTACGTGGACACGGAACTCGTCGCAGAAGGGGCGGATATCGTGGATGTCGGTCTCGAATCGGCGAACAAACGCTTCGACGTGCTCTCGGCGGAAGAGGAACTCGACCGTCTCGACGTTGCCCTCGAAACTATCGAACATGTCGAGGGAAACCCCGTCTTCTCCATCGAAACCCGGTATGCCGACGTGGCGGACGCGGCGCTGTCGGGTGGCTTCGACATGGTCAACGATATCTGTGGCTTCGCGGACCCAAAGATGGCAACGGTCTGTGAGCGCCACGACGCTGCCGTCGTGAAGATGGCGAGTCCGCCGGACCTGACTCGCCCCGGCGCAATCGAGCGCGTGGACGACATTTACGACGCGCTCGCGGCCGAACCCCTGACGGAACAGACCATTCTCGACCCCGCATTCGGTGGCTGGAGCGAGGCGAAGACGCTGGCTGACGACCGTGAGACGTTCCATCGCCTTGGCGAATTTCGAGAACTGGGAAGACCCATTTTGGTCTCCATCAACCGGAAGAACTTCTTGGGGGAAGTCGTGAGCAGGGAGACCGACGGCCGACTTCCAGCCAGTCTCGCGGCAACTTCATTGGCAGTCGAGCGGGGGGCAGACGTGATTCGAACACACGACGTGGCCGAAACCCGTGATGCCGCGATTATCGGGCACGCATTCGGACGAGAACGGCAATGAAGTTTGCCGAGTGGGACCCCGTCTATCGCGCCATTCTCGCCGATTTCGGATTTCCACGGGAGGGAGATGAACGCGCCCGCGACATCCTCGCCGACCGTACGGTCCCGTTCGACCGCGCGCGGTTCGACACTATTGCCGGAAGCACCGTCGCAATCGCTGGGGCAGGGCCATCGCTCGCCGACGAACTCGACACGGCGCGGAAGGCGGAGTTCGTTATTGCGGCCTCGATGGCCGCAGACGTTCTTCTCGATGCAGGAATCGACGTGGACTGTATGGTGACGGACCTCGACAAAAATCCCGAGACAGCGCGGAAATTGACCGAACGAGGGATTCCGGTCGCGGCGCACGCACACGGTGACAACATTCCCGCAATCCGCGAGTACGTTCCGACGTTCGACGCCGCCAACGTCCTCGCGACGACGCAGGCCGAACCGCACGGTCCGGTCGCAAACTTCGGCGGGTTCACGGACGGAGACAGGGCGGCGTTTCTCGCCGACGAGTTCGACGCGGGCGAACTCGTCTTTCTCGGATGGGATTTCGACGACCCCGACGTGGGAGCGATGAAGCGAAAAAAGCTCGTCTGGGCTGAACGACTCCTCTACTGGCTGGAACGGCGGCGCGACGAGCGATTTTCGATCTTGGATGGGCGGCGAGAGGGAATTGATTTCGACAACGGCGGTGACACCGACGGCGACACCGACCTATTTGAGTCGGGACTGTAAACCGCCATACGATGGTCTCCGAGAAAGAAAAGATGTTGACGGGCGAGCTGTACGACCCATCGGACCCCGAACTGGTCGCTGGGCGACGGCGAGCGAGGCGACTCACGCGGCAGTTCAATGGGACGGGTGAAACGGAGATGGAAAAGCGGGAGTCGCTGGTTCGGGAACTGTTCGGGTCCGTGGGTGACTCCCCGCATATCGAACCGCCGTTCCGGTGTGACTACGGCGACAACATCCACGTTGGCGACGGCTTCTACGCCAACTTTGACTGCGTGATTTTGGACGTGTGCCCGGTCGAGATAGGGGGCAACTGTTGGCTCGGGCCGGGTGTCCACATCTACACGGCCACTCACCCGCTCGATGCGGAAACGCGCGTCGAGGGTCCGGAGTACGGCAAACCCGTGACTCTCGGGAACAACGTTTGGGTCGGTGGAGGGGCCATCATCAATCCGGGCATCGAAATCGGCGACGACGCAGTGATTGCCTCCGGTGCAGTCGTCACCGACGACGTTTCGGATAACGTCGTGGTGGGCGGCAATCCGGCGAAGGTCATCAAGAAATTGGATGGGTAGGGGAGACCGCTCGAACAGCTTTATTTCATCGCGCGACGAGTGCTACCGCATGGCGCACGATTGTTCGTTCCTGCGCGACTTGCCACTTCCCGCCGACCGAGTTTCCTTTGGAGACTCACACCGGGCCGGGCACGCGGGCGATTGGGGAACGATGGAAACGGACGAAGTAGAACCGGACGCGGTCGTCTGGCCGGAATCGACCGACGAGGTTTCGACGCTACTTGCCGCGGCTGACGAACGGGGCGTTCCCGTGACACCGTTCGCCGCCGGGACGGGGTTGGAAGGCAACGCAGCACCGACCCGGGGCGGTATCAGCCTCGACATGACGCGGATGGATTCCGTACTGGAGGTTCGCCCCGACGACTTCCAGGTGGATGTCGAGCCGGGGATTTTGGGCAAGGACGTGGACGAAACCGTCGCCAAACATGGACTGTTCTTCCCGCCGCTGCCGTCGTCAGGCGACATTTCGACGATTGGCGGGATGATAGCCAACGATGCCAGCGGGATGAAGACGGTGAAGTACGGCGAAGTTCACGATTGGATACTCGAACTCGAAGCCGTTCTTGCGGACGGGTCGGTCATCACGGCGGGAAGCAAGGCGGTCAAAACGTCGAGCGGCTACAACCTCAAAGACCTCATCGTCGGCTGTGAGGGGACGCTCGCCGTCGTGACTCGGGCGACCCTCGAACTCGCCGGGCGTCCCCAGCAGATGCGCGGCGGCCGTGCAGTCTTCGACTCCCTCTCGGATGCCGTGGACGGGATTTCCGACGCGGTTCGGTCGGGCGTGGACGTGGCGAAAATCGAACTCGTGGACGAGACGAGCGCGACGATGGCGAACGCCTACACCGGGTCGTCGCTCCCCGACGTGCCGATGGTGTTCGTCGAGTTTCACGCGAATCACGGCATCGAGGACGAAATCGAGTTCTGTCGGTCGGTGTTCGAAGCCCACGACGTCTCCCAGTTCGAGATTGCGGAAGGGGAAGAGATGGACGAACTGTGGCAAATCAGGCGTGAGATGGCTTTCGCGGTCGATTCCTACGACCTCGACCTTTCGCCGCTGCATCTGGGTGACGTGACGGTCCCTATCAGCAAATACCCCGACATGGTTCGGCTCGTTCGCCGACTTGCCGACGAGTACGACCTGTTGATTCCATGCTTCGGCCACGCTGGAGATGGCAATCTACACTACTCGGTCCTGGTAGACGAATCCGACCCCGAGCACGTCGAACGCGCGAAAGAAGCCCAAACCGAAATCATCCACACGGCCATCGAGTGGGGTGGCACCTGTACGGGCGAACACGGCATCGGGCGCGGAAAACGCGAGTACCTCGAACTGGAACACGGCGCGGAGAGCGTCGATGCCATGCGTCGAATCAAACGCGCGCTCGACCCGAACGACACGCTCAATCCGGGCAAGATGTTCCCCGAGACGGTCGATGGTGGCCGGGTCGAAAACTGAGTTAGAAATCCAAATCGCGTTTCGGCACTTCCCGATAGCGCTCGCGCCCAACTGGGGTTCGTGTGCGCACGAGATACGTTTCCTCGGTGAGGTCGTACACCGTTTTTCGCTGTCCCGTGTCGGTCGTTTTGGTCACCCGCGAAACGTTGTCGCAGTTCGCAAGATGGTCGCCGAGTTGCCAGCTAATCACGGTGCTATGTATTCCGGTTGGAGGGCAGTTCGCTTCGGACGCACGTGTGCCGTTCTGCCACTTCCCACGCAAATCCATACCAATGAAAACGATATAAGGTGATAAAACGATATCGGCATCGGAATTGGAGGGGAAATTTTCTCGTATCGCCGAGAAGGATAATCGAGGTTTTACGGGTGGAGATTGTAGAGCGGTGAATGGACCCCAACAGCGTCCGCCAACAGTGGGCAGAACGGTCGGGAGAGTACTCGCCGGACTACTACGCCTACTACGGGCCGAACGAGACGAGCGAGTTGCTCCGCGCTCGCCTCGATTCCGCCGTTACATCGGATGCGGCGATTCTCGAACTCGGTTGTAGTTCGGGTCGCCACCTCGCACACCTCCACGATGGGGGCTACGAAAACCTCCACGGCATCGAAATCAACGACGAGGCGCTTTCGGTGATGGAGGAAAACTATCCGGAACTCGCCGCGGACGGGACGTTCTACATCGATTCCATCGAGGAGACCGTCTCCGAGTTCGATGACGACCAGTTCGACGTCGTGTTCTCCGTCGAGACCCTCCAGCACGTTCACCCCGGCGAGAAGGTGTTCGACGAATTCGAGCGCATAACCGCTAACCGCCTCATCACGGTGGAAAACGAGGAGAATGCTGATGACGAAAAATCATCGGAAACCGCTGTGAACGTAGTTCACGGCGAGTTTCCGCTCTACTTTCGAAACTGGAAGCAGGTATTCACCGACCGGGGCTTCATCGAACTCCATTCCGAACCGACCGACCGGGACGTGTTTCGGGAGTTTATAAAGAGCGAGTCGTCTCAGTCGTGAACAAGCACGT
The DNA here is from genome assembly GCA_963796245.1 of uncultured haloarchaeon. Classification (GTDB taxonomy): domain Archaea; phylum Halobacteriota; class Halobacteria; order Halobacteriales; family Haladaptataceae; genus Haladaptatus. The sequence goes on along the minus strand of CAWCLB010000001.1, from coordinate 776,031 downwards.
CCACGACGCTCGGGCCGTCCTCGGCCAACGCCGTCTCCAGCGTTTCCGCGATGGCGTCAGGTGATTCTACCAGATAGCCACGTGCGCCGTGACTCTCGGCGTTTTTCGGGATGTCGACCGGCGGTTCGAAATCCATGCCGACGTATTCGTGATCCGGATCCGTTCCGCCGAACAGTTTCAGCGTGTTGTCCTTCAGGATGCGGTAGTTACGGTTGTCGGAGACGACGACGGTCAGGTCTACGTCGTAGCGCGCCGCCGAATAGAGCGTGTGCGGGTAGTAGAGGTACGACCCGTCGCCGACGAAGCCGACGACCTGTCGTGGGTCATCCCGCTCGGCTTCCGCCATCGCGGCCCCGATTGACGCCGGTAAGCCGTAACCGAGACCGCCACCTTTGTTTGAGATGTAGGCTTCCCGCTCGAAGGGCCAACGCAGGAGCATGGCGTACTTCGCGGTGACACCCTCGTCCACGATGTACGGGTCCGAGAGCGTGTCGCGAAGCGTATCCACGAGTTGGGCTTTCGAAGCACGCGGGTCATCGGAATCGTTTCCTTCCCCCATGGACGCCATCTGCTGTTGTGCAAACTCCTTGAACTGCGCGACGCGCTCCAACCGTCCGGAGAGTTCGTCCTCGTCCAGTTCGATTGCCTCGGCGAGTTCGTCCATCACGAGACCCAAATCACCCGTCACGGCAACGTCCGCGGGCGTGTTCTTGCCGACCTGCCACGGTTCGTCGTTCAGGTCGATGATGGTAGCACTCTCGGGCACGAGGTCGCTGTCATGGCGCGTGAGCGTTGTATTAGTCGAGCATCCAGCGAAGACGACGGTGTCGCTGTTCATCGTCGCGGCGGCGATGCTCTCGTCCGGCGGGATGTGGGACACCCACTGGTCGTGGCTGCCCGGGAAATCCACCTCGCAGGCCAGAATTTCAGCGTGAACGCGCGCGCCAGTCGCTTCCGCCAACCGGACGGCGGCGTCAAGCGAATCCGTCCCGGAGTACGCGTTGTGTCGCGGGATGTGGTCACCGACGACGATGATTGGGTCGTCGGCCGCTTCGAGCAAGTCGGCCGCTCGTGCGATTGCGGCCGGGTCGCCAGCGCCGGGGTTCTGAATCCGCCCCAATCGCTCGGGTTCGGCATCGGTCTCGGCCATCATCACATCCAGCGGGAGCGAGAGGAAGACCGGTCCCGTCGGCGGCGTCTGTGCCACGCGGAACGCCCGCCGGAGCATCGTCGGGAGGGTGTCTACGTCCGTCACCTCCGCGCTCCACTTCGTGAACTGGTCGGTCATGGCGAGCACGTCTCCCGAGAGGATGGGCTCCTCGTGGCGGAAATCGAGGCTGTGCGCCCCGGCCGTCACGACGAGCGGTGCCCCCGTTACCGACGCACCGTAGAGGTTGCCCAACCCGTGGGCGACACCCGGTGCGACGTGGAGGTTGATGACGCCGACCGGACTGCCATTTTCGTTTTCGTTGGCCCGATAATTCTTCGTACTCGCATACCCCGCCGCCATCCCGACTGCGATGTCCTCGTGGGGCGCGAGGACGTACTCCAGTTCGCTCTCCCCCAGCGCTTTCATGACCGGGAGTTCGGTCGTTCCGGGGTTGCCGAACACGTGTCGAACGCCGTAGGATTCGAGCGCGTCGGTGAACAACGCCGCGCCCGTCCGTGTGTCTGCCATGCCGGTGACTGGTTGTGCACCACCAAAGGATTTCTGGAAGAATATAACGGTCTCAAATCGAATTTCCTGAATGTGGGGCGTGATATCGTGCCTTCGAGAATTTTCAAGTATCCCCGCACACTACCAGCGCCACCAACTGACTACAGGTGTTCAATCTTCCATGACTCGGTTACAATATCGAAATTCGGTGCTGTTCGTCCTACTCGCAGTGATTTGGGGTTCGTCGTTCGTCGCCATCGAAACCGGCCTGCACGCGCTCCCGCCCGTGCTGTTCGCGGCATTCCGATACGACATCGCAGGTGCGGCGCTACTGGCTGTCGTCGCCGGACTCAGCGTGCGAAACGGTGATTTCCAGTGGCGGCCACGGGCACGAAATGACTGGGCGCTCGTCGGCATCGGCGGGACGTTCATGTTCGGGGCCTACCTCGCGCTCATTTTCACCGGCCAGCAGTACGTCACGAGCGGCGTCGGCGCGGTCATTCTCAGCCTGAAACCCGTCGTCACGCCGCTGTTCGCGCTGGCGCTTCTGCCGAACGAGCGGTTCAACGCGCTCGAAATAGCCGGCGTCCTGCTCGCGCTGGTCGGCGTGCTCGTCGTCGCCGACCCAACCTCGCTCGGTGGTTCAACGGTCGGGATTGCCCTGCTGTTCGTCGCGGCGCTCATCTTCGCGTTCGCGTCGGTGCTAACCCAGCGGTTGCAGACGACCCTCCCGGCGCTGACCCAACAGGCGTGGATGATGACCATCGGCGCGTTCGTCCTCCACGCGACGAGCGCCGCCATCCGCGGAGTGCCGTCCGTCTCGCTCACCCGGACAGCTATCGCCTCCGTCGTCTATCTGGCCGTCGTCGCCAGCATCGGCGGCTACCTCATCTACTTCGACCTGTTGGCGCGACTCGGCGCGAACGAAGTCAACCTCGTCAACTACGTCGTCCCAGTGGCCGCCTCCCTCTTCGGCTGGCTCCTGCTGGGAGAGCCGATTACGAACGCGACGATTTCGGGCTTCCTCGTCATCGTCGCTGGATTCGTCCTCCTGAAGTGGGCGACCCTCAAACGTGGTGTCGTCGCCGCGCAACGACCATCCCGGACGTCTCCCGGCGTCACGTCCTCGGAAACAGTCGTCGTCTCCGGCAACGCATACTATCGCGGTTAGCAGGGCGGTCTGAAGGAAGTGGCGTGCAGAAGACGACTTTGAACGCTTCTGCCCACTCGCGACTCGCAATCGAGGAGTCACACAGACAGTTCTACTGACAACTTATTTCCGTTGTCTGTATCCCGCTCTTCGGTGTTAGAGTCAAAGGGTTGGGCTTTTACCCCCCCGGTGTTCATCTCACGACGATGCCCGATAGAGAGGACGTGTGCGTGCTCATCCCGACGTTGAACGAAGCCGAGACGATTGCCGAGGTTATCGGTGGCTTCCGCGAACAGGGATTTTCGAACGTCCTCGTGGTTGACGGGAACTCGGACGACGGGACGCGCGAGATTGCGACGGATCACGGCGCACGCGTCATTGAGCAGAGTGGGGTCGGTAAGGGACAAGCCGTCCGCGAAGGATTGGATCACATCGAAAGCGAATACGTGCTGATGCTGGATGGCGACGGGACGTACAAACCCGAGGATGCAGATGCGATGCTGGCGCCGCTCGATGAGGGATACGACCACGTCATCGGCAACCGATTCGCGGCGATGGATGACGGGTCGATGCCGCGACTAAATCACTTCGGCAACCACATCATCAACCGTGCGTTCGCAGTGATTCACGGAACGGATCTCAAGGACATCCTCAGTGGGTATCGTGCGTTCAGCCGCCGGTCGGCTGAGCGGGCGTATCTCACCTCGGACGGGTTCGGCGTCGAAACCGAACTCGCCGTCGAATGTGTCAAACACAGTGTCCCGACCATCGTCGTCCCGATTCAGTACGAGGAGCGACCGGACGATTCGGAGACGAACCTCCACCCGGTGTGGGACGGTGGGGACATCATCATGACGCTGTACCAACTCGCCAAAACGAACAACCCGCTCTTCTATTTCGGAAGCATGGGGTTCGTCAGCGGTCTCTTCGGCCTGGTTCTCGGTGTGTACGTCGGTGTCGAGTGGGTGACACGCCACATCTCCCACGAAGTGCTCGCAATCGTGGCCGGTGTGGCCATCATCTTTGGCCTCCAACTGCTGATGTTCGGCGTCCTCTCGGACATGATTGTTACACTCCACCGCGAGCAGATGCGACGGTTCGACCAGCGTCGATAGAGGAAAATTCGTTTTCACGCTTTCACGCGATATCTCGACTGGTGTCGATGGCCACCGACTCGGTGAGTTCGAGTTTGATGGTTTCGGGGAGCGCCCGGCCACCACGGAACTTTGGCACGGCGAGTCGGTTCTCGACGCGGTCACCCGAAATATCGGTGCGGAGTTGGAACACGACGTCGACGGCGTGTTCAGTGATGTCGCGCTGGTCGGGGACGCTCCGGCCATCCAAGCAGTGGAGGAGCGCGAGGCTGTCGGTCCCGCGGAGGTGTGCCTGCAAGTCATGCAAGAAATTCCGATAGCGCGTCGGGTCCTCGTGTTCCAGTAGGTTCATCGGGTCGATGATGAGCGTCGAATCACTCCGAAGTCGCTGGAACAGCCGCCGTGCGTGGTCCAGTGGTGCGTCGCCGGGAATGTATCGGACCTCGGGTGTCCGGCGATTGTTCTGCCGTCGAAATTCCGCGCTGACTGTCTCCTCGTCGCGGTCGGTGGTCAGATACAGCGTGGGGCGACTCTCGGTGAACTCCGACAACAGGAGTTCGGCCTGACTGGCCGGTGGCGCACAGAGCGCGACGGTACTCCCCGCCGGGATGCCGCCGTCGATTTTCCTGTCGAGGACCGGAATACCGGTCGAGAGCCGCTCTGCCATAGGCATGACAACTCCAACATCGTTCATAAGTGTTTGGACAGGAGTACCGACGCGAGGCGGTCGTACGCCCGAACGACCGATTCGTCGGCAAGAACCGCAACACCGCCGTTCGGAATCGACGCGAGCACTGGACTGCCGAGCAAGCGCTCGACCTTCGGCAGGGGATGGTCGGACCGGGTGAGGACGACACCGATGATGGTCGTTCCGAGCGCGCGCGCCATCTCGGCAGTCTTGGCTGCATCGCGGAGACACGCCGGGTCGGGCGTCGTCACCAGCAGGACGTGGTCCGCAATACGGAGCGGCGTCGCCGCGTCCGGTCCCGCACCTGCTGGACAGTCCACGAGAACGTGGTCAGCAGTGCCGACGAGTTGCGGGAGTGCACCGGACAGGGGCACGCGCTTGCCCATCGACTGTGGGGCAGGCACGATTCCAACGCCGGAGAGCTTCGGCGGCGGATGCGTGGCGGTTTCGACGTTCTCCCCCGCCGCGACTGCGCCGAGATTCGGGGTCGGTTCGACGTCCGCGAGCAGATGCAAGTCGGGCATATCCACGTCGGCGTCCGTGGCGAGAACCGACCGGCGCATCCTGCCGAGTGCACCTGCGAGACCGAGCGTCGTCGTCGTCTTCCCACAGCCACCTTTGCCACCGGCGATAGCGAGCATGGCGGATTTGGTTCCGTCATCTGGTTTAAATGTCCGGGGAAGACCCGCACCTTTCAAGGCGCGTGACGACCCCTGTTCGAATGATGCGGCACGACCACCTTATCGACACAAAACAACTAACGCGGCAGGACATCGAAGACGTTCTCGACCGCGCCGCCGAAATCGACGCGGACCCGACAGCGTTCGCGGACCGACACGCGGGAAAGCTACTCGGGCTGCTATTTTACGAACCGAGCACCCGCACGAAGATGAGTTTCGAAACGTCCATCAAACGCCTCGGTGGCGACATCGTGGACATGGGGTCCGTCGAATCGTCGAGCGTAAAGAAGGGCGAGAGCCTCGCCGACACGACCCGCGTCATCGAGGGATACGCCGACGCGCTCGTGTTGCGCCACCCGAGTCAGGGCGCGGCGAAGATGGTGAGCGAGTTCGTGGATGTCCCGCTCCTGAACGCGGGCGACGGAGCGGGCCACCACCCGACACAAACCCTGCTCGACCTGTACACGATTCGTGAGAACGCGGGACTGGACGACCTCACCATCGGCATCATGGGCGACCTGAAGTACGGTCGGACGGTTCATTCGCTCGCCTACGCGCTGACGAACTTCGACGCCCGCCAGCACTTCATCAGTCCGGGGAGCCTCAAACTTCCCCGAAGCGTCCGCTACGACCTGCACGAGGCGGGTGCGAGCGTTCGCGAGCACACGGACATCGAGGCTATCCTCCCGAACTTGGACGTGCTCTACGTCACACGCATCCAGCGCGAGCGCTTCCCCGACGAGAACGAGTATCGCGCCGTCGCGGGCGACTATCAGATAGACCTCGACACGCTCGAAGACGCGCGCGACGATTTGACCATCATGCACCCGCTTCCACGCGTGGACGAAATCGCGCCCGAGGTAGACGACACCGACTACGCGAAATACTTCGAACAGGCACACAACGGAATCCCAGTGCGGATGGCACTGCTAGATTCCATGCTGGAGGACCAATGAGCGACCACGAACTCCGCGTCAGTAAGATTCGAAACGGCACCGTTATCGACCACATCCGCGCCGGACAGGCGCTTAACGTCCTCGCCATCCTTGGCATCGACGGTGCCGACGGCGAGGAAGTGAGCGTCGGAATGAACGTTCCCAGCGACCGGGTCGGACGAAAGGACATCGTGAAGGTAGAAGGGATGGAGTTGAGCCAGAACGAGGTGGACGTGCTTTCCCTCATCGCCCCCGACGCGAGTATCAACATCATCCGCGAGTACGAAGTCGCGGAAAAGCATCGCTTGGAGCGACCCGAATACGTCACCGGCATCCTCTCCTGCCCGAACAGCAACTGCATCTCGACGGAGGACGAACCGGTGGAATCGAAGTTCGAAGTGCTCCCCGACGGCGTTCGGTGTGGGTACTGTGAGACGATACTCCGCGACGACCTCGCCGCACATATCAGCGTAAAGTAGGAAACGGCGGCTTAACGGGCCGAACTGGTACGAACGGTCGGGCCGGTTTATGCCGTCGCTCGAAATGCTTCCCGGTATGGGAACCCGAATCGGCAGATATCTCGCACTCGTCTTCTCGCTTCTCCTCGTCGTCTCGGGCGGTGCGGCTATCGCAGTCAGTACGGCAACCAGCACGTCGGTCGCAACCAACACGTCTCCGAGCGTGCTGTCGGCGGTCCAAGTCGGCAACTACAAAGTTTCCATCAAGAACGTGACCGTCAGGACGTGGGCGCTCCGGAACACGACGGTGGACAACGCGACTATCAACACGGTACACGTTGGGACGCTACACACCAAGGGCACGACCAAGAAAAACGTCACTCTGCACAACGTCTCGATTTCGACGGTACACATCCAAAATGGAACACTAAAAAACGTGAGTGTAGACAGAATCGTCATCCGAAACCGCTCTATCTGGAACGTTCCGGGCGGTGATCTGTTCGATCCCGGCGTGAAAAATCGCGTCATCAAACGCCACGTACTGGCGAACCTCACCGTCGAAGGCGCGGCCCTCGACACGCTGAACGTGACGACGCTGTCCACGGCCGACGTCACGGTACCGAACCGGTCGAAGAAACCGCAGGTCGACCCGGCCGTGACGAACCCGGATTCGAAGCCACGACCGGACATCGTCATCGAGAACGCGAGCGTCGATTCGGGCGTCGTTCGGCATGCGAACGCCGGTAGCTGGTCGGCCCGGAGCATCAGATCCGAGACCGGACGAACGAGAAACAAACCGTCGCCGTCATCGCGTTAGTTACAGAATCCTCTCGGTTTTTGCGATTTTTCCACCCGGAAACGCCGCCCCGCCGAGTTCGAACGCCGGAACCCGAACCTCGTCATCCTCTCGAAACGCAAGCCCCGGAACGTCGCCGAAGATGCGTCGAAACTGCTCGTCCGCGTCTACGTCCGGAACGGTGAGTTCGACCCGCTCGAAATGGCCGTCGTCCCACGAGCCGAGGTCCGTTTCTACGTCGCTCCCGTCCGGGTGGAGTTCGACACGGAACCCCCACGGCGTCATGATGAACGTTCGGCGTCCGTCGCGGTCCCGGACCGACCAGCCTGCCGCTGTCGCACGGTCACAAATCGCGTCGAACGCGGTCGTACACAGACCGAGATGGTCGAAATGCGGCTTTCGTCCCGGTGCTATCGTGACGTTCACGTAGCCCCGCTGGGCGTTCTGGAGGCGGAGACGAAAGCCATCCGGAATCGGAGCCGCCGCGTCGAGCGCGTGGAACTCGCCATCGACCTGCCCGAATCGCCGGGAGGGCAGCAGTCCGTGCGCGTGGAGTTCGGTCTCCGCACGGCTCACGTCGGGTGTGTTGAAATGGAGATGAAAGAGTCGCGTCGGGGAGTGCATACCCGAAGCTCACGGTCGGTGGAAAAAATCGAATCGGTTCGATTCGAATCGAGGAGCTCGATTACTCTTCGACTTCTTCGGCTTCTTCGGCTTCTTCGGCTTCGGCTCTTCCTCTTCGAGTTCTTCGACGAGTTCGTCCTCGTCGATGTCGACGTCTTCGAGGGCTTCTTCGAGGTCGGCACCGCCCATGCCGCCCATTCCACCCATGCCGCCCATCATGCCGGCACCGGAGCCGTCGATGGTCTCCTGCACGATGACACGGTCGAGGTCGAGGCGGTCGATGACGTCCTGTGCTATCTGCTGTTTCTGGAACATCCACTGCTGGTTCATCGACAGCTGCGGCGTCGCCTCGATGTAGAGGGTTTCCTTCTCGACCGTCTCGGTTTCGGTCTCGCCGTCTTCGTCCTCGACTTCCTCTTCGACCTCGTCCGTCTGAATCCACATGTCGAGGTCGGCGTCGATGTACATCGAGAAGAGACCTTTCGCCTTCTCCTCTGCGTCCTCGACTTCTTCGACGATTTCGTAGTCGTATTCGATGTCCTCGCCGGCGAGCGGGTGGTTGAAGTCAACGCGTGCGCGGCCGCCGATGATGGTCTCGACGTAGCCCTGCTGGCCATCGACATTGACGTTCGCACCGGGGTAGCGGTCGTCTTCCCCTATCTTGTCGGCGCTGACCGTGCGGACTTGTTCGTTGTCGTACTCGCCGAACGCTTGCTCGACAGTGACGGTTCCCTCGTCGCCGGCTTCCTTCCCGTAGATGTCTTCTTCGACGTCCTCGAAGATGTGGCCAGCACCGAGAACGATGGTTCGCGGGCCGAACTCGCGGTCTTCCGCCTCGATGCCTTCCTCTTCGGCGACCTCTTCGCTGGTCGTATCGACGAGGTCTTCGCCCTCGACGGTTCGTGCGGTGTAATCGAGACTGATGAAGTTGCCTTCCTGCAGTCCGTCTTCCGGCTGTGTTTCTTCCTCGGTTTCTTCTTCCTCTGTTACAGCTTCTTCTTGTTCGTCACTCATACACGAAACGACACCCGTTCGGCCCTTAAGAATCACGTTTCGCCTGCGATAGAGAATTTAGTCGAAAGAGGCCATTTGTGCCCCCAACAAGCCGGTCCACCGAACAAAGACGATGAAATCCGGAAAACTCGCCCGTTATTCGCCGACATGATTTCTCATTGACTTTAAAACACGCCAGTTCGACGATGTCGCCGCATTCCGAAGGTGATAAACCACGCGGAACCATTCGCCGGGGTATGGACGTTGCGTTGGGTGGGACGTTTGACCCGGTTCATGATGGACACCGGGCGTTGTTTGAGCGGGCGTTCGAATTGGGTGACGTCACCGTCGGGTTGACGAGCGACGACCTCGCTCCGGCGACTCGGAACGTTGAACGACACGTCCGCTCGTTCGAGGAGCGAAACGCCGACCTGGAAGCCGAGCTACGCGACTTTGCCGAGGAACACAACCGCGAGTTCGAGGTTCGAAAACTCACTGAACCGACGGGAATCGCCACCGAAGCGCAGTTCGACGCACTCATCGTCTCCCCTGAAACGAAAGACGGCGGGAAGCGAATCAACGAACTTCGTACCGAGAACGGATTCGACCCGCTCGAAATCGTCGTCGTCCCCCACGTCGAAGCCGAGGACGGCGATATCATCTCTAGCACGCGAATCGTCGCCGGGGAAATCGACGAACACGGGAATCTAACCCCTGGCTGCGACAGGCGCAACTGAATTTTCAGCGGATTACTACGACGTTCGGGACTGACCTACCACGACGGCGGTTGCAGTCCGGCTTCTTCCAGAATCGATTTCCAGCGCTGTTGAATCGTCAGTCGTGAGACATCCATTGCGTCCGCCACGACCTGCTGTGACCGCTGGTCGCCTTCGATGAGCGAACCGGCGTACAGACTGGCTGCCGCGACTGCACGCTTCGAGCGCTCTTCGGGGTCGTCAGCGGCCGAGACGGTCGAGAGAAAGAGGTCCGCCGCCCGCGAGCGAGCGCCGGTTTCGAGTTCGAGACGGTCGGCAGCCTGTTGGAGTTCGGCAAGCCACGCTTGGTTTTCGACTTGGTCACGTGCCCGATACACGAGGAGAAATTGCTCGCCATCGGTAATAAACGCTCGTCCGACGAGAACGATAGGTTCTTATTCGGCACATGAAAAAGCCACACTGCGTGCGGGTAGCCAAGCTAGGCCAACGGCGCAGCGCTTAGGACGCTGTCCTGTAGAGGTCCGCCGGTTCGAATCCGGTCCCGCACATTCTCCGCGAACTACGGTCGTGAGCGGAGGATGTGTCCAACGGATTCGAGGTAGATCGGACGCAGTCCGCGCAGCGAACGAATGTGAGCGAGCAGAACCGTCCGAGTGTGGTTCGAATCCGGTCCCGCACATTTTCATCACGACTACCCGGCGAGCGCCCGCTCTGCGGGTGCTCGCCTCGGTCCGAGTGATGAAAATTCCAAAGAGCGAATTCGAATTAGACGAGTCGGACGCCCGCGCAACGGAACGAAGTGGAGTGAGCAGGAACGTCTCGGCATTGTTCGAATCCGGTCCCGTACATTCTCCGCGAACTATGCTTGTGAGAGGAGAATGTGCAGGAAAATCATCCGTTCCCGAGCGGGAAAGTATTTGGACAACCAACACGACCGTAACAGACAGTAATGGACCGAAGCATCTCGAATGGATTTCTGTCCGTTGCAGGAGCGAAGGTGCTCACGCTCTTCATCGGACTCTTCACCACACCGGTCCTGTATCGATGGCTCGGTGCCGAGAGGGTCGGTATCTACTACGGCCTCCTCGCCCCGTTCTCGCTGTTCATGATATTCGTCAGTTCCGGGGTGAGCGATGGTGTCCGGAAGTTTCTCGCGGAGAACAGGGCGTTCCCGGATTGGACGTCCCACGTGGTCGGGTTCTACTTTCGACTGGCGTCCGGGTTGGCACTCGTCGGCGCGGGGCTCATCGCGTTCGTCACGTGGAGCGGCGTCCTCGATTCCCTCCTCCCTCCCGGATACGAGATATATGGGTACCTGCTCGGCGTCCTCGTCGTCGTGAGCCAGTTTCAGTCGTACGCTCGCCGAACGCTGATGGGATTCGGTCTCGAACGCTACTCCGAACCGCTGCAAATCGTGCAGAAGGTGACGTTCGTCGGGATTGCTCTCGCGCTCATCAACGCGGGGTACGGTGTCACCGGGATGTTCGTCGGGAACATCGCAGCGAGCACGGCCGTCGCCCTCCTCGGCCTCGCGCTGGTCAACCGCAAAGTGTCGCTGAGGAGCGTTTTCAGGGTTCCATCCTCGGAGTTTCCACGCAAGGAGTTACTCACGTTCAACGTCCAATCGATAGTTCTCATCCTCTGTCTCACGTCGCTCTATCAGGTCGATATCATGATGCTCACCCTGCTGACCACTTCCAAACAAGTCGGATACTACCGGGGCGCGCTTGAACTGGCGGAGTTCCTCTGGTTCGTTCCGCTGGCGCTCCAGACAGTCTTCGTCCATTCCACGTCCGAACTCTGGGCGGAGGGGCGAACCGGCAAGATATCGACCCTCGCTGCACGCACCACGCGATACACGTTACTCATGACCGGCGTGATGGCGGTGGGGCTTGCCGCGTTAGCACCCGATGTCGTTCCGGTGTATCTCGGCTCCGACTTTCAGCCGACGGTGAAACCGCTCCTCCTGTTGTTGCCGGGTGCGCTCGGGTTCGCCGTCGCGCGGCCGATTCTCGCGATAAGTCAGGGCGAGGGAACGCTCGGATTCCCCATCCGTGCGACCGGAGCCGCCGCGGCGATAAATATCGGGCTCAACGCGATACTCATTCCCCGTTACGGGATGTCCGGAGCGGCAGTTTCGACGAGCATCGGCTACGGTTCGATGTTTCTCTTCCACGTTTGGAGTGCGCGAAAGGTCGGTTTCGACCCCCTCTCGAACGCTCGTCTCGGCCGCATCGCCGTGACGATGATACTCGCGGCACCGCCGATACTCGCTCTGCCGCACTTCATCACGTACTCCATCACCATTTCGGGGCTCGGCCTGCCGCTCTCCCTGCTCGTCGTTCCCCCGCTCGGACTCGTCATCTTCCTCTCCTGTGCGTTCCTGACGGGAGCGCTGGGTATCTGTGAAGTGCTTCGGTTACTCTCGGATTTCCCCGTGCCGGTCGGACCGCTCGCTCACCGACTTCGATGTCGAACGCCGTTCCTTTCCTCGTTGTGCGGGTAGACTCGGCACCGTTTGAGTTGCCCCACGGAAGTTCGACCGACAGCAAAAATATCGAAAGACGCAGTCGCGTGATTAGTGATCCGAGAAGCCGTCGATCACGCCGCCGCAGTCCGGACATGACACGTATTCGGTGCCGGTACTTTTGTGGCCGGTCGGGTTTCCATTGCGGGTCGTGCGTGAACTGCTGCCGTGACTCAAATCGGAACTACAGTATGGACATTCTAGCATGATACTCATCCACGCGGTGCGTGGTAACGACTGACACAACACGAGGTATCGTGATAAACTTTGTGTCGGCTTACCATTCGCCGAGAAGCCGTAATCCCGATTACGAGAGCGCCTCTTTGGCGTTCTCGACTGCTGCTTCCTTCTTTGCCGGGTAGGCTTCGACTTTCGCGCGGAGGGTGATTCCCTGCCCGAGTCGAACCTCATCACGGTATGCGGCTTGCTTGTCGAGCGAGATGAAAAACGAGCAGTTATCGTCCACACGCTGGTCGAGTTCTCCTCTGACTTGTTCGATGTCGTTCAGTTCGCGCAGTTTGCCGAGGATGTGACGCATTTCGTCGGCCTTCTCCACCCGTGCTGAAAGGATGATGATGCGGTCGCCGAGATGCCCCTCGCTTTCCATGCGCTCGATTTCGGCCTCGTCGGGGAGGTAGGCCTCGAGGGCGTCCTCCACGCGCTGGTCGTCTTCGGTTGCATAACAGAATGCCCGCAGGTCGATGTAATGAAACGGAACGCTGGCCATGATGGTACGTATGAATCGAAGAAAGAAAAGTTACGCTTCGTCTTCTTCGCTCTCGTCGTCTTCGTCGTCGCCCTCAGCGGCCTCGAGGGAGTCTTCCGGGATGCCGGTCTCCTGTCCGTCCTCGAAGCTGATGGTGTAGGTGGCGTCGCCGAACATGTTCTCGATCACTTGCGTGACCGTCCCTTCGTCGCCGTCGTAGTCGCTGTGCTGGTCGTGCAGAATGACCGCGTCGTCTTCCTCAAAGCTCATGCGTCGCAATAACTCTGCGCCCGGTAAAAGCGGCCCGGTTCGCTCTCGGACAGGGTACCCTTCATTGGATTTTTATACGACATGATACCTGACCACACAATTTATATATCTGTAATTATCTGGTATGATTGCGGTTATCGATGCTTGATACCGGTGAAAAACACGAAATAGAAACTATCATGAATACGAAAGAATTGTCATACGGATTCGTCGTAGCGGGTGGAATACTGTTCTTGTTGGGTGCCGTTGTTACCAGTCCGGGTTACACTGGACCCCTAGCTGACTTGGGTGGGCTGATGGGGACTTGGGTTCTGTTCTTCGCAATCGGTGTTGGGTTGTATCTGTACGACCGATTCGACCTGAGTCTCGGATCGAAAGGGGCTTCGGCAGAGCTTCAACGACAAGACATCCTCGAATCGACGAACTGGACACGGGAGAATAAATATCAGATTCGAAAATCCATCGGTGTCGGTCTACTTATTGCAGGTGTCCTGGCGTGGGCGCTTTCGGCTGTGTTGGGACTTTCCGACCTTCAACTGCTGTGGCTGGGAACTGCGGCAGTGGGTGTCGTATTAGTCACCATGTCGTGGCGACTCTCGCGTGGTATCAAGACGAACTACACTCACGAGGTATCCGTCCACCTTCCCGACCAAATCGCACTCCACACGTTTCACGTCCGTCTTCGACAATTGGTCGAAGACAACGGGTATGCAATCGTCTCTGAGACGTCTCCGAGCAACGGTGGGCGAACAGCCGCCTTCGCGGACCGAGTGTGGCTTTCTCACGGCAGTTTCAAGGCGCGACGGCGACCGATTTCGGAGACGCAAACGCTCTTGCCGGAAGTCGAAGACGATCCGTATCTCTCGAAGATTTTGACGCCGATAACGCTCGGGTTGGTCAGTCTTCTGGGTGGAGTCAGTCTGACACAGGTTCACCCGAGTCCGCTCGCAGCCAATCCGAACACCACGCTGTACGATGGAGCACATCTTCTCGGATGGCTGTTCGTCGCGGTCGGTATCGCACTCGTCGGCTACGGATACGTCCGTCGAACCCGTGAGTGGGGTGAAATCTACTGCGTCGAGGAAGGAACGGTGTACAGTTCGAACGTCAACCTCTACGACGAGGACACCCGTTCGGAGTTCGACAGTCACGTCACGCCGAACGTCTCAACGACGGATACGGCGTGTGAACTCGTCGTCACGCTCGGTGCTGCGTGTACCAGTTTGTACGACGAAGACCAGTTACAAAGCGATCTCAAATCGCTTGCTGAAGAAGTGCAGGCCCTTTCTTTGGAACAACGTCACGAATTCTTCCCCAACAATAATCTGTCACCACAGGATATAGAACGTCCGTCGAAGCCAAGCCGTAAATCCACGAGTGACTGAGAGAGAAAGAGTGGTAACGTATGGACCTCTCGATGGGGGTCTGCATCCGTGTCACATCCGATAGTATCCATTTGGGCCGAAAGCTTATCTCGCCCGCTCGAATATCGTGGCACATGATTGTACTCTTCGCGCGCACGGATTCTCGTTCGCCAGTCGGATTCCATCGCGGCCATTCATACGATGACGCTCGATGACCTCTGGTTTCTCGCCACGGAGGCAGACCAGCGGGCCGAACAGGCCTATCATCGGCTGAGCGAGCGACACACGGGGTTTCTGGAGTTCACCCGAACGTACGAGGTCTCCCGACGACGGTTTCGTACGCTCGCCCGGCGCGTCTCGGACACCGGTGCGCCGTACGGCGCACACACCATCGTCTACCGCTCGTCCGGTGAGATCCTTCTCGTCTGGCACGACGGGGTGGACATGTGGGTACTCCCCGGCGGCGGGATTCAAGCGGATGAATCGTACCGGGAGACTGCAGAACGGGAACTCGGTGAGGAGGCGGGTGTTGAGGCGAGTTACGAGGGGCTTGGAATCGCAACCCGCACCGCGATTCGGTGCAGCGAGTACTCGACGTGGGGGATTCTTCCGGTGTTTCAGGCGTCCGCGGAGACGACCACGCCGACCGTCCACGACCCGGACGGCGAAATAACCGACGCGAAGTGGTTCGGAGAACTGCCAGAGGACACCCGCGACCGCGAGCAGTTGGTTGCGTGGCAGGAAAACGAGTTTTACTGATTCGATTCGTTGCCGTGGGTGACACCGCCGCGTGAGTCGGCGTCCATCCGCCGAATCGCACCACGAGCGTTACCCGATTCGTAGCCGAAGAACACGTCGTTCGCGTAGGCATCGGCGACTTCGGCGGCGTGAATCAGGTCGTCGATGTCGATGTCTACGGCATAGAGTTCGATACTGAATGGGATGTCGAGGGCGTCTTCGAATCCGGTGGCAATGATTTCCAGCCAGTAGGTCGTTGAGTAGGCCATATCGTACAGTGGGACGACGAACTCGTCCACGTGCTCAGCCAGCGCGTCCAAATCGAGGCCGGCGCGCTCGTAGAGGTGCCCCGGATACGGGTCTGGATACAACGTCAGGTACGTCTTGCCGGGGATTCGGTCGGTGCCTCTGCGACGAACTCCGTGATGACGTTCGCGCGCCACGCGTACCAGTCGTCGTAGTCGCTCTCCTCGAACGCCGTCTCGCACTGCTCGCAGTGGCAGTACTCCGCCCGTGGAAAGCCGATGTCGTCCAGTCGAACGTCGGGGTACGCCTCGGCGGCGTCGGACACCATTTCGAGCAGTCCCTCTCGATAGGCTTCGCGCGTCGGGCAAATGTACCCCCAGTCGAAGTACGGCTGCTCGCGGGTTGCGAGTTCGCCCTCGTCGCTCACCGGAATCAGCGAGGGGTCGTTTTCGGCGGCGGTGCTGTCGCCGAAACAGGAGATCATGTTCACGCCCATCTCCACTGGTTCGGTTGCACGGCCCGTCACGTCCTTCATCTCGTAGAATCCCCGGTCGAACTCTGGCCAGTCGAGTTCCTCGGGATTTCGCGTCACCACGCCGAACATGGTATGCCGTTCGGGTTCGGGCGGGTAATCGGTTTCGAACGCGATGTCCACGTCTTGAATGGCTTTCAAGTTCGCCCCGCAGAGCTTCGTCCCTAAAGATGCACCCTTCTAGTCCATGATACGGACCATACTCGGCGTCACTCGTGCCAGTGCTGGATTGCTTGCGTCGGCTGCGCCCGGCGAGAACAGCCCACTGAAGATGTTGAACGGATTGGAAAATAGGGATTCATTCGACAAACTGAACATCCTCTCGCTGCTCGCACAGGCAGTGTACGCCTTCCAGAAAGGCAATGCGAAACGCGGGGCGTTGCTGCTCGGAGCCGCCACCATCGCGCCGAAGAGCCGGGAAGCGTCGTATCTCGTGCAAGGCGTCGTCACGCTTGACTCCGTCCGTCGGCGGTTGTCGTAAATCGAAACGATTGGCGTCAAGGGGTCGATTCGGATGGGAAAAGTAAAGGATTGACTGCACGCATTTTCCGTTATGGACTTCAGTCTCTCCGCAGAGCAGAAACAGATTCGTGACATGGTCGCGGAGTTCGTGGACGAGGAAATCAAGCCTCGCGCCGCGGAAATCGACGAAACCGACGAATTCCCCAGTGACCTCGTCTCGGAGATGGCCGACCTCGGCCTGATGGGAATGCCCTTCCCCGAAGAGTACGGTGGGGCCGGACTCGACTACCATTCCTACGCCATCGGTCTCGAAGAAATCGCACGCGGGAGCGGCGGTCTCGGCACCATCGTCGCCGCCCACACCAGCCTCGCGGGCAACATGCTGTACGAGTTCGGGAACGAGGAGCAGAAAACGGAGTTCCTCACGCCGGTCAACGAAGGCACCGACATCGGCGCGTTCGCGCTCTCGGAACCCGGCGCGGGCAGCGACGTTCCGGCGATGGACACCACGGCCGAGAAGGACGGCGACGAGTACGTCCTCAACGGCGGCAAACTCTGGATTTCGAACGGTTCGGTCGCCGACACCGTGACCGTCTTCGCCAAGACGGACGCCGACGCGGGCAACAAAGGAATCTCGTCGTTCGTCGTCCGCCCCGAGGAGGACGACGGATTCTACGTCGAGGGCACGGAACACAAACTCGGCGACAAGGGCTGTCCGACCGCCGAACTCCGATTCAGCGACCTCCGCATTCCCGAAGACCGCCTACTCGGCGAGGAGGGACGCGGCTTCGTCCACGCGCTGAAGACGCTCAACGGGGGACGCATCACCATCGCGGCGCGGAGCATCGGACTCGCCCGCGCCGCGCGGGACGACGCGCTCGAATACGCCCAGCAGCGAGAGCAGTTCGACCGCCCCATCAGCGATTTCCAGACCATCCAGCACAAACTGGCAGACATGGACACGAAGGTGCAGGCTGCAAAGCTGCTCATGCACCAAGCCGCAGACCGTAAGATTCGCGGCGAGGACTTCATCAAACACGCCGCACAGGCCAAACTGTTCGCGTATCGAGATTTCCCGTGAAGTGGCCAATGAAGGCATCCAGATCCACGGCGGCTACGGCTACACCACCGATTTCGACGCCGAGCGCTACTACCGCGACGCCAAACTGAACGAAATCTACGAGGGGACTATGAAGTGCTGCGAAATACAATTGCCGCACAGATGTTGGACTAAAACAGCGAGTACGAGGATGGATTTTCGACGATTGGGGGGTTGCAGAATTTGTGATAGCAATAACAACTGCGATGAAGCCGTCGAAGTTTCATCCCGATAGAAATTGTCCTATAATCAGAAAGTAACGAAATTAACACATATGCACCCTGTTACTAGCTCTCGGAGAACACAATCCCGGCAGTTTTTATTACCCCGGGACGTAGGAGGGACCAGACTGGGCAACTCGCGGGTATGCGGCATCCCGCTGCGCGCGAGTGCCAGACCGACGTGCTGTAAGACGCCGGGGTCTGACGCTCGCGGCCCCGCGAGGATTTCAGTGAGCAACGCAATCGTCACGCCGTGTGACGTTTCAATGCTTGAGGAAAGCAAACTATGGAAATCGAAATCGCAACAATAGGCGGCTACGAAGAAGTTGGGCGGCAGATGACTGCCGTTCGCGCTGGCGAAGACGTAGTCATCTTCGACATGGGTCTGAACCTGTCGAAGGTGCTGCTTCACGACAACGTTGAAACCGAGAAACTCCACAGCCTGGACCTCATCGACATGGGCGCGATTCCGGACGACCGCGTCATGTCCGATTTGGAAGGCGACGTGAAAGCCATCGTCCCGACCCACGGTCACCTGGACCACATCGGGGCGATTAGCAAACTGGCGCACCGGTACAGCGCACCCATCGTTGCCTCCCCGTTCACCATCGAATTGGTGAAACAGCAGATTCAGGGCGAGGAGAAGTTCGGGGTCGAAAACGACCTCATCAAGATGAGCGCGGGCGAGACGATGCAGTTGAGCGACGAAGTCGAACTCGAATTCGTCAACGTCACTCACTCCATCATCGACGCCATCAACCCCGTGGTTCACACCCCGGAAGGTGCCATCGTCTACGGTCTCGACAAGCGTATGGACCACACGCCGGTTCTCGGCGACCCAATCGACATGAAGCGCTTCCGCGAAATCGGTCGCGAAGGGCCGGGCGTCCTCTGCTACATCGAGGACTGTACGAACGCGGGTCGAAAGGGTCGAACCCCGAGCGAGTCAGTCGCTCGTCGACACGTCAAAGACGTACTGCACAGCATCGAAGATTACGACGGCGGAATCGTGGCGACGACGTTCTCCAGCCACATCGCCCGCGTGAAGAGTCTCGTCGAATTCGCCGAGGACATCGGACGGACGCCCGTCCTGCTCGGCCGCTCGATGGAGAAGTATTCGGGCACCGCCGAACGGCTGGACTTCGTGGACTTCCCCGAGGACCTCGGCATGTTCGGCCACCGAAAATCCGTGGACCGCACGTTCAAACGCATCATGAAGGAAGGCAAGGAGAACTACCTTCCAATCGTGACCGGCCACCAAGGTGAGCCGCGCGCGATGTTGACCCGCATGGGTCGCGGCGAGACGCCGTACCAGTTGGAGAATGGCGACAAAGTCGTCTTCTCGGCTCGCGTCATTCCGGAGCCAACGAACGAAGGCCAGCGCTACCAGTCCGAGCGTCTGTTGAAGATGCAGGGAGCACGCATCTACGACGACGTGCACGTTTCCGGCCACCTTCGAGAGGAAGGCCACTACCAGATGCTACAGGCACTGCAACCGCAGAACGTCATTCCGGCTCACCAGGACATGAAAGGCTTCGCGCCGTACGTGGACCTCTGTGAGTCGCAAGGCTACCGCCTCGGTCGAGACCTTCACGTAACGCGGAACGGAAACCTCATTCAGCTGGTGGAGTGAAATGACAGACGCGAGTACGGAATCACGCGAAGAACTCGTCACGGAGACAGTTAGGGAACGCCGCGAACTCGTCAACGCCGCTATCGAGGAGGAACTCCCGATAGTCGAACCGGAGCGTCTCTACGAGGCGTCCCGCTACCTACTTGACGCGGGTGGGAAGCGACTCCGACCGACGGTTCTCCTGCTCGTTGCGGACGCGTTGATGGATGTCGAACCGATGTCGGAAGCCTACCGGAAGTTCCCGGCACTCGACGGCACCGAGTTGGACATGATGGCCGCAGCGGTGAGTATCGAGGTCATTCAATCGTTCACGCTCATCCACGACGACATCATGGATGACGACGACCTTCGTCGCGGCGTGCCGTCGGTCCACCGTGCATACGATACTGAGACCGCAATTCTGGCTGGTGACACGCTCTACTCCAAGGCATTCGAAATCATGCTGGAGACGGGAGCGACACCGGAGCGCTGTGTCACCGCACTTGATGTACTCGCATCCACCTGCACGAAGATTTGTGAGGGGCAGGCGCTCGACGTCTCCTTCGAGGAGCGCCCGGACGTACTCCCCGACGAGTACCTTGAAATGATCGAGAACAAGACGGCCGTCCTCTACGGGGCGGCGGCGAAAGTTCCCGCTGTGCTCCTCGGCGCTGATGAGGAGACCACGGAGGCGCTGTACCAATACGGCATCGACGTGGGGCGGGCGTTCCAGATTCAGGACGACGTGCTCGACTTGACCGTACCGAGCGAGAAACTCGGCAAGCAGCGGGGAAGTGACCTCGTGGAGAACAAACAGACCATCATCACGCTCCACGCCCGCAGTCAGGGCGTTGACGTGGAATCGTTGGTCGAAACCGAGACGGTCGGCGAGGTGACGGAAGCCGAAATCGACGCCGCAGTCAAGCAACTCGAAGCGGCGGGAAGCATCGACTACGCCACGGAAAAGGCACAGGAACTCGTCCAACGCGGTAAGGACCACCTGAACGTCCTTCCCGACAACGAATCCCGCTTCCTGCTCGAACAGATTGCCGATTACCTCATCGAACGCGGCTACTGAGGTCTCTCGGTTTTTATCGACGCCGAACGGAGAGCGGCAGTTCTCGATTGACGGTACCCCGACCGAAATCGATTCGCGGGAGTTTTGAGACGTGCGGGAATAGCAATCAACAATGGACGACGAGTTGCGGACGCGAATCGAAACGGAGGCGGAAAAACACGCGCTGTTCAACGCGCTGAAACACGGCAGTGACGCGGACGTTGGCGCAATCATGGGGTCGCTGATGGGCGAGAATCCCGAGTTCCGTGAACACGGCAGCGAAGTGCCGGGCATCGCCGGCAAAGTCGTCGCGCAGATGAACCAGTTGGATGGCGACGAGCGCCGCGACCGCCTGGAAGAACTGGACGCCAACCTCGTGGAGGAACTGGAGGCCGAGGACGAGGAGGACGACCAAATCCTTCCCGACCTGCCGAACGCCGAGGAATATGAGGAAATTCGGATGCGCTGTGCACCGAACCCGAACGGCCCGTGGCACATCGGCCACGGACGCATGCCCGCCGTCATCGGGACGTACAAGGACCTCTACGACGGCGAGATGTTGGTCCGGTTCGACGACACCGACCCGGAGACGAAACGTCCGAACATGGACGCCTACGACGCTATTCTTAGAGGACATCGACTATCTCGGTTTCGAACCCGACGAGGTGATGAAGGCCAGCGACCGCCTCGAAATCTACTACGACCACGCCCGCGACCTCATCGAGAAGGGCGGCGCGTACACCTGCTCCTGTTCGGGCGAGGAGTTCTCCAACCTGAAAAACGACGCCAAACCATGTCCGCACCGCGACAAGGACGTCGAGACGACGATCGAAGAATTCGAGGACATGATTGCGGGCGAGTATTCGTCCGGTGAGATGGTGCTCCGCGTGAAGACGGACATCGAACACAAAAATCCCGCCCTACGTGACTGGGTGGCGTTCCGCATCATCGACACGCCCCATCCGCGTCCGGAGGCCGCAGACTACCGTTGCTGGCCCATGCTCGACTTCCAGTCCGGCGTTGACGACCACCTGAAGGGCATGACCCACATCATCCGCGGTATCGACCTGCAGGATTCGGCGAAACGACAGCAATTCGTCTACGACTACTTCGGCTGGGAGTACCCCGAAACCATCCACTGGGGCCACGTGCAGGTCGACGAGTACGACGTGAAGATGTCCACCTCGACCATCGAGCGAACTCATCGAGAAGGGCGAACTCGACGGCTGGGACGACCCGCGCGCCCCGACGCTCCAGAGCGTCCGCCGTCGCGGAATTCGCGGCGAAGCCATCCGCGAGGCGATGGTCGGACTCGGCACCTCCACGAGCAACGTCGATTTGGCCATGAGCACCATCTACGCCAACAACCGAGAGTTGGTGGACGACGACGCGCCGCGCTTCTTCTTCGTCGGTAATGGAGTACAATACCCGCTCATCGGCGACTACCCCGAGGCTGCGGAACCGCCAGTTCACCCCGACCATGACGACAGGGGCACGCGTCACATCCCAGCAGGCGAAGCGGTTCTCATCGAAGCCGACGACATTCCGGACCACGGCGAGCGCATCTGGCTGAAGGGATTAGGCTGTTTCCAGCACACCCGCGATGCGCTCCAGTACACGGGCGACGACATCAGTGCCGTCCGCGAGGAGGGCGTGGACGTGATTCACTGGGTACCCGCCGAGGCGAACGTCCCGGTCCGCATGCGAACCATGGACGGCGACGTGGAGGGATTCGCGGAACCCGACTTCGCAGAAACCGACGTGGACGACATCGTGCAGTTCGAACGGGTTGGGTTTGCTCGAGTCGACAAGTGGCGCGAAGCGCCACGGAAAGTCGAGCGGCGGAGCCGCGAGACAGCCGAAACGACAGCGAGACGCTAACCTACTTCGCCCACGAATAGGTAGGAAAGAAATTCGAATTTTTGGGCGAAATACTGCTGCCACCCGCAACTATATGCGTTTTGGTGGGATAATTCTATCCACAGAATACTCACACATTGTGTATTTGGCTCCTGTTGGAGTCACTTGAAATGGGATTTTAGCGTTAGTTCCCAACACACTCCGCGTCGTGGTTGCGCGGAATGCATCCCAAGTGTTGCATTCTGCATAGAAATCCATCACAGATGTCAAGAAAGCTGGAATCAAGTGATCGCTACGAGCCAGTTCGACGTCCACAGTTCGAGACGTCTACTCGTGGCGGTGGCCAGGGCATGATGCCGGGCCGTGATGAGATTGAAGGGTATTTCGACGGAGGCGTCCCCGATAGGACGGGCTTGGAACTGTATCATGTTCACCTTCCGAAACTCGATGCCATTCGTTTATCAGTTGGAATCGTTCAATCGTCGTCAACGCGCCCTCGGTTCGGAAATTACACGAATTCTGCACCATGTTGCGCGATCATCCGGACGAGTCGCCAGATGACTGGCCGTAAGCCGACGCACTCGATTCATCGGTTCGTGTCCCGATCGTCTACTCCCAGTCCACGCCCTCCAACGGTTCGGCGACGACGCCGTCCTGTCGCGCCAGCACTCTCGCGTGGCCCGTGCAGACGACGTCGGTTTTCGTCCCACGGGATGTGGAGTCGAACTGCTGCTTCGTTTTCACAACCGTCTTCTGCACACTCCATCGAGTAGAGTACACGGGGCGGAACCACATGGCTGTACCGCTGATTTTTCGGGTGAACGCAACAGCTGGTCCATTATAAAAGGGTTTCAAGAATAACCCCGCGTTTCAGGGACGCTGCGGGACTCCATTCGCTATGGACGTTGCCGAGTTGGAGGACGATGCCGATTTTGTGTACGATATCTGTCCCAACGAGACCAGTCACGGAAGGTGTCGTCACCGCGTCGGCGGCGGTGACGAACACGAAATACGACCGAAATGCCGCCGCTTTACGAGACGATCAACGCCGACGCACTCGACGAACTGTTCGCGAACAGTCTAGGGTGGACGCATGAGAAATACGGGACGGAGTTAGCTTTACCTATTGTGAGTGTGAAGTGGTCGTTCTCAGTGACGGTCGCATCCTTATCGAGGCGAACCTTGATGCGGCCACTCGCCACAGGGAATGGAGGGAACTAAAGGAATGAGCGTCATTGCAGAATTCACGATTCCAACGGAGGAGTTCGCGCTCTCCGCGGCCTTCGACGCGATTCCGAACATGGCCGTCGAAATCGAACGGATGGTCGCCCACCCGGCGAGTCGAGTCCTTCCCTACCTCTGGGTGTGTGGTGGGACGGCATCCGCCGTGAGAAGGAACTCCGTGCCGACCCGACGACGGTGGCGGTGACGAAACTCACGGAGATTCCGTACGGGTCGTTGTATCGAATCGAGTGGGCGGACGAGACGAAGATCGACCGTCGAGGACGTGTTAGAAAGCGACCCGGTCATCCTCACGGGCACCGCCGCAAAGCAGGGATGGGATTTCCAGATGCGATTCGAACACCGAGACCACATCTCGAAACTCCAAGCCGACCTGACCCATCATGACGTGTCGGTCGAACTGAAGCGGTTGCACACGCCCGAAACGCCGACCGTCGATGGACAGTTCCTTCTCACGACGAAACAGCGTGCGGCATTGAACGCCGCACTCGACGCGGGCTACTTCGAAGTGCCGCGAAAGACGAACCTGAGTGAATTCGCGGAACAACTCGACATCAGCCAGCAAGCGCTGTCGAAGCGACTTCGACGCGCCCACAGAACCGTGAGCCGTCACATTCTCACGACGGGACCCGACGAAATCGTCGGCGACGACCGACTCGATTAGCCAGAATATCGTCGCTTCTCTTCCATCGCGGCCTCGTTTCCGTACGCGTCGACGAGCGGTTGAAACGCCGCACCTAACGCCCGCATCGCTTCGCCGGCCGAGTGAAAGCCGAGTTCGTCGGCCACGGCGGGCCAGCGATGGGCTTGGAGTACTTTCCGCACCAACAACCGCTCCTGCCGCGGGGAGAGCACGCCGGGGTCGGCGGGGTCGACGAGGTGTTTCACGACCAGCTTCCGGAACGGGGCGGGACCGTGGTCGAACTGTCCCGGACCGTAGGCGCTGGCGGCGACGAGTCGCCACTCCCAATCGGTGAGCGACGGGGGAAACCTCGGCGTCCGTCGCCCGGAGCGATTCGCGTACCACGTCCGGGTCCATGTCGGCGAGCGCGTCCGAAAGTACCGAGGCGATTCGACCCGACGAACCGATCCGCGTGGCGGTCGTACAGGTCGTACCTTCGGCGTCGAAATCGGGTCGAACATGAGCGCGGAATACTCCCCGCTGGCGTCGTTGCGCGTGGTCGAGAGTTGTACCGTTCGATAACCGTTGTCCCGCCAGAAGCGAAGCAGTTCGCGGTGTCGCGCCGAATCCCGTCCCGAGCCAATCGAGGTGGGAGAACTCCCGGCGAATTTCGGCGAGGAGACGGGACCCCAATCCCGACGAGCGCACGGCGTGGTGGGTGGCGATACGCATGATTCGCATCCCGACGGGAATCCCCGCCTCGATAGTCCCGAAGTTGCGTCGTCAGCACGTCGGGGAGCATGTTGCCCTTCACGCGCCCGCCGTCGTACATGTGTTCGCGGACGTCCTCGGGGAGCTTCCCCTTCACGGGCCAACAAGGCCACGCTGACGACGTGGCCGTTCCAGCGGAGTGCCCGAACGGCAACGTTCGGGGCGTCAAGCAGCCGGGCGAGGTCGGCAGGTTCCGTGCGATAGTGGGCGAGCACGAGTAGGCCGAACGTCTCCCGAAGCAGGTTCTCGTCCGCGAGCAGATCGTCCGCATCGATTATTCGATACTCGGATTCCTCGGGCGTCGCGTCGACCACGAGCGGGTCCACCGCGGGTCGAGCGTCGAGTGCGAGAGCGCGAAACGCCCACACCTCTATCGGGTCGCCCGGCGCGTACCGAATCGGTTCGAGCTAACTTCACGTCGGTCACGTCGTGGTCGCTCTCGTCGAGTCGGTCGCGGAATCGTACCGAAAAGCCACGCCCGGCCCCCTCGTAGCCGTGAATCGTCGTCGTGAACGCGACGCGCGAGAACGACAGAAATCGCTCCAACATGCGGACCGGGAGTGCGGCGGCCTCGTCCACGAACACGATGTCGGCATGCCGCCGAAACTCGCCGTCGGTCGGCTTCTCGAATCGGACGCTTCCGCCCGATTTCGTCGTGATTTCCGTCGGTGGGTCGTGGTCGGTGTCCGCGAGTTCGTCCATCGTGTCGAGGAGTGCGGCAGCGCGGACGAACACCTCGCGGGCGCTCCGGTAGCTTCGGGCCGTCACGAGCACGTCCTCTCCCTCGGCAGCGAAGCGTCCGGCGGCGATTCCGGCGGCGCTCGATTTCCCCCGACCCCTGTCGGCTTCGACGACGACTGCGCCCTTCGGTTCGTGAAGCGCCTCGAAGGCGCGACACTGCCGAAACTTGGTCGTCGGTCAGACAGGCCTCGATGGCGGCGGGGGGGAAATCGGATGCTCCGCCTTCGGACTCCTCGCGCGAAACGGCTGTCCGCTTCCGTACCGCCGACCAATCGCGGCGCGGGATTCGTCAGCCCGTCGTCCTCGACCGTGTTCCGAATCCACATCCACGATGGCGATACCGCGGTGGGCACGGAGGAGGGAGACGAATCGCCGTCGGAAGTTTCCGGTTACGTCCTCGACTGTCGAACGGCGGCACCGCGAGCGTCGCATCGAAGTCGTCCCGTCGGGTCGGCCACGAATCGAGCGGCGGCGTGAGGAGGACGAACAGGCCGCCGCCGTCGACCGCACCGACGACCCGGCCCAACGCGTTCGGTTGGAGTTCGTCGTGGGCGTCGAAGACGACCGCCTCGTGAGTCGTACCGAGGAGATTCCCGGCACTGTTTCTGGCTCACCTGTTCACAGTCGAGCACGCGTCGCGGACCGACCTGTGTGGTCGTTTCGGGGGGGATTCCAGCGACAGCGAGGGCGTTTCGAGCAACCTCGTAGCCCTCTTCGCGGTCCCCCGCGAGGACGAGGAGCCGTCGCTCGTTCGACTCGCGGGCTTCGTCGCGAAGCGCGGTCACCAATGACGAGACGTTCACATCCGTGGTTGGTCGGTTCACCGCAAGGATGTTTCTCTTCGGTAATGGAAAAAGTCAGGAGTCGCGGCGAGGTGGGGTTACGTGATGGCGTCAACCCGCTCGCATTTCATGCGCGGGGACCTCGCCGGATAAAACCAACACGTGCGTTCCATATATGCTTTCTGGACATGCAAAAATTGTATTGAATTGTCGTTTATCCGGCCAGCGTAGACCCGGCATACAGGGCGACGACCAGCAAAATCCAGACGGCGTCCACGAAGTGCCAGTACATCGTGATGGTCGTCACCGACGTATCCCGTTCCTCGGAGAACTGTCCGTACAGCGCCCGGACGAACAGGACGCTCATGAGGACGACACCGAGCGTGACGTGAAGCCCGTGTAACCCGGTCAAGCCGAAGAAGGCGCTCCCGAAGACGCCCGACGTGATGGTGAACCCCTCTTTCGTGATGAAAAGCGTGTACTCGTAAACCTGGCCGAGCAAGAAGAGGACGCCAGTACAACTGTCAGCCCGAGGAAGGCGATGAACCGTTGTCGATGCTCGCGGAGCAACGACATGTGTGCGTAGTGGAGCGTGACGCTACTGGAGACGAGGACAACCGTGTTGAGGAGGACGAGCGCACTCAACACGTCCGGAATCGGCTGTCCCGCCGGCGGCCACGTGCCGACACGGATGAAGAAGTAGTAGATGAATCCCGCACCGAACGTCGCTACTTCGGTGCCGAGAAACAGGGTCATTCCCCAGCGGAGTTTCGATCCGGCGCTTCCTTCGTACCGCCAGAACTGGTCCACGAAGCCGTGATACAACCAGCCGTACAGTCCGGTGAGAAACACCACCGTCCCGAGGACGAACAGAATCGGGCTGACGATACGTCGGAACGTACGTGTTTCCGCCGTGGCTCAGGACGAACAATCCCGCGCCGACGTACAGGCTGATGACGCCAATTGCGGCGATGAACGGCCACCACGATGCTTCGCCGAATTCCTTCGGCCAATCGTCCGGCGCTGAAACGTGCTGTTCCTCTTCTTCGGCTACGGTTTCGGTGCTCATGATCCGCCCCTCACTCATGAACAGACGTACGTGACGAACGCACAAAATTGGAGTTCGGATTCGTCGGAAACGTTTCAAGCGGGAAATTGTCCGAACGAGAGATGAATTGAAACTGTTTTGTCACCACCCGCCCTCGACGGGAGTATGCCTGGCCCCGTCTTTAGCTCCGGCGAGCGAGTCGAACTCAGAACGACTGAACGCGAGGATATCGAATTCATCCAACGTGCTCGGAGCGACCCCGCCATCCGCACGTCGCTCGGTTTCGTCAGACCGTACAACCACGAGCAAACGGAGGAATTCTTCGAGAATACGATTTCGGCGGCGAACGGCGATTCGAATTTCATGGTCTGTGTGGAGGGCGAGCCAATCGGCGAGGTAGACCTGTTCAACGTCGAACGCAATCACGGCGAAATCGCCTACTGGCTCGACCCGGACTGGCGCGGCGAGGGGTATGCGACGGAAGCGGTTTCGCTCCTCCTGCAACACGCGTTCGCCACCAGAGGACTGCATCGCGTCTTCGCGCAAATCGGGGAGTTCAACGATGGTTCACAGGCACTCGTGGAACGACTCGGCTTCGAGCGGGAGGGCCGGCTTCGTGACCACACGTTTTGGCAGGGAGCGTACCACGACGATTTGGTTTACGGCCTTCTGCGCGAGGAGTGGGATGGCGGTTTTGAGTCACATGAATAATCGGCCGAAATCGGCGGATAGGACCGTGTGCGCCACCGTGGCACCCCGTCATTGATTTGAAAGCGTTTTTATGGGGGCATACTCTACTGGAGGGTACAACCTACGCGGGGTTGATGATGCTCCTAGCCGTACAGGACTTTATCCGGCAGGGGAGCGTGAGCCGACGCGTAGGAGAGGTGAACAACCTATGCCAGTATACGTCAATTACGACGTCCCAACTGACTTGCAGGACCGAGCGCTCGACGCGCTCGAAGTCGCACGGGACACAGGAAGTGTAAAGAAAGGAACGAACGAGACGACCAAGGCTGTCGAGCGTGGCAACGCCGACCTCATCTACGTCGCGGAAGACGTTACGCCGGAAGAAATCGTCATGCACCTGCCCGAACTCGCCGACGAGAAGGGAATTTCCTTCATCTTCGTCGAGACGCAGGACGATGTCGGTCACGCGGCTGGACTCGAAGTCGGCAGTGCCGCCGCCGCCATCGTTGACGCTGGAGAAGCCAGCGACGACGTGGAGGACATCGCCTCGAAGGTCGAGGAACTTCGGTGAGGTGGTAGACGATGAGTGCTGAAGAGACCGGAAACGAGGATTCCACCTCGGCCGAGGTCATCGAAATCGTCGGTAAGACAGGGATGCACGGCGAGGCCATGCAGGTCAAATGCCGCATCCGTGAAGGCGGAAACCAGGGACGAATCATCACTCGCAATTGTCTCGGACCGGTCCGAGAGGGCGACGTGCTCCAGTTGCGAGAGACCGCACGCGAGGCAGACTCCATCGGAGGACAATAATGCCACAGACACGCGAGTGCGATTACTGCGGAAGCGACATCGAGCCCGGCACGGGAACGATGTTCGTCCGCGTAGACGGAACGACCATCCACTACTGCTCCGCGAAGTGCGAGAAGAACGCCAACCTCGGGCGCGAACCGCGCGACCTCGAATGGACCGAGGACGGCCAAGCAGAGAGTGGTAACGAATGAGCGAACGAACCTTCGTGATGGTCAAGCCCGACGGCGTTCAGCGCGGTCTCATCGGGGAAATCGTCGCCCGATTCGAGGACCGTGGGCTGAAGATGGTCGGCGGCAAGTTCATGCAGATTGACGAGGAACTCGCCCACGACCACTACGGTGAACACGAGGGCAAGCCGTTCTTCGACGGCCTTGTCGAGTTCATCACGTCCGGACCAGTCTTTGCGATGGTCTGGGAAGGGCAAGACGCGACACGACAGGTTCGCCGCATGATGGGCGAAACCGACCCAGCCGATTCCGCCCCGGGCACCATCCGTGGCGACTTCGGTCTCGACCTCGGCCGAAACGTGATTCACGGTTCGGACCACGAGGACGAGGGCGCAAACGAGCGCGAAATCGGCCTGTTCTTCGACGAGGAGGAACTCGTCGATTACGAGCAAGTCGACGCCGAGTGGCTGTACGAATAAGCCACCGACGTTCGATTGGATTTCATTTTCTGAGAGTTAGTCGATGAGCGACTGCTTCTTTGCACCCGTACGTCAACACGAACGTCAGCAGGAATCCGGCCGCAGTCGCCAGCGCGACGAGTGGGCCGCCTTCGTCGAACGCTTCGGGCATGACGGTCACAGCGAGCGACGCGAGGACGGCGCCACCGGCGAACGCCCGGATGAAGGCGAGCAGTCTATCTTGAAACCCGGCGGAGACGATGCTCCCGATGACGACGGCGGCGGTCAGCAGTCCGGCGACGAGCAACCAGAGGCTGATGATGTCCCGCTTCGAGTAGTCCTGTCCGCGCATGTCGGTCGCGCCGTTGAGCGATTCGGGGAGGTTGGACGCGAAGATGGCAACCAGCAGGGTGAGGTAGTGGACGTGTCCCGCCCCGCCAATCGTGACGCCCAAGGCGGTGTTCTCGGGAACGCCGTCGAGGGTGACGCCGGCCAGCAGGGCGAACCCGGACTGGCTCGACGCGTAGCGGTCGATGAGTATATCGGCACCGACGAACACCGCCGCACCGGCCATCAGTCCTGCGCCAGCGTACCACGGGCCGCCCATGTCGAACGCCTCTTTGAACAAGTCGAAGGTGAGTGCGGTGATGAGCGCACCGCTCGAAAAGGCCAACGCCGCCGCGACGATGTCGTCCGGCGGCGTCCAGAACGTGCCGAGCGAACTGCCCATCACCAAGGCGCTGGACGCGAGTATACCGACGACAAGCGATGTCGGAAATAACACGTCGGGCTATTTGGGGTCGGCACCGTTAGCGGTTCCGGCTTTTCTGGGTTGGTTTATCGAACCGGCAGACCACAAAGTAGTCGTTCGAATGCATGGTCGTTGGTGTATGGGACACTGTATCGCCTGCGGCGAGGACCTGATAGAAGTCGTGGAAAGTGACACGGACGCGAAGTTCAGCGACGCGACCGTCTGGGAGTGTTCGGAGTGCGGGGCGATTCTCGGCGTGACTGAATACGGCGTGTAAGCATCAACGACTCCCGGCAATATTTGCCGCAAAGCACCCCGTCACGGCGGTTGCTACCGATAGACCTTGTCGAGGGGGAATCACGATGAGCGATACCGAATCATCGGAAAGCGGAGCGCATGGGGAGCACGAACAGCATCACGACGTTGAGGGGCCGGGTATGCCACGCCGCAGGCCGCCATTGAGGAGGCCGAGCGCGAGGAAATCGCGTACGTGCCGTCGCTGTACGTCGGGACCGACGTGGACGCGCCCGACTTCCTGTCGGTCGTGGACGTGAACCCGGAGTCCGACACGTACGCCGAGGTCATCGATAGGGTGGAGATGCCGAACAAGGGCGACGAACTCCACCACTTCGGCTGGAACGCCTGTTCGTCGTCCTGCCACGTCGAGGGGTTGGAGCGGCGGCACCTCGTGGTTCCGGGCCAGCGTTCGTCACGACTGCATATCATCGACACGAAAAACCGGGAGAACCCGGAAATAGTCAAGGTCATCGAACCCGAGGAGGTGTACGAATACGACCTCTCGGCACCGCACACCGTCCACTGCATTCCCGACGGGGAAATCCTCATCTCGATGCTGGGGGACAAAGACGGCGACCTGCCGGGTGGCTTCCTCGAACTGAACGACGACTTCGAAATCGAGGGGCGATGGGACCCGCCGGGCGAGATGGGCATGAACTACGACTTCTGGTATCAGCCACGCCACAACGTGATGGTCTCCTCGGAGTGGGCCGCGCCGAAGACGTACTACCCCGGCTTCGACTTGGAGGATGTGGAGGCGGGCAACTACGGCCAAGGCTGCATTTCTGGGACTGGCAAAACCGACAGCTCCAACAGACCATCGACCTCGGCGAGGAGGGCATGATTCCGCTGGAAGTCAGGTTCCTGCACAGCCCCGAAGCCGTCCACGGCTACGTCGGTGCGGCGCTCTCCTCGAACATCTTCCACTTCTACGAGCGCGAAAAGGAGTGGTTCGCGGAGAAGGCCATCGACGTGGAATCACGCGAACACGACGATTGGGACATGCCGGTACCGGGTCTTATCACCGACCTCGTGGTTTCGATGGATGACAGATACCTGTTCTTCTCGAACTGGCTCCACGGCGACGTGCGGATGTACGACGTGAGCGACCCGGCGAACCCACGACTGGCCGACCAACTCTGGGCCGGTGGGCTGTTCGGTCCGCGCCACCCGACGGGTGAGGACGATAGGCCGGTGGTTGCCGGGCCGCAGATGCTCCAACTCAGCATCGACGGAGAGCGCCTCTACTGGACGACTTCGCTGTTCTCCACGTGGGACAACCAGTTCTACCCGGAGGAGGGCGAGAAGGGTTCGGTGATGCTCAAAGCCGATGTGAACCCGCGAAAGGGAACGATGACGCTGGACGAGGAGTTTCTCGTGGACTTCGGCGAGATGCCGAACGGTCCCGCTCGCGCCCACGAAATCCGCTGGCCTGACGGCGACTGCACCAGTGACGTGTGGCAGTAAGAGCGAACTGTAGCAGTGAGCAATCGAAACTATCGGGTCGAACTCGACTGGCGGAATGGAAAAACAGAACGGATTCGTGTGACTGACGCCGAATCAGTGCTCGATGCTGCTGAACGGGAGGGAGTCGGCCTTCCGTTCGGCTGTCGAATCGGCGCGTGTGCCACCTGCACCGGCCGCCTGCTCTCCGGCGAAGTGGAGCACGAGCGCCAGCCGCGCGCGCTGAAATCAGAATTTTTGGCGGATGGCTACGTTCTGCTCTGCATCGCCCGGCCGAAAACCGACTGTCGAATCGAAGTCGGAACCGGGGTTCATTCGGACCTCGTGACGAATCCGTGGAAGTAGCCGAGAAAGCCCCCGCTCGTCGTAGCGAACGGTTGGGGACTTTCCGAGTCGCCTTCACAGTCGTTGGACTCACAATACTCGCAAAATCATCGTGCCGTGTTCTTCGTAGTAGTCATCGTTTTATCCGCCCAGTCACAAAGGCGGGTAATGACTGACCCCGCGACTCTCGACGTGACGCTCGTGGACGGCTACGTCGATGAACCGGCTCACTTCGGCGTGCCGCCGTACATCTCGACGTACCCGCGCTACACCGCCGGGGCGCTGGTGGACGCAGGGGTTCCCGAAGACCGAATCACCTACCACACCATCGACGAACTGCGTGAGGACAACTCGAAATGGGCGGACGTGGCCGACGCCGACCTGTTCGTCTACATCGGCGGGATGACCGTGCCCGGCAAGTACGTCGGCGGGACGCCCGCTGAACCGGACGAGGTGCGGAAGATGGCGTGGACCGCCGACGGAACGAGCCTGATGGGCGGCCCCGTCAAGTTCGGTGTGGGGGACGAGAACGCCGGCGGAACCCAAACCGAGCGCGACGACCTCGACTTCGATTTCGTGGCGAAAGGCGACGTGGAAGCCGCCGCCGCTGACCTCGTGGAAAGCGGGCTGGAAGGATTCAACAACCGGATGCGGGACAACGAGGAAATCGACCGCTGGGCGGCGGCGGGCGCGTTCGTGGTCGAACAGCACCCGAACCACCCAGAGTACCTCATCTGCGAGATGGAAACCTCGCGGGGCTGCCCCTACCGATGCTCGTTCTGCACGGAACCGCTGTACGGCAATCCGTCGTTCCGCGAACCCCAGTCGGTTATCGCGGAAGTGGATGGGCTCTCGAATCGCGGCGTTCGACACTTCCGACTGGGCCGACAGGCCGACATCCTCGCCTACGGGGGAGATGGCGAGAAGCCGAATCCGGACGCGCTGCGGGAGTTGTACGGCGGGATTCGGGAGGTCGCTCCCGACCTCGGGACGCTCCATCTCGACAACATGAACCCGATTACCATCGTGGAGTGGCCGGAACTCTCCCGCGAAGGAATTCGGGTCATCGCCGAGCACAACACACCCGGCGACACCGCTGCGTTCGGATTGGAATCCGCGGACCCCGTGGTCCAGGAACAAAACAACCTGAACGTCTCCGCCGAGGAGTGTTTCGAGGCGGTGAAAATAGTCAACGAGGAGGCGGGATGGCGGCCCGGGGAAGTTCTGAAAACGCCCCAACGCACGGTGCCAGACGCCGCGAACCGCCTGCCGAAACTCCTCCCCGGAATCAACCTGCTCCATGGATTGAAAGGCGAACGCGAGGAGACGTTCGACCACAACCGCGAGTTCCTCCAGCGCGTGTACGACGAGGGCCTGATGCTCCGCCGAGTGAACATCCGGCAGGTGATGGCGTTCTCGGGAACGGAGATGAACTCCGTCGGGACACAGATTGCGGACGATCACAAGCGGCTGTTCAAGCAGTACAAAAGCGAGGTGAGGGAAGAGATAGACAATCCGATGCTCCAACGGGTCACCCCGCCGGGGACCGTCCTACCGAACGTCCACCTCGAATACCATCAGGATGGGCGAACCTTCGGACGACAGTTGGGCACCTACCCGCTCCTCGTCGGGATTCCGGGTGAGCACGAACTCGGGAAAACCATCGATGTGGCCGTCGTTGACCACGGCTATCGCTCCGTCACGGGCGTGCCATACCCACTCGACGTGAACAGCGCGTCGATGGACGAACTCACCGCGATTCCCGGTCTCGGCAAACAGCGCGCCGGTAACGTCATCGTCAACCGCCCGTACGAAACGCCGGACGACCTCGCCGAGACAGTGGACGTTGACCTGAGCAAGTACGCCGGGGGACCGGTTTCCAGAAACGCGGACTGAGAAAACGATTTTTATAGCGAGTGGGCGGCCGGTGAGCAAGCATCGACCGTCAAGGCGTGACACAACCGCCATCGATTCACGACCGCAAAAATCGGATGACACGCCCTAGGCGTAGCATCTCACCGGAAAATCGAAGATTTTCCGGGCCGACGAATCCCTCGATGAACGCGCGTCGGAGAGCGAGTCCGCGCGCCAGAGGGAGTGCAGTCGGCTTTTGGTCCAGATTTTTATCGAGGGTCTCGGAGCGACCCTCGCAATAAAAAGGTGGTTTTTAGAACTCTTCTTCGATGATTTCGCCAACGGCGAAGTTCGATTTCACTTCCGTGATTTCGACCTTCACGCGTTCGCCGATCTCCGCACCGGGGACGATAATGACGTAGCCGCGTTCGACGCGGGCGATGCCGTCCCCTTGTTTGCCGATGTCTTCGACTTCGACGTAGCGGATTTCACCGGCTTCGACGGGTGGTTGTGGTTCCGACGAGACGTGCTTCCGGCACTCGACTGCTGTGTTGTCGATGCCGTCGTTGCCGTCGTTGTTCTTCGTCCGATTCCTCTTCCGTTTCCCGCGAGATAAGCGCGACACGGTAGGTTTCTCCCGGTTCGACCGAACCCGTATCGATTTCGCGACGTGGTATCGACGACAACGTATTCGTCGCCTTTGAGAGTAACATCAGCGCTGAACAGACACAGGAGTTTGTCAGAGATTTCCAAGGGTCGTAGACCTCCACATGAATCCAAGTAGTCAAACATTATAGAATTATCGAACGCTACCTTTTGCTGCGTTCGCGCGGCTTCGCCGCACTCTCTGGCAGAATCCGGACCAAAAGCACTCCTCACCCTTCCCCGTCGCAGGAAACGGCAAGTAAAACTCGCCGTCCCTGCTCCGTCGTGGGTTCCTTGGCCCGGAAAATCTCCGACTTTCCGGTGTCTCAAAATCGCGGGGCGATTTTGCTGGCTCGAAAGACCGCAGGTCTTTCGGTGAGTGTGCTCGTGGCAGGCGGCTGAACGGGAACAGCGTTTGCTGGCGGCTGTGTCACTGGCAGATTCTGGGGGTTGTAGCACTAGTCGTTTGTGGGGGTTGTCTCACCTGCCTCTCGCTGGAGAATATCAGTTTTTGTATGTCGTTCCATCGGGATTTTTCGCGCCTTCGGAGTCGTGGACGACGATTTCGCCGGGTTCCGGGTTCGCGGGTTCGTAGTTGTCGCGCACCGCCGATGGCCTCTTCGAGTTCGCGGATGGCACGGTTTCTTGAGGGCCGCCGCGAGGTCCTCGGCGTCCTCCCGGTCGATATCGCGGCCGAGGCCCTCGCATTCGTGGGCGCGGACCATTCCCGACTCGTCCACGGGTTCGCCCATCGGCTGACTCGTCCCGCCGAGCGCCACGCTGAATGGGTAGGTCTGACAGATGAGCGGGCGGTCGGGGTGGACCGAACATGCGCCCGATTCCTCGACTCGTAAAACCGGCAGTCGCCGCAGTCGTCGGTCTGGAGCGCCCACTCGAACGTTTCGCCGTCGCCGTCCTCGGTCAACCCGAATGGCATGGGGCGGGCCACGTCGCGAAAGTCGTACTCCGTCGCGTCCTGCAACTCGCGCACTTCGTCGGGGAAGACGGTGGCGGTGTGAGGGTCGTCGGCTTCGCTCGTACAGCAAGCACCACAGCGCGTACACTCGAATCCGATGTCCTCGATTGCATCGGCGAGGTCGGCCATGTCGAGCGAGTTCGCTCGTTCCAGTTCGGCTTCGAGGGTTTCCACGGAGAACGGTTCGTGTCGTGGAGGGAAAATCGTTGCGGGAGACCTTTCAGGTCGGTTCGGCGCGTTCGCCATCCCACGCCACTTTGCCCTCGACTGCCAACTTTTCCAGATGGGCCGCCACGGTTCGCTCGGCAAACTCCCGAACGCGCCGAGATGTCCTTGTCGTAAGCCGCATCCGTGACCGTCGGAGAGCGTTTCGGCACCGCCGCGAACCGCGTCGAGCACGCGACCTTCGCGGTGCAGTCGGTGGTCGATGAGTCGTCGAATCGTCGGCCTCGGATTCTCGATGACTGGTCCGTGGCCCGGAAATAGCACGTCCGGGTTCTTCGCGTACAGTCGCCGCAGGGAGGTGAGGTAGGCGCGCAGGTCGCCTTCCCCAGCAGCGACGACGACACTTCCCTCGGCGACAGCGAGGTCGCCAGCGATGATGTCGTCGTCGGTCGAGAATGCGACGTGGTCCGGGGCGTGGCCCGGTGTTTCGATGACTGTCAGCGGGCCATCTCCGTCCCTTCGCGGAACGTCCGGTCGGGTTCGACTCCGGTCGCACTCCTCGAAACGTTCTTCGTGGCCCTGTCGTGCCCACACGGTCGCCATTGCAGGTTTCGGCGTAGTGGGCGACACCGCCGACGTGGTCGGGGTGGGTGTGAGTGAGTACGATGTCGTCGATGTCGCTTCGTTCACCGCTCGGTCGAGTTCTCCGGTCCGTCCCGCCGGGTCGATGAGGACGGTACCCGACCACGTAGGCGTTCGTCTCTCCGTGCGGTGCCAGCGTCTCGGTTGGAATGGGAATCGGGGTCATGCGGGGGAGATGGAACGCGACCGAGAAAGGTTCCCCGTTCGTGGTTCATTCGTGGCCGTCGCTCGTCGGGGAAAAAACAAGGGCCGAAGCGCGTCGGCGAAATTGCCGGGAGACGAGGAGCTGATTCCGGGAGTTCAGTTGTTGAGAAGGTAGACCTGCTTTCGCGCGTCGCGGAAACTGTGGCGCGAGACGACGAGGTCTTGCTCTTCGAGACGGGTCAAGGCGTAGCGGACGGTCCGGTCCGGAAGCAGGGATTCTTCGGCGAGTTCGCCCTGCGTCAGCGGTTCTTCGGATTCCAACACCTTGGCGACGAGCTTGGCGCTGGGGGGTAGTTCACGGAGCCGTTCACGGAAATCACCTGCTGGTTCTGATACAGTCGTGCTCATATTTACCATGGCACCACGGCAAGGTGGTAAACGTTGGCTATAGGTGTGTACATACAATACCGACACCTTAAACGTCATAATATCACATTCATAGTATGTGATACATTGGGGAGAAACTACACCATTCTTCATCCCGTAAAGACGGTATGGAATCGATACCCGAGGCGTTTCGAGACCTGTTCGAGAAGAAAGCGATCGCCAACTTCGCCACCGTCATGCCGGACGGGACGCCGCAGGTGACGCCCGTATGGGTGGGATACGACGGCAATTACCTCCTCTGAACACTGCGAGAGACCGACAGAAGGAGCGAAACGTCAGGGAGAACCCGAAGGTCGGCCTCTCCATCCTCGACCCGGACGACCCCTACCGGTTCGTTTCGGTTCGCGGCGAAGTCGAGGAGGTCACGGAGGACGGCGCGGTCGAGCACATCAACGAACTCACCAAGCGGTACATGGACCAAGATGAGTACCCGAACCTCGGACAAGAAGAAGGTGCCCGCGTCATCATCCGTATCCGTCCCGACCGCGTGGTGACCGGCGGCTAATCGACTGCTTTACTGACGGCTAATCGACTGCTTTACTGACGGGAATCTACTGCTTTACTGACGGGAATCTACTGTCGGCGGTCGGTCTTCGGCGGCCCAGTGTGGCGATTGTACTGGCCGAGGACACAGCCACAGTCCGGGCAGTGGACGACGACTATCGTTTCGTATTCGTGGCGCACGAGGTCCGTCTGCGGTGAAATCGCCGCCACAGTGGTCACAGGTCGGCATTGGAAACCCGACGGATGTACGCGAGCGACGAGCAAAATCGTTCGCCTACAAGCATCGTATCGGTTCGTGTCTGAAACCTCGTTTGGACTGGAAAGGACGGCCCGCTATCCACATCCAGTACCGTTTTATCCCTCGGGTGAGGTTATCCGGACGAAGAAAGTGTGAAGGGACAGGAATGGTACCAGGCTACGGAGGTGGCCGAGGAATACGAAGAGAAGCGATTCTCCCGTGGTGGCCGACTCATCGACCGCCGCGAGAAGCAAGCAGTTCTCGACGCTATCGGCCCAGTTGAGGGCAAGCGCGTCCTCGAAATAGCCTGCGGTACCGGCCGATTTACCGTCATGCTCGCCGAGCGCGGCGCGGACATCGTCGGACTCGACATCTCGGCGGCGATGCTCCAACAAGGTCGGCACAAGGCGCGGAACGCGGGTGTAGCCGACCATCTGGAGTTCATGCGGGGCGATGCCGCCCGCCTTCCGTTCCCGGACAACCACTTCGACACCGTGTTCGCCATGCGGTTTTTCCACCTGGCGAACACACCAGCCTCGTTCTTGAGCGAGATGTGTCGCGTCTCGAAAGAGCAGGTCTTTTTCGACACGTTCGCCGGGCCGAGTACCCGAAGCCTCTACAACTGGCTGTTGCCGATGGGGTCCCGACTGTACTCGCTGGATGACGTGCAGAAACTCCTCGGAGAAACCGGACTTTCCTTAGTCGATTCCGAGCACGACTGGATTCTCCCGTACGGATTCTACCGAAAAATCCCCGACGCCATCGCAACACGCATCCGCGATATGGACACTACAATCGGGGAAACCGTGGTGGGAAACCAACTCGCATCCGTCTCCTACTGGAATACGAGCGTCGAGTAACTGTAAACGGAGGTTCGTTTTTAGCGAGAGATGACAGCGGCATGCCGAATTGCTTTTACGTACTCGGTATCTGAAAAGCGGATATGGAGTTGTCCGTGGTCGTTCCAACGCTCAATGGTCGGGAACCGCTGAGCGATGCTCTCGACGCGGTTGCCCGATACGTCCCCGACGCCGAGGTTGTCGTGGTCAACGGCCCGTCCACGGACGGAACCACGGGAATGGTGTGCGAGCGCGACGACGTGAGCGCGCTCATCGAAATCTCCGACCGAAATTTGAACGTCGCGCGCAACGCCGGACTGGCCGAAGCCACCGGCGAAGTCATCGCCTTCCTCGGACAGGAAGTCGCCATCGAGGAGTCGTGGTACGACGGCATTCGGAACGCCATCGCGGACGGCGCGGACGTGGTGACCGGTCCCGTCCATCGCATGGTTCGGGCGGGGATGACGACCGAGACGGTCGAAACGCGGACGATTGCCGGCCGCGACGTGACCTACTTTTCCAACGTAAACGTCGCGTTCAGTCGTGACGGCATCGAGGCGGTCGATGGTTTCGACGAAAACTTGGAAACCGGCGGCGCGCGCGACTGCGCCCACCGCCTCGCGGGAATGGAGCGCTCCGTCACATGGATTCCCGAGGTGGCCGTGCGCCGCGACAACAGCGACGAGAAGGGTGTCGAACGCGATTGGACGACGAAGTACCGCTCGCTCTCCTACCGGATGGTCAAAAACTACGGCCCGCGGTTGACCATGTTCAGACGAACCCTCCACGACGCCGTCCGCGACGCCCGAAATGCCGGCGAGGATGTCGCCTCCGGCGACGCCCGCCCCTCTCTCTGGGCCAATGTGGCAAGCAAGTCGCCAAGGGAATCGCCAAGGGAACCAAAGACGGTCTCGTCGCCTGCCTCCGCGACCGAAGCGACACGCGCAACCCGTACGGTCTCTCCAACCGCTCCGACCGCGCCGTCGAACGCTACGACTGGCGCGAAATGGAAAGAGAAATAACGAGTTGGACCGGCGCAACTCCTCGTGGTCCGGTGCGAGCGCTTCGACGACGCGACAGGGGTTGTTGGTGAACACTTTTCGCATGGCATCTTCGGGAACGTCGAGGGTGAGGATTTCCATGACGGCGACGTTCGGGTGGGCGTGGGGGGCACCGCTGCCGAAGAGGACGCGGTCGGGGTGTTCCATGATTGCCCGTTCCATCTGCTCGCGGTAGCGGACGAAACTCGTGTCCAGATAACAGTCGTCGTACGAATCGAGCAGGTCGATGGCCTCGCCCATCAAATCGCGATTGAGCGGAAAGCCGCCGAAATGCGAGAGGATGACGGGAAACGAACGGTCGAGAAGGGTCCGTGCGGCACTTTCGGGGGTGAATCCGTCGCCCGCGTGGACGAGGACGGGAAGGTTTACGGCTTCGAGTTGATCGAGGACGGCGTCATCCGGCAACCCGTCGCGGGTCGGGTCGAGTTTGAACCCATGAAATCGGTCGTCGTAGGCGTACTGCTCGATATCCCCGGAAGAGGTGTGCCAGTCCTTCCGGCGTGTACGGAAATTCCGGAGGCGTGCTGTGGCACTCTCCTCGGGGTCGCGCGGACCGTTGATTCGGGCGAACGCGAAGAACGGACGGTCAACGCTTCGCCGGGCCACGGCGTTGTTCGCTCGGAGATAACTCTTCCCCGCAGGGCTGGGACCGGGGAAGACGACGGCGTTCACGACGCCCGCTTGATGGAGTTCGCGCTCCAGTTTGTCGGGCGAGATGGCGCGGCCCCGAGCCGTAACCGACTCCTCGACGGGCAGTCGGGCGTGAACGTCCACCACTCGAAACCGATGCTCCAGTTCCAGCATCTGAAAATTCTTGGACGGTTATCGACTTTGTATCTATCGGTTGTGTGTGTAACCCTCTCCCTTCCGTCGAACTGAGTGAGAAGATTTATATAGAACATCAATCATTCATTATACGTATGTCAGAATCAGGATTCGGACAGCGACGCATGGGCGGACGACCGATGTTCATCCTCAGTGAAGGCACGGAACGAACACAGGGTCAGGACGCTCAGTCCTCCAACATTTCCGCCGGGAAAGCCGTCAGTGAGGCCGTACGAACCACGCTCGGTCCACGCGGGATGGACAAAATGCTCGTCTCCGACGACGGCGACGTCGTCATCACGAACGATGGGGTCACGATTCTCGACTCGATGGACATCGAGCACCCCGCTGCACAGATGATCGTCGAAGTCTCCCAGACACAGGAAGACGAAGTCGGCGACGGGACGACCACGGCAGCAGTTCTCGCCGGTGAACTCCTCGCAAAGGCCGAGAGCCTGCTCGAACAGGACGTCCACCCCACGACCATCGTAGAGGGCTACGCCCGCGCACGTGACATCGCTGTCGAGGCCGTTGAAGACCTCTCGCTCGATGTCGATATCGACGACGACCTGCTCAAACAGGTCGCCAAATCCAGCATGACCGGCAAAGGAACCGGTGACATCACGACGGAACGACTCGCCGAAGTCGTCGTCAACGCCGTTCGCGGAGTCGAAGGCGACGACGGAATCGCCCGCGACGAGATTCGCGTCATGACGCAAGTCGGCGGTAGCTCCAGCGGTACGGAACTCGTCGAGGGCATCGTCATCGATGCCGAACCCGCACACAAGAGCATGCCCA
Source organism: uncultured haloarchaeon (assembly GCA_963796245.1). Taxonomy (GTDB): domain Archaea; phylum Halobacteriota; class Halobacteria; order Halobacteriales; family Haladaptataceae; genus Haladaptatus. Next base: position 734,241 of record CAWCLB010000001.1, on the reverse strand, counting down.
GCTCGGTCGAGGATGCGACTATCCTCGCCACCGACGGTACCTTCAGCGTCCGCGAGACCGAAATCGACGCCGAGTACTCCGTCGATAACGTCGAGCAACTCACCGCCGCGATGGACGCGGAGGACAACCAACTCCGCGACCTCGCCGACGCTATTGCCGACGCCGGTGTCGACGTCGTCTTCTCTCACTCCTCCATCGACGACCGCACGGCCTCGTACCTCGCCGAGCACGGTATCCTCGCCTTCGAGGACGTGGACGACGACATGACAAGCGCCATCGCCCAGTCCACGGGCGGCAAGCGCACGGGCAAGCCGGACGACATCGACGACGAGGACCTCGGTCACGCCGACTCCATCCGCGTCGAGAAGTACGGCGACGAGGACCTCGTGTTCGTCGAGGGTGCCGACAACGCCCAGTCCGTCACCGTCTTCGTCCGCGGTGGCACCGAACACGTCGTTGACGAAGTCGAGCGCGCAGTCGAGGACGCCCTCGACGTCGTCGCTTCCGCCGTCGAAACCGAGAGCGTCGTCCCCGGTGCCGGCGCAATCGAAATCAACATCGCAGGCCGTGTCCGCGACGACGCCGCGGGCATCGAAGGCCGTCAGCAACTCGCCGTCGAAGCCTTTGCCGACGCCATCGAAGTGCTCCCGCGAACCCTCGCGGAGAACACCGGCATGGACCCCATCGACGCGCTCGTTGACCTCCGTGCAGCGAACGACGACGAGGAAGGCCGCGCCGGCATCATCTCCTCCGGCGAGACCGGCGAAATCGCCGACCCCGTCGAGAAAGGTGTCATCGACCCCGCCGCCGTCAAGCGCGAAGCAGTCGAGAGCGCTACCGAATCCGCAACGATGATCGTCCGCATCGACGACGTTATCGCCGCCGAATAAGCGAACAGAACCGTCGAGCTTCGATGATTTTTTGTCGAAATCGAACACCGAGTACGGAGCCTTGGAACGGCCATTGTCGCTGAAACTGCTCGAAGTAGCAAGCCCTAACCCGACCGGGTGTCAACCCTCCCACTAATGAGCGAGCGTACCATCTCGAGCCGTCGCATCTTCTGGGCCACCGCCGTGACGATAGTGGTCGTGTCGGCTGGATTCGGACTCACGGTCGGGGCAACCGGCCAAAACCGACACAAGACGTTGCGGTTGTTCGGCGTTTCGCTGTTCAAAATGAATCCAATGTCGATGGCTCTGTTCGGTATCGGAGTGACGACGACCATCCTCATCGTGCTGTTCGCACTGGTCAGGTACGCCTCGCAGTTCGACACCGACCGCGTGGCGTGAGAGGAAAAGGATTATTCCAGTCGAACGATTTGCGTTCGACATGGCAACTGAAACTCACACGCGGTCGTCCCACGACGGGACGACCGGCGGACTGCTGGCCCTGGTGGCAACCATCGTTCTGGCGAATGCCCCAGCGTTCTTCGCGCTGTACGTCATCTTCGACACGTTCTCGCCGACGAGGAACGCACCGACTCTCACCAAATATGCGACGACGACGATGAGCGGTGCTATCGTCTTCGCCATACTATGGATCGGACTCGTCTTCTTCGTCTACTGGCCATCACTGGCCACAGCATGGGATAATCGCTAAGCGCGAAACACAGTCACGACTCACATCGACAGTCAGAACAAAACACGAAATCGTATTCTCCCCCACCCCCGTTGCTCAGGGCGCGATGGTTCCTTCCTCGGCGTCGAGCAGTTCGTGATACCGGTTTCGGATGGTGACCTCGCTGATGTTTGCGACATCGCTGACTTCGCTCTGTGTCACCTTCTCGTTCGTCAGGAGTGCGGCAGCGTAGACGGACGCCGCTGCGAGTCCGACGGGAGACTTTCCGCTGTGAAGCCCCTTCTTCGTCGCCGTGTCGAGCAACGAGCGCGCACGTCGCTCGGTTTCGTCCGAGAGGTCGAGTTCGGACGCGAAGCGTGGGACGTAGCTCTTCGGGTCGGCCGGTTCGATTTCGAGGCCGAGTTCGCGGGCGATGTAGCGATACGTTCGGGCAATTTCGTCCTTTTCGACGCGTGAGACGGCCGTCAACTCATCCAGACTACGCGGGGTGCGTGCCTGTCGGGCAGCGGCGTACAACGCACCGGTTGCGACACCTTCGATGGAACGGCCCGGCAGGAGGTCCTCGTCCAGCGCCCGGCGGTAGATGACGCTGGCCATCTCGCGGACGTTGTCCGGGAGGCCGAGCGAACTCGCCATTCGGTCGATTTCACCGAGCGCTTGCTTGAGGTTGCGCTCCTTGCTGTCGCGGGTGCGGAAGCGCTCATTCCACTTGCGGAGCCGTTGCATCTTCTCGCGCTGGCGGGAGCCAAGCGAGTTACCGTAGGCGTCCCGGTCGCGCCAGTCAATGTTGGTCGAAAGCCCCTTGTCGTGCATCATGTTCGTCGTCGGTGCGCCGACACGGGATTTCTGCTCGCGCTCGCTCGCGTCGAAGGCGCGCCATTCCGGCCCGCGGTCTACGGCGTCTTCCTCGACGACGAGACCGCAATCATCACACACCCGCTCACCGCGCTCTTCGTCGGTGATGAGCTGGCCACTACACTCGGGACATCGTTGTTGCTCGTCGGCTCGCGTTTCGGTTCGCTCACCGGAGGTTTCGGTTTCGTCAGTCGTTCGGGTACGTGTATCAGTCATGGCGTACTATCAAGAGAAGACAGAGGGTCAATGGTGCACTACGAGAGTAGGAGTAATCGATAGACATATGTTATAGTACCTACACCGTCTTAACTCCAGTGGCGAGTCACGCCATTTTCTCGGAGCCAAAACTGGTTATTCATCCGGATATGAGCAGGAAGAAGGCAGTATTCGTTTTCTTTACACGACTCCGTTCCTGGCCTTCTTTATGAGCCATTCGGCAGTGAGTATCGAAACCCTTACCGCTTGCCCGAGGGTTCATGGACACATGAGCGATACGCCTCCCGGACCGGACGAGGTTCGGTACGTCGCACGGTTGGCCCGCGTCGGGGTTTCCGACGAGGAAGCCGAGCGATTCGCCGAACAGTTCGCGGACATCCTGGGCTACTTCGAAACGCTGGACGAGGTGCCCGAGGTCGAACGCGAGGACGACCTCGTGAACGTCATGCGCGAGGACGAAGTTCGAACCAGCCTCGACCAAGCCGACGCACTGGAAAACGCACCTGAGACCGAAGACGGCTACTTCAAAGGACCGAACGTCTCATGAGCGACGATATATTCATCACCGAGGAAACCATCGAAGGTTCGGACGATGGCCCGCTCGCCGGAAAAACGGTCGCCGTCAAGGACAACATCAGCACCGAGGGCGTCCGCACGACCTGCGGGTCGGCCATGCTGGAGGAGTACGTCCCGCCCTACGATGCAACCGTCGTTACGCGGTTGAAGGACGCCGGGGCGACCATCGTCGGCAAGGCCAACATGGACGAGTTCGGGATGGGAACCACGACCGAAACGTCGGCCTTCGGCCCGACGGAAAACCCGGTCGCGGAGGGTCACGTCGCAGGTGGCTCCTCCGGCGGCAGTGCGGCTGCCGTCGCTGCCGGAAAATCGACGTTCGCCCTCGGAACCGACACGGGTGGCTCGATTCGCTGTCCCGCCGCGTTCTGTGGCGTGGTCGGCATCAAACCCACCTACGGACTGGTCTCGCGGTACGGACTCGTCGCCTACGCCAACAGTCTGGAGCAAATCGGTCCCATCGCACCGACAGTCGGGGAAGCGGCTGAACTGCTCGACGTTATCGCCGGTCCCGACGACCACGACGCGACAACCCGCGAGGAAGGCGCGGACGCCGAGTATGCGAACGCCGCTGACGGCGATGTCGATGGCCTCGACATCGGTGTCCCAACCGAACTCGTGGAGGGTGCGGACGACGGCGTCGTGGAACGCTTCTGGGACGCCATGGACGACCTCGAATCGCAGGGCGCAACTGTTCATGAGGTGTCGCTTCCGTCGGTCGAACACGCCGTCGAAGCCTACTACGTCATCGCCATGTCCGAAGCGTCCTCCAACCTCGCACGCTACGACGGGGTTCGCTACGGCGAGTCCGGCGGGTATGACGGCAACTGGAACGAAACCTTCGCCGACACGCGCGAAGAATCGTTCGGCGACGAGGTGAAACGACGCATCCTGCTCGGCACCTATGCCCTCTCGGCGGGCTATCACGACAAGTACTACAAGAAAGCACAGGACGCCCGTGCGTGGCTCAAGGGGGACTTCGATTCGGCGTTCGAGGACGTGGACGTCCTTGCCAGCCCGACCATGCCCACGCCGCCGTTCGAACTCGGCGAGAGTCTGGACGACCCACTGCAGATGTACCTCGCCGACGCGAACACCGTCCCCGTCAACCTCGCCAACCTTCCGGCTATCTCCGTTCCGGCGGGCGAAACCGACGGGCTCCCCGTCGGCGTGCAGTTCATCGGGCCGAAGTTCGGCGAGAAGCGCGTCATCCGGGTCGGAAGCGCGTTGGAGTAAGGTACAACGGTTCTTTCACTCTTCCCAACCATTATCCTCGTTTTGTGCGTGCAGTCAGTATGAATCGCCGCTCGTTCCTCGTTACTGTCCCCGGAAGTCTCCTCTTCGGTGGCTGTCTCGGCCATTCGATGTCAGGAGGAAAATCTATTTCCTCGAAAAAAGCGTCGAAGATGGAGGCAAACCTGACGGACTGGGAACCGTCCATGCAGTGCAACGGGGAACGAAATTTCAGTTACGTGAATTATATCCGGGTAGAACAGGTACGCGCATCGACCGATGACAACGATATCGTCGTTCACTTTTCGGACCTCTCGGCGGACGAGAAGAAGATACTCCGAACAATTACCGAGGCGGGTGGCTACGAGACGTGCGACTATTCGGATGCGTTTACCCGATTTCGGGAACGAATGGACGACCACGCAGAAGGGCTGGACAGACAGCGCGACCAACACGTCTATCTCGAACGGGACGGTGCCTACTACCTCCTGACAATCGACGTAATGAATCAAGGGTTCATCTACTGAACTCCCGTCGAACGGTATGACGGAAACCAGTCCGCCAACGCTTATTTCCTTCCGGCAGTGCGAGTGCCCGTATGGCTGGAACCGTCGTCGAAGTCGAAATCCCCGCTGACGAGTTCGCGCTCTGGGAGACGCTCACCGAGCACGAGAACCTCGAATTCGAAATCGAACGCGTCGTCGCACACGAAAGCGACCGGGTGATGCCGTTCGTCTGGGCGAGTGGAGGAGCAGAGGAGACGAAATCTATCTTGGAGAACGACACGAGCGTCGAGAATCTGCACCTTGCTCGCCGATTTGGAGGACGAGCAGTTGTATCAGATGGAGTGGACCGACAGCATCCAGACGCTCGTTCACATCCTCGTGGACGAGGAAGCAACCGTCCTCTCCGCGTCCGGAAACAGCAGCCACTGGCACCTCCGTATCCTGTTTCCCAACCGAGACGCGCTGTCGGAAACGTACGAGTACTGCCGTGAGAACGACCTCTCGCTCGATATTCGGAACATCTACGAGTTAGAACAGGGCCGGAAAGGACGATTGGCCTCACGGACGACCAGCAGGATACGCTCACGCTGGCGTTCGAGCGTGGCTACTATGACATTCCACGCGAGGCGTCGGCCGAGAATCTCGCCGACAACCTCGATGTGTCACACCAAGCCATCTCCGAGCGATTGCGCCGTGGCCATCGAAGCCTCGTGAAAAATACGCTAATAATCGGTCGAAACGCCGACAAACCGCAGTAACAGTTATTCTTCGTACGCGAGGTTCATTATCCACTGCGAGAAGGCGTCACTCTCGGGGTCGATTTCTTCTTCCCCGATGAACGGCGAGAGCATGTCGCCCGCCATCAACAGCGAGAAATTGAGGTCCTTCGCAGCGGGTGTGATGAAGTACGTGTTGTGCCCTTCGTAGACGGTTTCCTGTCGCTGGACGAACCCCTGTCGCTCCAGCGATTCCACGATTCGACTTCCCTTGCGCGAGGAGACATCGAGGTTTTTCCAGAAGTCGCTCTGGTGAATGCCGCCCGTCTCGCGGACGAGTTCGAGTCCGTTGTACTCGTCCTCGGTGAGGTCCTCCTCGGACGTTGCCGTGCTCATGTTCAATACAGGGACGGGCGGGCGTTTAAATGTGACCTTCCACGTTATCGTACGGAGTCTCACACGGCGGCCCATCGGCAAACTCGTAGCGACCAGTGCCGTCTGCGAACACGGTCACGATGGACGACGAGCGGGTGCCGTAGCCGTCGCCGTGGACACAAACACCGATGTTGTGATTGTGGAGCACGTCCTTCGCCGAGGCTCGCCACTCCGTGAGCGATGGCGGGTCGTCCACGTTCACGCGCACGTGCTCCAGAATCCGTTCGGATTTCGGCGCGTTCGAATCGAACCCCCTGTTCACGATGACGTGGACGCCGGGGTCGAATCGCGTCGTTTCGAGCGTGCCGTCCCACTCCAGCACGATGGCTTCGTTCGCGTCTGCAAGCAGGAGGTTGAACCCTGCATACTGGTGTTCGTCGATTTCGTCGATGACGAACTCGTGGGCTGCGGCGGCCGACTCGTGGGCCAGCGCGTCGCGTACCAGCAAGCCACGGGAGCGCTCGCCCTCAATTTCGACCCAGCGGTTCGTCACGCCGACGAACAGGCTGGATTCGTTGTAGCCAATCCACGTGCCGCCCGCCTCCTCGTCTTGGGGAGCGATGACCGTCGGGTTTCTGTCGAGCACCCCTGGAGGGCGGGAGGGTCGACCGAACGCTTCGTCCCGGTTTACGGCGGCGACGACGGGCGCGTCTTCGAACACCTGCCACGCGACGATGAGTGTACACACGGCAGGGAGTTGGTCTCGATTCGATAAAAGGCTTTGTCGGCCCCGCCGCTTATGCGAATCCTCGTTGTGCGTTACGTCGAGGGAGTTCCAGACATGACACACAGACGTGACGTTATCAAGACCGGTGCGACGCTGGGCGTCGGGATGGGAGTGCTCGGAACAGGCATCGGGTCCGCACAGATGAACGGCAGTCCGTCGTTCAGCACGGGGGAGATGACGGGCGAAAGTCAACCCAAGCCGGTCAAAACGAACGCCAACGGGGTAGCGCTGTTCATGCAGGCCGGCGAGAACATCCGGTACGTCCTGCTCGTCTCCAAACTGGAAGATGTCACGGAGGCACACATCCACATGGGGAAGAAAGGACAGAGTGGGTCCGTCGTCGTCTGGTTGTACCCGAGTCCGAAAGCGACCAAGCCCCAGCAATTCACCGGCGAGTTCAACGGTGTGCTCGCCTCGGGAACGTTCAATTCGAGCGACCTCGCCGGCCCACTGAAGGGGAAGTCGATGGCGCAACTGGCGAGCGTCATCGTGAGCGGGGAGGCGTACGTCAACGTCCACACGAAGCAGTATCCCGAGGGAGAGATTCGGGGACAGATTTCACCGGTCTCGAACGCACAAGTGCAGTTCAAAGAGAAACTCGATGTGAGCACGAGCAACAACCTGAGTCTCCAGCGCTCGGTGAGTTTGGGGATACAGCAGTCATAACGACTATCCGCGGAAACGGCAGTTCCGGCGACTACCGGAACCGTTCCCGAACCGCCTCGCGGTCAATGGTTCCGGAGGTCGTTCGGGGAAGTTCGATGGCAGTATCGAGGAGTCTCGGGTGTTTGTATCCGGCGAGGCGGCCGTCACAGAACTCGCGCACCGAGCCGAGCGTCACGGATTGTTCAGCGGCGGGGACGACGAGTGCGGCGATTCGTTCGCCCCACTCGTCGTCTTCCACGCCGACGACGGCGACTTCCGCCACGTCAGGGTGGTCGCGGAGCACGTCCACGACTTCACCGGGGTGAACGTTCTCGCCGCCGGTGACGATGCGGTCAGCGCGGCGGTTCAGCACCCAGAGGCGCCCACCTTCATCGCGGTAGCCCACGTCGCCCGTCTGGAGACCGTGCTCGCCGAACGCTTCTCCGGTTGCTGCCGGATTGTTGTAGTAGCCAGCCGTCACGGTCGGCCCGGAAACCACGAGTTCACCGGGTTCACCGGTCGGTGCCAGCGTCCCATCGTCACGGACGACGGAGACGCTCGTGAACATCAGCGGCCGACCGACCGTCCCGACGTGCGAAATCGCTTCGTCGGGGGTAGCAGTAGCGATTTGGGAAGCGGTTTCGGTCATGCCGTAGGTCGGACAGACCGGAATCCCGTGCTCGCCACATTCCGCGATGAGGTCGTCGCGCGCGGGCGCACCGCCGAGCAAGATGAACCGGAGCGTTTCAGAGAGGTTTCCTTCGTCCAGCAGCCGCCGGAGCATCGTCGGGACGAGCGAAACGCCAGTCGCTCTATACGTCCGGAGAAACGAGCGGGTGTCCTCGGCGTCGAACCCTTTCTGCACGACGACGGTCGTTCCGTACAGTGCGGAGCGCAGGAGTGGCGCGAGGCCGCCCATGTGATACGTCGAGAGACAGAGATGCCAGCGGTCGTCCGGAGAGACGCCGAGGCGGAACGCCGAGGCGGTTGCGCTGGCGTAGAGGTTGCCCATCGTGAGCGTGACGGCCTTCGGGTTTCCGGTCGTCCCGGACGTGAACAAGAGGACTTGCGGGTCCGCACACGACCAGTCGGCGTTCGTGAACGCCGACTGGTCGCAGTCGGCAAGCGTGGTGTCGGTCGATGCATCGACCGACACCACGGGACTATTCCTCGCGGCTTCCCGGGCGACCGATTCCGTGTCGGCCTCGCAGACGAGTGCTGACAAATCAGTCACCTCGACCTGTCGCCGGAGTTCCGGCGTGGCGAGGCGAACGTTCAGCGGCACCAACACGCAACCCAACCGCATCGCGGCGTGAACGAGCAGTACCCCGTCCATTCGCGTCCCCATCAGCATGCCGAGGTGGTCACCCGACTGAACCCCGAATCCGGCGAGCCTTCCGGCGGTTTCCTCGACTGTCGAATCGAGTTCCGCGTACGTCCACTCGCTTCCGTCCGCCGCTTCGATGATGGCGGTCTGTTCGGGCGACACGTCCGCTCGATGGGACAACCAGTCGTTCATGGGTGGTTCGTTCATCGGTTTTCCGTTCATAGCTCACCCCACGTGTCTGCCACGCCGTTGCCGGATGCCTGTGGGACGCTGACCGACCCATCCACGAGTCGCGTCCGATCAGGACCCAGGTCCCGACCCAGCAGCGTTCCAGTCGCCAATCCACAGGCTGGACGGTCGGGAATCGCCGCTGCCACGTGAATCGCCGCCGTTCGGGCAACGACACCATCGATAGTGGTCGTGACGACCGGCGTGACTCCCTCGTTGCGGGCGCGTTCGGCAATCTCGACGACGGTGTCCGGTCCGCCGAGCACCATCGGTTTGCATATCAGCACGTCGGCAGCCCCCGCGTCGAGCACCGTCTCCACCGACGTTTCAGCGATTGACTCGTCCACGGCGACGCCGACCGACCGGCCGCGCAAGTCGGCAAGTCCTTCGATGTCGTCCGCCAGAAGTGGCTGTTCGACGTAGGCGATGTGAAGCGGGTCGAGTTTGTGAAACGCCTCGCGTGCCTGTGCACGCGACCAGCCACCATTTGCATCAGCGCGGAGTTCCACATCCTCGCCGACTGACTCCCGAACTGCTCGAAGGCGAGCCACGTCGTCCGCCACCGAGCGTGCTCCAATTTTCACCTTCACGCATTCGAACCCGGCATCGACGGCATCCTTCACCGCTGCCACGGTTTCGATTCGCGAGCAGTCGCCGATGGTCGCGTTGGCCGGAACCGCCTCGATGTGGTCCGGGCCGTCGAGATACCGATACAGCGGCTGGTCGGCCCGCTTGGCCTGCATGTCCGCCAACGCAAGCGCGAAGCCGTGGCGGGCCGCCGGTGTCGATTCCAGAGACGGAAGTATGCTCTCGGGGTCATCGACGTGCGCGATAGCCGCCCGACAGGCGGGAAGCGATTCGGTCCACCCTGGCAGCGGTGTCGCCTCGCCGATGCCGACATCGTCGCCGTCCTCGATGCGAATGAGGATGCCTTTCCGATGCTCGATGGGTCCGTGTGCCGTGTCGAGTGGTGACTCCAGCGGAAGCGAGAATTCGTGCGTTTCGACCTTCATACCATCATTCCAAGGGCAAAGCAGACCGAGTAGGCCGCCAGCAGTTTTCCGGTTTGTTCGAGCGCGGGGTTGAGCGCTTCGCCGGACGTTTTCGTGATGACCGTCCCCGCGACAATCGCGGCGTACGGAACCGTGACGAGCGGCAAGAGGACGGCGAGACCGAATGCCGACGTGGTTGCGAAGTAGATGGGGACGAGGTACGCGAGCGCGAGCATGGCGACGTACTCGCCGCGACTCGCGCGGTAGCCGATGAGCACAGCGAGGGTCTTCTTGCCGCCCTTCCTGTCGTTCTCCAAGTCACGGACGTTGTTCACGACGAGGATGTTCGTCGAGATGGCTGCGACCGGGAGGCTCGCCAGAAACGCCGTCATCGTGACCGTTCCCCCCGGAATTCCGAGCGGGAACGGCGCGGAAAGGAGGCTCGCGGCCTGCACGTAGAACGTCCCCATCACGGCGATGACGCCGAAGAAGACGAAGACGAACAGGTCGCCCAACCCGTGGGACCCGAGCGGGAACGGCCCGCCCGCGTAAGCGATGCCGCTGATGACGCTGGCGAGCCCGATGATGAGAATCGGAAGGCCACCGACGTAGACGAGGTAGATACCGACGACGATGGCGAACAGGAACGTGCCGTACATCGCCCGCTTGACCTCGTCCGGCGGGATGAGGCCGGATTGGGTCACGCGGGTGAACCCCGTCCGCTCGTCGGTATCGACGCCCTTCACGGCGTCGTAGTAGTCGTTAGCGAAGTTCGTGCCGATTTGGATGAGCGCCGCGCCGATGAAGGCCGCGAGCGCCGGAAGCGGAGCGAACTGCCCCTCGTGAAGCGCAATCCCGATGCCGACGATAACGGGCGCGGCGGCCGCCGGAAGGGTGTGTGGCCGCGCCGCCATCAGCCACGCTTGCTTCCGAGAGACGTCTGTGGCCGTATCGTTCATTATCGAGATAGTTCCGCCGAGAGGTGTATAGCATCTGCGGTTTCACGGAAGCGTTACCGGTTTCCCCTGCCGAAACGGGAGAATCGGTGGAGTGGGTGGGGCGATTTTCGTTTAAGTACCTCTCGTGATAAGGTAGAGATATGGACGGAAGGCCGCTCGTTCTATCGGCGTAAATCCGCTACCTTTGAGCGACGGCGTTCGCTACGAACAGACGTGTTTGGTTTCTCGCAAGCGAGCGGGCACGGCCCGCAAGAAGACGGTGAAATTGCCGAGCAAGCGGTTGCGGGGTGGTTTTTCATTGCCGCTCGGTCGCTGCACTCACAACCGAACCAAAGTCGGTCTCTCGGAGCGTGGGGTCGTTCGAGGGCTACCTTCTAGTCGTTGCAATCACAAACGAATCAACCACAATTCGTACTTCCCGTCCCGCCAATCCTAGCCGAAGTCCACGTGTTTATTTTCGTTCGGTACGTATCACCACCCATGCCTGCCACGCTTGAGGTCAAATGTACGGGCGACGATTGCGAGATGGACATGTTCGAGATGCACTACACGTACGACATGCCGGACGATGTCGGAGTAGCGGATTTCCAATGCCCGTACTGCGGGGAAACGGATAGCCTCGAAGCCATCGAGCTATGACGCTCCGCGACCTCGGGCGCTCGACCGTGACGGCCGTCGCGTCGAAGGTCGGCCGTGCCGCGAGCAAGGTACAGGAGTCGCGGCCCATCCCGGCCGATTTGCTCGAAAGCGAGGACGCCTACCTCGTCGTCTTCGATGCAGCGGGAGCAACCGGTAGCGACGTGCAAGTCCGTTTCGTCGAGGATTCAGTTCTCTTGCGAATCGACCGCTTCCGTGACTTCCACGACGGGTTCGACATGGTGTTCCCCAGTCGAGGGATGTCACTCGACGGGACAGTAAAACTCCCATCGGATGCGGAAGTAGCGGCACAGAAAGCGACAGCGACACTGACCGATTCGGGAACGCTTCGGGTGACGGTGCCGAAGGCGAACTGAATCATCCGACAGTCATCCGACAGTCATCCGACAATTATTCGACAGCCATTCCTTCCACGATTTCGAACTCCTCGTCGCCAGCGAAGCGTGTCGGGTCGAACTCCTGAATCTCACCCTCGCCGAGCACGTCCTCAGCAATCGCCTCGCCAAGCGCGGGCGAGCGCATGAAGCCGTGGCCCTGCCAACCAGCGGCGATGTAGCAATTCGAGCGGAGTTCGCCGAGCAGTGGGTCATAATCCGGCGTTGCCATGCAGAGACCGGCCCACGCGCGTTCGATGGTGGGATTGTCTCCTGCGTCGAAATCGAGTCGGTCCGAGAGTCTATCTTCCATCGCGGCGACGAAGGCATCGTCGGCTTCGTGCTTCCAATCGGTGGGGTCGCTCTCGACTTCTTCTGTACCGTCTCCGGCGAGGAGACCCTCGGGGTGTGGCCGCAGGTAGTAGCTCTCGGTGGCGTCGTACAGCATCGGCGTGTCGGCGTCGAACTCGCAGGTGAGGGCCTGCACCCGGTAGGGTTTGAGCGCGACCGGGATTCCCGCTTCCGCGAACACGCGTTTCGTGTGTGACCCGGCGGCGACGATGATGGCGTCGAACGATTCGACGGAATCGTCGTCGGGGATAATTTTGGGTCTATCGTCCGATTTCTCGTCTCCGAGTCGAATCCGAACTGGCGTGTTGGTTCGAATCTCCGCACCCGCCTCCTCGGCTTCCGCTGCCATCATTTGCGCGTAGCTTCCGGGGTCGGTACAGCCAGTATTGCGGGCGATTGCGGCGACACCGACATCCTCGACGTTCAGTGCGGGAAATCGCTCTTTCAGTTCTGAAGCGTGGATGAACGCGACGTTTCGACCCTGTTCGCGCATTCGAGGAACTTGCTCGCGGATGGCTGCGACGCGTTTCTCGTCGCCCGTCCGGGCGAACCAGATGTAGGGTGTTTCCTCGAACTCGAATCCGCCAGTGCCAGAGAACTCGCGGAACCGCTCGATTGCACGGCCACCAACGCGAGCGTCTTCCGGGGCGGCGAAGGCGTCGTAGAGGACGCCCGCCGCTCGCGGGGTACTCTCACCTTCGTTCGGGATTTCACCTTTCTCGAACAGTGTCACGTCGGCACCGCGAGCAGCGAGGTCGTGTGCGGCCGTCAGGCCGACCGCACCGCCGCCAATGACGCCGACCTTCATCGGTGCACCTGTGGCGAGAGGTCGGCAATGTCCTGTTCAGCAAGCCACTCGACTATCGTGACGACGTTCTCGCGCTCGTCGAGTTCACCTGCGACCGCCTGTGCTACCATAAAATCGGCTCCGAGCGACAGGGCTGGCCCGTGTTGCTCGACGCTTCCTGTCGGAAGTCGTGCAACGTCCACGCCGGCGAGCGCTTTGCCCGCCGTGGTCGTCGTGTGTTCTGCAAGTCGGCTCATGACGTTTTGATTGCAGTCGTGGTATTTGAAACTAGGTGTCGCGGCGAGCGGGAAAAAGCAGATGAACGGATTTACTGCCCGAGGAACGAGTCGAGCCCACGGGCGGGATAGCCGACCACGAGGTCCACCCCGGCCGCTTTCAGTTCCTCGACTTGTGCGCCGATTTCGGTCTCGGTCCCGACGAGCGCGAAATCACGGCTCGCGGCCGACAGGATGCGCCGCGCGCGTCCGTCAGCGCTGGCGTCCGTCGCTGCGCCGTCGGGAAGCGCCCGTGCCACGGGTTTGCGCCGGGCGACGTACGCGCCGACCGAGTCGAGAATCGTGTCCTCGTCATCCGTGAGGACCGTGGGGGCGTACACCGCAACCGTCCCTTCAAATCTGGCCGAGCGAAGCGCTCGAACGTCCCGTTCGGTCGAGCGCGACAGTAGTTCGAACTGCGTTGCACCTGTCGCGGTGGCGATTCGCTCGATACCCTCTGTGCCGACCCACGCATCGGGCGAGCGCTCCAGCGCGGCGCCGAGGCGCGGCGCGACCGCACGGCGCTTTTCCTCGTCGTCGAGGTACGCCGAATGGCCGGCGACGAACACCGTTCCGACCGTCTCCGGCAGTCGGTCGAACAGCGAATCGTCACCGAGCGGGTCGAACCCATCGGCCCGAATCGGCACCGTCATCAATACATTTTTCTCCGCCGCCAGTTCGTGGAGCACCGTCTCGTCGGGGAGATGCTCGCGTCCTTCGTAATCGATAGTGATCGTCTCGAACGGCAAAGCGTGTGCTCGCCGCACGTCACACTCTGCGGGCTTCAGCGCGGCGGCGTCCAGTCCCGTTCGGACGAGGGCTTGGCTACTGGCTAGGATGTGATACCTCCGGTAATCAGAATGAGTGGGCTACTGTTCTCGCGGAACGCGATCCATCGTCTGTGCGACCATGGTTTCCATACCGCCACGGAGTTAAAAAGGCTGTCGGCACTGGCAACGATTCGGTACAACCTCGTACCGATTTCAATCGAAATCGGGTTCAGTAGGGCAGTCTGTTTCAGTATAATTCAGTACTAAGTAGTGTGTTTAAGTATTTTCGCGACTCATTCGCTTTGAACCGGAACGTAGCGCCCAATCGCGGCCAGTTCGACGCCGAGCGTGCCTTCCACGAACTCGATAAATGCACCGTCATCGGGTTGGAGACCACCGACAACGGCGACGGCGACGAGTCCGAGAAGTCCAGTGACAACCAGAAAGACGGGAAGCATCACGAGCGTCAGCGTCAGCCAGTGGGACGTGACGAGCGAGACCGGAAAGAGGACGAGGGGGAGGACGAGGTACGTCCGGTTGCTGTACGAGGAAAAGGGTGTGATGTCGCATTTCGACCAGAGCACGAGGTTGAGCGCAAAGTTCCGGACGACGTAGGCTCCCGAGGAGGCGATTGCGGCACCGACGATGCCGTAGGTTGGAATCAGGAGGAGGTTCACGATGAAATTGAGCGCGAGTGTGAGCATATCGACCCCCAAAATCGGTTTCGTGTGGCCGAGTGCGGCGAGCGTCGTTCGGTTCCGCCCCGCCGCTGCACTGGTGAAGAAGCCTATCGAGAGGATTGCGAGGGCGACCCCACCGCTCGCATAGTCCGCCCCGAAGAAGATAGAAACCGCGTCGTTCGGGAAGACGGTGAACACCACGAATGCGGGGAACGTGAGGACGTAAATCCACTTCGTCGTGATGCGGTAGATTTTCCGCACCTCGTCACGCTCGCCGTCGGCGTCGAGTCGGGACGTGAGCGGCAGGTAGAGGTAGCCGAACGAGGAGATGACCATGAGGAGACTGTTCGCCAGCGGGTAAGCGGCGTTGTAGATGCCGACCTCGTTGGAGGTGCGAAACTCGGCGAGCATGAGGGTATCCATCCGCGTGAGCAGGATTGAGAGCACCATCGTCACGATGAGCGGGGCAGAGTAGGCCAGCAGTTCACGGGTGTGGGTGCGCACGGGACCGACGAGTGTGACGAGGCGGTTCGAGAGCAGGTAGACCACGACGAGCGTGCAGATGGTCGCAACGAGGTAGGCGTAGCCGACGGACGCGAGATTCACCCCACCAGCCACGAGTCCGACGAGCAGGAGGATGCGGAGACAGGGGTACAGAACGTCCTTCGTGTACAGTTTGTAGCGCGTGTTCTCCATCCCACGAAGTGCGCTCACGCCGACAGTCAATCCCGTCGTGACCGGAATCGTGAGCACGAACAGGCTCAACAGGTCGGTTGCGGCGCTCGTTTCGAACAGCGCGATGGTGATGCGGTCGATGTTCAGATAGAGGACGAGGGAAACGAGGATGCTGGCCAGAAGCGCCAATCCCAGTCCAAAGAGCCACACGCCGCGCACGTCCCGGTCGTCATCGTAGCGGGAGATGAATCGCGGAATCCCATCATTGAGGCCGACGAGCGAGATGGTCGCTCCGATAGTCATGATGGCGAGCGCGATAGTCATCTCGCCGTAGCGTTGGGGCGAGAACCAGTGAGCAACGATGACGCGCTCGACCAACCGACCGAGTGACGCGACGATGACGCCGACGACGATGAGTACCGAACTCGACAGCAGTTTCGAGAGGTGATTATCACTCGTCGCCATTCGAGAATGAAACGGATGCGTTCGGCGACCGACCGCGCTGCTCGTGGCTTCGTTGCGTTCTCGGATTCACGGTGGGACAATCAAATAGAGCGAGTGGCTTTGTTATGCACTCCGTACGGCGGAGTAATCGCTCTCATCGCCTCCGTCCGATTTCTGACCGACTGAGGCAGGCGAACAACAATCGTGATATTTTCGAACTGTCATCGATTTCGTTGTGATATTCACGACGATTGAGACGTGTAGGCTAACACCGAAAGAATATTAATCAATCTCTTTGCATTGAAGACCGCATGGCACGCGATTGCAGTACGACAAAAGACGATAGCGAAGCGGACGGCAGTTCACTCGGCCGTCGCTCGTATCTGAAACTAACCGGCGCGACCGCGGTTGCGGCCGCCGGTGCTGGCGCGGCGACTGGACTCGGCGCGGCGACGGCGTACGATACGATAACGATTCCGGCAAACACGGCGAAGCAGTTCACCATCGGGAGCGGCGAGACGTTCGAAAACAAACTCATCGACATCAGCGCGCCGGGCGCGGACGTTCGCATCATTGCGAGCGGTTCGGACTGGACGATTCGTAACGTCGGATTCTCCGGCGCGTCCGACGTGAGCGGACCCCACCCGCCGGGAAAGAACCTCGGTGGCTACCCGAACCTCATCACGGCGTCGGGGACTGGGACCATCGAGCACGTCTACATGGGCGACGGCGTTTCCGGAGACATGATTCGGAAGGGCGCAATCGGGATTCCGATGTCCTTTGCGGGCCACATCGACATCACTGGTGTCACGATGAACCGGTGGACGGGCAACGCGATTTACGCGGGCGGCGCGGCCAAATCCGGTGGTGGCGGCGGGACGCTGGCGTTCGATGGCTGCCTTCTGAAGAACAACAACATCAGCCACCTCCGCATTGCGACGGACGGTACGACGGTGAAAAACACCGTCATCTACAACACCAACGACGTTCCGCTCCACCCGATCAACGGCGGCGTCGTGAACTCTCGCGGCGTCTACGACGGCTACGGGACGACAAGCGACGTGGTCACGTTCGAAAACTGTGACATCGACTGTACCGACGCGAACACCAACGGTGCGGCCTCCGCGCTCGCCGCGGCACACACCACGTTCGAAGTGAAAGACTCGCAGGTCAAAGGGAGACTCATCGGCAACGTCAACACGACGAACGTCGGCAGTAACCCATCGCATGAAACGCCGAAGGCTGCACCCACGACGGCGAAACAAGCCGCAAGCGGCGCACCCTCGTCGGGCGGAAAGTCGAACAGTGGGAAGTCAAAGAGCAAGAAGAACAAAAAATCGAAGAAGGCGAAGAAGGGCAAGCAGAAAGGGAAGGCCAAAAAGAAGCACAAGAAAGCCAAAACGGCGAAAAAAGTGAAAAAGCCGAAAAAATCCAAGAAACCCAAAACGGCGAAACCGAGCGACCCGGCGATGAAGCAGGGAGCGAAGAAGGCGGCCGCCTCGGGTTCGCGTGACTTCTGTTTCACCTACAACGGCAAACGCTACTGTCTCGATTTCAGTCCGCTTCGGGCGCTCCTTGCCGGATACTGAGGACGACGTCGCATACGTATTTTTGCGGTAGGAATACCATACCACGACTGCACGGTGTTCATATCGGGGTCGTAGCGGTTGCCCGCTCTGTTTTGTGGCCGCGGTTGATTGCGTGAACGTCGTCGTCAGATTGGTTCCGACGACGCATAACAAAGTGTAATACCGTCTTTCTATCGGGAAATGAGCAGTGGTAATCGACCGTCCCAGCGAGTCGTCGGGAACCCGGAAACGACGGCAGACCACAGCGACGCACGTCGGTCCACCGACGCGCGACCGGCGGAGTTGACCATCGGAATGTACTATCGGAAGGCCGGAACGCGGGATGCGGGCGGCGTCGTAATGTACGTCCAGGAACTTCTTGACGCACTGTCGGCTCACCAGTCGGCCTACCTCTACACGGAATCCGGCGAGTTGACGCCGAAGATGCGCGCAACGGACGCGGAAATCGTCCAACTATCGGAATCCTCGTTCGATACCGGTACCCGCGTATTTCCCGGCCTTTCAGAAAAGCTCGTTCCGCTGTTTGGCGCGATACGCGACGGGACCATTGCACGGATGAACGAGACGCTTGACGTGCTCGTGACACACGACTTTTTGGAGGATATCGTACTCTCGAACCTCCTCGACATTCCCGTGGTCCGTGTATTCCACGGCTTCGAGCGAACCGGTCTCGGGACGACTGCTCACGGCATCCTATCGGATAGCCACTCGGTCGTCA
Organism: uncultured haloarchaeon; assembly: GCA_963796245.1. Taxonomy (GTDB): domain Archaea; phylum Halobacteriota; class Halobacteria; order Halobacteriales; family Haladaptataceae; genus Haladaptatus. The sequence goes on along the minus strand of CAWCLB010000001.1, from coordinate 715,928 downwards.
ACTCGGTGCAGACGAGCGCGGAGTTCGTCGAACAGCACGGTCACGAACCCGACGGCATCGTCTATCCCGGCGTCGATACTGACCTGTTCCACCCCGGCACACCGCCTGTCTTCGAGCACGACGAACCAACGGCGCTGTTCGTCGGTCGGTTCGTGGAATCGAAAGGAGTTTTCGACCTCATCGATGCAATCGCGGCCGCCCGCGATGCTGGAACTGATATTCACCTGCTCGTCGTCGGCAGAGGTGACGAGGATGCGCTGAAACAGCGAATCGAGATGCACGATTTGGGTTCGTCGGTCACGATTGGCGGGGCGGTTCCACACGACGAGCTACCGGGCTACTACACTGCCGCAGACGTGGTCTGTTCGCCCTCTCACTACGAGAGTTTCGGCATGGTCAACATGGAGGCGCTGGCTTGTGGCACGCCCGTCGTCACCACGACGGTCGATGGCGTCACGGAGTACGCCATCGACCGCGAAACCGCATTGCTCGTCCCGCCGGAAAATTCGGAAGAACTGGCGACGGCGCTAGCGACGGCAGTCGCGTCACCGGAGCTACGGGCGCGACTCTCGGAGCAAGGGCGGGCGGTCGCGGAACGCTATTCGTGGAACGAATCGGCGAAGCGGCTCGTTGACGTGTGTAGTGAAGTTCTGGAAGACAGGTGAGTCCCGAAATTTTGGACTGATTTTCAGTCGAGTTCCGACGCGGCCGGAACCGCTCGCGTCGTCGTCGCCTTGAACGAGGCGACGACTTGTCTCCCAGGCTCCAACGCCAACCGCTCGACGCTGTTCATGCTAACGAGCGCGAGAAACGGTGTTTCGGCTCCGACATCGACAGAAATGTGCGCGATTCGTTCTCCTTCTTCGACTGCGCGAACCGTCCCCGAAAACTGATTTCGCGCGCTCGTGGCGTCGCTTTGCGGTGCCGCGTCGGGGCTGTAGAGGGTTATCACGTCGGAGCGGATGCACACTTCCACGTCGTCGGTATTCGCCGGGACGAGCGCTTGCACAACGCCGACATCGGTTTCCACGAGTCCGAACTCGCCGTTGCGCTCGGTGACGGTGCCGACGAGCACCGTCTCGTCTACCTCGGCGAGCCCGGACGATTCCGCCGTGAGTCGGCGGAATCGTTGGATGAGTCGTCGCGCCTCGTCAGTCAGCGTGCTGCCGCCGCCGCTCGCGCCGCCGCGTTCGCGGCGGACGAGCGGCCCGAAGCCGTCCTCCAGTGCCACGATTCGGCGCTGTTCGTGTGCGTACGACCGCCCGAGCGCACTGGCTGCCGCGTTGAGCGAGCCGTGTTCGTCGATTGCTCGGAGCAGTTGCACGTCCCGCGCGTCGAACGTGACCTCGCCGTCGCCGGAAACGAGTTGTGCGTCGAACGTCGCCCGTGGCGTTGCGTCGTCCATCGTCAGTACCTGTCGTCCCGCCCGGTACATCAGTTCTCCGGGCTACCGGAGGACGATGCCGTTTCGAACGCCGCTTCTGCCTCGCGGAGTCGTCCCAGTCGCGTTTCGAGTGATGGGTGGGTTTCGAACCACGGCGTGTCAGCGTCGTTCGAATTCGGGACTTCCACGTCGGTTGCCATCGAGAGCGGGACGATGGCGCGTTCCGGCGGGATTTCGTAGGCGTCCCGCATGTCGTTCGGTGGGCGCGCCGCCGTCGCGTCATACAATTTTTGGAGGGCCGAGGCGAGTTCACCCGCGTTGCCGGTGATTCGCACCGCCCCGCGGTCGGCGGCGAGTTCCCGATAGCGTGAGAGGAGGGCGAGGAGGATTCGTCCGACGAAACTGAAGACGGACGAAAGTACGTACGAGATGACGAACCATAGTTCGATGAGCGGATGGGTGTGTCGTTCTATCCCCCAGTGTTCGTCCACGACCTTCCGCACCCGCAAGGCGAGGCGCAGCGGAATCGACGCGAGGGTGACGACGAGGAAATCCCGGTGGCGGATATGGGCGAACTCGTGTGCGAGCACGGCTTCGAGTTCGTCGGCGTCCAGCGTCTCGACCAGTGCCGTCGTCACGACGATGGTCGCGCTCTCGGGCGAATAGCCGGTCGTGAACGCCGTCGGGACGTTCGAGGCTCGACACTCGATGTTCGGTCGTGGAACGGACAACTGGCTGGCGATTTTCGTCGCGCGCGTTTCGACTTCATTCGGTACTTCTGCAGTCGTCGGTTCCGTTTCTTCCTCCTCATCTACCGGATAGTCGGTCAAGTCGTTGCTCGCGTACCATTCGATGAAGTAGAAGCCGCTGATGATTGCCACGGCAGTGAGTCCCACCACCACGAGGACGGCGGCGGGCGACGTTCCGAGAACCAGCGCGACGAGACGTGCCCCTTGTGTGAGAAGTAACCAGAGTGTGGCCGGAATCGCAACCGCGAAGAGGACGACGAGACACAACGTGGCGACCATCCGTACCTGCAACCCTCTATCCGGTTTCCACTCCATGCAATGGTGTCTGTTCTCAGCAGTGATGAATTTTTTCGCTGATGATGAAAATTCGAGTAACAACCGTGTTTCGACAATATCGTTCAGTCCGAACGCCGGTGGACGGTCATCGGGATTTCCTTCTTCGGGCGTGCCGTAATCGTCGCCAACAGGTCCAGTTCGGCTCCGGGCGTGAGTTCGATGTGATACTGCTGATAGATGGTGGCAAGTAGGAGACGCGCCTCCAACATGGCGAACCGGTCACCAATACAGCGCCGCGGTCCCGCCGCGAACGGGAAGTACGCGAGTTTTGGGAGTGATTTCTCGAACTCCTTGGTCCAGCGCTCGGGTTGGAACGCGCGCGGGTCGTCGTACCAACGGGGGTCGCGGTGAACGACCCACTGGTTCATCTGCACCGTCGCGCCTTCCGGAATTTCGTAACCGCCGATGATGTCGGGCTTGGTCGCTTCGCGGATGATACCCGGCACGGGTGGGTAGAGTCGCATCGACTCCTTGACGACCTTCTCGGTGTACGTCAACTCGTCCAAGTCGGCCATCGTCGGCGTCTCGCCGTCCAGCACCTCGTCCAGTTCGGCGACGAGTTTTTCCTCGACTTCCGGATACTGCGCGAGGGCGTACATCGTGAGCGTCAACGAGAGCGCCGTCGTCTCGTGCCCGGCGAGCAGGAGCGTGACGACTTCGTCCCGAATTTGTTCGTCGCTCATGTGGTTGCCGTGCTCGTCCGTCGCATCGAGGAGCGTCGCGATGACGCCCTCGCCGTTCGGGTCGTTCCGACGCTCCCGAATCAACCCGTAGACGACGTTGTCGAGTTTCTCCCGTGCGTCCTTGATTCGCATTCGGGCTGGCGTGGGAATTCCGGGCGGGAGGATGAAGTTGGCGAGGTTTTCGGTGCCGAGCATGAACTCCTCCAGCGCCGACCCGACGGCGTGAACGTGGTCGTCGATATCGACGCCGAACAGCGCCCGCGCGACGATTTTGAGCGTCACTTCCATCATGTCCTCATGGACGAGGCGCGTCTCGCCGTCCTCCCACGTCGCCAGTTCCTCCTCGGTGAAGTCGGTCATCATCGTGGAGTAGCGTTGAATCTCCTTGGGGTGGAAGGCGGGTTGGATGAGATGCCGGTTGCGCCGCCAGACCGTACCCTCGCTGTTCAGGATTCCCTCGCCGAGCACCGGTCCGAGGGTCTGCTGGAATCGCTCACCCTTGACGTAGTTCTGGTTGTTCTGAACGAGTACCTGTTCGATGTAGTCGGGGTGATTGAGTTGGTACATCGGCCCTGAGAGTTCGTCCCAGTGAACGATGTCCCCGTACTCGCGGGCGTTTTCCGTCATGAATCCGAACGGGTCGCGGATGAATTCCAGTCGCGTTCCGATAATCGGGAGGCCGTTCGGCCCTGGAGGGGTATCGCCAGTGGGTGTGTCGCTACTCATGCTTACTTACTACTACCGACTCCGTCGGTCTATCTCTATGTCCGAGCATCCTAGGTGTGTTTAACTGCCAACGTGCGCAACCGTCATCGTATGCGCTACGCGACAATCGTCCTGACGTGGGGAGACGACGTCCACGTTCACCCCGTCGATGACCTCCTTTCGGAAACCGACGACGTAACCACCGAAACGATTCGCTACATCGGCCCGGTGTACGAGGGACGGTACGTGGAGTTCGTCGAACTCAGTGGCGACCTCGATTTGGCGGGGGAGTTGCTAGCCGACTCACCCGACGCCATCGAATACGATATCGCGGGCGAGGATGGCCACGGCGTCCTCTACTTGCAATGTCGAACCGGCGGACTGGCCGAAAATCTGCTCACCATCCTGCGGGAACACGAAATCGTCCTCGACTGGCCGATGCAGTACATCGAGACGGGTAGCGAACGCGGCCTGCAACTCACCGTGCTCGGGACGAGCGAAGCGATTCGGCACGCGGCGGGTGACGTTCCGGACGGTATCACCCTAAAACTCGAACGGATGGGCGAGTACGAACCCGACATGGGAAAACTATCATCCATTCTCACCGAACGACAGGAAACCCTCTTCGACCTCGCGGTCCGCGAAGGCTACTACGAGGTCCCCCGGGAGACGACCCACCGCGAACTCGCCGAACAACTCGACCTCTCGACGGGCACCGTCAGCGAGCGACTCCAGCGAATCGAGGCGAAGTTGGTTGGCGCGTACGTCAACTGAGAAGTAGAAATTCGATGTTCAGGAAGCACGTTATCGACGTTCCCGTTCTCCGGTCTAGTAGGGCACGAAATGGCTGGAGTGGAGGAACCATGTCTCCGTCATCACCACCACCGGCCGATTCGGGAGACATTCCGGCGAACGCCGACGAATCGACGTCGCCGTGGCAATCGGCCACGGTGCAAATCGTCCTCGGCGCGACACTCCTCGCGCCGCTCGGCGTGCATGACTGAACTCCTGCTCTCGGTCGCGGAACTGTCGTCGGTCGTCGTCTCCACGAAAAACGGTTGGTTCGGCCAGTACACGTCGAACTACGGTCTCATCGCCGCCGGCCCGTCGCCAGAGCGTGAAAGCGTGCAAACGTGAAAGCGTGAGAACCACGACTCGCCGGACGGCAACAACCCTCTTTTGACTCCGTGTTGACCATCGTTCATGGCAACTGTTCTTGGAATTCGGTGTGCCGAGGGAGCCGTTCTCGCTGGCGACTGTCGAAGCACGAGCGACGACACCACCACTTCGGATGGGGTACAGCAGGTGTTCGAATACGCCGACGCCGCTGCTGCCGTCGTCGGCGATGTCGGAGCAATCCAGGAGTTCGACCGCCGATTCGGAACTGAACTCGACCGCCAACGTGACGATAGCCAAACGAACCACGGCGAGGAAGCGGACGGCGAACACCTGCATATCGACCGAATCGCACGGGTCGCGAGCGAGTTGACGGGCGAACTCGGTCTCGACGGACTGGTCGTCGGCCACGATTCGAACGGCGAGGTTGGCCTCTGCGAAGTCGGCAGTGACGGCCTCGTGCTTGCATCCGAAGTGACCGCGCTCGGCAGCGGTGCCTCCGTCGCCTTCGGACCCCTCGAACAGGCCAACACCGACCGTGAACTGGACGACGTGGAATCCCTCGCCCGCGAAACCCTCTCCATCGTCGCCCAACGAGACCCCGAGACTGGCACCGATATTGACGTTATTCGATTCGAAACCGACGACGAAGCGTGAATCGGAGACGAAAAGACGTGTTTTGGTGGAATTTGATTGGCGCTGCTGAGAGGCAAACGGAGAACACCCCCAACCGTTCGTTACGTGACTAATTTTGAGTTGGTTCTCTTGCAACGACTACTGCGATGACGGTCCAGAACGCCCCCCGCCCGTTCGCCACGACGAAACGAATATTCTAGCTTATTCTAGTTTTGAGACGATTGCAATAGCCGAGTCCCATGAATACCGCACCGTCACCGCACCACGTCCTCCCCAGCCGATTCCGTCGCTCCTTGTCAGTCGCTCAGTCATCCCTCGCGCGCCATGCGGCTGGGGAGGGCATGGCAGACGAGATTGCTTTGCAACCTCGCAAGCGAGCGGAGACGGGCCTTCTAGGTCTACTTCCCAGTAGCAACAATCACGAGAATATCAGAGATGGAACGGTTAGGTCCTCGACGGAAACAGCCCGTCGCTCGTTTCGAAGTCACTCCCTTTCTCGGATGACGAAGGTGGGTTCGTCGATGGCTTCGCTTTTGCAGTCGGGGCATCGCGAGGGACGGTTTGCGGGGTTGTCGAAGCGGTTGAAGCCACATTCCCGGCATTCGGGTGGGGCGACGAGCAACTGCTCGCCGTTGGATTCGATGGAGCGGGCGATGTGTTCGACGTGGCGAACGGCGGCACCAGCCGTGATTTTGAACTCCCCTGCGATGGTGCTCGGCGAGGCTGGTTCGGTTCGGAGAAAGGCCGTGATTTGCTCGCGCGTCGTCTCGTCGTCGGGCATACTACTCGTTGGTCACGCTCGTTCAAATTACTACCGCGACGAACCTGACAACAAAAACTGTTTAGCCGCCGGAGTGCATGAGGTAATTTGCGATGGGGAGCACACGACAGGAAATGAATCAACAAAAATGGGTATGACGAAGGGCTACACGGTTCTGTTCGTCGAACACGAAACTGATGTTGCACGGCGACTCGACCACGACAACGAGGATTTGGCGGTTCGCACCGTCGCGTCTGCGACGGACTGTCTCTCCCATCTCGAACGCGAAGCCATCGACTGTGTCGTCAGCAACTATACCCTCCCCGATTCGACAGGTCTCGCCCTCCTCGATTCGGTGCGCGAGGAATATCCGAACCATCCATTCGTCCTGCTGACGGACGACGGAAGCGAGCGAATCGCCAGTGAGGCAATCAAGCTCGGGGTGAGCGACTACGTTTCACGGAACGCGCTCACGGGGACCGAAGAGTTACGGAAGCGAATCGTGGACGCAATTTACAATCATCTCAGTGGGCGCAACGAGAGTCACATCAATACGCTCATGAACGCGTTTCCCGACGTAGCCCTCCTCTTGGACGAGGATGGAAAATACTGCGAGCTGCTCATCGGACCCAACTCGGAGAACCTCGCGGTGACAGCACCGCCGGACCTCGTCGGTCGACGGTTGCACGACGTGTTTTCGGACGATGTCGCGGACAGTTTTCTGCGTCATATTCATCGGACGCTGGAGAGCGGTCAGGTCGAAACGATGGAGTATCCGTTAACGGTCAAAAGTGGGCGGCGATGGTTCGAGGCGCGCTCGACGCCGCTCGGTGAACAGATAGACGGTCGGGATGTCGTCGTATGGGTCGCTCGCGACATCACCGAGCGCCGTGAGCGCGAGCAAACGCTGGAACAGCAACACGAAGAACTGGAGACGCTGAACCGGATTCATTGGGTGATACAGGAAGTCATTCACGACCTCGTTCACGCGGCAACCCGCGATGATATCGAGCAGTTGGTGTGTGAACGGCTGGTCGAGTCGGGACTGTACGAACTCGCGTGGACGGACGAGAGCGAGGTAAGTCGCGGGGGTGTCACACCCCGAACTCGCGCCGGTGGTATCGAAGGATATCTCGACATGCTCATCGAATTTGGGACCCGACTCGGCGACGACCCCGCGAGCAGAGCGATGCGGACCGACGAACTGCAGGTGATTCAGGACGTTCAGGAGACGGATATGCTCCCCCAGCAGATACGCGAGGAAGCACTTGACCGTGGCATCAAATCAGGAATTTCGGTTCCCATTTCGTACGGCAACACGATGTACGGGTCGCTGTCGCTCGTCTCGACGCGAAGTGGCGTTCTTGGTGACCGCGCACAGGCCGCGCTCGAAATCCTCGGGGACACCATCGGCTTCGCCATCAACGCCGCAAAGAACAAGAAGATACTGCTGTCGGACAGCACTGTCGAACTCGAATTCCACGTCACTGGCTCCCGAGATGCGGTCATGGCTGCCTCCTACCGCCTCGGGTGTACGTGCCACCTTCTCGGGTTGGTTCCAGCCGCGGAGGGGCACCTGCTTCACTACGTTCGGGTCGAGGATGTACCCCCGGAACGTATTGAAGCCATGCTCTCCGAGGACGAACACGTCGCCGAGTGCCGGGTCATCAACACGGAGGACGACGGCTTAGTTATCGAGGTTCGGATGACCGAATCGACGGTCAAGCGGTTGGTCGAAGCCGGTGCTGCCGTGCAATCCGCGACCGCAAACGGTGGCGAGGTGTCCATAGTCGCCGAAATTCCGCACGAGACGGACGTTCGGAAGGTCGTCGATACCTTCCAGGCGGCGTATCCAGCGGCGGAACTGGTCGGCAAGCGAACCATCGACCGACCGATTCAAACCGCACAGGAATTCCGCCGCTCATTGACTGACCGTCTGACCGACAGACAGCAGACGGCGCTCCGAACCGCGTACTTCGCGGGCTACTACGACTGGCCGCGCGGAAGCACCGCCGAAGAGGTCGCTGGCGCGCTCGACATCGCCTCCGCTACGCTCCACTACCATCTTCGGAAAGCACAGCACCAGCTGCTTACCGCGTTGTTCGATGAACGAAACGCCGATGGGTCGTGAAAACGACTGAAGTGACAGCGACGGAGGTGACAACGTAATTGAATCCCTCCTGTCGAATGCTGTACAATGAAAAAGGACTTAGGGAGGCAGATTGACGTCTGATTATGAAAGCCGTCGTCCTCGCCGGTGGATACGCGACGCGCCTGTGGCCGATAACGAAACAGCGACCGAAGATGTTTCTGCCGATTGGTGAAACAACGGTCATCGACCGTATCTTCGCCGACCTCGAAGCTGACAAGCGCGTCGATACCGTCTACGTGAGCACGAACGAACGATTCGCCGACGACTTCCGCAAACATCTCGCGGAGAGCGAGTTCGAAAAGCCCCAACTCAGCGTCGAAGACACGTCCGAAGAGGACGAGAAGTTCGGCGTCGTCGGTGCCCTCGCCCAACTGGTCGAGCGCGAAGAGGTGGATGATGACCTCGTCGTCATCGCAGGGGACAACCTCATCAGCTTCGATGTCGGTGACTTCGTGAACTTCTTCGAGGAGAAAGGGAAATCCTGCCTCGCCGCCTACGACGTGGGTAGCAAGGAACTCGCAAAAGCCTACGGGTTGGTCGAACTTGACGGCGACCGCGTCGTGGACTTTCAGGAGAAACCGCAGGACCCGAAATCGACACTGGTGTCCATCGCCTGCTATGCCTTCACCGAAGACACCCTTCCACTCCTCGAACAGTACCTCGAAGGTGGCAATAATCCCGACGAACCGGGGTGGTTCCTCCAGTGGTTGCAGTCCCGTAACCCCGTCTACGCCTACATCTTCGAAGAAGCGTGGTTCGACATCGGAACCCCGGAAAGCTACCTCGAAGCCGTCGCGTGGTACCTCGACGGGGAATCCCACGTCGCAGACGATGCCAACCTCGACAACACTACCATCGGCGACAACGTCCACGTGATGGACGGCGCGAAACTGACCGATGTCACCCTCGAAAACGCCATCGTCTTCCCGGACGCTACGCTGCATGGCTGTAACGTGCGTGACTCCATCATCGACAAAGGAACACACATCGAAGACATGGATCTGGCCGGCGCGCTCATCGGCGCACACACCCAGATTACGAACCAGGAATAAAGCCGTACTTTTTTGCGCTCGGATACCGCAAGAGCTGGAGGCTCTCGCGTACCACTCGCGCAAAAAAAACCTGCACTAAAAACGCCGCTCACTCGCTCCGGGGAGAGCGAAGCTCTCCCGTTCTCTCGTTCGCGGAACAGTTACTTGCTGCAACCGCGGCTCCGCACCGCGACCGTATTCACGCACCGCAACCGCGACTATTCGCCCAATTGCGCGTCCGTAATCCGCATTCTGTCCCCGACTTCCGTCCCATTCCGTTTCGTACTCCAGTTCGATGGGGCGGTCCATGTGCGGCGCATCCGTGACCAGCGTTTCAAACTCGCCGCCCTCACCCAAAATGTGGACACCGTACTCGTCGTGGAGAGCTTCCAGTTCGTCCAGCGCGTCGGCGTCGAGCGTTCGACCGAGCCACGATTCGTCCAACCCGTAGGCCGCGACTTGGACGATTTTGATTTCGAAGCCGGCGTCGAGCATGGCGTCCGCGAGTTCGCGCGGGTCCTGCTGCCAGAGCGGAGCGAACAGGTCGATACCCGAGTCGTCACAGAGCGCCTGAATCCGGTGGGTCTGGAACTCGCTTTCGACCGCACCCGCCGTTACGCCCGCGAGGTCGATGTCGAGGTCGCGGAGCGCGACTTCCATGATTTTCGTCTCCTTGTCGCCCTGTTTGCCCGCGTCCTCGACCGATTCGGCGTCGAAATCGCCCTCGACGTTCACGAGCGGGATGCCGATGCTCTCGGCGGCGAGTGCCGTGAGTTCCGTCGCCGGAACGTGATACATGTACGAGTCCCCTTTCGGGTGGACGGTGAGCATCGCTCGACGTTCAATCCGTCTTCGAGCGCACGGTAGAGCGCCCACGAGGAGTCCTTGCCGCCGGAAAAGAGGCTGACCCACGCCTGCTGATTCATATGGCGGTTTGCGAGTCGGGGAATAAATGAGGCTCGGTTACTCGACAAACTCCTCGTTGATTGCCGTCCCGCTCATGTACGATGCCACGCGAACCCCAATGAGGCTGACGAGGACGCCGAGGACGACGTACACCGCGAGTCGAGTTCCGGGGTCGAGCGTGAGTTGAGAAATCGTCGTCTGCCCGACCGTGATTTGCGGGATAACGACGGGTGCGAGTGTTGCCCGCACGCTGGAGGAAGTATGCCGAGAAGCCACGGACGACTAACCCGACCGCGAGCACGCCGAACGGCAGATTGAGATACGAGTTCCGCACGCTGTCGTTGCGAATCGCTTCGTCCAGCAGCCGACCCATGCTAGCAGTGAGCGCGGCAACGGCAATCCACGGCACGGCCTCGAAAACGAACGCCATCGCGGTCATGAGGATATTACCGGTGGAGTCCATCGGCGCGGCGCGGAGCGCTCCCGCAAAGACGCCGATGAGCGAGAGTCCGATGGCGACGACGTAGGTGACGATGGACACCCGTCCGGAGTAGAGCGCGTCGCGGGCCTCGCCGGGCAGGTTGCGGAAGTAGGTGCCGATGGCGAGTCCCTTGTACAGCGCGAACAGTCCGATGACGGCCGCGATGGCCGATGTCGCCATGGCCAGCCCCAACTGCAACAGCAGGACTGGGAACGCGATGAGCGCGATGCCGGTCGGGACGAGGACTGTTTGGCGCAGTTCCTCGTCCGCGAGGAACTGTTTGAGCAGGTAGTAGGTGGATTCGATGTCGCGGGCCTGACGGACGACCACGCGGTCCACCGCGTCCACACGGACGCGACTCTCCACGATTGGGACGAGGCGTTCGTCCTCTGCGCTGTCGATGACGATGATGGTCGAGTTGGGGTCGTGTACCGCGATGAGGTCGTCGAGTTGGGCGGCCACGGCGCGGTCGGCACCGACGCGCGTATCGGCGGTGCCGGAGATGACGGCGACAATCGATTCCTCATCGTCGTCCCGCAAATCGCGGGCGACGCGAAGCGCTTCGAGCAGACAGTTGACACTCGCGTCCTCGGGGTCGGCCAACCCGACATCGGTGACGAGCGACTGGACTGCCTCCCAACCCGCGACGGGCATCTCCAGTCCTGTCTTGCGCCCGATGTCGTTGTTTCTATCGACACAGACCACCAGCGTACTCATTCGGTATTCCATTCCAGACGGCGAGAGGATAAAAAGGTCGTCTTTATCATGACTGTTCGGGGAGTTGATGGAAGCATCGGATTGACTCCACCACCGCCCATCAGACGTTCCCGTTCAATGCGTCGAAAATTCCGTCGATGAACTCCCGGTCCAACCAGAGGTCCGCTTCCATGCCACCTGCGACGACGGCCGATTCGACCGGCACTTGCCCGCCACCCATTCGAGCGTGTCCGCCGGCGTCGGCACCCGGAATGTCGGTAACTGCCGCTTGCAGTGCTTTACCCATGTGAACTCGGTCGTCGCGTGACCTCCCCGAAATGTACAGTGTATCCTTGCGTTTGCCGTAGACGACGACGGCCGTTACCCCTTCGAGTTGCATGAGTTCGTCCGCTGCCTGTGGAATCGCGTCGGCATTCGAGAGCGAGCCGACGTTACAGACCGCAAACGAGCCGCGAACTTCCCGCTCCGTGATGGCCCGCGATTTGATTTCCAACACTTCGGCGCTCACCTGCGGGTTTGCGATGCGGTCGAGTCGATGCTCGTCTACGCCGCGATAGAGGTATGCGCTCGACGAGAACTCCGCCGCAGAACAGCCGTTCGTTAGATGTTTCGTATCCGACTGAATCCCGTACAGCAACCCGGTGGCGATGTCGGACGGCAAAACGAACTCGTCCTCCGGCGGGATTTCGTCCGGTCCGACGGGTGTCGCGCCGAGGTTGTCGAAGTACTCCGCAACGATGGTCGAACACGCGCCGTAGGTCGTTCGTTTGTCCGTGAACACTTCGCCGGTGCCGTTGCCGGGGTGGTGGTCGATGACGGCGTAGGGTTCGATTCGTTCCGCGCCGTTGAATCCGCGCGGGGTGTTGTGGTCCACGAGGACGATGGTAGAAGCAGCGAGGTCGGTGACGTGTTCGACGCGGTCGAGTTCGAGGTCGAGAATGGTTCGGAACGCACGGTTTTCCTGATGTCGTATCTGCCCGGTGTACTGCAATGTTACGTCTGTCCCGACCATTTCAGCGAGATACGCAATTGCGATTCCACACGCCATCGCGTCGGGGTCGGGATTCGGATGTAACAGGACGACGATTTCATCCCGTTTTGCTAACGCTCGTTTGAGGCGAGCGCCTTTCGGTCGCCGGATCCAGCGGACGACCAGCCACGCCGACACCGCCAACACGATTGCCCCGAGGACGGCACCGACGACTAACATCGGATTATTGGAGCTGTAGAGTTGCGCGTTGTGAAACAGCCCCTGAACCGACTGGTCGGTCCGAAACTCCATACCGTCGAAGTAGATAGGGGAAACCAAGAACTTTTCCCAACGGTTACAGGTGTCAGACGTTTCAGGCTTTTTCGAACGCGTCGATCCTCGGCCGGTAACCCTCTCGATACGTCGGATAGCGATATTCGCACCCCATTTCCCGTAGTTTCTCGTTCGAGCATCGCTTGCTCGCTCGCGCTCGCTCGCTCGTCGGCTCTGCCCGCTGCGGATGGGAAACGCCGCATTCGTCCGCGAGCCAATCGGCCAGCACAGGTTTCCTGACGGGTTCGTCGTCGGTAACGAGGACGACTTCGTTGCGCCCGTTTCCGGTATCGAGGAGGAATCGAATCGTGCCCGCCGCATCGTCGCGGTGAATCATGTTCAGATACCGGTCGGACACCGGCCCCTCCAGATAGCGCTCCAGCCGATAGCGGTCCGGCCCGTACAACCCGGAAAATCGGGTAATCGTCCAGTCCCACCCGCGGTCCTCCCGCGCGACCCGTTCGGCTTCAGCCAAAATTTCTTCCCGCTCGGTACGCGCTTCCAGCGGTGTCGATTCGTCCACCCACGCGCCATCTCGGTCGCCGTACACGCCCGTACTCGACGTGTAGACGATTCGCTCGGGCGGCGAATTCCGTTCGGCAAAAAGGTCGAGCGTCGTTCGTAACCCATCGACGTACGCTGCCCGTGCTGCGCTCGAATCACGGCCGTCCGCACTCACGGCGTAAACGAGCACATCTACGTCGGGAATCGATGCAAGTGAATCGGCATCCGTCACGTCCGCTTGCACGGCTTCGGCACCAATTTCCTCGACTGCCCGAAGACCGTCCTGAGACCGCCGAATCCCGACCACCTCGTGTCCATCCGCGAGCAGTCCACGCGCGAGTTCCAGACCGACGTAGCCGCACCCGAGTACTGCGACGTTCATGCGATTCATTCGAACGCGACGGGGATAACTTCCCTGAAAATCTTATCGGTCGTTCCGTTTGGCGATGGCGTGGTGGATGCGCGCGTACTCGTCCAGCGTCATCGGTCCCCGTCCCTCGATTTTCTTCTGGATGGTGCGCGCCTCCAGATCGCCGTCTATCTCCCGTGCGAGCGTGTCGATATCCACCATTCCCGTCGTCATCCCCATCAGCAAGTGGTCGCGGATTTCGAGAAGGGCCGAGTCCGTATCCGGCATTCCCTCCTCGGTTGCGAGAATCGCGGCAGCGTCTTCGAGCGTCGCATCTATCATCTCACCGTCCGCAATCGACTCGACCGTCTCACGGTCGAGTTCTGTCCGATCTACCACGTCGTCGAGACCGACCGAGGAAATCGTCTCCGCGAGTTCCGCCAGATACTCTTCGTGTACTTTCGTCGGAGTCGTCTCGCCGGGGTCGTCTATCTCGTCGTAGAGCATGGTCGTCACGAGGACTGGCGGCGTCAAATGGGTTGTTACTCCGGTTTGCCCAGCCGGGCGAGCGTTCGTCCGCGTTTCCATCCACATCGCCCACACCAGTTTTGCCCGGCGGCACCGCGACGATGACGGTCGTTCCCGTGTCGAACGAAACCGGCGCTGTTCGTCCGAGCGTTTCCTCGGTTCCGTCGTCATCGATGTCCAATCGGACGGTCCCAGCCTGCCGGGAGTATGCAACCGACGCACCCGGAGAAGTCGGTGGGCCGTCCCGCGCGCGAACCGTAAACTGAGCGTAGGTCCCCGACACGTCCACTTGCCAGACGTTGACCGTCGCGTACCAGTAGCCGGGAATCGGCGTCACCGGCAGTCCTGCGGGCATGTTCGCCATCTCTTCGTTGAGGGTCTTGTTCACCCGTCGCGTCACACCCTTCTCGATACGCTCTTGGGCAGCGCCTTTCAACTTATCAGTCAGTACCGTTCGAGCGGTCTTCGCAACGGGTTTGACGGCAGATTCTTTCACCCCATCGGTGTTCTTCCGTGCGGATTCGAGACCGAACCGAACCCGAAACGTGACTGCATCACGTTGTACACTCGTCCACCGTCTTCCTCCCTTTGCTCGTTCGATTGCCCACCCGATACGTTTCGCCGCGGAACCGTTTACCACAGCAATCGTCCGGTCAGCCGTCGTCTTCCAGTGTGCCATGCCCCGGCGAATCGCTGCATGGGATTCGGAACTGGACAGGTCGACTGAATCCCCGTTCGCTAGTTTCGTTCCCAACCGTCGCTCAATGTCGTCGAGCGACGCGGCAAGATTGCGCTGTAGCTCGTCCCTTCGTCGGCGGAGTGACGCATTTTCCCCGCCAGCGAGTGTTTCGTTCGCCGCCCGAAGTGCGAAGCCAGCACTCCGAATACTCACTCGTTTTGGCTTCCGTCCATCCGGCAAAAACGACAGTATCGTGTCCGAAATGTCGCCCGATGGAACGGTGAACAGGTTGATGTTCCGTGCTGCGAGCGGGTAGGCCGTCGCCCCCTTCGGTACGGCGGAAACCTGACGATGTTCGACGGCCGAGAGCGTGAGATACGGCGGTGCGCCATCGACGCTGAGATTGACCGATTCGCCGGGCCCCGCCGTCGGAAGCGGATGTCGGGACGGCGACGTGACTTTCGTCCGGGCGTCGAGGATTCGTTGAATCCGGTCGAGCGGGAGGCCGGTCGCATCCAATACGGCCTTTCCGAATCCCTTCTGTTCTTTTCGAGTCCGGTCAGCCCTACTTTCGAGTCGGTCGATGACCGCATCGAGATACGTAGCACGAACCGCGTATCGCGCTCGCTCGGCCGCGCTGTCGTAGCTCGACGGCGCATCGATGAGTTCGCTCCGGTGTGCTCGAAGCTTTGTTGCGAGTTTCGCCGCCGGGTTCGTCTTCCCTGCCGCGAGATTCCCTCGTGACACTGTCACCGAGAGATTTCGAACCCGGTTTCGAAGGGTCCGCACGTCACGGTACGCCCACGACCGAAGTTGGTGGGGATACCGCCCCTGTATCGTCACCGGTCGTGTGTTCAGCGTCCCCGACACCGCATGTCGTGCGAGTTCACTCGCTCCACCACGGTCGGTGACGAGTTGCGTTTTTGCCTTCCCGCGAACGTCGGCGAGGTTCGGCCCCGAAAACGGCCCATCCGGTTCGTGCGCCGTCGGAAGCGGTCGAACTGGTGCGCGGTTGGTCGTTCGGTGGTCACCCGCGATGCCGAGCGAGACGACGAACTCGTCCGTCCAGTGCCGGGTCGTCGTCGTGGTCTGATTCGTCCTCGTGATTCGGTTCGTTCGATGGTTTCGCTGCCAACCGCTCGACCCGTCCCTACGTTTCCATTGTCGAATCACCGTGTGTTGCTGTACGACGTGGCGCGTGCCCGTCCAAAGGAGATGCCATCCGTTCGGCGTTCCGAGCGAGGGAGACGACGCGTCGGTTGTTTCGGCGACCGTTCGTGTCTTCATCCGTTGATACTGGAGCGTCCAGTTTTTGCCGGGCGAGTGGGGAGACGGTTTGCGTTCGTTATGGATCGTTCGAACCGTCGTGACCGGTCGAACAGAAACGTGGTACGCGGACGCGATTGCCGACTCCAACTTGCTCGATTCCCCGCCGTCGATGAGGGACAACAGCGCCCGCTCCGCCGACCGATTCACGCCGATTTTCGTTCCCATTTCGGGGGAGTACGTCGAGTTTTTCGGGGCGGGAATCGTCCGAAAGTCGCCGTTCCCGCCGGTTGCTGCGTCGGCCGTGCCGAGGATGAAATCCGTCCACATTTCTCCATGCTGGGTCGTCGGCACGAGGAGGTCGGTCAGACCGACTCGTGCGGTAGCGCGCCGAAGGCTTCGCCGTCCGCGGGGGTCGCTCACGCCGAACGATTTTCGCTGTTCTTCGAGAATCGCCCCGTTAGTCATCAGTTCGATGTGGCGGTTGCCGAGCACGTTTGCAATCGGCGCGCCGCCGTACTGGGCGTACCCTCGTGCCCACGTCACGGCGTACAGGCGTGCGGTCAGTCGGCGGCCGAGTCCGGGGTGGAGTGGTCCGGAATTCAACCGGTGTTCGAATCGCTGGACGCGTTCGTGAAGTGCAAGGACGGGCGTAGCCACGACGAGCGTCATTTCCTTGCTCGTGCTGGCGACAGTGACACCGTGACGAGTTGCACGAAGGGACACGTTTTCGATTCGGACCCGAAGCCCCGCCTCGGTCGGCTTTCCGACCGGTTCGATGTGGACGCGCCGTTTCGCTCGGCGGAGTGCAGCAGCGTTCGGTGTCGTCCGAAGCGATGCAGTTGCACGAACGTCGCCGACGTGCGCGGCAACGGAGCGCAATCGCTGGCGGGCCGCGAGATAGATTCGGAGACGCAGGTAGTCGCGGAACGGGGAAGCGTCGTTGATAATCCGGCCCGCGGTCGTGTTCGCGGGGTGAATGAGCGGCCGAGCGGCGGCCGCTCGTCCAGCCTTCTGTACCGCCTCACGGAGTGCAGTGTGGCTCCCGGCCGTCACACTCCGCATGCTCCGCTCGACGTTCTCGTTTACCTGTGGCGCTGGACGGGTGACCAGCCCACCCGCGAACGTGATGCTTCCGACCAGCAGTAGGATGCCGATGAGCGCGAACGGCACGCGGCCTCGGGTGTCGTCTACGAATCTCGACCTCATGCGGACCACGTCCTGACGACGAGTTTCATTCGACCGACGGCAACGGATTGTGCGGCGGCGGTCGGCGTGTCGAACGACGTTCGAAGGTCCGTTTGGATTGCTCTTGCCATCGCGTCGATGAGCGCCCGTCTCGTCTGCTCGGTATCGAGTCGAGCGGACGCCGAACCCGCTGCATGGTACAGGTGAATCAGCCGCCGGAGTCGCCGTGCGACGACGATTCCTGTTTTGCGGTCGTGCAATGCCAGCGTCGTGGCGTTTCGCGGAACCAATCCGTCAATGATTCCAGTCGCAACGACGTGCGCCACACCCGGATAGCCCTCACGACGGGCGGCGTGGAATGCGCGTTTTCGAACTCGTGGCATGCCACTCGGAATCGAGCGGACTGCCGCGTGGACATCCGCACTGACGGGCGGTGAATTGCCGAGTGTGAACCGACCGCCGAGGTCGGCAGTTCGATACGGTTCCCATCGGACGAGAATTTGTGTGCGAGTGGGACCATCGAGTCGGGTCCGCACGCAACTGCCGACTGCGCGCTCGAACGAGTCGCTCGTTCGTGACAGTTTAGTCCCGCGAATCGTCACGCTGTCCAGCGCGGCTTGTCCGAGCAGTTCGGCGAGTGTACCGTGTGTCGAGGGGTGAACCGTCCCGGAATCCGACGAAATCGTGTAGTCCACGTTCGCCGTGCTGGTTGCGAGGACGTTCGCCATCGATTCAGTGCTTCGTGTTCGGATGGTCGATTGGGGTGGTTTCGCGCCGACGAGAACGAAGGCGCTGGCGCTGACCAACAACAAGCACAGCGTCACGTCGAGAACGGTACTGATGGCCCTCATTGCCAAATCACCACCCGAAGGGTTCCCGGGCGGATACTGCCGGGCGCAATTTTCGCGCTCACGGTTACCGTCGCGGAATCGCTCCTCGAATCTGGGTTCTGTGGCGGTGTCGGCCCTTCGTGCCATGCACGCGGTCCCACCGAGAGACTGACGTTGAGGTGATAGCCGTCGGGTGCTGCGGAGAGTCCGTCCGCGAGATGGTCGGGACGGACGATTCCATTCGAGGAAATCGTCCGCTGAACTGCCGAGAGCGTTGTCGGTGCGAGCGTTCGCTCCGATTTCGGCATCGCGCTCCCGAGGATGCCGGTGTAGGTGAGCAGTCCGAGACAGACGGCGAAGACGGCGACGATGGCCGCAATCGGTTCGGTCTGTGCCCTATCCGGAGACCAGCGTCGCATCGACTCCCTCCCACGAAACACAGCGAACGCGAAGCCTGCTCTTTGCCTGTTCCCACGTCGGTTGGCGATTCCGTGCATCACGAATCGACCGCTGGAACGCACCGGGCGAGTCGAAGACCGTTGACGGTGGTGTGCCGGCCAGAACGCGAGCCAATTTCCCGTTGGGGTTCCTGCCAGCCGCAACCACGGACACAGGCACGATTGGTCCGTATCGAAACGTCGCGTGTGCGGTTCCACCGTTGTCACGCAAATCGAGTTGGCGAGGGCCGAGTTTGATCTGTCCTGCCTTCAGTGGGTGCTCCGCAGTTGCGATGTACGGACAGCCAGCGACGGAATCGACCGTGTCGGCGGCGCTGGCAGCGTTTGGCGGTGGCGACGTTGGCAGTTCGATGGCAACGCCGAAGACGGCGAGACTCACCGCCGCCACGCCGAGCCAAACGTACCACGCATCGAGAGGTGCGTCGAACATGGGCCGGAGTCGTCCCGTTTTGGTACTTAAATCTACGTCAACACCCCGGCGAACACGAACGCAAGGAGATAGATGACGGTCGCGGAAAGCAGCGACTGGCCGACGCGATAGCCGACCAGCGTTCGGTCCAGACCGTGTTCGAGTCCGACCGAGAGTGTCGTGATGATGGCCGCAAGACAGAAGAACGTACACGCCGACGGCGAGTCCAAGTATCCCGACGGGAAACGGGCCGCCGCCGAACGAACTGCCGACGCTCGCCATTCCACCTGCGAGTGCTACCGTCGCACCCGAAACCAGTGGTCCGAATATCGCCGCCGTGTGGCGAAGCGTCTCGGTGACTTGCGCGAGTTCGCGCCGCGCTTCGCGCTCGACGCTTTGGAGGTCATCAAGGTGGTCGGCCATCGCCACGACGGCACCTCCGGCAGGTCGGCCTTCGTGGGCGGCGAGCGCGAGGAGCGCAACCGCGCTTCTCGCGCGGGGGCTCGGCACCGTCGAAAGCGCTCCGTACTCGCCGAGAAACGATTCTTTGACGCCCATCCCGAGTTGTCGCTGAACCCGTGTCGCTCTGTCGAAGACGGTCCCCATTTCTCCGGAAAGTTCGTCTCCAGCGGCGACGAGGGCCGCCTCGACTGCCTGCCCCTCGTTCACCCGCCGACCGACGAGATAGAGGGCATCTGTGAGGCACGCCTCGACTGCTCGAACACGGTTTCTGACGCGGACGGTCGGCCGTGTAAGCCCGACCGACAGCGTTCCGGCAAAACAGCCCACGCAGGCAACCCAGCGCGTCCAGTTCGGCAAAAGGAGAGTTGTGACGGCCAGCGCAACTCCTGCTGCGCCGAGACCGAGTGCGACGATGGGCCATCGTTCGTCGGGAACGTCGGGATTCGACCGCGACACGTCCGGTGGCGGAAAGGCGACCGGCCGACGGGTGAGTAACCAGACGCTCGCACCCAGCAGTAGTGCGGGAAGGAGCACGTCGTACTCGACGACCAACAGAGCGGGCGACATCGGTAGCCCTGCTGTCTTCGCCGCGGGGAGCACCGCAACCAGCGCGAGCGGGAGCAACACCCCAAACGCGTACAGCGCAGTCGCTGGCCCTCGAATCTCGGCGACGAACTCGGCCATCCGTTCGCGCGTGCCGTCCAGAATCGCCGTGAGTGCGCGGTCAAGCGTCCGCGTCCGTTCCCCCGTCGGTGCTTCGCTCGCCGCCGCAATCAGCACCATCGAGCGATGGAGCGCGGGATTCCACGATTCCCACTCGGCCGCGAACGTCGTCAGTCCGGACATCGGCGACCCGACCGCGCGGCGGACGTGGTCGCCAAGACTCGACGCGAGCGGCCCGTCTCCCGACCGTGCGGCGAACGCGGCGGCCCCCTCCGCCGTCGGTTCGATTCGCATCCACAGCACGCATCTGGCCGCGAGGTCGGGTGCATCGCCGAGTGCTTGTGTCCGTTTTGCAGCGGCGAGCAGTTCGGGGACACGTCGAAACAGTGCCGAGACGCCGACCGCGAGAGCGAGCAGTACACCACCAGCCACAAGGCGGAGTGCTGGCGGAGCCAGCGCGACGCCGACGACCGCGAGGAAACAACCGAGAGTTATCACGCCGTTCGCGCCGCGAGCGACCTCGTGGCTCCCGGTACTTCCATCCAGAAATCCCATCGCGTGATCGATGTCGCCATCCGAGGCGACCTCCCACGGATAGAGAGGAGCAAGGGACGAACAAAGCTTCTCGAAGGACTGGAGAATCATACTGGATTACCCACCTCTCCCAACCGTTTCGTCGTCACGTCGAACGACGGATTCGTCCGCTCCACGCGCCGTTCGAGATCGCGCGTTCGGCCGGCGAGCGCCGCCCGAACGTCCGCGTACGTCTCCGTCGATTTTGCGAGCGAGTCGATGAAGATGCTGTTGCCCCGCTCGATTCGACCGGTCGAAACGAATTCACCATCCTTGCGTTCATACAGCGGTTCGAAGCGGACGGCTTTGCCGTCCGCCTCGTTTCTATCCATATCCATTCCGGCTCTCTTGCCGCCGCTCGTGATGACCTCTTCAATACGTTTCACGCGCTTGCCGTGCGTTCCATCGTTTTCGTAGGACTCACTCGTGACGACGAAGTCCGTCGTCGCAAACGACGACGG
Organism: uncultured haloarchaeon; assembly: GCA_963796245.1. Classification (GTDB taxonomy): domain Archaea; phylum Halobacteriota; class Halobacteria; order Halobacteriales; family Haladaptataceae; genus Haladaptatus. The sequence goes on along the minus strand of CAWCLB010000001.1, from coordinate 694,599 downwards.
GGGAACGCCGAGGTCGGTGACGACTCGTTCGTACACCGCGTCGCCACAATCGCCGTGAATCGTCCCGAGGACGGCGTTGGCGCTCGCTCCGACTCGCATCGCTTCGTAGAGGACGCTCGCTTCCTCGCCACGAACTTCCCCGACGACGAGTGCACCGTCCCCTAGTCGAAGCGCCGTCCGAAGCGCGTCGGCAGGGCGGAGTCCGGGTTCGTCGTCGCTCGCGGTCGTTCGGAGCGATTGCACGTCCCGCCCACCTGATTGGAGCGTTTCGACCGGCAGTTCCGGTGTGTCTTCGAGAACGACGGTGCGGGTTTGGTGGGGAAGCTCCCAGAGCAGCGCCCCGAGAAGCGTCGTCTTGCCTGCGCCACGGGAACCGGCCACGAGGCCGGTTCCAGCACGTTCGACGGCGACCGAGAGGAGTGCGGCGGCGTCCGCCGGAAGCGTGCCGTTCACAATCAAGGCCGGAAGCGTCCATCGCTCCTCGGATTGGACACGAAATGCGAAGCCGATGCCGTCGCTGACAGGGCTCGTGACCCCCGCAACACGGACGTTCGTGCCATCGACTTCTGCGACGGCGTCGAGCGTCGGACTCGCCCGCGAGAACGCCCGGCCGCTTGTCCGCCGGAATCGTGAGGCGAGCGACGCCGCCCCGTCGTCAGTGAGACGAACGTTGGTGCACATTCGCTCGCCGTTCACTCGAACACGAAGCGGATTTTTCGTGACCGGAGCCGTTGCGAACACGTCCGAAACGTCGGGGTCCGCGAACAGGTCGGTCAGAATACCGTACCCTTGCGTGTATTTTTTGAGGACGGCAGTGAGCGTATCGACGTTCTCTGTCGAATCGGCAACCGTCCTGACTGCCCGTCCCGGCGCTCTTTTTCCGCCCGTGACGCCGCCGTCCGCGAGGAGGTTCGCGGCCTGGTCGAGCGTTTCGAACGCGTCCCCATCGAGCGTGTACTCCACCGGTTCGAGGTGGTAGGTTTGAAAAGATTCGTCAGTTATGGTCGGGTTATCGGTAGTGGTCAGATTCGTTGCATCGATAGTGGTCAGAGTATCGGTAGTAGTCGGCTTCGCCGAATCAGTATCGTAGTATCGAACGGTCGCGCCAGTCGAAAGCGAGTACTGGTCGTTCAACCGGGCGTTCGCTGGGGGGCAAAGCGAGACTCGGGAACGCGCGATGGTTGGCCCGACGAACGGTTGAAAGAGCGTGGAGTAGTCGTCAAAGCGATGGACGCCCTCCGCGAATCCGGTTTCGGCGGCGATATCGGCCACGGGTGGTGCTCTCCCGATGGCGTCGATACCCGCCCGGAGCGGATCGGAGCGCGCTCGTTCGGCGAGTTTGGAATCGTGCGGAGCGACACGCTCGATGAATCGGCCAGTCGCCACGAGAAACGCCACACCGTCGCCGTCGTAGGTACGTTCGACGCCCTCAGACCGTATCACGACGCGGTCGGATTCGCGGTCAGCCAGCGCATCCAGAACCGTTGTACGGCAATCGGGGTGTGCTTCGAGTTCTCCTCCTCCCGGACAGTCGTTCGCATCGACCACCAATGTCGCGCCGTCGAACGAAGGGTTACAGCGGCAGTTACCGTCGTCGGTTGATATCGATAGTGGGTTCCACATGACCCCTCGTGGTGACGCCTTCCGATTTAAAGTTCAGCCGTCCGAACGACGAGGATGGTGCGTTTTCCGTGATACTCAACCAGCACCAGCGCGATATCGATTCGAACCGGTGCGTGGATGACGAGCGGCGTTCCGTCCGGTTCGACCGACCATCCTCCTCCGTCGATTCGCGTGGCGACACGAACGTCGAATGGAACGTGTCGAACGTGGGTCGTTCCGCCGACGCGATACGCGAGTACGTCCCCTGTTTCGTCTCTTGAACTCAGTCCGTTTGGAATGCCACCGATTGCGACGAACCCGACAGTTCCCATCGTCACTGATTTGGCGGGCAGCGAGAGCGAAACCACTCTGCGTGCACCCGGTAGGTCGTGTGCGTTCGATTCCCCGTGGTCATCGAACGGAACGGCGTTTTCGTCCATGAGGTCGGTCATCGAGTGAGAGACGGTCGCTACTGCTTTGTCAGCGCGGTACGCTGCGCGATTCGTCCGGGCGTGGTCGATTGCGGGGAGGGAGATGCTACAGAGCGCGACCGCGAGTAGCACAGCGAGAACAGTACGGACGCTCACAGCAACTCACGGACGCGCGTCGTCAACGAACGGTCGTCCGACTCGGTGTGATTTCCGGATTCAACGGATTCGAGTGGTGGAATCTCGGACGGAACTGTTCCCTGTCGGTCAGTGTTTGAATTCGTCTCCGAGTCCGTTTGATGGGGGTCAGGGGGAAAGTCTCGGGTCTCACTGAAATCGCGAGTATCACGAGAATCGCGGAACTCGTGGTTTTCGAGTCGCTCCTGACAGCGTTCTGCCGTCGCAAGTGCAGCGTCGGCCCGTCGTTCCACGTCGTCGTTGACTGCTCGAACGTTACCGACGTACCCACGAAGGGCCAAAATGGCGGCGTCGAGTTCGTCCTGTTTCGCTTCGAGTTCAGCGAGACGGGTCGAGAGTTCGGCAGTCGTTCGTCGGAGTTCTGTGCCATCCTGTAACTCCGGCAGTTCGCCGTCAGTCAGCGCTCGTTCGAGGGTACCCACACGTTCGGAGAGGGTTTCGAGGTCGGGCATCAACGGGATTGGTTGCGGATTGGTATGTAAACTTCAGGGGGAATGCGTTTCCTGTCGTCCGGAAACTGTGAACGGGAAGAGAGATTTTTTGTCGGGAAATCACATTGGATTACGTCGGAAAGTTCATAAGTCATGAATCAGTCCAATCCCGCATGAAAGTCGTCCTGATTGGTGTCGGTCAAGCGGGTGGAAAGCTGACACAGAGACTCGTCGAATTCGACGCGAACATGGACTTTAACGCAGTCCAAGGTGCGTTGGCTATCAACTCCGCGAAAACCGACCTCCAATCTCTCGATTTGGATACCGTTCTCGTCGGCCAGGACAGAGTGAAAGGTCACGGTGTCGGTGGGGACAACGAACTCGGTGCCGAAGTGATGCAAGACGACGCTGGCGAAGTGATGAACGCACTCGACGGCCGAATCACTGCACAGGCGGATGCCCTCTTCGTCGTCGCCGGACTTGGCGGCGGAACCGGGAGTGGCGGTGCACCTGTCCTCGTCCACGAACTCCAGCGGATTCACGAGATGCCCGTGTATGCACTCGGCGTCCTTCCCGGAAAGGGTGAAGGTTCGATGTACCAAGCCAACGCCGGTCGGTCGCTGAAAACCGTCGTCCGCGAGGCTGATGCAACCCTCCTCATCGACAACGACGCGTGGCACGAGTCGGGCCAGAGCGTCGGCGAAGCGTTCGAGAAAATCAATCAGCAGATCGCCCAACGTGTCGGCCTGCTCCTCGCCTCCGGTGAAGCGGTCGAAGGCGTCGCCGAGAGTGTCGTGGATTCGAGTGAAGTCATCAACACGCTTCGATCCGGTGGCGTCGCAGCGCTCGGCTATGCCAGTGCCGGGGCGAGCGAGGAGAGCGCCGAGAACATCAACATCGTGACGAGCAACACGCGACAAGCAATCCTGAGCAACCTCAGCATGCCGAAAGCGACGGATGCCGACTCCGCACTCCTCGTCGTCGCCGGGGATTCCGACCGGATTCCACGAAAAGGCGTCGAGAAGGCGCGCAAATGGCTCGAAGGAGAAACTGGTAGCTTGCAGGTTCGCGGTGGGGACTTCCCGCTCGACAGCGAACGACTCGCGTCGCTGGTCCTCCTCGGCGGCGTCGAACGCTCCCCGCGTATGCAGGAGTTCATGGAGCGAGCGAAGGAAGCGAACAAACAAGAAGAGCGCACGGAAGACCCGGCGGAAATGTTCCACAACGACCAACTCGACGACTTGTTCTGACGGTCGCTTTTGGTTCGCTATTTCTATTCGCACTCGTCCCGCACCAACCGCTCGATACGGTCGAGACCGAGTTCGATGCGCTCTAAGCTGTTGGCGAAACTCAGTCGAAGATACCCTTCTCCAGCGTCGCTGAACGCGCCGCCGGGTGCGGTGACGACGCCGTAATCGGTGAGGAGTCGCTCGGCGATATCGAAACTCGACCCGTCCAGTTCGCTCACGTCGAGAAAGGCATAGAAGGCACCTTCCGGTTTCGGACAGGAGATATGCGGAATCTCGTCCACACGCTCGGTCAGGTAATCGCGGCGCTCGCGGAACGCGGCGTACATCTCGTGGACCGGTTCCTGTGTTCCGGTGATGGCTGCGAGCGCGGCCTGCTGGCCGACGCTCGACGGGCACGCAGTCGTGCTCTCTCCAACCCTCGACGCGGCTTCGACGACCGACTCCGGTCCGACGAGCCATCCCATCCGCCACCCCGTCATGGCGTAGGTTTTCGAGCAGGAATCGACGGTCAACAGGCCGTCATAATCCGTATAAGAGGAGATGCGACGGTAGTCGTCGTCGTACGTCAACCGGGCGTACACCTCGTCCGCGATGACGTAGGCGTCGTGTTTGTCGGCAGCATCGACGACCGCTTTCACCGCGTCCTCGCCGTAAATTCGTCCGGTGGGGTTCGAAGGGGTCGTCAGAATCACTGCGGCAGTGTCCTCGTTCATGTGCTCGATGATTCGGTCGGCATCGAGGTCGAACCCGTCTTCGGCGGGAAGCGGGACTTTCACCGGTTCGGCATCCGCGAGAACCACCTGATTTTCGTAGTTGGGCCACGCTGGCGTCGGAAGGATAACCTCGTCGCCGGGGTCCACGATTGCCAGAATCGCCAATGCCAACGCTTCCATTCCGCCGTTGGTGACGGTGACTTCCTCGGGAGCGAACGGAACGCCCGTCTCGGATTCCATCCGTTCCGCGATTGCGGCGCGGAGTTCGGGAATCCCTGCCCCGGAGGTGTAGTGGGTTTCGCCCTCGCGGGCGGCTTGCGCGGCCGCGTCGATGACGTGTTCCGGCGTGTCGAAGTCCGGTTCGCCGACTTCGAGTCTCACGAGGTCGCCGCCCTGCTGTTCGGCGAGTTCGAACATCACGCGAATTCCCGACCGTTCGAAAGTGTCCGTTCGTTCGGAGGTCTTCATATGCTCATGTGTCGTATTCCCATGAGAAGTACCTTCGTAGTTCCCCCGTGCTTTGCCGGGTTGATGGTTGGGAAAGTGTGGACGGGAACCTATTAGACCGACCCACCAGCAGTTTCGAGTATGGTATCAGAACTCTTCGACGCCGAGCGATGGGAGGAGATTCCCGACTTCGATTTCCGCGATATCACGTACCATCGAGCCAAAGAGCAGGGAACGGTCCGAATCGCGTTCGACCGCCCCGACGTGCGCAACGCCTTCCGTCCCGGAACCGTGGACGAACTGTACCGCGCGCTCGACCACGCCAAGCGCCAGTCGGACGTGGGCTGTGTCCTCTTGACCGGCAACGGTCCGTCCTCGAAGGACGACGGGTGGGCGTTCTGCTCCGGCGGCGACCAGCGGGTGCGGGGGAAGTCAGGATACGAGTATCAGGGTGAGGATGCAGATAGCGAGGCGCAACACGCCTCGGAAAATGCGAGCGGAGAGCGTAGCGAACCGCGAGCAAGCGAGGACGCGTCCAAGGCGGGCCGCCTGCATATCCTCGAAGTGCAGCGCCTCATCCGCCACATCCCGAAGCCCGTCATCTGCGTCGTGCCGGGGTGGGCCGTCGGCGGCGGTCACAGTCTCCATGTCGTCTGTGACATGACGCTGGCCTCCGAGGAACACGCCAAGTTCCTCCAGACCGACCCTGACGTGGCGAGTTTCGACGGCGGGTTTGGGTCGGCCTACCTCGCCCGACAGGTCGGCCAGAAGAAGGCCCGCGAAATCTTCTTCCTCGGCAAGACCTACTCCGCCGAAGAAGCCGAAGAGATGGGGATGGTCAACGAGTCGGTTCCCCACGAGGAGTTGGAGGACGTAGCCCTCGACTGGGCCGAGGAAATCAACGGCAAGAGTCCGACCGCGATTCGGATGCTGAAGTACGCCTTCAATCTGGAGGACGACGGCCTCGTCGGCCAGCAGGTGTTCGCTGGAGAGGCCACCCGATTGGCGTACATGACCGACGAAGCACAGGAGGGACGGGACGCCTTCGTCGAAAAGCGCGACCCGGACTTCTCGGACTATCCGTGGCACTACTGAAACCCACCTTTTGCTGCGAGAGCGCGGCATAGCCGCGCTCTCTGGCAAAATCTGGACCAAAAGCGCTCCTCCTTCCCTACGGTCAGTCGTCGGCCCGCTCGCTGCGCTCGCGGTGAGTGACCTGCCACCAGTGTCCGCGTCAATTCGTTTCGGATGGTTGATCTCCGTCCACGAAACGGTAAATCGACTCTTTCACTCTCCCGACTATTTTTATTCACTCCTAAAAACAAATAACGTGAGCATGAGCGAAGCAGTCGAACGAAGAAATCCACTGCTGGCGGGCGTCGCGGCGACGGCAATTGCCATCGAATTCGTCGTCGCTATCATAGCATTCTGGACACGGTTCGCAATTCCGTCCTCCGATTCCTCGGTTCCCGTAGTGGGCTACTTTCTGGGCGCGATTTTTCTCGTGCAACTCGTCCGGTCCGTATTCATCGATGACTGGCTACGCCGCGGTGCCACTTTCGGTACCGTCGTCGGCGTTCTCGTAATGCTCGTCGGACTGAACCCGATGGCCTCCTGTGCGGATACATTCCCGCTCCAGTGTAGCACCTCTTTCCGTCCCGTCTTCCCCATCCTTGCCGTCGGATTTTTGCTGACTGTCGGAACCGTGTACGTCGATATTCGGCGTCGATAAATGTGTCAAAAAACATATAACCGGTGGAAAACCATCGTCTCGAATGTCTACCCCGCCTCCGTTCCCGACGCTGCAGGAACTCGGGTCTTTCTTCACCCTCCTGCTCGTCATCGCTCGGTGCCTTCCCGTGCGCCATCCGGAACAGTTTCTCACCCGGAACGAGGCGCGGTCGTTGCTTCTCGTCTGGCTCCTCGCAGGATGGTATCTGGTGTTTCTCCTCTACACCCGAATCACGGCGTACTCGTGGTAGTCGGTGAAAAATCATTTAAGTAGTTCACGTGATAAGGTAGAGATATGGACGGAAGGAGGTCGGTTCTGCGGTGATACTGTTTCCGAGTAGCGGCCCGCTTTTTTGATTCTCAGTCGGCGACTGTCGAGTGAGATTTCTGTTCCAAATCGTCAGTACTGTCGTCATCCGTAGCGGCCATCTCGACGCCGATTGCCGCGCTGGCGTAGCCGATACCGAGGACCAGAAACCAGAGCGCGATGGTGAGGTCCTCGGGAATTGGGAGGTCCATGTGGATTCCGAACTGGGTTCCACCGAGCACGACGACGAGGAGGAGAGCGCTCCAGCGGTTGCCTCGCGTGCTCCACACGTCCCAGCGCCGGACGACGAGCCAGCCGGCGATGGCGAAGGCTGCCCAGATGATGGCCGCCAGTTGTGGGTCCCAGTAGCCATCGAAATACAGCACTGAGACGGGGAACAACCCGATAACCGGGCCGACGAGGAGGGAAAGCCGATTTTTCATACACACACTATACAGTCAACTGAAATGTATTTTTGCCTCCCGGATACGTCATCCCGTCACTTTCGCATCGAGTGTCAACTATCCTTCCCGAAACCGACCTTTGAACTATATCGACCGAGTAGAGGTGGACGATGCGTCACACCGACGGCGGCTCGCAGGTCGCCAACTGGCAGTACGCCATGGAGGACGACGCGGAGGACCAGCGCCGCCACATCAGCAGGCGGCCGGGGGACGGCACTGTTCGACGGGCCGACCTTCAGCGCGACCAGTCGGTTCGCCAGTGGGGACCGGTCACGCCGAGCGCGACGGTCATCGGCCGGGCGAACTCGCCGGAGGAAGACCTGAGCGAGAACATCCGTCGATTGCACGAGGAGCGCCATTCCGCGATGGCGGGTCACAGCAGTCGCATGCACCAACTGGACAAACTGCGGGTGAGCCACGCGCTGTGTAACGACCTGTCGCTGACGCCGTGGCAACGCGATTGCGTCATCGGCATCATGGGCGAGTTGGACCTCACCGCCTTCGGAAGCCAGCGGGCCATCCCGAAGGTCGCACTGGTCGTCATCCGTCACGTCGTGGACCGCGAACGCGAGCAGTACCTCGGACTCCACGACAACGAATGGATTCGCCAGCAACCACCCGAGCAACTGACTGACCTCTACGAGACGTTTCAGTCGCTCACCGACGAAGCCCGATTCACCGACCTCACCGAAAAACATGGGCTTGACATTACGAGCCTGAACCGACTCCGTCGCGTGCTCAAAGAGCAGTTGGAGGACTGCGACTTGGAGTACGCCGTCCACGGCCGAAACCCCTACCGCGACCCCAACCTTCCCAGCCTGACCGACCGCTGGGGCGACCACGGCAGCGACTAGGCAACCATTCGCTACGAAACGATTTCTCTGGAACGGTGATTGCAGCAGCGACGAAGACGGTCGAAAACGGCTGTGGAGCGGTCGAACGGTTCAGGTCGCCCCTACTTGCGGAGAATAAGCCGAAGTACGTCTTCGTCAGCGAGTTCGTGTTCGACGCCGACTTGTTGTTCATCGTGTTTGGCGCTCGGGCCGCTGACGCGGGCGAAACGGAATCGTTGGCCCAGTTCGCCGCCGAGGTGGTTGCAGGCGCCTTCGATGGTGCTACCCTGCGGGAGGACGAGCGGTTCCTCGTAGTCAACCCCGCGACCGGGTTTGTCCATATAAATTCTCATCAGACCCAACTCTTCCCAGATCTTCTCGCGAAGCGCGTCGAGGCCCTTCTCCTTTTCGGCGCTGATGAACACGGCGTCGTCGGGGTCGATGTCATGGTCGCGCAGATCCTGACGAACTTTTTCCGCGTAGTCGTGTTCGATGAGGTCCACCTTGTTGACCGTGACCATTGACGGGAGATAGACGCGGTTGTCCATGATGCCGTCGATGAGGCGGTCGATGTCCACTTTCTCGCGGAGGGTGACGTTCGCGTTGACGTACCCGCGCTCGCGCAGGACCTCCTTGATGACGTTCTCGGAGATGTCCTGGTCCGCGCTGGACGTGACACGGATGCCGCCCCGACCTTTCTTCGCAATCGAGATGCTGGGCGGCGTGGAGTCCAGTCGAATCTTGTTCTCGTACAGTTCCTCCTGCAAGCGCTCGTACTGGTCGATTTCGAAGACGGAGAGGACGAAAACGACGAGGTCGGCCGCACGAACAACCGAGAGAACTTCCTGTCCGCCGCCGCGGCCGTGAGCTGCGCCTTCGATGAGTCCGGGCACGTCGAGGAGTTGGATGTTCGCGCCGTTGTACTGCAGCATGCCGGGATTCACGTTGAGTGTCGTGAAATCGTACGAACCGACTTCGCTCTCCGCGGCGGTGAGCGAGTTCAACAGCGTCGATTTGCCGACGCTGGGGAAGCCGACGAACGCGACAGTCGCGTCGCCCGTCTTTTCGACGGCGTATCCCTCTCCGCCACCGGCGGAGGACTGGTTCTGTAGCTTCTCCTTTTTCTCCGCGAGTTTCGCCTTCAGCCGACCGATGTGGCTCTCGGTGGACTTGTTATACGGCGTGTCCGAGATTTCCTCGCGGAGTGCTTCGATTTCCTCCTCCAGTCCCATTAGCAACACGTCAGCCGTGACTGCCGAAAAACTTGTTCCTTCGCGTCAGCGGGGATTCGTCCCGCAATTCGACACGTTAATACGTTTCGGCCTGTCACATGATATGAAGGCAAATGCCGGACTCTGCCCGTTTCCGCGATAGCACACAAATCGTCCTCCACCGTGATGCGATTGATGGGATTCGGAGCGAACTCGAACACAATTTCATGCTGACCATTATTACAGTGAAAGACGAGTGTGACGAGTACGGTGAGTGGCTCCGGCTCATCGGCAGTCCGGTCGAAATCAAGAACGCAAGTCAATTTCTCGGACGGCACGGTATCAGCCTGCCATAATCTATCTTTCCCAGTCGCTCACCCCTTCCGACAGCCGAGTGAACCATTCACACCCGCAGAATCACACTATTCTCCAGGGTCCGAAAAGAAATCCTTAAAACTCCGGCGAGATTTCGGGTACGTATGGTAGATACAATTGAAGTACTCGTCCCCGGTGGACAGGCCAACCCCGGCCCACCACTCGGCCCGGAACTCGGCCCGACGGCGGTCAACGTGCAGGAAGTCGTCAACGAAATCAACGAACAGACCGCCGCGTTCGACGGCACGGAAGTGCCGGTCACCGTCTTCGTCGAGGACGACGGCGGCTTCAGCCTCGAAATCGGTGTCCCCCCGACGGCGGCACTCGTCAAGGACGAGGCCGGATTCGACACGGGCAGCGGCGAACCCCAGAAGGATTTCGTCGCCGACCTCTCCATCGACCAAGTGAAGAAGATTGCGGAACAGAAGAAACCCGACCTCCTCGCCTACGACACGAAGAACGCGGCGAAGGAAGTCGTCGGAACGTGTGCCTCGCTCGGTGTCACCATCGAGGGTGACAATGCACGCGATTTCAAAGCCAAAGTCGACGCAGGCGAGTACGACGACGCGCTTTCCGCGTAAATCGGGTTCTTCTTCCTATATCCACAACAGTATTGCCGAGTAGCTACCGGCACCGAGTGCAAACGCCCAGAATCGACTGCGGCGCTCCTCGGGCAGTTCCTCCTTGATGACGTTGAGGATGACACCACCAGCGAGGAATGCAAACAGCGTATTCACGACGGCTTCGTCCACGTGCGTAGCGATACCGATACCCCAGCCAACGACGACAGCGGCCGCGAGCACCCAGCGGCCGATTCGGTCGTAAGTGCCTCGGTGATGTTCCCGAAAGCCGTAATCGTTGACGACGAAGTGGAGTGCCATCGCCGTCGCATAGAACAGCAGACTGGGGATTCCTGGTTGCTCCCGATGTACGAGCAGGTAGCCGATGAGGCCGTTGTACGTCGTGAACGCGCCGATGTGAATCCAGAAGACGGTCATGTTTACGTCCGGTTGATCACCGTCGCCGTGGTCGCGACCGGATTCCTGTGCAAGTCGTTCCAGCCCGTAGAACAGTGCGAACCCACCGAGTGCGACGAGGTAGACGTGGCGTTCGAGGAATCCGGCGAGGAGTGGAATGGATTCGAGTATCGTCCCGCCTTTGAGTTCGGGGAGGACGTGGACGAAGACGTAGGCGACGGACGCACCGCCGGCAATCGAGAGCCAGTAATTCCGTGGGAGTTCCCGAAACGCGCGTACTTGTCCGGTACCGAGGTGAACGGACGCGAGTGCGATGGCCACGAGTCCGGTGAGCAGCGTCGGTGTGGATGTCGCCCCCATCGTCAATATCGTCGGCGATATCATCGTCGTCATCAGCATCACGGTCTCCACGGTATTCGTGCCCAAACCGCAAACCAGTGGTGGCTCGATGGGGTATTTCGCCCGAAATAGTTCGACGGGTTTAAGTTCCGGATGCGTCAAATTCGGGTGAGACAGGCATGGCCTGTTTCACTGACCCGTAGGAGCATTCCTGCGTACTACGGAGGTGAACGATGGCAAATAATGAGATAGAGCAAGCAGTCTCTCGCGCACTCGAGGACTCACCGCAGCGGAATTTCCGCGAAACGGTGGACCTCGCAATCAACCTGCGCGACCTTGATTTAAACGACCCGTCGAATCGTGTCGATGAGAGTATCGTACTCCCATCCGGAACTGGCCAAGACACCAAGATTGTCGTCTTCGCGGAGGGTGAAACAGCCCTTCGTGCCGAGGACGTCGCGGATGACGTTCTCTCGGGCGACGACCTGGAAGAGTTGGGCGACGACAACGACGCGGCAAAAGACCTCGCTGACGAGACGGACTTCTTCATCGCCGAGGCGTCGATGATGCAAGACATCGGTCGATACCTCGGTACCGTCCTCGGTCCGCGCGGTAAAATGCCGACGCCGTTGCAACCCGACGACGATGTCGTCGAAACGGTCAACCGGATGAAAAACACCGTCCAGCTTCGGAGCGGCGACCGACGAACGTTCCACACGCTCGTCGGTGCCGAAGACATGTCCGCTGAGGACGTCTCCGAGAACATCGACGTTATCGTTCGACGTCTTCACTCCAACTTGGAGAAAGGACCGCTCAACGTCGATACAATCTACGTGAAGACGACGATGGGACCGTCGGTGGAGGTCGTCTAAAATGTCCGCAGAAGCCGAACACAAGACAGATCACATTCCGGAGTGGAAGCGCCAGGAAGTCGCCGCACTGACGGATTTCGTCGACAACTACAACAGCGTCGGCGTCGTCAACATCACCGGCATTCCGAGCAAACAGCTCCAGAACATGCGCCGCGGTCTTCACGGAAGCGCGGAACTCCGCGTCAGCCGTAACACGCTGGTGAAGCGCGCGCTCGATTCCGTCGGCGATGGCTTCGACGACCTGGAGGAGTACATTTCCGGCCAGATCGGCCTCATCGGTACGAACGACAACCCGTTCGGTCTGTACAAGGAACTGGAGGACTCGAAGAGTCCGGCACCCATCTCGGCTGGCGAAACTTCGCCGAACGACATCCTCATCCCAGAGGGTGACACGGGTGTTGACCCCGGACCGTTCGTCGGCGAACTCCAGCAATCTGGTGCATCCGCACGGATTATGGATGGTTCCATCCACGTGACCGAGGACAGCCTCGTCGCGGAGGAAGGTGACGAGGTTTCGCAGGAACTTGCGAACGTCCTCGCCGAACTCGGTATGGAGCCGAAAGAGGTCGGTCTCGACCTGCGCGCCGTCTACTCTGACGGCGTCATGTTCGAGTCGGACGAACTCGCCATCGACGTGGACGAGTACCGCACGGACGTCGAGACGGCTGTGGCCTTTGCCCGCAACCTCTCGGTCAACGCCGTGTACCCGACCGAACAGACCGCACCGCTGCTCATTTCGAAGGCGACAGGCGAGGCCAAGAGCCTCGGCCTGCAAGCCGAAATCGAGAGCCCGGACGTCGTGCCGGACCTCGTGAGCAAAGCGGACGGTCAACTGCGCGCACTTGCCGCACAAATCGACGACGAGGACGCGCTGCCTGAGGAGCTTCGCGGTGTCGAAGCACCCGCTGCGGGCGGCGCGGCCGAGGAAGAAGAATCGACTGACGAAGAAACGGAAGCCGAGTCTGAAGCCGCAGACGACGATGACGACGATGACGACGACGAAGATGCGGGCGCAGGCCTCGGCGCGATGTTCGGATAATTACTAACCATGGAATACATTTACGCTGCACTCATCCTGAACGAATCGGGCGAAGAGATCAACGAAGAAAACCTCACCAACGTGCTCGACGCTGCTGGCGTCGATGTCGAGGAATCCCGCGTCAAGGCGCTCGTCGCCGCACTCGAAGACGTGGACATCGAGGAGGCCGTCGAACAGGCCGCCGCCGTCCCCGCTGGAGGTGCCTCTGCGGCACCCGCCGGTGGCGACGAGGAAGGCGCTGACGAAGCCGAAGAAGAGGAAGCCGCGGAAGAAGAAGACGACGACGACGAAGACGAGGAAGCCGGTGGCGAGGGCCTCGGCGAACTCTTCGGCTAAACGCGACGACTTCAACTCGAAGATTTTCTTTCGGCAGCAAAGTGGAGAGCGACGGCGTTTGCGAGTATCGGTGTGTATGAGGAAGTGGTTTTGGTGTGAGTGCTGGAATGGGAATTTTGGGTACCCTTGACCATTCGCTCCGAAGAGAGGTGTTTGGTTGGTGTCTGAATACTGTTCCCTTTCGGTGATTTCGAGCGGTGACTGGATGAATGACAGTTCAGCGATTGAGAAGGTTCCCCAACAATGCTTGCCAAGCGAAGTGAAAGTGAAAACGAACACCGAGGAGTAAGCGATGATTCTCGCGTGCCCACTATCCTCGCAGATACGACACGATTTCGTCCGGGTCTGCCGACAGGCCGCCTCCCTGTGCGAACGTCGAACTCCCGCCGCCGCCACCGCCGAACTCGGTGGTCACGTCGTCCACCACGTCACCTGCCTCTACGTCCCCATCAGTACCGACGACGAGGAAGGTCGAACCGTCTTTTCCGGCGAGTGCGACGACGTCAGCCGTTTCGCCTGCGAGTTCTCGTACTCGGTCACCGAGTTCGTTCGGGCCGACGCCGTCGATAGTGCCGACCAGCCATTCGTGGCCGTTCCTAGCGACGGTTTCCTCCGCGAGTTCCGCGATGGTCGCTCCGACGAGTTGTGATTTCGCGTCCGCCAACTCGGCTTCGAGCGCGTCGAGTTCGTCCGTGAGACGGATGATTTCGTCGGGCAAGTCCCCAACGCCTGTCCCCGCGATTCGTGCGGCGTCCATCGCGCTCAGTTTCTCCTCCGTCCGCGTGCGGATGGCCGACGGGCCGACGGCGAACTCCACGCGCGTCATGCCCTCGCCGGGATTCGACCGCCCGAGAATCGTCATCGGTCCGATTTCGCGGGTGTTCTCGACGTGCGTGCCGCCACAGGCCGCCACGTCCCAGCCGTCGATATCGACCACACGAACCGTGTCCGAGTCGCTCAACACGCCCTCCTCGGTTTTCGTGTTGAACGCGATATCCTCGCGTGCCAACGCCGCTTCTTTCGGCACTTCTTCCCACGAAATCGGTATCGAGTCCCACACCGCTCGGTTCGTCAGGCGTTCGAGTTCGGCGAGAACATCGTCGTCGATATCCGTCGAAGTCTGGAAATCGACGCGAATCTTGTCTTCACTGATGTCGAATCCGCCATAGCCCAAATCGTCCAAAATTCGCCGCCCTGCGCCGTAGAGCACGTGACTCGACGTGTGCGAGCGCATGCAGTAAGTGCGGAACTCCTCGTCTATCTGGCCCTGTACTTCGTTCCCCACTGCGAAGTCCGGGGCAGTTTCGAGAGTGTGAACGACCTCGCCGTCACGCTTCTGTACGTCACGGACTGGAATACCGTCAAGCGTTCCCCTGTCGGCCGGTTGGCCGCCGCTCTCGGCGTAAAAGTACGTCTCCGAAAGGATGACATCCTCACCATCGACGGCTGAAACGGTCGTGTCGAAACTCGTCCGATATGGTTCTGCTGGCGCGCGGGTCATACTCCGTTCTCCGAAACGGGCGGACAAAAACGCTACGCCGACTCCGACAACGTCAGGTCGAGGCGTTCCTCCAGCGCCTCGATGACCGACCCGCCGACGCTCGCACGGTTCGCTCGATTCTGTTCGACTGCGAGCAGGTCGTTTTCCTCGATTTCGAGTTCGTCTGCGAGTTCGCCGCGCTGGAGGCCGGCCTCCTGCCGTGCCTCGATAACCTGGTCGCCGTAGTCGGAAACGAGGTACGGGAGCGGGTCGCTGTCGTAGCTTGTCCCTTCCTCTTCCCAGTGGCGCGCGTCTCCCTTGCGGGCGTCGTCCATCCGCGCCGTGCGCTGTGCCGCGCGGCGTTTGCGGTCCTGCTCGCTCATCTGGTTTCCACCGGTCTCTTCCTTCGTCTTCGGTTCCGCAGCGTCGTTGTGACTCGCACAGTCTGTACAGACATGCAGTGTCGCGCCCGCGACGCTCGCCTCGGTCAGCGAGTCGGAGGCTTTGCCACAGAGTTCACAGGAACCGCCGCTACCGCCGCCGGACGAGTTCCCAGTCGAATATTTTGCCATACCTTCGTTAGGAAGGGACTACATTTCAATATCGCGTTTGACACCCGGTGCAAAGTGCGCCCGAACGCTTATTCACGGTCTCGTCGTGGTCGTTTCGGGGGAACCGAGGATGCTAAGCGCACGAAATCGACTCGACGGAGAAGTGATAGACGTGAACACCGGTGACGTGACTGCAGAGGTGATTGTGGACGTGGGCGACGACGAAGTCGCCGCCGTCATCACCCGCGAATCGGTCGAAAATCTCGAAATCGAGGAGGGGATGGAACTGACCGCAGTAATCAAGGCAACTGATGTGATGATTCGGTCCGACTGACGATTTAGTTCGATTAAATTATCGCTCCATCGATGCGGCGATTCGTTCGACGGCGCGAACGAAGCGCCAGAACAGATACAGGCCGACGAGCGGGAAGAAGACGCTGAACCACGCGAGAACCTGTTGAAGGAGGAGGAGACTGTACAGGAACGTAAGGATGGCGACGGCGATGATTCCCCAAACGATGTAGGAGTCGTCGATATCGAAGGACATGCTTGCTACCTGCATTCACTGACAAATAAATAAACACGGTTATTTTCACACGAATTATCTATGTCGCTCGGTTGAAACCGTTCGAACGGGATTTGAACGCTCGGAAAATCCGAATCACGTATTTGATGGGGGCTTCCCCGTAGAGATACACCATGGAACCAGAAACGTCGGACCGAAAGGACGACCATATCGATATCATTCTCGAAGAGGACGTGGAGACGACGGGAAGCGGGTTTACCGACGTACAGTTGGTACACGAAGCACTGCCGGAGATTCACCGGGACGAAATCGACACTGCCATCGATTTCTGTGGGCACGAACTCGCCGCCCCCATCGTCATCGAGAGCATGACCGGTGGCCACCCGAACACGACCAAGATAAACCGCGCACTGGCGAAAGCCGCACAGGAGACCGGTATCGCGATGGGCGTGGGAAGCCAGCGTGCAGGATTGGAGAAACCAGACGACGAAGAACTGATGGAGTCGTTCACTGTCGTTCGAGACGTCGCACCCGATGCGTTTCTCTACGGTAACATCGGCGCAGCACAGCTCGCGGAGTACGGCGTCGCCGGCGTCGAGCGAGCAGTCGAGATGATCGACGCCGACGCGATGGCGATTCACCTGAATTTCCTTCAGGAAGCCGCACAGCCAGAGGGAGATATCGACGCGAGGGCCTGCCTCGATAAAATCGAAACGGTCGCGGCCGAGTTGAGCGTCCCCGTCATCGTCAAAGAGACGGGCAACGGTATCTCGAACGCAACCGCACAACGCCTTACTGACGCCGGTGTCGATGTCCTCGACGTGGCAGGAAAAGGTGGAACGACGTGGTCCGGCGTCGAGGCATACCGGGCGGCGGCCGTCGGCGCAGAGCGCCACGCGAAAATTGGGAAGCTGTTTCGGAGTTGGGGAATCCCGACCGCTGTCAGTACCATGGAAGCCACCGACGCCCACGAGTGCGTCGTCGCCAGCGGCGGTGTACGATCCGGACTTGACATCGCCAAAGCCATCGCGTTGGGAGCACAGGCTGGTGGGTTGGCAAAACCGTTCCTACAGCCAGCGGGACGGGGGTCGGAGGCAGTTATCAACCTCATCGGTGACCTCCGTGCGGAACTAACGACCGCGATGTTCGTCTCCGGTTCGGGGTCCGTCGCGGAGTTGCAGGAGGCCGACTACGTCCTCCTCGGCCGAACCAAGGAATTCCTCGACCAATGCCGAACTAGCGAATAGTTCGGCCGGAACCGACAGACGGTTTACCCGCTTGCTGTTACGGATTTTATGGACGAATTCGACTACACGACGGACGTCGAACTGCGCTATCGTGACCTCGATACGATGGGCCACGTCAACAACGCCATCTACGTGACGTTCCTCGAACAGGCGCGAATGCGGTACTTTCAGGACATTATCGGCGTTCCGACCAAACACATCTCCGGTGTCATCGCCCACCTCGAAATCGACTATCTCCGACCGATAACGGCCGACGACGAGGTTTCCGTCGCCATGCGCGTCGCCGACATCGGCACCACCAGCCTCACGATGGAACAAGAAGTTCGCGCCGACGACGAACCCGCCGCCACCGCCGAAGTCGTCCAAGTCGTGTTCGACGAGGATGGAGAGCAACCGCGCCCGATTCCCGACGAGTGGCGCGACAGAATCGGGACGCACGAAGGGTTCTGAAGGGGGTTGGTCGTTTTGAGCGCCATGCGAAAATGAACCAGCGACGGCTAACGGCTGTTGATTCGAGAGAAATCGAACCAGCCGAGGCTGGTGGGTGTTATTTCGGTAGAAGTTGTGCGTGGGTGATGTCCCGGGAACTGTTCCGCAGTTCCCGCGGACCCACGAGAACAGGGTTCTCGTGGATGTCCTCGAAGGAGATCACCTGCATCGTTGATAGTCGCGGCAAAGCCGCGTATGCGATGCGTGGGACCGGATTTGAACCGGCGGACCCCTACGGGACAGCGCCCTCAACGCTGCGCCGTTGGCCTAGCTTGGCTACCCACGCCCGCTGTGTCTGTCTGCACTCAATGGTAGATGGTGGGCTAATAAAAGGCCTTTCATTTGGCTCAGCAACGGCATGTGTTCGCACGGACGTGACAGAGTACGCCCAATACGCTAATTATTCGTCCGCACCATCCTAAATTGATGTCGATTGGCTTCATCTCCCGGCTGAGAAACACACGTGTGGACTACGTTTGCCCGGAGTGCGCCCGTGCGTTCAACCTCCCCTGCGAACGGTGTCCTGCCTGTGACTGTGATAGACTATACAAAATAGTGAAATAACAGGTATATCGCCCGGAACACAATTCGCGCGTATGAACACCACGGTCCGAAACAACGTCCCAGCGCTGACGGCGCTCTTGAGCATCGCCTCGCTCGCACTGGTATTCGGGGCAGTGCTGGGCATCATCCCCGAACACGCTATCCCACGCGCGCCGGATTCGTTTCTCGGCGCGATACCGCACGTGAACGCTATCATCAGCGTCGCCGCCATCGCCATCATTAGTGCAGCATGGCACGCGATTCAACATGGCCATCTCGTGCGCCACCGTCTCGGAATGATAACCGGCCTCGTCCTGTTCGTCGGGTTCCTCGGTCTCTATCTCTACCGAGTATCGCTCGAAGGACCGACCGAGTTCCCCGGCCCGAAAGCCATCAAACAGTTCGTCTACCTGCCGATACTGGCGGTTCACATGATTCTCGCAATGGTCTGTATCCCGCTGCTCTACTACGTACTGTTGCTCGCGCTGTCCCATCCCGTGAGCGAACTTCCGAACACCAACCACCCCCACGTGGGACGAATCGCGGCGTCGTTGTGGCTCACTTCCTTCGCGTTGGGCGTGGTCGTTTACGGATTGTTGTACGTCGTGTACTGATTCGAAGATTCCGACGAATTCGTGTGTTTTAGCCCCTGAAGTGCCAAACGAAACTGAACTAGCCACACGATATTTGCACTCCCAACTCCTACATCCGCTGCATGCCAATACCGGGATACGACCCGGACGATTTGGACGAACTGCTCGCGGAGCGACTCGAAGCGCGTGGTGGCCCCTCCCTCACCCCACGGCAGTGGCGTGAGTACGAGAACGGAGCAAGCCTACTCGACGTACTGAACGAGTCGTATATCGAGCGGCTTCTCCACGAAGAATAACGCCGATTCGAACGTTTCGCCGGAACCGAAACAGCGACTGCCAATCGCCGCTCTTTTTGAAAAACCTCAGTCGCTCGCGCCCTCGATGACCGGGCGAGTCACGTCGCGGTCAGTCTCCTCGCCGTCGATGTCGTAGGGATAATTTCCGGTGACACAGCCGAGACAGAGGTCAATCTGTGAAACGTCGAGGGCGTCGGCGATGGCCTCCTTCGACAGGTAGGCGAGGCTGTCAGCGGCGATGGCTTCGCGAATCTCCTCGACGGATTTGTCGGAGGCGATGAGTTCCTCGCGGGTGGCCATGTTGATGCCCATGTAGCAGGGGGCGACGATTGGCGGCGCACCGATTCGCATATGAACTTCCTCCGCCCCGCAATCTTTGAGCAGTTGGACGAGTTGTGTCGAAGTCGTTCCCCGGACGATGCTGTCGTCAATGATGGTGACCGTGCGACCCTCGACGGTCGATTTGATGGGATTTAGTTTTAGACGGACCGCGCGTTCGCGTTCGTCCTGTGTGGGCATGATGAACGTCCGACCCACATAGCGATTTTTCATCAGCCCTTCCGCGAACTCGACGCCCGACCCGTCTTCCTGTGCGGCCTCCGCATATCCGGAGGCGAACGCACGGCCTGAGTCGGGGACGGGCATCACCACGTCGCTCTCGATGCCGCTTTCCTCCCAGAGTTTTCGTCCCAATTCGCGGCGCACCTCGTAGACGAGGTTGTCGTCGATAACGCTGTCCGGGCGGGCGAAGTAGACGTGTTCGAAAAAACAGTGTGCAGTTCCTTCGGGTTCGACGAGTTGGTAGGTGTCGTACCCCTCGCCATCCGCCTTGAGCACCACGAGTTCGCCGGGGCGCACGTCGCGAACGAGTTTGCCGTCGATGGTGTCGATGGCGGCTGACTCGGAGGCGACGACGTAGCCGTCATCGACTTCCCCGATGACAAGCGGGCGATTGCCTTCGGGGTCGCGCACGCCGAGCACCGTATCGTCGTGCATGATGGTCAGCGAGTACGAGCCGTGAATTCGGTTCATCGTTCGCTTGACGGCGCGCACGAGATCCTCTTCGAGGAGGTTGCGCGCGAGGTCGTGAGCAATGACCTCCGTATCGCCGTCGGACGTGAACGCGTGGCCCTTCCCCGCGAGTTCGTCACGAATCTCCTCGGAGTTGACGAGGTTGCCGTTGTGCGACAACGCGAGGGACCCGCTCTTGAACGAGACGGTAAACGGTTGAGCACAGCTTTTATCTACGCTTCCGGCGGTCGGATAGCGAACGTGACCGATTCCAGCACTCCCTTTGAGTCCGTCGATGTCCTCCTCGGTGAAGGCGTCTCCGACGAGTCCCATCGAAACGTGGTCGTGTTGTTGGAAGCCGTCGTGTGTGACGATGCCTGCCGACTCCTGCCCGCGATGCTGGAGGGCGTACAGCGAGTAGTAGAGAGGGCGTGCCGCGTCCCGACCAGCGAGTGACGCGCCGACGACGCCACATTTCTCGGTCGGTCCGCCGAGGTCTCCATCCCGGCCACTTGACATAGCTACCTGTAGCGGGGGACGGTAGTAAAAACCCTCGTTATCGTGCCGTATTCTCCCCCCACCGGAGAAGAAATATGCACGTCCGTGTATATCTCGTGAAAAGACGAAGCTATCGGCTCGTCGGGGTGTAGAATGAGAGGGAGAAAATCAACAGCAGGCGATTAGTTGTCGCCGGCTCGACTCTGCCACTCGTAGTCGCGTCGTTTGCTCGATTTACCGAAACCGCACGACGAGCAAACACTTTTCCTCACGTGATACGATTTCTCGCCGCAACGGCGGCATTTCACGTGCGTCGTTTTGTTCTTCTTGCCCTGGCTTGGAGTTCCTGCACCAGTCATGGAGTAATCGAAACGACGTTATCGCCGCGTATAATGGTTGTGTCTTCGTCTTCGATGACGAGATTCATGTGCTGGTCGTAGCCCGTAAGCGTACCAGTGTACTCCTCGCCGCCTTTCAACTGCACTGTCACTGCCGAGTTCAACGACGCTTCGAGAACGTCGAGTGGTCGTCCGCTCATATCAACAATCCCAGTGTTTGCGTTGATAAACGTACCGGAACGGAAATCGCGTGGTTGCGGTTAGATATCGACCGCAAATCCGTCACGATTACCAGCTTGAACCGCAAATTCTGCCAGCAGGTCAGCTGAGGCGTCCAAATCGTCCGTGTCGATGACTTCGACTGGGGTGTGCATGTAGCGATTCGGCAGTCCGAGGTTGAGCGATGGAGTACCGCCACGGGCGGTAAAGAAGGCGTCCGCGTCCGTCCCGGTGTGAATCCCCGAAGCTTGCAGTTGGACGGAGATTCCGGCCTCACTGGCCGCCTCGCGCACTGCTGCGACGACTTCTGGGTGGTTTGCGCTCCCGCGTGCGACAACCGGTCCGCCGCCGAGGTCGAGGGTGAGATTGGAGAACTGCTCTTCTTTGTCCACATCGGGGCTATCCATCGCGTGTGTCACGTCGATTGCGACGATGGCGTCGGGATTCAAATCGAACCCTATCATCTTCGCGCCCTGCAATCCGAGTTCCTCTTGGACCGTACTCACGGCGTACACAGTCGCGTCCACGTCACGTTCCGCTGCCCGGCGAAGCGCTTCCGCGGCAACCCACGTTCCGACGCGGTTGTCGATTCCCGGGCCCGCAACTCGCGTCCCGCGCAGGTTCTTGATGGTCGCTTCGAAGGTAATCGGGTCGCCGACATCGACCAGTTCCATCGCTTCCTCCTCGCTCTCCGCGCCGATATCGACGTGTTGTTCCACGATGTCCTCGAACTCGTCGTCCTCGGGGTCGCGCAAGTGAATCGCGCGCTGGCCGACGACGCCGTTGACCACGCCGTCGTCAGTGTGAATCTCGACGTGCTGGCCCTTCGTCACGGTGCGGTCAGTGCCGCCGATGCGGTCGATTCGGAGGAACCCATCTTCGTCGACTCCGGCGACGATGAGGCCTATCTGGTCGGCGTGGCCCGCAAACGCGATTTCCGGTCCCTCGCCTTCCACGACGGCGATGGCATTGCCGTACTCGTCGGTTCGAACGTCGTCCGCGAACTCGGAGACGTATTCGACCCACACGCGCTGGCCTTCCACTTCGAATCCGGATGGACTGGGTGTCGTCAACAGGGTGTCCAAAAACCTGCGTTGTTTCTCGTCCATATCGGTGAACGCGAGACGGTCCGTCTTCAAACTCCCGAATACCGTAGGCAGCTTCTGAGTGTCAAACGATTGTCCAGAATGGATAAGAGGATGAACGTTGAGGAGTGTTGCATGGGGTTTCTGGAGCTACATTTCCACGAACCGAACTTCACACTGAACACAGGCGAGGGGGAATCAGGCATGTTCGGGCGAATGGAGCACAAACACGGCCACGAGCACGGCCATAAACACGGCAAGCACGGCCATAAACACGGCAAGCACGGCAAGCACAAACACGAGGAGTACGACGAGTACGGCGAACACGACGAGGAATCGATGTCGGTTGGGAGGAAACTGGTACCGCTGCTCGTCTTCCTCGCAATCGCTGCGGTCGTCCGACGGCTGAAGCGACGACAGGAGTGAGTGGACAGAAGGATTTTGTCGGCTCGAATACAACGTAGTGCTGTGAATCTTTACCGTAGCGTCCGTGCCGTCACCGGCGCATCCGGAACCGGTCCCATCGATTGGACGGCGGTGGCCGACGCGGCGAAGGCAGCCACGGAGCCTGGCTCGATAGGCCTCTCCCCAGCGGAACAGACAGGGTATGCGACCGACGTACGCGACGCCCGAAACCGCATTCGTGAAGTCTCCGGAGTCTCCTTCGACGTGCCGAGCAGCATCGAAATTCAGAACCGACACCACTGGATTGACGCGAACATCGCCACGTTTGAGCGCGTGATGGAACCCATCGAAGAGCTTGGTCCCGACGTCCTCCCCGGCATCGCCCGTGTCGTGAACACGGGAACCATGACGTTCATGCTCTCCCTCCTCGGCAACAACGTCCTCGGCCAGTACGACCCGCTCTTGCTCGCCGAAGGCGACGACCACGCACTCTACTTCGTCCACCCCAACATCGCCAGCACCGCCGAGGAGTTGGAAGTCGATGCCGACCGCTTCCGTCGCTGGATAGCCTTCCACGAAGTCACCCACGCCGCCGAATTCGGCGCGGCCCCGTGGCTTTCTGACCATCTCGAATCGGAGATGGAATCCGGCATCGAAGCCCTCTCCCACGGTGAAGTGGACCGCGACGCTTTCCGCGAACTCGACACCGCCATGACCGCCGTCGAAGGATACGCTGAACTCCTCATGGACGAAGCGTTCGACGACGAGTACGAAGACCTCCGCGAGAAAATCGAAGCCCGACGAAAGGGAATGAACCCCCTCTCGAAGCTCATGCGCCGCGTGCTCGGTCTCGGCATGAAACGCCGACAGTACGAGCGCGGAAAGGCATTCTTCGAACACGTCGTCTCAGCAGAGAGCGTCGAAGTTGCAACCCGTGTTTGGGAGAGTCCGGACAAACTCCCGACCAACGACGAACTCGACCAGCCCGAGAAGTGGTTGGCACGAGTTTGAGGTTGGTGCGAGGAAAATGGGGCGACTTATTCGTCATCGTTCGTTTTTCGATATCGGACGAGCTGTTGAAAATTCACACATTCAATTTTACCCGAACGTACAAGTACGAACCCGTCGTGACGAACTCCATGACGATTCGTCCCGAACATGAACGAGAATTCGGATTACGGACCGGCACCGACTGGAGGTCGTCATAGTGGCTATCGAGGGATGGCGACGACGGGAAGATTTGGAGGGTGGCAAACAGATTCGAATCTGGTTGCGCGACGACGGCATCGAGGAGCTGTACGTCGAAAATCTGACCTACCGCGACGAAGGCTATGCCGTCTACGTCTACGACGTGGAAACCGACGAGTGGGAAACCGTTGCGGAAACCGACTCACGGGCCGATGCCGTCGGGCAGGCGACAGAGTGGGCTGGCAGTTAGAAACAGAAACGACCCAATCAGAGGAGTGCTCGCAGTTCGTCGCGCATCCGTCGCGGGAATGCGATGTCGAGGATTCCCCACTGGTGGACGTGACCGATTTCCCGAGACCCAAGCGTGAACTCCGTTCCACCGAATCGGTGCTCACCCGCCCCCACGCCGTCCCATTTCGATACTTCCGTGATTATCGCCTCGACTGCTTCCGTCATGGTTTGCGGTCACTGTCCCGCACACCAGGTTAGTAGTTCACACAGGTTTGCTCCTTTCGCAAACCGAGGTCGATGACGCTAAGACAGTACAACCGTGGTAATTCTGCGACCGGACAAAAGAGACTGATAGAGAGCGTATCAAGTAGCAATCTACGAATGGCCCGTCGTGGTGAGCCACTCGTTACGATTGTGTATGAGGCACGGGACGACTACGAGCGTCCCGAAACATCGTTTCGGTTCCAGCCAAAAGTCATCGATTCCTAACTCGTTGGGGACGGGAAATCCGCTCAGGGAGCCAACGCGGTCATCGTCTCGCGTGCGTCCTCCACCGTCGCGCCGCGGGGGAACCCGACGGCGACTGAATCGACGCCGTCGATGTCGGCGAATTTCTCGAACGCCTCGCGTGCACGCTCAGGCGTGCCCGCAGCGGCGAGATTATCCAACAGGTCGTCTGTCACCAGTTCGGTCGCTCGCTCCTTGTCGCCGTTGCCCCACGCCGTCGAGATGTCGTAGGCAACGTCCTCGTACCCCTGTCGAGCGAGCGAATCGCGGTAGTACGTGCCCATTCCACCGATATAGAAGGCAGCGTGTTGGCGCGCGAGGTTTCTGGCGCGTTCGCCGTCGTCCAGCGCACAGCAGGTGAGCGAGAGCGTCACCTCCACGTCGTCCACGTCGCGGTTCCCGAGGTCCGCACCGCGTTCCAAATCTTCGAGTCTGTCGGCCATCCCGTCGGGTGTGAAGAGGGTCGCGTGCCATCCGTCGGCGAACCGCCCGGCCAGTTCCACCGACTTCGGCCCCATCCCGGCAGCGTCGATTGGCGGCAGTGTCTCCGGCGGGTCACATCGGAGTCGGAAGCCACCCAGCGTAAAGCAGTCACCGTCGTAGTTGACCGTCTCGCCCGACAGGACCTTTCGGACGATGTCGATGGTTTCGCGGGTGCGCCGCAGCGGCCGGTCAAACGCTTCACCGTGCCAGCCTTGAATCACGACCGGTCCGCTCGGGCCGATACCGAGTCGGAACCGTCCATCCGAAACTTCCTGTAGCGTCGCGGCGGTCTGCCCGAGGAGCGCAGGAGACCGCGAGTAGACGTTGACGATGGACGGCCCGAGACCGATTTTCTCCGTACCGAGCGCCATCGCGGTCAGACTCGTCACTGCATCGCGCCCCCACGTTTCCGGAAGCCACGCGTGTTCGTACCCCGACTCCTCGGCAAGTTGTGTCAGTTCCACGAGCGTCTCGACGCTCGGTTGTGCCGCGACCGGGAGATGAACCGTCCTCTTTGCAGGCATCTCCTACGAATCGTTCGTGTGGGCACCTATTGGTGTCGATATTCACGGTTTGCGGGTTCACAGGAGTTGTTTCCCGGTTCCGACCGACCACCCTCACGCGCCGAAGGAGTTGGGTTCGACGTTCGTGACTGGCGGAAACTCACGGAGTGGAGTCACCACCAACCAGTAGCCGACGAGCAAACAGTACCCCACTGCAGAGAGTCCGATGACCGTCGCGCTGCCGACTGTGTCCCCAAGGAAACCGCCGACGAGGAAGCCGAGTGGCCCGACGACGGCGACGAGGCTCCCAATCGTCGAACTCACGCGCGCGAGCAGGTCGTTCGGAACGCCGGTTTGAATCGTCGCGCTGACGAGGACGTTGTAGATTCCGATAGGGATGGTGGCGATTCCGTAGCAGAGGAACACCGCGGGAAGCCAACCGACCGTGACGACACCGAGTTGGCCGACCGCAGCAACCAGAAAGCCGACGATGACGAAGCGGCCGAACGGAACCGTCTCGAACCACGGTGGGCAGCAAGTGGACGGCGCAATTGGTGCGCTCGACGCGCTCCCCGGCGTCGTGGACGAAGTGGGCGACGACGTTCCGATTCTGTTCGACAGCGGTATTCGTCGCGGTGCGGACGCCGTCCGCGCAATCGCGCTCGGTGCGGATGCGGTCCTGCTCGGCCGACCGTACGTCTACGGACTCGGGGTCGATGGCCAAGATGGCGTGCAGGAAGTGTTGCGGAACTTCCTTGCCGACCTCGATTTGACGCTGGCGCTGTCCGGACACACGTCGTTTGGCGAACTCTCCCGTTCCAGCCTGCGCGAAATCGAGCGGTGACGGGCGAGGAAACCCTTTGGAGGTCGCGGCCGTATCGAAGACGGGTATGGGAGGGGAAAAGCTGGCGGAGGAGGATTCGTACGACATCGAATCGTGGGAACCACGGACGCGTGTGGACCGATTATCGGTACGGTTGTATGGCCTTCTCGCGGGGGCGACTCGTGGCGTCACGCTCGCGCTCGCGTTGACGTTCGTGTTCATCGAACTCGGCTTGGTGGCGACGACGCTCGTCGAACGCCCGATTCTCGGCTTGTTCTCGTTCGTCTCCATCGTCCCAGCGCTCCTTCTCGCGCTCTACATCTGGCGTGCAGACCCGACGGAACGCGAACCGGTGCCCACGCTCGTCGTTACCTTCCTCCTCGGTGTGGTGTTCGCCGCCTTTGCCGCCATCATCAACACCCTCGGGATGGGCGTGTTGAACGATGTTGGCATCGAAACGCTGGCCATCGTCCCCTTCTTCTTCCTCGTCGTCGGGCCGGTCGAGGAGACGGTGAAGTGGCTCGCCGTTCGGTTTCACGCCTACCGAACGCCACACTTCCAGACCGCGGTCGATGGTGCGGTTTACGGTGCGATGGCCGGCTTGGGATTTGCGAGCATCGAAAATTTGACCTACGTCGTCGGGTCGGTCGGCGTCCACGGCGGCACCGCAGTCACCGTCTCGGGTGTCACAGTGACGCGCGCCATCGTCGGTCCGAACCACGTCCTCTGGGCGGCCATCTCGGGCTACTACCTCGGGCTGGCGAAGATTGTCACTTCGAACCGCGGGCCGATAATCGTCAAAGGAATCGCCATCCCCGCGTTCCTCCACGGGTTTTACAACTCGACCGCCGGGGTCGTGACGAACCTATTCGCAACTACCTTCGGCGGTGACGTACTGATGTGGTTGCTCGTCTACGTGCTCATTTTCTCGGGTCTTGTCGCATCCTATCTGTTCCGGAAGATTCGGCGGGCACGCGAGTATTACGAGGACCAGGTGCGGTTGGGATGGCTGTGAGGATAGAGGATTCCCAGTCAGGCACCCGACCGACGCAACCGCGTCGTATCGAGATGCTCGTGCAACCAGTCACCGACGAACCCGCAGGCCATCCCGACGAATAGCAGGACGATGGGCATGATGAGCAAGGTGGCTACCGCCGCTCCAACCGAAATCACGGCCATCAGCCACGAGTTTCCGACAGCATCGACGAGAACCGGATTCCCCCACCACCCGACCAACCCGGTCCCGGCGTTCCAAACGACGATGGGAATCCCACCGACGATTCCGGTCACGGCACCCGCACGAGTTCCGCGTATCGACCGCGAGTGATAGTGATAGCCCGCGAGTACGCAGGCGACGACTAGCGGTGTCGCCGAAATGGGGTCCGGAGTCAGTATCCAGTTGTAACCGACGGTAAACGGGATGGAAGCGACGCCGAGGAGGACGGCAGTTCGGAACCGCTCGTCGCGTAGGTCATCGAGGGTCCGGGACGGTATCATTGGTAGCATATATATCACGTCGCAACTTGGTTCTTTCCTGTACGCTGAACGAATCTCGACCCATTTTCCCCATCGAAACGACACCCCGCGAAAAACAGCAAACTGTCTACTCCCTACTGCTGTTGCAACTCGAACTTCTGTACCTTTCCGGTCGTCGTCCGGGGCAGTTCGTCCACGAAGACGACTTCGCGTGGGTGTTTGTACGCTGCGAGGTTGTCGAGACAGAATTGCTGAATCTCGTCTTCAGTCACGTCCGCGTCGGGAACGGTCACGACGAACGCTTTCACCGTCTCGTTCCGGCGTTCGTCCGGAATGCCGACGACGGCGACGTCCGCGACGGCCGGATGCTCGAACAGCAGTTCCTCGACTTCACGCGGGTAGACGTTGTAGCCCGCCGTGTTTATCATGTGTTTCTTGCGGTCCACGACGTAGAAGAAACCGTCCTCGTCCCAGTAGCCGATGTCGCCTGTGTGGAACCAGCGCTTTCCGTCCGCCTCGGTGAACGCCTCCGCGGTTGCGTCCGGGAGGCCGGCGTAGCCAGCCATTACATTCGGTCCTGCAATCACGATTTCGCCCGTCACGTCGTCCAGTTCCGCGTCGTCCTCGGCGAGCGGTCCTTTCTCGACCGGTGGTTGCTCCTCGAAACCGTCGTTCACGATACGGGCGCTGACGCCGTCGATGGTCGTTCCGATGCTGCCGACCCGACGGCCCTTATCGGGCGTGTTGAAGTGCGTAACGGGACTCGTCTCTGTCAAGCCATAGCCCTCGTAGATCTTCGCGTCGTACAGTTCCTCGAACTGACGAAGCACTTCGACGGGGATGCCGCCGCCACCCACGCCGGCCATCCGGATGGACGAGAGGTCAAACCCGGCGGCATTCGGTTGGTTGATGATGTCGTTGTACATCGCGGGGACGCCGTGCATCATCGTCAGTTTCGCGTCCTGGATGAGCGAGAGTGCCTGCTGGGAATCCCATGTCGGAAGGGGGTAGAACACACCGCCGTTGAACAGGGTCGCGTTCATACAAACCGTCATGCCGTAGATGTGGAACAACGGGAGGACGCCCAGCAGCGAGTCGTCCGAACTGATTCCACCCGGTGCGAGGGCCGCTGCGCCATGTGCGTTCGAGGTGAGGTTTCGATGGGTGAGTTTCACCCCTTTCGGCGTCCCCGTCGTCCCGCTGGTGTAGGGCTGAACAGCGAGGTCGTCATCCTCACGTGATTCGATTTCATCGTCGCCCTCGGCGAGGAAATCACCGAAGAACGTCGCGTCTCCCGGGCCGAGCGAAACGATGTGTCCCACGTCGGTTTCGTCCTGCACCTCTTCGACGAACGGCACGAGGTCGGGAAGCGTCACGACGACTTTCGCCCCGCTGTCGGCGAGCAGGTGCTTGATCTCTCGCGTGCGATACTGCGGGTTCATCGGCACGACGACGCCGCCCGCCGCGAGCGTTCCGTGGAACGTGATGACGAACTCGGGCGTGTTGGGCAGATAGATGGCAACCCGGTCGTCTACCCCGACGCCGCGTTCGTCCAATCCCGCCGAAAAGCCGCTGATTTGCGCCCAGAGGTCTTCGTACGTCAACTCCCTGTCGTCGGTGACGATTGCCAACTCGTCCGGTTGCTCGGAAACCGTGTCCCTCACCGACGTGGTAAGATTTACCATGAACAACTGTAAGGAGGGCACCCTCATAAAACATCATTGGAAAGTACTGTCGGGGGTTCGAGATAAAACTCGCACGGAGGGCCGAACCCTACAAAGTGGGTCCGCTCGTTAAGAGGGTTGTCGTCGTTCCCCCCGTATGTACGTTCACTGGCATCGCCGAGACCTCCGGGTGGAGGACAACCGAGCGCTCGCGATGATGAACACCGTCCTTCCGGTGTTCGTTTTTGACGAGAACGTGCTCGCCCACGCGGCCCCGCCTCGGGTATCGTTCATGCTCTCGGCGCTCGAATCGCTCCGCGATGCCTACCGGGAGAGCGGCGGCGACCTGCTAGTCGTCCACGGCGACCCAAGCGAGGAACTGCCGCGAATCGCGACGGCGTGTGACGCGGACGCCGTCGTCTGGAACCGAGATTATTCCGGATTGGCGAAGAGACGTGACGCCAACGTTCGGAGTGCACTGGACGACGCCGGCATCGAACACCAGGCGTTTCACGACGCGCTCTTGCACACGCCGGGTTCCATCACGACCAACAAGGGCGAATACTACTCGGTGTACACATATTTCTGGAAGAAATGGCGCGACCGAGAGAAGGACGCGCCGTTCGACGTCCCCGACGAAATTGTCTCGCCCGAGGAGGTGCCGGGCGGGAATGACGCTAAAAGCGAGATTCCGTCCCTCGCCGACCTCGGCTTCGAGGAACCTGAAGGAAAAATCCCACCTGCCGGAACCGAGGCGGCCCGCGACCTCGTGGCCAAATTCTGCGAGCGGGACGTGTACCGGTACGATGACGCCCGCGACTACCCCGCCCGCGAATCCACTTCGCGCCTCTCGCCACATCTCAAGTTCGGCACCATCGGTGTCCGAGAACTGTGGGAGGCGACAGAGGAAGCAATAGACGAGGCTGAAAGTGCAGACGACGTCGATTCAGTCGAGGAGTTTCAGAGCCAACTCGCGTGGCGGGAGTTCTACATGCACGTACTGGACAACAATCCGGATGTCGTCGTGGAGAACTTCACGGACTACCAGTACGACATCGCGTGGCGCGACGACCCTGACGGCGTGCAGGCGTGGAAGGACGGCGAAACGGGCTATCCCATCGTGGACGCCGGAATGCGTCAACTGCGCGAGGAGGCGTGGGTGCACAACCGCGTCCGCATGATCGTCGCCTCGTTTCTGACGAAAGACCTGCTCGTGGACTGGCGCAGAGGGTACGACTGGTATCGAAAAAAACTCGTGGACCACGACACCGCGAACGATAACGGTGGCTGGCAGTGGGCCGCTTCGACCGGCACCGATGCCCAACCGTATTTCCGCATCTTCAACCCGATGACGCAGGGCGAGCGCTTCGACGCGGACGCGACGTACATCACACGATTCGTCCCCGAACTGGACGACGTTCCGCCAGAGAAGATCCATTCGTGGAACGAACTCGACCCCGACGAGCGAGAAGACCTCGCGCCGGAGTATCCGGGTCCCATTGTGGACCATTCCGAACGCCGAGAGATGGCCATCACCATGTTCGAAAACGCACGCTAGTTCGAAAACGAGCGGGGGGACTTCTCTTCCATTCGATTCGAAACAGAGTGGAGTTTGGTTCTGTTTCGATTGCAGTGACTGCGATGAAGGCCCAGAAAGCCCCCGTTCGTTCGCTACGCATCGGATTTGATTACTTTATGACTGGAGCTACTGAGAAGACTCCCTCGAAAGCTCCCGCCCGGTCCGAGATTCACCATTTAGTTACGAATTCTATTGATTTGAGGGGTTGAGATATCCGAACAGCGCACGAAACCGAGAAATCGGGATGATTACAGCCAATCCATGATAGTCATATCTCCCACACAATCCGTTCCAATCGTACTGCTCTGTCTGCAAAACGGGCACATTCCGTTCCGAAAAATTCGAAGTCGAAAAACGCTACTCAGTCATTCCGTCAGTCCGTAGCCACGGCGGAACAGGTAGGCGTCGATGGCCATCACGATGATGGTGAGACCGGTCAGGACGGCGAGCGAGAAGTTGGGGTTGAGTTCCGATGCTCCAAGAAAGCCGTAGCGGACGCCATCGACCATGTACACCATCGGGTTGAGCAGGGTGAGCGTGTGGAAAATTCCCTGCGGGAGGCTGTCCAGCGTGTAGAACACGCCGCCGAAGAAGACGAGCGGGCGGACGATGAACTGGTTCATCATCGTCAGGTTGTCCCAGTCGTCCGCCCAGAGACCGCCAACGACGCCGAAGCTCGAAAAGAGCAGCGTGATGACGAGCCCGAAGGCGACCAGGTAGAACGGCCGAGCTACTCCGACGGACGTGAAGAACGCGCCGAGGACGGCGATGAGCGCTCCGACCAGAAGACCGCGCGTGGCTCCGGAAACGATGTAGGAGGCGACCATCCGTGAGTAGGACATCGGCGACGTGAGCGTTTCCTCGATGTAGCGATTCCACCGCCCGTGGAAGATGGAGAAACAGGAGTTCTCGAACGCGTTCGAGATGGCTCCCAGCACGACCAGACCGGGCAGGATGAAGACTATGTACGGGACGGCCTGCCCGTCGAACTGCATCTTCCCGACGCGACTGCCGAGGATGACGCCGAACACGGAGAAGTACAGTACGTTCGTCACGAACGGTGGAACGAACGTGTTGCGCGGCCGTCGCAGAAATCGCAGAATCTCGCGGCGAGTGAGCGTGATGAAACCAGTCAGCCCTTCGTTCTCACTGCTCACGCGTCGTCACCTCCGGGGGCAACGGCGAGTTCGCGGTCCTCGCTGTCCCCGCCGTCCTGCGTCCCGTCCGTGCTCTCGTTCGCCCGCGTCATCTCCACGAACACCTCTTCGAGCGAGGTGCGCGAGATGTCGAAGTGGATGATTTCGAACCCCTTCCGGTCGAGTTCGCGCACGAGTTCCGGCGCGAGCAGTCCGGCCTCGGGCGCGGTAATCACGAGTTCGTCGCCCGATAGCTCCACGTCCTCGATTTTGTCCCGACCGGCCGAGAGGTGCGGCGCGGACTCCGGCGGGTTGCGGAGCGAAATCGTGATCTTGTCCGGACCGCGGCCCATCAGTTCCTCCGGGCTCGCCACCTCGACGATGCGCCCCGAGTCGAGGATGGCCACCTCGTCACAGAGGCGTTCGGCCTCCTCGATGTAGTGGGTCGTGAGCAAAATTGTGGTTCCCGATTCGTTGAGTTCGGTGATGAGGTCCCACAAATCGTGGCGCAGTTGCACGTCAACCCCTGCCGTCGGCTCATCCAGAATGAGCAGATCTGGTTCCGTGATAAGTGCCCGCGCGAGCACGAACCGGCGTTTCATCCCACCCGAAAGCCAGTCAAAACGCGTGTCGCGCTTGTCATAGATGCCAACACGCTGAAGTACATCATCGGCACGTTCGCCCGCCTCCGACCGCGGAATGCCGTGATAGCCCGCTTTGTGCTCCAGCACTTCCCGAATCGGGAAGAAACGGTCCACGTTGAACTCCTGTGGCGCGAGGCCGATTCGGTCGCGCGCCTCGCGGTAGTCGTCTTCCACGTCCGCGCCGAACACTTCCGCGGAGCCACCGGACTTCTTCACCAAGCCGGCGAGAATGTTGATAAACGTCGTCTTCCCCGCCCCGTTCGGACCGAGGAGTCCAAAAAACGACCCCTCCGGAACGTCGAGGTCGATTCCCTTGAGCGCCCGTACCTCCCCATATTCCTTTTCGAGACCACGTATTCGTATCGCAGAATCCATTGGACGACGGATAGCAGGCGGGCACGGTTAAGGGTGCTGAACCCGACCACAACGTCGTTCACGAACAGAGGTGTTTGGTTGTTTTTCGATTGCAGTTGCTGGGAAGCAAATCGCCTCGAACGCCCCAGCTTGGTCCCGTGAGCGAAATTCTCGTTCATCCCGTTCGAGGGCAGCTTCCCAGCAACAGAGACAGCAAAAATTAGAACCAAATCCGTTTCGTAGCGAACAGCCGGAAGTGTTCGAAGCCCGTTGTTCAAGAGTTGACGAAATATCCCCCCGATGAAGTCGTTATTCCCGTTTTACGCCGGGGTTCGTCACGGCACCGTTCGCCGCCGACCCAAATGCCGACCCATATTTCGCAAGCACACCCGTTGTGTACTGCGGTTCGTTGGGTTCCCAGTCATCCAATCGCGCGTCGAGTTCATCGCCCGAAAGGTCAACGGAAAGCTCACGATTGGGGATGTCAACGGTGATTTCGTCACCATCTTCGACAACTGCAATCGGACCACCGGCGCGGGCTTCCGGGGCGACGTGGCCGACCATCGGGCCGCGAGTAGCGCCGGAGAATCGACCATCAGTGAGCAGCGCCACGTCGTCCTCGTGACCCTGCCCGACGACGGCCGCCGTCACGCCGAGCATTTCTCGCATCCCGGGACCACCCCGCGGGCCTTCGTTTCTGATGACCAGCACGTCACCGGACTCGATGTCGCCCTCCTGCACGTACTTCATAGCACCCTCCTCGTTCTCGAAGACGCGGGCCGGGCCGGTGTGGTGGAACTTGTCCTCGCCAGTGACCTTCAGCACCGAGCCGTCGGGAGAGAGATTGCCCTTGAGGATCTTGATGGCACCCTCCTCGTGGAACGGGTCGTCCACCGGGCGGAGGAAGTCAGCATCGGAATCCCCGGTCGCGCCGATGTGGTCGAGTTCTTCGGCAATCGTGCGGCCCGTCACGGTCATGGCATCGCCGTGAATCAGGTCGGCGTCGAGCATCCGGCGGAGCACTGTCGGAATACCACCTTCATCATGAAGGTCTTTCATGACCCGCGTGCCGCCGGGTTGGAGGTTGGCGATTTTGGGCGTCCGGCGCGAAATCTCGTCGAAGTCGTCGATGTCGAGTTCGATGCCGGCCTCCGCCGCGAGCGCGAGCAGGTGGAGGACGGCGTTGGTCGAACCGCCCATCGCCACCTGCACCGCGATGGCGTTCTCGAACGATTCTCTGGAGAGAATGTCCGAGGGCTTGCGGTCGTTTTTCACTGCGTCCAGCGCGAGTTCACCTGCTTCCTCGGCGACCGTGTAGCGGCCCGGCGATTCGGCGGGCGGGCTGGCGGAGCCAAGGGGAGCAAACCCGAGGACTTCGCTAATCGTCGCCATCGTGTTCGCGGTGAACATCCCGCCGCAGGACCCCGCACCGGGGCAGGCGTCGTGTTCGAGTTCGACCAACTCGTCCTCGGTCATGTCGCCGTGGGAAACCGCGCCGACGCCCTCGAAAACGTTCTGGACGGTGACTTCCCGGCCTTCGTGTTCGCCGGGCATGATGGAACCCCCATATAAAAACACGCTCGGCAGGTCGGTGCGGATGGCTGCCAGCATCATGCCGGGCAGGTTCTTGTCACAGCCAGCGACCGTGACGAGGGCGTCCATTCGCTCGCCGAAGGCGACGAGTTCCACGCTGTCGGCGATGACCTCGCGCGAGATGAGGCTGGCTTTCATTCCTTCAGTGCCCATCGAAATCGCGTCCGAGACGGTGATGGTGCCGAATTCGATGGGCATGCCGCCCGCCGCGTTCACACCATCGATTGCCGACTCCGCGACATCGTTCAAGTGAACGTTACACGGCGTCACGTCGGCCGCAGGATTCGCCACACCCACCATCGGCGAGGAGAGGTCCTCGTCGTCGAACCCCATCGCCCGAAACATCGCCCTGTGCGGGGCGCGCTCCGGCCCTTCGGTGACTTCGCGGCTCCGCAATCTCTCGTCTTTCTCCGTGCTGTTGCTCATGACAGAGAGAGTGTGGCGTGGTGTGTTAAAGCCATCCGAAGCGACAGAGCTTGCTGTCGAATTTTAATCCAGTTGCGAGGACAGTCGTTCCGCCAACGCTCGCGCTCTCACGACGTGTTCGTCCGCTTCCTCGCATCCGGTCCCTTCGACGTGCGAGAGCAGTTCCTCCGCTTGCGAGACCCGCTCGCGAACCACCGGTTCGGGTGCGCCTCTTGCGTCGCGGACGACCGCTTGTGCTTCGCCGAGGTACTGACTCGGGCGCGTGGCGACCGGCAGGGACGCCGTGGCTTCGAGGTGGTCGTACAAGTCGGAGACGAGGTTGTGAATTTCAGTGATGGTAACCCTTCGTGGTCGTTCGAAAAAAGAAGCGGGATTACTCCTCGCCGGTTTCGATGGGCGCACGAACCAAGTTCCCCCACTCGGTCCACGACCCGTCGTAGTTTCGCACGTCGTCAAAGCCGAGCAGTTCGTGGAGCGCGAACCACTCGATGGACGAGCGCTCGCCGACGCGGCAGTAGGCGATGATGGACTCCTCGCCGTCAACGTCGTGGTCGGCGTACAACTCGCGAAGTTCGTCGGCCGACTTGAACAGGCCGTCGTCGGCGAGCACCTGCGCGACGGGGACGTTGCTGGCACCGGGGATGTGGCCACCGCGTTGGGCCGTCTCCTGCAAGCCTTCCGGCGCGATGACTTCGCCCGTGAACTCCTCCGGCGAGCGCACGTCGACGAGCGGTAGGCCGGAGTCGATGGCCTTGTCCACGTCGTCCTTGTACGCCCGGATGCCCTCGAATGGCCCGCGAGCGTGGTACTCCCGTGTCGAGTGATTCGGGGCTTCGTCAGTGAGTTCGTAGTCGTTTTCGACCCAGTAATCCTTCCCGCCGTTCAGCACGCGGGCGTCCTCGTGGCCGTAGTATTTGAACTCCCAGTAGGCGTACAGCGCGAACCAGTTGGGAATCCAGCCGTCGCCGTAAAACACGACGGTCGAATCCTCGGAGATTCCGGCGTCGCCAACCACTTCTTCGAAATCCTCCTTTTTGAGGATGTCCCGCTCGGTTTCGTCGGAGAGGTCTTCGTCCCATTGCAACCCGATTGCGCCGGGGATATGGCCGTCCTCGTAGCGCGACGGGAAGTCACTATCCGGCGATTCAGGGCTGTTCACCTCCACGAGTCGGTACTCGGGGTCGTCGCTCTCGAACGCCTCGATATTGTCCTCCACCCAATCCGCCGAAACGAGAACGTCGTTTTCATACGCTGACATCGAACTCTGCACGACGGCCGGTGGCAAAACTGTCCCGGCCACGGATAAGCACGCGCTGAGATGAAGCGATAGACCAGCAATAGAAACGACAAGCCAACAGTACTACTTTCGTTGACGACGTTGCGGAGTGCATGCCACTGGATTCGATACGCGAGACAGTCTTGACGCTCCGTGAATCCCGGGAAGCGATTCACGACGGTCGAATCGCCCTCGCCGAGGCAAGAGTGGATATCCACAACCGCTATGAGCGCGCCCAGCGCCGCATCGACCGGGTTGACCACGTTATTGACTTACTCCAAGAGAATGGTGGAGAAACCGACCTCCGGAACCTCCTCGACACACTTGGAAGCGACCGGCGGGAAACCGAATTCCCCATCACAGTTCATCGGTTCTGAATTCGGGTTCCCGAATACTGTTGAGACCGAGACGTAGTTGGTTCCGTTCGTAGGCCGTGACGCTCATGCTCACTGTTTGCGTTCGAGAACCACTGTACTGTGTCACGTGGCGTCTACCACGGCCATGGCGTTTACTACAATCGATGTTTTGGTGGACGAATTGGCAAATGGATAGGTGGCCTCGGAATGTAAAAAAGAGAAGTAAAGTGCCATCGTAAGGACGGTTTGGACTGGTGTTGGAGCGGTCTGATATGTCGAACCATCCCAAACATTTTCAAAAATGAAAAAATATTTTCTAGTTAAAGAAAAATAGGGAAGGATTGTGGAATAGAAGCCAGAAAATAGAAAACCTAAGCGGCAAATTTATAAACAATACCTCTCATATTCTACGTACAGGAGATTCCATTAATGTCTGAGGATACACCCAAATGCGGCATGGGCAAACCCGATTATGAGAAGGAGAACATGGAGAAGATGGCCCAGTTCAACCGGGCAGAGACCCAGGAGGTTGCCCGATGACACATTGGTCGGATCACGACTGGTGGCCGGAACAGTTGAACGTGGACCTCCTCGACCAGAACGCTCGGGATGTCAGCCCGATGGACGAGGAGTTCGATTACGCCGAGGCGTTCGAATCGCTCGACCTCGACGAGGTGAAATCGGACATCGAGGACGTGATGACGACGTCACAGGATTGGTGGCCGGCCGACTACGGCCACTACGGACCGCTGTTCATCCGGATGGCGTGGCACAGCGCCGGTACCTACCGCACCAAGGACGGCCGCGGTGGCGCGTCCGGCGGGCGTCAGCGCCTTCCGCCAATCAACAGCTGGCCGGACAACGTCAACCTCGACAAGGCTCGCCGCCTTCTCTGGCCGGTCAAGCAGAAGTACGGCCGCGCGCTCTCGTGGGGCGACCTTATCGTCCTGACCGGGAACGTCGCACTCGAATCGATGGGCTTCGAGACGTTCGGCTTCGCCGGCGGCCGCGTTGACGACTTCGAGGGCGACGACGCCGTCGATTGGGGTCCCGAGGACGAGTGGGAAGGTGCTTCCTTGGACCGCTTCGACGAAGGTGGCGACCTCGAAGACCCGCTCGGTAACACGGTTATGGGCCTCATTTATGTGAACCCGGAAGGCCCGCAGGGCGAACCGGACACCGAGGGGTCGGCTCACAACATCCGCGAGACGTTCGACCACATGGCGATGAACGACGAGGAGACGGTCGCGCTCATCGCTGGCGGCCACACTTTCGGAAAGGTTCACGGTGCCGACTCCGGCGACCACCTCGGTCCCGAACCCGAAGCCGCACCCATCGAGGAGCAGGGTCTCGGCTGGGAGAACGACTACGGCGAGGGCAAAGGCCCGGACACCATCACCAGCGGCATCGAAGGGCCGTGGACGAACGCGCCAACCCAGTGGGACATGGGCTACATCAACAACCTGCTCGACTACGAGTGGGAGCCGGAGAAGGGTCCCGGCGGCGCGTGGCAGTGGTATCCGACGGACGAGGAAGCACAGGACACCGTTCCGGACGCTCACATCTCCGACGAGTCGGTTGACCCGATGATGCTCACGACCGACATCGCCCTAAAGAAGGACTCGGACTATCGGGAGATTCTAGAGCGCTTCCAGGACAACCCGGGCGAGTTCCAAGAGACCTTTTCGAAGGCGTGGTACAAGCTTATCCACCGCGACTTGGGTCCGGCGTCCCGGTTCCTCGGCCCGGAAGTCCCGGACGAAGAGATGATATGGCAGGACCCCCTCCCCGACGCCGACTACGACCTAATCGGGGACGAGGAGGTCGCCGCACTCAAGCAAGAACTCCTCGACTCTGAACTGTCCACCTCCGAACTGGTCAAGACCGCGTGGGCGTCAGTATCGACGTTCCGCCACAGCGACAAGCGCGGTGGCGCGAACGGTGCACGCATCCGCCTCGAACCGCAGAAGAACTGGGAGGTCAACGAGCCGGAGCAGTTGGAAAGCGTGCTGAAGACTCTGGAGGGAATTCAGGAGGATTTCAACAGCTCGCAGTCCGACGGGACGAAGGTGTCGCTCGCAGACGTGATCGTTCTGGGCGGCAGCGCAGCCGTCGAGAAGGCGGCGAAGGATGCCGGATACGACGTGGACGTTCCGTTCGTACCGGGTCGTGTGGACGCCTCCCAGGAGCAGACCGACGTTGAGTCCTTCGAGGTACTCGAACCGGAAGCCGATGGGTTCCGCAACTACCTCGGCGGTGAGCACGACCGCGAGTTGGAAGCGATTATGGTCGATAAGGCGGAATTGCTGAGTCTGACCGCACCCGAGATGACGGCTCTGGTCGGTGGCATGCGCACGCTTGGCGCAAACTACGATGACAGCGACCTCGGCGTCTTCACCGACGAAACGAGCACGCTGACGAACGACTTCTTCGTGAACCTGCTCGACATGAACACGGAGTGGGAACCGGTCGACGAGGACGAACAGGTCTTCGAACTCCGCGACCGCGAGACGGGCGATGTCGAGTGGGAGGCCACCCGCTTCGACCTCATCTTCGGGTCGAACTCCCGGCTTCGGGCTGACGCAGAAGTGTATGCGTCCGACGACGGCGAGGAGAAATTCGTCCGTGACTTTGTTGATACGTGGAGCAAAGTGATGAAACTCGACCGCTTCGACCTCAAGTAATCAGTTGCGAGTCTCCGATTTGGTGGCCGTTCGCCGAACACCACCGGACCACATCCGAAGAAGATTTTATTTTTCTGCCAGGTGAGGAGTACTTGCCATGGACCACTATGATAACCCCCAATGAATCTGTAAAATAAGGTACTGAAATTCAGTTCGGGAAACATTAATAGGTTTATGATTCTCATTCCAATTCGATGACAGATGAATTTTCCCTCGAAGAAATCGCCAGCCTTCCCGAGTTCAATACCCCGGCGGCGTCACCGGACGGCAATCGGGTCGCCGTCTACTACGACGGAAGCGGCCGCAACGAACTCCACGTTATCGACGTTGCGACAGGTGAAATGCAACAGGTGAGCGACGGCGAGGTTCCCCGAAACGCCCGGCATCCCCTCATGTGGGCACCGGACGGCGACCGGATTTACTTCCATCTGGACGACGCGGGCGATGAACAGAACGACATCTGGGAAATCGACCTCGACGGGAACGCCGCACCCGTGGTCGAGGATTCCGGCCAGTGTATGCTCACCGACGTTCAGGACGGGACGCTGCTCTACGGGAGTACCGTCGGTGGACAGATGAACCTCTATCGACACGACCGCGAAACCGGAACGAGCGAGCAACTCACGGAGTACGACCTCGGTTCCTATTCGGCAACCTACAGCCCCGATGGCGACCGAATCGCCTACATGGCCAACGAGTCGGACGACCTGAACAACATAGACGTGTACGTCGCCGACCCGGACGGGTCGAACCCGCACAACCTCGAACTCGGCATCGACGGCAGCGAAAGCTACTCCGTGGATTGGTCCGCAGACGGGACGAAACTCCTCGTCTCTGACAACGCACAGGACAAGACGCGCGGTGGCGTCTACGACTTCGAAACGGAGTCGGTCGAGTGGTTCGGCGACGGCGAGTACGTCGAAAATGCCATCGCGTTCCTCCCCGACGGAAGCGGCTTCCTCGCGCTTCGAAGGCGTCGTGCCGCCGTCGTCCCGATGGTGTATGATTTCGACGGGAATGCGACGGAACTCGACTTGCCGACAGGCGTCGCATCGTTTTCCGGACACGGCGATGTGACGCTCCTCGGAGACGGTCGCGTACTAATCGAACAGACGACGCCGACACAGCGACCTGCACTGCTCGTCCACGACCTCGAATCGGGCGAGACGGAAACGCTCCTCGAACCCGTTTATGATGATATCGACCCCGAGACGTTTACCGACGCGGAGTACATCACGTTCGAATCACACGACGGGACCGAAATCGGCGGTCTGTTGTACGATTCGGGTGAACGCCCGTCCAAAGCGGTCGTGAAGGTCCACGGTGGTCCGGCGGCACAGGACCTGCGAAGCTTTAAACGGCGGACACAGTTCTTCCTCAACCGTGGCTACACGGTTCTGGAACTCAACTATCGTGGCTCCACCGGACGCGGCCGCGAGTTCAAAAACAGCCTCATCGGCGACTGGGGCGGTGCCGAACAGGACGACGTCGCCGATGGAGCACGGTGGCTCCGCGGCAAGGATTGGATAGACGAGGACGAGGTCGTGGTGTACGGCGGTTCCTACGGCGGCTACAGCGCGTACTGGCAGATGGTTCGGTATCCGGAACTGTACACCGCGGGCATCGCGTGGGTCGGCGTCACCGACCTCCACGATATGCACGAGAACACGATGCCGCACTTCCAGACCGGCCTGATGGAGAAGTATCTGGGTGACCCCGAGGAGAATCACGACCTCTATCGGGAACGCAGTCCCATCGAGTACACCGAAAACCTCGACTCGCCGCTGCTGATGGTCCACGGCGTCAACGACCGCCGCGTTCCGGTCTCACAGGCGAGACTGTTCCGCGAGGCGCTGGAAGAAGACGGCTTCGAGGAAGGCAAGAACGGCGACTTCGAATATGTCGAACTCGGCGAAGAGGGACACGGAAGTACCGATATCGACCAGAAGATTCGCTCGATGGAACTCGTCGCCGACTTCCTCGACCGACGGATGGCAGCGGAGTAACGACGAAAAATAAGAAACGACCGCGATTATGGAACGACCGCCAACCCTCTCGCCGTCATTCGCTCGAATGTAGTCGGCCACTCCGAGGCCGTTTTTTCCCATGTCGTCCCCACATCCTCGGTTCTGAAGAGACCGCGATTGTTGACGGCGAACAGTTCGCCACCCGAGTTACCGCGTTCGAACACGGTTCGCGTAACTCCTTCGCCCGTTGGGAGACCGTCCAGTCGCTCCCACTCCTCGTCGTCGCGTTTTCGGGAGACGATAGAATCCGCGGAATCGACGTTGTGTGCGCTTCGCGGGCCGGTCGCGCTGGAGAGAAGGACAGTATCGGGGTCGTCGGGTGCGAGCGCGACACTCCAGCAGTACCGGCGGTCGAGTCCATCCTGTGGATACTCCCACGTTTCGCCGCCGTTCTCGGATTCGGCATAGCCATCCCCGGCGGCCGACCACACCCGTCCCGGCGCATCTGGGTGTGTCGTGAGCGAGTGGTTATCCACCCGGGCAGTCGGCATTTTGTCTTCCCACGTCTCGCCCGCGTCGTGCGTCTGGACGAGCGCGCCAGCCTCGATACCGACGTACAGGTGGTCGGGGTCGTCAGGGTCGGGTTCTATCCAGCGGACGTGGTGGGTGTGCGGACGCGGCGGAAACGACCAGTTCGGCTCCGAGGGAAGGTCGGTCAGGCCGTCTTTCCGCTCCCACGAATCACCACCGTCCGTGCTTCGATAGATAGCACTCGGTTCCATGCCCACCCACACGATGTCCGAATCAGTCGGGTCGATGGCGAGCGACATCACCGACTCACGAATGGTTTCCTCGCCGACCGGATGGAACGACTCGCCGCCATCCTCGCTTCGGAAGAGACCGGCGTCGAACGTGCCACAGAACACCCGCTCGTCGGTCGCAGCGACACACTCCAAGTCGTGGTCCGTCAACCGCACCGCCGCCGTTTCGGTTCCGTCCGTGACGAACAGCCCGTTTCGCATCGCGGCATACAGTTGCATGTCTCGAACAACGGTTTCTAGCCGCCTGAATCTACCCATCGGTATCAAAAATTATACATAACTGTGTTTCAGGGAACTCTTTACTGGCGCTCTTTCGAACTCGAATTCGCCGTCCATGTCACTCCTATCACGACCCCCGGCGGTCTACAAATACTACTGCTATCAAGCCACCGTCTCGTTCGGATTTTTCTCGCCGATCTTCACCCTCTTTCTCCTCTATCGGAATCTCGATTACACGCAGATAGCCCTTTTGAGTACCCTCTACTCCTCGCTGACGATTCTCGGCGAGATTCCAACCGGCTACGTCGGCGACCGAATCGGCTGGCGAAACAGCCTCATCGTCAGTTCCACCTGCATGGCCTGCTCGATTCTTGGCTTCGTCGTCGCGCGCTCGTTTCTCGCGCTCGCCGGACTGTACGTCCTGTGGACGCTCGCACTCGTCTTCCGCTCTGGAAGCGGTGACGCGTGGCTCTACGAATTTCTTCGGAATGAACTCGGAACCGACCAGTTCGCACGGGTTCGCGGGCGAGGCATGGCGGTCAACCGCGCCGTCACCGTCCTGACGACTCTCGCTGGCGGCGTGTTGTACGGACTCGACCCTCGACTGCCGTTTTTCGCCTCCGCAGTTTTGAACGGCGTGGGTGTGGTGGTCCTGCTTTCGCTCCCACGAAACCGAACGTACGTCGATGGCGACCACGACGTGCTGACACCGCTCGACGCGACCCGCGTCATCCGCCGCCATCTGTCGAAACCACCGCTTCGGTCGTTCGTCGCCTACGTCGCCCTGTTTTTCGCCGCGACGGGTACCGTCGAGAGTTACGTCCAACCGATTGCGACTGGCGCGCTCTCGATTCCAGTCGAATTCATGGGACCGCTGTACGCCGGATTTACGCTCGTCTCTGCTGGGTTGAGCTACTACACCGGAGCGATAGAGGACCGATTCGGCATCCGTGCGACGACGATTTTCGTCCCGCTGCTTCTCTGCGTTTCGCTGATTACACCCGTTTTCGGGCCCATCTTCGCGCTGCCGATGTTCTTCATCCGAACCGGGTCGCGTACGCTGTTGCATCCACTGGTCAACCAGTACATCAACGACAATGTAGAAACAGTCGGGCGCGCGACGGTTCTCTCCGCCGCGTCGATGGTGTACGCGCTTGTCAGACTCCCCCTCGTTCTCGTCGGCGGTG
This sequence comes from uncultured haloarchaeon, assembly GCA_963796245.1. Classification (GTDB taxonomy): domain Archaea; phylum Halobacteriota; class Halobacteria; order Halobacteriales; family Haladaptataceae; genus Haladaptatus. The sequence continues at coordinate 650,648 of CAWCLB010000001.1, read as the reverse complement.
TCCTCGCCGACGCTTACGCTCCCATTCTGACCGTCGCAGTCGTTGGTGGGTTCGTTCTCGTTGGACTCGTGATGGTCTATCGCTTGGAATCGCCCGTCGAGAAGCGTGTCGAAACACCCAGTTCGAGTTTGTCGTGAACGAGATTCTTACTCAACGAAATTTTCACTCGACGGTGCGCGGTGGGGCGCCACCACGTCTCGTGATGTATCCCGCTATTTTGTTCCGGACCCCTTTCGAATCCACGTTCGTCAACGCCGTCACGCTCTCCTTGTTCCGGTCGAAGTCGTCGGTGAACGCTTCGGGATATCGTTCCAAGAGAATTGTCGCTACTTTCTTGACGTAATCCGGTTGGACTGGCATTAGAACGTCGTCAACCTACGCCGGGAAAACCGTTTGGGCGACGAGAAGAGACCGGTACGAATAGAGTCGTTTGGTTTTGCGATGGTTGGGATTGGTGAATCACAGGAAAGTCAGAAACGAGACACCGTGATGAATGGATGGAAGTAGTCTAAACGCTCTCTCGAAGCCACCCACTATTTTTCGTGAGAATGGTATTTATATCGGCGAGAACACAGGTTTGGTATGGACGACGATATTACGCGCCGAACGCTTGTCGGGGCGATTCTTGCGGGGACAACCGTTGGCGGCGCGCTCTCGCCGGTTGGGAGCTATCTTCGACGGTTTGCACCGTTGAGCGGGGAGGCGTGGGGGAAGGCGATGGACGACACAAACAGGAGTGTCGAGAGCGAGTACGGGAAGGCGACGCTCCGGTACGATGAGGACGGCGTGCCGAACATCACAGCAGAGAACGAGCAGGCGCTGTACTTCGCGGTGGGGTACGCACAGGCTCGGGAACGGCTATTCCAACTCGATTTGCAACGGCGATTAATGTCCGGGCAGGTGTCGGCCGTCGTCGGCGAACTGGCGGCCGATTCCGACGAGTTCCACATCCAGATGGATTTTGTAGGCGCAGCGGAAGCGACGTGGAAACACATCGCCGACACGGAGACCGGCAAACTCGTCAATGCGTTTTCGGCCGGTGTGAATGCTCACATCGAAAACGAACCGCTTCCGCTGGAGTTCGGGCTGTTGGAGTACGAACCGGCGAAGTGGGCACCCGCGGACACGATGCTGATGGAAAAACAGATATCGTGGGAACTGACGGGGAGCTTTCTTACGCTCCGGAAGGCGAAGGCTACCTCGAAACTCGGCTCGAAGGCAGCCACGGAGCTGTATCCGGAACGACTCGACCACGATTCGCCCGTCATTCGCGGCCAGGACGAAGGGAAGTCCACGAAAAAGAGACAGAAGGTTCGAACCGCTCCGAACCACGACGAAATCGTCGGAGCACCGCTACTCGACTGGCTCGGGAATTTCGAGCGCGACCATGGCATCGGGTCGAACAGTTGGCTCGTGTCCGGAAAGCACACGGCGAACGGCAAGCCAATCGTGGCGAACGACCCACACCTGACGCTGATGGCGCCGCCGGTGTGGTACGAGATGAACCTCAAACTGGGCGACACGAGCGTCCGTGGCGTCACCTTCCCTGGCGTTCCGTTCGTCGTCATCGGCGAGAACCACGCCGGGGCGTGGGGCTTCACGAACGCCGGGGCGGACGTTATCGACTTTTACCGCTACAAAACAGACGGCGACAGATACCGCTACAAGGGTGAGTGGCGCACGTTCGACACCGAACAGCGGAAAATCGAGGTGGCGAACGGGGAAAACCGGACGACGACGGTCAGAAAGACCGTCCACGGGCCGATGCTCGAACGCGACGGTTACCGCGTTGGTGTCGCATGGACGGGTCACGCGGCGACGGACACGACGCTGGCAATTCACAAATACAACACGAGCAACGGCGTGAACGAGTTGCGCGCGGCAACGAAGCAGTTCGACGAACCAACTCAGAATCTTATTTATGCTGACCGGGACGGCAACACGCTCTATTACACCACTGGCAGGATTCCGCGGCGAATGGTGAACGGCAAGCAAGTCCGTGGCGACCGAATCTTCGACGGGTCGGCCGGAGAAGCCGAGTGGAAAGGGTTCGAACCGTTCGGCGTTTCGACGTGGGAGGGATTCATCCCGTTCGACGAAAAGCCACACGTCACGAATCCGGACCTCATCGCAACGGCAAACCAACGAATCACGGACGACCCGTATCTGTCGGAAGCGTACGCAAGCCCGTATCGTGCCCAGCGAATCTACGAACTGCTGGACGAGAAGGCGAAATCGGGCACGATGGATAGGACGACGATGGAGCAGATACAGGACGACACGCTCGACAAGCGGGCTGAATCGCTCGTTCCGACGTTGGTCAACGCGGCACGTGACGACGGGAGCGGAAATGAGAGTTTCAAATCCGCCGTCGATACGCTCTCGAATTGGGACTACCGGATGGAACGTGACTCGCGTGCCGCCTTGCTGTTCGTCCGCTGGTTCGACGCGTTCCGCGAGGAAACGCTCGACGAGACGTTTAAGCAAGCCGGGTTGGATGATAGCTACTATCCGCGCGACTGGGTGGTGGCACACCTGCAGGGAAAGCGTTGGTTCGGAAGCGACGGGCGGAAAGCGACGATGGTTCGGGCGCTCAAACGTACGGTGAAAACGGTCGAAAGCTCGGACAACGAAGTGTACGGCGACTACAACACGACGGAAGCTATCACCCACCCGTTCGACCAATCGTTCCTGAACTACCCCGTGATTTCGACCGATGGGTCGAGTCACACCGTGAACAACTACCGCAAACAGTCGGCGGTCGGCAGCAGTTGGCGCATGCTCTGTCCGATGAAGGGCGAGTCGGAGAACATCCTTCCGGGCGGCAACTCGGGTGATTACTTCTCGGACCACTATCGCGACCAACTGAAGCGATGGGCGGACACCGAGTACAAACCCATGACCCACGAGATTCGCGGCGATGTCGCCGTGAAATTCGGAGGGAACCAATGAGCCGAAGCCGACTGGACGAGTTTCGTGCTGACCCGACCCGCCGCCTGCCGTTGATTGCCGTCAGCGCAGTCGTCGGCCTCGCGCTCGCGTGGTTTCACTGGATCGGCCTGCTGGTCGGCGGCGCGTTGGTGAGCCTGCCGACGATGAACTGGAAACGCGGCGTCCTCGCCGGACTCGGGTTCGGCGTCCTTGCCCTGCTTGTTTTTGGAATCTTACTCGCGCTTCACGGCTCGCTCGGCCGAGCGGCCGGAATGGGGCAAATCACGGCACTCACTGTCGCAATTCCGCTGGTCTTCGGCGCGATTGGTGGACTGGCGCGGGCGCTGCTATAAAACGAATCACACCCTCGCCAGCAGTTGCCCCCTCGACAGCCGCCAGAAATCCCTCGACCATTCCCTCGACGCCTGTTCTGTCCGCGTTCCGTTCCTGATACTCGTCGGCGACGGCCTGGTAGGTGGAAATCGTGTCAGGGTCGGTCATCGTGTAGACGAAATCATGGGTGGTGGGGATTGAGTTATCACTGCTAGAAGAGATTGACCACTGCAACGGCTACTGGAAGTAGTAATCGAAGAATGCACCGGACGGGACTTGAACCCGTGCCATGAGCTTGGAAGGCTCAGGTCCTACCACTAGACCACCGGTGCGTGCTGCTCGCTTCGCTCGCACCACGCACCGAGCCTCACTTCACTTCGTTCAATGAGACACCGGTGCTCGGGTGCGTTCGAATACGAGTGTATTCTCGAATTGTGCATCCCGGCTTAAGGGTGTTACTGTTTTCGTCCACGAACGACGGCATAACAGTTCCCGCTCGAAATCTCCACGTCGTCCGGTTTCAACGCGCTGTTTTCGAGGTCTTCCTCGAACTCCTCGGGCGAGTAGATGTGATAGAAGCGCGGAACGGTCTCGCCGCCGGGGAGCGTCCAATCGACAGTCGTGTCGAACCCGTCCTCACGGTCGAACTTGTCGTGAGCCGTACTCCACGCGCTGACCAGCGCAATGCCGTCCGGGGAGAGCACGCGGGCGAGTTCGTCCAAACTCCCGAGGCGGGCCGCACGGCTTGGAAGATGGTGAAGCGTGGCGACGTACACCGCGAGACTGACCGAATCGTCGGCGAGCGGAATGTTGGCGGCGTCACACTGCACCAAATCGAGGTCGAAACCGTGTTCGGTGGCGCGCTCTTCGGCCTCCGCGAGGAGACCCGCGCTCACGTCAGCACCGATGACGCGCTCGGCACGCTCGGTGAGCAGTTCAGCGTGGCGCCCGTTGGCACAGCCGAGGTCGAGGGAGAGTTCAGCCGTACGGCCGTCGAGAAACGATTCGACTTCGGGCCACGCGTACTCCCGCGTTTTGGCGAAGTGAGCCGCGATGCGGTCGTAGGTCGCCTGCACGTCGTGACTCGTCGGTTCCATACCCGAACTCGGAGAGCAGAACCCAAATGTCCTCCGAGAGAGCCCTACGAGAAGACGACGAACTCGATGACGAGGAAGGTGATGTAGGCGATGGCGAGCATGACCGTCGCGTGTTTCGCGCCGTCCCGAACCTTCCCTTCACCCATCTTCCCCGCGACGAAGCCGGAGAACACAGCCTGAACGAGTGCGGTGTGGAAGAAGACCACGGTGTAGGCGTGGATGTTCACCGCTCCGATGTTGCCGAGACCGCCGATGCCGACCGGACTTCCGGAGGCGTTTCCGGACGCAAGGTTCTGGAGTGCTGGGACGAGGATGGCCGAGAGCACGCCGATGATGACCAAGAAGATGAGAAATGAGAGGTAGATGATGATGAGATACGTCAGCATCTCGTCCTCGCGCTGGCGTTGGAGGCGTCTGGACTCCTGTGCGTCGTCGGCCGCGATTCGAAGAACGCGCCCGATGTCGCCGCTCGCGTGCATCGCGTTTGCCACCAGTGATACTACGCGCGTGACGGTCGGCGTGTCGATTCTGTCCTCGAACCGCCGGAGTGCGGTCGCAGTGTCGGTTCCCCACTCGATGTCGCGTACCATACGCGACAACTCCTCGTTCAACACGCCGAGGTCGCTTTTCGCCACCCGCCGAAAGCTCTCGACGACCGTCATCCCGGCCTCGTTGACGCTGGCGAGTCGGTCGAGCATGTCCGGGATGGCCGCCTCGATGGCTTTGGTACGGCGGCGATGCTGCCACTGGACGACAGAATACGTCCCCAACACGAATAGGGCGGCCTGCACTACGACATCGTCCGCGGACGAGATGGTCGCCGTCCCCGCCGCGAGATTGGGAAGGATTCGGACGATGATTGAGAGCAGTGCGAGCGGACCCGTCAGATACAGCAGGGTGTCGGGATTCTCCTGCACGGTTCGGAGCGGTTCGGTCAGTGCAGTTCGGACGTTTTTGAACTGGTCGTAGGCGGTCAATCGCTCGACGTTCGCGACTGCGGTTCCGCCGTCGCTCACGGACCGCCCTGCGTCGGTATCGCTCACGCGTCGAAGCGTCGGGACGGTTGTCGTTGGCATGGTTCGGTTTTCGCGGGTGATGCGAAGCGATTCGGTGATACTGTCGAGATAGACGATAAGGCCGATATTGCCGAGCGGAATCAGCAAATACGCCATCAGGTAGAGGAATCGAAGCGTGTCGGAGATGCCCATCAACCCCATGATGACGAGAATCGTGATGAGCAAGAGCGGGCCGACGACGAACAACGAGACGTACCCTTCCGCGAGGACCGAAAGCAGTTCGAGAAACGCCTCCTGCTCGGCTTTCGCGTCACGTTGATAGCGCTTGTACTGCTCGCTGAGATAATCGGGTAAGTTCTGGCCGCTCTGGAGCACACTCGCCAAGTTCTCGCCAAAATCCTCGAACTTCTCGCTCGGGGACTGGCGCGCCATCTGGCGAATCGCGGTCAACACATCGAGACCGAACAAATCCATCGCTTTGACACCGACGGCAATCTCCTCGGCTGCCTCACCGTACACGTCGCGGTTTCGTGCCAGAATCCGCATGATGGCAGGCATCCCCATCCCGCTCCGGGAGAGGGCATACGTGAACGCGACCGTCCGTGAAAGACTACTATCGATTTTCCGCGCGCGTGTGTTCCCTTGATATGCCGGCGTCTCCCAGCGAAGCCAGTAGGTCAAAATCCCGCCGAGCAGGCTGACTGTCGCACTGCCAAACAACAGAATGACGAACAGTTGGCCCATGGAGAGGTGCGGGATAGCCACGATTTTGGCGAGAAACGCCATCTTCGCGGGGAGTTCCCCCCGAAGTGTATTCGGGGACACCCAGAGAACCGTCAGCACGAACGCGGCGACGTAGACGCCGAGAACGCTTCCTGCGATGGCGGCTAAAGTTGTGTACACCCACGTTTTCGACGCGTACAGTCGGTAGGTCTCACCGACGTGTGCGGCACGCAAAACTGCTTGACGGCGGTGTTGCCGCCGTCCGCTGTCACGGACGTAGGCGCCGAATACCCCCAACGAAACACGGATGATGGTTCGGTACGCCGTCTCGCTGACGGGCGAGAGTGCGACGGGCGCGAGAAGAGCGAGTGCGAAGACGAGCGGAATGAAATGCAGGAGACCCATCAGTCGAACTCCGCGACGGTCGAATCGATGGTTCGCTCGGCGTTCGAGACGACGGTATCGCGGTCCGCGTAATACTCGTTGACCATCGCGGTGAACCGACGGTAGTCCGAAATCCCGTTCTCACGAAGATACTGGAGGACGAGTTTTCTGTCTCGCAGTTCGGCGAGCAGTTGGGACTGTGACCAGCCGTGGTCGCGCCGAATCTCGTCCAACACGTCGCTGTCGCGTTTGCGGAACGTGTCGTCGGCCGCGTCCCACGTGAACGCAGTCGAGTAGTCCAAATCCCCCGTTCGCTGGTCGATACCGTTGATTTCGGCGAGTGATTGAGTCCGCCGCATGCGTTCCTCGCCGACGTAGGTCAATGACTGAATGGAGAGGATATCGAGCGACTGAATCATCGCACGTGGCACGTTGATGGGTTCGTTTTCGAGGCGGTTGATGACCGTCTGCACGCTGTCGGCGTGCATCGTGGAGTAGGTGGTGTGGCCGGTGTTCATCGCTTGAAACAGCGTCATCGCCTCGTCCCCACGAACCTCACCGACGACGATGTACTCGGGACGGTGGCGCAGTGCCGAACGAAGCAAGTCGTACATCGTGATGTCGTTCTCCGCATCCAGTCGGTCGCGGGTAACGGAGGAAAGCCAGTTGTCGTGATACAGCGTCAACTCGCGGGTGTCCTCGATGCTGAGCACCTTGGAGCGTGGTGGGATAAACATCGAAATCGCGTTCATCGAGGTAGTTTTTCCGGACGCCGTGCCACCTGCGAAGATGAGGGATTTGTTGTTCTCGATGGCCAACCAGAGGTAGGCCATCTGGTCGAGGCTGAAGGTCCCGTAGTTCACAAGGTCAACCGGCGTAAACGGTTCGTCGGCGTACTTCCGGATGGTGAACGCCGACCCGCGTGGCGTGACTTCCTTCCCGAGCGCGAGTTCCGCACGGCTTCCGTCCGGGAGGGTTGCCTCCACGACGGGTTCCCCAACGCTGACGTGTTGGCCGGACTGTTGGGCGAGGCGGACGACGAGACTATCGAGTTCCGCTTCGGAGTAAACGACGTTCGTCTCGATGTCGTTGTACTCGTCGTGGTAGACGAAGAGAGGGAGGTCATAGCCGTCACACGAGATGTCCTCGATATGCGGGTCGTGGATGAGTGGATCGAGTTTTCCGAATCCGCGGAACGAGCGAAAGAGGTAGTAGAACAACCGGAAAAACATCGCCGCGTCCACTTCGACACTGTACACTTCGAGCAGTTCCTGTAGTTCGTCGCGGAGGACGGTCTCGGCCGTTTCGTCGCCCATTTGGCGGCGGTAGATGAGCGATTCACGCAAATCCGAAAACAGCCTCTCCAGCAGTTCGACCTCGAAATCGTCCATTTCGGGTTCGACCACGTGATACAGATACTCGTTTGCGGTCGAATCGTAGTTGATGGAGACGAACGCAAACGGCGCGTTCACCCAGTATCGTTCGATTTCCTCGTATCCCGAGACGCCAGTAAACGTGATGAGCGGGCCGTGTGTTGTCGGGTCGTAGTCATCGACTGCGACCGTCGAACCCTGAAGCATCTCGGCAGTACGGTGAATCCTGTGTCGCCACTCGCGCACGCGGACGGTCAATTCGTCTAACGCTAACCCCGACATGTTTATTTACTGTCTATCGCGCGCCGGTCCCGACGGTCCACTCCCGTTCCATGGTATCCGTCGCGTGAGAGACGTATCTTGTCACGCCCATTGGAGTGGGAGTACTTAAATCAATGGCTGGACAGGTTACGCAACGAGAGATGTTCGGTACCGATGAACATCGGCGTTTTGAGAGGAGTGCTCTCGTTTCGGTCCATGGCGTTACGTTCATGAGACGCGAGAACGTAGGTCCGCGTACGGAATGAGGCGCGATTATTTCACATTGGATGTCGAAAATATCGACTGGGTCGAAACGGATGAGACGCCCCAGAAACCGACGGTAATCATCGATTTCGAGGGACCGTCCGCCACGCTTCGAGAGCGGCTTACCGGTCCATCCGGAAATCTCCTCGATGCGAGCGAAACGGACGTTACCTTTCGGCTACAGGCAAGTCTCGATGACCCAACGGCAACGGGTGTCGTGAGCGTGACGAATCGAACGACGGGTGATTTCATCCTCGAACTGAACGAAGATGCGGACGACGTACTCCGGTTCATTCGGGCGGCCCGCGCGTACGGTGACGAAACGGACGAATCCAACGGCCGCTATCACGTCGATATCGCCATCAACGGCGATGACGTGGTCGAGTACGACAAGAGCACGTTTCTCGTGTACAACGACGCTGGCAACCTCCTACGCCAGCACAGTCTCATCCCGAGCGGCGTTGAGCTGTAGACGTTTTTTCGCGCCTTCAGAACCACGGCGTGATGACACCAGTCATCACTGCCATGATGTAGACTCCTGCGAGCGCTGCGAGGAGAACGATGAGTCCGATGAGGTAATCGAACAATCCGTTCGGCGTCGTCAGTTTTGGCAGATTCATGTCAACGCATACAACGGAGGGAGGCATATCGTTGTTGGGGAAATCGTGAGAACCTAAGTACCAGGGTACGAAGCCTCCCGTATGAACTTGTTCGGAACTGCGGGTATTCGTGGTGATGTCGTCGAGCGGGTGACTCCCGAACTCGCGCTCGCCGTCGGACGAGCTGCTGGGCAACGGGGAGACGAATTCGTCGTCGCCCGCGATGGGCGCGAAACTGGGGCAGCGCTGGCCGCGGCGATGGAAGCCGGGTTGGAAAGTGCGGGAGCGACCGTCTATCGTGCAGGTCAGCTTCCGACGCCCGCGCTCGCGTTCGCATCGCAAGGTCGCCGTGGTGTCATGCTCACAGCGAGTCACAATCCCCCGACCGACAACGGCATCAAACTGTTCGAGGACGGGCAGGAGTACGACCGAACTGCCGAGCGTGCCGTGGAAACTGGCGTCGAAGAAGGCCTGTCACCCCAACCGTGGAACGAATGGGGCGATAGCACCCGGGAGGACGTGCTCCACACGTATCGGCAGGCAGTCATGGAGTACGCACGGGAGTACGGCGCACCACTGAACGGCGTCCGTGTCGCTGTCGATTGTGGCAATGGAATGGCGAGCCTGGCGACACCGCAAGTCCTCCGAGCACTGGGTGCACAAGTCATCTCGCTCAACGCGAACATCGATGGGCATTTCCCCGGTCGCCCGAGCAAGCCGACACCCGAAACGTTGACCGACCTCTGCTCGTTCATCGCCGCGGACGATTTCGAGTTCGGACTCGCCCACGACGGGGATTCGGACCGAATCGTCGTCGTCAACGCGGATGGAGAGGTCGTCCACGAGGACACAATCGTCGCTATTCTCGCGGAGCACTACACGCAAGACAGTGAGGCTGCGGACCCAGTCGTCGTGACGACGCCGAACGCATCCGCACGAATCGACGAACGTGTCCGGGACGCCGGTGGCCGCGTCGAACGCGTTCAACTCGGGTCGCTTCACGAAGGTATCGCATCGGCGCTCGAAGACGGTGACGAGGACACCGAAGTCGTGTTCGCGGCCGAACCGTGGAAACACATCCACACGCAATTTGGCGGGTGGATTGACGGTGTGGTGAGCGCGGCAGTGCTCTCCCGACTCATCGCGGACACTGGCGGTATCGAACCCCTCCGTTCGGACGTGACCGAGCGACCGTATCGAAAAGTGAGCGTCGATTGCCCCGACGACGCAAAGGAAGGGACGATGGAGCGACTCGAAACGGCAATCCCCGACCAGTTCGCGGACGCCACCGTCGAGACGGAGTACGGGGTTCGAGTGGAGCTTTCCGACGGGTCGTGGGTGCTCGTCCGACCGAGTGGGACCGAACCGTATGTCAGAATTTATGCCGAAAGCGAGTCGGTAGACGACCTTGTCGCACGAACGAAAAATATCGTAACGAACGCCGTATCGAGTGGAAAAAAGTAACCGACGACGTGGTGATTCCCGGTATTTTTCGTTGTTTCAAGCGTGAAGCGACGCGTTTATCACAATTCACAGGACTGATTACTCATAGATGACGAACATTGACAAACGGCGTCGAACGGTGATGAAAATAGGCGGTACCGTCGGTATCGCCGGGCTTGCCGGCTGTATCAGTAGCCCCAGTGACAGCAAAGGAGACAGTAGCGGAACTGACACCACTACCAACGGTGGGAGCGGAAACGACACCTCCTCGACGAAAGGAACTGACAAGGGAACCTCCGACAGCGGCAAGGACACCCACGTCGGGATGGTCTACGCAACGGGTGGTCTCGGAGACAACTCGTTCAACGACATGGCCCACAAGGGTATCGAGCAAGCGAAACAGAAGTTCGGGCTTCAGTATAAGAACGCGGAACCCGGCTCCGCGAGCGACGTGGAAAACCTCCAGCGACGGTTCGCCCAATCCAGCAGTCCGAACTACGACCTCGTCTGCTGTATCGGCTACGTCCAGACGAACTCCCTCGTCAAGAACGCGGCGCAGTACCCCGACCAGAAATTCATGCTGGAGGACAGCGTGGCGACAAAGGACAACGGCGACCTCGTGAAGAACGTCGCGAACTACGTGTTCAAGGAACAACAGGGGTCGTTCCTCGTCGGGCAGCTCGCGGGACAGTTGACGCAGATGGATTTCAGTGCGGGCAAAGGTTCGACGAAACCCGACAAGAAGGTCGTCGGCTTCGTCGGTGGCAAAGAAGTACCGCTCATCCAGAAGTTCGAAGCAGGATATAAGGCCGGTGTCGCGCACGCGAGCGAGGACATCGAGGTCAAAACTGCCTACGCTGGTTCGTACAGCGACCCCGTCAAAGGGAAGGAAGCGGCAATTTCGATGTACGAGAACGGTGCGGACATCGTCTACCACGCAGCAGGTGGGACCGGAACAGGTGTGTTCAAAGCCGCGAACCAAAAGGGTCGGTTCGCCATCGGTGTGGACAGCGACCAATCGAAGGCGACGGGGACGGCGAAGTTCAGCCCCGTCATCCTCGCCAGTATGGTGAAGCGAGTTGACGAGGCGGTCTTCCGTGTTGCAAAGAGCGTCATGAACGGGAACTTCGAGGGCGGCAAAGTCAACGAACTCGGACTGGAAAAGAACGGTCTCGAAGCCGTCTACGGTGCGGACCTTGGGTCGAAGATCCCACAAGATGTCAAGGACAAGGTCGAACAGTCGCGTAAAGCCATCATCAACGGCGACATCGACGTGCCGACGAAACCGAAGCAGTAAGCGCAAACCCGCGCGCTTAAACAAGTAGGATGGAAATCCAGAATTAGAATGAGCCGGGCGGTACATCTCGACGGCATTACGAAGCGATTCCCGGGTGTCGTTGCAAATGACAGCGTCGATCTGACGATAGAACCGGGGTCGATTCACGCACTTTTAGGGGAGAACGGAGCCGGCAAGACGACCCTGATGAACGTCCTCTACGGACTGTACGAACCCACCGAGGGAAGCGTCGTCATCGACGGCCAACCACGCGCGTTCGATTCGCCGCGTGACGCTATCGACAACGGTATCGGCATGATTCACCAGCATTTCATGCTTGTCGATACCCTCACGATTACGGAAAACATCGTTCTCGGCAACGAACCCAAAAAGTGGGGTGGATTGGCAATGGACAGAGACCGCGCCGAACGCGAGGTGCGAGAACTAAGCGAGCAGTACGGGTTCGACGTGGACCCGAAGGCACGCATCGAAGACGTGAGCGTCGGCGTCCAACAGCGCGTCGAAATCCTGAAAGCACTGTATCGCGGCGCGGACGTCCTCATTTTGGACGAACCGACCGCAGTGCTCACACCGCAAGAAATCGAGGATTTACTCACCGTTATCGATGAACTCACGGCACAGGGAAAGAGCATCATCTTCATCACGCACAAACTCGGCGAAGCGATGCACGCCGCTGACAAAATCACCGTCCTACGGGACGGAAAGAACGTTGGTTCGGTCGATACCGACACCACGACCCGCGAAGAACTCGCGGAACTCATGGTCGGTCGTGAAGTGCTCCTCGAAACCGACAAGGACCCGGCGGACCCCGGCGACGTGATGCTCAACGTCTCTGGACTCCGAATGACGGACGAACGCGGCGTCGAGCAGGTGTCCGGCGTCGATGTCGTCGCTCGTGAAGGGGAAGTATTCGGCATCGCTGGCGTCGATGGAAACGGCCAATCCGAACTCATCGAAGCGATTACGGGCCTTCAACCGCCGGACGAAGGAGCGATTTCGTTCGACGGCAGAGACATCACGAAGCTGTCCCGTCGGGAGCGAATCGACGCTGGAATGGCCTACATTCCCGAGGACCGGCAGGTTCGTGGTCTCGTCATGGAGTTCGATCTCGTGGAGAACGGTCTCCTCGGCAGCCAGCATTCGGAACCGTACGCACAGGACGGTCAAATCGACTGGGATGAAACACGAATGCACGCAGAGGACATCATCGAAGAGTACGACGTGCGACCCCCAGACGCCGACGCGTCGGCGGAATCGCTCTCGGGTGGGAACCAACAGAAGTTCATCGTCGGCCGGGAGTTCGCTCGTGACCCCTCGCTCGTCGTCGCCGCGCATCCGACACGTGGTGTGGACGTTGGCAGTATCGAGTTCATCCACGACCGATTGCTCGAATTGCGCGCAGAAGGGAAAGCAATTCTCCTCGTCTCCTCGAAACTCGACGAAGTGCAGCAGCTCTCGGACCGACTCGCAGTCATGTACGAAGGAACCATCATGGACGTTGTGGACCCGGACCGCGTAACCGAAGAGGAACTCGGCCTGCTGATGGCAGGCGAGTATCCGGACGACACACCGAGCATCCGAGGTGAAGCACAGTGAGTTCGTGGAGAGAACAAGCCGAAAAAGGCCTCATTCGACTCGCCGAAACGTCGGCAGTCGAGCGGGTCCTCATCAGCCTCGCCGCACTCGTCATGTCGATACTCGTCGGCGGGATAGTCATCCTCATTTCGGGGTGGGCTGCGACCTGTTCGGACCCCTTCCTCGCGCGGCAAGTCCTCATCACAATCCCCGGAACCGGCGGCTGGGGGGTTCAGCTCCCCATCCCAGGGTCGTTCTGTTACAACCCACTGAAGGTGTATAAGTATCTCTTCGTGGGTTCGTTTGCCAACCCACAGACGTCCACCTTCCTCCCACCGGACTTCGTCCTCGACCAGTTCAGCCTCGCATTGACGCTACAACATACGAGCGTCCTCCTACTCGCCGGACTGGCGGCTGCCGTCGCGTTCCGAGCCGGGATGTTCAACATCGGGACGCAAGGACAGCTCGTACTCGGTGCGCTGGGTTCCGCACTGTCGGTGCTGTGGGTCGCACCACACGTCCCCAGCGGACTCGTCGGGAGCATCATTCTCATCCCACTCGGCTTGATAGTCGGTGCACTCGTCGGCGGATTCTACGGTGCGATACCCGGCGCGATGAAGGCGTACGCGGATGCGAACGAGGTCATCACGACCATCATGCTCAACTTCATCGCGACGGGTATCGCGTTCGTTCTCGTCTCGGAGTACTTCAAGAACCCGGCGAGTCAAAACGTCGAAACCCGACCGATGCCGAGTGCGGCAGTGTTGTCGCCCATCGTGTTCCCCAGCCAATCGTCGTTCTCCATCCTCGTGCTCATCGGCGCGCTCGTCCTCGCGGTTGGTATCTACCTGTTCTTACATCGAACGGCGTTCGGGTACGACCTCAGGACGAGTGGTATCCAACCGGAAGCCGCCGAATACGGTGGCGTGGACGCAAACCGAACGATGGTGTCCAGCATGGCGATTTCGGGTGCGATTGCCGGAATCGCCGGGACGGTTTACGTCCTAATGGTTCTAGGACGGTGGCAGCAAGGTGTCCCATCCTACGGATTCGATGGCATCACGGTGACGATTCTCGCGGGCAACAATCCGCTCGGTGTTCCACTCGCTGCGCTCCTGTTCGGGATGCTGAAAAGCGGGAGTCTGAAAATCAACTTCGCCCTCGGCGTTCCGAAACAACTCGTCGGCGTCCTGCGCGGACTCATCATCCTGTTCGTCGCTATGCCTGAGTTCTTCCGAATGATCGGCAAACGGGTGTCGACACCGCAACCAAAGGGTGCCGTCGCCGCGGACGGTGGCACCGAAATCGAAGGAGGTGAGGGCGATGAATAAACGCGTTCGAACGACCATCTGGACCGTCGTCGTCGCAGCAATCATCGCCGTCATCGGCTATCTCTTCCCGAACAGCGCCGTCGGTAAAATCGTCGGCACTATCAACACGAGCTTTGCGAGTGCCGCTCTTCGCGCAACAGTGCCTATCGGATTCGCCGCACTCGGCGGCATCTTCGCCGAGAAAAGCGGTGTCATCAACATCGGGCTCGAAGGGCATCTCATCATCTCCGCGTTCACCGGTGTCGCGGTCGCTGACGCGCTCGCCGGCGGTGGCGGTGCATCGCAGACGACCCTCTGGATAGGCTTTTTCGCGGCAGTGTTGGCGAGCGGACTGCTCGCGCTTCTGTTCGCCGTCGTCTGTATCGAGTTCAAAGCCGACCAGATAATCGCCGGACTCGCAGTGTGGCTCATCGCGCTCGGTCTCGCACCGTTCGCCAGCAGGATTCTGTGGGGCCGTATCAACAGTCCGAGCGTCGGGACGATTACGAACTGGCGCATTCCGCTCCTCGCAAAGATTCCGATTATCGGGCCGGTAATCTTCGACGCGAACCCAACGGTGTACATGCTTCTCATCGCCGTTCCACTGACGTGGGGCATTTTGAACGAGACGGCGTTCGGCCAATGGGTGAAAGCCAGCGGGGAGAACCCGATGGCACTCGACACGGTCGGTGTGGATGTTCATCGCGTCCGCTATGCAAGCGTGCTCATCTCCGGACTCCTCGCCGGAATCGGCGGTGCCGGTCTCTCGCTCGGACAGGCAGGGCTGTTCAACGGCAGTGGAACCACGATGGTCAACGGCCGTGGCTGGATTGGCATCACCGCCTACCTGTTCGGGAACTACAACCCGCTCGGCGCGTTCGGCGCGTCGTTCCTCTTTGCGGGTCTGGACTCACTTCAGTTGCGACTCCAGCAGGTCGGCTTCAACGTCCCCAACGAACTCATCGGGATAATCCCGTACGTGATGGTCATCATCGTGTTAGTGTTCGTGGGACACACGCGAACCCCGGACGCCGCAGGCGACCCCTACGAATCCGGCGAAGAGTAGGATAGAAGGCGGCGGTCGGTCGTTCGCGGCGATTCGATTCTGTTTTGGTTCGATTCGGTTGCTCGATTCGCCCAGCGGGAAGAGCGGTTGCTGTGGGAATTTCCAGTCGGTTTCAGATAGCAGGATTCGGACGAGCGCGAGCGAAACGAGCAGTCGGTCGAACACGGCGGTTCTGGTTCCATGATGGTATATGAACGTTCGGGGACTGGTAGACGAAGAATGAAAATGGTGAATTGTAGTCGGAAAATGACCGCCGAGTCGTTTCCAGTAGCCGACCAACAAAAACCGCACCGCACCTCGTCCTCCCCAGCCTCCTCACTCGCTTGCTCGCGGATAAACCGCGAGCATGCGAATCACGCTACGGCGTGATTCGCACCACTCTTTCGTCCCTCGCGCGGACGCGGCGCACGCGCCGCGTCTTCGCGCGCCGGGGGTTGGTCCCATCGGTCATCAGAAAACCACGCTCTCTCCCTTCCTTCGCGTCTTATTTGAACCGTCGTCACGCAGTTGTCGGTATGGACGAACTCGTCGAGCAGGCACGCGAGATTCAGGAGCGTGCACACGTCCCGTACTCGGAGTACCCAGTCGGGGCAGCACTCGAAACCGCGGATGGAACCGTCTACGTCGGCTGTAACATCGAAAACGCTAACTTCAGCAACTCGCTTCACGCCGAGGAAGTCGCGTTCGCCGAGGCTATCAAAGCCGGCTATCGGGAGTTCAACCGTCTCGCAGTGAGTTCCGCGCGTCGGGATGGCGTGACGCCCTGCGGGATGTGTAGACAGACGCTCGCCGAGTTCTGTGGCGACGACCTCGTGGTCATCTGTGACCACGGCGACGACGTTCGGGAGTACACACTTGGGGAACTGCTTCCGGACACGATTACCGAAGAAATGCTGGACTGAGGTCGGTATCGGATGGTCGGAACGCGAAGCATCTATTTCTGCGGCGGCAAACGTGAATGGTATGGACGATAGCGAAGACCCGAACGCTGATGTACAGTATCACATCGAAGTCGGTGAAGGCGACGTTGCGGATGCGGTTCTCCTCCCCGGCAATCCCGAGCGCGTCGAGAAGATAACGGAGTTCTGGGATTCAGCGGACGAAAAGGCGTTCCACCGCGAGTACCGAACCGTGACTGGAACGTACGACGGCGCACCCATCAGCGTCACCTCGACCGGCATCGGTAGCCCATCGGCGGCCATTGCAGTCGAAGAACTCGCTCGACTCGGTGTGGACACCTTCATTCGCGTCGGCTCTTGTGGCGCGATTCAACCCGAGATGAACGTCGGCGACCTCGTCATCACGACCGGTGGGGTTCGACAAGAAGGGACGAGCAACGAGTACGTTCGGGAGGATTACCCGGCAGTTGCGGACTACGAGGTCGTCGCGGCGCTGGTCGCCGCTGCGGAGCGACTGGGATACGACTATCACACCGGCATCACGATGAGCGCCGACAGTTTCTACGCCGGGCAGGGTCGCCCCGGATTCGAAGGCTTCGAGGCCGAAGGCGCTGATGAACTCGTCTCCCATCTGAAGAACGCGAACGTGAAGAACATAGAGATGGAAGCGAGCGCGATTCTGACGATTGCGAACGTCTACGGGCTTCGGGCGGGGGCAGTCTGTTCGGTGTACGCAAATCGGGAGACGGGCGAGTTCAGAACCGAAGGAGAACACCGTGCGGCGGAGACTGCCAGTCTCGCGGTGAAGTTACTCGCACGTATGGATGAAGTGAAAGCGGAAGCAGGTGTTGATCGCTGGCATCCAGGTCTCTCGCTCGACTAACTCGTTTTCACGACCTGCTGTTCAATGACCGTCCCATTGACGCGGAATATCGACACCGACCCGGAGTGATACACGCGGTGGATACCCGGTAGCTGTTCGAACGGTGTCCGGCCGTATCTGTTCCGCTCTCGTGGGCCGTAGTAGATGTACCGAACGTCGTATCGTTTCAGCTTTCGTACACGGGTTCCCCACGCTGTATTCGGTTTGAAAATCAACGCGACGTCCTGTTTTCGGGTCCTGTACGGACCCTTACCGCGATAAACCTGCTCTTGATACCAACCAACGACGGTCGGTACGCCAGTGAGCGACGATGCCGGACTTCCCCAAATGTAGGGTTTTCCGGGGGCGGAAACGATGTGCGGTCGCCCTTTTCTCGCGTCGATCCATTCGATTGCATCGGCTTCGCCGGGATGGAACTTCGAGACGAACGCTAATCCGTCGAGCGTCGGGTTGTTGGCTCGGTGAAGGGGACTGTCCGTCGTC
Source organism: uncultured haloarchaeon (assembly GCA_963796245.1). Lineage (GTDB taxonomy): Archaea > Halobacteriota > Halobacteria > Halobacteriales > Haladaptataceae > Haladaptatus. The sequence goes on along the minus strand of CAWCLB010000001.1, from coordinate 632,711 downwards.
ACGTGCTCGCTCAACGCAGCCACGCCGTACACGGACGCGAGCAAAACGAGAGCTACTGCACAGACCGCAGCACCCTGCTGCCCTACTCGTGACATTCGACTTCGGGAGGCCGTACTGGTTGGAGCCATTGCTCGCAACAATCGTATCAGTACGACGCCCGCGGCGACAGCCCAGAGAACCCACAGTTGCATGTACACTTTGAACACTGTGTTCCACCGACCGGGGAGCGCATTGTCGCGGACGTAGACGAATTCGACGAGTAAGACGAGTCCCGCTCCCCCAACCAGTAACACCGTTTCAAATCCCACGTCAGCGTCCGAGCGGAGGAGGAGCCATCCGCCGACGAGAAATGGTACGAACAACAGCAGTGCTGCGACATGCGCTTTCCAACTCAGGAAGGCCAACAGGAGGAGACAAATTCCGACGAGTGCCGTATCTGTGTTCTCCCACCGAGTATTCACCCCAAGGTACAACGCGAACAGACAGAGGAACACGCCGTGAACGATGAGCAACTCGACGGCGTTACTCCGGTCGGGCAGAAAGCCGATTCCACGTGCGCCTGCCGCACCAAACAGCACGTTGACGACGAACGGTGCCGCCCAGACGAGGGCGAGACAGCCAATAACGGCAACGATGAACAGCGAAAGTACGATTCTGACGAGTTCGTCGGATGACCGTTCACTGATTGTGAGTAGCCACTCACTTCTTGGGACGAGTGTCGCTGGATGCTGTTCGGCGAACACGAGCGAAATCCAGACGACGCCGAGTGCGGTGGGGAAACTCCAGAAGCTGACGGTGCTGATGAAGCCGACGACGGGGGGAAGCGCTCCGAAGACAAGGAGACGACGCCGGCGGGTATCGGAGCGATAGATCGCATACCCGAGCGCGGCGACGAGCAGGAGGAACGGTTGTTCCATCATATGGGCGTGAAGGTCGCCGTTCAGGTACGCGAAGAAGGGAAACTCGTTTATCGTTCCGACCATGACGCGACTGGCGTTCCAGTACGAGAAATTGCCCAGCGAGATGGGAATCGTGGACGGGTCCATCTGTAGCGGTTTGGCGATTGCGTTCAACAACCACTGTGGAAAGTTTCCCGCGAGAAATCGCATGGGGGTGTAGAGATTCCCAGCGAAGCCAATGAAGAACGCGGCAGCGACGCCGGCGAAGCGTCGAGATATTCCCCGCCGGTCGGCGATTGCGTTCGCTAACCCGTAAGCGGCTGTGATGAGCATTCCGTAGAATCCGGCAAGCGCGAGGTTGTAGCTGTAGCGAGGGAGCGTCCCCGTGAGTTTCGTTAGAATCGCCGCAATGAGCTGGCCGCCGTAGTAGTACTGAATCGACTGTCCGGCGAACCACATGTCCTCAGGTGGGAGTTTCGGGGCACGAATGAGCGACTGCAATATGCCGAAATCGAGGAATTTCTCACCACCCGTTGCGATGATTGCGGGGTCGATAGCTCGGATGGCGACGAGAAAACAGAACGCGACGGTGAAAACGACCATCGCTTCCGTGTAGCCTTTAAGATCAAGTTCGAGGTCATACTGTTGCCGCATCAACACTATCGTCAAGGCAGCGAGAACTACGATTGCGACGACAATCGTCGCGCTCGTGAACGCGAACTGCCCGAGCCAGTAGGTGACGACCGTTACCACGACGAGGGCCGCTGGAAGCGCAAACGTCGCCCCTCGGTCGGGAAACGTCGGAAACAGTGCCGCTGCGATCGGAAGTCCGGCGAGCGCGAGTGTGATAGTAAATCACCAACCAGAACGCGACGAGCACGAACTCCATACTGCTTGAGTCGGAGCACTGCAGTGATATACTTCTTGTGGGTGTGTCGAGAAAAAGACACATTTTTCTGCCGAACACAATCGCGGCATAAACTCACATACGGCGACCGAATCACAACCCTTAACCACTGGACGGCAGTATGAACTGATAGCGGGATGGGATAGCCAGGAGATTCCGGCGGGCTCATAACCCGCAGATCGGTAGTTCAAATCTACCTCCCGCTATTTTGCTTTGACCTCAGTTCCCGAACAGCGAGTAGAGTCTTTCCGCTGTCGTCGGGATTGCATGAACCTACGGAGTAGATTTGAATCAGGGAGTGTAGCGAAGCGGAACGACCGTGGTTCAAATCTACCGCCCGCTATTTTCACACGACTCGTCTTTCATCGGCCAATTCTTTCTTAATCACAACCCTTAACTACTGGACGGCAGTATGAACTGATAGCGGGATGGGATAGCCAGGAGATTCCGGCGGGCTCATAACCCGCAGATCGGTAGTTCAAATCTACCTCCCGCTATTTTGCTTTGACCTCAGTTCCCGAACAGCGAGTAGAGTCTTGCCGCTGTCGTCGGGATTGCATGAACCTGCGGAGTAGATTTGAATCAGGGAGTGTAGCGAAGCGGAACGACCGTGGTTGAAATCTACCGCCCGCTATTTTCACACGACTCGTCTTCCATCGACCAGTTCCGTTTTACCCTCAAAATCGGCCGGTGCCAGCCGACTTATTCACCTTGCCCCGGTAGATAACTCCATGGCAACCGCACTGTTCGTGGTAAGCGAGGAAGGGTACTGGGGAGAGGAGTGTATCGAACCACTACAAACGTTGGACGAGGCAGGGGTCGAAATAACGGTCACGACGCCGAGCGGTGGAAAACCGGTCGTTGACGAACGTTCCGTCGACCCCGAGAACGTCGGCGAGGAAACTGCCGAACGGGTTCGGGAAGCGGACGAAACCGACCCTCGGCTACAGAACCCGGTTCCACTGGCGACGACGAGCGTCGAGGAGTACGACGCCGTCGTCTTCCCCGGCGGGCACGGAACCGAATGGGACATAAATCAGGACCGGCATGCTCGGAAACTACTCCGTGATGCGGTAGAAACGGGCGACAAGAAAGCACTCGTCGTCTGTCATGCCGTCGGTTTACTCGCGTTCACCCGCGATAGCGACGGTGGATTCCTCGTGGACGGACGCGATGTTACCGGGTTCCCGAACGAATGGGAGGAGGGAATCGTCGACGATAACGACCGTATGCCGGATGGTCGGAAACTACCGTACTGGGTGGAAGACGAGGTAACAGCGGCTGGCGGAACGTGGGACGCCGACCTCGACGACGAAACCAGCGTACGAACTGACGGCGACTTGCTCACCGCACGTGGTCCGGGGTCGTCGCACGCGGCGGCAACGGCCCTCCTCTCCGCGCTCGGTATCGAGTGAACCGTCGGGACGAAGCGGGTGATTTATAGCCGATTCGTTCCCAGTTGACACGAGATGCTAGGGACGCGTAGCGTGCTGGCAGTGATGGCGGGGTCAGTCATGGTAATCGCTGTTCCCGTTCTGCGCTCGGGGAGACGGTCAATGGGATTATGGTTACTGACCGCCGGATTTTTCATCGCTAGCCTCTGGTCCGGATTGAGCCTCGCATGGACACAGGACCATTCCGGGATGCTTTCGTTTCAGTCGTATTTTCTACTGGCTACGACCGCGGTTGCTGGGATGATTTACTATGGGATGCTTGCCCACGAAGTAGAGGGATAATATTCCACACCAAAGTTTCATGAATATGAATCAAACTTTTCGATAGTTTCACCCAGTTCATTACTTCTATGAACGTTTGACGACTAAAAGCTTCCACTCACCAGTAAAGTTAAATATATCTTCTACAAGTCTTTGGTATGCCACGGCGACGCAACCGAAGTGGTGCAGATGATAGCCGAAGGAAATTTCTGAAGGCGAGTGGAGCTGGCGCTGTTGCACTCTCCCTTGCGGGCTGTTCCGGTAACAGTGGTGACAGCACGGATAGTTCTACTTCCAGTACGACGAATGGCGGTGATAACGAAACCGATACGACGACGAAAAAACCGAGTCAGAACACGCTTTCACCGGACGATATCACCCCGGGTGGAACACTGCGGTATGGGATGGATACCGCACCGGACAGTCCGAATATCATGCTGGCGGGCAGTGTGTACGCCGCAGTTGCACTGGCACCCGTGTACAACTACGGTGTCACTCAGGACCCCGTAACGTTCGAAATCAGACCGAGTGTCTTCACTGATTGGGCCCTGAAGAACCCGAAGAAAGACAAGCCGGACGTTTACGTCAAAGCCCGGAACAAGGGGCTGAAATGGAACGACGGCGAGAAATTCAAGATGGAAGACATCTTGTACTCCTACCAGTTCCAACTCGACAACAAGCCTGGACAGTGGTCGGTTTCAGACTACTTCGAGAAGATCGAGGAAGCGAAAAACGACTACGACTTCCATATCAAACTTTCACAGCAGGTTGGGACCTGGGACGCAGACGTTGTGGGGGGTGCTCCTATCATTCCCAAACACAAATGGGAGGGTGTTGATTACAAGAATTACAACCCGATGAAGGCGAACGAGGAAGGTCCCGTCGGAACCGGGCCGGGTAAACTCGTCAAGTGGAACCCGGACACGTCGATGCAGGTCAAGTTCCGCCGTGATTACATCGAGAACGAGTATGCGCTCAACAAACTCGACTGGAAGAAGAAGAACAAGACGCTCATCCACGGTGGTCCGTTCCTCGATGGTGTGAACTTCAAGGTTTACGGTGGGACGTCACCGATGACCCAAGCGTTCCTACACGGCGAAATCGACACGCATTACGGAAGTATGGAATCCTCGAAGATTAAGAATGTAAAGAATACAGACGGCATCGGCCTCGTCAAGGGGTACGACAGCGGATTCTCCTACAGTGGATTCAACTGCCGTCGCGCGCCACTCGACGACGTGGCGTTCCGACAGGCGATGGCGTTCATGTTCGACGACTATTACTGGACGACGACGCTGCACGGCGGCTTCGACATCAAAGGCGATTACGCCCAGTCGCCGGGATACAAAGGTGTCCGTCCCGAGACCGTTTACGGTGGCGACCTCCTTACCGACCCACGAACGAACGCGTTCGACTTCCGTGCAGAAAAGGGCAAAAAGCCAGACGTCAAAGGCGTTCGCAAATTCCTGACGAGCGGCAAAGTCATGGACGGGACGGAAGGCACGTACGTCGGGAAGAAGTTCCCCGGCTCGTTCTCCGGTGTCAAGGCAAGCCGGTCGAAGGCGAAGCACACGTACACGTTCGGTCCCGTGAAGTCACCCGTCCTCAACCAATCGGATGCCAACGTGACGAAGGAGATTCGCGTCAACGGCAAGACGGTTACTGACATGATGGGGAAAGGTGGCGTTACCCTCCTCATTGACCCACCAGGAGAACAGCCGAAAACGGCGAAAGCTGTCACCCGCTGGAAGAACAACTTGCACGAAGTCGGAATCCCAGCCCAAACCAAGCCGATGTCCTTCAACACAATGTCGGGGAAGGTGTACCAGAAAGAGGAATTCGACGTGTATCCGATGAGCTGGGGCGGAACCAGTGCGTACGGAGCATCGCTGTACTCGTTCTTCTACTCCGGAAATTCGGGGGACGACACCGACAAGTTCGCCTACAACTCCACCGGATACGGTGTGGCAGGTGGCAGCGCGGACAAGCTTCTCAAGTCCGCATACCAGGAAACCGACCCAAAGAAGCGGTCCAAGAAGTACGCAAAGGCGATGGAGAAGATATACTTCGACATGCCGTACATGGTCCAGTCCTACTCAAAATACCGCTGGCCAGTTAATTCGAAAAAGTTCGGTGGATTCGTCAGGAACATCGTCGACCCGGGCTACGCGAACTGGGACGCGGAGTACAGCAGCATCTACCTGAATGAGAACCTGAAGAAGTAACCACATCTGCGAACCCTTTCGGTTGGGTTTTTTCGCGGTACTACAGGGAGAACAGATGGTTGAATTTACTGCGTGAACGGCACAAAAATCACCACATTGATAATGAACGTATGCCATGAATGGCATAGAGACGCAAGAGTAAACGATATGGTAAAAATACACCGAAATCGAGGGAGGACAGAGTATGACAAGGATTAGCACCCGCTATCTCGCGAAGCGATTGGTCGTCTCATATCTGACGCTACTCGTCATCATGACGATTCTGTTCGTGCTCATTCACAGCCTGCCAGGGTCTTTTATTACGAGTATGATAACTCCAAAAATGAAATCCGCACAAATCGCGCGGATTAGACAACAGTGGGGGTTGAACCAACCCCAGTGGAAACAGTATCTCCACTTCATGATCAACTATCAGACGGGGAATTTCGGTCGCTCACCGACCAAACACGTCCCCGTCTGGGACGTCATCATTCGACGCTTCCCGCGAACCATCATCCTGTTCGGCGCTGCGTTCACCATCGCGTACACCGTTGGCCCGCTCGTCGGAATGTATCTGGGCTGGTGGCGGGGGACGGTCAAGGACAAATTCACTTACACGTCGGGTCTGGCGATGTACTCCATGCCGGGGTTCTGGATCGCGTGGTTGTTCATCTGGCTGTTCAAATACAAATTGGGCTGGCTCAGCAATGCGTACATGGTCGATCAGTTCGGAGTTTCGAACTGGACACCACTGTTAGCGATGTCGAGTATCTTACACCACATTGCGTTACCCCTGTTCAGCATCGCATTCGTCGGTTGGGTCGGTGCCATGCTCGTCATGCGACCATCGATGAACAACGTTACTGGAGAAGATTACGTGTTCCTCGCTCGAGCGAAGGGTCTCAACGAACGCACCGTGATGATGAAACACGCGGCCCGAAATGCGTTGATACCGGTCGCAACACAAGCAATCGTCGGCCTCGCGTTCCTCGTGGACGGGAGTGTCATCATCGAGCAGGTGTTCAGCTGGCCCGGTATCGGGAAGCTGCTGGTGAGTGCAGTGCAAGGAAGGGACTACCCGATCGCACAGGCGGCGTTCTTCATGACCGCGATACTCATCATCTCCATGCGACTGCTGACGGACGTCGCATACACCTTCCTCGACCCGCGAATCAAGTTTGGAGGGGACTAACAAATGTCAACACAATCTGAAAACGCTTCAACGACGAGCACGCTCAAAGAGCGATGGGAACCACGAATCGAACGCTTCCGACGGGGTTGGAATCGATACACGCACCACAAGATGGGTGTTATCGGCCTCTTCATCCTTGCCATATACATTCTCTGGGCACTCTTCCCGTCCGTTTTCGCCCCACATTCACCCGACTGGCGAGGCTTTGTCGGCACCGCCAAGTACGCCCGGCTGACGCCTCAACAGATAAGTCAGTTCCCACATCCACCGGCGTTCGGCGACCCGTTCTTCGCACCACTTGGGACCAACGATGATGGAAATGGCATCTTGACAATGCTGGTCTATGCGGCAAAAGACGCGCTCTACATTGGCTTTGCCGCTGGATTTCTCTCCAGTCTCGTCGGCGTTCCGCTCGGTCTCATCAGTGGATTTTACGGTGACACGTGGATCGACGAGGCCATCCAGCGTATCGTGGACGTGATGTACGGAATGCCGTTCCTTCCGTTCCTCATCGTTCTGGTCGCCGTTCGCGGCGTCAACACGACGAACATTATTCTCGGAATCGCAGTCACCTCGTGGCTCAACAACTGTATCCTCGTTCGAGGGGAGACGCTGTCGCTCAAAGAACGGGCGTACATCGAGTCCGCACGTGTTGCGGGTGCAAGCGACACACGAATCGTGTTCCGACACATCCTGCCGAACGTCATTCCGCTCGCCTTCGTATTCCTCGCACAGGACGCAGCGGGTGCTATTCTCGCGCAGGCATCGCTCGCGTATCTCGGATACGCCCCGTTCGGGAAAGCGACGTGGGGGATAATGATCGAGAACGTCAAAGCAAACGGTCACGTCTTTGACTCGCCGTGGTGGCTCATCCCACCCGGACTCGCGATTACATCAATTGCGGCAGCGTTCTATTTCATCGGATTCTCGGTGGAGGACCTCGCCAACCCACAGGAATAAATAATGTCACTATTAGAAGTCAACGATCTATCCGTTCGCTACGACGCCGGGGACAAGCAAGTCCACGCCGTCGATGGTGTCAGCTTTAGCATCGACCACGGCAAGACGTACGGTCTCGTCGGTGAATCAGGGTGTGGAAAAACCACGCTGTCGAAGTCGCTCATGCACCTGCTCGACTCGAACGGGTACATCGAAAGTGGCGAAATCTGGTTCGATGGTACCCTTCCGGAATGGGAGGACGAGAACGGAAACGCTCGTCGAGAGGTCATCGACGGCGACCAGTACCCGGTGCGCAGGGACGGGATGACCGACCTCGCGCAGTTGGATAACCAACAGATTCGCGATATTCGATGGCGGAACATCGCACTCATTCCACAGAGTGCGATGAACGCGCTCAATCCGGTGTACAAAGTCGGCGACCAAATCGTCGAGGCCATCCTCCGCCACGAACCGAATACGCCACCCGAACAAGCACACGACCGCGCCCGCGACCTCATCCAGCGGGTCGGCATCGACCCCGACCGGGCGGACGACTACGCCCATCAGTACAGCGGCGGCATGAAACAGCGTGCCGTCATTGCGATGGCGATGGCTTGTAATCCGGACATGCTCATCGCGGACGAACCGACGACGGCGCTCGACGTTATCATCCAAGACCGAATTTTGGAGGAGTTGGAGGCGCTTCAAGAGGAGTTCAACGTCGCAATCCTCATCGTCAGTCACGACGTGAGTGTCATGGCCGAAGTCTGTGACCAGCTCGCAGTGATGTACGGCGGAAAGATGATGGAAAGCGGTCCGATAGAGGAAGTGATTAACGAGTCGGCGAATCCGTACACGCTCGGACTCAAAAACTCGTTCCCGACAGTCGAGCAGAAGGAACAAAATCTCATCTCGATTCCGGGTTCGCCGCCGACGTTGCTCGAACCGTCCGATGGATGCCGGTTTGCGCCTCGGTGTCCGTTCGCTGTGGACGAATGTCGTTCGTCACATCCACCGATGTACGACGCCAGGCAGGCGAAGTCCGGAAAACGAACCGAAGCGAGTTCCCCACACGTCCACCGGTCGGCGTGCTATCGGCTCACCGAACTCGAAACGATGCGTACTGAAGCACGCAAGGAGGAAAAATGGCAACAAACCACGACACAGACTCACTAGTAGAGATTCAAAACGTCTCGAAATTGTTCGACCTTACACGGAGTGTCGTCGACCAACTGCTCGGTCGAGAGTTACAGCCGGTTCGAGCAGTTCAGAACGTCGATCTGAAGATCAACAAGGGCGATATCATGGGTATCGCCGGCGAATCGGGATGTGGGAAGACCACGCTCGGGAAGCTACTGGTCAAACTGTACGACCCGACCGAAGGACGTATCATGTTCGACGGACGGGATATGGCCCAACTGGCACGGGAGGACCAGAAGGTGTTCCGCCAGCGCGTCCAGATGATCTTCCAAGACCCGTTCGAGAGTCTTGAACCCGCGAATGACGGTGTTTCAGTCCGTCGTCGAACCGCTCAAAATCAATGGAATCGGCGACGGCTACCGGGACCGACGCGAACAGGTCATTCAGGTGCTGAACGACGTTGGACTCTCCCCTGCGGAAGCCTATCTGAACGAGTTCCCAAAGGAGCTGTCCGGTGGCGAACGCCAGCGTGTCGCTATCGCGCGCGCACTCGTCGTGAACCCCGATTTCGTTGTCTGTGACGAGCCCGTTTCGATGCTCGACGTGTCGATTCGGGCAGGTGTGTTGAATCTGATGAAGGAACTCCAGGACGAGTACGGGTTGACGTACGTGTTCATCAGCCACGACCTTTCGTTGATTCGGTACATGTGTGATCGAACGGCGATCATGTATCTCGGCGGAATCGTCGAGCAGGGACCGACGGACGAGGTTGTGAACAACCCAAAGCATCCGTATACCGAGGCGCTATTCGATGCGGTACCGGAGATCAGCCCCGGTACACAGCGTCAGCGGGCGAACGTCACCGGCGAGGTTCCGAATCCGCGAAACCCACCGACTGGATGTCGATTCCACCCACGCTGTTCGAAAATCATCCCACCCGAGGACTGGACTGGGAGTCAAGAAGCGTTCCGACGTGCGTTTAGCTTTAAACATCGAATTCAAACGGGAGACATCTCAGTCACGGACATCGAGGAACGACACGCCGAACAGCGCGACGCAGTAGACCGAATTCTCGAACTCGGTCTCACGCTCGAACTTCCCGAAGAACATCAGCTACCGGGTGAGAAGACGGGAACAGTCGATACCAACACGCTCGACATGCCACGACAGGCCGAAAACGCGCTTCGGTCGGCTACGCGAGACTTGCTCGACGGGGACACGGAAGACGCGATGGAGCAACTCGACCGGGAGTTCAGCACCATCTGTGAACAGGAGATGCCACAACTCCGTGAGGACGGAGACCAAGTCACCGCGTGCCATCTGTACAGTCCATCGACACCGAACAAAGAACCCGTTGCACCGGACGCCTCCGACTAATTCCGCTCTCGCCCCTCGATTTTATCGTGTTAGAAAACTTTACGGTAACGTCGTTCATAGCAAACGGTATCGAATGACAAAGTCAAATCTCCGTTCTGCGCTCGTGCCGAGACGCCCTCTCCTCGTCGCAGCCCTCCTCATCTTGGCACTCGTTACTGCTTGGTTATTCGTCCCGACTCTCCAAGGACACGTTGCAGCGATGAACGTGCGGTCGGTCAGCGTGACAACATCGGATACCAGTGTGACCGACAACGGTACCGAGCTTGCAACCACGCTGACTATCCACAATCCCACCCAGCGAGACATCACGTTTTACAGTGGTTTGATACACGTGTACAACGGTGAGACGCAGCTAACCGATGGAACATCGACACCGTTCGAACGGACGACCGTTCCGTCAGGGAAAACGAAGACGATTCGAATCATGTTGAATTTGGACCGCGATCAGGAATCTCACGCGAGGCAGGCAGTGAAATCGGGGGCGATTCGGGTTTCTGGAGCGGTTCGTGGGTATCTTGCGAAGAAAAAAATAGAGGTATACCTTCAGAAGGGAGACTGACAGATGACGGAATCGAAAACGAAGTCGAACACGAAACCGGAGACAACCGAATGGGCGACCGACGAGCAGTACGACGGGCTACCGATTCGAACTCTCTCGACCATAAGCAAAGGGCTACTCACCGGTCTCATCGGCGGGATGGCGGCATTTACCTACCGTCAATCGGACTTGATGACGGTGTCGATTAACCCGCAGTACATTCTCCTGTTGCTCGCGCTCGCGGGGGCGTTCGCCCACATCCTCGCATACGACTTGCGTGAGAGCATTCGTACCGGTCTGCTTGGGTTTTTCTTCGGAGGAATTACGATGGCGTTGGCGTGGATCTCGCCGCTTTGGTTGCTCTCATACTCCGGTGGTGCACGCGACATACTACTCACGAAGTTGCTCGGAAACGCCGTCGGCGATATGATTCTCATCTACATGGTGGTATTCTTCGGTTCCTATCTGTTGGCGTTGATAATCGGTGCGTACGTGTCAAGCTAAAACCGTGACCGTTTTGTTCGGCCCGTCAGTAGCTGTATCCGTGTCGAAAGACCTACCGACTCGGGAGCGTTCGACCCGTGAGCGCGGAACCTTCGCAAAGCACGCTGGCGACCCGACGGTAGCAAGCTATCTCTCGTCGCTCTTTTTCGTCCTCTCGGTCCCGATGTTCATCCTGCTCTCGTATGCGGGGCACACGTACGGACTGTACTCGAACGGAGCCATCATTCCCGTGTTTGCGGGATTGTTGATAGTCTCCATCGCGCTCGTCTTCGTCATCATGCACATTCGCACTCGATAGGTAGTGCAGATGGTTTCGATTATACGATAGACAGCCGATTGCCCACGGGATAGTTCTGTACTCATCGAGCGCCGCAAGAAACGGAGTTCGGTGATTCGTTCACCAGTTCGGGAATCAGAACGTGGTGTTTCGGAGCGTCATGTAAAATATAAGTACGATTGCCGAGACGAGCAACAGGAACTCCAATCGAGTAACCGTTTGCCCCCTCGAAGTGACGAAGAGGATGAGACTCAACCCACCGAGCACGGCAACGGCGAGGAACAACAGTATCGAGACGTTGCTCTCGTCACTGACCCAGTAAAAGACTCGCTCTCCAAGGTCGTCCATAGCAGTTCAGAACAGCACTCCTTCGTACAGACACTCGACAGGTTCGAGGACGAGTTGGAGCGCAAGCGTATACGTCGTCAAGGCGAGTTTCGAATCGGCAACAAATTCCGTGTTGTCACTCCTCCATTCGGCGACACTGGCAGCAAACCGGACGTGGGAATCGTGAATCGTCATGAGCCACTCCGATGGGAGTTCGTCGGGGTCCCCCTTATGCGTCACCCGAAAAAGATATTTGAAGGTCGCATCTCGTCGGCCGCTGATGTCCTCCCCTGCTTGAAATTCTGGCAGTTGTGGCGTGCCGAACAGTTGGATAAGTCGGTACAGCGGAACACCGATATTTTTCGTGTCGGTTGCCTCGGTATCGCCGCTGATGTACGCGATGACGTTCAAATCCTCTCTATTACGAACGTTATCCTCGATGAGGAGTTCGCCGTCTTCCCGACGTGCTTCGATCTCCGACTGTGGAACAGGTTCGACGAGGACGTCTTCGAGGTCCTCGAAGTCCGGGGCGTCCGGATGGTCTCTGATATCCATCGTTTAGTATGCAAAGTAGTTGAAACCACGCCACCCAGCGTAGCCGACACCAAGAAGGACGAGACCAGTCGTGATGACGATGAGCGATTCACCACCCGTCATCGTGTCCGTCATCTGTGGAACCAATTTAAAGTACAACGACAATCCGAACAGAAGGTAGATATATCCGATAACGATACCAATCAAACCAACGATTATCGACAATAGTCCAATCGGACCACGTAACACTTTCGGGACGCTTGTCTTCAACGCCATGGTTTGTGCTACTGCGGCACAAGCATAAACGTTCTGCAATGTGTTCACTCGCTTTTATCTCGTTCCTGTTCTTTTCTTTCAAGGTTCTTCAGACTGTCTCCCGACAGCGGCGACATTCGCTCGTCGAACTCCTCGTTTCCCTCCGGCTTTGCCGCCGCGTCCCGTCCCGCGAAATACGAGGAGATGAACAGCTCGTGATTTTCGCGGAGGGTGTACCCAACGTAAATGAGGACGACTCCCGGCAGTACCCGAAAGGCGGCCGCGGGTGATGTGACGCCGTAGCTCCCCACCACGATTGCGCCGTGGACGGCATCGCCAACGAGAAGCGCGCCGCAGACGAGCGTAACCGTCGAGACCATCGACAGGAACTGGCGGGAGAACATCTTATCCGTCGCCGTGTTCGTCCACGATGACGACTTCGCCATCCTGCACGTCCACGTTGATGAGCGTCTTCACCGCGTAATCCGTGTCGTCCAACTCGTTCGCGCCCACTTTCTTGATGACCGCACACACGTCCACCACGTCCGCGCCGATGTATTCGAGTGCCTCGGTGACGGCCTTCATCGTTCCACCCGTCGAGAGCACGTCGTCCAGCAGGAGCACGCGGTCATCCTCGTTGACGTTGTTGATGAACATCTCGTTCTCCGAGTAGCCGGTCTGCTGGGACAGGGACACCTCACCCTCCAAACCGTACTGACGCTTGCGGATGACCACCAGCGGAATGTCCGTCATCAACGAGACGGCCGTCGAGATGTGAATCCCCATCGCGGCCGGGGTGACGATTTTATCGACGTTCTCCAAGTCCGCCTTGCGGATGATCTTGATGACTATCTCGCGCAGCAGCGTCGGTTCGAGCATCGGAATCCCGTCGCTGATGGGATGTACGAAGTAATGATAGCCGTCTTTCTCGATAATCGGAGCGTCCAAGAGCGACTCCTTCAACTGGTCCATGCTGGAGGTATTCCGTCCATCAGTAAAAGGTGCCGGATATGGTTTCTCGTAGAACGACGTTTTGGGGATGGGTAGATGGGTTTCGAATACAGCCAGACGACTTTTGCTCGGAAAAAGAAATGCCTATGATGAGTTTGGTTCTGTTGCGATTACAGTTGCTGAGAGGTAGACCGCCTCGAACGCCCCCGCTACGCATTGGAGTGTTTGGTAGGTTTATCGTTGCAGTTGCTAGGACGTAAACCGCCCCGAAAGCCCCCGCCACAATAAACGCGGGCGTGCGGCCCCTTTCAGTCCCGCCCCAACTGCACCGCAACCGCCCACACCCTCCCCAGCCGATTTGCGTCACTCATTCCGGGAGAGCAAGCTCTCCCGTGCTCTCGCTCACTGCGTCGCCGGCGCTTTGCGCCGGCTTCTAGCGGGGCTTTCGGTCCCGCCCAGTTCACGAGAACTTCGCTCGTTCCGCTCATCCCTCGCACGCTATCGGCACCAACCGGCGGCCGGTGCCAGCGCGCGCCACCCGGCTGGACGGGCTGCACACTACTGGTCAACCGTACGGCGCGCGAAAGCGCACCAAAGGTGCGCCCGCGCGAGGGACGACTGAACGCAGTGAGGGAGTCGGCTGGGGAGGCGTGTGGCCTGCGGTTGCGGAGGCGGTGCTGTGCGGTCTTCATTGTTGCTCGGTCGCTGCAATCACAAAATCACCAACCACTCTTCGTAGCGAAATTCGGGGCGTCGCGTCCACGAGAGGTGCGCTGGCGTTCAGGCGTGGGGTGTATCGAACCGCTGAAATCTGCCCGCTGGGATAAATCGAACGTGATGAGAGACCAAAACACCGACAAAAGGAACACCCCACGCTCATCTTCACCACTTTCACTTTCACTCCGGGTAAGGCTTAGCTCTTTTACACACCCCTCCGTACGAAAGAATGCGGGTGGGAGAGACCCGCGACAAATCGATTGCCAACACCCCTACCCTACAGTAACCCAGTAGGTTCGATTTGTTTCCATCCTTTTCCCCGAGAGGGAATTCGGCTTTTGAATTTGTGAGTGTCGCCTAGTTCGCGTATATCCTTCTCTGCGCGTGCGAGATTTTAAATACCATCGTCGGAGTAGTCAATAATGACTATATGGCGAGCAAACTGTCCGCCGAGACGCTGATTTCCGATTTGCAAGCGTTTGCTGGAGAACTGGGAGATGTCCCGACGAGAACGCAGATGAACGAAAAGGGACCACATTCAGCTACGCCGTTTTATACCCAGTTCGGATCATGGAATAACGCACTGAAGGCAGCAGAATTGGAAACGAATCACGAAAATGAAATTCCAGAAGAGGAGTTGCTTCGCTCACTTCGGAATTTGGCTGACGAACTCGGACATGCGCCTCTGTTTGAAGAGATGGACAGATACGGAAAGTATTCGGGCCATTCGTACTTGCGCCGTTTTGGTTCGTGGCCGAAGGCAAAGGAGGCCGCCGGATTAAATCCTCAAACGACAACGAGCAGGCGAATCTCACGAGAGGAGTTGGTGGCAGAGATGGTAGAATTGGAAAACAGGCTCGATAAAACACCATCCCAAAAGGATATGCGGGAACACGGAAGGTACTCACACCGACCATACTATCGGGAATTCGATTCTTGGGAGCACGCTCATGAGGTCGCCGGAATCGACCCAGAATACGACTTTGGAACACCGGATGTGGATTTGACGGTAGAGCTACAACGATTAGCCGATAAGCTCGATTCTACACCTACGATTGCAGAGTTAGAAGAACATGGAAAATTCTCTGCGTTTCCCTATCTTCGGGCGTTCGGTTCGTGGAATGACGCGCTTCGTGCGGCAGGTCTTAGCGTTAACAAAGAACACGGTGTTCTTGATGGAGAACTTGACTATGGTCCAAACTGGTCGAAACAGCGGAAGTTAGCTCTGGAACGGGACGGGTACGTCTGCCAAGACTGTGGAATTTCGGATCAGAAGCATCGAAATGAGTACGGGGAAGGACTGCACGTCCATCATTTAAGGAAGAGGAGAAAATTTGAGAGCTATGAGAAAGCGAATCGGCTGGAGAATTTGATTTCTCTTTGCCGGTCGTGTCACTATGAATGGGAGGGAGATTCGTTCGAATAAAAGATGGAAGCGTAGAGTTAGACTGTTATTTCGGACTTGTAGATGACTTTCTGGCTTTTCATGTCGATAAGCTTGACAGTAACCGTGTTGCCTAATGGACCGTCGTTGCTGTCGGTAGTATATCTGTCCCAAGGGGCACTAATTGTCACACTACTCGAATTACTTGTATTAATAGCAACAGTATCTCCAACAGTCAAGGTTTGATCATTATCGCTGCCTAGTCTTTGCGAATTCAATATGAGTATTGCCAGAGTCAACAATTATCTTCGTCCGGTCAGAATGAAGTGCATCTCCACCATCGTGTGATAGTTCGATAGTATTATCACCAGTCGAACTAAGCGAAATACTCGCCTGTGGTGCCGCTTGACCGACATTGTTCCCCAGACCCATCACGAACGTGCCGATAATAGCGGCCAGAATAACCGTAATGGCAACCATCAATATCACACCGATGACAGGACTCACACCTCTGCTATCAGATAGCTTCGAATTTACTGTTTCTTTGAGTGTCATGTTTTTGTTTTCTCCTTCGACGCGCGGTCTCACCACCAGAACTGTCCCCCGTCGGTAATTTTTCCGACAGATATGGTTAAATACCTGAAATGGGACATTTTAAACCCGACTCGGATTTGCTTTCTTCGGATGGTATGCGCGTTGTAACAGGATTTTCTACTACTCCCATATAAAGATATGGCTGTATATGGCCACTCACCAATATGTGGTAATTCTTAAAAAATTGAATGTATTTTAGAAAATATATCCTGCAACTAATGTTCTCCCGAGTAGTTCCAAAGCTGTGAAATATATAGTTGACTACTTGTCTCCACCCGGAGTTCGACCCGAACGGACGACAGGTTCGGGATCGAAACTGCTGATTCGAACCCTCCGTGCACGAAACTGCACCCTTTGCGAACTGTTAAGGCCCATCCATCGCCACGTTCGAGCGTGCAATCGCCCTCCAATTCGACAAGCGTCGTCGTGCTTGTGCTGGTGATGCTCCCCTTTGCAGCGGCGGTGGTGACGCCGCTCGTCTACCGCGTGCTCCGTGACCGGACTGCCTACTACGCGGCAGCCGTGGCGCTCGCGTGTTTCGGACTGGTCGCACGCTTACTCGGCACACACGCTTCCGTCTCCTTTCCGTGGATTCCTTCGCTCGGAATCTCGCTTCGTTTCTACGTGGACGGACTCTCGCTGCTCATCGGCTTCCTCGCCAGTGGCGTCGGCGTCCTCATCCTGACGTACTCCGGACGATACATGCACGACGAACCGGGGAAGGCAAAATACTACACGGCACTGCTGGCGTTCATGGGGTCGATGCTCGGCGTGGCGTTCGCCGCCGACCTCATCTCCCTGTTCGTCTTCTGGGAACTAACCAGTCTCACGTCGTTCGTTCTTATCGGCCACTACTCCGACCGGCAGTCGGCACAGTACGCCGCTCGCAAGTCGATGCTCATCACGGTTTCCGGTGGACTGTTCATGCTCGTCGGCTTCCTCCTCATCTGGAACGTGACGGGGACGTTTGCAATGTTCGGACCGCACGGCGTTCTCACGGGCGCGAACGTCGCCAGTACGAACGCGCAACTCCACGCGGCGGGCCTGTTCGTCCCCGCGCTGGTGCTCATCGCAATCGGTGCAGCGGCGAAATCCGCGCAAGTCCCACTTCACATCTGGCTCCCGAACGCGATGGAAGCGCCGACCCCCGTGTCGGCGTTCCTCCACTCCGCGACGATGGTCAAGGCGGGGGTCTACCTCGTCGGGCGGTTCCGCCCGCTGTTCCTCCCCGAAGAAATCCACGCGATTCCGGACTGGATGCTGCTGTTCGCGATTCTTGGATTGGTGACGATGACCGTCACGGCCATCCTCGCTGTCGCTTCAACCGATATCAAGGAGTTGTTAGCCTACTCGACGGCGAGTCACCTCGGACTCATCATCGCCGGGTTCGGTTTCGCCTCTGTGTTCGGAGCCGAAGCCGGTGCGTTCCACATCCTCAATCACGCGATGTTCAAAGCAGCGCTGTTCCTCGTCGCGGGTATCATCGCCCACGGGGTAGGGACCAGAACAATCGACCATCTCGGCGGACTGTGGCGCGAACTGCCGATTACGGCGGCTGTCACGGTCATCGCCGCGCTCGGGATGGCGGGTATCCCGCCGTTCAACGGGTTCTACTCGAAAGAACTGCTGTTCGAAGCCGCCTATCACGCGGCCCACGTCCACGGCGGCCTCGCGTGGCTGTTCCCGGTCGTCGCCGTCTTCGGAAGCATCTTCACCGTTCTGTACTCGATACGATTCATGATGCTGTTTTTCGGCGAGAAACCAGCTGGATTGGGCCACGTTCACCGCCCACCGCTCACCATGCTGCTCCCCCCCGTCATTCTCGGAACCATTGCGGCACTCATCAGCCTCGGTGGTGTGACGGATACGTTCGGCGTCGCGCCGACCGCGCTCAACCACTTTGTCGGCACCGTCGTCGAAAGCGTGCTTCCACCGGGACCGAGTGGGCACGCTGAAGCGGTCCATTTTAGCTACCACCTTCCGACCGCCGTCACGCCGGCCGCCGTGATGAGTGCGATTACCATCGGTCTCGGCGTCGTCACGTACCCGTACTACGACGACCTTCACGAGGCGATCAATCGCCTGCTCACCATCGACCCACTCTGCGTAGACTGGTGGTACGACAACGCGATGGACGGGCTGAGCGACCCGAGAACGGCGACGACGCTCCGCGCCCGGACAGGCCCACTTCGAACCTACGCTGTTTGGCTCTTTGCGACCATCGCCGTCCTCACGCTTGGCGCATACGCCGCGGCATCGTCCGTGATTCCGTCCATAACTGGAGTCGTAGTGACGGTCCCAATCGTCGTCGTCCTTCTGGTGACTGTCGTCGCAGCAGTGGCCGTCACGGTCATCGACTCGCACCTTGCGGGGGTGCTCACACTCTCAGTGATGGGGTTCATGGTTGCGATATTCTTCATTCTCGGACGCGCGCCGGATTTGGCGATGACGCAACTGGTCACCGAGACCCTCATCCTGGTGATTTTCCTGCTCGTACTGGAGAAACTCCCGGCGTACTCCGGAGCCATTGGCCGCTGGACGGCGACACGAGACGTTTTGGTGTCCGTCGCTGTGGGTGCCACCGTTTTCCTCACTGTTCTGTTCACGACAGCGGCGAATCCGAAGGCGGCAATCGCCTCCTTCTTCCTTGAGCGTGCTGGCGTCCCGGACACGCACGGTTCCCTCCTCTTCGATTACGGCGGTGGCTTGAACGTCGTCAACGTCATCCTCGTCGATTTCCGTGCATTCGACACGATGGGCGAAATCAGCGTCATCGGGATGGCCGCACTCGCAGTGCTTACACTCATCGCCATGCGAGGACGAGGTGAGGCACAATGAACGAAGACGCTGACACGACGGTCATCGCTCGGACGGTGACGCGGACCGTCGTTCCGCTGATTCTCGTGACGGCTATCGCCTTCCTCGTTCAGGGTCACAACCTCCCCGGCGGCGGGTTCATCGCCGGTGTCATGACCGTCTCGGCAGTCGCGCTCATCTACGTCGTCTTCGGGCAGGCGTTCCTCGAAACCGACCTCATCGCGGGGTCGGCTGTTGGGCGGGACGGGACAAGCGAAGTGCGCACCCGGCAGGTTTCGGCGTTCCTGTCCGTATTCGCGCTCGGCCTCGCAATTGCCGCCGGGAGCGGCCTCGTTCCGCTCCTGTTCGGAGCACCGTTTCTGACCCAGGCCGTGGTGTTCGTCGAGCATCTCCCACTCGTTCACGACCTCGAATTCGCCAGCGCCTTCGCGTTCGATTTTGGCGTCTATCTCACCGTTGTCGGGGCGCTACTGACGGTACTCGCGGTGGTGGGAGCGGAATGATGCTGTCGGAACCGCTGGCGGCCGCCGAAGCCGTGCATCCGCAGTTCGCGGTTGCGCTCATCCTCGGGATACTGTTCTCCGTCGGGACGTTCCTGATTCTCCGGCGCGATATCGTTCGCGTCGTCTGGGGGCTTACCGTCATCAGCCAAGCGACGAACGTCTATCTCATCTCGATGGGCGGGCTTTCCGGCCGCGCACCGATTCTCAGCGGTCACGGGCACGGAGCGGGTGCTGGTGTGACCGACCCACTCGTCCAAGCGCTCGTCCTGACTGCCATCGTTATCAGCTTTGCGACGACGACGCTGGCACTGGTGTTGACCTACCGCACCTACCAAGAGAACGGAACCATCGATGTCGCGGTACTGGGAGGGAATCATGACTGACCCAATCGTCGCGGCACCCCTCCTCGTGCCACTCTGTACGGCCATCCTCACGTTGCTGCTTCGCCGTCACCTTCGTCTCCAACAAGGAGTCAGCCTCCTCGGAAGCGTCGGCTACCTCGTCGCCGTCGCAGCGCTCTTCGCCCGCGTCGTTCTCCCCGCAGGTTCGACGCCTCGCATCCTCGTCTACCAAGTGTCGAACTGGCCCGCCCCATTCGGTATTTCACTCGTCGCCGACGCGCTGTCAGTTTTCATGCTCGCCATCGCAGCGGTCGTTACGCTCGCGGCACTCGTCTTCGCCGTCGTTTCCATCCAGCCCTATGGCCAGCGCCTCTCGTTCCACCCGCTCTATCACTTCCTCGTCCTCGGCGTCACGGGGTCGTTCCTGACGGGCGACGTGTTCAACCTGTTCGTCTGGTTCGAGGTCATGCTCATGGCGAGTTACGTCTTCGTGCTGTTCTACAGCGGCCCCGAACAAACGCGGGTGGCCCTCTCCTACGTCGTCCTCAACCTCGTCGGGAGCGCGGTCATGCTGCTCGGCATCGGGGGACTCTACGCCACGACCGGGACGCTCAACATGGCCGACATCGCTCGACGCCTCGCTCAACCTGCCACGTACGGCATCGACACCGCTCCCATCCTTGGACTCGCCGCCCTGCTGTTCGTGGTGTTCGCGCTCAAAGCGGGACTAGTGCCGCTTCACTTCTGGGTTCCTGACGCGTACGCCGTCGCACCGACACCCATCACTGCCGTCCTCGCAGGTGTCGTGAAGAAAGTCGGCGTCTACGCCATCATCCGTCTCTACTTCACGGTGTTTTCGACCGCGTCACTCCCGGTGGACGGTCCCTGGCTACATGGGGAGTCGATGCTCTCGTTCTTCGGTCCCGTCCTGTTCATCACTGCCGCCGCAAGCATCATCTACGGCGGCCTTGCAGCCGTCAGCAGTGACGAACTCGACCGACTACTGGCCTACTCCTCTATCGGGCAAGTTGGCTTCATCATCCTCCCGCTCGCGGTGGCGGCCGCGGTCCCCGATCCAAAGTTGCGAACGCTCGGCGTCGTCGCGGCGCTCGTCTACTCCGCGGCGCATGCGCTGTCGAAGAGTCTGCTCTTCCTCACCAGCGGCGTCGTCTCGACGGCGTTCGGAAGCTCGTCACTCGAACACCTCGGCGGGGTGGCGTCGTGGCGGCCGTCCCTCGCGGGCGGTGCATTCGTCGGCATGCTCGCCCTCGTCGGGGTTCCGCCCCTTCTCGGCTTTTTCGGGAAACTGTTCGTCTTCAGCGTGGCCGTGCAGGTGCTCACGGCGAACCCCATCGGTGGCACCCTGGCGCTTGCCGTCACGCTCGTCGGCGCAATTCTCACCATCGCGTACACCACGCGAGTGTGGAATGCCGTCTTCTGGGGCACCCGGTCAACTATCGAACCTGACGCAACCGCCGGACGGACTCTCGCCGTTCAGTTAAGCGTCGTCGTGAGTCTTGCGGCGCTGGTGGTTGCGCTCGGTCTCGGTTTCGAACTGGTCTCCCTCGCTGCACACGCGGCCGCCCGGGCCGCAACCGAGACAGGTGCCTACGTGAACGGCGTGCACCTAGCGGAGGTGGGCCGATGACGCGCCGATGGGTGCTGCAGGGAGTTGCGTTGGCGGTTCTGTGGATGTTGGTCCGGGGTGCAACGCTCACGGTCTCAGGGATAGTAATCGAGTTCGTCCTCGGTCTCGGCGTCGGACTCGTCATCTCTTACTCGCTACGCCGATTCTACGCGCCCAAAAGCCCGCTCGTCTGGCAACCCCGAACGCTTCGGTACGTCCTCGGCTATCTGTGGACGTTCCTCAAACAATTGGTCGTCTCCAACTTTGACGTTGCAAAACGCACACTCTCGCCGTCGATGCCGATCAATCCGACGGTCGTGGAGGTCCCGCTCAGAGTTCGAAGCGATACCGCCATCACAACCATCGCCAATAGCATCACACTCACGCCCGGTACGCTCACCATCGACTATGACGAGGAGGACCACTCCCTTGCCGTCCACAGTATCGACGGTAACAAGGAGGCGCTCGTTGAGTCCGTCCGCACGTGGGAGGAGTACGCGTTCGTCATCTTCGGCGAATCGCCGACGTTCGCACCGTCGTCCGGAGATGGAGATGAGAAAATTGGAGGGCAGGGCGATGAGTGAACTATCGATGGTTGCACAGGCCTACGATGCCGTGCTCACCGTCGCGCTCGTCCTCACGAGCGTGCTCACGCTCGTCTGTAGCTACCGAGTCATCTACGGACCGACCGCTCCCGACCGCGTCGTCGGGTTGGAAACCGTGGCGACGAACGTCGTTGCTATCGCAGTGCTCGTCGCCTTGCTGGCTGACCGAGGGTTTTACGTGCTGATAGCACTCGAACTGGCTATCGTCGGGTTCGTCAGCACCATCGCCGTCGCCAAGTACGTCATCGGAGGTGACGTTATCCGATGAATTCGCTCGTGTTCGTCTCACGACTGGTCGAAATCGTGCTCGTCGTTATCGGCTGTTTCTTCCTCACGGTCGGGACGATTGGTCTCATCCGCCTCCCGGACGTGTACAATCGGCTGCACGCCACGACGAAGGCGACGACGCTCGGCGCGGCCTCCATCTTCCTCGCCGGTGCCGTCCACTTCGGTCCGTTCGGGCCGGACATTCCCTCGCTCGTGGGCATCGTCTTCCTGTTCATCACGGCCCCGACCGGCGCACACATGATTTCGCGGTCGGCGCGGAAGATGGATGTGGCGTTCGTCGGTGCTGTGGATGAGGAAGGAAGCAGCGATGAAAAACAGGACGGATAGAAGCGAGAAAACGGATAGAGACGGACGGGCGGAAAACGCTACGACAGGACGACGAACCGAACAGTGAGGTCCAACATTCCGGTGAAGACGGTCACGAGCATGATGACCGTTCCGTACCGCAACCAGTAGCGGAACGTAATCGGGTCGCCGTGACGCTCGCTGATTTTGACGGCGACGACGGTCGCAGAGGAGCCGATGTACGTCGCGTTCCCACCGAATCCGGCACCCATTGCGAGTGCCCACCAGAGTTCGTTACCCTGGAGTCCGAGTGTCGAGTTCATCGAGTGGATGACCGGAATCATGGCCGCGGTGAACGGGATGTTGTCCACGATTCCCGACCCGACGGCCGAGAGGAGCAGGACGATAATCGATGCCGAGTAGTGGCTCGTACTCAAGCTTGCAATCGCCTTCGCAACCGAGGTGAGGACGCCGGTTTTGGCGATACCATCGACGACGACGAACAGTCCCGCGAAGAACAGCAACGTCGTCCACTCGACACGAGAGACCATCTCCTCCATGTCCTGATTGGCGATGAGCAACAGCAACGAGGCACCGACCAACGCGACGGTCGCAGGTTCGAGACCGGTGATTCCCTGCAAGGCGAACCCGAGGGTTACGAGGACGAGAACCGCAAGACTCCGATAGAGGAGTCCCCAGTCTTTGACCTGCTCCCGCGGTTCGTGGTCGAGGATGCTGTTTTCGGTGGTCCGCTGCTTGATTTTCTCGTTCGCCGCCTGAATCTTGTCCGAGAGGTAAAACCGGAAGGCGATGAGGGTGAGCACCATGCTCAGGAGGACGACGGGCATCAGATTGACGAGGAAGTCAACGTAGGTGAGCCCCGCCGCGCTCCCGATGATGATGTTCGGTGGGTCACCCACGAGGGTTGCGACACCGCCAATGTTGGCGAACGTCGCCTCCATGAGCAACACGGGCTTGGCGTCAACCCCGAGGTCGTCACAGATACGGAGCGACACCGGCGCGACGAGGAGGACCGTCGTGACGTTGTCGATGGTCATCGACCCGATGGCCGTGAGGACGCTGAAGAGAACTATCATGTAGTAGTAGTTCCCACGCGAGACTTTCGCAGCGTACACTGCCAATGCCTCGAACAAACCGGTCTCTTCCAAAATTCCGACGATGAGCATCATCCCGAGCAGGAGACCGATGGTGTTCCAGTCGATGGCACTGATGACCTCCTCCTGTTTGTAGAAGTTGAAGACGATGCCGAGCAGCACCATTGCGGCGGCACCCGACATCGCGACGGTGGAGCGATCGATACGCTCGCTGATAATGAGCGCGTATGTGAGGATAAAAATCGCCACTGCCGCGATAAGACCGTAGTCCATCAGGTGTCACCTCTACCGACGACCGTGGCTTCGACTGTCGGTGCCGACGTTGTTGTATAATAGCAGGGAACACGTCGGTCCCGAGATACAGTATCCATCATGCTGTGTGTCATTCGGGTTTCGTCCCCTAAATGTACCGATTTAGGTCACTGGAGGGGGTAAAACTCCGTTTCCCAAAATAATAATTATGATTCGTCACTTCCAAGCGCGTCCAGTTCGATATTGTTAGATTCTCCCCGTTCTCGGTCGCATCCCGATCTCCATTCACCGACCGCGAAAAAAGCGTTAGTCGTCGGCAGAACCGTCTTCCGGGTCTTCGGTGTGGATAACAAGGACTGGAACGGTCGCCGACCGGACGACGTGTTCGGTCACACTCCCCGAGAGGACGCGACCGATGCCGGTACGTCCGTGCGTTCCCATGACGATGAGGTCGATATCGTTTTCGCTCGCGTACTTGACTATCTGCTCCGCCGACGAGCCGGAGATGACCGTACCCACGGCCTCAACACCCTCGTTTTCTGCCTGCTCGACGACCCCGTCCACTATCTCCTCCCCCATCTGCTTGAACTCATCGTCAACACTTATCGAACTGACTGACGACGGAAGCGTGTCTGCATCGACGGTGTGGAGGACGTGAAGCGTTGCGCCGTCCTGTTTCGCCTGGTGAATCGCGTGCTCAACCGCTTTCTCGGAAACATCGCTTCCATCCGTCGGAACCAACACGTTGTCGTACATACTGGAAGAATAAACCGGCTGGTTCAAGGAAGTACCGGTGAAAGGCACAAACGCAAGCAGCTCGCGGGCGACCGAGCGTTCGAAGAGTTGTGTTCGGCAGCAGTCGCGGGACGATAGATGAATCCGTGAGTGGATATGCGATGTTTGCTATGCGTCTCGTTTCTCCTCGTGGTCGTCGTCACGCTTCGTCTGTGCGACTCGTCGGAGGAGGTCCGGCGTTCGCTCGTGACGCGGTGTCTCTATGAACCGTTTGATTTGTCTGAAGTCTTCATCGGTTAATCCGGAGTCCATACTAATTATGGCATTGTATACGGTATATATTTATGCAAAATGGTGGATTTTCTGAACTGTTGAAAGTCTACTAATTTAAACTGTTCGATACGGTATACTCTGTATCCGCGATATACACTATATATTGCGGCTCAGTCCAGATGTTGGGGTTTTTTATACAATGTCGTTGCCACCAAACAGTAGCCGAAATATGTCTCCGGAAAACCAGCTGACATCCCCAGAACCGACGATACCGACGAAATCCCCCCCGCGACAGTTTACTGTTCGGGAGGACGAACGAGTGAGCGAGGCGGTCATCCGCTCCGTCTCCGAACAGGAGAACGTGGATTTGCGGAACATCGCACCGCTGTACGAGCGAATCGACCCCGACGCCTTGAACGATTTCTTCGCGCCCAACAATGACGGGCGGGTTCCGAGCGTTACCAGCGTCGAATTCGACTACGGCGGCTACACCGTCGTCGTCCGCGGCTCCGGCATCGTCGAGCTACACTGAATTTTAGCGGTCCGTTTCGATTCCGGTGACAGCGACCGAACGGACGCCGAACCCATCCCGAAGAGCGGTTGCGATGCGCTCCGAGTCGGCTCCAGTGACGGTCAGTTCGGCGACGACATCGACCACGATATCCGTCGCTCGGGGGCGGAATCCCGCGTGTGCAACGTCGTGGACAGTCCGAACGGAGTCGATCTTCGTGAGCACATGTCGCGCCGCCGTCGTGAGTGTACCATCGGTTCCACGCGGAACTAACACCGTCAGTTCAGCAGTGACCGTCACTGGATGGAGTGCCTGTGACATACTACTCCCGCGCGAATCGAACGCGCGACACCCACAGGCTGCCGATTCCGGCAGCAACGCGAGTGGGGTAGACCACTACCCGACGGGAGCGACGGAACGGGATTGGATTTGAGAGGGTGATATGGGACGAGCGTTACTCGGACAGTGCCGAGCGATGTCTCTGGGCGTTCGCTAACGAAGCCTCTCACGGCGGGTCGTCGGGCGACGACTCACCGAATTGCGGACGGTCGAAGAGCCGTACCCGTTCCGAGCACGGCGATTCGTGGTACCCAACCCTCACACTGGTCAGAGAGAACGCCAATGCCGGACGGAAGGGGGTCAAAAAGAGCCAACTGGTGGCCCGGACCCACGCGGAGTCGGGGCTCCTCGATTGTGGAATATCGAAGAAAGCACCCGCCGTCGGTGGCAGTGGCGTCCGCCTTACGCGACGAGCGTGGGTGCAGTCCGAATGCGGTGAACATCCGTCAGACCATACCACCCGTCGCGTCCGCATGGGATATTCGCTTTGGATGCGCCATACAGAGCCATCCATGCGGAAATCCCAAACGCGGACACCCCGGCTTCAACGAGCACGGCGTGCAGTGAACGCGATTGGGTGGTGGTAGTCATGATGGTCACTCGGATTCGGTCAGTTGGGTGTATTCTCACGTATTTTGGCAAACATAATAATCGTTGTGCAACCGTGAGATTGTCTAGCAACCCGGTCGAGGCGACTCGAACGGCTACCACTCCACGATATTTTCATCCCGCCAAAGCCGCCCGCTACGAAATCATTCTGGCTTTTCATTGCCACTCGGTGATTACAATACGAACCGCATTTTTCGTCACAAACGTCGTCAAACCCGCCCAGAGAGAAGGGTCAGGTTTTACGTGTGTGACTGCCAACCGGCAGGGTAGAGAACACCCACGGAAATGATTCTGGTCATCGACAACTACGATTCGTTCGCCTACAACCTCGTCCAGTATTTGGGCGAGTTCGTCGACGAGGTGATAGTCCGGCGGAATGACGTCATTGACGTGGCTGGTATCCGTGACCTCGATCCGGACGGGATTGTCGTCTCGCCGGGACCGGGGACGCCGGAGGATGCGGGGGTTTCGATGGCCGTCTTCTCCGAAACCGTGTATCCCACGCTCGGTGTGTGTTTGGGCCATCAGGCGCTCTGTGCAACACACGGCGCGCGGGTGGGCCACGCACCCGAAATCGTTCACGGCAAACCATCGATGGTGACACACGATGGGCAGGGAATTTTTGAAGGATTGCCCGACCCGTTCGAAGTCGGGCGGTATCACTCGCTGGCTGTCGAACACGGCGACCTTCCGGGGGCGCTGACCGAGACAGCACGGACGGCCGACGAGCGGGGTATCGTAATGGGCGTTCGACACGCGACCTTGCCGCACGTCGGCGTGCAGTTCCACCCCGAAAGCATCCTCACCGACAAGGGAAAACAGCTCGTTCGAAACTTCTGTGAACTGTGTGAACCGGAGGGAGAATCTAACTCGGAGGGAGAATCTAACTCGGAGGGCCGATGGACTACCACGTGAACGGCGACCTCGTCCCCGCCGACGAGGCGACGGTGAGCGTCCGCGACCGCGGATTCATGTACGGCGATGCGGCGTTCGAAACCCTGCGTGCGTACGGTGGAGAGGTGTTCGAGTGGGAGGCACACCTCGAACGTTTGCAGGCGACCTGTGACGCGCTCGCGCTCGACCACGGGATGTCCGACGCGGAACTGAGGGGCCGAATCCACGACACGCTCGACGCAAACGACCTTCGGGAGGCCTACGTGAAGCTCTCGATTTCGCGGGGTATCCAACCCGGCAAGCTCTCGCCCGGCCCGGTCGAAAACCCGACGGTCGTCGTGATGGTCTCGGAACTCCCACGCGGTGGAATCGAGGGCACCCCCGTCTGGGACGACCCAGCAACAGCGAATATCGTGGAGACACGTCGCGTACCTGACGCGGCGCTTCCCGCCCATGCAAAGACACACAACTACCTAAACGGAGTCCTCGCCCGGCTTGAACTAGGTACTGAAACCGACGAAGCCATCATGCTCGACTCGACGGGCGCGGTGACCGAAGGTGCGACGAGCAACCTGTTTTTCGTCCGCGACGGCACCCTTCACACGCCGTCGCTTGCCGGACCCGTACTCCCCGGAATCACACGTGATGTCGTCCTGTCGCTCGCCAACGACGCCGGAATCCCGACCGAGACAGGGCGCTATGAATCCGACGCCGTTCGGCGCGCCGACGAAGCGTTCCTGACGAACACGACGTGGGAACTCCGCCCACTTGCCCGTGTTGACGACATCGAAATCGGAAGTGGACGGGGGAGCGAAAGCAGAGATGGGAACGAAAGAGAGGGCAGCGACCCCGTCACCACTGAACTCGCCGCCGCGTTCGACGCGCTGGTCGAATCACAGCAGTATCGTTCCGTTTGAAAACGCTCAAACGCCGTCGGCGAAAATCCGTGAGTGATGGACGAGAATAGCCGAATCGCCAAAATCGAGGAGATTCCCGACGATACCACCTTCCTGTTCACGGTTCGGGAGGGCTTCGACAAGGAAGAAGCGATTCTGGTCTCCCACGACGGCGACGTACGGGCGTGGCGAAACTACTGCCAGCACTGGACCGACGTGCGCCTCGACAAGGGCGACGGCGCGAGCATGCGCGATGGCGAACTCGTCTGTGGGAAACACGGCGCGCTGTTCGAAGCTGATTCCGGCGTCTGCACCTACGGTCCCTGCGAAGACGCCGTGTTGGACGAAATCGAGATTAGCGTTGAAGATGGAGATGTCTTTCTCACTGACCCCGATTACGAGTTCGTCGAACAAGGGTCGTCGATCATGCACGACCTCTCCTCGAACCGCTCGCTCGGCTTTGAGTAACGATTAGGGCTGTGATGCGTTGTTTCTGGGTTTCCTGCGATTTCAGTTGCTGTCGCTGTAATCGCAGAACTATCAACCACCTCTCTTTGTAGCGAACGGTGGGTGACGTTCGAGGACGACCACTCGGAAGCCATGCCCGGAATTCCTGCAGCAACATCGATATCTCGCACTACTTTTCGCTGTCGCCTCAACACTTAACATCACGTCCGTTGACCCCTCTTCGGGAGTTATCAATGGCAACGTACGAACTACCGGATTTACCGTATAGCTACGACGCGCTCGAACCGAGTATCGATGCGCGCATTATGGAACTGCATCACGACAAACACCATCTGGGCTACGTCAACGGTGCGAACGCGGCGCTCGACAAACTCGATGAAATGCGGGAGAACGACGACTGGGGGGACGTGAAAGGCGTCGAACGGAACCTCGCATTCAACCTCTCGGGGCACATCAACCACTCCATCTTTTGGAAGAATATGTCCCCGGATGGGGGTGGCGAACCGGGTGGCGACCTCGCTGACGCGCTGGATGAACACTTCGGGTCGTTCGAGGAGTTCAAGACTCACTTCTCGGAGGCTTCGAAAGGTGTCGAAGGCTCCGGATGGGGAATGTTGGTTTACGACTACGCCTCGGACATGCCCCTCGTAACCATGGCCGAGAACCACCAGAATCAGTCACCGCCGACCGCCCCGTTGCTCGTACTGGACGTGTGGGAACACGCCTACTATCTCCAGTACGAGAACAACCGTGGCGAGTACGTGGACAACTTCTGGGACATCGTCAATTGGGACGACGTGGAAGAGCGCTACGACGAAGCGAGCAGTATGTAGCCGCCGGGCTACGACGAAGCGCGTAGCGGCCGGAACGCCGTCCCGAAGTCGGAATATTTTGCCGACGCATTGTGTCGTGTGTTAGCTAACATCTCCTCAAGGTTTAACAGGCTAAGGAGAGATATAGTTAGTGGAGGTAATACATATATGCCAGAAAAATCGAACGCGGAATTACCACCGCTCCCGTACGACTACGACGCGCTAGAACCCCACATCTCCGAACAGGTGCTCACGTGGCACCACGATACGCACCATCAGGGCTACGTAAACGGCCTCAACAGTGCCGAGGAGACCCTCGCGGAGAACCGTGAATCCGGGGATTACTCCAGCACGGCGGGTGCGCTGGGTAACGTGACCCACAACGGCTGTGGTCACTACCTCCACACCCTCTTCTGGGAGAACATGGACGAGAACGGCGGCGGCGAACCCGAAGGAGAACTCGCCGACCGCATCGAGGAGGACTTCGGTTCCTACGAGGGATGGAAGGGCGAATTCGAGGCCGCCGCGAGCGCCGCAGGTGGCTGGGCACTCCTCGTTTACGACCCCGTCGCCAAACAGCTTCGCAACGTCAAAGTTGACAAGCACGACCAAGGCGCACTCTGGGGTAGCCACCCGATTCTCGCGGTAGACGTGTGGGAGCACTCCTACTACTACGACTATGGTCCGGACCGCGGCGACTTCATCGGCAACTTCTTCGAAGTGGTCGACTGGGACAACGTCGCAGAACAGTACGACAACGTCGTGTCGCGGTACGAATAGGACCGAACGCACCGATATTTTTTGAAACCACCGAACGAGCGACTGCTATCTCGATTCCTCGTGGGGTGTCACCGTTGGAACCTCGTAACCAGAGGCAATGTCGGTGATGTGCTGGAAGAGCGATTCGTACTCGTAGCCGCCGGGTTGCTGGTCAAGACTGGCGAATATACCGACCTTTCGCTCGTCGTCGTCGAAGAACATCCGGAACTGCTCGAAGTCGGTGAACCCCCGGACCGTGTACTGATAGGTGGCGTAGTAGAGTTGATCGTAGGTATCCCGAGTGATGAATCCGAATCGCTCGTTGTCAACGAACTTCTCTACATCGACGACTTCGAGTTTCTCCGCGACATCCTCACGGAGAAAGAGCATTTCGTAGTCCTGCTGGTCAAACAACCAGATGTCCCGCAGATAATGACCGCCAAACTCGGCGAAGGCCGAGACGAGGGCTTCTTTCGTCTCGCTCCCCGATTCCTCATGCATGACATTTTCTATCTTGAACGCCCCATTATAAAAACTTGGATATAATACTCGTTTATTATATTTATAGAGTTGTGAGTGAGAAGATAGTTCGCGGACGCGCGTCGATTCGGGAGGTTTTACGGCCAGACGGACGTAGAGGCGCGTATGCCCAAGTCAAAAGACGAGTTCGAGCAGTTGTATCCGTGTGATTTCTACGAACCGGACGAACTGCTCGACGAAGACAAGATGTACTCGGTCTACGAAATCGCCCGCCTCCTGCAGGGTCTCGACGCGGACGCCGAAATAGACGTGGAAACCGAGGAGGTGCTGTTGGATTGGGCGATTCCGTGGGTGATGCGCAACTCCGAGGACCTCGTCGTCGCCGAACCGCCGAGCGACGAGGAACCGGGCTACTACGGACTGAAGGAATGAGGATTGAGGACATGACGATTCTCGTCGCCGGAAGCGACCGTGTGGACGCTGGAAAGACGACGTTCACAGTTGGACTGCTCGCTCACTACGACGCGGTCGGATTCAAACCCCGAGCGGGCAACGACTTCTGGTTCGACCACGACGACGCCATGCGTGCCCTCTCCAAGGGGCGACTGTACGGCAAGGACGCCAAGCGACTTGCCGACGCGAGCGCGGGCACTCCCGCGCCCGAGGACCTGAATCCGGTGCACCGACTGTGGGTTCCATCACCCGGCCCCGGAAAGGGACTGCTCGGCCAATCCCGCCGTGAATTCCTCGTGGACCGCGTCGGCGAAGGGTTCGTGGTCAACGGCACCGTCTCGGTTCCCGATGCCGTGCGCGAGAACCTCCCGCTCTCGGATGCGGTCGTCGTGGATTCGCTCAAGGAGTTGAACGACCAAACGGAACGGCGCTATCTCCCGCACTTTCAGGCGCTCGCGGAGCGAATTCGAACCGAAGAGCGCGCGGTCGTCGAATCCTACAGCGACATCGCCCTGCCGATTCGCGGCGTGGAGTTCGAGGCCGTCGCCGTGGTCGAACCCCGCCGCGTCCGAATCTACGACGGCGCACGCTACGCCAAGGCCTGTGAAGTCGCCGACAGCAGCGTGCACGACGGAACGATGGAAAAACGGGTACAGGATGTCGTGAGCCTGCTCGACCCGACCGAAACCATAACGTTGGAACCACTGGCGAAAGCGGAGCGGAACGACCCCGAAAAAATCGCGTCAGTGTACGGGGACGCGTACGAGACGCTTCTGTAACTCGATTTTCCGTCGAAACCCGATTTCTCACCGCATCCGCGCGGCCTGTGATGCCAATTCGACATCGTGGTACGGGTCGTTCGTCATGCTCGGCCCGTGGCCGACATGCATCTCTTCCAAGTCGTCGTCCACGGTGTCGATGACGTAATCGATGCTCTCGATGAGCACGCGACGGTCACCTTCTTCGAGGTCGGTGCGGCCGAAACCGCCGTTCTGGAAGATGAGGTCGCCAGCGAACAGGAGTTCCGGGGATTCGGCGTAGAAGCGAGAGATGGTCGTTCTTGTGTCCCGGCGTGTGAAGCGCGAGGTAGTCGTCGTCGCCGATTTTTACGGTTCCACCGTCTTCGATGGCGACATCGACGCCAGGTTGGTCGGTGTCGAAGCCGAACGCTTCGACGTCGAAGGTGTCTTTGACCGTCTCCAGATTGCCGACGTGGTCGGGGTGGGTGTGGGTGATGATGACCGCGTCGAGGTCGTCCACTTCCGCCTCAATGCGTTCGACGGCGTCGAAGTTCGACCCGGTGTCCACGAGGACGGTTCGTTCGCCGTCCACGAGGAACGCGTTGCTGGTGAAGGCCTGAACGCCCGCCGCGATGTTTCGAATCATGTCTCGGCGTAGGAGTGGCGGGGGTTTCGGGGTTTCGTTCGACGCGGGGAGACAGAATTATCCTTGTCACCTTCCAATCCAAGCCGACGGATACGTCCACGATTAGCCCCCTCCCGTGTATCGTGCCCGACCGAGCGTCGCGCTCGGCGTGCTGTTCGACCGGCAGTGACGAACAGCACGGCGACGGTGCGACCAGTGGAAGCGATGGGACGGTGTAACCGTGTGACCAGTGAGCCGTGAGCTTACTTTTCCGCGAGTTCGTCCAGCAAGGTGTCCAAACTGTAGCTCTGGAGCACGCGGTGGGAGTCACGGAGCGTGGAGATGACGAACGTCGAGTTCGTCCGGTCGACTTCCTCGATGCGCTCGAAATCCCCGATAAGCCGTTCGACCATCTCGCGCCCGGTGAGGTGGGCGACGACGATGAAGTCGGTTTCGCCCATCGTGAAGTACGCCTGTGTGACGCCCTCGATATCCAGAATCTTTTCACCGAAATCCGAATACGGCCCGGTGTAATCGGCGAACACTTCCACGACGACGGTGACGCCGAGTCCGAACTGTTCGAGGTCGATGTCGTACAGGTCGTTTTCGATAACGCCCGCCTCGCGCAGGTTGTTCAACCGGTAGTGAATCGTCGAGACGGGAATGTCCGTTTCCTCGTGGAGCTTCTCGGGACTGCCGGTTTCCAAATCCGAAATGGCCTTGAGTAGGGTAACGTCGCGTTCGTCCATTGATTCCGAACTATACATCGGCCATACTTAATATCTCGAATTCGGCAGACGCATCACGACGGTCGAAATACGGTTGTGAAATCGTTGTTGGAGAATAAAAGTCCATAATGATTCAATACTACGAATTTCGTCCAACCGTCTCAATATACTTTGTATGTGATTCAGTTACAACGCTGTGCTTTGTAGAAGGGTTTAACAAGACGCACCGATTACGGTTGGATAGAAATCTATGATTGCGACGAAACTTGGAAGATACCTTCCGATAAATGGTGTGATGTTTGGATTGTTGGCCCTGTTCTGGGGTGGCTCGTTCGTCTCTATCGACGTTGGGCTGAATCATTTCCCACCGCTGTTGTTCGCGGCGGTTCGTTACGACGTGGCTGGCTTGCTCATCCTCGGCTACGCGGTGTACACCACCGACCGCTGGAAGCCCCGGACGCGCGGTGACGTGTTTGCCATCGCCACGA
Source organism: uncultured haloarchaeon (assembly GCA_963796245.1). Taxonomy (GTDB): domain Archaea; phylum Halobacteriota; class Halobacteria; order Halobacteriales; family Haladaptataceae; genus Haladaptatus. The sequence goes on along the minus strand of CAWCLB010000001.1, from coordinate 598,614 downwards.
TTGGCGCATTCATCATCGCGGGTCATCACAGCCTGCTCTATCTCGGACAGGAGCACGTCCCCGTCGCGCTCGCGGCCGTCATCGTCAGTCTCTCCCCAGTGCTTACGGCAGTCTTCGCTAGCGCTCTCTTCACCGACGAACACATCTCCCCATTCGGTGCGCTCGGTTTGGTGCTCGGCGTCGCAGGTGTCGCCATCGTCGCCAACCCGACCTCCGCGAATCTCTTCTCGACGGACGCGGTCGGTATTGTCCTCGTCTTCCTCGCCGCTGCGAGTTTCGCTTTGGGTTCGGTGCTGAGCCAACCGTTCGAGACGAGCGTCTCGATTCCTGCACTGCAGGGCTGGTCGATGCTATTCGGTTCCATCATCATTCACGGCGTCAGTTTCGCCTCCGGCGAGTCACCCGCCGCCATCGACTGGTCGATTCCCGCCATCGCATCGCTTGGCTACTTGGTGCTCGTCTCCGGCGTCGTCGCCTTCCTCATCTACTTCCACCTGCTCGACTCCATCGGCGCAACCGAACTCAACCTCGTCGGCTACCTCGAACCCGTCGTCGCTACTCTCCTCAGCTGGTTGTTCCTTGGCGAACTGGTCGCCAGCACGACCGTCATCGGCTTCGCCGCCATCTTCGCCGGCTTCGCCCTCCTGAAACGCCACGCCCTCTTCGACTTCGTCCGCATGGCTTCGCCCCGCGTTGAACGTGCGTAAGCGAACAGGAATGGGGATTTGAGAGCAGTTTGAGAAACGCGATTTTTGACAACGTTCGCCACGAAGCGCAGTGCTTGATAAGATTTCACGACGAGAGAATTCTGGTTGGTTTGTGGTTGCAGTTACTGGGAAGCAGACCTCGAAAACCGTCATTGTACTCGCTGCTGTCGCACCAGCAGAACCGGAGTCGTTTCGTGGCAAATACTTGTGAACGTTTGTGCTTACAACCTATCGAAGTTGTTCACTCGCTAGGCAATTCTCGAATCTCCTCCAAAATCGAAATCGTGCCGTCGGAGTACGACCCTTCGATAACGGTCTCCGCGGCCCGTTTGGCCTTCTCGTCGGCGTTCGCCACTGCATAGCTTTCGCCGACGACGCCGAAGGTCGAGACGTCGTTTTCCGAGTCGCCGATGGCGACGAACTCCTCCAACTCCCGGCCGAGTAGTTCGGCGACGGCTTTGATACCCATGCCCTTGCTCACGCCGGAGGATTTGACGTGGTAGGCGAAGCCGGTGTCCACGACTTCCTGCCCGTACTCGCTGGCCAGTTCCGAAAGCGGGCCGAGCGGCTGGTCACGCCGGACGGCGATTTCCGTCTCGCGCCAGCGGTTGGTCAAGTCCACCTTGCCCCAGCCCAAATCGTGGCCAGCCTCGCGATACTCCTCGGCAACCCGGCGGGCGGCGTCACCGTCGCCGTTGCGCGTGATTTCGTCGTTGGCGAGGACGATGCCGCCGTTTTCGGCGATGACGAGTTCCGGAATCTGCAGAAAGTGACAGAGCGAGACGGGGTAGGGAAACGCCTTGCCGGTAGCGATGACGACTGGGGCGTCCCAGTCCGGGAGCAACTCGAAAAATCGTGGGTCGATTGAGTCGTCCGGTCGGGTCATCGTGCCGTCGATGTCGAGAACGAGCGGTGGAACCATGGCGGAAGTTCGACGGTTCGGCACTTAGGTTCGGCGTTCGCGGTTCTCTCGAGCGAAAAAACGCAGGTCGGTTTTGAAAACGAGAATCGATATTACATCCCGAGCGACGCGACCCATGCGCTCTGCGGGAAGACGCCGAGCGCGGCGAGAATCGCGACGACGAAGGTGCCGAAGACGATGCTCGCGGCGGGCGGGTCCATGTGCGTGTCGGCGTGGGAGTAGAAGACGCGCTGGAACGCCTCGCCGAACAGGCCACAGATGACGCCGAAGACCGCTCCGACGGCGAGCGCCGTCAGGAGCGGGATTTGGGCCTGAATCGCGGCCGGGGACGCCGTCGAGACGTTCATGCCCGCCGGGGCGAGCGCCAGCGCAGCGGTGCTCGCCGGGAGAGCCATGTGGTGGGTGACGGGCATTCGCTCGACGCCGCAGTTCAGGAAGACAAGGCTGGCCGCGCTGATACCGAACGCGAGGAAAGGACTTCCCGTCTCGTAGGCCGTGTACGCCCCCAGAATCCCAACGACGAGACCGAGCGTCGCCACGTTCGCCCACTTGTACTGGTGGGGCAACCACGGTTCGACGAGGAACCGGCTTGCCACCGTTCCACCGTCGGTTTCGGGCGAACCGCCGGTGTCAGATTCCCCGCCGTCCACTGCCGGTTCACCGATGATTCGTCGGTCCTCGGACTCGAAGGGAGACATGTTCAGAATTCCCTTCTTGGCGTTGCCGATGATGCTGTAGCCGAACACGAGGCGGTGGGCCACGGCGGAGAGCACGACGCCCATCGCGATGGGGTCGTAGGGCATGCCGAAGATGGTGGACAACTGGACGAACCAGTAGCCGAGGATGCCGAACAGGCCGCCGACGATGAGCACGTCGGGTTTCGTCCCCTGCGCGAAGGCGATGTTTTTCGCCTCGTGGAAGTCGAAGCCGGTTTCCATGTAGCCGCGTTTCGCGGCGTAGGCGGCCGCGGCCGTCCCCCGCGAAGCTGATGGCAGGGGAGAAGACGGGACCGAACGCGATGGCTCCCGTGATTCCCAACGCGCCGAGTTGGTCCGCCTTGCCGGGGCCAGCGGCGGCGAAATAGCGTCCCGCGACGTTCGCTGCCTCACCGGCAATCACCATGAAGCCGGTGAAGATGAACGCCGGGAGCGCGCCGACGGCCGCGCCGAACGCGCCGCCGGCGAAAGCGGCGATGAGCATCTCTATCGCCCAGAGTGAGGAAAGATTCGCCATCTACGCACCCCCGTCGTTCGCCCAATCGAGCGAGCGTTCAACGGCGTCTTCCCAGCGGCCGTACTTCTCGTCGGCCTCGTCGCTCGACATTCCCACCTCGAACTCGCGGTCAACTTGCCAGTTGTTTCGGAGTTCGTCGGCCGTCTCCCAGTAGCCGACAGCCAACCCGGCGGCGTAGGCCGACCCGAGCGCCGTCGTCTCGTCCACGACTGGGCGGACGATATCCGTGCCGAGGATGTCGGCTTGGAGTTGGCAGAGGAAGTTGTTCTTGACGGCACCACCGTCTACGCGAAGGGATTCGACCTCGATGCCGCTGTCGGCTTCCATCGCTTCTGCCACATCGCGTGTCTGGTAGGCGATGGATTCGAGCGTGGCGCGGACGACGTGTTCCTTCCGCGTCCCGCGCGTCATGCCGACGAGCGTGCCGCGGGCGCGCTGGTTCCAATGCGGTGCACCGAGTCCCGTGAACGCGGGTACCATGTAGACGCCGTCGGTCGAATCGACGCTTCGGGCGAGGTTCTCGGTCTTTCCGGCGTCCTCGATGAGGTCCATGTCAACGAGCCACTCGATGGCTGCGCCCGTGACGAAGATGGACCCTTCGAGCGCGTACTGCACGGGTTCGCCGGAGCGCTGGAAGCCGACCGTCGTGAGCAGGCCGTGTTCGCTTTCGACGGCTTCGTTGCCCGTGTTCAGAAGGAAGAAGCTGCCCGTTCCGTAGGTGTTTTTCGCGTCACCCGCGTCGAAGCAGGTCTGGCCGAACAGGGCGGCCTGCTGGTCGCCGAGCGCGCCCGCGACGGGAATCTCCGCGCCCAGGAAGCCCTCGGAATCGGTCGAACCGTACGTTTCGTCGTCGCTCGACGGACGAACTTCGGGCAACATCTCGCGCGGGACGCCGAACTCCGCGCACAACTCGTCGTCCCAGTCCATCTCGTGGATGTCGAACAGCATCGTCCGTGACGCGTTGGTCACGTCGGTTATGTGCTCGCCTGTCAGGTTGTAGATTAACCACGAGTCGATGGTTCCGAAGAGAATTTCGCCAGTTTGGGCCCGGTCGTGCAAATCCGCGGGGCGGGCGCGTTGGGTTTTGATAGGTTCTGCGTTGTCCAGCAACCACTCGGCCTTCGTCGCCGAGAAGTACGCGTCGGGTTGCAGGCCAGTCTTCGCGCGAACGTCGTCCGCCTTTCCCTCGTTCTCCAACTGCTCGATTCGGTCGGTCGTTCGACGGTCCTGCCAGACGATGGCGTTGTGAACCGGTTTGCCGGTGTCGGCGTCCCACAAAAGGGTCGTCTCGCGCTGGTTCGTCACGCCGATAGCTGCCAACTGGTCAGCGTCGATACCCGCCTCCGCGAGCGCTGATTCGATGACTCCCTGTGTGTTCTCCCAGATTTCGAGCGGGTCGTGTTCGACCCACCCCGGTTCCGGGTAAATCTGTTCGTGCTTCTCGTAGGCGTTCGCAACCACCGTCCCCGCATGGTCGAACACCATGAACCGAGTGCCTGTCGTTCCTTGATCTATCGAGCCGACGTAGGTGTCGTTCGTTTCCATTGGATTACCTCCTGTCTCTGAAGCCTGAATGACCGTGTCCATTCAGTAGCCCAGCCATTTTTACTGGCAATAGGCCATTGGCTGTAAACATCAAACACTTTCATTATAAATGTTGTCCCTTCAAGGATGGGGAGACAGGAATCAATTTTCGCCGAGCGCCCTGAACACGAGCGTCGGGAACCGCGGTTCGAGCCTGCTCGGTTGCCGACCGCTCCGGGTTCCGTTTTCCGAGCGTATCCGTTCGAGCACCCCCGCTTCGGCGAGTTCGTAGAGGTACCGAGTGACCGTTCCGACCGAGAGGTCCGTCTCCGCTGCTATCGCGGTCGCACTGGTTTCGACCGACACCCGAACGCTCGCGTCGAGTTCGAGCAGTTCGGCGAGGACGCGGCGACGGTTGTTCGGCAGTGAGAGCACGATGCCGAGCGGAACACCGTCACGTGGCACCGCGTCCATCGCCGCCGTCAACTGCTCGTCGTGGATTCGGTCCGCATCCGCCTCGACGGCGAGCGTCACTGCACCGAATAACGCCGCGAGCGCGTCGTGGGCGTCTCCTTCGGCCCACTCCGCGAGCGTCTTCACTTGCGTATGATCGAGAACGCCCTGCCGCAAGCCGCGTGATGCTCGCCCCGTGACGATGTCCGTGAGTTCGTGGGTGCTGTACGCCGGAATTTTGAGTGCGTTGGTTGCCTCCCCGCGTGTGCGACCGACGGTTACCACAGCCAGCGAGTCACTCGTTTCCTCGAAGAGCGAAACCGTCTCCTCGACTGTGAGCGTTTCCCCCTCATCGACGTGGTCCACCGCGACGACGATACCTCGATTCGAGCCGTTCACGGCAGTTGCCAACTTCCGGCGGAGTGTTCCCGTGCCGACGCCTCGCTTCGGAACGTGCTCGTCAGTCAGCGAATCGAGCACCGACCGGTACAACTGAAAGTCCGTCCCGGCTCGTCGGGCGTCGATGTAGACGAAATCGAACCCGCCGTCGCTCTCGGCGCGGGTCGTCGTCAGTATCCGCCCGCTGCCGGTGGAGAGCTGTTCCCCGAGATGGTCGAACAGCGAGGTGACGATGGCGGATTTTCCGGCACCGGCTGTGCCGTACAGGTGGAGATTCGGCGGAAGCTGTCCATCGAACAGCGGGTCGAGCGCGTCGAGCAGTCGTTCCAACGTCGAACCCTGCCCGATGGGATTCGAGACGTGAGTCATCGGGCTGAGGACACCCCACTCGACGACGAGATTGGTAGCCGGAGGAGTCGCCCGGCGGCGCTCGATACGCTCTCGGATATCCATTACTGCCGTCTACCCCGGCGATTGTACTAAGAGTTGTCTCTCCGCCGTTGCGTTCCGGTCCGAATCGGGTCATCGCGGCATCTGGGTGTATTTTATCTATACTACCAACACCAGCGGTAAACTAAAGTGGATTCCAACGAATCGTCATGCATGGCAACAGACGCCGATGTGCTCGTGATTGGGGGTGGCTCCACGGGCACAGGAATCGCCCGAGACCTCGCCATGCGGGGCCTCGACGTGACGTTGGTCGAGAAGGGGAACCTTACCCACGGGACGACCGGTCGGATGCACGGCCTGCTCCACAGCGGCGGTCGATACGCCGTCTCCGACCAAGCCAGCGCCGAGGAATGTATCGAGGAAAATCGCGTCCTCCGAGATATCGCCAGTCACTGCGTAGAGATGACTGGCGGCCAGTTCGTACAACTGGAGGGCGACGATGACGACTATTTCGAAAAGAAGCTACAGGGCTGTCGTGACTGCGGCATCCCTGCTGAGGAACTAACAGCCAAAGAAGCTCGCCAGCAGGAACCCTACCTGACCGAGAACGTGAAGCGGTCGATTTCGGTTCCGGACGGGGCCATCGACCCGTTCCGACTCTGTGTCGCCAACGCCGCCGACGCCGAGATGCACGGCGCGCGCGTCGAGACGCATGCCGAAGTGACCGACGTTCTAGTCGAAGGAAGCGACGTGGTGGGCGTCGAAGTCCGCCACGCGAGCGGACCGGGCAAACGCGACCATTCCCGGCCCGGAACCACCGAGAAAATCCGCGCCGAGTACGTCGTCAACGCGACGGGCGCGTGGGCCGGACAACTCGGCGAGATGGCGGGCGTCGATGTCGAAGTTCGCCCCTCGAAAGGCGCGATGGTCGTGATGAACTGCCGACAGGTGGATACGGTCATCAACCACTGCCGACCCAAAGGTGACGCCGACATCATCGTCCCGCACGAGGTGACCGCAATTCTCGGTACCACGGATGAGGAAGTCGAGGACCCTGAGAACTACCCCGAGGAAGGCTGGGAAGTCGATATGATGATCGACCAGTTGTCGAAACTCGTCCCCATCCTCCGCGATTCCCGAACCATTCGAACCTTCTGGGGGGTTCGCCCGCTGTACGAACCTCCGGGAACCGGAACGACCGACCCGACGGACATCACCCGCGATTTCTTCCTGTTGGACCACGAGGACCGCGACGATTTGTCCGGAATGGCGAGCATCGTCGGTGGCAAGTTCACCACCTACCGGATGATGGCCGAGAAGATTTCGGACCACGTCTGTGACCAACTCGGCGTCAGGGCGACCTGCCACACCGCCGACGAACCGCTCCCCGGCAGTCACGATTTCACCGTCCTTCACGACTACATGGAGGAGTTCGGCCTGCGCTCGCCCATCGGCCGTCGGAGCGTTCAGCGGTTGGGCAGTCGCGCCGAGGGCGTGCTCAAAACCGCCGACCCGAACCCGACCATCTGCGAGTGCGAGGCCGTCACCCGTGCGGAGATTCACGACGCCATCAAGGGGTCCGGTTCCGACCTGAACGCGGTTCGAATCCGCACCCGTTCCTCGATGGGCAACTGTCAGGGTGGAATCTGCTGTCACCGGATGGCCAACGAACTCCACCCGGAGTACGACGAACCCACTTCCCGCGATGCCTTGGACGAACTGTTTCAGGAACGCTGGAAGGGTGAGCGCCACGGTCTCTGGGGCGAGCAACTCTCACAGGCCGCGCTGAACTACGCGCTCCACGCGACGACGATGAATCGCGACGGAAGTACGGACGGAATCGACTTCGCGGCGTTTGACGGAGGCCAGCGTGGCGATTGAGGACGACGTGGTGGTCATCGGCGGCGGCATCGCCGGAATGAGTGCCGCGCTCTCGGCCGCCCGTGACGGTGCCCAAGTTCGACTGCTCTCGCACAAGGAGAGCACGCTCCGACACGCGAGCGGTCTCGTGGACGTGCTCGGCTACGCCGACGGACTCGTCTCGAATCCGTTCGACGCGATTTCGGGACTTCCGGACGAGCACCCGTATCGCATCATCGGCGAGGGGGGCGTGCGCGACGGACTCGCCCTCTTCGATTCGGTGGTCGATTACGAAGGAACCCACACTGACCGAAATGCCCTCGTCCCCACCTTTGGCGGGAAAATCAAGCCGACCGCACGATACCCGCCCGCGACAGCCGCTGGACTCGCCAGCGACGACCAGGACACCCTGCTCGTCGGTTTCGAGACGGTGGTGGATTTCGATGCGCCGCTGGCCGCGGCGCGTCTCGGGGCCGACGTTCCGTTCGAGGTACACGGTGCGACGGTCGCGTTTCCGGGCGATTTCAGAACTGACGCACGAATCACGCGCCTCGCCCACGCGCTGGACGAAAACGAGCGAATCGAACAGGAGGAGGGCGGGGTTTCCGCGTCTCTCCCGATTCGCACGGCACTCGCCGATGCGGTCGAGCCACATCTCGACGGCGCAAAGCGGGTCGGTTTTCCGGCACTACTCGGTGAGGTGCGGACGGCAGAAGTGATTTCTGCGCTCGAAAGCGAACTCGGCGCGGATGTATTCGAGGTGCCGATGGGGCCGCCGAGCCTCCCCGGTATGCGCCTCGAAACCGACTTTCGTCGGGCGCTTTCGGACGAGGGCGTCCGAACCACGTCCGGCAATCCGGTCGTGGATTTCGAGGGAGACGATGACGACGACATCGAGGCCGTCGTCGTGGAGCGAAACGGCGCGGAAATCCCGTTCTACGGCGACCAGTTCGTGCTGGCGACGGGCGGCCTGGTCGGAAAAGGAATCGACTCGACCAGAGAGCGCGTGTCAGAACCGATTTTCGACTGTCACATCCCTGCGCCGGACGACCGCTATGCGTGGTCGGACGAGGAGGCGTTCGGCAAACACGCTTTCGCGCGATTCGGGGTAGCGACGGACGAGGAACTGCGCCCCCTCGATTCGAGGGGAGAACCGGAGTTCGGGAACCTCCGCGCCATCGGGGGGGTTCTCGGCGGCTACGACTTCGCGGCGGAGAAATCGGGCAGCGGCGTCTCGCTTTCGACGGGCGTCGTTGCGGGACGACTTGCGAGCGAAGAGGTGAATGTGAATCTATGAGTGAGAAGGAAACGGGCAGCCGAGAGGCGGCCGAACTACGCGACGTGTTTACAGGCGAACCGCTCGACCTCAGACCGGGGTCCGACGACTGCTACAAATGCTCGACGTGTGACACGGAATGTCCCGTCGCGGAGGTGGACGACGACTTCCCGGGACCGAAGTTCCAAGGGCCGGAGCAGTGGCGACTCAAGCGCAAGGGCGACGACGACATCGATGACTCCATCATGTCGTGTTCGAACTGCATGCGCTGTGACAGCGCCTGCCCCTCGGACGTACCGCTCTCGGGCATGCACAACACCGCGCGCGGCGATTACGTGGACAAGCAGATGTCGAAGTTCTCGCGGGAGTACATCCGCAACCGCATTCTTGCGAACTACGGGAGACTCGCGCCACTCGGTTCGATGTTCCCCCGGATAACCAACTTCGTGATGGGTCTCGACGTGACCAAGATGGCCTACGAGAAACTGCTCGGCATCGCCGGCGAACGCGAGTTCCCCGCCTTCGCCGAGCAGACATTCACCAGTTGGTGGAGCGAACGGGGTGGCGATGGCGCTTCAAAGAAACGAGCCGAGCGGAACAGGGAAGGAGAAGACGAATCCGACAAAAAAGTCGCCTACTTCCACGGCGATTACTCCAACTTCAACACGCCGGAAGTCGCCAAGTCGATGATTCGCGTGTTCGAGGAGTTCGGCTACGAAGTCGTCGTCCCCGACCAGCGCTGTTCGGGGACGCCGATGTTTGCCAATGGGATGTTGGACGACGCCGAGCGGGCGGCGAAGTTCAACATCGAGACGTTCGCCGCGCTGGTCGAACAGGGGTACGACGTCATCTGTTCGTGCACGTCGTGTTCGATGGCGCTCCGGCAGGAGTATCCCGAACTGTACACGTTCGACGGCACCGAGAAAGTCTCGTCGAACACCTACGAGGCGCTCGAATATCTGCGCATCAACGAGGATTTGGACGGGGCACTCACGGACTCGTCGGTTCCGGAATCCGAGTTCGGCACCCTCTCTTACCACGCGCCGTGTCACGCCAGAAATCAGGGGCTGGCCGGGCAGGCCGTCGAACTGCTGTCGGCGCTCGACGGCACCGACCCGGTGGACGTGGGCGACTCCTGTTCCGGCATCAGCGGCACCTACGGTTGGAAAGAAGAGAAGTATGACACGTCGATGAAAATCGGCGATGAGATGTTCGAACACATGGAGGAAGCGGAGGGCGAAACGGGCATGACCGAATGTCCGACCTGCGCCATGCAGATGAACCACGGCACGGGGTACGATATTCGTCACCCACTGGAAGTACTGGACGCGGCGTTAGTCAGCTGAACTCGCGCTGAACCCGCTCCGCAGTCGTGTCCGAAATGTCCTGTGACTGCCGTTGTATATGTGCACGCACGTCGTCGAACAGTTCGTCCGGTCGGTCGTTCGCACGATAGCGAATCGATTTCCCGCTCGTGAGTTCGAGTCGCACGTACGGTTTTTCGTACTGAATCGAGGAAATCCACTCGTAGCGAATTTCGGTGACGTTGTCTTTGATGTACGGGACGCGGCGTCTCATATTGACGCCGACGCCCTCGTGGAAGGTAATCGACTCGTCGGCGACGAGAGCGTGAGTCGTGAAATATACTTCGTGGGGCGTCACCCACAGCGACGGGTCGGAACTGTAGTTTAGCGTGTAGCAGTTCCCGTCGTAGTCCGCCAGAAGGTTGTTCCGCACCTGTTTCGAGTACTCCGCATGGCTGTCGAGCAGCGTCCAGTACGTGCGGTCGATTTCCTTCGTACCGAGATACCACAGTCCGAGGCCGGTCAGCACGCCGCTGAAGAAGCCGACTGGCGTGGAGGTTGCGGAGCCAACGAGAAAGCCGAGAATGACGCCGAGGGCAACCCCAACCTCGAATCGCCAGCCGAGCCACCAGAGGAACGTGCTCACGTCTCCGACTGTGTCCTCGTTCATTGTGGTCGAACTGCGTTCGCGTTCATTGAATAGTTTATTATCAGGATTGATTCGGTTGGTAGTTCGGATCGAATCATGAACCTTCTTGCTGATTCCCGTTGTAAACCGACGTGAGAATACGATGTCAGAACAGCAAGCTGGGACCCAGACGAGACGAGCATTTCTCACGACGATGGCGGCGGGGTCGCTTCTCGCTGCGAGCGGCAGTGCCGAGGCGGAGACGACGACTATCAAATTGGGTGGCGAAATCGACGGCTGGAAGGGAGAGCAACCGTCCAGCATTTCGGGTAAAACCAACCCGACGCTGAAGCTCAAGCCCGGGCAGAAGTACAAGGTCGTCTGGAAGAACCTCGACGGTCAACAACACAATTTCGAGATACTGGACACCTCCGGAAAAGCCATCGTGAGTACGAAACTCATATCCTCGAAAGGAGAGACGGCGGAGGTGGAGTTTACGGCCACCAAGGAGATGCAGAAGTACAACTGTAAAATACACCCCACAACGATGAAGGGAGGCATCCAAATAGCGGGCGGGGAAAAGAAAGGCGGGTCGGCGGGTTCGAACCTACCGACCGGTGCGTACATCTTCGCCGCCGCGATTCTCATCGCGGTCCTCTCGCCGTTGTTGTTCGCACTGTTGTTGATGCGGGTCGGTACCGGCGACCGGGTACAGCCGTCCAGATAATTGGACGAACAACGAACGTCACTGTTTCACACAATATCATACCAGAGGAACGCTTTAGTGGTACGGCAGTAGTGTTCATGCATGTTTGATGCCCTCTACGACGAAATCTCGTTAGTTGAGCGGGCACATGGAGTCCTCTTCCTCGTCCAGGAACACGGTCCCGTTGGCATTCGTCGTCTGTCCCGAATTGCCGAACGGGAGCATCATGAAATCCGCGCATCGCTCCGGATGCTCGAAGAGGAGGGCTACATCGAATCGACACCGGACGGTGCAGTCACGACCAGCGATGCAGGGATGTATCTTCGCGAAGTGAACGACGATATCGACATCGTACGAGACGGGGTCGACTCACTCCCCACCCTCTCACCCGACGCTACTCGCGCGGAACACTGACGTTTCGCACCTCGGCACCGCAGTCCGGGCATACCCCCGGGTGCTGGAGCGCACTCACGCGGTTACCACATTGTTCACACTCGTATGTTGCAGTCATCGAACCCCATAGGCCATGCAATAGGTTAACAGTTGTCCCGGCCACCTTCCTTTCCGCTCAGTAGTCGAGGTCGTCAGTGGTGTAATCGAGCAAGAGGACGGCGGCCCCACCGACGAGTGCGGCGACGATGGCACTGCCGAGTACCGTCGGCGTCCACGCGAACGACGACGCCGCGAACGTCTTCTCGACGGGGTACCGAAGCGCCCCAACCATCAGGCTGACGAGGAAGGTCAGCGTCGCCACCCGGTAGTGTTCGAGCGCCCACGAAACGATTCTCGAAATCGTCAGCAGTCCGATGAGCGCGCCGACCATGAACGTCACGACGACCGCGCCAGGTGTGACGACGGACCCGATGGACCCACCGCTAGCGAGTCCGACGAGTGCGTCCTTGAACCCGTGCAGGCTGTCGGAGAGGTAGTTGTACTGACCGAGGAGGACGAGGATAAGCGCTCCGGAGACGCCGGGGAGAATCATCGCACTGATGGCGACCATCCCGGTCACGAAGACGAGCGGGAGGGGTGTCGCACCGGTCGCCGATTCGGTCGCACCGGCGATGAGGAACGCGAGGGCAAATCCAGCGATGGCGGCACCGATTTGCCCCGGCGTACTCACCGAAACCTCGTTGTAGAGAACGATGGCCGACGCGGCGATGAGTCCGAAGAAGAAGCCGTAGAGAATCACCGGATGATGTTTGCTTCCCCACGTGACGGCACCCGTCACCGCGACGACTGCCGTTGCGATTCCCGCACCCAGTGCGAGCAGGAACGGGATATCCATTTCGGCAAGCATCTCGCGGACGACTGCGCGTTCGTCGGGGTCGTACGCGCGGAGGATACTCGGCACGATTCGCGGGTCGAAGGACGCGACGGCGGAGATGAGCCGTTCGTAAATTCCCGTGATGAGGGCAATCGTCCCGCCGGAGACGCCGGGGACCGCGTCGGCGGACCCCATGCAAACTCCTTTCAGGTAGATAGTCAACAGGCCACGCATTGCCCCGGGGTTTCCGGTCGAATCAAAAAACGATTCCCATCCGCGTTCGACGCTACCGGATTCGCGTTCGTCACCAGTCACGGCGATGACTACGATACACAACGATATGAGAATGTGGGCTGGAAAACAACACGATAGCGTTAAGAATTTCAGCACAGTTTACAGGACATGGACGGGATCGATATTCGTTTCGAGGGTCAAAGCGGTTTCGAGCGCATCGTTCTCGACGCGACGACTATCGAATTTCCGATTGTCGAGGATAACAGGAGTATCCCGACGTTGGACGTGGACAAGTTATTGAATATGAAGCAGGTCGAGCGGCGAATCCGCTATCGAACGGAGGTCGGGTTTTGGGAGCTGAATCCGGACTACATAGAGAAGAATTCGATGGAGCGTAGCGTTCTTTCCGCGCCGATAAAAATCCCCAACCACCGAGTTTTTCAGCTCATCCTGAACTATCCGCTTTGTTCAGTGTCTGACGTGGACGATGTTCGCAGAACGTTGGGAGAAACGCTCACCGGTCAAACAATCGCGTTCGAAATCGGATATGGGGAAACGATGTTACTCTCCGACCCGGCGTACACGTTCGTCGAACCGATAGAACGCCTCGACGATTTCGATTGTTGGAAGCTATCGTATTTCGATGGGCAGTACGACGAGCGGGAGATGACGATACATGCGACGGTCGATTTGGTTCCTACTGAACGAATTCGTTATTATATCTGAATTGCACCGTCGCGTTTCGGTCGAAAATAGAACACGCGACGAAAACCAACGTTAAAAACCGAAACCGGATTCAGTCTCGACGACGCGAGACGACCATCGCGGCTGCGAAGGTGCCGACGGCACCGGCACGCGCGGGCGACGGTGCCGCAGGACTCGGCAGCGAGTTGCTGTTCGACGAACTGTTGTTCGCCGAGGTGTTGGTCCCAGCTGAACCGTTTCCGGCGGACGAATTTCCGGCCGAGGAGTTGCTGCCTGTCGTGTTGCCGGGTGCGGAACCGGTTGACGAGTTACCGGAAGAGTTGTTCGCGCCGCCGACCGGAATCGTCTGCTGGTTCGTGACCGACACCGTCACTGGCTTTTTGTCCTCGCCGATGACTTTGCCTTCAGAGACCTGTGCGGACGCGTTCTTGAACGTGATACCGTTCTTTCCGAACGTCTTCGGCGTCGAGAACTGGTACGGACCGGCAGCACGGACGCTGACGTTCGTGTAGCCCTTGTCGGTACCCCACTTCTGGTAGCCAGTCGTGGAGTACGGGAGCGTCATCGTGAACTTCCCGTTTTTGTCCGTCTTCGCGTGCTGGGTGTAGGTGAACGTGCCACCGCTGGACGAGTTCATCTTCACCGACGCGGTAATTTGGGTGTTCGCCGGGCCAGTTCCGTTCACCGTCGCACCGGGCACGCGCTCGAACGTCTTCACCCACGAGGGTGACGTGCGGAAGTAATCCTGTGCCGAGGCGTTACCTTGTTGCAGGAGTCCGATTCGTTGGCGGAGTACCTGATAGTTCGAGCGGATATACTGCGATTTACTCTCGTGGACGACGCGGTAGTGTTGGAGCGCCGGAATCGATTTGCTCGGGTACGGTCCGATACCGCCGATTTGCGAGGTGCCGTCTTTCTTGACGTACTCACGCGCTGCTTTCATCGTCTTGAACGTCCGAACAACGGTTCGGTTCCCTTGCGGCGCGATTTTGTAGCCGTTTTGGGTCACGTCCCAGTCGATTACGATGGGTTTCGCATCAACTGCACTTCCGTCGTACTTGTACAGCCGAACCATCGTGCTGTTGTAGTACGCCTGTTTGTTCACGACGAGGTGCTGTTGATAGTTCTGCCCGTAGTAGAGATAGCTGACGAAATCACTGGCAGTGACGTTCTTGTCGAACACGGTCGGCGCGAAGAACTTGACGTTCCCGCTTTGACCGTTCGTCTCGACCATCTTCCAATCGACCATCACGTATCTGGTCTTTTCGTTTTTGTCGCCCATGGTGTCGAGGACGGCATTCGCACTCGACTCGTTCTGTGCGAGCAGGTAGTTCGCGGCCGTGTGAGCACCCTCCTGGAACGGGTTGGCATCCGGAATCCGTTTGCCGTTGGTGGTGATCCAGTGCCCGTAGTCCCACCACGACATGATACCGTACGAACCTGCTGGGTAATTGAAGTCGCCGTTACCTGCCGAATAGGTCCCGTAATATTTCAGTTGGTCTCCGTTTCCAGCACCGGCGTAGTTCCCTTCCTGTGGCGTGTTGTTTTGCAGCCATTGGAGGGAGCCCTCCCACTGCGTGACTGCCCCGGGGCCGGTACTGTTTCCGACCTGCTGTGCGGTGTACGTCTTCGAATTTCCGACCTGCATAGGCATGACAAGCCCCGGAACGACCATTAGGAGGACGAGACACACGACGAGCACTTGGGACGCCTCGACGTTTCGGATCCTTTGGCTGGCCGATTTTCCGAAGCCGACGAGTCCGAGCACCCACCCGAAGAGGTAGGCGTTCAGCACCGCAACCGGAACCGCGAGATAGTAGTTGAATCGGACCTGCGTGAACGCGGCGGCGAGGATAAACGCCGACCACACGAGGATGAGGAATTTTTCCGCGTCGTTTTCGTCGGCCGAAATCGCACGCCAAACCATCGCCAACGCACCGATGATGGCCGTGAAGAACATCAAACCGTACTGCGGAATAACGCCCGACGTGAGCGATTGGCCGTCGTTCAGGAACGGTTTTGCCTCACCGATGGTGCGCTGTGCCGCGCCCGAATTGAACCCGACGAAACGAACGAGGTTCGCCTGAATCAGGTGGAACAGATTCGGCAGTGCGAGGTCAATGACGAGGGCACCGACGACGATAATACCGAAAATCGCCAGCGGGTACCCCTCCGTCATGAGATTTCGGTCGTCCCATTCACGGGCGAGCCACGCCATGAAAGCCGCACCGATGGCGATGGCGAACGCCATGAGCGGTTGCAGCAGGGAGAACTCCGTCGCGCTGAACGAAATCGTCCCGAGCGGAACGAGCAACAGAAGACCGGCCGTACCCATGCTCACCGACGCGACGAACGCGAGGTGGTCGGGACTGACACCGCGCACGTAGTCCGCCGTCAGCTTCAGCATGAAGAACACGCCGATGATACCGATGAGGAGAACCCCCGGTGGCCACACCCAGAGATACATCGCGGTTGCGATACCCGCGAGAATGCCGTAACCGAGTGGTCGGCGAACCGACGTAAAGTCACGGTCCAACAGGAGTTCGTAGACGGGGCGTTCCGTTTCGGCAGCCGAGACGGCGACCATCAGTGCCAACACGGCGAACGCCTGGAAGAACGGCTCCACGACGTTGTGGTCCGAGAAGCCGACCAAACCACGGTTCAAGAAGACACCCGGAACGAGTGCCAACACCAGCACGCCGAAGAGACCGCCGAGGCGGCCACCCAGTCGTTTTCCGATGAAGTACGTCGGAACCGCGACAAGCGTGCCGAACACGGCAGGCGCAATGAGGAGTGTCAGTGCAACCGTGTGAGGGGACGGATGTCCTAATCCAACGATCAGTGCAGCCGTGGCGACGATTTGGTCGTAAAGCGTCCCGAACTGCCCGACGCTCGTCCCGAACGGGTAGTACGTCCACGGGTCGAATGGCATCGTCGTGGGCCAATGGTGAACTGTATACTGTACTTGTCTGAGATGGTACCACGGGTCGTTACCGGAGAGGTACACCTTCCCGTTGATAAGGAAGTTGCCGTACGATTGGAGGCGTACCCATAACATGTACCCCAGTAACACCACGAGAACGGGGACGTGGTACCAATGTTCGAGATAATCGAGGACTGAATCAGCCGATGTGGAGGAGTCCTCGACCTGTTCGGTGCCTTTGCTCATCTGGTGGAGAATTTGCCAAAACGCGCATAAGCCTTATGATAGCGCAGCGAGCTATCATCATAATTTTCGATAAGCCAATATAATTAGAAACCAATCGAAGATGCTATCAACGAATACCCTACAAGGCGGTTTAAGACATCGTTTGATTTATGGCTCGACGTATCTGAGGAACTCGTATGAGCTTTACCGATTGGGTAATCGAGTCCAAAGACCGAATCGAACGCGACGGTATTTTTCTCGGATTTACGATTGTTTGTATATGTTTCATATCGGTGCCCTCGGTCGCTTTGATTGGGTCGTTTCAGGGACACCAATTTACGAACGTGATTGGGATGTGTTGGTTGTTCTCGACGCGTGCCGAGCAGATTTAATGACGGAAGTGATTTCGAGCCATTCGTTTCTTAGTTCGTTCGAACCTGCAATCTCCGTTGGGTCGACCTCAGCGGAATGGATGGGTAAGAATTTCACGGAACAGTATACCGATGAAATGGCAGACACGGTGCATGTGACTGCCAATTTGTACTCTGACTCGGAACTCGATCCGAATTCATTCGCTCAACTCGATGAAGTCTGGCGATATGGGTGGGACGACGAACTACGAACGATTCCCGCGCGCGCTGTCACCGACCGTGCAATTTACCATGGACGGAACAGCGACTTTGAGCGGATGATTGTCCATTATATGCAACCTCACTATCCGTTCATCCCGAACCCAGAGATCGGTTCTGGGATCCGTTCCGGCGAGTCGGAACCAAGTGTCTGGAAACAACTCCGACACGGAGACGTTACGAAGGAAACCGTTTGGGATGCCTATCGAGCAAATCTCCAGTACGTACTCGAAGACGTCGAACTGTTGCTGGCAAATCTCGAAGCTGAACAGGTTGCTATTACCGCTGATCACGGGAATTCGTTCGGGAAGTTCGGTGTTTACGGTCATCCCCAAGGTATACCGCTCCAGTGTCTCCGAAACGTTCCATGGATTGTCATGAGTGCGTCCGATTCCGCCGAATACGAACCCCAAATCGAAGAGGAGTTGACTGACCAATCGATGAGCGACAAATTGTCCGCGCTCGGGTATGCTGAACGGTAAGCTGGAAGAAATTTGTGCTACTGGATTATCGATCCAAGGTCGTCTACATCTTGAAGATCAGTGTGAAAAAATTCTCGGTTTCGCAGTATCTCTGGTCGCTCCAATCCCACCACTCCTCCTTTAGCAATTGGGTTCGAACCCGTTCCGGAAATCGCCACTTCTTATGTGTTGCTGGCACACCTGCGACGACAGAATATGGTTCTACATCATCGGTTACAATTGACCCTGCACCAATAACAGCTCCTGTCCCGATTTCGACGCCAGAAAGAATGATAACCTCTGTCCCAACCCAGACATCGTTTCCGAGGACGATTGGTCCGTTCGAAACTTCTCCCAGTTGACCATCCAGACGTTCACGATAAAATCGCATCTGTATGCTAGGTTTATGCATATCGTGGTTGCGGCCCTGAAATGTAACTCGCCGTGCAACCGCGCAACATTTTCCAATTCTAACATCTCCGAATAGTTCAGTTCTATTGACCAGGTTTGTCCTGTCATCTTATTGTGATATCACCATCAAGAATCGCATTAGATCCGATCCGGACCTCGTCGCCCAGGGAGATTTGCCCCTCTATTCGATCAACCTCTCCCAATACTAACATCTTCACCGGCATTTATCGATGTGTCAATAGGTGACGAATTTAATAGTTTTCTAATCGGCTCTGGGTACGTCGTTGACTGAAGAAATAGTCTTCCTACGAGTAGACGACATTTGAGGAGTTCATATCCATCTATTACAGCAATCTCCTATAATATTATGTATTTTATCATCTTATCAATGGTTCATTTGACACATGTCTCGGTGTATTAACAGTAGTATTGTCACCAGTTCAGTATCCATCTCGGAACCATGTGTTCGACCCGTGACCCTCGGAGTACAATGCTAACAGTCAAACGCAACTTCTGACTGATTACCAATAAACAAAGGCCGTATACGATCGCCCCTGTTCGCTAGGAACAGTTCCCAGTTGAATCCAAGAATGGACGCCGAGAACTGGCTGTAGCGTTAGGACAGCAGCAAGCATAACAACTCCTGCGAAAATCTGTTCGAATAACTCTCGCGGGAATAACACAATGCCGGGAATTTCCGAGCGAATAACGGATGTAAGACCGAGATATCGGATCATCTCGGAAACGACTGTCGCAATGACGACGCCAATTGCCCCCAATTTCAGTGTTAGGAGCACGCCCAAGACCAGATTCACTGCCAGTGTTATCGCTGAAATTCGAAGGTTTAGGTCGGGCATATCGAGGCCATCGACCGTTTTGTATAACGGAACGGTCTGTGTCGTGATGACACGATACAAGGAAAGACCAATAAGTAGTGGCACGGCATCCTCGTACCCTGAACCATATAGAGTAACTACTTAACGGTCGAGCAATTGCAATTGCACCGAACAAAAGTGGTATTGAAAGGACACTAGAGAAAGAGATTACGTTCGAAACATCCTGTGTCGCGCTTTGTTCTTTGCTCTTCAAATTGCTCACACGGACCATCAGTCCGGCACCGGCGATTTCTGCGACGAACATCGCTGGAAATGTGAGTTTGGCCGCAGCCTCGTAATTCCCGACAGCTGCCGGGGTTATGAGTGCCCCGAGTAGGAGTACATCGAATCGGTCGTACGTTTTCCAGAGCATACTCGTTGGAATGCTGTATCGAGCATACTCCCAGAGGCTTCGGAGCAGTTGGAGTGACGGGACAGTTGGGGACGTCCGATGGAAATATAGCGCGATAGGAATCGAAAGGAAGGTTGCTCCGGCTAATCCGTACACCATTCCGGCAACACTGAGACCCGAAAGTACAAGCACGAGTTGGATTGCAAACGTGAAATATGATCTAATGGCGTCGATACCAACCGAAGTTCCAATACGCCCACGCGCTTGTATAACCGGAATAAAACACGAGTAGAGCACTTTTGCTGTGAGAAGAACGACGAACAAAATCAAAGCGTTTTTAACACCAGTATACTCACTCAACCAGCCGTGGAAGACGGTTGCAAGGGTAGCGAGAATGAGAACCCAAAAACACCCCATGAGGAGTTGTGCGCCAATTATCTCTCCGTCAGAAAACACCATCTCTGAGGCACGTTTATTTGCTGCTCCTGCCCAACCACCGCTGATCGGCCGTTCCATGAGTAATACCAGCGACAGAAGCAAGTTGTACGCCCCAAATCGGGCTGAGCCGAGCTTTTGAGCGAAAACGACAGTACCGATAAAACCGACTGCGGCCATTGCTGCCTTTGCGATGGCTCCTTTCGTGGTTTCTCCACCGAGACTGACATCCGATGCTTGCTTGGTCATCGGAGACTGTATTTTTCCGTGATGTTCATTCGGTCGTTGTCCGTTGTTCATAACCAGAGTATAGAAAAATTTCTCTTCGCTACCGTTTCATCATCAAAAACGAGTCTCCGAACCTCATCTGTAAGCCCCATCAGAGAGCGTTCAGAATACACCCATCACCCACTTCGACCAGTCTGAAGCAAAGCGTCGAAAGATGTGTAAACAGTCCCAAGCCCGGTCGAAGGTGTGACGAACAAAGCATCGTCAACGGTTTCGTTAACGAGTACGGAGGATTTTGCCAACTAATGGCTACTGCTTGATGAGACGGCTAAGGCTAAGTGAATGGCATTGGATAATCAAAGTAATGACACACCGAGTTGCCGTCGTTACCGAGTTTTGTCCACCGTATCGGACGGGGTTCTACGGACGAGGTGAGCAGAACGGTACGATGTGAAATTCTTTTTTTGTAATTCGAAGGAATCATGGCGAGCATACGGGGACTTCGATTATGTCGAACTCTCGGGGGTCAAATTCCGAGATCGATACAAAATCACACCAACGATATTTTCTCATCTGAATCGGTTTGACCCGGATGTAATCATCGGTGCTCCAGTTGAAGGCTTTGGAGGACAATCTTCGTTTTTGTACGCGCAGGTGACGAACACACCATTCGTGCTGTGGACGGGGGAGTGGCATCTTCCACTGACGACGCTTCGAACAGTAACGTTCCCATTAGTCCGCCAAATCTATTCTCGGAGCGACGCGATCGCGGTTTATGGTCCCCACATTAGGGAGTATCTCTCCAACTTCGGGGTGGCAGAGGAAAAAATTTCTATCGCGTGGAACACAGTTGACACGGATAAGTTTGAGAATTTTGACCAAGCCGACGTTGCGAGGTTGCGTGAGCGGTGGAATATCGCTGACGACGCGGTTGTCATTATGTTCGTCGGACGATTAGTAGCAGAAAAAGGAATCAAATATCTGATTGACGCTTATGAAGAGGCACAGGAGAAAACAGACAGGGAGACGTGTTTGCTCATTGTTGGAGATGGAGATAGACCAACGGAACTGACACAAAGAGCGGACGGAATACAGAATGTCGTATTTACGGGCTACGTAAACAACGATGGACTTCCGGAATACTACGCACTCGCGGACACATTCGTTCTGCCATCCATTATTACAGCTGAATTTCGAGAACCGTGGGGACTCGTTGTCAACGAAGCAATGAGTTCTGGAACTCCAGTCATCACGACGGGACAGGTAGGCGCGGCGAATATCATCGAAAATGGGGAGAACGGATTCATTGTACCCGAGCGAAATGTAGAGAACCTCACAGACCGGTTGATAGCTATCTTCGAGAATCCGGAAATCGCGATGAAGTTGGGCGAACGAGCGAAAAAAGACATCCAAGCATACGATTATGAACGAATGTTTTCCGGGCTTGATCATGCTGTTCAGACGGCGTTAAAACGAAGTGACGCCCAATGAATTCGAACGATTCCGCCTCTCGTTCCCACTCGCTGCCAGCGATAACTTCTTTTGCACGACGAAGCGCCATCGTACCGAATGGTTGATCGAGTTGTAACAGTCGGTCACGGAAGGTATTGGCACTCCCACCATAGTAATGCGGTGTAACGATCAGTGGTGCATCGATTCCCAACGCCGCGAACAACATCGGAAACGAGTGGTAGTTATTCGCTACGAATCTGGGTCTCTCCGTCGTGTTACTACTCAAATGGATGGTTTGATATGGAACGCACCTCTCGGCGCAAATCTACAATATCGATAGATGGTAACACCGTTCTGAACGACCTGAGCTGGACCATTCGAACGTGTGCATCAGCAGTAAGTACTAAAACTTCGTATCTTCGTTCGACTAATCGCTCATTGATTTCCAATACATGCGTCTCGGCACCGACAACGTTCGGTGGATACCTGGGTATAATTTGTATAATTCACATTCACATCACATCTCCAGTTCTTGTGGTAACAACATGGATATCATCGAATCAATCGTTCCGCCACGACCGATGAGAATAGTTGACAAAAGGTTGCATGCGCTGTTGATGTCTTGGTATCAATCGTCGTTCTGGTTTCCTGATTGGGATTGTGACGTCTCCGTCTGTGCTTTCTCTAATCTTTGTTCTGCCAACTCTTGGTCCTCTGGATAGCCGATATCCATCCGCCAGCCATCGATCCGGATTGCATCGATAGTTCGTCCACTGTGGATGAGTAGGTCGATTGCCTCGCTGATTTCGTACTCGTTACGATTCGATGGTTGAACGAGATGGCACGCGTGGAAAATTGCGGGCGAGAAGGTGTAGAATCCGGTCATAACTAGATTGGTCGGGGGCGAATCCGGCTTCTCGATAACTTCCGTTATCTCACCATAGTCGTTCGTATCACAGACCCCGTACCGACTCGCTTCGTCATAGGGAACCTCTTCGACGAGAAACGCCGCGTCAGCACGGTCCTCTTGCTGTCGTTTGACCACATCGCCGAGATTCGCTTGGAAAATATTGTCGCCTAACATCAACATAAAGTCATCATGGATGTGTTCTTCAACCGTCAGGAGTGCATGTGCGAGACCGTTCTGCTCGCGTTGATGTGAGTAGGTGATCGGGACACCGTTGTACGAATCTCCAAAATGACTAATGATGTCCTCTTTTCGATATCCAACGACCACGACGAACTCCTCGGCACCCAACGACACCAGATGATCAAAGCAGTGCGTGAGAATCGGTTTCCCCGAAATCTTAACCATCCCCTTGGGCTTGTCCTCAGTTAGGGGACGAAGACGAGTCCCTTTTCCAGCTGCAAGGACGACTGCTTTCATAGTATAAATTAGCTGACTTTGACTAGGTAATAGTCTTTCGCATCTCACACAGTCTGAACACTAAAGTTGGGTCTATCCCATAGGTTCGATATGCAGATTAGTATTGTCGGGAGCGGGTATGTCGGAACGACGATGGCCGCATGTCTCGCCGATATCGGTCATACTGTGACGAATATTGACACCAACGAAACAATAATCGAACAGATCAACGCTGGAAAATCTCCGATTCATGAACCCGGAGTCGCGGAACACATCGAAAACCACAGCCAACAGAGACTCTATGCGACCACAGATTACGATGCTGTTTGCGATACTGACGTTACCTTTGTTGCGCTCCCTACGCCGACACAGTCAGATGGTCGTATCGATACGTCAATGATCGAACGTGGAATTCGATCGCTTGGTAATGTACTCACCGAAAAAACGAACCCACATCTCATTGTGATCAAGAGCACAGTCGTCCCCGGTACGACTGAGGGTACTCTCGCACCGCTCCTCGAAGAGATTACAGAAAAATCACTCGAAGACGAACTTACCATCGCAACGAATCCGGAATTTCTTCGGGAGGGAACTGCAGTAACTGACTTTCTCGACCGGATAAACTCGTGTTTGGTACTGCAGACAAACGAGCAACCTCGCTTCTTCACTCTGTGTACGCTCCTATTCGTGAACGATCCGATCCACCTGTCGTGGAGACCGGTATCCGTGAGGCAGAGATGATAAAATATGCTAACAACACGTTCCTTGCGACGAAAGTAAGTCTTATTAACGAAATTGGAAATATTTGCAAAGAGTACGATGTCGATTCGTATGAGGTGGCTGATGCGATTGGGCTTGATGAACGAATCAGTGAACGTTTTCTCCGCAGTGGCGTTGGGTGGGGCGGAAGCTGCTTCCCGAAAGACATCTTGGCACTCATTGCATCCGCACAAGAGAAGGGATATGAACCGGATTTGTTGAAGGCAGCAGTCGATGTGAATGAAAAACAACCACAGCGGTTGCTTTCTCTCTTAGATAACTATCTGGACGTTTCTGGAAAACGAATCGCCGTCCTCGGGCTTGCATTCAAATCCGGAACGGACGATGTTCGTAATTCCCGAGCAGTTCACGTCATTGAGGGGCTACAAGCCAGAGATGCAAATATCGTCGCATACGACCCAGTCGCAATCGAAAATATGTCGCAGCGATTTCCCGATATCGACTACTCAACGTCGGCCAGTGAGGCACTCCGAGACGCCGATGCTGCAATCGTCGTCACTGATTGGGACGAGTTCGCCAGCATTGGACGCCGAGTTTGACGAGATGGAAACTCAGGTCGTCATTGACGGCCGTCGGATCATTGAACCACGAACGGAAATGGTGTACGAAGGCCTTACGTGGTGATTCAGAAGGCGGATAGCAGTGCTACTATGTCCGTGAGTAACGAATCAAGTCGCACTGTCAGTATTCCTCTCGTTGGAGTTTAAGAGAAGAGTACATTTTTCAACCGAAACCACGAATTGGCTTCAAAAGTTATATCATCAACTCTTTTACTGTCGTTCGACTTCACTCCTTCCCAAGGATTGCTGGCGAACTTCTTTGCTTCGAAACATCGCGAAGAGGTTCGATGGCGGCGCTTTTGGTCACATTCTCGACGACTTCTTGCACCCGTTTACGGAATCGCTCGAAGCTGAAACGCTTTGAGAACTCCTCTAGTTCCGTCGTAGACCATGCGACACCATCTCGCTCAAAGCGCTCGATGTTCTGGCGGATGCTCCGTGCATCCGGCTCGTGGAGCAATCCATTTTCACCATCCAGTATCTGATATTTCGTGTATCCATCGGCAACCCCGAGAACGGGTGTCCCACTGGCGAACGCCTCCACAGGGACGATGCCGAAGTCCTCGTTCATCGCGTTGAAGATGACGGCTCGTGCTTCGCCGAGACGGCGCCGTTTTTCCTCTTCCGACATGTATCCAACGAACGTCACGTTTTCCGGGGCGAATTCGTTCGAGGCGTTCTTTCTCGTTGCCCGAACCACCAACAACCAGTTGTGCATCCAAACCGTCGAACGCTTGGACGATTTGGTCGATTCGCTTCTCGGGAATGAGTCGGGAATACGTGAGATAGTATCCTTCAGTGTTACGGGATCGATACTGATCCACGTCAACAGGAGGATAGACGACTTCGACTTTTTCGTCTGGGATTCCCCAGTACCGCTTCACCCGGCGCGCAACGAGTTCGCTATTCGCAATGAACTTATCGGGATATTTCGTATTTGGAAGATACATCGTTCGTGCTAGGAACGAGTATATCCTCGTTGGCAGCGACGTTGCCCGCTGCTGGAAGAGATCATACGGCGTTCGAGGTGTACTGTGGATATACTGAATGACGACCTGCTCATCTTCCGGTACATACCAGCTGAGTTCGTTCTTCGATAGTAGTATCACATCGTATTCGGTCAGTTCCGGAATCCGTTGAGCGTTCCACGCATAGTAGAGGTCCCGAAGAAATACAGAGTGTTGCACTGCGGAAAACATCGAGTCCTCAAATAAACTGATCACTTCGATATCATCCGGGACGTTCTTGGCACTGCCAAAGCCATAGTACAGGGGAGCATCAAAGATTCGTGCGAGTTGGTTGGAAACCATTTCAGCACCGCCACGCTCAAGATAATTTCCATGAGCGATAGCGATTGAATGTTCTGTCATATCCTACAGGTTACTCCCGATTGTGAATCGAATTTGCATAAACCCGTCGATGTATCGGTCACTCGAACGCCTCCCGCAACTCCTCATCGATTTCCCACGTTCCATCCCCTTCGCCACGCAACAACTCCAAACTAGCACGGAACAGCGACACTTGCGTATCGAAGATGGCGTACACGGGTTGGAGTGGCCCGAGTCGGTCGCTCCCGCCGAGTTTGACGAAGACACCAAGTAAGCCGGGGACGATGAGACCGAACGGTCCCGCAGCGACCAGCGCTGCACCAGTCAACAGCCCGATTCCGAGCGCGACCAGCCACGGCGAGACGACCATGAACCACCAGTTGAATGGGAGCACGACGCTGCCGTACTTCCCGTGTCGTCCGAGCGCATCACGGTGCTGGGCGAGCAGTCGAATCAGCCCCATTCCGCGTCGATCCTTCTGCAACCGACGCTTCCGAAATCCGAATGGGACGCCTCGCTGTAGCGGATTTCCGGGTCGAAGATCACGCGTTTTCCGTTGCGACGAATCTTCAAGGCGAGTTCCGTGTCGTCGGCGAGCGATTCGGGGTCGATGGGGACGATGGCGTCGTTTTCGAACGCCGAGAACGGACCGTGGAAAATCAAGGTGGAGTCCAGATGCGATTCGAGCGTCTGGATGTGGGCTTGGACGCCACGGTAGCCCGCTTCGACTTCGCTCCCGCCGAGTACGTCCGCGTTCTGGCCGGTTACTGCTGCGACTTCGGGGTCGGCGAGGTTCGCGGCCGCGACGCGCAGCACGTCGTTTGCGACGAACGAGTCACAGTCGGTTTTGACCACCATCTCGTTCTCGGCGGCGGCGTAGGCGTCGTTCAGCGCCGGCGCGAGTCCGCGCCGTTCGTCCTCTTCGATGAGGTTCAGCGACGGTTCCTCGCGGTCAGCGAAGTACTCACGAATCAGCTCGGGCGTCTCGTCGTCGCTCGAATCCACGACGACGAGTTCGACTTTTTCCATCGGATAGTCGAGTGTCGAACAGGTCATCGAGTTTCTTCTCGATAATGTCCGCCTCGTTGTACGTCGGTAGAATGATACTGACGGTTGGTTCCGCCTCCCGCTTTCGGGCAGGCGAGCCGTCGGGGCGAAAGAACCCGTACAGTGCGAGGAAGCAAAGATACGGAAACGCAGCCACGGCGATGACGACCGCCGCAGCCTTTGCGAGCCGGTTCATATCCGGTCGTTGGGGGTTTTGTTTTAAACATCTATGGATTGGCTGTGGACAGCCTATTCTTCGAGTTCAGCGCGTGATTCGGCCGAGATACCACGTCAACAGAACGCCAAGAATGAGGCTCCCGACGACCGCGCCGCCCAGAACGACCGGTGTCGCGCCGCCGTGGAGCGCGATGAGACCACCGGATACGCCGACTAACAGAACGATGGCGATTTTCACGCGTAACATCGCGGATGAGCGTTCTTCCTTGGAAATCGGACCGACCATTATCGCACCCGACTCGTTGGAACTGAAGAGACGTCGCCACCCGATTGTACTGCCCGCATGAAAGAAATGGAGTGAGCGAGATGCTTAAATCCCGGCGAGATGCCATGGACAGGTTAGGACGGACGGGACAGTACAGATTCAGGAATTGTACGGACGGGATTACTGGCGATAGCGTCGACTATCTCGAACAGTTCTTCGAACGCTGGGTGGCTGTGGTAGCGGATCGTCCCCGTCCGGTCGTCGTAGTCGATGAGGTGGATGTCCCACAGTTTCGGGAGGGTTACATGTCGGAGATTGGTTTCGAGTGACCGCTTTCGGAGTTCGTCGGTCTCCGTCAGTTCCTCGACGGTAATGACGCCGTCCTGTGCATCCCTCGCCATTCGAAGCACGTTCCGACAGTTCCTGTCCGCAAGCACTTCGAGCCAATCATCGACCACGCCAGACGGTGCCTGAATCTCGCCAGTGGCAATCGCCCGCTCGGGGACAGCAGGCAGTCCAGTCCCATCGGTATCAGTCCCATCGGTACATCCCATCGGTATCGGCGGCAAGCGGTTCTGGTGAATCCGAATCGAGGTCGTTTGAGTTGGTCAAAACGGTCGCAGTAACCGAGGCGTTCGAATCGGTCTTCGACTCGTTCGACTCAGTTTGCTTCGACCCAGTTCGAAGTGGTGCGACCATTCCGGCGATACCGATGACCAGTCCCAACAGCGCACCGCTCGTCACCAACGTTTGGACGAGAAAATAGGGGTTCGAGATGTGCCATCCCGAGACTTTTGCGGTGACGATGACACCTGCGGCGAACCCGCCGAGCGCGAGCATCCCCTTGAAACAGGAAACGTCCACTTTCTGGAGCGTTCTCGCATCGAGGTCGCTTCGTGTGAGTCGGTGGCCGGCGTAAATCAGCATCACCGAGAGCGTCATCTCGATGACGAACTCCGGGAACCACACCGAACCCGCACGCACGAACGGGTCGATGATGACGACGACGGACAGCAGAATACCGATAAACGCGATTACTCGGCCACCGTTTCTTTCATCGGGGACTGCGAGGTCTGGAGTCGTCACGCGCATCCGTGGGTCACAGAGTACCATACTCGCTGAATGCTACTATCGGTTTCGCCACTTGTGAGAAATTTATACTGTCTCCCAAACGAGCGAGAAACCGTACTTCTCGACGTACTACCTACTGGAATCCCCGCCCAACATCGTCCTCGTCGATGAGGTCGTCGAGTTCTTCGTTCAGGAGTTTTTCCGATTCCTCGAACGTTTCCGAGAGGTCGGTGACGGTTTCCGGCCGGTCGTAGCCGTCGAACTGCATCGGCCCGAACGCCGGACTCTCCAGTGCTTCCATCACGTCATCGAAGAGGTCGGCACCGGACGTTGGCGCATCCGCGTGTGCCTTGATGGTCTCCTCGACACGCTTTGCTCGTGCCTCTATCTCGTCTTTTTTCGGGCGTTTATCCTCGGGGTTTTGAACCGCAAATCGACCACCCCGATACTCCTTTTCCGGGAGAAAATTTCCGATCTCGTCGTCCAACTTCCGGGCAACGTGTGCGCCAACACCTCGGACCTGATAGGGATTTTTCGCGTAGGTCTTCAGATGATAGAGTCCGGCCTTCGGATGGCCGAGATAGAGATCCTCACCGACACTACCCGCCCGTTTCCCCCCTGTGGCTCGCCACCCTTCAGGGTCAACACGGCTGTCTACCACATTCTGTAAGATGTCCTGCCATTCTCGAACCCGCATAGGTACACCGTAACACGCAGGAGAGATTAACGTGTCGCTTTTTCCGATACAGCTATAGATTAGTTTTTAGGTTTATGTTTTATATGGCGAATAGAAGTATTCAGGACGGGTAATGCGAATTGATGATGGTGCTACCGTGGGTACGACTGCGATAACCAGCGACAAATCATCCCAACCCATCGTCACAATCCAAAGAACAGGGAAATCGCTATCGGTGTCACAATAGCGAGAATCACTTGAAGTAACACACCAACCCGGGCGAAGTCGGTGAATCGGTAGCCCCCGGGTCCGTAGACGAAGAGGTTGGTCTGGTAGCCGACGGGGCTCATGAATGCGGCGCTGGCGGCGAACATCACGGCGAGGAGGAAGGCAAGTGGGTTGGTTCCTATCTCTCTAGCGGCGTTGATGGCGACGGGGACCATGAGCGCAACGGTGGCGTTGTTGCTAATGATGTTGGTTAGAATGACGGTCGTTACGTAGAACACGCCGAGGACGGCGATGGTCGGGAGGTACCGACTGGTGGTTGCGACGAGCGCGCCGAGGAACGCGGCGGTACCGGTGTTCTCCATGGCGATACCGAGCGGAATCACGCCCGCGAGGAGAAAGATGACGGTCCAATCCACGCCTTCGTACAGTTCGGTCGGCGAGAGTGTTCCGGAGAGCACCATCGCCACGACACCCAGTAGGGCGGCGACCTGGATTTCGAGAATGCCGAGGGCTGCCGACGCGACGACGACGCCGAGGATGGCGATGGCGACGGGAATCTTGTCGTAGCGGTAGTCCTCTCCCGGAATCTCGCGGGCGACGATAAGGTCGCGCGTCTCGGCCAGCCGTTCCAGTTCGTCGGCCGGCAGTTGAAGCAACAGCAGGTCGCCGACGGCGAACTCGGCTTCGTGGACGCGCGGTAGACGAACGTCACCGCGCAGGAGGGCGACGAGTGTCGATTCGTAGCGCTGGAGCGTCGTGCTCGTCTCGATGGTGTCACCGATGAGCTCGGAGCCGGTCGGAACGACGACTTCGATGAGGACGGTTTCCGCATCGTCGTCGCCCGGTATCTCTTCGGTGACTGCCGGTTCACGACCGACCGTCGGAAGCGGGTTCAACGCCTCACGCTCGATGAGCGACGTGAGGTCAAGCCGGTTCGCCGTAATGAGAAAGAGGTCGTTCGGCTCCACCGGTTCGTCGGAAAATGGCGAGAGGACGGTATCCTCCCGGACGACTTCCTTCACCTCACCGCCGAACCCTGCCTCTACCGGAACGTCCGCGATGGGCGTCCCGACGAGCGGCGAGGTCTCGGGCGCGACGAGTTCGGCCAGATACTCCTCGACTTCGTATTCTTCGAGGAGCGTTTCGCGCGGCCGGACCCGCTCGGGAAGCAGGCGCGGCGCGACGAAAATCAGGTAGAGCGCGCCGGTGATGAGGACGACGATACCGACCGGCGTAAATTGGAAGATACCGAGCGAGCGCCCCAACAGTTGCTGGGCGAGACCACTCGCCAGCAGGTTCGTGGAGCTACCGATGAGTGTGAGGGTGCCGCCGAGCATGGCCGCGTAGGAGAGCGGTATCATCAGTTTTGACGGCGACGTGTTTCCCCGGTGGGCGAGGTCCGACGCGAACGGCACAAGTAGGGCGACAACTGGCGTGTCGTTGATGAACCCCGACACCGACCCGGCGATGCCGACCGTTGCGAACACCTGTCTGAACTGGCTATCGCCGACGATTCCGGTGACGCGATGGCCGAGCAGCTGCACCGCACCCGTGCGGCGAACGCTTTCGCTGAGGATGAGCATGGCGAGGACCGTAATCGTTGCCTCGTTGGAAAATCCCGATAAGCCGTCCGTCGGCGATACTCTCGTCCAGTGGCCGAGCAGCATCAGGAGGACGAGAACGATGAGCGCCGTCACGTCCACGGGGAACAACTCGGTGACGAAGAGGATGAACGCGAGGAGGACGATTCCCAGGACGACGAGCATACTGTTCGTTATCGGTGGAATCTGGACACTTGTTTGAAGTGAAATCAACATTCATACCCCTGTGGTCACGTGTCGCGTTGCTCACGTGCCACCCCACTGTTCATTCGACATAACCGGACAAATCCCTATCTCAATAGTTCGTGTTGCGACGAGAAAATCCATCGAGCAGTCTCGTTGGTGTATCACGACAGCCGCATTTCGGGGGAAATCGATTGAAGTCCATCGGCGTCGAATGTCGCGGGGATGATGGACGATTCGATTCTCATTCCGACTGACGGTGGGGAGACGACGGACGCAGCTATCGAGCACGGGCTGCAAATCGCGGCGAAAACCGGCGCGAGGGTCCACGCGCTGTACGTCATCGACCTGCCGCAACTCAGCGTGGCGAACGCAGGCGAGGGGCTATCCGGGTTGGTCGAGATACTCGAAGCAGAAGGGAAGGAGGCGACGGCCGCAGTCGCCAAGCAGGCACGCAAGTACAGCGTGCCGGTGACGGAAGCCATGGAAGCCGGTGTTCCCTTCCGAGAAATCCTCGACTACGCGAAAAATCACGACATCGACCTGATTGCGATGGGAACTGGGAGCCACGGCCGCCTCGAATCCTACGTCTTGGGGGGCACGGCGCGCAAGGTGAACCGACTCTCGGAATGCCCCGTGCTGACGGTTCGAACGACCGACGAACCGACGACGACGGAGTACGAAAACGTCCTCCTCCCGACCGACGGAACCCAAGGGTCGGTGTGGGCAATAGACGAGTGTGGAGAGTTCGCGGCTGAGTACGACGCGTTCGTGCACGTCCTCTACGTCATCGACTCGCGCATCGCGCGCTCGGGGTCGCTGATGGAACTCATGGAAAGCGAGAGCAAGCGTGCGTGTGGCGACGCCGTTTCGCGGGTTACGAGCGAAGGCGTGCAGGCAAAACAGGAAACCCGCAGAGGTCGGCCGGGCGAGCAAATCCTCGAATACGCCGACGACCACGACATCGACCTCGTAGTCATGGGAACCCACGGCCGAACCGGCATCGACCGATTCGTCATGGGCAGCGTGGCCGAGAAAGTGATTCGACGGGCGGAAATACCCGTGTTGACCGTTCGGGATTTGGGCGAGGAGTGAGCGCTGTCGATTGGTTTTTATTCTTTTAGGTTTTCGATTCGATAATGCCCTCCTCGGGAGCAAAGCCGCAAGTTACCCTCATCGTCGTAACCGTGCTGGCTGTCGTCTTTCTCGGTGTCGTGGCACCGCTCCTCGGCAGTATCACCACTGCCGTGATGCTTTGGCTCCTCGCGGTTGGTGCACTCGTGTTGTTCATTCAATTGATACCGTCACCGTCGGACGAAACGCTGGAATCCCGACGGAACGCGGACATCGAAAACGCGGGGGACACGACGACTAGCCAATCACAAATTTCCGCCACAACGTCGTCGCGTTCGTCGCGTCCCACACGGAACGCGGAGAATGCAACAGATGCGACGGACGACGCACTCGACCATCTGCGCCGTCGGTATGCCGACGGATCGGTGAGTGAAGCCCAGTTTGAACGCGGCGTCGAGCGACTGTTGGCCGCCGAGGGAAGCGGGGACGAGGCCATCGTCGCGCTCCGAAATCGGTACGCTCGGGGGAAACTGACCGACGAGCAGTTCGACCGAAAATACAGACGATTGCGAGCGACGAGCACCGTCGAAAACGCGGAGGAATCAGTCGAATACGATGCGTTCTCGTCCGAAGACGAATACAGTACAGAATCGTGAACCGGAACGAGACGACAAAACATATATTACTTCCATTTGACCGCTTTTTATGGCCGGAATTCATATCGTCATCCCGTGGTTCCTCGCGGTTCCGATTGCCGTCCTCTGTGCGGTGTGGATCTATCGAGACGCTAACGACCGCGGTATGGAGTCTGCCGACATGTGGGCCGTCGGTATGTTTCTCGCTTTCTTCATCCCGCCGATTATCGGTGCGCTCATCGTTTACGCGTACTATCTGCGAAAGCGAAAGCCGCGGCGGGGTCATTCCTACGCGGTGCCCGCAAAGTGACGAACTCGTGTCGAAGTAGCCAATTCGGGTGTGCTATTCCGTCTCCCTGTCGGACAGTCCTTATCCTCCAGCCCTGAAAACGTTCGTTCACCATGTCGGACGATGACCACGAAATCTATCCAATGCCGCTGTTTCCCCAGTTGACCGTCTCGAACCTCAAGCAATCGACCGCGTGGTACGAGACGCTGGGATTCGACGTCATCTACTCGATGCCACTGATGACCCATATCCGCTATCGCAAGTACGCGGACATCATGCTCGTCGCGGAGCGGGCCGAAGACGGTGAAGAACCTCTAACCTCCACTCGCGGGAACGGGGTTGCCACCTACATCACCGTCGAGGACGAGTCCATCGACGACGTAGCGACTCGCGCCGAGGAAAACGGTATCGAAGTCGCCGTGCCGCCGCACGAGACCAACTGGAACACGAGGGAGACGGCGATTCACGACCCGGATGGCTACGAACTCGTCTTCTCGGAGCGGGCCGAGACGAACCGGGATTTCGAGGATGTCATGGGGTCGGTCGAAGAATAACGCCGTGCCGTCGAACGACACGCCTTTCCTGCCGCCCGAGAAATCCATGGATATGGACAGAAAGCGAGAGCTTTCGAGCATCGACCTTGCCGCAATCTCGCGGGAGCTTTCCTCCTTCGAGGGCGCGAAGGTCGATAAAGCGTATCTCTACGGCGACGACCTGTTGCGTCTGAAGATGCGTGATTTCGACCGCGGTCGTCTCGAACTGCTCGTAGAGGTGGGTGAGATAAAACGCGCCCACACCGTCGCACCGGAACACGTCCCGCCCGCGCCGGGCAGGCCGCCGAACTTCGCCATGATGCTCCGCAACCGCCTTTCGGGGGCGGACTTCGCGGGCGTCGAACAGTTCGAGTTCGACCGCATCCTCCAGTTCCACTTCAAACGCG
This sequence comes from uncultured haloarchaeon, assembly GCA_963796245.1. Lineage (GTDB taxonomy): Archaea > Halobacteriota > Halobacteria > Halobacteriales > Haladaptataceae > Haladaptatus. Next base: position 564,795 of record CAWCLB010000001.1, on the reverse strand, counting down.
AGGACGGCGACACGACAATCGTCGCGGAACTGTTCGGACAGGGCAACGTCGCCGTGCTGGACGAGAACAACGAAGTCATCGACTGTCTGGATACCGTGCGACTCAAATCCCGCACCGTCGCGCCGGGGTCCCAGTACGAGTTTCCGAGTTCGCGCGTGAACCCGCTCACAATTGACTACGAAGAGTTCGAGTTCCGGATGAACGATTCGGATACGGACATCGTGCGAACGTTGGCGACGCAACTCAACTTCGGCGGCCTGTACGCCGAAGAGGTGTGCACTCGCGCTGGCGTCGAGAAAGCCAAGGATATCCCTGACGCGACGGAGGAGGAGTACGAGCGTGTGTTCGCCGCCATCGAACGACTCAAGGAACCGCTCGAAACCGGTGACTTCGACCCGCGCGTCTACTACGAGGACGACGTGCGCATGGACGTGACGCCGTTCCCGCTCGAAGAGTACGACGGCAAGGATTCGGAGGCGTTCGACTCGTTCAACGCGGCGGTTGACGACTACTTCACCAACCTCGACCTCTCGGAGAACGAGAGCGCCGGCGAACCACAGCAACCCGATTTCCAAGCCCAAATCGAGAAACAACAGCGCATCATCGACCAACAGGAGGGCGCGATAGAGGGCTTCGAACAGCAGGCGGACGCCGAACGCGAGAAGGCCGAACTGCTGTACGCCAACTATGGCTTCGTGGACGAAATCCTCTCGACGGTGCGGAACGCCCGCGCGGAGGACACACCGTGGGGTGACATCGAAGCGCGGTTCGAGGAAGGTGCTGAACGGGGCATCGAGCAAGCGGAAGCCGTGCAAGGAATCGAACCCAGTGAGGGAACCGTCTCGGTCCGAATCGACGACACCACCGTCTCGCTGTATCCGGACGACGGCGTCGAGAAGAACGCGAACCGCCTCTATCAGGAAGCCAAGCGAATCGAGTCGAAAAAGGAGGGCGCGCTGGCCGCCATCGAGGACACCCGCGAGGAACTGGAGGAAGTCAAACAACGTGCCGAGGAGTGGGAAGCGGAACCCGAGGAGGAACGGACGGAACCGGAAAACATCGACTGGCTCTCGCGGGCGTCGATTCCGGTGCGAAAACAGGAACAGTGGTACGAGCGATTCCGCTGGTTCCGCACATCCGATGGTTTTCTCGTCCTCGGCGGGCGCAACGCCGACGAGAACGAGGAACTCGTCAAGAAGTACATGGACAAAAACGACCTGTTCTTCCACTCGCAGGCCCACGGCGGTCCCATCACCATCCTGAAGACCTCCGACCCGAGCGAACCCTCGAAGGACGTGGACGTTCCGGAGCAAAGCAAGCGGGAGGCCGCCCAGTTCGCGGTCTCGTACTCCTCGGTCTGGAAGGACGGCCGCTTTGCCGGTGAGGCCTACATGGTCAACCCCGACCAGGTGTCGAAGACACCCGAGAGCGGCGAGTATCTCGAAAAAGGCGCGTTCACGATTCGCGGTGACCGAACGTACTTCGACGACACCGAGGTCGGCGTGGCGGTCGGTATCACCGTCGAACCGAACACCCGCGTCATCGGCGGCCCGCCGTCGGCCATCGAAAAGCAGGCCGAAACCGTCATCCGAGTCGAACCGGGCCAGTACGCCCAGAACGACGCCGCAAAACGGCTGTACCGGGAGTTCCGCGAGCGATTTGCGGACACGTCGTTCGTCCGCAAAGTGGCGAGTCCCGACCTAATTCAGGAGTTCCTGCCGGCGGGCGGCAGTCGAATGCTGGACTGACTCAATTTTTGTTCGAAAGCGTTTTCGACCGAATGTCGATGGAGTCGGTTCGGATGTGGATGGTCACGCAAAAACATTGATGTGTACTCTTTTCCTCGCAAACGACTAAGCTCTCAGACGGCGTATAAGTCCCTGTATCGGGTGAACTGAAAGTTCGACCCGAGGGGGAAAACAATGTTCAACGAAAGCATTCGGTATTTGAAAGACAGTGACGATGCTGTGACGACGGTACTCGTCGGGGGGCTACTCGTTATCTTCAGCTTCCTTGTTATTCCGGCCATCGTGCTGGAAGGGTACATGATTCGCGTCCTTCGCCAGGTTTCGGAGGGCGACACGGACGCGCCGAAGTTCGACGACTGGACGAAACTGTTCGTGGATGGACTGAAGGCGATAGTCATCGCGTTCATCTATCTCCTCGTGCCGGCGGTGCTCGCCTTCGTGTTCATCGGCGGCGGCGCGGCGCTCTCGAACAACTACGCCGTTCTGGGGGGACTCGTCGTCCTCCTCGGTAGCGTGTTAACGTTCGTGGCCGGGATTGCGGTGTGGTACGCGCTTCCCGCCGCGCTCGTCCGGTTCGCCGAGAAGAACACGATGGGGTCGGCGTTCGAGTACGAATCGTACATGCCCATCCTTCGTGACCGCGAGTACGCCACGGGGTGGCTCATCGCGCTGGCCGTCGTCGTCGTGACCGGTGTCATCGTGAGTGCTATCGCCATCATCCCCATCCTCGGATGGATTGCGGCTGTGTTCCTGGGCTTCTACGCCCACGTGACGGCGTCGTACATCTACGGCCGCGCCTACGCAGAAGCGGACGAACACCGACTGCGAGAAGGGCCGGAAGTCGAGGACGGACGACCCGCCGTCTGATTCTTTTTTCGAGTGATTCAGTCCATCGGCGTCGCCGTACGCTCCGACGAGCGGCGGGGAGGTTCGACCACGTTACCGAACGCCGTGCCGAACATGAAACTGGCCGCGAGGTAGAGCCAGAAGTAGAAGAACGGGAACAGCAGATAGCCGATGCCGAACGTAACGATTGCGGCGATGGAGAACGCGATTCCGCCGGCGATTGCCACGAGGAGCGTCAGCACGACGGCGGTGATGTACTCCGTGCTCTTGAGCACCGGAGCGAGCGTTTCGAAATCGAACGCCGCACCGATGTCCCCTGTCCGGGCGAGGTTCGTCAACGCCGCAGGGAGGAGATACTGAATCGCGAGCGCGAGAACAAAGGTCACGAGGAGGCCGAGTACCCCGATGCCGCTGAGCAATCCGGCGGAATCGCCCGAGCTACCGATACCGATGAGGAGGAACATCCCAATCATGATGACGATGGGAACGAGCGCGTACACGAATCCCACGACGAATCCCTTGAGGCCGTCCATGAACATCCCTCCCCAATCCGTGAATTCGGGCGGCAGTTCCTCGTTTCGCGAGGCCGCCGCCAGCACCCGTAGCATGTATCCGCCGACGAAGATGCCGGGGATGAGGAGGAAGGAGAAAAACGTCAACGTTCCGCCGATAATGATCCGTGCAATTCCGCTGTCTCCCTTCGTGGGGTATCCTATCGCTTCTTCGAGCATCGTGCCCAAACATCATATTCGGGGTATTTAATTCTATCTGACAGTCCCGTCCGCCGAACGAACAGCCGAATAGCAGGGCACTTATCGCCGGAAACCGCACGACCATCCATGCACATACACGGCCGGACGACCGTCGAGGGCGGGCGCGAGCGATTCACGCTCGTCCCCGAGAGCCTCGACGACCTCTGGCATCTCTCCTACGTTCTCGAACCCGGCGACCTCGTCTCGGGTGACACCACCCGGCGCATCCAGCGCGACGACGACCGGATGCGCGATACGGGCGGCGAGCGCGAACCCATGTCGGTCACGCTCTCCGTGGAGGAGATGCGAGTTCCACAAGTTCGCGAACCGCCTCCGGGTCTCGGGGTCATCACCGACTGGCTCGCGCGAGGACCAAGTCGGGCCACCACCACACGCTGAACGTCGAGGAACGCGAGGAGATCGAGGTCGAGAAGGATTGGAAACCCGACCAGCGCGAACGTATCGAGGAGGCGGTCGAAGCCACCGAGAACGCCGAGGTCGCCATCGCCACCGTCGAAGAGGGCGCGGCCTCGATCCACACCGTCGCCCAGTACGGCACCGAGGAGTACGCCTCCCTGACGGGACCCACGGGAAAAGGCGAGGACGCCCGCGACCGCGAGGAACTCTTCGGGGATTTCGCGAGCGCGCTCTCCCACCTCGATGTCGACACCGTCCTGCTCGCCGGGCCGGGATTTCACCAAGAGGACGCGCTGAAGTACATCGAAGCCACCACCCCGAGGTAGCCGAGAAGTTCGGCGCGACGGTGGACACCAGCGCCGCCGGGGACCGGGGGGTCCACGAGGTGCTGAAACGCGGCGCGGTCGAGGAGGTCCAAGCCGAGACCCGGATCGCGGAAGAAGCCGAGAACTATAGACGAACTCACCGAACGCATCGCCACCGAGGGCGCGGCAAGCTACCTACGGGATCGAGCGGTGGCCGAAGCGGCGCGAGTTCGGCGCGAGTCGAGGAACTGCTCGTGCTCGACGACAAACTCCGGGAGGAGCGCGCCTCGGCGAGGCGAGTGGCGAGTGGGATATCGACGCTAACGAGGTCATCGAGGGGGTCGAACAGCAGGGCGGCGGTGACGGTGTTTTCGAGCGAGTTCGCGCCGGGAAACCAGTTGAGCGACGCTCGGTGGTATCGCGGCGCTGTTGCGCTACCGGCTGAATGATTCGACGCCGAATTTTGGTTTCCGGCAAGAACGCTTAACCGCAATCCTGGAGAACCATCGAGCAGATGTTTCTGTATCTGGCGGGGAAGCTGGCTATCGTCGCGGTTTATTATTTTGTCAGACTGATACCCGTCGTCGGGTTGAAACTCTCCGACCGGTACGAAGACCAGATGTTCGGCCCGCTGGTCAAGGACGTATCCATCACGGAACTGACCGCCGAGCGGTCGGGGAGGTCTGTCTCCGTCGAACTCGACCTCGACAACGACAGCACGCTTGACGCGCACGTCGTCGGCGGGGCAGTTCGATGGGGCACCGAAGAGGACGGCGGAACGGTCTGTTCGTTCGTTTGGACACAACATTTCGATACGCTGCCGAAGAACGTCGAGGCCACGAAAATCGAAGGCGGCGAGGGTGGGTCCCTCCGACTCGAACATTGTGTCGATGACGACGACCTGTGGCTGGACGGTGAACTCCGGTTGCGCCGCGTGTTTACGGTTCGAGGACAGAGAGATGCCGCTCGGCGTCGCCAATTTGACCCTGCCGGAGGAATCGGTCTCGGTGGAATCGAGCGATACTGTCGAGCGGACGGCGGTCGAAGGTTAGATCTCGACGGCCAACAGGTCTTCGGCGAACCCGACATCGCCATCGTATTCCGCCGCGATTGATTTCAACATCGCTTCGTGTTTGCCGTCCGTGTGCGGGTAGAGATGGGTGAGATACACGCGTCCGATGTCCGTTCCGGACAGTGCTTCGCCGAGTTGTGACGGTGTCGGGTGGTTCGCCACGTCAACCTCGTCCGGAAACGAACAGTCGTGGAGGAGAACGTCGCTGCCGTCGGCGAAGTTCGCCAGTCCGGAAAACGCCTCGCTGTCGCCGCTGAACGTGAATTTTCCGTCAAATTTGTAAGCGAGACAGTCCATCGAATGGCGCGTTTCGAACCCTTCGACGGCGAAGCCTGCAACCGAGAACTCCTCGTCGGCGGTAATCTCACGCATTTGCAAATCGATTTTGCCGTCGAGATAGTCGTGGACGGAAAGCAGTCCGTCGAGAAGCGATTTCGTCCCGGCGGGCCCGACGATTTCGAGGTGTTCCTCCCCGGCAAGCCATCGGGCCTTCAGGAGGGGCATGAGGTCAGAAACGTGGTCGACATGGTGATGGGTCAGGAGAACGGTCGAGATGTTCTCGTAGCCGACGCCGGACTGCTGGAGGCGGTGGAGGACGCCACTGCCACAGTCCACGAGAACGCGACGCTCGTCCTCTTCGACGACGATGCCCGATTGAAAACGACTTCCGGTCGGCATCGCGCTTCCCGTACCGAGAAACGTGACTCGCATACGTAACCTCACGTCGGGAGCATCAAAAAGGTTCAGCAGTGAAAAACGGTAGCAGTGAGGACGGTGGTCCGTCACACTAACACATGGCGTGGCCAGTATCCGGTTCGATAGAGTGGCCGTATCGAACGTATTTTTTATGCGTCCCGATGCCGAACCCTACGACGATTGGGACACCCCCGCCACTGCTGACGGCGGCCTCCGAGATTCACCACCGAGATTCAACCATGTTCACCGACACGCGAAGTGAGGTTCAGTTCGAACGCGGTCCCAACGGCCGGCATCTCGCCGTCTCCCGGGACATCGACGCCGACCCGGATGCAGTCTGGACGATTTTGACCGACACGACCTACTGGCCCGCGTGGGGACCGTCCGTCACCGGCGTCGATTGTGCCGACCAAGTGATTCAGGCAGGGTCGAGAGGGCGGATTGATACCGCGTTCGGCATGCCGCTTCCCTTCGAAATCACGTCCTGTTCGGGGTTTCGGTGGACGTGGAAGGTATCGAACATCTCCGCGACCGGCCACCGCGTCGAAGCGCTCGACACCGGAAGCCGCGTCGTCTTCGAACTCCCGGTTCTGGCCGCCGCGTACGCCCCCGTCTGTCAAAGAGCGCTCCGCGAAATCGAACGACTCGCCGAAGATTTATAAGTGAATGGCGGGGCCAATGCGGGCTACGGATGGGTGTGAGTATCGGGACGGTATCGTCGAGTTCGAATAGAAATTTCACTTTCACTCCGCTGGCATAACCCTCTTTGCCGCCGGAGACCAACGCGGAACAAATGGACGCGAGAGGGCTGTTGGCCCGCGAAGAATTAGATTTCGACCCCGAAACGGTCGAAATCGCCGACGAGGATACCCTCGACCTCCTCGAACCAGCGGTGCGGGAGTGGTGGGTCGAGCAGTTCGGGGCGTTCGTCCCCGAGAACGGCGGGTTTTTCACGCCGCCACAGCGCGAAGCGATTCCGCTCATTCACAGTCACGAAAACGCCCTCATCGCGTCCCCGACGGGGAGCGGGAAGACGCTCGCGTCGTTCACCGCCATCGTGAACGAACTGTTTCGACGGGAGCAGGATTCGGGGCTCGACAATTCGGTCTACTGCCTTTACGTCTCCCCCCTAAAATCGCTGGCCAACGACATCCACCGCAACCTCGAAGTTCCCCTGTCAGGCATCGAGGCAAAGATGGATGACGTGAGCGCGGTCCGCCATGCCATCCGACACGGGGACACCGATTCGTCGGCGCGACAGAAGATGCTGAAGGAAACGCCCCATATCCTCAACACCACCCCCGAAACGCTCGCCATCCTGCTCAACTCGCCGAAGTTCCGCGACAAACTCAGGACAGTGGAATACGTCATCGTGGACGAAATCCACAGCCTCGCCGACGGAAAGCGGGGAACGCATCTCTCCGTCAGTCTCGAACGCCTCGAAAACATCGCCAAGTCCTCGCCGACGAGAATCGGCTGCTCCGCGACGGTCGAACCGCTATCGGACATCGCGGAGTTCCTCGTCGGCAGGGCAGAAGCCGGTGGAAAAAGTCGAAAATGCGAAATCGTGGACACGCGGTTCGTCCGTGAGTTCGACCTCGAACTCCAGTGTCCGACTGACGACCTCGTGCACACGCCACGGGGCGTCGTGCAGGAGCGGTTTTACGACCAACTGCACGAGTTGATTCAGGATCACACGAACACGCTCGTCTTCACGAACACGCGGTCAGGGGCTGAACGCGTCCTACAGAATCTGCGCGAGAAATTTCCGGAGTACGATGAAGACAATTCGGGCTGTCACCACGGCAGCCTCTCGAAGGAGTCGCGCCAGCGAATCGAGGAACAGCTGAAGAACGGCGAATTGGACGTGGTGACGACTTCGACCAGCCTCGAACTCGGTATCGACATGCCACACGTGGATTTGGTGGTGCAAGTCGGCTCGCCGAAGAGTGTGGCCTCGCTGCTCCAGCGCGTCGGCCGGGCGGGCCACCGCCTCGGCCAAACCGTCATCGGACGCCTCATCGCGCTCGACCGCGACGAATTGGTCGAGTGTGCGGTCATGCTGAAGAAGGCCGAGGAGGGCTTCGTGGACCGCGTGTTCATCCCGGAGAACGCACAGGACGTAGCGGCTCAGCAGGTGTACGGGATGGCAATCAACGAGGTATGCCCGGAATCGGAGGTAAACGCTACGCTTCGGCGGGCGTATCCGTACCGAAACTACTCGGAGACGGAGTGGGAGTCCCTGCTTCGGTATTTGACGGCGGCGTACGAGGGGATGGAGGACCGGAACGTGTACGCCAAGGTCTGGCACGACGAGAACGACCCGCCGGACGGCGAGTACCACTATCCCGAGTTCCCGGTCGGCGAGCCGTTGATGGGCAAACGCGGGCGACTCGCTCGCGTCATCTACATGACCAACATCGGGACGATTCCGGACTCGTTCACCTGCGACGTGTTCACCCGCGCGGACAACGAGTGGGTCGGGGATCTGGACGAGAGCTACCTCGACACGCTGGAGAAAGGCGACGTGTTCGTCCTCGGGGGACAACACTTCGAGTACAAATACCGGCGCGGGTCGAAGGTGTACGCCGACCGCACCAACGCCCGCCCGACGGTGCCGTCGTGGTTCTCCGAGCGTCTGCCGCTCTCCTACGATTTAGGGCGGGAGGTTTCGGCGTTTCAGGGCGAACTGCTCTCGCGGTTGACCGACCGTGGCAAGCCCGCAGTACGAGTGTGGCTTCGGGAGTTCCCGCTGGACGAGAACAGCGTCCGGGCACTCGCGCGGATGTTCGATGAGCAGGTACGGTATGCTGGCGCGGAGAGCATCAGCACGGAGTCACGTCTGACGGTCGAAATCGTGATGGACCGCGATGAGTACGAACGGCACTACTACGTACACTCGAACTACGGCCGGCGGTTCAACGACGGTCTCTCGCGCGTGGTGGCATATCGCTGTGCGCAGGCGGCCAACACCAACGTCGGAGTTGCCGTCGCGGACAACGGCTTTACGGTCTCGATGCCGCTGAATCGGAAGGTGGACGTGCCAGCCATTCTCGCGGACATCGAACCCGACGAGGTCCGGGGTGACCTGCGCGCCGCGCTCGCCGGCACCGACCTGCTCCAGCGCTATTTCCGCATCAACGCGACGCGCTCGCTGATGATACTCAAACGCTACAAGGGGTACGAGAAATCCGCCAGCGAACAGCAGGTGTCGAGCGAGATGTTGCTCGGGTTCGCCGACGAGTTGGACGAGTTCGCCGTCATGGAGGAGACCTACCGCGAAATCGTCGAGGACAAACTCGCGCTCGAATCCGTCGAGGAGATTTTGGGACGGATACAGGCGGGCGACATCGAAGTCGTCCAACATCGCGTCGGTTCGCCGACTCCACGAGCGTTCGGGTTGGCCACACTGATGGCCAGCGACGTGGTTCTTGCCGAAGACGAGAGCGCCGTATTACAGGAGTTCCACGACCGCGTCATGAAATCGATTGCGGAAGAGGACTGATTCGATACTTCGACCGAGGACTGGTACGAAGCGGCTTGTTTGGTTGGTGTCTGAGTACAATTACTGAGAAGACGACCACGAAAGCCCACGCTACGCAGAGGGAATTTTGGTTAGTATGTGGTTGCGGTTGCCTAGGAAGTAGACCCCGAAAGCCCCCGCCCATTCGCGGTCGTTGCGCGGGATATCCGCACTCTCCGCAACGCCCGTGTGGATAGTTGCCCGCGCAAGCGACCACGTAAACGCGAACGGACGGCCCCTTTCATTCCCAGTCCAGCACCGCACCCGCATCGCTACCGCACCACGTCCTCCCCAGCCGATTCCTTCGCTCCTTCGTCGCTCACTCATCCCTCGCACGATAGCCAGCAGCCCCTCAGCCGACCGCTTGGCTTCGGGGCTACTGCCCCGTGCGCCACTCAGCTGGACGGGCGGACCGAGAGGAATCAACCGCATGGCGCGCGGGAGCGAGGGACGAGCGGCGCGCGAGGGACGACGAGCAGTACCGAGGAATCGGTTGGGGAGGATTGTGGTGCAGTGGCGGTTGTCTGGGTGGGATGAAAGGGGCCGACCGTTCGCGCTTGTTTAGTCGTCTCAGCGGCCCCTCTCGCCGAGGCAGGCGGTTATGCCGAGGTGAGATGTCGCTGAGCGAGTCACGTGAGCGTAGCGAGGCTGACCACGGAAGTCGCAGCCCGCGAACGGTCGGGGGCTTTCGAAGTGTTCATTGCAGTTGTCGAATTCGAAAAAATACCGTTCGAGCATTTCGGCGTGAAGTCATTCGATTTCGAAAGTACGACAAAACGATGCCCGACCGCAATACCCCCTATCAGTCCCCTCGAACCAACAGCGTGTCGAGCGCGTTCGGAACCACGAGCACGTCGCTACCGGGTTCGATGGCGTCCTCGATGGAATCCCGGGCGTGCATGAGACAGTCCTCGACGATTTCGGGATGCTCGCTTCCAGCCACGTACACGTCGTGCTCGCGGAGGACGCGCGCTACGACGAAGGCACGCTGTGCGCCGGGTTCGTAGCCGGAACGCATCTCGTCGTATAGCTGTCCGGGGTCGCTCGCACCGTCGAATCGGTCGTAAAACCGCTTCTCGCCTTTTCCTTCGCCGGCACCTTCGGGCATGGCGGCGGGGACGACGACCCGACCACCCGGCCGGAGCGGGTTTCGGTCGCCGAGGACGACATAGGTTGCCGCGCGGGTTGCCTGATACAGGTTCGCGGCTTTGGCTTCCGGAACGCCCGCGAGGACAGCGTCATAGTCGTCCTCGACAGGAACCGACAACGCCTCTTTTGCGACTTCGGCGAGGTCGGCGACCACGTCGCGGTGGTATCCGGCACTGGCCCCGAGAATCCCCTGTGGTCCTTGCGTGACGTTCACACAGAAGTCGAGACCGACCACGTCGCCCGCTTCATTCAGCAGTTCCCGAAACGGATTGTCTTCGATTCGGCCGAGTCTGACGCTCGACTGGGAAAGCAGGTCCGGGCCGTGTGTGGACCGGATGAGCGACTCGCCGCCAGCACCGATGGCGACGGTTTTCGCTCCCCCGGAGAAGCCAGCGTACTGGTGGGGTTCGACCATTCCCGTCGAGAGCACACGGTCCGCATCCGCGACGGTCGGATTGAGTTCGATGGGAACCGCCTCGCCATTCGGGGCTTCGACGGTTCCGACTTCGATTGTCGCCTCCGCGTCGTGGTTCTCCGCGAGGTCGGCGTGCTCGCCGAGCGCATTCTCGATTTCTTCGTCGGTCATTGGACGATGCAGACCAAGCCCCAAAACGACCGAGATGTTTCCCCGTGGAACGTCCGCTTTTTCCAATTCCGCAAGGAGAACGTCCAAGAGTACGTCATCCGGCGTGGCCCGCGTCACGTCCGTCACGACGATTACGACCGACTCGTCCGGGGAAACGAGGTTGGCGAGTTTGGGACCGTGCGGATTCGCAACTGCCTGCTCGGCGGCTTTCCGAGGGGAAACCGCGGTTCCTCCCGGCGGAGAAAGAACGGTCACGTCGCAGTCGGGCAAGGAGTAGTCCGGAAGCGAGTCGTGCATGAGTCGGGGTACGAACGAGAGGAAGAAAGCGCTTAGGTTGCCCACTCGACCATCCGGTCGTACAGTGGCGACGAGCGCAGCGCGCGCTCATCGCCGACGAGGACGAGCGATTTCTTCGCGCGAGTGAGCGCGACGTTCACCCGTCGATAGTCGTCGAAAATCGGACTGTCCAAATCGCCCGTGGCGACGAACGAGACGATGATGACCTCCTTGCTCGACCCCTGGAATCGGTCCACCGTATCGACCGTGACGGCGTCCGGAACCCTTCGAGAAATCTCGGCGACTTGGGCTCGGAACGGGGCGATGACGCCGATGTCCTCGCGGGCGACGCCCGCCTCCACGAACTGCGAAACGAGTTGCGTGACGCGCTCGGCTTCGATTGGGTTCGTGTTTCCGACTGTCTTCCCATCCGGATCGACAAAGCTGACGCTATTGCTGAGGTTCGTCGGGAGCGCGTCCGGTTCAACCCCCGCCAAATCCTCGATTTTCTGCGCTGCGACAGGTCCGTTGGCGGGGCGAAGCGTCCCATCGTAGAACTCCCGCGAGGAAAACGCCTGAATCCGCTGGGCCATCCGGTACTGCCGGTCGAGCATGACGGCGGCATCAGGGTACAGTTCCACGAGTCGCTGGAACAGCGATTGGGAAAGGTCGCCGCTCACGGCGTCGCCGTTCGCACTTTGAGGGGAATCGGATTTCCTGCCTTTCGCCTGAACGACGGGCGGCAATTGGTGGTGGTCGCCGACGAGGACGAACCGTTCGGCGAGGTTGATCGCTGCGTGCGTTGCCGGTTCGGTCAACTGCGACGCTTCGTCCACGAGCGCCACGTCGAACGCCTCCTCGCGTATGACCCGCGAACCGCAGGTCGCCGTCGTGGCCGCGACGACGCTCGCGCCCTTGAGCTCGGCGACGCGCGCGCCGGGGTCGCCGCTTCGCTCCAAGCGGATGTCCTGCATATCTTCGCGGACACCGGTTTCCGTGCCGACGCGAATCGCCGCCTCGAAGCCCTGCTCACGAAGCGCTTCGAGCGCGTTGTCCACCGCACGGTTCGTGAACGCCGACAGCAGAACGCGGTTGCCGTCCTCGACCAGCGCCCGGATGGTTCGCGCGATGGTGTACGTTTTTCCCGTCCCGGGCGGGCCGTGAATGAGCGCACAATCGCTTGCATTTACGGCGAGGTTGACTGCCGCATTCTGAGCGTCGTTGTTCTCGATAAACGGCCGTTCACCCGACTCGAATTCCGGTTCCTGACGACCGAACAGCACGTCCTTTCGCCGCTCGTCGCCCTTCAACAGGGCGTCGTGCAACGCGGTCAGCATCCCGTCGGCGAAGAAATCCGAAGGGTACACGTCCAGCCTGCGAAGTTCGACGGGTTCGTCCGTCGTGACGACTATCTCTTCACCCAACACCTTGACCCGCGCCAGTTCCGCGTGCCCGGTGACTGGTTGGCCGTCGCTGGCGAGGACAACGTCTCCTTCCCGAATCTTCGAAACCGCGTCGTCGGTCCGTCGGGCGCGGAGTTCCCAGCGTTCGCCCTCGACTTGCGTTTGTCCCGCAGGTTCCAAATCGATAAGTGCCCGGTCGTCATCGGCTCGTTCTTCGGCCGTCTGCTCCCACAGTTTGGCGTACTCGCGGTGGGTCGCCCGCCGCTCCCGTTCGATTTGCTCGTACTTTGCTTGGAAATACTCACGCTCCTCTTCGGGAATCGGGCGGCCAATCTGCCCTGCTTTCGACTCCTGCCCGAGGCGGCCGGAAACGACCATGCACGCGTCCTTCTCGAAGCAGTACTCGCATTTCGCGTCCGCCTCGTAGCCCGTCGGGACCGCCATGTCGAACTCCATCGCGGCGATTTCGTTGCGGGTTCGAACGACGAATTCGAGCAGCCCCTTGCCGATTGAAAACTCCTTTGCGGGCGAGAGGTCGCCCGATTCCTCGGCGCGGTCCAAGGCGGAGTTTTTGGTGTACAGTAGCGTGCCGGTGTTGGCCGGAACGTGGCGCTCTTGCAGTAGGAGGGCGTAGCATGCCGCCTGAATCTTGTCCTGAAAGCGCGGGGAACGATTCGTGTTCTTGCCCGTCTTCAATTCGACCGGCATCCCGCGACGGAGCGCGTCACACCGCCCCTTGATGCCGAACCGTTCGCTGATGAGCGTGTACTCACTTCGCCAGTCGTCCGTGTCGTCCAGCACCCCTTGCTCCAACCAGCCCTCGATTGCGCGGGCGTTTTGTCGAACATCGCCCGCCACCTCCTCGGCCTCGCGTCCGAGCAGGCCGAGTTGCAAACCGACTTCGTCAACACGCACCTCGATGGACTCGTCCAGTTCCCGTCCGCGGAGTAGGTCGCCGAACACCTCGTGAACGATGGTCCCTTTGACGACAGGGTAATTCAATGGAATCCCCGACAGCTTGTTCAAGTAGTACATCCGCGGGCACTGTACCCACGAGCGAACGTCCGTCACGTTGACGAGGAAACCGGGTTCGACCACGACGTAAGATTCCTTGCTCGTCGCATAGCTCGTCTGGCCTTGGAACTCGGACTCCTCCGCGTCCGTCACCAGCAGTTCCATCCCCGTTTCCAAATAGTCCGCCGTCTCCGCCCACTTCCCCCACAGCGTCACCGTCTCCGGCACGTCGTCGTCCGGCTGGACGACAACTTCCACGAGGTCGCGCTCCCCGTACTGCGTACTCACGGTTCGCACCTCACCCGGCTCAGTAACCGTCCCCCGTATATTCACGCGACGTTCATACTTGCCCTCACGGAAAAATACTGTCGATTACGACGAGAGGTCTGTGACTGCAAGCACCGAACCACAAATACCGCTCCAGACCGCACCACACCGAACCGCACCTCACCGCCTCCTCGCGGTTTTATTGGACTTGAGACTTGCAATCCCAGTAAAACCAACCACGTCTGTTCGTAACGAGCGTGATGGGACGTTACGATGTCGCCACTGCAGTAATCGAACGAACGCTACGACACTGCTTCTAAACGAGCTAAAACGCCGAGACACCGATACATCGAAGTACTGCACGGACGGAAACACAGTCATGAGCAAGGAAGACACGGACCCAGTGCAGCACTCGGATGGAATGACGCGGTTGACCTCCCCTATGCAGGAGTTCACTATGAAACAGGTGACGACCGGACTCATCGTTTTCATCATCGGCGCAATTCTCGTGTTCGGCGTTCCGCTCTTCGTCTAGGCCCGTCTTCTTCTCTCACCTCGCCACCGGACACGAACGTTAATTGTTTACTCCCGACCAGCGCCTCGCTTCGATTTTCCTGCCGACGGCAACAGGGTCCACGTGAGACTCACGCGAAGCGCTCCAAAGTCAACAACGAACAGGAAACCGGACCCGCCAATCGTTCGAAGAGGCCGCACAAATCGAGGATGGGCGGACATATCCTGGAAAACGTTCGGGATGATATCTGCTTTCTGACCGACTCGACGCTGCCTTACTCCAGTTCTCGAACCAGGACGTTTCGCAGTTCCGTGATTTCGTCCGCCGAGTAGCGAAGGCCATCACCATCGGCATCGATTTGAAGCGTTCCGGTGGCGTTCGCCTCACCGAGTTCGGTGACGGGGGCGATGCCGTCGAAGGCTTCGGCGACGGCATCCGGGTCGGTCGTCTCGACCACGGCACGACCGGGGAGTTCGCTGAACAGCGATTCGTGGGCATCGACACCGTCAAGCGACACCGTCGCGCCTGCGTCCTCCGAGACCATCTCGGCGAGCGTCACTGCGAGACCACCGTCGCTCAGGTCGTGAACGGCGAGCGTGGCGTCTTCCGTGACGACATCGCGGAGGGTGGCGAGCAGTTCGCTTGCGTTCTCCGGAAGCGTCGGGAAGCGGTCACTGCCGCCGACCTGTGCGAGGTATTCCGACCCGCCGAGTTCGGCGGCCGGTTCGCCGATGAGCAACAGGGTTCCCTCACCGGCGAGTTCCGTGGGCGGAGCGTCGTAGCGCTCCGTCGTTCCCGTCATCGCCAGCGTCGGCGTCGGCGGAATCGGGCCGCTCGGTGAGTCGTTGTACAGCGAGACGTTCCCGCCGACGACCGGCACGCCAAGTTCAGCACACATGTCGGCAAGACCGTCCACGATACCCTTGAAACCGCCGTACACAGCCGGTTTTTCGGGGTTACCACCGTTCAGACAGTCGACTGCGGCGAGTGGCGTCGCGCCCTTGGCTGCGAGGTTCGTCGCGTTTTCGAGCGCGACCGCACGGGCACCGTCGTAAGGGGCCGTCGTCGTCCAGTTGGGGTTCGCGCCGGACGAGAACGCGAGACCGATTTCGGCCCGGCGAATCGCCATCACTGCCGAATCGTCGCCCGGAAGTACAGAGGTTCGCGTCTGGACTTCGTGGTCGTACTGGCGGTACACCCACTTCTTGCTCGCGCAGTTGGGCGACCCGACAACCGCTTCGAACGCTTCGCGCACGTCGGCTTCCGGCAAATCGCGCTCGGGTTGGGTGGGTTTTTCGGATGGGAGGTCGTTCATCGGTGCGCCGTCGCCGAGGAACTCGGCGGGCACGTCCACGACCGTCTCGCCCTCGAACTCACAGACGTAGTTGCCGTCGGTCACGTCGCCGATGACGGTACAACCGAGGTCGTACTTCTCGGCGATGTTCGACACCGCATCGACGTTCTCGGGACGCACTTCGTACACCATGCGCTCTTGGGATTCGGCGAGCAGGATTTCGAGCGCGTTCATGTTCGGTTCGCGCTGGTGGACGCGGCCGAGTTCGATGTCCGCCCCGAGTTCTCCTTTCGCCACCAGTTCGCTGGACGCGCCGCCGAGTCCCGCCGCCCCGAGGTCGCGCGCGGATTCGACCAGTTTGCCGTCCACGAGTTCCTCGTTCGCTTCGATGAGGAGCTTTTCAGTATACGGATCGCCGACCTGCACCGCCGGCCGGTCTTCCGTCTCGGCGTCTTCCGCGAGGTCTTCGCTGGCGAAACTCGCGCCGCCGAGTCCGTCCCGTCCCGTCGAGTTGCCGACGAGCAGGAGTTTGTTGCCCGGTTCCTGTGCTTCCGCCGTGATGAGGCGCTCTGCGGGCAGCAGTCCGACACAGGCCACGTTGACGAGCGGGTTCCCCTCGTAGTCCTCGTGGAACTGCGTGCTCCCGGTCACCGTCGGCACACCGATGGAGTTGCCGTAGTCCGCGATGCCCTCGACGACACCCTCCAGCAGGTAGTGTGAGTGTTCGCGGTCGAAGCCGCCGAAGTAGAGGCTGTCCGCGAGTGCGATGGGGTAGGCACCCATCGACAGTGTGTCGCGGACGATGCCGCCCACGCCAGTCGCCGCACCGTCGTACGGGTCCACGTAGGACGGGTGGTTGTGGCTCTCGATACCCATCGTGATATACGTAGAGTCATCCGCGCGGCCACTGCCGCGAGTGGAGTCGGCGTCAGCCGACGGAAGTGCAACCACAGCGGCGTCGTCACCCGGCCCGATGACGACATCCTCGCTCTCGGATTCGAACGCCGACAGCAGGGGCCGCGATGACCGATACGCACAGTGTTCACTCCAAAGATTCTCGAACAGCGCTTCCTCGGCCGATGTCGGGTCGCGGCCGAGTTCCGCGACGACCAACTCTCGGTCGGAGTCGTCCAAACTCATTCACTGGTTTGTACAAACAGGGCGGATTAATGCCTTTCCATGTGCACGAACGTGTGTGGATTCGGACGGCCGTAATAAAGTTCAGTAGTGTATTCTACCATCGAACGTGAGGAGTCAGGTGGGTGAAGTCGTCATGAACGTCCTCACGATTCTCGGGGGAGGCTTTGACTATCATACTCATGGGTTCCCCAATGGACCATCCTACGCCCATAAGTTTCATTATTCTCTTGGAAAAACCCGCCCAATTAAAATCGAGGTTGTGTATGACACACATATTCGCGTGTGGTGGGGACAAGTATGGGTCGCGCTCGTACCAGTGGAATAACACCGATAATGAAAGAGACAGTCGAAGAGTCGCGTTACAATTCTAAAAACATGGGGATGAATGAGCACTATACCCCATGTTTCGGGAGAAATTGCTGTTCTAGCGGGAACCGTTTAATTCCCGACAGAGACGTGACGATACGTGTGCTTCGAACTACGGTACCACCCCCGACGGTGTATATTGGTCGCGCGCTCGGTTAAACGGATGGCTTGCTAATTCAGAATCACGGAATAACGGAGATACTGCGGGGCCTTCACGAATTGGAGATGGGTGGAGGACATGTTCTCATCCACGAATAGAGGTCGGTACAGCCGCCACATTGGCTGACTCTGTCTCTCTAACTACAGGTGACATCGTGCAGGTGAACATTGCCACGAAAACTGACTGACGTGCCGCGACACCGACGGAAGACAAATATGAACATATAGCGAGTTTTGATGCCATTTTCGACCAACTCTTGTGAAAATAATCCATTTTACAACCTTGTTGTTTTCTCGCTGGCCATATTTCACCACAATAACTAAATACTATTCGGCACGTTGTATCTACTGCTATGGAAATCGGAGAAGGAGGGGATGAATAAGAACCGTATTGCCGACGAAAATTGATGCCTATGATTGCATGAAGCGCGAGTGACCGTTTTCACCCACCACTCGATGGGCGATGTTGCCTCCATCGCCCTCTCTCATGCAGAAGGAACGTTAATTCATAATGGCTACTACGGCGAAAATGCGCATATCATGGAGATAAGGCGTCTTCCGCGCATGAACGACCATCGGCAACGGACCGAGTTGTTTTTGCCGACGTACTGCGAACGTATCGTCGTGCTATCGGTCGAGTTGCATTGTCATTCCGCACTTTCCCACGATGGTCGTGATCCTGTCAAACTGCTCTTGGAACAAGCCAAGGCGGTCGATCTGGACGCCATTGCCGTGACCGACCACGACGAAATCGACGCGAGTCTTGAAGCCGCAAAGCTCGCGCCCGAATACGGCTTGGTCGGCATTCCCGGCATGGAAATCACGTCTCGCGCGGGCCACGTCCTCGGGTTGGGTATCGAAGAAATCGTTCCAGCGGGTCTCTCGTTCGGCGAGACACTCGATAGAATTCGAGAACAGGGCGGCGTCGCCGTCGTCCCCCATCCGTTTCAGAAATCTCGGAGCGGCGTCGCCGCGAACATCACGGGGAAGAAACTCGCGGAAGCCGACGCTATCGAGGTGTACAACTCACGCCTGCTGACGGGCCGTGGTAACCGGCGAGCGCGTTCGTTCGCCAGTGACCAGAACGTGCCGATGACGGCCGGAAGTGACGCTCACATCAGCGAGATGGTCGGGCAGGCGGTAACGAACATCGACGTGACGACACGCGACAAACGCGCTATCCTCGGCGCGATTGTCGATGGTCGCACGGAGGTCAACGGGAAACGAACGCCGTGGCATATCAGCTTCCGACAAGCCGCCGGTGGCGTGAAACGGCGCGTCGCCAACCGCGTCGGGCAGTATCTCTAATGCAGGGAGCTCTGACTGACGACATTCGGCGCGCTATCGACACCAACGACCCGCTTCCGGGCGGCAGTGGCTTCGCGGGAGAGATAGACGGTCGTCTCGTCCGCGACGTCCTGGGTCGCTACCCACTGTTTTCCGAGGAGGATGACCCGACGACGTGGAGCCACGACCCAACCGAACTCGATTTGCCAAACCCGGTTCCGGCTGGCTATGCGCGGACAATGGAAACCAGCAACGAACGGGAAACCACCGACAAGCGGCTGTGGACACTCCCCGACCCCGAACCGTTCGAAAACGAAGAAAACGCTATCTCAGCGATTCGGGAGGCAATCGAGAACAGTCTCGACGCCGTCTCGGGCGACGGTCTTGCAGTTGCGTTCTCGGGAGGAGTAGATTCGGCCGTCGTCGCCAGTACCTTCGACTGTCCCCTGTACGTCGCTGGCTTCCCCGACAGTCACGATGTGGAGGCCGCTCGAACTGCGGCCGACCTGCTGAATCGGGACCTCCACATCGTGGAGATTACCCACGAGGACATCGAACGCGCGGTTCCCGAAGTCGCCCGCGCCATCGGGCGAACCAACGCGATGGACGTGCAAATCGCGTTACCGCTCTACCTGACAGCCGAGCGGGCGCAAGCGGATGGCTACGACCGACTCGCGGTCGGACAAGGTGCGGACGAACTGTTCGGCGGGTACGAGAAGGTCGCCCGTGCGGACCATCGCGTCGAAGCGGAGACGGTACGCGGTGCGGCCCGAGAGACGATTCAAACGCTTGCCGAACAGTTGCCACGGGACGTGCTCACGCTTCGGGCTGCTGGCGTGGAACCTGTCGCGCCGCTTCTGGACGACCGTGTCGTCCGGGAAGCGCTTCGGCTACCGGGTTCGATGCTCGTCTCGGATGGCGTCCGAAAGTGGACGTTCAGACAGGCTGCTCGGGCGTTCGTCCCCGACAAAATCGCAATGCGGGACAAGAAGGCGGTGCAGTACGGCAGTCTGGTGGCGCGCGAACTCGACCGTCTTGCCCGGCAGGCGGGCTACAAACGGCGGATGGGCGACCACGTGACGAAGTACGTTCGCTCCCGTCTCGACTAGTCCGGTCTGCCACTCCCATCTCGGCAAATCCGCTCAGTACAAACGCTTACGCAACCCCTGCGGGCCGAGTACCTGCTGGAGCCACGACTCACGATAGCCGATGCAGTGGCCGCCACAGTTGGGACACATCTGTCGGTCGAGTTCGTACGCGCTTTCGCACGACTTGCATTCGAACCGTGTCGAATCTTCCTTCCCAAATTTCAGACAGACTTGCCTGACAAATCCCATTTCCGATTTGTCCGACAAATAGTACAGTCATTATTATACGGCCGCTAATCTCTCTGAGATGGCCATTTGTCGTGTTACTGATTTTTGACGACTGCCGGCTCGACAGAAATTGTAACGATGGAACACAAAACAAGTTCTTATTCTGTCAGTATCGGGGCGAAACTACTTGTTCGCTTCCGCAGTCTGGACAGAGTTTCCGGTCGCCGTCGAACGCTTTTCCACAGCCGGTACAGACGTAGGTCGGTCGGGGGTCGTCGTCGGTTTCGTCGGTGCCAAGCAGGCGGCCAAGGAGACTCATGGACTGTGGAATTCACCGTACTGACCTTATTATACACCACCTAAACGGGCGCTACTACCGGTTTTCGACACGCTCGATTGCTTCGAGACCGAGCGTGGAAACTTCCTCGGTCACCCCGTCGTGCGTCCGAAGGTCGTCCGGCGAGAACCATCGCCAGCAATCGACCGCTCGTTCGTCGTCGGCAGGGGAGAGGTCCCTGCTCGTGGCCATTCCGTAGTAGACGAAGTTGATGTGTTGGTGGGCAACCTCCCCGTCGAACTGGTCCACATCATAGAGCATCACGTGTTCTGCGGGCGGGAGTTCCCGCCCGAAAGCGACACCGACGCTCGTTTTTGATTCGAGGAGTTCGACCTCCAGTCCCGTCTCCTCGCGCGTTTCGCGCACGGCCGCCTCGCGGGGGAGTTCGTCACGGTCAAGGTGGCCACCCGGCGGGAGGAGCATCCCGAGTCGTTCGTGGTCGTGAAGCAGGCATTCGCCGTCGTTGACGACGTACGTCGTCGTAGTGAAATGGCGCGTCGTCTCCATACGAAAAAGGATTGGCGGGGCCGGTTCACCGTTTCGGTCAGCTATCGCTCCAACCGAACCTCGTCGCCGATGCTGAGACCGAACGCCTCGTCGCCGCGCCCCTGATTGACGGCGAGTTCGACGTTGCCGTGGCTGCCGACGGTCACGAGTCGCTCCCCGGGTTCGACGTGAGCGTACGACGGTTCGACCGGCGTGGACTGACCGTTCACCGCGAGTTCGTCCACGCCGTCGAGAAAGTCCCCGGGAACGTTCGTGATGGCGTTGCCGAAGTCGTCCACGACGAGCAGTTCGCCGACTGCCGAATCCATCTCGATTATCGGGTCCGGAAAGCGCAGGTCCTCGAACTCGTCCGTGGGTTCGATGTCGTCGAGGGATTCGAATCGGTAGATTCCGGCTTCGTGGATTCTCGCGGCGGCGGGCGCGAACACGTCCCGGCCGTGGAACGTCGCGCTGTCCGCGTCTTCGTAAGCGACGCGGAAGATTTCAGGCTCTGAATCCGCGAGTTCGCGGGCGACCGGCAGCAGAACGCCGTTGTCCGGACCCACAAGAGCGTGACCGCCCGCGCGGACTGCGATGGCTGCCCGGTCGGTACCGACGCCGGGGTCAACGACGACGAGGTGGACGGCAGGTGGAAAATAGGGAAGCACTTCCCGAAGCCAAAACGCCGTCGTCCGAACGTCCTGTCGCGGGAAGTCGTGGGCAACGTCCACGAGACGGGCGTCGCTGTGCTGAAGCATGACACCCTTCATCGCCGCCGGATACGGCGTGCCGAAATCGGAGGAGAGGGTAATCATATCGGGCCGTTCGAATCCGAATCGCTGACCTGTTGGATGCGGTCGATGCCGCCGATTTCCTCGAGGACGCCGACGACGGGGTCGGGGACGAGTCGTTGCCAGTCGCCGCCGTCAACCATCCGGTCGCGGACTTCGGTCCCTTCCAGCACGTCGCGGTTGAACATGGGGGACTGGCGTACTTCGACGCCAGCCTCTTCGAACAGGCGGATGACGAGGGGGTTGTTCGAGTAGGCCACGTCGAAATCCGGACTCATGCTCTGGACGTGGCTCACCCAGACGGAGTTCCTGTCCAAGTCCTCGATGGGGACGACATACGTCACGAGGTCAAGGTCCACGAGGGATTTGGTTATCATCATGATTCGTTCGCCCGCCGTGAATGGGTCGTGGCGGCTGTGTGAGTCGCCGGCGCTCCCGATACCGAGGACGAGTTCGTCTACCTCCTCGGCGATGGTCTCGACCACGTTGTGGTGGCCGTTGTGGTAGGGTTGGAAGCGCCCGATGTAGAACCCGCGAGTCATGATACATTTGTCGTGTAGCGTTTTTATAAGGGTGACGAGTCGCTTGCAGAGCGACGTTTCGGGACGGTCCGTCCGGATGACTCATGTTCTCGGTTTGCAGTGAGGACGAGAACGGCGGGGGACAATTTTGCTCTAACCGCCTTATTCATCAGTTTCACGGCCTGAAATGGAGTGTGGCGGAACAATAGGAGGGAGAAAGTATATCAGTTCTCCAGCCATGTTTTCAACTACACAGAACGAATTCTATGAGTAACGACACCGAAGCTTCACCACCGGAGCAAGAAGCCGAGCAAGAAGTCGACAGCCTTGGGAGTGAGGTAGACGCCCAAGTTGCCGACGAGATTGCAGAGGACGATCTGCTGGGTGGGTTGGAGATAGAAAGTACGGAAGAAGTCGAGATTCCGGACAGACTGGTGGACCAAGTTATCGGGCAGGATCACGCCCGTGACATCATCCTGAAGGCGGCAAAACAACGCCGTCACGTCATGATGATCGGGTCGCCGGGGACCGGGAAATCGATGTTGGCGAAGGCGATGAGTCAGCTCCTCCCCAAGGAGGACCTGCAAGACGTCCTCGTCTATCACAACCCCGACGACGGGAACGAACCGAAGGTTCGGACGGTTCCCGCCGGGAAGGGCGAACAAATCATCGAGGCGCACAAGGAAGAGGCCCGCAAGCGCAACCAGATGCGCTCGTTTTTGATGTGGGTCATCATCGCCATCGTGGTCGGCTACGCGCTCCTCCTCGCGAGCAAGCCGCTCCTCGGCATCCTCGCTGCAGGTGTCATCTACCTCGCGTTCCGCTACGGATCGCGCGGCACCGACGCGATGATTCCGAATCTGCTGGTCAACAACAGCGACGTCGCCAGCGCTCCCTTCGAGGACGCGACGGGTGCCCATGCAGGTGCACTGCTGGGCGACGTGCGTCACGACCCGTTCCAGTCCGGTGGGATGGAAACGCCGAGCCACGACCGCGTTGAGCCGGGTGCCATCCACAAGGCGAACAAGGGTGTGTTGTTCGTTGACGAAATCAACACGCTCGACATCCGCAGTCAGCAGAAGCTGATGACGGCGATTCAGGAGGGCGAGTTCTCCATCACCGGTCAGTCCGAACGCTCGTCCGGTGCGATGGTTCACACCGAACCCGTTCCGACCGACTTCGTGATGGTCGCGGCGGGGAACCTCGACGCCATGGAGAACATGCACCCCGCACTCCGGAGCCGTATCAAAGGCTACGGGTACGAGGTGTACATGGACGACACCATCGACGACACGCCGGAGATGCGCCGCAAGTACGCTCGGTTCGTCGCTCAGGAGGTCGAAAAGGACGGTCGGCTCCCGCACTTCACGGACACGGCAGTCGAGGAGATCATCCTCGAGGCCCAGCGCCGTGCGATGCGGAAGGACCACCTCACGCTCAAACTGCGTGACCTCGGTGGGCTGGTGCGTGTCGCTGGTGACATCGCTCGCGCCGAGGACGCGGAGAACACCACGCGTGACCACGTGTTGCAGGCGAAGCAGCGCTCGCGCTCCATCGAGCAACAAATCGCCGACGACTACATCGAACGCCGGAAGGATTACGAACTCACCGTTTCGGCTGGCGACGTGGTCGGCCGCGTGAACGGTCTGGCGGTCATGGGCGAGGACAGCGGTATCGTCATGCCCGTCATGGCCGAAGTCGCGCCGTCGCAGGGTCCCGGCAAGGTCATCGCCACCGGGAAACTGCAGGACATCGCCGAGGAGGCGGTCCAGAACGTCAGCGCCATCATCAAGAAGTTCAGCGACGAGGACATCTCGGAGAAGGACATCCACATCCAGTACGTACAGGCGTACGAAGGTGTCCAAGGTGACTCCGCGTCGGTGACGATGGCCACGGCGGTCATCAGCGCGCTGGAGAATATCCCCATCGACCAGAGCATCGCCATGACCGGCTCCCTGTCGGTGCGCGGCGACGTGCTCCCGGTCGGTGGCGTCACGCACAAGATAGAGGCGGCCGCGAAAGCGGGCGTCAAGACTGTCATCATCCCGAAGGCCAACGAGCAGGACGTGATGATAGAGGACGAGTACAAGGAGATGATAGACATCGTTACCGTCTCGCACATCAGCGAGGTCCTCGAAATCGCGCTCGTCGGCGAGTCCGAGAAGGACAGCCTCATCAACCGTCTGAGGGACATCACCGGCCACGCCCTCGACCGCAAGGTCGGCGGCACCAAGCCCGGTAGCAACCCGAGTCCGCAGTAAGCGGCTGAACGAGAATTCGTTTTTTCGTTATTCGATACGACAGCCAGCGACTGCAATACCCGAGGAGATAGTTTTTCACTGTCGGCGTTCGAAATCGGAAACGAATGGTCCCGCCGAACTGGAACGCGTTCGCTGGCGTCACCCTCATCGTCCTCGTCATCCTCATCGCACTGGCCCGCGCCTCGCAAGCCATGTTCGTCGGGGAAGACGAAAAGGGACGTTCGGAACCCGAGAGTATTGGAACGCCGTCAAACCGACGCGTCCAGAACGGGGGGGACAAACTGGCCAAGAACGAACTGGGGGGCCACGAACAGGTCGAACCTGCTTCCGATGGGGAATTCTCACCCGAAATCAGGGCACTTGGTCCCGAAGACGAAGCGGATTTTGATGCTGAATCCACGTTTCAGTCACTTGACCCCGTGACCCCGGCTGAAGAGTTTACGCCCGGAACGCTGCTGGTCAACGTCGCACTGAGCCAAGGGCTATTCGGCGTGATTCTCGTCGTTGCTGCCTTGCTGACTGCGATTCCCGCCGACGCGCTTGGTGTTGGAAGCGTGACGGCCACTCAGTTCGGACTGGGAGCACTTCTTGGTGTGGCGCTTTACGCCGCTAACGAACTCGGCCAGCGGGTGGCCGACGCTGCTGGAATCGAGTACGAGGACGGCCTTCGGGAGATGCTCACTCCCGATTCGCTTCGCGGCTGGGCCGTCCTGCTCGTCCTCGTCCTGCCGATTATCGCGGGCTTCGAGGAACTCCTGTTTCGCTCGTCGCTCGTGGGCGCGTTCGCCGCCGGGTACGGCATCTCGCCGTGGTTCCTCGTCGTCGCCTCGTCAATTGCGTTCGCGGTGGGCCACGGCGCGCAAGGCCCGGCCGGCGTACTCGTGACGGGAGGGGTTGGGGTGGCGCTCGCCAGCGCGTTCGTGCTGACGGGGAGCGTGGTGGTCGTGGTGGTCGCCCACTACCTCGTCAACGCGTTGGAGTTCGCGGTTCACGCCCACGGAGATTCGTCGAGGTAGTCGGCGAACACGGACACCGCACGCTCGTACGGTTCGGGCGAGCAAACGTCGATGCCGATGTCCGCGAACGTTTCCACGGCAGGTTGGCGGCCACCGGTTCGCAGGAAGTCGTGGTACTCTTCGGACGAGAGTGTACCGTCCGTGAGTCGGTCGAAAATCACCGTCGCACCGACGACGCCGAGGATGTACTGGTAGTGGTGGTACGGTTCCCGCGCGTGACTGCCCGCGAGCCATCCGGAAGATGAGTAGTCGCTGGGGACGATTGGACTTCGGAATTTCTCGGACAGTTCGCCGTAGATGTCATCGAGGCGGTCGGCGGTGAGCGTTTCACCGGCTTCGACTACACTGTACGTTTCGTAGGTGAACGCGGACCATATCGCAGTTCCATAGAAATTGCCACCGACGGTACCGAGTAGCCGGTCGAAAACGTGTTTTCGATATCGGTCGGTGTCGAGGAAATGCTGAGCCAGCAGGAGTTCGTGAAGCAGGCTCGGTACCTCCTCGACCGGACGCGGCGTTGTCGCGTACAGTGGTCGACGTGCGTCACGGAGATACGAGATGTTCATCGCGTGGCCGAGTTCGTGGGCCAAAATGAACAGCGACCGTATGTCGTCGGCGTAGTTCGCCAAATGTACGCACCAGTATCGTACGATGACGGGCAGTAGGCGACGATGTCCGAACGTTTTTCCTCCGTTTCGTACACGTCGATTCGGTCCTCGTCCAAGAACGTCGCCAAGCGGTCTTGGTATGCCGCTCCAGCGGTTCGACGGCGGCGAGAAGGTGGTCCCGCACGTTGTCGTATGGGATTTCCGGTCGGTCGCCATCCGCCAGCGGAACACCCGTGTCCCACGGACGTAGCTGTTCGATGTCGAGATTATTACGGTAGAGGCGTTGATACCGCTGATACGGCCCGAGGTTCGATTGGATGGTTTCGAGCATCGTATCGTGTGCCTCGGTCGGGAAGTCGATTCGAAGCCCCGTCGGGGGATAGCTCTCCGTGTTGAACATTCGTTCGCGGGCGGAGTCGAAATTTCGAATGGACGCGAGGTTCGATTGGGTCTTCACCTTCTCGGCGTATGCCGCCGCGATGGCGTGTTTCGAGCCAGTCAGTTCCTCGTTGAACGTCTCGTAGACGCGGCGGCGGAACGCGCGGTCGGACGAGGTGAAATGTCGGCGGCGGTTGTTCCGCGTCACGCGCACCGGTTCGCCGTCCGGGCCGTCCACAGTTGGTGGTTCGAAATCCCGGTTGACAAGGGATACGAAAATCCGGTCCGGCGAATCGTGATTCAGCGTCGTCAGGGTGTCTTCGACTTCGGGCGAACGGACGTGCTCACCCATCCGAATGGTGTCGTTGAGGTAGCGTTCGAATGCTGCGAGGTCGTCTCTCTCTGCGAATTCCTCGATTTGCTCGCGTGAGAGGGCCTGTATCGACCGGCGAACTGCCGTCTTCGTCCGACTGATGTTCTTCGACAGCGACCTGATAATCGGTACGTTGTTCCTCGCGTGCAGTATCCCCAGTGTTCTCGTTGCATCGCAGTTGGATGTACAAACCGAGCCGCTGTTCCCGTCGAATCAGTCTTTCGAAGTCGGTGAGAGGTTCTCGAACTCCTCGGCGGTCGTTGGGTCCCGTTCGTGGAGGTCGGCCGCGAGCGCTTCGGTTTCAGTTTTCCTTTGGTTCCACTCGTCGGGCGATGTGAAGATGGTCGAGAGGTCCCACTTGTACTTCGCCGGGATTTCGTTTCGGGTCGGTATCGAATCCATGTTTGCTGGTGGTACTGCTGATTGTGCTGTTGGTGTTGTTGGCGTCGCTGCGGCTAATCGAGTGCCAACTACTAAATCGAGAGTGGAGATTAGTTCAGAAGGAGGTAAAGCGGGTCATGTTCTACCTCGTTTGACAACCTTCGTTTATCGAGGATGAAAAACGTACTGGTTCTAGACAGTTGCGTGAATAGAGGGCATCGGGAACCGTTCCTCGGAGTCCTCGTGAGCAACGCGAACGAGGGTCAGAAGAACTACTGCTCTTCGTTGGCTCGCGGTTGCACCGCTCGCCCATTCCGAGGAACGGTGCGTTTCACTTACCGTTCCTCGCTATCCAGCACGCGAATCTGGTCACCGCGCACGGTGACGGGAATCGGGACGGTCGCTTCGTACAGTTCGACCGTCACCTGGTCTTTGCCCTCGTCGATACGCTGGACCTGCGCCTTCTCGCCCTTGAACGGGCCGGCGATGAGTTCCACGATGTCCCCTTCCGCGATACCCTCGACGTCGGGCGTCGGGGAGAGGAAGTGCTCGACTTCGGAGATGTTGCTCTCGCCGGGGACCATGCTCCGCGCGTGGGGGATTTCCTCCAGTACGCGGTTGATGACACGGTGGTCGTCGGCCTCGACCATGACGTAGCTCGTCAGCGAGTCGGGTGCGAGGACCGCGTGTATCTCCGGCTCTTCGCGGTTCATTATCATGTCCGCGACGGTGCGTTCCTGACTTGCCGTGGTCTTTACTGCGTAGATAGGCATTTGTTCTCCTAGACGGGTCCGGCATTGATGAAGCTCATGATGGCGAAAATAATGAACCCGAGCAGTCCGACGAGCAAGATGCCCGCACCGGCGATCTGGGCAATCTTCGAGAACTCGTCCCACGACGGCGTACTCGCCAGTTTGAGCACGCGCATGTACGACGCGAGGTCAAGCTTAACGTTCATTCTTAGTTGTGCTTGGCTATCACCCTTTTTCTATCTTACTACAGAGAGATGAGAGCGAAGTGGTTCGGAACGGGATGGTTCGGTTGTGATGGTTCGAATTCAGTTACTGCAGTGAGAGTTTTAAAAACCCCGACCGCTCACAACGGAGACACACTGGTTCTGCTGTGACTGCAAGTACCGAGCCACAAGAAATCTCTCGGAGCGGCCGGTCATTTCCGTTCGGAAGTTACTGTCTCGGTAAAGTCAACCACAGTTCGTGTCGAAGTCGGTGTCTCAGCTGTTCTCGGCCGTCCGTACCCGCTTGAGGGCAACGAGGAATACACCAATTGCAACGAGTACGATGACGATGCTGCCGATATGCTCCAACGTACTTCGGGGGCCTGTTTCGGGGGTCATCATGAGGCCCAACCATGCGTACGTCAACGTGCCTCCCCCTGCAAGAGCGAGGCGATGTACTGTCGCCCACGTACTGTGGTTCGCCCATGTGGAGGAGACGATGAGGAAAGCGGCGACGAACGGAAGTAGGTATAGCTCCGTGAATTTCAGATTCCCCAATAGATATTCGCCAAAAAGAGGAGAGAGGAAAAACAGTAGCACCGCAGGCTTGATGCGATGAGCGATTCCGGAGATGTACGTCCGGAGTTTCGGAGAATCCGGACGTTCAGCGTTCGAGTCCATGCTGTTTGCCCGAATCGACTGAATGTTTCAACGTCCTCTACGGATGGTTCACTCATAGGTTGTCAGTTGACACATCGTAGAATATAATTTCCCATCGAAAAATCCGATTACCGGCCAGAATCTAACGAGTGGTTTCTGGAACGTGGCCGAGATACCATCGTCATACGGTATTCATTTGTTCGTACACGAGTCACTCGATAGGAATCGTACCCTCGCGTAGTTACTACTCGTTCTTCGACCTCCAACCAAAAGACGAAGAAGAGGTTACTCGACGTAGTCGATGTCTTCTTCCTGCTGTTGTGCCTGTGCTTGTGCCTGCTCGGCCTCGTTGCGGCCGTATATCTGGGGCGACTCGACGCCGGTGACGACTATCATGGTACGCATGGTGCCGTCGAGGTCTTCATCGATGGAAGTCCCCCAGATGATTCGGGCGTCGGGGTCGATGCGGTCGTAAATCTGTTCGACCACGCCTTCAGCCTCTTCGATGGACATGTCGTTGCCACCGGTGACGTTGACGAGTGCGGATTTCGCGCCGCTGATGTCCACGTCGAGGAGGGGCGAGCGCAGGGCGCTCTTGACCGAATCCTGTGCCTTCGAGTCCGAATCGCTCTCGCCGAGACCGATCATCGCCACGCCGCCTTTCTCCATGACGGTGCGAACGTCGGCGAAGTCGAGGTTGACGAGGCCGGGTTTCGTGATGAGTTCGGTGATGCCCTTGACCGAGCGCATGAGCACTTCGTCGGCGACTTTGAACGCCTGTTTGACGGGCAGTTTGCCCACGGAATCGAGCAGGCGGTCGTTCGGGACGACGATGACGGTGTCGCTCACGTCTCGCAGGCGCTCCAGTCCGGCTTCGGCGTTGGTGCGCCGGACCTCGCCCTCCGCCGTGAACGGCGTCGTGACGATGGCGATGGTGAGCGCGCCGGCCTCGCGCGCGGCTTTGGCAACGACCGGGGCACTGCCCGTACCGGTGCCACCGCCGAGTCCGGCAGTGACGAACACCATGTCCGACCCTTGAATCGAGTCGTAAATTTCGTCCTGACTTTCGAGGGCGGCCTCTTCGCCGACCTGCGGGAGCGACCCTGCACCGCGCCCGCTGGTCTTTTGCTCACCCATCAGGATTTTCGTGTCCGCTTCAATCTCGACGAGATGTTGTACGTCAGTGTTCGCAGCGACAAGAGATGCCCCGTGAATCCCCTCCTCGGCCATTCGGTTGACCGTGTTCCCGCCACCACCGCCACAGCCGACGACAGTGATGTTCGTTTGGAGTTCTTTGAGTACTTCTTGCAGTTCCTCGTCGGTCATCGTTCCCGAGAGACCGGTATCCTGCGAGGCACCACCAATCTGTGACTGTGGGGCACTTTGTTGTTGCCCTTCCGCCTCCTCAATAGCGTCTTCGACGATGGAATCCATCCTTGAAGCTTCCATTACAAACGCAGATTAATTATCTTTCCCCTCTGGCTGACGCATGTCTGACTCTTGTCACCATATCACATGAAAAGTCTTATGTAAGGAGAGTATTTGAGAGAAAATTATCTCAAGGGGAAGATATGTGTGTGTTCGGTCTGCACTTCATTGGGCGGAATCGTCGTCCCGTTCACCTCTACCGCGACCCCGGACGAGAGTTTTCCGAACGCCGGACCTTCCGGCACTCCGAGTTTGCGGGCCTTCTCGGGATCAAAGCCCATCTCACACACGACGATTTCGTCCCCGTCCCTTCTCACGTCGTCGTATTTTCCTTCGAGAAGTTCGACCAGTCCGTCGATGATGACCTCGAAATCCGCGGAATCGAGGACTGCCGCGCGCCCGGCGACCCGCGTGCCGCCCTCGTCGGTTTCGAACGCGACTGTCTGCGCCGCGACGAGGTCCGAGACGGTTTCCCGGTCGGTCCCCGTGACGGCATCCAGCAACTTTTCCGGGAGCGAAACGATTTCGAGCGCCTCCACTCCATCCGCTTCGCTCGCCCGCGCGCCGAATCGAAGCCCCGATTCGACCGACGCCAGTTTCGACTCCAGTTTCTCCGCAAGTGCGAGCGGAACGCCCGAAACCTCCCGGACCCACGTCTCGCTCACGACGCGGTAGCCGAGGTCATCGATAACGTCGACGAGCCCATCCGTGTTTCCCTCACAGACGGCGTACTCTGCCCCGCTTCGTTCGAACGCCTGCCGAATCGTCTCGGGGTGTGCTTCCGGCAACCCCAGTGTTTCGAGGTTCCAGTCGGACGCGATGTGGCCGACTGCCCAGTCCGTTTCCCTGATTATTCGCTCGAATCGCGGGACGTAGTGGCCACCACCGAATCCAACGAGTTGGCGGTCCCGATGCGGCGACACGTCGCGTAGGTCAAGAATGGCGCGGGCGACGGCGCGGGCCGCGTCGGGGTCTCCCCACTGCTCGTCGTCGCTCCCGAGTTCCACGAACATCGACGGCACGCCCACCTCGCTTGGCCCGTGGTGGGTGCACTCCATTCCAACCTCGTACTCCTCGGGCGCGTGCTCGTCGAACGCTTCCAGCAGTCGCGCGTGGGCGTTCGGGCAGGTGCGGGCCAGTGTTCGGTCTTCCCCACCAAATTCCGCCGGGCCGAAGTTGCCCGTGAAGTGGCCCGTCAGCAGCTGACCTGTGTCGCCCGAGTGACGCGACGCGAAGAGGAGCATAGCAGGGTCGTCGAACGCGGCCGCGACATTCTCGATGTCGAGGTGGAGCGCGTCGAACTCCCGTAGTTCGAAGCCGTCCGTCCGGTAGTACTGCCCGCCACCGTCTGCATCGGGGCGGGATTCGTCTTCGTGCACGCTCCACTCGGCTTCCGAGAGCAGGAACTCACCGATATGTTCGGAGGCGTAATCGGCCCTGCTGATGACGACGGCAATCACGAAAATCCCTCCGCACGGACGGCGAAAAAGTCCGTCGAATCCCGGAAAGCGTTAAGCACGAGGGCGAAGTGTTGTTCGTCATGAAAATCCTCGTTCCCGTTGATGGCTCCGATTGCAGCATGCGGGCGCTCGACTTCGGGCTCGAGTTCGCACGGCGATACGACGCCGACTTGAGCGTCGTCCACTTCACCGACGTGCGCGGCGAGGACACCGACAGACTGCAAGCACGCGTCGAGGAGAAACTGGCAGACTCGGACATCGAGAGCGACTCGTCCGTGGCGGTCGATGTCCACCTCGCAAGCCTGAAAGCATCGGACCGCATCGGCAAGAACATCATTTCCGTGGTCGAGGACGACGGCTACGATCACGTCGTCATGGGTCACCACGGCACCGGCCGTATCGGGATGGTCCTCCTTGGGAGCGCCGCGGAAACCGTCCTCGAATCGTGTGAGGTTCCCGTGACGACCGTTCCGTGAGATATTCGAAAAACACAGTCGACACAGAGAGAACCATTTACTTAGAACCCGTCTGAAAACACACCCACGATGACCCCGCTATCCACCGTTTCGCTGGCAATTCTGCCACCCGTGTGGGAAAACACCCTCCTGCTCCTCACGTCGTTTCTCCTGCTCCTCCTCGGCGCGGAGGTGTTCACGAACGCCGTCGAATGGCTCGGCCACCGACTCGGCGTGAGCGAAAGCGCGACCGGGAGCGTCCTCGCCGCTGTCGGCACCGCACTCCCCGAGACCACGATTCCCATCATCGCCATCTTTGGGAGCGGCGGTGGGACGAAAGCCGCGGAGGATGTCGGTGTCGGTGCGATCCTCGGCGCGCCGTTCATGCTCGCCACCATCGCCATGTTCCTCGTCGGCGTGAGCGTTCTCTACTTCGGCACGCGTCGGGAAGGCGGCGCACGCCTGCGAGTCAACGACGAATCGACCCGCCGTGACCTGTCGTTTTTCCTCGTCGGTTACACGCTGGCATTTCTCGCCGCGCTGATTCCGGACGACACGATTTCCAACGGAATCGGTGTCCTGCTCGTCCTGCTCTACGTGTTCTACCTCTATCGCTCGCTCAAGAGCGGCGAACTGGTGGAAGGCGAGGAACTGGATGAACTTCACCTCGGACTGATGATTGAGGGCATCGTTTCCCGAATGCGCGGCACAAACTCGGAGACAAATCACGCCCGAAATCCCCACTCCACACTCGTCGCACTTCAGACACTCGTCGCGCTCGGTCTCATCATTGGCGGCGCACAGGTGTTCGTCTCCCAAACCCAGTGGGTGTCGGAGTCGGTACTCCACATTCCCGGGGGAATCGTTGCACTCCTCATCGCACCGCTGGCGACGGAACTCCCCGAGAAATTCAACAGTATCATCTGGATTTCCCGGGACAAAGACACCCTCGCACTGGGTAACATCACGGGCGCAATGGCGTTTCAGGGAACCCTGCCCGTCACCCTCGGCATCCTGTTCACGCCGTGGGACCTAAACCTGACGTGGGGCACGCCTGGCTTCCTCAACGGACTGTCAGCTATCCTCGCGCTCATTAGCGGTGGACTGCTCTACCTGCGGGCACGAAGTCTCGGCGAGGGTCGGATGACGGCACGCCCATTCTTCGTCGGTGGAATATTCTATCTGGTGTTCATTGCCGTCGTCGTCTACCATGTCGTGGTCCTCGATGTCGGCGGTATCACAGGTCACTGACCAGTCTGGTGATATGGAATAGCTTAATTGACCCCCATCGGAACTACAGCCCATAATGTCGCTTCCAATCACCGGATTTTTGACACCACTTACGCTCCCAGCGTCGTGGTCCAAAGGGCTGTTACTTCTGGTCTCCTTTGGGCTGCTGTTGCTGGGTGCCGAGGTGTTCACGAACGGCGTCGAATGGCTCGGCTACCGTCTCGGTATCTCCGAGAGCGCGACCGGGAGTATCCTCGCGGCGATGGGGACCGCACTCCCCGAGACGACGATTCCTGTCATCGCCATCCTCAAGGGTGGCGCTGGCGCTGCCGACGTGGGTGTCGGTGCGATCCTCGGCGCGCCGTTCATGCTCGCCACCATGGCCATGTTCCTCGTCGGCGCGAGCGTCTACTATTTCTCCGACCGCCGGTCCAACAACACGGACCTTCACTTCAACGAGGATTCGACGAAACGTGATTTGAGCTTCTTCCTCGTCGGCTACTCGCTGGCATTCGTCGCTGCACTCATTCCCGACGGCACGACGGTCGCCACGCTCCCAGTTCGTGACTTCATCGCCCTGTTCCTCGTTCTGTTGTACCTCGGCTACCTCTACCTCTCGCTCCGGGCGGGCGAACTCGCCGACGACGATAACATGGACGACCTCCACGTCGGACTGGCAATCGAGGGAATCTTCGACCGCTTCGGAAGCGGCGTCGACAAGGACCACAGTTCCGACCCGCATTTCATCCTCACGGCAGTACAGACGCTTATCGCGCTCGGGTTCATCGTGCTCGGTGCGCGGCTGTTCGTGGACCAAGTCGAGTGGGTTTCGACTTCCATCGGTCTTCCGAACGCCATCGTCGCGCTCATCATCGCACCGATTGCGACGGAACTCCCGGAAGCGTTCAACAGCGTCCTCTGGTTGGCACGCGACAAGGACACGCTCGCGCTCAACAACATCACGGGCGCGATGGCGTTTCAGGGAACCCTGCCCGTCACCCTCGGTATCCTGTTCACGCCGTGGGACCTCAGTCTCACGTGGGGAACGACGGGGTTCCTGAACGCGATTTCCGTGCTGTTTGCCATCGCCGCCGGCTGTATCGTCCTCTTTCGCGCGCGGCGCGTCGGCGAGGACAACTTCAACCCGACGCCGTTCCTCGGAAGCGGTGCCTTCTACGTCGTCTTCCTCGCGCTGGCCGTTTACTTCGTCATGCTCGGCGCGTAGTCGTCCCAACGCCTATCCTACCGTCCGATTAAGTCCCTCCCCTTCGTTTTCCTCCCCATGCAAGTTTACGGACTACTCGGCAACCCGGTGGGTCACTCCCGTTCCCCGCCGATGCACGAGGCCGCCTACGACGAACTCGACATGGACGCCCGCTACGTCACCTTCGAACCGGGACCGGACGCGATTGGTCCAGCAATCGAGGGGGCAAAGACGCTCGGCATTCGCGGAGTGAACGTCACGATTCCGTTCAAGGAGGACGCCCTCTCGCACGTCGAACCGGACGCGCTCGCAACGCAAATCGGCGCGGTGAACACCATCGACTTTTCGACCCCGACGCCGACTGGCCACAACACCGACGCGGAGGGCGCGCGCCGGGCGTTCGAGCGACACGGCGTTCCCCTCGGCGGAAAATCCGCAGTCCTCGTCGGTGCGGGCGGTGCAGCGCGGGCGATTGCGTTCATGCTCGCCGACGAAGGTGCGACCGTCGCAATTGCGAATCGAACCGTCTCACGCGCGGTGTCACTGGCCGACGCGGTGAACGGCGTCGGTGACAGCGGACTCGCGAGCGCACACGGATTGGACGAACTCCCGGAACTCGTTTCGGACGCCGATGTGCTAGTCAACGCGACCAGCGTCGGGATGGAATCCGAGGAGACACCCATCTCCACCGACGCGCTCCACGCTGACCTCGCGGTAATGGATGCCGTGTACAGCCCGGTCGAAACGCGGTTGCTCCGCGAGGCGTCCGCGTGTGGGGCGACGACCATCGACGGCGCGTGGATGCTTCTGTTTCAAGGGGTTGCCGCATTTGAACTATGGACTGGTCGAAATGCACCAGTTGAGCGAATGGACGCCGCCTTGCGAAGACGCCTTTAAGTGAAGGGGCTTTGTACTGTGCCCTAATGGGGCTTATCACACGGCTGAAATCGTTGCTCGGTCTTGGCGATGAGCGGTCGAAGACACGCAACCGTGACAACGGTGTGACAATCGAGCGTGAACCGACCGAGACGAGAGCACAGCCCAACGTGGAATCAGAGAAAGCAGTGAAAATGACCGACGAGTCCCCCACGGAAGACACGAACGTTTCGACCGAAGACCTGGTCGACGAGGGGGAACCAACAGATCATATCGAGGAAGCAGAACCAAACACGACGACAGAAACAGTGACCGAATCGGAAGTCGAAACCGCTGCGGAACCGGCGGAAGCGGCCGGACCGTCCGCGGAAGCGGGACAACCAGCACAGACCGAAGCGACCGAACCGGACGCGGAACCAGAACCGGACGCGGAACCGGAGGCCGTTTCTGAGGACGAATCGGACGAGGAATCCGAAACCGAGACTGAAACGGAATCCCTCGAAGAGGGGCGACCGCTCGAAGACGTGAAGGGAATCGGCCCGGCGTACGCCGAACGACTGCGGAACGCGGGCGTCGACAACGCAGCACAGTTGGCGGTTGCCGACTCGGCGAAACTCGCCCGGGAGACGGACCTCTCGGTGAAGCGGATAGAGGGCTGGATGGAACGTGCGAAGTCGATGTAACGACCCGGAGTTAGTCACTTCGCGGGGAGAATTCCGTGAAACGGCACGTGCTGCACCGCGCGGAGCACGGATTCCCGTCGAAGTGTGCGTGGGAGTGACCGACCCGTTTCGTGCGTACCGACGGGCGCGCGACGGCACCGGCGGTGTTTACTGTGCGACAACGGGTGGACAGTCGGGATGGGGATATTTCGGAGTCGAGCCTGCGGAGTATCTTCAAACCGACCACGATGGACTCGACGCGCTCGATTCCGCGCTCTCCGGCGAGACGCTCGTCCGCGGCGACTGTGACGTTCCCTACCCCTGTGGCCTGTTCGGGTGGCTTTCCTACGACCTCGTTCGGGAACTCGAACTGCTCCCCGGTAGCACGACCGACGACCGAACCCTTCCGCGTGTTCAGTTCGGATTGTACGACTGCGTGGCCGCGTGGGAAACCGGTTCGGAGGAAACGCTTCGCGTGACGGCGTGCCCGCGACTCCGCGATTCGGACGACCCCGATACAACGTACGACGAAGCCCGGGAGATGGCGCTGTCGCTCGCGGAGTCAGCCATCGCCGGCGACCCGACGGTCGGCCCACCGCCGACGGATGAACGGGGACCGTTCGTCAGCAGTTGCGGGCGCGAGGCGTTCGCGGGGCGCGTCTGCGCCGTCAAGAAGTACATCCACGACGGCGACACGTTTCAGGCGAACATCTCACAGCGACTCGAAGCACCGGCGAGCGTCCACCCCGTGACGGCGTTCGACGCCCTCCGGCAGGTCAACCCCGCGCCCTACTCCGCACTGGTGGAGTTTCCCGGCGTGGACCTGGTTAGCGCCAGTCCCGAACTCTTGCTCAATGTGAACGACGAGCAACTCCGAACGGAACCCATCGCCGGGACCCGCCCGCGCGGCGGGACCGCGAAAGAGGACGACGAACTGGCAACCGAACTGCGTTCAAACGACAAGGAGCGCGCCGAACACGCCATGCTGGTCGATTTGGAACGAAACGACCTCGGAAAGATCGCCAAATACGGGAGCGTTGAGGTGACCGACTACCGGCGTATCGACCGCTACTCCGAAGTCATGCACCTCGTCTCGGAAGTGACGGCACGACGGCGACCCGATGTGTCGGTCACTGACGCCATCGCGGCGGTGTTCCCCGGGGGCACCATTACCGGCGCGCCGAAGCCCCGAACGATGGAAATCATCGATGAACTCGAATCGACCCGCCGAGGACCGTACACCGGCAGCATCGGCATGGTGGGCTTCGACGAACGTGCAACCCTAAACATCGTCATCCGAACGCTGGTCCGCCATGGCGACGAGTACCACCTCCGCGTCGGCGCGGGAATCGTCCACGATTCGGTCCCCGAATCCGAATACGAGGAGACGCTCTCAAAGGGGAAGGCGCTTGTTACTGCGATCGATGAAGCACTCGAACGTCAGACCGGATTTTCTGTCGAGTGACTTCGGCGTTCGATACCAACTGAATTCGGTTTCGTTGTGATTTCAGCCCTGCGGGTAGTAGTCATCGGAATTGCTACAATCTCATTTCAGAAAACCTTCTCGTAGCGATCAGGCGGGGACGTTCGGCGTCTGCTTCTGAGTTGTTGCGGTTAGAGAACAGCCAAAAATCACGACGATGCACCGTAATCGCGCACGTAGATTTAAATACCAAATCGGGACCAACGACGGTGGACGCTTTCGGGGTTGGCGAATCAGATGGGAGTTCGCAACCCACAGTCTGCCTAACCCGGAAGGGTGCGCCAAAAAGCGATGCAGTTCCGTTACCGATTCGCGGTCTATTGGTTAGCTGAAGTACTCGGCGAGTCGGTCGGCCGCCGCTTCGACGCGTGGGGTGACGAGGGCGAAGCGGACCCAGTCGTCGCGTGAGGAGCCGAAGGCTTCGCCGGGCATGCCCGCGACGCCCGCTTCGTCGATGAGTTGCTCGACGTTTTCCAGCGTGCCGGGGAAGTCGGGGAAGCGAGCCATGACGTAGAACGCGCCGTCCGGGGTGGAGTAGTCGGCACCCGCGGCGTCGAGCGCGTCGGAGAACGTCTCAACCCGCGATTCGAGGAGCGTGCGGTTCTCCTCGTAATACTCCCGCGTCGTCTCGCGGAGCGCGTGGAGCACGGCGAACTGCGACGGACGGCTTCCAGCCACGTTCGTCAACATGTGGCGGGTCTTCGCCACGTCCACGAGTTCGGGCGGGAAGATGGCGTAGCCGACCCGGAAGCCGGTAATAGCCAGCGACTTCGAAAACGAGTTCGTGACGATTCGATGGTCCGAGTCGAACGCCAGCGCGCTGGTGAACTCGCCGGAGAAATCGAAGTGGTCGTACACTTCGTCGCTAACGAGGAGCGCGTCGTACTCCTCCGCGATACTGACGAGTTCGCGCATCGTCTCCTCGTCGTACACCGCGCCAGTCGGGTTGTTCGGCGAGTTCACGACGATTCCGGCGGTGTTCTCGCTCGCCGCGTCCCGCACGTCGTCCGGTTCGAGCGTGCCGTCCGCCGCGGTGGCGACGAAGCGCTGTTTCGCACCGAGCATGGTCGTCTTGCCGGGATAGTACGGGTACACCGGGTCGGTGAGGATGAACTCGTCACCCGCTTCGCGTTCCATCGCCCGTGCCATCGCCAGATAGTTGGCCTCGCCGCCGCCGCACGTCACGACGACTTGCGAGGTATCGACGTCCCGACGGGCAGCGATTTCCTCGCGCAGTTCGAACAGTCCTTCGCTCGGCGGGTACTGGAAGTCGGCCCCCCCGAGGTCGGCGTAGGCGTGAAGCCCCTCAGCGATGCCCGGTGGCGACCCCCAATCGGGGTTTCCACTCACCATATCGACGACGTCGTGGTCGGCGTCCGCTGCGTAGGTCATCACCTGAAAGAACAGTGGCGTGTCGTAGTCCATACCACACGGTCGCAGCACTGGCAAGTGTTTCTTTCGCAACAGTGGGTATCGAGCGCCGAAAAACCGACCCAAACTGTGTGTGTGTGTCCCACAGCCACACAAGAATTTATATTAGATGGATATACAGTTGGTACGAAGAACGATGATGCCGGTTCTGACCCTCTACTGACAGTGGCCCCCGCCGCTTCATGACGCGCATGACCACTCCGTGGCGACAGTTCTCATTGCGTGGTCACACAGAGGGGTGTGAAACTATCCGGTGGCCAACGCCAGCGCGTCGGTATCGCCCGCATCCTGCTCCCAAACCCGGCCGTGCTCATCCTCGACGAGGCGACCAGCGACGTGGACACGGAAACCGAACTTCGCATTCAGCAGAGTCTCGACGCGCTGCTGGCTGACCGAACCGTGCTCGCCATCGCCCACCGCCTCTCGACCATCAAGAACGCGGAGACCATCCTCGTCCTCGAAGACGGTTGCGTGGTCGAGCGGGGAACACACAGCGAACTGCTCGGAAAAGATGGCTTGTATGCGAATCTTTGGGGTGTCCAAGCGGGGATGCTCGAAGAGATTCCGGCCAGATGATCGTTAGTTTCAGTTCTCACAACCCGACCCAAGGGGTTCTTTCGTTTGCGCGCCGTTTCCCCTCACATGAGCACTGACGACCACCCCATCGAAAAGCGGGTCGGGGATTCCCTCCGCGAATCGGACGCGACGGTTGCAACCGCCGAATCCTGTACCGGTGG
Organism: uncultured haloarchaeon; assembly: GCA_963796245.1. Classification (GTDB taxonomy): domain Archaea; phylum Halobacteriota; class Halobacteria; order Halobacteriales; family Haladaptataceae; genus Haladaptatus. Next base: position 524,932 of record CAWCLB010000001.1, on the reverse strand, counting down.
CCTCATCGGGTCGCTCCTGACCGACGTGCCGGGGTCGAGTGACTACTTCGATAGGAGCCTCGTCACCTACTCGTACGATGCGAAGTTGCAGCACGTCGGCGTCACCCGCGAAGCGCTGGACGAACACGGTGCCGTCAGCGAACCCGTCGCTCGCCAGATGGCTCGTGGCGTGCGCGATGTTGCAGGAACGACGTGGGGTGTCGCCACGACAGGAATTGCGGGACCGACCGGCGGCACCGACGAAAAGCCGGTTGGGACGGTCTTCATTGGCGTGGCCTACGCGGGAGAATGGGGGAGCGAAGAGTCTTATTCGGCGGTCAGCCGCTATGAGTTCGACGGGTCGCGCCAGGTTATCAAGGAAAAAATCGCGGAACAAGCCCTCTCGGACCTGCTCGCTGAACTGAAGTAAATCGGGCTGAAAGGGAAAACCTTGATATTGCGGGGTGGGACCTGCAAGCAAATGAATCGAAAAGAACACGTATTGAATGCAGCACTTCTTGGTATCGGACTCGGGTACGTTCTCCATCCCGCAGGAAACATGAAAACGTTCTACACGATTGTGGCGGTTAGCGTGCCGGTCATCCTCGGTGCGCTCTTTCCGGACGTTGACACTGCCTTCGGCAAGCACCGAAAAACGTTGCACAACCTGCCGATACTTGCGTTGTTCTACGTTTTCCCGATAGTATTTGGCAACCTCCAATACGTCTGGATCGGCGTTCTCACCCACTACGCCCTCGACATGCTCGGTAGCAAGCGCGGTCTCGCGTGGTTCTACCCGTACGAGAAGGAGTTCGGTGCGCCGTTCGGTGTCTCGGTTTCCAGCAGCTACGCAACGATGGTCACGCTCGCGGTGACGGTCTTCGAACTCGTCGTCGCAGCAGCGATAGTCAATGGTCAGTTCCTCATCGACACCGGACTGACTGCGGCCGGCCTGCAGTAACTCAAAATTGTTCGAAACGGCAATCGCTCAGTACACGCTTCTGTCGTCGAACGTCCCCTCGTACACCTCGTGGTCCGGATGCGTGGCCTCCATGCCCGAGAGGACGAGACGGTCGATTTTCTTCCATGAGTTTTCATACCCGAGGTGTGCGAACTCCAGTCGGCGTCGGAGTTCGTGGCTCCGCCCCGTTCGGTGAAGAACGCGCGTCACGTTCCCTGCCCGAAGCTGGTCGGCGAGTTCGTCCTCGGTCTCGATGTTCGCCTCGAACGCCGTCCACACTTCTCCAATCGTTCCATGAAGGTGGGCGTAGGACGACCCGAACGCCTGCTTTCCGGTGTTTTTGACTATCTCTTTCGCTCGGCGGTTGTGTCGGTCCCAGTGTTTCGGGTTGTAGGTTTCGACGGCGTGGATGATGTCGCCGTGAACGCGGATATCCGCTTCCGTGACGCCCACGCTAAAGAACTCCGGATGGGGAATCAGGACGGCCGCGTTCTGTCTGTCGAACTCCTCCATCGCTGCCGTGAGCGAGATAAAATCGGGAATGGGGTCGTTCAACCCAAGTGCCAAAACGTGCTTTCGATTCCGCCACGTTCCCGTGAACACCTCGCGAGCGGGGACGACGAGCAACTCGTCGTCGGAGAATTTTTCCGCACGCTGACGAATCTCGGGAAGTCGCATGAAATGTGGCGCGTACACTAGTGCGTCGAGACCACGTTTTTTCGCCCGGCGGACGACCTTTTCGTCCAGCACTTTGACGTGCATATCAACCCTGAATTCGTCGCGGTCGGTCACAGAACAATGTTTCGACGGTCGGACGATAGTGGTTCTGGTTTCGACGCCGTTCCGTTACTTGAACGAACGATTGTGATGAGTTCGATTCCACCAGACATATGACAACTGTCGCGAATGATACTCTATGACCGTCCTGTATTTCGACCTCGACGGTACGCTGGTCCACCACACGGCATCGTTCGAAACGATGTTCCACGCGGCGCGGGACGAGTTGGGAATCCCCAACCATGACGGACTCCACGAACGCTATCTGACGGCGTTTTTGGACTACTTTGAGGAGTGCCACAACCAGCCGTATCGAGCCGCAATGGACGACGTGTGTGCCGAATTCGACCTTCCCGTCGATGGAGAAACGTTCACAACGGCGCGAATCGAGGCTGAACTTGAACGAACCGAACTCGCGGATGGCGCGCGCGAACTACTCGCTGACCTCGAACCGAACCACACACTCGGAATCCTGACCAACGGCGTGGGGAGTGTTCAGCGCGAGAAGTTGCGCCGCCACGGTCTCGCCGAATTTGTCGATGCTGCCGTCATCTCCTGTGAAGTCGGTGTCGGCAAACCCGACGCCGAAATCTTCGAAGTTGCTCGGACGGAGTTGCCCGGCGAGGAGTACGTCTTCATCGCGGACGACCTCGAACGTGACGTTCTCCCGGCACAAGCGTCCGGGTTCACGGGCGTTTGGGTCTCTGAATCGAGCGACTCGCGAACGGATGCGTCCATCGAATCGCTTTCGTCGGTTCGAACGATGTTCCCATGACGAGCAAGAAACAGTTATATCATGGGAATTATAGAATCAACACATGAGTGCTTGGGAATGTGACATCGACGGCTGTGGGGAACGGTTCGCCAGCGTCGAGGACGCCATCGTCCATCAGACCGCGGAGCACGAACGTCGGGAGTGCAAAGTCTGTGGGGCGGTTGTCCCGGACGGATACTTCGCTATCCGTCACGCCTTCAACGAGCATTCCCGCGCCGAATACGTTCGCGCCTATGACGCCGATTCGAGCGACGTTCGGTCGCGCGAGCGCGTCCGCGACGAAATCGAGGAGTCCGCCGACCTCAAAAAAGTCGTCTCCCGCCTCGACGAGGCGAACGCGAGCGAACTGCTCTAAGAGGTAACAAACTATTTTGAGGCGGGTGCGCAACCTTTGCCACACGGAGGTCATGATATGGATACACTTGCGGATGTAGACGAATTCGTCCACGAACCGACACGGGAGTTCGTCGAATCCACGAACGTCTAGGCGTTCATGCAGGAGCACGACATCGCGGACTACGACGAACTCATCGAACGGACCTGCGGGACGGTCGAGCTCGAGGCTCGGGGATCGTGGTTCTGGGACGAACTCCCCGACTACCTCGGCATCGACTTCTTCGAGGAGTACGACGAGGTCCGCGACGATTCGGACGGGCCGCAGTTCTCGGAGTGGTATCCCGGCGGCAAATTCAACATCGCGCACAACACCCTCGACCGCCACGCAACGGGTGAAAGCGAACCGGAACAGAGTGGCGTGCATCTGGGAGGGCGAACCCGGTGACGTTCGGGAGATCACCTTCCACGAACTCTACCGCGCAAGCGAATCAGGTCGCCAACGCGCTCGAAGCACGCGGCATCGGAACGGGCGACACCGTCGGCCTCTACATGCCGATGGTGCCCGAGGTCATCTCCATCCTCTACGGCTGTTTCAAGGTCGGCGCGATAGCGGTCCCCATCTTCTCCGGGTTCGGCGTCGACGCCACCGCGACCCGCATCGCCGACGCCGAATGTTCCGTCCTGTTCACCGGCGACGGGTTCTACCGCCGCGGGAGCGAGGTCCGTTCTGAAGGAGACCGCCGACGAGGCCATCGAGCAGGCGGGCCACGTCGAGCACACCATCGTCTACGACCGACTGGGACTCGTGCCGGACGAGGCATCGATCGCCGAGATCCCGTGGAGCGAACGCGACGAGTGGTGGGACGAGGCGGTCCGAAGCAGGACGACGAGTACGAGACGAAGGCACTCGATTCGAGCGACGAGTCGATGCTGCTCTACTCGTCGGGGACCACGGGCAAACCGAAGGGCATCGTCCACACCCACGCCGGGACATTGATGCAGTGTGCGAAGGAGATCTACTTCGGCTTCGACCACAAGGACCGCGGACCGCTTCTTCTGGGTCTCCGATATCGGCTGGATGATGGGGCCGTGGACGCTCATCGGCAACCACGCCTTCGGCGGCACGGTCTTCATGTACGAGGGCGCGCCCGACCACCCCGAACCCGACCGATTCTGGGAGATGATCGACCACCACGGCCTGACCCAGTCTTCGGCATCTCGCCCACCGCGATTCGCGCGCTCCGCAAGAAGGGCGACGAGTGGGTCGAGGGCTACGACCTCTCCACGCTTCGCCTGCTCGGTTCGACCGGCGAACCGTGGGACCCGGAGTCCTGGCTGTGGTTCTACGAGAACGTCGGCGGAACGGCGAAGCGCCCATCATCAACATCTCGGGCGGCACCGAAATCTGTGGCTGTTTCCTGATGCCGATGCCGATTCAGCCCCTTAAACCCTGCACGCTCGGCGGGCCAGGACTCGGGATGGACATCGACATCGTGAACGCGACGGGCGAGTCCGTCGCCGACGAGCACGAACGCGGCTACCTCGTCGCCCGTGACTCCTGTCCGTCGATGACGAAGTCGCTCTGGTCGGGCGACGAACGCTATCTGGACACCTACTGGTCGCGGTTCGAGGACGCCATGTGGAACCACGGCGACTGGGCACAGAAGGACGAGGACGGCTTCTGGTTCCTCCACGGGCGCTCCGACGACGCGATCAACGTGGCCGGACGGAAGGTCGGCCCCGCCGAAGTCGAGGGCGCGCTGATGGACCACGACGCGGTGAACCAGGCCGCCGCGGTCGGCGTTCCGGACGACACGACCGGGACAGGCCGTCGTCGCCTACGTCATCCTCGAATACGGCGTCGAGGAGTCCGACGACCTGCGCGCTGAACTCCGCGAGCAGGTCGGCGAGGAACTCGGCAAGCCGTTCCGCCCGCGCGAAGTCCTCTTCGTCGAGGAGTTCCCGAAGACCCAGTCGGGCAAGATCATCCGTCGGGCCATCGAGGCGGCCTACACGGGCGAGGATTTCGGCGACATGTCCAGCATCGAGAACCCCGAGGCGCTCGATAAACTCGAAGACGCGAACTGAGATTTACTCTATTTTCGCGGGGTGACTGTTCGATGGTTGGACGCGAATCCCTATTTTATCGGCTTTTGAATATCATAGTATGAACCGCCCTCCGGTACGCGCTCGACTGGCGGCGTCAACGAACCGGCTGTATGGAACGGTCGGGGGAGCCAGCACGTCCTTCGACTGCTGTGACACGACGTTTCGAATCCGCGCCGACGGCATCCGTGCGACGCAGGCGTGTGAACGCGCAAAAGAGTCAGCACTTCGATTGGAACGGGGACTGAACGCCTTCGACGAATCGAGTCACGTCGCCGAACTGAATCGAACGGGAACCGTCACGAACAGCCACGTCGCACGAATCGTTCGTCGCGGCTTGGAGTATTACGACCGAACGGACGGCGTCTTCGACATCCACCACGGCACCGTCGAACACGAACTGAAGGCGTACATTCGCGGAGACGGTTCGACCGGCACCCCGGAGCCAGAGTTCGAGCCGTCGTCCGTGACAGTTGACGGCGACACTGTGCGAACCGACGGACCGCTCGACTGCAACGGACTCGCGAAGGGTTACATCGTTGACCGAGCACAGGAGACGCTTTCGGGCCTCGGTCGGCGCGGATTCGTCGACGGCGGTGGTGACATCGCGCAACCGACGGGTCCGGTCGGTATCGAAAGCCCGGACGGGACCGAGACGTTCCTCCGCGTGCTATCGACGGACTGGAACATCGCAACCTCGGGTGGCTACCGACGCAACCGCGACGGCGTCGAGCACATCTACAACCCCAAAGAAAAGCGAACCCGGTCACACAACGACCTCGTGACGGTCGTCGCGCGCCGGGACTGCATGGAAGCCGACGCCCTCGCCACCACGCTCGCCGCGCTTCGACCGGACGATGCGATTCGGTTCTGTGAGGAGTGGGATGGCGCGGAGGCGCTAATCGTGCACCACGGCGTGTTCCACGAAACGGAGGGATTCGATGGACACGTCCGGTAAGCGCCGTCAGACGTTGGCCGCGCTGGTCGTGGTCGTCGCCGCGCTCGTCTGTGTGTCGGGCGTCATGGCGTATCGAACGACGCATCAGGGCAAGCAGACACAGGCGAAACCGACCGTCCATTACTCACCGCCGACGGGGGACGACGACCATCACGAGGACCATCAGGCCACGAGTTCCGGCACGGGGACGGCCGGTTCCGGAACCAGTACGACCAAACAACGGGATTCCGATAACGATGGTGTGCCGAATAGCGCCGACGCCTGTCCGTACAAGCCCGGCAAAGCTTCGAACCGCGGCTGTCCCGTCGTCACGACGACCCAGGCATCATGAACGGATTCGTCACGCTCGCGCTGTGGTATCTCGACCGTGCATCAGCGCTGGTGCTCTTCCCGGCACTCTGGCTCACCGTGTTGACGGGCATCTTCTTTACTGCCCGAGAATACGGTGTACTCCATCGACTCTCCCGCCGAATCCACATCGAACTCGCCGTCTTTGGCATCGGCATGATGGCAACTCACGCCGTCGTCGGAACAATCGATGCGTGGTTGATCGTGGACGGATCGGCACCCGCGCCGAACTACCCGTTTTCGCTGTTCCTCGCCGGAGTCGGCGTCGGGTTCGTCGCACTGGTGGTGCTCGTCCTCGCCGCACTGGGCTTTCTCGAACCACGACGGTTCGACAATCCGGGAGCGGTTCACGCCCTTGCGTACGGTGGCTTCGCGTTCGGTGTCATCCACGCGGTCGCCATCGGTAGTGACATGACCGGCCTGCTCGGCCAACTCGTCGTCGGCTCCGTCGTCTTCGTGATACTCGCGTTGGCCTTGAGACTGCTTGAGGGAGTTGATTTCGTCAGCCCGACGCAGTGAATCGCTCGGGACTGTTAGTGATTCGTGTGAGTGACCACGGAAGTCCCAGCCCATCCAGCATAGTTCCCGCGAGCGTGCGAGCGGGAGCATGCAAGCACTTTGCTCTTCTCTGTGAGCCGGACCATCTTCCGGTGACCGCGAACAGGCGGGGGAGTTCTGCGTCTTCTTCGGAATTGCCGCTGGAATCACAGTCTCAGAAAAGTCGTTTCGTAGCGGCCAGTTGGGGCCTTTCAGGTTCGTCCTCGTAGTGATTCGTACTCAGTACACGTCCCATAGGTCGAGGACTTTGTCGAGCAGCCGGTCCCGAAAACTCGCTTGATAGGTCGCATACAGATGCATCACTTGGTTGGGATTCCGCAGCGAATAGAGGACGGTACGGCCATCGCGTTCCTTTTCCACGATGCCTTCCTCGTGGAGTCGGGAGAGATGCCACGAGATGGTCGAACGGGATTTGTCGAGTCGTTCGCTCAGCATCGCGGTACTGAGTTCGTCCTCCGATGCGAGCTGGGCGATGATTCGCCGCGAATACTTTCGACGGAGGGCGTTCATGGTCGTTTTGTCGCCCGATTCGAACGAGTTGGCCGGGTAATAACGGGTGAAGTTGCCGTCGTCCGAGGATTCGATGAGTCCCTCGTCTTCGAGCCACCGGAGATGGTACTGCATCGTGCCTTGCGCGTACTCGTGTCGTCGGAGTAACTCACGGAAGTGAATCCCCGGCGTCGCGCGGATTTCGCCGAAGATAGCCCGCCGTGAGTCGAGTTCGGGTTCGTCCATTTCACTCCCGCATTATCGCTACGAAGAACAACAGGAGACCGAGCAGTACGAACAGCGAGGAGAGATGGTCGATGATTTCCGGTGGGGTACCGGAATACGCTATCTCCTCGTAGATAACTGCCAGACCGCGGCAGGCGAACAGGGCGTAGGCGACGGTGACGACGGCCAACCGTCGCTCGCGCTCGCGTCGCCACGTCAGGAACGTCAGGGTCCCCAATCCCACACTAACGACCAGTATTCCCACACTAACGGCTAACTCTATCTCGTCCGCGCGTATCGCCATGAGCTACCGAGTGCGATTCGACGGGCAGGCAAAAAGCGTTCTCGTACAGTCGTCTAACAGTAGCGAACGGCACGATTTCCCGATTCGCACACCGCTGTGCACCGACTACTCGAACAATTTCTCCTCGCGCTCGATTCCATCGATTCGTGCGATATCCTCGGAATCGAGTGAAACCCCCGTCGCTTCGAAGTTCTGTCGCAAGTGGTCGTCGCTCGCCGAGCGTGGAATCGGGACTGCCCCGTTCTCCACGACCCACGCGAGGGCGACTTGTGCCGGAGTCGCGTCGTGTTTTTCCGCAACGGTAACCACTTCCGGCAGGTCGAACACCTCGCCCTGTGCAATCGGCGAGTACGCGACGAGGTGAGTGTCGTTCTCGCTTGCATCCGCGAGGAGTTCCGACTGCCCAAAGAGGGGGTGCATCTCGACCTGATGGGCGTAAATCGGTGCGTCAAGCACATCGCGGGCAGTTTCGATGTCCTCGACGCTGAAGTTGCTGACTCCGACGTGTTCGGTTCGGCCATCGTCCCGGAGTTGGTCGAAGGCTGGAAGTGTCTCCTCCGGGTCATAGGTCTGAATCGGCCGATGGACGTAGAGCAAATCCACGGTATCGAGTTCGAGTTTGTCCAGACTCTCCTCGGTACTCGATAGCACGTCGTCAGGAGAGAGACTGTCTGCCCAGACCTTGGTGGCCACGAACAACTCCGAGCGGGGGGTGTCGGCGAGTTCGATGGCCTCGCCGACCACTTCCTCGTTGTCGTAAATCTGTGCCGTGTCGAGGTGGCGATACCCCATCTCGATGGCGCTCGCGAGTCGTTCCGGGTCGTCGATTCCCATCGTGCCGAGACCGATGGTCGAACCGTCGTCGATGTTCGTCGTGGTCATAGTCCTGATTCGAGGACGGGGAACGTAATCCGTGTGGTTGCGGAAATCGTGAACGGGAGAAATCCGAACGCTATAGCGGAACGTCGCCCAGCGTGAGCGCCGACGATTCGGGCACATCGGATGCGGCCAAATCGCCAGCCACGACGGCGAAATCAGCAGTTCGTTCGGTGTCGAGGACACACTCGCCGCCGACGAGGAGCGGTGCGACGAGTCCGGCGGTAATAGTCCTCGGGTCCGACAACGGCGCACGAATCGCGACCGAATCGCCCGGTTCGAGGTTCCATTCGGTGGCGACGGCGGTTCCGGCGTCGAGCAAATCGGCGTGAGACATGGCTCGTTCTCCAGTGAGTGCAACCGTTTCGGGAGGAAGTGGTGTGTCGGGAAATACCGGATTTTCGCTCCACACGTCGGTTTCGAAGTGGGAGACGGTTGGGTCGGAGGGAGCATCCCCGTAGGCGACGTACTGCCCTCCCGGCGGGAGTTCGTATTCGCTGACAGACTCGGTCGGTGCGAGCAGTACACGCGCGTCGGTTTCGCTCGGCGGGTCAAAGTGCACGCTCGCACCGAGCAGGGTCGCACCCAAGAAACCGAGAATCGGCTGTGCCGCAGGTGTCGCGCGAATACCAACTGTCACGCCCTCGTGCACGCCGAGATGTCGGAAGAAATTCCCCGTCTTCCACGTCGTCGTACAGAGGCGATGATAGTCGTACTCCCCGGCACCCGGAACCGCTAGCGCCGGGTCGTCACTCCGTCGTTCGCGGGCAACGAGGTCGCCCAATATGTGCATGCTGACTCTCGTCCGGGAGACTGCAAAAGCCCGACGGTCCACCATTGAGCGTCTGACGAACGTTTATACACGTTTGCCAGATATTATCAGCCCAATCATGGCAAACGTAATCAGGCGGATGGCCGAAAGCAGTTCGCGGCTCGTAGAACGCTACCTCCCGGACGCGTTTCTGTTCGCGATCATTCTGACGTTCGTCGCGTACGGGTTCGCGTTCGTGTTCGTCGGTTCGAGCGGCGGCCCGTTGGAACACGGCACGAACATCCTTCTCGACGGGTGGTACGGTGGATTTTGGGCACTGCTCGAATTCGCGATGCAGATGACGCTCATCCTGATGACGGGCTATGCACTCGCACAGTCCGCCGTCGTGGACCGCTTTCTCTCACGGATGGCGGCAATCCCGTCGAGCGAACGAAGCGCCGCCGCGTTGGTGCCGGTCGTAGCCGCCGTCGCCTCGTTCGTCCACTGGGGCCTCGGCCTCGTTGTGGGTGCCATTTTCGCACGAAAAGTGGCGGAGGAGATCCGAACCATCGACTTCCCCATCGTCGTGGCGGGGGCCTACTCCGGGTTCATCGTCTGGCACGGCGGCCTCGCGGGATCGATCCCGTTGGTACTCAACTCGACTGCGGACAAGGGGAACTTCCTCCTCGCAAGCGGCGTCCTGAACTCCACGATTTCGACGGGACAGACTATCTTCACAGTGGCCAACATCGTCGTCTTCGTCCTCGTCGGCCTCGTCTTCCTCCCGTTGTTGTTCCTGCTGATGTACCCCCAGAACGAGGCGAAAAAACACCCGCTCGACCCCGAGCAGGTCGAGACGGCGACCGACGGCGGCGAAACGGCCACGTCACCACCGATGCGGACGGACGAGATGACGCTCGCCGAGCGGATCGAACACTCGTCGTTCGTCGCATACGCTATCGGCTTCGCCGGGTTGCTGGCCGTCGTCGGCTACTTCGTCCGCGGAATCGTGGACGGAACGATGCCGTGGAACAATCTCAACCTGAACATCGTCAACTTCACGTTCCTCTTCCTCGGCGTCGTCCTTCACGGCACCCCGGCGGCGTACATCGGCGCGATGAAGGAGGCCGTCGAGAACGTCTGGGGGATCATCCTCCAGTTCCCCTTCTACGCGGGCATCATGGGTATCATGGGCTACGCGCCGGAGGGGTCGGCCAGCCTCGCGACGCAAATCGCACAGGGGATGGTCCACGTCTCGCCCGACGGAACGCTCCCCGTGGTCGCGTTCCTCACCGCGGGCATCGTCAATGTCTTCGTCCCCAGCGGCGGCGGCGAGTGGGCAGTCGTCGGCGAAACGCTCGTGAAGGCCGCCCATTCGAGCGGCACGAGCGTCCCCCGCGTCGCCATCGCCGCCGCGTGGGGCGACGCGTGGACGAACATGATCCAACCCTTCTGGGCGATTCCACTGCTCGCCATCAGCGGCCTCTCGGTTCGTGACATCATGGGCTACTGTGTGCTGGTGCTACTCGGTAGCGGTGTCATCATCAGTCTCGGCCTGTTGTTCCTACCGATGTGAATTCACTTTCTGCGATCCACCTCGTCGGAACGAGGTTCAAAAAAACGTCCCTTACTCTTTCCGTCGAAACAGATAGCCGAAACTAGCGAGACCGCCGAGCGCGGCGAGCCATCCGAATCCCGGCAACCCGCCGCCGTCCGTCGTGGACGAACTCGTATTCGTCGTTCCGGTCGTCCCGGTTGTGGATGACGAGGATACGGAAGACGTCGTGGGCGATGTGGACGACGGAGGCGATGTCGATGCGCTCGTTTTTGTCGGCCCCATCGTTCCCGTTTCAGTCGTGTTGTTTGCAGTGCCGTTCATCGTCGTGGTTGGCTGGAGTACGATGAGGTTGCCGCGCATCGTCTGCGGGTCGAACTCCGAGAAGTAAGTCTCCATCTTCGTTGTCGCGGTAAACTCCAGCGTCTGGGTCGTACCCTTCGTCTCCACGACTTCGGTTCGTTTGATGACGTTCCCTTTTCCATCGCCGATAGCGATGTTGTGGGAGTTCCCGTCCATGTTCTCCCACGCGATGACGTAATCGTTCCCGGCTTTCATCTGGAGCGTCGGATTCGTCTTATCAGCGATTGGGTTCGGAGACTGTCCTATCCATCCGGACACCTGCCCACTGAGTTCGAACGTCGCGGTCTGCCCGCGAGCGAGACCGACGAACGCTCCCGTGCCGAGAACTACCTGCACGAACCGTCGACGAGAGAGTTTCGATCCGGTCATACGAGGAATGCTGTGGTTGTCTATAATATCATCGCAGAAATGCTTAGCTTGTTCGGTTGGTTGAAGGGTCAGAAACTACTCTTGATCCGCTCGAAAAAGCCCTTCTCGACGTTCACCTCTTCACCGCCAGCCTCCGCGAACTGCTCCAACGCCTCGCGCTGTTCCTCGTTCATCGAGTCGGGCGTGACGACCTGCACCTTCACGTAGAGGTCGCCGTCTCCACGGCGTCGAAGGCGAGGCATCCCCTTGCCCCGCAAGCGGAACGTCTCGCCGCTCTGGGTCCCCTTCGGCACGTCCATCTCGACCGACCCAGCGAGTGTCGGCACTTCGACGGTGTCGCCGAAGACCACCTGCGGGAACGAGAGCGCCGTTCGATAGTACAGGTTGTCACCGTCGCGCTCGAAGTCGGGATGCTCGCGCACCGAAACCTCGATCAGTAGGTCGCCCTTCGGGCCGCCGTTCTCGCCCGGTGCGCCCTCACGTTCCATCTGGAGGGTCTGTCCGTTGGCGATTCCCGCCGGAACGTCCACTTTCAGCGTTGTTTCACGCTGGACGATACCGTCGCCGCCACAGTCCCCACAGGTTTCCGAATACAGTTGACCCTCCCCGCTACAGCGCGGGCACGTCTGTGACTGCTGGACGCGGCCGAACGGCGTCTGCTGAACCTGCGTGACCTGTCCCTGTCCGTTACATTCGGGGCAGGTGTTCACGTCCGCGCCCGGTGGATGGCCCTCGCCGTCACAGGCCTCACAGCGCTCGGGACGGTGCACCGTTATCTGCTTCGTCACGCCTTCGTAGGCCTCTTCGAGGTCGATTTCCATGCCGGTTCGGAGGTTCGCTCCCTGCCGGGGTCGGTTTGGATTGCGACGGCCGCCACCGCCACCGCCGAAGAACTCGTTGAAGATGTCGCCCATGCCACCCATCCCGCCGCCGCCACCGAACGGGTTGCCCTGACCGGCACCGCCAGCGCCGCGACCGCCGTCGAACCCGCCGCGCTTTTCGGCCTGTTCGAATCGGTCATGGCCCATCTGGTCGTAGGCCTGGCGCTTCTCGTCGTCCGAGAGCACCTCCTTCGCTTTTTTCACCTTCTTGAACTTCTCCTCGGCGTTCGGTTCGTCGCTCACGTCCGGATGATACTCGGCGGCTTTCTTGCGATACGCCTTCTTGATGTCGTCGTCATCGGCGTCCCGACTCACACCGAGTACGTCGTAGAAGTCCTCGCTCATCAGTTATCGTTTCTAATGTAGGATGGTATTTGAATCGTCCGTCTACCGTTCGTCGCCGTCGTTGCGTTCGCCGTGCGTGGCGGGTAGACGATTTTCGTCAGAATCGTCCACGTTCACCAGAACGCGGCGCGTTCTGGTTGGCGGACGACGACTATTCGTCGTCGTCAACGTCTTCGAAGTCGGCGTCAACGTACTCGTCGTCGGAGTCGTCAGCACCGGCATCGGCACCGGGGTTCGGGCCGCCGCCCATGCCGCCCATGCCGCCCATGCCGCCGCCCATTCCACCGGGGCCTGCGGCACCGGCCTGCTGGGCTTGCTCCTGTTGTTCGTACATCTGTTTGCCGATCTCCTGGAGCGATTTGCTCAGGTTCTCGGTCGCGTCTTCGAGGTCCTCCTTCGTTGCGTCCTCGTCTTCGAGGATGTCCTGCACGTCCTCGATTTCGTCGCGAATCTCGGCTTCGAGGTCGTCGTCCACGTTCTCCTCGTTCTCTTCGAGGAGCGTCTCGGCGCGCTGGACGGAGCCTTCGGCGGCGTTCCGTGCCTCGATGAGTTCGCGGCGTTCCTCGTCCTCTTCCGCGTGCTGTTCCGCCTCGTTCTGCATACGCTCGACTTCCTCGTCGGAGAGACCAGCACCGCCTTCGATGGTGATCTCTTCGCTGTTTCCGGAGCCGTGGTCCTCAGCGGAGACGTTGACGATACCGTTCTTGTCGATGTCGAACGTCACTTCGATTTGTGGGGTTCCGGCGGGTGCGGGTGGGATGCCCGCGAGGTGGAATTCGCCGAGCTGCTCGTTCTCGTTGGCGATTTCACGTTCACCCTGGAAAACACGAATCTGCACGGAAGTCTGGTTGGGCGCTGCGGTGGTGAACACCTTCGACTCCTCGGTCGGGATGGTCGTGTTCTTGTCGATGAGACGCTCGAACAGGCCACCCTTCACCTCGATACCGAGCGAGAGCGGCGTCACGTCGAGCAACACGATGTCGTCCACGTCGCCGGAGAGCACGCCGCCCTGAATCGCCGCGCCGAGCGCGACGGCTTCGTCGGGGTTGACGTTCTTTTTCGGCTCCTGTCCGGTCAGTTCCTCGACCTTCTCGGAGACCTGTGGCATGCGGGTCGAACCGCCGACGAGGATGACCTCGTCGATGTCGGATTTCGAGTAGTCAGCGTCCGACAGAGCCTGTTCGGTCGGCTCGACCGTGCGGTCGATGAGGTCGCTCGTCAAGGATTCGAACTTCGCCCGGGTGAGACTGTTTTCGAGGTGGACCGGGCCGTTGTCAGTCGCCGTGATGAACGGGAGGTTGATATCCGTCTCCTTTCGGCTCGAAAGCTCGATTTTCGCCTCCTCGGCGGCGTCCTTCAGGCGCTGGAGCGCCTGCCGGTCGTCGCGGAGGTCGATGCCGTGGTTCGATTCGAACTCGTCGGCGAGGTAGTCGATGATGGCCTCGTCCCAGTCGTCTCCACCGAGGTCGTTGTCCCCGTTCGTAGCGATGACTTCGTAGATGCCGTCGCCGAGGTCGAGGATGGAAACGTCGAACGTCCCGCCACCGAGGTCGTAGACGAGGACGGTCTGGTCGGTGTCGTCGTCCAGTCCGTACGCCATCGACGCGGCCGTCGGTTCGTTGACGATGCGGTCCACGTCGAAGCCCGCGATTTCACCGGCGTTCTTCGTCGCCTGTCGCTGCTTGTCGTTGAAGTACGCGGGGACGGTGATGACCGCTTTTTCCACGTCGTCGCCGAGATACTCCTCGGCGTCGCGCTTGATCTTCTGGAGAATCATCGCCGAAATCTGTTCCGGCGTGTACTCCTCGCCCTCGATTTCGACGGTGTAATCCTCGTCGCCCATGTGCCGCTTGATGGACTGAATCGTCTTCTCGGGGTTCTGAACTGCCTGATTTTTGGCTGGCTTCCCGACCAAACGCTCACCGTCGTCGGAGAACGCGACGATGGACGGCGTAGTCCGGTCACCTTCGCCGTTGACGATGATTTCCGGGTCGCCACCTTCCATAACCGCGAACGCGCTGTTCGTGGTACCGAGGTCGATACCCAGTATCTTGTTGCTCGTCATTGTTGGGCCAACCTATCCGTTTGCGCCGGTTAAAGGTTACTAGATGTCACGAGGGTGTGCTGAGAACTACCCCGTCGCAGTCTTGCGTTTTTCGTTTTTACCGACTTCGCGCTTCGGGAGCTTTTTATCGAAGCGATATTCCACCAGCAATATGATGCTCATCGAGAAGAACGAACCGTACCGTTTCCGTGACTACGCGCTGTCGTTTCCGTCGCTCACCGTCACCTGCGCGGCTTGCAGAACTTTGTCCGCCATCTCGTAGCCCGGTTGGTACACGTCTGCGATGGTATCCTCGGGATGGTCGCTCTCGACGCGGAGCATTACTTCGTGGCGCTGTGGGTCCACTTCTTCGCCGGATTCGGGGTGAATCTGTGTGACGTTTTCGTCCTCGAACACGCGGTCGAGTTCACGTAGTGTGAGTTCGACACCATCACGCAGGCTTTCGACATCGTCGTGGTCCGCCTCGACTGCACGCTGGAGGTTGTCGCGCACGTCGATGAGTCGGTCAACGAGGTCTTCGGTTGCGCGTTTTTCGACCTGTTTTTGGCGCTTTTTCGCGCGCTTTTTGTAGTTCTGGAAGTCGGCACGGTTGCGCCGCAGTTTCGATTCGAGGTCGTCCACTTCGGCATCCAGTTCTTGTCGCTCGGACTCGATGTCGACCAGTTGGTCTTCGATATCCGCGGCGAGACCTTCGTCCGCGTTTGCGACCCGCGCGACGAGCGTCGTCTCCTCGGGGGCGAGAACGTCCTTGTCCGGCGAGTTCTCGTTCGACGAATTCTCGTCAGACACGTCGTCGTCGGGAGTGTCCTGTCCGGTCGGGGATTCTGCTTCGACTGGCTCTTCGTCTATCGTTTGGGCGGCCTCCTCCTCGGTCATATACGTTCGTAAGTCCTTCCTCGCGTTTAAGGCTTCAGAAACGGACGCCCAGTTCGGCACGGGCGAGCCAATCGATGAGTGTGGCCGTCAACACCGAGTAGCTTGGACGGCCGACCAGTCCGCTCAACGGGTCGAAATCGGCCAATCCACGGGAAGACAGTATCGGGAGTCGCGTCCGTGTGAGGTCTTCGAGCACCGTTTCGAACGTCTCTTCGGAAACCGACTCGACGGCTTCGTTTTGTTCCCACGCGGCGACATCCCGGACGAGAACTTCCAGTTCGACTGGTGCCGTCTCGGTGTGCCGGGAGAGCGAGTAGAGCACGAATCGGTTGCGACGCTCAGGCACGCTCACGAGCACCGAAGCGACTGTTCCCTCGGACATCGAACTCCCTTCCAGTATCGACCTGCCCGAATCTCAAGCCTGCCAACCGTTTCCATCGTTCACCCGCCGTAACGGGAGTGCAGTCCAGTGGTAGTGGCTGTCGTTCTGGCTCTTTCGACGTGTTCGTCCGAGATGTGACCCTTTCGTCGTCCATCATCGTCGGTAACGACCGCTTCCGGGGGATAAGCACCGGTTCAGGAGCAATATTCGTTTGACGGTGCTGTGGAGCGCATGAACGTACCATCTGCTTCGATTTCCATAGGACACAACCCTTTTCGGTTGTGCGAAAGAACGGGTAGGCATGGTAGACGAGGAAGCCAACGAAAACGGCGACAACGGTAACGAGGAAGAGAAGACGTTCCAAGAGCGCGTCGAGGAAATCCGAGAGAAACGTGCAGAAGAGAGCGATGAAGACCGAGACGAACGATTGAAAGAGGCGATGGGCGGCGGTGGTCCCGGTGGAATGGGCGGTAATCCGTTCGCACAGATGATGGGCGGCATGATGGGCGGCGGTCCCGGCGGTCCCGGCGCTGGCGGCATGGGCGGCCAGCGCGAACGCGGCGGCGGCGACGAAGACCTTGTCCGCGAAGTGCGCCAACTGCGCGACGAAGTTCGAGACGCGACACGACAGCTCCAGCGCATCGCCGACGCGCTTGAGGAGTAATCCACCTTCCTCTGTCGGCAAATCACCGACCGTAGCCGGAGATTCTTATACTTCGCCCACTATTTCGATTCGTAACTGTGACAGAGGCAACGAGCGGTGAACCACGCCGCCTCTTTCGGAACCGCGAGTTCATCGCCTTGGCAGGCACCGCGTTCGCTCGGAGTCAGGCGTATTCGACGATTCTCATCGCACTGGCGCTGTACGCCGGTCAGTGGCACACGTCGAGTACCGTTGAGGGCCTGTTCGGGACGGCGTTCGCGGTTGTGCAACTGTTCATCGTCCTCCCGCTCGGGCGCTACATCGACACGCGGAACTCCAAGCGGATTTTGCTGTTCGGTCTCCTC
Organism: uncultured haloarchaeon; assembly: GCA_963796245.1. GTDB lineage: Archaea > Halobacteriota > Halobacteria > Halobacteriales > Haladaptataceae > Haladaptatus. The sequence continues at coordinate 507,645 of CAWCLB010000001.1, read as the reverse complement.
GTCAACGTCCTCGTCTTCGTCGGGTTCGATTTCGTCAATTCGGTGACGGGCGTCATCCTGATGCGGGTGGTGCAAGGGTTCGCCGCGAGCATCCTCTGGCTCACCGGAACGACCGTTATCGGTGAAATCAGTGACGAGGACTCCCGCGGACTGTGGATAGGAACGTACAATCAAGTCGGTGCCTTTTCCAGCCTGTTCGGGGATATCTTCGGCGGACTGCTGTTGTATCTGTACGGCTTCACGGCCACGTACGCTGCACTCAGCGTCATCACCATCGGCGCGTTTCTGGCTGTCCTCGCGTTCCTTCGGGACAACCCCGGCGGGCGAAAGGACCCGGAGGAGTCGAGTAGTCGTGAGACCTTCGAGACGCTACTCGGTCGTTCGGCCATCAAGGCACTCGTGTTCTTCCGCCTCTCGTTCAGTGTCGGGAAAATGGCCGTCATCACCTTTTTACCAATCTACGCGCACACGGCGTTCGACATCAACCCGTTCATCGTCGGTGGTATCATGGCCGGTGGGAAGTTGACGAAATCGCTCACACAGGGGAAGGTAGGCGATTGGACCGATCGGGTCGGGAAGAAAGAACGATTCATTCTCGTGGGGGCGCTCGTGTACGCGCTCGGGACTGCACTCATTCCGTTCGCTGGGATTGCCCGCCGGTACATCCCCAGCCAAACCGTCTCCGCGTTCGGGACAACGATGGTGCTACCGGGCGCATTCTTCGTCCTCTTCGTGGCCTACGCCGTATTGGGAGTCGGCGACAGCCTCCGACTCCCGGCAAGCATGTCCCTGTTCGTCGAGGAAGGGGAACAGTTCGAGGCGGTGGCGTCGAGTCTCTCCTTGCGCTCCATCGCGTGGAAGATCGGACAGGTTGGCGGTCCGGTGTTCATCGGCGCGATTTGGGACGCAACGGGCGTGTTCGTCGCGTTCTGGGCGGCGTCAGCGTTCATCGTTGTCTCGTCAGTGGTCTTCGCCATGCTCTACAGCACCGACCCCGCACCCGGTGAGCACGTCGATGCGGTCGGCGGGGACTGAGTCAGTCGCTGAGAGCGCGATGGGAACATCGGATCGATGAACACACGCAGGTCCGTATGAGTTCCGGCGAATTCGACGATTTTCGACGTCTCGACTGCTGACGAGAAAGACGTAACGATGAAACCGTTGAAGCCCGAAGCATCCGTATGGACGAGCAACCGGGACTTTCTGACCAGTACCGTAAATCCAGTCCGTGGCCGCTGTTCATCGCGTTCGGTCTTGCAATGTTCGAGACAGGAATCTTCTTGGCGAACGTCCTCTTTCCCGTCGCGGTTGGTGGAATGTTGCTGTTCGTCGGTAGTGTCGTCGGCATTCTCCGCGAGTCAGAGTACATCAGCAACCCGTGGAAAGCAATCATCACCGCATCAGGTGTGTCGTTCGTCATTGGCGGTGTCATCTGGTTGACCACGAGCGGGTCGATTCAGCTCCGTGGCACGGCAATTCTCATCGGTGCGGTCGTCCTTCTCCTCGGTGGGGTTGCAGGGGCGCTCTGGCAACCCAAAGCCATCTAAGCTGCCCAGTGGTCAGCAACGAACCACTAACCTATTTTACCGTGTGCTTGCTACGTTTACGCACCATGGCAGAAAGCGTCTTCAGCAAAGAGACAATCCTAAACCTGATGGTCAACATCATTCCCCTGGCGATAATTGTCTGTTTCTTTATCCCGTTTATCGGCAACAACCGGTGGGGTAACGGCGGACTCGTCGGAATGCTCAACATCGCACTTCTCGTCCTCCCCTTCATCGGCCTCGCCGCGTTAACGTACATCGCGGCAAAGAAAATCGAGGTCGCAAGCGGAACATAACCTTTCTTTACCCTGCGGTTCTCACCCTCTTTTATGGCAGCTACTGCGCAGCTAGCTCTCACCGTTGTCATGGGGGTTCTTTTGCTGGCGGTCGCTTCGTACCTCGCTCGTATCGAGGACTGGCGGTCGTACGCACCCGTTGGCACCAGTGGGGGTTATGGACAAGCTACATCAAACACGCAGACTCAACACAAGCCTGCAGGAATCACTCGTTGGATTACGACAATAGACCACAAGGATATCGGAATACTGTACGGCACATTCGGTCTCTTCTCGTTCGCGTGGGGGGGCATCTCGGTGCTGCTCATGCGGATAGAGCTGTTCACGCCGCAGAGCCACTTTATCAATGCGAGCATGTACAACAGCCTGTTGACGACACACGGCATTACCATGCTCTTCCTGTTCGGGACGCCAATCATCGCGGCGTTCGCGAACTATTTCATGCCCTTGCTCATCGGCGCGGACGACTTGGCATTCCCACGTCTCAACGCCGTTGCGTTCTGGTTGTTGCCGCCGGGGGCAATCCTCATTTGGATCGGATTCCCGCTGTTCATGTTCGCCGGAATTCAGCCGTCCCAAACGAGTTGGACGATGTACACGCCGCTGGCGTCCTGTGGGCAAGCCGCCGTGGCAGCTGGTGCCACCTGTCAGGCACAGGCCAGCCCGGCAGTGGACATGATGCTCCTCGGACTGCACCTCTCCGGTATCGCCACGACGCTCGGTGCCATCAACATGATTGCAACCATCTTCACCGAGCGCGGTGACGATGTCGGATGGCCGGACCTCGACATCTTCTCGTGGACCATCCTCACGCAGTCCGGTCTCATCGTGTTCGCGTTCCCCCTCCTCGGGAGTTCCATCATCATGATGCTGCTCGACCGCAACTTCGGCACCACCTTCTTCGCGACGAGTGGTGGTGGGGCGATGTTGTGGCAGAACCTCTTCTGGTTCTTCGGCCACCCTGAGGTGTACATCCTCATCTTGCCGCCAATGGGACTAATCAGTCTCATCTTGCCGAAGTTTTCGGGCCGGAAGCTGTTCGGGTTCAAGTTCGTCGTCTACTCGACGTTAGCAATCGGTGTGCTTTCGTTCGGTGTTTGGGCACACCACATGTTCTCGACCGGCATGGACCCGCGTCTCCGCGCGAGTTTCATGGCCGTCTCGCTGGCAATCGCAATACCAAGCGCCGTCAAGACGTTCAACTGGATTACGACGATGTGGAACGGACGACTGCGCCTGACCGCACCGATGCTGTTCTGTATCGGCTTCGTCTCCAACTTCATCATCGGCGGCGTGACGGGCGTTTTCCTCGCCGCGATTCCAGTGGACCTCGTGCTCACTGACACCTACTACATCGTGGGACACTTCCACTACATCGTCATGGGTGCAATCGGCACGGCCGTTTTCGCGGGCATCTACTACTGGTTCCCGATAGTCACGGGCAAGATGTACAACAAGAAGCTCGCTCACTGGCACTTCTGGTGGACGATGGTCGGGACCAACATCACGTTCTTCGCCATGTTGTTCCTCGGCTACGGTGGCATGCCGCGCCGGTATGCGACCTACCTCCCGAAGTTCACGACGTGGCACCAAATCACCACCGTCGGTGCGTTCATCATCGGTATCGGCCAGATATTCTTCGTCTGGAATCTCGCCCAGTCGTGGCTTGATGGCCCACCAGCCCCCGCCGACCCGTGGAATCTCGACGACGACGACATGCTCTCGAAGGAGTGGCAGTGGTTCGCAAACAAGCAGGAGACGGCGCTCACCGACGGTGGCGAGAGCGAAGACACGAGTAACTCCGAATCTTCGCAGTGAAACGTCACTGACGGGGTCGGTTTCGAAAAAGCAGTCTTTTGCGGAAAGCGGCTTTTTTATTCGTCGGACGGATGGTCACTATGACGCCGAAGCGAGTACGATACCCATTATGAACATCAGTACGACGAGACCGGACAGCACGAGCAACAGCAGCTCTTTTTCGGACATACACCCACTATGCGCGTCTGGATGAAAAGGCTAATCCTTGCGCTGTCGAAAGGGTTCTACGTGTCATCCCGACTGGAAGGTCGCTCGCTCGTTGTCAGCCTGTACGTCTTTATTGTCTCCTTTGCTGGAGTCGTCGGCGTCCTCCTCGGTGCGTTCGGTCCGGACGGTATGCGCCCGGTCCATCTCCTCGGTGTCATCGAGTTACAACCGACGCCAGTCGGACTCGCCATTTTCGGTGTCGTGACGATTGGGCTGTTTTTCGGGGTCCTCCTTTCGCTCGTTGTGTTCGTTGCGAACCGATACGACGACGTTCAGCCGAAGGACTAAGTTCACGCTATCTTTTTTCAAGTCGAGAGACAAACAAGTAAAAAGACACTCGACGACGTTGGCATCGAAACGGACATCGTCGAATCGAGTGGTGACCGGGTTGACGCCTTCCTCAACGTTGCTGAAGAACAAGCTGTTGATTGTGTCTGCGTCGGTGGGCGGCGGCGCTCACCCGCCGGGAAAGCATTGTTCGGCAGTGTAGCACAGTTCGGCAGTGTGTGACAATCGGTCATTCTCAACGCCGACCGACCGGTACTCGTCGCAGGGGCTACACACGCCGAGTAGGCGCGTTTCGACCCGGTCCGTTCAGTCGGCAGTGCGGGTCTGTGGTTCGGTCGTCGTCCCACCGTAGGGGACGCCGCCGAGCGGGATGACTTCCCTGTCGAAACACCAGTTGGTGACTTCGGCGAAACTGACGTACATCGCGTCGAGACCGGTGACGATGCCGACCCAGCCACCGGCGGTGACGAGCGCGTCGATGCCGAGCAGGTTACCAAAGCCGAGCAGGAAGAACGTGACCGCCAGCAGGAGGAACACGCTCCAGAGCGCCCAGTTGAGTTTGAACGTCCCGACCCACATGTAGGCCGTGAAAACGCCCCACATGATGAGCGCTATCCCGAGCGCGCTCGGACTCACCGTATCGATAAGCCCGTTCGATTCGAAGAGGACGACAAGCGCGAACCACCACCAGAACGCGCCGTAACTGGTGAACGCGACCATCCCGAACGTGTTCCCCTCTCGGTACTCCAATAATCCCGCGAACAGCTGAATCGTGCCACCGTAAGCGATGGCCATGGGGATAACTGCCATCTCCAAGCTACTACCGAAAATCCCTGCATTGACGAGGCTCAGCAGTACCGTCGTCAGTCCGAAACCGACGAGGCCAAGCGGTGCCGGATTGCCGGTTTTCGTCTCAGCGGGCATCGGTTTTCACCCCATCGGTCCGCTTTTCCAAACCGGTTCCGCGATGACGTACTCCGTCCCACCATTCGATGCCATATCGTACCATGGTACGTAGAACCACACCATGTGGCCGAGCATAACTGTTTCCTGATTGTTAAATGCTCGAATACGGATGGCTCAGGGGCTGTTGTGTGCAATTCCAACCGTAAAATGAGTGAATCGTTGAATTCGTGACCGCCGTCAGTCCGCGGGTTGCGTCTTCCGTCCCGTTTTCGATTTGAGCGGGGCACCTCCCAGCGGGATGACTTCCCGGTCGTACGTCCAGTTTGCCACTTCGGCGAAGCTGACGTACATCGCGAGGAGACCGGTGAGGATACCGACCCAGCCACCGGCGACACCGAGCGAACTGTTGCCGAGGAAGTCACCGAAGCCAAGCAGCAGGAACGTGATCGTCAACGTAAGGAACACGCTCCACAGGCCCCAGTTGAGTTTGAACGTGGAAATCCACATGTAGGCCGTGAAGACGCCCCACAGGATGAGCGCGGCTCCGATGGTGGACGATGCGCCACCCAAATCGATCCATCCGTTTCCACCGAAGATGACGAGCAGTCCCCACCACCACCAGAACGCACCGTAACTGGTGAACGCGACGGTGCCGAACGTGTTTCCTTCCCGATACTCCAACATCCCTGCGAGCAGTTGAATCGTCCCACCGAACGCCAACGCCAGCGGGATGACTACCACTTCACCGTCCGAAGGAAGCAGGTTTGCGTTTATCAGGCTCAACAGAACGGTGGTCAATCCGAAGCCGACGAGTCCGAGCGGGGCCGGATTGCCGGTTTTCGTGTCCGCGGGCATCTATCTTCCACCTCCGAACCCGTTATCGCCGTGATGTTTCCTAACGGTTCTCTGTGTCGTGGTCTGGTGTGTGAATGTCATTCGTTAGCACCACTCTCTTAGCCATTGTTCTCAATTCATATATAATGTTTGTTTAAGCATTAGAACACAATCGAAAAGCAATCAATAAATTCACACCGAATTATGGATGATTCGAGGCTGAAGCCTCGCTTTAGCGCGGGGAGGATGTCAATTCAGCGCTTAGCTGTCCTGAACCTTCTGCTGGATGTCCTCGACCACGTCCGGGTTCCGAAGCGTGGAGGTATCACCGAGTTCTTCCTCGTTGGCGATGTCCTCCAGCAAGCGCCGCATGATTTTACCCGACCGCGTCTTCGGCAGTTCGGGGGTGAAGACGATTTCCTCGGGGCGTGCGATCGGCCCGATTCCGTCCTCGACACCCGCGACGATGCGGTCGTGGAGTTCTTCGTTCCCGTCGTAGCCTTCTTCGGTGATGACGTAGGCGTACACCGCTTCGCCTTTCAGGTCGTGGTGGCCACCGACGACGGCCGCCTCTGCGACGCCTTTCACGCCGACGATGGAACTCTCTATCTCCATCGTTCCGAGGCGATGTCCGGAGACGTTGAGAACGTCGTCGACACGGCCGAGAACGGTGATGTAGTCGTCCTCGTCCAATTTCGCGCCGTCCTCAGGGAAGTAAATCCATTTGTCGGCATCCGGGTCGGAGTACTCTTCCCAGTACTCGCTGATGTATCGGTCGTCGTTCTTGTAGACGGTGCGGAGCATTCCGGGCCACGGTTTCTGGACGGTCAGATAGCCCGCCCGTCCTGCCTGAACCGTCTCTCCCTTCGTGTCCACGATTTGTGCGTCGATGCCCGGTAGCGGTGGTCCGGCACTACCGGGTTTCATCGTTCCGATAGCGGGGAGCGTCGTTACCATCATGCCACCCGTCTCGGTCTGCCACCACGTGTCGACGATGGGGCAGTCCTCGTGGCCGATATGCTTGTAGTACCACTTCCACGCCCTCGGGTTGATGGGTTCGCCCACCGTGCCAAGTAGTCGAAGGCTGGAAAGGTCGTGTTGGTCCGGGTACTCGCTTCCCCACTTCATGTACGCTCGAATCGCCGTCGGGGCGGTGTAGTAGATATCCACACCGTATTCCTCGACGATTTCCCAGAGTCGGTCCTTCTCCGGATAGTCCGGCGTCCCTTCGTACATCACGCTGGTCGTCCCGAGCGAGAGGGGTCCGTACACGATGTAGGAGTGGCCCGTAATCCAGCCGATGTCGGCCGCACACCAGTAGGTGTCCTCGGGTTTGATGTCGAGGACAGCGTGTGAGGTCCACGACACGTACGAGAGGTAGCCCGCAGTCGTGTGTTTGACACCTTTCGGTTCGCCCGTCGTACCGGAGGTGTACATCAGGAACAGCATGTCCTCGGCATCACGCTGGACGGGTTCGACCTCCGCGCCTTCCTGTTCGGCGACGATTTCGGTGTAGTCGTGTTCGTCGTCCTTCATCGGGTGGTCGTACTCGTCGTCGAGTCGGTCCACGACGACGGTTTCCACGTCGTGACCGACCTGCGAGAGACCATTGTCCGCTTTTTCCTTGTGGTGGAGTGGGTCGCCACGGCGGTAGTAACCATCGCAGGTAATGAGGTACTCCGAGGACGCACTCTTCATCCGCGTTGCGAGCGCGTCGGCCGAGAAGCCCGCGAAGACGACGCTGTGTGGCGCGCCGATTCGTGCACACGCCAGCATGGCGATGGGGAGTTCGGGAATCATCGGCATGTACATCGTGACGACGTCGTCCTCACCGACGCCGATGTCACGAAGTGCCGCCGCGAACTCGTTCACCTCTCGGTGGAGCGATTCGTACGTGTACGTTCGTGTTTCTCCAAGTTCACCGATCCATTCGATTGCCGTCTCGTCTCCTCGGTCGTCGAGATGTCGGTCAAGACAGTTATACGAGGCGTTCAACGACCCGCCAGTGAACCACTTATAAAATGGTGCGTCGCTGTCGTCCATGACGGTGTCGTACTCCTCGTACCAGTCGAGCAAGTCGGCCGCGCGTTCCCAAGACTGTGGCCACTCCTCCTCGAACTCGTCGTAAATCTTCGGGTCCGAGACGTTCGCTTGTTCGACGAACGATTCAGGTGGATCGAACGATTCTGCCTCTTCGAGTCGTGCTTCTAGTTCCACGGTATCGTCTGACATATGCCCATGCTAGCATGCTTTAAGGAACGGCATAAAGATATGCTACGTTCGCCGACCATTTCGGGAATAGAACGTAAAATTCAGTTGGCGAGGATAGATGGAAACTACGACCGCTTCGACCCGTTTGTTTCACTCGGTTTTCCCTCGGTTCGACTGTCCCTCTTTCACCCCGTCTCATCCGGATTCGAAGCGGTTGTCACCGTTTCGACATTGTTCCGCAACCACGTGGCAGCAGCAGTGACTTCGTCGGCGTCAGTCGATGTTACTTTTAGGCGTCCGGGGTCATCGCCCATCCCCGGATAGCTCCCAACGGCGACATCGAACCGTTCTCTCACTTCTTCGAGAATTCCGCCGAGTGCACCCTCTGGTGCTGGTGTGTACATCGTCTCGGAGACGACATCGCCGCGGAACTCGTCCGCGACGAATTCGAACATGGCCTTCATCTCGCGCGGAATGCCAGGGAAGGCGTACACGTTCGCCACCGCACAGCCGGGTGCCCACCCTGCGTCCGTCACGAGTGGCCGTCCTCCTTCGGGAAGTTCGGCCGCCTCGTCGGCGCTCAAATCGAGTTCGTACTCGTCGGTTAACTCCGGGTTTTCCTCGACGAACTTCCGTGTCTTCTCCCTGAGAAGCTCCCGAACCTCCGTATCAAGAACGAGTTTCCGGTCGAGCGCCATCGCCACCGCGTCCATCGTCACGTCGTCCGGCGTCCCGCCCAGTCCGCCGGTCACGATGACTGCGTCGAACGATTCGTGCCACTTGCGCACTCGATTTGCAATGATTTCGACATCGTCGGGAACAGTCAAAATTCGGCGAACCGACCCACCCCTGTCGTGAATTTCACTCGCCAACCACGTCGCGTTCGTGTTCACCGTGTCCCCTGCGAGGATTTCGTCGCCGACCGTGAGAATTGCGACTTCCATTGGTTCGACCTATCGCACTCGATGGCTAAAAATCGCTCCGCCGATTTTCGATTCCTATCTCAGGCCAGTCCGATTTTTTCCTGATACGCGCCGTGTTCGGCCTCGAACACGTCCATGATTTCGCCCATCGTGACGTACTCCTTCACCGCGTCCACGATGGATGGCATGACGTTCTCATCGTTATCGATCGCATCTTGCAGTTCGTCGAGTGCGGCTTCGACGGCGTCGTCGTCGCGCTCCGCTTTGACCTCCTCCAGTCGAGCGAGTTGGCGGTTCTGGGTTTCCTCGTCCACATGCAGGATGTCCGGTTTCGTGTCCTTTTCCATGCTGTACTTGTTGACGCCGACGACGATTTCCTCGCCGTCCTCGACGCGCTCCTGGTACTCGTAGGAGGCATCCTGAATCTCGCGGTGGAAGTAGCCGCGGTCGATGCCTTCGAGGACGCCGTCGCGAACCGAACCGTCGCCCATCTCCTTGATTTCCTCGATGTACGCCATCGTCTTCTCCTCCACCTCGTCGGTCAGCGACTCGACGGCGAAACTGCCGCCGAGCGGGTCGATGATGTCCGCCGCACCGCTCTCCTCGGCGATTATCTGCTGGGTTCGCAGGGCGACACGGACCGACTGCTCGCTGGGGAGCGCAAGCGCCTCGTCGAAGCTGTTCGTGTGGAGACTCTGAGTGCCGCCGAGGACGCCGGCCAACGCCTGAATCGTCACGCGGACGATGTTGTTCAGTGGCTGTTGGGCGGTGAGCGACTGCCCGGCCGTCTGGGTGTGGAACTTGAGCTGTTTCGACTTCTCGGGTCTCCGCACCGTACCACTCGTCCATCACGGTCGAGTAGATGCGGCGGGCGGCGCGGAACTTCGCCACCTCCTCGAAGATGGAGTTGTGCGAATTGAAGAAGAACGAAAGCTGTGGCGCAAATTCGTCCACGTCCAGTCCGCGCTCCATCGCGTCCTCCACGTAAGCGAAGCCGTCGGCGAGCGTGAACGCGAGTTCCTGCACCGCCGTCGAACCCGCCTCGCGGATGTGGTAGCCCGAAATCGAGATGGGCTTGATGTTCGGCGTCTCCTCCACCGCGAACTCGACGGTGTCGGTGACGGTGTGGAGCGACGGTTCCGGCGGGATGACCCACTCCTTCTGTGCGATGAACTCCTTCAGCATGTCGTTCTGGAAGGTGCCTCGAATCTCGTCGCGGGGGACGCCCTGCTGGTCGGCCAGCGCGACGTACATGGCGAAGATGACGGGCGCGCTCGGGTTGATGGTGAAGGACGTCGAAACCTCGTCCAAATCGATGCCGTCGAAGAGGATTTCCATGTCGCGGAGGGTGTCCACCGCCACGCCCTCCTTGCCGACCTCGCCGTCCGACAGCGGGTCGTCCGAATCCTTGCCCATCAGGCTCGGCATGTCGAACGCCGTCGAAAGCCCCGTCTGGCCGTTGTCGATGAGGTAGTGGAACCGCTCGTTGGTCTCCTCGGCCGTTCCGAACCCGGCGAACTGGCGCATGGTCCACGTCCGACCGCGGTACATCGTCGGGTAGACGCCGCGCGTGTAAGGGTCCTCGCCGGGGTAGCCGAGTTCCTCCCCGTAGTCGATGTCGGCCACGTCCGTCGGGTCGTACAGGTCCTCGACTTCCAGATTCGAGACGGTCGCAAAGCGCTCTTTCCGCTCGCCGAAGCGCTCCAAGACGGGCGAGTGGGTTTCTTCCTCCCACTCCTCTTTGGCCTGCCGAATCTCCTGCAGGTCGTCCTCGTCGTACATGGTCGTAATTTCTGCCGGAGAATCCATTAAGGATTCGGTGAGCGATTCGTGCGACGTGATGAGGCTCGTTCTCGAAAGAGATCGTCTCCTGATTCGCGTCCTCACCCGAGAACCGAGACGCTCACCCGATGTGGTCCTACCTCCGTCTCTAGCTCCACCGAATCGACGAAGCACTCACGAACCGCCTCGCGCCACTCCTCGATTGCCGCCGCGTGGCGCTCGTGATGAACCTCCACGTCGTACTCCGCCGTGAACCGCCCACGCTCGGGTCGGTGTCATCGACCTGCGGATACGACGGCGCGTCCGCAGTAACCAGTTTCCCCGGCGAAATTCGAATCGGCGCGGAACCGCCGCGTCCGTCGTCGTCCGGTTCCGATCGCCTGCACGACGTGGAGGCGGGCGCGCACCCGTCCGGCGAACGGGGCCGTGATTCGGAGCACCGCCTCCCGCCCGCGCTCGGTGGCTTCGAGCGCGGTCACCACGTCGTCGGCGTGGACCGCGACGGCGCGGATGACCCTCGGGTCGTCGCTCTGGCCGGGCATGGAGTTCGGTGGGTGGCGAGAGAAGTTGTAGGTGTCGGCGTGAGAGGAGATCGGGCCGATCAGTAGTGACCCAGCACGCCCTGCCGCCGGGCGCGGCGCGCGGCCAGCTTGAAGACGTAGAAGCCGAGGAGGCAGTACGCGACTGCGGCACCGACGAGGATAGCGAGGTCCGTCGCGGAGAACTGCCACAGACGGACGCCGTTCTGCATCGCCCGCTGGAGCATCGCGCTCCCCTGCACCAACGGGAGGTAGCGGAGCGGTTCGAAGTCGGCCACGGGGGCCGCGATGAGGCCGATGAGGACGAACTGCATCAACTGCGAGAGGTTCTCGACGCGCTTGTACAGCAGCGCGAGTCCGGCGAAAACGAAGCCGATGCCGACGACCGGAAGGAGCGTCAAGACGACTATCGGAACGACCGTCAGCAGATCGACGGCGAGGTGCTGGCCGGTCGTCACGAGCATCAGCGGGAGGATGATGGCCCCCCACAGCATGCTTTCCAGTAGGTACGCGACGACGCTCGCCGCCATCACCGACCCGAACCCGTACGGCGACATGTACAACTGCTCCAGCGTTCCCCACTGTGCTTCGTGCGTGACGCTCGCCGCGAGGCTGAAGTACGCCGCCAGCGCCATCGTCCAGAGGAACCACCCGACGATGAGGCCGCCGAACGTGCCGGAGAGCGCACCGGCAGCACCGATGCTCCCGGCGGCCGCCTTCCCGCCGAAGAAGATGACGGCGAAAAAGAGATAGACGGTCACGATTTGTGCGAGCGTGTTCATCGGATACCGAATCAGGAGAAACACGCGTTTGCGGAGGACGGCCGCGAAGAGCGTCGGCACTCCGGCGATTTCCGAACTTCGCGTCCGACTCTTCGGACCCGTAGCTCACGCGTCTTCACCTCCTTGGCGTCGTCGGTGATGCTGAGGAACACGTCCTCCAAATCCGGTTCGACGGAGGCTATCGACGCGACGCGTGAGGTCGTTCTCACGGAGGCAGTCGGCCAACTCGTAGAATTCGTCACCCGTCACGGAGACCACGAACCGCTCGCGGTCGGCTTGCCGTTCGAAGTCCGTCGCGTCGAACCGTCGTTCGAGTTGCTGACGGGTCTCCGACGGAATCTCGCCCGCGACCTGCACGGCGTACGCCTGCGTGTTGAACAGGTCGAGCAGGTTGTCGAGGCTGTCGTCGGCGACGACGTGCCCATCGTTCATGATGATGACGCGGTCGCAGATGTCCTCGATGACGTCCATGTCGTGACTCGAAAGCAGGACGGTCGTCCCCGTTTCGTCGGCCAGACTGCGGAGTTCGGCCCGCAGTTCGAGCGAACTCTCGACGTCCAGTCCGAGGGTCGGTTCGTCGAGGAAGACGACATCCACGTCGCGCGCCAGCGTGCAGGCGAGCGACACCTTCTGTTTCATCCCCCGCGAGAGTTCCCGAACCGCCGTGTCCGCCTTGTCCGCGAGGCCGAACTGGTCGAGAAGTTGGTCGTGGCGCTCGCGGGTGTCTGCGGGGCGTTGACCGGACAGTGCCGCGAAGAACTCCAAATTCTCCCGGACGGTCAGCCGCCAGTAGACGTTGCGTGCACCCTCCAGCATCGCACCGATGTGCCGGTATGCGCGCTTCGTATCGGCGTGGACATCGATACCGTCGATGACGACGCGTCCGCCGGAGGGAATTATCAGTCCGAGAATCGACTTGATGGTCGTCGTCTTCCCCGCCCCGTTTGGGCCGAGCAGTCCGACGACTGAACCCCTCTCAATGTCGAACGAGATACTGTCCACGGCGGTCACAGCGTCCGACCCGTCTCCGTATCGCTTCAGGAGATTTTCAACGTGGAGGATGGAGGATGACTCACTCTTCGTCGCTTTCGTCTCCGTTTCCGACTCCGATTTGGTTGCGGTGTCCGTCCCCGATTCGGTTCGGGGCGATTCGATGCTCATACTGTTCTCTGTTGTCATGATTGTATAACCGTTTCCAGAACGGTCTTTCAGCATTTTCTCTGACACGAAAAGATTATGCGATACTGTCGGAAACCGTGTGGCGTGACTAACGACGATTCCGAGTCGCTTCCCCCGGCGGAGGCGTTCGCGCTGTTCGCCGACGAGACGCGAGTCAGAATCGTCGAGGCACTCGCCGAACAGATGGCTGCCGAGGGGACTGACGGACTCTCGTTTGCCGAACTCAGACGTGCAGTCGGCGTCTCGGACGCCGGGCAGTTCAACTATCACCTCTCGAAGCTCCGCGACCGATTCGTCGTGAAACGCGACGACGAATACCACCCGCGCTACGCCGCCCTCCGACTCGTCGGCGCGATACACGAGGGGTCGTTCACGAAACGAACGGAGCCGCGGTCCGAGGCGCTCGATTGTGAGTGCCCCCGATGCAACCAGTCGTTGACCGGCCACTACGAGGACGGTTTCGTGCGGATGGAGTGTGACAAACACGACATGCTGTTTCAAACGAGTGTTCCGCCGCAGGCCGCCACAAATCGGTCGGTGTCCGAAATCGTCTCGTTCGCCAACGAGGAGACACAACACCACATACAGAAGGCGGTCGATGGCACGTGTTTTATCTGTAGCGGGCCGATGACCATCGAGGAACCGCACCGAACCAGTAGCGGCCAGCTCGTCACCGAACTCGACTGTGAATCCTGTTGGTTAGAAATGTACCTGCCCGTCGCCGCATCCATCATCCGTCATCCAGCCGTCGTCTCGTACTTTTACGAACGAGGAACCGATGTACGGGAAATTCCGGTTCTCTCGTTTGACTTCGTTTGGGACGACCTGACCGAAGTCGTGTCCAAATCCCCGTACAGGGTACGCGTCAGCGTCGGACCGGAAGCGAGCGCACCGACGCTAACGCTCGACGACGAACTGAACGTTATCGACGTAAAATAGCCTACTGCAACCGTTTCGTCGTCTCCATCAGCGGATGGCGGGCGTAATCCACGACATGAATGTCGTCGATGGTTTCGAGGCCTTCTTTGCGCGCCGTCTCGGCCATCCCGAGTTCGACGCGGTGGTCGGTGATGATGACGTAGGCGTCCATCTCCTTGATGTCGAGTCGGTCCGCCGCTTTGGCCCGGTGATGGCCATCCGCCAGCAGGAGGGTATGACCGTTTTCGATGACGACGAGCGGTTCGGCCAGTCCACGTTTCATCTCGTACACCCTGCCTTCCAGTTCGTCGGCGTAGACCTTCCCCTGCGTTGGTACGAGGTCCGCGAGTCGCACCTTCCGCCGCCGCTGGGTTACTTCGGTGTCGTGGATGGATTCGAGCGTTCGCATGAGTTTGCCGACCTTCTCCGGCGTCACGCGCTCGATTTGGCTCCTGATGAAGTCCGTGTTGGTGATGATGCCGACGAGGTTGCCCGCGTCGTCCACGACCGGGAGTTTTTGAATACCTGACCGGAGAATGACGCGTGCAGCGTCGTTGACAACCATATCGGGATGTGCGACGATGAGTTCCTGTGTCATCACCTTGAAAATGGGTTCCTTTTCGTCGGCGAGCAACAGGTCGCGGGCACTGACGAACCCCTCAACGCGGCGCCCGTCACAGACCGGAAATCCGTTGTGTCCGTCGCTTTCGGCGATCCGTCGGGCCACTTCCTCGACGGTTGCGTCGGGGGATACCGTCGCCACATCGCGGGTCATGTACTCTTTGACCTTCGCTTTCAGGCCCTCGGTTCCGCCGTCGGGCGCAATACCGACGTTGGAGGACGTACGACTACCCGTTTCCCCCTCGGTCTCGTCCATGCAGAGTACCGACGCCCCCCCGAGTGAAAAACTTCCCGACCCTCAGTTCTCGTCGTTCTCCGCGAGTTGAATGTCGAACGCTGCAACTCGTTCTCGATCCGTTTCGAAATCCCCAGGTCCCGGCCGGGAGCGAATCGTCTCGAAAAATCGGTCAGTGATGATATCGCCGACGATGGTCGACAGCGACTCCTCCTCATCGTCCTCGACTTCGCCGAGCAGTCCCAACGGAATCTGTGCGCCGGCCATGTCGGCGTGCCCACCTGCACTCCCGATTTGGCCGAACGCCGCTCGCATCGTCTCACCGAGTTCGACGTCGGTCCCGCGTGCGCGTGCAGAGACGTACACCGTCCCATCGATGAAGCCGAACACGAGTGTAACGGTCACGCCCTCCATGTTGAGCAACCGGTCTGCGGCCTGTGAGAGCGCATCGCGGTCCGAAAGCGACCCGACACAACTGGCCAGCACCGTTCCGTCGAGTTCCCGATTTCGAATCGCCCGTGAAATCGTCTCGAACGTATCGGCGTTGATGGACGGCGTTTCGACACGCTCCAAGGTGCTCGTATTGGCGTGCGGCAGCAAGAACGCCGCTGCCTCGAAATCCGCCTCGGACACCTCACGGATGAAATCCTTCGTGTCCACGCGAATCCCGTACAGCAGGCCAGTCGCAACCCGTTCGTCCGGGAGGATGCCGAGCTGTTCCAAGTGGTCCGCAAGCAACGAACTCGTCGCACCGACGCCGCTCCGAAGATCGACGAACTGCGCTTCAACAGGGTGATTCGGCGGATGGTGGTCGATGATGATATCGATAGGCGTCTCCTCGGGCAGTTGGTCGTTGACACCCGGACTGGAGTGGTCCACCAGTGCAAGTCCAGCAAACTCCGAGAGGTCCGCACCCTCCTCAAAATTTCGGAGGTCCAAATCCAGCAAGTTGACGAACGCCCGGTTCTCCTGATGGGAAATCGCCCCGAAGTAGCAGGTTTCAGCCTTGATACCCACGGACTCGGCCATCCGCTCCAACGCCACTGCGCTGGCAATCGCGTCCGGGTCGGGGTTGTCGTGCATGAAAATGCCGAGTTTGCCATCGATATCCCGAAGCGTGCGCTGGAGTTCGTGCGTTCGAAATGCGGTGTCGCCGTCAGTCAGTGGTAGCAAGTGGTCAACGAGTGCCCCACCGGGGTCGATGAATTTGTCCGCCAACTCGTCGAGTTCATCTCGAATCTCCTCGGAAGGACGATTGCCCGCGTAGACGACGAGATAGGCTTCCGGATGGACCTCCCGCACTGCCCGTGCAGCCAGCCAGTTCTTCTCCGCGTTGTCGCTACAAACGAAGGTGAGGTCCACACGCGGTCTCTCTGCGATTGTTTCCGGGTCCGTCGGGTCACCCCGAATGGCCGAAATACCCTCCGTGCGGAGCGTTTCGACTCTGCTCTCGCTCTCATCGACGACGACGAGAGTGCCGAACCAGTCGGCCACCGAGTCAACGATGGCATGCCCGATTGAACCACAGCCGAGCATGAGCCGAGAAACCATCTTACCCCCGATTCAGAGTCTGACACCTAAAACCTGTTGGGAATCCGTTCAGGGAGAGGAAATGGATAATTGTCCTGATAGAGACGTTCTCTGTCGAAATCACCGAAACAGAATCAGACAAATACGCAAACTCAAAAGCGGTGTGTTCAGGCGAAGAGCGTGACGGCAGCGTTGTGGGCCACCTGGTGAAGCGGGCCGAACGCGAAGAGCAACACGACCGTGATGACCGCAGCGGCGAGGATTGCCACATAGAGGCCAGTCGGCGTGCTTCGAATCGTGAACTCGTCGTCCGGGTCCTCGATCCACATCGCCTTCACGACGCGAGTGTAGAAGAACACCGACAGCGCGCTGTTGATGGCGGCGATGGCGGTGAGCCACCAGAATCCGGCACCGACCGCGGCACCGAACAGGAAGTACTTGCTCAGGAAGCCAGCGCCCAAGGGGAGACCGGCGAGGTTGTAGAGGAACACGGTCATGGCGAGACAGGCCATCGGGGCCTTCTCCGCCAGTCCGTTGTAATCCTCGAACGTCTTGCCGATTCCCCACTGTTCGGCCAGCGCGATGAACAGGAACGCACCCGTGTTCATGAAGCCGTAGACGAACAGTTGCAACATCGCACCGCTCAACACACCATCGTTGTTACCGCCGTAGAGGGCAGCAAGACCGATGAGCACGTAGCCCGCCTGTCCGACCGAGGAGTACGCGAGCATGCGTTTGACCTTGTCCTGCGTGGCGGCCGCGAAGTTCCCGAGCGTCATCGTGAGAACGGCGAGAATCTGGAAGGCCAGCACCCAGTCAACGGTTCCCGAAACTGCCGCGAACGGGAATGCGGTGACGAACACGCGGAAGGCGACGACGAACCCGGCGGCCTTCGAAGCCGACGAGAGGAAGCCCGAAATCGGTGCGGGCGCACCTTCGTACGCTTCCGGTGCCCAGAAGTGGAAGGGCACGGACGCCGTCTTGAACCCGACTCCGGCGACCACCATCAGCACGCCGACACCGAGCACGCCGTTCATCCCGCTGAAACCGTTTCCGAGCGAGGTTGCGATGGCGTTCAGTTGCAGGTGGCCGGTGACGCCGTAAACGAGACTGATACCGTAGGCGAAGATGGCCGACGAGAGCGCCCCGATGAGGAAGTACTTGAGGCCTGCCTCGACGCTCCCGCGGTTCTTCTTCAGCACGGCGACCAGCGCGTAGGACGGAAGGCTGGCCAGTTCGAGGCTGATGAACACTGTGGCAAGGCTGTTCGAACTCGCCATCAGCGTCATCCCGGTCGCTGCGAGCACGACAAGTGTGTAGTACTCCGCCTGATACGGGTTGTCCTGTAGGTAATCGTAGCTGGCGATGCTGACGAGCGCGGTGACGCTCGTGAAGATGACCACGAAGAACAGGCTCATGGTATCGACGACCATCGCATTGCCGTAGAGGTGAATCGGATTGTCGCCGGTTCCGGAGCCGATAAACCACAGTGCGAGACCGCCTGCGACCACCGCGCCGAGCGTCGAGATGCCCGAGAGAAGTGGTCTATCTGTGGTGTGCGGGTAGACGCTGTCCACGACGAGCAACAGCAGTGCCGTCACGGCGAGGACGATGGCGGGGGCGAGCGCAGTCCAGTCGGGCCAGACGAACGCCATCAGACGCCACCTCCTTGGACGAGTGCCATCTTACCCACGGCATCCTGAATCATGTGATAAAGGATGGTCGGTTGCACACCAAGCAGGATGATGAGCAGGACGAGCACCACAAGCGGTGCAACGTCGTGGAACGACGCACGGCCCACCTCATAATCGGTTTCGAGCCTGAACGGCCCGAAGAGGGTTTGTTGCATCGCAAACAGCAGATACCCAGCCACGATGACGATGCCGAACATCGCCACCGCGGTGAACAGCGCGAGGCCGTTGGTCCCCGCCACAGTTCCCGCGAGAACGGTGGAGTGGAAGGACCCGACGAAGATGAAGAACTCCGCCGCGAAGCCAGCCATCAACGGCAGGCCCATGTAGCCGAACGCGCCTGCGACGAACAGCGTGACCGTAATCGGCATCTTGTCGGCCAATCCAGACATGTCCGAGACCATCCGGGTGCGCGTCGTGTTGTAGATGACGCCGACGGCCATGAACATCAGTCCCGAGATGAGACCATGTGCGACCATCTGGAGAGTCGCGCCGCCGATGCCGTACATCGTGAACGCGACCAGTCCGAGGACGATGTACCCCGTCGATGAAATCGAGGAGTACGCGACTATCCGTTTCAGGTCCGACTGTGCCAGTGCGAGCAGTGCACCGTAGATGACGGTCACGACTGCCACGAGAGCGATGATGAACGCGTACTGCTTCGCCACGCCCGGAAGCATGGTGAAGTTGAACCGCAGCAGTGCGTACGTCCCCATCTTCAGGAGCAGACTGGACAGCATGATGACGACCGGCGTCGGTGCCTCTGCGTAGGTGTCCGGCAGCCACGTGTGGAGCGGGACGACGGCGACCTTCACGCCGAATCCGATGAAGATGGCGAAGAACGCGAGCGTCTTCAGCGTGCTCGCGCTGATGCCACCGAGGCTCCCCAGTTGGCCGCTGTTCAACGCCTGCGCGATGGCGGGCATGCTGAGGGAGTGGACGGAGTCACCCAGTCCGAAGACGAGGCCGATGAAGCCGATGAACATCAGCAACGAGCCGACGTTCGTGTAGACGAAGAACTTGATCGCCGCGTACTTGCGCCGTGGGCCGCCCCACACGCCGATGAGCAAGTACATCGGAATCAACACCAGTTCCCAGAAGATGAACCAGATAAAGAAGTCGAGCGCCGAGAAGAGGCCGATGAGGCACACCTCGGTGAACAACATTAGTCCGTAGAACTGGCTCTCCCGTGACTGAATCGGCGTCCACGCCGACAGAATCGCGAGGGGCGTGAGAATCGTCGTCAACAGCAACAGCGGCATGCTGATGCCGTCGAGTCCGACGTGCCAGTTCAGCGCGTAGTGGCCGAACGTGACCCATTTGAACGTCTCTTCGAAGGCGAGTTTCCCGCCCAGCAGGGCGTTGCCGCTGCCATCGAAGGCACTGTACATCCAGAGACTCCCGGCCGCCGGGAGCAGACTCAGCACGAACGCGAGTTTCCCTGCGACCTTATCGGGTGCAAGGAACACCGCGAACGCGCTGACCAACGTTACTGCGAGAAGTGCTTCGACTATCATCTAAAACCAACCTCCGGTAACACCGAGGATGAGAAGCAGTATGACGAACGAGAGCACCAACATGAGGGCGTAGTTCGTCACGACACCGCTCTGAATCCGCTTCACTCGGCTACCGCCGAACAGGCTCACGCTGGAGACGCCGTTGACCACGCCGTCAATGACGCCTTGGTCGAACTTGTCCACCGCGCGGGCGACCGGAAGCGCAATTCCGGTTGCGAGCCAGACCTGATACTCGTCCTGGTAGTAGTTGTTGAACGCGAGCGTCTTCACGCTCCCCAACTTGTCCGTGTGTTCGACGGGTTCGGGGACGTTGTACAACATCCACGCGAGTCCGATACCGGCAAGCGCGAACACGAACGAGACGACAGTCGAAATCAGCGACGAGAACGACGCCGGTTCGCCGTAGGTGGCCTTGATGAGTTCATCGTAGTGGCCGACGCTGGTCGAGGCGACCGGTCCGTTGAGCCACACGTGCAGGTAGTCGATGCCCGGCGCGTTGAGCAGGTCCGCAACCGGTCCCATGTTGACGAGACCCCCAATCGTTGCGAGGATGCCGAGGACGATGAGCGGGAATTTCACGTTCCAGCCGACGCCCTTGGGGTCACGTGCCGTGTCGCTCCGAGGTTCACCGTGGAAGGTCAAGAAGACCATCCGGAAGGTGTAGAACCCGGTGAAGAACACAGCGAGGAGACCCATCGCGTAGGCGATTAGCAACAATGGGTTGCCGCCGAGACCGTGGATGAGTGACTCATAGAGCACTTCGTCCTTCGACCAGAACCCGGCGAACGGGACGATTCCCGCGAGTGCAAGTGCCCCTGCGAGGAACGTCCAGTAGGTGACGGGCATGCGCTTTTTCAGCCCACCCATCTCCCACATGTCCTCGTTGTGGTGCATGGCGATGATGACCGACCCTGCGCCGAGGAACAGGAGCGCCTTGAAGAAGGCGTGGGTCATCAGATGGAAGGTTGCTGCAACGTAGCCACCCGACCCCAGCGCGAGCATCATATAGCCGTACTGGGAGATGGTGGAGTACGCGAGCACCTGTTTGATTTCCTGCTTGACGACACCCATCGACGCCGCGAACAGAGCGGTAAAGCCGCCGATGAACGCGATGATGGCGAGTACCTGCGGAAGCAGGGCGTAAAAGCCGTACATCCGCGCGATGAGGTAGACACCCGCCGCGACCATCGTCGCGGCGTGAATCAGTGCGGAAACGGGCGTCGGGCCTTCCATCGCGTCCGGAAGCCACGTGTGGAGCGGGAACTGTGCGGATTTTCCGAGCACGCCGCCCAACACGAGGAGACCGATGATGGCGAACCACGTCTGCGGGTCGAGTCCAAAGAGAACCGTCGCGTTTCCGCTCCCCGAGAGCGCTCGGTCAGCCATGTGCGCGAACGAATGGCTACCGGCGAACTGGGCCGTGCCGAAGGTGGCGAAGATGGCCACCACGCCGACGAAGAAGAAGTAGTCCCCGAACCGCGTCATGAGGAATGCCTTCTTCGCAGCGCTCGGTGGTCCCTGTTCGCGGAACCAGAACCCGATGAGCAGGTACGAACAGAACCCGATGAGTTCGAAGAACACGAACGACATCAGCAGGTTGTCCGAGAAGACGAACGCAAGCATGCTGAAGGCGAACAGGCCGAGACCGGCGTAGTAGCGCGGCAGGCCGATCTCGCCCTCGTCGTTCATGTAGCCCAAGCTGAAGATATGGACGAGGAACGCGATGAGCGAGACGATGACGAGCATCAACGCCGACAACGGGTCAAGGAAGATGCCGAAATGCAGGTCAAAAGTGCCGTACGCTTGCGCCGGCACCCACGTCACCGTCTTGTGGTAGGTGTTTCCACCGGCCACCGTGACGAACGTCCACAGCGACAACAGTAGCGACCCACCGGTTGCGATGATGCCCGGAATCGCACCGCCTTTCGGCAGCATCTTTCGGGCAAACTCGCCGCCGAGCATTGCGATTAGGAACGAGAGGAGTGGCAGGAGTGCGATGACCGGAGCCAGTTGGAATGCTGTTTCCGTCATCTTACCACCTCATCGTCGTCGCTTTGGTTACGTCCACATCGTCGAAGTTGCGATAGAGGACGAGGATGATGCCGATTCCAACCGCAACCTCCGCGGCGGCGAGCGCCAGCATGAACAGGCTGAACGTCTGGCCGGTCACGTTGCCGTAGTAGTGGGAGAACGCGACGAGGTTGATGTTCGCCGCGTTGAGCATCAGCTCGACGCTGATGAGGAACATCATCGCGTTCTTCCGGGTGAGGATGCCGAACAATCCCGTGCAGAACACGGCGGCGGAAAGCAGGAGGTAGTATTGGACTGGTACTGCTGCCATTACTCCTCGTCGCCTCCCGTTGTTCGACCGCCATCAGTTCGCATCGGCGAGGTGGCAGTCGTCAAGATACCACTGTCCTCGCGGCTGGCGAGCATGACCGCACCCACCAGCGCCGCGACGAGCACGAGATCGATTATCTCGAATGCCATGAGGAATCCCTCACCGTGGACGAGGCGCTGCCCGCCGACGTTGCCGATGTTGAACATCGCATAGCCGATACTCGCCGTGATGTTGGCACCGTTCGCGAAACCCTGTGCATCGCCGAACGACGCACCGAGAAACACGACGGCGAGAACGACAAATAGCGCCACCGCGGCGAGGCCGGGAAGCATCGTGCTGGGGTCGCGCAGTCGTGGCCGTGATGTCATGCGTTAGTCACCTCCTCTGTACTTGTCTGACGTGTGAGCATGACGGCGAACGTTATCAGGATGAGAACCCCGCCAACGTAGACGAGAATCTGCATCGCCGCAACGAACTCCGCCTGTAACATAACGTAGTGGATGGCGAAACTCAGCAGCGAAACGCCGAGTAACAGCGCCGAATGCCACACGTCCTGAACCAGGACAGCGCCCATGCTACTCGCCACCGTGAGGATGGCGAACAGCGCGAACGCGATAATTTCATATGCCATTTGAGTCACCTTTGGGTTTGCGTAAACGCCCTTTTAAGATTTCGAGACGGGCGTTGTCTAGTTGTAATCGACCGCTCCTTCGCCCTCTCCAATCCACGCGCTCCGGTCGGGTTCGCGTGATTCGAGGGGGTCGATATCCTTGTACCACGGAACGTTTCGCAGCTGTTCTTTGTTGTACACCAGTTCGCTCTTCGTGTCACCCGTGAACTCGAAGTTCTGGGTGAGCAGGATGGCGTCAACTGGGCATACTTCCTCACACAGTCGGCAGTAGATGCACTGGCCGACGTGGAGGTTGTACTGTTCGCCGTTGCGCTTGTCGTCCTGAACGATCTGAATCGTGTCGTTCGGACAGACGTTTTCACACTGGCGACACCAGATGCAGCGCTCTTGGCTGAACTTGTGAATCCCACGGAAGCGTGGACTTACTTCGGGAGCGACGTCCGGATATTCGACCGTAAACGTCGTTCCGCCCAATGCGTGTTTCATCGTGGTTGCCATCGATTTGAGAACTCCGATCATAGTGTCACCCCGACGATAATGGCCGTGAGCACCAAGTTCGCGAACGAAAGCACGAGCATGCCCTTCCAGCCGATTTCGATGAGTTGGTCGATACGAATGCGCGGAATCGCCGACCGTGCCCACTGGGTGAACAGGAACACGGCCCAGATTTTGATCGTGAACCAGACGAAACCGAACCAATGCTGTGCGGGACCGGATGGACCACCGAGGAAGACGGTGGCGATGATGGCCCCACCGAGGAAGATGTGCAGGAACTCACCGAGGTAAAACAGCACGAAGTAGACGCTGGAATACTCGGTCATGTAACCGGCGACGATTTCCGTCGGTGCTTCGGGAATGTCGAACGGGTTCCGGCCAACCTCGGCCAGATTCGCGATGAGGAACAACACGAACGCGAACGGGTTCACGAACGCATACCACGTTGGGATGTGGAACCCACCGATGGAAAGAAGCGTATGTTGTTGAGCCGCGACGATTTTGCTCGTCCGCAGCGACCCCGCAAAGATGACGACGGACGCCGCCGTCACGATGAGGGGAATCTCGTACGCGATGTTCTGTGCCACCGCACGAAGCGCCCCGAGTAGCGAGTACTTGTTGTTCGACGCGTAGCCACCCATCGCCAATCCGAGTGTGGCGATGGATGCGACCGCGAACACGTACGCGATTCCAATTTCGGGGTCAGCGAGTTGCAAATTGAGACCGAAAATAGAACCCATCGGAATGACCGCAAAACCGAGCAACGCCGACCCCGCCATTACCATCGGAGCGAGGTCGTACGCCGGACGGTCCGCACCGTCCGGAATGATGAGTTCTTTCGATAACAGTCGCACTGCGTCGGCGACGATGATGAGCAACCCGAACGGGCCGACGCGATTGACGGCAATACGGTCCGTGAACGCGGCGGTAATTTTCCGCTTTGCCCACGGTCCCGCAAACGCCGTCATCGTCAGCATGATGCTGCCGGCAACGGCCGCCGCGATGAGTGCGGACAGCAGTTGTATCGGTGGACTGGGGTTGCTCCCACCGATTGCATGGGCGATTTCCTCGGGGAAGAGGGCCATACTCGTGAGGACCGGGAATCATCGATCGACCTCCCCCAAAATGATGTCGAGGCTGCCGAGGGTGGCGACGAGGTCGGGCACGTACTCCCCGCTCGCCATCTCGTCGAGTGCCGAGAGGTTGCTGAAGCACGGACTCCGAATCTTGAATCGACCGGGTTTGTCCGTCCCGTCCGAGCGAATGTAAATACCGAGTTCTCCTTTCGCCCATTCGACGGCACGGTACGTCTCGGTGTCCGCGTCCGGTTTGAGCGTCCGGGGGACGTTCGACTGAATCTCGCGCTCGTCCTCGGGCCAGTCTTCGAGCAGGTCGAGACACTGCTCGACGATTTTCGCCGACTGTTCGACCTCGCGCATCCGAACCAACACGCGCGAGTAGTTGTCACAGCCGTCCTCGGTCATGACGTCCCATTCGAGTTGGTCGTAGTAGCCGTACGGGTCGTCGCGGCGCAGGTCGTAGTCGATCCCTGATCCCGCGAGCGACGGGTCCTGTCACGCCGTACTGTTTTGCGACCTCGGGTTCGAGAACGCCGGTACCGACGGTCCGAATTTGGAGCAGTTCGTTGTCGGTGATGAGGTCGTGGTACTCATCGAGCGCCGACGGAAGCCCGTCGAGGAAATCCCGCGTCTTGTCGAAAAACGCCTCCCGTGGTTCGGGAATGTCCCAGACGACGCCGCCGAGGCGGAAGTAGTTGAACATCATGCGCTGACCGGTCAGGTCCTCCAGGATGTTCTGGACGATTTCCCGGTCGCGCATCGCGTACATGAAGATCGCAGTGAAGTCGCCGTAGATGTCGAGACAGAACGTCCCCAGTGCCAGCATGTGTGATGCGATACGACACAGTTCGGCACCCATCGTCCGGATTATCTGTGCGTACTCGGGGACGTCAAGGTCGTTCAAATCTTCGGCCACGCGGGCGTACGCCCATTCGTTGAGCAGTCCAGAGGAACCGTAGTCCCAGCGGTCGGGATACGGCATGATTTGATGCCGGTACGTGCCGTTCTGGGCCATCTGTTCCTCACAGCGGTGAAGATAGCCGATATCCGGCTCAACTCTGGCCACCTGTTCGCCGTCGAGCACCGTCTCCAAGTGCAACACGCCGTGTGTTGCGGGGTGGTGGGGACCGATGTTGAGAAGCATCGTATCCGACTCCGAATCATAGCGGTCCCCTTCGAGCGGATTTTTGTTCTCCTCGAACGGGACGATTTGTGGCCGGTCCTGGTCGTAGTTCCGTGACATTGGGTGACCCTGCCACGTCTCGGGGAGGAGGATACGCCGCAAATCCGGGTGTCCCTCGTAGTCGATACCGATGAGGTCATACGCCTCTCGTTCGTGCCAGTCGGCAGTCCGGTAGACCGGCTCAGCCGTCTGGCTCTTTGGGGCGTCCCGCGGCGTCGGCACGACGACGCTCACTTCCTGCGTTGGATCGTCAAACTGTTTGAGGTGGTAGATGCTCTCGTACCGGTCCTCGTAATCCTGTGCCGTGACCATCGAGAGATGGTCGAATCCGCCCTCGTCGCGCAGAATCGTCAGCACGTCCTGCACTTCGTCCGGTCGAACGACGAAGCCGGGCGCGTTGAGGTGCTGCTCACGACCGATGACGTGCTCGCCGAGCAACTCGGCGAGGTCGTCGCCAGCGGACTGCTCCGCTGGGGATTCGACTTCCTCCTGGGAACTCATGGTGAATCAGCCCAGTTGTAGCGCATGACGAGAGAATCCTCGTCGATTTGATCGGCGAGCGACTGTACCAACTCGTCGCGTTCCAAGTCGCCGAACTGTTCCAGTTCGTACGGTTTGACCGTTACCGGGGCGGACTCGCCGTGTGCGATGCTCTCCTGCAGTTTGACGACACCGTAGACGAGCGCTTCTGGCCGTGGTGGGCACCCGGGGACGTGGATGTCCACGGGAATGACCTCTTCTGCGCCTTTGATGACGTTGTAGCCCTCTTGGAACGGGCCACCGCTTATCGAACAGGACCCCATGTTCACGACGAATTTGGGTTCGGGCATCTGGTCGTACACACGTTTCATGCGCGGTGCGAACTTCGAGACGATGGTACCGGGGACTATCATCACGTCCGCCTGTCGCGGCGATGCACGTGGGACGCCGGAACCGAACCGGTCCAAGTCGTGTTTTACCGCGTAGGTGTGCATCATTTCGATGCTACAGCAGGCGATACCGAACTGAAGCATAAACATCGACGACCCCCGGACCCAGTCCATGAATTTGTCGAACTTCGTGAGGATGAATGGTGACGCGCCGAACGCCTCCCGAAGTTTCGAGTTGAAGCGATCATCGACCCCCGTTCCCATCCGAGCGTCTTGGGTTTTCGTCTGGGGTGCTGTACTATGCTGAATGTACTCCCGTGGTTCGTTACTCATTGTTCCATACTCCGTCGCGTTCCGCGGGGGCTGCGAACCCACCGCACCGCACCGTTACGCCAAGCCCACGCGAGGCCGACGACGAGAACCGCGATGAAGGCCAACATCGGGACGAGCACTGTCGCAAGGCCAACACCATTGTCGATAGCATTGCGATAGATGACGGTCCAAGGGAAGATGAGGACCGTCTCGATGTCGAAGACGACGAACAACAGCGCAACCATATAGTATTGAATGTTGAACCGAATACGCGTCGTCCCGGTTGGAATTTCACCGCTCTCGTAGGTGGCGGATTTTCCTTGTTCGGGCACAGTTGGTCTGAGAAGACTCGATATCATCATCATACTGGATGGTATCGCAATCCCCACCAGCACCAATGCGCCGATGGCTACCCATGGATTCATTACGGATTTCTCCTAGCAGTCGGTATTTTGTGAGTGCACACCTATAAGCGTTGATTCTTGGGATTCTGGGCCTGAAACCCCTCTACCACCAAGATTCGAGCAATTAACGCTTTCTCTTCAGTAACCTACCCTTTCCACCAGAGAATTGAACTATACCAATACCGGCACTAGCATATAAAATGATGTGTTATTCGTCGTCGTGGAACGAGAGCGTCCCTTCCTCGTGGAGACGGCGGGAAACGGTTCCCACGTCAGTCTGTAACTCGTCGTGGTACGTAACCAGTCGTTTCCGAAGGTCGTCGTGTTCGCGCGCGAGAATTTGCACCGCCGAGAGCGCGGCGTTAAACGACTTACCGGCGTCTACCGCGACGATGGGCGCGCCGGTCGGCATGCCGATGACCGACGACACCGACTTTTCCTGTACCGGGACGCCAACCACGGGAAGCGGGTACGCCAGTGACGCCGTCATGTTCGGGAGGTCCGCCGACTTGCCGCCCGCGCCGGCGATGATGACGTCCAACCCACGCGCTTCGGCCGTCTTCGCGTAACTGTACATCAGTTCGGGGGTGCGGTGAGCCGAGACGACGTAGGTTTCGAACGTGAACCGTGCGTCCGGTGGGTTCTCGTCGTCGGTCACTTCCTCAAAGCCGAGTTCCGTCAGGGCGTCGTACGCGCCCGACATCACGTCCAAATCGGAGTCGCTGCCCATGACGATGCCGATTTCGGGCGTTTCTGCCGTCGGTCGGTCGCGGTTTGCTTCGGCTTCGAACTGTTCGATAAGGCTCGTAACTGATTCTGCGGTGGTCATCGGAACGTGAGTGAGTCGGTGAGGTCTTTTGCGTCACCGTGCAGGTCGGTGAGTGTCGATTCGTCAACCGTCGCCGGGTCGTCCTCGCCGACGAGCGTAACGTGTCCCATCTTCCGGAGCGGCCGAACGTCGCGTTTGCCGTACCAGTGGAACGACGCGCCGGGCGTCGAAAGCACGCCTTCGATGCCCGAGAGGTCTGCGGGTTCCGGTTCGTCCACGTCGCCCAAGACGTTCGACATCACGACGGAACTGCGGAGCGTCGTCGCGCCGAGCGGGTAGCCCAGCACGCCGCGTGCGTGCTGTTCGAACTGTGACGTGAGTGCGCCTTCGATGGTGTAGTGCCCGGAGTTGTGCGGCCGCGGTGCGATTTCGTTCACGGATATTTCACCATTCTGTCCTTCAAACAGTTCGATGCCGTACGTGCCGCGCCCGGAGAGTGTGGAAAGCACATCGTGTGCGACGTCTTCGGCACGCTCCCGAACCTCGTCTGTCGTGCGCGCTGGGACGACCGTCTGTCGGAGGATTTCGTCCTCGTGGACGTTCTCACCGACCGGGAACGTCGCCACCTCGTCGTCGCCTTTCACGGCGATGACCGAGAGTTCACGCTCGAAGGGGACGAACTCCTCGACCATCAGTTCGCCCGAGACTTGCGACATGGCGTTGTCCACGTCGTCTTCGTCCTCGACGGGAACGTTACCGCGACCGTCGTAGCCCCCGCGGCGAGCTTTCAACATCATCGGGTAGCCGAACTCCTCGCCCGCTTCGAGCAGGTCTTCGCGGGAATCGACCCGCCGGAACTCCGGAACCGGAATGCCCCGGTCTTGCAGCGCTTGTTTCTGGACGAGTTTGTCCTGTATCGTGCGGAGCGTCGCAGGGTCGGGGTGGACCGGAACGTCGAACTCCTCGCTCACTGCTTCGAGCACGTCGGGGTCAGCGAGTTCGATTTCGAACGTCAGCGCATCGCTTCGTTCGGCGAGTTCCCGAATCGCAGCCTCGTCATCGAAGTCGCCAACGATTTGGTCGCGGGCGACGAGCGACGCCGGACAGTCAGGAGTCGGGTCGAGAACTATCAGTTCGACGCCAAGCGGGGATGCCGCCTCCGCGAGCATGCGACCGAGCTGGCCGCCACCGACGACGCCGAGAGTAAGCGGTGATGCCGTAACCATGTTGTCCGAAAGCTATCCCTGTAGGTGCATAAAATTTGCCAACTGGAGCGAGAAATGTGCACGAACGTGCAGGTGGTCTCGGACTACGCCGTCCGGTTCGTCTTCTGGAGCGCGCTCTTTTTGATGTAAATCGTCGTGGGCGCACCCCAGAGCGTGAGGTCGTGTCGGTACACGAGATAGCCGTCGAGATACTTCTCTACGTCCTCTTCGTGTGAGGTGCGGGTGATGACGACCGGCGGCTGGCGGGTTTTCAGACTCTCGTTTTTCAGCGTGCTATCGATGTTCGCGTTGGCCATCTCGGTGTACCACGGAATCGGGAGCCGGTTGTACCACCCTTGTGCGGCCGGTATCTGGTCGTTTTGTGTCTCGTTCGGGACGAAAAACACGTACTTGCTTTGGTCGTTCAGATAGCCGTAGTACAGCACGTCCGTTCCTTGCTTGTTCGCCCGCGATACCTGCTGTACTTTCTCTATCGTCGATTTGATACCGGCAGCGGGTTGCCCCCATTGGACGATGTCGTTGTGTCGCTGTCCGCCGAACATACTGGGCGTGTTCGGGTCCTGGGGATGCATGTAGACGACAGTCGTTGTCGGAAAGAGAATCGACACGATGAGAACGAGCGAGATAACGCTCGCCGCAGTCGTTCCCATTCCGTCGTCGTCCTCGTACGCTTCTCGACCCCAACGATAGATGCACCCCGCGCCGACCGATGCGGGAATCATGAGCGGGACGAGTGCGTGAACCGTTACCCATCCTGCCTGGATATCGGTCACGAGCGGGTAGCCGAGGATGCTCACCACTCCCCAGTAGAACGCGAACGAGACGAGGTCACGGGGGCGGTCATCGACGTACCGGGCTGCAAGGAAGCCGACGACGGAAAGGAGAACCACGACGATTCCCCCCTGTTCGAGTACCGTGATGAAGTGCTGGAGATAGGGAAGGTAGGCGTGACCTTGACTTCCCAACCACTGGCCAGAAAATGCGTTCCACGTCCCGAGCGTCGCTTCCCCGATGACCGCTCCGAACATCGACGGATTTCGGAACGCCTTCCACAACCCCGGTCCGGTGGTACCGTTCGCTCGGGGTGCGTAGAAGTAGACGATGATGACGAAAAACTCCACGAGCGCAATTGCGATGTGTGGCGCGAATTGGAGGAGTCCACGCCCCGTTTCTTTGACCGTCTCGATGAACGTTTCCGTCCATTCTCGCCCATGGTTTCGGGAGAGGAACAGTCGATGGTCGAACAGTAGCGCGAGCGCGCCCAACCACGAGAGGACGTAGAGCAGGGCGTTTTCCTTCGTCGTGAAGCCAAGTGCCAGCGCCGCGGTTCCGGCGTAGAGATATCGTGCTTTCCCGGTCGCCTGTGCGCGGAGATAGAAGCCGAGCGCGAACACCATGAACGACGCGAGCAACACGTCATAGCGCATGAACCGCGAGTAGTAGAGGATGACCGGATTCACTGCGAGGAAGAACGCGAACGCCACCATCTCGGAGTCGCGGAGATGGTCGCGGTAGAGCCACACAGCAAGCGGTGCCAATCCGGTGATGAGCGCGACCGGCAGTCGCGCCATGAAATCACTCGCCCCGAACAGTTCGAACAGAACGCTGTTCACTTGTGGGAAGAACGGCCCGTGAATCGCCGGATGGTAGTGCCAGATTCCAGTTTTCTGATACCGAATTATCCAGTAGCCGACACGGGCTTCGTCCCAATGGGCGAACCGAGTTCCGAGACCGACCAGCCGGAGCACTAACGCCAGTACCGTGATGGCACAGATGAAAGCGAATCCCCGATTTCGGGTCGTCCACCCGGTCAATGGGTGTTCGCCTGAACTCATTGTTTCCTCACAAGACAGAGGGGGGATACAAGCCTTGCGGAGAGCGGTAGTTCTTTTAGCCGCGCTGGCCTCCCGCCACACATGGTAACGCTCGGACTCGTCGTGGCGGAGTTTAACGCCCCGATCACGGAGCAGATGGAGGAGTCGGCGCGCGAGGCTGCCGCCGAGCGAGGTGCAGAGATCGTCGAAACGCTACACATCCCCGGCGCGTACGATTCGCCGCTTGCAGCGGACCGACTCGCCCGACGGGACGATGTCGACGGGGTTGCTGTGCTCGGTGCCGTCATCACCGGCGACACCGACCACGACCACGTCATCACGACCGCAACGACACAGAAATTGACCGACGTGAGCCTGAACCGGGATACGCCGGTTGCCCTCGGAATCACCGGGCCGGGCATGTCGGCGGCGGAGGCACGCGAGCGTACCGACTACGGTGCACGGGCGGTCGAAGGAGCACTCGATTTGGTGGAAGAACTACAATGACGATGGAATTTTCTGAACGGATTGGACGTGTAGAACCGAGCGCGACGCTCGCAATCAGCAGTTTGGCGTCGGAACTGGAAGCGGACGGCGTGGATGTCGTCGACCTGAGCGTCGGCGAACCCGACTTCCCGACGCCGGCGAACATCGTGGACGCCTGTGAAGACGCGATGGAGGAGGGCCACACGGGCTACCCACCATCCAACGGCGTCCCCGAACTCCGCGAAGCAATCGCCGAGAAACTGCAAGGGGACGGACTCGCCATACGAGGCGGACAACGTCATCGTCACGCCCGGCGCAAAGCAGGCGCTCTACGAGACGGTGCAGACGGTTGTCGATGACGGCGACGAAGTCGTCCTCCTCGACCCGGCGTGGGTGTCCTACGAGGCGATGGTCAAACTCGCGGGCGGTCAACTGAACCGCGTTGACCTCGCGCCGCACGATTTCAAACTCGAACCCGCACTGGACGACCTCGGCGACGCGATTTCGGACGAAACGAAGCTACTCATCGTCAACTCGCCGTCGAACCCCACCGGAGCCGTTTACTCCGATGCCGCGCTCGAAGGCGTCCGGGATTTGGCGGTCGAACACGACGTGACCGTCATCAGCGACGAGATTTACGAGCAGATCACCTACGGCGCGGAGTGCACCAGCCTCGCCACGCTCGACGGGATGTTCGAGCGTACCGTCACGGTGAACGGCTTCTCGAAAGCCTACTCGATGACCGGCTGGCGGCTCGGCTACCTCGCCGCGCCGGAAGAACTCGTCTCGCAGGCGGCCAAACTCCACTCGCACTCGGTCTCCTCCGCGACGAACTTCGTCCAGCGCGCGGGCGTCGAAGCGCTGGCGAACACCGAGGACGACGTGAGCGAGATGGTCGAGGCGTTCCACGAGCGCCGGGACCGCCTCGTCGCCCTGCTGAAACAGCACGATGTGGACGTCCGAACGCCGGACGGCGCGTTCTACCTGATGATTCCCGTCGCGACGATGACCAGCAGTGGTGTGAGGACGCGCTGGAACAGGCTCACGTCGCCACGGTGCCGGGCAGCGCCTTCGGCGCACCCGGCTATGCACGTGTCTCGTATGCGGCAAACTTGGAGCGCATCGAGGAAGCGGTCGAGCGACTGAGTGAAAGCGACCTGCTGTAACGCGGACAACTCGGAGACTGATTTTCATTTTTTAAAGACTTCGTGCGATTCGAGAGAGATGTGTTTGGTTGTTTTGTGATTGCAACTACTGAGAAGACGACCTCGAAAGCCCTCGCCCGCGCAACGAATGAGTGACGACGCGAACGAAATGACCGAGCCACGATTTTTACACGATGGCCGAATCACGACTTTGAGCGTCCGGTGAGACGGGGATGTCGATTTCTATCGAGTCGAATCGAACGTGAGGACGCCGTTTGCCATCGACCACCTCACACTCGATTACGCGTAGCGTTTCGAGTTCATCGATGTCCTGCTGGACGGCTTCGTCCTCGCGGCCGACGATATCCGCTAGTTCTCGAACGTGCTCCGGTTCGTCCTTCGAAATGGTTCGAAGAAGCTCAACCGTCGATGCATTCACGAGCCAAACGAGGTCGGCTTCGTCTTCCAAATTCAGCACGTGTGGTTTCGCCACAGGCTCCCCGCGTTCGAGTGCCTCGATGGCGTCTTTAGTCCCTTCAAACGTTTGTTCGGCGGCACCAACTCGAACATACAGCGTCTTCGATTCAGTCATCTCTCGTCCTCCGTTTTTATAGCTTGAATCTCGTTTTCGAATCGTTCGACGAGCGTGAACATTCCCGGAAATTCGATGTGTTCGGTTTCATTGCGGGCATGTCGCTCGTGGCCTTTGGTCCGTTCGTGTGCATTATCGTAGCGAATCAATGTAGTTCCTTCTACCGTGCCGAAATGAAGTGCGTAGTCCCATCCACAGGGGTATTTGGGGTCGTCCGTCTTCCGAATTCGAACGTGGGTGATGAACGGCCCATCCTTGCTCGTTTCTTCCCGCAACGTCTCGTACTCGCCCATCCGGGCCGCAATGGTCCCGGTTTCCGATTTAAATCTACGGGGAAATAGTGTCAGTCAGTCGGCCAGTCGTATTCCGCCGTTCAATCCCGTCCCACGATGAATCGATTCGCGAGGTAGACGCCGATGGCCGCGCCGATTGCGGGCGAGATGGAAGCCACGACGGCCTGTTGAGGGTCGTAACCGAGCGCGAGGAGCGAAAGCAGAAATGCCCCGATAAACACGAGGATTCCGATGGTGAGCGCGGTTCTGCGGGGAGATGCAGCCATTCCTTAGACGCCCATTCCCATCAGGTGGCTTCGAAGCACGTCGTCGTCCTTGTTGCCCTCGCCGGTATTGAGGATGACGACGGTGTCGTCCTCGTCGAACTCGCCTTGCTGGGCGAGTTCCCACGCACCGCTCGCGGCGGCGGCGCAGGTCGCACCCATCTCCAGCCCTTCTTTCTGTGCGATTGTAACCGCCGAATCGAGGATGTCCTCGTCGCTGGTGGCGACTGCCCCACCGTCGCTTTCACGGAGCGCGTCGAGAATCATCGGACTCGCGCCGGGGTCGGGGATTTCGATGCCGCCGCAGATGGTGTCCGGCGTGTCCCACGCTTCGTGGACGTCTTTCCCCTCGTCCCACGCTTTGACGATGGGCGCACAGCCAGTGGCTTGCGCGGCGTACATCGCGGGGAGGTCGTCGGTCAGGCCCAAGTCCCGGAACTCCTTTGCGGCCTTGTGCATGCCGACGAGGCCGACACCGCCGCCGGTCGGGTAGACGATGGCGTCCGGGACGTCCCAGTCCATCTGTTCGGCGATTTCGTAGAACATCGTCTTCTTGCCCTCGTGACGGTACGGCGTGACGAACGTCTTGACGGAATACCAGTCCTCTTCCTCCATCGCGTCGGCGTAGGCTGCACCCGCATCGCCGATTCGTCCCTCCACGACGGTCATGTCGCCACCGTGGACGTTGACCATCGCTTTGTTCGTGAACCCGGCGCGCGTCGGGAGGAAGACATGCGATTCGAGGTCGGCGCGGGCGGCGTAGGCGGCCGCCGCCTGTCCGGCGTTTCCGGCGGACGCGAGTGCGATGTCCGTCGCGCCGTGTTGGGCCGCTGCCGTCACGGCCATCGTCTGGCCGCGGTCCTTGAACGTCCCCGTGGGGTTGCGTCCCTCGTCCTTGAACAGGACGCGCTCGACACCCATTTCCTCGGCGAGTTTCGGACAGTCCACGAGCGGTGTCGCACCCTCGTCCATCGTCACTGCCGATTCGCGGGTGAACGGCAGGAGTTCCGCGTACTTCCACATCGTCTCGAACGGTCGGGAGTCGAACTCCTCGCGCGACACGTCGATGGCGTCGTAGTCGTAGTCCGGGTCGAGAATGCCATCGCAGTCGGGACAGCGGTGTGTCCCCACCTCGGCGTCGAACGTTTCGCCACAGTCCACACACGTCAGTCCGATGAATGCGTCCGTCGTCTCCATGTCAGGAGGTGGGGAGGCGGACCACTAAGCCCTGTTCATCCCCTGTTTCTTTTGCCCCCTGCTCGACAACTGTCGGCTATGGAACCGGAAGCCGTCTAGTCCGCCCTCGCCGACCGCGTGGAGAGGAATCAAAAATCTCTGCAGGAGCGGTGGGGGGGACGTTCCGCATCGGGAGCGTACCCTCTCGCTGCCGGCAGGAACCCAGTTCGCCGAGGAAATCTGGTCGCTGGCGAACTCCCGGTGACGAACGCACCCCAACCAGATGGGCCGAGAGAGGTTTATGACGGAACACCGACCATCCGTCATGACCACAGTCATCGTCGCCGGGGCGGGACTCGCGGGACTCGTCGCCGCCCGACAACTCGCCCGGTTGGGGGTAGAAGTTCACGTCTTCGAGCGCGAGGACGAAGTCGGCGGTCGGGTTCGGACCAAGGTACAGGATGGCTTCATCCTCGACCGGGGATTTCAGGTACTGTTTACCGCCTACCCCGCTGCACAGCGAGAACTCGATTTTGACGACCTGGATTTGCGCTATCTCTCCCCCGGTGCGGTGCTCGCCCGTCCCGGTAGTCGGTCAGTCCTGAGCGACCCGCTCCGGGACCCGAGCGCGTTGTTCGAGTCGATGGCGAACCGTGAGATTCGCCTCGGCGACAAACTCCGAACCCTCAAACTCCGTCGGGAACTGGCCCGCAAATCGAACCGCGAGATTTTCGCCGGGGAAGACGAGTCCATCGAGAGCTATCTTCGCAATCGAGGGTTCTCGAACTCGTTCCGGGACAACTTCGCCGCGCCGTTTTACGGCGGCATCACGCTCGACCGGTCGCTTTCCACCTCGAAGAAAGTGTTCGAATTCACGTTCAAGATGCTTTCCACGGGGGAAATCGCAGTTCCCGCCAAAGGCATGGGCGCGATTCCAGAGCAGTTGGCGCGGACGGCACGGGCCGCCGGTGCAAAGGTTCACCTCGGAGAGGGGGCTTCAGCTGTCGAGTCCGGGTCCGAAGTCCGTGTCGAAGTCGGCGGCGAAACCATCGCGGCCGACGCCGCCGTCGTCGCCACCGACCCGAAATCCGCCCGCGAACTGACGGGCGTCGAGACGATTCCGACCGACGCCCATGGCTGTGTCACGCAGTATTTCGCCCACGACGGGCCGCTCGACGCCGGAAATCGGCTGTTGCTCAATGTCGGCGACGACGCGCCGAACGAAATCGTCCCGCTATCCACGATTGCACCGGAGTTCGCGCCCAGCGGGCGCGAATTCCTCTCGGCGACGTTTCTCGGAATCCCGGAAGAATCGGACGACGAACTCGCGGAGACGGTGACAAAAACCCTCCAGCGCTGGTATCCGGAACGGAGTTTTTCGACCCTCGAACACCTCCACACCGACCGCATCGAGTTCGCGCAGTTCGCCCAACCGCCGGGGATTTTCGACACCCTTCCAACGAATCGAACCGACGACGAGTCGATATACCTCGCCGGGGACTTCACCGAAGCGTCCTCGCTCAACGCCGCGATGGAAAGCGGGCGAAAAGCGGCGCTCGCGGTGTACGACGATTTACGGTAAGGACTATCCAAAAACGGGCGATACGATTTTGTGGATTCACGAACGAAATCAATCCGTGACGATGGATGTTGTTCTCGTCCGGAATCCGAACGGTGGCGACCGACGGAAGAGCGCCAAAGCCCGCACTATCGCCCAGCGTCGTGGCTACGACGTTCGGGATAGCACGGCGCGTGGCGAAACCCTGACGCTGGCGGAGTCGGCGGCCAGAGAGGGCGCGTCAGTCATCGCCGCTTGCGGCGGCGATGGAACCCTCAACGAAGTCGTCAGAGGTGTCGATACGGCGGATGCGCTCGGCGACGTTCGGCTCGGCGTGATTCCCACCGGCACCGGCAACGATTTCGCGGACAACATCGGGATTCGGAGCGTCCCCCACGCGTTCGATGTATTGGAATCGGGCGAGGAGCGCCGACTCGACCTCGGGATGGCCGACGGCCGTCCGTTCGTCAACTCCTGTGTCGGCGGATTAACCGCCGAGGCGAGCGCCCACACGACACCGGAGCGAAAGCGACGGCTCGGCGTCGTCGCATATGTGTTGAGCACGTTCCACGAAGCACGGGAGTTCGATGGTCTCCGTCTCGATATCCGGGCCGGTCCACGTGATGACCCGATATGGTCCGGCGAGGCGGTGATGCTTCTCATTGGCAACGGTCGAAGGTTTCCCGGCGAACGCGAGCGCCGGGCGAACGTCGAGGACGGCCTCCTGAACGTCGTCATCATCGAACGCGCGCCGTCGCTCGATTACCTCTCGGCTGGTGCCGCCGAGGTGCTGTTGCGGCGGGATTCGACGTACTTGACCCGCGTGAAAGTTCCACGACTCCATCTCGAACACGACGGGGACCCGGTACAGTTCAGCCTCGACGGAGAGATGATTCAGCGTACCGAGATGGACGTTTACTGTCGTCCGAAAGCGATGCGGTTCGCGGTCGGAAGCGGATACGTTTCGACCCCGAGCGAGAAATAAAGTGTCGTCGAATGGAACGCCTATTTTGCCGAGATGACGCTTTCTGTCCCCGCGACAACGGGTCGGAGGAGCCAGTACAATCCGGGAAGTCGGGAGAGGTTGAGCACCATATCCCGAGTTTTGACGTGCCACTTTGTGGGTGGGATGAGAAAACTCGCAGTTCGCCTCCCGTATGTCTGCTTTTTCTCGATTTCCGGCTTCATCTTGGCTTCGTATTGAGCCAATCCCTCTTCGATAACAGCGGCTTCTCGGAGCTTACGGGCGAGAACATAGGCACCACCCATCGCCATGGATGCCCCCTGTCCCGCGAGGAGTGAAACAGCATAACAGGCATCTCCGACTAACGTGACTCGTCCCTTCGACCAATGGTCCATCTCGATTTGTGCAACCTGGTCGTAGTAGATACTGTTCCGGTCCGCACAATGGTCGAGCGCATCAGAGACTATCCATCCGATATCGTCGAACGTCCGCCGTAACTCATCGCAGGGAGACGCTGGTAGGTTCGCATCCGGTGCATCGTGAGCAAACCAGGTGGCGACCTTCCCATCCCGAATCGGATAGAATCCTGCGGTTCGGTTCTTCACTGTGATATCCCGAAACCCATCGCCCAACTTCCGTCTGAATTCATCATCTTCGAAAATGTACGCTGCAGTCTGATAGCCAAGATAGCGAAGAAACTGCTCTTCGTCTCCGAACGTGAGTTCGCGCACTCGGGAATGAATGCCATCAGCACCAACGAGTAAATCGACCTGTTCCTGTGTCCCATCAGTGAGACCGACGGTTACTCCCCGTCCATTCTGCGTGATTTCGTCCACGGTGAGGTCGTAGCGAATCTCGACAGCATCTGACAGAGATTCATAAAGCACGTGCTCCAAATCTCCGCGCATGAGCGACAGGATTTCTCCGTCCTTCAGTCGCCTGAACAACTCGTAATCTATCGTAGAGGCAGTGTTCCCATCCGAATCGACATTGGTGATCTGTGAAACCGGATATTCGACCGCTTTGAGTCGAGGGAGAATACCCATCCGCTTGGCCACATCGTACCCAGAGCCAAGGAAATCTATCATGTATCCTTCCTCCCGTAATCCCGGTGCCTTCTCGACTAGCAACACTTCCCATCCATCCTGCTCCAACCACCACGCCAAGGTTAGCCCGGCGATTCCCGCCCCGCAAACGAGAACCCGCTGTTGGCTTGTCTGTGGTCGTTTCTCACCTCTATTTTCTATATTCGGCATATGCCGAACATAGTGATTTTGAAATGTATAACGCTTTCTATACTATCGTCTTTTGCGGATGGCCCATTCATCCGGAACGAGAACGACTGGTTCTGGGGGTCTCTGGGAACCGTTTTGTATTTTTACTATGTACCGATTATAAAGAACACATGAGCAACGACATCGACCCGGTAGACGAGGCTCGGGAAGAAGTCATCGAAGCACTGGAACATAGCGCCGAAGTGTATGGGTTCAACCGAAGTTACGGACGTTTGTACGGGATACTGTTTTTCGAAAATCGACCGGTTTCGCTCGATGAACTCGTTGAAGAAAGCGGCTATGCGAAGTCCACCGTCAGTACCGCAATGAAACGCCTGGAGCAATTCCACGTCGTCCATCGTCGCTCGATTCCTGGGGAAGGCAAAAAGGCGTTTTATGAGGCCGAAACGGATCTTTGGCGCATCGTCCAGGGGTTCATACAGCGTGAAGTACAACGCGAACTGGACATCATGACTCGTGCACTCGAATCCGCCGAGAGCCGTCTTGAAGGCGTGGATGATGAGCGTGCGAAAGACGACCTCGAACAGATTCGGTCGTTCAAGAAAACGTACAAACGAGGACAAAAACTCGTGAACATTTTTGTCTCCATGTCGAATAATCGGCTGTCGAAGCTGATAGAAAATCTATAATCACGACCAATAGAGAGACAGATAGTGATTCGCTGCTCGAACTGATGACAAAACACTTCGAGAAGGAATCCCGAGGAACGTCTCGCTCAACAATTTTCTTTCCACGGGTTACAGCAGTTTCCGAAACTCGGCGAGCGGCGGGAATCGATACGTCTCGTCGGCATCCTCGTCGCGGACGATGGGACGGAGTGGATTCGTGTGCGCGACGAGCGGCGATTGAAAATCACTGCCTCGCAAGTCGTTTATCAGCATTCCACTCGCCAGCCGGGTGAACGCCGGCAGGACGAGCACGTCCGACCCTCGGTACGTTTCTTCCCCCCAGAGGTAGCACGGGCGTCGTTTTCCCTCGATTTCGATAGCAGGGTGGTCGTGGCCGATGACGTACTGAGGAGCGTCGACTTCGGGTTCCTCGTGGCCGTGACAAACCAGCGTATCGTCCGCGAGCCGATACGTCTCGTGAGTATCGGCGAGTTCGTCGATTCTCGTATCGTGGTTACCGCGCACGACGACGAGCGTCGCACCCGCTTCGTCTACGAGCGCTCGAAGGTCGGCGAACGTCGCTTTTGCTTCGTCCGGCAATCGGTCGAAGGCGTGGAGAACGTCGCCCGCAAGGACGACTTCGCTCGGCGAAAAGCGCCCGAGGAGGGCAGAAACTCTCGTGGTCAAATCCGCCCGTTCACCGAGCGACAAGGAGACGTTCGAGGTCGCGTCCCGGCCGATGTGGAGGTCAGCGAGGACGAGCGCGTCGGCGGACGGCAGGAAAACGGCGCGGTCGGCGAACTCAGTGTCCACCATCGGTACGGGTTCTGGCACGTTGGTGGAGGTCGTACTCCCGTCCGGAGACGAGGTAGATGAGGTCCTCGATGACCGTCAGCAGTTCGGGCACGATGCTGACCACCAGCCACAGGATGATGACGAGCGCTATCACGGCGAGCAGTTGGCTCAACACTCGGTCGGCGATGAAGTACGAGACCATCCGTGGGTCGCTGTAGCCCGTGAGACTCGTGAGAGGCCCGACGAATATCTGGAACCACTGGTTGCCGAACGAGAGGGAGATGAACACGTTGCGGAGGACGTTCAACACCCAGATGATGGAGATGGCCAGCACGAACGCACGCAGTTTTCGTCGGAGCGGTGCCCGGACGGCGGCGATGAGGCCACCGAAGATGCTCATGCTGCCGATTCCGGTACAGGCGAGCACGAGATACGTGTAATACTGGTGTCCGGAACTGTCGTGAAAGATGAACGCGCTGTGGTAGCCGTTCTGTTTCGCAGTGGTGTAGTCGGGGTGGTAGCCGAGCAGATGGATGACGGCGTTCGTCTGGCCACTGACGAACTCGACGAGCCACTCACGGAGCGGACCGATGGTCAGAAACGGGACGTAGATGAGTCCCATCGCCGCGACACCACGCGAGAGGACGAACAGGGAATCACGCCCGCGGTACAGTTGATACCCCGTGTACACGCACAGCGGAACCGCGACGAGACACAGCGCCCCTTCGATGAAGCTCTTCATCCGGAGCGCGAATTCCGGGAAGAGGACGCCCCAAAAGAGACCGAACAGTACCCACGCCCCCATACCGACTGTCCGTGCCAAATCGCGGTCGTAGTTTTCGAGCGCGGCGGTGGCGACGAACGCAGCGATGACGACCCAAACGAGATAATCAGGGAACGTCGTACTTAGCCATCGGAGGGAACCGGAAAGAGCGGCGGGGGCGACTTCAAACACGATTCGTCCTTGTTCTCGGAAAATATAGAGTTGACGTTCTTGGTACTAGGCGGACACGTGAATCAGGGGTAGACGTAAACGTTCCACGTGAACCGAAGATAGTACGTATCGCCATCCTCGAACAGTCCGTCGGAAGTCAGGTCCATCAAGTGATATTTCCCGCTGTTGTGCTGGTCCACCCACGCGCGACTGCCGGGTTGCATCCCGTTGGTGTTTCGGCGCGCGTTCGAGGTGTTGAACCCCTCGTTCCACTTGGCGTAGTTGCCGCTGGGACTCGAATTGTCGATGGTCGTCACGGCGGGTTGTGTGTAACTCCATCCCAGACTGGCACCTGAGGTGCCGATGCTCACGTTGATGGTTTGTGAGCCGTCGTGTGTCCCGAGCGGGTCCCACTGGGCCAAATCCGGCCCGCCGATGTTGCCCACAGACCAGTCGTGAGACGGACGGCCGGCGTCGTTCTCCCACCCGCTGCCGTACTTCTGGACGCCCGGTTCCATGGCGAAGAAGTGCTTTATCGAGTAGGCGTCCTGTGTGCTGTCGCCGTCGTTCGACAGTTTGAACAGGTCGAAGTTGTCGGTGACGCTGCCGTACGGGTCCTTGTAGTAGTCCTTCTCGTCGTGCAGGACACGGTTCCACGACGAGGACTGTGTCGTCACGTCGGATGATGTCGTCGCAGCAGGTGTAATCGTCCCTCCGTCCGCCCGACTGGCGCGACGGGCTGCCGTTTCTCGTGCGGTCTTCGCGCTCTCGACGTCCCCTGCGACCCCTGTGTACTGCCACGGAACGCCGTCCGCGCCGATTCCGTAGCTGTACGCGACGATGTCTCCGTCGTGGTCCCCTGCCGGGACGGTTTCGGCGCGAAGCGGAACACCACGCGCTTTGTGAATT
The DNA here is from genome assembly GCA_963796245.1 of uncultured haloarchaeon. GTDB lineage: Archaea > Halobacteriota > Halobacteria > Halobacteriales > Haladaptataceae > Haladaptatus. The sequence continues at coordinate 465,683 of CAWCLB010000001.1, read as the reverse complement.
CGCTTGCGAGCCGCATGCATCTCTTCGACTGAAATCGGTGCGCCTCGTTCGGAAGTCAACAGCGCAACGGTTGGTTGCGCTCCGCGAACCCGTCCAGCGAGCGGGAGCGAGACGGCAGCCCCGGCGACACTCGCGCATTTGAGAAACGTTCGTCGGCCGACGCGTATTCGGTCGGAGGAACAATTATTTTTCATGATTGAGTTCTGCAATTAGAATATATTGTAATAAAATATTAAAACTTCTCTCTGAAGAATAAATTTCTCCTCGAATTACAGTATGCCGTTTCACTCGCCGACCGCTGGTATTTTTATCGTCCCACCCGACGGTTCGGGTATGGCCGACGTGTTGGATGACAAGCGGGCTGCGACCCGGTTCCGAATCCTCTCGGAAATCGCTGATCGCCAACCGGCGGTGAGCCAAGGCGAAATCGCCGACGCCGTCGGCGTCACGAGTCAGGCCGTCAGCGAGTACATCCGTGGTCTCGTGGATGACGGACTCGTGGAAAAGGAAGGACGCTCTCGCTATCGAGTGACCAAAGAGGGCGTCGATTGGCTGTTGCAATCCGCAACTGACGTACGCCGCTTCGCGGACCACGTCACCGACGATATCCTCGGTAACGTGGGAGAAGACGCCGCAATCGCCCGTACCGACATCGACTCGGGGACGACCGTCTCGCTCACGCTCGACGGTGGATTGCTTCACGCGACACCCGGGGACGAGGGACCAGCGACGGGGATCGCGACGACCGACGCAGCGGAAGGGACAGAAGTCGGCGTCACGGAGTTCGAAGGCATCATCGACCTCGAACCCGGTCGAGTGACGGTGTATCAGGTGCCGCCGGTCCGCTCCGGTGGCAGTCAGACAGTGGATTCCGACGCGCTGGTGGCCGTGTGCGAAACCGCTCCCGTTCTCGCCGCGACTGGCGTCGAAGCAGTCATCGCGCTTCAGTCCGCCGGTCTGGAACCCGACACGACATTCGCGGCGGGCGAAGTCGCCGCCGAGGCCGCCGAACGCGGCGAGGATGTGGTCATCGTCACAACCTCCGACAGCGTCGGGCGCGTCACCGATGCGCTTCGAGATGCTGGTGTCGCCTACGAAGTGGCGAACGTCCAGTAACCGACAGTCGTTCGAGGATAGTGAAATTCTGTGGCACGGAACAATGTGTGATGAGTCGAGTGAACTGCGGTGCCACAACAACACGAAAACCGCTAGCAGGTAAAGCTGTCGGTGGACGACAGGACTTGAAATAAATACCTGAGGGGTGGCAAAGTTAATACCCTTGGTTATAATATGTGTGTGTGTATCGAACGCGGAGATAATCTCATGTTTACCTCCATGCTATGAAACTCACGGAACCGAAGACAAAGCGGGAACTCGACGAGAGTCAGATTCATAACGTCTTGCGGAACGAACGGCGACGCGAAACGATTCGCTATCTCCGTCAAACAGGTGATTCATTGGCCGTCGACGACCTCGCGGAACATATCGCCACGTTGGAAACGGGTGAGTCCCCCCCACCCCGAAACGTTCGAAAGAGTGTTTACGTTTCGCTTCACCAGACACACCTCCCGAAACTCGACGACCTCGGTATCGTCGAGTACGACCAACGGTCAAAAGAACTCGTTCTCAAGGACCGCGCACGCGAGGTAGAGGTGTATATGGAAGTCGTCGCCAAACACGACGTTTCGTGGGCGACGTACTATCTCGGACTCGGACTGTTGGAGTTCGTCGTCCTATTCGCGGCGAAACTGAGTCTCTTTTCCATCCCGTTGCTCAATTTCGAGTTCTGGACGTGGTTTTTCCTCACGTTCTTTCTCGTCTCCGCAGTGTATCACATTTATAATGGCCAAGAGCAGTCGATGTTCTAAGCGCTAAAACGGGAGACAGTGAGACTTCTCAGCCGATGTAGCGCAGGTCGTCGTCGGACGCAATCGAGGAAGTCTGTTGGGACTCCATCTCCTCGATCTTGTTGACGACTTCCTCCATCTCCTCGGCACGCTCTTCGAGCGAACTGAAATCGACCTCGAAATCGAGCACGTTCTGGAGGATTTCGAGCACTGCTTGTGCGCTTTTCGGGTCGACCAGATAACCGCTCGTCTCACCCATCAGGCACGTCGCTTCGAAACCGCGTCGTCCACCGAGACCGAGCAGGAGCCCGCTGGTGCCGACGATGCCGCCCGCCGGTTCATCCTCGCGGAACTCGACGCCCGCGTCTTCGAGTTCGTCAACGAACTCGGTCGTTGCGGCCGCGCCCAACACGGCATACTCCTCGATGAGTTCGCCGGTCGGCACGCCGCCGAGGGCGAAGACGCGTTCGACACCGAACTCCTCGGCGATGTCCAAAAAGGTGTTCGTCAACCGATAGTGGCCGACGCTGTCCTGTGCTTGATAATCTCCAGTCAGAACGAGGACGTCCTGCCCGTCGAGAGTCAGCGCGTGGAGTTCGACACAGACCAACGCGGCCGTGCCGTCATCCCCGACGCTCACTTGTGGGGGCAGATATTCGGAGTACACCCGTCGAACGAGTTCGCTCTCCTTCTCTTCGAGCAGGTGCTCGGCAACGAGTTTGCCGACGTGACCGACGCCCGGCAGACCCTCGATGAGGACGGGGGCTTCCAAATCGGGATTGGCGACGATTTCGATGTCGATTTCGTCCATGTACCTTATTCGTGGTCGCGCCGCTTAAGTGCGCGTCGGTACTCGCCGTATGGGTCGTTCGGGTCGAACGGCGCGGGTGCGCTGTTTACGGCGTTCGCTCCGCAGTCGGGACACGTCGCAGAAAGGGTGTACACCGGGCGGTCGTGTTCCGCCTCCCACGCGGAACATACCCGGATGTTCGATTTCATTCGTCGTCGGTATGACGCTCACGATGGAACTCTGCAGTTCCCTCGGTTCCTTCCATGACGACTTCCGCACGCTCGACACTCTCTTCGAGCTGTGCTTCCGCCGTCTTGTAGTTCGGTGCCTTCACGCGAACGCGGTACTCGGGAGCACCGACGTAGGTAACGTCGAGTTCCACTTCGTCGGGAATTTCGCCGTTGCCTTCCGCGGCTTTCAATGCGTCCTTGATGCCGTCAACGCCGTCTTTCCCCGGGTTACGAAGATCGACGTAGCCGGTGACGGTGACGTAGGGAACCGAGACGTTCTCGCGGGCGGTCTCGACCAACGGCTGATGTCCTCGTCGGAGAGGTCGGTACTGTCGAGTGCTTCAGGACCGTGAATCGCCGACTGCTCGAAGCCGTCGTAGATGCTGCCGAACTCGGCGAGGAGTTCGTTTGCGACGTGAGTGTACTGCTCGTCACCCATGTCCTCACCGAAGGCGAGTGACATCCACTTATCGGCTTTCTGCTCGTTCTTCCAGTCCTGAATCTTGTCGCTTGCTGATGTTCGTTGACGTCCTTGATGGAGAGGTCTATCTGCTGTGACCCCTCGTCGACGTCGAGAACCTTACAGACGACGGTCTGTCCGGTGCTGACGTGGTCGCGGACGTTCTTGATCCAACCACTGGCGACCTCGCTGACGTGGACGAGCCCACGCTTGTCCTCGTACTCTTCGAGGTCGATGAAGACCCCGAAGTCCTCAATCTCGTCGACTTTACCGACGACGAGTTCGCCAGTGTCGGGCCAGCCACTGTATTTCATCGGGATGCTATCGTTTCGACGACGTCGCCGTTGATTTCTGCCTTGCCGCCGGTCGGCGTGGCGAGCTTGTGACCGCAGACGACGCAGTTGACTTCGCTTGACGCCTTTCCGAAGACGGTCTGTTCGTTCTCACAGTCCGGACACTGCACTTGGTAAAAGTTTCCTGCCATGTGTTTACTCCTGGAATTCGAGTCGGCCTGCACGCCATCCGGGACGGAGGTGTGCTTTGCCACACTCGCTGCAACGGTATTTCAAGTCGGTCTTCTTCGTTGGTTTGTCCCCACCGGGAACCTTCGAGAAACCACCAGCGTTACCGATAACGGCTTTGCCGCGTTTCTGCTGGCGAGCGTCCCACTTCATGCCGGTTCGTCGGCCAGTGCGGACCTTCTCGACTTCGTGTTCGTGGTGTGAGTGACAGTGCGGACAGTACGTGTTAAATCGACGTGGCATCTGCATAGATATCGACCTTACGGAGAAATTGCGCACGAGGACTTAAAACCCGTTTGGTTTCCGCTTCGGCGGGGGCGAGGGCGGAATATATAGCGCCACCCATGCGAATATTATATTCAATTACTAAAATAAAGAATTTGAAGTTGGTACTGGCCGTGAATCATAGTTTGGAGAACCATGACAAACGTCAATCGACGACGGTTTCTCGAGGGAAGCGCCGCGGCGGCGACCGGACTCACGATTCTCGGTGCTGGAACGGCGGGCGCGGAACGGTACGGAATCCCCATCGTTTCGACGCGCGGCCACTTCAACGATGACGGTAGCCTCACCGCGGGACATACGCAGACGGGCTACGACACGACGGGCGACGTGCCGGGCGTCGATACCACGTGCGTGGACGAACTGACCGTCTTCATCCACGGGTGGCACAAATCGGGGACACCCCGAACAGAACGCGAAGGACAAGTTCCTCTCGGCGAAGAACAACCTCGAAGCCGCGGGCTACGATGGGGCGCTCGTCGGCTATTCGTGGGACAACGACGCGGGCGGCGGTGCGGACTTCGGATGGGGCGAAGCCCAGCCGTCGCCCAGAACAACGGCTTCAAACTCGCGCAGTTCGCCGTGGACCTCAAGTACTACTGCCCGAACGCGACGCTTCGGTTCGCCAGCCACTCGCTCGGCGCGCAGGTGCTTCTGAATTCGCTCCGCTCGCTCGACGTGACCTCGTGGTGGAACGACAGGGATTACGCCATGTATTCCGTCCACATGCTCGGTGCGGCAACGGACAACGAAGCACCGACCAAGGAGTGGATGGACACCTACAACGCCATCACGAACCAGACGACGGCGACGTTCAACTACCACAACACCGCCGACACGTGCTTCAATGGGTGTACAACACCATCGAGTTCGACCAAGCGCTCGGCGAGACGGGATACGAGGACGGCAACACGCCGGCCCCGAACTACGTGGAGTACGACGCGACCTCCCAAGTCGGCGACGACCACTCGAACTACCTCGACACGCTCGGCGACGAGATGGTCTATCACATGGACAACGTCTCGTACTACGTCTAACGAGACTGCCGAGCAGGCAAAAGGCGGTTGCAAAGCGCTTAATTGACCGCCTTACAAATCCCACGTATGAAGCGGCTCATCATCCACGGGGACCCCGGCATCCGGGAGAATGCCATCATCGACTACGACGATGAGGAGCAGGTCTGCTTCTCCATCAGCCGTCAGGGCGACTGGCACGGCCCGGACGAACCCCAACTGTGGTGTGTCATCGGCACCGAGGACGAGCGCGACGATTTCGACCGCCGAAACTACGTTCCCCACTGGCTCGACACCGAATCCATCGACGCCGGAGCGGTCGATGTCATCAAGCACGCCGACGACCTCGCCGTCTACTCACCATTCGAATTCTCCCTCTCCGTCCTCATACACCGGAGTCGCACCTCCCGACTTCCGACGAACGCGCGTTCGACTGAAAATGCCCGCCGAAATCGTGAAAATGCAAGACGGTACCGATACAATGCTGGAATGTGTCACGGCTGTACGAACTTGTCGATTTCCCGCCGAACCGGTTGGCTTTCAAAAATAATTACGGATTCGGCGGCGATGAAATGGCCGTTCGTTCAGAAGTTCCGGAAACAACCGGCTGAAATTTCTCTAATCGGCCCGGAATCGAAAAGAGTGGCTTTCTTAACCGCACCGCTCGTATGTTCTCGCATGACAGGTGTTCGGATTGCAGGAGTCGGATTGACTCACTTCGGGAAGCATCCCGAGCGGACCGGCCGGGACCTCTTCGCCGAAGCGAGCGCGATGGCGCGTTCGCCGACGCGGAGGTCCCCCGCGACGATATCGAAGAACTCCACTACGGGAACTTCATGGGCGAATTGGCGGAGCATCAGGGTCACCAAGGGCCGCTGATGGCCGAAGCCGCAGGAGTTCGTGCGCCCGCGACGCGCTACGAGAGCGCGTGTGCATCCAGCGGCGTTGCGATTCGACAGGCAGTCAAGGACGTGCGAAACGGCGAAGCCGACGCGATCCTCGTCGGCGGCGCGGAGCGTATGAACAACCTCGGAACGGCGAGGACGACGGAAGCACTCGCCATCGCGGCGGACGACCTCTACGAGGTTCGGGCCGGGATAACGTTCCCCGGCGCGTACGCGCTGATGGCGCGGGCCTACTTCGAGGAGTACGGCGGGTCGCGCGAGGATTTGGCCCACATCGCGGTCAAGAACCACGCGAACGCCGTGCCGAACGAGCACGCCCAGTTCCAGAAGGAAATCGAAGTGGAACAGGCGCTCGACGCACCCATCATCGCCGAACCGCTCGGCCTGTTCGACGCCTGCCCCATCACGGACGGAGCGGCCGCCCTCGTCCTCGTCAGCGACGAGTACGCCGAAGAACACGACCTCGACGCACCGGTTTCCGTCACGGGAACCGGACAGGGCGGCGACCGGATGGCGCTTCAAGGGCGCGAGCATCTCGCCCGTTCGCCCGCGGCCGAGATAGCGGCCGAGGAAGCCTACGCGGATGCCGGAATCGACGCCTCGGACGTGGACGTGGCCGAGGTGCACGACTGTTTCACCATCGCAGAAGTGCTGGCGCTCGAAGCGCTGGACTTCTACGCCCCCGGCGAGGGTATCGGCGCGGCCAAACGCGGAGAAACGACCCGCGACGGGGACCGCCCCATCAACCTCTCCGGTGGTCTGAAAGCGAAGGGTCACCCAGTCGGCGCAACGGGTGCCAGCCAACTGGCCGAGATGACGCGCATCCTGCGCGGGGATCACCCCAACAGTGACGCCGTGCCGGACGCGAAAGTCGGCGTCGCCCACAACGCGGGTGGGACAGTTGCGAGTGCCACGGTTCACATCTTGGAGGTCGAAGAATGAGCGACAACGAACACGGCAACACGGGCTACGACGAGTGGTTGGACGCCATCGAGGACGGAAATGCGTACTACCTCGAATGTTCGAACGGGCACGGCTCGTTGCCGCCGCGTCGAATCTGTCCCGACTGCGGGGAAATCGGGCTTGAAGAGACACCACTCCCCGAGACGGGAACCATCGACACGTACACCGTCGTCCACGTCGCGGCACCGTCGTTCGCTGACGACGTGCCGTACACGACCGCGATTTCGGATTTCGGTCCGGTTCGAGTCACGGCGATGGCTGACGAGGACGTGGACGTCGGCGACACGGTATCGCTGGCTATCGGCGAATCGAAAACGACTGGTGACCGACTACTGCTGTTCGAGCGGCGCTAGTTCGTCGAACAGCACATCGAGGAACGGTCCCGGATGTTCGACGTGCGGGAGCAATCGCGCCTCGTCGAACACGACGAGGCGCGTGTCGGCTTCGTCTGCGATTTTTTTGCCACCTTCTAGCGGTGTGACTTTCGCTTCCCGTCCCCAGACGAGCGTGACGGGAACGTCTACGCGCGCGAGTTCTTCGCCGAGGTCTTCGTCCGGGTTGAGATAGCCCGAGACGAACGATGCGGGGGCAAAGCGCGCACCGGGTTGATGGGCGGTCTGCCATTCAAACTCGACATCCTTCTCGGTGTACGACGCCTCGCTGAAGTAGCCATCGCGGTCGTTAAACCGCTGAATCGAGCGCTTGCTGGCGAGTGCGTTGAACAGTGCAGTTCCGAGGAGTGGCGAGCGAATGAGGGTCCGAAGCCACTTCCGACGCGCACCAGCGTTGTCGGTCGGACAGATGAGTTCCAGTTGGGAGAACGCGCGCGTCTCGACCTGTGCGAGCGTGGCGTACGCGCCGGAGAGCGACGACGCGAGACAGATGGCGTCGTCGGTCATGTCGTCCGCGAAGTCCACGACGAACGAGGTGTAAAGCGACGCGGTGTACACGATTGGCGGCCGCGACGACCGACCGAATCCGGGGAGGTCGGGTGCGATGACGTGGTACTGCTGGGACAGCTGCCTGAAGATTTGGTCGAACTCCTTGTTCGATGCGGCGGCGTGAAGCCCGTGGAGGAGGAGAACGTCGGGGCTGTCCGGGTCGCCTGCTTCGGTGTAGGCTACGTCGAACCCGCGCCAGCGGTAGGTTCCCTGAAACCCTTCGAGCGGCGGGTCCAGCGGTTCCACACTTCGGGCAAGCGATCGATTGAGTGCTGCTGTGAGTCCAACGCCGCCGGCCGTCGCCGCCGCAAGTCGTCGAAGATTCATACGTGAAGGGGCAACCCGAACGGGTTTATCCGTTATGCCAGAAATCAGTCGTGAATGCAGGTTTCGATAGGCGTGATGACCTCGTCAGCGACCGAATACGGGTCAGTTTCGCGTTCGTAGACAGCTTCGACCAGTTTCGCGATTCCGCCGTGTGATTGGATTTCCGACGCGACGAGTCGGTTGGCGTCCGCGCGCAGTAGCGCGCGAATCTCCTCTGCATACCTCGTTCGGGTCTTCGCGGCGAGCATGCCCGTCGATTCGAGCAGGTCGTAGTGGTCGTCAAGCACCTCGACGAACTTTTCGACGCCTTCGCCGTCCTTCGCAATCGTCTCCACGATTGGGGGTTCCCAGTCGTAGCCGTCCACGTCGTCGCCGAACTCGGGGGTTGGGTTCCCGTCGCGCATGTGGACCATCTCGGTGAGGTCCGACACGGCACGGTCAGCGCCCGGCAAATCGGCCTTGTTCACGACGAACACATCCGCGATTTCGAGGATACCCGCCTTGAGCATCTGGACGTTGTCGCCGCTCTCGGGAGGCACCAGTACAGCCACCGTGTCGGCGGTTTTTACGATGTCGATTTCGTTCTGTCCGGCACCGACCGTCTCGACAATAATCTTGTCCTTGCCGAACGCGTCGAGTGCTTTCACGGCGTCCGAGGTTGCCGTCGAGAGGCCGCCGAGGCTACCGCGGGCGCTCATTGACCGGAAGAACACGTCCATGTCGCCGACGTTGCTCGCCATTCGGATGCGGTCGCCGAGGACGGCCCCGCCCGTGAACGGCGAGGAGGGGTCGATGGCGATGACGCCGACCGTCTCACCGCGCTCACGGTAGTAGTTCGCCACTTTGTCCACGAGCGTCGATTTGCCCGCGCCAGGACTGCCGGTGATACCGATTATCTCGGCGTCTCCCGTGTGCGTGTGGAGTTCCGAGACGAGTTCTCGGTAGCCGGGTTCGCGATTCTCTATCTTCGTGATAACGCGTGCCAGCGCCCGGTGCTTCCCGTCGAGGAGGTCAGCGAGCAAATCTTCGTGCGTCGCGCTCATCGTTCGGGCGCGTTTTCACGGACGAACTGGATAGTCTCTTCCATCGGCGTGCCCGGACCGAACACCTCCGCGACACCGAGTTCTTTGAGTTTCGCCTTGTCGTCGTCGGGGACGACACCACCGACGAGGATGAGAGTGTCCTCGAACGCGTCGTACTCTTTCAGTCCTTCGACAATTTTCGGGACGAGTGTGTCGTGTGCCCCGGAGAGAATGGAGATACCGAGGACGTTCACGTCCTCCTGCACGGCCGCCTGGACGATTTCGTCGGGGGCGTTGTGCAATCCCGAGTAGATGACTTCGAATCCGGCGTCACGGAACGCCCGTGCGATAACGTGTGCACCACGGTCGTGGCCGTCGAGACCGACCTTGGCGACGAGGCAGCGAATCGACTGCTGTTCCTGATCTGCGCTCATACACCACCCTTCCCCGCGTTCGGGTTTCACTTTAACTATTTTCAGGCGCTCAATCCCCTTCCTCAAGGAGCGAGCGAGTAGGGAGTGGATACAGCGTACACAAGAGCGGAGCTCTGATGACGTTAACGAGACACAAAGTGTTCCGGTTGGCCCACAAGAGAGTTGCTCTTGTGAACGTTATCAGAAATCATTGATTTCAGATTGGCAGTCAGATTCCGATGGAATCTGACAACGCCCGTCATTGTTTTTTCTACATTGTACTTCGGCTGGCCCACAGGCCAATCGGTATTTTCAGGTCTATCCGTAGTCCATACAATAACGATGAATCGTTTTGAAATCGAAGGGCACGAAGTCCTTGACGGAACGGCAAAACCGTCCGGAAACAGCGCCCACGTCATCGTTCCCAAACGCTGGCGCGGAGCCGACGTGAAAGTCGTTCGTGTCTCTCACCCTGATTCCGACGAATAGACCATGCAGTACAACTACAAATATCGACTCCAACTGACAGATGCCATCCGCGACGAGCTTCTGCGCCACGTCGATATTTGTAGGCAACTGTACAACCATTGCTTGTTCAAGCTCAACGAATCTGACGAGATTCCTGCCCAATACAAGCTACAAGGGCAACTCCCTGACCTCAAATCGTGGTGGGACGACCTCCGAGACGTTCACTCGAAGGTGTTACAGATGGTCGTCAAACGCGTCTACGACAATCTTTCAACGCTGAAAGCGCAGAAAGAGAACGGACGCACCGTTGGGATGCTCAAGTGGAAGCGACCTCGTGACTATCACTCGCTCACCTACAACCAGTCCGGCTTCAAGCTCAAGAATACGAGCGGTCGGCCCATATTGTGGTTGAGCAAACTCGGTGAGATACCGATTCATCTCCACCGAAATATTCCCGAGAACGCGACCATTAAACAGGTCACAGTCAAGCGGGAACCGACGGGTGAGTGGTTCGCCACGTTCGCTATCGACGTTGACGAAGAAATGCCCGAGAAGCGCGTCGGTATCGACGTGGGTCTCTTGAAGTATGCCCACGACACGGATGGACACGCAATCGAGAGCCTCGACCTTTCGGACGAACGCGAGCGGCTCGAACGCGAACAACGGAAGCTCTCGCGGAAGGAACATGGGTCGAACAACTACGAGAAACAACGCCATCGCGTTGCGGAGTGCCACGCCGACCTCCGCCGGAAGCGCCGTGACTTCTTGCACAAACTCTCGAACTACTACGCGAAAGAGTATGACCTCGTAGCAGTCGAAGACTTGAACGTCGCCGGGATGATGTAGTTCGATTCAAATTCGCGCAACCGAGCAGCCGCCGCATGGGGTACTTTTCTCCGGATGCTCGAATACAAGTGTGAACGCGAAGGTACGCACTACGTCGCGGTAAACCCGAAGAACACGACGAAGGAATGCGCGTCCTGTGGTGTGAAAACAGACAAACCGCTGTGGGTTCGTTAACATTCGTGCCCGTCGTGTGGGTTCGAAGCGGATAGAGACGCAAACGCCGCGTGGAACATCCTCGCTCGCGGTCTCAAGAACGTAGGAGTGGTTCACTCCGATTCAATGCCTGTGAAGACTGTGCTCCCTGTGGATACACCTGTATCTGCAAAGCGCGTCGTGGAAACAGGAAGCCCCGTCCTCAGCGAGGTAATTCACCGAAAATACATGTGAAAACCGAATTGCGAAAAAACAACTTCATTTGTTATGGACTGTTGGCCGGTTACTCGTCGTTGGGCGCCCCGGATTCATGGAATCGGTATCGAACGAGAGATGGCTTTCGACATCGTAACGAATGCGACGGGCAACATGACGAATGAGACGGGCCAAAGAGTTTCATCTGGTTCGCGTGCCGAACCCTTCCCACGTCGTTCGTGGGCGAACCGTCACTCCCTTCACCAACAGCCACAGAGCGAGCGAAATCTCCGCGATGGCAGGGATGAAAATGACCGTCGAAACGAGTTCCTCGTACGTGGGGAAAAGAAAGGCCGTCACACTCTCGGCGAGATACGCGAAACACGACAGTATCAACAGGGCACCCAAAACGATGCCGACAGCTCTGGGGAAATATCCGGACTCGTACACCAGATAGCCGAGGAACAGCACGGAAAGAGCGAAGAACACCTGCGCGATGAGATACCCCGAATCGAACGCGTCGAGAAAAAGCAAGACGAGCGCCTGCAACTGCGACGTTTCGAACGCGGCTGAGTAGGGAGTTCCACTCAAGAGTGACAGCGCAAAGACGTAATTGAGCAGCGAAACTGCGTACACACCGGTATGCAGCAGCCGAAAGACCGCAGCGGCCAACGAAATCGTTCTGTTCACAGGTACGAACAGCACATAAAAAGGACGGCCACACCGGCGTCGCACAACAGGACGAGAAGCGAAATCACCACACCGAGACGGAAGAGTGACTCGGAAGCCAGGATATTGTTCGCCGTCGCCCCTGCATCACCGGAAACCACCAGCGTGGAAGGGACGTACAGGAGGCTGAACAGTCCGCCGACGATGATGAATAGGTACAGGGCCCCGGAAACGCGGGCGAGGAGTCGTGGCGAAATTTCGACGGGTAACGGTTCTGTGGGTGGCGTTTCGGCGGCGCTAGTCGTCATGTCTCTCTCTAACAGGGAAAGCCCGCTTCGTGCTTAGTTATGCAGTACCCCGATACGAGGTAATGCACCGTGATTCGCGGCACGACGGCCGTTCGTCACCGTTCCGTTATTTCAACGTGCCATGATCCGCGGCGACGAACGCGCCAATCCCACACATCGAGAACGAAGCGAAGCCACCTTACCCCGGCGGTCCAAACGTGCGTGCATGGCTACGGCGAACGCGCGGGAACGTGCGCGGGAGAGTCCGCTGAAAGTGACCGTTGTGCTCTCGATTATCGGGTACATCCTCGTCCTCGGGACGTTTGCGCACATCCTGCCCATCTACCCGCATATCGGACGACACACCATCAGTATGCTCTCGGACGGGATTGCAGTCGTCAACACCATCGCGACCATCTCGCTCGCACTCGGATGGTACTGGATTCGGAACGGACAGATCAGAAAACACCGTGCGGCGATGATAATCTCGTTCACTCTCATCCTCATCTTCCTCGTGCTCTACCTCACGAAAGTCGGCGGTGGTGGCGGTGAGAAACACATCGATTTGGCACACACATCCTTGCTCTATTACTCCTACATCATCATGCTCGCAATCCACATCATGCTCTCGGTGGTTTCGGTCCCGGTCGTGCTGTTCGCCATCGTCCTCGGACTCTCCCACACGCCCGCCGAACTCCGGAACACGCCACACAAGAAAATCGGCCGAATCGCCGCTTCTGCATGGATTCTCTCCCTGTCGCTCGGCGTCATCACGTTCGTCATGTTGACCCACTTCGGCTGGCACATTCCGAAGTAGGTCGAGCAGTGCTCGCCCGAACTGATTTTTAATAGTACGAACAATTGGTGAATGGAGTACACGATTTCGATGGGTGACGACGGCGACGAGACGGTGGGAGATGGTCGAACGAACGAGGAGACACGCACAGTGCAGGATGACGACGAACCACCCCAGCGAGACGCCACCGGCCGAAACCAAATCGTGGACGAGATTGCGGACCTGATGGCAAAGTTGTACTTGGATGACGGGAAAAATGATGGAAGGAAAGCGGACGGCAAAGAGCAGGCCAACGAGGCGGCGGGTGGGGAAGAAGCCCTCGACAAATAATGGTTGACGATACCGTTCGAACCAAACGAGGAACGCTCGTCGTCGGAAACGACAAACACTGGATTCGGCGAACCCTACGTGGCTTTTTCGGCAAACTGGAGCCGCCGCACCGAAATCGACCGCGACGAGGAAGTACCAGCAGAAGCGGAGTAGCCCGTCTTGGTCGTGTCGACAGGTTCGAAACTGTGCCTGTGGGTGTCGAGTCGGAGATTTTGAAACCCACTACGTGCGTCGAACGGACGTGTTTGACTGGTGTGTCGGTGCAGTTACTGAGAGCCATCTTTTCGTAGTGAACGGACGGGGGCTTTCTGAGTCGTCATCGCAGTTGCTGCGGTCACATGTAGTCACAAAACCAATCATCGGACATACGTTCGAGTACTCAATTCACGTTGAGAAAAGAACGAGACGCTCTTTGCCTCAGTCCGTTTCGGGAATCGCGTAGGAACCGGCGAGGAAGAACAGCACGGCGAGCACGGCGAGGATGACTAAGTCACCGCCGACGGCTCCGTGCGAGTAGGTCAACGTTCGGACGCCGCGAGCGAAGTAGGTCAGCGGCGAGAGGTTCATCACGGGACGGAACCACGACGGCAGCATGTCCGGCGTGACGAACGTATCCGAGAGGAACAACAGCGGCAGGGCGATGGCGTTGCTAGCGGCGATGACGCCGTCCGAAGACCCAGCGTAGCTTCCCAGCAGGGAGCCGAGACCGCAAAACAGCGCGACTGCGAGTGCGATGAAGACGGCGACCGCAGGCAGTGCGGCGAGGGAGACGCCCGCGGTCGTCACGAGCATCATCAGCACAAGGATGACAATTCCTGCGAGACCGATGATGGCGACGTTGACGATGGTGTGAGCGAGCAGCCACTCCGCCCTGGTGAGCGGCGTGGTCGCCAGCTTCTCGAAGCGGTTCGATTCGCGGTGCCGGGAGACCGAACTCCCGACGCGCGAGAGCGGGGTGAACAGCACGACAACGGCGAGATACCCCGGCAGGTAGTACGCCGGCGGTTTCGAGAACAGGCCGCCGGAGCCACCCGACCCCGGATTCGTCTGCACCAACACCGCGAAGATGAGGATGAGGATGACCGGGAAGAAGAACGTGAAGAACACGGCGGTGCGCCGGCGGAGGAACGACCGCGATGCCGCACCTGCCTCCGACCGGACGCGACCGAACGACGTCATTGGTCACCTCCGGCGATGGCGGCTTCCCCTGCATGTCGTGTTGTTTCCGGCCCGAGCGACCCGCCGGTCAGTCGGAGATACACGTCCTCCAAATCCGGTTCGGTCCACGTCAGCGCCTCGTACTCGACACCGCGGCTGTTCAAGTCCGTGACGACCTCGCCGATTTCGGCGGGCGTGACGCCCTCGAACACCAATCCGGCTTCGGTCTCTTCGACGGTGAATCCCATCTCGACGGAGCTACGTGGAGTTTCGGTTTCCACGACGAGACGGCTTTGGCCGCCGTACTCGCCGATGAGCGAGTCGGGCGTTCCAACCGCGACGATTTCGCCGTCCGCGAGGAGTCCGACCCGGTCGGCCAGTTGCTCGGCTTCGGCCATGTAGTGGGTCGTCAGAAACACTGTCGTTCCGCCTTCCGCGAGCTCCTCGACGAGCGACCAGAGCGCGCGGCGTCCAGCCGGGTCGATTCCGGTCGTCGGTTCGTCCAAAAAGAGGATGTCGGGGTCGTTGACCAGCGTGGCGGCGACACACGCCCGCCGTTGTTGCCCGCCCGAGAGGTTCTCGTACCACGTATCGCCCGTGTCGGTAAGCCCCACGTCGGAGAGTGCCTCGTCGGGGTCACTGGCATTGTCGTACAGTCCCGCGTAGTAGGCGACGAGTTCGCGGGCCGAGAGTCGGGAAGGAGGGTCGAACGACTGTGGCAACAGCCCAACTCGTGATTTGTCCACGTTACCGGGAGGAGCACCGAGGAGGGAAACGCTCCCGGCGTCGGGAGCCATCGTCCCGGTCAGTGACCGGATGAGTGTTGTCTTGCCCGCCCCGTTCGGCCCGATGAGCGCGAACACTTCGCCCGCGCCGACCGAGAGGGAGACACCGTCCAATGCGACGGTGTCTCCGTATTCCTTCCGAACGTTCTCGGCGACGAGTGCGTCGGACATGCCCAAAACTTCTCCCCGTTGCTAAGTAAGGCGTTCGATTCGAGCACCAAGAAGTATATTAGGAAACATTCCATCGAAGGACCACGAGCATGCCCGAAAACGGCTCCATCTCGTAACGAGCGATACGCAACGCAGTCGAAACGACGCTTCCAAACGCTCGGGTTCTCGATGTAACGGCGTTCTGCCGCGGGAAAAACGACGTGTACGCCTCCGAATCGAGCGGAACGAAACCGCGGTCCGAATTAGAACGGATACAGGAATCCGTTATGAATTTTGTCGTCGTCCCCACCCAATCGTTGGCCGCCAGTATAACAGGAGGACGGTGACGACGAAAACTACCGTCGAGATATCATAAGAGCCGGACGAAACCGTCGCGGCGAGTCCCGACCCCGCGCCAGCGACGCCCGTGATGAGCGAGGCGACGATGGGCCACGAACAACTCACGCACGAAAAGAGTCCGAGCAGTCCCGAAATCGCGGAGCCTGCCGCGTCGAGGACGGTGGCGTAAACCAAATAGGCGAGCGAGAGATAGCCGATAAGCTTGAACGGCAGAATCTCGATGCGAAACACGTTGTTGTGATACAGCAGTGCCGGTCCCCATCCGGGCGGGAGCCACGCGATTCGGAACCCGTTCGCCAGCGTTCCGGGGAGGTTCCCGCTGCGGCCGAACAGGCCGCCGAAGTACGCGACGAGGACGAAGTACCCGATGGCGATGGCGAGCGCGACCCGACGATTGCGCTCGTTCGTTCCAATGGGATTCGTCTTCCACACCGCGAACAGCGAGACGTTTATCCAGACGAACGGATAGAGCAGGTATCGGAGGCCGTAGGCGTGGGAGATACCCTTGGTAGCAATAAACGCCAACAGCACAAACAACTCCGTGTTTAGAATGACGGCTCCCCACAGCAACGATTCGCGGTTCGGCCGATAGCGTGCGAATTGGGTACTCATAGAACTAATGCATCGACGACGATGGCGATGAGGAGCGCCCCGAGATAGGCGTTCGACGCGTGGAACGAGCGGAACGCAGCCGTGTCGTCGCGTTCGCGGTGGAGTTGAACGACCGCCACGAGGAAAATCGTCCCGAACACGATGGTCGTGAGCGCGTACACCCAGCCGAGGGTCGTCACCGTTGCGAGGATGCCCGACGCGAGCAGGGTTGCACCCAGCCATAGCAGGATGTGTTTGCGAGTTTCAGCCTCGCCGCGAACGACGGGCATCATCGGGAAGCCACCGCGCGCATAGTCGTCCTTGTACGCCAGCGCGAGGTTGTAAAAGTGGGCAGGAGTCCACAGGAAGATGACGCCGGCCAACACCAGCGCGGGCAGGCCGATACCGTTGTTGACGGCCGCCCAGCCGATAAGCGCCGGAAGCGACCCGGCCAGCCCGCCAATAACCGTATTTTGGACCGTGTTCGGTTTCAGGATGAGCGTGTACACCACGCTGTAGAACACGATGGCGAACAGACCGAACGCCGCGACGAGCAGATTCACCGAGAGGAAGACGGCCAACGATGCGGCGGCCAGCAGGAAGCCGAAGGCGATGGCGTTCCGAACTGGAATCTGTGATGTTGCTGCGGGGCGGTCCGCGGTGCGGTTCATCCGCTTGTCAACGTCACGTTCGAGGACGTGGTTGAACGTCCCGCTCGCACCGATGGAGAGGACGCCGCCCGTGAGGGTAGCGACGATGGTGCTTATCGGCAGGCCGTCAGGTCCCGCCGCGAGCGCCATGCCAGCCGAGGCGACGAGACAGAGCAACCACATCAGACGCGGTTTCATCAGGCGGAAGTAGGCGTACGCAGTTGCCTTGAAGCCGACGAGGTCCCCGGTTTCGGTCGGAGTATCGACGGGGTCGGAGTCGGTAAACGTCATTCCGACTGGGCCGTCTTTCTCCTCCGGTTCGAGCGTCCACGCGAGCGCGAGGACGATACCAACGAAGATTGCCATGCCGATCACGAGGTGGATGTCGGCGAACGAGGTCGTCGTCGCTGAGGTGGCCGCGTATGCACCCAACACGACCTGTATCGGGTAGAGGACCGTGGCGAAACCGAGACCTGCCCTCACGCGTGGTCGTGATTCATGGCGGAACGCCATCGTGGTCGTGGCAAGCAACAGCAGACCGACGATGAGCGCCACGACGCGATGGGTCCACGCGATGATGAGTTTTGGGTGGTGAAATGGAATGAGCCAATGGCCATTGCAGGCGGGCCACGTCGGGCACGCGGAGACGGCGTTGACGAGAGATGTCGTCGCACCGACAACGACCAGCAGATAGACGCCGACTGCTGTCACTGTCAGTGCACGTTCGAACCGTCCAGATGAGGAATTCTGCAATGGCACCGTTGTTCGCCAAATTCTATCCCCGCGTACTTAGGCCATCCGACTTGCGGCGACGACAAAGGCAGCACATATTTATGGGTCACTTCCGAAGCCTAGAGCAATATGGATTCCAAGCGGATAGCGTTCGTCGCAACGCTCGGGGCGGTGTTCCTCGCAGTCGCTGTCGACCCTGTAGCGGCCTACAATTCGACGACTGACTCCCTGATTCGGACGCTCAACAAACAGTTGCTGTACGCAGCGATCCCCATCTCGGTGCTCGTTGAGGGAATCCTCATCTACACCGTGTGGAAGTTCCGCAACAACGACGAGCCGAAACCGACAAAGGAGAATCGGCGACTCGAAATCACGTGGACCGTCGCAACGGCAATCGTCCTCCTGTTCGTCGGCTACGCATCCTACGGCGTCATGGCAAACCAGTACGTCACGGTAACGCACAAGCAAGCGATGAACAAAGAGCCGAACGCGGTCAACGTCGAAGTCGTCGGTTCGCGGTACGTCTGGACCTACAACTACCCCGACCAAAACATCACGGGCGCGACGACGCTCGTCCTTCCGAAAGACAGACCGATATATTTCAACGTCACCTCCACGGACTGGATACACTCGTTCCACGTCCCCAAACTCGGGTTAAAGCAGGACGCAATCCCGGGTCAAACGAACACCATCAAATCGAAGCTCACGAAGGAAGGGACGTACGAAGTGTACTGTGCAGAGTACTGTGGTGTCGGTCACTCCCAGATGCTGAGTAAGCTCAAAGTCGTCTCGAACAAGGACTATAAAGCGTGGCTGAAACAACAGAAGAAGAAGAACTCGGGTGGCAGTTCGAGCAGCGCGGGCAACAACACTGCGGGTGGAAACAACAGTACGGCGGCCGGTAACAACACTGCGGGCGGCAACAACAGTTCGAGCGGTAACGGCACGGCAGCCTGAAACTGGGCATTTTCCGTTTTGCTGATGATTTTTGAGTGATGACTCAGGTATAGTGAAATCACTTACAACAGTTCCTTTGTCGAAGGCCTTTGGGTGCATTTTTAGTAGTCGGGCCGTAACCATCTCTGTATGACGGTAACGGACGATTCGACAGAGGAGCATGGCCATCATCTCCCGGCCGTCGAAGACTGGCCGAAAGGCTTCGGCGAAGCGACGTGGTGGCCCATTATAACGGCATGTGGCGCAGCAGGGTTCTACATCGGTGCCGCATTGTTCGTTCTTGGACACGGTGGGAACACCATGGTTGGACCGAACATCGGTCCCGTCGTGTTCATCTGTGCCGCCGCAGTCTTCCTCACTGGATTGTACGGTTGGGTGTACCACGCATTCGTCAAACACTTCTGGAGCAAGGACTCGCACGGGTCGGGGTCGACCGCCTTGCGCTATGGGATGATAATGTTCCTCTGCACCGAAATCGCAACGTTCGGTGCTGGGTTCGTCTATTACTTCTTCGTCCGGACGGGTACATGGCCGCCAAAGATCGGAGGAGTTCCGGACGTCGTCAGCAACATCGTGTTCATCAACACCGTGTTGCTGCTCGTCAGCAGTGTCACCATCCATTGGGCGCACATCCAACTCCGAAAGGGGAAGCGACAACAGTTCATCGCCGGTCTCGCAACGACGCTCGCCCTCGGTCTCCTGTTCGTCGGCGGACAAATATATGAGTACTACGACTTCATCATGGAAAAGCACTTCACGCTCACCGGTGGAGTGTTCAACAGCGCATTCTTCGGTCTGACCGGCCTTCACGGTCTCCACGTGACGATGGGTGCAGTACTCGCTGAGCATCCTCTTGATTCGCTCGCTCGCCGGACAGTACTCGGCGGATCGGCACGTCTCGATAACGACTGTCTCGATGTACTGGCACTTCGTGGACGCGGTGTGGATTTTCCTCGTCGTCGTGATATACTTCGGCTCGAAAACCCACTTCTAACCACGAACTCGCGTTTCCATTTTCCCACTCGCTGAGCGTGGATGCAATCGGGTCGAATCGGTGGTCGAGGCCAGTTCGACTATCGACCAACCAGTTGGCAGATTTGTGAACGCGGAAGCACGCGTTCGTGATCACGAACTGAAATACGCGTTCGCAAGATTGAAACGCGAGAATGGTGAATTCTGTGGTATGGAACTGCGGGTTATCGAGAAGAGCGATACGGAACTCCTGATCGAAATTGGGGGCGAGGACCACACCTTCATGAACGTGCTGAAGGGCGCACTCCTCGAAACCGAGGGCGTCGCCGCGGCGACCTACGACTTGAACCCCGAGCAGTCGGGTGGACAGACCGACCCACTCCTCACTATCAAAACCGAGGACGGGGTTGACCCTATCGATGCATTGGAGGCGGGAGCAGAGAACGTCAAAGACAAAACGAGCGCCTTCCGCGAGGCGTTCACGAGCGCCTGAAGTTTCGGTTTTTGGTTTCAGCTTCGTTTCCGCTCGGGTGATTCACGCCGAGGCGTGAGTGTCACAACCGAACCGGCACGTCACGCTCCGCGAGGTACTCCTTTACCTCCCGAATCGAGTACTCGCCGAAGTGGAAAATGGACGCCGCGAGCGCCGCGTCCGCGTTCGCGTCAGTGAATACCTCATAGGCGTCCTCCGGACCGCCACAGCCAGACGAGGCGATAACGGGCGTCGAAACCGAATCGCAGACGGCCTTCGTCAGCGGTACGTCATAACCGTCCTTCGTCCCATCCGCGTCGATGGAGTTGACAAATAGCTCGCCCGCACCGCGCGATTCGGCTTCCTTCGCCCACTCGACCACGTCGATGCCGGTTCCCTCGCGGCCACCTTTGACCGTACACTCGAACCAGCAGGATTCGCCATCCACCTGCTCGTAGTGCTCTCCTTCTTCGTCGAAGCGTCTGCGGGAATCCACGCTGATGACGATGCACTGACTGCCGAACGCCGTCGCCCCCTCCGTAACGAGTTCCGGGCGCTCCAGCGCAGCGGTGTTGATGGACACCTTGTCCGCCCCGGCGCGTAGCGTCTCCTTGATATCCTCGCGGGTTCGAATCCCGCCGCCGACGGTCAGCGGGATGAACACCTCGTCTGCGACCGAAGAGACCACGTTCAGCATCGTCTCGCGGCCGTCCGCACTGGCCGTGATGTCGAGAAAGACGAATTCGTCCGCGCCCGCCTCGTTGTACTGGCGCGCCATCTCGACCGGGTCGCCCGTGTACTGCAAATCTTCGAAATTGACACCAGTGTACACCGCCGGATTCCCGTCATCGTCCAAATCCACGTCGATACACGGGATGATCCGCTTCGTGAGAGTCATTGGAAGAGGATTGGGAACCAGTCGGCAAAAGAAGACGGGTTACGGGAAATACTACGATTGGGAAGGTACCAACACCAAACTCGGCTCCATTTCGCGTTCGCCGTGTTTGCCGAGGCCCGTATGACTTTTCGGTTCGCCTTCCATACGGCCTACTATGGCAACACGTGACGCGGGCGAGGCCGCCCGCGACGACCGCGCGAACTACGATTATCATTCGGATTCGGTCGCGCGTACTGGACTGGTCTCGGACCTCGTAAAATTGGTGGACGGGGAGGTTCGGTTCGACGAGTACTCCCGACAGTTGTACGCGACTGACGCGAGCGCCTACGAGGTGACGCCCATCGGCGTCGTCTTCCCGACGTCAACGGACGACGTGGCCGCAGTCATGGAGTACTGCGCCGAGCGCGAGATACCGGTGCTGCCGCGCGGCGGCGGCACGAGTCTCGCCGGTCAATCGGTCAACGAGGCTGTCGTGCTGGATTTCACTCGGCACATGGCCGACTTGCTGGAGTTCGACGTGGAGGAACGAACTGCCCGCGCCCAACCGGGCATCATTCTCGGGGAGTTGAACGCGGCACTCGCTGGGGACGGACTGAAGTTCGCCCCCGACCCAGCGTGGGGGGACAAGAGCGCCCTCGGCGGTGCAATCGGCAACAACTCGACTGGCTCGCACTCGCTGAAGTACGGGAAGACCGACGCCTACGTCGAGGAATGTGAGGTCGTCCTCGCGGACGGCACGGTAACCCGATTCGGTGAAACGTCGCTGGAGGAGCTTCGGGACGGTGCGGAAGATGCAGAAGACGCTTCCCTCGAAGGGCGAATCTACGCCGAAGTCCTGCGAATCATCGAGGAGGAATCCGAGGCTATCGAGGAAGTGTTCCCGCAACTCAAGCGCAACGTGTCCGGCTACAACCTCGACAGACTCGCCGAGGAAGCCGAGGAGGGCCACGTCAATCTCGCGCGCTTGCTCGCCGGAAGCGAGGGCACGCTGGCTATCATAACGGAGGCAACGGTGAGTCTCGAACCCGTCCCCGAAACGAAGGCGATGGCGCTGTTGACCTACGGGAGTTTGAACGACGCAATGGAGGACGTTGCGCCGATTCTCGACCACGGCCCGGCGGCCGTGGAGGTGTTGGACGACGTGCTCATCGACCTTGCCAGCGATACGGAGGAGTTCCACGACGTGGTGGAGATGCTTCCCGAAGGAACCGACTCGGTGCTGCTCGTGGAGTTCTACGCAACGGACGATGAAGACGGCCGTGAAAAGGTCGCGTCGCTTCGGGAAGCCCGTGAAGGGAAACGTGCGTTCTCCATGATGGAAGCCCACGCCAAGGACGAACGCGCCCGCTTCTGGAAGCTGCGGAAATCCGGTCTGCCAATCCTGCTCTCGCGGACGACGGACGCAAAACACATCTCGTTCATCGAGGATGCGGCGGTCCCACCGGAGAACCTGCCCGAGTACGTTGCCGACTTCCAGCAGGTGCTCGAAGACAACGACACGTTTGCCAGTATCTACGCTCATGCCGGGCCGGGCTGTCTGCACATCCGCCCGCTCGTCAATACGAAGAGTCCGGCGGGGGTGAACCAGATGGAATCCATCGCGGACGCCGTCACCGACCTCGTGGTCGAGTACGGCGGCAGCGTCTCGGGCGAACACGGCGACGGCCGCGCCCGCACGCAGTGGAACCGGAAGCTGTACGGCGAGCACGTCTGGAACGTCTTCCGCGACCTGAAATCCGCCTTCGACCCGGACTGGTTGCTCAACCCCGGACAGGTCTGTGGCGATGTGGATATGACCGAGAATCTGCGGTTCGACCCCGGCTACGAGTTCGATTCCGGCTTCGACCCCATGCTCAACTGGGAGAACGATAACGGCTTCGAGGGGATGGTCGAACTCTGTCACGGCTGTGGTGGCTGTCGCGGTGGGCAGGAGGTCACCGGCGGCGTGATGTGTCCGACCTACCGTGCGGCGGACGAAGAAATCACGAGCACGCGCGGTCGAGCAAACATGCTTCGGCAAGCGATGAGCGGTTCCCTCTCGGACGAAGAGCAGTTCGATGTGGAGTTCATGCACGAGGTGATGGACCTCTGTATCGGCTGCAAGGGCTGTGCTCGGGACTGTCCGTCCGGCGTTGACATGGCGAAGCTGAAAGCCGAAGTCGAACACGAGTACCACGAGCGACACGGGCTGAACCTGCGAGACCACCTGTTCGGTAACATCGGACGATTCTCCGCAATTGGAAGCGCGCTCGCGCCCGTCTCGAACTGGGCGACGGAATTACCGGGGGCACGGTTTTTCGCCGAAGAACTGCTCGGGATTGCCAGCGACCGGAGTCTGCCGACGTTCCACCGCGAGACCCTCGAAGATTGGTTCGCCGAGCGCGGGACGCGCGTTTCCGAGGACGACGCGACCCGCCGCGTGCTACTCTTCCCGGACACGTACACGAACTACAACCACCCGGAGGCTGGGAAAGCCGCAGTTCGGGTGCTCGAAGCGGCGGGCGTGCACGTCAGAATTCCAACGGACGTCGCCGGGAGCGGCAGACCGGCCCATTCGAAGGGAATGCTCGATACGTCACGGAAGCAGGCCGAGAAAAACGTGAACGCACTCACGCCGTTCGTTCGTGACGGCTGGGACGTGGTCGTCGTCGAACCGTCCGACGCAGTGATGTTCCAGTCGGACTATCTCGACTTGCTCTCGGGCGAATCGGTGCGCCACCTCGCCGAGAATTCGTACGGGGTTTGTGAGTATCTCGATACGTTCGAGTTCGACCTGCCGCTGTCGGGCGATGGGTCGTTGACCTACCACGGCCACTGTCACCAGAAGGCGACGAAGAAGGACGCCCACGCCGCGGCCGTCCTCCGCAGCGCAGGTTACGAGGTGGACGCCCTCGACAGTGGCTGTTGTGGCATGGCGGGCAGTTTCGGTTACGAAGCTGAACACTTCTCGATGAGCAAGGCAGTCGGGTCGATTCTGTTCGAGCAGGTCGAGGAAAGCGACGGAAACGAAGTCGTCGCGCCGGGTGCGTCCTGCCGGACGCAACTCGGTGACTGGCAGGGTGCGGAACCGCCCCACCCGATTCAGAAGGTCGCCGACGCGCTCGAATAGAAGGTCGCTGACGCGCTCGAATACCGTCCGACGAATTGTCGGATAGCTTTATCACAGTGGGAAATAGCGAGAAGCGTTTTATCGCTCGCATGCATCGTTGTAACCAGCGCGGCCATGGAGATTCCATCACAGCATTCACAACACAGACGGGCCGAAGAACTTCCGATGGTGACGGACTCCGCAAAAATTGCGGAGCGGACGCATCTCGATGAAGACCGTACCGAGCGTGTCGTCGAACGTGCCGCCGAACTGCTGCGGATAGACGGGCACGACGACTGGGCCGACGATGTCGAATCCGACGACATGGACTGGGACGAGATGATTTCGAGGCTGGAAGAGAACGAGGAGCAACACAAAAACCTACTGACAGAACTCTCGTCGCTGAAGGACCGCTATCAGCGCCCCTATTCGTCCTTGATGAGCCTGCGTATCGAGATGGACGAGGAGTTCGACTTCGTTCCCGGCCAGTACACCACGATGCGGTATGAACATACGCCTCGTGTGTATTCCATCGCCAGTTCGCCGAACAGTGACGGCGTCGAACTCTGCATTCGACGGGTACCACACGGACGGCTCACGTCGAAACTGTTCGAGGATATCGAGGAAGGCGAGACGGTGACGATTCGCGGGCCGAACGGGGAGTTCGTCCTCGAAGAACCGTCCGGCCGGGATATGGTCTTTCTCGCCACCGGGACAGGTGTCGCACCGCTTCGGAGCATGATAGAATACACCTTCGAAGAGGGACGCGACGAGTACGAGGGGGAGAAACGGGATTTGTGGCTATTCCTCGGCGCGTCGTGGAAGGACGATTTGGCGTTCCGTGAGGAGTTTCAACAACTGGATGACGAACACGAGAACTTCCACTTCATCCCGACCTGTTCGCGCGAGGAGTATCTCACGGACTGGGATGGCGAAACCGATTACGTCCAGCAAACACTCGTGAAATATCTCGTCGATGGCACGAAGGAAAATCTCTCGGATGATCTCGCCCAGTTCGTGACCGAACCGGCGAATGATATCGACGCACGAATCGACCCCAGCAACCTCGAAGTGTACGCCTGCGGCGTCAACGCGATGGTGTCGATGCTCGCCAGCGCGGCGAAGGACCTCGGCGTCCCGGAGGACCATCTCCAGTATGAAGGGTACGGATAATCAGAAGTCCGCAAACTTGTCCCGGCGGTACACGTCGATTTCACTGATAGTCGAACTTCTTTGACTTGCCGCAAACGCTATTGCATTTGCGATATCCTCCGGTTCGGTAACGCTTCCGGGTTCGAATCGCTCCGCGAACGATTCGCCGGATTCGGACCCAAACTCCGTTCGGACTTCGGACGGGTTGACGACCGTGACAGCCACGTCGTCCTCGCCGATTTCCCCTTCGAGACTGTGTGCGAACCCGCGCACCCACCACTTCGTCGCAGCGTAAACGGGGTTGGATGGCCGAGGGAACTGCCCGGCGAAACTGCCGACGAAAATCAGGTTGCCGGCCGACTCACGGAGATGCGGGAGCGCGGCCCGCGTGGTGAAAAAGGCGCCATCGACGTTCGTCTCCTGCATAGCGTGAAACTCTTCCGTCGAGAGGTCTTCAACGTCTTCCCCGCGTGCGAGTCCGGCATTGTTCACGAGCACGTCGAGACCGCCGAACGCGGAAACTGTCTTTTCGACCATCGACGCGACGGCGTCCTCGTCGCGCACGTCGGTCGGGCAAACCGTCGTCTCGACATCGTACTCGGATTTCACCGCTTCTGCGATGTCGGCCAGTTCCGTCTCACGTCTCGCGGCGAGCGCGACGTTCATTCCCTCGTTTGCGAGCGCGTGGGCAGTCGCCTGCCCGATTCCCGAACTCGCACCGGTTACCAACGCTGTTCTCGTGTTCTCGGTCTCGGTCATACACCTCCGTTCACAGTCGAGTGAATTCCTTCTTTCCCCTAACGAATCGAGGGGTCTTACCCTGCCGCGACCCAGAGGATTATCACGTCAGCGCGTCTCACACCTGCCATGCTCGTACTTCGCGGTGGGGATGTCGTTGACGCGAACGGGATTAGAGAGGCGGACATCGCGGTTGAAAACGGCGAAATCGTTTCGGTGGGGGACGTACCGGACGCTGACGAAGAAATCGACGTGAGCGGGAAGTTCGTCGCACCGGGTCTCATCGACTCACACATACATTCGTCGATGGACGGTCGGCCGGACGTAACGACGCTGGACCACGACAGCGAGATGATGCTGTCCTATCGCGCAGTCTCGAACCTGCGTGATGCCCTCCACGCGGGGGTGACAACAGTTCGTGACCTTGGTTCGCCGACGACGCTCGCACTCGACGCCGCAGACGCGGTTGAAACCGGACTCATCGAGGGGCCCCGAATCGTCGCCTGCGGCCAAAACGTCGTGATGACTGGCGGCCACGGCCACTGGTTCGGACGCGAAGCCGACGGCGAGGCGGAGGTGAAAAAGCAGTCCGCGAACAGCTCAAGCGCGGTGCGGACGTGGTGAAATGCATGGCAACCGGCGGCGTCCTGACGGATGGCGCGATTACTGGTTCACCCGAACTGGACGAAGGGGAACTCACAACGCTTGTGGAGACTGCCGCCGCGAAACACGTGCCGACGGCAGCCCACGCACACGGAACTGAAGGCATCAAAAATGCCGTTCGTGCCGGTATTTCGAGTATCGAACACGGGACGTTTATGGACCGCGAAGCGGCGGAGATGATGGCTGATCGGGGAACCTACTGGGTCCCGACAGCGAAGGCGTCCTACGGAATCGTCGAAAACGGGACGGAAGCGGGCATCCCAGAATATGCGGTCAAGAAAGGCGAGGACGCCATCGACTCGGTTGCGGACGCCTTCGAGTACGCAATCGACGCCGACGTACCGATTGCGATGGGAACCGACGCCGGAACGCCGTTCAACTTCCATGCCGACATTCCCGAAGAACTCGAACTGATGGTCGAGTACGGTATGTCGCCCGAAGCAGCACTGGAGGCAGCGACAGTCAACGCGGCCGACCTCCTCGGACTATCGAATGTCGGACTGGTCGAGGAGGGGTATCGTGCGGACCTCGTCGTCCTCGATTCCGACCCCCGCGAGGACGAACAAACGTGGCAGTCCCCGGAAAAAATAGTGTGCAATGGTAACATAGTTCGTTGACGGCCTCACGTCACAAGGTCTTTTATATCCGGCCATGGACGATAAGGTACATGAGACGGCTCCTGGCTGTCGGCCTCATCACGGTGCTACTCGTCGCGCTCCTTCCCGCCCCCGGGATGGGCCAGAGCAGTGCAACGACGACTCCGCAAAAGATCACCACTTCCCAGGAGTTCGATGATGTCGAATTTCATATTTTCGTCTATAAGAACAGCGCTGATGCCCGCTGGACGTTTCGCTACGAGAAAACGTTGAATAGCAAACAAGACCAGAAACAGTTCAAAGAGTTTGCAAATGATTTCAACAATAATGACACCAAACTGTACAAGAATTTCAGGCAAAACGCCATCAATCTGACGTCAGCGGCGAACAACCGAACGAAACGGAAGATGGCCGCCAGTAACTTTTCGAAACGTGCCTTCACCAAGAAAGTTGGACCGGCAAAAGATATCGACCGGGGCATCGTTGAAATGTCGTTCACGTGGTCCTCGTTCGCGTACGGGAGCGGCAACACCACGAATATCGGCGACGTGTTCAAAGGCGGTCTCTATATCGGCAAAAACCAAACGCTCGTCATCAACCACGCGGACGGAATGACGTTCAAGAAAGTTCGACCGATGAAGGGAGTGAATATGTCCGGAAACACGTTGGCAGAAAGCACGTCTGTTTCCTGGGTCGGTCCATACGAATTCACCGACCAGCACCCGCTTGTGAAGTTTACTTCCCCTCCCCAATCGAGTAGCACAACGACCACGACGACGGCCACGAACAACAGCAGTGTTCTCCCTGGAGATGGCAATCAGAAATCCAATTCGGGAACGCCGATGATGTTGTTTATCGCCGTTATTCTCCTCCTCATCGGCCTCGTCGCGGTGTTCATGTGGCGACAGGGTAGTCTTGGCTCCCTCTCGTCCGGCCGTAGCACACCGGGCGGCGGTGGCGGCGGTGGCGGTGGTGGCGGAGCAGCTGCTACCAAATCGGGTGCTCCCCCCGCCGAACCCGCAGTCAGTGACGAAGAACTGCTGACCGACGAGGCGCGGGTGAAGAAACTCCTCCGTGAGAACGGCGGCCGGATGAAGCAGGTCAACATCGTTGACGAAACCGGCTGGTCGAAATCCAAAGTCAGCATGCTCCTCTCGGAGATGGAAGAGGACGGCGAAATCAGCAAACTCCGCGTCGGCCGCGAGAACATCATCAGCCTCGACGGCCACGAACCGGACGCCGCCGGGTCGCCGCTCGACCGCTGACGACGAGGGATATTTTTCGCTGATAGCGATACCGAGAGCGATGCGTGTTCCCGCTCCTGAATGTGACAGACAGCGCCACGGCGCTACGAAAACGCAACTGTTAAACGGTCCGTGGGATTACGAAAGAGTACACACGCTCCGTTGGTGTAGTCCGGCCAATCATCTTGCCCTCTCACGGCAAGGACCAGGGTTCGAATCCCTGACGGAGCATTTTCCGAATGAAATGAGGAAAAGCGAACGCTCAGGGATTTGAGCAGACGAGTCGCAGCCCGGACCGTCTCGGCGAGTTCGAATCCCGCCGAGCACTCCTTCCAACGTCTTCCAGTCTCATCGTGTAAGTCTAAGAGGTCGGTTCAGCCAGTCGTTTCCCAATTACTGCGAGAGCAGCTCCTGCAATCAACGCTAACAAACCCGGACCCCAATAATTGACATTTGGGCCACAGGAGCCACCCGCTTGACCTGCTTGAGCGAGGCACAATGGATGTTGAAACGCAAGTATAAATGCAATGATTGCGATTATGACAATAGCAAAACCCAGGATACTGAGTGGGTTAGTCCACTCCGTGGTACTTTCCATGCGTTACATCCATCTCACTACTGCAATAAAGATACTAGTTAGTGAAACAGCGTTACGTCGTTTCACAACATCTCCCGAGAGCGGCAGTTTGCTACACCATTAACGAACCCGCTGAGTCAAGTCTGCCTAGATGGCAACGAACGGACCAGCCCGGAGTGATGCCCTTTAAGTATTCTCTCGATAATCTTCGAATATGATTGAATCGCTACTCGAATCATCTCCGGAACGAACGCTACACATCGGGCGCGACCGTCCGATTCGCATCAGTGCCGGGCATCGCTTGCTACACCACGACGGGAAATGTAGCCGACCACACGGCCACAACTACGAGATAGAGGTGACGGTCGTCGGCGAACTCACCGAGGAAGGGTGGGTCGTGGACAAAGGTGATATTACTTCGATACTCTCCGAGTGGGACCACATGTTCCTCCTCCAGAACGGCGACCCGCTGGTGGAGGCGTTCGAGGAAAGCGGCGACGAGGCGGCCGTCGTCCTCTTCGAAGACCCGCCGACGGCCGAGGTGATGAGCCTCGAACTGGAACGCCGGTTCATGGAGGAACTACCGGAGAACGTTTCGGAGGTCGCGGTACAGGTAAGCGAGACCGCCGAACTCTGTGGCGGGCAGGTCTGACAATGCCCGTGAACGCGACCGAGCGGCAGGAAACCGAACGCAATGGGGAAGCAGGTTCGGACGAACCGTCGCTTCCCATCAACGAGTTGTTCTACTCGTTGCAGGGCGAGGGCAAACTCGCGGGGACGCCGAGCGTGTTCGTCCGGACGAGCGGCTGTAACCTTCGGTGCTGGTTCTGCGATTCGTATCACACCTCGTGGGAACCGACACACGCGGGGATGACCGTGGACGAAATCGTCGCGGAAGTCGAATCCTACGACGCGAACCACGTCGTCCTCACGGGGGGCGAACCGCTCGTGCACGAGGAGTCCGTGACCCTGCTCGACCGACTCTCGAAGTTGGGCTACCACACGACGGTGGAGACGAACGGGACGATTCTCCCGGACGCATCCATCGATTTGGCGAGTGTCAGCCCGAAACTCGCGTCCTCGACACCGACGCCGGAGAACGACCCGAAGGGTGACGGCGAGTGGGAGGAACGCCACGAGGAGCGACGAATCGACGTGGAGACGCTCGCGGCCCTCGTGGACGCGCACGAAACCCAACTGAAGTTCGTCGTCACGGACGAGTCCGACCTCGAAGAGATAGAGGAACTGGTTTCAGCGGTTCGTGACGCCGCCGACGAACCACTGTCCGACACGGACGTTCTGTTGATGCCGGAAGGAGCGACCCGCGAAGGGTTGGACGAGACCCGCGAACGGGTCGCCGAACTGGCGATGGAGTACGGTTATCGATACACGCCACGCCTGCACGTGGACCTCTGGAACGACGCGCCCGGAACCTGAACACGAAAGACGATACTCATGACACGAAGTGATTCATCCGACGACTCGACTGCAACGGACGAACAAACCGAAAAACGTGCCGTCATCCTCGCTTCCGGCGGGATGGACAGCGCGACGGCCGCCTACGAAGCACGCGAGCAGGGGTACGAACCGTACTTCCTGCACACGTCCTACGGCCAGCGAACCGAGACGAAGGAGTTCGATTGTGCAAAGCGACAGGCCGAAGAACTCGGCGCGGGGTTCCTGCACGTCGAGACGAGCCACCTCGCCACAATCGGCGGTTCGAGCCTCACCGACGACGGGATGGACGTGGAGGACGCCGACTTGGAGAGCGACGAAGTTCCTGACACCTACGTCCCGTTCAGAAACGCGAACCTGCTCTCGATGGCGGTTTCCTGTGCGGAAGCGAACGACTGTGAGGCCGTCTTCATCGGTGCACACAGCGAGGACTTTTCGGGGTATCCGGACTGCAGACCCGAGTTCTTCGAGGCGTTTCAGGGCGTGGTCGATACCGGAACGAAGGACGAGACGAACATCGAACTCGTCGCACCGTTCGTCGAGTTCCGGAAGACGGATATCGCCGAGCGCGGCGTCGAACTCGACGTGCCGTACGAACTGACGTGGAGTTGCTACCGCGCGGAGGAACCTGCCTGCGGAACCTGTGACTCGTGTGCGCTTCGGCTTCAGGCGTTCCAAAACGTCGGCGTGCGCGACCCCATCGAGTACGAGGAGCGACCGGAGTACTGAAATCAGGACTGACCGCTTTCCCGTCCGGTCGAAGCGACGTAAATCCCGCCGAGGACGACGGCACCGCCGATGACGGTTGCGACCCCCGGTAGCTGTCCGAGGATGAACACGGCGAGAATCGTACTCCCGACAGGTTCACCGAGGAGTGTGACGCTCACGACGCTCGATTCGACGTACTTCAGTGCCCAGTTGATTATCGTGTGGCCGAAGATGCCCGGCCCGATTGCCATCCCGAGAAAGAGAAACCACTCCGTCGGTCGGTACGCCGTGAGCGCGACTGTCGCGTCGCTGGTCAGTGCGGCCCCGAACAAGACCACCGTGGCGACACCGTAGACGACCGTGACGTACGGAATCAGCGACACTCGTTGGCGGAGCGACCGCCCAGCGAGGACGTACCCCGCCGCCGCAATTGCGCCGACGATTGCCAATCCGTTTCCGTACAGTGGGCGCTGTCCGGCGACGACGGCGTTCGAGAGCAGACCGCTCAACGACATCGCCACCATTCCAATCAGTGCGATGAAAATCCCGACCATCGTCCGTCGGGAAACACGTTCATCCAACAGCGCCCACGCGCCGAACGCGACGAACAGCGGTTGGGATTGGACGAGCGTCACGGACGCCGCAACCGTCGTCCAGTCCAGACTCGCGAACCACGCGATGAAGTGGGCAGCGAGGGCACATCCCGTGATGACGGCGATGAACAAATCCCGCCGCGAAAACGTTCGCAGGTCGTCCCGATACCGCGTGAGTGCGAGCGGCGCGAGCAGGAGCGTCGTGAACAGCGACCGATAAAACGCCTTGATGATGCTCGGTGCGTGGCTGAGTTCGATGAGAATCGCGCTCGTGCTAATCGCGACGATGGCAATCCCAAGGGCTGCCATCGGGGATATCTCGTCTTCCACCCGCTCGACCATGCCGAACATCACGTGTTGGGGCTTTCTCTGCGGGCGGATTGAACGTTCCGAACGAGGAAATCGGCCACCATCGGGAAATCGGCCATCACAGATGCACCGGAATCCACGAAAGCCAGTGAAGCACCGTATCCGGTGCAATCAGCGGTTTGTGAAGCACTAGCCAGTCGAGGACCATCAGCCCGATTCCGTGGGCCATGACCGACGGGAGCAACGAGTCGCAGTTGAAGTCCACGATGCCGAACAGCACGTCCGTCGGTCCCGATAGCAGGACTTCGACCGGCGGCTTACCGAAGTGGTGGAACACGTAGATTATCGGGCTCACGAAGGCGCTCTTGTAGCCGACTGTTCGCAGGCCGACACAGAGAAAGCCGCGGTAGTACGTTTCGGCTGCGAGCACGACGATGAACTGCTTTATCGAGTGGGGGAGAAAGCTTCCGAGCGCAGCGCTCGTCTCCCACATCGGATAGTACGTCCGAATGGTCGGCAGCGACGACCCGACGATGTAAATCGGCAGCACGAACGCCGCGAGAATCACCGTGTTGCGTATCGCTTTTCGGTTCACCTGATAGCCGAGGTGGCGGCCGTGCGTCACCGCGAGGAAGCCGGGAATGACGATGTACAGCGTCGTATCCCGAACGACACGCAGGTTTAAACTACCGCCCGTACTCGGCAGGTACGACCACGAAACCGTGATAATCGCCCCGACGAGGAACGTCAACTGCACCCACGAGAGACCGAACGACCCGCCCTCGACGTTTCGGGAGAAGTTCACGAATCGTCGGCGGTCGGAATCGGACCGCTACCGATAACGTCACGAACCGCGCCCGTGAACGCCCGCTCGGTCTGGAAGTACGTCATATCCACGTCCTCCAATATCTCGCCAAGTTGCTGTGGTCCATCCGGCGTTCGAATCGTTTTGTCGCCTTCTCGTCGTACGATTTCGCTCTTCTGAATGGGCCAGAACAGCCGTGAAGAAATCCGCGCGATAGGTGCACCATCGACGGGTTCACCGTCACCGAGTTCGGCGGCGGGTCCCTCGTCTTCGTTATCGTCGGCCATATCGTGGCGTTTGCGCGGGCGCGGATTATGTGTTTCGAACCCACCTTTTGCTGCGGTCGGTGGGCGAGAGCGAGCGCGATTCGCGCTCGCTCTCGCCCGCCTCCCTGGCAAAATCTGGACCAAAAACCAACGTCACCCCCATTCGGGGGTTCCTCGGCCCGGAAAATCAAAGATTTTCCGGAGAGTGTGCTAGCGACTGGTGGCTGTGTCACCGGCAGGTACCTGTGGTCTGTGTCGGTTGCTGATTCTGGCGGTTGTGTCAATGCGGCGATTTTCCGGCGGTTGCGTCACCGGCCTACCGCTTCTGCCGTGGACGACGAAGCCCACTCAATCGCCACATTTCAACGTATCTACCAGTCCGCCACCAAGTAGACCGTCTTGCTCCAGGTTTTGCTCTAATTAGCTGGGACAAGACATTTACCAAATAACACCTCAGTATATCCATGAAACGAAGACAGTATCTGGCCATGCTTGGCGGTACAGGTACACTTGCACTCGGTGGGGCTTCTCTTGGTAATTTCTCACTGAATGTTCACAAAACCCTCTCGAATCCTAAGATTAAGCACGTCGGGGAGAAGACTGATCTAGTTTATACTACGGGTGGGGAACAACTCACGGTTTTCTCGATCGAACCGAATACTGTGCGTGTACCGGTATCAGCACACAAATCACACATCCGTGTTCGTTTCTCGATATCACACGAGCACCATACGAAGATGACAAAATTAAAGATGAAAATGAGAGCACCTCCGGAAGGTTCTCAATTCGAGGAAATTTCTCTGATTAACCATCCCAATTACGGCCCAAATCAACCGATTCATTTCTATACGGACCACAATTATTCGGTGTTCGAAATTGATGATTTGGGTGAATTAGGAGGAGGAACGGTCTCATTCGGCTTTGAACTCTTGTATGTTCATGATTCGACAAACAAGATGTACGTGGATACGGAGTACAACCTCAATAAGGGGGAAATACTGGGGACATCGTACACTGTGAAGGGCCAAACCATCGCCTCTCTCCCCACTCGGAAGGCACAGTAATCGACGTTTGAAGGACACGCTTCCCGGTTCTTCACTGAATGGCCAGAACGAAATGACCGAGTCGCTAGCCATCATGCGGTTGTCCAGTGGGTATCCGAACACCAATAGTAGCTTTCGGAATTGGCCAAACCAATCAGAGCTTTGAATAATCAGATACCCCGACTCGGCGCCCGATTTCTGACCTCCAATCGCGGTCAAATATAACAATTCTGATGGCTGTCTGACGCAGTAGTTTAGTACCCGGACTCCAATGGCAGACACATGACAAGCCTCGGGGAAACGTACGAAGGCCACGGCGGCGTGAAAAAACGCCCCCGACGTCTCTATCTCGGTATCGGTCTGTTTCTCGTCGGGTCGTTGCTCGCCGTCGTGGGAATCCTCGCGGCGACGACGAATTTCTTTGCGGCGTTCGGATTGGATTCTTACGGCTCGTACAAACTCGCCGGAATCTCCGCCGGATTGGGCGTTCCCGCCGTTTTTATCGGCGTGTTCGCTGTCCTTCCGACGACGAGTGACCGCGTACGTGCGGCGGCGGCCATCGGGTCCAGCATCACGATTCTCGGTGTCGCCATGTTTTGGTACGCCTATCCGCAACACTGGCGCGGCCACGGCCAACACCTCACGCTGCCCGTCACCGCCGTCTACTTCGTCGGTCTCATCACGACGTTCTGGTGTCTGTTCACCGCCATCGTCAACTTCAAGACGCGAAACGACCCCGGCGGAACCGTCACGATGGAAGTCACGCGCAAGGGCGAGACGAAAATCGTCGAAGTCGAGAAACCGCACGGGCTGGGCGGCATCGGCGTCTTCGGTGACGGACCGACTGGAGCGGAACCGACCGCCGACCCCGTCAGTGACGGCGGTGCAGCGAGCAACGACATTGCATCACCGATGGATACCAACCAGCCTCGTCCTTCGGCCCGGACGGACCCAACGGACGCCTACTGTGGCAACTGCACTCACTTCGATTACGTCCGCACCGATTCCGGCATGACGCCCTACTGCGGGCTACACGACAGACAGATGGCGGATATGGACGCCTGTGACCGCTGGCAGTCCAACCGTTAGCGTTCCGAAAGCGTCTCTTCGACCGACTCCCAGTGACTCCCTTTCCAGAAATATTTTCCACAGTTCTGACAGCGCCACACCGGTTTTCCGTCGGGAACGTGTTCCGGTCTCTCCTCGTGCTCCCGGTGCTCGCCGCGTTCTCCGTGCCCTTCGTGCTCACCACGCACCTCGTTCTCTCCACCTTCTCCACGCTGCCGAACCAACCGCCCGTTGCAGTCCGAACACCGGGTTGGCTCGGACAGCGAGAGGGAAAATCCGTGGTCCCGCAGTTCACCCAACTGGTCTGTTACGTCGAGCGATTCGATGAGAATGGACTCCTCGGCGTGCTCCGCTAGTTCCACATCCCGCGTCACCAACGTTCTCCTTTCCGACTCGGCCAGTTCGAGAATCGCCCCGTCATCCTCGACACCCCTATCGAGCGCGTAGGCAGCATCGTAGCCACACATCCGGAGATACGTCGTGAGCGTTCCCAACATTACGTCGAGAAAGAGGCGGCGGCGACGGTCCATCAGTGCAGGAATTCGCGGACGCCCGCCGCATCGCGGGCGTTGAGCACGTCCGCTGCTTCCGCCCAACCACGCCGCGCGGTGTGAATTCCATACCGGATGTTTTCGTACTCGCCGGGGCTGTGAGCGTCGGTGTCGATAGCGATGGTGGCACCTTCTTCGATTGTGACCTGCACCGCTCCACCCCAGAGGTCGAGACGGTGTGGGTTGCTGTTGATTTCCAGCGCGACGCCGTTGTCGGCGGCGGCGCTTGCGACCTTTCGCACGTCGAAATCGTGGCCGGGTCGCCGGTTGATGAGCCGACCGCTTGGGTGGCCCAGAATATCGACGCTCGGGTGTTCGATTGCCCGAATCAGGCGTTCGGTGGCGTCGCCATCAAGACTGCTGTGCGGTGAGGCAACGACGATGTCCAATTCTTCGAGCACGTCATCTCCAACGCTGATTGACCCATCAGGACCGATGTTCGCCTCGACGCCGGTGAACACGTCGATTGGGGCCTCCTCGGCGACGGCTCGGACTTCCGCTATCTGCGCTTCGAGTTCGTCATCCTCCAACCCGACGCCGCCGACCATTCCGGACCCCGTCGCGTGGTCGGAGATAACGATGTAGTCGTGACCGAACTCGGCCGCGGCCTCGACCATTTCTTCGATACTGTTGTTGCCGTCCGACCAGTTCGTGTGCAGGTGGAGGTCGCCGCGCATGTCGCCCTCTTCGATGAGGTCCGGGAGGTCACCATCCAGTGCAGCGTCGATTTCGCCGTTATCCTCGCGCATTTCGGGCGCGATGAGCGGCAAGCCGAGCGCTTCGTACATGCTGGCTTCCGTCTCGCCCGCGACTTTTTCGCCGACACGTTGCCCAGCGTCGGGGTCGTCCACGTCGCGTATATCGAACACGCCATACTCGTTCACCTTGTACCCCTGTTCGATGGCGTAGTTTCGCAGGGTGATGTTGTGGTTCTTGCTCCCCGTGAAGTACTGGAGCGCACTACCGAACTCCTCGGGAACGACGACTCGGAGGTCTACACGCATGTCCCCAACGCGGATGGCGGCCTTGTCGGTCCCCGACTCGATGACTTCAGTCGCCCGCTCCCAGTCGGTAAACGCCTCGATAACCGCCTCCTTCTCGCTTTCCTCGCTTTCGGCGAGGATGTCGATGTCGCCGATGGTTTCACGCCAGCGCCGAAGCGACCCGGCGAGTTCGTGACGCCCGACGGACGGAATCTCGTCGAAGTAGTCGAGCACTTCGTCGCCCACAGGTCGGGCATCGCCGAGCAGTTCTCTGCCCCGTACCGTCCGAGCGAATTCGATGCCGTCGAGGATGTTTTGTTCCGTTTTGGGTCCGTACCCCTTGATTTCCTGAATCTTTCCTTCGCTGGCTGCTTCCTCCAAATCGTCCAGCGTTTGGATACCGAGTTCCTCGTAGAGGCCACCGACGGTCTTCGGGCCGACACCCTCGATACGCGTCAGTTCGACCATCTGGACGGGCAGATTCTCGCGCTCCGCTTCGAGTTCCTCGATTTTACCCGTCTCGAAGTATTCGATGACCTTGCTCGCAATCGAGTCACCGACCTGCGGGATTTGTCCGACTGCGTTGGGTCCCTCGCCCGCGATTCCTCGATATCCGCCGGATACTCGCGGATGTTGTCCGCTGCCCGGCGATAGGCCTGCGGTTTGTACTGGACGTCCTGTGCTTCGACCAAATCGGCGTACTCCTCGAACAACGCCGCAATTTCCTCGTTTCGACTCATAATCGTGACCGTCTCCCGCTATTTTCGTTGCCGAGCGCTTGCTGGAGGAACGACATCCACCGTTTCTTGTCGGCGGCCTCCTTCGCCCGTTCTTTGGCTTCGAGGTCCGTCGGTCCCAGACTTTCGAGCGCATTCAGCGCACGGTCGATGCCGATGATGCTCTCGACCAACCGCTCGCCTTCCTCTTTGGTGATGTCCGCTTCTTCGAGTCGCTCCTTGCGCTGGAGTCGCTCACGGCGCAGGTTCCGCTTTGCCTGCTCGACGCGGTCGCGTTCGCCGTCAGGAATCGTCTCCCGACGTTTGATTTCGAAGACGAACTCACGGAGGTTGATGTCTGTTCCCTGTACCGAAATCGACTCCGGAATCGACGCGCCGAGGGTCGCACTCTCGCGTTCGACCCGTTCGAGAAGTCCTTTGCGTTCGTACTCCTTCACACTCTTACTCCTCGGGCAGAAGTCAAAAGCTTCCTGCCCTATGCACTTCGAGCATAATTCTCCGGGTCGGAATGAGTCCGGAAAAAGCATTACTGCGTCCACGGATTAGAGATGGCATGAAGAAACCCGGAGAAGTGTTTGCGGATTCTCGACTCTACGACCCCGGTATCGAAGCCATCGTCCCGCGATACGACGAGCTTCACGACGTGATTTTGAACTCTCCACCACAGAACCGAACGGACGAAATCCGCGTCCTCGAACTCGGGGCGGGGACGGGGGAACTCACGACGAAACTGTTGACTCGCTTCCCCGAGAGTTCCGTCCTTGCAGTGGACCACAGTGAAGGAATGCTGACCGAAGCGGAGCGCAAACTGGAGACGTTCGGCGACCGCGCCGAAATCGCACAGGGTACCTTCCCGGACGAGTTCCCGAATATGACTGACGAGTACGACCTCGTACTCTCTTCGCTTGCGATTCACCACCTCTCTTCGGCGGAGAAGCGCCAGCTCTTCGATTCACTCTCCGAGGCGCTCGTCTCCGGTGGCTGGTTCGTCAACGGCGACGTGATTCGCTTCGATGCATCACATCTCGAACGGCTCTCGTCGGCAATGATAGAGAACTGGGTGCGCTCGAAGGGGTGGGAGGAAGACGAGTTCATGAGCCGCTGGCAGGCCAGCGACGACCACGACGACCCCGATACGCTGACCGACCAACTGCTGTGGCTTCGTGAGGCCGGCTTCGAGTCGGTGACATCCATCTGGCAGTACTACAACTTCGCCGTCTGCGGCGCGCGGAAACCGGAATAATTCGACCGTTTCTCTGCCACCGATTTGACGCTATTTTTCATGCTCTCGCAGTACCCAAACCCATTTGACCGGTCGGTTCAAATCATGGAACAATGGCGCAATGCGACGTGTGTGGGCAGAACGAGAATATGCCGTACCAGTGTCGGATGTGCGGCGGGACGTTCTGTGCTGAGCACCGACTCCCGGAGAATCACTCCTGTGCGGGGTTGGATAAGTGGAACGACCCGGAAGGAGTTTTCGACAGCGGTTTCGATGACAATGCGAACAATAGTGGCGGCCGATTCAGCGCTGCCGCCCGCACCGGCGGCCCGCTGAGCTACTTCCGCGGGAACATGACGTTCGTGTTCCTCGGACTGATGGTGCTGACGTTCGTCGCGGAGGTGTTCATCCTCAACGTGATGGGGAACGGGGCGCTGTTCGACAAACTGTTCGTCCTCCAGACGAATCATCTCGAACGCGTCTGGACGTGGGTGACCTCTATCTTCGCACACGACCCGTACAGCTTCACGCACATCCTCTTCAACGGAATCGTGCTGTACTTCTTCGGACAGGCGCTGGAGCGGTACATCGGGAGCAAGAAGTTCACCGCGTTGTTCCTCATCAGCGGTATTCTCGCCGGACTTGCACAGGTCAGTATCGTCGGCCTAACGACCGGTCATAACAGCGCCGTCCTCGGCGCGAGCGGTGCCATCATGGCCGTCATGGGCGTCCTCACGGTCCTGAACCCGAACATGAAGATATACATCTACTTCATCCTCCCGCTGCCGCTCTGGGTGGCGACCATCGGCTTTGCCATCTACTCCGGATTCGTGAGCGTCGCTGCTGGCCCTGGTGCGGGTGGCGTCGCACAACTGGCCCACCTCACCGGATTGGGAATCGGTCTGCTGTACGGCGTGTGGGTAAAACGACACGGTACCCGCGGCCCCTCCGAACTGGACATCGGCGGAGGCGGCGGACGCGGTGGCATGGGCGGTGGCCGCCGTCGGTACTGACGCAATGACCGACCTCGCCCACCCCGAATTCGTTCCGGACGCATCGCTTTCGCGCGAAGAGATGGAAA
Source organism: uncultured haloarchaeon (assembly GCA_963796245.1). Classification (GTDB taxonomy): domain Archaea; phylum Halobacteriota; class Halobacteria; order Halobacteriales; family Haladaptataceae; genus Haladaptatus. The sequence continues at coordinate 425,621 of CAWCLB010000001.1, read as the reverse complement.
CACTTCAACACGAAGTCGCAGAGACGGCTATTTTCGAGGACGATTTCGATTTCGATGCGAGTAGCGTTCGTGCTGAACCGACCAACGAGGAGCAGACACAGTTGCCCACCGGTGAAGACGAATCTGCAACCAGCGACTCTCCCGCCAGCGACTCACCCATCGTCGTCGGCGTGGACCAAGCGTTCATCGACGACCTCGCGGTGAGCGCGCTCGTCGCGTTGCAGGACGGCGAAGTCATCGAACGCGTTCACGCCGCCGTCGAAACCGAGATTCCGTACATCCCCGGACTGCTGTCGTTTCGGGAAGGAACCGCGATTTTGCACGCCTTCGAGAAGCTGACCGTCTCGCCCGACCTGGCCGTGGTGGATGGCAGCGGCCGCATCCACTTCCGACAGGCCGGAATCGCCACCCACATCGGCGTGATGTTGGATTTGCCCGCCATCGGCGTCGCCAAGAGCCTGCTCTGTGGCGACCTGCGCGACCCGCCGGAGGGACACATGGACGCGGGCGAACGGGTCCCCGTCGTAGCGAATTCGCGGGTCAACGCCCCCGACGGGACGGTCATCGGCTACGCCCTCCAGTCGCGCCAGTATCCGACCCCCGAGAAACGCCACATCAACCCGTTGTACGTTAGCTCCGGCCATCGCGTGAGCGCCGAGACAACCGCACAACTGGTTTGGCAACTCTGTGCGGGGTACAAACTTCCCGAGCCGACGCGGCGGGCGGACGCCTACGCCGACGACGTGAAGGAAACCGTTGATACTTAGCCACCCCCGTCCGAAGGAAACCCCATGGCTGAGACTGTGCTAATCACTGGCTGTTCGTCGGGAATCGGTCGGGAGGTTGCTCTCTCGTTTCTCGCGGACGGCTGGGAAGTGTATGCGACCGCCCGCAACCCCGCCGATATCGAGACGCTCGGCGAGAAGGGCTGTACCATTTCGACACTCGACGTCACCGAGGACGACGACGTAGAGCGCGTTATCGACGAAATCATCGACGAGCACGGACATCTCGACTGCCTCGTCAACAACGCGGGCTACGCCCAACCCGGCCCCGTCGAGGACGTGCCCATCGAACAGGTGCACGCGCAGTTCGACGTGAACGTCTACGGCCCGCTTCGACTGGCACGTGCCGCACTGGGCCACATGCGCGAGCGTGGGAAAGGAACCATCATCAACGTCTCCAGCGCGGTCGGCCGCGTGGCGGTGCCCGGCATGGGTATCTACAGCGGGTCGAAGTTCGCGCTCGAAGGGGTTTCGGACTCCCTCCGCGGCGAAGTCAGCGAGTACGACGTGGACGTCGTGCTGGTCGAACCCGGCCCGGTCGATACCGAGTTCTACAACCGCGCGAGCGACGAAATCGACGGCATCGAACGCTCCGGCGGCTACGAAAGCTTTTACAAGATGTACGGCGACCGACAGGCGATAGACGGCAGCATGCCGGGTGCGGTTCACCCCAAGGAAGTCGCCGACACCATCCTCGACGCAGCGAACGTCCAACATCCGGCCGCCCGCTATCAGGTCGGCACGGTGGCTCGCATGACCGAGTACGCCCGGATTATCCCTGCCGGATGGCTCGACAAACTGTACGGGACGTTCGCCGAACTCTCGTCCAACGACTGGGTGAAGAAGTTCTTCGACTAGGATAGACGGCGTGAGGACTGGGGATGTTTTGTCCTGATTTTGGGGTTACAATTGCTGGGAGGGAGGCCGCCTTGAACGCGCCCGACCACTCGCGACGTGACTGAGTCTCTGGTTCTGTTGTGATTACAACGACCGAGACACAATGAGGACCGCACCGCAACCGCACCGCAACCGCGACAGCCACACGCCTCCCCAGCCGACTGCATTTCTCGCTCACATACGTTCGCTGTGATACCTGCGGGCCACGGCCGCAGGTCAGCGAGACGCCTCGCGTCTCGCAAGCCTCATTCCTCGCGCGGGCGCACTGGCGGACGGCCACCGTCAGAGCAACGCTCTAACGAGCCACTCGTTCACTGCGTCGCCGGCGCTTGCGCCGGCTTCCAGCGGGACCTTCGGTCCCGCCCGGTTCACGAGGACGTCGCGCGCCGTGCGACTGACCAGTATTGTGCACCTGCGTCCAACCGGGTGGCGCGAGCGGTCGGGGGCTTTCGAGGTAGTCTTCTCGGTAATTGCGTTCGCAAAACCACCAAACACATCTCGTCGCTCGTGTGACCGAACGGCCAAGAGCGTTCTACGTCTTCCTCGCAGTCGCGACAACCAAATAAACCCAATAGCACTCTCGTTGCTGTCGAATTACTCCAAACAGGCGGCGACGACTCGCAGCATTCTTTCGCCGCGGACTTCGTCAGCGAACAGGGGAACGCGCTTGATGGTGTGGCCACGGAATACGTCCTGTGCTTCCCGGAGCGCGCCCTGCTGGACGTCCCAGCGCTGTTGGCAGAACTCACAGTCATCGAGGTTTGGGGTGGCGAACTGCTCCGAATCGACCGACTCGGTCACGTCCGCGAGGTTCTCCATCACGCGGTTGACGACCACGGTGCCGACGGGAATCCCGTACTCGTCCAGTCGCGTGAGCAGGCGCTTGGATTCGAAGACGCTCATCTCCTCGGGAATCATGACGACGCGGAAATCGGTCCGCGATGGGTCCCGAAGCGTCGTCCGGAGTTCCTGAATTCGCTCTTTGAGCACTTCGAGGTCGTCAACCCCCTCTTCGGGGGTGGCACCGTTCCCGAACACGTCCTTGACGCCGTCCATCACGCCCTGCAGTCGCTGGCGCAGCCCCACGATTCGACCGACCATCGTGTCCATCAGTTCGGGAAGTTCCAGCAGTCGAAGGGTGTGACCGGTCGGTGCGGTGTCCACCACCACGCGGTCGAACCGCTCGTCGTCCATAAATTCGATCAGCTTCTGCATCGCGGCTGCCTCGTCCGCGCCGGGCATCGCGCCGCCGAGCAGCGACGCCATCGGTCCGTCCTCCTCGTCGCCGAGCATGCCACCGAGCGGACCGTCACCGCCCAGCACTTCGGCTTGCTCCTCCAGCGCAGCGTCGGGGTCGATTTCAGCAGCATAGAGCGGAATCTCGTCCCGAATGCGCGTCGCCTCCGCCGGGATATCACGTTCGAACGTGTCCGACAGCGAATGGGCAGGGTCGGTCGAGACCACCAGCGTCTGCGTGCCAGCGCGCGCGCTCGCCAGCGCCGTCGCAGCGGCCATCGTGGTCTTTCCCACCCCGCCCTTGCCACCGTATAGAACGTACTCCGGTGCGTCGATGCCCGCAGGAACGACATCCTCCTCGATTCGCTCGACGGGTTCCACGTCGATTTCGGCCATATCGGTGCTATCCGGCCGAGGCTTACGTACCTTCTGTTGTCGACTTCACGCCGTCTCGAAGTCGGTCTCGTCGTGTTAGTGGATGATGTTGGATTCCAGATTACGCGGGAAATAGGTCAGCATCTCGGTTCCGTTCTGGGTAATCGCGACGGTATCTGAATGCCGGTACCCATACGTGTCAGTGTACAGACCGGGTTCGATGGTGTAGACGTGTCCGGGTTCCATCTCGGCATCAGCTTTCTCGACGTGGTCGGTCCAACCGTGGTCGATGTACGGCGGTTCGTGGCCGCCCATGCCGATGTTGTGGCCGACGTGGTGGCGCGCGAGTTCGGCGACGCCCTGTTCCTCGAAGTAGTCGGTCACCTGTTCATCGACGTAGGCCAGCGGGACGCCGGGGGCGAGGGCGTCGATGGCGATGGTCTGGGCTTCGAGCATCAACTCGAAGTAGTGAGCCTGCTCGTCGGTTGGCTCGCCGACGAACATGGTGCGCTCCAGTTCGGAGTGATAGCCATCGACGTTGGCTGAGGCACCCGTGATGAGTACGTCGCCCTCCTTGATTCGGCGGTTGGCGGTGTGGCCGTGGGGCAGTGCGGTCTGCGGGCCGGTGATGTAGCCCGCGTGGGCCGGGCCGCTGCCGCGTGTGCGAGCGACGTACGTGTCCCCAAGCGTGTCGAGCATGGCGCGGGAAGCGTCCGTGGACGCACGCTGGCTGACGGTCGCGGGGTGAGCACCCGGTTCGGTGTAGTCCGCGAGGTACTGGTGGGCAAGGTTACCCCATTTCGCGGATTCGCGGATGAGGTCGATTTCGGCGTCCGACTTCGCCCACCGCATTCGGTTTACCCACGCTTGCGGCTCGACTTCGACGAACTCCGAGAGTTCGGGACCGGTGTAACCCATCACACCCGGCGCGCCGTCGGCGTCAGCCACGACCGACTCGACACCGAGACCTGAAAGCATCTCGGCGGCTACCCCAATCGGGTCTCCGCTGGGGTAATCGAAGTAGTGATGGACTGCGTTGATTCGCGTGTTGGGCTGGACGCGCTCGACTTCGAGGCGCGGCACCGTGATTTCCACGCGGTCGTCGGTGACGGCGAGGATAACCGGTCGCTCCGTCTGGATGTGGTCGAAGCCGGTGAGGTATTCGATGCTCGTCGCACCAAACCAGACACCGGCGTCCGCACCGTAGTCGGCGATTCGCTGGCGAACATCCGCGAGCCGTGTTTCGAACTCGGAATTGGGAAGCCGTGTCGACATGTGATATCGTTCACACGAACGGAGTAAAAGCGTTGACCTGCCGGAAACCAGAGGAACGCCGAAATGGGTCGTTTCCGGATTGGTATGCCCAGCTTACCCCGATTTCGAGGGGTATTCTTTACTGTTCGGCGGATGTGGTTGCATCGGATGATACCGCCCGACCTCGCGGTTCATGCAGGGTCGGCGATACCGGAACTCGTGGGAACGGTGGTCGCCACAGCCACCTTCGGAGTGACAATGCCTTTCTTCCAACCTCGTATGCCCATCCTCCAACTGGCCACCTCGTTGCTGATCGGTCTCGTGATCACGGTCATCGCGTGGCTCGCGCTCTTATTCGTCGTCGTGCACGGCCGGTACGTCACGGACGCCGTCGCGGCAGGGAGATATCGGAAGGGACCGTTTCACGACCGCAGTCCGAGGTCCGGAAGCAAGCTCGTCGATTTAGACGCACAAGACGGTCGGGAAGAACGGGAAAGGGACGAGGACGAATGAGCGACGGGTCGTCTCCGTTCGGGGAGGTAGAGGTGGAGTCGGAGGGTGCCGATTTCGCCCGTGAACTCACGCTGTTCGACATCATCGTCATCGGCATCGGCGCGATGGTCGGCGGGAGCATCTTCGTGTTGACGGGGTTGGCCGCCGGTGAATCCGGCCCGGCGCTCGTGTTGTCGTTCGCGCTCAACGGTTTCATCACCATCTTCACGGGGATGGTGTACGCCGAACTGGGAAGCGCCTTCCCCGAACCCGGTGGGGGGTATCTCTGGGTCCGTACCGCACTTGGCCGGTCACAGGCGTTCATCTCGGGGTGGATGAGCTGGTTTGCCCACGCGGTCGCCGGGTCGCTCTACATTCTGAGCTTCGGCTCGTTTCTGACGCTCATCATCACCGAGTATTTCGGGTTCGCCACGTTCGGTCTCTCGCCAGCTGATTTACAGAAGGTATTTGCGATAGTCGCGGCGGCCGTCTTCACGTTCGTCAACTATCGCGGCGCGAAGGAGACCAGTCGGGCGGAAAACATCGTCACAGTCCTCCAGTTGGCGGTGCTGTTCATCTTCATCGCCGCGGGGCTCGTGACTCTTTTCGGCGAACCCAACCCGACCGTGAACTACGAACCGTTCTTCCCGAACGGCGTCGGCGGCGTCTTTCTGGCGATGGGCCTGACGTTCATCGCCTTCGAGGGCTACGAAATCATCGTCCAGTCGGGGCGTGAAGTGGTCAATCCGCAGGAGAACATCCCGAAAGCCATCTTCTACTCCATGCTGGTCGTCGTGACCATCTACATTCTGGTCGGAGCAGTGTTGCTCGGTGCGGTCCACATCACACCACAACTCCTCCGAACGGCTCGCCACACGAACAGCATTGGCGGGAGCACGGTTCAGACTCTTCCCCCAAATCCGGCGTTGTGGCAGGTGCTCGGCCATCTGGGCGAGTTTGGTCTCGCACAGGCTGCTGGGCAACTGCTTCCATACGGAACGCTCGTCGTCCTCCTGACGGGGATTCTCTCCGCGCTCGCCGCGCTCAACGCGACGACGTTTTCGAGTTCCCGCGTCGGCTATGCGCTGGGGAACGATAGCGTGTTTCCTGACGTGTTCAGTCGGATTCACCCCGAACACCACACCCCGCACATCTCCGTCCTCCTCTCCGGTGGACTCATCGTCTTCATGGCGATTGCCCTCCCGCTAGCGCAGGTCGCGGCGGCGACCGACCTGATGTTCCTCCTGTTGTTCTTGCAGGTGAACTACTCGATGATACGCCTCCGTCGCGAGCACGGCGACGAACTCGACTACGGTTACGTCTCGCCGTACTTCCCTGTCGTCCCCATCGTCGGAATCATCACGAAACTTTTTCTCGCCATTTACTTCTTCAACTACAGCCCCCTCGCGTGGTACATCGCGGTCGGGTGGATACTGCTCGGAGTTGCCGTCTTCTTCCTTTACTCCCGTGGTCGGATTCGTGAGACGGAAATCGCACGGGAAATTCGCGTCGTCTCGGAGGAACGCAAGCCAACCGAACGCCCGTACCAAGTGCTGGTCCCGATAGCGAACCCGGAGAGCGTGAAACCACTGGTCAAACTGGGGAGCGCAATCGCCCGACGAAACGACGGCGAAGTCCTGCTGACGAGCATCGTCACCGTTCCCGTCCAGACGCCACTCGAAGACGGCCAGGGGTTCATCGGCGACCAGCGCGAGATGCTCGCCGAAGCGATGGCCTACGCTCCCGATGATATACCCGTCCACCGAAGCGTCACACTTGGACGGTCAGTCGGACGCAGTATCACGAACGTCGCACGCCAACGGGACGCCGAACTCGTCCTCCTCGGGTGGCGTGGGCGGCGAAAGCGGACCCGGGAGAACGTCCTCGGTTCGACTATCGACTCCGTCGTCGAGAATCCCCCGTGCGACGTGGCGGTTGCCAAGATGGCACCGGACGAGGAACCCGGCGAGATTCTGGTGCCGATGACCGCCGGGCCGCACTCCGCCTTTGCGACCGACATCGCGGCCGCGTTCGCACATTCATGGGATGCCCCCGTGACGCTACTGCACATTCTTGAACCGGATGGCAACGGATTGGAGAACATCATGACCACCCACCAGCAGGAACTCGACGCTGAAGGGCTCGACGTTTCGACGGTCATCGTCTCCGACCGCGACGTGGCCGAGGCGCTGCTCGCGTACGCCGACGAGGAGAAGGTCGACACCATCGTCATGGGCGCGGCCCGCGAGGGAATCCTCCGCCGCGTCATCTTCGGCGACATCCCCGAACGTGTCGGCGAACGATTCGACCGACGCATGGTCATGGTGAAAAAACACTCGCCCGCACGCTCGACAGTCCGACGATGGGCGAGAAAGTGGATGGGACGGCGAAAGGAGTAAACATCCGTATCGAGATTCATAGACCATTTACACGAGAATCCGTACCGAGGATCGCCGCGCGTATTACACCGGTCTGTGCCAATCGATGATATACTCGACGTTTCACTGCGTTCGACAGCTGTTCCCGAGCGTAATCACTGCGACTCGACTACGTTACGAGAAATCCGCCCTCCCCGATTTGAACGATTGTGAGACGTTCCTGCTCGCGTCGCTCCCTGCGCGGTGGCATGTCGACTCACAGGCTCAAATCTCGTCGGTTGGATTCGAAGAAAAAGTCCGCCCTCCCCGATTTGAACGGGGGACAAGTCGATCTACAGTCGACTGCTCTACCAATCTGAGCTAAGGGCGGGCACGTACTTTCACCTATCCGCGTCGCAGACTTAAGAATTATTATTCGGACTGGCGCGTCTGACGGACGGAAGGTTCAAGTATGATAGACACACTGTATTCGGAAACGGATCTATACGAGTGATCGAGATGAGTAAAATTACATTTCGCGCGGACGACGACCTGATCAAGCGAATCGAATCGCTTGACGCTTCGAAGAGCGAAGTGATGCGCGAGGCACTCCGCGAGTATCTCGACGGTCCCGAAAGCACGGACGATGGAGCCGACGCTCGATGCAGTCGTCGCCGATCGCGTGGACGAACTCGTAGACCAGCGGCTCGCCACGGACGTGGCGACCCGTGGAGACGGACGAGATATCAACGTCAACGTCACGCTCGAAGGTTCCGGAACGGTGCGCGCGCGCGAGGAAGAACCGTCGGAGCGCAGCACGGACGAACACACACGTCCGACGACTGCCGACAATGGGCACACCGAAAAACACGTGCCACCAGTGCGGTGAATCGTTGGATTCTGGCCATGTCTACTGCCCGAACTGTGGCGAGAAGGCAACCCACCGTGTGTTCTGTGATTGCGGCGACGAACTGCGCTCAGACTGGGCGTTCTGCCCCGGTTGTGGCCGACGAACGGCATCAGCGGACGTTTTAGACTCGTCGTAAAACGATTGTTTTACACCCGCCGTTAATTATATATGCTGTGGCTATGTGGATACATCTACGTAAGACGATTGTCTTACGCCATCTGTAGAAGGTCGAAGCCGGGTGTCTCGACCAATATAACGGCGTAAGACGAACGAAACAACCACCGTGTGTCGTCTTACCAAACAAGGGGAACTACTATGGAGCGCGTGACACTACGAATCCCAAAGCAACAGATCGAAGAAGTCGAACAGATGGTCGAAACCGGCGAATTCCCGAACCGCAGCGAAGCCATTCGGGCTGCAGTGCGAGACATGCTCAACGAGCATGACAACGCCGGAACCGAGACCACGAACAAGCGCACGTGGGCGAAGGTATAATCGATGCAAGATATCGTTCAAGAAGCGCTGGAAAACGCTGAAAGCGAACAGCGCGAGATGGAAGCAGCGACCACCGACGACGAGTTCGGCGACCCACGAATCGTCATCGTCGGCTGTGGTGGCGCGGGCAACAACACCATCAACCGGCTGTACAACATCGGCGTTGATGGCGCTGACACGGTTGCCATCAACACCGACAAACAGCACTTGAAGATGATCGAAGCCGACACGAAAATCCTCGTCGGCAAATCCCTCACGTCCGGTCTCGGTGCGGGTGGCGACCCCTCGATGGGCGAGCGCGCAACCGAGATGGCGCAGGGAACGGTCAAGGAAGTGCTCGGCGATGCTGACCTCGTCTTCGTGACCGCAGGCATGGGCGGCGGCACCGGCACTGGCGCGGCACCCGTCGTCGCAAAGATTGCCAAAGAGCAGGGCGCAATCGTCGTTGGAATGGTCTCCACGCCGTTCAACGTCGAGCGTGCCCGCACGGTGAAAGCCGAGGAAGGACTGGAGAAGCTCCGCAACGAAGCGGATTCCATCATCGTCCTCGACAACAACCGACTGCTCGATTACGTCCCGAACCTGCCGATTGGCAAGGCGTTCTCGGTCATGGACCAGATAATCGCCGAAACCGTCAAAGGAATCTCGGAGACGATTACGCAACCATCGCTCATCAATCTCGACTACGCGGACATGTCCACCATCATGAATCAGGGTGGCGTCGCCGTGATGCTCGTCGGGGAGACACAGGACAAGAACAAGAGCGACGAAGTGGTACGCGACGCGATGAACCACCCGCTTCTCGACGTGGACTATCGCGGCGCGTCCGGTGGTCTCGTCCACATCACGGGCGGTCCCGACCTGACGCTCAAAGAGGCAGAGGGCATCGCGGCCAACATCACCGAACGCCTCGAAGCGGACGCCAACGTCATCTGGGGCGCTCGCATTCAGGAGAACTACAAGAACAAGGTTCGTGTCATGGCTATCATGACCGGCGTCCAGAGCGCACAGGTGCTCGGCCCGACGACACAGAAACAGGCCGACCGCTCCCGACAGAAGATGCGCGACGTCGATGCACAGTCCTACGACGGCGGCAACGACCAATCCGAACGGCGCAAAACGTTCGGCGCTCAGAGCGACGGTGGCCGAAGCGAACTGGAGAAAAACAACGGCCTCGACGTTATCCGATAACCGCTTCTTCTCATTTATTCTCGTTTTCTACTGTTCTCAGTGCAACGCCAGCAAGTGGTACGATTCTTCCCCCGTCTGCGCGACGACGTACAGCACACCGTCGTTTAGCACGGGACCGGGACCCACACGACCATGGAACGATTTCTCGAACCTAGTGCGGGTCCGCCCGAGAGCGCCCCCGTCGATGGCGTCGGGTCGAAGGCGAACAGTTTGTCGCCACCGACGAAGAGCGTATCACGGCCGAGAACGGGTGCAGTGTAGCGCCAGTTACCCGTATCGCGTTTCCACAGTTGGTCGCCGGATTCGAGGTCGATGGCGCGTAATCCGCCAGTTCCCGACGCGTAGAGATGTTTTCCGACTGCAAGTCCGCCGTTCGCCCACCTGGTCTCGACGTGCCAATCGGTGTTCAACCGTGGTGCGTTTTCGGTTACGATCCCGTACGTCTTACTGTCGAGACAGTTGACGTAGATGCCGTCCGTATCGGCCGTCGGTGGTGCCTGTGGTTTCGAAGGCAGTGTCCACTCCGCGTACCCGGTACCATGTACGTCGAGCGAGTACAGTTTCCCGGCTTCGGTCGTGACCGTCAAGCCCGTCATACTGCACAGTGGCGACCCGAGAATGGTGCCGAACAGGCGACGAGACCACGCGATATCGCCCGACTTCGCATCTACTCGGTAGATGGTTTCACCGACCGGGACGTAGAGATGTTCACCGCCAGCGGTCGCCGGTGACTGAACCACTCCGCGGGCGTCGAACGTCCGTTTCCATTTCGCCGCCCCGGTTTTCGCGTCGAGTGCGAGAAGACGGTCACTGTCTCCCACATACACCGTTCCGTCGCGGACGAGTGGTGTCGAATACGGTTCGATTTCCTTCGTCCACAGTTTGCTGCCGTCTCGAACGTCGTACACTTCGAGTCGGTCCGGAATCGAAAGGAAGAGCCGACCGTTCGAAACGATCGGTTCGTCGTACATTCCCTGCGGAACTTCGACACGCCACCGCTCCGAGACACCATCGACAGGGGCCTTTCCGTCGCTAATGCTTCGGGTATTACTGGCATTGCAGCCGAAGCTCGACCACTCGCCGTTCGCTCCGTAAATGTGTCTCGTGGGGTCCGGTTGTTCGTCCACACCCGCTTTCGGCGGGTCGTCGGCTTTCGTCATACATCCGGTAAACATCGTGGTCAAGCCGAGAGCGAGAAACGTCCGTCGGGAGGGCATAATCACCGTGTTGAACGGTGATATAATAAGTTTTCTCTGCCGTCACGACGAATCAAAACTGCACATCGACGGTCGCCTCTCGATTGTCAACATCCATCCCATTCAATGACAATTGTTTGGTGTGTTAACCCGCACCATCGTTCATCGTAGGGCAACGAGGCGTGTACGACACACGGGAGACGGAGTGAATAGTGGAACTGAGAACGGGTTTGCCCATGTCAACCACCCCGTCTGGGAAGGGAGAACGAGATGAAGTCGAATTACACTGCGTGGATCGCATCCACGAGCGCACATTTCCGACAGACGTCCCGCGTCGTGGCCGCACCACAGCGTTCACACTCGTTGAGTTCGCGCTTTCCTTCACCAGCGCCGAACTCGCCAGCCGCGAGTTTGGCGAGTTCCTCGTAGCCAGCCATGATGGAGTGGCGCGTTCCGGGGTGATTCTCTTCGAGGGAGAGCATCAACTGCTGAATTTCGCCACGATAGGCTTCGCTGGAGTGTGGACATTCGGTGATGTGTGCCGGGAGGTTTTCGAGGTGTGCGTACAGTGCGACTTCCTTTTCCGGTACGTCGCGCAGCGGTTTCGCTCTGGGAACGAACTCGTCCTGTTCGCTTCGCTCGTCGAACCCCGCCAGACTCGCGTCGAAATGCTTTGCGACCTGTGCGACGTCCCCTTCGAGGAAGTTCATCAGCGCGGTTTCGGCCTCGTCGTCGAGATTGTGTCCGGTGAGGAGTTTGTCCGCACCGTACTCCTCGGCGTACTTCGAAAGCAAATCGCGGCGGAACACGCCGCAGTACGCACAGGCAGCCATGTTCTCCGGGTCCTTGTTGACCACATCGTCCATTCGTAGGTCGAACTCCTCCTCGTAGGAGACGACTTCGTGGCGGATGTCGAGGTCGTCAGTGAGTTCGAGACAAGCGTCCAAGCTCTTGTCCCGATAGCCTTCGATACCCTCGTGAATCGTCAGCGCGGCGAGTTCGACTCGTGGGTCTTCGGCGAACGTGTCGTGGAGAATTTTGGTGAGAACGACGCTGTCCTTCCCGCCGGAGAGACCGATGAGCCACACCTGCGGGTCGTCGGGTGTCGCCGATGCAGGGAGTAAGTTATCGTCACGGATCCGCCGTCGAAGTCGTTTCTCGACCGAACGACAGAAGTGGTCGTCACACAGGTGAAGCCCCGAATAGGCGGCGTGCATCACCGCCTCCCGGTCGCACTTATCGCAGTCCATTACGTGTCGTTTTCGTCGCGGGCCGTTTCACGGTTTCGCTCCGGCATAAATGGAATACTGCGATAGGAAATTCGAGTGTTCGTCGCTGTTGGGGATAAAATCGACGCCGAATGCTTGTCGCTCGTGGGTGGCGTTGCACCGTCATCTGGCGACCAGGGGTTTGGACCAATATTGTCAATTGGAAATTAAGTACTGGGGTACTAATTTATTTCTAGCGAATGAATATAAATTAAATCCCTGTGTACCGGGATATGGGTCAAAATACCGATGACGGATACCAACCGTACTGACCAACAATCGAGGTTCAAACGACGTTCGTATCTGAAGGCGCTTGGTGCGACCAGTGCTCTCTCGTTCGGGAGTGGCGTGGCCGGCGCGATGTCTTCTCCAACGGAATACGTCTCCGTTCCGCACGGAAAGAAAGTACGAGCGGAGAACGTGATCGCTCACGATGGAACGAGCCGTGAAGTAACGCCGACCGACGCTGCGACGATGCAGTCACAGCCGGAAGTCGAATCAAAACAAAATCCCGAGGTTCCGGACGTACACCAGTGGCTCGCGTACACGCTCGGAACGTACAACTCCAACAACGGAAACGGGTTCAAGCGATATCAGGGATACTTCGTCGTCCCCACGTCCCCGCCTACCTCGGGCGACGTGAACTTCCTCTTTCCGGCGTTCGAGGACGCAAATTACACGACCATCGTTCAGCCGGTCCTTCAGTGGGACTGGGGTTCCTACCCCAACCGCTGGACGTACGCGGCGTGGTGGGGTCCGGACAGCAACGGGCAGTACCACCACGGGCCGGTCAAAGCAGCCGACCCCGGTGACGCACTGTACGGCTACATGAACGTCGGCAGTCCGAGCGGCGGCCAGTGGTACATCGAACTACAGAACCAGACGAAAGGCACGTCGTCCAGCATCTACTCGAACAACCTCTCGCTCAACTTCACGCACGCGTTCACAATACTTAGAAGTTGCGGCTTACAACTGGGGTAGCTGTGACCTGCTTCCGGGATACACGACGTTCTATAACCAGTCCTTCGAGAACTTCGCAGGACAGGGAGTCGGCGTCAACTGGCAAGGAATCGTTAACTCGAACGCGCAGTGTGACGTCAGCGCAACAGCGAGTTCGTCGAGCAAGACGACGATTCACACGCCGAACTGATCAGCAGAGACGACAGTTCGAACACCAAACTCTATTTTCTGTACGGACTGTAGCTGGCTCAAATAGTTTTCGATACGATACCGGCTCCATGGCAAAACAGGCAAGTAAATGCGACCAATACGATTAGATAACGTCATAGAATCGGCACTGAGAAAGGGCTTGAATGGCACCGTTTCGATACGTGTCATTTGATAGCCGTTTGCTGAAAATAAACCATGAAAATTGAACGCGAAACGATAATCATCCTGCTGCTCATAGCCCTGGTGCTCGCGCCGGTGTGGTACTTCTCGATCACATCGCAAGAGTCGAAAGCTCCAGTCGTGCTTAAGAGCGGCGAAAAAGGAGGTATTGCACCAAACGAGACGTTCCTGCCGACGCCAGTGGAGGTTAGCGAGTTCGCTGCCGGTGTGATCTCGTGGGCCGCGCTGTTCGTCCTCGTCGGGATATTATATTACACTAATCAATTCATCCGCGTTGTCGGCCGGTCGAGCGGTTCGATTGCGACAGACGGCGGAATGAATCTCCATCTCCCATCGTACTTGACCAGCGACGGTCGATGGATAGCGGACTACTGGCCGGCAGAGTATGGTACTCCTGGAATCATCGGGGTCGCGCTCACGGCGTGGTCCACCATCGTGTTCGCTGCCCTCTTCGGGCTAGAAACATTTGGATATGCACGAACGCAGTTCCTGGGCATCTATGCTGGTATGATGTTTCTCTCGATCGGTGCAATGGCCGCTATCTACACGACGTGGTTCATTCCGGATATGGTCGTGGTCGAGGACCGCAGTCACTGAGCGAAAAAATCGGAAAATAACTGAACAATGACGAACGACGACTCCAACGAATCGGCGGATGGATCGAACGAAGAGAATGGAGTGCCCGACGAGCGACAAGGGAGACTCGTTGAGCGCGAGGAGGGCGGATACGAATACCAGCCTCCAGAGATGTCGCGGCGTGCCGTCGCGACGTGGCTCGCAGGCATCGGTGGCGCTGCCGCAGTTGGCAGTATCGCCGTGAGTGCTGTTGCGGCACTGTCGGGTGCTGGTGTCGGCACCACACGTAAGAACGTGTACGTGAAAGGAACCCACCTCGTGGACAAAGAAGGCAAACGAATCGGTATCGATGCCCTCAAAGCGGGGAGCGGGAAGGAGAAAGTCGTGGTCCCGGAAGCCAAGAAGGGGGAACCACTCAAAACAGGCGACGCACCCACCCTGTTGCTTCGATTCGATGAATCGAAGTACAAAAAGCCGACGCACACCGACTGGACGGTCAAGGGATACGTCGCGTATTCGATGGTGTGTACCCACGAGGGATGTCTCGTCTCGGGACGGGATGGGGATAACCTCCACTGTCCATGTCACAACAGCGAGTACAACCCGCTCGAAGGTGCGAAAGTGACCGGCGGTCCCGCTCCACGTGCACTTCCGCAACTTCCTATCGGTGTTAGCAAGAAAGGAAACCTACTCGTCGCAACCGGGCCGTTCGACGGCCCAATCGGACCACAGTAACGGAGAAAACAATGTTAGATCCATGGAAAAAACGAGAACGAAAATCAGCGAACGATCAGTATGCAGGTAGCCGGGTCTACACCTGGTTAGACGACCGGCTCGACCTACAGGATGGGATGATGGGCAAAGCCTTCCCGGAGGACAAGTACGGTTCGTTCCTCCTCGGTGAGGTCGCGCTGTTTTCGTTCGTTCTCTTGTCATTGACCGGGACCTTCCTCGGGCTTCTGTACGCCCCCGTGGCGACGAAGGGATGGGACTACTCGGGACAAGTGGCAGCATATACGGGTAAAACGCTCCCCGGAGCGTTCGCATCCGTCCTTAGAATCACCTACGACATCCGTCTCGGGATGTATTTCCGGATGATGCACCACTGGGCCGCGTATTTCTTCATCGCAGCCATCGCGCTCCACATGTTCCGAGTCTTCTTCAGTGGCGTCTACCGCAACCCACGCGAACTCAATTGGATGGTCGGTAGCGTCCTTCTCCTGTTGGCGTTGGGCGAAGGGTTCCTCGGTTACTCGCTTCCGTACGACAACTTCAGCAAGACCGCGACCTCTATCGGGTTCGAGATCACCAACACGATACCGGTCATCGGTGGGCAGTTAACGAAGTTGCTCTTCGGTGGGAGCTTCCCGAGCAACGCGGACGTGGTGTTACCACGGATATTCTTCCTGCACGTGTTCTTGCTCCCGGCAGTCATCGCCGCATTTATCGGAATCCACATGGCGCTACTGATTCGCCAGAAGCACACGGAACAACGCAGTGCGAGGGATGAAGTGGACCAGCTGGACGACAAGGACGACAAGAGCATCGTCGCCGGTGTCCCGCTCGTCCCGAATCAGGCGGCGATGACGATTATCGTCTTCTCGTTCACCACGGCAATCATCTCGTTCATGGCGGCGCTGTTTCCCATCCAGCGGATCGCCCTCACCGGTCCGGCGGATCCGTTCTCCACCCCACCCGGTGTGGTTCCAGCGTGGTTCCTGATGTGGGTGTACGGTATCCTGAAGGTCGTCCCGAGCGGTCTGGGGTCGCTGGGTCGGTTCCTTGGCGGAGTCATCATCCCGACGATCATCATCCTTGGACTGGTGCTCTGGCCGTTCATCGACAGGAAAGATGAACCCGTCACCTTCGCGATGAACCCACTCAACCGACCGGGACCGACGGCAGTCGGTGTCGCGGCGATCACGTTCATCAACCTGACGTCACTGGCAGGAATGAATTCACAAATCGCGGAAGCATTCGGGACCACGATTGGCGCACTCGGAACGCCACTGCTCGTACTCGTCATCGTGGTGCCGATACTGTACGGACTCATCATCTACTTCATGCTCCGTCGCCGACTGGAGCGGAAGGGGAAGGCGACGAGCGGAGCACAGGCACAACCCGGAGACTGATCCGATGGCAGTCGCTCTCTCACCACGGCAGTATTCCATGGTGGATAGGGGGTCGAAACTGGTCGGTATCGTCGCCATCGCGGCGGGGTTAGAGAACATGTTCGGACAGTTCTCGATACCGATTGCGGTGTTGGGGCTCATTATCGGCATCGCAACCGTCTTCGTGGACGTCGAAAACGCGTAACCCTCAGCTGTTCTCCGAAACGGATATCACTTGTTTGATTCGAACGCCGACGAGCCACAGCACACAGCAACCGAGAATGAAGATACCGAGGACGCCGACAAGACTCGACAGGAAGAACAACTGTGCGCTGAGGAGGCCCCGTCCGGTGTATTCGATAATGACACCCGGTGCAGCGATGAGAAACGCGCACCCCCAGAGCGCCATGCCGCCCAAAGCGATCTTCGCGATTCGGGGATGGACGAATCGGTCCCAGAACGAATTCGGCTTCGATTCCACGGAGTCATCGTCAGCAGGCATTTGCAGTCGAGTACGAAGGGAGGAGATAACACGATTGCGGTCGTCCGATGAACGGAAACGGGTAAATGCTTCCAGTCCAAGATTTTACTGAGAAATGGGCCGAGAACGGACGGTCACCATCTACACGCGTGAAGGGTGTCATCTCTGTGGAGACGCCATCGAGACCGTTCGCCGCGTTTCCGACTCAGTGAACGACGATGTCACTCTCGATATCATCGATGTTGATACGGACCCGGAGCTTCGAGAAAGCTACGGCGAACGTGTTCCGTACGTGCTGGTCGATGGTCGTCCACGATTCAAATACCGTGTTGACGAGGACGAATTCAGGAAATACTTGAAAGATGAATGACGCGAAGGGCCGAACCGATGTCGGAAAGTACAGTACCCCGGACTACAAAGACGAAAGCAACTAGCTAGATAGAGGGTAATTCGATGCATAGGAGATCATTTCTGACAGGAGTAGCGGCCACCACGGTGGGTAGTACAGCTATCGTTAGCGCTAAAGGCGGTGGGAAGACACACACCGTCAAAATGGCCAACAAGGGGAGTGACTACATCTTCGACCCGGTCGGCTTGTACGTCGAGCCGGGGGACACGGTGAAGTGGGTCATCTCAAGTGGCACTCACACGACCACGTCCTACAGCAAAACAAACCCCAAAGCCAGCAACACGCTCATTCCGGACGGAGCGAAGAAGTGGGACAGCGGGGATATGAGTAAGGGTGATAAACCATTCACCTACACGTTCGAGAAGAAGGGAACCTACGATTACTACTGCATCCCGCACAAGGACCTTGGGATGGTCGGACGTATCGTTTGCGGTGAACCGGGCGGACCAGCCGAAAAACAGGAAATCCCCAATAAGCCGGCGAGTGGGGTAATCCCGCCATCGAAAGATATCGTGAAGAAGAAATCCCTCTCGTACCCATACGTCCCCGACACGGGCCACGGCGGACCACCGGGTCTCTTCTGGGGCGGGTTCGGAGTCTTCTCGCTAACAAGCGTGTACCTGTTTTCGGTGTACGACCGGAAAACAGGACGGTACGAACAAAAGTCGAAAGCGGAAACCATCCTCGACAGCGAACCAGCCCTCAACGACGATCGGGATAACTCGTCGGACGACTAATCTCATTCGAGATTTCGAACATCTAAATAGCTGCGATCACCGTCTACAACTGTTGTTTTGTCGATTGCAGCCTCTTTAATTGCCGAATAATAATCATAGCAGGAATCATGTATTCATCTCATGGTTGACCCCTCCAATGAGACACGACGGGATTTTCTCAAACTGACTGGCGTTGCTATTGGGGCAACAGGCTTCGTGGGAACTGCCGCCTCCGACACCGAACCCACCACACACGATTCGAGGTCATCGTTTCAAAATGATGCAGGAAATACGGGGAGCACTACCAACGGGACCGACCCCGGACCGGGTGCGTGGGTCAATTGGAGCGAGCAGATGAGCGACCGAGGACTGTACGCCCCGACTGTCGTTGACGGTGTCGCCTACGTCTCGGACGCCTCCGGTGAAATAACTGCGTTTGACACCGACTCGCGGAAACCGTGCTGGACGACCCAAATTCGAGGGCTGGACTATGCACCGACCGTCGTCGGCGACACTGTGTACGTCACCGGAACGGACCTCGTCGCCCTCTCCGCTGACGATGGGAGCGAACGCTGGCGATTCGAAATCGGCGTCGTCGAGTCGTCCCCCGTGACCGTTGCCGACGATACCGCGTTCTTCAAAACGAGCGACGTGAACGGGCAGGGTGCCTGCTGGGCAGTCGATAGGAAAACCGGAACGAAACAGTGGACGGTTGGTCTGCCAACCGGGAAGGATGGTGAGACACCGAGTGCCGAGAACGTTCCACCAGCAATTGTTGACGGAACGGCTTACTTCGCCGACAAGGAGACGGTGTACGCCCTCGGGGTGACCGACGGGAAGCCACAATGGAAGACCAGTACCGATGGAATCATCGACCACGCACCGACCGTCACAAACGACACCGTCTACGTTTCCGGACAGAAAACGTTCGCACTCTCGGCAGAAGACGGGCACACACGATGGACGACGTATCTCGGCGATTCGACACGACTGAGTCAATCGCCTGCAGTCACCGACGACACAGTCATCGTGACCGACGGCTCTCGGGCACGGATTTGGGCACTGGCCACCGTGGATGGAGCTGTTCAGTGGACTGTCGAAAGTCTCCGTGGGTCCGCCGGGACGCCATCGATTGCCGATGGGACGACGTACGTTCCGATCACACAGGGTAGCGGCGATGGACTCATCGCACTCGACCTCTCGACAGGCGAGCAGAAGTGGTGGGTTCCACTGCGGAACCTCCATACCTCGTCGTTGCCGCCCGCCATCGACGATGCGATCTATGCCACCGACAGCGAGGGCTTTCTGTACTCCATCGCGGACCCCGAATGGCTCAACTGGCGAGTGAACGGAATCGGGTCGATGGACGTTGGCGAAAACGTCTACCTGCAGGACGGCGCCTTGCGTGCGCTCGACACCAAAACTGGGGAGAAACGATGGCGAGAGGGCGGCGATGCGCCGCCAGTTCCAGCGAACGGGGTGGTGTACGAGGTTGACTGGTCGGCAGTCGTCGCGTACTCACCTGATGGAACGCAACAGTGGCGTTCCGACTGTGAGGGTGGAGTCACGACGGTTCCCGCAGTGACGGACGAACACGTCGTTGTTGGCGGCGACGGATGGGTGACTGCATTCGACGCACAAACCGGGGGACGCGAATGGACGACTACCGGCGACTGTGGTGGACTCGGGTCCGTCGATGAAGTTTCTGCCCACGACGAAACGGCGTTTGCGCTCGTAGACGGTCGAGTCGTGGCACTCAACCGTGACGGGCAGCAGTGGTCTGCCGGCGACGGCGTGCAGGTCGTTACAGTTGGTGACGCGGTGTACGCCGGCACCGATACCAACGAAGTCGTCGCCTATGATTTCGACGGAACCGAACTGTGGCGTGTAACGCTCGAAAACGGAGGGGCAGTAACGAATCTCGTCGCCGAAAATGGTCTCTATGCCGTGACGAGGGACGTAACGAGCACCGGAACCGACAGCCGCGACTGGCTGGTTGCGCTTGATGGCGGCGAGGTTTCGTGGACGTTCCACCCGAAATTCCTCCCGTTCGGATCGCTCTGTGAACCCGCTGTCGGCGATGGAACGGTATACGTCGGAGCCAGCGACCGCCGGGTGTACGCACTCTCAGCGGCCGATGGGACGGAACGGCGACGGTTCGAAACCGGCGGCGAGGTCGAATTCGTCGCGGTGGACGACGAGCAAATCTACGCGACGAATGATGGAACCTACGCGTTCCAGTAGCCGATTCGACGGGTTCCCTCGGACTTATCCACGCCAACCGTCAATTCGATACTGATGGAGCGAAGTGCGGCAATCGAGCGCGTCGAAGAAATCGTCGAGATGGTCGAGAACGATACCATGCCCGTTCCCGTTCGGGAGGTTTGGGTGTACGGCGATATTGCCCTCGGTCTCGACCCCATTGACCGACTGGACGTGTACGTAACGAAGGACATCCTGCTTCGAGGTGACGACACTGACCGGGAGGATGAGTTCGTCGAATCACACGGTGTGAAAGGAATCGGAAAGACAGTTCGTGCGGCGTGGGCCGACGAGCATCCCGATATGATTCGGGCGAGCGAGAACGGCTACACCGCGCCCGAGAAATGTCTGGCAGCCCATCTGCTTCCCGAGAACGACCCGGTCCATCTCGAAGTCTGCAATTCGAGTTTCGAGGACAACGTTACCCAACGCCTCCGTGGGGCAATGGCTCGGGACGCCTACGAACAGATTCTCGACCCACGAGGTGTCTGTCTTTGGGTCGATGGCCAACGAAGCGATGCGGCGTACCGGAAATTGCGAGCAGGGGAGTTCGCGTTTCCAACGCTTCCAGCGGCACTGGAGATGCTCGGCATGGACGAAGAAGAGACTGAGCAAGCAGCACAGGCCGTCGAGTCCTATCGTCGTCGGCAGGATGGAACGACGGTTCGCGGTGATGTCGTGTAGGTTGGCGAACAGGCGGTACGCTGCTTTTCACGCGAGGGTGCACCACACACCCGCCTTGGCCACTCGCGTGATGGGACCTCAAGTCATGCCGGTCTTGGTCCCGGCATCGTATATGAAGTCTCGTACTACCCCTCGAAGCTGTCCTCGAATCGGAATACGCCATCTCGTTGGACGACTTCGCCGTCCACTTCGATGAACGAATCCTCGCTCATATCCACTATCATGTCGAGATGGATGGCGCTCTCGTTGAATGGTTGTTCTTCTGGGACCGTCTCACCGATGGCATTCCCGATGGCGAGGTGGATGGTGTCACCCATTTTCTCGTCGAAAAGCATGTTGTACGTGAATTCGTCGATATCACGGTTCATACCGATACCGAGTTCGCCGAGGCGGCGCGCGCCGCTGTCGGTATCGAGGACGCCTGCAAGGGAATTTTCGTTTTTGTCGGCACTGAAATCAATGACTTCGCCGTTCTCGAAGCGGAGCCACGCACCTTCGATTTCCCGCCCCTGTCGAATGAGCGGTTTGTCGAACAGCACTTCGCCCTCGACTGAATCGGGGACTGGTGCGGTGTACACCTCGCCGCCGGGGAGGTTCTTCTCGCCGAAATCATTGATGGCTTTCATTCCGTTCACCGACATCGTAAGGTCGGTCGTCTCGCCGGAGACGATACGGACTTCGTCGGCAGGGTCGAGAATTTCGACCATCTGCTGTTGGAACGTACGCTGTTTGTCCCAGTCCTTGTTCATAGCGTTGTACACGAACATCTCGTAGCGTTCCGTACTCATCTCGGCCAACTGGGCGTTTCCTGGAGCGGGGAACTGCGTGCCGACCCAGCGCTTTCCCATGCGTTCCTCTTGGAGCGGAGCGTTAGTACGGGCCTTAACAGCGGATTTTTCGGCCGGAACATCGCTCGTCTTCTGCCGTATTCTCATCACCCAAAATGATGATGACAGCGTCCGTCTCCTCCATCGCCGCTAACTCGTGGTCGGGGAGAGCGAAATCGTCCACATCACAGGCACGAAGGAACGCCCGGTCCGCTCGTGGACTTCGCATCGACAGCGATGGTTTCGCGCCACGCTCTCCGAGTTTTTCGGACAGCGCAACAACGAGGTCTTCGGCAACGGTCGGTGCCATGACCTCGACGGCGTCACCATCTTCGATGCTCACCGAGTGGTCAACTATGATTTCCGCGTGTTCTCGGATCCGTGGGTCCATACCGAGAGGAAAACGATTAGCCTAAAAACAGTTTTCAGTTTAAACGCGACCGACGGTAACATAAAAGGGAACGACCTCGGCGCGCCGGTACGATTCAGCACGCATCTGTTTGATAACATCTCTTCCCATCCCGCGCCAGTCGGCGCGCAGATCGTCGTACTCGTCGGGAGACAACGGTCCAACCAGCGTCTCGCGTTTGTCCGCCAGCGCGCTCGCGGTCGCCTTCCGTTTTGCCGCCTCGATATCGCGCTCGGAGTACGGCGGCTCGACCGTCTTTGCGTGGTGGTGTGTTCGAGTCGAAAGGTCGTGGAGACCGGCCGTTCGGAACAGTTTGCGCGTCCCTTCCCCACCGAGGGTAATATCGGTGGCCGTCCCTGCAAGGTACGCCTCGCGTGCGCTCCGGGAGATGGAGCGTTCCTCCGGTACCGTCGATTCGACCGACACCGATGCGTTGTCGGGTTCGATTGCCGCCACGAGATCCGAGGAGACACGGGCGAACTCGCGTACTGCGCGGACTGGGTCGGGAAGGTTGATGAGCAACGCTTGGCAGACCACGAGGTCGAAGCTGTCATCGGGAAACGGCAGTCGGTGGGCGTCGCCCGCGACACAGGGGACGAACTCCCGTGCGACCGAAAGAAGTCGTGGGTCGGCGTCCGTTCCAAACACGTTTCCCGACGTTTCTTCGGCGAGGACACGGGCCAACTCGCCGGTGCCACAGCCAACGTCCAGCACTTGCTCTCGGGAGTCGAGTTCGAGGTCAAAAAGCGCGTCGCGGGACTCCCACATCCCCTCTCGAGTTTGTCGGAGGTAGTCGGCGGAGAACTCGCGCATGATGATGTCGTGAGGTTGCGCGGGCGGCGTCAAAAGCGGGGTGGTTCGTCTGACAGTAGTGGGAGTCGGACGGAAAGGGGAAAAACTGAATCACATTGGAGATTCACCGGGATACCAACGTTGATACCACCCCCATCACCTACGAGTACACAGTGTCAACTCGTGCTGATTTTCTCTCCGGCGTTCGTGTCTCCCTACCGATATTGCTCGGCATCGTCCCGTTCGGGATGGTTGCCGGCGTTGCGGCCGTCAGCGTCGGCATTCCCGCGATACACGCGCTTGCGATGTCGGTTTTTATCTTCGCCGGAGCGTCACAGCTCGCGGCGACGGAACTCATCGGCCGGGATGCGCCTATCGCCGTCGTCATCCTCACCGTGCTCGTCGTCAACCTGCGGATGATGATGTACAGCGCGTCGCTCGCGCCGTATTTCGAGCACGAATCGGCACGGTGGAAAGCAGCACTCGCGTACCCCCTGACCGACCAGGCCTACGCTGTCTCCCTGCTGAAGTTCCGAAACGACGAGAAAGTCCATAAACGATGGTACTACCTCGGCGTCGCGCTGACGCTCTGGACGGCGTGGCAGATTTCCACAATCGTCGGCATTCTGCTCGGGGCGAGCATTCCCGAAAGCTGGCATCTCGGCTTCACCGTCCCGCTGGTGTTTCTCGCCGTCTTGATTCCGGCCATCACCGACCGACCCACGTTGGTCGCCGCAATCGTCGGCGGGGTGGCAGCAGTCGCCGCCAACGGCCTCCCGTTCGATATCGGACTCGTCGTCGGCGCACTCGTCGGCATCGGTGCCGGACTGCTGACCGAGGAGGTGGCCTGAATGGCAACGACGTTCGGCGATGGTACCCTCTGGCTCATCATCCTCGTTGCCGGTCTCGGAACGTACCTGATTCGCGTGTCGTTCATCGCGCTGTTCGGCCGATTGGACAACGTGCCCGACGGCGTCGAGCGCGCGCTCCGGTTCGTCCCCGCGGCCGTCCTCTCGGCGCTCGTCCTCCCCAAATTCGTCTATTCGGGGGGGTCGCTCGCGCTCTCGCCCGACAACCTGCGCCTCTTCGCTGGCGCGCTGGCCGTCGCCGTCGCGTGGTACTCGGAAAATATTTTGGCCACCATCGTCGCCGGAATGGCCGCGCTGTGGCTCCTGAGCTACGTGTTTGGGTGAATGGGAACCGTTCGTAAACCGTCATCCCGACCGCGAGAAAAGTCCCGGAATTTTAGCGGGATGGTACTATTTTTGACTGGAAAATACTGAATAGTACTGAATCATACTGGCAGCGGACAGTCATCCGAATCAATAATGTTGGTCTGTTTATGATTGCAATTACTGGAAATCAGACCGCCTCGAACGCCTGTACCACGCTCGCGATACACATTTGATTCTGTTGTAATCACAACTGCCGAGTGGCAATGAATTTCCGCACCGCTCCCGCAACGCACCACGCCCTCCCCAACCGATTTCTCTCTCGTCGCTGGCGCTCCTCAGTCGTCATCCCTCGCACGCTGTCAGCGGAACGGGGCGGCAGACCGCTAGCCGCCCGTTCCGCCATCGCGCGCCACCCGGCTGGACGGGCTGGTCGATACCTACCAACCGCACGGCGCGCGCGAGAAACGTGCGCGAGGGATGACTGAGCGAGCGAAGTGAGTGAAGGAGTCGGCTGGGGAGGCATGTGGTGCGGCGGCGGTTGCGGTGCGGTGGCGGTTGCGGTGCGGAGGGAATGAAAGGGGCCGACCGTTCGCGCTTGCTTGGTCGCTTGCGCGGGCTAGTCTTCGCGCGGGTGGTGCTGAGAGCGCGAATGTCCCGCGCAACGACCGCGAACGGTCGGGGGCTTTCTGGACCTTCTGAGTCGCTCCTGAGTTCGCACCAAAGTTGCAGTCGTTTCGGTGTGAACGGTCGGGGATTTTCTATACCTCCCTCGTCGTTGCTGCATTCTTTCCAGTCTCAAAAATATCCCGTAACCAGCGACCGACGAAAAATCGACGAACGAGAAAAACCGCTTTTCGTCGTGTTGCTCGTTACGTTTATCCTCGCCTTCCGTGTCGTTTTACTCCTCGCGCAACTCTTTCACGCGAGCGATGTTCCAGGAAAAGCCCTTTCCATCTTCAGTGGGCGTCTCAAGCACGAGCGGAACATCCTCCAACTCGGGGTGGTTGATGATGGCGGACATGCCCTCCTCACCGATGTAGCCTTCGCCGATGAGGGCGTGTTCGTCTTTGTTGGTGCTGCATTCGTGCTTGGAGTCGTTGAGGTGGATGCATTTGAGGTGTTCGAGACCGACGATTTCGTCGAACTCCTCGACCGTTTCCTCGACGCCCTCCTTCGTGGAGAGGTCGTAGCCCGCGGCGAAGGCGTGGGCGGTGTCAACACAGACGTCCAAATCCTGTTCGGATTTGTCGAGCACGGTGGCGAGGTGCTCGAAGTCGCCGCCGAGTTTGGTGCCGCTGCCGGCGTCGCTCTCGATGAGGACGGTGACGCCGTCCGGGATGTCGAGTTCGTCGAGCGCGCTGGCGGCGTTGTCGAGACCGCCTTCGACGCCCGCGCCGGTGTGCGCGCCGAGGTGGACGTTGACGTATTCGATGCCGAGTTGGTCGGCCGCCTCGACTTCGGTCTGCATGCTGGCGATTGATTTCGCCCGCAAGTCGTCCTTGGGCGTGCAGAGGTTGACGAGATACGACGAGTGGATGACCCACGGGCCGTCGAGTTTCTCGTCGGTTTCGTTCACGAACAGTTCGACCTCCTCGTCGCTGAGGTCGGGGTCCTGCCAGACCTGCGGGGACGTGGTGAAAATCTGCCCGCAGTTGCCGCCGAACGTGGCCTGCCGGGAGACGGCGTTCGCGATGTTGCCGTGTGGTGGTTTCTTCTCGTCGCTTGTGACCTTCGAACTGGAGATGGAAACGTGTGCACCGACTCGCATATGTTTGCCTCCCGTTCGGGGGTCAAAGGCACTTCGAAGCGTCGTCGTGTCGAACCATGCTGACAATGACAGTTCCGCGACCCGAACCGTTAAATCAATTGGCTGGGAGGAATCCGTATGCCCGATTCAGGTGTCCTGTCGGTTGGGGACGACGCCCCCGAGTTCAGCGCACCACTCGTGACAGCTGATGGAGAAGTCAAGGAACGTGCGTTGTCGGCACTCCTCTCGGATGGTCCAGTGCTCCTTTCGTTCTATCCGAACGATTTCATGCCCGACTGCATCGAGGAGTGGTGTTCGTTCCGCGATTACGACTGGTTCGCAAGCGGCGGGGAAGTGCAGGTCGTCGGCGTGAGCAAATCCCGCCCCTCGACACACCGCCGGTTTATCGACTTTCTCGACATCCAGTTTCCGCTGTACACGGACAGCAGTCTCGGCATCGCCACCGAATACGGCGTAAAGTATCGCGTCTTCAAGATGGTCCACCGGGCGAAGCGCTCGTGCTTCCTCATCGACCAATCCGGCGTCATCCAGTACGCGTGGATTAGCGACCATCCAGTTGACCCGACGATGGGACAACCGCCGCTCGGTGAAATCCACGAAGCCATCGTGGATTCGTTCGGGTCCGACCCCGAAACGTTCGGCTTTTAATCATCACGGGACCCACCCCGTTCATGCGAAAAGCATCCACCGAAACGGAAGACTCCTTCATCAGCGCGGCCGACTGTTTCCGGCCGCTCTCGTCCATGCTCGAAACCGAGCAGGTCGCTCTCAACTACTACGAACTCGCTCCCGGGGACAGTTTCGGCTTCTGCTATCACCGGCATCACGAGCAGGAAGAGGCCTTCTACATCCAGTCCGGTACCGTGACCTTCGAGACGGAGGACGACGACGTGTCAGTCTCTGCCGGGGAACTCGTCCGGTTCGAACCGATGGAGTTTCAGCGTGGGACGAATCGTGGAAACGAACGCGTCATCGCACTCGCGCTGGGTGCACCACGCGTGGAGGACGAAACAGTGGACCTCCGGCGTGATTGTTCCGAATGCGAGAAACGAACCGAGGCCGAACTCTCCCGAGAAGGAGACGCCATCGTCGCACGCTGTGCCGTCTGCGGTACGGAAACGGGACGATTTACCGAATGAGATTTTTTACGCGGTCGGGTCTTCGTGGCGCTGTGTCCACGCTTCGCTCTCGAACTTCGCCTTCGCGTGCTCGCGTGCGCGGGCCACCTCGTCGTCAGTCCACTCGCCTTCCGTCGCGTCCGCCCATTCGTAGAGCGCCTCCTCCACGGCGGTTACCGCGTCGTCACGGACGATGCTGGCCTCCTCGTTGATGGTCGTCACGCGCTCGTGGAACTGTGCCGCCGTCGTGTCCGGTGCAGTGAACGTCGAGAGGTGTCGTTTCGCATCGAGCGCGAACTTCAAAGAACCGTGTTGGATGACCGCGTCCTTCCGCCGATACTGGGCGTTACCGCTTATCTTCCGCCCGCTCGCCACGATGTCGTGGGCGGGGTGGAGTTCGCGGAGGTAACACGCCGGTTGGTGGATGACGGGGAGTTTCTCCTCGGTGAACCCCGCATCGACGCCCATCCGCTCGAAGGCGTCGAAAATCGGCTCACAGAGCAGTTCGTAGGTTTCCATCAGGTCCCCCGGCAGTTCGTCGGCGGGCGCGATAATCGAGTAGGAGATGTCCCCGTAGTTGTCGTGGTAAATCCCGCCACCGCCAGTCGGCCGTCGGGTAACGGTGATACCTTCGTCAGCACAAAATTCCCAATCGACCGTCTCGGGTTCTTGGCGATAGCCGAGCGACAGGGTACTCGGGTCCCAGCGGTACACACGAAGTGTTCGTGGGCCGCCGTTCGCGGCGGTCTCTGCTGCAATTTCGTCAAGCGCCATGTTCAGCGGGCCGTCCCACGATTCTTCTCGGACGAGTCGCCAGTCCCTATCCGCCAGCGTCATGCCAGAGTGTTCGCATGGCTGGACGAAATCGGTTACGGACGACGGACGACGCGAAAAGACGGTACCGGCGGGTCGTTATCCCCTCTTGCTCACTCTTCCTCGCTCATTCGTTCTCACACACTCTTCCTCGCTCATTCGTTCTCACTCACTCTCTGCCACAGTAGGAACAAAACGACGATGAGCAGGAGTTGCACCAGTTTGTCCGCGACGCCGAGCGGGTGATAACTGTTCGGCCAGTGGAGGGCGAAGTAGGCAGTGAACTGAATACCGGTGTAGGCGATGCCGACCGGATACAGGATTTCTCGGTTGAATCCCAGCCAGAGGAGGACGGTTGCCCCGAAGAAGCCGAGTCCGACGAGGATGAACAGCACCCCGACGAATCCATCCCCGAGGTTCGCTATTCCCTCAAAAATGTGGATGACGCCGGTAATCACAGCGAGCAGGATTCCGACGTAATCGAGCGATATCAGTCCAGTGGAACGGTCGAACCACGGACGCGTCTCGGTCGCCATACCATCGGCCCAACCGCGAGTCGATTAGCGATGACGGCCACCCGCTTTGTGTCCGACCAATCACAGCGTTGGTTTCGAAAATCGCCTTCGAGGGAGAAAATCGATGATTTAACAACCCGCTGATGAATAGCTACGAAAAATCGTATGAGCGTCGATTCGACGGTGGCTGACGAAACGGAGACAAGAAGGAAGTCAGCGAACGAATTTGCCCTCTCGCTGTTCGGGTCGGTCCACATCGACAGGCCGAGCAAAGTCGCCGACGAGTTGGACGAATTTGCCGACGGCGTCGATGCCGTGTTCGTCGAGTATCCGCAGGATTGGTCGCTTCGGGAGAAGGTCGAAGGATTGCTGAAAAACCCGATGTTGGTCGTCGGAGTCATGACATACACGGTCGTCTTTTTGCCGTTTCTCTCGCTCTTCGTGCGTGACGTAATCCCGATGGAGCTCGTGGTTGCCAACGAGTTCGCTGAAAAACGGAACATCGAGTTACACGCGGTCGATACGCATCCGATACAGCTTTCGAACGACGGGAAACGATGGTGGTGGGTCGTAAGCTGGGGTGTGTTGGCGCTGTTGGTGTGGTATCAACCGCTCGCAGCCAGTGTTACCGTCGTGGCAATCGTCGGGGCGTCACTGCTGAGAGATGTCGCGGCACGCTGGAATCGAACCGTCGTTGGAGTATTGCAGTTCCCATTCCAATGGGGTGTTCTCCTGGTCATGATGGTGGAACGGCTGTTCTCGATACTCCTCGTTCTGGTTGCATTCCTGTTCTTCCTCATCGCCGTAGGACGAACGATTCAAACCAGAAACGAAGCCATGATTGACAGAGCCGATGAAATAGCCGAGAGAGAAGGCTACGAATCTGGCTGTCTGATGACCGGCAGAGCACACGTCGCTGGAATGGTGGTGACTGCGGAACGACTCGACATCACCATTCCCCGAACGTACCGGCCGAGGTGGCTCAGGTACGGCGGTGAGGTGACGGAGGACCCCGAACCGGACGAGGATATCGATATCGACAGCAATTGGCCGACGCGTCCACGCCCCCGGACGTTTCAGATGCCGATTTTTAGACGAATCGTCGCAGCGGTCATCGACAGCGCGTTCATCATCCTTATCGCCATGTTGGTGAGCGCGATGCTCTTCGACGTGATGCCCGAAGACCCCGCAGTGATTCTTAGCTTCGTCAGTATCCCACCGCTGTTCCATTTCGCCTTCGAGTCGGTGCTTGGAAGAACACCGGGAAAGAAGCTGAGCGGCATCGCGGTCATGTCCAACGATGGGTCGCTCCCTTCGACGCGGGCGCTCTTCCTGCGAAACCTCTTTCGTCCGCTCGATTTCGTCGTGTTCTACGGACTCGGATTCCTGATGCTGTTGCTGACCAAACGAAAACAGCGACTCGGAGACAAAGTAGCAAACACCGTCGTCGTCAAAGTGTAGCCGGAAGCCCAAACTACACAATCAAATATATATTATCCCGTCGTAACAGGTTTATGCGCCTCGTACAGGTGCTCGTCCCGCGCGGTAAACGAGATGCCGTTCTCGGCGCGCTGGACGAGGAGGGGATAGATTACGCGGTGTTCGACGAAACCGGTCGGACGGAGTTCTCCGCGCTGGTCACGTTTCCGGTGCCGCCGAGTGCCGTCGAGCCGATTCTCGAAAAGTTACGCATGGCGGGGGTGGAAGAGGACGCGTTCACCATCGTACTGCAACCGGAAACCGTCGTCTCGAAGCGAATCGCCGAACTCCGCCGCCGGTATTCGGGGTTTAACATCGCCCGCGAGGAACTCCGCGAGCGGGCGGCCGAGATGGCTCCCGAGAGTTCGACGTTCTTCTCGATGACGCTCATCAGCACCATCATCGCGGCGACTGGCCTATTGCTCGATTCGTCGGCCGTCATCATCGGCGCGATGGTCATCGCGCCGCTGATGGGTCCGGCGATGGCCGCCAGCGTCGGAACCGTCGTGGACGAACCCAAACTGGCGGAACGGGGCGTCCAGTACCAGATTACCGGCCTGCTGGTCGCCATTGCGAGCGCGGCCCTGTTCGGTTTTCTCGTCCGAGGAACGGTGCTCATCCCGCCGGGACTCGACATCCGAACCGTTCCGGCGATTACCGAGCGATTCACGCCGAACTTTCTTTCCCTACTGTTGGCGCTCGGCGCGGGCGCGGCGGGCGTCATCAGTTTGATGCGCGGTGCCGGGTCGGTCATCGTCGGCGTGATGATCGCCGTCGCGCTCGTTCCCCCGGCCGCTACGGTCGGTCTCGGTATCGCGTGGTTGGATTTCGGCGTCGTGTTGGGCGCGAGCGTGAACGTCCTCATCAACCTGCTGTCGATAAACCTCACCGCGCTGGCGCTGCTCTGGGTGTCGGGCTATCGACCGGAACGAACTCGGTCGGTCGGGCAAGCACGTTCGCGAACCATCGTACGAATCGCGGTCATCCTCGTCGCCATCGCCGTCCTCTCGCTCGGACTGGGACTCGTCACCTACGGCACGAACCGAACGACGGTGTACCAAGAGCAAGCGAAGGGCGAAATCAATACGCTGTTCGTCGGGCCGAACGCGCCGTACGCGGACTACCAACTCGTCGATACCACCGTCACGTATCGACCGTTGGAGTTCTATCAGGGCAACCCCGCCTATATTCGCATCGTCACCGACCCGCCGGGCAAACCACCGAACGACTTCGCACAGCAAATCGACCGCAAAATCACGCAGCGAACGGGACAGAAGACGACCGTCGAGGTCGTTTTCGTCAATTCACAAAATTCGTCGTAGCACAGGAGTCGTCGTAATTCGGGAATTCGACCGTCGACAGAAATTTCGTGACGGCCGGACGATTTCGGCCATGGCGAACGATTCGAAAACCGGACTACTCCACCACGTCGAACTATATGCGAGCGATTTCGGGGCGTCCGAAGCGTTCTGGGAGTGGTTGCTCACCGAACTCGGCTACACCGTGTATCAGGACTGGGATGGCGGCACATCGTGGAAACGGGGCGAGACCGACATCGTCCTCGTGCAAGCCGACGAGGAGTTTCGGGACGAACCGTATCACCGCCGTCGTCCGGGACTGAACCACCTCGCGTTTCACGCCGAGTCGCGCGACCATGTACTTCGAGGACCCGGAGCGAATCAAGGTCGAACTCGTCGCGCCGGAATGAAATCCTCTGCTACGGCGCTTTGATGTAGCCGTACCCCTCGTTCTGCAATCTGGCGAGTTCGCCGGAGCCGGACGGGACGCCCTCGACGCCAGGGAGCAAATCATCGTCCGTCGCACCCATCCCCCGGAGCGCGTTCCGGCAGGCACGAAGTTCGATGTCGCGGTTTTTGAGTTCGGTGACGAACTCTTCCAGTTCGGTTGTCGCCTCGATGAACATCCGGACGCCCGCGCTGTTGGCGAGGACGACTATCTCGTCACCCGGTGTGGCAACGCTCTCGTCGGCCACGAGGTTCAGCGTGTTGGCGATTGCTTCGCGCTGGGCGTTCGGGTCGGCGCTTGAAACGTGGATAACGGTTTTCATGGAAGGGTTGGCAACGTCGAGAGGCATAATCGGAGTACGAATTCATCAGATGCATTCGAGTCGGAATGATACTGACAACTGTTAACAGTGTTGGCGTCCTCTGCTCTCCGGGGGGAACAGGTATGAGCGATTCATCGACACCGGAGTATAGTCCGTTCGTCACGCCGGAGAGTCCGGGTGACCGAATGGGGTTCGACGGCTGTGACGTGCACGTCGTCCACCACGACCCCGGCACCGAGCGGGAAGAACACACGCACGGCGAGGAACACATCATCTTCATCCGGGCAGGACGGATGGAGTGGAGCGTTGACGGCGAGGCACACGAAACCGGACCGGGCGACACCGTCGTTACGCCGACGAACGTCCCGCACGGGTGGAAGGTACTCGGCGACGAACCGGCGCAAGTCGTCTGTGTCACCGCACCGCCGGAACCCGAGAGCGAACCCGGCGTGAAATAAAAACCGCTACCGGCCGCGAACGAACGTTTCGATTCGGTTCATGGCCTCCCGCAGGTCGGCCATGCCGGTCGCGTAGGAGGCACGGAAGTGGCCTGTACCGCCTTCCCCGAATGCGCTTCCGGGGACGACGGCCACGCCCTGTTCTTTGAGGAGTTCTTCGGCGAACACTTCGTCGTCGCCGCCGCAATCGGGAAACGCGTAGAACGCGCCGCTGGCTTCGAAGCACTCCAAACCCATCTCCTCGAACCGCGAGAGGACGAATCGGCGACGGCGGTTGTACTCGTCGTGCATCTCGTTTACGCTGTCATCGCAACTCCGGAGCGCTTCCAATGCGGCGTACTGTGCGGTGACGGGGGCCGAAAGCATGGAATACTGGTGGATTCGGTTCATCGCCGTGATGGTTTCGGGGGGAGCGAGCGCGTACCCCAACCGAAGGCCGGTCATCGCGTAGGCCTTCGAGAAGCCGTTGAAGACGACCGTTCGCTCGCGCATGCCAGGGAACGTGGCGATGGAAGTGTGTTCCCCGTCGTAGGTGAGCGCGGCGTAAATCTCGTCCGAGAGGACGAACAGGTCGTGTTCGCGGGCGAACTCCGCGACTTCCGCGAGTTGGTCGCGGCTCATCGTCGCGCCGGTCGGGTTGTTCGGATAACACAGCATCAGCGCCTCGGCGTCGGCCGCTCCCGCGCGTTCGAGGTCGTCGTACGTCAGGACAAAACCGTTTTCGGCCTGTGTCGGAACTGACAGCGGTTCGCCGCCCGCGAAGACGACGCCGGGGACGTAGGAGATGTACGACGGTTGGTGGATTGCCACGGTATCGCCGGGGTTCACCAGCGCCCGCATCGCCACGTCGATGGCTTCGCTCGCGCCCGCCGTCACGATGATTTCCTCGTCGGCCTCGTAATCGAGACCGTAACGCTCGACGTGGTCGGCGATGGCTTGTCGAAGGTCGCGTCGGCCGCGGTTCGCCGTGTAGGACGTTTTGCCGCGTTCCAGTGCGTCGATGGCGGCGGTTCGGGCGGCCCACGGCGCGGAGAAATCCGGTTCGCCGACACCCAAGGAAATCACGTCGTCGCGCTCCTCGGCGAGTTCGAAGAAGCGGCGGATTCCTGACGGCGGAACCTGTTGGACTCGGTCGGCAGGCTTCATGGCGATATGGAGAGGCGGTCGTCCTCGTCGCGGTCGTCGAACTCGATGCCGCGTTCCTTGTACGTCTCCATCACGAAGTGGGTGACCGTCTTGGTCACCTCCGGAATGGGGGCGATCTGCTCGGAAACGAAGTTCGACACGTCGTGCATCGACTCGCCCTCGACGTCGACCGCGAAATCGTAGTCGCCGCTGACCAACCGCAGCGAGACGACTTGCGGGAATTTAGCGATTCGGCGGGCGAT
Source organism: uncultured haloarchaeon (assembly GCA_963796245.1). Classification (GTDB taxonomy): domain Archaea; phylum Halobacteriota; class Halobacteria; order Halobacteriales; family Haladaptataceae; genus Haladaptatus. Next base: position 391,766 of record CAWCLB010000001.1, on the reverse strand, counting down.
TTCCTCGTAGCCCGTCTCCCGGTCGAGTTCGACGTTGAGTTCGACTTCCCCTTGGACGTGTTCGTCGTTCAGATTGTGCCAATCTACGACCGCCTGATACCCCCGGACGACGCCCGCAGCTTCGAGTTCCGCGATGGCTGACTCGACGTCCGACTCCGACAGTCCGGTCTGTCGGGCGAGGTCGGCGGTACTATCGCGGGCGTTCGACAGCAGCAGTTCGAGCAGTTCCCGTTTCGACTCCATGGAACTCCGTTCCAGACGCGAGCACAAGTAGTTTGGTCGTGTCTGCTAATTATTGCCACGGAATGGCGGCGTGCAGTCCGACCTGCCCGACCGGACGGTTGATGCTGGCAACGGAAAAACAACAAGCGATGACACGGGTTCGAGAAGCGACACGGGAGGACGCGGACGAGATTTTGGCCCTCCACGTCGCGGCGATTCGCGCATTCGGCCCGGACGCGTACGACGAGGAACAAGTCGCCGCGTGGGCCGAGAAAGAGGATGGAATCACGGGATACCCTATCGAAGACTCGAACCAGTACCTCGTGGTTGCACAATCCGACGAGGTGGTCGGGTACGGACATCTCGTTCCGGAAACCGACGAAGTTCGAGCAGTGTACGTGCGTCCTGACGCCGCCCGAGGGGGAGTTGGGTCGGCGATTCTCGCGCATCTGGAGGGGTACGCTCGTGGTGCTGGATTGGAACGACTCGAACTGTGGGCGTCACGCAATGCCGTCACGTTCTACGAACGAGTCGGCTACCGACCAGTGAGAGAGGAAACCATCGAAAAGCAGTTCGATGGGCGCGAAGTCACGCTCGGAGTTGTCGTGATGGAAAAGTCGCTTACCTGACCATAATTTAGGCGAACCAAAAAATATAAACCGGGTTTAGGCATGCCTAAAAACGTATGACAGGAACATCACCGAACCCGTCCCGACGTGATTATCTCCGGGGCGGCGGTGCGCTCGTCGTCGGCGGTCTACTCGCCGGATGCAGTGACAACAGTTCGAACTCGACGGATGGGAAACCGTCCGAGAAAAGCACGGATTCCGCGGAAACCACCTCGAACACCGGGAAAACGAGCACGAAAGACGGTGGGGCGTACTCGGTTTCGATGTCGCCGATGGGAAACGTCGACTTCGATAGCGTTCCGGAAAGTGCGTTCGTGGTGTTCCCGCAGTACGCCGACATGGCTGTCGCACTCGGCCACGGTGACGCCGTCAACGCCATCTACGTCCCCGAGATGTCCGGCAAGACGATGAACACGTACTACGACCGACTCGATGGTGTCTCGTTCAAATGGAAGGACTTGCCGAACGCGCTGGGGAGTAGCCTCAGCGAGGAGCAACTTTACCAACTCGACAGCGACGTCCATTTCCTCGACCCTGCCTACGCCTCGACGCAGAAGAACTGGTCGAAGTCGGACATCGAGAAAATCGGCACCAACGTCGGACCGTGGTTCGGGAACTTCTACAGCGGAACGAACGGCGACCCGCCAAAGGAGTATGCCGACGGCTATCAGTACTACGAACTCTGGGATTTGTTCGGTAAGGTCGCGGACGTGTTCCAGGAGAAAGAACGCTATCACGCACTCACAAAGATTCACGACGACGTGATTTCGACCATCAACGAGAAACTCCCGCCGAAAAAGGAGCGACCGACCGCCGTCCGCGTCACCTTTAGCAACGGAAAGTTCTACACGTACCATCTCAACAAACCCGGCTACTGGTTGGCCGACACGCGACCGCTCGCGGCGAAGGACGCGTTCGCACAGAAGGACTGGGGAAGCCTCTGGGGCACCGTCGATTACGAGACGATGCTTGAAGTCGACCCGGACGTTATCCTCCATCTCTGGGGCATCTCGCCGGGCTACTACGTCCAGGATATGAAAAAGAAAATTCAGAACCACCCGGCCGGCGGGAAACTCTCGGCCATCCAAAACGACCGCTTTTACGCATCCGGAATGCGGTATCAGGGACCGATAATGAACCTCTTCCAGTTGGAGATGACCGCCAAGCAACTGTACCCCGACCTGTTCGGCGAGTGGCCGGGCTACGAGAAAAAGCAACCGTACCCCGAAATTCCCGATGACGAACAACTGTTCGACCGCACGAAGTTGGCGAGTATCATCACCGGCAAGTAAGTCACCACCAACCGTTCGAATCGGACGAGACCGACGTCGTCGATGACTTCCGGATTGTGGCGATAGATGAACGACCCGTCGCGCAACCGCACCGTCGCGGCCTTGACCTGCGTCCGGACGAACGTCGTCTTCGGGGCCGGTACGTCCAGTTTTCGAAGCCGAGACCAGTAGCTATCGACCCGACAGCGGTCGTCGGCGAAGTTCGTGAGGTAAAGTGACGGGGAGGGCATGGAGAACGATTCATGTGGGGTAACATCACTGTGTCACCGAAACGTCCCCGAGAGGGAGAAATTCGGCCGACAACCGTCGAAAAACACAGACAAAGCAACCTCGTGGATAACACGAGGCGTCAGTGGCCGCAAACGATTGAGTACCGCCGGAACTACCGAAGATATTATACCTTCCGATTCAATTTTCTCATAGAGAATTATGACCGATAAGTTGGATGATGTACTCATCGTAGGAGGTGGCAACGTGGGGGTGCTGACGGCGCTCAGCATTCGGAAGATGAATCCGATGGTAAACGTCTCCGTGGTCGACGATTTCGGGCGGGACATTCCCCAGATTGGCGAGAGTACGTACCGGAAGATTCAGAACATCCTCCACGGAACGCTGGACATCGAGGAGGGACGGTTTATCTCGGAGGTCCGACCGGTCTGGAAGGCGTCGGTGTACTTCCGGGACTGGTGTGACTATCCGGCCTTCCACTACCCGTTCGACCCCCCGGATAAGTACCCGGATGCGGATACGCCGAACGCCATCGAACACTACTACTATTACTACGACGAACTCTTTAGGAGTCCCGACCACGGGACGAAGTGCGAGGAAATCGTCGAACAGGGCAAATCACCGTGGTACTACAAACCCAACGGCAATCTCGACAGATACGACAAGGTCGCCTACCACCTTAACACCGCACGATTCAACTCGTTCCTCCGAACTCTGTGTGAAGAACGCGACATCTCGCTCGTTGACGACGCGATTACCGCCGTCGAGACGACAGGGACACACGTTGATACAATCCGGAGCGAGTCCGGGAGCTACGAAGCCGACCTGTACGTCGACGCGACTGGATTCAACCGGGTACTTCGGCGTGAACAGGGCCTCGAATTCACCGACTTCGACTTTCCGCTGGACGCCGCGTTTAACGTCCGGACCGATATATCACTCACCGACGTCGTCCCCGCCACAGTCGTCGAAACCGGCGACTACGGCTGGTTCTGGCAAATCGACACGTACGACCACCGCGACCTCGGGTACGTCTTCGCCTCCGAGTACGTCGATACGGAGAGGGCCTTCGCCGAATTCCTTGCGTACGTCGAAGACGTTGCTCCCGACGATGTCGCTGGAAACGGTCCGGTCGTCTCCGAAGAAGACGTAAGCGAGTACGAGTTCACATCGGGATACTACGACCGAGCCTGGGTGGACAACTGCCTGGCCATCGGAAACGCCGAGGGATTCGTCGAACCGCTCCAATCGACCGGGCTCACCGCGAACGCCTCCTCGGCAGTTAAGTTCTCGAATTTGCTGTCGTCTCACGGTCGGATCGTCGATGACGTGGTTCGGGACGCATACAACACGTCGGTCCGACGCACGTGGGAATCGATCTATGACTTCATCAGTATCCATTACAAGTACGCCACTGGAAAGACGGAGTTCTGGGAGGCGATGGCTTCGATGGAGGTCAGTCCCCGCGTCGAACGAATAATTGAGGAATTCGATCAGTACGGCTACGACTGGAGCGTCGAGACAGCCGACGCCGCAGACCTCGCGGAACTCCAGATATTCTTCTCACCGGACTTCTACACACTCATGCGCAGTATGGGTGCGACTTCCGAATTCTACGAGGCTAACGACTTCCACGTGAGCGACGAAGTCAGACGCGAGGAGGACCAGAACTACGAGAACACGAAAACGGCAGTCGAAAACAGTCACCTGACGGTCAGGGAACTGTACAGAGGCGTCCTGGATTTCTAACGCGGTTCGAGGAGCGTCTCGAAACACAAACGACGGCTTCGGAACCGTCACGTCCAACTCTCACAGTCGAGACCAGTAGCTGTCGAACCGACAGCGGTCGTCGGCGAAATTCGTGATAGAGAGCGACGGGGAGGGCATGGCTGTAACTGTTCGAGAGTAATTGACAGACGGCATCGCCGATTCGGACTGTCGAGACGGGACGCGTTCGGCGTGGTCAGCGTGTGTTCGCCGCGTCGAATTCGACTCCGCGAACCTCGAATCGGGCACCGCCGTCGGACGCTTCGGTGACCGAAACACCCCACCCGTGCGCGTCGATGACTTCGTTGACGATGCCGAGACCGAAGCCAGTACCGTTGCTGTCGGAATACCCGTATTTGAGGACAGCTTCTCGCTTCTCCGGTGGAATCCCCGGTCCCGAATCCGCCACATAGAAACCATCATCGAGACGGCCGATACGAACGGAAACGTCAGTGCCACCGTGTTCGATGGCGTTACGAAACAGGTTCTCGAACGCCGCCTGTAATCGGTCACTGTCGGCAACTACCTGCCCATCGAATTCCGCGACATGCAGGGATGCATTGGTGGTTTCGGTCTGACTCCACGCTCGCTCTGCGACCGTTTCAAACGATATCGGGAGGCATTCTTCGGAACTCTGATTTCCCCGAGCCATCGAGAGCAAGTTCTCGATCATCGTCTCCATTCGGGTATGTGCTTGCTCGATTTCGTCGAAACTTTCCTCGTCCCCGTTGCGCCGCGCTTCCCCCAGATACATCTGTGCGATTGCGAGCGGGTTACGGAGGTCGTGTGAGAGGACGTTCGCGAACTGCTCTAACTTCTCCTCGCGCTTCTTTCGCTCCGTGACATCCGAGAGCGCACCCGAGAAACAAACCGGGGTCCCGTCGCCATCGTACTCGACTTTCCCACGGGCCATCACCCATCGAACTTCCCCATCCGCGTTACGGACACGGTACTCCATTTCGAGTTCGTCACCGGTTTCGAGGGTCCGTTCGATGGCGGCTTCCGCTTCTTCTCGGTCCCCTTCGTGGATTGAGTCGAGGAATGTTTCCAGCGGAATCCCGTCTTGAGCCAGTTCCGGGTCGATTCCGAAGAGGTCGGCGAGCGCTGCATCCGCGACCATCTCATCGTCGCCGATGTTCCAGTCCCATGTGCCAACCGACCCGACGGTCATCGCGGCTTCCAGTCGTTCCTTGCTTCTGTGTAACTCCTGTTCTCGCCGCTTTCGTTCGGTGATGTCGTAGTAGAGTTCGAGACGGCCGCCGGCGTACTTTCCGGAGTCGATGGGTTGACTCCGATGTTGGAGATACCGTTCATCACGGTCCTCCTCGGGTTGAACGTGTACCTCGAACACCTCATCCGATGCGTTCCCCTCGTATACGCCGATGACCCGCTCCGTGAACGCCTCCGGTTGCGCGACGCGATGTTTGAGGTGTCTTTCGACGAGTCCGGTCATCTCCTTGCCATCGGCCGTAATCCCTTCGAGTCCAAAATAGTCAGTTACCGCCTGATTACTCCAGACGACCTTGGATGACGAGTCGAGGATGAACACACCGACTTCCGACTCGCCGAACGCGTCCTCGACGACCGAACGATAGCGCTCGACCAACTGTTCACGCTCTCGCTCCGCTGTAATGTCGCGGATGGTACAGACGAGACCGCCACCCGCCGTTTTGGAGAGGGAGTGGTCTTCGATGAACGTACTGCCGTCCGCTCGTAATCCCGTGGTCTCGCCCGACCAGTTCCCCCCTTTATCGACGCCGGGGAGGATATCGTTGTACACTTTCCTGACCTCGTCGTCCGGATATATCGCCTCCCAATGCATGCCGAGCATTTCGTCGGGGTTGTAGCCGTAGAGGTCGGCGTAGGTGTCGTTGACGTTAACGAACCGACCGTCAGCGTCGAGCAAGCTAATTCCTTCTTGAGCGGTCTCAAGTGCGCGGTATATCCGACGTAACTCGTCGTGACGTTCGCCCCCCTCCGCTTGGTCGTCCTCTATCACTGGCTTGCTTTCATCCGCTTTGTCGTCCCTCGAATCGACCGCTACTCGAACTCGATGGGCGAGGAGGGCGACACCCTCCGCAGGCGGACAGTAAACGTAGTCAGTTGCACCGTTGGAGAGGGCTTTCTCGGCGAGTCCGGCTATCTCCTCGTCGGAAACGAGGACGAACGGGAGCGTGTCATACTCGTTTCGAATGTCGGCGAGCAGATCTAATCCGTTGCCGTCGGCGAGACGATACGTGCAGACGAGACAGTCGATATCACCGACATCGAGGACCTCATCCGCACTCGCCGTTCGTACGGAGAACCGGCGACGGTTCCCGAGTGCCGTCGCTCTATCCAAGTCGCTGTCGGCAGTAACGAAGAGAACGCGAACTACACTCCGTCCGGTCTTGCCTGAACCGTTTCCCCCCGCGTTCCCCTGCTCAGGCAATTCCTGCTCTTCGTCCATAGACAAACAAATATGTCGGAGGTAAAAAAATTTGGCTAGCTATTCGATTTGGTGTTTCCCGTCTCGTATCTGCCACGGACGCCACATCCTGTGACCTACCAATCCAGTAGAGATGGTACTAAATTGGAATCGTTCGGAGTGCCGTCCGGAACAGTGGCCACACCCTCGATGCGTGAAATTTGACCGATTGGAGGACATTCTATATCGTAGCATGAGATTTATTGGTGGAGTTCATGGACACCTCTCCACTGAAACCCGAAGTCGGAGTAAATTGTATCCTATCCGGCGTTCAGTCAATTGAGTCCAACATTCCGTAGAGATAGTATATTTATGTCGAGGAGTACAGAATATCACTGCCTGACCGTATCACTATAAGGGTCTGCCGAACGTTGGCACGGCCGTATCCATGTCAGATGCTAACGCACGGACAGTACGGGAACAATGGGGGAGTCGATTCGGCTTTCTCATGGCGATGCTCGGCGCTATGGTCGGCGCGGGAAACATATGGCGAATGCCGTTCACGACGGGTGAGAACGGGGGTGGTGCGTTCCTCGTGGCGTACATCATCCTCCTGTTCGTCATCGCCGTTCCCGGCCTGATGGCCGAGACGGTATTTGGGTCGTACACGAATCGCGGCGTCATCGGGGCGTTCAAATCCGCCTTCGGTGAAGGGCGGGCGGAAGGACTCGGGTTGGTCGTCGTCCTCGTGAACGTCGCGCTGATGTCGTACTACGCGCCCATCATCGGGTGGACGCTGTACTACGCGGCTCACTCGCTCCTTCTGACGTTCTCGCAACCGGGCTTCGCGTCGGGGGCGTTCTGGGATTCGTTCTCCGGGTCGCCGTTGCTCACCGTCGGGATGGACACCATCGCGATGGCAGCGACGGCAGGTGTACTCCTGTTCGGTATCAAGGACGGCATCGAGCGCGTCGTCAAATGGATGATTCCGTTCCTCGTCATCGCGCTCATCGCTATCGGAATCAAGGGACTCACGCTCCCCGGCGCGATGGACGGACTCGCGTTCGCGTTCACCCCAAAATGGGAGTACCTCGTCAAGCCGTCCACGTGGATTGCCGCGCTCGGACAGGCGCTGTTCTCGACCGGACTCGGCTGGGGGATTGCACTCACCTTCGGGAGTTACCTCAGCAAGAACGACGACGTGCCCCTCGGCGGTGGGGTGTTCACCGCCATCGGCAACACGAGCATCGGACTGCTCGCCATCTTCGCCACCTTCCCGGCGGTGTTCGCGTTCGGCCTCCAACCGAGTGCCGGGTCTCAGTTGGCGTTCGTCGCACTCCCCAAAGTCTTCCGAGGCATGGCAGGTGGACAAATCTGGGGCATCCTGTTCTTCGTCGGCTTCCTCTTCGCGACGTTTTCATCAGGGCTCGCCATCACCGAGGTGGCGGTGACGACGATTTCCGAGGAGACGCGATTGAGCCGTCGGAGCACCGTGGTCGCCGTCGTCGGTGTCATCTGGCTGGCCAGCCTTCCGAGCGCCTACTCCGGGGACTTCCTCAACCTGATGGACTTCATGTTCGGGAACTGGGGACTGCCGCTCGCGACCTTGCTCATCATCCTGACGGTTGGGTGGAAACTCGAAGCCGAACCGATGCGCGTCGTCGCGCTCAACCGCAACTCCGACATTCACGTTGGACAGTGGTGGGTGTTCGTCATCAAATATCTCATTCCAGTAGTGATGGTGTTCATCATGGCCTACTACGTCGTGACGAACGTGGGTACATCGCTCGTCCAGACGGTCGGCGGCCTCGTGTTGATGGCCGTCCTGCTCATCGGTGCCGTGCTCATCATGGGCGCACTTCGTGGCCGTGGTGGTTCGAGGGAGGCACCGGAAACCCCAGCAGGAGGAGGTGACTGAGATGGCACTTTCGACGAGCGCGTGGGTCGTCATGTTCGGTGCAATCATCGTCCTCTGGGGAACAGCCGTGTGGGCACTCTTCCGGTCCCTGCGAGACGAGGACGAAAAGCTCGAACTGCTGGACGAACAGGGCGAAATCGACACCTACTCACCGCGGTCGTTGACCGAACTCCGCGAATGGATTCGGGCGAACCCCAGCGACCAGCACACCGAGGAAGCCCGTGCGCGGTACAACGAATGTGTCGAGACGCTCCGGCAAATCGATGCGACGTTCTACGACTGGAATCAGTCGGAGATCGACTCGCTGGAAAAGCTGTAGTGCCGAGTTACTGATTTTTCACTCTACCCGACACGGAAGCGCTTCGAGTCCGTACAACACTTGACTCGGAACCGGTTTTTTGTCCATCTCCGTCGGTTCGATGGTGTCGAACTGTTCCAGCAGTGCCTTGAGAGCAACGTCGGCTTCGACGCGGGCGAGTGGCGCACCGAGACAGTAGTGGATACCCTTGCCGAACGCGATGTGTCGATTCGGACTCCGTTCGGGCCGGAGTTCGGTTGGTTCGTCGAACACGTCCGGGTCGCGGTTCGCGGAGGCAATCCACGCCGAGACCACGTCGCCTTTTTCGATGGTTTTCCCACCGAGTTCGACATCGCGGGTGGCGACACGACGGAGCGACTGGACGGGCGAGCGGTAGCGAAGCACTTCCTCGATTGCCTTTTTGCGGTCGATGTCGCCCGACCGGACTGCATCCATCACGCCGTGTTCGTGGAAACACCAGATGGCGTTCGTGATGAGGTTCGTCGTCGTGATGTTGCCCGCGATGAGAAGGAGCATGCAGAAGCCGACTTTCTCCTCGCGGTCGAGTTCGTCGCTCGTCGCGGCGAGCGTCACGAGGTCGTCGCCGTCCCCGTCGGCCCGTTCGGCGAGCAAGTCGGCGAAGTACTCGCCCATCTCCCGCCGGGCGCGTTGGCGTTCCCGTTGATTTTCTTCGACCGCCGCTTCCGTCTCCTCGCGCGGACTGGCAACGAGGGCATCCGACCACGCTTTGAACTGGTCCCGGCGGTCGGCGGGGATGCCGAGCAGTTCCGCGATGACCGTCACGGGAAACGGATACGCAAAATCGCCGACGATGTCGATTTGGCTTTGGTCGGCGATTTCGTCCAAAAAGTCGTCCGTCAGCGTTTCGAGTCGAGGTTGCAGTTCGCGTATCGTTCCGGGCCTGAATCGCTTGTTGACGAAACCACGGAGTCGGTCGTGTTCGGGCGGTTCCGTGTTTATCATCGTCCGATTGAAGCCCCCTTCGTCGTCGTCAAAGGGAGACTCCGTGGCATCCCGGATGTTGGACTGGAACGCCTCGTACTCCGAGAGGACGCGGTCTACGTCTTCGTAGCGGAACACGTCCCACATCTTCCGGTTTTCGTCGTACCGGACCGGAGATTCGCGCCGCATCTTCTCGTACCAGTCAAACGGTGCGAGTTGTCGTTCTCTGTCGCGCAGTGCTTCGGGAGGGCGGAGGACCGCCGCAGGTTGGTCGGAGGACACCATTGATTGAACATTCATTCAGCCAGTTGTAGGTTTTTTGGTGAGGACGAGTTTCTAGAAGCGAGAAACCACGAGCGCGATTCTCGACAATCGAACGGTCATTCAGCCGTCATAGAATAAATTTGTAAACATTATTTATTACAGAGAGTGTCGTACCCCCGTTCGGGGGGGTTACTATGGACACGAATACTCGACGACGCGAGCGACTGCATTTGAACGTCGCGTCTCTCCGGGAAGGGAGCAATGGGGACTGAAACCGCAGAGACGGGGGCAGAGACGGAAGGGGAGACCGGGTCGTTCCTCGATACGTGGGGGACGCTCGTCGTCGTAACCATCGTCATGTTCGTCGTCAGCCTCGACGGGGCGATGATTCCCGTGGCCATCGAACCGATAAGCACCGACTTGCGAACGGGTGCGAGCGGTGTGCAGGCCGCATTGGCTATCTACTCGGTGGTGGATGCACCGCTGTTGCTAACCGGCGCTGCGCTCGGCGTCCTCTACGGGAACAAACGCATCTTCAGATACGGCATCGTCCTCTTCTCGATTGGGACGCTCATCGGTGCGTTGAGTCCGTCGCTCGGGATATTCATTCTCGGGTGGTCGGTCATCAAAGCCTTCGCCGACATCATGGTCACACCCATCTCGCTCGCGTTGCTCCTCGCAACATACGACGGGAAACAGCGGGCGACTGCGTTCGGCGTGTGGGGTGCGGTCACCGCGTCGGCACAGGCCGTCGGGCCGTTGCTGATGGGATTTCTGGCCACGGTCGCAACGTGGCGGTTGGCTATCGGCCTCGAAAGCGTCGGCCTGCTCGTCGGGTTCGTACTGTTGTTTACGGTTCGTGAGACTGAGACGCAAGAAACGGCGGTGTTCGACTGGGGCGGAACCGTCCTCTCGTTTCTCAGCGTCGGGTCAGTCATCGTCGGGTTCCTGCTGGCGGGCCAGTACGGATGGTTGACACCAATTCGCCCGTTTGTCGTCGATGGCGTGACGGTTGCGCCGTTCGGCCTCTCCATCGTCCCGTTTGTCTTCGGGTTCGGATTGACCGTCCTATGGGGCCTCGTCGAGTGGGAACAGCGACGGCTATCCCGCGGAGAAGCCGTACTGTTCCGCCCCGAACTGTTCACGAACCGCGTGTACGTGACAGGACTCTCGATTTACGCCATCTACAGCATCGTCACGACCGGGTTCGGTTTCGTCCTGCCGACGTTTCTGGCGATGGCCGTCGGGTTCGACCCGTTGACCATCGGTATCGCGTTCCTGCCGTTCGCCGTCGCCGCGATTCTCGTCTCGCTGGGGTCCGGCACGGTTGAGAAGTACCTCTCGCCGAAGCGCATGATTCAGGTCAGCGTCGTCCTGTTCATCGTCGGGCTGCTCCTGCTCGGCACCGTGCTGTCACCGACCGTTTCGGTCGGAGCGATGGCGGCACCGTTAGCCGTGTTCGGGGCGGGTGCCGGACTCATGCGAGCGCCCGTCTCGAACGTGTCGCTGTCCGCGGCAGGCAACGAGAAAGGCGGCGAAGCCTCCGGAATCCTCGAAACTGGAAAGGAGTTCGGACGAGGCTTCGGTAACGGCGTCATCGGAAGCATATTTCTAGCGAGTTTGTACGGTGGCATCGTCGACAAAGTCCTGAACTCTACCGGTATCAAGGTATCCCAAACCGAGCGTAGTCGACTCATCGTCTCGCTCGAAGATGCGGCCCAGAACTTCAATTCGCCGGGGAACAGCGCCGCCGCCAAGGCGCTTCCAAAGGCGGTGCAAGGATTGTTGAACCGAATTGTCCAAACTGCGGCCGTCGATGCGGTACAGATTGCGCTGGTACTCGTCGTCGGCTTCGTGCTCCTGCAGTTGATACTCTCGGGGTTCTTGCCGCACACTCGGCGCTCGGAGGACAGCGAGGAGTAAGCGGCGACGTATCGACTGCGTTCGCTTTTATCGATTCAGGTCCGAAAAACAACGTTGGTCGGCTGTGATTAGTGACGCGCGGTGCCGGGTGACGGCACCGGGGTTTGCTCACGCGCCGCCTTTCGTTGCCCCACCGCGACGATGGCGAGGGAGACGCCGCTCACGAAGAGGTTCACCCCGAAGACGACGCTCACCGGCCCGAGCGCCCCGATAGGTGGAACGAACAGGACGACGCCGCTAGCCAGCAGTGCGATGACGCCGCTGAGAGCGAGCCACAGCCATCCCGTCTCCGGGCGCGTTTGAATCCCAGATGCGATTTCGAGAAGCCCATCGAGCAGGAAGAATCCGAGCAACAGGGCCGTAACCGAGGAGACTCCAGCCAGCGGATTGACGAGGAGTACCAGCCCGAAAACGGTGTAGACGACCGCGAGGAGTAGTTGCCCTCGGTTTCCCGGCCACTCCCGTGCGCCGAATCCTAACGCGGTGAGAGCCGTCCCACCGAGCAGTAAGAGAACGCCGAACAGCGACGAGATGGCGACCCCCGTGGCGAACGGAACGAGGAACGAGATATCTCCCAGTCCGGAGCGTATCTGTATCGCACCGACCACGGCGACGATACTCAGGAGAACCAGTAGTACCCCGACACCCAGTAGCAGTCGCCACCGACTGTCTACAGGACTCGCTGGTTTGTCTTGCGATGGCTCTTGATTTCGAATTTCAACATCCATTGTACCCCTCCGTTCGGCGGTACGTCGAGCATCAGCATAAACGAGTAGTTCCGTGGATGGACAAATTCATCGAGTCGTGATGAACAGGTAGAGACCGCCGAAAACGAACAAGGCACCCACGATGAGAAAGGTGATACCGACGTAGTCGGTCAACCGTCCGGCGAACAGACGGATAAGCGCGATGCCGAAGATGAACGAGGCAAAACCAGTCCTGACGTACGAGAGGATCGTTCGAGTCCACGCGAGACGAGTTCGCTCATCGGTGACGTCACCGCCCCTCGAACTCCAGTCGAGTCATGAGTCACGTTGATTGAGTCAGTCGAGTCAGTCACGTTGATTGAGTCAGTCGAGTCAGTCACGTTGGTTGAGTCAGTTGGGCCAGTCGAGTCGGTCGAGTCAGTCGGCATAAACCGAATGCAACTCGGCCAAGCAAATTACTGTTCCCGGGGTGGTCGTTACGACACCCTCGCCGAACGATTACCGTTTCACGGCTTCTGTCACGGCAGAGAGGAGCGATTCGTCTATATCTTCAGCTAGCCTATACTATCCTATGGCAACGAATTGGCGAGCGGTGGTTCTCGGGTTCATCGTCATGGTCATCATCGGCACGGTTGGCGGGGTCGTCATACCAGTCGTCGGGACCATCGGCGGGGGGATTATCGGGGGATTCATCGCAGGATACATCGCGGGGGACGGAATCGGGAACGGAACGTGGAACGGGCTGCTGGCCGGTGCGTTCGGCGGTATCGTCGGAGCGGTGTTGCTCGCGTTCGGTGGTGCGCTCGTCGGGAGCGTCGCAGGACCCGCCGGGAGTGTGCTCGCCGGAACGGGCGTCCTACTCACCGGCATCGTCATCGCGCTCTTGTTCGCCATTCCGAGCGGAATCGCGGGCGCACTCGGCGGCTGGTTGAAAGGCTCCCGGCAGAGGCGGAGCGTCAAACCGCCCGAACCCGCAACGCGCTGATTCGGCTCCCGAACGAGCGTCGCTTTTTCGACCCTCGGTTCGAACTCGTCCGGTCGCGGGACCGGGACGACAACTCGTCTTTCTTCGACAGCGGATACGATGATCCGGACAGATTGAAGAACGTCTCGTCGGCGTCGACCGGTTTACGTACCCACTCCGGCCGAGACGAGAGTCAGGTTGACACAGGTCACTGGTGAGGAATCGACGGTCGCCCGTGAGCACCGGGCGTTCGCTTGGGTGCACTCGACGACGAGTGATAGATCGCCGCTCCGGTGTCGGGGTGGAACAGGTGGAGGCGTTCGAGGTCGGCGGTAAGGCTGACCGTTTCACCGACTGTTACCTCCCGACGTGGGTCCGCTTTGACCGAGAGTTCGTTCCCGCAGACGGTTCCACGGAGCAACAGCGACTCCCCGAGCGGTTCCGTGACGCTCACCGAGAGTTCGATGGTTCCCGTCCCCTCGCCGACCGTGAGGTCTTCTGGACGGATACCGACCTGTGCGTGGTCGATATCGGGGTCAATGCGACCGTTCGAACGGGGAAGTCGGATACGGAACCCGTCGCCTTCGGCAACCCGGTATCCGTCGTCCTCCAAGACGCGGGCGGGAAGGACGTTCATCGACGGGCTGCCGACGAATTCCGCGACGAATCGGTTGACGGGATAATCGTAGAGCATCTGTGGCTCGTCTACTTGTTGAATTTGACCATCGTTCATGACCGCGACGCGGTCGCCGAGCGTCATCGCCTCCGTCTGGTCGTGCGTGACGTAGACAGTGGTTCGTTCGAGTTCGGCGTGGAGTTCGGCGAGTTCCGCGCGCATCTCGACGCGGAGTTTGGCGTCGAGGTTCGACAGCGGTTCGTCCATGAGCAGGATTTCTGGGTCTCGAACGAGGGTCCGTCCGATGGCGACTCGCTGTCGCTCACCACCCGAGAGTTCGCCCGGTTTCCGGTCAAGAAGGTCGGTGATGTCGAGCGTGTCGGCCGCGTCGGCGACCGCTCGCTCGATTTCGTCGTCGGTGTACGACCCCGACGAGTTCATGCCGAAAGTCATGTTCCGCTCCGCGGTCATGTGCGGGTAGAGCGCGTAGTTCTGGAACACCATCGCCACGTTCCGATCTTTGGGAGGAATTCCGTTGATAACGTCGTCGCCGAATCGAATCGTCCCGTCGGATATCGTTTCGAGTCCGGCGAGCATGCGGAGTGTGGTGGATTTCCCGCACCCGCTGGGCCCGACGACGACGAGGAACTCGCCGTCGTTCACTTCGAGGTCGATGCCGTTGACTGCCGTCACGTCGTCGTACCGTTTGACGACGTCTGTTAGTGATATCGTTGCCATATCTGGTTACTTTTGTTGAAGTCCAAACGTTTGGAGGAGCGGTCGGTGCAGGACGAGGAGGACCAGGAGCGGAGGGATGAGCGCGATAACGGCACCCGCCATGATGAGGCCCCACTGGGTCTGTCCTGCGGCGCTGGCCGACTGCAGGAGTTTGACGCCGACCTGCGCGACCTGTTTTTTCTGCGTGCTCATGATGGTGAGCGGCCAGAGATACTGATTCCAGGCGTAGATGAACTCGATGACCGCGACCCCGGCGAGCATCCCCTTCGACATCGGCACGAGGACACGGAACAGGAAGGTGAGCGGTCCGATACCATCGAGACGAGCGGTTTCGACCAGCGAATCAGGAATCGACCGAAAATGCTGGCGAAGCAGGAAGACGGTCGTCGCGCTGGCGAGGTACGGCGCAGTTAGTGCGAGTAGCGAATCCGCCCACCCGATTTTCGCCACGAACTGAAAGAGGGAGAGGATGCGTACCGGCACCGGGAGCATCAGCGTGAACAGGATGAACATAAACATCAGCCGCTTGAACCGGAACCGGTAGTAGACGATGGCCAGCGCCGCGAACAGCGAAATGGTCACCTTGCCCACGACGATGACGAGGGACATCACGAGCGAGTTGAGCAGATACCGACCCATCCCGTACTCGGTCATGGCGGCGACGTAGTTGTGGACGGCCTGCCCACCGGGGGCCAGGTTCGACGTCTGGTATATCTGGGTCGTCGTCTGTGTACTCATCAGGAGTGCGAGCAACAGGGGAAGCGCCATGACGAGCGTCGAGCCAATGAGCGCGACGTGCACGAGGGGGTTGTCCGGGAGTACGTCCTGCCACGACTGCCGCCGTACTCGGTCGTCGGTGCCGAGCGATTCCGTGCTCATGCGTTCCCTCCGTACTGGACGTACCGGTCGGAGAGTCGCAACTGAGCGTAGGTCAGCACGCCGACGATGGCGAACAGGATGACCGACTCGGCGGACGCGAGCCCAGGGTTCGAGAACTCGAAGGCGTCGCGGTAGAGCTTGAAGATGAGGAAGTTGGTCGCCCCGTTCGGGCCACCGTGGGTCATCAGGTCCACCAGCGAGAACGTGCTGAAGAAGGCATAGATGGTGTCCATGACGACGAGGAACAGAAGCGTCGGTGAGATGAGCGGGACGTAGACACGGGTGACGAGTTGGAACCGTCCAACACCGTCGAGTCGCGCGGCCTCGTTGAGCGTCTCGGGAACGTTGTTCAACGCGGCCAGGATGAAGATAACGTTGTAGCCGAGCTGCTTCCAGATAGCCGCGATTGCGACGACTACTAGCGCGAGTGACCCGTTCGTGAACCAATCGAGCGAGATGCCGAACAGGTCATCAAGGAAGTACGTGATGACACCCAGCGTGGGGTGTAACAGGAAGAGCAGAACGGTCCCTGCAACCGCTGGCGGAAGTGCGTACGGCCAGATAGCCGCCACGAGATACGCTGCCTGCCCGGTCGTCACCTCGTAGAGGAGCGTCGACACGAACAACGATATGGAGAGGGTCCCGACCACGACGACGACGGCGAAGAGGGCCGTCACCCCCATGCTGTGTCGATACTCGGGCGAGGTGAGGAGGGTGGCGAAGTTACCCAACCCGACGAACGTCTTGTGAATACCCAGCACACCGGTGTTGTAGAGACTCAGACGGATCGTCTCGATCGACGGATAGTACAGAAACGCGACGAGAACGACTATCGTCGGCAGCAACAACAAGAAGGCTTGCCAACTACTCGAATACGTGGATTCCTTAGTGGACATAAAACACTGAGTTCGTGAGTTACTTCCCGTTCGAGCGGGCCAGTTCCGATTCGGCGTCCTTCTTCGCGCTGGCGAGTGCGCTATCGACGCTGGTGCCCTGAATCATGCTCACGTAGCTCTTCTCGACGATAGTTCGGGTTTTTGCGAACGGAGCCATCTGTGCACCGCGGGTCGCCGTGGTGTCTTTCGTGGCCTGAAGCTGGTCGAACGCAGTTTTGAAGTTGGGGTTCTTGTCGAACCAACCGTTGTTCTGGAGTTGGCTGACGGCCTCCTTCCGGACGGGGAAGTAACCGGTGTGCTTGTGCCATCGAACCTGCTGTTTGGGCTTCGTGAGCCACACGAGGAAATCCGCCGCTGCCTTCTGTTTGGCGTCCGAGAGGCCCTTCGGGACCCAGAGCGAGCCGCCGCCGATGACGACGCCCTCTCGCTTGCCCTCCGGGACGGGTAGGTAGCCGGTACCCATTTCGAACCCGTTCTCTTTCGCGCCCGCCGTGGTCGAAGCAATGCCCGAGGTGGAGGTGATGAGCATGCCGACTTTTCCGGCGATGAACGCCTGTTTCGCGGCGCTCCACGCTTCGATACCTGGATTGAGATAGGCACCCTGCTTGTACAGGTCCACCCACCAATTGAAGATGCGCTTTGCTGCGTCGCTTTCGAGATATACCTTGGTCGGGTTACCCGCGCGGCCGTTCTTCTTGTTAACGAGCAGTTGATTTTGCTCCGCTATCCACTGCTCGACGAACCAACTGTGGTTCGGCCACGTGATTCCCTTTTTCGTGGCCCCCGAGTCCATCAGCTTCGCGGAGGCATCCGAGATTCCTTGGAAGGTTTTCGGCGGGTTCTCGGGGTCGAGACCGGCCTTCTTGAAGGCGTCCTTGTTGTAGTACAGGATGGCGTTCGAGGAGTTGAACGGCATCGAATTGAGCGTGTCACCGATCCGGTAGTAGTTGAGGACCGAATTCAGGAAGTTGTCGTAGTTGACCTTCTCCGACGGAATGATGTCTTGGACGGAGACGAACGCATCACTGGTTCGTGCCAGTCCGGTCCCGATGTCGAAGATCTGTGCGACCGCTGGGGGTTTTTTCGCTTTGACCGCGGAGAGAGTCGAGTTCAGCGTCTCGCGGTAGCTCCCCTTCGACGTCACCTCGACGGAGACATCCTCGTGTTGGGATTCGAAATCCGAACCCATCTGTTTCAACAGCTTCGCGGTGTCGCCGCCCATCGCGTGCCAGAACTTGATGGAGGTCGTGGAATTTCCGCCGGTCAATTGACCGCTACAACCGGCGAGCGCCAACGCACCGGTTGTCGCGCTCGTGGCAAGGAACGTTCGACGAGTGGAATCGTTCGTCATCATCCGTCGATTCGAACAACCGGACTTAAGGCGTTGTAATAGCTCTACGTGGCAGATACATAATCGTATGTAGCAATCAGTCACGATATGAATTACACGGTAGTATCATCTCAGTTCCGTCAGTTCGACGGGGTCGAATCCCAGTCTTGCCCCGAGAACGGACCTCCAAACGATGTGGAACACGTCGCACCGTGTTCGAGTAACTCCGTCGAGCCGTGGCGCAACGCCCTTACGCACCGGACGAGTAGGCGAACGCGATGGTTCGGAACGTCGCACCCGAGATGGCCGAGTTGGAGCCGGAGGATTTCTATCTCCTCTCCGGCGTCGAGCAGGGGATGCGCTTCAGCGAATGGGTGCAAAAGGAAAAAATTCCAAACTTCTCACAGCAGACTACCGAAGAGGTCGAGTATCGAATCGACCGCTGTCTCGACCGCGAGTTACTCCAGCGCAAGACCATTCAGTACGAAGGGTACACCCTCACGTTCGAGGGGTACGACGCGCTTGCACTTCGCACGTTTTCCGAACGCGATACGATTCAGGGCGTCGGCTCGCCGCTTGGCGTCGGGAAGGAAAGCGACGTATACGAAGTGCAGTCGTTTCGCCCGCTCGCGCTGAAGTACCACCGGGAGGGGTACACCAACTTCCGCGAGGTGATGAAAGAGCGCGATTACACGTCCGACAACGAGCACGTCTCGTGGCTCTACACGGCGCGCAAAGCCGCCGAACGGGAGTACGACATCCTCGAAGCGCTGTATCCTGACGTGAGCGTCCCGCGTCCAATCGACCACAATCGCCACGCCATCATCATGGAGAAAATCGACGGCGTCGAACTCGCGCGCTCGAAGTTCGAGGACGCGCAGGTCGTTCCTGTACTCGACCTCGTGCTCCGCGAGGCGAGCGACGCCTACGAAGCGGGCTACGTCCACGCGGACATGAGCGAGTACAACGTGTTCGTCAACAGCGAGGGCATCACGATTTTCGATTGGCCCCAAGCCATTCCGACCGACCACCAGAACGCGCCGGAGTTCCTCGAACGCGACGTGCGGAACGTGGTCGGCTATTTCGGCCGGAAGTACCCACAGCTCGTCAGCGGTGTGGACATTCCGGGAGTTGCGGACGCGATTGCGAAAAACGAGTTCGAGTCGGTTCGCGCGTACTCAGAAGACGTACGATAGTACCGCCAGTACGAGGAATACGATTACCAGCCACTTGGCGATGTTCATCGACATACCAGCGATACCACCCGCGCCGAGCACGGCAGCGATGATGGCGAGAATGACGAACGCGACTGCGAGTGCCAGAAGCGCCATCAGTAGTTCACCTCGCTAACCACGTATCTGTGTGTGAGATACATGGCCAGTGATTGAGCAGCGAATTATAAGATGTCATGGGCTGAATTAGCAAGGTAGGGATGTTATTTGTGGCCAAATCGAGATTTTATCACAGATGCTGAGGTTTCCTATTATTATAATCTTGTAGAAATAGATTAAATAAGTTAATTAAGTGTGGGATATATTGTATGTGTATGGCACGACACAATGTCGCAGAATACCTCGAACAGCACCCACGAATGATCGGCGTTTTGTTTATGGCGAGTATGTTAATGCTACAGGCTGCGCCAGTGTTGGCAGGATATGGAGAGGGAGCACACGGACCATAACTTCAATTCAATTAAATGGTTTATTGTCGAATGTTAATTCGCCATCGATAACGATGGGTGTTCCTTCAAGTCCAACAAATTCTATCAAGTCCTTGCGCGCGACATTTTTCACGCGATAGTTATTGGAAACCAAACGGCGTTCGGAGTCGCCTCAAAACATTAATTGTATAGGTAGAACCAAGGCCACAGAGCGCGGCAGTATACGTTTCTAATTCGACATCAAACGAATCATCTGACGATGTTTTAACCGAGATAGATATCGGGAAGCCACCATCGACTTGAACTAATGTTTGCCCACCATTACCGAGAGTAATATATCGGTAACCAGAAACCGTTTCTCGGCGGGCAATAGACAGGGCAGTACGTAGAGAAAATCCTCGTGTTAAGCAGGCTAGCAAATGTCCGACCGACTCGAGTTGCTGTTTCATTGGGAACGTCTGCAAGCGTTACCACTCCACCAATACTCCCTCTTCTACCAATGAATCCCTTGTTCGTAGGATGAACAAGCATTTAAAAAGAAAGTCTTGATAGCAACATTGTTAAGTTTTTGTGCGTTTAGACTCTCGTCCACGCAAACGAACCCACTCTCGTCTACGTGACCAATGTAATGGAATAGATCTGTAGGCGTTTCGAGTATCTCCTGAAGTTCCGACGCAGTACGATTGTATGATATCGTTACATCGTAGTTAACCAACTTACGAAAACCATACAACTGATCTACGATTTCATCGCTCATTTCGGAGTCATTACAGACCACATGAATACTAATTTTAGACTTCGTCGGACCTGTTTGATCGAACCGTTGTTTAAGTGCGTTTGATCGTCAATTTGTTCGCCCCAAGCGGAAATCCATCACCAACCCATGCTTGTTCGGTGGTTTCTACAGGATCAGGGTGAACGATTTTCTCGGAACTACCTTGACCGCTCGTTCCACGGAAAAATTCAATATCAACAGTTGATTGTTCTTGGTGAGGAAATCCTGTCCGATAGAAATCAGCAAGCAATTGTGGTTGTGAAACAGTTTGTTCCATAGAACGGACCGGTGCACTACGAATTTGGGAGAGATCGTAGGCCAAAAACGGGAGAACCGCTGCATGTTCGCTAAGCGGCGTCACATCAGTCGTGAGTGGCCACGTTGGGATGTACTTGGAAATCGTGTCGTACGGAATCGAAAGATATGTCTCCAACTGTTCGGGAAGAGAACATTCGTATACCTCCGCGAAATCGAAGTCAAGCAACGATTCCACTTGATTCCGTTCGTGAAGGTTTGATTTAATTATTCCTTCAGTGTTGACCACACAATCGAGGAACACGATTTGCCGAAGAACGCGATGGAGGGTTTCCTCGTAGGTACAGTCGGACAAGAGCGAGTACTCGAAATCACCTGCAACTAGCTTCGGTGTGCCGCCCGTCGGAACAACCTCTGCACCGAGATAGTACGCAATCGAAGCCGCTGGGAACACTTTCTTGTGCGTCAATGGGAGTTCGAGGCACACATCTGTATCAGGCATCTCAATAGAGTCTGGAATGTGAAATTCGTCGCCGAGTTCGACTAGCGGAGGATGCCCTCGAAGCGTTGGATGGGAGCGGTCGGGCGTCTTCATCTTGAGCGCGGACCCGAACGTCGAGAGCGCTCGCATCGTGTCTTGAACCGAACCAGTTACAGTAACGGTCCCTTGCGGCGATTCGTGATACGACCGTGCACCGATACAGACCGATGTGAGTTCACCAAATGAAAATCGAATCGATTCTCGTCCCTTCCGGATTGTCACCGGAGAAGTGACAGAGAGATAGACGACGATTGATAGACCATTGATTTGCAGATACCATGACCCTTTACTGTACTGAGTTTCGGTATCGCTGTTCGGCGTAAAGTTCTCTTGAAATTCACCATTACCAGAGTACACGCTCACACTGGCCAACACTGGCGAGACAATTTCGTCCGTCTCGATTGTCACCGCCGATTCGATAGGATAGTAAAATGAGTCAGCATCTGCTGGTGTCGGTTCGACCGCACGCGGCGTGTGGAGTTCAAACCGAACCTTTTCGATGGGGTCGTAAATCTCGACGCCTGGGTTTCCGAGCAGCGGAGTGAACTCTGGTTCCACGGTTGAATCTACCTCCCAAGTCGGATGATTATGGTGTTCAATGGATAAGTTCGGTGGTTGATGATTATAGGTCTACCCACGCGGTGGTCATATCAAGTTCGGGAACGTGCCAGCGGTGGTCCGGGTCGTCGCCGTTCTGCTGGCGGAGTTCGATACGCGCGTCGAACAGCGGCGATAGCTCCCGGACGATTTCGGCGTCGTCGGGCACCGGAAGGTGGTAGTGGGCCATTCCGCGCACGCCCTTGACGATGGCACCGACGGAGCGCAGGAATCGCTTGATTTCAGGCGTCTCGTGCTCGTCCACGAGGTAGTTCAGCGAATCGACGCAGAGCCGAAGCTCCGCCGGGGAGACGCTGTTGGCCTCGTCGTCGTAGAACCCGACGGCGGTCACGATTTCCTCGCGGAGTGCGTGCAGTCCGTTGTGGCCGTCGAGGGCGGGAAGCTGTGCGCCGAAACTCTCTGCGGCTTGGGGCATGGCGCGGCGTTGGTTGCCGCGGTCGATGAGCCACACCGAGGAATCGTCGTCCGTGATGGTCCTCGGGAAGTGTTCGTTCGCGGTTGGAACCCCCGCGTCCGTGAGCGCGAGGACTCGTTTCCGGTCCTGCATATCGTCTCCAAACAGGGTCTGTGATGCTCGATTCGTCACGCATTGGGATACTTCGCCCGTGACGAGGAGGTTGCTGCCGTTCTGCCGGAGCATTTCGAGCTGCTCCCGAAACGCATACACGTCCTCCTTGTCACGGAATAACGATAGGGAGCCTTTCATCTTACGTTATTTTTCGCGTAATTTGGTAAAACTGCTTTGGTTGTGACGCGCCAAGACGAAGGCCTTAAACCCGCCAACCGGGAAAGTTCGATAACTCGCTGGAAGACGGGCACCAGTGGGCACCTGCGACCGCAGGACGGAATGTGGCGTGGTCGATTCGATGACGAATCGCTATCGCGCTGAACCACCCAACGCCCGTGGTGATAGACCATGGCAAAAAGTTTCTACTCCCACATTCGGGACGCATGGAAGGACCCGGACGACGGCAAACTCGCCGAACTCCAGTGGCAACGAAAACAGGACTGGCGCAAGGAGGGTGCCATCGAGCGAATCGACCACCCGACACGCCTCGACCGCGCCCGCTCGCTCGGCTACAAAGCCAAGCAGGGTATCGTCGTCGCACGTGCGAGCGTCCGCAAAGGTGGCGCACGCAAGCAGCGACACAAGGCCGGTCGCCGTTCCAAACGGCAGGGTGTCAACCGCCTCGGACGGCGCAAGAACATCCAGCGAATCGCCGAGGAGCGCGTTAGCAAGAAGTACCCGAACCTTCGCGTCCTCAACTCCTACTGGGTTGGCGAAGACGGGAGCCAGAAGTGGCACGAAGTGATTCTCGTGGACCCCGAGCACCCTGCCATCCAGAACGACAAGGACCTGAACTGGATTTGTGACGACTCCCACCGTGGCCGTGCCCACCGTGGTCTCACGAGTGCCGGACAGCGAAACCGCGGTCTCCAACAGCGCGGGAAGGGTACCGAACACACCCGACCGAGCAACACCAGCGGCAAGGGCCGCGGCAAGTAACGCGACTGATTCGACGTTTCCACTTTTTCGATTTTTCTCCGACTGGACAGCATCCGCTGTCCGCTCCGGCGACGGACTTACGGACGGCTTACGTCCGGAACCATCTCAATACCTATCACGTTGGGTATCGTCAATCGTACACGATGGGGGACTCGGAGGTGGATGCGAAAGGGGAGGCGGAGGTGGAACTGCGGAAACGGACGGAGGGGATGGCTCGGCTCACGGGCTTCAGCGACGGTGTCTTCGCCATCGCCATCACGTTGCTGATACTGAACATCGAGTTACCCAACGGAACGGGGTCGCCGACGGTTGGTGTTCATCAAGTTCTTGCGGAGTGGCCGGACTTTCTGAGCTACGTCATCAGCTTTCTCGTCATCGGCAACTACTGGATCGTCCATCACAGCATCTTCGAGGATGTCAAGCGGTACGACCGCGGGCTGCTCTGGGTGAACATCGCCTATCTCATGTTCATCGCGTTCATCCCCTACTCGACCTCGCTCATCGGTGACTTCCCGGGAGGGTTTCCCGTGATGGTCTATGCGGGAACGCTCACGCTGACGGGCATCGTTCTCGCCGTACTGTGGCGATACGCGTGGAGGAACGACCTGCTCGATGGGACGGTCGATGAGCCACAAGTGCGCGATGTCACCTACAGCATTCTCACTCCTTCAGTCGTCTTTGCGGGGTCGGTCCTGATCGCCGCTGTGAGCGCCCAGTTGGCGATGTACTCGTGGTTTCTGCTCTTTTTCTCCGACTCGATTCGGAAGCGGTTGGTCGGTTGAATCTGTCCGACGAATTGACCGATTGACCGATTGACCGAAATGGACGATTTTGACGGATACAATCGATTTCGGCGGCACATCCGCGGGTGGTTGTCACTGACCGAGTCGGGAGAATAAATCATATACTGCGATATCAAATATGGATGCCGCACGGATTACAAGATTCAGAGGTCGCGGCTCGGTGCTAGCGGGCAATGAAGGACGGTCAGCCGAGTAAAACTGCCCAGTTCGTCGCCGCTATCGCCCAGGAAAGTGAGGACGGTGGCCACGCGGTCAGCGCACGGGAGGCGTATCTCCGAGCTTCGAACTACTATCGAACGGCCTACCCGTTTCTTTATGGGGCACCGACCCACGAGCGTCTCGTCGAAGCGTTCGAGAGGGAAACCGACGCGTTTCGGAGTGCCGCCGCGCTGTTCGACCCGCCCGTGGAATCGGTGGAAATTCCGTACGAGGGGACGACGCTCCCCGGCTACTTCTACCGCGTCGACAACTCCGACGAGCCGCGTCCGACGGTAATCGCCACAAACGGATACGATTCCACCATTCAGGAGATGCACTTCGCTCACGCTGTCGCGGCCGTCAACCGGGGGTACAACTGCCTCACCTTCGACGGCCCCGGACAAGGGGGACCGCTCATCGAGGAAGGGCTCACTATGCGTCCGGACTGGGAACACGTCGTCACGCCAGTCGTCGATTATGCCGTCTCCCGTTCGGAAGTCGATTCGGACGCACTGAAGCCGCTGTTCGATGCGGTCGAGCCGTCACCGGAACTCACGTGGACCCTCGAACAGCGTAATTTGTGGGTCCACGGAATGGATTCGATTATGGACTACATTCGAGCGCTGCCGGAGTATATCTCGCGGATGTTCTCGACGTGCATCGCTCGACCGTCGGGGACGTGTTGAACCGCGCTGAGGGGAGAATCATCACGTCGTTCGTCCGCGACACGTCGTGAGAAAAACGAAGAACGCTGTGCGCCGACTGTCCCGTTGGATGTTGATTACTCCTCTCGCTCGCCGACCTTCACCAACTGCTTGCCGATGTTTTCGCCCTCGAAGAGGCCGAGGAAGGCGTCGGGGGCGTTCTCCAACCCATCGGTGACCGTCTCACGGTACTCGATTTTACCCTCGGAAATCCACTGTCCGAGCTGTTTCGCTCCCTCCTGGAAACGCGGGGCGAAGTCGCCGACGAGGAGGCCCTCGACCGTCGCGCGCGTCTCGATGAGTTTACCGAGTTTGCGCGGGCCGGTGGGCATTGAGGTGGCGTTGTAGAGTGCGATTTGGCCGCAGACGGCCACCCGTGCATCGACGTTGAGGCGGGCGAAGACGGAATCAGTTATCTCGCCGCCGACGTTGTCGAAGTAGCGGTCCACGCCTTCGGGAGCGGCCTCGTCCAGCGCTTCGCCGTAGTCGTCCACGTCTTTGTAATTAATGCCGACGTCGAAGCCGAGGTCGTCTTCGAGGAAGGATACCTTCTCGTCGGACCCGGCAAAGCCGACGACTTTCGCGCCGGTGAGTTTGGCAATCTGACCGACCGTCGAGCCGACGGCTCCGGCCGCGCCCGTCACGACGACCGTATCACCCGCTCGGGGTTGGAGCACTTCGCGGGTGCCGAAGTAGCCCGTCAGGCCGGGCATACCGAGGACGCCCAATGCGGTAGAGATTGGTGCAAGGTCCGGATTGATTTGCTGGAGTTCGGGTCCGAGGGCGGTGACGTAGTCGGCCCATTCGAGGTTGCCGGTGACGATGTCGCCTGCCTCGAATCCCGCGCCGTTGGATTCGATGACTTCGCCGACAACCCCTCCCTCTAGGGGTTCGCCGACGTCCCACGGTTCGGCGTAGGACTCCCCGGCGTCCATTCGGCCGCGCATGTACGGGTCTACCGAGAGATACAGCGTCCGGACGAGTGCTTCACCCGGTCCGGGTTCCGGTACATCTTCTTCGACCAGTTCGAACGTGTCGTCATCTGGCGTTCCCGTCGGGCGCTGTGACAGCAAGAATTTTCGATTCGTCGCCATGTACGGAGATACATGATACACGGATAAGGGGCCTGTGGCGGAAGCCACCTTTGCCGGTATGAGAGTGATGCCCGAAGCAGCTACATCCGGTGCTCGACAACGTTCAGCGTGAATCCCCAGTCGAACTGCCAGTCGTCGCCCGAACTGCTTCCGTTGAACGTGGTTTCGAACTCGTAGGTTCCGGTCGGAAAACAGCTGTCCGTCGTCGGGTCGTCGGCGACGAGGATGTTTTCGTATGACGACTCGTTCGGGTTGAGCGAAACCGTCTTTGCTGCCTCGTTGGTCCATATCAGCTCGTTCTTCGATTTTCCGTCGGTACCGATGCAGTCCAGTGCGTCATCTGTCGATGGTTTATCCGGTGTGCTGTGTGCGTAGAGCAGGATGCCGGGGTCGCCAGCATCCGAACTGGCTCCTTTGTAGTACGGCACGTCGAACGTTCCTGCGTTCACTCCCGTGTTCGTCATCGTCGCCGTGAGGGAAGCGGTTTGACTGCTCGTTACGTTCGGGTGGGTGACTTCCAGTTGCAGGTCAACCGGGTAGCGTTTCGGAATCGAATCGATTCGCGTGACGGAGACGGTTCTGGAAAATCGGCCATCTCGGTTGGATGGGGCTTGGAATCGTTCTCCCGTCCGAGACAGCCGGAGCCGGCCAGCAGGGACGAGGACACGCTGACGAGCACAGTTCGGCGCTCCATACGGGTGGCAACTCGTGAGAAACCAGGAACGTGTGGGAGAGTGAAACAACCGTTTTACAAAAGCGTTTCACAGGGAGAGCACGAGCGAGACGGCCACGACGACGACGTGGAACGTGACGTGGCCGAGCATCGCTGATTCCAAACTCTCCTGCCAGTAGAGCCACCCCAAGCCGACACCGACTATCGTATTGAGAAGGACGACCTGCACGAGAAGTGCGGGCGTCACGAAGGAGAACGCGGCCACTGCGGGAAGGTGACCTAGACCGAAGACGAGCGCTGAAAGACCGATACCGGTCCACATGACGCGTGAGGATGGCCGTTTACCGCCCGCGAACTTCCAGCAGCCCCAGACGACGAGCGTCATGAATCCGTATCGGAGGAGCAGTTCCTCCGTGATGCCGCCGTAGAGGAACCGAACGGAAATGGTTTCCAAGACAGACAGGGTGGTTAGGTCGTTCATCCTCGCGGCGACGAGAGGCGAGAGACCGGGCACGAGGAGCGTGAACAGGCCGTCAAGAGCGATGGCGACGATGGCGACACCGAAACCGATGCCGACGGCGGCGGGGAGTTCCTCGCCGAACAGAACCGGCGGTTGTGTTTTCCCGACGAGTCGGTAGAGGACGTGCGAGTTGAGTCGCACGCGCGGTGCGAGCGCCGTGCCGATGAGACAGGCAAGCGCGAGAAGAAGAAGTGGTTGAGTGACGACGAGGAAGAACAGGGTAGGGGTCGATGTTCCCGCGAACTGTGGAAGGGTACGCAGTTGCCCGAGCAGCGATACGCCGACAACCGCGACACCGGGCAGTCCGAGGACGAACATCGCCACGACCCCTTTGACGAACGAACTCTGCCGTGAGCGTTTCGTTGCCGAGGGGGTTTGCATACCGGCCGCCGCGCACCCGAGCGCAAAAAAAGATTCGAGTGACGGTGCAGTGTTTCGACCGGTTGAGATGTCCGAAATCGTTCATTCAGGGGAAACGAAAGTCCCTCGATTGGGCGGGCGATACCAGTCGGACGGTTCCGGCCGGAATCGTCCGACTGAACCACGGATTTATAGCACAATGGGACTACCACGAACCATGAGTGGCCTCTCGCTTGATGCGACACAACTCGACCGCTACTCCCGGCATATCATCATGGACGAGGTGGGGTCTGCGGGCCAGCAGGCCCTCCTCGACGCTCGGGTACTGGTTATCGGCGCTGGCGGTCTCGGCGCACCGGCCATCGAATATCTCGCAGCGGCGGGCGTCGGCACCATCGGAATTGCGGACGACGACGACGTCGAACGCAGCAACCTCCAGCGACAGGTGATTCACGGGGACGACGACGTGGGTCGCCCGAAAGTCGATAGCGCAGCGGACTTCGTGCGAAACCTGAATCCCGACGTGGCCGTCGAAACCCACGAGATTCGCGTCGAACCCGACAACGCCCAAGCGCTCGTCGCCGACTACGATTTCGTCGTGGACGCCAGCGACAACTTCCGGACGCGGTATCTGGTCAACGACGTGTGTACCCTCACGGACACCCCCTTTTCCCACGGCGCAATTTACAAGTTCGAGGGGCAGGTGACGACGTTCACGACCGACGGGCCGTGTTACCGCTGTCTGTTCCCGAAAGCCCCACCCGAAGGCATGGTCGCCGACTGTGCGACGACGGGCGTCCTCGGCGTCCTCCCCGGAACCATCGGCTGTATTCAGGCGACCGAGACGGTGAAAGCCATCACGGGAATCGGCAAGCCCCTGAAAGGGCGGATGTTGTTCTATGACGCGATGGAAATGAGTTTCGAGGAAGTCGAGTACCGACGAAACCCGACCTGTCCGGTCTGCGGTGACGACCCCATCGACTCCATCGACGAGGTAGAGTACACGGAATCGTCGTGTGCAGTGAAGGGCGACTGACAACACAGTAAGGATTGAGAAACACTCTCAAGCACGGCTCTAATGCCATTAAAACCGCAATATTGCTTTATCTTCTTAGCAGTCGTCTCTACATTCGTAGGTAAATTCGATGGCAACTAAACAACTGAACACTGGAGTAAACACGTTCGAGAGCAAAATCGGTGGCATGACCGTTCGCGGGCAGGCACACAGTCTGAGCGCGTGGTTCGTGTTGGCGCTCCGTCTCATGATGGGCTATGCGTTCCTCGCCGCCGGTTGGGCGAAACTCGTGGCGGCGGAATCCTTCGATGCGTCGGGGTACCTGACGAACGCGGTCCCGAAGGCTAGCCCCATGCTCGGCGTGTTCCACTGGATGGGTACCACGCCGTGGTTCGTGGACTTTGTGAACGTCGCCGTCCCGTTCGGTGAGTTCTTCATCGGTCTCGCGCTCATCGTCGGTGCGTTCGTCCGCCTCGCGGCGTTCTTCGGCGCGTTCATGATGCTCATGTTCTACTTCGGCAACTGGACCGTCGAACACGGCCTCATCAACGGTGACTTCGCGTACATGCTCGTCTTCCTCGCCATCGCGGCGTTCGGCGCGGGCCACATCCTCGGATTGGACGCGCGCATCGAGCGCTACGAAACGGGTGGGAAACCGTTGGTCGAGAAGTATCCCGCCCTCCAGTACATCCTCGGCTGAGCTATTTTTCTTTGTATCAGATTCCAAACGCAAAAAATACAATCGAGCCGTTAGAAGGTGGGCGCATGCAGTACAGCATGTCGCCGTACGAATTAGTCCTCTTTGTGGGAATCCTCGCGGCAGTCATCGTGAGCGGCAACCTCCTCCTCGGAATCGTGGCCGCCGTCTTGCTCCGTATTCTGAGCGTCCTGCTCGACATCCGTAACTCCCTTTCGACGCTCGCCGAACGGGAATCCCTCGAAGGCTGATTTCTGGCATCCGTCGATTCCAGTTTTTCTCGATTTCCACGGCACCATTTTCCCGAACGCGAGCGATAGTGAGACCATGCAATCGGGAGACGGTGAACCGGATGACCTGGAACGTTGGCGAGCTAACTGGCAAGACGAGGTGGACGGGGCGGCGCTGTACCGGGCGATGGCCGAGGCGGAGTCGAATCCCGAACTCGCCGAACTGTACGAAAATCTGGCGAAAACAGAAGGCAACCACGCCGATTTCTGGGCGGCGAAGTTGGACGAGGCGGGCAAGCCGGTCGGATTGCCCGCACCGAGCCGTCGCGCACGAACCCTCTCGTGGTTGGCGCGGCGATTCGGTCCGAATTTCGTCCTCCCGGCAGTTCGCGGGAGCGAAATCAGTGGTGGCGTGGAGTATCATCTCCAACCCGACGCGGACCCGTCGCTTTCGGAGGACGAGCGGTCACACGCTCGCCTCCTTGCGAATCTGGATACGTCGGCCGGCGTGGAGGGCGGGACGTTGGCGCGACTCGAAGGGAGACATCGGGCGACCAGTGGGAACGCACTCCGGGCCGCCGTGCTCGGCGCGAACGACGGGCTAGTCTCGAATCTGAGTCTGGTGATGGGTGTCGCGGGTGCGTCGCTGGCGGCGAACGCGATTCTCATCACGGGGCTTGCGGGATTGTTAGCCGGCGCTGGCTCGATGGCGATGGGCGAGTGGCTGTCGGTGACGAGTTCGCGCGAACTGTACCAGCGCCAGATTTCGGTTGAGGCCGAGGAACTCGCGGAAGTGCCCGAAGAGGAGGAAACCGAACTCGCGCTGATTTATCGGGCGAAAGGGTTGTCGCAGGAACAAGCGGACGAACTCGCCGCGCAAATCATCGCCGACCGTGAGACGGCGCTCGATACGCTCGCGCGGGAGGAACTCGGCATCGACCCGGAAGGACTCGGCGGGTCAGCATGGGAAGCCGCAGGGTCGTCGTTCGTCCTGTTCGCGCTCGGCGCAATCGTTCCGGTCGCGCCCTTTGCTCTCTTTTCGGGACTCACAGCAGTGGGTACCAGCCTGTTCGCCAGCGCCATCGCGCTGTTTGCCATTGGGGCGGGAATCACACTCCTGACTGGGCGGCGTGTCCTGTACTCCGGTGGGCGGCAGGTGCTCATCGGTCTCGCGGCGGCCCTCCTGACCTTCGGCGTGGGGCGACTCATCGGGGTGACGATTGCGGGATAGGGGAGACGACGTACTCCCACTCGCGGAGCACCCGCGACGGATGGCGGTCGATGTCTTCGATGTCGGTGCCCGATATGGCCGAAAGCAAGTCGTCCAGCACATCGGTTTGCCCCTCCGCCAGTACGGTCGTGACGAGCGACGCGAGACCCCCGACCAAACCGACGACGACGGTGAGATACTCAGTTATTAAAACTACTCAGCCAGCAAGTGGTCCACGAGTCGGGTGAACCGGTCCACCATTCGTTCGGGGAACGACGGGGAGACAGTTGCCAGCAGACGGGCCGTCTCCTCCGGGCACGTCGGTTTGAGGGTGACGCGATTTCGCACATCGTGGTGCTTCTCCACGAGGTTCTGTTCTACGAGGTGGGAGACGTGCCATTCGAGCGTGCTCCGAGCGATTCCGAGGTCATCAGCCAGCGTTGCAGGTCGGGCAGTATCCCGCTCCAACAGCGTTATCAACACGTCGCGGGCGGTTTCCCGGCGGAGCAATGCGAGCGCTGAGCGTTCCCACTCGTCGTACTCCGGAGCATAGTAGTGAGTCTTGCCGTAGAGTTGTTCGCTCACGAGTCGGTCGTCAGTCAGCAAACTTCGGAGGTGATACTGCACCTGTCCAGGTGCGATATCGGACTCTCGAACGAGATCGTTGAAATGGATCCCCGGGCGGGATTGGACGCATTGTCGTATCCGTGTTCGTGTTTCAGTCATCGTAATTCCTTTTTTCCACAGTTCTGGTGTAGTACACTGCTCCGATGAACAGGAGCATCATCACGATGTCCAACCCGTGTTCACACAGGTGATGAGCCACCGGGGAGAGGTAATACGCCATCGTCAACTCGCCGATTATTTCGCGACCCACAAGGGCTGCGAAGGCGAGCGCTATCAGCAGATATGACAGCGAGCGGCGTCGGTAAAACGCCGCGAGCGACAGTAGAAAGACGGCCGCTGACCCAAACGTTGCGATTGCCAGCACGACGTGGAGCGCAGCGCTTGCACTTCCCCCATGACGAGCAACGTAATGAAGGGGGAACAGCGGAAATCCCATCTGGCATCGCGTTCGTTCCCGAGATACCTGAGGGATTCGATTCGTGGACGAAGAGGCAACCGCTTCCGGAGCCATCCGCTTTTAGCGTTGTAGCGCACAACGTCCGGTCATGAGTAAAGAACAATCGAATGGGCAACTCGTCGTCTACTCCGATTACGTCTGTCCGTTCTGTTATCTGGGCCGACGGTCGCTCGAACGGTATCAGGAGACGCGGGAGGAACCGATATCGCTCGACTGGCAACCGTTCGACCTCCGGAGCGGGAAGCGAAACCCCGACGGAACCATCGACACCACAGCAGACGACGGGAAAGGCGACGAGTACTACGCGCAAGCGCGGGAGAACGTTCGACGATTGCAGGAGAAGTATGGCGTCGAGATGACCCACGAAATCGCGACCGATATCGATTCGCTCCCCGCGCAGGTCGCCTCGTACTACGTCAAGCAGGAGCACCCGGACCACTGGCTCGACTTCGACCGAGCCATCTTCACCGCACTCTGGCAGGACGGCCGCGACATCGGGGACACGGCAATTCTCGTCGAACTAGCCACTGACGTCGGACTCGACGGCGACGAAATCCGGGACGCGATTGGCAACGACGACCTCCGCGAGGAACTCCGCGAACAGTTCGTTGACGCACAACAACAGGGTATCACGGGCGTCCCTACCTTCGTCTACGACGGCTACGCCGCCCGTGGCGCAGTCCCACCTGAGCAACTCGAACGACTTGTCGAAGGGGTCGAATAAAATCGATACTTTCGGACTGTCCGTTCGCTACGACACTGATTTGATTCTGGTTTTGTTGTGATTTCAGCACACCTCCGAAGAAGGCCCAGAAAGCTCCCGCCCGGTCCCGTGAGCGAGGAACGAGCGAGGGGGACTTCTGGGGGCATCGTCCCGATATTCTCGACAAAATCCTCGTATCGCTCTCGTCGTTCTCTTGTTCAGAGTCTTCCCTAGCGCAGTCAAAATCGTGGAGAGGGTTACTCTCCAAAAATCGAGGTTAGTGGTCGTCTTCGCGCCACTTGTGTTCGCATTCGGTGCAGACGAAGAATCTGGTTTCGCTCTCGTCGGCCGAGCGTATCTGTTGGAGATACCAGTAGGCTTCGTCGTTATCACAGCTGGGACACTGTGCACTGGTTTTGGGGAGGCCGTTGCTGCCACCGGCACTCTCGATGATCTCGCTGGCTTCTTGATCTTCGGTGATGACGTACTCGGATGAGTCGCCGCGCGGTGTTTCGTGACCACAGCTCCCGCAGACCCAGAATCCGTCGTTCGCTTTCATCATGGAACCGCACTCGTCACAGAACTCCATTGTTGTCCCGGACTAACAAACGCGGCCATTTAAGTCGCGTGCTTTTTCCATCCCGTTGGATTATCCCTCGCCTTCGGACTGGTACGGTTCGCCGACCGCCCCCCGCGGCAGCACGTTGTTGATCTCCGTTTGGAGGTCGGTGGCAGACTCGTACTCCGCTTGGTCAGTCTGCGCGATGAGGTCGCCGAGATTCTCCTCGCCATCGGCGAGAACCAGCGTCGTCTCGTCCAGTTCGATGGCCGCGTCGTCACGCGGGATGGGATAGGAGAGTTCCCGAAGCACCGTCTTGACACGACTGTACTTGACTCTCTGTGCCATGATACCATAGACGGCCGGGGTGGGCTTAGATGTTATCACGAAATACGATTTTTTCCGCCACACGGTGGAACTTGATTTCCCGACAGAAACCCGTTTTAGCGCCGAATATGGGGGATGACGAAACATGTCAGGACCGTCGCCATCACAATTGTCTTCACGATGCGGGCGATATCTCGAATCGAATGTTCACTGTCGATAGACGAGTCCTAGCCCTGGCGATCGCCCGCATGGCCGACTCGGTCGGGAACTCGTTTCTCATCGTCGTTCTGCCGCTCTACATCACCAGTGGTGCAATCACTGGCAACACGTTCGGGCTGACGGCGACGGCTATCACTGGCATCGTCCTCTCGCTGTTCGGATTCCTGAACAGTTTTACACAGCCGTTTGCCGGCTATCTCTCGGACAAATCCAAGCGCCGGAAGGTGTTCATCCTGTTCGGATTGGCGATCCTGGCGATAACGAACTTCTCATACTCGTTGGCGAACTCCTACCCGTTGCTCATCGTTATCCGAGCAGTGCAGGGAATCGGCGTCGCATTCACCATCCCGTGTACCATCGCGCTCGTTAACGACCTCGCATCGAAGGAGAACCGCGGCGGAAGCATGGGGCTGTTCAACACGTTCCGCCTGCTCGGGTTCGGTGCCGGACCGATTGCCGCCGGTGCAGTTGTCAACCAAGGACCATACCTCCTCGCGGGTATCCAGATGAGCGGTTTCGAAGCCGCGTTCTACATCGCTTCGGTGGGGGCAGTCATCAGCTTCATGCTCGTCACCATTCTCGTGAGCGACCCCGAATCGACCGACACCGAGGCGGCTGACGATTTCTCCATCTCTATCCTCGATTCGCACGGCGGTCTCGACCCCGTCTTCACGCTCGCGCTCGCCTCACTGTTCATGGCCATCAGCATCGCTCTGCTCTCGACGCTGGAGACGACCATCAACAAACGACTCGACCAGAACTCGTTCTGGTTCGGTGTCGAATTCGCGGCGTTCGTCCTCGCGCAGGTCGCCCTCCAGACACCTATCGGCCACGCGAGCGACCGCTACGGCCGCCGCCAGTTCATCGTCGCTGGACTCGTCCTGCTCATCCCCGCGACGGTGGCACAGGGCTTCGTCGATACCTCGATACAGATGCTCATCGCACGACTGGTCCAAGGAATCGCCGGCGCACTCGTCTTCGCCCCTGCGCTCGCGTTGGCGGGCGACATTGCACGGAAGGGCCAGTCCGGTACACAACTCTCCCTGCTCACGATGGCGTTCGGTCTCGGAACAGCCATCGGCCCACTTTCTTCGGGCTTCCTCGTCAAATTCGGCTTCCCCGTGCCGTTCGAAATCGGCGGGGTTCTCGCGGCAATCGGTGCCGTCCTCGTCTACACACAAGTCGAGCAGGTGCAACCGTCCTCGGGCGCGAAGCCAACGCCGCAGGACTGAAAATAGGATTTCTATTGTTATTCGAAATCCGGGTCTCGATTCTCCACGAACGCAGCCATCCCTTCGCGCTGGTCGTGCGTGCCGAACAACGAACTCCAGAGCCGACGCTCGTAGCGCAGTCCGGCCGACTGGGTGCCTTCCTGCACCTGATTCAGCGCCTCCTTCGCGGCTTGGAGGGCGTATGCCGGTCGTTCCGCGAGGTCAGTTGCCATCTCGTCGATACGGTCGTCCAGCTCGTCGGGCGCGACGACTTCGCCCACCAGTCCCATTTCGCGGGCGTCTTGGGCGTCGATTCGTTCGCCGAAGAAGATGAGCCGCCGCGCGAGTTCGTCGCCGACCAACCGTGAGAGGCGCTGTGTGCCACCCCAACCGGGAATGATACCGAGGTCGATTTCCGTCTGACCGATGACGGCGTTCGTGCTCGCGACCCGCATATCACACGCCAGCGCGAGTTCACACCCGCCGCCGAACGTGTAGCCGTTGATGGCCGCAATGACCGGCGCGGGGAACGACTCCAGTGAATCCGCGATTTCGTGGCCCAATTCAGCGTACTCCTGTGCCTCGGTCACCGCGAGGTCCTGCATGTAGCTGATGTCCGCCCCCGCGATGAACGCCTTCTTGCCTGCCCCCGTGAGGACGAGCGCACGGGTACCGTCGGCTTTCGCCTCCGCGATTGCCTCCTGGAGCGCGTGGAGCGTCTCGACGTTCAGCGCGTTGAGTCGGTCGGGTCGGTCCACCGTAATCGTCGCCACGTCGTCCGCAAACTCG
The DNA here is from genome assembly GCA_963796245.1 of uncultured haloarchaeon. Classification (GTDB taxonomy): domain Archaea; phylum Halobacteriota; class Halobacteria; order Halobacteriales; family Haladaptataceae; genus Haladaptatus. The sequence goes on along the minus strand of CAWCLB010000001.1, from coordinate 355,973 downwards.
TATCGTACCGTGTCCCATTCGGGCATGCGTGAACCGTCTCGGGGAATTCCGATAATCATTACGGACAAATGGCGGGGAGAAGATGGTTAAGGAGAACGAGTTTTCGAGAACAGTGCTGACCGGTCAATGACTGTAATAACTGGGAAGCAGACTCAGAAAGCCTCTTCCCACTCGTTTCAAAGGGAGGACGGTTTTGCTACGATGACAATTGCCGAGCAACAATGAAGACCGCACCCGCACCGCCACCGCTGGCTCGCGGTTTTACCGCTCATTCAGAGGTTTCTTCGAAACCTCGCTTTCCTCGCCACCTCGTCAGCGCGCGCCACCCGGCTGGACGGGCTACTACTAACTTAGCCGCACGGCGCGCGCCGGCGACTTGGCGAATGAACGGCACGTCGGGGTTTGTCTCCGACGGTGGACGAGTGAGGGAGCGTCAGCGACCGAGGGAATCGGTTGGGGAGGGTGTGGCTGTCACGGTGCGGGGCGTGCGGGGCGTGCGGGGGGGGGGGGGGGGGGGGGGGGGGGGGTGCGGTTTTTCATTGTTGCTCGGTACTTGCAGTCTCGGCAAACCCACATCCACCTCGGTGCAACCGCGAATTCAGTCGGAACCGAGTTCCGACAGCGTCCCCCTCGCTCGTTCCTCGCTCACGGAACCGGGTGGGGGTTTTCTGGGTCTTCATCGTAGTCGCTGAAATCCGCCTAGCGACCGAAAATCACTATCAGTAGCAGCGAGAGGCCCCTTTCTCGAAAAAGTATCACATTCCATCCCACCACTATCTCCCATTTCGCCGTCGCCGCTCCGGAAGTTGGAAATAACCCCCCGTCATAATCACGCGACAATGACGTTGTCCGAGGAGGCCCGCGACCGACTCGCGGATCTGGTCGAACTCCAACCGACGAAAAACAGCGAACTCCAGGACCGCTGGGGGTTGGAGAGTGGGAGCGAAGTGCATCAGTATCTCGAAAACGAACTCAAGGAGTACTACTATCGCGATGAAAACAGCTACATCCGCGCGACGAGCGAAGCGAACGAACTCGTGGATGTTGAGCCCGGCGTGGTCGCCGACGAGGAAGATGACGTACCGAGCGTCGTCCGCGTTCCAACACTCCAGCGACAGGTGTTCGACGTCGTTCCCGGTCCGGACGAACGCTCGGCGAGCGTCGTCGCCGTCCTCCACAGCCTCCGCGAAGCGTTCGATGTCGACCCGGAAGTCGACGACGTGCGCTCCGCACTCCAGAGTCTGAAACGAAAAGGCGTCGTGGAAGTCGTCTACCGAACCGTTCCGACGTTCAAACTGACCGTGGCGCGCGACGAAATTACCGTCGAAGAGTCAGGCTGAATTCTCGGGGTCGTCCCCACCCGGCCGGAACCGCTCCCGTCGCGATTCGAGCAGTCGCTTGCTGGCCTTGCCCGGCCCGCCCTCGATAGGCCATCCCTTCTGCCGCCATCCCGGTGGCTCGGGTTCGAACGACGGACAGCGACCGGAACACTCGCGCGCTGTCTGATGGCAGGATTTTGCAGCACAGTACGGCAACACCAACTCGTCCTCGCGTTGCAGTTGGAAGTGCCGACAGTCGGGGCGCATGGTTCGGGTGTAGGTTCGCCAACCGCGTTCGTACGCCCGCTCGGCGATTCCGAGTCGCTTTCGCCGCTTTTCCTCGGGCGACATGTACTCGAAGCGCGCGGCCGACTGATCGTACTTGCCACCACTGGGTCGTTCGAGGATACGTGTTCCTGGCGCGTTCACGTCGAGCGTCCGGGGGTACCACGCGACGTCGGCGTCGTGGCCGTCGAACGTCAAAATCCCGGCTTCGACCGGGATGGATTCGAGCAGTGCGGGTTCGACCGACTCCCCAGTCTCGTTCGTCGCCACCCACACCTCGTCGGCAAGCGAGAGGGCGACGTCCCGTTCCAACTGCGGACGCAGACTGCGCGCCGCGCTGGCGTCCAAGTCGGGTTTGTTCTCGATGGCGACGATGCGCCGAACCCAATTCGGATAGACGTACCGTCGTCGGATTTCGAGGCGGTTTCCGTTCTTCCGGACGTCGAGAATATCCCGCTCGTCGGCCTCGTGAATCGTCTCTCGCACGTAGCGCCACGGATAGCCGGGGTCGGGGAGGGCATCGCGGTACCACTCCCATTTCTCGGGAGCGTGTTTCACGAGGTGGAGCATGTCGCCGTCCAACCGACGGCGGCCGAAGTTCGCACGGCGAGCGAACGCGTCGGTATCGACTTCGATAACGACGGTGTCCCACCGTCGTCGCTTCGTGCCGAGTTGCCGGGCGACGAGGACGGCACGCTCGCCGCCGTCGGGTGGCCACCGTCGCTCGGCCCACCGGCAGGTTCGCAGTTCGAAGACGAACTCCGATTCGTCCATACCGTCCCGTTTTCGCCGACGTTGGTAAATGATTCGACTGGTATGATTCGACTGGTATGATTCGACTAGAGAGTATCAAAAAACATTAGTCGCATTAATAGAAATTGACAGCACTCTCGTCAACTGACGAGTAAATCGGTATCAAATACACATGACTCTAAGAAATGCCCTCACGGCCCTCGTAATCGTCTCGCTTCTCGCAGGCGGCGCAGTTACCGGAGCTGCGGCTGCGACAACGACTGGAAGCGCGGCGAGCGCGAGTAACCCTGCAGTACAGTCATCACACCCGTTCAAGAACGATGCGAACAGCACGATTACGTCCAATCGTTCCATGTACGAAGTGCAGAAAGGTAACACCGTCGCGATGAATTTCAGTCTGAAAGACGCCGATACCGTGACCGTCCAAATCGGCGGCGGTCAGAAGAAGTACAAACTGAACGCGACCGTCACGGACGCAAACGGTGACGGCACCGTCGTCCTACTGTTCGACACGTCGAAGGCCGGAAGCGGCGACGCGTCGGCGCTGACGGTGAAAGGCAACGACAAGCTCTCCTTCACGAACGAAACCAAGGCCAAACTCGCCCCGGATATGTACGGACTCACCGTCTATGCCGGTGCCCACGGTAACGCCGCGCAACTCGGCTACGGCGGTCTTCAAGTAAAAGGCGAGACGACGAGTACGCGGAGTACGACGAGCGACAGTGCGTCCACGACTCCGACCACGTACGACGAGTCCGGCATGACGAGTACGACGATGGACGACAACACCAGCACCACGACGACTTCAAACGGCAGTGGTCAACCCGGCTTCGGACTCGGAGTTTCGGTCGTCGCATTCGCGGCGGTTGCACTGCTCGCTCGGCGGCAGTAATCCGAAAAAATCCGATTCGTCCCTTTTCAGTCGTCCTCGAACTCGTCGAGGAACTCGTGTGCATCGCGGAGGATATCACGCGGGCCGTCCTGCGTGATGGTGTTTATCGCCTGTTCGTAATCACGCCACTGCAGGTCCCGGTGTTCGTTCGAGAGCTCTGCGCTGGCCTCGTACGATTTGGCGATGAACAGGTGGACGGTCTTGTGAATCGTCGTCCCGTTCGCCTCGAAGACGTAACTGTAGTCGTCGCGAAACCCGTCGAGAAGCCGAAAATCTTCGATTCCAGCCTCTTCTTTGACTTCACGTATTGCCGTTTGCTGTAGCTCTTCGTCGCCCTCCACGCCGCCTTTCGGGAACTCCCAATCGCCTGGACGGCTTTTAAGGAGGAGGTATTCTCGTCGACCACGGGTATCCCTGAACAGGATCGCACCCGCGCTCGTAGCGTTGACTGCCATTGGGTCCATGTACGAGGGTAGCCATTAAAGGAATGTCGAAGCAATGCAGTCGTTTTCGCGTCTGCTCCGTCCTGCATTTTGAATTCATTGGTGAAGCAGTTTATAGTATAATTTTATTATGTAGATTGGAAGTTGGAAAGCGGAAGCATACGTTTTACGTAGCAGGATTGTGTACTGCCTACAGAGCTAGCCATGACTTTCATCACAAAAATACTCCTTCAGAGCGGGAACCGGCCCGTTCTCGACAATGTCGTCTCCGACATTCGCAAGCTCGCCGGACGAAAAGGTGCAGACCTACGCGGCCCGCATTCGGACCCGCCGGAACGGCATCGCGTACCACAGTACAAAACGCTCTCGGGCGACAGGGGCCAACAGTTCCGAAGTTGGGACTACACCGTCTACACTCGACGGCTGGAAATCGTCGGTCACAACGACGTGTCCCGCCGCGTCGCCCAGATGGACTTCCCGCCCGGAATCCGTGTCGAGGTCGAACTCGAACAGATTCAAGGCATGGGCAAAGCCTGATTTTTTCTCTCTCCCGCTTCGTTCGACGTTTCGAACACTATCTCCACTTCGAAAATGACGAGCAGTGACGACTGGACCACCTCGACGGCCGTCGTCCGACTGACTTAGCTTCGGCTGACGGTCGTATCGAGGAGACCGAGACGGCTGCTGAACACCGTCGCATCGTTCGAAAATCGGTACTTTGCTCCCTGCTGGAGCGCTCCCTTCGTGAACACGTAGGAGGCACCCGCGACGTTGGTCCCCTGCACGTACCGAATCGCGTAGCCGTTGTAGTCGTCCGGTTGCGAGATTTCGGGTGCCTCACCCCCACCGGGGGGAATCAGCATTCGAACCGTGATAGTCGCCGGGAGCATCGAGACGACCCGGAACCGAGATTTCGCGACGTAATCGTCGAAATACATCAGTACGGTCCGGTCACTCTGTGCCGCCGCTGTTCCCATCCCCGCGATTCCAAGGCCGACCGCGCCCGCCGTGAGCAGCCCTTTCTTCATGAACTCCCGACGCGAACCACCCGCGTCCGGCAGCTTAATCGAGTCGCTTGTTTCCATCGTTCCGCACCCCCCGTGGTACGTACCCGTAGAAAGGTCGCTCGAACGCATAAACTGGTCGTGAGTGGGTGATGAAAGAGACTACCAGGTAACCGACTTCGCCCCAAATCGAAACGTCGTCGTCAGGCCGAAATCGAGAACGGTCGTGCGATGCGACGACCGATTTTTCGGAGGACACCCGCCGGACCAGTCCGCTCCTCGTTCAGGGAGTAGGTCCTGCCGTGCTTCGTGACGGTTCCCATCCGTTGGAGGAGGCCAAGGGCGTCGTCTATCTCCTCGTCGTCCTCGTCCACCGCGGCGTGGAGTTCGTCTTTCGTCTTCGAGTATTCGCGCAATTCGTTCAGAACCGGCTGGGCTGTCCCCGAGAGGTCTTGCATTTCGTGCAGGGTCGTGTTCGTCCCCGTGCTTCCGCGCCGTTCTATGCCGTGTCGATAGTCGTAGACGATATCGAGGAGTATCCACGCGCCAACGAGGAACGCGGCCACGGGCCAAATTCCCTCTTGAATTCCCACCAGTCCGCCTACGCAGACGAGGATTCCGAACAGGAGTTTGAGCAGTCGTCGGTCGATTTGATACGCATCGATAACGACGCCGAACAGTCCGGCGAGGGCGATTCCGGCAACTGCGATGACGGCTCCTTCGGTGTCGCCACCGTTGAGGTACAACAACACTGCCAGTGCAGTAAGCGTGGAAAGGAGGTGCATTGGGGTGAACCGGTTTTGTATCGCGTCGGGGACCCGTTGCATACCAACGAATTCGTGACGATTACATATACAATTTGTGTCGTCAACACGTTCGTATGGCCGCTTTTGGAGTGTTTAAGGCCTCGGCAGTCGTTCGCCCTGCCATGAGTCAACAAGACCACCGCGACCGACTGGTCGAACTGCGACGTGACCTGCACCGTCACCCCGAACCGGCGTGGCGCGAGTTCTACACCACCGCCCGAATCGTCGAGGAACTCGAATCCATCGGCGTGGACGAGTTGTATGTCGGGCCGGAGGTACTCGCGCAAGAAGAGCGCATGGCTGTCCCCGACGAGGACGAACTCGAAACGTGGTACGAACAGGCGCTCGCGGCAGGTGCGCGCGAGGACATTCTCGAACAACTCGACGGCGGTAACACGGGCGCGATTGCCGTCCTCGAACGCGGCGAGGGTCCGACGGTTGCCCTGCGCGTAGACATCGACGGACTGATTCGGGAGGAATCGACCGACGACGACCACGTCCCTGCGACGGAAGGGTTCCGCTCGGAGCACACGGGCGCGATGCACGCCTGCGGGCACGATTCACACATCACGATGGGAATCGGCGTGTTGGAAGCCATCAAAGACAGCGACTTCGAGGGAACGTTGAAAGTGCTGTTCCAACCGGGCGAGGAGATGGTGGCAGGGGCGAAACCGATGGCTAAAAGCGGCCATCTGGACGACGTGGACTACCTGCTGGCAGTTCACATCGGTCTCGACCATCCGACCGGCGAAGTCGTCGCGGGTGTCGGTGGCTTCCTCGCGGTGGACCACTTCCGCGCGGAGTTCACCGGCCAACCGGCCCACGCTGGCGGCCAACCGAACGCCGGCGAGAACGCGATTCAGGCGATGGCGACCGCCGTCCAGAACTTGTATGCCATTCCGCGCCACGCGGATGGGCCGACGCGCATCAACGCGGGACAGGTCGGCGGCGGAACGGCGACGAACATCATTCCGGAGCAGGCGTTCATCGACGGCGAGGTGCGGGGCGAAACGACCGAACTCAAAGATTACATGAAAGAACGCGCCGTCCGCGTCCTCGAAAACGCGGCGGCGATGCACGGCTGCTCGGTCGAACTGAGCGCTGAGGGTGAAGCACCGAGTGCCGTAAGTGACGACGGAGTGGTCGAGATAGTTCACGAGGTCTCCCAGAACACGGACGGCGTCGATAACCCGATTCGCCGCGACACGCTCGGCGGGAGCGAGGACGCGACGTACCTGATGCAGGAAGTACAGGACAACGGCGGTCTCGCGGCGTACGTCGGCGTCGGAACTGACCACCCCGGCGGTCACCACACTGCGACATTCGACGTGGACGAGGACAGCCTCCCGATTGGGGTTGACCTCCTCTCGACATCGATCCTCGAAATAGCACGTCAGCAACCATAGGTGGTCAGTAGTGCGGGAATGGTTACAGCGACGTCCGTCCCCGTGACTCGTTCGACACCGATTGATTATGCATTTCCAACAATTTCAAAAGAACACGGTAATTTTTATAAGCACCCATCACAACCCTCTGAATGATTCGAACGAGTGTTGCAGTGTTCGAGAGGTACACACATATGAGCGGGAACATCAACGACAGTAACGACGGTGCCGTCATCACGAGTTCAACACAGTCGAACCGATACACCAGCTATGCGGACGGGAAGCAACTAAGTACGGCAGTGGTCATGGCACTCGCCGACGTTGCCGGTGTTGATCCGGCGGAAATCGGCGTCCCACTGTATGACGTAATCGACCCGGACGCACTCGACAACATATTCAGCGACAAACACGACGGCACTCCACGCAAGGGTGGAAACGTCGTCTTCACCATTCTCAACTACGAAGTAACCGTCCAAAGTTACGGAGAAATCAGTATTCGAGAGCTGAGAATAATCTGCCGTCTTCTTTTGCGTTCTCTGGTTCCCGTCATTTCTTCGTCGCCCAAAGTATGCTACGTTATCACGTATCAATCGGGACGAAGTGTCGTTGCCCGAATTCAGTATTTCGCCACCGCGCCGGTCGTCGCGTACATGTCGTCCATCAGGTCGTCACGGACCGTGCCTGCCACGCCGGGAGTCCGCGCGGGTCGGTCGGGTAGTGGTCGTAGTGGTCGAGGAGTCGGTCGGCCAACCTCTTGGTCTTGTAGAGGTCGTAGACGGTCGCCAGTGGTCCGAGCGTCGAGCGCCGTCTGGAGTTTGAGTTTGCAAACCGATGTTGGCACTCCCGGAGTACAGCGCCTCCGAGAGCTTTTCTGCGGGAAGCGCGGCGAGCATCCCTATCAGGTCGTCCATGCCCATCGGCGCTCGTGAAGATGTTGTAGATGTCGAGGCCCGCGTAGCGCGCGCCGAAGTGGTCCATGACCCGCTCGGTTGTACTCCCAGAGGGCGTGCCTCGCTCGTGTCGCCGGTCTTCGATGGCCTCGATGGCCTGTCTCGCCGGCGTACTTGCCCGCGTAGGCCGCGCCCGCGATGCCGCCGCCAGTAGTCGGGTTGACGTGGCCCGCGGCGTCACCGACGGCGATGAAGTCCGGGTGCGACGGCCGAATCGTACGGGTCGTGCGGGTCGGCAGCGCCGCGCCGAGTTTGTCCTTGACCGTTCGCGCCCTCGAACTCGGGGCGGTGCGCGAGGTCCTGCTTCAGGTCGTCCACGAGTTCCATCGGCTCCTCGTTCATCTGGAAGCCGAGACCGGCGTTGATTTCGGTGCTGGTGCGCGGGAAGTACCAAAGGTAGCCCGCGGCGCGGTCGGTGGGCTTGAACACCAGCGCGTCGTCCCACTCGACCGGCTCGTCGACGTGGACGATTTCGCGGTAGGCCGAACAGAACTGCGAGTAGTTGACGTTCGTGTCGAACGTCGCATCCGAGAAGTCCGTCTTGTCCTGCAACAGCGAGAGCGCCCCCGCGGCGTCGATGACGAGTGTCGGATTCGTACTCGACGACCTCGCCCTTGTGCTTTACCCGAACGCCCGTTACGCGCCCGTCGGCATCCTGGTAACGTCCTGCACGACCGTGTCGTAGTGGAACTCCGCGCCGGCGTCCTTCGCGCCCTGGATGATAGTCGTCCGTACTTCCAGCGGTCGATGACGGCGAGTTCGCCGGGCACGGGGATTTCGAGAACCGCGTCCTCCTGTGGAATCTCGAACCGGCCGTGGTCGACGTCCGTGTTGGTGAACGCCGGCTCGATCTTCGACTTGGGAATCGCTTCGGGGAAGGCGTCCGCCCCCTTCAACGCGTCACCACACGCGATGTGGCCCGCTTCTTCCTCCGGTCTTCCGCTCGACGACAGCCACGTCGTATCCCGCGCGCGCCAGGGTCGCTGCGGCGTAACACCCCGCCGTTCCCGCACCGACGACGACCATATCGGACGTTCGCATCATGCGTGTCGCTAGAGAGGGAAGCGAGAAAACTCTTTATCCCCTATTGTGTCGCTCTGCTCACGACTAAACGCACCGACAGCGTGCATAAACAGTTTTGCCGAGTTGTTTCGTAGGCGGGCTATGACCGAGTACACCGTCGAGTTCGTCGGCACCGGCGAGTCCATCAAAGTTTCGGACAAACAGACCATCCTCAAGGCCTGCATCGAGGAGGGCATCGCACAGGAGTACTCCTGTCGCGTCGGGATGTGTCTCGCCTGCTCGGCGAAATCATCGAGGGAGAGGTCACCCAACCCGCCGCGCGTGGCCTGACCGAGGAGGAAGCCGAACAATACGCGCTCACCTGCATGGCCCGCCCGCAGAGCGACCTGAAGCTCGACCGCGGAAAATACCCGCCGAGCATCGAAGCCGACGCCGAGGCGATGGACGAACGCCGCCGCGGCGGACGACTGAACGCTATCTGTTCTCGGCCATCCACACCGTCCCGAAGGTCACCAGTTCCCGCTGTGAGAGGAGCGTTGCGTCGGCGTCGCCGACGCTGTCCGCGCCGGACTCGTGGGTCTCCTCGAACGCCGTTTCGATATCCCGAAAGTCCTCTTCACTTTCCGGTTCCTCGAAGGTCACCCAGTGTCGTTCGCCGTCCACCAGCACCGGCCCGCCGTTCTCCTCGAACGATTTGTCGTCGTACTCCGCGCGATACTCCGCCAGATGGAGCGACGTGTTCGCGTCCACGCCCAGACGAAGGACCTTCGCGTCGAGGTCGAAGAGTCGCGCGAGCGGTGACTCCTCGCCAAGCGACGAATCGTACGCGTGGTTTTCGACCACGAATTCGGCGTCCCCACCCCACGCCGCGAACGATGAGGTTGGGTGAGCGCTTCGGAGTACACCGGGATAGTCCCGGAAGCAATCCGCAACCGCGCCGATACCGCGCGTCGGCGTGAGTTCCGGGCGGAACGGCGGCGACGTTTCCTTGATGGTTTCCACCCAATCGTCGGGGACGGGCGGGTTCTCCCAGTGGGTCGGGTCCGACAGTTGCGAGGAGTGGGCAGGCATAACGAGCGTTCCCGTGGCCGTGACGACGCCCATCAGCGCGTCAACGACTGCGGGCGCACCGCCGGCGACCCACCCGAGCGCGGAGAGCGACGAATGGACGAGCACCGTGTCTCCTGCCGACAGGCCGAGCTCTCGTAGGTCGGATTCCAGTCGCTCGGTCGTCATCGGTTCGTCGCTTCGCTCGACCGCATCACCCTCGCTCATTCCGGTCGTTCCATCGCAAATCGGTCGTCCGTGTGGGTGTAGAGGCTCCCCGAGAGGCGACCGACGGCGTCGATTTTGTTCACGTCGAGTTTCCCGTCGGTCGTCACGTCGTCGTCCACGTGTACCCATTCGACTTTGCCGAGCACCATCGTGGACGCGCCGAGGTCCACCATCTCGTACAGCGAACATTCGAACGAGACGGGTGATTCGGCGACGCGCGGCGCGGTCACGGTCTCCGATTCGGCGCGGGTGAGTCCAGCGTGGTCGAACTCGTTCTCTCCATGGGGGAGCGTCGCGCTCGTCTCGTTCATCGCCTCGGCGACCGATTCGGTAACGATGTTGACGACGAACTCCTCGGTCTCCTGAATGTTCGTCGGCGTGTCCTTCAAACCATCCCGTCCGTCCGCGGCCGAGAACATCAGGATTGGCGGTGCCACGCTCGCAACATTGAAGAAACTGTACGGCGCGAGGTTTTGCACGCCGTGGGCGCTCTGTGAACTTACCCACGCGATGGGGCGAGGAATCACCGCGCCCGCCAGCGTCCGGTACAGCGAACCGCCTGCCTCCGGGTCGATTTCCATACGGATCGAATGGAGCGTACTGACAAACGGATTTCGGGTGCGGTCGGTTCTGCCGGGACGGGGCAATCCCGGTACATCATTCGTACAGCCAAACCACCCATTACATGAGAGCACGACTGTTCTGTATGAGCGTCACCGAGTCGGCACGGTCGGTCATCGATGTCGTCCAAGAACAAAATATCACGTTCCTCGCGGCGAGCTTTGCCTACTACGCGTTCGTCTCCATATTTCCCCTCGCGTTGCTCGCACTCACTGTCGGGTCGCTCATCGGTGGCCCCGAGTTTGCGAACACGCTCGTCCAGCAAGCGAAGGGACTGCTCTCCGCACAGGGGGCGAGTTTCCTCCAGCAAGCGATAGGGAAATCTCCGGGACGAGCGAGTGCGTCCGTCTTCAGCGCAGTCGTTCTACTCTGGAGCGCGCTCAAACTGTTCCGAGGGCTGTTGCTCGCATTCGAGGAAGTCTATCAGTACGACCCCGACGCCGGGTTGGTCGAGCAAGTGAAGAAGGGTTTCGTCACGCTGGTCGCCGTTGCAGTCGGCATCGCCCTGATGGTCGGTATCGGAGCGGTGATTCGGTTGTCCGCGTTGGAGCAAATTCCCTTCATCGACTTCGCGGGAACGGTGGTCCTCCTTCTCGGTCTCGTGTTAGTATTCCTGCCGCTGTACTACGTTCTCCCACCAGTCGAGATGACCGTCAGAGAGGCGCTTCCGGGAACCGTTTTCGCCGCCATCGGCTGGATTATCCTTCAAGGTGGGTTCCAGTTGTACGCACAGAGCGCCAGCAAGGCTCCCGTCTACGGGGCACTCGCTGGCGTCATCCTGTTCCTCACGTGGCTCTACTTCGCGGGCGTCCTCCTGCTCGTCGGCGCTGCCGTCAACCTCGTCGCCGCCGACCGGAGCGCGGCGACCGTCTGACCGTCACCGCCCGACGGCCATCACACCAAAGTACCGTATCGATGTGGTCAGCGTCTCAATGGCTGAAGACAACCGCGTCCGAGAGCGGGAGATGCACGGGAGAAAACAGGAGATTGAGAAAGAACTCGACCGTGTGGACGAGGAGGGCGACGAGCGTCTCGGTTCGGACCTCGACGAACCACAGGTTGAGGTAGATAGGGAGACCGACTGTACCTGATTTTCCGGGCTACACCGCACAGTTGTTCGGACCGAGTTCGAGTTCGAACGCGGTCTCCGAATCGACCGTTTCCGCTCCGAGATTTAACGACACGATATCCTCGTAGTTGGCCGGTCGCGGCGGCAACTCGTCCGCGACACGTGCCACGAACGCATCCCTGTCGAGTGAAAGGAGGGAGACTGAATCGCAGACCTTCGACAGCGAGTCAGTGAACGTCCCGTCGTCCGCTCGGGGTGTTTCCGAATGAATGTGTCCAGGTGCGACGAGCGTGTCACCCGGCAACGAGCAGACGCGGTCGTGGAGCGACGTGTAGAGCGAGTCGGCGAGCGAACTAGCGCCGTCGCTTCCGGCTTCCAAGTCGGGGCGACCGATGCCGTCCAGAAACAGCGTGTCGGCGCTAAACAGGACATCGCCGAATTCGAACAGGGTCATCTCGCTGGTGTGGCCCGGCGCGTGGAGTGCGGTCAGCGCATCTTCACCAAGTTCGAGTTCGTCACCGTCCGCGACGAGCACGGCGTCGAACGCCAATCCCCGTTCTTCCGCTCCGTTCGGAAGCACCGCGGTCGCACCGCTCCGTTCCGCAACCGCTCGAATCCCGCTGATGTGGTCGGCGTGAACGTGCGTGTCGATGGCGTAGCGGAGGTCCGCACCGCGCACCTCCGCGTCCGCGACGTATCGGTCGGCGAACGTCCGCAATGGGTCGATGACGGCCGCTTCGTCGCCCGAACTCACGAGATACGACAGACAGCCGCTGGACGGACGTTCGTACTGGACGACGGTTTCCGGTTGGGAACCGATTTCGCGGGCGATATACACGGTTGCCCAGCCGTCCATCCCATCTTCGAGGTTCAACACGTCCAGTCCCTCGTCGCGGAGCAGTTCGGCGACGCGTTCGCTCGCGTCGCCTTGGGGACAGACGGCGACGATTGGCCCTGCTTCTTCGGACGTATCGAGCCCGAGCGATTCGACCAGTTCAGAAATCTCGCCTCGTACTTTCGCACCCATGAACTCCACGTACGGTCGCTGTCTCGTCCGTGGTGCGTCGATGTGCCACGCCTCGAACTCGTCGCGGTTGCGAACGTCGAGCACTGTAAGGAAATCACCTCGCTGGAGTCGGTCGTACAAGTCGGTGGGTGAGAGGGCGTCAGCCATAGCCGACGTACGCCACGCAACTCCAAAAGGAGTCCGTGGCTTGCACCGCCCAAAGGTTATACCCAGCGTCGTCGTGTGGCGGGTATGAACCCGGACGACTTCGCCGAGAGAGTAGCGGGCAAGAAATCGACCGAACTCGACCGTCTCGGGTCACAACAACTGTTAATCGCGCTGACGGATGCCGACCTCGAATCCGAGGTGGTGCTCACGGCGTCCGCGCACAGCGAACACGCCGCCGCCGAGACGTTCACCCGGTGGGCCGACGAATCCGAAGGGAGCGGCGAAGCGAGGGAGACGTTCGAACGACTTGCGGCCCAAGAACGAAGCCACTACGAGCGCGTCGTCGCGGAGTTGGACGCGTTCGAACCTCTCGACGCCATCGACTCGATGCAGGCGTATCTCCGCGAACTGGACGACGATATCTCGCGGGGTGGCGGATTGGTTGGTCGCTCGCTCGTCGGCACTCGAACCCTCCTGCAAGTCGTGAACTTCTTCATTAACGACGCTGACGAGCGCCGAGCGGAGGTCTTCCGCGACCTGCGCGCCGAGACGCGGGAAAACATCGCGGACGGCGTGGCAGTGCTCGCCGATTGCTGTGAGGACGATAACGACTGGAACCGAGCGTTCGACGTTGCAACCGAAACCGTGCAAATCGCGTACGACGACTACGCCGACACCCTCACTGGAATGGGACTCGACCCGAAGCCCATCTGCTGAACTTTCGTGCACTGTCCGATGTAGCTACACTTATACGCCGCCTCCGGAAAGACGCGGCATGGTCGATAACTCTCGAACGCTCAGCGTCACGTTCGCGCTGAGTCTGGCGTTCGTCACGCTCGCCGGTCCATTGGCGACCGCACTCGATGTCGGCAGCCAGCTGTGGGCGGTCGGCGTCGTGCTCGTCTCGGCTCTCCTCGCCTACGCCGCGCTCTCGTACAACCCCGACCTCCACGTCGATGGCGTCTGGTACTTCGGCTTTCTCGTCTTCCTGCTCTCGATTGGCATCCACTTCCTGCTCGGAACGGGGTTGACCGCAGGAAACGCCACGGCGACACAAATCGTGTCCGTGTGGCTGGTTTCGGTCTGTGCGGTCGCCGTCGCGTTCAAAATGAGGGTTATCGAGCAGTTCCGAGTGTGAAAATCACAGATACTGCCGAAGCAATTCGCCATCGTGCAACTTCTCGGGAACCGTGTCGAACCATCGCGCCGCAGAAATCTCTTCCTCGGTCACGCCCAACCGCGACACGTCCGGAATCTCGCCGTCCGCACGGGCGGCATACACGACGTACTCTGCCGTAAACCACTCCGCGCCGTCGCTTGCCGCGACGTACGACTGCTCGAAAACCACCAGCGGGGTGTCGATGGTCGCATCCAACCCCGTTTCCTCCCGGACTTCCCGTTTGGCTGCCTCGGCTGGCGTTTCTCCCTTCTCGACACCGCCGCCGGGCAAAATCCATCCGTCGGACCAGCCATTCTTCACGAGGGTGATTCGTCCGTCGCCATCCCGCACCCGAGCGGCGGCGGTCATTCCTGTGCCGTCGATTGCCCACTCCCGAAACGACGCCAGTTTCGACTCCGGAAGGTGGAGTGTTTGTCGTTCACGTGGTGCGTCGCGCGCTCTTTCGTCGGGCATGGTCGTCGGTTCGTACTCCTCAACGAATATCGGTCGGGCGAAATCACTCCTCGTCGCCGAACTTGGCACGGAGCGCCGCACCCAGACCGGCGAGGCCGCCGACCCCAGTGAGGATGCCGAATCCGGGTTGTCCGTTCGAACTGGTCGTACTCGTCGCCGTGCTGGTTTTCGTCCCGCTGCCAGCGGCGTCAGTCGTGTTCGTCATCCCCGTTCCGGGGCTTCCCTCTGTGGTCGTCCCGGTCGTCGTCCCCGTTCCGGTCGTGGTTCCAGTCGTAGACGTCCCCGCTTCCGTCGTGGATGTCGTCGAATCCGCAGTCGTCGTCTCGTCGGTCGTCGTAGTCGTCTCCGAGGTCGTCTCGTCGGTGTCGTGGTAGTCCGTGGTCGCCGGTTCGCCGTCGTTTCCGAGGACGTAGAAGTCGCCGTACTTCGTGTACTCGTAGTCGATGGTCGACTTCATCGGGTACGTCGCGGTGTACACCTTCCCGTCGGCGACGACGGGCGAGTTGGCCGCAGGCCCGGTTTCGGAGTCCCACCCGCCGAACTCGTATCGCCACTGCTCGTCGCCCGATGCCGCATCGATGGCGAGGAGTACGGCGTCTCCCGCCTCACTGCCGGCCCGTCCTCCGGCGTAGAGGGTTCCGTCGGCAACCGAGACTGCTCCAGCGAGTGCGGCGTTCGCTTCGTGTGTCCACGCCGTTTCCCCGCTCTTCGCGTCGAGTGCCAGTAGCGTGTCGCCGGCGTGGAAGTAGACGCGTCCGTCCGCGACCGTGAGTCGGTCCCCCACCCAGTAGTCTGAGAGCTCGACCGGCGTCGTCCACTGAACCGTCCCGTCGTCCACCGACCGCGCCGTGACGGCGTGATTCGTCTTGCCATCGTTGATGACGCCGTACACCACCCCATCGGCCACCGCTTGCAGTTCGTCGTCGTCACCCGACGCGTCCCACAGAACGGACCCGTCGCCCGTGTCGAGCGCGACTCCCATCTCGGCAAACAGCATCCCGTCGGCGTAACACGCGCTCCCGTGAACACCCTCGGCTTTCCACAGCTGGTCGCCAGTCTCGGGGTCGAGTTGAGCGACCCCATCCGCCACGTCGGCGAACAGCGTCCCGTCCACGACCAGCGGATTCGTAAACCCGAGCGATTTCTCCTTGTGCCACTTCGTCTCGCCGGTGTTGCTGTCGAGTGCGTAAAACCCGGTCGCCTCCGCGTCCTCGGAACCGTACGAATCGAAGTAGATGGTTCCATCGCCCAGTGTCGGTGTTCCCGGACGCGAGATGTCGTCCCGTTTCCACACTACCGCTCCCTCCCGCTGGTCGTACGCGGCGACGTATCCCTCGCTGGACGACGGCGAGTTTTTCGTCGTCACGGCCAGATATATCGTCCCGTTCGCGACGAGCGGTTCGACTGTGGCCATCCCGCCGTTCAAATCGAACGACCACTCCGTGCTCACGTTCGAGTCCGGTCCACTGTCCGCCGTCGCTCCGGTTCGCCCCGCGTTTCCCCGAAACATCGTCCACGAACCGCCCGATTCGACGGTGGCTTTCGCCTGTACCGCGAACTCCGCACCGACTGCAAGGGTCGCGCCGAGGACGGTCGTCGCCTTGAGAAAATCACGCCGATTCGTTGCGCGCATAGGATATTCGAAAGTATTGGATTTGGATATAGTTTGCGTCCATCCCTGCGTGAAAACAGTTGTGGATGGTAACAATGATTGGATATGTACCCGATTTTGCTAATATATTTTATTTTCACTTCCGAATCGCTCTCGGCAGGTGGTCTCCCTCGCCACAAAACTATCTCGCGTCGGGAAAATCGTATTTGGTCGTGTATATGCAAGCCACCGAATGTAACCCGATATAGACATGTAGAGGAATTTGCATCAGGCCGCATTGGGTTGACAAACCGTACGCCTCGTCGAACAGCGTGAACCGGAGATTCACTGGCCCGACGAGCCTTACGCCTCGTCGAACAACGCGAAGAACTTGCTGGCTTGACGAGCCTTACGCCTCGTCGAACAACGCGAAGCTATGCTTCGTCGAACAACTCCTCGCCCTCGACCATGTGCTCCTCGACGGCGTTCATGTCGAGCGTCAGGCCGAGACCGGGTTTCTCCGGAACCGTAATGTAGCCGTTCTCGATGACATCCTCTTCCACGAGGTCCTCCCACCAGCCGAGTTGGTAGGAGTGGTATTCGACCGCCAGCGAGTTCGGGATGGCCGTGCCGACGTGCGCGCTCGCCATCGTCGCGATGGGCGAGGAGACGTTGTGCATGGCGACGGGGACGTAGTACTGATTGGCGACGTCCGCGATTTTACGGGTTTCGCGCATGCCACCGACCTTGGGCAGGTCGGGCGCGATGATGTCCACGGCGAGGTTCTCGATGAGGCGGCGCTCCTCGGTGACGCGGTAGCGGTTCTCGCCGACCGTGATGGGCGTCGCGGTGGACTTCGTGACCTCTTCCTGAACTTCCAGGTTCTCCGGCGGAACGGGGTCTTCGAGCCACCACACGTCGTAGTCCTCGATGGCTTTGGCGAGACGTTTTGCGCTCCCTGCCGAGAACGTCCAGTGACAGTCGAAGGCAACGTCGGCGCGGTCTTTGACTCGCTCGGTGACCCGTTCCACGATTTCGGCTTTGTGGCGGATTTCACCGGGGCGGAGGTGGCGGTTCGCGCGGTCCTTTTCGAACCCGGACGGCACGTCGAGGTCGAACTTGAGCGCGTCGTAGCCCAGTTCCTCGACGACGCGTTCGGCCTCGTCGGCGCACGCTTCGGGGTCGGCCTCGTCCGCGGTGTGGCAGTCACAGTAGACACGAATTTTGTCGCGGTACTTGCCACCGAGCAGTTGGTAGGCAGGAATATCGAGAATCTTGCCCGCGAGGTCGTGCAGCGCGATTTCGATACCGGAGATGGCGGTGACGGTGACACCTTCGATAGAACCCTCGCCGGACATCTTCTGGATGAGGTGTTCGAACAGTCGGTCGATGTCGAGCGGGTTCTCGCCGATGACGAACGGCTTCATGCGCTCGATGAGTTCGGGGACACCCGCACCCCAGTAAGCTTCGCCCGTCCCGACGATTCCGGCGTCGGTGTACACGCGGACGAGCGTCCACGGGAAGTTCCCGTCAACCATCGTTGTCTGTACGTCCGTGATTTCAACGTCGCGCTTGCTGCCCCGCGATGCCTTCGCTCCCATCGTCTCACTGGAGAGGTTCCGCATCGTATACTCTGCGTTGGGGTCGTGCAGTGTCGCGTAATCGCGTCCCATACCCGCGGGTACTTCTCCCGGAGTAAAAGTTTACATGGTATCGTCCGTTATTACTGATGCACGTCCACTGGAGTTTCCGCACTGATCCATGCATGGATCGAATCCTCAGCGCGAAGTTCGTATCTCCCACGTCGATAGTATCCGACGACTTGTGGCTCGGTCTGCTGTTGGGCCATCTCGATTACTTCTTCGAGAGCTGTTACCCTTACTATTGACCAGTTAACTGGTTTTGCCCCCTGATAGCCCCACCGTTCCTGTCTGTTGGAACACCAATGATGGGAGACGAATATCACCAGTATCCAGACGCATGCATGCGGTTATACTGCAATTAATCCGGAGGCGGCGATGAGAATGTTCAATGAAATGACGAGATTGTGGGGGCAAAACGCACCCTGCGATATCGACTCACGACCGAATGGTATTTCCCTCCGTTTGGACGACGGCGTCGAAAATCTCCGGGAAAGGGCAAACGCGAGGAAATGTCAAACGAAAGGCTACTACTTTCAGGTGCCCGGCCGTTGTCGGCGATTTCATGACACGTCGGTGTACGAGACGGGGGTTTCTCGCTGGTGTCGCGTCTGCGGTCTCGCTTTCCGGCTGCGTCGCCGATATCGGTAGCCCCCCTGTAGACATCCGCGGTGCGATGTACCTCCCCACCCGCGCGATGAACTCCTTTCAGATGTGGAATACCTACGAACGGGATATCACGGAGCGCGACATGGGCTTTGCCGACCGCTTGAACCTCAACGCGATTCGAACGTGGTTGAGTTACGAAGCGTGGAAACGGGACCCCGACGCGTTCGGCCGGGCGCTCGATCATTTTCTGGCGACCACGGATAAACACGGCATTCAGGTGCTGCTCGGCGTCTTCGAAGGCGTCGGTCGGCCGCCAGTTCCGAAGAACCTCTACGACACCGACCCGTGGACTGGTACCTCTGTCTGGTCGCCGGGAAAGCACGTCATGCGAAACCCCGACCAGTGGGGCGGACCGAAGCGGTTCGCCGAGTGGGTGATGAGCCGCTACCGCGACGACGAGCGACTGCTCGCCATCGAGGTGATGAACGAACCGGGCTGGCGACCGTGGAAAAAGCGATTTGCCCGCGAGATGTTCAACTACGTCCGCGAACGACGCGGCGACGTGCCGCTGACGATTGGCGCGACGAGTTTTGCGAACGCCACGGATTACTACGACTGGGGCATCGATGTCATCCAGTTTCACTACAACTACCCGAACACGACGGACATCTATCGTGGCGTCCTCCAACAGGCCAACCAACTCCGCAGCAGCGTCAACATGCCCGTCTGGCTGACCGAGTGGCAACGCCTCGCGGATTTCGGCTGGGGGCAAAAGAAAATCTCCGTGGCCCAACGCGGGCCGGATTACGCGTCACTCGCACCGGTCATCCGCAAATCCGGCGTCGGGAACTTCTTCTGGTCGCTGATGCTCAAACCCGCTTACATGCTGAGCCAGCGACGACGCGGCATTCTGAACGGCGTCTTCCACGAGGACGGTGCGGTCTGGAGCAAAAAGGACGCGAGGGCGCTCAAAGCGATGTCCGGTGACGGCACGTTTCACGGACGGGAACGCAAGGAGTGGCCAGACTGGGCGAAAGAAGTCATCCGGAGGGCGTGAGTCCGGCGTAGGACGTTATCCAGAAGGAGTAAGTCCGGCGTAGGACGTCATCCAGAAGGAGTCAGTCCAGCGTAGGCCAGCACATCCGTCACGTCGAAGTGACCGTCGCCGTCGAAATCGAGCGCTGACTGCTGTTGTACAGGCATGTGTGCGAGGCCGATAGTCTCGGCGGCAGCGACGATAGGAAACGACACCGCATCCCAGACGCCGGTTTTTCCGTTTCCAGTCATGTCCTCGTATCGCCCGTCTTTGTCTGGGTCGAGTGGTGGGCCGATGTTCAACTGGAGGCCGAGGCCGTGCACCAGCACCACCGGCGCGTAGATGTCGATGGCACGATTGTGGTGAATTCGATTTCGGAGGAGTGTGTCGTCCCATGAATCGCTGAGGACGACGCCGCGAAGGTCGCCCCGAACGGTGTTGTTCACCAGTCGCGTGCTCGACTTGGTCACCCCGATGCCGATGGCGTTGTTCACGGCGACGACATGCCGCACCGTCACGTCCGAAGCGTCCTCGACGTACACGCCGCGGTTCCAATCCTTCATGTGAAAATTCCGAACCGTCACGTTCGACGCGCCATCGACGTGGACGCCGCTTGTGTCGCTGACGCCGAATCCGTCGAGGGTGTGGTCACGGCCATCGAGAACCACGTTGTCCGCGCGGATTTTGATGCAACCGGTCGAGATGGCCGTCTTCCCGTTGTGGATGTCGTGAGCCAGCAGGTACTGGCCGGGTTTCGTGATTTTCGTGCAAGAGCCGATTTTCGTCGTTTGCGGAGCGGGTGCGCCGGACACAGTCGCGGGTGGCCCGACATAGCTGGCGCTGAGGAGACAGAGGAGAACCACCCCGACAGCGAGAACGCGCGACCCAAGCATGATTCAACGCACAACGGCCCCCCTGTTATACGCTCGCCCGGTAAGGCGGGCCTACTCGCGGAAATCGGTCTTTAAAAAGAAAAATCGGTACTGGAGAATCAGAGTACGTCGAGCGCGCGAAGGTCCGATTCGAGCGACGCGCGGTCGGCATCGCTCATCTTCCGGAGCGGGCTCCGGAGCGGACCGGGTGAGAAGCCCACATCGAGCAAGTCGAGCGTCGTCTTCACGCCAGCCATGTACGACCCGCCCTTGAGTGCGCGCCGAATCGCGTACACCTCGCTTTGGAGTTCGTGGGCGCGCTCCTCGTCGCCCTCGTCGTAGGCGTCGTAGAGCGAGACGATGAGTTCGGGGAAGGCGTTCGCAACCGCGCTCACGGTCCCGGTGCAACCGAGTTGGAGTCCGGGCAGAATCAGGGAGTCCGACCCCGAGAGGAACGTGAGGTCCGGATTGCCGTCGATAGCCTGTCCGAGCCACGGCACGTCCTTGCTCGAATCCTTGAGTCCGGCGAGGTTCGGAATCTCGGCGAGGTCCGACAGCGTGTCGAGCGACAGCGAGTTGCCGGTCTTGCTCGGGATGTGATAGATGTACACCGGCAGGTCGACGGCCTCGCAGACGCGCTGGTAGTGTTCGACGGCGGCGTCGTTGTCGAGCGGGTAGTAGTACGGCGTGATGACGACGAGACCGTCCGCGCCGACGGATTCAGCGTGTTCCGCGTTCTGGATGGTTTCGTACGTGCTCGGTGCGCCGACACCCGCGATGACGGGCACGTCGTCCACGGCATCGGTGACTGCTTCGACGACGCCGCGTTTCTCTTCGCCGGTCAACAGCGGGAACTCGCCGTTCGTCCCAAGCGGGAAGACGCCGTGTGCGCCGCCCTCCACGACGTATTGGGCGTGGGCCGCGGTGGCTTCGTAGTTGACCGATTCGTCCTCGTGAAACGCCGTAATCGTGGGGGGAACGACGCCGTGTAGCGAAAGCGGGTCGTCCGCTCCCGGTTCTGGTGCGTGCGACATACTCGGAGGCTTGTTCCCCGACTTGATAAGCGATTTCGTCTCGGCAGGTCTTTTTTCCGTGAGTGAGTAAATTCGCCCCGTCAGCAGTTTTTCGAGAGTGAGTAAACTTTTTGTTGCAGGGGGAACAATGTGTGAGTATGAACGTCACGGTTAAGCTTACCGGCCCGATGGTCGCGCGTACCGGGACCCGCGACGCACGCGTGGCAGTCCCCGACGAGGCAACCGTCGCGGACGTCGTCGACAAACTCGGCGAGCGTTACGGCCCGCAGGTCCGCGCCGGAATCATGGACGGATTCGGCCTCCGCTCGGATACCTCCCTCTTCCGGGAGTCCGACCACGAACCGCTCTCGGTTCGCAGTCCCGTCGAAGCGGGCGAAACCGTCCGCGTCCAGGTTCACGCCTGACGACGGTTCTCAAAGTTAAATCTCGGTTCCTTCCTTGCTTTTCACATCGTAGTTGCTGCTGAAATCACGGTTCCAGAGAAAACGTCTCATAGCGGGTGGCCGAGAATGTTCGAAATCTTCCATACAGCAGCGACACAAGCAGATGCCGATTCAAAGCGGCGCATACTATTTCCAACGAAAGTCCACTGATATCTACTAAATCATACTATCCACATCTACCTCTCTTATCCCAATCTCGCCAATCGATTCAGCGCGTACACGGTCCTGAGCACGTCGCCGGCTTTTCCGCGGTCGAAGATGAGTTCGTCCGTCCCCATCACGTGATCCAACGTGTCCCGGGAGGCGTGTTCCGGCGCGGCACCGATGCCACAGTCGTTCTCGTTGACCCATTGCATCACGCGGAGGTCGCTCTTGCTGTCGCCCATCACGAGCGTGAACGGGTCGTCCACGCCGAGAACGTCCAGCGCGGCTTCCACACCGACCACTTTGTTCAACTCCCGACTGCCGATTTCGGCGGCGTCACCCTCGTAGTACGCCACGTCGATTCGGTCGAAGGTGTCCTGCACGTCCGCCGGAATCTCCGAAACGTCCGCGTCGGGCATCCCGCCCGCTGCTTCGAGCACGCCGCGGATTTCGGGGTCGCTATCGGCGTAGTACGCCCGCGACCACTCGCTGCCATCCTCTTCGTTCCCGACCACCGTCTCGCCGAGCAAATCGACTTGGTAGACGAGTGCCGTATCGATGACTTCCACCGCGCGCGAACTCCCCGTCTCGAAGTTCGGCTTCATCGTGATGTTGAACTCGTTGCCTTGCAGGTGGGTGCACCGCCGGAGTTCGTCGGGTGCCGAGGAGAGCACTTCCGAGCGCACCGTGTCGAAGACTGTTCGGATTTCGTCGTCCAACTCCTCGAACAGCAACCGTTTGGTCTCCGCGCCGTGACCCGGCGTGAACACGCCGGTTCCCGCCTCGTAGACGATGCTGACGGTTCCGGAGTGGACGATTTCGTTGCCGAGTCCCTGAATGGTGAACCCCTTCACGTTCTCCAGCGTTTGACCCGTACAGACGACGATGGGCACGCCTTTCTCGTGGAATTCAGTCAGGAGATTCAGCGTTTCGCGCGGAATCTCGTTGTCCGTCCCGCCCGCCGACCGAAGCGTCTCGTCCACGTCCAACACGAGCGCGTTCACCGACCGGCCGTACTTCGAGTAGAGGTCGAGTGCGGTGAACGCTTGGTCGCGCGTGGCGTGGGCCGCCACGTCCGCGTAGGTTTCGCCCGCGCCGAACCCCTCTCGGATTTCGTCCTTTCGCCGTTCCAGTTCGTCGCTTGCGGACTGCCAGTGTTCCAGCGCGACCCGTGAATCCACCGGCGGAAACACGTCCACGAAATCCTGATACGCCCGCAGGGTTTTCGCGTCGAATTCGTCGTAGAGCCGATAGAGGACATCGTAGCGTTCCATACTGGAAGTGAGTCGTTTTCCGAGATAAAGGTCGGGGCAGGAGGCGGTATTTGGGTGGAATCGAACTGTCGGAAGCTATGAATCGGAGCGAAGCCGCTCACACCGCTGCTCCGTCGATGGGTGTGTCCGGAACAGGCGTTCACCGACCGTGACGATTCGGTCCCGAATGCGGAGCGAATGCGGTCGTTTTCCGTCTACCCATATCGAGAACTCGTCTTGTACGGATTCCTTCGGCGGTTCGACGATGGAGAACACGGAAACCGCGTTCGTCTTTCGCAGGTCGGTCGTCGGCGCATCGACCGTCTCGATGTCGGCTTTGCGCAGTGCCGTCGCCAACGTCGTCGGATTCCCCGTGAGTTCGACGGCGGCGCTGTCGGCGGCGAGTTCTCGCTGGCGGGCGAACACCGCGAGCAGTGACTGGCCGACCAGCCAAATAAGTCCGCCGACGAGGAACACGAGCATCGTGAAGCCGTCCGAGTTATTCGGTAAACTCGGTTTGTCTTTCCCCCCGTTGAGTCCGTTCAGTATCGACCGGCCGAACACCGCCGGAAGCGCCACCAGCGACACGACGGCGGCGTCTCGGTTGCTCACATGAGCCATCTCGTGGGCGACGACGGCCCGCAATTCCTCGTCTCCGAGGCGGTCCAACAGTCCCGTCGAAACGACGAGCGTGGCGCGCTGCCTCGTGAATCCGGAGACGGATGCGTGTGGAACCGACGTTTCGGCAATGCGCACGGTCGGTGCCGGAAGGTCGAACTGCAACGCAACGCGCCCAACGAGGTCGGTAAGGTCGCGGTCAGAGTAGGTAGTTTCCGACGGCGGGACCGCGCCGAGGAAGTCCGAGATGGCAACTGCTCCGCTACGAAACTGGAGGAAAAACAATCCGGCACACGTTGCACAGCCAACTGTGGCGCCAGCGTACCGTCCCCACGAAACCGGTGCGAACAAGGCGGACGCGACGAGTCCACCGACCGTCCACGAGACGAAGATGATTCCGCCGACGAGCGCAGCGGTGAGGACGACGAGCGCCGAGAGGGAGAGCAAAATTCGGGCGGTCAAACGATAACTCCGCATGGTTGTCCTATTCTCGTAGTAGTATTAAAAAGATAACAACCATTTGGCGACAGTAACGCTGCCGACTATTCCTCGGCGGTGCTGCTCTCTTGCCCACCGACTCGCTTGCTGATGTCCACTTGGTAATGTTCGAGGATGTCCCGGCCGAGGAGGACGGGATGGTCCATGTGGCTCCTGTCTTCGAGGTTCGCGGCGACCGTGTAGTGGTTGCCGGCGATACCGACGACCATGTCCACGACCGGTCGAGTTCGACTGGATTTCGAACTGCCGGAGCGAACGCGGGACGTTCGGCGAATCGGTCCCGCGCCGACGTCGGCGGCGATGCCGGTGTCGATACTCGTCCGGCTCGCGCCCGTGTCTGATTTGGCGATGACGGTGCGCGACCCCGTCGTCCCGCTGATGACGACTTCGGTGGTGTAGCCGATTGTGGGCTGGTCCGACAGTCGTTTCTGGGTCGTCGATGGCTTGCAGCTGGGCACCGAATCGTCGAGCGTCGTCGTCAGTTTGATGACTTGCTTCTCGTCAACGCACCCCCCTCCTGCTTCGATTGCAGCGCGCGCGATGTGCGGTGCCGGACTGTGTCCGGTGGCTTCGAAGAAGCCCTTGAATCCCGCAGTCGGATTCACTTCGAGAACGTACCACTCGTCTTCGTCACGGATGAGGTCCACACCGGCATAGTCGAGACCGATTGCGTGCGCCGAGTCGAGCGCGATGCGGGTGACTTCGTCCGTGAGTACGTCGCCCGCTGCGCTTACGCTGCCGCCGAGTGCGACGTTCGTCCGCCATTCCTCCTCGGGGGCCGACCGAATCATTCCGCCAACGACGGAGTCGCCGACCACGTAGACGCGCAGGTCGCTGTGTGGGCCATCCCCGTCCTGTTCGATGAGTTGTTGGATGAACGCCTGTCGTTTCCCGACCCGCGAACTGATGGGCGTGCTCAGATCGATTTTCCACGTCCCGCCGCCGTGGGTTCCGATGGCTGTTTTGTACACTGCCTCGGAACCGTACGTCTTGCCGATTTCGTTGAGTCGGTCCGTGGAGAGTGCAAAGATGGCATCTGGGACCGGAATCCCCTCTGCCGCCAATCGAACCGCTGCCGAGAATTTGTGCGTCGCTCGCAGCACCGACATCGGTGGATTCAGCATCGGAACGAGGCTTTCATACAGGTTCGACAGTCCGAGGAGTTCCTCGGGATTCTCCGTCTTCGACAGCAACAACCGATTTGCGATGACATCGACGCTCGGTTCGAGCACGACACGACCGTCCCGTATCTCGATGGCTGTATTCTCCCGTCGAAGCCAGACCGGGTCGTGACCTAACGCTTCGACTGCATTCAAAATCGCTTTCGTCTCCTTACTGTTGTGGAGACTAAGTACACCGACCGACACTGCTGTTTCTCCCGACATCAGTATGGTATACGCTAACTCATTGCAAAACAGTTATTGCTTTATAGTCTACCATTTCGCGGATTGGTGGCTGAGAAATTCCAGCTACCGAACCTGGTCGAAGACGGTACTCTGACACTTGCTGCACTGGCGGGGGTTGCGCCAGTACTTCTTCCCGCACGAGTGGCATTTCCAGTTCGGCGTAAGGAAATCGGGTTTGAGCGATTCCAAATTCATGGAGCGAAATAGGGTCCCGACGAATAAACGCCTCTCGCTGGATTCGCCCCCAACTATTACTGTCATGGGGTCGTGCCGGTGTCTATGGCTGGGGGGAATCCACAAGCGGAGCGGTTCGGCTACGTCACGCCAGAAAATCTGGGGCTGTTCACCGACCTCTACGAGTTGACGATGTTACAGGGGTATCACGCCGCCGACCACAACCCACGAGCGACGTTCAGCCTCTTCTTCCGAAAACTACCGCCGGACAGGGGGTACATCCTCGCGGCCGGACTCGAACAGGCGATGGCCTCCATCGATTCCATCTCGTTCGGGGAGCGAGCGATTTCGTATCTCTCCGGTCGGGGGTTCGACGAGGATTTTCTCTCTCGACTCGCCGACTTCGAGTTCACCGGCACCGTGCGAGCGCTTCCGGAGGGAACGCCCGTGTTTCCGGACGAACCCCTCATCGAAGTGACTGCACCGATTTTCCAAGCCCAACTGTTCGAGACGCTGTTGTTGAACCAGATAGGCTTTCAGAGCCTCGTGGCGACGAAAGCCGCCCGGATGCGCGAGGCAGTCGAACGCTACGGCGACGAGCAATCGCTTGTGGATTTCGGTGCCCGCCGCGCCCACGGCACCGACGCCGGGATGAAAGCCGCCCGTGCCGCCGCGGTCGGCGGCTTCGACGGAACCTCGCTCGTCTCTGCGGGCGAAGCGTTCGACCTCCCGGTGTACGGCACGATGGCCCACTCGTGGGTGCAGAGTTTCGAGAGCGAACGCGATGCCTTCGAGACGTTTCTCGACAAATACCACGAGGACACGATTTTACTCGTGGACACCTACGACACCGTCGAGGGCACCAAACTGGCGATGGACCTGGCTGAGGACCACGACGCCGAGGTCGGCGTGCGACTCGATTCGGGGAATCTCGTCTCCCTCTCAAAGGAAGTCGCCGACATCGTGGACGACAAGCCCATCTTCGTCTCCTCCAGAATGGACGAGTACAAAATCGCCGACTTCCTCCGTGCGGGCGGTAAGGCGACCGGATTCGGACCCGGCACTTCGCTGACGACGAGCGGGGACGCCCCGTCGCTCGACCTCGTCTACAAGCTCACGGAAATCGAACGCGACGGCGAGCTGCAACCGAGCATGAAACTGTCATCGGGGAAAGTCACGTACCCCGGCGCGAAGAGCGTCCGCAGAGTTGTGGACGATGGAGCTGCTGACGTGGGAGCTGCTGACGACGGGGACGAAATCCACCAAAAGGACGTGCTCGCGCTCCGTGGCGAGGACGGACCCGGCGAAGACCAACTGGAGTTCGTCTACGAGGACGGAGAGAGCGTCGCCGACTCCTCCGAACTCGGCGCGATTGCCGAACGAGCGGGAACACGGCGACGACGCCTCCCGGACGACTGCCGCGATTTGCGCTCGCCGGACAGCTACCCCGTCGAAATCAGCGACGACCTCCGTCAGCTAACCGAGGACTGCCGGACGGAATTGGAGAATCGGTGAGTCACTCGACGCCGAAATCGAGAAGGGAAGTAGTCCACCTCGCCGTTCATTCGTCGGTGTCGTCCGTCACAGTCCCCGTTTCATCGTATTAGCCCGTCGTTTCCGTTTCCGCCTCCGCCTTCTTTCGACTCAAAACCTCGCTCGCACCCTGAAGCACGCGGTTCTTCCACGCCTCGATGTCGTTTTTCTTGACCGACGCTTGCAGTCGGTCCATCCGGTTTGCCCGTTCCGGTCGCTCCATTTCCAACGCTCGCCCGATGCTGTCCGCGAACGCTTCGGTGTCGTTCGGATGAACCGTTATCGCCCACTCCCCGAGTTCCTCGTGCGCGCCGACGAGTTCGCTGAGCACCAACACGCCGGGGTCGTCCACCTGTGAAGCGACGAACTCCTTTGCGACGAGATTCATCCCGTCGCGAAGCGAACTCACGAGCACCATATTCGAATTTCGATACAGTGCGGCCAATTCGACCTCCGAAAGCCGGTCGTCGATGTAGACGATCGGTCGCCACGTCTCGGTTCCGAACCGGTCGTTGATGTGTTCGACTTCGCTCGTCACGTTCTCCTTGACGCGCTGGTAGTCCTCGATTTGGCTTCGGCTCTCGCTCGCCTTTTCGACGTAGGTGAACGTCTCACGCCATTTTGGGGACTGCTCCCACAGTCGTTCGAGTGCGGCGAGTCGATGCTCGATTCCTTTCGTGTAATCGAGCCGGTCCACCCCGACGGCCAACTGGTCGGCATCGAGGGAATAGGTTTCGCGGAGCGATTCCCACGCTTCGTCGGCCTCGTCTGACTCCGCGAGTCGCCGCCGTTCTGCGGCGTCGATGCCGAGCGGGAACGATGCGACGCGAATCGTCCGACCCTCATACTGAATCATCCCCGCCTCGTGGTCCACCTCGGCGTCGAAAGCACGTTCGACACAGTCGAGAAACGTCTCACAGTAGCGGTCGGTGTGGAACCCGAGCAGGTCGTTTGCGAGCAACCCATCGAGTAGTTCCTCGTACTCCGGACAGCTTCGAAGCACGTCCCACGACGGCCACGGGATGTGCCAGAACTGCATACAGAACGCGTCTGGACACCGTTCTCGAATTCGTCGCGGTGCCAGCGCGAAGTGATAATCCTGAAACCAGATGACGGCTTTCGACGGGTCAACTTGCTCCCGAATCGCGTCCGCGAAGCGTTCGTTGGTGTCCCGATACTGGTCCCAAAACTCCGCTCTCGACGTCATCTTGGCCGTATCGGAGTGACACAACGGCCAGAGCACCTGATTGCTGTAGCCGTAGTAGTAGTTCTGAACCTGTTCGTCCGTGAGTGAAACCCGCTTCAAATCGTACGAAGGCGATTCTGGCGGGACGCGAATACAGCCGTTCTCGTCGCTCATTTCCTCGTCGCCGTCGCCGCTCCCCCACGCGACCCACGTTCCGCCGGTGTCTGCCATCATCGGGTCGAGTGCGGACGTAAGGCCACCAGTCGGTCGAACGACTTGTATCTCGCCATCAACGCGCTCGTGGACGTACGGTTCCCTGTTCGACACGAGGACCAATTCTCGGTTATCAAACTGGGAAGTCAGGGACGTCGTATTTCGCCTCCCCGATTTGACGACAAATCCTTCAGCAGTCTCGTTCATTAGTTTTGTCGCTCATCACGCATATTCGGGAGTCAAATGAATCACTGCACGGGTTGCGTTTGCAAGTTGCATTATTAGTCGCCATCCAGAGTTGGCTCGTTACGATTCGAATAAACTCCCGTGTCGCTCGGCGAGTCCCGTGTATTCTCCGGACGAATACGATTCGAAGATTTCCGCCGCATCGATGGTCGTCTCCGAAAGCGGCGTCACCTGTGCGGGAACCCCGCGAACGAACGATTCCGGCGGGATTTGTGCTCCTTCGAGCGTGACGGTTCCCGCCGCCACGATGCTCCGTTCGCCGACGTGGACGTCCGTGTTTATCGTCGCGTTAAATCCGACGAGGGAACCGTCCTCGACCGTCGCTTCGTTCAGCACTGCACCGTGACCGACCATCACTCGTTCGCCGACGGTCGAAGCGTGAAGCACCGCGTTGTCCCCGATGTGCGACTCCCGACCGATGTAGACCGGTGCCGCATCACCCCGGAGGACCGCACCGGGCCAGACGCTCGCGTCGGCCCCGATTTCCACGTCCCCAACTAACGTTGCCTCCTGACAGACGTGAGCATCCTCGTGTATCGACGGCTCGTCCCCCTCGAATTCGTGTGTTCGAACCATACACCTGACACGACGTTCGGCATGAAAACCTTGACGGGGGTCCTCAATTACTCAGTCCATTCGTATCCGCGCGAGTGCTCCCCGAACAGCGTGAATTCTACGTCGTGGTTCAACCGCAACCCGGCGAGATCGAGAGGCGCATTCGGCCCGTCTCCTACCACGAGTACGCGCGTTTCGATGGCTTGACGGCAAACAGACGACGTGTAGGTGCTTAGTCGTCGCCGTGAACGCCGAAAATCTGAAAGATACTTCCAAAATACGAGACCAGTCTCTGCTTTCACATTGCTCCGTCCTACGCTCACAGACCTTCTCCCTCAAAAACATCAACATTAATATACATAGACCACCATACTATCTTCGGTTATTCAAATGCCAAACGAGAGTGATGTTATACTAGATGGTGATGAACTATACTTGATCGGCAACGTTCGATTGCAACGGCACTCGGACGACGACGGCAACACGCTGTTTCTCGAAACGAGTCAGGGAAACCTTCGATTGGGCAGCGACGATGCGGACGGCGACGTTATCCTGATGGACAACGACGGCGACGACATCATCCATCTCGACGGCAACGGCGGGCCGGTCGAAGGTTCGGTTCGGGTGTACGTTGACGGCAAGAACGGAAACATCAGGCTCGGCGGAAACGACGCTGACGGCGACCTCATCCTTCGGACGGGGGACGGCGAAAGAACCGTCCACCTCGACGCGCAGGTCGGAAACGCGACGCTCGGCGGGACCGGAACCGACGGTGACCTCATCCTTCGAGACGGCGACGACAAAACGCGAATTCACCTCGACGGAAGCCGCGGTCCGGTTTCGGATTCGGTTCGGGTGTACCTCGACGGTGGAGAGGGGACGCTCCGCGTCGGCGGCGGCGACGAGGACGGCGACGTCGTCGTCACGGACGCCGATGGTGACCCCCGTGGAAACGTCGGATGCGACGAGACAACCGCTTCGACCGTTCGATACTTCGTCAACGCCGCGGACGGAAGCCTCCGGCTTGGTGGGTCGGGCGTCGATGGAAACCTCGACATCGAGGACGTGTTAGGAGATACGCGAATCCGAATCGGAGACTACCGCACCAGCGACGATTTGGCGGGGTCGGTCGACGACCCGAACACGCGGGTTCGCCTGACGACCCGGGCGGCACTCGAACTCGGCGGGGCGGGCGAGGCCGGAACCGTCTCGCTTTCAGACGACGGAACGGAGACGGTTGCGCTCGATGGGAGCACCGCGACGATAATTCTCGGCGACGAGGCAGGTGGTGAGACCGGTCGCCTCGTCGTTCGAGACGAGTTCGGCGAGACGGGCGTGGATATCGACGCGGATTCCGTCGGCGTCGGGGCGTCGGACCCGGACGCGTACCGACCGACCCATCGGATTCAACTCGACGGCAGCGACGGGATACTCCAACTCTCGGATGGTTCGTGGACGCCTCGGGTTCGCGTCCACGGTGGTCTCGGTCGCATCTCCCTCGCGGACGAGGCAGGAACGGAAACGGTCGTCCTCGACGGCGACGACGGTGACATCTCGGTCGGGTCGATAGACAGTCTCGTGGATACCATCGAGGCGCTTCAACAACGTGTCGCCGACCTCGAAGCGAACGTTGCCGACCTTCAGGCCGGCGGGAGCTGAGAATGACGAACGAACTCACGCTCTACGCCGTGGGCGATTCCGTAATGTGGGGGCAAGGTCTCTCCCACGAAGACAAGTTCGCCACCGTGGCGTATGCCGAACTCACTGGCGGTAGCGTCCTCGACCCGATTCATATCCGAGCGCGGTCGGGGGCCATCATCGGCATCCACCGCGGTTCGGACGGCGACCCGTTTCCGGCGGATGCACACCGGCGGATTTCCCGAACCGCGGAACACGAAGTTCCGTGGAGTCGGCCGACGGTTCGCGAACAGGTAGCCGAACTCGCCGCCGCCGTGGACGACCCAGCCGACGTGGATATACTCCTCGTCGATGGCGGCATCAACGATATCAACGTCGAAACCATCATCAATCCGCTGACGGAGATATACGACGGCGAGTTCGAGAGTCCGCCGAACGCCAGCGAACACGACCCAGTTCCCGCCGACCCGGACTACGAACTCGAAGACCTGATCCGAACGTACTGCTACGACGATATCCGCACGCTCGTCAGCGACGCGCGGGACGCGTTCCCGAACGCCATCGTCGTCGTCACCGGCTACTTTCCCATCGCCAGTCCACTGACTGACTTCGACGTGACCCGCGACTGGCGACTGATACTCCACGACGCATCCGACTGGGCCGCAAACGAGTTCGTCGCCCAGTCGCTGTACTTCAATCGACGGGCGTTGTACTGGCTCCGTCGGGCGGTTGCGGAACTCGATTCGGCGGATAGCGGGCCGGGAATCGTCTTCGCCCATCCGGGATTCGAGTACGAAAATAGCATCGAAGCACCGTCCTCGTGGCTTTGGGGCGTCGATGCTGACGATTCAGTTCGGGAGACGCGGATGGATGGGTGTGAAGCCATCGGAGAGGTCGGGGTCACCGCGACGTGTCCAATCGCGTCCACCGGCCATCCGAATCCGGCGGGAGCCAGACGGTACGCCGACGTCGTCGTTGACGGATACCGCCGCATCCGGCGTGTCTCACTTCGTGAGCGTCTCCCTGTTCCCGACTCCGGGGACGAAATCAGCCTTCGAGCGGCCATCGAACGGTACGGCTTCGACCCGAGAATGGGAATCAAGGCGTGGTCGCCACACACCGTCATCGACTCCGTGACGGTCACCATCACGACCGGAGATGAGGGGAGCAACGCGGATGTCTTCCTCTCGCTCGCGCCGACCCGCGAGTGGTATCTCGACCACGAATATTATAACGACTTCGAGGCGAATGACACGGATTGCTACAGCGTTGACCCGGTTCTCGACGGACA
This sequence comes from uncultured haloarchaeon, assembly GCA_963796245.1. Lineage (GTDB taxonomy): Archaea > Halobacteriota > Halobacteria > Halobacteriales > Haladaptataceae > Haladaptatus. The sequence continues at coordinate 323,361 of CAWCLB010000001.1, read as the reverse complement.
CGGTCGTCTCTCGCTCTGGGACATCGACCGCGTCGAACTCGTCACCGAGAGCCTGTTCGATGATTGGTCGGTTGAACGGGTCGAACTCGAACTCAACGGCGTGCCCGTCTACGAATGGGACGGTTCGGTCACGCTCTCCGGCGACGACTCCGTCCGTCTTCCCGGGTTCCCGCGACGGGGGGTGGTCTGACGATGCCAACGTCGTTCCGCGAACTGGCGACGTACATGGACCCGATATATCCCCCGAAGCGCCTCCGCGGCGTTCCCATCAGCGACGACCTCGGATGGCTCTCCATCGGTGCCGACGAGAACGGTGACGAGTACGAGTACAACGCTCACAACGAATCGATAATTCGGCAACGTGTCGAGGACGCCGGTTTAGCCCACGAGGAGGAGAAAGGTCTCTCGCAGGTTCACCGCTTCCAACCCCGCCAGCGTCGTCGTGGGGATGACCGTTCGTTCCGCCGACTCGCAGAACGCCACGCCAACGGGACCACCCACAAGTTCCTCTTCTACAACACGTGGCTCCTCAACGTCCCGATCGATTACTGGGACAAACCGCTTCTCGAATCCCGTCGTCACGAGATCGGGCGAGCACTCGACAACGATGGTTACGACATCGTCGGACTCTGTGAGGTGTTCGACGAATCCGAACGAGACGCCATCCGCGGCGAGTTCACGCACCCCATCGAAACACGGATGGGCGCGGACCAATCCCTTCAGGAGAGTAGTGGTCTGTTCACCATCGTTGCCAAACCGCGGGACATCATCACCACGAAACGATACGAGTATTCCGACCAAGGGAAAGCATGGGAGGTCGACTACCACGCCACGAAGGGCGTCCTGTACACCGAAATCGACCTCGAACCCGGGTCGAGCACCCGAATGTGTCTCGACCTCTACACCACCCACACGCACGCCGAAAACGAAGAATCGAGACGCAATCAGGTTGGAGAACTCGTCCAATTTGTCAAAGATACGACGAACCCGCGGAACGTCACGGTCATCACAGGGGACATGAACGTGGACTTCCGCCACGACGAGTACGGCGACATGTTGGAAACGGTCTCGCGTATCGACGTTCCGGTCATCGAGCGTAACGGACTCCCCGTAAACCTCAATCGGTACGTGGAGGACCACCGCGCCGAACTCGCGGCACGGATGCTCGAAGACGCAGGGATAGATGCAGAAGACGCGTTGGATGACCTGTTGGACGGTGACTTCGACGGCGCACTGGACGAACTCGGGGACGCGTTCGATGAATTATTCGGTGGCACCTCCTCGGTACTCCCGTTCGACCCATTGAAGGCCAGCCCCGAAAAAATCGCGGATTACTTCGGATGGACGGTTCGAACACACCGCGTCGAGTTCGACGACCTCTGGCTCGTTCGGGGTGGCCGGGCCGGAGCGACGCACGAGGTACAGAACTACGATTCGGTGTGCGCGCTCGATGATGAACATTCCCCGGACGGCTATCACTACTGTCAGGACTACGACGTGCCGGAGTTCCATTCGTCCCCGTCGTCCGACACCCTTCCGGGGTATCGCCTCGACTATCTGTTCTTGCAAGCACCAACCGACGAACACTCGTATAATCTCGACTGCACCCGAATTCGCCGTCGTCCGTTCTGGCGGTCGGAAGACGACGAGGTGGGGTACCTCGACCCGACGGTATTCGAACATTCCGACGACGGCGACCGAATTCCGCACTTCATGTCCGATCACATCGCGCTCGACGTCGAGTTCGTGGTGAGTCCGCCACGGATGCGAACGCGCCGGTTCGAGTAACCACTCGCTCGCTCTCGATCGTCTACATCGCACCGCCCATGCCGCCCATACCGCCCATTTCAGGTCCTTCTTCGGCTTCTCCACTCCCACCCAAATCGCCTGCCGAAATCACGTCGTCGATGCGCAACAACAGTTCCGCCACATCGGTCGCGCTCTGGATGGCTTGGGTTTTGACGCGGAGGGGTTCGACCACACCCGCATCAAGCATGTCCACGATATCGCCGGTTTCGGCGTCGAGACCGGCGTTTTCCTCGCCTGCGTCGTGACGACTGCGGAGGTCGGTCATGCCGTCAATTGGACTGATGCCGGCGTTTTCCGCGAGAGTGCGGGGCACCGTCTCCATCGCGTCGGCAAAGGTTTCAACGGCGAGTTGCTCCCGGCCGCCGACGCCGTCGGCGTAGTCGCGCAGACCGAGCGCGAGGGCTGTTTCGGGTGCGCCTCCGCCAGGCAAGACCTGCCCGTCCAGCAGGGCGACGCGGACGACGCCCAGACTGTCGTGGACCGCCCGCTCGACCTCCGCGACGACGTGTTCGGTGCCACCGCGCAGGAGGAGGGTGACGCTCTTCGGGTTGTCACACTCCTCCACGAAGATTCGGGTGTCGCCCGCAACGTCGCGCTCTTCCACGATTCCGGCGTGCCCGAGGTCGTCGGAATCGATGTCGTCGAGACCGGAAACGACGCGCCCGCCCGTCGCCCGCGCGAGGTGTTGCATATCGCTCTTCTTGGCCCGTCGAACGGCGAGAACGCCTTCCTGTGCGAGGAAGTGCTGGGCCATGTCGTCGATTCCCTTCTGACAGAAGACGACGTTCGCGCCGCTGTCGCTGAGTCGTTCGACCATCTCGTGCAGTTGGGCCTCTTCGCGGTCGAGGAAGCCTTGCAGTTGGTCAGGGTCGGTGATGCTGACCGCCGTGTCCGCCTCGGTCTCTTGCACCTCGATGGGCGTATCGACGAGTGCGATGGTGGCGTCCTCGACGCGCCACGGCATGTCGTCGTTCACGCGTTCCTTGTCCACGACGATACCCTCCACGAGTTCCGAATCCGAGATGCCGCCCCCGACGACGGTTTCGACGGTGACGTTCGAGAGGTCGATTTCCTCGCCGCCCTCGTCTCCATCCGTATCCTCGTCCCGCACGGCGCGGACTGCCGTCACGACGAGTTCCGAGAGCGCTTCTTGGCCGCTTCTGCTCCCTTCCCGGTCATCGCGGTCTGTGCGATTTCCGAGACGCGCTCTTCGACGGGATGGGATGCTGCTTCGAGGAGTCGGTACGACTCCTCGCTGGCCATCCGGAACCCCCGTGCGACTGTCGTGGGATGGACGCCCTGTTCGAGTAGGTCTTCTGCCCGTCGCAGGAGGTCGCCGGCGAGGATGACTGCCGTGGTCGTCCCGTCGCCGGTTTCATCCTCCTGCGTCTCGGCGACTTCGACCATCATCGTCGCCGCGGGATGCTCGATGTCCATCTCCTTGAGAATGGTCACCCCGTCGTTCGTGACGACCACGTCGCCCATCGAATCGACGAGCATCTTGTCCATCCCACGCGGGCCGAGCGTAGTGCGTACCGCTTCCGCAACCGCCCGTCCGGCGGTAACGTTCATTTCGCGGGCATCGCGCCCGCTGGTTCGCTGTGCTTCTTCGCCAAGTATCAGAATCGGTCCGGTTTGCATTCTGTCTGCCATGATACCCCCGACAGGTGTACGACAGCATCCGGCAAAAGGACTAGTGCGGAAACGGACCAGTACGGAGCGGACGACGAAACGCACATTGGCACGCCCTGAGAATGTCGGGCCATGATTGGCAAACTCGACCCGGAGGACCTCGCACTCGTCGTTTCGCGCACGGGTGCGCGGGACGACGATGTTCTGGTTGGTCCCGGCTACGGCGAGGACGCTGCTGCCATCGAAATCGGCGACGAAACGCTGGTCGTCAGTTCCGACCCGCTCTCGCTGGCCCGCGAACGCCTCGGAACCCTCGCAGTGAACGTCGCCTGCAACGACGTTGCCTGCTCCGGTGCCGACCCACGGTGGCTGACGAACGTCGTGTTTCTCCCCGATAACGACCGCGAAACGCTGGATATCGTCACCCAACAAATCGACACAGCAGCAACGAAACTCGGCGTGTCCATCGTCGGCGGCCACTCCGAGTACGCGCCCGACCTCTCGCGGCCGATGGTCACGATGACGTGCATGGGACTCGCCGACGAGTTCGTCCCAACCGGCGGAGTCGAACCGGGCGACCGACTGATTCTGACGAAGGGTGCCGGAATCGAGGGGACGGCCATCCTCGCCACCGACTTCCGCGACGAAGTGGGAGCGGGGGCGACAGCAGAGGCAGGCGAATCGTTCTTCGAAGAGATAAGCGTCGCGCCGGACGCTCGCCTCCTCCGCGAGTATGCCCACGCCATGCACGACCCGACGGAGGGCGGCGTGAGTACCGGCCTGCTGGAGATGGCCGAAGCGTCCGGCGTTCGCTTGGAAGTCGAACGCGAGGACGTTCCGGTTCGGGAGACGACACGGCAACTCTGTGAGACGATGTCAGTGGACCCGCTCCAAATCTTTGGCTCCGGTGCGCTCCTCGCGGCGATTCCCGAGAAGTCGGTCGAAGCGGCGCTCGAAGCGCTGCGAAGGGACGGAATTTCGGCCGCGGTTATCGGTCGTGCCACAGAAGAAGCCGAGGATGAGAACGGCGAACTCGTGTTGGACGGCGAGACCATTGGGGACCCGCCACGGGATGATTTGTACCAACTTTGGGAGTGAAAGGATAAAATCGAACTACGACACAGACCGCTCGATAACGGTCACCTCTGCAGAAATGAAATCGTTCCAACTGAATCGTACTTCAGCGAGTGCTTTAGTGGCTCACTATGGTACAGATTGCATGGAACTCGATATTCACGTCGTAGGATTGTGTGGAAGCCTGCGCGACGGGAGCGAAACACGAGTTGCACTCCAAACCGCACTCGACGCGACGGAGTCGATGGGTGCGACGACGACGCTCGTCGATTTGCGTACGTACGAACTTCCGCTTCTCGACACGGACGAGGCGACACCGCCGGACGCGAAAGCGCTTCGGAAGACGGTGCGGGACGCCGACGCGGTTCTACTCGCCACACCGATGTGTCACGGGTCGTACTCCTCGCCGCTGAAGACGGCGCTCGACTACTGCGGGTACGAGGAGTTCGAGGGGAAAACGGTCGGTCTGCTCGCAGTCTCCAGATGTGGGTTTCCGACACCTGCGCTCGAACACCTCCGGTCAGTTTGCCGCGCGCTGAACGCGTGGACGCTTCCCGTCGAAGTCGGGGTTCCGAACTCCTACTCGACGGTCACGGACGGCGAAATCACGGACGAGGACACCGCCGAGAGTATCCAACGACTCGGCGAACGACTCGTCCTGTTCGCTGGCGTCGAGGAGTACCCCGAAGTCGCCAGCACGACGCTCGAATCCGTCACCGGATTCTAAGAGTGACGGTCGTCGAGAAAGCTCCGACCCGTCCGACCGGCCGGCGCGCGATGCCAATACGCGTGCGAGGGATGAGTGAGGGAGCGTCAGCGACTGGAGTTCTCGTGAACTGGGCGGGACCAAAGGTCCCGCTAGAAGCCGGCGCAAAGCGCCGGCGACGCAGTGAACGAGAGCATGGGAGAGCTTCGCTCTCCCGGAGGAATCGGTTGGGGAGGTTTGTGGTGGTGTGGAAGCGTTGCGGGTACGGTCTTCATGTGCCTCGGTCGTTGCACTCACAACAGAACCAAAGTCATTCACTCGGAATTGGCGGGGACGTTCGAGGCGGTCTGTCTCCTAACAACTGCAATCACGACAAAATCAAAATCAGACACCCCAGTTCGTCGTAAGCCCCAAACGCTAACCAACTCACCGTTGTCCCGTTGCTAAATGGACCTCGAAGACTACCTCAACGATTTTACCCGGCGCGATTGGTGGACGATAACTGAACCGGAGAAGAAAATCCGCTTCGCGCTGGTTGGTCTCGGTTGGTTCACGACGAATGCCGTCGTTCCCGCACTGCGCGAAAGCGCCGTCTGTTCGGTTGGTGCCGTCGTCAGCGGGTCGCCGGAAAAGGCCGCTCGAATCCGCGATGAAACGAGCGCAGAGCGTGCACTGAGCTACGAGGAATTCCACGCCGGCGACGGGACGGACAGTTACGATGCGGTCTATATCGCCACGCCCGAACGCGACGCATCTGGAGTTCGTAAAGACGGCCGCCGACCTCGGCAAGGCAGTCCTCTGTGAGAAACCGATGGAAGTCTCAGCGGAACGCGCCGAGCGGTTGGTCGAAGTCGCCGAGACGGCCGGAGTTCCGTTGATGATTGGTTACCGAATGCACACGAACCCGTCCGTCCGACGGATGCGTGAACTCGTCCGAGACGGATTCATCGGCACACCCGCACTGGTCGAGGGGTCGATGTGCCAGAACGTCTTCGAGATGATTTCTCCCGACCCGAACCAGTGGCGACTCGACGCCGACCTTGCGGGCGGGTCGGCGCTCATCGACCTCGGTATCTACCCGCTGAACACCGCGCGGTTCGTCCTCGATGCCGCTCCCGTGAGTGCACAGGGAACGACGAAGAACCCGCACGAGCAGTTTGCGGAGGTGGACCAACACGTCTCGTTCGAAGTCGAGTTCGAGAACGGCGTCACGGCGGCCTGCGTCGCCAGCCAGTACGCCCAGCAAGGCAGTCGATTCAGCGTTATCGGAACTGAGGGGAAACTCACGCTTGACCCAGCCTTCTTCGGCGAAGCCCAACTGACAGTCGAACGGGGCGATACGGAAGCGACGCTCTCGGTTGCGCCTGTGAACGAAGAGGCAGAGGAGTTCGACTACTTCGCGGACTGTTTGCTCACGGGTCGCGACCCGGAACCCGACGGCCGACACGGGCTTGTCGACCTGCAAACCATCGAAGCGGTCTACGAGTCGGCCGAAACGGGCGAACGGGTGCGCGTCGAACAGTGAGAACGGGAATCAGGTCGAAAGCTGAAAATCAGGGAACGATGACGGCCCGGCCCTCGATTTCCACGACGACGTGGTTGGGTTCGGTCGCCGACGGTCGGTCAACGTCCTCGATAGTGAATGCGTGGGCCATCTCCTCGGTGTACTCGTGGAGTCGTGCAGCGCGCATGCTCACGAGACACGAGGTGCAGGGGGACAGGTGCGCAGGTTCGATGTGCGCAGTAATGTCAATCGCACGACCACACACTCGCGCGCGAACTATTTACTCGGTAAAGAATAAATGTTTTGAATACCTAGCTATAAGGGAGCAGTATGCATGCAATCGCACTCAGGCGCGGGGCACACGCGCCAGAAATAATCGAAACACCCCGACCGGAGCCTGCTTCGGGTGAGGTTCTGGTACGGACGCTTCAGGTCGGCGTCGATGGGACTGACCACGAGGTCATCGCTGGGCATCACGGTGGCTTCCCCGCGAACGACGACCATCTGGTCCTCGGCCACGAGGCCGTCGGCGTCGTCGAAGACGCGAACGGCACCGCGTTCAAGCAGGGCGATATCGTCGTGCCGACCGTTCGCCGGCCGTACCCTGATGGGCCGACGGAGTATTTCGAGCACGGCCAACCAGATATGTCCCCACCGGAGGACGTCATCGAACGCGGCATCACCGGCGGTCACGGCTTCATGAGCGAGTATTTCACCAGTCCCGGTGAATTTTTGGTTCCGATTCCCGACGAACTCGCCAAATGGGGCTTCCTCGTCGAACCCATCAGCATCGCTGAGAAGGCCATCGAACACGCCCGCGCCTCGCGCTCGGCGTTCGACTGGCAACCGGAAACCGCGCTCGTCCTCGGTAACGGACCGCTCGGGTTACTCACGACAGCGATGCTCACCGAGTCGTTCGACCGCGTCTACTGTCTCGGTCGCCGCGACAGACCCGACCCGACCATCGACATCATCGAGGAACTGGGTGGGACGTACATCGATTCACGGCAGACACCAGTAGCGGCGGTTTCCGACGCCCACGAACCGATGGATTTCATCTTCGAGGCGACCGGTTACGCGCCGCACGCTTTCGAGAGTATCGAAGCGCTCGCGCCGAACGGGGTCACCGCCCTGCTCGGCGTGCCGGACGAATGGACGTTCGAGGTGGACGGCGGGAGCCTCCATCGGGAACTCGTGATGTACAACAAGGCGCTCGTCGGGAGCGTTAACTCCGGATATCGGCATTTCGAGGCGGCAATCGAGACGCTTTCGGGGCTACCAGAGTGGTTGTTGGACGATCTCGTGACGGGTATCTTCGATCCGTCAGCAGCTGCGGAGGCTTTTGCGAACGACGAAACGACAATAAAGACGGCGGTGAAATTCTACGACAATGAAGAACGTTGACGACCTCATTGATAGTGCGGCTGAACTCGCAGAACGCGGCCTCTCAAAGGGCGAAATCGCTGACGAACTGAACGTGTCGCGCGAGACGGCCAGTTGGCTGGTCGAACGCAGTGGCAGTTCGCCAAGTCAGGAACCAACGGGCGGCACGCAGGACATCCACGTCGATTGGAGCGCCATCGGCCGCGACAGCACCCGCCTCTCCCACGTCGGCGCGGCGATGGCCAACATGCTGTCGAAACACGGCGAAGAAGTCGATTTGACCATCGGCATCGAGAAAGCGGGCGCACCGCTTGCGACCACCGTCGCCCGCGAACTCGACACCGACCTCGGAACCTACGCGCCGCGCAAGCACCAGTGGGACGAGGGCGACATCGACGAGTACGGCGGCAGTTTCTCGCGCAACTTCGCGCAGATTCGGAACCGCGAATGCTACGTCGTGGACGACACCATCACCAGCGGGACGACGATGACCGAGACCATCGAGGCCATCGAGGACCGCGGCGGTGACCCAGTTGCGTGTATCGTCCTCGCGGACAAACGCGGCATCGAGGAACTGAACGGCGTCCCCGTCTACTCGCTGGTGCAAGTCATCGGCGTCGGCAGCGACGAGTAGCGCTGTTCGGCTCGATTAGGACACCATTACCGGCCTCATCGACGGCAAACGGGTGACGACCATCGAGAATACCGACTCATCCTTGGCTCGCTACCGACCAGTGAACGGCACGTCGTGACGCGGGCGCAACTTCTTTGCGGCGTGGGTGCCTACGCAAGCGTATGACCTTCACACCCGGCGAGGAGTTATCCGCCGAGGAAGTCGAAGAACGGGTCGATTCGGCCATCGAAGAGGAAGATGTCGTCCTCTTCATGAAAGGAACGCGTCTCATGCCACAGTGCGGGTTTTCCATGCGCGCGGTCGAACTCCTCGACGACCATCTCGGCGATGACTTCGAGACGGTGAACGCGCTCGACAATTTGGACGCCTACCGCGAAGCGCTCTCGGCTCACAGCGGATGGGAAACGATCCCGCAGACGTACGTCGACGGTGAATTCGTGGGTGGCAGCGACATCCTCGCGGAAATGGAAGAACGAGATGAACTCGAATCGACACTTCGAACGGACTGATGTCGTTCCACTGGTTGCATGTGCAACCAAAAGAGTAGACCCTATAAACACGGGGCGCGTAGACAAATACGTACCGCCGACGGGAGACGGAACCCACGACTACAAATGAGCCAGGTATACCGACTACATTCGACGCTCGAATTGCCGCTTGAAACCGTTTATGACTACTTCGAAAGCGACCCTGACCTACCGGACGGAATCGACAGCGTCGATATCACCCGCCGGAACAACACGCTAATCATCAGTGCGGTCTCGACGGACGAAAGCATCAGCAAATACACGCCCACCGCGCAACTCAAAGCCAGCGTCTCCGAGACGCGCGTCTTCACCGAAGAAGAAGAAGCGCGACGTAACGCGCCCCGATGGGGCACGCCGGAAGACGAAGAGGAGGAGGAGGAGCCGACGGGCGAACTCATCGAGATGGCTGCGTTCAAGGGTGACCGCGAGACAGTGCTCCAGAACACCGCAGTGCAGTATCCGATGTTCGAAGTGCTGTGCACCATCGCGCGCAAGGCCGAAAAGGGAACGCTGACTGCGATTTCCGAAGTCGGTGGCGAACTCGAAGCCACCCGCATCGTCGATGGCGACAACCGGCCGGCGTCTATCGAAGTCGTCGAAGGACCACGCAATGAAAATTCGTCGTCCAGTGGCGTGAACTGGCGCGACAACAAGTTCATCAGCTAATTCGGCTACTCATCGATTCCGATTCTTTTCCCCTGTGGCGTAACGCCGATCAGCGGTTGAGTTTATCCGGTCTTCACTTCGGACTATAACACCTCCATGTCTTATTCTAAACGGTTCCTCACGTCGAGCCGAAAAACACTTTAGCCGCCTAATTATATGTAATTACACGCCATGCCAAACGACTTCCCCGACTATCTCGACATTGATTACACGGCCGGCGAAGGCGAGAATCCCGAGGATTACCCTTCGCTCGAAGACAAAATCGAGAAGGCAATCGACGTGACCCGCAAGGGTCTCGAAGAGTACGAAAACCCCGCCGTCATGTGGACTGGCGGGAAGGACTCGACGCTCACGCTCTACTTCATCAAGGAAGTCGCGGAGCGCTACGACTTGGAAGTCCCACCAGCAGTGTTCATCGACCACTATCAGCACTTCCAGGAGATCCACGACTTCGTGGACCACTGGGCCGACGAGTGGGACCTCGAAGTCATCTACGCCCGCAACGAGGACGTCGGTGGCTACGTGGACGAACACGGCCTCGAACCGGGTGACGATATCGAAATCGGCGCGCTCTCGGAGCACAACCAGCATCACGTTCGTGACCTCCTCGAATACGAGGACGACACGTTCCCGTTCCTGCTCGACACCTACGTCGGCAACCACCTGCTGAAGACCGTCGCGCTCAACGACGCACTCGAAGAGTACGACGTGGACGGCGTCATCTCCGGCGTCCGCTGGGACGAACAGGAAGCCCGCGCCGACGAGACGTTCTTCAGCCCGCGTCACGACCCCGAAATCTACCCGCCGCACGACCGCATTCAACCCATTCTCCACTTCGACGAACCCGCTGTCTGGGACGCATTCTGGTACTTCGTCGTCCCCGACACCGTCGAAGGCTACCCGGACGACGGCTACGTCCCACAGGGGTTCGACGACCTGCCGAACGGACTCTCGCAGGACGACATCCCCGTCTCGCCCAAATACTTCGAGGGATTCCGCTCGCTCGGCAGCGAAATCAGCACCGAAAAAGCCGACCAAGAACCGGCTTGGTTGCAGGACATGGAAAACACCACCGAGCGCGCAGGCCGCGCACAGGACAAAGAAGACCTGATGGAACGCCTGCGTGACCTCGGTTACATGTAAAAGAACGTTTTACGACGGTCACAGGCGAGACTGACGACGGCCGTGGTCAGTCTCATGGCTCCCTGTAAAACGTTCATCAAAAGCATTCCTCCTTCATTTTGACGAACGACTCGCAGAGCGAGTCGTTCGTCTCCATTCGGTCGTCGGCCCGGAAAATCTCCGATTTTCCGGTGAAGACGTTAGCGAATGGCAGTCGTGTTGACGGCTGATTCTGGTGACTGTGTCACCACCGGATTCAGACTGATCGTGTGAAAAGGCGACCACCAGCGGTTACGTCCACGTCAACGCTCACGTATCCAGATTGTCGATGAGCGATTCAAGGGTTTTGACGTGTGTTTCGAATAACTCGCGCCCTTCGTCGGTCAACTGGTAGGTCGTCCGGGGTTTCTTGTCCACGAACTCCTTTTTCACTTCGACTGCGCCGGCGTCTTCCATCCGGCCGAGGTGACTGCTCATGTTCCCCTCGGTCACGTCCAAGGCCTCTTGGAGGTCGTTGAAACTCACTTCGCCGTGCGCGTAGAGGTGTGCGAACAACTGCAACCGTGTCGGCTGGTGGACGAGTTTGTCGAAGTTCATGCCCCACGTAGGATTCCGTATGAAACGACGCCATAAATGAAATACGAGACGCCGAAGACGGCGTACGTCCACGGCCGAAGCGGTTCCCAGTAGGTCACGAGGACGACGTACCCCATGAGCAACACGCCACCGACGGCGAAGGCAGCCCTGTCTTTGTGCCGGATTCGATACGCCCGGAGGGTGTTAGCCACGATGAGGTAACCGACGCCCGTCAACGAAATCCAAATGCTGAACGCGTACAGTGCCCCATCGACGTAGCCGAGGTTTTCCAGCAGTGGATTCGTGATGAGTTCCACCAGAATGCCGGCGAGGAAGACGAACCCAAACTGGTAGAAGAGGTTCGGCCGGTCACGGGACGTATTGTAACTGGTATGTCCGCCGAGACGCCATCTGATTCCGATACCGATGGCCATCGACCCCAACCAAACGACACTGAACCAGTAGCTCGGTAGTCGATTGCTCATGATGTACTGCGAGGCGAGCGATGCGAAGAGAACGAGGACGGCGAACACCAACCACAGTCGAACGAGACTCGGGTATCGCTCCTCGATGCCCATCACTTCCTTTATGCCCTCGATGTCGCGTTTGAGACGCTCGACATCGACATCGCTCGGTGGGTCGTTTCCGCTCTCGGTTCCCGTATTCGTGTCCGTCCCTGTCATCCTCAGTTGGTCGAAACGTGGACGTGGTAGTTGAATAGGTCGGTGTACGTCGGCGTCGCCTCCGACACCTCCTCCCGGAACTTCCCGTCCGATTCCGCGGCCATTCGCTCCTCGATTTCCTCGATGCTCGCTCCATTCGGCACGAAACCGCGGGTCTGCCCGCCGTCACTGAACACGCGTTCGCCCGTGACGTGTGCGGCGAGTACGCTTCCCGTCTCGATTCCCATCACTCGTGCGACAGGAGGCAACGACGAGAGCATTTCCTTGGGGGTGCCGGTACTGACGACGCGGCCGTCGCTGACGAACGCCAGTCGGTCGGCCAAGTCGGCGTCGTGGGGCAGGTGACTCGAAATCACGAACGTCGCGTCACGCTCGCGGACGACGCTGTGGAGCGTCTGTATCATCGAGAGGTCCAGACCGGCGGTGGGTTCGTCGAGCAGATACACCGGCACGTCGATGCTCAACGTGATCGCCAACTCGATCTTTCGCTTCATCCCGACCGAACAGTCTTCGAGCGGCTTGTCCAGCGCATCGGTCACGTCGAATCGTTCGACGTACTCCTCCCAGCGGTCGGTGAACTGCGGGTGGAGATGGGAGTAAAACCGGATGTTCTCCCGGCCCGTGAGCGAGTCGATTCCCATCGCTTCCTGCAGGAGGAACCCGATGTTCGCCGCCGCTTGGGGAGGTTCGCCGAACACCGACACGCTACCACCGGATGGTTGCAAACTTCCGGCCAAACACGACAGCAAGACGGTTTTGCCGACGCCGTTCGGGCCGAGCAGGACGAGGATTTCGCCTTCGTTCACGTCGATGTCCACCGACTTGAGGACGGAATCGCCCCCGAACGATTTCTCGACGCTCCGTGCTTCGATGACGGTCGTCATTGGTCGACACCTCGCGCGCGGCCGTTCCAGCGGCGTTGATACAATACGCGGTTCACCACGACGAGACCGATAGCAAGCATGACGATGCCGTATCCGGCGAGCAACAAGAGATACGTCGGGTCGCTCGGCATCGCTGGTGGTGCCAACTCTCCGCCCTTCCAGTTCGAAATGTCGAGAAGTTGGTAGAGCGCGATTCGGGCAGCGAGCGTGTTCGGAAGGATGTTTAGCAGTTTCGGGTTGCCGGCGAACAACGACGGCGAGGTTCCGTTGTAGCCCGTGAGGAAGTAGCCCACCATGGCGACGGATATCGAGATAATGTTCGCGTAGCGAGCATCACGAACGAGTGTGGCGATACCCAGTGCGAGAATCAACCAGAACAGGTTCGCCAGAACGAGCGCGACGAGGATGATGGGAATCGTGGCGAACCCCCGAAGCGTGAACTGTGCACCACTAGCGATACTCACGGCGAGGACGACCCCGAAAGCGAGCAGACCGAATAGTTCACCTGCGACGAGTCGCCCGACGAGGTCCGCGGACGGTCGAATGGGTAACGACCGGAACTGCGCGTAGCGTTTCTCCTCCAAGTCGGTGACGAGGTGTTGACTGAACGCACTCAGGCAGACGATGGTCGCCCCGAACATCCCGTAGCCGATGGCGATGGTGGCTTTGACGGTCGGGAGCATCCCCGGCGGAATTTGGTCCTGCGAGAGGAAGACGGTAATCGTCAGGAGATAGAATCCGGACGGGAATCCCATCGACCAGAACAACACGGCCAAACTCCGTCGCATCTCCCGCAGGCTCCGCTCGATGAACGCCCACATCTGTCGGAGCCACGCGTTACCACCACGCCCGGTCGACCGAACGTGTGCTTGTCTTGATTCATACTCTGGTGACATCTTCTGTTTGGCCATCGATTCTGCATCACATAAAGGTTTGCAATAGAATATACTTTGTAATGCAGAGTTTCCTTTTAATGGCTTGAAGCGACGTTTTGTGGGTTGGGATGCGAGAGCGGCAGCTACAGAGCTTGTTTTCCCAATCGAAATATGACGTTTTGAACACACATAGTTGTATGATAGAGTGTCACACATTTTCAGTGGGCTTTTGGAGTTGTACGGATTCGTCGAAGGTATGCAATCTACAGTGAACGGGAATCGTCGGTGCTTTCTCCGAAGTGCCGGTGTCACCGGCGTTGCATTCACTGCTCCCGTATCGCTCGCTTCCCGCGCGACCGCGAAGTCGTCATCCGGAAAACTCGTCTTCATCTACGATGACAGTCCGACCACCGATTACACCGAAGTTTTTCCCGTCCATCAGGACGAAGGCGTTCCCGGTTGTGTCGGCGCGATTTCGGGAATGCTCGGGCAGAAGGGACGACTGACGGTAAAACAGCTAAAAGAGATGAATAAGGCGGGGTGGGAAGTCATGTCCCACACCGTTAATCACCGTGCACTCGGGTCCATCGCGGTCGTACAGGATATCTCCAAAGGAGATACGAAGGTCTACGAACATACCAACCGGCACGGAAAGTACCCCGGCGACAAGGTGGTGGTTTCCAACGGGACAAAACAGGAAACCGTCACTGTCACTGGCAAGGGGTCGAACGATACGGGCGAGTATATCACCCTCAAGAATCCGACGAAGAAGTCGTTCAGTTCCGACGGCACAATGGTCCGATACACCGACAAGATACTGCACACGGAGATATACGACTCGAAAAAACAGTTGAAAGGGTACGGGTTCAACGTTTCGAGCATCGTGCTTCCGTACGGTATCAACGGACAACGTGCGGAAGCAATGATACATCAGGAGTATCAGGCACTCGCGAACGCAGAATATGCCAACGGACTGAACCCGGTTTCTCGATTGGACCCATACCACCTCAGCCGAGCATATTTCAAGCCCGATGCGATGAAAAAGAAGAAACTCGGGTCGTACCTCGACAAGGTTGCCAATAACGACGTTATCGGAATCCTCGCCGGACATAGCGCAGAACCTGACTTCAAGCCGAAGCGCGTTCGAACTGCCATTCAGATGGCCAAGGACCGAAACATCGAGATAACGACGCTCCGCGACGTGCTGGTCGAAATCGGTCTCATGGACAAGCCGACGACCACAACCACGACCACGACAACGACGACTCCGACATCGATTCATAAAACCAGCACGTCAACCGAGAAGACGGCGGAAAAGACGTCAGTAACCAGCGGCCAACCCGGTTTCGGCGTCACCGCGGCCCTGACCGGACTCGGTGCGCTTGCGTGGCGTCAATCACGTCGGTAGTCCCGAAACGTTCGTGTCACGTGATATCATCACACAAAAACGATTTTACACTCTGTTCGGGTATCGACACATCGAATGGCCGATACCCCACGGGAACGAATCGACCCCGCGAACTACTACGACCGTCTCGGCGAAGACGAGTGGGAACGCCTCGGAGCGTCGTTCAAGAACGCCCTCGAATTCGAGAACACCATCGACTATCTCGACCAACATCTCCCCGAATCGGGCCACATCCTCGACGCGGGCGGGGCCGCGGGGAGATATTCGGTCTGGTTAGCGGAGCGAGGATACGACGTGACCCTGCTCGACCTGTCAGCCGAGCAAGTCGCCATTGCAAAGCAGCGTGTCGCGGAGCGCGACCTCGACGGGCGAGTCACCGTCCAGCAGGGTGATATTCGTGAGCTTCCATTCCCGGACGACGCGTTCGACGCGACGCTCTGTCTCGGCGGACCGCTTTCACACGTCATCGACGCTGACGAACGGGAGACGACAGTTCGAGAACTGCATCGTGTTTCCCGCCACGATGCTCCGGTCTTCGTCTCCGTGATGGGGTTCATCGCCGTCGTCCAGAACCTCATCAAAAGCGCGCCGCACTTCGAGGCGGGCGTTCGGCAACTTCCCGGACTCATAGAGACGGCGACCTACTCACCCGAACTCGCCGAGGAGTACGAGGGGGAAACCCCGTCTTTCGTGGAATGTCACTTCTTCCGCGCGGACGAACTCCACCGACTGCTGGAACAGCACGGAATCACCGTCGAAACCGTCGCCGGACTCGAAGGTCCGGCGTCGAACTTCGGGGCACCCCTCGAAGACATCGGCGCGGACGCACAGGAAACCGTAGCACAGGTCGTCCGAACGCTTCGAGAAGATCCGACGATTGCCGATTTGTCCAATCACATTCTCGCGGTCGGGTACGCCGAGTGAATTTCTCGATTATCGTGTCGCCCGATACTCGCCGTGTTTCACGCCGAGGATGAGCGTCAGGACGCCGAAGACGGCTAAGCCGCCGAGAACCATCGCTACCGTACTGGCCGACATCGGACTCATGAACGTTCCGACGGCGACGATGAGAAACAGGACGAGAAAGCCGATTGCTGTCGTGTTCGTGTTGAACTCCATATCGATTGGTTCGGCGAGCGGACGAAAAGCGTTATGCCGATTTCGGGCGCATGAGATTCGCCAGCGAGACTAAGAACCCGAGAATCCAACCGACCGGCACGGCGATACCGAACCACATGCCGACGTAGGCGAGCCCTTGGAGGTTAAATCGTGCCCGGAGCATATCGTTGATACCGTGGTAGGTGAGGACGTTGTTCAGCAACCACACCGCGAGGTTCGTGCTGTTCGGGAAGATAACGTCCGAGAGCGTCGGCGAGTAGAGTGCGGCGACGACGGGTGGCAGGAAGATGGCCGTCATGCCGAAGGGGTAGGCGAACAGCACTGTGGTTATCCGACCGCCGTATCGGCTGGTGAGATAGGCCAGCACTGCCGCGACGGTTGCCACGCCACCAGCAGCGGTGACGGCGTAGAATCCTTCCGTCGAGAAACGATACCTCGCGAGTGCCGCCAGTCCACCCCAGACGACCACCGAGAGCAGGATGACGCCCAAGACACCCAAGCTCGCGGCCGTGCGGTCGATTTTGCTCGTGTAGTAGCGTGCGGCGAACCCGAACAGGACGAACGGATACAGCACCGCAACGGTGAGCGTCCCGATAGCACTCCACCCGCCGTAGGCGACCTTCCCTGATGTGCTCTGTGGTTGCCACTTTCCAAGGACCGAGTGGGATTGCTGTCTCTGTCGCGGGAAGAACAATGCCATCCATCCGGTGTGTAGCTGTGCGATATCGTATCGTATTGCGTCGATGAGTCCTCCCTGACTCGTCCCGCGTGCCATACAATGACTTGATTCGGCCAGCGGATATGAAGGTTCTCCTTATGCGTCGAAAAAAAGACCGGTCAGAATCGTCACTCCGCTCGTCGTCCCGTGTGTCCCGGATAGTCGCGCTCGAATCGATCCTCGATTTCCCCGCGATTCAACTCGATGACGACGGGTCGCCCATGCGGGCAAGCGTAGGGGTTTTCACACTCGTCCAGCGCGGCGAGCAGACTCACCACGTCCCCCTCCCGAAGCGACGTGTTGCCGGTTATCGACGGATAGCAGGCTAAATCGGAGATGAGTTCGTCGGCGACAGCCTCCGCCGAGTTCCCCGCTCGTTCGTCCGATTCCGTCGAGATGAACTCGCTCAACACGTCCCGAAGCAAATCGGGCGAGAGCGTCTTCTGGAAGACGGCGGGAACCGTCGTCACTTTCACCGCTCTGTCGTCCACGAGCGCAGCGTGAAAGCCCAACCGTGCCAGTGCTTCCTGATACTCCTCGAACAGGGTCGCCTCCGCCGCCGTCAGTTCGAGTTCGACCGACGAGGCGAGGACTTGCGTGGTCGTCTCGCCCGCGAACTGCTGACAGAGCCGTTCGTAGTTCACGCGTTCGTCGGCAGCGTGCTGGTCGATGAGCACCAATCCATCACCGGTTTCGGCGACGACGTACGTCTCGTGCAACTGGCCGAGAATCCGCATACTCGGTAGTCTCTCGAACTCGCGTTCACGTTCGTCTTCTCCATCCGTCCCGGAAAGCGTCGTCGTCGCCGTCGCCGCGCTGAATTTTCGCTCCGGTTCCGACGGTCCGTCCGTCGAGTTCGATTGGGAATTTGTCGGAGTTCTCTCCGCAGTTCGGGTGCTGGCTGTTGATGGAGTCGTCCTCGATTCCGAACCACTCGTTTCAGCCTGTGATTTGGAACTCCCGTCTGGTGCGGGGCGACCGGCGTCCGAGTCGGACGCTGTTCGCTCCGTTTGCTCGGGTTGTCTCGTCTGTCCTGCGTGCCCCGTACCGGACGCCGAACGGGCGGATTTCTGACGGGGAGCGTTTGAACTGTTCGTCGTTCCCTTTTGGGCCGCCGGTTCCCCGTCGGCTTTGCCATCCTCGTTCTCGTCTTCCTCGAAGCTCGACTGTATGGATTCGGGCGTTACGTCCGCCTCGTCGGGCGCGGAGCGTCCGCGCGGGGCGGACGAGCGGATCAGTCCGTTGTCGAGCAAGGCGTCTTCGACAGCATCACGAACCGCCGTCTTAACGCGTCCTTCGTCACCGAACCTGATTTCCATCTTTCGTGGGTGGACGTTCACGTCCACGGCGTCACCCGGCACGTCGAGGAAGAGGACGGCGAACGGGTAGCGGTCGGGTGCGAGTTGGTTGCCGTAGGCGTCGAGGATAGCCTCTCGGACGGTCGCGGAGCGAACGTACCGTCCGTTGACGTACGTTGCGACGTACTCTCGTGTGCTCCGGGTAGTTTCGGGGTGGCTGACATGGCCCGAAACGCCGATATCGTCGTCCCCCTCGACCGGAGTCATTGCCGTGGCGACCTCCCGGCCGTACACCGAGAGAATCGTGGACTGGAGGTTCCCCTGTCCCGTCGTCGAGAACACGTCGCGGCCGTCGTGTTCGAGCGAGAATGCGATATCCGGATTCGCCAGCGCGTACTGGGTGACGACGCGGTTGACGTGTGCGAACTCGGTGGAATCGGTTTTTAAGTATTTGCGGCGTGCCGGCGTGTTGAAAAAGAGGTCCGCCACTTCGATGGTCGTCCCCTCGGGACACCCTGCAGGACCGACCGCTTCGACGTCGCCGCCGACGAGACGGAGTTCAGTACCCGTGTCGCCACCTCTGGGTTTCGTCCGGATTTTGGTCCGCGAAACCGCGCCGATGGTGTAGAGGGCTTCGCCGCGAAAGCCGAGCGTGGCGACCCCCGCTTCCAGATCGTCGATGTCCCGTATCTTGCTCGTCGTATGCTCCTCGACGGCGACCTGCACGTCTACCTTGCTCATGCCGATTCCGTCGTCGCGGACGACGATTTTCTCGGTCCCACCGCCATCCACTCGTACAGTAATCCGCGAAGCGTCGGCGTCGAGGCTGTTCTCGACCAGTTCCTTCACTACCGACGCCGGTCGCTCGACGACCTCCCCCGCGGCGATACGCTGAATCGTCGTTTCGGACAGCGCCCGAATGTTCGTCTCCCCGTCGCTCATTTCTCAAATCGTTTCGTCCCGGCGTAATCAAGGTTCGTGTGTCGTCCGGTAGAGAACATCACGAATAATGGATATAAATTCGCAACGTTTACTCGCGTCCGTCGCCTGTATGGCGTATGATAGAATCGTTCACCGAAACATTGGAACTCGTGACGCTGGGGAACCACGTTCGAATCGAACTCGAAGACGGGCGGGCGTTCGAAGGGCCGGCCAGTCCCATCGACTACATGCCCGACGACCGCTTCCGCCTCGAAATCGAACCGAAACACGGCCGGGTTCGACGGTGTGAAGTGAGTGCCGTCTACGTCGATGGGTCGTGGACGACGCCCGAAGTCCGCCACTACAGCCTCGGGGATGAAGATTGGATAGTCGCAGGGGCCGCACGAGAGATGGAAATCACGCGGTAGGGAGTGTTCGTCGGCCCGGAGTTGTTTTTACGCGCATTCCAAACAGAAAGTATTCATAAGGTATCGAACAATTGCGGTCATGCGACGACGACTGGTTCCCATCCTCCTCATCGTGGTCAGTTCCGCCATGCTCGCGGGCTGTTTCCTCCCGATGGAGGAAGGGTCTCTCGATATGCAGTCGATGACCGACGAACAGTTGGCTCATCGCATGAGCCGAAATATCTCAGACGGCGGGAGCGGGTCGTTCGGGGAGATAGCCCGCGAAGCGATAGAAAACGGGTCCGCCACTGCGGACGGGGCACCCCCAGCGGCCGACGCTGGCTACCCGTTCGTCTATCACGGGCGTTACTACAACCTCACCCGGACGACCATCGGCCAGCACGAGGAGACCGCCGTCTCCATCGAAATCGACTACAACGCCTCCGACACGAACGGAACCGCTGTCGAGTACGACCGACTGCCGGCATCCGATAAGCATGCACTTGCGCCCCTGCTTCCGGTGGCAACGACTCGTCGCATCCCGGGAAACGATTTGGGTACCGACGCTCGGTACTCCAACGCGAATCGCTCCGATTCCGTCCTGCTCGGACCGCAACAGTACGATATCGTCATCTACAACGGAACGCGATATCCGTTGACGGTGAAAAAACCGCGGACCGTGACGGTGTTCACCTTCCGCTACACGGCGACGAAGGTCGCGGACGATTCGGCGGCGTACGCACAGCAACTCAAAGCGTCATCCCTGTTCACCCTCTCGAACCTCTCCGACGACGAACGAGATATCGTGAAAAAAGCGACCGATGGGCGCGGTTATATGACCGAGGACGATGACAACGACGCGTTCAAATCGCTCAGCGACCGTTTCCGTGCACACCCGGCAATCACGAGATACGACTCGGGTGGAAGATGGCTCGTTCGGTATCACGGGACGGTCTACCTCGCAGACCTCGATTACAGTGGTTACACCACGACGACGGAGTCCGAAACGACTACGTCTGACGGTTTGCCACGAACGCACTACTGAGTGAGGCGAGTTCCGACCGGAACTCGCTCGCGTCGAAGTTTCGAGGGAGTCGGTCGTTTGCCTCCCGCATGATGTCCTCGAAAACGCGGTCGTAAACGGTATCGACGGTAACTGGCTGGTTTTGGGCTTCGAGTCGGGTTGCCACCCGTCGGAATCGGCAGTCGGTTCCGAGTTCGTCGGCCAACTCAGTCGGCGGTATATTCGACGGGGTTCGTGTCGGTCGTTGGCTCCAAGTCGCGGCTCAGTTCCGCTCTGTCGCCGGTTTTGTTCCGGAGAACGACGCCCGCCGCCGGACCGTCGTACCAGTTCGAGTTCGGAATCTCATACGAATTCGGGTCGAAATCGACCGCCCGAACCTCTTTCTGAAAGGTGTTTACGGAGTGCAATCCCAGCGTCTCGTACACCTGTTCGACGGCGTCCGGCGGGAGGAATCGCTCTTCGTCGGCGAACCAGATGTCGTAGCCCAGAAACGACGGCGTGCGCTCCCAGTCGTAGTTGATGGTTCGCTTGACCGTCGCGTCTCCGAAGAAGACGACGGATTCGACGTCGCCGACGGCGGCGCGCAACGCTTCACGGTCGAGGTTCTCCCGGAGATGACGCAGTAGATGCTGATGTGATAGCGGAACGTCGTCGGCTTTGTAAACCCGTTCACGGTTACCGAGTCGAATCATTCCCGTACTCTGCAGTTGGAATCGGACACCACCCCCGTCGATTTTCTCCTGAATCCAGAGATGGCCGCGCTGAAGCAGGGAGTCGGGGGCCGTGTCTACAGATGGGATGGATAGATACTGTTTCATCGTTGGAAGTGGTCGTTTCGAGCGACAGGAACACTGACCCATAGCCGGGCAGGTCACTCGTAGTTTTTCATCCGATTGTAGAAAACCGCCGTCCTCGCCGACAATCTTCGTCCGTATGACACATTCTGGCCGTGGTACACAAATACTAACACAGGAGTCGGGAAGATATAACCAACTCACATGTCAGATGCGTTTTCGCCGTTTCACGGTCTTTAGCACGTGTATAAAAATCCCGGTATCAACCGCGTGAGCGTCGCACGCGTTTCGACTGTTGAATCGAAGCCGTTGCTCGATTTTCCGATGTGTGTTTCGTCTTTTCTTCCCTCGAACTAACGAAACGGTGTCCCAAAGTTATGCGTCACCGTGTGAATTTACCACCGAGGATGTCTAAATACATGAAGCGAACGAGTATCACACTTCTATTGGTCCTCTCGCTGTTGGTCGCCGGGTGTGCTTCCCTCGGTGGCAACTCTGCGAGCACGACCAGCAAAACGTCGGTCAGCCCCACAAAGATGACCGACTCGACGACTGCTTCCACGTCCAGTACAGACGGCGGGTCGAAATCCACGTCGGAAACGGCTTCGATGGCTACGACGACGACCACGACCGCCGCGACGACGGCTACAACCACAACCCCAACGACATCGGTCGATGATTGGGAAGCGCCCGAAAAGCCAAACACGCCGCTCCAGAACAAGATGGCTGACGATGAAGGCAACAACAACATCGCGAGCGTCTCGGTCATCAACAAAGTGAAGGGGAGCAACGGCGGCTACTCCAATTTCGACCTGAAAATCGAAGCCAACACCTATATGCACCACATCGACCCTGCGGAACACGGCACCGTGAACGGCGAGCCGTTCTTCCTCGTGTACGCCGACGGTGACCTCGACAACGGGTCGCGCTTCACCGACACTAGCGGCACGCTCATCGAGCGCTCTGACGTTTCCCGCCAGAAGGACGGCAGTTTCGTCATCCACATCCGCCCCGCAGGGCTGAAGCGGTTGGACAAGGACGGCAAAGTCAAACTCATGATCCTGGAGATGGACAAAGACAAGGACTGGGACGACATCTACGACGTCAAGTGGGTCACCGTCAACTACTCGCCCAACTAAGCATCGCCTGAAAATCATCGATTTTCGATTTTTTCGACCGCAAAAGTGAGACGGCCCCGGTGAGTCGAATCGTTCGTCGATTCCCGACTGCCGAAGCCGTCACCGCTCTCCGACTTTTCGCTGCCACTCCTGTACTTTCGACATCAACTCGATGGGCGAGATGTCGGCGACTTCGACTCCTGCGAGTTCGGAGAGGACAGCTTCGGTCTCGGGGTCGAGCGATTCGGTTCCGTCCAATTCCTCGTCACCCACATCGCCTTCCGACTCCTCGTGTGCTCCGTTCGATTGGAACTGGCCAGCGCTCAAATCGAAGACGGCTTGGACCGTCTCGCCGCTGCCCGACCCTCTCGCTTCGATGGCCTTCTCCTGTCGGAGTTTGTCGAGCACGTCGCGCGACCGTTCGACGACGGGAATCGGCACGCCCGCCAAATCCGCGACGTGAATCCCGTACGAGCGGTTCGTCGGGCCGTCACGGACGGTTCTGAGGAAGGTCACGTCGCCGTCTCGCTCGTCGGCGGCCACGTGGACGTTTGCCACGCGGTCCAGATGGTCGGCCAATGTCGTCAGTTCGTGGTAGTGGGTCGCGAACAGCGTCTTCGACCGAACCTCGTTGTGCAGGTACTCCGTCGCGGCCCACGCGATGGAGATGCCGTCGTAGGTCGCGGTGCCGCGGCCGACCTCGTCCAGAATCACCAGCGAATCCTCGCTGGCGGAGTGGAGGATGTTGCTCAACTCCTGCATCTCGACCATGAACGTGGAGCGGCCCTGTGCCAACTCGTCCAGCGCCCCGACGCGGGTGAAGATGCCGTCCACCAACCCCACGCGGGCCTCCCTCGCGGGGACGAAACTCCCGACCTGCGCGAGCAGGGTGATGAGCGCGACCTGCCGCATGTAAGTGGATTTCCCGCTCATGTTCGGACCCGTGACGATGAGGAACTCGCGGTCGTCGTCCATCCGCACGTCGTTCGGGACGAACTCGGTCGTCTGCTCCACGACGGGGTGGCGGCCCTGCTGGATGTCAAGTCCCGATTCGGTGAGTTCCGGGCGCACCCAGCCGTTTTCGACGGCGTGGACGGCCAGACTTGCCAGCACGTCCAGTTCGGCCAGCGTCCGACCGACGTCCTGCAACAGTTCGGCGTGCTCCGCCACTCGGTTCCTGAGTTCCTTGAACAAGTCGTACTCCAGTTCGCCGCGCCGTTCTTCGAGGCGCAAAACCTCACGTTCGCGTTCCCGGAGTTCGTCAGTGACGTAGCGCTCCGAATTTTTGAGCGTCTTGACGGCCTCGTACTCCTCGGGGACTTTGCCAGTATCCGACTTCCCGACTTGCAGGTAGTAGCCGTCCGTCTTGTTGCGGTCCACTTGCAGGTGGGAGATGCCAGTTCGGGATTTCTCCCGACTTGCCAGCGTGTCGAACCACTCCAGATTTTCCTCGTGCTGTTCGATGATGTCGTCCAGTTCGTCGTCATAGCCGCGACACAGGAGGCCACCCTGCGTCACGGTGTTCGGCGGGTCCTCGGCCAGCGCTTCGGCCAGTTTCCCGCATAGTCCTTCCGCTGCCTCGCGGTCGGGTTGCGAGGCGAGTTCCGCCAGCGGCGAACCCGACAGCGAAGGGTCGTCCCCAATCGCGTCGGCGACTGTCGGCAGGACGGCGAGACTGTCGCGCACTCGCAGGAGGTCGCCCGCATCGGCGCTTCCGGACACTGCCTTGCTCGCCAACCGTTCGAGGTCGTAGGCGTCGGCGAGCGTCTCGCGGATTTCCTCGCGGGCCAACGCGGATTCGGCGAACGCCCCGACGCTCGATTGGCGTTCCTGAAGGACGGCTTGCGACCGGCGGGGGCGCTGGAGCCATTCTTTCAACAGTCGCCGCCCGGCGCTCGTCTTCGTGTGGTCAAGCGTTGCGAACAGCGACCCTTTGCGGTCTCCGTGCATCGTCTCCGTGAGTTCGAGGTTGCGCTGGGTTGTCGCGTCGAGTTCAACGTGGTCGTCCGCGTGGTAGGATTGGAGGCGCGTCATCGACCCGAGGACGCCCGCACCGGTTTCCTCGACGTACGAGAGCACTGCGCCCGCTGCCTGCACTTCCGCCGCATCGTCGGAATCCAATCCGAGACTGGACAGCGTTTCCTTCCCGAACTGTTCGCGGGTGACGTGGGCCGCCTTGCCCGGTGCGAAGGCGTTTGCGTCGTGCACGGACAGGGAGGCGTCGGTGCGGTCGCGCACTCGTTCGAGGAACGAATCGTCGTTTCGGATGTCCGGACCCGGCAAAACCTCGGCGGGAGCAAAGCGGTACAGTTCCGTCAGCGCCTTCGAATCCGCATCCGGGCCGGCAACGGACGTGACGAGGAATCTGCCGGTCGTGATATCCGCGAAGGCCAACCCGTAGCCGTCGCCGTCTCCGTCGTCCACGCGGACGATTCCGGCGAGATACTGGGCGTCCGCCGAGGACGTTTCGAGGAGCGTGCCGGGCGTCACAACACGCGTAATTTCGCGGGCATGACCGCCGTTCGTCTCGTACTGGTCGGCCACGGCCACACGGTAGCCGCGTTCGACCAGTCCTTTCATGTACGGCGTCAGTTCCGAGAGCGGCACGCCGGCCATCGGATAGCTGCTGCCGTGACTCGACTTTCTGGAGATATTCAAATCGAGCACGTCGCCAACCAACTCGGCGTCGTCAGCGAAGAACTCGTAGAAGTCGCCGACTTGCATCGTTAGTACGTCCGCGTCCGTCTCGGCTTTGAGCGAGAGGAACTCCCCGACGATGCCGCCGTCACTCACGGCGAACACCTCCGGAGGCGAAAACCGAAATCATGTGCTGACGTGGGCGCGAGAGCGACTAAAACGGTGTGGATTCGGTCCCACAAAACGCCGGTACGGTTTTGATGATTCGAGTTGTCGTTGTTTCTTCACGTGGTTGCCGCCGTTTCCGCACGTCGACTCGGCGCGACGCTGATGGGGGTTGCCGTCGTCGGGTTCGTCCTCACGCTCGTCGTCAGTGCAGCCATCGCGCCGCCGCTCTCGAACCCGCCGTCGTCCGTTCTGTCCGGCCGAACCGTTGTCGGTGTCCAGTCCACGACGACGAACGGGCGGGTCGTCATGCTCGATGCCGAGGGGCACAAACTGTGGCAGTACGGCCACGCGACCAGCTATCACGACGTGTCGTGGCTCCCGAACGGAACGGTCCTCGCATCGTTCATCAACAACGGCTATCACGACTGCGGTCCGTACAACGCCCCCTGTGCCCGAACCGGCGTGCGGGTCATCGATCCGAAACCGTCGCCGCACGTCGTCTATCAGTGGACGTTTCCGGTCCGTTCCAGCCTGAACAGCGAGGTTCACGACGCCGAACTGTTGCCCTCCGGCGAACTGCTCATCGCGGATATGGACCGAGAGCGGGTGTTCACGCTCGCGCCGAACCGGACGATTACGTGGCAGTGGAACGCCAGCGAGCGCTACAACCCGCCTCCCGACCCCACACGAACCGACTGGCTTCACATCAACGACGTGGACCGCATCGGACCGGGACGGTACCTCGTCAGCGTGCGGAACGCGAACCAACTAGTCGTCCTCCAGCGCGGGAAGGGCGTGGTTGAGGTCATCAACAAGAATGGAAGTCCGCGACTGCTAAACAAACAACACAATCCCCAGTATCTCTCGAAAAACGCGGTTCTCGTCGCCGACAGCGAGAACGACCGGGTGGTCGAACTCCACCGCAAGGGTGGAACATGGAAAATCGCGTGGCAGGTGCACGGCGCGGGTAAAATTGGCTTCGACTGGCCGCGCGACGCGGACCGCCTGCCGAACGGCCACACGCTCATCACGGACAGCCGAAACAACCGCGTCGTGGAACTCAACCAGTCAGGGAAGATGGTGTGGAGTACCCGCATCTCCTCGCTCCCGTACGAAGCCGACCGCTATCCCGGCGAATACCCCGCCGGACCACCCGTGAATTCGAGTGCAGATATCGGTTCGAGGACGACAAAACTGCCCGTGTTCAGCTATCTGCTCGCCAGCGCCCGCTCCGTCGTGGCGCTTCCGTACTGGGTATCAGGCTGGCATCTCGTCGTAGGGGTTGTCGCGCTCGTGGTGTTTCTCTTCGGACTCTTGCTGTTCGTCCGTGGGTCGAAAAAGCCCGTTGCGTGAGCAACCAGAATCGCCACCCGTGATTTCCTCGTCGTCTTTCTCGTATGTTACTTACTCAGATAAATCATCTGAACGCTGAGAAAGACGAATGTATCAACGACTGCTTCGACGCCGCGCAGGCCTGCGAGTGGTGTGCCGACCAGTGTGCCGAAAAAGGTGAGGGGATGGCCGAATGCATCCGACTCTGCCGCGACGTCGCCGACCTGACGACCATGCACGCTCGGTTCATGGCTCGCAAATCGACCTTCGACAGCGAACTCGCGGAAGCCTATGCGTTGTCTGCAAGGAGTGCGCCGAGGAGTGTTCGCGGCACGGCCACGACCACTGTCAGCTCTGTGCCGACGTGCTGAAGGACTGTGCGGAGAGCTGTCGGAACATGATGGCGTAGCGAAGCAGGCTTTTATTCGAACAGAAGACATTTACGCAGATTGGATTATCCGTTTTGTATGCCCGCTCTCGGTTCCCGTCGCTGTATCGTTCTTTTACTGCTGATTATGCCACTCGTGTCCGGGTGTGCTTTACTTGCGCACGACGCGACGAACCAGCACGTCGTAGTGAATAACGAAGATAGCGTGCCTCACGACGTCGTTCTCGTGATTGCATTGGATGGTAGGCAGATTTCGACGAACCCCGTTCGTATCGCACCGAATTCGTCACGAACCGTCTCGGTCATCAACCAGAGTGGTCGGTACGAGTACCGACTGAAGATGGACGGAGAACGCGCCAACACGACGGTAAACCTACCGGTCGTCGAGGGAGACCGCCGCTCGTTCACCAGTTTCACGATTACGAAGCGAGGGGAGGTAACGGTGATGAAGTATCACGAGGATTAGCTGATTCGGCGGCTAGCCGCCGAATCAGTCCATCACATCCGCCAGCAGTTCCAAACTGTCGTCGTCCGTGGCGTCCGGGACGCTCAACATGAACGTCTCGATGCCGACATCCTCGTAGCGCTCCAGTTCCGTCCTAATTTCGTCCGGCGTGCCGACGAGCGCCGTCTCGAGATAGCCCGCGAGAAAGAACTCCCGCGGTTCGCTCGGTTCCACCGTTAAGATGGCGGTCGGCGAAGCGCGAGCGCTTCGCCTCGGCTTCGTCCGTCGAATCCGCGACGAACGCGAACAACTCGGCGGATTTCGTGATTTCGTCGTAGCGCTCTTCGTCCTCGCAGTGCTCGCGAAGGACGGCCAACTTTTCCGCGAAGCCCTCGGGGTTGAGGGTGCCGTAGTTCCATCCGTCCGCGAGTTCGGCCGTGTACCGAAGCGTGAACTTCTCGCCGCCGCCGCCGATCCAGATTGGCGGATGTGGCTCCTGCACCGGTTTCGGGTGGCAAAACGCGTCGTCAAGGTCGAAGTGCTCGCCGTGATGCGAAAATCGCTCGTTCGTCCAGAGTCCTTGCAGGACTTCGACGGTCTCGCGCAGTCGCTCGATACGCGCAGCGGGCGGTTCGCGGAACTCGTAGCCGAAGCGCTCGAACTCGTCCTGATACCATCCCGCACCGAGACCGAGGTCGAGGCGGCCATCGCTCACGCGGTCAACGGTCGCGGCCATCTTCGCCAGCAAGGACGGGTGGCGGTACGCTTGACAACTCACGAGCGTCCCGAGGCGGATGGTTTCGGTCGCCTCCGCGAGCGCCGCGAGCGTCGTCCAGCACTCGTAGGTGTCCCGTTCGGTGTCGCCGACCCACGACTGGAAGTGGTCTTCGAGCCACACGCCGTCGAATCCGTGGGTTTCGGCGTTGTGGCCGACCTTGCGGATGGTTCCGTAGTCGTGGCCGTACTGTGGGAAAATGATTCCAACGTCGGCGTTCATGGGGAATCCCCCTCGCCTCCTTCGCTCGTCTCGTCTGCCTGATCCGCCTCCAACGCGGATAGCAACGCCAACGTCCGTCGCTGGAGCACCTCCGGATTCGTTGCGAGCAGTTTGACGATGGCTTCCTTGCCGACTTCTCCGCGGTCGATTACCGCAATCGGCGTTTCGTCGGCCGACTCGAACGCCCGCCGGGCACCCCAGCCCATCGTACTGCCTTCTTCGGTCTTCACGTCCTCCGGTTCGACTTCGCGGTCGAATTCCGAAATCTCGCCGCTCAGCGTCGAGAGGGCAGTTTCGACCTCGCTATCGAATCGGCAGTTCACCGCGAAGCGCAGGGCGGGGTCCTCCTCGCGCGCTGCGAGCAGGAACCGGGCGACGTGACTCGACGCGCCGAATCGCACGCCGCGATTCGGTTGGACGCCCGTCATGGTTCGCGTGATTCGCCCCTCGACGGCGGCGGTTTCGTCCACTCGTTCGGCGTACGGCGTCGCTCCGACGACGTTCATGCCGACTTCCGGAACGAGCGCGCTCACGTCGCGTTCGACGAACGATCGAACGACGCGTTCGACGGTTTCAGCCGTGTCGTTCTCCGCCGCCCGATTCCGGAGTTCCGCGAGGTGGTGAACCGCGCCCGGTCCCTCGCCGACGTCGGCGGCGTAGCGAACCGCCCGCTCCATGAAGTTCGTCGCGCCCTCGACTGCGGTTCGGAGGTCGTCACCCAGGGTGAGTCGGGCGGTAATCGCGCTGGCGAGCGCGCATCCGGAACCGTGAGTCGCCTCGGTGTCGATGCGCGGATGCTCGAAGACTTCGACACCGTCCGCCGCCACGAGCACGTCCCGAACCGTCTCGCCGGGGATATGACCGCCCTTCACGAGCGCGGCGTCCGCACCCATCTCGCGGAGCGCCTCGCCCGCTGCCGCGGCGCTCTCGTCGTCCGTTAGCTCGATGCCCGTCAGAACTTCGGCCTCGTCCGTGTTGGGCGTGACGAGCATCGCGTGCTCGAACAGGTCTTCGTAGGCCTCCTCACCCGCCGAGTCGAGCAGTCGGTCGCCTGAAGCCGCGACCATCACGGGGTCCACGACGACCGGAATGTCCAATTCCGATACTTGCTCGGCGACGCTCCGGACGACCGGCGCCTCAGCGAGCATCCCCGTCTTCACCGCCCGCACGTCGAAATCCGAGAGCACGGCGGCGCACTGGGCTTCGACCTCTTCGACGGGGAGCGTGGCAAACCCCTCGACTCCCTGCGTGTTCTGTGCCGTGACGCTCGTAATGGCGCTGGTGGCGAACACGCCGTGGGCTTCCATCGTCTTCAAATCGGCCTGAATCCCCGCGCCGCCGCCCGAATCGCTGCCGGCGATGGTCAGCGCGACGGGGAGGGAGACCGGTGCTGGTTTTCTACTCATTTGATTTTTCCATGAACTCCTCGAAGGCGGCCCAGAACGGGTCCACCTCGGGATGGTCGATTTTCTTGCCGTCCACAGTGACGCCGTGGCCCTCCCGAACTTCACCGATATCTCCGGTGGGGATTCCTTCGGTTTCGAGCGCCGAGCGGACGCCGTCGGCGTCCTCCGGCGCGACGGCCAGCAACAGGGTTCCCTCGCTGATGGAGCACCACGGGTCGATGTCGAAGAACTCGCAGGCCTCCAGTACGCCCGGCAGAACCGGCACGTCGTCGTGGCTCACGTCGAGGTGAACCCCGCTCGCGGCCGCCATCTCGGTCAGCGCGCCGTGCACACCGCCCTCCGTCGCGTCGTGCATGGCCGACACGTCCCCCGATTCCGCTGCGATTCGGGCGTCTTCGACCGGACTCATGTCGTAAAATCGTTCTTTCGCCTGTTCGACGGTCTCCGCTGGGAGGCCCATCAGGTCCTCGAACTGGTTGCTCAGCAGACCCGTCGCCTCGACTGCCGGTCCTTTCGTGAGCAGCACGTGGTCGCCAGGGTGTGCGCCGTTCGGCCGGACGACATCGTCCGGATTCCCGACGGCTATTGCGGTGGCTCCGCCGACCATCGGGTAGTTACAGCCCGCGTATCTGGCGGTGTGGCCGGTGACAACGCTGACGCCCAGCTTTTTCGCTTCGCGGTCGAACGTCTGCCAAACGGTAGCGAACTGCTCGTCCGTGATTTCCGGCGGCAGGTTGAAATCGACTGCCAGATGGGTCGGTCGCAGGCCGCTCACTGCCACGTCACTCATCAGGATGTGGAACGCGAACCACGCCGCCCGCTCAAAGCCGAGCGAGGGCATGACGTAGATGGGGTCCGTGGCTGTGGCGATTGCATTTTCGCCAACCTCGAATACCCCGAAATCGACGCCGTGCTGTGGCCCTAACGTCACATCGTCGCGCTCCGCGCCGAGGTGCGGGAAGATGTACTCCTCGAAGAACTCGCTGTCTACTTTGCCGAGGTCGGTCATCACGTCGTGATATTACTTGGTTGTATTTATCGGTGGTGTTCACTCCCGGTCGGCCATCAAGTCGGCGAACACCTGCAACGAGGCGTCTACGTCGGGATGCTCGATTCGGTCGCCATCGACGTAAACGCCATCGCCCTCCACGACCGTACCCATTTCGGCCGCCGGAATCCCGGCGTCGGAGAATGCGTCGAGGACGGTGTCGGCGGCCTCGGCTTCGACCGTCAGAACGAGCGTTCCCTCGGTCGTGGACGCCCACGGGTCGATATCGAAGAACTCGCAGGCTTCCAGCACGCCCGGGAGGATTGGCACGCCGTCGTGGCTCACGTCGAAGCAAACGTTGGCCGAGCGCGCCATCTCGACCAATGCCCCGTGAATCCCGCACTCCGTCGCGTCGTGCATGGCGGTCACGCCACCCGCCGCCGCTGCGACGAGGGCGTCCTCCACCGGACTCATGTCGTAGAATCGCTCCTTTGCTTGCTCGATGGTGGATTCCGGCAGGTCGATTTGGTCCTCAAACAGCGTCACCAGAAAGCCTGCCGTCTCCACGCCTGGCCCCTTCGTCACCAGCACCCGGTCGCCCGGTCGTGCGCCGTCGGGTCGGACGAGGTTCGATTTGTCGCCAACTGCCAGCGTCGTCGCGGCGCCGACCCACGGGTACTGACAGCCGGAGTAGCGCGCGGTGTGGCCCGTAACGACGCTCACGCCCAACTCCTTCGCTTCGCGGTCGAAGGTTTTCCAGACGGTGGCGAACTCCTCGTCCGAGATTTCCGGCGGCAGGTTGAAATCCACCGCGAGGTGGGTGGGGCGCAGGCCACTCACCGCCACGTCGCTCATCACGACGTGGAACGCGAACCATCCTGCCTTCTCGAAGCCGAGTTCCGGCAGAAGCGAGATAGGGTCCGTAGCAAGCGTGACAACGTGGTCGCCGGCAAGCTCGATTACACCGAAGTCAACGCCGTGTTTCGGCCCGAGGAGTTCGTCCTCGCGCTCCGCGCCGAGATAGGGGTAGATGTGTTGGTCGAAAAAGTCGCGGTCGATCTTCCCGATGTCGGTCATACGGAGAGTATTTCCGCTGGGCACAAATCCGTGCTGATTCGTGGAATTGGTCCGTTTTGTGTGTCTATACTCTCCCGTTGTCCCATCAGACAACTGGAAAGACTAATAGAAATAACGCCCCACGAACTGGCATCTCGGACGGAGCAATACGAGGTATTGCCGAAAGGCAGGTGCTAGAGTCACCGACCCCGTTTGATTCACCGACGGAACTATGTCGAACAACAAATCTTCTCCGGAAAAACGTATTGCCACTGACCAGACGCTCCTTCGATTGCGGGGTGTCGAATCCGACGACCTGACGCCCGGTGTGCTTCCCGATGTGCACGACGTATTCGAGGAGCACGGGTTGTCGCTCGAAAGTACCGCCATTGAACCCGAAGGAGGCGGATTCCACCCCGGCGAATCGACCGATTCGACTTTAATCACCGTTCGATGTGACGTGGATTTTTTTGGAAGATTCGCTCCGAAATGGGGTAGCGTTTGGTTCTGATTTTGCGAGTGAAGTTGCTAGGAGACAGGTGTCGAGAGTCTCCATCCGCTCTCTTCGTCGGAGTGAGCTTGGTTCTGTTGGGGTTGCAACTACCGAGAACACTACCTCGAAAGCCCCCGCTACGAACAGAGGAGTTTGGTGATTTTGCGAGTGCAGTTACTGGGAAGACTACCTCGAAAGCCCTCGCCCGTTCGCGGTCGTTGCGCGGGATATCCGCGCTCTCCGCAACGCTCGCGCGGATAATTGCCCACGCAAGCGACAACGGTAAACGCGAGCGGGCGGCCCCTTTCAGTCCCTCCGCACCGCAACCGCCGCCGCACCACATGCCTCCCCAGCCTCCTCGCTCCCATCCGGTCGCTCGTCCCTCGCGCGGGCGCACTGCTGTGTGCCACCGTCAGAGCAACGCTCTGACGAGCCACTCGCTCACTGCGTCGCCGGCGCTTGCGCCGGCTTCCAGCGGGACCTTCGGTCCCGCCCGGTTCACGAGAACTTCGCGCGCCGTGTGGTTGGCCCGTATCGGCCAGCCCGTCCAACCGGATGGCACGCGCTGGCACCGGCCGGAGGCCAGCGAGGTTTCGGAGAAACCTCTGGGTGAGCGGTGTAATTGCCGAGCAACGCTCGGCAGTCGGCCGACGGTCAATGCCGATAGCGTGCGAGGGATGACGGAGGGAGCGTCGGCGACCGGAGTCCTCGTGAGCAAAGCAAACGGGAGCACGGGAGAACTCTGCTCTCGCGGAGCGAATCGGCTGGGGAGGATGTGGTGCGGGGCGGGGGCTTTCGAGGTGGTCTTCTCGGTAGTCACGGTCACAATACCAGAAGAATCGTCTCGTAGCGAATGGCCAAGGATGTTCAACTACCGGTTCGCAGTTGCTGCGCTCACACCATCACAATCCCAAAACCAATCCTCAATTCGTCGTTTTGCTTATTGAAGTGGAGCGAGTTTCGCTTTCTCCTCTTCGGAGTCCACGCCCACGAAAACCGAATGCGCTCCCTCTCGCTCTCTCGCACTCGGAGCCACTTGAATAAACTCCGCATTTTCCCGCGCGGCGGCGAT
The DNA here is from genome assembly GCA_963796245.1 of uncultured haloarchaeon. Classification (GTDB taxonomy): domain Archaea; phylum Halobacteriota; class Halobacteria; order Halobacteriales; family Haladaptataceae; genus Haladaptatus. The sequence continues at coordinate 289,497 of CAWCLB010000001.1, read as the reverse complement.
ATCGTGACCACCGCAGTAACTCAACCCGGAGCGGATTCCGGCGAGGAAGGTTTCGGTTTCGTCGGCGAGGGGGCCTTTGTACTCGGTGAGGCCGGAGATTCCCTCGTCGGCGTCTGGGGTGAGATTTTTGTCAGTACGATTCTCGTTTGCGGCGGTGGAGGCCATGCCGCGCGAGCGCTTGAACGTCTTTCCGTCGATAGTGACTGTCTCGCCGGGAGCTTCGTCAGTTCCGGCGAAGAAGCTGCCCATCATGACGGTGTCCGCGCCAGCCATGAGTGCCTTGACGGCGTCGCCGGATGTTCGAATCCCCCCGTCGGCGACGATTGGAATACCCAACTCCTCGGCTTTCTCCGCACAATCGTCTACGGCGGTGAGTTGCGGGACGCCAGCCCCGGCGACTTTTCGGGTTGTGCAGTGGGAGCCGGGACCGACACCGACTTTCACGCCGTCCGCGCCTGCCGAGTAGAGGTCCGAAACCGCTTCAGGAGTCACGACGTTGCCGGCGACGAGTTCGGCGTCCGGGAACTCCGTCTTGATTTCGGCCACGGCGTCGAGACAGCGCTCCATGTGGCCGTGTGCGACATCGACCATGATGCAGTCCACGCCCGCGTCGAGAGTGGCTTCCGTCCGGTCGAGGAACTCCTCGTTGATGCCGACGGCGGCACCGACGAGGCCGCCCGCGTCCTTCACGGCCCGAACCTGCTCGGCCTGTTCCTCGATGCTTAAAAATCGGTGAATAGTGCCGAAGCCACCCAACTCCGAGAGTTCGATTGCGGCGTCCGTCTCGGTCACGGTGTCCATCGGCGCGCTCAGAAGCGGTGTGTCGAGTTCGAGATTCGATGTGAGATTCGTCGTCAGCGAGACGTTACTCCGGCTATCGACCGGGGAGCGTTGCGGCACCAGTAGTACGTCACCATACGAGAGACCTGTCCGAACGTTCATCAGTAACCTTCACTTTGGAATGGCCGACTACACTTAACTCTATTGAAACGATGTACGCTCACCGGAAGGAGTCGTCTCACCGGGAACGTATTTGCTACCAAACGACGAACGGTTTCCCATGACGACCATCGACGAAACGACGGACCTGACGACGCTCATCAACGTGTTCACCGTGAGTCCCGAAACACAGGACGAACTCGTTGAACTCCTCTCGAATGCGACCGAGGAAACCATGCGCCACCTCCCCGGATTCGTTTCCGCGAACATCCACCGCAGTCAGGACGGCGAGCGCGTGGTCAACTACGCTCAGTGGGAGAGCGACGCCGACTACGAAGCCATCTTCGAGCGTCCCGACGTGCGCGAACACATGGACGGAGCGCTCGAACTCGCCACGGCGGAGTACCACCTCTACGACGTGGCGTTCGTGGACGAGCGATAGCCGACTCTCCACGAAAATTCCGGTGGCTTATTGCCACACGGGCACTGGGTTTCTCGCATGGACGCGGCGTTGGGGGCACCCGAGCAGATGGCCGAGCACAGCGGCGAGCTGACGCCGATGATGCGTCAGTACTTCGAGTTGTGTCGGCAGTACGACGATTCGATGGTACTGTTTCAGGTCGGCGACTTCTACGAGACGTTCTGCGACGCCGCCGAGCAGTGTTCCAGAATTCTGGAAATCACGCTCACGCAGCGCGAGGACAACACGGGAACGTACCCGATGGCCGGGATTCCCATCGACAACGCCGAATCGTACATCGAAGCCCTCCTCGACGCAGGCTATCGCGTGGCAGTGGCGGACCAAGTGCAGGACCCGGCGGACGCTTCTGGTGTCGTTGAACGGGCCGTCACCCGCGTCGTCACACCCGGCACCCTGACCGAGGACGAACTGCTCCACGGCGATGACAACAATTTCGTCGCCTGCCTCACCCGCGACGAGGACTACGGTCTCGCCATCCTCGACGTTTCGACGGGCGACTTCTACGCGACCACGGTCGAAACCGAGAGTGAGGTCCGTAGCGAAGTGGAACGGTTCGCCCCCACTGAAGCCATCGTCGCCCCGGCACTGGCTGGCGACGAAAACGACATCTTCGACGCCGACTGCATGGTGACGACCTACGAGGAAGCCACGTTCGACATCGACGGCGCGACAACCCTCGTGGCGGAGTACTTCGGCCCGCCGGAACGCTTGCTCGCCACGGACGCCGAAATCCGCGCCTGCGGCGCGCTGCTCTCGTACGCCGAGTACGTCCGTGGCGGTGAGGGAATGGGCAACTATTCGGACGACGAATCAGCCCGTCTCGACTATCTCAACCATCTCACGAGATACGACCCGCGCTCGTACATGCTCCTCGATGCGGTGGCGCTCACAAGCCTCGAACTGTTCTCCCCCCGTGCCGTTCACGGACAGGAGGAAGCAACGCTCGTCGGCATCCTCGATGAAACCGCCTGTGCGCTCGGCAGTCGCAAACTCACGGATTGGCTCCGCAGGCCTCTCCTCGAACAAGACCGAATCGAGGATAGACTCGACGCAGTCGAAGAGTGGACGACGAAGGTTCGAGCACGCGAAGACACACACGAACTGCTGCGGAACGTCTACGACATCGAACGGCTCATCTCCCGCGTCTCGCGCGGCCGGGCCAACGCCCGTGACTTGCGCTCCTTGAAAGCAACTCTCGACGTGGTGCCCGACATCGCGGCAGCGATGGAGGGTGTCGAATCCTCCAAGCTCCGAACCCTCCACGGCAATCTGGACGAGATGACCGACGTGCGCGACCGAATCGGTCGCGCCATTCCCGAGGAACCACCCATCGAAATCACGGAAGGCGGCGTCATCAAGTTGGGCTACGACGACGAACTGGACGACCTCCGCGAGACCGAACGCTCCGGAAAGGCGTGGATAGACGACCTCGAAGCGAGCGAACGCGAGCGGACCGGCATCGGCTCGCTGAAGGTCGGCTACAATCAGGTCCACGGCTATTACATCGAGGTCACCGACCCGAACCTCGACAAGGTGCCCGACGACTACACCCGACGGCAGACGCTCAAAAACTCCGAGCGGTTCTACACGCCGGAGCTCAAGGAGCGAGAGGACGAAATCGTCCGCGCCGAACAGCGCGCCGACGAGTTGGAGTACGACCTCTTCCGCAATGTCCGTGCGGCCGTGGCCGAGGAATCCGAACGCGTGCAATCGCTCGCGGAGACGCTGGCCGAACTCGACACGCTCGTCGCGCTTGCCGAAGTCGCCGCCAAACACGGCTACTCGCGGCCGGAAATCGTCTCCGAGGGTATCGAGATTCGGAACGGTCGCCACCCTGTCGTGGAGCGAACCCAGTCTTCCTTTGTGCCGAACGACACCCACTTCGACCGCGACACGCTCGCGGTCATCACCGGCCCGAACATGGCCGGGAAATCCACCTACATGCGGCAGGTCGCACTCATCACGATTCTGGCGCAGGTCGGCAGTTTCGTCCCCGCCGACGAAGCGCGACTCGAACTGGTGGACCGTGTGTTCACTCGCGTCGGCGCAAGCGACGATATCGCGGGCGGCCGCTCGACGTTCATGGTCGAGATGACCGAACTCGCGGATATCCTTCGGAACGCCACCGACCGGTCGCTGATTCTGCTGGACGAAGTCGGCCGGGGAACCAGCACGACGGACGGCTTCGCCATCGCTCGCTCCGTGACCGAGCATGTCCACGACGAAATCGGCGCGAAGACGTTGTTTGCCACGCATCATCACAACCTCACCCACGTCGCCGATGACCTGCCAAACGCCGTCAACCTCCACTTCGCCGCGAGCGAACGCGACGGAGAAGTGGTCTTCGAACACCACATCTCGGAGGGCGCGACGATGGCCTCCTACGGCGTCGAAGTAGCCGGACTCGCGGGAGTCCCGGAATCGGTCATCCGCCGGTCGAAAGAACTGTTGTCAGAGGAGAACGAAACGGAGGAATCGGACGCCGGTGTAGACGAGATGGATTCACTGAATCCGTCGGATTCCGTTGATTCCACGCCATCCGACTCGAACGACGTCCTATCCGAACTCCGGCGAACCAACGTCGCGGACACGACACCGCTCGAAGCCTTGCAACTGCTCGACAGGCTGAAAGCGCAGTTGGACTGATTTTCAGGGAGCCAGCGAGACGAACTCCAACCCGCTTTCGGCGAGCATGTTGCGGGCGCGTTCGGTGACGGACGGTGCGACCAACACGCCGCGAACCTCGGCCCCAGCGTGGAGGTCACGCTGAAGTGCGTCAACGTAACGCCGGAGTTGGCCCACCGCATCCGGGCCGACGCGCCGCCGCTTGAGTTCGACCACCATCGTCGTTCCGTCCTCGTCCGTGCCGTAGATGTCGATGGCTCCCGCCGCAGTCTGGCGCTCGGTCGCCAACGGGGTAAATCCGGCTTCTACGAGGTCCGGGTCGTCCAGGATTCGTTGTCGGAGGTCCTCTTCGGTTCCGGCGAGCGACAGTTCCTTCGCGTCCGTTACGTCGAACGCCGAAACCTGCACGAGCCGTTCGAAATGAACGTCCAACGATTCGGCGGGGCTGTCCCTTCGACTACCGACGCGGAGACGCCCATCCACGAGCTCGACCGCGAACGTCCCACCCGGTGGTTGCCAATTGACGGGTTTCTGGCCTTCCTCGGTGTGGACCAGTGCAGTCCCGTCGGGTTTGAGGACGACGAGGCGGTCACCGGACCCGAGATAGCTCTCGGCGCGGCCGTCGTACTCCACGGTACAGCGACCGAACAGGGTCAGGAGGTCGCCGTTTGCGATGGCGGTCTCGACGTGGGTCAGTGCCGCTTCGTGGGTCGGTGTCAGGAGCGTGTCGGGTTCGGGGTGGGAGTCGCGGGCGCTCCCATCGTTCGTTTGCGTCACTGGCTGTTGGTAGATGGTTAGCGAATAAAAGCCAATTGCCATCAGGGCGTGCGAATCACCTCCCTGCGGTCGCCCGCCCACTCGGTAACGCGGGAATCTAGGTAGTCCACGGCGTCGTCAGCGTCAAGCACTTCCGTCCGAACCATGTCCCGAACGACCGCCCGTGTCGCGCGAAACCACCGACGAACGTCCCTCGCGTCGGCCTCGTTCCGAACCGTGACGAGTGCGCCCGCGTCGATGGTCGTGCCGAACCACAGCGGGAGATAGACGGTGACAGCCCACGCGAGCGAGACGACGAAAAACGCCTCGAAAATTTGGTACTCGAACCGAATCGCGTCCTCGAACGACAGCGCAGTGGCGTGCGGCGTCGGGTCGATGGCGGGCGTCCATCGCGGGTGTCGGTTGTCCCCATCAACTGCTCTTTTCGCTGCGAACGGGGTTTCTGCCGTGATTCGATGTCGTAGCGAGAGGTCAGTTGCGCCCCACTGTGTGTACTGTCTGTCGTAGCGGCCGTCGGGTCGCTCGTAGGCGACGAGTGCTCGGTGTCCCACTGGGTCGGTGTGGTCCCGTCATCACACAAAAACCTACGCCGCTTTTCGTTCGAATCGATGCACCCCCCGCCCAAAGGTTCAATTCCTTTGTACGTGGTGTTATAGATATGAAGCGGTTTTCCGCAGAGAGGCGACAATGACCCGATACTTTCCCATCGAACGGTATGGAATCATCGGAAATCTGGAAACCTGTGCGCTGGTCAACGACGAAGGCGGTATCGAGTGGCTTCCCATGCCACACGTCGAATCGCCGAGCGTGTTCGCCAGCATACTGGACGCCGAGAAGGGCGGCCACTGGCAAATCCAGCCCATGCTCGCCTTCGAGTCGGAACAATCGTATCTCGATTCGACGAACGTGTTACGGACCACGTTCGAGACCGACTCCGGCCGGGTTCGTGTCTCGGACTTCATGCCCGTCCGTAACGACGGCATGGAGCGAGCAGTGTACCGGAAAGTCGAGGGCTTGGAAGGCGATGTCGAACTCGAACTGACGTTCAATCCCAAACTCAACTACGCCCACGGTGAGACAGAGCTAACGGCCAATGACAGCGGTATTCGAATCACGAGCGGGGATGACGGTGGGACCGACGATGATGGCGACGGTGGAAACATCCCCGGTCACGATGACGACGGCTCCTTCTTCCTCACCGGAGGTACCGATTTCGACGTGGAGGGCGGAACCGCCAGCGCGATTTGGTCAGTGGCCGAGGGTGAATCGGTGTGGTTCGTCCTGGCGTACAACGAGAAGAGCGGGGCGGACGAAGAGGACTGTGAGGCAGAACTGGAGCGAACAGCGGAGTTCTGGCGCGACTGGGCACACGACTGCCCTGACGGCTGTGTGTTCGGCGAGGACTCCCACGACCTCGCCGTCCGGTCGGGGCTGGTGCTCAAACTGCTTACCCACCGCGAGACGGGCGCGATTTGTGCCGCACCGACCACCTCGCTTCCGGAGAACATCGGCGGCGTTCGAAACTGGGATTATCGGTACAACTGGATTCGTGACGCCGCGTTCACGATTCAAGCGCTGGCCAACCTCGGGCATACCGACGAGGCCGAATCGTACTTCGATTGGTTCCTCAACCTCAGTCAGGCCGAGCATCCGACCAAACTGCAACCGCTGTACGGTCTCCACGGAAACTCCGAGTTGACGGAGAAAACGCTCGAGTACCTCTCCGGCTATCGCGGTTCCACGCCGGTACGTGTGGGCAACGGAGCCAAAGACCAGCGGCAACTCGACATTTTCGGCGAACTCCTCTTGGCGATATACGAGACGTCGGACGGCGACGACTTCGACGCCGACGACTGGGAAGCGATTCGCGGAATCGTCGAACACGTTTGCGAGGTGTGGGACAAACCGGACGCCGGCATCTGGGAGGTCCGTGGTGGCCCGGACCAGTTCGTCCACTCCAAAGTGATGTGCTGGGTTGCCCTCGACCGAGGCCTGCGAATCGCCGACGAACGGGGATTCGACGCACCCACTGAGGAGTGGACGGCAACACGCGACATGATTCGGGGCGACGTTCTCGAACACGGCTACGACAAGGATATCGAGAGTTTCACCCAAGCGTACGACAACAACGCGCTCGACGCGACAGCGTTGCTGATTCCCGTCGTCGGCTTCCTCCCGTTCGACGACGAGAAGGTACAGAACACCATCGACTCCATCCGCGACCGCCTCGAAACCGACGGTCTTGTGAAGCGCTACGACGCCGAAGACGGCCTGCCGGGCGACGAAGGTGCGTTCGTCATCTGTTCGTTCTGGCTGTCGTCCGCGCTGGCACAGTCCGGGCGCGTCAAGGAAGCCCGCGAAGTGTTCGAGTCGGTTTGCTCATATGCGAGTCCGCTCGGCCTGCTCGCCGAGGAAATCGACCCCGAGACGGGCCAGCAGTTGGGCAACTTCCCACAGGCGTTCAGCCACGTCGGACTGGTCAACTCCGCACTGTATCTCGGCATGGCCGAAGACGAAAACGAACCGCATCCGAAGACGATTGGAATGGAAGGTGGATAAATACAATTCAGTCGAGCAGTTCCGCCGAGTCGTCCCGCGGTTGCTCACCCAATTCGTTCGGTCCACAGTAGCGCCATTCAGAACCCGAGGGGGTGAATCCGTGTCGTTTAGGTGGCCGCCGAAACGAATGAAACCATGATTGGTTTCATTGGCGGAAGTGGAATTTACGACGCACTGCCGCTCGAAAACACGCGAAAAGAGGAAGTGACGACTCCGTTTGGCGAACCCAGCGCACCGGTTACCATCGGGGAAATTGCGGGGGCAGAAGTTGCCTTCCTGCCGCGACACGGCCCGAAACACCAGCAGACGCCGACGGAAGCGCCCTACCGGGCAAACATCTACGCGCTGAAGCAGTTGGGCGTGGAACGAATTCTGGCGAGCAATGCGGTCGGGAGCCTGCGTGAGGAACTGCCACCGCAAACGCTCGTGATTCCGGACCAGATTTTCGACCGCACGAAACACCGAACGTCGACGTTCTTTGGGGACGGCATGGTCGTTCACATGCCCTTCGCCGACCCGTACTGTCCGCACATGGTGGACCACCTCACGGACGCGAGCGCCGAGGCGACGGATGCCGACCACCACTCCGGCGGCACCTACGTCTGCATCGAAGGCCCGCAGTACTCGACACGCGCCGAGAGCGAGTTCTATCGCGCCCAGGGCTTCGAAATCATCGGCATGACGGCGATTCCGGAGGCGAAACTCGCCCGCGAGGCCGAGATGTGCTACGCGACGGTGGCGGGCGTCACGGACTACGACGTGTGGAAAGAAGACAGCGAAGTCACGTTGGAGGAAGTGCTGGAGAACGCGGCCAAAAACGAGGACGCCATCAAGGAAGTCGTGGAGCACGCGATTCGGTCGATGCCCGACGAGCGCGAGTGTGACTGTGCCCACGCGCTGGAAGGGACCATCAACACCCCGACGGAAGCGATTCCGGAGGAGACGCGCGAGGAAGTCGAGTTGCTCGCCGGACAGTATCTCGACTGAGTCGGTCGGGTCGGTTTCAGCTCAGTTCGACGTTCATTCCCGTTCAGTTGAGTTCGGGTTCACGTTGTTCGTTTCGTTCCGATTCGTGAATGGGTTCGCTGTCGGAATCGTGGACCTCGTCGTCGAAACAGGACGAACAGTAGTCGTTTTCGCCCCAGTCGAGCGTCCAGAGGGGAAGGCCGAACAGCACCGCCTGTTTCGTGTATGTCCGTCGCTGTCCGGTCTCGGTGGTCGAATCACAGACGCTACAGTCGGTCTCTTCGTCCACCGGTTCCGTGGTCACCCGACGTTCGATACCGACCGTAGAGCGAGGATACTGAACCAAATTCGAATCGAGCACGAAAAATATGAGGCTGAAATAGAGTCCCAGCAGCACCAGATTTGGGACCGGCCAATCCATCCCGAAAAAGAGGTATGCCAGCAGTATCGGGACACCGATTTTGGTCACGGCCCGCCGAATACGGGCGGCCAGCGTCGAAGGGCAAGACATCCCCTAAAAATGAGTTACACTGACAGTTAATCGTTCGCATGATCCGACACGAGTTCGGTTCCGATGAACGTCAGTCCGCGTTTTCGGCCGTCTCCGTCGTTGCATCGGCGTACTTTCCGCTCGTGCCGCCCCGCAGGTCGGCCTCGATTTCTTCGAGCGAACGTCCTTTCGTCTCCGGCACCTTCCAATAGACGAATAGCAGGGAGAAGACGCTCAGCCCCGCGTACAGTCCGAACGTTCCCGGTCGTCCGATGCCGCCGAAATCGAATCCGGAAAACGCGCCGCCGTTGATGAGCGTGAGGAACGTCAGTGAGACGAGGAGGTTGGCCGCCCAGTTGGCCACGGTGACGACGCCCATGGCCGACCCGCGGACTTGCAGCGGGTAGATTTCGGCGATGAGCAACCAGAACACCGGTCCCATCCCGATGGCGAAAAAGCCGACGTAGAACATAAGACATCCCACGGCGGCCCAGCCGACGACACCGGACAACCCGGGAAGGAAGAACACGGCGCTCAGTCCACCGAGTGCGAGCGACATGCCGGTGAGTCCGACGAGCAGGAGCGGACGCCGACCGACACGGTCCACGAGGAACACTGCACAGACCGTTGCGCCGACGTTGACGAGTCCGACGCCGACGGTGGCGAGAATGGACGCGGACGCCCCGAAACCGGTCGATTTGAAGATGGTTGGCGCGTAGTAGATGACGGTGTTGATGCCCGTCACCTGCTGGAGGATGGCAAGGCCGACGCCGACGACGAGTGCCGGGCGAATCCACGATTCCAGCAGGTTCGAAACGCCGTTTTCCTCAACCTGTTTCGCCTCTTTGATTTCCTCGATTTCCGCCTCGATACGGTCGTCCGAACGGGTTCGGGAAAGGACCGACCGCGCTTCGTCCAGTCGTCCGTTCTCGATAAGCCAGCGTGGGCTTTCGGGCATGAAGAACATCCCGAGTGCGAGCGCTACCGCCGGTACGACACCCATTCCGAGCATCCAGCGCCAACCGCCCGACCCCTTGAACGCGTAGTTGACTAGATACGCGAGTAGAATGCCCGATGTCACGGCGAGTTGGTTAAGCGAGACCAACGAGCCGCGAATTTTCGGCGGCGCGATTTCGGAGTTGTAGAGCGGTCCGACCATCGACGCGACGCCGATGGCGAAGCCGACAACGAGACGACCGACGACGAGCACCGGCACGTTCGGCGAGAATGCCATAACGAGCGAGCCACCGAAGAACACGCACGCGCCGGCGACCATGAGTCGGCGTCGTCCCAACCGGTCCGCCAAGCGCCCACCAGCGGCCGCTCCGACGATAGCGCCGACGAGCGTGGCGCTGACGATGATTTCCTGTGTAAAATGCGTGAGACCGAAACTCTTGTCGATGAACAACAGCGCTCCCGAGATGATGCCAGTATCGAATCCGAACAACAACCCGTTCAACGCCGCAATTGCGGCAGTTATGTAAATAAAACGATTCGTTTCAGAACTCCTGACAGCGTTATCCAAGACGAATGCCTCCAGAATGGAAATCTATGACGAATAACTACAATCCTTTGGTTTTCAGCTGATAATCCCAATAATGATTATAAATATCGTTGATTTTGTTAAATATGTAAACACGACTGTGGTCAGAACGGTTCACGTCTATCCGTGGAACAGTCCCGTGGGACAGGAACAGTTTAACTCCGACCGCGAACCCATAGCAACCATGGACGAGAACACGCTCACGATGACGCCGGGACCGACTGCCGTCCCCGAGGACGTTCGACAGGCGATGGCGAAACCGGCGATGAATCCCGATGTGGACCCGGCGTTCGAATCGTACTACGAAACCCTGCTCGACAAACTGGCGCGCGTATACGGCACGGACGACGAGATGGTCATTCTCGGCGGCGAGGGCATCCTTGGGCTGGAAACTGCCGTCGAGTCACTGGTGGCGCGGGGCGACGACGTACTCTGTCTGGCCAACGGCCTGTACGGTGACGGCTTTGCGGATTTCGTAGAGCAGGCCGGTGGCACTCCCACCGTTCACGATGCCGAGTACACCGAACCGTTCGACCCCGACGAAATCGCCGAACTCGTCGAATCCGGAGACTTCGCCGCCGCGACGATGGTGCACTGCGAGACGCCGACCGGCCTGCTGAACGACTTTGATGAAATTCTCGAAACGCTCCAAGACGCAGGTGTGCTGACCGTCGTCGATGCTGTGTCGTCGCTCGGCGGAACGGAGGTCCCGGTCGAGAATATCGACGTGTGTCTCGGTGCATCCCAGAAGTGTTTCAGTTCGCCGCCCGGTCTGACCACCATGTCGGTCAGCGACGCGGCGTGGGAGAAAGTCGAGGAAACCGAACAGGACGGTTTCTACACCAGTTTGGCCCCGTGGCAGGACGCCGACCTCTCGTTTCTGCCATACACTCACCTCGTCTCGAACCTTTACGCGCTGGAGGCGTCGTTGAATCGGATTCTGGACGAAGGCAGAGAGAACGTCTTTGCCCGCCACGAAACCGTCGCCGAACAGTGCCGCAAGCGGGGCGAAGACCTCGGACTCTCCCCGTTCCCCGGTTCCGAATCCTTGTGCTCGCCCACTGTGACGGCCTTCGAAATCGAGGGGCAGGCAAAAGAAATCCAGCAGCGACTGTACGACGACCACGATATCCTCGTCGCCACCGGACTCGGGGAGATGGAAACCGACATTCTCCGCATCGGTCACATGGGCTACAACGCGACGGACTCACGCGTCGAGAAAACGATGGACGCGCTCGAATCGACCCTCGATTAATCAGCGAGCAGTTCCGGCGGTTCTTCTTCTTCGTCCCCACGCGCATCCTGCACCCAGAGGTCGCCGAACAGGTCGTCCTGGTCGAGCATGAGGGTGCCGCGATGAGCCAGAAACAGCAGCGCGAGATACGTCATCACACGCGTCGAACCGACCATCTCTATCTCAGCGTACAGCACTTCCGTTCGCCCCGCTTCGTACTGTTCGAACAGCGCCTCCCGAACGTCCTCGATAACCGTCTCGATGTGTTCGTCGTGTGTAGTACCTGTCACCTCCGACTCCGTCGGTTCGTCATCGAACCGCATGTCGTCGCCGGAGTGATAATCGAGCGTCTGAGTCCCCCGCTGGAACCCCTGGGGCGACCCGCTGGTGTCGTAGGTTCGTGACTCCTTCCACCACGATCCGCGTTCATGCTCGCGCAGGTCGCGCACGAGTTCGTCCAGCGTCTCCGGCGTCCCCCGGGCATTTTTCCGGTCGAGACGGCGCTCCATCTCGTCTTCGAGCGACGCGATGGGGTCAAAGCCGTCCGACTCGTCCATCGCCATCGGCGCTTCCCACGGTTCCAACTCTTCCTCCTCGGGTTCGTCGTCCGCAAGCAGCGCATCGCTCTTCATCCGGAGGAGGACACTCGCATAAAACAGCGCCCGACCGGACGTGCGCAGGTCCGCCCCGTCCAACCGCGCGAGGAACTTGTCCGTCACGTCCACGATATCGATATCCCACGGTTCGATTTCTCCCTCCTCCGCCAGTTGAACCAGCAGTTCGACCGGTTCGACTTCGTCGTCCGAGTCATCCGGTTTGAGGTCGGAAATCGAATCGTCCCGCTCCCGCTCGTGGTCAACGATGGAGAGTGGAACGTCATTTGATTCCTCGCTCACGGCTTCGCCGCTCGTATCTGGAGTTTTCGGAGAAAACTCCTCAGTCATCCGCAGGCACCTCCTGCTCTCCATCCAACCGAATACCGGTCACGCTGCTCACGTTGTCCCCCTGCATCGTCACCCCGATTGCGCGCTCCGAGCGGTCGAGCATCGCGGAGCGATGCGAGACCACGACGAACTGAGCATCGCCCGCCAGTTCGTCCACCATCTCGCCGACGCGCTCGGCGTTCACGGCGTCGAGGAAGGCGTCAACCTCGTCCAGCGCGTAGAACGGCGCGGGGTTGTAGCGCTGGATGGCGAAGATGAACGCCAGCGCAGTCAGTGACTTTTCCCCGCCACTCATCGCGTCAAGGCGCTGGACGGGCTTGTCGGCGGGTTGGGCCTTCATCGTCAGGCCGCCGTCGAACGGGTCGTCCTCGTCTTCGAGGAACAACTCGCCCGACCCGGCCGAGAGGCGCGTGAAGATATCCTGGAAATGCTCGTCGATGGCGTCGAACGCTTCCATGAACGTCTCTTTCTTCTGAGCTTCGTAGGAATCGATGCGCTCCCGAATGCCGTCCCGCTCCTCAACTAAGGTCGCTTTGCGCTCCTTCAAATCGTCCAACTGCTCGTCGACTTCGTCGTACTCGTCGATGGCGAGCATGTTGACGGGTTCGAGCGCTTCCATCGCCCGCGTGAGGCGGTCGATGTTTTCCTGCACTTCGTCGTGGTCCGGCACGTCCTCGGGGTCGTACTCGCCGACCTCCTCACGGAGTTCGGCAACCTCCTCTTCAAGCCGACTCGCACTTCGTTGGAGGCTTTCAAGCCGATTCTCGACGGCTTCGACTTTCGACTGCTGTGAATCGCGTTCGGATTTCGCGTCCCCCAACTCCGCCTTCTGCTCGGCGCGCTCCTCTTTGAGTTCGGATAGCTCCTCTTCGAGTTCGGAGACCGCCTCGCGTTTCGCTTCCAGGGTCTCCTCCCGGTCTTCGATGTCCGATTCCAGTTCCGAGATGAGTTCTTCCTGCTCTGCTTTCCGGTTCTGCGGGATTCCACGTCATCGTGGAGGTCGTCGATAGCATCTTCCGCGTACTGCGCTTCCAGTTGGAGTTCGTTGAGTTTGCCGTCAAGCGAATCCATCCGGTCCGAAAGCGTGTCTATTTCGGCGTTCACCTCGTCGGCTTGACTCGTCAACTCCGGAATCTTCGAATCCGCGAGTTCGCTCTCTAACTCCGAAATATCGCCCTGGATCCACGATGTCTCGTCGTGGGAGGCCACCTTGGCATCGAGTTTCTCCATCCGCTCGTTCACCGACTCGCGTTCTTCCTGCACCTCCTCGATTTCGTCCTGTAGCGAACCGATACGCTCCTCGATGGATTCGAGTTCGGACTCCTTTCGCTCGATGTCGGTTTCGATGGTGCGAACTTGGTCGGTTGCGTCAGTCTGCCGGTCGCGGGCGTCGTCCAACCGCTCTTCCACGCCGTTGATGGAACTTCGAATCGACTGGCGTTCGTCCTCCAGTTCGTTGATTTGGCGCGCCACGCGCTCGATTTGACCCTTGCCGGAGGCCGAAAAGGAGTAGCGCGACCCGCTGGTCGACCCGCCGGTCATCGCCCCGCTCTTCTCCACGAGTTCGCCCGAGAGCGTGACGAGGCGGAAATCGCCCATCAGGTCGCGAGCGGTTTCCATGTCCTCCACGACGAGCGTGTCGCCGACGATGTAAGAGAACACCGAGGCGTACTCCGAATCGAAGTCGATGAGGTTGTACGCGAAATCGACCACACCGGGGGTGTTCGGCACCGACGGGAGTCGGCGCTTTCGCATCTTCGTGATGGGCAGGAACGTCGCCCGGCCCGCGTTCCGCTGTTTCAAATATTCGATACAGCGCTGGCCGACGCTGTCATCGTCCACGACGACTTGCGCCAGTCGGCCACCGGCGGCCGTCTCACACGCCGTCGCGTACTGCTGACTCACGCTGCCGAGTTGGGCGACTGCTCCGTGAACCCCGTCCAGTCCACCGTTCAAAATCGTGGAAACGGCACGGCCGAACGAGGAATCACCGCTCTCGCTCGCCCGTGCGTCGAGTTCCGCGTACTCCTGCTGTTTGGACTGGATTTTGTGCTCGACCGAATCCAAATCGGACTGGAGCTCCGACTTCTCGTCTTTCAGGTCGGACACCACATCCTCAATCTGTCCGGCGTTTCGTTCGGCCTTCGTCAGTTCGTCGGCCAAATCGCCGAGTTCGGTTTCGAGCTCCGGAATCCGTTCGCGGGCCGACGCGAGTTCGTTCTGCTTCTCGTTGACCGCATCGGAGCGCCGCCGGGCCTCGTCCAACAGCCGGTCCTTCTCGCGCTGGCGCTCGTTTTTCTCGCTCTTCTCGGCTTCGAGCGCGTCTTTCTTCTCGGCGAGGTCGGCTTTCACCTCGTCGTACTCGGTATCGACGTTGTCGATTTCCTCCTCTATCTCGGCGATTTTCGCTTCCTTCGTGCCGATTTCGCCCTTCACCGAGGCCTTCTCGATTTTGATATCGCGGATATCGCCGCTCAATTCGTCAATCGTCTCCTGCTTGCGGTCGATTTCGACAAAGGCTTGCCGTCTGCGGTTTTCAGCGTCCGAGATTTTCTCTTCGGCCGTCTCGATTTTGTCTTCGAGACGTGAGATTTCGCCTTTGACCTCCTCGATTTCGCTCTTGATGGCGAGTTGTTCGTCCTCACCCTTGCGCTCGATTTCCGCGTTGAGCGTTTCGAGTTTGTCCTCCAGTCGGACGACTTTTCCTTGCTTTTCGTCCAAATCACGCTGGAGGGTGACGAGTTCCTCTTTTCGAGAGTCGATGTCGGTCCGAGTCGAGTCCAAATCCGAGCGTTTCTCTTCGAGTTCGGCGGCCTTCAGATAGCCCTCGTACTCCTCTTTCTCCTCCCGCAACCCTTGATATTCGAGCGCTGTCTCGCGCTCGTCTCGCAGTTGGTCGAGGCGGTCCTCTTTCTCCTCGATTCTGAGTTCGGCTTCCTCGACGCGGTCTTTGACCACTTCGAGTTCTTCCAAGGCGGCGTCACGTTTCGCGTCGAACTCCGCGACGCCGGCGATTTCGTCGATGATTTCGCGCCGCTCGAACGGCGTCATGTTGATGATGCCGGTCACGTCGCCCTGCATGACGACGTTGTACCCTTCCGGCGTCACGCCCGCTTGTGCGAGCAAATCCTGTATGTCCGAGAGGTTGACCGAGCGGCCGTTCAAATAGTAGTACGAGTAGTAGTTGTCCTCGGTCTGCTTGACCCGTCGCTTGATGGTGATTTCGTTCACATCGCCGACGTTGTCCGTTCCGGCGGCGTTGACGACCTGCGTCCGGTCGAGTGTGCCATCGGAGTTGTCGAGAATCACTTCCACGGACGCTTCGAGCGGTCCGTTACTCGTCGCGTCCTCTCCATCGTGGCCGGGGTTGTAGATGAGGTCAGTCAGTTTCTCGGCGCGGATTCCCCGCGTTCGGGCTAGCCCGAGCGCGAAGAGCACGCTGTCGATGATGTTACTCTTTCCGGAGCCGTTCGGGCCGGTGACGACGGTGAAGTCCTCGTAAAACGGGATTTCGGTCTTCCGGCCGAAGCTCTTGAACTTGTCGAGGACGAGCGTTTTGATGTGCATAGATTGCTCGTGGGCGAGGAGCGGTCCTTACGCGACGATGATGTCGTCGTCGCGTCCCGAGGACTCCTCTTCTTCTTCTTCTGTTTCGTCCTTAGACTCGTCTGATTTAGCCTCTTCGACCTGCGACGATTCCTCGCTGTCTTCCTGTGCTTGCTCCAATTCGCGGATACGCTGATTTGCGTCCACGAGTTCTTCCGTCAGGCCACGAATCGTCGCTTCTAGTTCTTCCATCCGTGATTCGAGTGAGCCGATCCGGTCGCGCTGGCTAGTCATATAACGTATGCGTGATGGTTTCACTATAAATGTGCGTCAGACGAATGTCAAAAATGTAAACTATGTTCGGCACGTTCCACCGACACTCACGGCTCTATTCGATAGTGAATATTTGTCCGCAGCCTGTCAGGAAAAGGACGCTACAAGCCGAAGATAACCCGGATCGGTGGGGAAGCGCGCGCTTTACAACAGCCATTGTAACGATAGTTGACAATTCTTATGGCCACGGATAGTCAATCGTTGTCCGATGAGCCTTCCAAGAGACAGCTCGGAGACGCCTCACCACGCCCGCCTCGCGGATTCCATCATCTTCAGCGTGTTGGGAGTCGTCTTTGCGACGTGGGCCGTTCGAATTCCGGCAGTCCGCTCCACGGTCGGAGCGTCGTCGGGCGACATCGGACTCGCATTGCTCGGACTGGCGTGTGGGAGCATCGTCGGACTGGTCGCAGGCGGATGGCTCGTCTCTCACCACGGGGGGAGGAAGATAATTCGAATCGGACTCCCTGTGTACTGCCTCTCGCTCCTCTCGATTGCATTCGCCAACAAACTCACCGCACTCGTTGTTACCCTCGTCGTGTTCGGCTTCGGCAAGGGGCTGACCGACGTTGCCGCGAACGCCCAAGGGATGCGTATCGAACACGGCTACTCGGGACAGATAATGGGCAGTTTTCACGCGCTGTTCAGCGGAGGCGGGTTGGTCGGTGCGGGGATCGGTGCAGTCGCAACGACGCTCGGACTCTCGGTTCGAACACACTTCACTATCGTCGGCGTGACGTTGCTCGCCGGGGGAATTTTCGCTAGTCTGTGGCTTCTTCCGAAGGACGGCGACTCCGGCACGGAACCCACGTTCACCCTTCCGTCCCGAAAGCTCGCCGGATTTTGCGCCATTGGATTCTGCGCGCTGTTCATCGAAGGGGTTGGAAACGACTGGAGCGCCGTGTTCCTCAAGAGCAGTGTGGGAACATCTGCGACCGTCGCCGCACTTGGATTCGGGGGATTCTCGCTCATGATGATGCTCGGTCGGTTTCTGTCCGATTACGCGGTCGTGCGACTCGGTTCACAGCGGTTCATTCGAACTACTGCGATTGTCGCCGCGCTCGGTCTCGCGTTGACGCTCGTCGCCGAACCCCTCGTCTCGCTAGCTGGCTTGGCGTTACTTGGTCTCGGTCTCGCCGGTCTCATGCCCGTCTCCATGAGCATGGCGGGCAATTACGACCTGAATGCACCAGCAGAGCCAGCAATCGCCGCCGTCTCGACCACCGGGTATGGTGGGTTCGCCATCGGACCCGTCATCATCGGTGCAATCGCCAACGCGACGACATTGCGTGTGGCGTTCATTCCCGCCTTGCTTCTCGCCCTGCTCGTAGCGCTCTTCAGTGGAGCCCTTCCGACAGTTTCCCACCTGTCCCACGAACAGGATGTATCGACCTAACTCCCGGCGGAGACGGCAATCAGGAATCGTCTACGGCTTCGACGGTGAATCGCTTCGCAGCAATATCCTCTTGATCCGCTCCCCGGCCACCGATCGTGTATCGTTTCTCCTCCGTTTGGAAATGAATCGTCGCTTCTGCAGCCAACTCCATGAGTGAGGCAGGTGTCTCACCACTTCTGGTGCCAGTGTACTCGACATCCACGAACTGCCCCGAGAGTGTGCGGTCTCGTCCCGTTCTCACCAACTCCCCCTCAACACGACCGAGTATCGTCGCCCCATCATCCAGAAGGGGTTCTATCCCACGGATACAGTCCGTTATCTCCACGAACGAGTACGGTGGTCGTTCGTTGCGCCCGTCGTATATCGTCTCGTACACTTCCCAGAGCCGTGTCAAGTAGTACCAGTGAAACACGTACGTCGTCGTGTAATCATCGACGAGGACGCCGTACTCCCGCGAGTTCTGCGTAGCGTAACAAACTCGTTGACGGTCAACCAATAGAAGGAACGGCCCTGGAAGGTCACGTCGGCGCACTTCGGTACAGACCCCGTCGAACTCCGAACGGTCGAACGGGAGTTCGTCATCCGGTGAGAGATGGAGCGAGAGTTGAACGTACACATCACGTTCGTAGGCGTCCTGCAACAGCAGTTGGAGCGTCATGAACTGGTCGGGAGTCGCAGCCAACTGGACGTGCTCGTTCGCCGTCTCGATAGACTCTCGAGCGTGGTCCAACACCGTTCTGAACTGCTGAACGAGGCTCACGTCTCCCTCTCGGACTTCCGGTGCTTGGTATCGCGTTTCGATTTCATCGATGGCAAATTCGTATCGCTGGATGGCGGTTTTGAGTCCAGACAACGCTTTGGACGGGTCGTTTGCTTGGGCGTAAAGGTGGTCTCGTTCGTAGATGGTGACGTATCCCTCGTCGTCCAACGCCCGAAGCACGTCGTAGATTCGCGGTTGTGGCACCCCGCTCATCGAAGCAACCTCGCTTGCGGACGCCGAGCCGAGTTCGAGCAGGGTGACATACGCGTCCGCCTGATATGGAGAGAGACCAGCCTCTTCGAGCACGGTGTTCAACTTGTTCGGTTCCATCGTTGTCAGCGAATTCGACAGCGACCCACTTAGGTTGGCGATTATCTGCGTAAACTTACCTGCAAGCATGTCAATCGTGTATTCGACACGAAGATTCCGAACACCATGGCCGTGAGAAACGAGAAATCGGAGTTCTTCGGCGCATCCCGCAGGATTTTAACACTCACCCGACCAACCAGTGAGCAATGACTGCTCAGGCTGTCCAAGAGGGCGAACTCGTGGCCGTCATTGGCCTCGAAATCCACGTCCAACTGGAGACGGACACGAAGATCTTCTGCGGGTGTTCGACCGACCAAGACGACGCCGAACCGAACACCTACACGTGCCCGGTCTGTCTCGGACTACCGGGTTCGCTCCCGGTGTTGAACGAGGCGGCCGTCGAGTACGCCGTCAAGGTCGGCAAAGCTATCGACGCCGACATCCCCGAAGAGACGACCTTCCACCGGAAGAACTACTTCTACCCCGACCTACCGAAAGGATTCCAGATCACCCAATACGACGCGCCGATATGTCAGGATGGCGAACTGGAGTTCAGCTTCGAGGGCGACACCCGAGCGGTCGGCATCCACCGCGCCCATCTCGAAGAGGACCCCGGAAGTCTTCGTCACGTTCGCGACGGAACCGGCGACATCGAGACCCGGACGGTCGGCATCGACCGCGCAGACTACACGCTAGTCAACTACAACCGCGCCGGGACGCCGCTGATGGAAATCGTTACGGAACCCGATTTCCGCGAGCCCGGCGAAGTCGTTTCGTTCCTCGAAAAACTGGAAGAGGTCCTCGAATACCTCGGCGCGTTCGATTCGACGCGAGACGGCAGCCTGCGGATCGACGCCAACCTCTCCATCGTTTCCGAGGAGGACGTGAACGACGACGGGTCGATTTCGGAGGCGGTGCTCAAGGAGGCCAATCGCACTGAGGTCAAGAACATCTCCAGTCACAAGGGTGCCGAAAGCGCACTCGCGTACGAGGAGAGCCGACAGAAGAACCTTATCCGACGCGGAAAGGCCATCGAACAGGAGACTCGCCACTTTAACGAGACACACGGCTCTACGGTCTCGATGCGTTCGAAGGAAGCCGAGAAGGATTACCGCTACTTCCGCGAGGAGGACCTGCCGCCACTGCAGGTCAGCGACTGGAAGCAAAAGCTCGAAATTCCGGAACTGCCGGACGCTCGGCGCGAGCGGTTCCGCGAGGAGTACGGCCTGAACAAGGAAGCCGCCAGCAAGCTCACGTCGAGCAAGCAGGTCGCGGACTTCTACGAGGACGTGGCTGAGGAGTTCGACCCCGACCTCGCGGCGGCGTGGGTCGCCGATAGTTTGCTTGGCGAACTCAACTACCGCGACATGGAAATCACGGATGTCGAGGGGCGACTCGGTGAGTTCAAGACCCTTATCCGACTCGTGGCCGAGGACGAAATCACGGCCAAGAACGCGGAAGAGACGGTTCTTCGCGAGATGTTGGACGACGGTGACGACCCGGAGACCATCATCGACCGCGAGGGTCTCGGCAAGGCGGACTCGGGCGAAGTCGAGCAAGCCGTGACGGAAGCTATCGAGGAGAATCCGGACACCGTCGAGGACTACCACGCCGGCGAAGGCGGCGCTATCAACTTCCTCGTCGGGCAGGTCATGCAGAAGACCGGCGGCAGTGCCGACCCTGGAAGCGTGAACGGCATGCTCCGCGAGCGACTGGACGAGTAATTGCGAACAGGCAGCAGAAACAACCGCGAGGGGCGTGCCACACACCCGCCTCGACCCCATCGCGGCGATTGGTTACAGCATATCGCGGTTTGGTCGCGTTTTTCGATTTAAATCTACGGATAAGTTGGTAGTTGGATGTGACGAGCCACGAGCACTAATATCGTTCCAGTCGTGGTTCTGCTATGACCGGTCTTGCGGGGACGACGAACACGTTCATCCGGCAGTACGGTCTGCTCGCCGTGTTCGTCTACATGTTCCTCGAATCGGGGTTGTTGTTGCATTTCGTGCCGAGCGAGGTCGTTCTGCCGTTTGCGGCGGCGTTGTTGGTGCACGGACCAGTGGGCTTCGTCGTGTTCGTCGTCGTTGCGACGGCCGGGGGGACTGCGGGAAGCGTCTTCGTCTACTACGTGTTTGGGCGAGGTGGTGAGTACGTTCTGGAGCGATACGGGACGTATCTCCGCCTGTCTCCGGCAGACCTCGAACGCGGGCGGAAGGTCTTCCGTCGCTGGGGTGAGGGAACCGTCTTTTTCTGTCGATTGCTCCCGCTTCTCCGGGCGCTCATCAGCATCCCGGCGGGGCTTGCGGAGATGGACATTCGCCGATTCGTGCTCTACACGGCGTCGGGAACTGCCGTGTTCGTGGCTGCGCTGACGTACTTGGCGTATTCCGGAACGCAGGCCGGGACGCCCCTTCACCACGCACTCGCCGCCCTCGTCGCCGTGCTCACGCTGGACGTGCGGTATGTGCGAAGTCATTTTCTCGTGGTTCTCGCGGGGGTCGTGGCGTCAGCTGTTGCAATCATCGTCGTGTGGACCCATCGTGAGTGGATTCGCGCGAACCCACTCGCCGCGAAAACGGCGTTGCTCCGTGTCGTCGGTATCGTCGGAACTGCTCTCGGGTTGTTGTTCATCACGAGCGCGGTGAGCGTCCCCGTGGCCGCCTACTCGCTCGTCACGTGGATTTGGGACGACCCGCGCTTCTTCGTGAACTCCCTCGGGTTATCCCCACAGGAAGCACTCGTCGTAACCGGTGTGGGTGTGCTGTTCGCCACTCTCGTCGTATATGAGACTGGAAAGCGGATTCCGGTGGGTGCTGTGTCTCACCTTGTCTCACGAAACTGAACAGCCGGGTCACATCGTGAAACCATTCTTACCGATTCGGGTCGTGTATCCGTGTGGATGAACCGGGACGGATTCGAAATAGATGGGAAAAACCAGGGGATAGGAAAATGGATACGAGGAGCGAACCGTTGAATCTTCGGTCGGTCGTCCTCGGCCTACTCGCGTCGCTCGTCGTCCTCGTCGTTATCGTCTCGCTAGTCGGGGTTTCGTCGGTCATAGCCGCATTCAAGGCAGCAAGACCGGAAATCATCCTTACCATCGTCGTCGCCGTAGCCTGCTGGCAGGTCGCGTGGAGTTTCGCGCTGAACGTCGTCCTGTCGCTGCTCGACTACCCACAGTCGCGTCCCCGGACGATGTTGGTGTATCTGAGCATCGGCTTTGCCAACAGCATCACGCCGTTCGCACAGGCCGGGGCGGAACCACTCGCTGCGTTGTTCGTCTCGCGTGCGACGGACGCCGAGTACGAGACGGGGCTGTCGGTCGTCGTGAGCGTCGATACGATCAATCTCCTCCCCTCGATTGGCTTTGCACTGGTCGGATTCGCGTACTTCACCGTTCGAGCGACGCTCAATCCACGGCTCAAACTCGCGGTGGCGTTGTTTCTGGTTGTCGCTCTCGTCGTTGCAGTGCTCGCAGTGTTCGCATGGCGGTCGCGGGAGACGCTGGCGGCATCATTCGTCCGGGTGTTGTCCCGGTTGGGAGACTGGCTCAGTCAGCGAACACCGTGGAACGTCGAGCTACCTGAGCGAGAACTCGAACAGCGAGTGACGCTGTTTCTCTCGAACCTGGAGCAAATCGCGCAGACGCCCCACCGACTCGCCGTTGGACTGTTTTTCTCGGCGGTTGGCTGGTTCTTTCTGGCGATGTGCCTGTGGCTGTCGCTCTACTCGCTCGGCTACACGATTCCGGTCGAAGCACCGCTGTTCATTGTTCCATTGGCGATGACGGCGAGCGTGACGCCCCTCCCCGGTGGCTTCGGCGGTATCGACGCGGCGTACATCCTGTTACTCGTGAGTCTGACGAACGTCCCGCTTCCGGTGATTACGGCGGCGCTTCTTGTCTTCCGAGCGGGGACCTATCTGCTTCCCATCATCGCCGGTGGGGCCGCCGTGACGATGCTCGAAACGAATCGACACTGAATGGGCATGAGTGGAGAGGAATAAATATGCAAATAGATGTGAATGGAGAACACATCAGTTCTCCGGAATGGTATATTCCACTACGTATTATATTGGAAACTTTTCGCATGAAAAAATTGATAGTGGTGAACAGTGAATGGTAGAATGAATGTTCGATTGGCTAGCCAGTACCATTCTCTCGTTCGTTACCAAGTACGGGTATCTGGCAGTCTTCCTCTATCTAACGCTCGAAACGGCGTTCATTCTCCACTTCGCGCCGAGCGAACTCGTCGTCCCGTTTGCGGCGGTTCAACTGGTTCACGACCCGATATCGTTCGCGTTTTTCGTCGCGGTTGCGACCGCTGGAGCGACGGCGGGGAGTCTGCTCGGTTATTACGTGTTCGGGAAGAACGGGCGGACGGCACTGCATCGGTACGGTCACATCCTTCACGTCTCCGAATCCGATTTGGAACGAAGCGAGCGATGGTTCGGGCGTTGGGGTCAGAGTTCGGTTTTCTGGGGGCGAATGCTTCCGCTCATGCGTGCGATAATCTCCATCCCTGCCGGCCTCGCCGAGATGGACATTCAAAAGTTCGTCGTCTACTCCGCAAGCGGGTCGCTCGTGTTCAACGTGTTTCTTACGTATCTCGTTTACAAAGGCTCCGGCGAAACGTCCCCGCTCGGGTGGGCAATCGGTACGGTTTCCGAGGTACTCGGCACATTCACCACCCCACTTCGGGGAAGTTGGATACTCCTCACGAGCCTCGTCGTCGTCCTCTGTCTCGGCGTCGCCGCACTCTGGATTGCTCGCGAACAGCTAACCCGAAAAATCGCCTCACGGCGGTGAGCTACTCGATATCGTCCTCACAAATCGGCTTTTCGCAATTCCGTAACCCCATTACTGCGGCATCTCGACGTGTGCCGGCAGAATGACGACAAAATAGTGTGAGCAACCCAGTATCCACCCATTTTATTACTTTGTCTAGAAGAAAAATATAATTCAATCGAGTGTCATGGATAAATGCATCATGCCATCCAGACGCGACATGCTCAAGAAAATCGGAATGACAGGAACAGCAGCGGTGACGATTGCCGGATTGTCGGATTCCGCAGCGGCAGCGGGTTCCATCCCGTCGAACTATCTGACCGAGTATCGCCAGACTGGTGACCAGTACGGTCTCGACTGGACGTATCTCGCGGGCGTTGGCTGGGTCGAGACACAACACGGCCAGTACACCAGCGGTTGTGCAACCTCGTCAGCGGGCGCACGCGGGCCGATGCAGTTCATGCCATCGACATGGGACGCCTACGGCGTGGATGGCGACGGAGACGGTGTCGCCAACATCTGTGACTATCAGGACGCGATTCCGGCGGCCGCCGAGTACCTCATCGACAACGGGGCACCGGGCGACTGGAACAGCGCACTGTACGCCTACAACCACAGTTCGTCGTACGTCAACGAAGTCGAGAACGTGGCCGCGGACTACCGCTCCACCTACGGCGGTGGCAGCGGCGGTGGCGGCTTCGCCGACGGCGAGCAGGTTACACCGACAACAGCTCTGCACACTCGAAAACAGCCCGGAACGGACCAAACCATCGTCGCGACGATTTCGGCGGGGGAAGTCGGCGAAATTATGAACGGTCCCATTGACAAGAACGGCTACACCTGGTGGGGCGTCCACTGGCTCAACCGTGGTGTTTGGGGCTGGTCGGTCGAGCGGTATCTCACCGACGCGTAGACGTTCGATTTGTCTTTTTTCGACACCATCTTCCGACCCGCGGTCAGTCCGCAGTCGAAGGTGCCCGTTCCTCGTCCAACACGCCTTGTCGCCAGTGACCGAGGCTGAACCAGAGGACGCCGAGGACGAACGCCCCAATTGCCGACAGCGACCACGACCACCAGAGACCGTTGACGCCCCACGCCAACCCGGAGAGCGTGAACGGGCCGAGTTGGTACGTCCACCCGTAGGCGAGCAGAATGGAGAGCGGAATGCGGAGCATCCACCGCGAGAGGAACGACAGTGCCATCGCAACGCCGGTATTGCCCGCGCCGCGGAACCCACCTTGAATCACCATCAGCCCGCCGAAAAAGGAGAGAAACGGTCCGATGACCCGGAGGAAATGCGAACCGACGCGAACCACTGCGGGGTCGTCCGTGAACACCCGCATGGCCACGCCGGGGAAGGCCATCAATATCCCGCCAGCGCCGAACAGCACGGCCATCGTGCCAATGGTCGCTTTCCACGTCACTTCCGCGGCGCGGTCGGGCGTCTCCGCGCCGAGGTTCTGCCCGACGCCGGTCGCGGCGGCCTGTCCGACCGCACCGGACACCGTCCACGAAATCGACATCATCCTGACGCCGACACCGTACGCCGCCGTCGGCACCGCGCCGAATCGGGCGACCAACGCGACCATCGCCACCGCGGCGAAACTACGGGCCGCACCGTCGATTGTCGCGGGATAGCCGACCGTGGCGAGCCGCTTTAGTACCGGCCAATCCGGGCGTAAGTCCGCTATCCGGAGCTGAATTCCCCAGTCACCGCGCAGCAGGACGTACACGCCGACGACGGCCGTGAACACGCGAGCGATGAGCGTGGCGACGGCCGCGCCTTGGGTTCCCATCGGCGGAAATATCCAGTATCCAAGCACGAGAAACGGGTCGAGGACGACGTTCAGCCCGGCCGAGAGCACCATCAGCCACATCGCGGTGCGAGTGTCGCCCGCACCGCGAAGCACCGCCCGGAAGACGAAAAAGAGAAACGTGAACGGGATGGAGAAAAACAGCACGCTGATGTACTGGAGTGCCTGCACGTAGACCGGACCTTTCGCCCCGACGAGCGTGAGGAGTTGATGGCGAAACGCGAAACCGAACGCGGCGAGGGCGATTCCAACGACGACGGTCATGAGGGTGGTCTGTGCGACGACGTTGTCGGCCGCGCGGTCGTCACCCGCGCCGATGTGCTGTGAGACGAGCGCGACTGACGACGCCGTGAGTCCCATCGCCAACGAGACGAACAGCCACGAAGTCGGGAACATGAGCGAGACGGCGGCGACGGCGTTGGTGCCGACGTGCCCCACCCAGAACATATCCGCGAGGTTGTAAAACGTCTGCAAGAGGTTACCGACGACCAGCGGCCACGCCAGCGTCACCAACTTTGGCGAGAGGGCTCCCGTCGTCATATCGACACGACCCGCCCTTCGTCCGGACATTACTGTCTGGGTACAACGATTGAATCGTTCTTAAACGGACGTGTTCCGTTCCCACTCTGCCGGTTTCCGGCAACTATCTCGTTACTGAATCTCCCGAAGAATGCGCTGGAATTCCTGATGGTCGCAGACTTCGAGCGAGGAATCGAGCGTCTGGCGTACGTCGTCGATTTCGGCTTCGAGGGCGACGAACTCGCCGTTTTTTTCCAACACCTCAGGAGAGTATTCGGCCAAGAGATTCGCGTGGGTCGAAACCAACGAGTAGTAGTTTGTCAACGTTTCGGCATACTCCGCACGCTTGTAGAGGGATTCGACCGTTCCTCGAAGTGCAGTCCCATCGACTGGTTTCGTAACATATTCGTCAAATTTCATGTCAATGATGTCGTAGCTCGGTGCGACCGCGGTTATTATGGCGACACGACAGTCGTACTCCGAAGCCCGCACTCGTTCGAGAACTTCCGGACCGCTCAATTTCGGCATCTTCCGGTCAAGGAGCACTACGTCTATCTTCTCCTCCCGTTCGTCGAGTATCGAAAGTGCTTCTTGTCCATCGTGTGCAACGTACGTTCGATAGTCCGGGAGCCACTTCTCGTAAAGGGCCGTGACCTCCGGCTCGTCGTCCACGATTAGTACGCCGATAGTACCTGCTGTCGTCATATGAGAGAACGTATTGATAGAGATAATCAATCAATCACACATATATCTTTGGTGTCTTAGATAACATTTCTGGAATATTAGTCATACTGACAGAATATTCACTCAACTGATTCGTCTTGTGGGAATGTAAGGACGGCAACCGTCCCGCGCGGCTCCGCGTCTTCGAACCACACCGCACCGCCGTACTGGTCCATCATCACGGAGACGAAGTAGAGACCGAACCCGATGGACCCGGTCGTCTCGGATGTGACGTTGCGGTCGAACACCTGTGTTTTCATCTCCTCCGAAATCCCCGGTCCGTCGTCTTCGAGTTCGACTCGGACCTCGCTCTCGGAACATCGTGCTCGAACCACGAGAGAAGGTGATTCCCGGTCGTGATGCTCGATGGCGTTCAACAGCATGTTTTCCACAACCTCGCCGAGCAATTCGTTCCCAGTGACGGTCAGTCCATTCTCGATGTCAGTTTCGACGCTCACGTCCGGATACGTGTCCCGCACTTTCGTCACTCGTCTCGTCACGGCCATCGAGAGCGAGACAGGTTTTAACGACACTGACTCGGAATCGGTGACGGTCTGGCTGACCGACCGCACCTTTTCGGTCAACGCCCCGATATCCTCACTCCACTTCTGAACCGTGTCGAAATACGACGTGCCGGACGTTTTGACGTGTGATTCGAGCAGTTCGAGGTTACCGTTCACGACCGTGATTCCGTTCAGAATGTCGTGGCGCAGGACGCCATTGAAGAACTCGATCTGTTCGGTTCGTTCCTCGACCATCGCCTGACTCACCCGTAGTTCCCGCTCGCGCTGTGCGCGGTCGAGAGCTGTCTCGGTCGTACTCGCCAGAATGCGGGCGAAACGCCGGTCGTTCTCGGTGAATGTACGCTTTCTCGTATCGCTCCCGACACCGAGCACACCGTGTTCACCGAGTGGGAGCAACAATAGACAGCCGACCGGAAGAAATCCGCACGGAGCTTTCGAGAGCTGTTCGACGGATTCGTAGACCACGGGCGTCCCGGATTCGAACACGGACCACATCGATTCGGCGTCGTGGGAGAACACGAACTCCTCGTCGAGACCGCGCTGCATCAGGTCGGTCATCGCGACCGACCGAAGGGTCGTTTCGTCGTCGTCCGGAAAGACGATGGCCGAGTAGGGGTGGTCCAACACCTCATCGGCGGTTTGCACCGCGATTTCGGCGATTTCCTCCGGACATTCCGCATCCATGAATCGACGCGTCGCGGACTGGAGTGTACGAAGTGTCTCCTCCCGCCGCTTCTGTTCGGTAATCTCGCGGAGGACGAAGATGTCCCCGCGGTGGGCGTCGTGGTGATCGCGAATCGGTGTCGAACGAGGATCGTAGACGGGCGTCTCCTCGATACCACCGTCCGTTCGAACGTCGGGTGCGAACGGGCGTTCGCACGAAACGGCGTCGTGCAGGCCAGGAACGGCCGACTCAAGCCGACTTCCGATGATGGAGTCTGTCTCGAACAGCGGCTCTGCCGCGGAGTTGTACTCGGCAATCTGTCCATCGGACACGACGATGACGGGGTCGTCCATCTCGGAGAGGACGACTTCCGAGGCGAGCGGTGCGACGTTGAGGAAATCATAGCGGAAGAGTGCAAGGCCATCCAAGATGCCGCTGGCGGCGAAGAAAACGGGCGTCAGTCCGAAGGCGACACTCAGATCCACGAAGGCAAAGACGGAAATGCCGAAGAAGGGGAGCAGTCCCGCGAGGATGATCGCCACTGTCTGTTTCCGATACAGTCGGTCGGCCTGCACGAAAAAGGCCGTGAGAAAGGCGAATCCAGTGACGAGGACGACGAACAGGTAGACGAGGTGGAAGTAAAACAACGCAGTGTGGGTGACGGAGAGGGTCGTAAGCCCGTCGCTCGTCGTCAACCTCGCAGTGTCGTTTGTGAACCCGTGAGCGGGACTCACAAGCGAGAAGACGGTGCAGCAAACCGGCTCCGCCCAGATAAGCGGAAGTGTCGTGCTCGTGATCCAATCCTCCCGGCCGGTGTATTCGAGCGCGAACATCAACCAGAGGATGGGAATCGCGGTGATACAGATACCCATGAGCGTCGTCCAGCGGCGGGCGGGGACGAGCGACGAACTCGTCACGAGGAGGAGCGAAAAGACACACCAACCGGCGACGGCGAGGATGAGCGAAGCGAAGGGTGTCGCCCCAGGAACGTCGCGGTTCGACCACGCGTAACGTGCGAGGGTGAACCCGACACCGCCACCAAGGGCGGTTCCAGTGAGGACGACGCCGCCCGTGAAAGAGATAGAGTCGAACATATCAGAATACATTTTTATACAGAGAGAGAGCACATAGCCGTTTCTTCCATTATCACCGGGGATAATTGGGACGGCTGATACGATTCGTTTCGTTGGCGAAACGTTTACCAGCGCCATACCCGTAGCGGTGGGCGATGACTGACGCGAACAGGGGTGGTGCGTGAGTGGAACTCATCATTACCGAGAAG
Source organism: uncultured haloarchaeon (assembly GCA_963796245.1). Taxonomy (GTDB): domain Archaea; phylum Halobacteriota; class Halobacteria; order Halobacteriales; family Haladaptataceae; genus Haladaptatus. The sequence goes on along the minus strand of CAWCLB010000001.1, from coordinate 260,283 downwards.
GACAACGCCGCACGTCGAATCGCCGACATCCTCTCCGGCGAGAGCGCGGAGACCGACCGACAAAACGGTGTCAACGTGTACAAATGGGGCGGCAAACGTTGCATCGGGCTTTCGGGCCACGTCGTCGGGGTCGATTTCCCCCCGGAGTACAACGACTGGCGTGACGTGGAACCCGTCGAACTCATCGACGCGAGCGTCGAGAAACAACCAACAAAAGAAAACATCGTCCGCACGCTTCGCTTGCTAGCGCGTGATGCGACCCAAGCGACCATCGCGACCGACTACGACCGCGAGGGCGAACTCATCGGCAAGGAAGCGTGGGAACTCGTCCGAGACGTGAACGAGGACGTCCCCATCAATCGGGTTCGTTTCTCCTCGATCACGAAAAACGAGGTCTCCTCGGCGTTCGAGAACCCGGACGAACTCGACTTCGATCTGGCAGCAGCGGGCGAAGCGCGCCAGATAATTGACCTCATCTGGGGTGCCGCGCTGACGCGCTTCCTGTCGCTTTCGGCCCGGCAACTCGGAAACGACTTCATCAGTGTCGGCCGCGTGCAAAGTCCGACACTGAAACTCATCGTGGACCGCGAGCGCGAGATTCAGGCGTTCAACCCCGAGGAGTACTGGGAGATGTTCGCCGACCTCCGGAAGGACGACGAGGAGTTCGAATCCCAGTACTTCTATCGCGACGAGGATGGCAACGAAGCCGAACGCGTCTGGGACGAGGAGTCGGCCGAGAAAGCCTACGAGACGCTTCGGAAAGCCACGGAAGCGACCGTCGATAGCGTGTCGCGGCGCACCCGCACCGACACGCCGCCGACGCCGTTCAACACGACGCAGTTCATCCGCGCGGCGGGCAGTATCGGCTACTCCGCACAGCGCGCGATGAGCATCGCCGAAGACCTCTACACCACCGGGTATATGACCTATCCGCGGACGGACAACACGGTCTACCCGGACGATTTGGACCCCGAGGAACTGCTCGACACCTTCGTCGGCGATTACAACTTCGGCGAGGACGCCGAGGGCCTGCTCGAACAGGACGACATCGAACCGACGGAGGGTGACAAGGAGACCACCGACCACCCGCCAATTCATCCGACCGAGGACATCCCGTCGAAGGGAGACCTGAGCGACGACGAGTGGGACGTGTACGAACTCGTCGTCCGTCGCTTCTTCGCTACCGTCGCGGAGTCCGCGAAGTGGGAGCACCTCAAAGTGGTCTCCAAGGTTTCGGACCTGACCCTCAAGGCCAACGGCAAGCGCCTGCTCAAGGAAGGCTACCACGCAGTGTATCCGTACTTCAACTCCACCGAAAACTACGTTCCCAACGTCGAGGAAGGCGAAGAACTGGCCATCACCGACACACGAGTCGAGGACAAAGAGACCCAACCGCCACGCCGGTACGGCCAGTCCAGACTCATCGAGAAGATGGAGAAAATGGGCATCGGGACGAAAAGTACCCGTCACAATACCATCCAGAAACTGTACGACCGCGGCTATCTGGAGAGCGACCCGCCACGCCCCACTCGGCTCGCACAGGCAGTCGTGAAGGCCGCCGAGGATTACGCCAACCTCGTCGTGAGCGAGACGATGACCCGCGAACTCGAAGAGGACATGACCGCCATCGCCGACGGCGAAGCGGAGTTGGACGACGTGGCTGACTCCTCCCGGAAACTCCTCGCCACGGTATTCGACGAGTTAGAGGAGTCACGCGAAGAGATAGGCAAACAGCTCCAGCAGTCGCTGAAGGAGGACAAGACGCTCGGTCCGTGTCCCGACTGCGGTGCCGACCTGCTCGTGCGCCAAAGCAGGCGCGGGTCGTACTTCGTCGGCTGTGACGGCTATCCGGACTGTACGTACACACTGCCGCTCCCGAACAAGGGCAAGCCGCTCATTCTGGAGGACCGGTGTGAAAAGCACGATTTGCGGGAAGTGAAGATTCTTGCCGGGCGGGGTACCTTCGTCCACGGCTGCCCGCTCTGCAAGGCTGAAGAGGCCGAGGAAGCCGAGGACCTCGTCATCGGTGACTGTCCGGACTGTGGAGAAGAACACGGTGGCGAGTTGGCCATCAAGAAGCTCCAGACCGGTTCCCGACTCGTCGGCTGTACGCGCTATCCCGACTGTGATTACTCGCTGCCGCTCCCGCGCCGGGGGGACATCGAAGTCACTGACGAGAAATGCGAGGAACACGACTTGCCGGAACTCATCGTGCACAACGAGGATGGGGACGACGAGGACGAGCCGTGGGAACTCGGTTGTCCCATCTGCAACTACGAGGAGTTCAAACAGCGCGAACAGAAGAGTGGACTGGAAATCATCGACGGCATCGGCGCGAAAACCGCCGAAAAGCTCGCCGAAGCTGGAATCGGCTCCATCGACGACCTGAAAGACGCCGAAGTCGAATCCGTCGCTGAACAAGTCAACGGCGTCAGCGAGGACCGACTGCGGAGTTGGCAGGCGAAAGCGGACTGAGTCATCTTCATTTTTCACGTCGGTCACAAATCGAGAGCGGTATCCGCATCCCGCTGGAAGTCGTCGGGCGACAATCGTAATTCGAGTTTCCGCTCGTGGGCGATTTCGAGCCACTCACAGAGACTCACATCGGCGCTTTTGGCGGCTTCGTCTGCTTTCTCAGCCTTCAGTCGATACATCTCCTGAAACAGCGTTTTTCCGGAGTCGTTCTCGACGCTGACGGGGAGATTGTGCGTTTCCTGAGAGGAGTTGAACACTTCTACTTCGTGCGCTAGCTTTGTGTGAACCGAGCAGATTTCCAGCACAACCCCCTGAGAAGGACAAACCACCGTCGGAGAGCAGCGAGAGGAATCGACGCCGGGAGTAGGTGGAGAGCATACGATAACAGAGTGGAAATGTCGGAATATAACTCTTGTCAGCGCACACATTCGATGTAGACGCCGCTATCGCGGTTTCAAAGCCCACACGATTATTCAGCACGTCCCACTTCCTGCTCAACGAACTCCCTCATCACCCGCCCTTCGGCCCGGTGGAGCAACCTGCTCGCCGCCGATTTGTGAATTTCGAACTCGTCGGCCAACTCGGTGAGCGTACAACCCCGAGGCGTGTCGTAGTAGCCCCGTTCAACGGCTTCCGTGACGAACTCCCACTGGCGCTCGGTGAGCAATCCGCTCGATTCGTAGGATTGGGCCAACGAGGTGACTCGATACGGAATGCCCGCCTCCCGCAACTCGTCGGCGTAGTTCGATAGCCGCTCGTGCGATGCCGTCAGCGTCACCGAAAACCGACCGTTTCGAAGGATGGTCGGGTAGAGCGAGACGTTGTCCGACCCGCGAAGCGCGCCGTATAGTTCGGTCACGACGGTCGTGAACTGGACCAGCACGAGCCGTTCGTCCTGATAAACCACATCGAACGACAGCACCTCCGGTGCGGCCTCGAACTGCCGAACGAATCGCGCTCCATCCCTCGTCCTTACTTCGAGGAGCGCGAGCGGGTGGTCATCCCGTGACTGTGTCGCCAGCAATCGGAATTCGTCGTCCGGAAATTCGGTCGAGAGGTCGGCCAACCAGTCGTCTACGGCCGAGCCGTCAAGCTGCAATTCTACCTTCGCCATACCCGGCCCTCCGCGACCCACGCTAATAAATAGAGGAACATGTTGACCCACGAACGAAGGCCGTTTCGACGACTACTGAGAAATCAAGATGACGAACACAACGACGACACTCGAAGAAAACAAGCGAATCGCTCGAAGTATTCCGGACGAGGTGTTCGGCGAGGGGAATCTCGAGCTACTGGACGAACTGTACGCCGAGGACGCCATCGAGCACAATCCGTTCGGCGACCTGCGAGGAATTGAGGCAATTCGGGAATCCTACGAGGGATTCATGGCTGCGTTCCCGGACATCGAACAGATAGTCGAAGATATTGTCGCCGAAGGCGACACGGTGGTCATGCGCCTCACCGCCCGCGGAACACACGAGGGACCGATGATGGACCTCGAACCGACTGGAAAAGAGATCGAAGTTCAGCAGACGGTTTTCACTCGCATCGAAGACGGTGAAATCGTTGAGCGGTGGCTCCATCCGGACAACCTCGGCATGCTCCAGCAACTCGGTGTCGTGGAATCCGAATTATCGTAGACGGATTTCCACCGGATTTTCGAACGGATGAGAAACCACGGAAATGAGCAAACGACACAACCGCCAGTAACTCGCATTTTCACAACTGCCGGAAACAGCCGATGACACAGCCGCCAGAAACGGAATCCACACAACTGGCATAAACAGCCAGTGACGCAACCGCTAGTCGCTAGCACTCTCTCCGGAAAATATCCGATTTTGCGGGCCGACGACTGAATGGAGATGGCCGACGCGCCGCGTCGGCCATCGAAATGAAGGAGGAGTGCTTTTGGTCCAGCTTTTACAGGGAGCCAGCAAGCGCGGCGACCACCGCCGTCGCCGCGCTTGCCTGCGACCGTCGTAAAAGGTGGCAGTTAAAAGGTGGGGTCTGATTCGAAGCTGTTTTAGCCGGGAGTTCTGAAAGGGATTCTATGACTGCGCCTTGGGAAGACTGGGACCATATAACCAAACTTGACCCCGACAAGAGCCTCGCGGATGGCGATACGTTCGCCGACGTGTGTGCGACGGGGACCGACGCGCTCGAAGTCGGTGGGACGCTCGACATCACGGCGGAGAAGATGGAACAGGTCATTGGCGCCTGCTCCGAGTACGACGTGCCGCTCTATCTGGAGCCGAGCAACCCTGCTGTCGTCGTGGATAGCGACGAGCTGGACGGCTATCTCGTGCCGACCGTGTTGAACACGCGGGACGTGGCGTGGCTTGCCGGCCTGCACAAAGAGTGGATTCGGATGTCCGACATCGACTGGTCGGAAACCCACACTGAAGGCTACATCATCCTAAATCCGGAGGCGAGCGTCGCGGAGTACGCCGACGCGAACTGCGACCAGACGGCCGAAGACGTGGCAGCCTATGCGGAACTCGGCGAGAAGATGCTCGGCCAGCAAATCATCTACATCGAATGTTCGGGCATGTTCGGCGACCCGGAAACGGTGAAGCAGGCCCAAGAAGCACTGGACGAGGCGACGCTGTTCTACGGCGGCGGCATCCACGATTACGAATCGGCGAACACGATGGCTCAGTACGCCGACACCGTCGTCGTCGGCGACCTGGTCCACGACAAGGGTGTCGAGGCCCTCCGCGAGACGGTCGAAGGCGCGAAGGACGCCAAAAAGGCGCGCGCGGAATCGGTGTAAACTGGAATACAGTAGCGTTCGTTTTCGGTAATCAGTTCGAATCGGTGGCGACGCTGTTTTTAGTTCGGTTGCGGTTTATTGGCCCAAAAAGGCATTAAGACGCCCATCTACGCCGTTCAAAAATATGCGAAGGGAATATTCATATATTCATAGCCCAAGAATCAGGGGACAATGGCCGCACTCGAAACGAGCGGATTGACGAAATACTACGGGGAGACGCGGGGCATCGAAGACCTCTCGCTTGCCGTGGCCGAGGGTGAGGTGTTCGGCTATCTCGGCCCGAATGGGGCCGGGAAGACGACGACGATTCGAACCCTTCTGGGTTTCATCGCCCCGACCGGCGGGAAGGCGACCGTGCTGGGCTACGACGTGCAGGACGAGCGCGCGCTCATCGAGGCGAAACGACGCATCGGCTACCTGCCGAGCGACCCCGGCTTCAACGGGGGGACGACCGGGACCGAGTTTCTCGACTATCAGGCGTCGCTGAAGGGCGACGGCCGCCGGGACGAACTACTCGAATTGTTCGACGCGCCGGTCGAGCGGACAATCGAGGAGTACTCGCGGGGGAACAAGCAGAAACTCGCCATCGTTTCGGCGTTCATGCACGACCCTGAGTTGGTCATCATGGACGAACCGACCTCGGGGCTCGACCCGCTGATGCAGGAGCGGTTTTACGACTTCCTCGAGGACGAGCAGGAGCGAGGGGTGACGATTTTCTTCTCCAGTCACGTCCTGAGCGAGGTTCGAAAGGTGTGTGACCGCGTCGGCATCATCCGCGACGGCAAAATGGTGACGACCGAGGACGTGGAGACGCTGCTCGACAGGAGCGGGAAACGCGTTCGGGTGCGGACGGCGGACCGCGTCAACCGCGAGGATTTCGACATTGACGGCGTCCACGACCTCACCCTCGATGGCACAGTGCAGTTCACGTTTACCGGCGAGTACGACACCCTCTCGACCATCTTTCCCGATACCACATCGTGGACGTAGACATCGAGGAAGCGCCGCTCGACGAGGTGTTCATGCGGTTCTACGGCGACGAAATCGGAGGCGAGTGGAGAGACGAGCCCCCCGACGACACGGGTGACGTTCCCGCCAGCAACGGCGGTGAAAGCCATGCTTGAAATCACGCGCTATGAATCCTCGCGGCGGTTCAAAGGAACGCTCGCGCTGGCGATTCTGCTGAGCCTGATGGCGATACTGTACGCCCTCCTCTTCCCGTCCATCAAATCCTCCGGACCGAGCATCGAGACCTACTGGAACAACCTTCCGCCGGCGATGAAAGCGGCGTTCGGTGCGTCGGGCGGCGGGTTCTCGTTGACGACGATGTCGGGATTCCTCGCCATCGAACTGTACCAGTTCTTCTGGCTGCTCCTGCTCGGCATCTACGTCGCGTACATCGCCGGGAGTCTCATCGCCGGCGACGTGGAGCGTGACCGGATGGACATCCTGCTTGCAACGCCCATCTCGCGCTCGAAGGTACTGGTCGAGAAGTTCCTCTCCATCCTGCCGATGCTCGTCATCCTCAACGTCGTCGTCGGCGTGGTTGTCTACGTGAGCGTCGTCGCCGTCGGTGAATCGGTGTCGCTCGCCGATTTGGCGGTGGTTCACCTGCTCTCGATTCCGTACCTGCTCGCGTGCGGTGGGATTGGCCTACTGCTGTCCGTGCTGTTCGACCGGGCAGATATCGCCCAACGCGGCAGCCTCGGTGCGGTGTTCGTCCTGTTCCTGCTCAACACCGTGGGCGAATCGGCGGACATGGGGTGGCTCGGTGCGCTCAGCCCGATGCACTACTACGACCCGACGTCGATTCTGGTCTCCGGAACCTACGACTGGGCAGGCGCGGGAATCCTGCTCGTCGGCACCGCCGCACTGGTGCTCGTTTGTCGCGCCATCTTCCAGCGGAGGGACATCGCGTGAAGGGATTCAGCGACGCCGAGCGCGAACGGATTCGCGAGGAACTCATTGGAGACGGGAGCCGAACTGTTCGCACGGTACGGCCTGAAGAAGACGACTATCGCCGACCTCACCGATCCGGTCGGCATCGCCAACGGGACGTTCTACCAGTTTTTCGACTCCAAGGAGCGACTGTACCTCGACGTGGTGGAACGGGAAGGCCACGCCGTGGCCGACGAAATCGTCGCCAACTCGTTCGCGGTGGAAGACGACCCCGAACTGGCGATTCGGCGCTTCATGACGCTGCTCGCCGAGGAGATGGAGGAAAACCCGCTGTTCATGCAGTTGGTCGCGGGTGACGAGTGGGAGAAAGTGATGCGGGCAGTGGACGACTTATCGGAGGAGGAGATGGAATCCCTGCAAGCGGCGTCGTTTGCCCACATCCTCCCGTACATCGAAACGTGGCAGGCGGAGGGGCGCATCCGCGAGGGCGACCCGTTCGCCATCGGCGGCATGATGGGGATGGTGAAGTATCTGACCATCTACCGCGAACAACTCGGGGAGAGTACTATCCCGTCATGCGCGACATGCTCATCGAGACGATTGCTGCCGGATTGACGTGCACTGAAGACTGATGCGTCCCTCGGCCTGACACGGCCTGACGACGGAAACGAACGCGCTTAAGGCCGTCCCGGGAGAATTACGGCGTATGCAGAACCGAACCTACACTGCGGATGCCGAACCCGGCGACACCGTCACGGTCGCTGGCTGGGTCCACGAAATCCGCGACCTCGGCGGAATCGCGTTCCTCATCGTCCGCGACACGACGGGGAAGATTCAGGTCAAGTTCGAGAAGGACGACATGGACGAGGAACTCGTCGAGACCGGCCTCGGCGTCAACCGCGAGAGCGTCGTGGAAATCACCGGCGACGTGAAGGAAGAGCCGCGCGCGCCGACGGACGTGGAAATCGTCCCGACGGACGTGGAAGTCGTCGCGGAAGCGGAACCCGAACTCCCGCTCGACCCCAGCGGCAAGGTCGATGCCGACCTCTCGACCCGCCTCGACAACCGAACGCTCGACGCGCGCAAGGACGACGTGGAAGCCGTGTTCAAGATTCGCGGCGAAGTGCTCCGCTCCGTGCGCGAGAAGTTCCGCGAACTCGGCTGTTCGCGAAATCAACACGCCGAAAATCGTCGCGACGGGAACGGAGGGCGGAACGGAACTGTTCCCCATCACCTACTTCGGCGAAGAGGCGTTCATGAACCAGTCGCCACAGCTGTTCAAACAGCTCATGGTCGGCTCCGGCCTCGAACGCGTCTTCGAAATCGGCCCCATCTTCCGCGCCGAGGAGCACAACACTCCCCGGCACCTGAACGAGGCGACCAGCATCGACTTCGAGAGCGCGTTTTACGACCACCACGAGGCGATGGACGCCTGTGAAGCGGTCGTCAAGGCCGCCTACGAGGGCGTCGCCGAGAACTGCCAGGACGAACTCGACGCGCTCGACATCGACTTCGAAGTCCCCGAGGGCGACTTCCCACGACTCACCTACGAGGAGGCCATCGAGCGAATCAACGCCACGGGCGCGCTGGACGAGATGCTCGTCTGGGGCGACGACCTGCCCACCGAGGGCGAGAAGGCGCTCGGCGAGGACGTCGGCACCCACTACTTCATCACCGACTGGCCCAGCGAAATCAAGCCGTTCTACATCATGGACCAGGACGACGAGGAGCTATCGACCGGGTTCGACATGATGCACCCGCGCATGGAACTAGTCTCGGGTGGGCAGCGTGAACACCGCTACGACCGCCTCGTAGAAGGCTTCGAACAGCAGGGCCTCGACCCCGAAGCGTTCGACTACTACACGAAGATGTTCAAATACGGCATGCCCCCGCACGCCGGATGGGGCCTCGGCGGCGAGCGTCTCGTCATGACCATGCTCGGCCTGGACAACATTCGTGAAGCCGTTCTCTTCCCGCGCGATCGGCAACGGCTTTCGCCGTAACGGTCGCGGGAGCAGGGAACAGCTCTGCTGTGACCGTGTTCCCGCGCGACAGACCGCACTAGTCGTAAGGGAAGTTTCGGGAGTGAGGGGTTTTCTTCGTTTCTTGTTGCGAGAATGGAGTGACTGTCGTCGTTTGCTAAGAGACGAATTTGATTCTGTTGTGATTTCAGCGACTGCGATGAAGGCCCAGAAATCCCCCGCCGGTCTCGTGAGCGAGGAACGAGTGTGGAGGGGCGTTCGAGGTCGTCTTCTCGGCAGTCGTTCCTTCAGCAAAACCAACCGCGAATCATGGCGAGCGGGTGACTTCTCCCGCCATCTCCTCGAAAAGCAGATACTTCGAAACTCGCCGTTCACTCACGTCCCAACAAACCGCATCGCACCCTCAGCGACGATCCGCGCCGTCTCGACCACCTCGTCGGTGTAGACGAACTCGCCCGCGCCGTGGATGTTCTCGCCGTCGGGGCCGACGATAACTGTCGGCAACTCCGCCCTGTCGCCGAGATAGTTGAAGTCGCCGACGCTGGCGAAGTAGCCGAACTCGGGTTCGACGCCCGCAACGGATTCGGTCGCGCCGACGAGCGCGGTCACGAGGTCGTGGTCGTCGGGGGTGACGTAGGGGCCGTAGTTGATGTCCGGGTCGGGTGATTCCCTGAAAGCCGAGTTCGACCTCGCTCTCGATATCCAAGTCGGCAATCACGTCCTCGGCTTGCTCGCGAACCAGTTCCTCGTCCTCCCCGATGACGACGTGGCGGTCCACCATGAGGTGGGCACGCTCGGGAACTGAAAGGGTCTGGCTGCCGCCCTCTAGCAGGAGCGGGCAGACGGAGCCATCGCCGAGTTTCGGATGGCTTCCCGTATCGAGATTCGAGAGCGCGTCGGCGACCTTCCCGGCGTCCACGACGGCGTTGATTCCCTTGTGGGGTTGGGAACCGTGAGCGGCGTGACCCTTGACTTCGATGTCGTAGAGGAAGCGTCCGCGGGCACCGAGGAGGAGCGCGGGATTTTCGATGTCCTCCTCCTGCGCGAGAATCGGGCCGGGTTCGGTCACGATGGCGGCGTCGTAGTCGTCGGTGTAGCCGTCGCGGATGAGGCGGTCGGTGCCGAGGCCGTACGGGCCTTCCTCGTCGACGACTGCGGAGAGGACGACGTCGCCCGCGAGTTCGGCCGCCGAATCGGCCAGCGCTTCGAATGCAACCATCACGGCGGCCAGTCCGCCCTTCATGTCGCAGGCACCCTGTCCGTACAGTTTCCCGTCCTCGATTCGGCCGGAGCAGGGGTCTTCCTCCCAATCCTCGACCAGGAGGACGGTGTCCATGTGCGCGTTCAGCAGGAGCGTGGGAGCGTCAGGGTCGTGGCCCTCCAATCGGGCGAGGACGTTGTTACCCTCGTACTCCGTGATTTTCGGCTCGCTGACGTGGTGGTACTCGGGGTCGAGTCCCCGCGAATCCAACCAGTCGTAGACGAACTCGCTGAGTTCGTGCTCCTCGAAGTACGGCGACGGAATTCGGACCATCTCCTGCAGGAGGGAGATGGTTTCGTCCGGGTCGATTTGGGCAATCTCCGCGGATTCAGTCATCCGAGGTCACGTCCTTTATCGCCGGGTCGTACTCCTCGCTCGACACGCCCGGAAGGGTGTCGAGAATCGCGCCGACGTCGGTGCCGCGCCGGTTGCCGAGTCGCCAGTAGGCAGTGAAGATGCCGAGGCCGACGACCATCCACGGGAGGTAGATGCGGAGCGTCGGCGTGGCCTCGAATGCGGTCCAGTATGCGCTGACGAGCGGTACGTTACCGGCCATCGGCGCGCCGAGGAAATCAGCGAACGCGCTCGGGAGTCCACCGAAGTTCGCGGCTTGCGTCAGAAGACCGGCGGCTCCGACGGCGGCAACGACGCCCGTAATCGGGGTGAGCCAACTGTAATCGAAGCCTGCCTTTTTGGCGAGGTCGGGGCGCGAGAACCGAACGTACAGCAGGGTCAGGGAGACCGTCGAGTAGGCGATGAGGTAGCTGAACGTAGCGATGATGATGGCTTCGTCGAGTCCGTCGCTCCAGAAGGTCAACGCCGCCGCCACGGCGTACAGCGTGACGAGCGAGTAGTGTGGCGTGCCGAACCGTTGGCTCACGGCGGAGAACTGCTTCGGGAACACCTCGTCCCACGACCACGAGTAGGGCATTTTGATGCCCGCGGCCATCACCGCGTGGACGCTGGAGGCGGTGGCGAGGAGGCCACCGAACGCGACGATTGCGGTCGCACTGTTACCCAGGAATGCCTCCGCCGCCGTCGCCAGTGGACGGTCCGAGTTCGCCAACACGGTGTAGTCGCCGACGACGCCGTAGATGACGACGGCCGTCCAAACGTAGAGGACGACGAGCAGGAGCGTCCCGCCGATCATCGCCAGCGGGAGGTTTTTGGACGGGTTCTTGACTTCCGCGCCCATCTGCCCCGCGACGGCGATGCCGATGTAGGCGTAAAACAGCGGGACCGCAGCCCCGATGAACCCGTGCATACCGCCGGTGAAGAACGGGTGGTAGTTTGCGGCGTTCACGTGGAACGACCCCGGAATCACGAGGATGAGGATGGCGACCATCAGCACGGCCATGATGGCGTTCTGCGAGAGGCTGTACTCCTTCGTCCCGACGAGGTTGACGAGAAAGAGGACGGTGAGGAGCACGAAGCCCGCGATTTTCGGGTCGATACCGGGATAGAACACTTGGAGATAACTGCCGAAGCCGAGCGCGAGCACGGCGTCGGCGGCCATATATCCCAACCACTTGGACCACGTGACGATGAACCCCGGAAGTCGACTGTCGAACGTTCGCGAGATGTACGCGTACGACCCGGCGGCGGCCGGGAAGATGGTCGCCATCCAACTGTAGTTCACCGCGATGGCCATCGCCAGTATTCCCGACAGGACCACCACGAGGATGACGCTCGGCCCAGTCGTCGAACTTGCAGTTCCGAGCGTGACGAACAATCCCGCCCCGAGCGTCCCCGCAACCACCGTACTCATCGCACCGAACAGACCCATATCCCGCGAGAGACTGTTACTGTCTTTGCCGTGTGAGGGTGCCATATGATGACATACCACTATGTGGGTGCTTAGTCCCCGTCCCTCCCATGTGCGGGGGTGGGACAGTGAGATGGAGTAGAAAGGATTTGTGCTTCGACAGTGACCGTAGTCGCCAGGAAGATTACAGCGACTGGGATGACGACCTAGAAAGCCCCCGCCCGTTCGCGGTCGCTCAGAGACATCTCGGCGCAAACCGCACGCCGAGAGGGGTCGCTGATGCGACTACACAAGCGCGAACGGACGGCCCCTTTCAACCCACCCAGACGACTGCAACCGCCCACGTCCCTCCCCAACCGACTGTGCTTCTCGTTCGCGTTGCTCACTGCGATGCTCATCCCTCGCACGGTAGCCAGCAAGCCCTCGGCCGGAGTGGCCTCGGTCCTGCTGGCCCGCGCGCCACTGCGGTTGGTCCGTATCGCATAGCCCGTTCGTGCCACACAGCGCGCGAAGGCGCACGGCAGTGCGTCCGCGCGAGGTCTTCGTGAGTGACCAGCGGGAGCGAACGAATGGCTCGTCAGAGCTTCGCTTCTGACGGTGGATGACGAGCGCGAGCGAGGAATCGGCTGGGGAGGGACGTGGGCGGTTACGGTGCGGTATTCATGCGGCTCGGGGACTGAAATCACAACTGAACCAAAGTCTCCCTCACGTGACGAGTGAGAGTTTTCGAAATCTTCCCCAGTAATCTTACGAGAAACTATCACAACCAACCAAACATCCCGACCCATCAAGAGGAGAAAAACGCGAAGAAGAAACCCCACTCGCTGACGCCGCCGTTTCTAATTCGTGGAAACGATCTCCACGACGGACCGGTGATCGAGCTCCGAACTCGAACCAATTTGCCGTTTACTGCGGCAGTCGATACCGTGGAGGAAGCCATCTCCAATATCCGAGTGCAGGTGGTACGCGAAGTCTTCCGCCGTCGAGCCACCGGGGAGGAGGAAGCAGTCGCGGAAGACGCCCTTCTCGCTGGCGCTGCCGTTGGCGGAACCGGGGAAGATGGCGATGAGGTCGAGTTCGTCAAAGAGTGCGGCTTCGAGAGCGCGCTGGACACCGGTGCCGTCGAACTCGGTGGTGAACTCCCGAATCTGGTTGAGGCCCTGCTCCTGTTCCCCGCTGATGTCGCCCGTGATTTCGAAGTCCGCATCGCCGGCGTCGTAGTCGATGACGCCCTGTTCGGCGGCGTTCTTGAGCGCCTTCTCGGCGTGCGCGCTGGCGGGGATGATGGTCAGGTGCTCGTAGTCGGGGTCCGAGGTGATGTCCTCGTAGTTCTCCTGTGCTTCGGGTGTGTCCATCTTGTTCGCCGCGATGACCATCGGCTTGGTACGCTTTCGAATCTCGCGGGCGAGTTCCTCGCGATCCTCGTCCTCCCACGTCTCGGGGTCCAAATCGAGGCCGAGCGAGAGGATGATTTGCTTGATTTCGTCTTTGTTCGTTTTGAACGCCGACATCTGCTCGGCGAGGTCCTCCTCGACGTGTTTCTCCTCAGCCGCATAGCCCGAGCGGAAACGCTCGATACCCTTCTCCAGAATTTCGAGATACCACATATCGAGTTCGTTTTCGAGGAACGCGATGTCATCGCGCGGGTCGTGACCCTCGGTCTGCTCGCCCTCGATGTCCGTTTTTCCGGAAAAGTCCACAACGTGGACGAGCACGTCCGCTTCGTTCAGGTCGGAGAGGAACTGGTTGCCGAGTCCCTTGCCCTCGTGAGCGCCGGGAATGAGTCCGGCCACGTCCACGAGTTTCGTCGGAACGTAGCGCGTGCCCTCCTCACAGAATCCAACGCTGGGGGTACAGCTCTCGTCGAACTCCGGCGCGGCGCAGTCCACGCGGGCGTAGGCTTCGCCAATGGACGGGTCAATTGTCGTGAAGGGGTAGGCACCCTCCGGCACGTCGTTCATCGTCGCGGCGTTGAAAAAGGTCGATTTTCCCACGGAGGGTTTCCCGACCAGTCCGATTTTGTAACTCATTAGACCGGATTGGGGGATTCGAGGCTAAAGGCGTTTTCAAACAGCGAGACGGCTGCCGAATGATACCGAATGACTCGGTTTGAATGTTCACTCGGGAAGTGTCGGCACGATGCCGTGGCCCGGTCCATCGATACCGATGGTCGGCCCGCCAGTCCCATCGGTCACGTCTTCTGCAATGAACAAGTTCCCGTCCAAATCGACGTGCGAGACCGACCCGATTCCGGCAACGAGATGCGCGCTGGTGTGAATCCCGAGCGCGCTTTCGAGCATGCAACCGACCATCAGTTCGACGTTCGCGGCGGTAGGCATCGAGGATTGCGGTTTCGACGGCAAAAAGCGCCGACACCATACCCGGAAACGTGCTCCGCACCGCTCCGATGAGGCTTCGGTAGTCCGTGAGCGACTTTCCTTCGAGAAGTTCCACCGCCGCGCGAGCGGTTGTGAGCGCTGCCTCCTGTGTTTCACCCGTGACGGGCGTGAGCGGCGAGCCTTCGCCGTATCCCGTTACGTTCTCCGTTTCGACCGTCACGAGGATGTTCGAAGCTCGGTGCTGCGTGCCGAGCGAGATTTCGAACGGTTCGGACAGTGGCAAATCGAGTGGTCGACCGAGGCGCGTTCGATTCGCATCTACAGCGCCTTGCGCACCATGTCGAGGAGGTCTTCCGGACCCCCCTCGTCGTACACGTTCGCAGCCGGCAGGGAGTACTCGGTTTCAGCGGGGTCACCCCACGTCGAGACGCCCGCGACCGTCGCATCCGAGAGTTCTTCCACGAGGTGGCGCTCGGCTTCCACACCGGCGAGCGGCCACTGGTGGAAATGAGTTCGAGTTTCGCGGTTGGGGTCATCCACCAGCACGACCGCGTCCGGCCACGAGCCGTGGAGGACGCCCAGCGTGACGCTCGAATACGCGCGGTGGGTGAGTGACGCTTGCCCTTCCACGAAGACGATGTCGTGGTCCACAGCCACCGCAGAAACGAGGTCTTCGACTATGCCGGCCGTAAAATCCGCCGGGACGCGGTCGATGACGACGCCGCGATGTGCGCCGACCATGATTCCAGTTTGGCCAGTTGCGACCCAGCCCGCGTTTAACCCGGCGCGTTTTGCCGCGCGGTACAGTTCGAACGTCGTGGTTCGCTTGCCGACCGCACAGTCCGTTCCAGCAGTTAGGACGACCTTTGCGTCGGCGTCGTCCACCGACCCGTCACCCACCCGAAGGTCGTCTTCTCCCGGTGGTTTCCGGACGTCGAAGAGGGTGACACCGTGTTCGTCCGCAAGGGATTGCCATCGGTCCTGTTCGGAGAGAAAGGCGTGCAGGCCGGAAACGATGTCCAACCCGGCACGGATGGCTTCTTCGATGTCGTCCACCCACTCCGCCGGCAGTTTGCCACCGGCGGGAGCGACACCGATAACGAGCGCTTCGGCCTCAGGTGCCTGTTCGAGTGCGTCACTGGTCGAGGAAACTATCGGTACGTCGCGGATATCGGGGCGACCCAGTACGTCGCTCGCGGGGTCACCGGCATGCGTCGAGTCGATGACGGCCCGGGCGTCGAACAGTTCGCTATGCATGACGACGCCGTTGGCCGTCTTTCCATCCATCGTTCCGAACGCTCCCTCGGCGAGAACGAGTGCCGGAGCAGGGGTGTCGAACGAATCTCGGAGGTTCATATGGAATACAGGCACATCGCACTTGAAAGCCTCCCCCCCTTTCATGCACGGGTGTCGGTTGTGCGGCATCGTTCGTGACGCCAGTTCGACAGTCCCATGATAACAAATGTCATTCCCCCTGCCATACGCTTTTGCCAGTTTCTCCCCATTATGCGATAGATGACCACATCGGAGCGTGCCGGACTCCGCGTGACGCTCGACATTTGGCACCCGAATTGCTGGACGCTCGAAGTCACCGAAGGTCGGGTCGCGGGGTTGCTCGGCCATGGTGTCCACGCCATCGATGGCTTGGCAACCGGGCGGTTCACGGTCTACGGCAACACGCTGGAAGAGGTGGACGATCTCGTGGACGCGATTCGAGAGTCCGACCTCACCGATTCGGTGTGGGAAACCGACCATCCGCACGCCACCGAAGATTCGATCGCGTTCGGAAGTGCGAGTCGCGGAATCGTCGTCCACTACGACCTGCAAAACAGCATCAACGACGCGCTGGTCTCGCGCGGGTTCATCCCCGACGAACCCGTCCGGATGTACGGCGGGCGCGAGTACTGGACCGTCATCGTCGAAGCCGACAGGGACGAACTCCACGACCGGATAGAGGACGTGTGCGAGGAGATGGGTGCCGACGTGCGCGTCCGCCACGTCGCAACCGCCGAAACCGGGACCGGAATTCTCCGTACCGACGGCCTCTCGGAACGACAGCGCGAAGCCTTCGAACTCGCCCGCAAACGAGGATACTATGACTGGCCACGCCAGGTTACGGCCTCCGAACTCGCCGAAGAGATGGACGTCTCGAAAACGACATTACTTGAGCATCTGCGAAAAGCAGAAGCGAAACTACTGGGATAGCGTGAGCGATTTCGAGGATGACGACGCGTTGGAATTGATTTTGATTTCGGTTGAGAGGTGGATGCAGTTGCTGAAGGGCGATGTTCGAACATCCGTGACTACTCGCTTCGAAAGGAGGTGTTTGGTCGGTGTCTGATTTCAGTTGCGAAGAGGCAAACCACCGCGGGGGCTTTCGAGATGGTCTTCTCGGTGACTGTAACTGCAAAGCCATCAAACACATTTCGTCGTAGCGAGTGGTCAACGACAGAATCCGACCTTCGTCTCCGAGAGCGTCCGTCAATCCTTAAGGCGAATCCCCACAACAGTTCAGGCAATGTTTGACGCGGACGACTTGGAGAAAATCCGCCGGGGGAAAGACGAGTGGGAAGAAGAAACACTCGACCCAACGCTGGGGCGCTTCGGCGAGCGGAAAGAGGAGTTCACGACCGATACGGACGGGCAGACAGTAGAGCGACTGTACACGCCGAACGACGTGGCCGACACGGAGTACGAGGAGGATATCGGCTATCCGGGTGAAAATCCGTACACGCGCGGTGTGTATCCGACGATGTACCGGGGGCGACTGTGGACGATGCGCCAGTACGCTGGGTTCGGGACGGCCGAGGAGACGAACGAACGCTATCACTATCTCATCGATAACGGCCAGACGGGGCTGTCGGTGGCGTTCGACTTGCCGACCCAGATGGGTTACACGTCCGACGACGAGATGTCGGCCGGGGAGGTCGGGAAGTCGGGTGTCGCCATCGACTCGCTGGCGGACATGGAGGCACTGTTCGACGGGATTCCACTGGACGAAGTGAGCACGTCGATGACCATCAACGCACCCGCGTCGGTGCTGTTGGCGATGTACATCGCGGTGGGTGACGAACAGGGCGTTCCCCGAGAACAACTCCGCGGGACGATTCAGAACGACTTGCTCAAGGAGTACATCGCGCGGAACACGTACATCTACCCGCCCGAGCCGTCGATGCGCATCATCACGGACATCTTCGAGTTCTGTACCGAAGAGGTGCCGAAGTTCAACACCATCTCGATTTCAGGCTACCACGTTCGCGAGGCGGGCGCGACGGCGGCACAGGAACTTGCGTTCACGCTCGGCGACGGTATCGAGTACGTCGAGGCCGCAATGGACGCCGGGTTGGACGTGGATGAGTTCGCGCCCCAACTCTCGTTCTTCTTCAACGCGCACAACGACATTCTGGAGGAGGTGTCGAAGTTCCGCGCCGCCCGACGCATGTGGGCGAAAATCATGGAGGAGCGTTTCGACGCCGACAATCCGAAATCGAAACAGCTCAAGTTCCACACCCAGACAGCGGGTTCGACGCTCGCCGCCCAGCAGATAGAAAACAACGTCGTCCGCGTGGCGTATCAAGCACTCGCGGCAGTGCTCGGTGGGACTCAAAGCCTGCACACGAACGGGAAGGACGAGGCGCTCGCCCTGCCGACCGAGGAGAGCGTGCGAACCGCGCTCCGCACCCAACAGATTCTGGCCCACGAGAGCGGTGCGGCCGACACTATCGACCCGTTGGCGGGGAGTTACTACGTCGAGGCGCTCACGGACGACTTGGAAGAAGAGGCGTTCGACCTGCTCGATTCCATCGACGAGAAGGGAGGGATGCGCTCGTCCATCGAGAGCCAGTGGGTCCAGCGCCAGATTCAGGACGTTGCCTACGACCGCCAGCAGGAAATCGAGGCGGGCGAGCGAACCATCGTCGGCGTCAACGAATTCGAGGTGGACGAGGAAGCCGAGATAGATGTTCAGGAAGTCACGGCGGAGGACGAACGCCGTCAAATCGAGAACCTGAACGAAGTTCGAGACGAGCGGGACGACGAGGAAGTCGAGGAAACGCTGGCAGCGCTCCGTGATGCCGCAGAGGGTGACGATAACCTCCTGCCATACATCGTGGACGCGGTGAAGGCCTACGCCACGGTCGGCGAGATTTGTAACGTACTTCGGGACGTGTTCGGCGAGTACCGGCCTGGAACGGCGGTGTAACGAGAATCGGGCGGTTTTCTGCCTTTCAGACGTGTTCCAACAGCGCGTCGATATCGTCTTCGGTATTGAACACGTGGACGGAGGCTCGAACCGAATCCGTCGGAAGCGACCGAATCCGAATATTCTCGTTCGCGAGTCGCTCCACAAACCCGTTCGGGTCCTCGACGTCGAACGTTACCAATCCGGATTCGTACTCACGGGGGCTGAGCAACTGGGCGTTGTCAGCAGCGACGAGTCCGTCCTTGAGTCGGTCGGTCAGTTCGCTGATTCGTCCCTCGATAGTATCGTAGCCCAGTTCCTCGATGAGCGATATACCTTCGGTGAGTCCCGCGTACGGTACCGGTGAAGCGGTGCCGACTTCGAGTCGGCGCGCACCGGGGTTGTACGTGAATTCCTCCGCGTTGGGGTCTTCGACGCTTCGATAGCCGATATGGGCGGGATTGAGGTCGGTTTCCGCGCCATCTTTGACGAAACAGAATCCCGCACCGAACGGACCCAGCAACCATTTGTGTCCCGCACCGGCGACGAAATCCGCATCCCACTCGGTCACGTCGGTTGCCATCTGGCCCGGACACTGTACCGCATCTACGAGAACCAGCGCCCCCGCATCGTGGGCGACCGACGTGAGTTCCTCGACCGGAAGCATCGTTCCGTGAGTCCACGTCAACGCGCTGAAACAGACGATTTTCGCGTCCGCAACCGCGTCCTTGGCCGCGTCCATGTCGAGTCTCCCGTCCTCAGTTGCGAGCGTCTGCGTCTCGACGCCCTGTTGTTCCAACCGCTTCCACGGAAGGATTCCCGCCGAATGTTCGAGGTCGGTTCGAACGACCGTATCCCCCTCTTCCCAATCGAGTGCGGCCGCGATACGGTTGATGCCGTCGGTCGTGCTCTGGGTCAGCGCGATTTCGTCCGCTGACGCGCCGAGATGCTCCGCGACGGCCGCCCGCGTTCGGTCGAACACGTCGAACGCCATCGGGTACATCCCTTCCTCGGCCGAGGCCTCGTACTCGTGGCGTTCCAAACAAGATTCGACTGCTTCCACGACTCGAGTGGGGCTGGGACCGCTCGCCCCCGTGTTCATGTACGTCGTGCGGTTCAGCACAGGGATTTCGGAACGAAGCTTCGTGGGCGTCATCGATGGGACGATTCACGAACCGAAACGTAATAGAATCTCGGTTGCCGGAACCACGCGGACGACCAATTCGAGCCTCGTTTCGAGCAACAGCGAGGCTCGATTTCAGGGAAGTTAACCCCTTCTGTGATGAGTATGGAGTATGCAAATCGACCACATCGGTATCGCAACCGACGACGCACTGGAACTGGCCGAAACGTACGAAGCACTGTTCGATTCTTCCGTCGCCCACGAAGAGGAGTTCGACGGAATGCGAGTCGTCTTCCTCGATTTCGATGGCAGCTACTTCGAACTGCTCGAACCGATAGAGGGCGGCACGATTTCGCGGTATCTCGACCGAAACGGCGCGGGAATTCACCACGTCGCGCTCGAAACAGATGACATCGAGGATGCCCTCGAAACGGCCCGCGACCACGGCGTTTCGCTCATCGACGAGGAACCACGACCCGGCGCATGGGGCCATGACGTCGCGTTCCTCCACCCGAAATCGACGGGCGGCGTGCTCGTCGAGTACGTCGAGCACTGAAACGAATCCTCAAAACCAGTCGTCCGCACGCAGTTCGTTCGCCGGAAACATATTCTGAGGTGGTTCCGCGAACCACGCCGCACCATTCAATTCCCCACCCTGAATTTCAATCGTGCCGTCCCGATAGTCGGCGTTGAAAAAGACGAACAGTAGGTGAAGCCGTTCGTCGCCGTCCCCCTCCGGGACAACTGTGAGATGGCGAAGCAAGAACGGTTCTTTGAGTTCGCATCGAATATCGGTTTCCTCTGTTACTTCTCGAACCGCAGCCTCCTCGGACGTTTCGCCGCCTTCGCGTCCACCACCCGGAAGCCCCCACGCATCAGCTCCTCGATGGAGAATCATCAGCACCCGAGGGCGGTCATCCAACGCCTCGTCCGGCATCGTCTCCGTGAGCGAAACTGTGTCCTCCGGCTGTCGGACAACCCACGCGTACCCACTCCCAGTGTAGCCATCTTTGGCAGATCCGACCAGTTCTTCGAACTTTTCCAGCGGTTGCTCTTGGGTTCGCTCTTCGACTGGGACGTCACCATACTCATCCAGCAGTCGATTCATTCGGCGTTCGACCGCCTCCGAGTTCACCTCGCGGGGCATGGTGCTCACTAAAATATGGTAGGAATATATTTTATTCGAAATCAACACGTCGTCGGAACTGTTCTTCCGACACCCGACTACATGAAGCGGAACGTTTCCAGATTCTTCGGCGCGAACGTGCGGATGTTGAACTCGTGGTAGAGCGACGAGGAGAGGTCTTGGGTCGAACTCTCGTCACCGTGAACACAGAGCACTTTCTCCGGACGAGGGTTCATCGTCTTCACGAAGTTCATCAATCCGGCGCGGTCAGCGTGGCCGGAGAAGCCATCGACCGTCTCCACGTCGAGTTTGAGGTTGAGCGTCTTGCTCCGGTTGCCGCGTCCGTTGAGCGGGATTTCGTCCCAGCCGCTCTGGATGCGTCGTCCGAGGGTTCCCTGTGCCTGGTAGCCGACGAACACCATCGTGTTGCGCTCGTCGCCACCGATGTGTTCGAGCCACGACATGATGGGGCCGCCGGTGACCATCCCGGACGTCGTGAGGATGATACACTGGTCGCCATCCGCCACGTCCTGTCGTTCCTCCTCGCCGCCGTCGATGTGGTTGAACTGCGGTGCGAGGAACGGGTTCTCGTTCTCGTGGAAGATTCTATCCCTGAGGTCGTCACGCAGATACTCGGGATACGTCGTGTGGATGGCCGTTGCCTCCCAAATCATCCCGTCGAGGTGGACGGGCATTTCCGGAATGTCGCCGTTTCGCATCGCCTCCTCGATGACGAGCATCATCTCCTGTGACCGACCGACCGCGAACGCAGGGATAACGACCTTGCCACCTTTCTCGTACGTCTCGTTGATGACTTTCTTGAGCTCCTCTTCGGAGTCGGCTTGGTCGGTCTGGTAGTCGTTCCGACCGCCGTAGGTGGATTCGAGGATGAGCGTCTCGACGCGCGGGAAGTCGTTGACAGCACCGTTGAACAGACGCGTGTCGTCGTAGTGGATGTCACCCGAGAACGCGACGTTGTACAACCCGTCGCCGATGTGGAAGTGTGTGACCGAGGAACCGAGAATGTGCCCCGCGTTGTGGAACGTGAGTTTCACGTCGGGTGCGATGTCTGTGACATCGCCGTATTCGAGCGGAATGGTGTGCTTGAGCGCTTCCCGAACCATCTCGCTCTCGTACGGTGGAACGCGCCCTTCCTTGGCGGCCACGTCGAGGTAGTCGAGTTGAAGCAGGCCCATCAGGTCGCGGCTCGGTTCCGTCGTGTAAATCGGGCCGTCGTAGCCGTATTTGAACAGGAGCGGAACGAGCGCGCTGTGGTCCAGGTGAGCGTGTGTGAGAACCACCGCGTCGATGGTGGCCGCGCCCGCGCCGAGCGCTTCCTCGACTTGGAGATACGGCACGTCCTCGGAACCGGGTTTGTCGCCGCAGTCGATGAGGATGCGCGTCTCCGGCGTCGAGAGGATGAAGCTCGCGCGTCCGACTTCACGGCAGCAACCGAGGGTCGTGACGCGGACCCACTCCTCGTTGCTCATCTCCTCGCGGTGAATCTGACGACCGACCTTCTCCAGAATGTTGCGGCGGTCGTCGCGCTCCTGTTTCAGGAAGTTCCTGACGTTGGAGACCGTCGAGGATTCGATGGGCGGCGTCCGGACGACTTCCGGCGTCCAGCCGACTTCTTGGGTGATTTCTCGGAGCGTACTGCCGTGCTTGCCGATGACCATTCCCGGCTTTTCGGCTTGAATGACGACTTCCCCGGTGTCAGCGTGGAAATCGAGGTCGGTGACACCCGCTTCCTCCGGTATGACGTCAAGGATATCTCCACGGGCCGTATCGGGGCGTGAAAGAACGTCGGGGTCAGGACGAACCGTAATGCGCTTTCGCAGTTGGCTCGCCAACTTTCGAATGAGGTCGCCGTTGCGCGCAAACTTCTTCGGGTCGCGCGTGTAGACGACGAGTTCCGGTCCCTCGTATTTTACATCAGATACCGAAATGTCGCTCGGTAGTTCGCTCGTAATCGTTGCTTTGAGGTCTTCGAGTTGTTGCTCTACTTTACTCATGGTGAAAACAGTCCGCTTCGTCCGTTGGGAGAGCAAATGCTGTCGGTCCGGCGTATTTTGGATTGCCGCAGACGGTGGGGAAAACCACCGTGTTCACTACGACGTATACAGCACAGCATAGATTGTCTCGCTTGTTCTGCGGGATTTTCGGATACGCATGTATGCGTACAATGTGGTCCCGGTCTCCGAAAGCAATCTGCTCATGGATGACACAGGAAAACCCGCTTATCCCCCAGTAAACGGTGTGGTTATAAAAGCCTTCTCAAAAACCCCTAAATCCACTCTGCACGACGTGTTCCCCATGCAGCTCACCCCTGCGGCCGTCGCGGACGAACACAAGTGGGTTCGGGACCGAACCGAAGTCGTGACGCTCATCAACGACGTTCGAGCGAACCTCGGCGAGGCGTTCGAAACGAACGTCGATTCGGTCTCCGAATCGCAGTACAGAACCGAGGTAGACGCCATCTTCGCCGACGGCGACCTCGCGGTGAACGTCGCCGCGCTCGTCGCCCTCCTCCGCGACCTCGACGTGCAGGAGGACTACCCCGGGTTCGTCGTGGACGAACTCCTCGGCCGGGAACTCGCCGGGATGATCGCCGGAAATCAACCGTTCCGACTGCTCGGGGAAGCCACGTTCCACTACGCGGACATCATGCACCATCTGGACGACGAGGCAGCGGGCAGGGACGACTTGGACGCCGCCCTCGCCGCCGGATTTCAGTCCCGACTGCCGGGGTGGAATTGGACGGGAAGGGAAAGTCCGTTTTCGGTCGATTAAGTGTCGGTGTTAACCCGGAAATGACGCGGGTGTTGAGGATTTGGTGGAGAGCAGTGTTTGGATATGATTCTCGATTTGCGATAGCATCGACGAGAAAGATGTAGAAAGCCCCCGTCCAGCGGGGTGGCGCGCGAGAAACGCGCGAGGGATGACGAGCGTCAGCGAGGAATCGGCTGGGGAGGGTGTGGTGCGTTGTGGAAGCGGTGCGGAAATTCATTGCCGCTCGGCAATTGTAATCGTGACAGAATCAACGACATCTGTCCATTGCGAGCGTGTCGAGGACCACTTCTCAGCAACTGCAATCGCACACAAATCAAACTCACTCCGAACACCCCAACTCCGCACCACTCTCCTTCAGTTCAGGACATTTAAGACCGCATCCGGACTGGGTAGGAGTAATGAGCAACGACGATCAGGAACTCGGCATCACCGAGTCCAAATCGTACAGTCCCGGCGACTGGTACGCCGAAGTCGTACTGAAGGCGGGTCTCGCCGACTACGCGCCGATGGGTGGATTCATCGTGACCCGACCCCGCGGCTACGCCCTCTGGGAGGGCCTGCAGGACCACCTCGACGGCTGGTTCAAGGAGACGGGCGCGCAGAACGCCTACTTCCCCGCGCTCATCCCCGAGAGCTACCTCGAACGCGAGAGCGACATCGTGGAAGGGTTCGACCCGGAAGTGGCGTGGGTGACCCACGGCGGACACGACGAACTCGAAGAGCGCCTCGCCTTCCGCCCCACCAGCGAGAGCATCATCACGCCGTTCATGAGCCAGTGGGTGCGGAGCCACCGCGACCTGCCGCTCCGACTCAACCAGTGGTGTAGCGTGATTCGCTGGGAAGCGACGGACACGAAGCCGTTCTTCCGCACGAAGGAGTTCCTCTGGCAGGAAGGCCACACCGCACATGAGACCCGCGACGAGGCGTGGGACGAGACGATGACCCGCCTGTCGCAGTACGAACGCCTCTACGAGGACGTACTGGGAATTCCGGTCATGCGTGGACGCAAACCCGAACACGACAAGTTCCCCGGCGCGGACACCACGACGACCGTCGAGGCACTCATGCCCGACGGAAAATCGGTGCAGGGCGGCACGAGCCACTACCTTGGACAGGGCTTCGCAGAGGCCTACGACCTCTACTTCACCGACGAGAACGAGGACGAGCGCGTGGCCCACACGACTTCGTGGGGACTGTCGTGGCGTGCACTCGGTGCACTCATCATGACCCACAGCGACGAACAGGGCTTCGTTTGCCCGCCCGCGCTCGCACCCGAGCAGGTCGTCATCGTCCCGATTTGGCAGGAGGAGAACCGCGAGGAAGTGCTCTCGTACGCCGAGGGCATCGCGGAGGACCTCGAAGACGCGGGCGTCCGGGTCGAACTCGACGACAGAGACGAGCGCAACCCCGGCTTCAAGTTCAACGAATGGGAGTTGAAGGGTGTCCCCGTCCGCTTCGAAATCGGCCCACACGAGGTCGAAGACGACGAGATTACGGTCGTTCACCGCCCCGACGGCGAGAACGTCGTGGAGGACCGCGCGGGCATCGCCGAGACCGTCGAGGACCACTTCGATGTGGTGTACGACAAGATGTACGAGGCCGCCGAGGAGAATCTGGAGGAGAACATCCGCGAGGCCGACTCCCGTGCCGACATCCTCGGCACCATCGGCCAGCACGGCGGCTACGTGAAGACCGCGTGGTGTGGCGACGAGGATTGTGAGGCTGAAATCAAAGACCAGATTTCGGCGGAAATCGTCATGGTGCCCCTCGATAGGGATGAGGAACCCTGCGGCGACGAGTGTTCCATCTGCGGCGACGATGCAGAAGAGACGGCGTACTTCGCGAAGTCGTACTGAAACGGGACACGCAATCTTGGTTTTTTGAGAAAAGTGTTTTAGAACCGGGAGAGTGCGAGATACGCGATGACGGGTATCGCGGCGAGCCGAACCGGCTGTTCGAACCCACCGATACCGAGCCAACCGAACAGGAATGTCGTGATTTGTGAAATGTTCACAGAGACAGCATCTACTCTTGGGTTTTGAACGATACACTCTATCGAGCCCTCGATAGTACTCAATACCCCAATAGTCGGGAATTATAAACCGCTTAGATAGGGTACCGAATCCGTTCACACAACGAATCCGATGAGCACTCGGATACACGAGAAAACAATGGTTTCGAGTCCGACGTTCGACGACGGGGTACCACACGAGCGAATCGACGCCGACGAATGGGAGGATATCTACGTCGTCGGCGACGTTCACGGTTGTCTGCCGGAACTCGAATCGCTCCTCGACACACTCTCTCCGAATGACGACGACCTCGTGGTGTTCGTCGGCGACCTGATTCGAAAGGGTCCCGACAGTCTCGGCGTCGTGGAACTGGTGCGGGAGAACGAGAACTTCCGGTCGATTCGGGGGAACAACGAGCAGAAACTCCTCGACGGGGACGTCGAACTGGACGAGTTCGGCGAGGACGAAATCGAGTTTGTTCGAAACTTCCCCGCGACGATTTCGTGGGACGACACGCTCGTCGTTCACGGCGGTGTGGACCCACGAAAACCGCTTTCAGAACATTCCATCGACGACCTGGAAACGACGCGTTCGATGGACCCCGACGGGAGCTACGACCGACCGTTCTGGTTCGAACAGTACGACGGGCCGCGACGGGTATTCTTCGGGCACACCGTTCTTGAGCGCCCGGTCGAACGCGAATGGGCCGTCGGCCTCGACACGGGGTGTGTCTACGGCGGGACGCTCACCGCGTACGATTATCGGCGGGACGAGTTCGTCACACAGGAATCGTGGCGAACTGACGCGGACAGAAGCGACGACTCCATCGTCACCCCCCGGTCCCAGTAAATCGATTCGCCCTCCGCGAGCAGCCATGTCACAACACGAGTTACCGGACGACAGCGACGACGAGGAATCGGGTGCCGAACACGCTGATATCGACCTCAGCGACCCGCAGTACTACCTCAATCGAGAGTTGAGCCAACTCGAATTTCAGAAACGAGTGCTCCACGAAGCGATGGACGAGCGAAATCCACTGCTGGAGCGCGTGAAATTCCTCGCCATCTTCACAACGAACATGGACGAGTTCTTTCGCAAGCGGGTCGGGGGCCTGAAACAGCAGATTGCGGCGGATGTCACGGAACTCTCGCCCGACGGACGAACGCCGGAGGAGCAGATTGCGGAAATACTGGACCTGACACACGACATGTTTCGTCGCCAGTCGGCCTGCTACCGGGACGTGATTCACGACGAACTCGCAGCGGCAGGTATCGATATCGTGTCGTACGACGGCCTCTCGTCGGCAGAACGCAATGATTTGCGCGAGTATTTCGAGCAGTCGGTGCTCCCGACGCTCACGCCGTTGACGTTCGACCCGGCTCACCCGTTTCCGTTCATCTCCAATTTGAGCCTCTCACTCGCGGTGTTGACTCGTCGGGACAGTGACTCGGAACCGACGTTTTCACGCGTGAAGATTCCGAGAAATCGTCCGCGCCTCGTGCAAATCGGGGATGAAACGCGATTCGTCCCCCTGGAAGACGTTATTCGGTCGAATCTCGACCTGCTGTTCCCGAGTACCGAGATTATCGACCATTCGACGTTCCGTGTGACTCGAAACGCGGAGGTGGGGAAGGACGAGGAAGTCGCCGAGGACCTCATCGACAAGATAGAGGCAGTGTTGCGGGAACGACGGTTCGCCACCGTCGTCCGCCTCGAAATCGAGGAGGGGATGCCCGACACGGTTCGGGACCTCTTGGTCGAACAACTCGATGTGGACGAGCGCGAAGTGTTCTCCCTCCCCCAACCGCTGGATTTCCGCGATTTTATGAATCTGACCGATCTCGACAGGCCCGAGTTGAAGGCTGCATCGTGGACGCCACAGCCACATCCACGGCTTGCCACCGGAACGCCCGACGAACCGATGGACGTCTTCGAGGAGATTCGGCGAAACGACGTGCTCGTCCATCATCCGTATCACTCCTTCGAGGACACCGTCCAGAAGTTTCTGAGTCAGGCCGCAACCGACCCGCACGTCCTCGCGATCAAAATCTCCATCTACCGAACGGCGAGCGATTCGAAGGTTATCCAAAGCCTCATCGAGGCGGCGAGAAACGGCAAGCAGGTGGCGGTGATGGTCGAACTCAAAGCCCGATTCGACGAGGAGAACAACATGGAGTGGGGCAAGAAATTGGAGGAAGAGGGAATTCACGTCGCCTATGGGACGATTGGCTACAAGACACACAGCAAAACCGCGCTCGTCGTCCGCGAGGAGGACGACGGCGTTCGGTTGTACTCGCACATCTCAACTGGAAACTACCATTCGGAGACGGCAAAGACGTACATCGACCTCGGACTGTTGACTGCCGACCACGAAATCGGACAGGACTTGAGTGCGCTGTTCAACTTCTTCACCGGCCACACCCACCACGAGGAGTACCGAAAACTGCTCATCGCGCCAGGAAATTTACGTGAGCGGTTCACCGAGGCGATTCGAAACGAGGCAGCGCTGGCCCGCGAGGGCAAGGAAGGCCGAATCGTCGTCAAGATGAACTCGCTTGAGGACCCAAAAATCGTCGAAGAACTGTACCGTGCGGCGATGGATGGCGTCGATATCGACCTCATCGTTCGGGACATCTGTCGGCTCCGCCCCGGGGTGGAGGGGCTGAGCGAAACGGTCAACGTTTACAGCGTCGTCGGCCGGTTTCTCGAACATTCCCGGATATTCTACTTCGGCAACGGCGGCGACCCGAAGTACTTCGTCGGTTCCGCCGACTGGATGACCAGAAACCTCGACAATCGTGTCGAAACCATCGCGCCGGTGACGGACCCGGCGCTTCGGACGGAGCTATCGACCATCCTCGAAACCATGCTGGCCGACAACCGACGCCGTTGGGAGATGGAATCGGACGGCAGGTATCACCAGCGACGACCGGACAGCGACGAACCGACGCTGGACACACACGAGATTCTGATGCGGCGGGTGAACGGAGCAACCGACTCGTAGACCGACGAGAGCAGGAGTCACTGATTCGACATGATTGTCATGTTTACTGATTCCCCCGCCCCAGTATAGATTCTGATATAAGAGAAAAGTTATATAATGGACTAGTGGTAGATTCTATACGAAAAGTTGCGTATTTTGTGATAATAATATCAAATATCACATGTTGAAATCCATCGGATTATCATTCAACCAAATGAGGAATCGTTAGCAAAGTTTTAGAAACCCGGCTACAATCAGTTAGATATGGCCGAAGTCAATCTAGACGAAAAAGACTTTAAAATCCTTCGATGGCTCGACAGAGAGGGTGATATCGACGTCGACGAAGTGAGCGATGAACTCGGTATCAGCACTTCCACTGTGTACTACCGACTGGACAAATATCGAAAACAGGGAATTCTCACGGGAACCGTCTCGAAGCTCGATGCGCGGGAACTCGGTCTCGAACTGACGGCGATTTCGGAGATTCAGACCACGTACGGACCGGGATACGAGGAAATCGGCGACAAGCTGTGTGAGATATCGGGCGTGCAGACGGTGTATTTCATGCTCGGAGAGAAATCGTTCACCGTCATCGCCCACCTACGTGACCACGACCACCTCCAGGAGTACATCGACGACATCATCCACACCAACGGGGTCGAACACTCCTCCACCCAGACCGCACTCCAGACGTTCAAAGACGAATCCAGACTCCTCGTCAACTACGACGACGAGGATTTGACGGCACTTATCGAAGGCGAGTAACACAAAATCAGTATTCAGTATTTATAGCGAGAGCCTAAATATAGAGATATTTAACCGAGATATCGCGATAAATATGCGTGTACTTTCTTTTCTATG
Organism: uncultured haloarchaeon; assembly: GCA_963796245.1. Classification (GTDB taxonomy): domain Archaea; phylum Halobacteriota; class Halobacteria; order Halobacteriales; family Haladaptataceae; genus Haladaptatus. The sequence continues at coordinate 230,711 of CAWCLB010000001.1, read as the reverse complement.
GCGGTTTATCACACATATGCCCAATATATAAGGAACACATATTGACAATAGCACACCCTTTCACCTTCAGGAGAAACCTCTTATGCGAGTTAGTCATGCGCTCGCATATGACTAACTTCCTCACCGATCCGACCGACCAACGGTCGAACTGCGGTGTTGGTGTCGTAATGGACCTCGACGCCCACGCCGACCACGACATCGTAACCGACGGCCTGTCGCTGCTCGCCAACCTCGAACACCGCGGGACGACGGGCGCGGAATCGAACACTGGAGATGGGGCCGGCATCCTCGTCCAGCGACCGGATGCGTTTTTCGCCGTCGAACTCGGCACTGACCTGCCGGAGACGTACGCCGTTGGGCAGTTGTTCTTTCCACAGGACGACGCCCTGCGCGCCGAACTGAAAGAAGCTGTCGAGGACGTACTCGGTGCAGAAGGCGTGTCCGTCCTCGATTGGCGGACGGTCCCAACGGAAAACGAGGATTTGGGAAAGACGGCGCTCGATTCGGAACCCGTCATCGCACAGTGCTTCGTCACGCCCGAAGCGAGGATGGACATCGAGGAATTCGACCGAACGCTGTACGTTGCCCGGCGCGAACTAGAACAGACCGTCGAAGCGCGTGAGGACGCCGAGGAGTTCTACGTCTGCTCGTTGGACCGGAAGACGCTCGTCTACAAGGGACTGCTCAAGGGCGACCAACTCGGCGGCTACTTCCCGGACCTGCGCGACGAACTGTTCGAATCGTCGCTCGCCATGGTCCACGCGCGCTTTTCCACGAACACGCTGGGCGCGTGGCGACTCGCCCACCCGTACCGTCGTGTCATCCATAACGGCGAAATCAACACGATTCAGGGGAACGGCAACTGGATGACGGCACGGGAGACGGACCTCGAAAGCGACGTACTCGGCGAGGATATCGACCGAGTCACGCCGGTGACGACGCTCGACCAGAGCGATACGGCAGTCGTGGACAACGTCCTCGAACTTCTCATGCAGGATGGACGGGAGCTACCCCACGCCCTCCGGATGCTCGTGCCCGAAGCGTGGCGCGACAGAACTGAGGGAGGTCGGAACGCGTGGTACGACTTTCACGCCTCCCTCATCGAACCGTGGGACGGTCCGGCGCTCGTCGCCGCAACCGACGGCGACCGCGTAGGTGCCGTACTCGACCGGAACGGACTGCGCCCGTGCCGGTACGACGTAACGACTGACAACCGGCTCGTGATGGCGAGCGAGGCCGGGGCACTCGACCTCGAACCCGAAGCTGTCGCCGAACGAGGCCGCCTCCAGCCGGGACAGCTGTTCCTCGCAGACCCCGAGCAAGGTGGTCTCGTCTCCGACGAGGACGTGTTCGACGACCTGACCGACGAGAAGTACGCCGACTGGGTTGCCCAAGAGCAAGTTCGGCTGGACGAGGAAGCCAAACCGGACCGGGGCGACTCCGGGGAGTTGGACGAGTCCCTCGACGAGAACGCAGGCGAGTCAGACGAACTGCCCGCACTCAGGGCACAGCAGGCCCTCTGGGGCTACACCCACGACGAACTGAGCGAACTCCTCGAACCGATGGCCCGTGACGGCAAGGACCCAGTTGGGTCGATGGGCGACGACACGCCACTGTCCGTGCTGTCGGAGTTCGACCGCCCGCTGTTCTCGTACTTCAAACAGCTGTTCGCGCAGGTGACGAACCCACCCATCGACTACATCCGCGAGGAACTGGTGACGAGCCTCGAAACTCGTCTCGGTCGCCAGCGGAACCTCCTGGCCGAGTCGCCTGCCCACGCCCGGCAACTCGTGTTGGATTCGCCCGTGTTGACCGACGAGGAACTCGCCGGGATGAAAGGAACCGACTTCCCGACCGAAGTCGTGGACATCACCTTCGACGCCGAGTCCGACCTCGAAACGGCGGTTGCGCGGGTGCGCGAGGAAGCGAAAGCGGCAGTCGAATCGGGTGCCGAAATCGTCGTCCTCTCGGACCGGGAAGTCGCTGAAGACAGGATTCCAATTCCGGCCCTGCTCGCCACGGGTGCGGTGCATCACCACCTCGTGCGTGAGGGATTACGAACCAGAGCCGGTCTCGTCGTGGAGTCAGGCGACCCGCGAACGGTTCACCACCTCGCAACGCTCGTCGGCTACGGCGCGGGTGCGGTGAACCCCTACCTCGCCTACCAAACCATCGCGGACCTGGTAGCTGGTTCGGACGGAGCCGACGAGGCGGAAGCCATCGGCGAGTACGTCGCGGCTTTGGAGAAAGGGCTGTTGAAAACGATGGCGAAGATGGGTATCTCGACGGTCGAAAGCTACCGCGGTGCCCAAATATTCGAGGCAGTCGGTTTGAACGGCGAATTCGTCGCGGAGTACTTCACCGGGACGGAGAACCGCACCGAGGGAATCGGCGTCGAGGAAATCGAGGCCGACGCTCGCGAGCGCCACGAAGCCGCGTTCGAAGACGACCCCGACGTGCCACGGAAGGGTGAGTATGAATTCCGTTCGAACGGAATTCATCACCAGTGGAATCCGAAAACGGTCGGCGCGCTCCAGCGCGCCGTTCGCGGAAATGACGCGGAGGAGTACGCGACGTTCGCCGAGGAAATCAACGACCAGCAGGAGACGCTTCAGACGCTGCGTGGCCTGCTCGAATTCGAGATGGAATCTCGAAAATCGATTCCGGTTGAAGCGGTCGAACCCGTCGAAGACATCGTGACTCGCTTCTCGACGGCCGCGATGAGCCTCGGGTCGCTCTCGCCGGAGATGCATGAGAACAACGCGATTGCGATGGACCGCATTGGTGGCAAGTCCAACACCGGCGAGGGCGGCGAACCGCCAGAGCGGTTCGACACCGAGCGCGAGTGCTCGGTGAAGCAAGTGGCGAGCGGGCGATTCGGCGTCACGAGTCGCTACCTGCAATCGGCTGACGAAGTGCAAATCAAGATGGCCCAAGGGTCAAAGCCCGGCGAAGGTGGCCATCTACCGGGCAAGAAGGTGAACGAGATGATAGCGCACGTCCGTCACGCAACGCCGGGCGTCGGTCTCATCTCGCCACCCCCACAACACGACATCTACAGCATCGAGGACCTGAAACAGCTCATCTATGACCTGAAGGCGGGAAGCGACGGGTCGGAAGTCAACGTGAAACTCGTCTCGGAAGCCGGTGTCGGCACCGTCGCAGCAGGGGTTGCGAAAGCCAAAGCCGATGTGGTCCACATCTCGGGCCATTCCGGCGGCACCGGCGCGAGTCCGCGCACGTCCATCAAGAACGCCGGCCTGCCGTGGGAACTCGGACTTGCGGAAGCGAACCAGATGCTTCGGCAGACCGGCCTTCGCTCACGCATTCGCGTCAGCGTCGATGGGGGGCTGAAAACTGGCCGCGACGTGGCTGTCGCGGCCCTGCTCGGCGCTGAGGAGTACGCGTTCGGCACGGCGAGTCTGGTCACCAGCGGCTGTGTGATGGCGCGCAACTGCCACGAGAACACCTGTCCGGTCGGCATCGCCACGCAGAACGAAGACCTCCGGGCACGGTTCCCCGGCGAACCCGAACACGTCATCAACTACATGGTGTTCATCGCCGAGGAACTCCGAGAAATCATGGCCGAACTCGGCTTCAGTACCATCGAGGAGATGGTGGGACACGTCGAACTGCTCCGTCAGCGCGACACCGACCACCCGAAGGCACGCCGTCTCGACCTCTCGCGGGTGCTCGCCGAACCGACGGGCGAGGACGGACGAACCAAAACGCAGGAACAAGACCACGAGTTGGACGACCATCTCGACCACGATCTGCTGGAGGTGGCCAAGCAGGCCATCGAGGGCGGCGAACCGGTCGAAATCGAACGGACGATTACGAACCAAGACCGGACCATCGGCGCGATGCTGTCCGGTCGTATCTCGGCCGTTCACGGCGAATCGGGGTTGGCCGATGGCACCATCACTTGTCAGTTCGACGGTTACGCAGGGCAGAGCTTCGGCGCGTTCGCCCAGTCCGGTCTCGACCTGTTCCTGACGGGTGCGGCCAACGACTACGTCGGAAAGGGACTCTCCGGCGGGCGAATCGGCGTGGAAACGCCGACGGAAGCCGCCTACGACGCGAGCGATGTCGTCGTCGGCAACGTCGCCCTGTACGGCGCGGCCGAGGGCGAACTGTATGTCAACGGCGTTGCCGGCGAGCGCTTTGCGGTCCGGAACAGTGGCGCGAAGGCAGTCGTCGAAGGCGTCGGCGACCACGGCTGTGAGTACATGACTGGTGGTGTCGCCGTCGTGCTCGGCGAGACTGGCGAGAACTTCGCCGCCGGAATGACGGGTGGCGTGGCTTACGTGTTGGACGAGGGTGAGAGCGACGGATTCCGCGACCGCGTCAACGGCGAGACCGTCACGCTGTCGTCGGAGTTGGACGAGCGCGATGAGCAGGTCGTTCGGCGGCTGGTCGAAAACCACGCTGCCGCGACCGGGAGCGAAAAGGCGCTGTCGCTGCTCGACGATTGGGGCTCCATCTCGTTCGTGAAAGTCATGCCCGACGCATACCAGCAGGCGATCGAGGAGGGGCAAGAAGACGTTCGCACGTCGCCACCGCAACCCGTGCCGACGGCCCGTCAGTCGTCAGGCTTCCGTGTTCCGTCGGACGACTAAAAAATAAGGGTGGGCTTTACAGGTACGCCGAATCCCATCGCGCCGCCTTCCGCTTGTTGCCACATTCGTTGCATTCGATGCGCTCCATGCTGTCCATCGCGTTGTCGAGCGTCTCGCAGTTCGAACAGTAGTAGCCGTAGCGCCTCTCGCAATTTTCGTCGTTGAACACGGCGAAGAACGGCCCTTTCGACCCGCGACTGCTTTCGGAGTGGTTGATGTATCGCGTCTCGCCGTCGAACTCGCGGGCTTCGAGCACGGGTTCGTCGCTTTCGGCGTAGACGTTCTCGGTGTAGGTCGCGTCGCCAATTTCGGCCGTGCGCTCGCTGACCTTGGTGAAACCGTGTTCGCGGTAGAACTCGTTTCCGTCCTCGTTGTCGGTGAGGACGAGGCCGGAAAGGGATTTGACGCCTTTGTCTTCGAGTTTCTCTTTCGTCTGGCCGAGAAGCCTCGTTCCGATACCCTCACCCCGTCGGTCGGAGTCCACGTGGAGCCAAAGGATGTTGCCGTCGGGCGTATCGGAGAGCACTTCGCTCTGGGTAAACCCGACCACGTCGCCGCCATCGAGCGCGACGAGGTACAGCGTGCCTCGGCTCTGGAACTCACCTTCCAGATTCTCGTCGTCGTACCACTCCTCGATGGCGTGTTCGATTATCTCGTCGTCCAGAAAGTGCGAGTACGAGGCAGTCAGCGATTTTTCGGCGACGGATTGGATTCCAGCGATGTCTTCGGTTCGCGCTTCGCGCACTTGCATACTTGACCTACACCGGGATGAACAATAAACATTCTACCGGCCGAATCGTTTGCACATCAATCGTTTTTGTCCGTCATTATTCACTCATCACTCATATTATCGCCGATAGGTATCCGATATGAGCATTATAGCAGAGATAGCGACCCGTTCGCGGGCAGTCGTCCAGTTTTGGGAAAGTCCATCGGGATTGGCGGTGAGACCACCCACTTCTCCGCCTTCGGTAGCGTTTTCCACCCGCCACGCAATCGAACCGGCATGGATACAGCACTCGTTATCGGAGGAACGCGATTCATCGGTCGTCACCTCGTCACTGACCTGCTCGACAACGGGTATGACGTGACGATTTTTAATCGTGGGAACCACGACAACCCATTTGCGAAAACCGACGGTGTGAGCCACTTCGAGGGCGACCGAACCAACGACACCGCGCTCGAAACCGCACGCGACGAGGTGGACCCGGACATCGTCATCGACTGTGTGGCGTACAAACCCCGCGAAGTTCGCGCAGCGACGGAGATTTTCGCGGATGTCGATGGCTACGTCTACATCTCCAGCGGGAGCGCCTACGGGAACGAGGAGATTCCGAAACGCGAGAACCACACCGAACTGTGTGACTGCACGGCCGAACAGGCCACTGACGACACCGGCGAGAGCTACGGCCCGCGGAAGGCGGAAGGCGACCGCGCGATTTTCGCCGCCGCCGAGCGCGGCGTGAACGCGATGAGCCTCCGCCCCTGCATCGTCTACGGTCCCCACGACTACACCGAGCGACTGGACTTCTGGATAAACAGGGTCAACGAGTACGACCGCCTCGTCGTCCCCGGCGACGGACAGAACCTCTGGCACCGCGCGTACGCGGAGGACGTGGCCAGCGCGCTCCGTATCGTCGCCGAGGAGGGCGAACCCGGCGAAGCCTACAACGTCGGTGACCAGCAGTTGGTCACCATGGACGAGATGATTTCGCTCGTCGCCGACGCCCTCGATACGGACGTAGAACTCGTCCACGCCAGCGACCGCGAACTCTCGACCGCTGACCTCGCCACCGACGACTACATCCTCTATCGGGACTACCCGCACGTCCTCGACACGAACAAACTGAAATCGCTCGGCTGGGAGTCCACGCCGCTCGACGTGGCGATGGAGCGCACCGTGGCGGAACACTTGGAAAGTGAGCGTGATGGGGAAGAGTACGACCCCGGCCGCGAGAGCGAAGAACGAATTTTGGGCGTGATGGATACGATTTGAAGACGGGAACGAGGATGCGTTGGGTTTGATTTTTTGGTTCTGTTGAATCCCTCAGAGCATGACGAGAGATGGCATGCGGAGTATAGCGCACAAGGTTTCTGACAATTACTGGTGGGTATCGAGACCAATGTCTGAATTCTTCTGCTAACGTCTATGAGAGCCGCCTGCTCGGGGGCCCTTCGTGGCCAATTTTCGTTAGTGTGAACAACAGCGATAGCTGACCGCGTTCCGACCGTCAGCCGGCTGTGGAGATTCCAATCAGCTCGTCGGCTGGTGATTCTTGTATTCGAATCGGCTTAGAAGTGAGGTCCCCAGAAAGGTTTTAGGTCACTTCTCTCCCTAGCTTCAGCATTCGTATGCCTTTTCAACAGTCACACGATTGCGTCCTCGCGAACCTCTCGACGAACCTTTGGGTGTACGAGGACTCCCTCCGATTTCATGGGATCCGGACCAATCGCATCATGGCCGTCATTCGTCTCTCGGACGGGAGTCTCTTCATTCAGTCACCTGCGGAATTGACATCCAAGGTGAAAGCCGCGCTTGATGCACTTGGTGATGTCCGGTTCGTCGTACCGACGAGTAAACTCCACGGTCACTTGTACATGGAACAATATCGAGCGGCCTATCCTGACGTCGAACTGTTCGCTGCACCGGGATTACCCGCTCGACGACCGGACCTCCGATTTGATGGCCTCCTCGGGAGTACGCCGGACCCTCGCTGGAGTACCGACATTGACCAGACCGCGCTTATGGGCAATTGGTGGATCACCGAACTCGCGTTCTTTCATCGGCCAAGTAAAACGGTCATTTTAGGAGACATGGGCTTTCACATCACCGAGAACAGCTCTATAGAGATGCGACTTTTTGGCCGGCTCGGCGGCATCTACAATCGAATCGGACAACTCCCGGAATACAAACTCCCCATTAGAAACAAGGAAACATTCAACCAGTCAGTGCGGAACATCCTTGCTTGGGACTTCGACCGCCTGATTCCCGGCCATGGCGATATCATCGAATCTGGTGGTAAAGAAGCTGTTCAGGATGGTTTTAACTGGCTGCTGAAATGAGGTTCCCTCTAGTTTTTCTCCCACTTCTCCGCCCCTCATCAACCGAATTCTCCTTGCAGACCTACAGCCGTTAGGTCGGTTTCGTGGCGGAGGTACAGGAGTTTTGGCTCAACCACTTCGAAAGTGAGAGCTACCGAAGGTGGGTTGCCGTCAAGGGCTCTCACGACCGATATCGAGGAGTCACCGAGCTCCTTCGACCGTCCCAATCGGCTCATCATCTGTGACTGCTACGTTCGAGAGCACTACCGTGGGACTGGTCTGGCTCACGAGCTGTTCGACCGTGCCCGAACCCGGGTGGGTGAGAGCGCGTTTTGGGCGTGTTGGATATAGAAGATGTCTGTTGAACTGCGATTGTTAGTCATGAATTGGTCAATAGCGAATTTTTGAATACAAAGTATGGCTATCACAACAGTCGTTAATTTCTTTTTAGAACCACGGTCCTCCGAAGATGAGTCTGAGTATCAGTGAAACGATAGCGGTTGAGATACTGAGAAAAACAAACGCGCGACCGATGTCGGGCCAAGACCGCTCTCCGAACTGAACAAGGACTATTCCGACGATGAGGAACGTAGCTGTTGGGAATCCGACCGGGTAAATGAATCTTTGAAAAATACCGAGGAGAACACCGATAGCAACGCCTGTTTGGTCAGGTGAATTTGTGAATTCAAAGTAGTCAGAATCCATGCTCGTTTCGAGTGACACTCATTTTAAAAATTTTCCGTTTGTTTACCACAGATTGAGCCACCCCGAGAGATACGTGCTCCGTATTTAGCACGACCCATTAAATTGTGACTATCTGACTATTTCAACAGAGCCGTTTCCATGTGATTTCAGCTACTGAGAAGCGGACTTCGAAAGCCCCCACCCGCTCGCTACGAGTCGTGTTTGGTTGATGTGGAGTTACAACTACGACGATGACGACTTCGAAAGCCCCCGCCACGCTCGCGGTCGCTCCACGAGAATAGTAGCTCGTGGAGACGACTAAAGCAAGCGCGAGCGGGCCAGTATTCGCGCGGGCGTTGCGGAGAGTGCGAATATCCCGCGCAACGACCGCGAACGGCCGGGGGCTTTCGAGGTCTGCTTCCCAGAAATTACAATCACAAAAGTTCCAAACACGCCTGTTCGAAGTCGTCGAAGGAGGGGAAACTGTTTGACCGAGTAGAAAAGACCCACTGATATGTTCGAAAATCGTCGTGGATTCGGTTGCCGAGGAACGTCGTGGTGGGTCATGGCGTGCTCTCGGAGACGGTCGCCGCGATTGACGAATTACACCTGCAAGGAACGCCGTTGTTGGTGACGAGTCCGACGCCGAACGAGGTGGCGGGGAAACGCGTCATGGCGCAGTTCGAGCAAGCGGGCTTGGATGTCGAAACGGTCGTCATCGAGGAAGCGAGTTTCGCGGCGATTCAGCACGTCATCGATATCGCCAACGAGGTGAACCCGGGCTATCTCGTCGGTGTCGGCGGTGGCAAGGCCATCGATATCGCCAAGATGGCGAGCGACGAGGCCGGAACGGGATTCGTCTCGATTCCGACGGCGGCGAGCCACGACGGCATCGTGAGCGGTCGGGGGTCAGTGCCGGAGAAGGACACCCGCCACAGCGTCGCGGCGGAGCCACCGCTGGCCGTCGTGGCGGATACGGAAATCATCGCCGACGCGCCGTGGAAACTGACGACGGCGGGGTGTGCCGACATCATCAGCAACTACACGGCCGTTGAGGACTGGCGGTTGGCACAGCGCCTGCAGAACGTTGAGTTCCACGAGTACTCGGCGACGCTCGCGGAGATGACGGCGGAGATGCTGGTGGACAATGCGGGGAGCATCAAACCCGGGCTGGAGGAGTCAGCGTGGGTCGTCGTCAAGGCGCTCGTCTCCTCGGGGGTCGCCATGAGTATCGCCGACTCTTCGCGCCCGGCGAGCGGGGCCGAACACCTCTTTTCCCATCAACTCGACCGAATCGCGCCGGGGGCGGCGCTGCACGGCCATCAGGTCGGTGTTGGTTCCATCATCACGGAGTACCTCCACGGCGGCGACTGGCAGGGAATCCGTAACGCGCTCTCGACTATCGGTGCGCCGACGACGGCCGACGGGTTGGGCATCGACGCGGATACGGTGGTCGAAGCGCTCACGACCGCCCACGAGATTCGCGACCGCTACACCATCCTCGGCAACGGAATGAGCAGAGCAGCGGCGTTCGAAGCGGCGGAGACGACAAAAGTTATCTAAATAATTCGGACTGGATTTCGACGACGCTCGACGGAATGGACGACAACGAGTTGGGAAAGAAATTGGCGGGAAGTGCTGCTCCCAAAGGGCGGTAGTAGTGAATTTTTGCCGTTTCGTTAGCTGATGTCGACGTTTTTGAACCGCCAGTAACCGAGACTGAGCGGAACGACCAACCAGAACGCGAGGATGACGAGCGCGAACCAGCCTTGGAGATAGAACGGGGCGCTTCCGTTGAGAGCGGCCGCATACGGACTTCCGGCGTTCGGGTGAGTCAGATAACTCGTCGCGACGCCGTAGGCGTTCGTCGGGTTGAGGATGTTCAGGAAGAAGTACCACGCTGGTAGTCCATTTTCCATGCCCGACAGTCCACCGTTGACCACGTAGTAGATGCCCAACGGAACGACGCTCCAGACGAGTTCGAAGACGAAGAACAGACCGATAGCGGCGGCCATGGCCTTCGACCGCGTGGACATCATCGCCGAGAAACCAACGGCGATGCCGACGAACACGAGACCGAAAATGAACGTCGTGACTCCCTGGACGAGGAAATTCGTTATCGGGAACGAGCCAAACTGCACGAGGAGCACGAGCGCACCGGCGATGAACGCGATGATGGTTGCGACACCGACGACACAGGAGCGTCCGATAAGTTTGCCCAACAACACGTCCCGACGGGTGTGTGGCAGGCCGAGCAGGAGTTTGATGCTTCCCGATTCTCGTTCACCCGCGATGGCGAGGTATGCGACGACGAGCGCCGCGAGCGGGACGAGGAGGGTTGCGGGCGAGTTGAGGAACTGGATGGTATCTTTCGCCGTCGAACCCTCGTTGAACGAGCTTACAGCGTACATCCCGCCAGCCGTTGCCAGCACGAACAGCACAGTGATTGCCCACAGCCCTTTCGAGCGGGCGGCGTCCTCGAAGTCCTTGCGGGCGACGACGGCCCAGCTCATGGTCGAACCTCCGATTCCATCCGCTGACTATCAGAGCCGGTCGTGTAGGCCTCGAAGAGGTCTTCCAGTGACGATTCCTTCGTCCGGATGTCGGTGACGGTCGTTCCCGTCTCCTCGACGGCGTTGATGACTTTCGCCTTCGCACTCGCGTCGGTGTAGGTGACGAACAGTTCGTTTCCTTCGGTCCGCGTGTCGGTGACGCCGTCGATTCGACCCAGATCGACGCTTGGAGCGGTATCGACCGTCAGAATCATCGTTGCGCCGGTTCCGGCGGCGTCTCGAAGGCCGTCGATGGTATCGACCGTGATGAGTTCGCCCTTGTTCATGATGCCGACGCGGTCACAGACCGCCTCGACCTGACTCAAAATGTGGCTGGAGAAGAAGACGGCCGTTCCGCGGCTTGCCTCCGCTTGGATGATTTCGCGCATCTCCTTGACCCCGTGCGGGTCGAGTCCCGAGGACGGTTCGTCCAGAATCAGTAGGTCAGGATTCCCGACGAGCGCCATCCCGAGCGTGACCCGTTGGCGCATCCCTTTCGAGTAGCCGCCGGCCGCGCGTGCGGCGTCGTCCTCCGAAAGACCGACGCGGTTGAGGATCTCGCCCGCCGTCTCGTCCGTTTCCTTGGAATCGATGGCGAACTGGATGTGTTTACGCCCGGAGAGGCGTCCGTACAGGTCGGTCGCGTCCGGGAGAATGCCGATTCGCTCGTGAATCGCCTGAGTCTCCGCCTGAGCGTCGTAGCCGAGCACTGTTGCACTCCCTTCGGTCGGGCGGATGTAATCCATCAGCATGTTGATGGTCGTCGATTTTCCGGACCCGTTCGGACCGAGGAAGCCGAACACTTCGCCTTCCTTGACTTGGAGGTTCAGGTCACGGACTGCGACCACCTCACCGAAGCGTTTGGTGAGGCCAGTCGTTTGTATAGCGGCCATAACGGTCATATATTCCTTAGGGTAGTTAAAAGTATGTTGCTATGATATTTCACGCCACGATTTTTCATCCGAGGTCGGCACGCTCGAACGACAGATAACCGAGAGCGAGCGGGACGACGAGCCACGCACCGAGGATGACGAGCATGAACCACTGTTTCAGGTAGAACGGAACCACCGCGCCGTGTTTGAGGACGCGGAAGTGGTACATCGCTCCGCCCGAAAACACCAGTCCGGAAGCGCGCTGGAAGGCGTAGGAGGGGCTGACCAGATAGACGAACTCGTATATTCGCGGTGAGAGCTGTATCCCGAGTTGGTCGTGGGCGATGAAGCGAAGCGCCGACGACGGCGAGATGGGCGGAATCGTCCAGAGCACGTTGAAGATGAAGAAGATACCGACGGAACTCGCCATTGCACGTGAACGGGACGCACAGGCCGCCGAGAGACCGACCGCGATGGCGACGTACGTCACGCCGAAGTAGAGCAACAACAGGAAGAACTCCGCGAAGACGGTGAAGTCGATGGACTGGAGCATGAAGATACCCTCCAAGGCCGCGATAACGAAAGCCAGGAGGAGACCGAGGGAGACGACGGCCGACCGGCCGACGAACTTCCCGATGACGAGGTCGAACCGCGTGTTCGGGAGTCCGAGAAGGAACTTGATGCTCCCCGATTCGCGTTCGCCCGCGATGGCGAGGTAGGCGACGACCAGCGCGCTGATGGGGATGATGAAGATGCCAACGAACGAGAGTACTTGGAGGATATCCGTCATCGTGTCGTGTGACGACGCAGCATACACCAGCAACGCGAGCAAACCGACGTAGACGGCGATGAGCGCCCACAGTCCCTTCGAGCGTCTGGCGTCGATGAAATCCTTCCGTGCGACGGACAGCCAGGTCATGCAGGAATCTCCACACGCGATTCTTCGGATTCCTTCGGCTCGTCATCCGTCGTGTAGGTCGTGAACAGCTCTTCGAGCGACGCTTCCTCGGATTTGATGTCCGTGATGGTCGCCATGCTGTCCACGCGTTTGACGACCTCCGGTTTCGCCGCGGCGGCGGTAAAGGACACGCGGAGCACCGACCCTTCGAACGACGCGTCGGCAACGCCCTCGATGTCGGTCAGATTGAGACCCGTCGGCATCTCATCGACCGAAAGGAGGAGCTGTGACTTGGAGCCAGTGAGTTCCCGCAGTCGTTCGACGGTGTTCTGGGCGACGAGTTGTCCGCCGTTCATGATGCCGACGCGGTCACAGACGGCGTCTACTTGCGAGAGAATGTGGCTGGAGAAGAAGACGGCCGTTCCGGTGTCTGCCTCCGCTTGGATGAGTTCGCGCATCTCGACGATGCCGTGGGGGTCGAGTCCGGAGGATGGTTCGTCCAGAATCAACAGGTCGGGGTCGCCGACAAGCGCGGCACCCAGTGCGAGGCGCTGTGTCATCCCTTTCGAGTAGCCGCCGACTTTCCGGTCGGCGTCCTCCTGTGACAGTCCAACGCGGTCGATGAGTTCCGCGGGGTCGTTGTTCGCGTCCTTCGCGTCGATGGCGAACGTGAGATGTTCACGGCCGGTCAGTCGGTCGTACAGGTGGTAGCCGTCGGGGAGGATACCGATGGAGTCGCGGATGGCCCGGGAGTCGGACTGTGCGTCGTAGCCGAGGACGGTCGCCGTGCCGTCCGTCGGGCGCATGAAGTCCAGCAGCATGTTAATAGTGGTGGACTTCCCCGCACCGTTAGGACCGAGAAAGCCGTAAATCTCGCCCTCCTCCACGGTCAAATCGAGGTCGCGTACTGCGACGACGTCGCCGAATTGCTTCGTGAGGGAGGTAGTTTCAATGGCGGCCATGGCCGCTAATTTCAATGCCACCTACAAATGCTTTCCGTTGATTGACAGCTACTTCCAAGACCCATGATATCAGTACACAAATTGGGGTAACACACTTGAATCGAGCATCGGTTGAAACGGTATGAACGACGTCAGTATCCGCCCGGTGGAACCGGACGACTCGCCCTCCATCCGGCGCGTTGCCCGCGAGTCGTGGCACGCCGCCTACGACGACATCGTCGGGGCAGAGACGGTGGACGACATCGTAGACGAATGGTACGAACCCGAACAGCTCCGCGAGAGCATGGCACGGGACGGCCACGAGTTCTTCGTCGCCGACAGCGAGACGGATGGACCAGTGGGTTTCGTCCACGTCGCGCCATTGCCGGACGAGGAAGGCCTGTTCGACCTCGTTCGAATCTACCTCGACCCCGAGGAGTGGGGAGCGGGGTTGGGGACTCGTCTGCTCGAACACGCCGAACGGCGGATTCGTGAACAGGGAGCCGAACGACTGCGGTTGACTGTCCTCGCCGTCAACGACAGGGGCGTGGGATTTTACGAAGCCCGTGGCTTCGAGCGAATCGAAGAGCGCGAGGACGCCACGCTGGGCGTGCAGGAATGCGTGTACGAGAAGGAACTGTGAAAATAGGGATTTCAGCCATTGGGGGGTTCAAAATGCGAGCAGAATTTGTAGCCAAATCGAACTGTTGACCGAAGTTAGACGTACTCCTCCAAGAACTCCGCAACGGTCGTGTACGCCTCGATGCGGTTTTCCAGTTTCGTGAAGCCGTGGCCCTCATCGGGGAAGACGAGTTTTTCGACGGGGACGCCCTGTTCCGCCGCCTCGTCGGCGATCTGCTCGGCTTCGCCGACGGGCACGCGCGGGTCGTTCTCTCCGTGGAGCACGAGCAGCGGGGCTTCGATGTTCTGGATGTTGTTGATGGGGCTGACGGATTCGAGGAACTCGCGGTCGTCTTCGAGCGAGCCGTACTCGGCCTCTCGCAACGCGCGCCGCCAGTCACCCGTGTTTTCGAGGAACGTGACGAAGTTGGCGATACCGACGATGTCCACGCCGGCGGCCCAGAGGTCGGGGTACTCCGTCACTGCCGCGAGGACCATAAAGCCGCCGTACGAACCGCCCAAGGCGACGATTCGGTCGGGGTCCACGGCGCGCTGGTCGTGGAGCCACTCGACACCGGCCTTGAGGTCCGCGACGGAATCCATTCGCTTTTCCACGTCGTCCAGATGCGTGTACGCCTTGCCGTAGCCCGACGACCCGCGGACGTTGGGTTCGAAGTAGGCGTAGCCGCGGTTCAGGAAGTACTGCTTGACGGGGCTAAACGACGGACGGCGCTGGCCCTCCGGCCCGCCGTGAATGTCCACGATGACGGGGGTTTCGCCTGCTGTTGCGCCATCGGGGACCGAGAAGAACGCGGGGATTTTCCGCCCGTCGAAACTCTCGAAGTGGACGAGTTTCGGGGGGACGAACGAGTCGGCTGGCAGTCCGGCAGTCGAGGCATCAGTCCAGCGGTCAGCCTCGCCGGTTTCGACATCAACGACGTAGACGTTGGTGTTGTCCGCGCTGCCGGTGGCGGAGACCGCGAACCGCTCAGCATCGGGGTCGAAACTGACGCCGCCCGCGATTCCACGGGGGAGGTTGGGCGTCGGGAACTCGCGGATGCTCGTCTCATCGGTCAACTTTCCGACGGTGAGTTCCGTGTAGCCGTCAACGTTACGCGAGTAGACCAGGTGGCCCGTCTCCTCGTGCAAGGCGAGACCGTCAACGTTCCACTCGCCACCCTCCTCCACGAGTTCGATATCGAGCGAGTTGAGGTCCAGACGCGCGAGGTACAGCGTGTCCGAGTCGTCGTCCGTGACGAGATACAGTGCGTCGCCCTCCAGTCCCCAGTTGATTCCCTGATATCGGACGCTCCCCTCGTGTGGCGTGACGTGTTCGAGGTTGCCCGACTCGATGTCGAGGATGTAGATGTCCTGATCGAACGAGGAGTGGGCTTCGACGACGGCGAGTTTCTCGTCGTCGGGACTCCACCCCGCGAGCGAGAGCCATCCGTCCCCTTCGTACACCAGTTCGGCGTCCTCACCCGTTTCCTCGCGGTCCTGCACGTACACGTCGAAGACGGCGTTATCGCGTCGGTTGGACGTGAACGCGAACTTTGATCCGTCGGAGTTCCACCCGCCCCAGCGGTGTTTTGCGTCCGGCATGTCCGTGAGCGGGGTAATGGTTTCGCCGTCGCCATCCACTCGAAAGAGTTGCTGGCGTTCGTTCCCCCCATCGTCCATGCCGAAGACGAACTCGTCGCGCTCCGGCGATTGGGAGATGAACGTCACCCGTTCGTCGTCGAACGTCAACTGGCGGGGCCACGCGCCCGCCTCGTCCAACTGCCACACCTGCGGAACGCCAGTCGTGTTCAGCAGAAAGCACAGTCGTTCTCCGGCAAAATCGAACGATGCACCGTAGGCGCTCCGAACGTTCAAATATCGCTCGAAATCGTAGGAACTCATCGTCCCCTTCTCTTCAGTCAGCCATGATAGGGCTTTGGTAGCCGGCACTTCGTGAAGGGGTATCATCGGAGAAGTGGACAGATGGAATACATCTCATCATACTTAAAGAATGGAGATACAAAGGCACAGACTTTGTATGACCGATAGCTTGATTTGTAGTACGTTGTGTGATATAGTATGGATGCGACATCTCAAAATTCGAATACTGACAATGATTTAGTACATCAATATTCGTTCGACAGTGATGAGACGGACAGTATCGTCATCACAGTCAGCAATGCCGTTTCAGACGTGACTGGAACACCGATGGAAGAGATGCCACCCCTACAGGAGACGCTAGATTGTGATGCTCTCGAATCACTTTTCGACTCATTTGATATAGAACACATGTCCGGAATTGGTCAAGTAGGCTTCTCGTTCCACGGTTGCACAGTTCGGATCGATACGACGGGAACTGTGCAGGTGTACAACGAGAACCATGGATTTACCCCCGATAATACAAGGTGCTAATCCCGTGTCGCACGAACTTGAACTCCTGTCGATAGACGAGTTCGAAAACCAGCTTGGTCACCTACTCGAAGTGAGTGCGGTGAACGGAATCGATTTTGATAGGTCGTGGACGTTCCGCCTGCCCGACGACAACGTGCCCGACGTGATGGTCGAGATTACACGCCTCCAGAAGCCCTCCTCCGAAAGTCCCGAACAGTAACGACATCGTTCGACGCGTCAATCCGCCGTTTCCACTCGATAGTCGGCGAATAACAAAAACCCCTGCATGAGAGAACCGGACACCATGCAAGGTGAGAGACGACACATCCTGACGCTCGCCATCGTCTGCCTGCTAATCGCAGGCAGTGGCAGTGTTGCCGCAACGAAGTACGACCAGCCTAGCCGAGACCAACCGACGATAACCACCCACGAGACGGTTCGTGTCGAGTTCGCCAACGACTCCACGGTCATGATTCACGGGAACGCAACGCGCGTGGGCATCGGAACGACGTGGAGTGCACCGGATGGCGCGGCAACGTCGTACTTCGAATACGGCCCGATGAACGGAACGACTCGTCTCGACGTCCCCAAACAGGGCAACCGGACGGCGATTAGCTACGTTACCGTCTACAGTAGTGGAAACGGAAGCCCAATTTTGACAGTACAGAATCCAGCGCCAACAGCCACGAACGCAACGAACACCACGAACGCCGAAAACACCGCGAACACCACGGACGCCGCCAACGCTGCGACCGCGAACGCGCCCAGTTGCCGCGTCGGGTCGTCCGGAACGGGTGTCACACCGTCGGTACGAACGACGTAACCGAACGGCGAACTGGGTCGTGTGGGACCGTCGATAGAATGGCGATGTTTTCCACTCGAACGGCGGAGTAACAGCCGATTGCAGCACGGAGAGTGTCGAAAAGACGTTCTGCACCGTTATACTGTGACGGCAGGTCCCGCCGTCCGTTTGTCAGTGAATAAATCGTTTACGCCATCGAGACATCAGAGGATACAGGGTAAACAGAGTCGCTGATTTATGCGGTATCTCGGCGTCTACGCATCGACAGGGTGGGAGGAATGAATACGACACAGTCACGAAAGCACGGCGACCCGACACGGTCACGCGCGTTTTCAGAACAGGAGGTGTACGACGCGGTAAAGAACCTACGGCGACGGTACGTACTCTATTCGCTCAATCGGGCACAGGAGTCCGTCGAACTGGGGGAACTCGCCGAACAGATTGCGGCATGGGAGAACAACATCTCGCGGGATGCCGTTTCTCCCGAACAGAGAAAGTCGGTGTACAGCGCGCTGTATCAAACGCATCTGCCGAAGTTGGAGAATATCGGAATCGTCAGCTACGACCGGGATTCAAAGCGAGTATCGTTTACCGATGGTGCAGAGGACGTCGAACTGTATCTGGCGACCGACGCACAGACGACGATTCCATGGCACAAACTGTACGTCGTCCTCTCGGGTATCGGCGCGGTACTCATCGCACTCGGGTGGATAGGTCTCGTTCCTGCATCGGGGTTCCAACTCGCAGTCGTCGTTCTCGGGCTGTTCGCGGTGACCGCAATCGCACACTTTTACGACCGTCACTGTTGGCAACGACGGTTCCAAGGTGCCACACCCGACCTCGCCGTGGAGTTCGGTAACAACAACTGGTTCCAATGAAAGAAGACTTTTACTTTCTCGTTTCGTGGCGGCGAGTATGCGCGTCGCGTTCGTCGCCGAGGTGACGGCCCAACACGAGGAGTCGGGGAGGACTCGCCGACTCCGACGGATTGCAGAACTACTTGCGAATCGTGGCCACGAGGCCACTATCTTTTGTGCCCAGTGGTGGGACGGCGAGCACAACACGTTCGAACAGAATGACGTGGCCTACCGCGCGGTGACGACCGACCCGCCCGGTGACACGCCATCGCACCGGTTCGCGCTCTCGCTCCCCGGCGCACTTCGCCGCATGAAACCGGACATGATTCACGCGGCTGCAGTTCCCAAACACGTCATTGCAGCGAAAACGGCAAGCAAGCTCGCCCGCGCTCCACTCGTCGTGGACTGGTACGAGTCACCCCCGAAAAGCGCCGGGAACGCCTCGAAATCGCTGCGGATGGCCGCGCGCGCGCCGGACGAAGTCATTACACCCTCGGAGACGGTGAAAACCCGCGTTCGAGAACTCGGCGCGAACGAGGCGGACGTGCGCGTGATTCCCAACAGCATCGACATGGATGCGATTCGGAACGCACAGGTCGTAGAGGGTGCGGACATCGTCTACTCGCGCCGATTGGACGAGGATGCCAACGTGGAGAGTCTCTTCTTGGCATTGGCAGAACTTCGCGGAATGGGCTGGAACGCCGTCGTCATCGGTGACGGTCCCGAGCGCGAGGGGTACGAACGACAGGCTTCCGACCTTCGCATCGATGACCGTGTGGAGTTCACGGGCGCACAACCCGTCGAGAAACGGATTCCGGTGTTTCGCGGGGCGCACGTTTACGTCCAGACCGCCCGCCGGGAAGCGTTCCCGACCGACCTCTTGCGCGCGCTCGCGTGTGGCTGTTCGGGTGTCGTGGAATACCACGTCGAATCGAGCGCCCACGAACTGGTCGAACAGGAAGACCGCACCTTCCGAACGACGAGCGAACACGAACTCACCGAGGCACTTCGCTCGGCCGCCGAACTCCCCCCCATGACCGAAAACGAGGAGTTCGAACGATACGATGACCGCCCAGTGCTCGAACAGTATCTCGACTGCTACCGGGACGTTCAGGATTCGTTCGGCTTTTTCTGAGGTTCGCGCCCATCGACGCGCACGGAGAAGGGTACAAAGTGGTGTCCGACGTACGGCCCAGTGACGCATGGATGCGAAACTCGAAGCCAGCGGTCTCGTTCGGGTGGTGGATGGCGACCGAATCGTGGACGGGGTTTCGTTCACCGTCCCCGAACGTGACGTACTCGCGGTTCTCGGCCCGTCGGGGTCCGGAAAGTCCTCTCTACTTCGCCTCCTCAACCGCCTCGACGAACCAACTGATGGTACCGTGTTGCTCGACGGAACGGATTATCGAACACTCCCACCACAGGAGGTTCGCCACCGAATCGGCTCCGTCCCACAATCTCCCGCACTTCGGCCCGGTACCGTCTTCGAGAACGTGACCATTGGCCCGCGACTTCGCGGTGAATCGGTTTCGGCGGAGTCCGTCGACAACCTGCTGGCGCGGATGGATTTGGGTAGATACGCCGACCGAGACGTTTCGGAGCTATCGGGTGGCGAAGCCCAGCGCGTCGCCATCGCCCGGACGCTCATCACCGAACCCGAAGTGCTCCTCCTCGACGAACCCACGTCCAGTCTCGATTCGAACTCGCAAGCACAGGTCGAGACGCTCCTCGAAGGACTGGTCCACGAAACCGACCTGACGACGGTGCTCGTCACCCACGACGAGTCGCAAGCGCGTCGGTTGGCCAACCGCGTGGCACTGCTCGAAGACGGGCACCTCGAATCCATCGGACCGGTCTCGGAGGTGATGGCGTGACGTACTTCAGCCAGTTCGGGGAGCCCAACGTGCTCCGTGGGCTGACACAGGTTGCCGTCGCGTCGGTACTGGCGCTCGTCGTCCTCGGCATCTCGGCGGTTCGAAATCTCGACCTCGAAACCGAACTTGGCCGGTCGTTCGTCCGGGGGTTCGTGCAAGTTGTCGCAATGGGGTCGGTCATCGGCGTGCTGTTCTCGGTGAGCCTCGCGTGGAGCGGGCTGGTGTTGCTGGCGATGATTGCTATCGCCGCGTGGATTTCGAAGGACCGCGGGGAGGGTGTGCCCGGCGTGTTCCGCGTGTCCCTCGTCGGCATTGCGTTCGGTGCGGGCATCGTCATCGTCACGATGGTCGCCGCCGGTGCAATCGAGTCGTCGGTTCGCAACCTCATTCCCGTCGGTGGGATGGTCATCGCAAACGCCATGAAAACCAACTCGCTCGCGCTCGACCGATTCAAGGGCGAAGTGGAATCGAACCGCGCGGAAATCGAGGCCGTCCTCGCGTTGGGTGTCGCGCCCGAGAACGTCGTCTCGGAGTACGTGACGACGAGCGTCCGGGCGTCGTTGATACCGATGGTGGAGTCGCTGAAAAGTCTCGGGTTGGTGTACATCCCCGGCATGATGTCGGGGATGATTCTCGCCGGTGCGAACCCCATCTACGCGGCCGAATACCAGTTCGTCATCATGGCGATGTTGTTCGCCGGTGGCGGTCTCACGAGCATGGCGAGCACCCTGCTCGTCGGTCGCTACGCGTTCACCGACGCCGAGCAGTTGAAGCGATTCGAGGGGTCGGCGACGAACGCCTGATTCCGAGTTAGTCTGCACTACCGCCGTCGAATTCCAGTGACCACCGATTCGAACAATGATAGCTTAACTCACAAATAGGAACATATATACACAGATTTTTTATATAATATATCTAATTTACTAGATAATATTTTAATGCTCGTGCTTCGAGAGGGGAATCGAGATTACAAATGACCACGAAACAATCACGCCGAAAATTCCTGAAGAGCGCCGCAGCCGCAACCATCACGATTCCTGCAATCTCCGCGACCACCAGTGCCGCGTCCGCGGACATGGTGTGGCCGATGAGCGGATACATCACGTCGCCGTACGGCCCGCGTAATGGCGGGTACCACTACGGTGTCGATATCGGTCACAACGGCCAAATCGGGACGCCGATTTACGCGGCACGGGGCGGAACCGCGTACACGGCCTACGACTCCGGCGGGTACGGAAACTACGTCTACATCAACCACGAAAACGGCTACCGGACGGAATACGGCCACGTCAACAGCTTCGCCATCTCGGACGGCGAATCCGTCAGTCAGGGCCAGCACATCGCCGGAATGGGCGAGGACGGCAACGCGACCGGCCCACACGTCCACTTCGAGATTCAGAACGGCAGTGACCACTATCCCATCCCCGGAAACGACGGGCAGAACGTCACCGCCGGAACCGGAATCCCGTACGACTATCCGAACCTCGGCGGCAGCGGTGGCAGCGGTAGCTCGTACAGTTGGCCGGTTTACCGGAACGGCGACCAAGGCGAAGCCGTCTACACCATCCAGTACCTGCTCGAACAGCACGGCTATGACCTCCAGTACCACGACGGGATTTACGGCTCGGAAGTTACAAGCAACGTGAAAAGCTTCCAGTCCGCACAGGGTCTCTCCGTGGACGGTATCGTCGGCCCGAACACGTGGAGTTCGCTCATCGTGACGGTGCAGGACGCCAACAATGACCCGTACTGGGCGACCTACGCTGCACAGCACCAACTGCGCTACGACGAGGGCTACAGCATCTCCGTCGATGGTTACTACGGATCGGAGACCAAGAACGCCATCGAGAGCTTCCAGTCCAGCGCAGGAATCGGCGTGGACGGCATCGTCGGGCCGAACACGTGGCGGGCGCTCGTCGATATCGGCAACTGAGCGGCTGAAGACCTGATTTTTTGCTGGGGAGTACGACCGTATCACTCACTCTTCGGGTCGTGGCGTTCGAACCACGCCGTGAGCGTCTCCAATCGGTGGTGCGTCCGCTCGGGCGCGCCGATGTTGTGATGTTCGTTCGGGTAGATGACGAGTTTCGCCGGAACGCCCTGTTTTTTCAGACTGACGTATAGCTGTTCGGCCTGTGTCGGCGGGCAGCGCCAATCGTGCTCCCCGGCCGTGATGAGCGTGGGCGTATCGACCTTCCCGACCTCGGTGATGCTCGACATGGCGTGGTAGGCCTCGGGGTTTTCCCACGGAAGTCCGACATCGTTTTCGTACCACTGGAAGTGGTCCCCGGTTCCGAACAGGGAGTAAAAATCGTAGATTCCGTGTTCGGGAGCGGCCGCGGCGAACATGTCCGTCCGCGCAATGATGTGAGCGCTGTTCACGCCGCCCTGTGAAAACCCGGTGACGAACAACCTGTCCCCGTCGGCCCATTCCTGTCGAACCGCCCACTCCACGCCGGAGATGATGTCGTCGCTTTCGCGCGGTCCCCACTCGCCACGGATGGATTCGCTGAACGCCCGACCGTAGGAGGTACTGCCACGGTAGTTGACCCGGAGGACGACGTATCCCTTTCCCGTCCAGTAGCAGTCGTCGGCGTCGAACCGAGGGGCATCGTATCCCATCGGCCCGCCGTGAATCGCCGCGATGAGCGGCGCAGGTTCGGGGTCATCGGGGTCGAATTCCGGCGGCAAATACGCGATTGCTTCGACCGTCCCGCCGTCGCCGTTCTCGAACGTGACGCGTTCACAGTTCGGCATCGCCACCTCGTCGGCGAGGTCGGCGTTCATCGCGGTGAGTCGCGTCGGGGTACTGTTCCCATCGATTCCGTCAATCGGCATCGCGTACACGTCGTCCGGTTCGCTCGGTCCCGTGAGACAGAGTGCGACGGTCGATTCCGTCGCGTCGAACGACGTGATGGTCCGGTACTCATCCTGCGAGGTGTATACTCGCTCCGGGTCGTCACGGTCCGCTGCCAACCGAATCAACCGCGTCTGCGCGTGGTCGCCGAAGGTGGTGAGGAGCGTTTTGTCGTCCGTCCACGTCGGCGCACCGACCCGCGATATCGACCGGTCGAGCGATGCGGATACCGACCGGTACGTCCCGTCGTCGCTCACGAACACTTGACGCGGAACGTACCAGTTCTTCGGGTCACTCCCGACGAACGCCAATCGATTCCCGTCCGGACACCACCGCGGTTTCGAGGCGGTCAATTCCCCGTCCGTGATTCGTCGCAGGTCATCTCCGGACGGGTCGATGGTGAACGCGTCCATCATCGTGGTTTCGTCCGGGTTCTCGCCCTGATTCGAGATGAACGCGATTCGATTCCGCCCCCACGCGGGTTGCATCCCCGTCATGGACTCGTACGCTCCACCGCCGTAAGCATCATCGAGTCGCCGGATATCACGGCTCTGCACATCAACGACGAACAGGTACGTCGTCACCTCGTCCAAAAACCCGATGCCGTCGTATTTGTGCTGAAGGCGTTCGATTTCGATTGGCGCATTCTCGTCCCGGCGGCCGTTCAGATAGTCCGCCTCGTCGTCAGTCGGGTCGCGGGCGGAAACGACGAGTCGCTCGCCGTCAGGTCCCCAGTCGAACTCCCGAACGCCCTCGGACCGGTCAGTAATCTGGCGAGCGTCGCCACCGCGTTCGAAGTCGAAGAGCCAGACTTGGGTCTTCGGTTCGTCGTCCGATTCCTCCTCGTCTTCTGCGTCGTCCTCCCGGCCGACTCGGAGCGAGACATCACGCTCACGGGCACCGAGAAACGCGAGTTTCGAACCGTCCGGAGACCATTTCGGACTACTGCCGCCGGAAATTCGAGTGAGTCGATACGGGTCGTCACTGCCGTCGGTCGGAACGACGAACAACGACCGATGGTTCTCATCGGCCGCCTCGTCGGGTTCCTTCACGACGAACGCGATACGCTCGCCGTCAGGGGAGAGAGAACAGTCAGAAACGTGTCTTAGTTTGAGTAAATCGTTCAGTTCGAACGGGCGAGCGTCCATGCGGGACGTACCCCGTCACGCCGATATTATGCTATGGGTTATCGACGCTCGTTGCCGGATTTGCGGACGTTTGCCGCCTCGACAGCACGAACAGCGGCGACGTTCTCCTCGACATCGTGCACCCGAACGATGTCCGCGCCGCGTTCCGCGGCGATGGTCGTCCCGGCGACTGTCGCGGCGGTTCTATCCTCGTCGGTTATGGAATCGAACATGGATTTGTGCGAGTGGCCGATGAGGACGGGACAGTCGAGCGCGTGCAGTTCACCCGCCCGTCCGAGCAGGTCGAAGTTCTCCGCGGCGGTCTTTCCGAACCCGAGTCCGGGGTCCACGATTATCTTGCTCCGGTCGAGACCCGCTTTTTCGGCGAGCAAGACGCGCTCTTCCAGTTCGGCGATGACGTCCTCGACGACGTCGTCGTATTCGACCGTGTGCTCCGGAACGACGGGTGCGTCGAGACTGTGCATGACGACGAGCGGCGCGTCGTATTCGGCGGCGACGAACCGCATTTCGGGGTCTTCGAGTCCCGACACGTCGTTCAGGATATCCGCCCCCGCCTCCAGTGCGGCACGGCCAACGGCGGCCTTCCGCGTATCGACCGAAATCAGGGCGTCGAGGTCACGGATTCCCTCGATGACGGGGACGATACGCTCGATTTCCTCGTCGTTCGAAACTTCGTCCGCGCCGGGACGCGTGCTCTCGCCGCCGATGTCGATGATGTCCACGCCCGCTTCGACCATCCGCTTCGCGCGGCCGATGGCGTCCTCGTGTGCCTCGTACTGCCCGCCATCGTGGAAGCTGTCGGGCGTCACGTTGAGGATGCCCATCACTGCCGTCCGACCTTCCCACGGGTAGCCGTGACCGCTCTCCGGTTCCCGAATGCCGAGCGTCTCCCGAAGGTCGACAGCGAACAACGACAAGCCATATGGGGCGTCGTCCAGTCGCTCCGCGAGTCGCCGGTACTGTGCCAGCGTTCCCATCAACAGCACGTCGATGTTTTCGTCGTCCCGTTCGTGCAAACCGGAGAGAGCACACTCGCCGCCGAGGGAGAGCATCTCGGATTTGACGTACTGGGCTTGTCGCGTCTGAATCCGAGTTTTCACCACGCGATGGACGGCTTTCCCACGCGCATGACAGCCCTCTGTTCGTGCGACATGGCTGGTTTCCAGCGCGTCCTGTGCATCCTCCAGCGAGGCGATTCGTTTCGGAATCTCCGCGCGCGTCCAGCGCGTTCGCGCTTCCGCCACGGCGAACAGCGACCCGACGACGAGAACGAAATCGTCCTCGTCTGCCGCGTCGAGTGCCGTATCGAGCGCGCTCTCGACCGAATTCACGCGTTCGACGCGTTCGACACCCTCGGCTTCGAACACACGTGCGACGACTTCTTTGTCCTCCGCACGGCCGATGTTCGCGTGGGTGGCGACGACGTGGTCGGGCGTCGGAAGCGCGTCAGCCATCCCCTGAATGTCCTTGTCGTGCATCGCGCCGAAGACGAAGTGGAGGTCGTCGTAGTCGAACTCCGCGATAGTGTTGGCGAGGGCCGCACACGCACCGGGGTTGTGTGCCCCGTCAAGTGCGACGAGCGGTTCGTCCCCCATCACTTCGAATCGGCCGGGCCAGAACCCCTTCCGCAGCCCTCGGGCGAGTTCGTCCTCGGTCACGTTTGCGACTTGCCGGGCGAGCAGAGCGGCGATTCCAGCATTTTGTGCCTGATACTCGCCGAGCAGTGGAATCGAGGTTTCGACCGCCCAATCAGGTCCCGAGAGGGAAATCGCGGCTTCGGTGTGGTTCGTCCGTCCTCTGTAGGTCGTTCGCACGTCGCCGTTGTGCTCGTCGCTATCGTCGCCATCGTCGTTCCCTCCATCACTGACAACGAGCACGTCGCTTGCCTGTTTTCGAACCGCATCGAGTGCATCGCCGGATGTGCCGGTCACGAGCGGCGCGTTTTCGGGTGCCACGTGCGCTTTGTCGGTGGCAATTTCCTCGATGGTGTCACCGAGAATGCCGGTGTGCTCGAGCGTGACGCTAGTGACGGCGGCCGCAACGGGGTCCACCACACTCGTCGCGTCGTAACGCCCGCCGATGCCGACTTCGAGGATGGCGACGTCCACGTCTTCGCGGGCGAAATACCAGAGTGCCATCGCGGTCATTCCCTCGAAAAAGGTCGGCGAGTCGCCGCGAGTCGCTGTGTCGGTCACGTAGTCGTAGACGGACTCGACGTATTCGACGATGGCCGTCTCGGTTATTTTCCGGCCATCGACCCGAATCCGTTCACGAACGTCGTCGAAATGCGGGGAGGTGTAGAGACCGACCGACAGCCCCGCTTCGCGAAGTACCTGCTCGGTCAGCCGAGCCGTACTGCCCTTTCCGTTCGACCCGGCGACCTGTACGAACCGTCCCCCGTCGTGTGGATTGCCGAGGTGCGCGAGGAGGTTTGCGGTGGAATCCGTGCCCGGTTTCGGGCGGAAACGCCGCAAGTCGAAAAGAAAGTTCGCCGCCTCGTGGTAGTCCATAGCTGTGAGGACAGAAGCCGAGCGCTTTAGATTGTCGGAGTTGGGATTCCCGGCAATTCTGGAACGGCTTCGATTCCACTCGAAAAAGAGTCACATTGTCACTTGTGATGATTCCCAGACCCCCGCTCGGAAGCTTACCGCTCGGATTTCCAGTCGAACTCCCGTTCGAATTCCCGCTCGAACCGCCGTCGCGTGTCGCGGTGCCCCTCCTCGCTCGTTCGTTCCTCGTCCAGCAACAGCATCATCCGCCGTTCGAACTCGTATTCGTCGATTTCGTCCGCGACGTATTTCGCTTTCAATTCTTCCATCCGGTCCTCTTTCGTCGGTTCGACGTGTTTCGAGAGACCGAACTCGCGCGCCTGCGGGGAAACCCGTTCAGCGACACGGGCCATGCGCCCGAGTCGTTCACTTCGCGGAACCGACACCCCCTGAACGATGCTGACGACCATCCAGACGAAGAAGACACACGCGAGCGCCAAATCGAAGAAGAACGCGAGGAAGTACGGAAACGCGGCGTGGAAAAAGGCAAAGAGCAGCGATGTGTGTGCATACGCCGGACTGCCCAGCGCGGCGAGCGTGCCGAACACCCCGAACACCACGATTGCAAGGAGGGTGAAGAGGGACACCACGAACGCAGCGAACAGCCGTTTGACCTTGGTGCTGGCGAACGCGTTCATCACGTGGATGTTTGACAGGCACCCTCTTTAAGCCGTCTTCGGTCGTTCGCGTGCTCGCTTTCCGGTTGGTCAACTATCGAGCGTCGGTCAACGGTTCTCCACAGTACGAACAGGAAGCGTCGTCCACGGAATTCCGCGCGCCGCAGTCGGGACAGTTACGTTTCGACTGTGACGGTGTCGCCCGAAAGAACCCGCTCCACCCGGCCAGTTTGAAGACAGCGAGGAGGAAAAGCACGTCGAGAATCCATCCCAGCGGTCCCATGAAAAAGAACAGCACGAGGAAGGCCACGACGACGAATCCCAGCGCGAGATAGACGCCGTGTTCCGCTCGGAGATTCATGTTCGACCGTTGAGGGCTGTGGTCATAAGTTTTCCCCAACACCGAAATCCGGTGTTGAAAAGGGAGTACAGCGTCCTGCTGGGGTGTTTCCTCAGTCGTGGCGAAAATAATCGTTGTGGCTTGCTCCGACGTACTTCCACCCCGATTTCACTCCGTTCAATCGTGGCGGAAACCGCGCGAGACGGTCGCCTTCGCCGCTGCGTCTCGCTGGTTTCAGAGCAATCTCTGACGTACTTTAGGCATTCAATCGCTTCGCTCAATCATGCCTAAAGCACCGACTCCCGGTGAACACCATCGCCATGTCGTGTTCGTTCGCGGCCTCGATGACGTCGTCGTCGTTGACCGACCCGCCGGGTTGGATGACGGCCTCGATACCGGCCTCGGCGGCTTCCTCGATACCATCCGGGAACGGGAAGAAGGCGTCGCTGGCCATGACCGCGCCGTCGGCGCCCTTGCCGTCGGCGTCGCGGTCGGCTTTCATTTTTGCAATCTCGACTGCGTCCACGCGGCTGACCTGTCCCGCGCCGATGCCGACCGTCTCGGTGCCTTTGGCGAACAGGATGGCGTTGGATTTGACGTGTTTGATGGTCTGCCACGCGAAGAGCAGGGAGTCGAGCTGCTCCTCGGTGGGTTCGCGCTCGGTGGCGATTTCGAGGTCATCGCGGGTCGGCGCTTGCAGGTCGCGCTCTTGCACGAGTCGTCCGCCGACGAGGACCTTTTCCTTGTGGCTCTCGGTGATTTCGCCGAGTTCACCAACGTCCAAGACACGCAAGTTCTTCTTCTCGCGGAGGGTGGCGAGTGCGTCATCGGTGTAGCCCGGTGCAACCACGACTTCCTTGAACGAATCGATGATTTGGGTAGCAGTCTCCTCGTCACATTCCCGATTGAGGGCGACGATGCCGCCGAAGGCGCTCTTTGCGTCGGTGGAGAGCGCGCGCTCGTAGGCTTCGGCGAGCGAGTCCGCGACAGCACAGCCTGCGGGGTTGGTGTGCTTGATGACGGCGGCGGCCGGGCGGTCGAATTCCTTGATGAGATTCAGCGCGCCGTCGGCGTCGTTGTAGTTGTTGTACCCCATCCCCTTCGCGCCCTCGTTCAACTGGGGCGCGCTGACCACGCTAGCCTCCTCGCACGTCGCGTCGGCGTACAATGCGGCGTCCTGATGCGGGTTTTCCCCGTATCGGAGGTCCGCAGTGCGGTCAGCGGTTTCGACCTTGCGGACGGGCAGTTCCGCTGCCGTATCGTCCTCGATGTGAACCTCGTTCGCGTCGAAATCTACTTCCGCCTCGCCCTCCACGAACCAGCGAACTGCGCGCGGGTAGGCCTTGAACTCGCCCTGATAGAGGACGCGCTCCTTCAACGTGTCCGCCGTGTCACCCTCGTACACCGGAACTGGTTCCTGCGTCACGATTGGGCCGGAATCGACCTTCGAGTTGTCTACTTCGCCCGCATCGTCAGTCGCGTCGGTGACGACGTGGACGGTGCACCCGGTCATGCTCACGCCAGCGTCGAGAGCGTCGCCCCACGCGTCCATGCCGGGGAACGACGGGAGCAAAGACGGGTGGACGTTGAGCGTCGTCGGCGCGTCGTCCAAGAACTCGTCCGTGAGGATTCGCATGTAGCCGTCGAGGCAGACGAGGTCGAACTCATAGTCCATCAACGCATCGAGAACTCTACGCTCGTGTTCTTTCCGCGATTCGTCTTCACCCAGTTCGACGACTTCCGTTGGAATTCCGCGCTTTTCGGCTTCCTCCAGCACTGGCGCGTCCGCGCTGTTCGTGAGGACGACCGCCAGTTCGGCCCCGCCCGGCGCGAGGTCCGCGATGTGCATGAGGTTTCGACCACGGTTTCCGGCCATACCCGCAATCCCTGTCATACGAGAATGACGGCGGGGCGGGGGCAAAGTAGTTGCGGTCGAACAACGAAATATATACAACTTCGTGTATATATCACACATTGAGTTCGTTATTTTTCGGGTTTGTATGCATACTTGTGCGTCACCGGACCGACACGCTTTTGCCGAACCGAACGGCAGGCACAGGTATGGATTCACTCTACGCCGTCTCGCCGATAGACGGGCGCTATGCGGGTCGAACCGCGCCGCTCCGTGACTACGCGAGCGAGGCCGCACTCATGCGCGCCCGCGTGCGAGTCGAAATCGAGTATCTCATCGCACTATCCGACCTCGATGTGACACCCTTTAAAATCGAGACAGCCGACCGCGACGAACTGAGAGCCGTCTACGCGGAGTTCGACGAAGAAGACGCGAAAATCGTCAAAGCGCTCGAAACCGAGGGATATGCCGACTACCCGGCTACGAATCACGACGTGAAAGCGGTCGAGTACTTCGTTCGCCATTCGCTTCCCGACAATCTGGCCGACCTCGGGTCGTGGATTCACTTCGCGCTGACCAGCGAGGACGTGAACAACCTCGCCCACCGACTGCTGGCCAAACCAGCCGTCGAGGAGGTGCTGGTCCCTGAACTCACAACCGTCCGGGACGAACTGGCCGACATGGCCCGCGAGTACCGCGACGTACCCATGCTCGCGCGTACCCACGGCCAACCGGCAACGCCGACGACGTTCGGCAAGGAGATGGCCGTCTACGCCGCCCGCCTCGACAAAGCTGTCGGCGAAATCGAACGCGCAGGGGACTCACTATCCGGAAAACTTGCAGGTGCGAGCGGTACCTACGCGGCCCACGTTGCGGCCTACCCTGATGTTGACTGGCAGGAGTTTTCCCACGAGTTCGTGACGGACCTCGGACTCGAACACACCGCGCTCGCCACGCAGGTCAACCCGTGTGACGACCTCGCGGCGCTGTTCGACGCACTCCGCCGAGCGAACACCGTCCTCCTCGACATGGACCGCGACATCTGGCTCTACGTCAGCGACCGTTATCTCGGCCAACTCTCGACGGCGAGCGAAACCGGCAGTTCGACCATGCCGCACAAAGTCAACCCCATCGACTTCGAGAATTCGGAGGGGAACCTCTCGAAAGCCAACTCCGACCTGACGTTCCTCGGTGACTACATCACCACCTCCCGCCTCCAGCGCGACCTCTCCGATTCGACCGTCAAGCGCAACATCGGTGCCGCGTTCGCCTACTGCCTGCTCGGCTACACCAAGGCACAGGACGGTCTCGGGAAAGTCGTCCCCAACGAGGAAGTCATGCGCGAGGAACTGGAAGCCACGCCCGAAATCATCGGTGAAGCCGTCCAGACCGTCCTCCGCCGCGAGGGCCACGGCGACGCCTACGAGCGAGTCAAAGCCCTCACCCGTGGGAAACGCGTGACGCTCGACGACTTCCGCGACCTCTTCGACGACCTCGACGTTGACGAGAACGTGCGCGAAGAACTGCACGCCCTGACACCCACAGGGTACACCGGAATCGCCGACGACCTCGTGGACGACATCGACTGAGCGCCCGACCGGCGTCAGCCAAAATCGTTACTCTTCTTTCGGTCGTTACTGCTTGCATGCCGTCGAAGTACGAACGACGCGATTTCTGTGCACCGTTGATAGCGGTCCTACTTCTCGCATACTGGTTCGTGGTTCGGCCGTGGCACCTACGTTGGGGCGCGACCGGCGAGGAAGTTCAGATGGCCCTTCCCGGTGACAAACTCCTTCGGCAACCCGAATCGCAAGTTACCCACGCCATCACTATCGATGCCCGCCCCGAAGAGGTGTGGCCGTGGCTCGTCCAAATCGGGCAAGGCCGTGCCGGGTTCTACAGCTACGATTGGCTGGAGAATCTCGTCGGTGCGAACATTCACAACGCCGACCGGATTCTACCGGAACAACAGACGCTCGAAGTCGGAGATACCGTTCGGCTCGCACCCGAGGACTATCCAGTCCAAACACCGGAATCAGCTCCCCAAGTAGCAGTTCTCGACACCGACCGAGCACTGGTACTCCAACCGGCGGAACCCGAACCGAGATGGACGTGGGCGTTCGTCCTCCGGCCGATGAACGACGGGACGACGCGATTCGTCGTTCGGATGCGCTCGCACGGGAAGGAGAACATCCGAGGGAAAGCCGCCGACTACGTGTTCTGGGAACCGGCCCACTTCGTCATGGAGCGGAAGATGCTGTACGGCGTGAAGGAGCGAGCGGAAAGGATGAAGAAAGAAACGAAGGAAGCGGGAACTGACGGCGATTCGTTCGATCACTTGTAATAGTCTCGCTTGCTGTAGACGTACGCCAATATCAGGACGCCGATGATGAGGCTGATAATCGCGCAGACGTGTGCCCGTTGAGCAGTTGGAGGACGTCGCCGAGGAGACGAAGTCCGTACACGACTGATCGTGAGTGTCCACGCCCACGATTGGATTGAGTGCACTGGGCGGGTATCTCGGTGCGTATCTTCGGGCTGAAAAGGAAACGGGGGAAGTGGACTGGTAACGTCCGCAGACCGCCTGTAGGTTCATATACAAAAACGGACCCAACCCACGGCGTGACGTCCGAACCCGTTGCGTCGATACTCGTCCTCGTCGCGTTCATCTCGTCTATCGTTTCCATCGACGAGCGACGCGATTCACCGATTCGAATATCCACGCCGTCAC
Organism: uncultured haloarchaeon; assembly: GCA_963796245.1. Lineage (GTDB taxonomy): Archaea > Halobacteriota > Halobacteria > Halobacteriales > Haladaptataceae > Haladaptatus. The sequence goes on along the minus strand of CAWCLB010000001.1, from coordinate 198,464 downwards.
GGAAATCGGTCGTCACACAACAGCCGAAATTTTGCTTCGACCGACCACCGCCAGAATTAGTTCACCGAAAGCGAGTGTTCACAACCAATGGCTACCGAGAGTGCCAACAGTGTCCCGACTACTCGACGAGCGTCCGAAGGGTCTCTGCCACTGCATTCGCGGCAGCAGTCACCTCGTCGACATCCACGTACTCGCCCGGGGCGTGTGCTACTGCACCCTCGTCGTCGGACAACACGCCCGGCCCGAACACGACCGTCGGCGCGACTCGCGCGAAATAGGACGCTTCCGTGGCCGCACCGAACGGCCGTACCTCGCCGCCGCTCGCCTCCCGAAGGGTCCGAACGAGCGTCGAATCGGCGGGCGTCTCGAACGCTTCGAGAAACGGTGTTTCCCGCTCGGCGAGCGAAACGTCCACCGTGACCGATTCGGATGCCGCCTCCCGAAGATGGGCTTCGAGCGATTCCCGAAACTCACCCGCAGGTTCCGGTGGGACGCTTCGTCGGTCGATGACGAACGAACAGTCGGCAGGAATCTGGTTCGTCGCCGTTCCACCCGAAATCGTCGTCGGCGTGAGCGTCGGTGCACCGAGTTCGGGATGGGCCTCGCCCGTGTCGAACGTGGAGAGTGCGGACAGGACGGGTGCCACTCCGCGAATCGCATTGACACCAGCCTCGGGATGTGCGGCGTGGGCGTTCTCACCTCGGAGAGAAACCGTCCCTTGAAACCGACCCCGTGCAGCGTTGCACACGTCGAGACCGGTCGGCTCACCGACGATGATAGCGTCGGGGGGCGATGGCGGTTCGTCCGTGAGCAGTTCGAGGGCGGCCGCACCCGTCGAGTCGGTTTCCTCGTCCGGCGTCACGGCGAGCGTCACCTGGCCCTGTTCGGGTTCAACGGCGAGAAACGCATCGAGGAGCGCCGCGAGCGGTCCTTTCGCGTCACAGGAGCCGCGACCCAGAATTCGGTCGTTCTCGCGTGAGAACGGAACGTGCGGCGGGACGGTGTCGATGTGCGTGTTCAACACGACGTGTGGACCGTCCCCTTCCCCGACGCGCTCGGCGAGGACGTTTCCGGCGTCGTCGACGGACACATCGACGCCCGCCACTTCCAGGGTTTCGACGAGCAGCGTCCGCATCTCGTCGGGCGATTCGTGCGACGGCGTCCGTACAGCCGATTCGAGGAACGAAATCGGATCGAAGTCGTCCGCGCTCATCGAATCACGCCTCCAAATCGAGCCGTCCCGCGTTCGAGACGTGCATGTCGCCGCCGAACTCGCGCTCGACCGGACCGGTGAGCGTCGCGGTTCGATCGCCGACCGTCACTTCGAGGTCGCCACCCGGTGGGGACACGGACATTCGTTCGTCGTCCACGAGTCCGAGTCGGTGGGCGACGGCGGCGATAGCGACTGCGCCGGTTCCGCAGGACTGGGTTTCACCTTCGACGCCGCGCTCGAAAGTTCGCTGGTCGAACCCGCCATCACGCTGTGAGGCGAAGGTGACGTTTGCACCCTGCGGGAACACGTCGGCGTGTCGAATCGCCGGCGCATCCCGTTCGAGGTCGATATCGTTCACGTCATCCACGAATGCGACGGCGTGTGGAACGCCCGTGTTGACCGCCGTCACATCGTAGTCGCCGATGCGCGATTCGATGAGTGGCTCATCTTGTGCAAGTGGGACGGCGTTCGGGTCGAACGCAGGTGCGCCCATTTCGATGGTCGCACCGCCGTCGTGGATGGTCGCGTGGCGAGTTCCGGCGAGGGTGTCGATCATCACCTCGTCCGCGTTCGCCTGCTCGGCGGCCCAGACGGCGGCACAGCGAGCGCCGTTGCCGCACATCTCGGCCGTGCTTCCGTCGGGCTGCACGAGTGTCATGATGACTCGCGGCGGGCGGAAGTCCGGTTCAAGCGCCAGAAAGAGGACGCCATCCGCACCGACTCCCTCTGTCCGGTCACATACCCCGCGAGCGAATCGCGCCCGGTGAGGAACACACGCGTTCGCGTCCACGATGACGAAATCGTTGCTGGTGCCGTGGTACTTCTCGAACGAGAGGTTCATTCCCACGTCACCTCCTCCTCAGTCGCGGTCACATCTGCGATGGTTTCGCGTCGATGTGAGATGGCCGTTCGGTCGCCGTCCACCACGACAACCGCTGGACGCGGCCGGGAGTTGTACTGGCTCGCCATCTCGTAGCCGTACGCCCCGGCGTTGCCGATTGCGAGTACGTCGCCACGCGTCGGGTCGGCGAGTCTGTGGGTGCCGAAGGTGTCCGAACTCTCGCAGATCGGTCCGGCGACGGTCGATTCGACGGAGGGACCGTCCGCTCCGACGGTTTGGATGTGATGGTACGAATCGTACAGCGCGGGACGGACGAGTGTCGTCATCCCGGCATCGATGCCGACGAGCGTGGTGTCCGGCGTCTCCTTGACGGTGTTCACCCGCGTCAGGAGGACTCCAGCGTCGGCGACGAGATAGCGACCGGGTTCCACGACGAGCGTCGCGTCCACATCGCCGAGGGCGTCGCGGGTCGCATCGGCCACGGCGTTGAGGTCGAGCGCTGGGTCGTCCGGGTGGTACGGAACGCCGAATCCGCCGCCCACGTCCACGAATTCGAGCGGTAGGTCGATGGTTCGCGCGAGGTCGCCCATCCGCGAGACGAGTTCGCGATGATTGCCGAGGTCGTCGCCCGAGATACCGCTCCCGGCGTGGGCGTGGATGCCAACCACGTCGAAGTCGTCCGCGACGGATTCGAGCAAGGTGGCGGCCCGTTCGTACGGGACACCGAACTTCGCGTCCGCACCGGTTCGAACTTTCTCGTGGTGGCCCGCGCCAACCCCGGGATTGACGCGAAGACAAAGCCGTCCATCGTAGCCACGCTCGGCCAGTCGGTCGATGGTGTCGGCAGCCCCGACCGTAATCGTCAGGTTGGGGTGGTCAGCGGCCAGTTCGACAACTCTGTCGAGGTCGGTTCCGGGCGGATTGACGGCCGTGTAGTGGACACGCTCGCCGTCGAATCCGGCGTCGAACGCTCGGACAGTCTCGCCTGCTGACGCGCATTCGATGCTCGCGTCTTCTGCTTCGAGTGTTTCGAGCACTACCTTCGAGGTGTTGGCCTTTGCCGCGAAGTGAATGTCTGCGTCTGGAAACGCGTAGGCAAGTCGTCGGTAGTTCTCTCGGACCCGCTGGAGGTCGATGACGTACAGCGGCGTTCCGTGTTCGTCCGCGAGTGCTTCGAGTCTGGCGTCCGACCAATCGGCGAGTCGCCGCACCGGCGGGTTTTCGGTGTCGTTCATTTGAGTCAGTGGGGTCATCGGAGAGCCTCCTCACGCTCAACCTGTGCGAGCGTGTCGTCTTCCACGTCGAGAGCGACGACGGCGGGTTTGTACGCCCCGCCGTCGAACAGGTCGTGGTCGCCGAGTCGCGATTCCACAAATCGAGTGAATGCGCGGCGATTCGGTGGGAGATGTCCGTAGATGACCTCCTCCTCCACGAGGTCATAGACGGGGATTCTGGGCGTCAAAAGCGTGTTTTCCGCGACGATACTGCCTTCACCGACGACGAACCCGGACGTGACACGACAGCCAGCGCCGAGGGTTACGTCGTCTTCGATGACGACGGGCGTTCCCTCGACGGGTTCGAGGACGCCGCCGATAAGCACGTTTGCACCGATTTTGACGTTTGCGCCGATTTGGGCACACGAGCCAACGGTATCACAGGAGTCCACGAGCGTCCCGTCGCCGATGGAGACGCCGATGTTGACGAAACTCGGACTCATCAGAATGCAGTTCGAACCGACGTGTGCGCCTCGGCGGAGCACGGTTCCGTCGGGTGTGTTGCGGGTATTCCGTTCGGGAAGGTCGTCCGTCTCGCGGAGTGGAAGCACGTCGTAGTAGGTCACGTCGCCGTACTCCCGACCTTCGATGTTTCTGAGGCCGAAGTTCAGTAAAATACCGTGTTTGACCCACTCGTTCGCTTCCCATTCCCCGTCGCGCTTTTCGGCGGCGCGAATTTCACCCGCTTCGAGGGTGTCGAGGAAGGTTTCGAGGATTTCCAGTTCGTTCGCTCCGGCGGTTTCCGCGTCGATATCGCCGGCATCGTATCGTTGCCACAGTTCCCGTACGTCGTGTTCTAGATCGTTTCCGCTCATGCCGTAATTACCTCGTCGAATCCGTACCAACCCGGCGTTCGCCCGGCCAGCCATACCGCCGCATCGAGTGCGCCGTCGGCGAACACGGCCCTGTCGCCCGCTCGATGGACGAGTCGCAGTTCCTCGTGGTCGTTCGCCAGCAGCACTTCGTGTTCGCCCGCAATTCCGCCCGCTCTTCGGGCGTGGACACCGATTTCGTCCGATTTGCGTGGGGCGTCTCCCTCGCGGCCATGGACTTGCTCTTCCGGGCCGCCTACCGCAGCGATGCGGTCGAGGAGCGTCTTCGCCGTCCCGCTCGGCGCGTCCTGCTTGCCGTTGTGGTGAGTTTCGGTCAGTTCCACGTCATAACCAGGCAAGTCGGTAACGGCCCCTTCGACGGCGTGGAGCAGTGCTTGCACGCCGCGCGAGAAATTGCTCGCCACGAGGACGGGCACCTGCTCGCTCGCGTCACGGAGGGCGGCTTCGTTGCCTTCCGTGAATCCAGTCGTGCCGACGACGCAGGCCACGCCTGCGTCGGCGCAACTCGCGACGAGTTCGGGACTCGCATCGGGAGCGGAGAAGTCCACCAGCACATCGGGAGCGTACTCGCCGAGTACGCTCCCGAGTGCGTCTGTCGGGCCAACGGGTTCAATTGGAACGCCGTCGATTGCGTCCGAAACGTCACGGCTGACGCCCGCGACGACGTGCACGTCGTCGCGGGCGTTCGCTTCCGCGATGACGGTGCGACCCATTCGGCCCGTCGCTCCCGAGACGAGCACCCGCGTCACGCCGCCCCCTCCAGTTCGTTGAGTACCGCCGCGAGTTCCTCGCGGTTGTCGTCGGCCAGTTCGGACAGCGGAAGTCGCAGTTCGCCCGGCCCGTAACCACGGTGTTCCATCGCGGCCTTCACCGGAATCGGGTTCGTTTCGGAGAACAACGTGCGGAACAGCGGCCCGAGTTCGTGTTGAAGTTCCCGCGCACGGGCGTAGTCACCCGAAAGCCCCGATTCGACCAGTTCACAGGTTCGCTCGGGTTCGATGTTCGCCGCTACGCTGATGGTTCCGGCCGCGCCGATGGAAAGCATCGGGAGCGTCAGCGCGTCGTCGCCCGACAAAACGGCGAACTCCTCGTCCTGCGTTCGTTCGATGATTTCGCTGATTTGCCCGAGGTTGCCGCTCGCAGCTTTGTAGCCGGCAATGTTCTCGTGGTCGGCCAGCGAGACAGTCGTCTCGATGTCGATGTTGCGCCCGGTTCGGGACGGGACGTTGTAGACGATTTGCGGGAGGTCAACCTCGTCGGCAATCCCCCTGAAGTGGGCTTCCATCCCTGCCGGTTCGGGCTTGTTGTAGTACGGCGAGATGAGAAGGAGTCCATCCGCGCCGGCGTCCGCGGAGCGTTGTGCGAGGTCGATTGCCTCGTGCGTGGCGTTGCTCCCAGCACCAGCGATAACGGGGATATCGACGGCGTCCACGACGGTTTCCACGACTTCGACGTGTTCATCGTGGCTCAGGGTCGCGCTCTCGCCGGTCGAACCGACCGGAACGAGACCGGCTACCCCGGCGTGTTCGAGGCGCTGGGCGTCGCTGTAGAGGAGTTCGTGATCTATGCCTTCGCCCGCGAAGGGCGTTGTCATCGCGGGGTAGACCCCACGAAACGGTGTGTCTGTGTCTGTCATCGGTGTGTGTCGGAAATCGGTTGTCGCGCGGTGCAAAACGAGGATGGTTCGAAACGGGGGTGCCACGCCCGCCGCGAACCTCATGTCGCGCGTTTTGTGCGTTTTCCGACGGCGCCGGTGCTCATCTGCTCATAAGCGAACATGGTGAGCGCACCAGCATGTGGCATATCCCATTGGGTGTGTCGTGGTGACTTATGCCTTGCGCCGACGGCAGAGTCTGCGAAGTCGAGTGGAGAAGAGTTCAACCGAGAGGGAGTAGCATGTATACTGACATCATTGGTCGGATATGAACTGGTCGCTCATCAGGCGTTGTGGCCTGCGCTACACGCTCGTCTATGCGGGACTGACGGTTGCGGCCGTGTTCGCCCTGATGCGGTCACCGCTCGTTCTCATCGGCCTATTTGGACTCGGGCTTGCCAGTTTGGTGTTCGCACTCGGTGGTTCTGGAACCGTCCGAATGGGAACGGCGGTGACGAACGCACAGTCGATGGGGCTCCAGAGTACCATCACAGACCCTGCAGACGACCAACCGATGCAGTTAGCAAGCGACATCAAATTCCTCTTTTACGGCGTCGGACTCGTCGTCTTTGCCGCCATCACGCTCGTCGCAACCGGGTAATTCGAACCGAAATTTCGTGAGAACATAATCCGGCGGTCTTATCACACCTCCATACATATTTTCCGGAGATGCTCGTCCTCGGAGACGCTCACGCCGACGACCACGCCCACCGTCGCGCGCTCTTTGCGGCTTACCGTGAGGTAAACCCAGACGTAACTCTGCAGTTAGGTGATCTGATGTTCTACGATTTACCCGCCCAGACATGGTTCATCGGCGGGAACAACGAGGATTTCGACGTTATCGAAGCACTCCGAAACGGACTGGTTTCGAACTCGTGCGTGAACAACGCACAACTCCTCGCGAGTACTGCCGTCGAACTCGATGGGCTTCGAATCGCCGGACTGTCGGGCAACTTCGCGCCGACACAGTACGACCGACCGCGTGCTAACCTCGTCGGCGACCGCCGCCGTCACTTCACGCATGAAGACGTGGAACAAGCCATGGAACTCGGTTCCGTGGACATACTGATGACTCACGAGGCACCACACGGCTTACCGGTCGCCGAGGAGTACGATGTCGGCTGTTCGCACATCGACGACCTGCTCGAAGCGCTGTCCCCCGACCTCTGTCTCATCGGTCACCACCACCAGCACGCGGAGACGACGATAGGTGAAACGCGCGTGGTCAGCGTGGCACCGACGTGGGAACGATATTATATTTTGGACCCGGATTCAGTCACGCTCACGTGGCACGAAACCCCGACGTCGTGACAGTATCGGACAAGCAACTTCTTTATGCCAGTAGTTATCACACTAACGTATGACGGAGATTCATCCGGGTCAGCGCGTTACGGTATTAGCCGACGCGCAAAACCTCTATCACACCGCCCAAAGCGTCTACAGCCGGAATATCGATTACTCTGCTCTCCTTTCGAAGGCGACACAGGAACGGGAGTTGACGCGTGCTATCGCCTACGTTATTCAGGCCGATAGCCCGGACGAGGACCGCTTTTTCGACGCACTTGCCGAAATCGGATTCGAGGCCAAAATCAAGGCGATAAAGACGTTTGGCGATGGGTCGAAGAAGGCTGACTGGGACGTTGGAATCTGTCTCGACGCGATTACGCTCGCCCCGAAAGTGGATACCGTCGTTCTCTGTACTGGGGACGGCGACTTCGCCCAACTCGCCACACATCTCCGCCACGAAGGGGTGCGCGTGGAAGTAATGGGGTTCCAAGAATCGTCCGCCGAAGAACTCATCGCGGCCGCAGACAGCTTTATCGATTTGAGCGAACGAACGGAAACGTTTCTCCTTTAGACCGGTCGACCTTCTTCGGCTGTTCCGTACAACAGCGCGCCAGCAGCGAGCGCAACCGTGGCGACAGCGGCGAGCGCGTTCCCGAGGAACGTGCCGATCATCGAAATGACACCGAAGATCAGGACACACCCGACGATGAGGAGTGCGATTCCCAGCATTTCTTTCGTGTTCATATGCCGCCTTCGGACTGACTCCTAATAAATAGCCCTCAAATCGATAGCCGCAGTCATGTTAGCAATTGCCAAAGTACAGGTGACAGCCGCGTGTCGAAGGGCTTTCACCCCCTCGCACGAAATCCGGCGCAATGACAGAGGATTTGCCCGCTCTTCGTACGACGGCGGACTACCAGTTCGGCGCGGGCGCTGGTGTCGCGTTGTTCCCACTGGAAGAAAATCTCGAAGTTCGTCACTCGTCGTCCGGCCGCCCGCAGCAAGTTCACGCCGACGGAAGCCGACTCGTGACCTACGCTACCGACGGACGATTCACGCTCGGTCTCGCGGGAGGCCATCGCATCGCCGACGCGCTCGACGCGCCCGCTGGTCGCGTCATCGTCGGGGACGAGAGCGAACCGTTCGTCCGCGACGGCAAGAACGTCTTCGCCAAATTCGTCGCCGATGTTGACCCCGACGTTCGTGCTGGTGACGAGGTGCTCGTCACCCACAAAAACGGCGACCTGCTCGCCGTCGGTCGCGCCGAACTCGACGCCGACGCCATGTTCGATTTCGACACCGGAATGGCCGTGAAGGTACGCGACGGGGCAAGCGAGTAGTCTGGACCGTTCCGCCGAGGCGAAAACTCCCCGCGATTTTTCTCGTCCTCCTCGTCGTACTACCGGGCTGTGGCGGGTTCTTCGCCGGACCGAACCCATCTCCCGCTCCCGACGAATCGACGACAGCCGTTCCCAACGACGTGTGACGGTGAGTGGATGGGCAGCGACGACTCGATTTACGGTCTCGGCTCGACCTGAGAAGTGACGGATTTTCCGGCATCGTGGCTCCTGCGGACGAAAACAAGTAGCCAACCGTTTGCGTCACGTTTTTGCCCCTTCGTTCCGACGATTCGGGTATGTTTGGAGGAGGCGGCGGCGGTGGGCTTGACCCCCGCAAGATGCAACAGATGATGAAGCAAATGGGTATCGAAGTCGACGACATCGATGCCGAAGAAGTGATTATCCGCACGGCGGACGGCAAAGAACTCGTCTTCGATGGCCCGGATGTCACCCGAATGGACGCCCGAGGACAACACACCTACCAAGTCGTCGGCGACGCCGAGGAGCGTGACGCGTCGGGGACCTCCGGTGCAGTCGAATCGGGAACCTCCGGTGCAGCCGAATCGGAATCGGACAGCGACACCAGCGCGATTCCGGAGTCCGACGTTGAAATCGTCGCCCAGAACGCGAGCGCGAGCAAGGACGAAGCCCGAGAGGCACTCGAAGCGGAGAACGGTGACCTCGCGGCGGCGATAGAGCGACTGGAGTGACGGTTTTACTCGTTCACGGCAACCGCGAGTACCTCCGCGACCCCGGCGAGGAACTCCAGACCGACCTCGGTGTGCTGACGGTTCCGGAGGACGTGCAACCCGGCGATATCGTCTCCACACACTTGGACGAGGAGTTCACGGTGCGACGACTCCGTGGACCGGACTTGTTCCACCATTTCGACCGAACTGGCGCACCGATGCTCCCGCGGGATATCGGTCTCGTCGTCGGCGAGACCGGTGTCTCGGCAGGTGACCGCGTGCTCGACGCGGGAACCGGAACCGGCGTCCTCGCCGGCTACCTCGGACGAATCGGCGCGGAGGTCGTCACCTTCGAGCGGAAAGCCGACTTCGCTGAAGTGGCCCGCGACAACATCGAGATGGCTGACGTGGCCGATTCGGTGGACGTGCGGACGGGTGACATCGTCGAAAATATCGACGACCTCGGCGAGTTCGACGTTCTCACCCTCGACACGCCCGACGCGGCGGAAGTCGTCGCACACGCGCCCGACCTGCTCGCGGACGGCGGTTCGCTCGGCGTCTACGCGCCGTTCGTGGAGAGCGCCCGCGAGACCGAACTGGCCGCACGCGAGGTGGGACTGGAGAACGTCCGCACCATGGAGACCATTCAACGCGAGATGGACTTCGACGAGCGCGGCACGCGCCCGTCCACGAGTCCCGTCGGCCACACCGGCTATCTCGTCTTCGCGCGGAAAACGTAGAACGCGATTTCTTCAACACGATTCCTTATTTTCCAAATCGGAATCGACCGTTCTCGGTCACTCCGGCTGAACTAACTACGAATTAGTGATTTTGCGATTGCAGCTACTGAGAGGCTGACCCCGAAAGCCCCCACCCGCTTGCGCGGGCACACCTTCGGTGTAGCCTTCGCGCGCCGTGCGGTTGGCCCAGTAGCCAGCAGCCCGTCCAGCCGGGTGGCGCGCGAGGGATGAGTGAGCGACTGTAAGGAGCGAAGGAATCGGTTGGGGAGGGTGTGGCTGTTACGGTGCGGTGGCGATGGCGGTTTTTCATTGTTGCTCGGCAACTGAAATCACAGTACTACCAGAAACCTCTCGGGGGGAACGGGCGGAGGGCTTTCGACGTCTGATTCCCAGCAACTGCAACGACACACACGCAAACACCCCTGTTGGTAGCGAATTTAGTCGAAGACGAGTTCCGACAACCTCACACCTCTCCTGTTCGTGTAATCGGTCCCTACCTACCGGTGTCGTACTTGTAGGTCGCGTCGTCGGGGTCAATGCCGAACTCCTCGGCCATCTCGTCGGCGTCCTCGTCCGGTTCTCCGTTCGCTTCGTGCGGCGTGGCAGCTTTGAATCGTTCGCGTAGATGGTCAGGAACGACGAAGGCGTCGATGTCGAGTACCATCGGAACGGCGTCGGGTTCGATGGTTTCGCGTTTCGTGTCGAGACGGTGTTGAAGCGCTGCCGGCAGTTCGTCCGCGTCGATGTGTTCGAAGCCAAACTGGACGAGGTAGTCGGGGACGCCGACGAGTGCGTACACCCGTTCGAAGTCGTCGTCGTTCGCCTTGTCGATGAGGCGTTCGATGATGTGCGCACCGATTCCCTGTCCGCGCCACGAATCGACCACGCCGATACTCGTCAGTTCACAGATTTCGGGCGCGTCGTCGGGTTTGTGAATGCGAACCCGTCCGAACCCGGCCTTTTGACCCGACGCTTCGTCCACGACGACGACGTAATCCCGGGAGCGAAAGGCGGTTTCGTCGAGTCCCATCGCCTCGATATTGTCGAGTAACCAGACCTCCTCACGATTTTTGGCGTCCCGGACGTACATGCTATGTGGTACGTTCGGAATCGACAAAAACTCATCCGTGGTCGGGACGTTGAAGTGGCCTGTCGAGAAACTGAAACCGTTCAATGGATTCGTCGAAGGTCACCGAACGGTGGGACATTACCCTCCTGATGTCGGTGTTGGTGGTGCAGTTGGTGCTCGAAGGCTACGGCATGGTGGCCAACAGCGAAACCGCCACATTCTGGGGGCATCTCGCGTTTGCCGCGCTCTGGGTCGTGTTCGGTCTCGTCGCGTTTCGGGAACACGGGAAAACGCGCCTGTCGATGCTCACAGTACTATTGCTCGTCGCAGGAGGACTGCTGACCGGGTACGCCCTGCTCGCAACGAATCCGATTATCGGGGACGGAGTAGCCGAAATTCTGGCGGGCGCTGGTGCGCTGGCGTACGCCTCCCAGGTTCGGCGGTCGGATTCAAAGCCCTTCCAGCGAGCGTAGTTTCTGTTCGACGTCCGGCGGTGCCGCACTCGGGCCGTCGCGGACGCGATGGTCGGGCACCAAAATGGGCGCGGGGTTCGCGTCGAGTGCGGTCCTGACGAGTTCTAAATCGGCCTCCTCGGTGTGGTCGATACCGGAAGTCATCCGGGCGACCGTTTCGACGTTCACCTGGTCGCCGTAGGGGATGTTACGGACGGCTTCCAGCACGCCACGCTGGTCGGTCGGGACGGTCAGTGCGACCTGTACCTCCGAAAAGTCGTCCTCCACGCCCTCCAGATAGGCCATGATTCGGTCGAGCACGGCGTGGTCGGGGAGCGCATCCTCCTCGGCTTCGTGTGGAAACGTCACGCGCAACACGCGCCCGCTGGCGACGCCGATCTGTACGACCCGCTCCAAGTACGGCGATTCCTGCGCGTAGATTCCGGCAGTCTCGTCCATACGGACGCGAACGTACCTCACGACCTTCAAGATTCGTTCCCGGGACGCAAACCTTATGTACAAACTAGTCCGTTGATGTACTACAATGAACGTAGATGGTTCACTCGCACCCGCAGTCGAGTCCATCCTTCGGACCGCCCGGGAACGGACACCCGACGGGGAGACCGAACGGGTGTCGGTGTCCCCCCGCTCGTTTCCGGACGCGCTCGCAGAAGCAGAGGATGGCGGACGGGTACCGCTGATAGCGGAAGTAAAGCCGACCAGTCCAACGACGGACGGCGAACGAACCGATAACCCGGTCGAACTGGCCGAAACGATGGTCGAGAACGGGGCATCCGCCCTGTCGGTGCTGACCGAACCGGAGCATTTCGGCGGCAGTCCCGAGAACCTGCGCCGAATCCGTGAGGCTGTCGATGTCCCGATTCTCCGGAAGGATTTCATCGTTCGGGAGGAGCAACTGGACGTCGTGGAAGCCGACCTCGTCCTTCTCATCGTGCGATTCGTGGACGATTTGGAGAGCCTACTTTCGGCTGCCAGAGACCGCGGCTTTCAGGTGCTCGTTGAAGTTCATAGCGGCGAGGAGCTGACGGAAGCACTCGATGCTGGTGCGGAGGTCATCGGCGTGAACAACCGCGACCTCGCGCGACTGGAAGTCGATTTGGACACCTTTGAGTCGGTGTCGCCTGCGGTACCCGAGGACGTGACCCTCGTCGCCGAAAGCGGAATCACGACGACGAAGGATGTCCGACGAATGCGAGACGCGGACGCTGATGCGCTGTTGGTCGGAAGTGCGATTATGGACGGCGACGTGGCCGAGAACACACGGAGGTTGGTTCAGGCATGAGCGGAACGAACGAGAGGAGTAAGACGAACGAAACGAAGTTCGGTGAGTACGGCGGCCAGTACGTTCCGGAAGTGCTGATGCCCGCCATCGAGGAACTCCAGTCGGCCTACGAACGCTACGTCCTCGAAAACGAGGACGGCTTCATGGACGAGTTTCGCCGCCGCCTCCGGGATTTCGGTGGGCGACCGACGCCACTCCAGCGCGCCGATGCGCTGAGCGAGCGCTACGACCGCGACATCTATCTGAAACGGGAAGATTTGGTCCACGGCGGCGCGCACAAACTGAACAACGCGCTCGGACAGGTACTGCTGGCGAAGTACATGGGCAAGGAACGAATCGTCGCCGAAACGGGCGCGGGCCAGCATGGCACCGCGACCGCGATGGCTGCCGCCTACCTCGACATTGATTGTGAGGTGTACATGGGCCGCACCGACATCAACCGCCAGCGCCCGAACGTCTTCCGGATGCGAACCCACGACGCCGAGGTCAATCCCGTCGATGTCGGGTCGGGAACGCTCAAAGAGGCCATCAACGAGACCATGCGCGACTGGGCGACCAACGTTGAGGACACCCACTACGTCATCGGGAGTGTCGTCGGTCCCCACCCGTTCCCGAAAATGGTGCGTGACTTCCAGTCGGTCATCAGCGAGGAAGCGCGCGAGCAAATTCGAGAGCAGGCCGGACGACTGCCGGACAGCGTCGTCGCCTGTGCTGGCGGTGGGTCGAACACGATGGGTGCATTTCATAATTTTGTCAATGATGAATCCGTCTCCCTCTTCGCCGTCGAAGCAGGAGGTTCCGGACTGACGGTTAACGAGGACGAAGGCGTTGCGCCGCACTCGGCCTCGCTGGGAACCGGCCAAGATGGCGTTCTCCACGGTGCCCGGACGAAACTGCTGCAGAGCAAGGACGGCCAAATCCTCGAATCTCACAGTGTGAGCGCCGGCCTCGACTACTCCGGTGTCGGCCCGGAACTCGCTCATCTCGTGGAAACCGGCCGAGTGACGCCCGTCAACGTCGGCGACGACGCGGCACTCGAAGCGTTCCACCGACTTTCGAAATTGGAGGGAATAATTCCCGCGCTGGAGTCGAGTCACGCCGTCGCATACTTAGAGGAGGCAAACGACCTCGGCGACCTCGTGGTCGTCAATGTTTCCGGACGCGGTGACAAGGACCTCGATACAGTCATCGAGGAGAGCGCGAAACGTGGTATCGACGCGGCACCGAGCATGGAGGTCTTCGAATGAGCGACCTTGAATCCGCTTTTTCGGACGAACCGGCGCTGATTCCGTACGTCGTGGCTGGCGACCCAGGTATCGAAGAGACGAAGGAGTACGTCCGGGCGCTCGTCCGCGGCGGTGCAGATGTCATCGAACTCGGACTGCCGTTCTCGGAACCGATTGCAGATGGCCCGACGATTCAGAACGCCATCCAGCGCGCGCTGGACAGTGGGATGACGCCCAAGAAGTATCTCGATATCGTTTCCGAGTTGGACGTGGGCGTACCCATCGTCTGCATGACCTACTACAATTTGATTTACCAATATGGAGACGAGGAGGGCGTCGAAGCGTTCGTCTCCGCCGCCGCCGACGCAGGCGTTTCGGGACTCATCGTTCCCGACCTCCCTGTTGAGGAGAGCGGTCCGCTCCGCTTGGCGTGTGATGAATACGGACTCGACCTGGTGTTCATCGTCGCACCAACGACGACGGACAAGCGCAAACGGAGTATCTCCACGCAGGCGTCGGGATTCGTCTACGTGCAGGCCCGGATGGGAACGACGGGTGCACAAGCGGACGTGAGCGGCGACACCTACGAAAGTCTGCAGCGACTCGCCGGGAGCGACTTGCCGAAGGCAGTTGGCTTTGGCGTGAGCGAAGGCGAACACGCCCGAGAAATCGTCTCTGCTGGCGCGGACGGCGTCGTCGTCGGAAGTGCACTGGTTGAAATCGTCGCCTCGGGTGAGAACGTCGCGGAACGTCTCGAAGCGAAAGCCGCGGAACTAAAATCCGGGGCACGCGAAGGGAGACAGGATATACCGGAACCGGAACGAACTTCAAACTAGATTGGGATTCATTAACATACTATGGACACAGGAATCACAGCACGACTCGACCGAATCGGGTCCGACGGGCGCTACGTCATCGTCCCGATGGACCACGGAATCACACTGGGCGCAGTAACAGGATTGAAAGACATCGAATCGACCATCGACGCGGTGACACGCGGCGGTGCTGACGCCGTCCTCACCCAGAAGGGAATCGCGCCACGCGTCCATCCGAACAAGAACGACGCGGGGTACATCGTCCATCTCAACGCTTCTACCGTCATCGGCCCGGATTCGAACGACAAACGAATGACCGGGACGGTGCAGGAAGCCATCGCCGCCGGGGCCGACGCCGTCTCGCTCCATCTCAACGTCGGCAGCAACTATGAGCCAAAGCAGATAACCGACCTCGCGGAGGTCTGTGACACGGCGAGCAAGTTCGGCATTCCCGTCCTCGCCATGTCCTACGCTCGTGGGCCGGGCATTGACGAGCACGACGCCGAAAGCCTCGGCCACGCGGTCCGACTTGCAGAGGAACTCGGCGCGGACGTGGTAAAAACGGCCTACAGCGGCGACCCCAAGAGTTTCGAGCACGTCGTGGAATCGACGCGCCTCCCCGTCGTCATTGCCGGTGGTGCACCCGAGGGTGACAAGGCGACCCTCGAAGCGGTTCGCGGGGCAATGGACGCGGGCGGCGCGGGCGTCTCCATCGGCCGCTCCGTCTTCCAGCACGACGACCCGGAAGCCATCGCGCGGGCGGTTTCGAGCGTTGTCCACGACGACCTCTCGGCCGAGGATGCGCTGGACGAAGCGGGACTGTCGGTCGAAGTTTAGTTCGTTTGTTCCGTTTCCCTAGATGAGACTTATTAGTCAGTGAGCCGATTATATCGGTATGGAGACAGCCCCCGAACCAACCGTTTTGCGCTCGGTATCGTCGTCCCGACCTACGTCCTCCACTCCGGCTGGGCGGGTTCGGTCAACACGGGAGTCCTGTTGATGGCCGCGGTCGTTGGGTCGCTTGCGGTGCTGTGGGCGAGCGTGGAGACGACGAACAGATTGGCGACGACAACCTGACTGCGTTGATTATCAGAGAATATTCGGGAATTCCGCGAGCGACGGAAGCGTGTACGTCGGTTCAGGGGTTGGGTTCGTCACTCGTTCTTCGTAGGGAATCCACACGGAATCGATGCCGAAAGCGTTCGCCCCAGCCACATCTGCGCGGAGCGAGTCGCCGACGTGAATGGTCTCGCTCTGATTGGCGTCGAGTTCGGTCAGCGCACGCTCGAACGGTTCCGGGTTGGGTTTCGGTGGAACGCCGCCAGGGGGGTCAACGAAAACGAGCGTGTCGAAAAAATCGGCAATGCCGAGTGCGTCTAGTTTGATGGTTTGGGTCGCCTCGTCTCCATTCGTCACGAGACCGATGTCGGCCTCGCTGGCAGCCCCCAGTGCGGCCTCGGCACCGGGCCGGAACGAAACCGCGGAGTGGTCGAGACATGCCTCGTACGCAGTAGCAAGTTCCGAAGCGTGAGCTTCCTTGACACCGGTTTTCCGGGCGGCGGCGTCGAAACAGAACTCGTAGAATTCGTGTGACGTTTGGGCGGTCGGGATGTCGCCAATCGCGGCGATGACGTCGTCCAGCGTACTGTTTGACGGAAACGCGGTCAAACGCTTCTCCAATAACGGCATCTTCGTCCTGATCCGAGACACACAGCGTCGAATCGAGATCGAAGAGAACGGCATCAAAATCAATCATTTGGTAGTGATATTCGAGATGGTAGAAAAAGCTACTGAGTGGTAGCGGGCCGATGATCGAACTGGCGAGAAGTTGTGGATTCCGCCACGTTCAAGCCACATGCCTACGAGCGATTCAGCATGACACGCTCCGTATGGTTGAAAGCCGACGCTGCCGTCGGCGACTGGGACACCCGACGCAAACGAATCACGGCCGGTCTGGAGGCCGGTGTGGACTGGATTTTGGTTGACAGCGACGATGTCGAGCGCGTTCGTGAACTCGGCGAGGTGAACGTGGCGGCGTTTCACACCGAGGGAGACATTCACGTCTTCGACGCTGAGGAAAACGACCACGAGCGCGCAGACGCCCGAATCGTCGGGAAGGAAGGCGAAGGGGACGGGACGGTAGACCTTCCGTCCGATTTCTCCGGCTCTGCCGACCTCTCGACGCTCAGGCGTGCGGACGAAGCCGAAGGTGCCTACGTCCGAATTCTGAGCGAAGAGTACGAATCGTTCGCGGAGGAGGCGGCCAAGGACGCCGACTACACCATCGTCGTCGGCGAGGACTGGACCATCATCCCCCTCGAAAACCTCATCGCGCGCATCGGTGAGGAGACGGAACTCGTCGCAGGAGTCACGAACGCCGACGAGGCACGAACCGCCTTCGAGACGCTTGAGTTGGGTGCGGACTCCGTGCTGTTGGACAGTGACAACCCGGACGAGATTCGCTCGACAGTGGCGGTGCGCGACGCCGCCGAACGCGAGATGTTGGCGTTGGAGTGGGCTGAAGTCCTCACCATCGAACAGACCGCCAGCGCGGATCGCGTTTGTGTCGATACCGGTTCGCTGATGGAACAAGATGAGGGCATGCTCGTCGGGTCGATGTCCCGCGGGCTCTTCTTCGTCCACGCCGAGACTGCCGAATCGCCGTACGTCGCCTCACGCCCCTTCCGGGTGAACGCCGGCGCGGTTCACGCCTATGTCCGTGTTCCCGATGGCGGAACGAAGTACCTCGCGGAACTCCAGAGTGGCGACGAAGTCCAGTTGGTCGATACCGATGGCAAGACGCGCGAAGCGGTCGTGGGTCGAGTGAAAATCGAGAAGCGACCCATGTTCCGTCTACAAGTCGAGACGAAGGACGGCGACCGGGTGGAGACACTCCTTCAGAACGCCGAAACCATCAAAGTCGCCACACCGGACGGGAGAAAAGCCGTGACGGACCTCGAAGTCGGCGACGAGGTGAAACTGTTCTTGGAGGGCGGCGCACGACACTTTGGCGAGAGCGTCGAAGAGAGCATTATCGAGCAGTGATGTGAGAATATATTATCGAGCAGTGGTTTCCGCGTCGGTGTCGAGCGACGACGTGCACCACTGACAGAAGTCGAGGTCGCCGTCCACTTTTCGACCGCAGTTGGGACAGCGGACGGTCCCATCGGCGGCCTCCTGAACCGAACGGTTGTTTCGAACCGCGGACCAGTACGCATCGAGGATGTTGCAGATTGAGACGAACAGAATCGGGAGCGAGGCATCGAGTGGGAGGGTCTTTTTTCCGTGGACGTATGCCGACCAGCCGTGTGCTTCGACGTAGTGGATGAACTCCGGCGGGATGAAGATGAGCGCGGTGAGAATCGCAAATCCGAACCAGAGAATGGCGCGAAGCCACTGGCGGAGGTAGATGTGCCCGAACCCGGGATAGATGAAGGCACAGACGGCGGCCAGCCACGGTCGTTTTTTGTTCCGTGTCACTAGTCGATGATAGCTGGTGGAGCGTGTTAAACCCTTCCGATACGATAGTTTAGCGGGAATATCCGCGCAAACGTCGAAATTCACGTCGATATCGCTCCAATTTTGAGTTCGAAGGAACGGACGCCGTCCGACCGCTTCACCGGAAAACGGACCACTGCCGAACGCAACCGATTACTTTTCCCGCAACTCGCCCACGAACCGCGACAGGGTTGCCAAATCGTACTGCCCCGGTGCAGTCGCGTCGGCGGGGCCGAGTGGTGCGTAGCCGATTTTCGACCCGTAGATGGGGGCGATGACCCGCGAGTGGCGGCCGACTTTACCCATGGCCATCGTGGCGACGGTTCGGCCTCGTTCCGTGAGGAGGTTCGTCACCCGGAGCAGGTCAAGCACGTCCGAACAGGAGTGGGTGGTACACCGTCAGGAATTCCTAACAGGTCACGGTGGGAGATGTCGTTCGTAGATATTCCGTCGATGACCGACGGCTTCGACGATAAGTAGGTCATCATCTCGATTCCACGTGATAATTGCGCGGTAATCACCGGCACGAAGCTTGTAGTACGGGTAGCCAGTAAGTTTCTCAAGTCGATGTGATGTCCAATCTTTCGCTTCGTCAAGTTTTGTGACGAGACGCTCTTGTGGTTCTGTCTCAAGTCCTTCGAGAAGTTCGATTGCTTTCGGTGTCCACTCGATTTCAGTCATCGATACCGAGGCGTTCCTTCACGTCATCGTGTGACGTGGTTTCTCCATGCTCTCGCTGTTCCCGACTCTCGGCGAGATGACGGAGTGCTTCCTCGGACAGTTGCGTTGGTGGATTCACTGCATCACGAAGTGCATCGCGAATGAATTCTGACTTGTTTGCATACCCCCGCTGTTCCCACACTTCGTCTATCTGCGTGAGCAGCGTCCGTGGTACCCGTACATTGATTTTCTCCATCTCACCGTCAGAACCTGTGTTGCTATCAGTACTCATACATCTGTGATACGCTCGTATCACAAAAGGATGTTTCGGTCCAGCTCATGATTGGGACACTGGAGCGTGAAATGGTCACCTGAATGTCGTCGTTCCAGCAGTCGAACCAACCGCCGCAAAACAGTCATCGGGCACAGACTACCCAAAACACCGACTATTGCTCTTGCAACTCATCCACGAGCCGCGACAGGGTTGCCAAATCGTACTGGCCGGCGGTTGTGTCGGCCGGGTCGAGCGGTGCGTAGCCGATTTTCGACCCGTAGATGGGGGCGACGGCCCGCGAGTGGCGACCGGCTTCGCCCATGGCGAGGGTGGCGACGGTTTGGCCTCGTTCCGTGAGGAGGTTCGTCACCCGGAGCAGGTCAAGCACGTCGGATTCGGACTGGGCGGTGACGGCGAGTTTGCCCACATCGGCGTGGTCGGTACAGTTTTCGAGCAGTTCGCGCATCCGCTTCTGCGACGGTGTCTCCTCGAAATCGTGGAGGGATGCCACGACGAACACGTCGTTGTCGCGTGCGTGTTCCGCGACCTCCTCGCCGCGGTCGGTGAACAGCGTCTCCAGTTCGACATCGACCGCCTCGACCGATGGCTGTTCGACGGCCTCGTACAGTTCGTCCAACCGCTCGTCACCAGTGGCCTCGCCACCCTCCCACGCGGCGCGGTTGGTGGCGAGAATCGGGAGCTCGCCGTCGTAGGCGGACAACGAAGTAAGCGGATCGTCCGCGAGGTCCATCCGAAACTCCACGAGGTCGGCATGGTTGCGGGCAGGGGGTTCGTCACCGAGGTCAGCCGTGCTCACGGCGAGTGAAAAGGAATCGAAGTTCATGGCTTCGAATTCGGGTCGGCGGATAAAAGATTACTCGGAGTACGGTTCGTGCGTGGCGAAAAATTGCGTTCCATCGCGCTCCACATCGCTCACCTCATACAGTTTGATATCCTGCTCTTGGGCGGTTTTGACGGGGAAGTCGTAGTGACTGGCGTCGTATTTGAGACGCCCATCGTGGTCGGCGACGAACTCGCGGTGGTCGTCAAGTCGTTCCTCGATGATTTGTTTGGAAAAGCTCTCGACGGCTTCGAGTCGCTCCGCGAACAACCCCGTGAAATCGGCTTCGAGTTCGTAGCCGACCGAGTTCCGCCCCGCAACCATCGCGGCGAGCGAAGTGGTTCCAGTCCCCCAGAACGGGTCGAGAACCGTGTCGCCGTACACTGAAAACATGGAGATGAGACGGTAGGGGAGTTCGAACGGGAACGCGGCCGAGCGCTCGCGGAGGTCACCGTGGTCCAGCAACTGCTCTTCGCCCCGAACGTCCGTCCAGAGGTCGGAGAACCACTCGTTTCGCTCCTCCCAGAAGTACGCCGACTCGTAGCGATGGTCGATGCCGGGTTCGAACTCGCGGGTGTCACCGTTGCGGAAGACGAGGAGGTATTCGTGTTCGAGCGCGGTGTAGGCGTTCGGCGGGAGCATCCCAGACCCCATGAACTTCGTCAGGCGATTCGACGGTTTGCGCCAGAGGATGTCGGGAAGGGGTTTGAGTCCACGCTCGCGGAGATGGCGGAGCACTCGGGCGTGATTGGGAAACAACTGGAAGGTGCCGTCCACTTTCCGTGTCGCGTCACCGACGTTGATGACCGCGATTCCACCGGGTTTCAGCACGCGAGTGACTTCGGCCCAGACGGCGTCGAGTTCGTCGTGCATCAACGCGAATGCGGTGTCACCGTCGCCTCGCTCCAGTGCGGTTTCGATGGTAGGATTTACCTCGCCGAACAAGTCGTCCCACATTTCAATCATCGGATACGGGGGAGACGTGACGACGAGGTCCACCGAATCGTCGGGGAGCGAGCTATCGCGTGCATCGCCGACGTGAATCTCGTGCTCGGTTTCCATTGCAGTAGCTATGTCAACGTATCGACGGGGGACAAAAACCTCTTTGCAAACGAATCTACAGCGCGACGGTTCCTTCTTCGGCTTCGAGCAGTTCGTGGTAGCGGTTGCGGATGGTGACTTCGCTGATGTCGGCCACGTCACTGACTTCGGCCTGCGTGGTCTTCTCGTTGGTCAAAAGTGCAGCAGCGTAGACGGCAGCCGCGGCGAGTCCGACCGGCGATTTGCCGCTGTGGACGCCCTGCTCTTTCGCGTTGCGAAGCAGTTCGCGGGCACGGTGTTCGGCCTCGTCCGAGAGTTCGAGTCCGGACGCAAATCGGGGGACGTAGCTCTCAGGGTCGGCAGGCTTGACTTCGAGGCTGAGTTCGCGCACGACGTAGCGGTAGGTACGAGCGACTTCGCTTTTATCGACACGGCTGACCTCGGTAATCTCGTCCAGACTGCGCGGCACACCGGCCTGTCGGGCGGCGGCGTACACACACGAAGTCGAGACACCTTCGATGGAGCGTCCCGGCAGGAGGTCCTCGTTCAGGGCACGGCGGTAGATGACACTGGCCATCTCGCGGACGTTGTCCGGGAGGCCGAGCGCGGACGCCATTCGGTCGATTTCACCGAGCGCCTGCTTGAGGTTGCGCTCCTTGCTGTCGCGGGTGC
The DNA here is from genome assembly GCA_963796245.1 of uncultured haloarchaeon. Lineage (GTDB taxonomy): Archaea > Halobacteriota > Halobacteria > Halobacteriales > Haladaptataceae > Haladaptatus. The sequence goes on along the minus strand of CAWCLB010000001.1, from coordinate 176,742 downwards.
GGAAGCGCTCGTTCCACTTGCGGAGGCGCTGCATCTTCTCGCGCTGGCGGGAGCCAAGCGAGTTACCGTAAGCGTCCTTGTTCCGCCAGTCGATGTTGGTCGAGAGACCCTTATCGTGCATCGTGTTCGTCGTCGGTGCACCGACACGGGACTTCTCGTTTTTCTCCTTGGCGTCGAAAGCTCGCCACTCCGGGCCGCGGTCAACGTTGTCCACTTCGACGACCAGACCGCAATCTTCACAGATAGTTTCGCCGTGGCCCGAGTCAGCGATAAGCTTGCCACTACATTCGGGGCAGGTTTGGCCCTTGTGCCCGCTTTTCTCTACTTCGGATTCGTTGCTTCTCGTTCGAATAGTCGTATTTTGCATGTGAATACCTCCTCTGGGGGGGCGCGTCGGCTACCGGGCAGGTAGATCCCGAAAAACCCGGATACCGCAGTCTTAACTCGTGGTTATGACGAAAGGTACTTAAAGAATTCGTTTTTCGTGCCCCGTGTGTTCGTGAAACAGTCACACACGGCGTGAGATTGCGGTTCTGCGTCAGGTGAGCGAAATGTTTAAGAAGGGATTTCCGACCGGTAACGAACCGTTTACTCGCTCTCGGACGAATTTGGTTCCTATGGAACCGAATCGTGTCGTTTCGCTCGCACCGAGTGCGACCGAAATCGTTCGGGAACTCGATGCGACCGAACTGCTCGTCGGCGTCACCCATCACTGTCGAGTCGATGGGGACGACGTTCCCGCAGTCGGCGGCTGGCTGAATACCGATTTCGATGCCGTCGAAGCGTGTAAACCCGACCTCGTCATCACGACGGACTCGTTGCAAGCGGACGTGCGCGACGAACTCCGCGAGCGCGAGTACCGCGTCGTTCATGTGGAACCGGGAACACTCGGCGAAGTCATCGACTCGTTCGCAATTATCGGCCGTGCACTCGGGAAACCGAAAGAAGGGAACGACCTCGCGTGGCGTGCTCGAAGTCGCATCGAACGCGTTCGCCGACTGGTCGGCGGACGCACGAAACCGACCGTCTACTGCGAGGAGTGGTCGGAGCCACCGACGGTCGCCGGAAACTGGGTTCCCGAAGCGGTGCAGGTCGCTGGCGGGAGCTATCCATTTTTGCCACCCGGAGAGCGTTCCCACGAAGTCGATTCAACCGAAATAGAGGCGGCTGAACCAGAACACGTCTTCCTCCATGTCTGCGGCCGAGGGGAGCGAAGCGACCCCGAGGCCGTTCTCTCTCGTGACTGGACGGTTCCAGCAGTCGAGAACGGTGCCGTCCATGTCCTCGATGACTCGCTGCTGAATCAGCCGAGTCCACGACTGCTTGACGGCATCGAGACGATGGCGCGGACGTTGCATCCGGCGGCCATCGGCCAATCGGAAAACTGAGTAGCAATCACCAAGTCAAACGACGAGAGACCGACGACCATGCGAGTTGGAGTTGGCAGTGGAAACCCGGTGAAAGTAGCCGCAGTCGAAACCGCCCTCGGCGGGCGATTGGACGCGAGCGTCGAATCTGCTCCCGTCGAATCCGGGGTTGCTGAACAACCCGTTGGAGAGAAAGAAACCATCGAGGGCGCCGAAAACCGCGCCCGACGAGTCATGCGGTCCGGGGAGTACGAACTCGGCGTCGGGTTGGAAGGCGGCGTCGCCGATGTTTCCGGGGCGGACGGGCTGTTTCTCATCATGTGGGCTGCCGTGACGGACGGCGAAACGATGGGACACGGAGCGGGTCCACGGCTTCAGCTTCCGGAATCGGTCGCCCGTCGGATTCGAGATGGCGAGGAACTCGGGCCGGTGATGGACGACCTGCTCGGCGAGGACGACGTGGCGAAAAAACAAGGTGCGGCGGGTGCGCTCACGGATGGAATCATCGACCGACAGGAAGCGTTAGAACAGGCGGTTGCCGGGGCAGTTGCCCCGTTCGTGACCGACTTCTATTAATCGTCGAGCGAGGCCGGTTCCTCGACCGACACGTCGCGTCCCTCTTCGACCGCTTGGGTCAACGAGACGTTGAGCGAGAACATCGAGCCAACGCCGCCGACGAGCGTGATGATGTTCTTGACCCCGTGGTCGACGATGGCCGCACCGAACGCGACTGGCCACGAGATGGGGGTCAGACCCGCGACGAAGACTGTGAAGGCAACCTCGTACAGGCCGATACCGCCGGGCGACAGCGGGAGCACTTTGGAGAGGTTACCGACGCTGACCGCGAAGAAGCCGATAGCGACCAGTGTGACGGGGCTGAGCGACACTTTTGGGAACGCCGACAAGACGAGAATGGCCGTCAGCACGTCGAGTGACCAAATTGCGAGGCTACTCAGGCCGACACTAGCGAAGGCTTCCGGGTCGTTTGCAACCGTCTGCACGTCGCCGGTAAATCGCTCCACGATGCCTGCAATGTGGTTGGCGTACGAATCCGAGCTGACCCGCGTGACGAACGAACGGACGAGGTTGCTGTCGGAGCGTGCACTGGTGATGATGACGGCGACTGCCGCGATTGCGAGGATACCGACACCGGCCGCGACGTAAATCGCGGTTCGCGCTGCGGCCGCGTGTTTTGCGCCAGTAATCGCTTGGACGATGGTTGCCGCCTGTCCTGTAGCAGTCAAGCCGATGAGGACGACACCTGCCAAGACGGTGATTGTGAGCAGGTCGAACACGCGCTCGACTGCGAGCGACGCGAAGCCCGATGGATACGGAATGTTTCGGCGAGCCTTCATCACGTAGGCACGGACACCGTCACCGAGTCGGGCGGGGAACACGAGGTTCCCGGTCTGACTGATGAATATCGCGCCGGTGAGGAAGCCGACGTTTTCAGTGTAGCCGAGTTCTTCGAGGATGTTCTTGTATCGAACACCACGAAGCGGCCACGAGAAGACGTACACCAGGGCAGCGACTCCGACCAACGCGAGGTTCGCGTGCTCCATCTGGTTGAGCACTTTTCCGAGCGGGAGGTATCGGCCCATCAACGCGACAGCGATGATGGTCAACAAAATCCCGACGGCGATGGAGACGCCACGCGTGATTCGCGGTGCGACGCTGAACTCCCACCAGCACCGACCGATTTGGCTCCCCATGCCGAACACGTCGCGGACGAGATCGACTTTCGTGTCGCCTTTCGGCGTCCAGTCCACGGAGAACTCCTTGATTTTGTACCCCTTGTGCTGTGCTCGAACGAGGACTTCCGTGTCCCAGAACCAGTGTTTGTCCTCGACGTTTTCGAGCACGTCGAATAGGGCGGTCCGGTCGAACGCCTTGAAACCACACTGGTGGTCACGAAGGTCGGACCGCAGGAAAAACCGTGTCAACCCGTTGAAACCGCGACTCGCAACGTCACGTTTCGCCGGGCGCTCGGCGACGTTTTCCGGCATCCACCGCGACCCGGTGGCGAAGTCGTACTCGCCGGAGCGAACGCTCCCCACCAACTCCTCCAGATGCGACATGTCCGTCGCGAGGTCGGTATCGAAGTAGACCAGCGTCTCTCCGTTTGCGGCTTCGAATGCGCGATTCAGTGCTCCCCCACGCCCCAAGCGTTCGTCGCTGTGAAAGTGCCGAACTCGGCTATCCCGGTCCGCCATGCGGTCCGCGATCTCCGGCGTTCTATCGTCACAGCCATCTTCCGCGACTATCACTTCGAAACTATCAGGGGGGAGAAACGAGTCCAATGTGTCGAGGGTTGTCTCGACGGTGTTCTCTATGGTCGCCTCCTCGTTGTACGACGGGAGGACGACACTCACCTCTACGGAACCACCGCTCATTATGAACTTGTCTCACCCTCGTACCCTAAGTAGCTTCTGGGCCATAGTTGTCATGAGTTGTGGCAACACACGACGCGAAATGTGGCGTTAACCAACCGTACCAACCACCCCCACGGGAGGGATTATATTCACGCCAATTCCGGCAGAAATCACAAGACTGCGTGGCGTTAACTGCTCGTACCAAACCCACTAAGGTCGTCTCCCGCTTTGACAGTAGTATGAGCACCACAACTGCTGGCACGACGACGCTTACTGACAAACAACAACGAATTCTCCGATATCTTCGTGAAAACGGCGCGACAAAAACCTATTTCAAATCCCGACTCATCGGTGACGAACTTGGTCTCACCGCCAAGGAAGTTGGCACGAACATGACCGCCATCGCTGACGGGAACTTCGATGTTGAAGTCGAGAAGTGGGGCTACTCCTCTTCCACGACGTGGAAAGTCAGCGCATAATCCGAACACGTCGTCCCAGCGGTTTTTTCTCCCGGCATCATCCGGGCTTGTCATCCATCCATATTCTCGAATAGTAGACGTCGATACGGGACGAAAACGACAAAAACCGTCGCTGTTACGGGTCGAACGAAATCAGATTCGACGCCTCGCCAGCGAACTGCTCGGCGTTCGCGTCGAACGAGTCAGCGTAGCGGACGAGCAGCGTGATGAGCGCCTCCGGATGCCGAACGGCGTAGCCGTTCTCACGCGAGAGCAGACCTTTGTCGTCCAAATCGGTGGCGTACTTGCTCACCGTCGGTCGGGAAACGTCGAGTGCAGTGGCGAGGTCGCCACCAGTTGCGCCGGGGGTTCGAAGCAGTTCGATAATCATGCCGCGTGGCGTATCCCGTCGGAGATAGCTCAAAGCGACCTGTTCGAATGCAGAAAATTGGCCTGACGGGAAAAATCGCCGATAATCTCCATCTCGGTGACTCTCGACCACGCCGATATCTACCAGTTGTCGCAGGTGGTGTTGTGTCTCGCCGGTACCGAGTTGCAGATCATCGCGTACTTTCGAAAAATGAGCACCGGGTGTCGTCGTGACGTAGCCCGCTATCGCATCGCGGGCTTCACTCTTCCCGCTGGAGTGGTTCCCCTCGGCGAGCTTTGCGAGTGGCGCCGCGGCCCCTAAAACCGCAAAGCGGCGAAGGGTTGCGCGCTTATTTTCATCGACGTTCCCATGCTCAACCATCTATACATCGTTACAACCGGGGAACGTAAAACAGCTTCGTTTGGTAGACAGTTACAATCAAGTGGTTCCAAGCAACGAGGGCAGTACGATAGGTATCAAAACGTCGGTAATCAAAATCGTGCCCGCGCTACCCGGACTCCGTTTGTCGTTCGCGCGTATGTCGTGAACGTGAACGACCGCCGCGCCGAGCGAAGACACGGATATTCCGATGGTAGTTGCCACCCGAAAATCAGAGAGCCGAACACGGCCACCTGTATCGCTCCCCCGATAGCAGCGAGGAGTGGAAAAACGAGCGGTTGGAATCGGCTGACAGCGGACGATTGAGTAGGAGAGTTCAACGATTCTGACATCGTTGCCGAACCGGTTACGCCACGAACAGTATAGCTCTGCGCTACGGCAACCGGAAAAACAGGGGAGGGCTGCTTACTCGACTTCGGTTTCGAGTTCGGCTTCGTCTTTGGATTCCGTTTCCGACGCTTCGACTGAGGTGGACTCCATCTCGTCACCCACCTCGGCGTCCATCTCTTCGATGACTTCGTCGGCGCTCTTGATTTTAGCCTTGTCTTCGCCTTCCTTGATGGCCTGTGCTTGCTTTTCCATCTCCTCGACGTCCATCTCGGCTTCCTCGTCTATCTGGCCGAGGATTTCGTCGATGTCGTCCAGTCCAAGCAGTTCGCGGGTTTCACCGTCGAAGTCGAGACTGTCCAACTGCGACTCGCCTTCTTTCACGTCGCTGCCGGTGAGATGCTTGCCGTAGCGACCGACCAGCGAGGAGAGTTCCTGTGGGAGGACGAACGTCGTGGATTCGCCCTCGCCGATGGCTTGGAGCGTCTCCATTCCCTTCTCGATGACGGCGCGCTCACCCATCGATTCGGCGGATTTCGCCCGAAGCACGGTCGAAACTGCATCACCTTGTGCTTCGAGGATTTGGCTCTGTTTTTCACCTTGTGCGCGGATGATATTGGACTGCTTGTCACCCTCCGCCGTCTCGATCGCACTGCGGCGCTCACCTTGGGCTTCGAGAATCATGGCACGGCGTTTGCGTTCCGCACTGGTCTGTTGTTCCATCGCCTGCTGCACGTCTTTGGATGGGTTGACCTCACGGACTTCGACGCTCTCGACGCGAATCCCCCACTCGTCCGTGGGTTCGTCGAGTTCGCGGCGAATCTTCGCGTTGATTTCTTGGCGTTTGTTAAGCGTGTCGTCCAGTTCCATGTCACCGAGGACGGCACGGAGCGTCGTCTGCGCGAGGTTCGAGACGGCGCGTTTGTAATCCTCGACTTCGAGGAACGCCTTCTTCGCGTCCATCACCTTGATGTAGACGACGGCGTCGGCAGTCACGGGCGAGTTGTCGCGCGTGATGGCTTCCTGTCGCGGCACGTCGAGTGTCTGTGTCCGCATATCGAAGCGGTACGTTTTGCTGACGAACGGCGGCACGAAGTTGATACCAGGTTCGAGGAGTTTGCGGTACTCACCGAAGACGGTCAGTGCGCGCTTCTCGGTTGCCTGCACGATTTCGACGGCCTGCCAAACCGTGACGATAACGAGCAGTAACAACAGCAGTGCAACTATCATGAATCCGCTCGCCGAAGGTGCAGATTGCAGGGGTATTGTGGGCAGCATTACATCTGGATGTTGGGATACATACTTGTTAAACATTCTGCTACTTTTCCATATCCCCGACACAAAACGGGAGGGGAATTACAATTCTTCGGGTTCCCGCTCTGCCTGGTCGGTTTCTGTCTGTTCACTCTCCGTTGCTTCCCCTTCCGTTTTCGTCGCCTCCCCTTCCGTTTCAGTTCGCCCGCGTGCGAGTTCTCGGTCGATGGGGTCCTCGATGAAATCGACGGGTTCGACCGTGACGACGTTTCCGCCGCCGGGGTCCATGACCATCACTTCCGTCCCTTCGGGAATCTCGCCGTCCATGGTTCGAGCGGCGTAGTGGGGATTGAAGCCGCCACTCTCCAGTTTCACCTGTCCCTCCGAGCGCGTGACACGCTCGGTCACGTGGCCAATCGTGCCTTTCAACGAATCGGAGTCCTTCGTCCGCCCCGAGCCTTTGCCGCCGTAGAGGTCGAGATTTCGATAGCCGTAGAACGAAATCGCGCCGAACGCGAGGACGAGGAACGAGAGCACGAACGGTTGGGCGAGCGGTGGAAAGAGAAAGGCGATCAATCCGGTGAGCAGGAGCGCGATTCCGACGACGATGAAATGTGCGCCCGGAATGAGCGCTTCTGCGAACGTAAGCCCCGCACCCGCGATGATGAGCAAGAGCGCGAGCGAATCGAAGGGCGATGCCATGATTGAAAATTGGTGTCGAACGATTAAGGGTTTGTGGGTTTACGCGACGCCAACCACGTGGAGGAAGACGAACAGTACAGTGAGAGCACCGAGGAGAACGAACAGCACGTTCTCGGCCGATGGAGACCCCGGTTCGAGGGGTTCGTCTTCCACCTCGGCGAACGCGTCAAGTGACGTATCGTCAGCATCCTCACCAACGTCGTCCACGTCGTACTTCCAGTCGGACATACGTCAGGATACGCGACGGGAAACTAAAAGGCTGGCTACGAGAGGCTGGCGACAAGAAACGAAATACGAGGAACGAATTACGGTGGAGGCTGCAGAAAGAAATACGAGAAACGAATTACGGTGGACTGCAGAAACGAAATACTGAAACGGATTACGAACGGTCGGAAGACCGAACGTCGCCCTCGTACACGACGCCACGTTCGGCGTCAACCGTGATTTCGTCGCCGTCATCGACGGCAGGGCCGAGCGGTGCGCCGCTTATCATCGGGATGTCGAGTTCGCGGGCAACCAGTGCCGGATAGCCGGTCATCCCCGGGCGCGAATCAACGATACCACCGATACGGGAGGTGTCGCCAGTGAACTCACCATCGAAGTCCGGTTCGAGGACGAGAATTCCGCCGTCGGTGATTTCCGAGAGGTCGCCGGACGAAGATCGGGAAACCGTGCCGGCGGCCTGTCCACGGACGACACTGCGCCCAGTCGCAATCGTTTCGGCCGCGATGTGGACTTTCAGCATGTTCGCCGTGTCCGACCCGTCGAGTTCGCTCATCATGCCCGTGAGGACGACGACGGTATCGCCGCTTTCTGCGACGCCGGAATCGAGCGCGGCTTGGACACCGTCTTCGACGATGTTCTCCACGGTGTGAGGGAGGTCGGTGTACTGGGCGTTGACGCCCCACGAAAGGGCGAGCGTCCGCCGGACGCGGTCGTTCGGCGTCGTCGCGACGATTGGCACACCGGGACGGAATTTCGATACTTTCAGCGCGGTGTAGCCGGATTCGCTGGCGGCGACCACGGCACTTGCGCCGATGTCGCGAGCCAGATAGCGAGCGGAGCGAGCGATGGCGTCGGTTCGTGTCTCGTCGCCCGACGGGACGCGCTGTTCGAGTGTCTCCGCGTACTCGTCGCTCTCCTCGACTTCGCGGACGATTCTGTCCATCGTCTCCACGACGCGGACGGGATGTTCGCCGATTGCCGTCTCGCCGGAGAGCATCACGGCGTCGGTGCCGTCGAGGACGGCGTTGGCCACGTCGGACGCTTCTGCCCGGGTCGGCCGACGGGAGTGAACCATCGAGTCCAACATCTCCGTCGCGGTGATGACGGGAACCCCCGCCTGTTGGCAGGTCCGGATGATTCGCTTCTGAATCATCGGCACGTCCTCCATCGGGCATTCGACACCGAGGTCGCCGCGTGCGACCATCACGCCGTACGCCGCGTCCACGATTTCCTCTAGATTATCGACCGCGCCACGACGCTCGATTTTGGCGATGATGGGGATGTCGGCACCGAACTCCTCCAGCACCTTGCTGACCTCGTACACGTCATTGGCGTCACGGACGAAACTCGCGGCGACGAAATCCGCACCCTTCTCGGCGGCGAGTTGCAGGTCGTTTCTGTCCTTTTCGGTGACGACGTTCAATCCCAGTTCGACGCCGGGCACGTTGACACCCTTTCGACTGCTGAGCTCACCCCCGCTGATGACGTGCGCGACCACGGCGTCGTCCTCGACCGCTTCGACTTCAGTCTCGATTCGACCGTCGTCCAATAGGATGACATCGCCCGGTTCGGCGTTCGAGATGGAAACCGACAAGCCGACTTCCTCCGGCGTCGCGTCCTCGCCTTCCACGAATCGAATCGTCGAACCGGTTTCGAGCGTGATGGGTTCGTCCACTTCCGCAGTCCGTACTTCCGGCCCTTGGGTGTCCAACATGGCCGAAAGTGGATTTTCAGTCGCTTCATCGACACGTCGGATTGTGTCGATGATTTCGGCGCGGTCCTCACGCGAGCCATGGCTCGCGTTCACCCGCGCGACGGTCATCCCTGCGTTTGCGAGTTCCCGAACCGTGCTCCGAGAATCGGAGGCCGGCCCGAGGGTACAGACGATTTTCGCATTTCTCATGGGCGGCCTTTGGTGCGAGCACTCAAAAAAACCCCACAGTTAACTCGCGGACGAGTTCTCCATGTGACAACAGCGGTCACAATCGCTATTTGTATCCCTTCCGAAACGGGAAAATATGTCGAAGTACGCGTCGCTGTGTATCGAACGCTACGGATTCGACATGCAAACGATGGAAATCATCCCGATGGAAGAGTTCGCGGGACAGGTTCACGGCCGTTGAAAACGACGCCGATTACTTGATTTTCGTTCCCGGTTCGGCGTCTTCGTGGGTGGTCAACAGGTCCGCGTCCTCGCCTGCCGCCAAAATCATACCGTTGCTCTCGACACCGAACAGTTCGGCCTTTTCGAGGTTGGCGACGACAACGATTTTCGTTCCCGGCAGGTCCTCGACATCGTGGAGTTGCTTGAGGCCGGCGACGATTTGTCGCGTCTCGCTGCCGATATCGACTTCGAGTCGCAGGAGTGCGTCGGCACCGTCGATTTCCTCGGCCGACTCGATGCGGGCAACTCGAAGGTCAAGATTCTGGAACTCGTCGAAGCTGATTCTGTCGTCCGAAATGGGGTCCACGTCACTCACGGTTTCGTCCTCGTCTTCATCCTCGTCGGTTGTAGCCGCTTCGATACGTGCATCGAGCGTCTCGTTCAGTTCCTCGACACGCTCGTCCTCGATTTTCCCGAACAGTTCGGTTGGCTCGCCGAAGTCACCGCGCGGCGCTTCGAGTGCGTCCGCGACTTCGGTGTCGTGAACCGAGCCATCTTCACCGAGTTGTGTCCAAAGCGATTCGGCCTTGCCGGGCAGAATCGGCTCGAACAGCACGGCGAGCGCCTTCGAAATCTGCACACAATCGTAGATGACCTGTTCGGCCCGCTCGGGGTCGTCGTCGGTCAGCTTCCACGGTTCGTTGCGCTGGATGTACTCGTTGCCGAACGCAGCCAGTGCGGTCGCAGCGTCGCCCAGGTCCTTGACCGAGTAGTCGTTGACGGCCGCGGTGAACTCCTCGATGGCCGCTTCGATTCGTTCTTGCACTTCGTCGCTGGCGTCGGCATCCGGCGCACCGTCGTAGTTCCGCGCCGCGAACAGCAGGCTTCGGTAGACGAAGTTGCCAACCGTGCCCACCAACTCGCCGTTGACGCGCTCTTGGAAGCGCTCCCACGAGAAGTCAACGTCCTGCTGGAAGCCGCCGTTGGTGGCGAGATAGTACCGCAACAGGTCCGGGTCGAAGCCCTCATCCAGATAGTCGTCGGCCCAGACGGCACGGTTGCGACTGGTTGAGAAGCCCTTGCCGTTCAGGTTGACGAAGCCGCTGGCCATGACGGCGCGGGGTTCGTTGTACTCCGCAACGTGGAGCATCGCCGGCCAGAAGACGGTGTGATGCTGGATGATGTCGCGACCGATGATGTGGATTATTTCGCCGCTCTCCTTCCACGGTTCCTCCCAGTCGTAGGTGTCCGCGCCCACGCGCTCGGTGTACTGTTTCGTGCTGGCGATGTACTCGATGGGGGCGTCCACCCAGACGTAGAGCACGAGGTCTTCCGTGCCATCGTCTTCTCCGGGATAATCGATACCCCAGTCCATATCGCGGGAGATACACCAGTCCTGGAGTTCGCCCTCGATCCACTCGCGGGGCTGGTTCTTCGCGTTGCTCGTCCCTTCGAGTCGGTCGATGAACTCCTGGAGGTACTCTTGAAGGTCCGAGACGCGGAAGAACTTGTGTGTCCGTTCGCGGTACTCCGCCGGATTCCCAGTGCGGATGCTCGTCGGGTCCTCGATTTCGCCGGGTTCGAGGTGGCGTCCACAGCCCTCGTCACACTCGTCCCCGCGTGCGTGGGCACCACAGTACGGACAGGTCCCTTCGACGTAACGGTCGGGCAGCGGGTCGTCCTCGATGGGATCCCATGCGACTTTGATTTCCTTCTCGTAGATGTACCCCTCCTCGTCCAATTTGCGGACGATATCCTGCGTGAGTTCCGTGTTCGTCTCGTCGTCCGTGTGACCGTAGTTATCGAACTCGATGTTGAACTTCGGGAACGTCGCCTCGTACTTCTCGTGGTGGCGAAGCGAGAATTCGCGGGGTGAGACGCCCTCTTTCTCGGCGTTTACGGCGACCGGCGTGCCGTGCATGTCCGACCCCGAAACCAAAGCCGTCTGCTGGCCGAGCGTGTCGAGGGCGCGCGAGTAGACGTCGCCGCCGACGTAGGTTCGGAGGTGTCCGATGTGCAACTCCCCGTTCGCATAGGGAAGCCCACACGTCACCACCGCCGGTTCCTCGGTGGGCAAACTGTCGTGACTCATACTATCGACTCCTTGCTTGCGGGTGTAAAACCCGCCGATTTCGCTGTCCTATGTTCGCGTTCGTCATGTGTGATTTGCTCTGTGATTGCTTTGTGACATTCGTGTAGCCGTCGCTCCAGAAAATCGACGCCGACGGGTTTCACCCCCGAAAACCGACCGCGACCGGCCCAGAAGGATTCACCCGACGCTATCGCCGCAGACGCATAGCAAACCGGGTGACGTGGGCCGTCAAACGCATACCACCAGATAGGTTCGTGATAGTATATAAACTCTTGGCCGCGAGAAAGTCGGGAACGGTGATATCGACTGCGACGGGGACGTTCTAATCGTACTGAGAGAGCAGTTATTGAGAAGGCTACCTCGAACGCCCCCGTTCAGTACTTGCAATCAAAGCGACTCGGAGTCGTTCACGCCTGAAGTCTGGATTCGTCGCCGGTTCCGTCCGTCAGCGCACTCGCGACGGCCCCTTTGAGGACGACTTCGTCGCCGAGGGTGGTCACCTGTACGTCGGGGACGTTGTTGAGGAGGTGATTGCCGACGTTCTCCCGAATCGGGTTCACGACGAGGTCTTGATTGTTGAGGACGACTGCGCCGCCGAGGTAGACGACGATGGGGGCGTAGGCTTGGATGATGTTCGCCACGCCGAGGGTGTTCCAGTGGGCGACCTGCTCGATGACGTGGTCGGCGAAAGAGTCGATGCCCGCGTGCTCGAACACGTCCTTTGCGGAAAAGTCGGGGTCCTCGAGTGGGAGGGCAGTTGCCACGGTTCCGTCTTCTTTGGCCAGCATGCGAGCGTATTCGGGGATGTTGTTGCCCGAGCAGTAGGCTTCCCAGTGGCCGTCCTTGCCACAGCCACAGGTTCGCCCGCCGTGTGGGTCAACCATCATGTGCCCCACTTCGCCCGCGTTGCCGTCCCATCCAGTGAGGACGTTGCCATCGACAGTGACGCCGGCACCGATACCGCTCGAAATCGTGACGTACACCATATCATCGGGGTTACGGTCGCTGTAGAATCGCTGCCCGATGGCACCTGCGTTGGTGTCGTTGTGGAGGAATATCCGGTCGCTCCCGATGAGTTTACTCACCGGGCCGGTCAGCGGAATTCGACCGATGGTGTCCGGCAGGTTTGCCGGGCCATCGACCGCTCCCTCCGCGAGGTCGAGCGGGCCGATACTGCCGACCCCCGCCGCCCGAATTTCTCTCGGGTCGATATCTGCATTCGTACACGCACCCCGAATACTTTCGAGCACTGCTTCGGTAACCGCAATGCCGTTCGGTCCTCGTGGCGTGCCACGGTCGTACGTGCCGATGACGTTACCGTCCCCGTCGGCAACCGCCGCCCTGACGTTGGTCGCCCCGAGGTCTACACCCGCGTAGTAGGCCATTCAGGTGAACTAACGTCGTCCGTCCCACTTAACTACAGGCATTTACTCGTGGACGAGTTTCCTCGGTCGATGGATTCGCCTGCCAATTTCCCTGGAGTCGATGAACTCTGTCAGCATTTCGGATGAATTCGGTTGCCGAAGTTAACTGGTTCGCCGTCGTGAGTCGATGCATGGCAGACTCCCGCGATGACCTTCCTGACAACCTTCCCGACCTCGACAATGAAACCGAATCCGCGCTGCACGAACTCGAACTCGGTATCGAGGGACTCCACAAGGCACACGGCTATCTCGTCCAATTCCATCACGTCACCGGGCACGCGATGGAGCATTTCAACGAGGCGGAAGCGCACCTCCGCGATGCAGGACACGACGAGATTGCGGACCACATCCGCGACGAAATCCTGCCGTGTGGCGTGCTCGGCGGCGACCGCTGGACGTACGAACTGGTCGAATCCTTCGAGACGGGCTTTCTTCGAGACATCGAGTCGTTCGAACGCACGACCCGCGAGGACATCGCGGGCGGCGAGCGCCACATCAGCGAGCGGAGAACGCAACGGGAATGGCAGGAACGCGCTGAGGAGTGAGGGCAAGCGAAAGACCGACGCGAATGAAACGATTTGCCAAGCCCACCGGGATATGTCAACACAAAGTACTTGGCGGGTGATTCGAGATGGGTGGCGTGTATCGAAACTAACGAGCGAAGACGAACGCGGCCGCCACATCAGTCCGGCCGAACGCCGATGCTCACGTCTCGGCGAGTATTGAGATAACGGTGGAGGGACCTGCAAAAGGGGACGAAATTCTTGGACTACCGAAGTTCAGTCTTCGCGCACGAACGTCACGGGACAGGGAGCCGAGAGCATGACTTCCTGTGCGGTGCTACCGAAGACGGCTTTCCCGGTCGGCGAGCGTTTGCGGCCGCCGACGAAGATGCTGTCGGCATTCACGGCCTCACCAAGTGAAACGATGGTTTCACCGTGTTCGCCGATGGCTCCACGGACCGAGTATCCAATGCCCTGGGCATCGAGCGCATCCGAAAGCGAACGAATCGTCGCGTGTCTTGCTGCCACTTCGTCGGAGTTGGGTTTTCCGGAGGGGTCGTAGTCGAGTTGTTCGACTACGTCGTCGAATTCGTCGTCAGTGAACACGTGTGCGAGCACGACTGTCGCACCAGTCGGGCCTGCCACGTCAATGACGGCGTCCGCGAGTTTACCCGTACGGTCCGCGTCGCCCGGTCCTACAGCGAGAAGAATCGTCTCGATTGCCATAGTATCCGGTTTCCACGCAGAATATTAAAGATATTGGGGTTCACTCATAATCGAAGAAATTCACGTCTCGAACGGAATTCCGACGTCCGGGATGTCAAACTAATTGCGACTGGGTCGCGAAGGTTACCCATGATAACACCGAACCTCGACGGACGGGTCGCACTGGTAACTGGTAGTTCGAAAGGCGTCGGCCGAGAACTCCTCCTCTCGCTCGCCGACTGCGGGGCCGACGTGGCCGTCCACTACCACTCCAGCGAGGAGGTAGCGGAGGAAGTCGCCGAAACTGCCCGCACGCACGACGTCGAGGCGATAACCGTTGCCGGCGATGTCACCGACCCGGACGAGGTGGACGACCTCTTTTCGACCATCGAAACCGAACTCGGGAGTGTCGATGTACTGGTGAACAACGTCGGTCCGTTCGCGCCCGACCACTGGGAGGACATCTCCTTCGACCGCTGGAACGCTGTCCTCGACGGCAACATCAACGCCACCTACCTCTGTTCGAAGCGAGCACTGCCGGAGATGCGGGGGGGCGAATTCGGGCGCATCGTCAACATCGGCTACGCGAGCGCCGAGAAGGGACTCATCAACCACAAAAACGCGCCGTACTTCATGGCCAAGGCGAGCGTCCTGATGTTCACCCGAATGCTCGCAGCGGACACGCAAGACGACGGCGTGACGGTCAACGCGATTTCTCCCTACGTGGTCGAAAACTCCGACGTGTTCCCGGACGATTTGCCCCGCGGAAAACCCGCAGAGTTCGAGGATATGGCCCAAGCACTGCGATTCTTCGTGGACGACGACAGCGACTACCTGAGTGGGGTGAACGTCGAAGTGGACGGCGGCTGGTTACCGGAGAAGGTCTGACGGGTTCGACTCGATTTTCCGACTTAGTTCCCTTCCAGCGCGTCGATAGCGATTGCCGCCGCGACGAGTGCGTTTTTCGACACTTCCCTCGAATCCTCGACTCGGACCTTGTACACGTCGCGGAGCGAGAATTTCTCCGACGGATTTCCCGTCCGGTGTGGTAATCCCGTACTTGTGTGGGAGAAGCGACGCCAACCACGAGAACGAGCGAAGCGCTTCGAGTATCGCGCTTTGGGATTCGACTTCCGCGACTTCGGTTCCATCGGGGCGCTTTATCGTCCAGTGGTGGTGGAAGATGGTCAAATCTTTCGTGAGAACGATGACGGGTTCGTCGGTTCGCTCGTCCACGAGGACGTAATCCCCGGCGATATCGAGGATGTTCTTCGCCTTCACGCGAAACACCGTGTTCCCGTCCGAATCGAAAAAAGGGAACTCCTCTTTCATTTTGAACAGCTTCTGTTTCGATTTCAGGACGAGGTTTCCGGCAGTGTCGTACACGTCATACTTGTTCCGGAAATAACTCTGCTTGATAGTGTACTCGTCACCGTCGAGGGCGATACCGTCGAAATCGTGTTGTTGTGGAGGACGTTCCATCGTCCGTTAGTTCTCATGTATTAATATTTGAATTTGGGGTCAAGACAATTGTCGGACTACTCCCCGCCGTCAGCTTGTGCGTCCGCACCACTGGCTTTCCCGCCGTCGCCGCCTCCATCCTCGATTTCCGACCGGCGCTGAATCGCCCGTTCGATGAATTCCCGTGGCAGGGCTTCGATTTCCCCGGCTTGCACGTGCCAGAGGTTCGCGTAGAGTCCGCCGAGTGCCAGCAGGTCGTCGTGGGTGCCGCGCTCGACGACCGTTCCTTCGTCCAAGACGACGATTTCCTCGGCGTCCTTGACCGTCGAGAGACGGTGGGCGATGGCGAATGTCGTCTTCTCGTCCATCAACGAGGCGAGGCTGCGCTGGATGAGCGCTTCCGTCTCCGTATCGACGTGGCTCGTCGCCTCATCCAATACGAGGATGGCCGGGTCCTTGAGAATCGTCCGCGCGATGGACAAGCGCTGACGCTGACCACCCGAAAGTTTCACGCCGCGCTCGCCGACCATCGTGTCGTAGCCGTCGGGGAGGTTGACGATGAACTCGTGTGCTTCCGCGGCTTTCGCGGCTTCCTCGATGTCTTCGTCGCTCGCGTCGAACGAACCATATGAAATGTTCTCCCTGACGGAGCCGTAGAACAGAAACGGTTCCTGACTGACGTAGCCGATGGTCCGCCGCAGACTTCGGAGGTTCACGTCGCGGACGTCCGTGCCGTCAATGCGAACCACGCCGTCGTCCACATCGTACATCCGCAAGAGGAGTTTCAGAACCGTGGATTTCCCCGCTCCTGTGGGGCCAACGAGCGCCAGCATGGTGCCCCGCTTGACGTGTAAGTCGATGTCCTCGACGATTTCCTCGTCGCCGTAGCCGAAACTCACGTCGTCGTACTCGACGGTGCCGTCGGTCACGGTCAGGTCGGGTGCGTCGGCCGTTTCGTCCAGCGTCCCGTGCTCGCTCATCAGCGAGTAGACGCGGTCACTCGACGCTTCGGCACGCTGGTAGATATTGATGATCTGCCCGAATTGGGCCATCGGCCAGATGAACTGCTGGCTCAGGATGACGAACGTGACGAACGTGCCCGGTTCCAGCGTCCCCGACAGCGGGCCCGGTGCGCCCGAAAGGAGCCAGAACCCGCCGATGCCGAAGGTGACGGCGTACCCGATACCCGTCAGCAGGCTCAGCCCGGGGAAGAACGTGATACGGGTCGTGATGGCGTCCCAGTTCGTATCGTAGTACTGCTGGGACGCTTCCTCGATACGCCCGGATTCGTACCCTTCAGCGGTCTCGGATTTGATGACACGGATGCCGCCGAGGTTGTTCTCCAGTCGGGAGTTGAGCGCGCCCACGCTGGCCCGCATCGCGGCGTATTTCGGTTGGATGGTCCGAACGAAAACGTAGGTGAACACCGCCAGTAGTGGCACCGGGAGGAGCGCCACGACCGCCAGCGACGGGTTCAGTGTGAACAGAATGCCGCCGATGCCGACGATGAGCACGGCGATTCGGAGTCCCGAACTCAGCCCGTCGTTGAGGAACGTCTCCAGCTGGTTCACGTCGTTGTTCAGAATAGACATCAGTTCGCCGGTCTGCTTGCCGTCGAAAAACGTCATGTCGAGTAGCTGCATCCGGTCGTAGGTGTCTACGCGGAGTTTATGCTGGACGCCCTGCGCGAACGCGTTCCAGCCCCAGCCTTCCACCCACGAGAACACCGCGCCGACGAGAAACGACGCGAGGACGACGCCGATGGAGAGCCACAGCTGTCCGGTCGGCGTCGTCGGGAGCCACGCCGACGGAATCGGCCCGAGTCTGAACGCCTGCTTGTGCAAGAATATCGCGTCGATGGCGATGCCGAGAACGATGGGGGGGAGGAGGCCCGAAAGCCGACCGAGCACCGTCCCGATGAACCCCGCGAGGAACTGTGGGAAGTAGCCCTTCCCGTACTCGGCGAACAGCCGCCACATCGTGTGCCGTTCCGCTCCTTCCGATACCGAGGTGTTCGATGACACTTACAGCAGGTAAGGACCGGACGAATATGTCCCGTTCGGTGGGCACGATAGCATAGTGGGAACTCGTTTCGAACACGGTTCGACCATCAAACGGCACCGTGTTTGTCATCCATGGCGTCGATATTTCAGTATGCAGTCAAACCGTCCAACAAGAGATGAATAAAATGGACATAAAAATTTCCCCGTAGAAATAGGATATGATACAAGAAATTGAGGCAAAGTTTTTCAAATTCGGAATATATATGCGAGTCACCAGATAACAGATTCTCGATGAGTGACGCAAGAGTTGGGACGGGTTCCGGCGTTCTGGACACTGCGTTGAATGGCGGCCTCCCCGAACGTCGTGCAATTCTAGTGACCGGTGGACCAGGGACAGGAAAGAGTACCCTTAGCATGCAGTTTCTTCAGGAGGGACTCGAAAACGGGGAACGCTGTCTTTTCGTCAGCACCGAACAGCAGATAGACGAGCTTCGAGACTCCTTTTCGGGCTTCGGGTACGAACTCGACCACGAAGGGTTGAGCATCACCACAGTGCATGCAACACCGGGACACACGCTTCAGAGCGGTGAGAAAGAGGAGTTGGTACTGAGTACACTCGACGGCGAACAACACTTCGACGAGAGCTTTGCCGCACCGTTCAAGTCGAAGTACATCAAAGAACACCTTCGCCGATTTAAGGAGTGTGACCGGGTCGTCATCGATAGCCTCTCCGGGCTCAAACCGGTCGCCGACACCAAACGGGACTTCGACCGGGTGACATTGGACTTGATACAACTCTGTACGACGGAGTTCGGTGCGACGACGCTTCTAACATCGGAACAGACTCGCAAGGAGAACGAGGAGTACAACCGGTCACAGTTCAAAACGCACGGCGTTCTGCAGTTGTGGCGGCAACCAATCGAAGGGGAACAACACCGGTTCATCGAGATTCTCAAGATGCGAGGTGTGGACCACGACATGCGACGGTTCGAGGTACACTTTACCGACGGTGGTATCAAGGTAGCACCACGCCGGCGAGTGTTTCCCAATCTCTTCGACCAGCAGGATTTCGTTCCGACGGGTATCGATGGCCTCGATTCCCTCCTCGGAGGAGGACTCCTCAAGGGTGCGACGACGCTCGTCGAACACGACGGAGACGCGAGCGTCCACGCTATCATCATGAGCGCGTTCAAAACGGCTATCGAGAACGATGCAGCCATCACCTTCGTTCCATCCGTGAACATGAGTCCGGAGCGTCTGGCAAACATGTTCGACGATTTCGTCGGGGATGTCGAGCGATTACTCGACGACGACAGGCTGTTCGTCATCGATACAGTGAGCGTTCGGGATGACAGTGCCCACAACGTGTTCACCCTCCAGGACAATGACAGATCAATAGAAGAGGTACTCGAAACGATAGACGAACGCCGTGGGGACAGAGCGATGCTCAGCATCATCAATACGGAGACGATGGTCCAGTCGTTGAACGAGAAGACGGCGCGCCGAGTGCGATACTGGTCGGAGGCGAACCTCCTCGGACAGGACGACATCACGGTGAACGTACACAATCCGAAGACGATGGACGAGAAACTCGCCGAATTTTATCACAACAGCGCGTGGCAAGTGTGTCGAACGTGGCTCGAACGGAGCGGCCTCCAGTACGTAAAAGTCGACAAGTCACCGAACGGCGTACTTGGAAGCACCCGACTCGTCGAGTACATCGACGACTCGCCGTACATGAAAGTGCTTCGAGCGCCCAGCGGCACGAACTAATCCGATTTCACTTTCACTCCGCTTTCATCTGCAACCGATAGGCATACCCTCGTTCAGTCGCTGTCTGAGTCTAGATCGAGCAAGGACTACATCGAAGTGCGGGGGGCCGAGGAGCACAACCTCAAAGACCTCGACGTCAAGATTCCGCGCGAGGAGTTCAACGTCGTCACCGGCCTATCGGGGTCGGGGAAGTCCTCGCTCGCCTTCGAGACGGTGTACGCTGAAGGACAGCGACGCTACATCGAGAGCCTGTCGGCGTACGCCCGAAACTTCCTCGGGCAGATGGACAAGCCACAGGTCGAGAACGTCGAAGGCCTGTCACCCGCCATTTCAATCGACCAGAAGAACGCAGCGAACAACCCGCGTTCGACGGTCGGAACCGTGACCGAACTGCACGACTATCTGCGACTGCTCTACGCGCGCGTGGGGACGCCCCACTGTCCGCAGTGTGGCCGGGAAGTCGGCGAGCAGAGCGCACAGAACATGGTCCGTCGGGTGCTGGACTTGCCCGAGGGAACCAAAGCCAAAATCGCCGCGCCGGTCGTCCGCGACCAGAAGGGCGCGTTCGCCGACCTGTTCGACGAACTCGTCTCGGACGGCTACTCCCGAGTGGAAGTTGACGGCGAGGAGTTCGACCTGACGCTCGACCGCCCGGAACTCGACAAGAACTACGACCACACCATCGACGTCATCGTGGACCGCGTGAAGGTCAGCCCGGAGGCGCGAAGCCGCATCACCGACAGCGTGGAGACCGCGCTGGAGGAGGCCGAGGGCGTCATGAAAGTCATCGTTCCCGATGCACCCGAGGACATGAACCTCGGTTCGGAATCCCGTTCGACGGGTGACTTGGGCGGGGACGGCGACGACCGACTCGTCGTGGAGTTCTCGGAG
This sequence comes from uncultured haloarchaeon, assembly GCA_963796245.1. Lineage (GTDB taxonomy): Archaea > Halobacteriota > Halobacteria > Halobacteriales > Haladaptataceae > Haladaptatus. Next base: position 156,312 of record CAWCLB010000001.1, on the reverse strand, counting down.
GAACTCGCCTGCACGCACTGTGGCATCGACTTCCGTGAAATCGAGACGCGGAGCTTCTCGTTCAACAGCCCGCACGGTGCCTGCCCGGAGTGTGAGGGTATCGGCGAGACGAAGGAGATAGACAAAGACCTCGTCGTCCAGGACTCCTCGAAACCGCTGAAACACGTCTTCGAGCCGTGGAGTTACCAGCGGACGTACTACCGCCGCCAGCTCGATTCGGTGGCCAAACATTTCGACGTGAGCCTGTCGACGCCGTTCGAGGACCTCGACGAGGACGTACAACAGGGGTTCCTTTACGGCACTGACGAGGACGTGCTGTTCAAGTGGAATACGAAGAACGGTATCCGACGGAAGGAAGAACCGTTCGAGGGCGTCATCCCGAACCTCGAACGACGGTACATCGAGACCGACAGCGACCGGGCGCGAAACCACATTGAGGAGTACATGGCCGTGACCGAGTGTCCGGCCTGTGACGGCACGCGACTCCGGCCCGAGAGCCGGTCGGTGTACGTTGATGGCACGTCGATTTCAGCAGTCAACGGGATGTCCATCGGTGATGCACTGACGCACTTCGAGAACCTCGAAGCCAACCTCACGGACCGCCAGAACCGAATTGCGGAAGAGATTCTCAAGGAGATTCGTGCCCGACTCGGCTTCATGGGGGAAGTCGGGTTGCAGTACCTCACGCTCGACCGGGAAGCCTCGACACTTTCGGGCGGCGAGAGCCAACGGATTCGGCTGGCGACCCAGATTGGGTCGGGACTGGTCGGCGTGCTCTACGTGCTGGACGAACCGTCCATCGGTCTCCACCAGCGCGACAACGACCGCCTGCTAAACACGCTGTGTGAACTCCGCGACTTGGGCAACACCCTCATCGTCGTCGAACACGACGAGGAGACGATGCGCCGGGCGGACAACGTCATCGACATCGGTCCCGGACCGGGACGGCGCGGCGGCGAAATCGTCGTGCAGGGTGACGTGGAGGAGGTCATGGCCCACGAGGGCAGCATCACGGGAGACTACCTCGCCGGCCGAAAGGAGATACCCGTTCCCGACGAGCGACGCGAGAGCGACGCGAACATCACGATTCGCGGCGCGCGCCAGCACAACCTGAAGGACCTCGACGTGGACATCCCAATCGGGAAATTCACCGCCGTCACGGGAGTTTCCGGGTCGGGCAAATCCACGCTGATGCACGACATCCTCTACAAGGGATTGGCCCGCGAGATGAACAACAACACGTCGGTGGACCCCGGCGAGCACGATTCAATCGAGGGAACCGAGAACATCGAGAAGGTGCGACTCATCGACCAGTCGCCCATCGGTCGGACGCCACGCTCGAACCCAGCGACGTACACGGGCGTGTTCGACTACATCCGTGAATCGTTCGCCGAGACGAAACTCGCCAAACAGCGTGGCTACGAGAAGGGTCGCTTCTCGTTCAACGTGAAGGGCGGACGCTGTGAGGAGTGTGGCGGGCAGGGTACCGTCAAGATCGAGATGAACTTCCTCTCGGACGTGTACGTCCCGTGTGAGGAGTGTGGCGGCGCACGCTACAACGACGAGACGCTGGACGTGACCTATCGGGGCGCGACCATCGCGGAAGTCCTGGACATGTCCGTCGAGGAAGCACACGACTTCTTCGAACACGACACGCGCATCCGTCGCCGTCTGAAACTGCTGAAGGACGTTGGGCTGGACTACATGAAACTCGGCCAACCGTCCACGACGCTGTCGGGCGGGGAAGCCCAGCGCGTAAAACTCGCCGAGGAACTCGGCAAGAAGGCTTCGGGCGAGACGCTGTACTTGCTGGACGAACCGACCACAGGACTGCACCACGAGGACGAGCGGAAACTCGTCGCCGTGCTCCAGCGGTTGACGGACAAGGGGAACACCATCGCCGTCATCGAACACGAACTCGACCTCGTGAAGAACGCGGACCACGTCATCGACCTCGGTCCGGAAGGCGGCGAGAAGGGTGGCCAAGTCGTCGCAACCGGTACGCCAGAGGAAATCGCGGGGGCAGAGGAGTCCTACACGGGACGGTATCTTCGGGATAAACTCCCTGCCATCGACCTCGATGGTCCGCGTTCCGACAGGCCTACACCGGCCGCGATGGACGACTGAAAACCGGCGCGAAATAGATTTTCCTCCCAGAGAATGGGGGGCTTACCGCAGAGAATCACACGCTTAAGCCCCTCATCAGTAATTAGTTTGAGAACTCCCATCCGCTAAGCACTGGATAACAAAGTGTCGTCCGCAGTAACTTCGCACTCGTGTTACGTCCGGGTGGCGGTGGTATAGCCGAAACAACCGATTGCGACTTTCCGGTGGCATGAGTTCGACTGATGGAACCCCACAAGAACTGTCCGAGGATCTCATCTTCGACGTTCTGAAAAATCGACGACGACGATACACGCTCCACTATCTGAAGCAACAGGGGCGACCAGTGGAGCTTAGCGAGCTCGCCGAACAGGTGGCCGCGTGGGAGAACGACACCACTGTCGAGGGCCTGTCCGCGAACGAGCGCAAATCGGTGTACACGTCGCTGTACCAGACGCATCTCCCGAAGCTTTCGGATGCAGGTATCGTGGAGTACAACCAGAGCCGAGGCATCGTCGAACTCTCCGGTAACGCCGCACAGTTGGAGGGTTACTTGCGCCCGCAGGACGAGTTCCCGTGGATTCGTTACTACCTCGGACTCGCCATCGTGAGCGCGGTCCTCGTATTGGCCGATTTCCTCGGTATTCCGCCGTTTTCGGCCATCCCCGACAAAATCTGGGGTGTCCTCATCGTCGCCATTTTCGCGCTCTCGGCGCTCGTTCATTACCTTCGGCGTCGGCAACTCGGAACGGGAGAGCGGCCACCGTCGGCGCGATAGCGACTCCCGAAACGAGAAACAAGGTATTTGACGACCGGGCCGCAATCGAGGATAATGTACGATTTCGTGGTGGTCGGTGCCGGTCCCGCCGGGTCGCGGTTCTCGCGACGGGCCGCGAACGCGGGACACGACGTACTCGTTCTCGAACGCGGGCAGGTGGGAACACCGCTCGCGTGCTCCGGTCACGTCAGTACCGATATTTGGAACTTTACGCCGGACGGAGCGCGTGAGGAACTTCTACAGAACGAAGTGTACGGTGCTCGGTTCCATGTCGACGGGCCGAACTCCGCCGAACATCCGTTTTACAAGGAGGAGGTCATCTCCAACGTCATCGACCGGATCGGTCTCGACCGGACGCTCGCCCGTGCCGCCGAGGATGCCGGGGCGGATTTGCGCGAAGACCACAGCGTCTCGGGGGTCGAAGAGCACGGGGGGTATGTCGATGTTACCGCGAACACGCCGGACGGAACCGAGACGTTTCGCGGGAAGATGGTGGTCGGCTGTGACGGTCCCGCCTCTCGCGTCCGGCGGGAACTCCATCTGCCGGAACCGAACGAGAAGCTACAGGGCGTGCTCGGTTTCACGAACGAAGTCCACAACGGCAACTTCGTGGACGTTCACCTCACTGCACCCCGATTTTTCGCGTGGCGAATCCCCCGTGGAGCGGACGGTGTCGAGTACGGCTTGGCCGCGCCGCCGGGCCAGAACGCCCGTGAGCTGTTCGACCGATTCACGGCCGACTACGGCGTCGAAACCGAGAACTTCTGTGCCGGGATGATACCCATCGGTCCGGCACCGCGCGTCAGCGCACACCGAGGATTCCTCATCGGTGACGCCGCCGCGCAGACGAAACCGTTCACCGGCGGCGGGATTCTCTACGGGATGACCTCGGCGGACCACGCCGCAGAGACCATCGACCCCGACGACCCCAGCACACTCGCCGAGTATGAACGCGCGTGGCGACGGGAACTGAAAAACGAAATCCGACTGGGCCATTGGATTCGGCGGGCGTACTCGCTCCCGAAACCTATCCAGACGGTCGGTCTCTCCGCGATGGAAGGGGAAATCGGAGTTCACATGGACAAACCGTCCTCGTTCTTCTCGACGGGACACCTCCGGAAACTCCTGCAACGCACGTCGTAGGGTCCGACTAGCCGAAACTGCGTGTGACACACTCCCGTCCCTATCCCGATTGTCTTCGTTTGTATTTTCGTAGCGAGAGTCAACCAGGTAGAATTCACCACTCACGATAGCCGCTCGAATCGGTGGACGAGATACCGAATCGACACACCAAACGAGAGGACACCGAGACAGAGGAAAACGATGAATCGAACGCTGACCCCATCAGAAATTCCCATGACGAGCGCCTTCACCGGCCAGTAGAGCGGCACGATTCCGACGGCGTACTGCCACGGTTCGGGGAACAACGCAATGCCGACAACTGGCAGAATCAGTATCAATCCCAACAGTTTGTTGATGACGACACCCTCGATGGAATCGCGTGCCAGTCCTGCAAACAAAAACGTAATCGTCGGCCCGGTGAGTGCGACGACGGCTGTAACTGCCACGAGCACAATCGGCGGCACCCGGACGAGACCGAACAGGATTACAGTCGGAATCGTGACGACCGCACCGACGAAATATGCAGTTACACCACGGTAGCGCAGGTAGCCGCGGCCGGTCAGCGGCGTCGTTCGCAACGCGGACAAGACGCCTTCTTCGCGGTCTTCGAGCACGAAGAAGCCGACCACGAAGCCGTAGATGTACGGTGGGAAGGTGACGACGAACCCGAGCACGAGCGGGTAGTACGGAACGAGCGAGGTGTTCGGGAGATACTGCTGGTTGACGAACGGGAGCACGAAACGTGCGAGCAGGGCGAGAAACAGCGGGCCAGTTCCCGCGACGAGCAGGAGCGGGTCCCGAAGCCATTTTTTCGTGTCCGCGAGCGCCATGCCGGCGACGGGTCCGTGACCCTGAACGATTCCGAGACGCGACGATCTCTGTTCGCCGTTATCGCTCCGGGACGGCCGGTGTTGCACGATGTGACGATGGAACTGCCGCTCGGCGACGGTAAACGCGAGGAGGCCGCCGAGCGAGAGGTAGCCGACGGCGTAGACGAACTCCCAAAATTGGATTCCGTGAAACGCACCATCAATGAGGATGAGAGCGGGGCGGACGGGCAACAGATAGAAAACCGGCGTGTCGAAGAGACCGAAAAACGACAGCAGCGGCGCGTACAACACTACGCCGTACAGCAGGGCGCTCAGGAAGTAGTCGTTTATCGAGTCGAATCGGGCGACACTGACGAATCCGATGAGGACGAACGGAATCGAGGTGAGCGCCACACCGAGCGCCAGCAGCGAGAAATTCACTCCTGCCGGATGGACGACGAGCGTGAGGATAGTCGCCACGATGACGGCGAGGAGGGTCAGTGACGTGACTTTGGAGACGAGATAGCCTCGAACACCGAGCGGCGAAACCACGAGGGCATCGAGAACTCCCTCGCGTTTCTCGATGAGGACGAGCGCGGCGATGAAGTAAAAGCCGAGGACGGCAGGGTCCGAGAGGACGATGAAGACCAGCGCTCGTTCGGTCAGCGATTTGGGGAGTCCGACTCCGACGAACGCGATGATGTAGAACACCGTCAACACGGTATAGACGGTGTAAAAGCCGTATCGGAGCTGGAGTCGGACATCCCACCGAACCATCGCACGGATGGGATTCATCGCGGAAATCGGATTCATTCTAATTTTTCTCCCGTCACTTCGAGGAAGACGGTTTCCAGCGTGGCTTCCTCGGTGTGAAGCGTTTCGACGTCGTTCTTCGCAAGGAGGGACTGAAATTCCGTGTTCTCGTTCAGTCCATCGAGCGCAAATCGCGCGGTCTGTGGGCGGTCATTTTCCCGAGACTCCACCCGAACCGTCCGAGAGCCATACTCGCGTTTTAGGGTCTCCGGTTCGCCGATAAGTGGGGTCGTCCCGTCCACGATGAATGCAACGCGGTCACAGAGTTGGTCGGCGACGGTCATGTCGTGGGTCGTCAGGAACACGGTCTTGCCGTCGTCACGGAGGTCGGCGATTGCCGTCTTGATTCGCTTCGCGTTGCCGGGGTCGATGCCGCTCGTCGGTTCGTCCAGAAAGACGAGTTCGGGGTTGTGCAGGAGTGCACGGATGAAGTTGAGACGCATCGCCATCCCTTTCGAGTAGGCGCCCACACGCTGGTCGATAGCCTCTTCGAGACCGACAAGTTCGAACAGTTCCTCGATATCTCGCGTCTCGGTTCGGTGGAGTGACGCGAACAGTTCGAGGTTTTCGCGCCCAGTGAGTTTCGGATACTGATTCGGGGTCTCGCTGGACACACCGATTCTGTCGTAGTAGGTGCCGTCCCACTCGTGGACCTCACGGTCGAAGACGCGGACTGACCCGCGGTAGTCGTCCAGCAGTCCGGTGAGGATTTTCTGGGTCGTACTCTTTCCGGCCCCGCTGGGACCGAGGAAGCCGAATATCTCCCCCGAATCGACTACAAAGGAGAGGTCCTGAAGCGTGTCCTTCTCGGCGGCTGGGTACGCGAAATCGAGGGAATCAACGTGAATCATCGGTAGGGAGTTGGATGGAAAACCGAGCGCTGGAACGGCAATTGTCGTTTCTCATCCATCGAATGGTGGTTGGGCCGTCGGTTCCGAATATACATGACGTTACATGTAGCCTTATTTATACCGGAGTCGGAGGAAGGGACGATGGCTTCCGTTCAATTTCGTGTGACTCTGCCCGAGCATCAGTTAATCGCGAAGATATCGCGTACATATGAGACGGCCGAATTTCGTATCCTATCCGGTATCGGCGGCGACGAGCGTGCGAGCGCGCTCGTGGAAACGACCGGCGTCCCGGTGGACGACCTGCGGGAGAGCGCGGAGCGCGACCCTTCCCTTGACTCGTTTCGCGTCGTCATGCACGGCGACGGCAAGACCGTGTTCCGGAACGAGGCGACGTCCCACGAGACGTACGATATCTTCCGTGACACCGGGACGATGCCGGAGTATCCGGTGACGATTCGAAACGGCGCGGTTGACGTGACCATCACGGAAACGCGGGAGCGGGTAATCGAGTTGAAACGCGCGCTGGAGGAAATGGGCGCTGGCGTGGAGATTCTGGCGGTTCGAACGACCGGCGATTCGAACGGACTGCTCACGGAGCGGCAAGCCGAAGTCGTGGACCTCGCTATCGAAGAGGGGTATTATGAGGTGCCGCGCCGCTGTTCGATAACGCGACTGGCGGAACTGCTCGACGTGTCGAAATCGACCGTGAGCGGGGTGCTCCATCGGGCGGAGTCGAAACTGGTTCGACAGTATTCGACGGCGTCAGGTGAGCCGTGAAAAACGAAAAATCGGGAATGAACGTTCGAATCTATTCCAACTCGTACAGCGTGCCGTACTTCTCGTTCACGTAGTCGAGGAAGTAATCGGCGGTGAAGCTCTCACCCGTCGCGTGTTTGATGAGGTCGTCAGTGGTGTACAGACAGCCGTACTGGTGGATGTTGGTGGTGAGCCAGTCGTGGAAGTCGTCAAATTCGCCCGCACGAATCTGGCCTTCGAGGTCGTCGATATCCTCGTCGGCTTTCGCGTACAGCTGTGCGGCGAGCACGCTGCCGAGCGAGTAAGTCGGGAAGTAGCCGAAACTGCCGTGGCTCCAGTGGATGTCCTGCAGACAGCCCTCGGCGTCGGTGTCGGGGCGGATGCCGAGGTACTCCTCGTACTTGTCGTTCCAGAGCTTCGGGCACTTCGTCCACTTCGATTTCGCCGCGGATGAGCTGTTTCTCGATCTCGAAGCGCACGACGATGTGCATGTGGTAGGTCAACTCGTCCGCCTCGACGCGGATGAGGTTGTCCTCGTGGACGCGGTTCGCGGCCTCGTACATCTCCTCGACGGAGACGTCCTCCGCGTCCGAGAACCGTTCCTTGACGAGCGGGAGGAAGTTCTCCCAGAACGCACGCGACCGGCCGACGTTGTTCTCCCAGACGCGGGACTGGGACTCGTGGACCGTCAAGTCGCGCGATTCGCCGAGTGGCGTGCCGTACTGCTCGTCCGGCAGTCCCTGCGTGTAGGTGGCGTGGCCGAACTCGTGAACCGTGCTCATCAGCGCACCGAGCGGGTCGCTCTCGTCGAAGCGCGTCGTCACGCGGGCGTCGAACTGATTGCCGCTGGAGAACGGGTGCGGTGCGGTGTCGAGGCGGCCGCGGTCCCAGTCGTAGCCGAGTGTGTCGAGCACGTCGCGCGAGAGTTCTTCCTGAATCTCGGCGTCGTAGGTGCCCTTGAACGGCGTGGAGAGGTCTACGTCACTCTCGCGCACGGCGTCGATGAGGGGGACGAGTTCGTCGCGGAGTTGCTCCAGCGTCTCCTCGGCGGTGTCGATGCCGAGGTAGGGTTCGTACTCCTCGAACAGCACTTCGTAGGGGTCTTTGTCCGGGTCGATGTACTCGGCGTACTCGCGGTTGAGTTCGACCAGCGTTTCGAGTGTCGGGCGCGAAGATGGAGAAGTCGTCTTCCTCACGTGCTTTCTTCCACTTCGGTAGGGCTTCGGACGTGGTTTGGGCGATTTTCGCCACCAAGTCACCGGGCACGCGGGTCGCTCGCTCGTAGCTGCGACGAACCTCGCGGACGACGGCGGCCTGCTCGTCGTCCAACTCTTCGGCTTCGAGTTCGTCCAGCAACTCACCCATTTCGTCGTCGGTAAGCAGTTCGTGCGAAATCGCCGACAAGGCGGAACTCTGTTGGGACCGGGCGGGTGTGCCACCCTCGGGCATCACGACTTCTTGGTCCCAGCCGAGAATCCCGGCGGCGTTCTGGACGTTCGAAATTCGCTTTACCTTCCCGAGAAACTCCTCGTATGTGGTGTCCGCGGTGGCTTCTGTTGCCATCGTCGGGTGTTTGCTGTCACCGATTATCAATGAATGGGTTCCGGTACGAGAGTAGGGACGAGAACCACGAACACCGTCCCGAAATATCGCTACTGTTTCCATGACGACAAAATCAACGTCACCTCCGAGCGAACGGGTATGGATGTTCGACGTTTCCCTCCCAGTAACCCCAACCACACAAGAACCAAAATCACGTTGCTGTCTTAGCGGTCATAAGAGGCGACGGTGTTGTCGTAGCCGACGATGACCGAGCCGTCGCGGATGACGGGGCGCATGGTGGAGCGGTCGGGAAGGTCGTATTTGGCGAGTCGTCGGCCGCCGGTAGCGAAGACGGAGAGGTATTTTCGGAGCACTCGGTTACCGCGGTCGGTTTTGACTTCCTCCATGGTTTCGACGCCGATGCCGTCTTCGGTTACGGTGAGGGGGGTTCCGTAGTTGACACGGGTTCGCCACCGTTCTTCGCCGGTCGCTCGGTGGTAGGCGACGAGATACGTCTCGGTTGTGAGCATGGTGCGGTGGTGGGTGGAGTAGAGCGAGAGAAGGGCGTAGACGGTTGAATCGGCGACTGCGGGGACGGTGTCCACGGAGGCGATCCAGTGGCTTTCGGCCAGCCAGAGTCGCGTTCCGTCCGTGGAATCGAGTGCGGCGGTACCTCTGTTAGTGGTGACGAACACATTGTCGTCGTGGTACGTTAGTCGGGCACCGTCCCCGACGTGGGTCTTCCATAGCGTCTCGCCGCCGTCGGCCGTGTAAGCTCTGACAATCCCCGTCGGGGATGCCGCGAAAACACGGTTTCCGTCGGTGGCGACCGACGCGCGCTCGGTGCCGAACGGGCGAATCCACTGGACCCGTTCGGCGTCCAAATCGAGGGCGAAGACGGTGTACTTCCCGAACTCGTCGCTGTAGCCGACGCCGAACAGTTGTGACCCGGAAACGACTGGTTCGTAGCGGCCGAGTGCCAAATAGCCGCTGTGAATTTGCGTCGGGGTGCCACCGTCGAGTGGGACGCTGTAGATTATCCCCTCGGATTCGACAAATGCTTCGTCACCGTAGACGACTGGGGCGGTGGTGATTCGGGACAGGTCGGCAAGTCGTTCATAATCACCCGAAAATTGGAGGTGGCCGAGTTCGCCGTCGGGGGTGAGCGTCGTTGCGAGGACGAGGCCGTGGTCGGTGGTGGTCGCGGCCCGTGCCGGAGTACCATCGAGTTCGACCGACCAATTCGGCTGTTGCCGGTCCGGTTGTGCTTCGAGACCGCTACAGCCAGCACTCACGAACGACAGACCGATACCGACAGCGCCCAGAAAGTTTCGTCTGGACGAGCGGCCGCCCATATTAGTTGGTTTGAAAGCGAGAACTAAAGCGTTCCGACGGCGGCTTTCCGACAACCGCGTTCCGACACCGCTCCAACGTTTTTCTACCAGCATCGCGAACGGTGAAGTATGCTCCGGGTCGCCATCATCAGCGATACGCACATCCCATCGCGTGCGAATCGAATTCCCGACTGGGTCCGGACCCGAATCCTCCGGGCCGACCACACGATTCACGCGGGGGATTTCGACTCGGCGGACGCACTGATGTCGGTCCACGAACTGACGGACGGCAACTACACCGCCGTGGGCGGCAACACCGACCCGAAGTCGTTTCGGCTCCCCGACACGGCAACCCTCGACATCGGCGGCGTCACGTTCGTCGTCACGCACGGAACGGGACCGACACGAGGATACGATGAACGGGTCGCACGAATCGTCCGCGAGACGGTCGAAGAGAGTGGGCGAGTCGGTCGACTCGATGCGTCCGTCGTCGGCGTGGCGGGGCACACGCACCGACCGATGGACGAGGTTGTCGATGGCGTTCGTCTGCTGAATCCGGGGAGCGCGACGGGTGCGGCCCCGGCGGAAACGGCGACGATGTTCGTCGCGACGGTCGAAGACGGCGAATGCTCGGTGCAGAAACACGAAAGCTAACCGGTTTTGCGAAAGCTGACTCGTTTTGACGAAAGCTGACCGGTTTTGCGCCTTCCGGGCGGGTTTTTATCGGCGCGCACCAACGACCGGACATGAACGTTTTCGCGGTTCCGGGATTCCCGAGGTCGAACCCGGCGACGATATCGCCACGCTCGTCGCGGAGCGGGTCGACCTCGAACCCGGCGACGTGTTGTTGGTCGCGAGCACCATCGTCTCGAAGGCCGAGGGCCGGACCGCCACGCTCGACGACTTCCCGGCGAGTCCGCGGGCGGAGGAAATCGCGGGTCGCCTCTCGGACATTTCGGGCGAGGAGAAGGACCCGCGCTTCGCACAGGCCGTCCTCGAGGAGAGCACCGAACTCGTCATGGAAGCGCCGTTCCTGCTGACCGCGACGCGGTTCGGCCACATCGGCGTGAACGCGGGCATCGACCGGTCGAACACGGGCGATGCCGACCTGCTCTTGCTCCCGAAGCGACCGAGCGAGAGCGCCGCGCGAATCCGCGCAGGACTCCCCATCGACGTGCCCGTCGTCGTCACCGACACCTGCGGGCGGCCGTTCCGCCACGGCCAACGCGGCGTCGCTATCGGGTGGGACGGCATGCCCGCGAGTCGGGACTGGCGGGGCGAACACGACAGGGACGGCCACGAACTCGAAGTGACGGTCGAGTCCGTCGTCGACGAACTCGCCTCGGCGGCGAACCTCGTGAGCGGCGAGGGCGACGACGGCCTGCCGGTCGTCGTCGTCCGCGACTGGGAGTTCGGCGACCACGAGGGGAGCGACAACCTGTTCCGTCGGTCGAGGGCGACTTCGTCCGGCAGGCGCTCCGGGGGTGGGAGTTTGCGCGGAATTGAGCTCACGCCCGAGGACCCGCTTTCCGAACTGGTCGCACTCGGCGAAGGGGCCGAAGAAGCGGGCTTCGACACGCTGTTCGCCAGCAGTCACTACAACAACCGCGACCCGTTCACCGTCCTCTCGCGGGTCGCCGACGCGACGGAGGACATCCGCCTCGGGCCGGGCGTCGTCAACCCCTACGAGAGCCATCCGGTGACGCTCGCCTCGCGGATCGCGACGCTGGACGAGGCGAGCGACGGACGGGCCGTGTTCGGCGTCGGCGCGGGCGACCGTTCGACGCTCCGGAACCTCGGCATCGACCGCGACCGGCCGCTCCGGCGCGTGCTGGAGACGATGAAGGTCTCGCAGCGGATCTGGGCGGGCGAGCGCGTAACCCACGAAGGGACGTTCATCGCGCGGGACGCGGGGCTGAACTACGAAGTCGGGCGAGATTCCGGTGTACGTCGGCGCGCAGGGACCGCACATGCTCCGGATGAGCGCGAAACACGCCGACGGCGCGCTCGTCAACGCCTCGCACCCGCGGGATTTCGAGTGGGCGAGCGAGCGGATTCGAGGAAGGGCTGGACGAGCGGCCCGACGAGCGGGGCGCGTTCGACTTCGCCGCCTACGCCTGCGTGAGCGTGGCCGAAGACGGCGACGACGCGCGCGAGGCCGCCCGTCCGCCCGTGGCGTTCATCGCGGGTGGTGCGGCGGACCCGGTGCTCGACAGACACGGAATCGACGCCGAACTGGCGCGAGAAATCGGCGAGCAAATCGAGAGCGGGCGAGTTCTCGGCGGCGTTCGAGGCCGTGACGCCCGCGATGATAGACGCCTTCTGCATCGCCGGGACGCCGGACACGGTGGCCGACCGAATCGCCGCCGTGCTCGACTACGCGGATAGTTTCGTCGCCGGGTCGCCGCTCGGACCGGACCGAGAAGAGGCGATTTCGTCTCATTGCGGCGGCGCTTGACCGGGCGAGTCGTCGGTGATGACGCCGCCCATTGCGCCGACTGACGAGTAGACGCCGAACAGGACGGAGAAGCCGACGAAAATCGCCCCGAAGAGGAGGAGCATCGCGCCGGGATGGGGTTCGCCGTTGCCGTCGCAACGTTGGTGAACAGATGAACCATTTCGGCGAATTCGAGATGAGTCCTGCCATAGTCCTACTGCGTACTGGGGGTACTTGGATGCTCCGTCACGCTTACGCCCGGGCGCTTCGTAGGCGGGGACGTGCCGGAGGATAGGTCGCTCTCGGATTTCGTCGGGAAGGCGGACGACGAGATGAAAAACGCAGGAAGCGGCGACCTGAGGCCGAAGACAACCGAGCGAGAACGGAGCGAGAGCAGAGCGACGACCGGAGAAGGCCGAAGACGAACAGGCCGAGACCGACGAATCGACGTGTCCGAACCGGAATCTGACGAAATCGGAACCCGCCAGAGCGACGTACGATTGGACGCCCGACGGTGCAGCGTGTGCGTGCTGTGGGTCCAGCGTCGAGAAACGCTGGCGGAGCGAAGACGGGATGGTGTGTGCCGACTGCAAGGAGTGGTGAGGTCAACGATGATTGGCCTTTGAGAAAACTTATTCCGAGCGGTCTGCCATCTTTCGTCCGATGCCCTCCAACCGCCGCGCGTTTCTCGCCGCCAGCGGGACCGCCCTCGCAACGCTGTCCGGGTGTGTGACGTTCGACCCGCCCGCCACGACCGGGACGTGGTCCCGGCACGCCATCGACAACGCGCATACGGGCCACTCGAAAACGAACGGCCCGACGAATTCGCTGCACGAAGTGTGGCACCGTGACCGGCCGGACGAGGGAGCGTTTCGACCCCGTCACCGGTCGTCGGAAACGGACGTGTCTATCTCGTCTACTCGCGTGAATCGGCGACGATTGGGTCGAAACGCGGCGGCGCGTGGTTGGAGGCGTTCGACGCCGGAAGCGGGGACTCACAGTGGAAGACGAAGCTGTTCCAGCTCGGACCGAATTTTACTTCTTTTATGCCTCCGACTCGCTCGTTCTCGACGACGACACGATTTACGTCCAGACGAAACCGGGATTGAAGGCAGTCAGCACGGACGGCACCGTGCAGTGGACGTTCGAGAACTTGTTCGAGTCACAGCAGACGCCCGACGTCGTCTCGCCGATCGTGACGGACGACGTCGTGGTCGCTGGAACGTATGGCACTCCGTACGAGGAAATCGGTCAGGTCGAAACGGTGTTCGGAATCGACCCAGACGGATGGAAGCGAACGCTGGCGAACGGAGTTCCCGAAACTGGGAGGGATGTGGCAACTTGCGGCGGCGGACGGTGTGGTGTACGTGTCGTTCGCCAGTTCGAGTAGCCTACTCGTTGCACTGGATGTCACCGACGGGACGGAGTTGTGGCGACGTTCACTTTCGGTAAAAGGGACGCCGACCATCGCCGACGGGCGGCTGTTCGTCGGACTGTACGAACAGGCGGCAGATCAGGATTATCTCGCCGCCCTCGACCCGAAGGATGGGACCCAACTGTGGCGGAAGCCTATCGGGCCACGGTGGGGCGATTCCGGCTTTGCCGTCGCGGATGGGTTGGTGTATCACGTCGGGAAGTTCAACCTCGTTGCGCGTCGTACTCGAGACGGGCGAACGCCAGTGGGAGTTCGGCGGGGAACAGCACAAGTACCGAAGAATCGACCTGACGGTAACACCGGCCGTCACGGGGGATTCGGTGTACGTAAACGGCTACGAACAACGGGACACGATGTACGGAAAACTGTTCGTCATCGACCGGGCAACGGGAAGAGAACGCGACCACTTCACGTTCGGACGGAATCAAGAACTGAGAAGCACCCCAGCGGTTGCGGACGAACTCGTCTTCGCCAACGCAAGCGATGGTCGGTTGTTCGCACTCGGGGAGTGTGACACGGAACTGCTCGGCCGCTGTTTGGTTGGATGAGCCGTCTCCTTTTCATCCTGCCAATTACCTCCCGAAAACATGATTGGGAAGAAGAAATCGCTTCCTTCTGTTAATTTTGACAAAACACCAATGCACAAAGTATTCAAGGGTAACTGGAACACCTCTTGGAGTAGCGACAAAAGTTACAAAGGTACGCTCCGATAGTACGTGTAACGAGGAGACGCCGTGAATGGCGTCTCCGGTGCCCACAAGGACCCGTTTCGACCAATCGCGCATTCATAGCATGAAGGAAGCTAATAAAGATCCAGAGCAGACCCCCGTAACGCGGCCGACAAATGAGTTTGCAGACCCCCTCTCAGTCGAGGACGCGGCCGACTTGACAGGACGTATCATCGACAACATCGAACACGTTATCGTCGGGCAACACAACGTGGCCGAACATATTCTGACGACGATTCTTGCACGCGGCCATCTCCTCCTCGAAGACGTTCCCGGCGTCGGAAAGACGATGCTCGCCCGGTCGTTGGCGCGTTCCATCGACTGTTCGTTCAAGCGCGTGCAGTTCACACCCGACCTCCTCCCCTCGGACGTGACCGGCGTCAACATCTACAACCAGAAGGAAAACGAGTTCGAGTTCCAACCCGGCCCGATTTTCGGCAACGTCGTCCTCGCCGACGAGATCAACCGCGCACCGCCGAAGACGCAAGCCGCCCTGTTGGAAGCGATGGAAGAAGAACAGGTGACCATCGACGGGAAAACCCACGACGTTCCCAGCCCGTTCACCGTCATCGCCACGCAGAACGCCATCGAGCAGGACCGCACGTACGAACTCCCGGTCGCCGAAATCGACCGCTTCATGAAGAAACTCTCACTCGGCTACCCCAACCCGAAGGACGAATCCGAAGTCCTCCGACGCGTCGTCGGCGAACATCCGATTCGCCGACTGGACCCCGTCGCAAGCGCGAGCGACATCCGTCGGGCGAGGGCGACGATTACGAAAGTCACCGTCAAAAAGCCGGTTCGGGAGTACGTCACCCGACTC
This sequence comes from uncultured haloarchaeon, assembly GCA_963796245.1. Lineage (GTDB taxonomy): Archaea > Halobacteriota > Halobacteria > Halobacteriales > Haladaptataceae > Haladaptatus. The sequence continues at coordinate 140,781 of CAWCLB010000001.1, read as the reverse complement.
GCGAACTACACCCGCGACCACTGCCAACTCGGTGTCAGTCCCCGTGGGTCGATTTCGCTGCTCCGTGCAGCACAAGCGCGGGCCGTCCTCAACGGTCGGGAGTACGTCATTCCGGACGACGTGAAAGTCGAAGCCGGAGTCGTGCTCGCCCACCGCGTACGGGGCGATTCGGGCGTCATGGGCGGTGAAGACGGGCGGACGACGATTCAGGATGCCCTCGACAACGTCCCGGTGGAATGAGATGCTGACGCGACGTGGATGGATGTTCGTCGTCGTCAGTATCGCCGGGTTTGGACTGGCAGCAGCGTTCGGTGCACGGTCGCTGAACGCCGTGGTTTCCCCCCTTCTCGTGGCGATACTCGTCGGCTACATCCAGTTGAAACGGACGAACTACCCCCAACTCGACGTGTCCACTCCGAACGTCGGAACCCGAGAGGAAGACGTGACGATAACGCTCGATTTCGACGCGCCGGACCCGTTCGCAGGGAGCGTTGCTGTGGAACTCGCGGACGGACTGGCGTACGATGGCGACCCCATCGAGACCAGCATCGGCGACACGGCTGTCGAATTCGACGTTCACCTTGCAGAGCGTGGCGAGCAGGCAATTGGCCCGGTTCGAGTTGTCGCTGAAGACGTGTTCGGGCTGTTCAAGCGGACATTCATCCATCAGGTACGGGAGTCGGTTCTCGTCTTCCCGCGAATCGAACCGGTCCACGGCGTGACGACCGCTCGGGCGCTCGAAGACAGTCAGATGAACGCGGCGCGACGCGAGTTCGACCAGCTACGGGAGTACCAAGCGGGAGACCCGCTTCGTGACATCCACTGGAAATCGAGCGCGAAGCGGCCGGTCGGTGAGATGTTCGTTCGACAGTTCGAACCACAGGAAGAGAGCCAGCGGATAGAGATAGTGGCGGAAGCGGATGCGGGCCGTGTCGATGCCGTCGCGGATGCGACGGCGAGTATCGCGGCGGCCCTGCTCGACACGGGAGTCTCCGTCGGCATGACGACGCCGGACGGTCGGGTTGCACCCACCGACCAGCAGACACAGATACTCACCGTGCTCGCACACATGGAGAGTGGGCAGGTTCACGAACGCGAGCGAGCACATGCCGACCTCGTCATTCGCGGACGGACGAACCGACAGGACGTGGAAATCCAGTGGGGTCGTGACAGTACGTCGTTCGACGAGTTCGCCTCACGGCGCGGAAGGGCGGCAGGTCATCAAGGAGTGAGAGCAGATGGCGGCAAGGGACAAGACGGCGACGAAGGACGAGATGGAGGTGAGGGACGATGAGCACTGCGCGCGGGTTTACCCTCGGCAAGGCGACGATTCCGTATCAGAGTCTCGCCATCGCTTCGACGGCGGTTCTCATCGGGTCGTCCCTGAAGGTTCTTTACAACATCACGAACATCGCGGGCGACACGAATACCTTGCTCCTGTTCGCTGCCGGTGCGTTCGTCAGCGCGACGGTTTTGGCGCGGAAAGTCCCCGAGTGGATTGCCTGCGGCATCGGCACGGTGTTGCTCGTCGGCGGGATGGTCGGCTACTACATGACGATTCCGGGTGGGGTGGATGTCTTCTCCCAGGCGGGGCACATCCTGGCGGATAACATCGCCCTGCTGACTGGGCTGTCGATTCTGGAGATGCGAAAGGTCGGCACGTGGGCGTTGGGTGTCGCACCCGCAATCGTGTTCGTCCCGTGGTATCTCGTCTTCCGCCGACGATACATGCTCGCCGCCACCACCGGTGGCGCAGCACTCGGATTTTTCGTCCTGACGGGGGACGCTGGGTCGTTCGTCACGCTCATCGGGATGCTCGGCACGCTCGGCATCATCGCCTTCGGGACGATGGCCCGATATGGCGGTACCGTCGGACAAATCGACGTGCTGGTCGTCGCACTAATCGTAATGGTGCTGCTGTCCGCCACGATGAGCGTCGTCCCGGGTGGTCGAGCAAGTCCAATGTTACCCAGCCAGAGCGGTGGCGGTGGTGGCAGTAGTGGCGGTAGTGGCGGTCTCATCAGCAACAGCGCGCGCCTCACGGTGAAAGGGAGTATCGAACTCTCGCCGAAGGTACAGTACGTCGTGACGGCAAATCATCAGAACTACTGGAAAGTCGCATCGTACGACCGATACACCGGAAACGACTGGATACGGACCGGGAAGAGTCAGTCCTATCACTCGCAGTTGTCGCCCGATAGGTCCCACGAAGTGCGACAGACGTTCACGGTGAAGGCAAAGCAAGTGGACGCGATGCCCGCGGCGTGGAAACCGGTTCGAGTCATCGGCAGTCAAAAATCGAACACGCGAATCAGCAGCACCGGCGGCCTCTCGCCGACACGGCCGCTGATGAAAAACGATTCGTACAGCGTCGTCAGCGAAGTCCCGTCGGTGAACCAACATCGGTTGGACAACGCTGGGACGAACTATCCGAGCGATATCGAGCAGCGTTACACCCACCTTCCCGGCAATACGCCACAGCGGTTGACGCGAAAGACCGACGAGATAACAGCCGACTCGAAAACACCGTACCAGAAAGCCACCGCCATCGAGCAGTGGTTGAAGACGAACAAGAAGTATTCACTCCACGTGAAGCGGCCGAATGGTAACATCGCCGACTCGTTCGTGTTCGACATGAAGAAGGGTTACTGTGTCTATTATGCGACGGCGATGACCGCCATGCTTCGAACACAGGGCATTCCCGCGCGGTTCGTCACCGGCTATACGCCGGGACAGCGGACGGACGAGGACACGTGGGTCGTCCGCGGTCTCGACTCGCACGCGTGGGTTGAAGTGTACTTCCCTGATACGGGTTGGATTCGGTTCGACCCTACCCCGTCCACACAGCGGTCGAACGCCGAACAGAAAATCGTTGATAAGGCCCGGAAGAACGGGAAATCGGGCGTCGATACGGACGGAAGTCAGAACGGAACGTGGACGCCGGAGACGACGACCGCCTCCACGACATCCGACACGACGACCACCACGACCACCACGACCAGCCTGGAGAATGGGTCGAACGTCTCCACCGGTCCGAACGGCCGTGGCAACGTCGGCGATAAACTCGGCACCAGTGGCCCGACGACGACAACGACGACAACGACGAACGCGAGCGCCCTCGGAGGTGGCAGCGGTGGTATCCCCATCGAACTGCCGTCGAAATCGCAGATGCTCTATGGGGGCTTGCTGGTCATCGGGGTGGTGCTCACCGCGAGGCGGATGGGTCTCATCGAGGGTGCGTATCGAACCGTGTGGATGCGCTGGCAACCGCGCGAGGACCCCGGAACGGATGTCGAGCGCGCGTTCGACAGGTTGGAGTACTATCTATCGCGCAAACATCGAAAACGTCGGCCTGGTGAGACGCCGCGCGAATACATCACCTCGCTCTCACATGTCGGAATCGACGACCGGTCACAACGTGTCGGTTCGCTGTACGAAAAGGCACAGTACGCGGGCGAAGTGACACGCGAGAATGCGGACGAGGCGGTGTCCCTCGTAAACGAGATTGTTCGCGGAGCGAAGCCGGATGGAACGAGCTGACAACTATCATTCGATATGGCAACATACCCGACAATGTTTAATAGGTCGGTTTCGTAGCCCCATGCGTAATGTCGGAAGTCTGCTCGACGTGCGGGCTGCCTCAGGAGCTTTGCGTCTGTGAAGACGTCGCAAAAGAATCCCAGCAGATCACCATCCGCATCGACGAGCGCCGTTATGGAAAAGAGGTAACGATAATCGAAGGATTTGACCCAAAGGACGTGGACGTCGATAGTCTCTCCTCGGACCTGAAGTCGAAGTTCGCCTGCGGTGGCACGGTCGAGAAGGGTCAAATAGAGCTTCAAGGAAACCATACCGGACGCGTCGAGGATTTCCTCCGCGACCGTGGGTTCAACGTCGCCTAACGAGTTCCCGTCGGTTCGGATACCACCAAACCAATTTTTCGCGGCCTTCGAAATCCAGAGAAATCAGTACGCGAGAGATATCAGCGACCGCAACGAATCAGAACGGAGCGTCCTGCTCTCGTTCGGTACCGTCCACAGATTCGAGTTCATACTCCCACTTGGTCAGCCCACCGGCCATGCTCTCGACTGACGCGTCCGCCGAAACGCCCTCGTACGAGCCGATGAGCCGAGCGGCCTGTACGCTTGACTTGCCGAGCGGGCAGACGGTGACGACGCGGTCGGCACCGTCCAGTTCGCCGACTCGGTTGGGAAGCGTGTGAAACGGGATGTTTTCGCTGCCGGGAATGTGACCGTCATCGAACTGTGGTTCCGGTCGAATATCGACGATACGAACGTCTTCCTCGGACTCGAGGAGGCCGTGAACGTCTTCGGTGGAGATTTCGCCGTCCATCGACGGGGCATATGGCTGCCGGCGGAATAAGCGACCCGGTCGGGGAAACTAAATCAACCCTTCCTCGCGGGCGAGCAGGAGCGGCGGCAACCCCCATCCGCAGGTCGGACCGGTGCGAACCGCGTCGATGGCCTCCGAGACGGGGACCGTCCGAACGTCGATGAACTCGTCGGCTTCGAGGTGCTGGTCACCCGGCGTGAGGTCCGAAGCGAAGACGACGGCCCGCTGTTTTCGCATGCCCGCCGAAGGGTAGTACGTTTCGAGCAGTTCGACGGTTTGCGCTCGATAACCGGTCTCCTCGTACAGTTCGCGTTGCGCGGCGCTTTCGTAGGACTCGCCGGGTTTCATCCGCCCTGCCGGACAGGAGAGCACTCGTTCACCGAGTCGGGGACGGTACTCCTTGATGAGGACGAGTTCGTCGCCGATTCGGGCGACGACGGACACGGCGTCCGGCGGGTCGAACCAGCTTCGCCGAACCGTCTTTCCGTCCGGTCGTTCGAGGGTGTCATAGCCGACGGCGTGTCCGAGCAGGGATAGCCCGCGCCGTGCGTGGAGTTTCCAGTTCATGCGTCGAGGAGGCCCTCCTTCTCGGCGAGGAGAAGTGCCTCGATGGTCGCGTCGTTGGCGGGGTCCTCACGGGCGGCGGCCAGCGCGTCCTCGACCGGAATCGTCCGCACCGAGAGGAATTCGTTGTCGTCCAAATCGCGTTCAGTCGGGGTTAATCCCTCTGCGAAGACGATACCGCGTTCGTGGCGTAGGACACCCGTGGCGACCCAGAACGTTTCGAGGAGCGAGAGACCATCGGCCTTGAAGCCGGTTTCCTCACGGAGTTCGCGCCCGGCGGCGGTCGTGTAGGACTCACCATCCTCCACGATTCCGGCAGGACACTCCAAACAGGTCTCGCTGATGACGGGGCGATACTGCTCGACGAATATCACTTGTCCGTCTTCGATTGCGAGGATGACGACTGCGGACGGGAGGTCGGCCCAGTAGTACTTCTTCGTCGTCCCGTCGGGTTGCTCCACGAGGTCGTATCCGCCGGTGTACCAGCCGGTTTCGTACTCGGCTTCCGATTCGAGTACCGGCCAGTCGTGGTCGTGCCAGTCGTCGGTCATGGTCGTGACTGACGTGGTGGGTCGTTAAAATCGAACTGATACCCAGTTCCGTCAGTCGTGGTGCGCGGAGTTGTCCTGGGGGCTGTAGCCGAGGACCTCACGTGCTCGGTCGATGGAGTAGTATTTCCGGTCGTTGTCCGAGATGCCGTAGACGATTTCGTAGTCGTACTCTGCCGACAGGCAGCAGTCGAACAGGTGAGCACAGTCTCGGTAGGAAAGCCACATCGCCTGCCCGCGTTCGTAATCTATCGGCGGGTGGCCTTCTGTCAAGTTGCCGATTCGGACACAGGCCACATCAATGCCGAACTCGTCGTGGTAGTACCGACCGAGCGTCTCCCCTGCGGCTTTGCTGACGCCGTACAAGTTGCTCGGACGCGGGAGTTCGGTGCCGTCCAGTCGGAACTCGTCGTACGGTCGGTAGAGGTCAGGCGTTCGGTCGGTCGTCTCGTAGGCACCAACGGCGTGGTTCGACGAGGCGAAAACGAACTTCTCGACGCCAGCATCGACCGCGGCCTGCAACACGGTGTGTGTTCCGTCGATGTTGTTGCCGAGCACGCTGTTCCACGGTGCTTCCGGGCGGGGGTCTCCAGCCAGGTGGATGACCGCACCTGCCCCGTCCACAGCCTCGTAGACGTCGTCGTAGTCGGTGATGTCAGCAACGAAAAACTCGTGAGGCGGTTCCGCCGCTGGCGGTTCCCTATCGAGCAATCGCCACTCGTATTTCGATTCGAGGTCGCCGAGAATCGCCGTCCCGACGCGGCCCTCGGAACCCGTGAGCAAAACGGGGTCGTCCATTCAATCGGCTAGAGGCACAACCCCGATAAGAACCATGCGGTTTTGCGGCGCGAACGACCGTTCGTGCCCGATACATTCCGTTTCGACAGAATTTATCTACGCGAGTCGGGAGAACGCGAGGTTCCCATTGACGTTCTCGATGTACACCTGCACTTCGTCGCCCTCCTGTGCGCCGGGGACGAAAATCGTGTACTTGCCGCGCTCCGCCACACCGTCACCCTTGCGTCCGGTGCCGGTGATTTTGACCTCGTAGGTTCGACCCTCTTCGACGGCATCGCGCTGCTGGGTTCGGGTCGTCGTACTCCGTTTCGTGACCGGGCGGAAGGCACCACAGGCGTCACAGCGGAGCATGAGGTTGCGGTTCTCGCGCACGAGACGGGTGTCCGGCAGGCCACACTCAGAGCAGGTGACGAACTCCTCGATGTACTCGTCCAGTGCGGTTTCGAAGTCGGATACCGAGAAGGACCCGCTGTAGCGAGCCTGTCCATCCTCGTACTTCCCGCTGGTCCCGAGTTCGCGCTGGACCGAGCTGTGGACGTGTTCGCCGTCTCGCGAGAGTGCGTCGGCGATGTCGTCGAGGTTCGTCAGTCGTGTGAACGACCCGTCCTTCTGTGCGGCCGGGTCCGGGTAGCTGAATCGCTCGTCGCTCGTTTCCAACTCCGGAACGGCGTCCATGCCTCTGTCGAGTGCAGAACTGTAATCCATGTGTTTTGGTGAGAGGTGAACACGTAAATGTGCTCCGTGTTCAATGTCATCACGAATATCAACCCCCGAACCATCAGCCGAAGTATGGAATCGACGACCCGAGACGCGGCCTGTTTCGAAGCCGGAATCAAGTTCGGCGCACTCTACCACCAGTTTACCGGAACGCCCGTCAGCCCCGACAGCGCTGACAGCCTCGAACGCGCAATCGAGGAGAGCATCGAGAATCAGCCGTTCTGTGAATCAGTCGAAGTTGATATCCTGACTGACAAACTCGCGAACGAGATAGAGCATGCCGCGCGACCACCAATCAGTCAGCGAGGCATCGCGGTACACCGAACTCACGGGCCGGTACATGGAGGTCGAAATCGTCATCGGCCACGAGGGAACCGAAGTCGTCACTCGGATGGAGATGGAAGACGGCTACCCGCTGATGAAAATCGAGTCGGTTCGGGAGGAGTGAGGAGAAAATCGAGTTCAGTCGAACTGCTCCGACAGCGACCAACTGGAGCGAAACCGTCCGGCTTTCCACCGAGAGGCAGCACCTCTCCGCGAGCGAGCGAAGGAAGCGAGCGGACTCGGCGCGGACTGGAAGAGGTGCAAAGCACCTCGAAAGGGAGCACCGAGGTTTTGGTCCAGATTTTGCCAGCGGAATCGCGGCGGAGGCGCGATTCCGCGCAGCAAAAGGTGGAGGTCCGGGGTTTCACTTTCGGTTTCGGGTTATCTTTTAAATGCAATCCCGTCTAATCAAACGACATGAGCCAATCCTCGTTCGATGACGAACTGTTCGGAGAAGCGGCGAACGAAATGCGGGAAGACGTGGAGGAACATCTCGCGGCCGCCCGCGAGGAACTGCCGCCGGTTGAAGCCGTCTGGGAAACCGATGCCGAGAACACGCTCGGCGCGCTCAACGCGCTTCGGTCAGCGCTGGACGTTGGGGATGCTGCGGAGCACCTGCACGACGCGAAAAAGTGGTACGCGATGGGCCAGCGCGCGGACGCCTTCGAGGACGCCGACGATTTGAAAGCCGAAATCGAGACCATCGAGAGCGCCATCTCGGACATCGAGGACGCCCGCGAGCAGGTCGGCGAACTGGCGAGCACGATTCCGAGCCTGAAAGGGTCGCTGGAGGAACTGCACACCGAGGACGACGATTCGAAGGAAGAAGAGGAGGAAGAAGCAGCTGACGACGAGGAAACGGAAGAAGAAGAGGACGAGGAGTAGAAAAACGACCGGCTACTGGTGGTCGGGACGGCGCACGTCGCGTGATTCGACCGCCGTGAGCAGTTTCACGAGCGACTGCGTCGCCAGTTCCAGCAGTTCTTCGCCACGCTCCTCGTCGCCCTCCTCCGGGTCGCCGACGACGCCGTTTTCCGTGAACTCCGCGCTGTCGAAGGCGAGGTTGGTGTAGGAAGTCCACTCGCCCCAGCCATCGCTCGCGCCGTCGCGTGCCTCCTCAACTTCTGTCTTCGTGGACGAGTTCGGGGCGAGTATGGCGAAGGAATGCGGTTTCGAGCGGTCCGGCGTGACCCATGTCAGGTCGGTGCTCGCCGACGGCTTCGAACCACGTGAACGGGACGGCGTAGGCGTCGTCGTGGCGGGTGATGGTTCCGGCGACTTCGCGGAGCGCGGCCACATTGCCGCCGTGGCCGTTGACGATGACGACGCGGTCCCAGCCGTGATGGGCGAGGCTGGCGACTGTCTCGCGGACGTACTGACGGAAGGTATTCTTCGACACCCAGAGCGTCCCCGTGAACTGGCGGTGTTCCTCACTCACGCCGACGGGAATCGATGGGGCGACGACCACTTCGCCGTCGTACGCCTCAGCGCCCGCGTCCGCCACCACTTCGGCGTTCAGCCAGTCGGTGCCGAGCGGTGCATGCGGGCCGTGTTGTTCAGTGCTTCCGACGGGGAGGAGCGCGAGGTCGGTGTCCACGCCGTCAGCGTCGGTCCACGTCACGTCCGAGAGCTGCATATCGGAGTCGTGTGCGGGAATCACCTTGTAGCCGCTGGGTTCGAAACGGTAGCCGACGAGTTCGAGACAGGGGCCAGAAGGTCTTACTAACTCTCCAGTGTGGTTCGTTCCATGTCCGACCGAGAACGCGAACAGGGTGTGGAGTTGGGGGAACTTAGCGAGAAACTCGATAACCACGACTATCCCGCGGACGTGGACGAACTCGTCGACGAATACGGCGAGTACGAAATCGGGTACCCGAAGGGGTCCGAAACGTTCGAAGAAGTGCTTGGCCCGATGAACGACAGTTTCGATTCGGCTGACGAGGTCCGGCAATCTATCATGACGATGGTTGACAGCGATGCCGTGGGTCGACAGCGCTACTCCGACCGTGGCGGATCGGAGCAGTCGGCCGCCAACGACGACCCCGACCAAGAGTCGTTCTGAAGCCGCACGGCGGTAAGAATGCAGTGGTTTCCGCCGAGCAGGTCTTGCTTACGGAAGCCGTAAGTGCCCGTTACTATCGTTTTTTACGCCGAATCCGGATGAACAGACGACTGGCTTATTCGTCGCAGTCACGACCCACCGTTAACTAATGAACGAAGACAGACGTGCAGGTCTCGACTGGAAAATACACCAGCGGTCACGAGCGAAATCATGACAGGGGAACAACCGACAGCCGAAACCGTTTCCTCACTCGTGGGGGACCACAAACTGGTCGTCGCATCGAATCGACAACCGTACAGTCACGAACGCGAGGACGGAGATATCGTCGTCAACAGTCCGGCAGGAGGTCTCACGTCGGCGCTCGACCCCGTCATGCAATCCACTGGCGGAACGTGGGTCGCGTGGGGGAGTGGCAGCGCGGATTTTGACGTGAGCGATGCGAACGGGCGCGTGGGTGTCCCACCGGAGTCTCCGGCGTACGAAATTCGGCGTGTCGAACTTTCGGACGACCAGGTCGAGAAGTACTACTACGGCTACAGCAATCAGGTTCTCTGGCCAATCTGCCACATCGACCCGACGAAGATGAACGCTACCGACTCGTTTTGGAACCACTACCAGCAGGCAAATCGTGCCTTCGCGGACGCCATTATCGACGAGACGGACGACGATTCAGTGATATGGTTCCAGGATTACCATCTCGCACTGGCACCGCGACTCGTCCGAGAGGAACGTCCCAACACGTTTTGCATGCAGTTCTGGCACATCACGTGGCCGTCGTGGGATACCTTCCAATCGTGCCCGCAGTACGAGCAACTGCTCGATGGCTTGCTCGCAAACGACCTCCTCGGGTTACACACGGAGCGGTACTGCCAGAACTTCCTCGACTGTGCAGCGATGCTGCCCGACGTACGGGTCGATAGAGCGACTCGAAGCGTCGTCTATGATGAACACCGGACCTTCGTCCGCCCCTTCCCGCTCGGTATCGATGCAAAGGAGAGACAGGAACTCGCGAAGTCACCGGAGGCGACCGAGTTCTGGAACGAATTTCGTGCGGAGCACGCCGTTGGCGAGACGCTTGCAATCGGCGTCGAACGACTCGACTACACGAAGGGGATTCCCGAACGACTCTCGGCATTGGAACGGTTCTGGGAGCGACACCCCGAGTGGCGTGGCGAGTTCACGTACATCCAGAAAGCGACCGAAAGTCGGAGTCAGATCGACGCGTATCAGGAGTTACAGCAACGCGTCGAATCGGATATTGAGCGTATCAACGACCGCTTCGGTACCGACGACTGGACGCCAATCGTCTACCTGACAGCACACCTTCCGAAAGAGGGCCTCGCGGCGCTCTACCGTGAAGCCGACCTCGGTATCGTCACCCCTCGTCGGGATGGGATGAACCTCGTCGCAAAGGAGTTCGTCGCCTCGCAGGTAGCTGAAGCGGGCGTACTCCTATTGAGCGAGTTAGCGGGTGCGAACGATGAACTCGGCGACGAGGCAGTGTCGGTGCATCCACACGATACGAAGGGATTTGTGGATGCCATCGAAGAGGCGCTTTCGCTCCCCCGAGAGGAGCGGGAGCGCCGGATGTATGGCCTCAAAAAACAAGTGTGCTCGAACGATGTGTACGCATGGATGAACGCTCAGTTCCGGACCATCGAAGCGATTCGTCGCGGGCGTGAAATCGCAGCGGAGTCACCACGAGGACGATGAGTGACGACGTACCCGAACCACTCCGACATCATCTCTACGCGCTGGTGACGCGACTACGGGATGCCGACGGCATGCTCGCCATGTTCGACTTCGACGGGTCGCTTGCACCAATCGAGGACCGGCCTGACGAGGTGACGCTTCCACCGGCGACACGTGCTGTAATAGAGGCCCTTCGGGACACTCCGGACGTGGAGGTCGGTATCGTCAGCGGTCGAGGGCTGGACGACCTCCGAGAGCGGGTCGATGTCGATGGCGTGGCCTACGCTGGAAATCACGGCTTGGAACTCTTCTCCGATGGCGAGCGCCAGACCCACTCGGTTGCCAAGGAGGCAGCGGACGACATCGGTCGTCTCTGTTCCACGCTCGAATCCCGACTCGCCAACGCTGATGGCGTGCTCGTCGAGGACAAGGACGTTACTGCGTCGATTCACTATCGTCTGGTCGACGACGACTGGGTCCCGGTGATTCGGGAAGTCGTGCGCGATGTCGTCCGAGATGTCGAGGACGTGCGCGTCACGAGGGGGAAGCAAGTCATCGAACTGCGGCCGGACGTTGAATGGCACAAGGGGCGAGCGATTCGGTGGCTGTACAACCGGCGTGTTCCGGATGAGGAGACGTGGGTTCCGCTGTACGTCGGTGATGACCGGACCGACGAGGACGCATTCGATGTCCTGCCCGAGTCGGGACTTGGAGTCAAAGTCGGTCACGAACCGCCGACGGTTGCAAGCTATCGAGTCGCTGACCCGGCCGCAGTGCGGACGACGCTCGTGTGGTTGGCCGAATACGGCGTCGAGTTTTTGCAGTCGGAACCGGCGATGAGCACGGCATCACCACGGGGGTGAGGAAACCCAGCGTTACCCGATTCGAAACGGGCGACCGAATCGCTCAAACCGTCTGAACGGTCACGCCGGTTTATTCGCGATTTTCGAGTAGCTTCATCGGATGGTATCTCACGAGAACACAGACGACTCCGATGAGCGAATTCCAGGGGACGAATCCGAGGAACAGATTTCGGAATCCGAACGAGCGGAAGAACACGACGTTCGGGAGTCCGACGACATACCGGAACCCAACGACGTACCGGAATCCGAGGAACGGGCATACACGGAAGAACGAACCTCTCGACCGACACCGCCGCATCCACCGGACGGACCATCACGATACGAAGGTGAGCGACGGCCGGAGCGGGAATACGAACGACCGCCGGAGCGACCGTCGTATCGGGGACGCTACAAAGGGAGGATTCCGAAGCGGGAATCCGAGGAAGCAGAAATGGGCGCTCGTGAACGACGTGAACGAGAACTACGGGAAAAGCAGGAACTGCGAGAGAGACGAGGAATGAAAGAACGGCGGGGAAGGCAATCGAGAGAGGGGAGACAGGAAGTTCGGGAGCAACGAGAGCGGAATGAAGACGACGCCGAAGAGGAATCGCACTCACGCCAAGGCGACGATACGCGAGAATCGAAGACAGGTAAGATACCGAAGTACGGTGGTCCCCACGACCCGAATTGGAAGCGACAGCGTGAGCAGGCGAAAGCACGCCAGCAACGGCGGGACGAGGAGATTCGGCGATACGAGCGACGGGCAAGCGCGGCGCTCGCCCGACAACGAGATTTTCCGGTCGAGAAGGGCGGCAAACGGTATCGACACGGACGGGGATAGCCGAACTGATTTTCCAGCACCGAAATCGAGCAGCAAGAACGGCCGTTTTAATCGTCGGCGTCAGTGCGTGCGGTTCTGCGGGCGGCGCGTTCGATGAATTCCTGTGGAAGTTCGTCGATTTCTCCGGCTTGCACGCCCCAAAGGTGTGCATAGAGACCGTCGTTGCTGATGAGTTCGTCGTGCTGTCCCCGCTCGACGATTTTGCCACCTTCGAGGACGATGATCTTGTTCGCGTCCTTGATAGTCGAGAGTCGGTGTGCGATGGCGAACGTGGTGCGGTCCTCGGTGAGTCGGTCGAGACTGCGCTGGATAAGCATCTCAGTCTCGGTGTCCACGTCGCTGGTCGCCTCGTCCAGAATGAGAATCTCCGGGTCCTTCAGGATGGCACGGGCGATGGAGATGCGTTGGCGTTGGCCACCGGAAAGTTTCACACCGCGCTCACCGACTTTGGTGTCATAGCCTTCAGGAAGACTGCTGATGAACTTGTGTGCCTCGGCGGCTTTCGCGGCCTCCTCGATTTCCTCGTCAGTTGCGTCGAACGTCCCGTACTCGATGTTCTCCTTCACAGTCCCGTAGAACAGGAAGGTGTTCTGGCTGACGTAACCGATATTCTGGCGGATGCTCGGCAGGCTCACGTCGCGGATGTCGGTTCCGTCGATGCGAATCGCACCTTCGTTTACGTCGTACATCCGCAGCAGAAGTTTGAGCACTGTGGACTTCCCGGCACCTGTCGGCCCGACCAGTGCGAGAGTGTTGCCGCCCTCGACTTCGAACGAGATGTCCTCCACGATGGTCTCCTCGTCGTAGCCGAACGTCACATCGTCGTAGACGACTTCACCGCCCCCGACGACGAGGTCTTCCGCGTCAGGATCCTCCTGAATGCGACTCGGTTCGTCCATCAATCCGAAGATGCGGGAAGCGGACGCGTACGCACGCTGGTACATGTTGATGATGGACCCGAACTGCGCCATTGGCCAGATGAACCGCTGGGTGAGCAACATGAAGGTGATGAACTCACCGGGTTCCAGTTTGCCCGTGAAGAACCACGGCGCTTCGCCGTTGAACACCCACAGACCACCGACGATGAACGTCAGGGCGAAGCCGAGTCCCGAGAGTATCTGGAGCGCTGGGAAGAACTTTATTCGAGTGATGATGGCGTCCCAGTTCGCGCTGAAGTAGTTCCCCGACACGTCGTTCACGCGGTCGGACTCGAAGGACTCCGTGTTGCTCGTCTTGATGACTTGAATTCCACCGAGATTGTTCTCCAGTCGGGAGTTGACCTGTCCGACAGAGGAGCGCACGTCGGCGTACTTCGGCTGGATGATCTGAATGAACTTGTAGGTGAACAGCGCGATAAGGGGAACCGGCACCAGCGCCACGAGCGCGAGTTCCCAGTTGATTGTTAGAAGGATTGCCGCGATGGCGATGACCATCACGCCGAGGCGGAACGCCGAGTTCATCCCGTCGTTCAGGAAACGCTCCAAGCGGTTCACGTCGTTCGAGAGGATGGACATCATCTCGCCCGTCTGCTTGTCGGAGAAGAACTCCATGTCCAACCGTTGCATCTTGTCGTACGTATCGGTACGAACCGAGTGTTGGATGTGCTGTGCAAAGGAGTTCCATCCCCAGTTTCGCCCCCAGTGGAACATCGCTCCCACACCGAACGCGACGGCAATGAGGACGACGGAGAACCAAAACTGGCCGTGTTTCGTCGCGGGGATGAGATGCCGTGCTGCACCGGAGGACAGGAACGGAACTTGCCCTGCTAACGCGTCCGAGTACGGAATCTGTGAGCTGTTCTCGCCGAACAGTGCGTCAACCGCGACGCCGAGTATTATCGGCGGCAGGAGGTTGAGAATACGAGCGAAGAAACTGGAGAGGACGCCGACGACGAAGGCGAACCGATTTTCGCCCCCGTATTCGAAGAACAGACGCCGCATCGGATTTTCCACCTGCTCCCTCTGCTCCTCGAAGGGGTCGTCATCTTCTGCGTGGATACCCATTGCTACCACAGAAGGGATACCAGATTGATAAGAGTTTCCTACGAACCGAAACAATGAGACTGAGTACCAACGTGACCCGACAATCGTTGCCAATTTCGCCGTGGATAGTCGGGTTATTTCCATCAAAACAGGGGATGAATCAGAGACGCCACAACGACGCAGCGATGTCCCACTGAAACGACACCACGACTCTGGTCGCTTCAACGGGGACCCGTTCGAATCTTTTGGTTCGTTTCCCACAGGTCTGTCGAACGACTGTCGCCCTGAAACGCCGACACCACCGTTGCAACGGCATGTCCGTCCGGCGGACCCCAACATCGACACGGATTGCAGTTTTAGCGGCCTGCTCACACTGTCGGATGGCAGAAGTTGAGAAAGATGAGAGGAAACGACTAGTCGGGCCGTTGGTCGAGTGGCACCCACGTACGGTCACGGGCACCGTTGTAGACGGCCGTCGGTCGAATCAGTCGGTTGTCGTCGTACTGCTCTAGACTGTGTGCCGTCCAGCCACCGGCGCGTGCGATGGTAAACGTCGCGGTGAACAGGTCTTTCGGGATGCCGACTCCATAAAGGAGGAGGGCGGTGTAGTACTCCACGTTGGTTTCGAGGGAGAGGTCTGGTTTGAACTCCTTTAGGAGGTCAACGGCCATATCTTCGACTTCGGTTGCGGTGTGGAAGAACTCCATGTCGCCGTCGGACTGGTAGAATTGCTCCGCCGCAGTCGAGAGGACCTCTGCACGCGGGTCACGAGTCTTGTACACCCGGTGACCGAATCCCATCAGCCGATTTCCAGATTCGAGGGTATCCTGGATGTGCGCTTCCTTGTCGTCCGTCTCGTCCAGCTCCAGTAGCATGTCGAGTACGGGACCGGGTGCGCCGCCGTGGAGTGGTCCTTTCAACGCGCCGATCGAGCCGGTGACCGCCGAAACGATGTCGGATTCGGTCGAAACGATGACCCGACCGGTGAACGTCGATGCGTTGAGTCCGTGGTCTATGACGGTGTTCAGGTACGTTTCCAACCCACGAACCTGCGCGTCCGTCGGTTGTTCATCCTTGAGCATGTACAGATAGTTGCCCGCGTGTGACAGAGACTCGTCCGGGGCGACAGGTTCCAAACCGTTGCTCATTCGGTGATATGCGGCTGTAATCGTCGGAAGACGAGCGATGAGTCGAAGTCCGTTCTCTCGTCGTTCGTCGTCGTCTCCATCAAGGTTGACACTCGCAGCCCCCATCCGCAGCGCGTCCATCGCCGACGACTGGCTCTCGGCAGCAGCACGGACGATATCCATGGTCGCGTCGGGAATCTCGCGATAGCTCGCCAGCCGACTGGAGAACTCGTCCAGCTCCGTAGGGGTTGGCAGTCGGTCGTTCCAGAGCAAGAACACACTCTCTTCGAACGTCGCATTTCCTGCGATTTCGTCTAGCGGATACCCACCAATAATTAGTTCCCCTTTCTGCCCGTCGATATCGCTCAGCCTGGTTTCGGCCACAGCGATACCTTCAAGCCCTTTATGGATATTCTCTGCCATAGGGTAGTTTTTCGCCCTAAATTGATAAAAGTAGCAGGTTTAGACACCACCGCACAAGGAGTATTCGCCTTCTCCCGCACAGTATCAACGTCTCTCGACCTCTTTGCCGTCTCTCCGTTCGGTCGTCTGTACGGAAGCACGATGACATTCAGACACAGATAAAATTTGGTTCAGAAAGGGATGGTGTAATTTTCACTCTCAAAATTTTTTTGCGACAGTATTGGATTGAATTCGCATGACGATAATCGCGGCTGAGAATATCCGCTTTAGCTACTCGGACGGAACGGAAGCTGTTGCGGACGTTTCGATAGAAATCTCGAGAGGTGAATTCTTCGGGTTCCTCGGTCCCAACGGGGCTGGAAAGACGACGACGGGGAGTACATCCACAACGAAACCGAGAATATCATCGAGTGCCTGTGGCACTGCTGGCGGTTCGACGTCACGACCGGGGAAAGTATCGACGACCCTGCCGTCTTTCTCTCGCACCTCAGAGTAGCCGCCCTTCGACTTCGGGGTCGATGTCGGCATCGGCTAAATCCTGCCGCACCCGCTCTCGCAACGGACTGGGGACCGTCTTTCGTCCGACTGGCACTGCCGTCTCCCCGTCACCCTTGACCTTCCAGTAGATGATGCATTCGCTGGGTTGGTAGTATTCGATGCTGTAGAAGTCGTCTGCACCGCGATAGTGTACTCGGGCAGCGAACCCCTCCACCTGCCAGCCGTCCTGTTCGCCGAGAGCCGAGAGCGAGTCATCCATATTTGCGGATTGCTAGCGATACTGGTAGTCGTTACGAAATCCAGAAAGTAACAGTTATTCCCCCCGAGCCATTTTTTCGGGGTACGGGTTCGTGGTCTAGTTGGTTATGACGCGGCCTTTACAAGGCCGAGGTCGGTGGTTCGAATCCGCCCGAACCCACTCACTTACTTACTTTTCCCATTCGAACGACGGCATTGAGGTCTTTTAAATCGACCTGAACTGCCGGACACGGGATTCGAACCCAGTTGTCACAGTTAGCGCTCTCCCTCGTCTCGTGATTCATCTCAATGATAGCGTGTGAGTCTCAAAAAGCTACTTCATTATGATCTGGAATCGTGAAATCATGATCTATGAGACTTCGAATTTGAATGAGTTGTAATGAGCTTCTATTCATGTGCTCTGAGAAAGCCAATGTAATAAACCGGAATTTGTGTGAGTACATTTTTATTGATTTCAGTATATGACACCATATGGAATCAGAGGAAGGGTTCTCTTACGACGGCTATTTAGTCTTCAACGAGATTCTCTCAATTGAGGAACCAATTGATCAAAAACAGATCATAGACCGACTGCCTCGTTTGACGATGTAGTTAAGGACCAAGAGAAACCAGTTGGGGTAACATCTCAACCACTTGTCGATTATACTCCTGAACTTGATATAACGACAGATAATAAAGAATATCAGATTGCGGAGCGTACGTCACGAGTTCAGCTCAATGACGTGAGTTTAGAAACAGTTCTTAGGATAGATGAATCTGGAGACGAAGTAGAGATGTTAGTTAGATCAATTGAAAAGGTAGACACCTATTGGTTTGATTCAGAGTATATCTTTATTGGTGGCGGAAAGTCAGAAGCTCAAAAAACCAGTTCTCAGATTCAAGATTGGCTAAACATGATCTAAGGTTGGATTCTATTAATTTTGACCCTGATTTCTTACTCTGGCTATTTTACATGTATGATCTGAAAGAATCCATTTCGGACAACTTAAAATTGATCGATTAACGGATGCAAAGGTAGATCGAGGATGGGTAGATGAATTCGGTAAAATGACAAGAGCATCCGATTCCACCGATATTACACACTCTATACCCATTCTTATGACCATTTTACGAGGAGGTGGAAACATATCAATGTTGGGCGGTGAATTTGTAGTTGGAAATCAAATCCTC
This sequence comes from uncultured haloarchaeon, assembly GCA_963796245.1. GTDB lineage: Archaea > Halobacteriota > Halobacteria > Halobacteriales > Haladaptataceae > Haladaptatus. The sequence continues at coordinate 122,582 of CAWCLB010000001.1, read as the reverse complement.
TCCACAGATATCTCTGCAAGTGGGCGAGTTCATGTCAAGGCAAATTCTGGGGATGTCAAAGTTTCGTCTGATCTGAGGAGAGTTCTTATCTCAATCCGATTTTTAAAAGAGCTTCTTGATGTATACCAAGAGTGGCACAAACTTCAGCCAGAGTTTCGTTATCCCTCCTCAGAATTCTTTGAGGAAATATCTGCACGTCTCCATGAGATGGGAGTGTCACAGGAACTGTCCCCTAAGAAGGTAATTAGAGAATATGAAGATAAACGGTCTGAAAAATGAGTTGGCGAGATGGATCATTTGAGGTTGCATTAGAAGAGAAGGATATCTATGATGCCATTGAGAATTTCCGACCAGAAGTACTGAGATTCTTCCCCCATATACCAGAAGACAAGTTTAACCTGGTAAGAACCACTGTTGAGTTTGCTAATCACGAAGGAGGAACAATATTTCTAGGTATCTCTGAAGAAAGAGAATTCACCGGTGTGGAGGATTCAAATGAGGTCGAACGAGAGGTGGGTATCCTACTTGAAGACCGGATTGAGGGAGATTTGAGATACTACACGTTCTCCTATGAGATTGAAAACAACAATATAATTGAGGTTAGAATTAAACGATATTCTAATCTCCCTTGTTCTGCTGATGGAAAATTTTACAAATGGAAACCAGTTCCGAGACCGCTATCTCCCCATGAGGTCAGGGATCTCATGATCAATGAATAGTTGATTGCTTTAAGTGACGTAAGATTCTATCAAACCTCTTCCGACATCCAGTATGTTAATTGCCAGTAGGACAACGACAATTAGAAATAATGCCCAGAAGATAATTGATAAAATATTCCAAATCATAATTAACCTAATCACCCATATTAAATCCTCCTTGATTTCTTTCCGACGTGATCTACTAGGTATATGATACCAGCCCCCTTGTTCCTCGATTCCGTGATTCTCTATCTTATGAATGACTTGATAGTGATATCTCTCGATAAACCCACCTAAAGTAGATATCTCAAATTCAGTAAAATCCGTAGTCGCTTTTTTATTTGTACGAAAATTTTGCAATGAATTTTGGTGTTCTGATCGGATTTTAGATCGTTCTCGAATAGTACCTCGGAAATCAGGAATAATCTGTATTAGGAATTTGAATATTGATCCTGCCATGCTCCAATGACAGTACATTCTCACAATTCATCAACTTAGCCATCTCATCCATCCTTCTGCGGTATTGAACAGCAAATACATGAGTCATGTGTCTTTGAATTCGATTGTCAGTGAATCAAATCAATAGATTCCAACGCTATACCACCATCTAAATTAGAGATAGCTAATGGTTCGCTGCTTTTTCTTATTTCACTCAAAGATCCGACCTCAAGATAAATTGTTATGACAAACGGATCAGAGACATTCCTGCCACTAATGATATTTTGTTCATGATTAAACCAGTGGCCACGTTTAGGAGTTATTACGGAACCAACAGAGGTTCCGGCTGGGCAACTAAGCTTGAAATCATACACACTTGTATTCGGACCAAGTTCCGTTAAGATATTCAATTCGTATACATCGTTAACCGGCTTTGCTATCTTGTTTTCTTCTAATGTAACGTCTGGTACATTGCTATCAGAATCTACCGGTCGATATGTACAGTTAACCCCAAATGGTCCATTGAAGAGATAATAATAAGCAAGTGGTGTAAAGAAAATCCAAGAGAGTAGACTCATTTTAATGTCCCATGCGATTTGTTTGGGAAGTGCACCAGAAAAAGCACCAAAAAATGCAGTAATCCAATATACTTCTGTTTGCTTATAACTATTTACGAAATCCCAGAATTGGTTCCTTTTCTTTAAACAAATGCAAGTCGCTATGAATAATGGTAAAAGAGCAACAAATTTCCACTCAATACCTATCACTATTCTCTATATGATTGATAAATCACATCTCTCTCAAATCGTTCCACAATAAACTCTCTATCTCGTTTTGATCCGCCTAGAACCCCGATTTTTCCTTGTTTGTATTCAATAGGGACTGGTTTGCCATTTCGAAGAAAGCTAACGTTTGCATATTTGATTGAATATCGATCTATTTTCTCACTTATTTCTTCAATCGGTGGTTTGGGGATCTCTGGTTCTTCCGTAGACAAGTGTTCTGCCGTAGAAAATGGCTGAATCGAAATCATCCAATCTAAGAAATTTGAACCATCGCCATCTGGTTTGGCAGTCTTCTCATCTTGTTCTTCATATGGCAGATTGATCTCTCCGTTAGGTCCTGTAAGGATTATTTTTTGCACCTCATGTGCGCCTGTGATAAAATCCCAAAGGAATTCACGATTGAATGAAATTCGTTTCTTAATACGACCCTTTTCGCTAATTGCCTCATTCAATTGATTGATCACTTTATCGGGTTTCGGCCGATCGGAGGAGATGTTAAGCAGGAATAACCCAGAACTGCTCCGGTACTCAAATTCTAATTCCTTTGGGGGTACCTCACTATCCCGCCAACCATCCATTTGATATCGAATTGTCCCAGTAAGTCTCCTTTGATTCTTATATGGGTAATCTGGGACGCTTTCAAGGGGACGTAGATGATCCCATTCTGATTTTGTTATCTCGATTTGCTTGGAATACTCGCTAAGAAAACTCTCAGACCAATATTGATCGAGGCGAGCTGACCATCCCAAGCTCGCTAGTGGACATAGTTTTCTACTGATTTTATCTATTACTTCCAAGTTCAATTCTCTTGTGACCGTACGAGTTGTTGAGCGCTATCTAATTTAAATCTATACTTGGAACTTATTAAGAGCATATTCGTTCACGGGATCTGGAATAATCCCTTCCCGTTTCCTTTCATACTCCTTGAACAAGTCCTCTGGTGGAACTAAAGGCCTGAAATCTTCTTCGACACAGATGTCATAAAGCTCTTCGAAAAAGTCTCGTGGAGGGTATTTTTCTGTTGTGTCAAGCTTGAGCCATTGTTCATATAGAGACAGAAACTCTGATAAGAACTGAATTGATAAGGTGATACGTCGCAGGTCACTAATATCCTTCAGATCTTCCTCTGAAGCTTTAATATGAATCCGTCCTTCTGAAGCGATTTTAGCGACAATGTAGTGACTACCCAGAATAAAATGACCTTCGATTTCATCAATACTGTTACCTGACAATATTGGGGCGATAACTGCTACGGACCGATCTATATTCTCAGAGCTTGCCGTGATTTCATCACCCATATTACTATCTTCACCAATCGTCTTGCACTCAGATAAACTACGAACACTCAATTCAGATGTCAGATGACCTTTCTTCCGATATTGATAAAGGATCCAAAGAAAGAAATCAAATTCAAAATTGATAGAGGCTGCTTTCACTTTCCCTGATAGAGTTGATTGAATATCTTCTTGCTTCTTTTCTATCAGCTTTTTTGGGCCTCGAAGAAAGAGATAGTCATCGTGTTCCCAATATACTTCTACATTTTTATGATTTTTCTCGTGACCAGCAATTGTATTTCCATTCGCATCTACAATTGTTGTAGAAGGCCATTTCTCATACATATACTCATATGTATAAAGATTGTCGATTATTCTGCTATTACATAGATTGATATTCCCCATCTGATTTATTTTGTCAACTAGACCGGTGTCAAGATATCCTTCTTTTGCATCACTTGGAGTTCCTTCTTCATATTGTTTGAAGGACCTCATCATATCCTGTGGCTCGAAGTCCGAATCATAAACTTCCGTAAAATAGAGGCCATTGAAAACTGGCCAACCGCTTAGAGAGAATTCATCCTCAGGAATATTGCTTGTCATTATACTCCCGTAATTAGTGAAAGGCAATAAGTGTGTCCCCATTTTTAAGATAAGTGTTCTATAACTTTGCAGGATCACTTAGAAACATTTCGTCCAATCGTTATCAGGCATTGACTCTTTCCACAAACGATATATAAGAGATAACAAATCTGAACAAATGATAACAGTAAGACATATTCTTGCGTCATTCATCTTCTTATTTGGTAGCTTTAGGTTGGGACAGTAATAGGTAGAAAAGAATGATGCAACATTCAACCATGGCTCAAAACCAGATTGGTGAAAGAAATGAAAGTAAGTCAATATATCGACACTACCAGAACATACAAAGTTTGGGAATCACATCTCTATGAACAGCAGATAAGAGAGACGTATGGAAGCACGCAAAAGAGAGCCTATCTCCATTTGTTCATTCCAAATCTTAGTAGAAAGGAAGGTTTCACGCAGGAAATAACTGCTCAACTCGTTGCTAGCGCAATTCAGGACGGTATCCTCAAATTGCATGAATCAGAAGTACAGCTTCGCTCGAAAGAGAACCAAGAAAAGAAAAAATCGCAAGTCACGGGAGCAAATCTACTCGATATAGCTGAAAGATTCGAAAAACACGTTGAGCCTCCTAACCGAAGAAGAATACGAAAGGAGTAGATCCTGACCTCAATCTAATACATTCTGTAGGATTGTCGAATGGGTTAGATATATAACCACATCCCGACCACTTATTTTTATAGTATATATACACAATCACGGCCTCGTATATCGTAGGATGAGAATTACTTAGATTGGCTTTCTGGTACGAGGGAAGGAGGTTCCGAATGGAACCGACTGACCGAGATATATTATTTTCTGAATCTCCGTTTTTATCGCTCATTGATCGCGTCTGAGAGTATTGAAAACGAGATAAAGAATCATCACTCTTCTACAAATGAAGCAATACGATGAAGAGTTTTCAGCAGATCTCGGCTTTCATTACTAATAGAATATCTCCGTCGGTCTAGTCGCACTGCACATCGACCTCCGTCGATATAAGAGAGAAAGAAAATACAGAAGATAGAGAGAATAGTCTATTAAAGTGAATAACATATCTCGGTCAGTCGATCCCGTCGGTCTCTCCTTCCCTCTAGTTTCTAGTAGATCATTATTTAATAATACATAATATATCCTACCTCCCCACTCACTTCGTTCGTTCTAATAATAGATCTAGATAATATTAAAATTGTCGGTCTATTGGGCAGCTAAAAGTGAATTATCCGGTAAGAAATGCGAATTCTTTTCAGAATCCCTCAGATTAGCTTCTAAGAAGATTCGACCTATATTCGATGATTTCCCCCCATCCGACTTAAAATCTGCTTTACAGACCCAATCTCCGCGGTTCTATGGCTAGTATTGGCTTGAAGGTGGCTCGACTTCTGGAGATGCTATTGAGATCTATCGTGTATAAGGATGATCGGTATGGATTTGTTGCTGTATATTGTTACCCATTCTATCTCAATAAAGTAATATAAGATAAAGCTCAATGTGAGGTCCATGCCTCAAGCCGAAGCTCAGCTCTCCCCGAGTAGAATATGGCATATTACACGACCGAAGAAATGTAGCTGTAAGAGCGGCGCACGTCGTACGTGAGGGGGACAAAGAATATAAGAAAGTGAAAGGAGAGGGATTAACCGATGTTCGACGTGGTCTTAGTGATCCAGCAGCGCGCTCGAACGAAGATCTCTCGCCCGTGAGTGTTGTGATTGGCCCTGAAGGTTGAGACAAGAATCAACTAATCCTATTGATGTTCTCCTTCGTCAGATTCACTCCTGAGAAGGTTCGTTTTATTTTCGATGTATTCCTCTCACCTGCTGTCGAATCGCCTCAAACCCGAATCTCCGCCCGTAGATCTGTGCCTGAAACTCTCTTAGTTCATCGCTTCCTATCACGCAAGCATAGATCCCTCACATCCTCTATCTTTTCGAGGATATTGTATAGGTCGTCAACTATAAAAACCTTGGTAGAGCCATCTCTCGTACGTATCTTCAACTTCTCACCGTATCCGTTGTTACGTATTTTTTCTATAATCCCCTGGGAAGGAGGTTTCCGCCCGACATGTGTTATTTCGTTGATTTCTAGTTTCCCATGGTTTCGCAGTGCGCCCTAAACGATATACAAGTAAATATTTCCAATTATTTTCATTCCAAATAGGATTGTATAATATCCTATGATTTGTGATATACAATCTACCCGGCGCTGTGGTGCCAACAATCTTGCTTGTATTACTCTGGCTTAGTAATCGGTCTATCAATACTTCCTCTCCTGGAAGCGGCTCCGTCCAGGCTAATAAGTCGATACCATACTTTTTCCTTGATTTCTTCTTTTGTCGATAGCCAAGGTAGACCAAAGGAAGAGTCCATACAAAGAACCCGAAGAATGGCGCAATAAATAGCGCTATTGGATTGGAATTGTTAGCATAGAAAACGAACGGGGTGATAATTCCACCGATAACTGCAACCAGATAAAATCCTGAACCACGCGCTTCCAAATTATTATGCTTTTGAGACAAAAAGAACGCCGATAATAGTGCACCTCCTATTGGATAAAGCTCTCTTTCGGTTGCAAATGGTGAATTTTGAAAAGCGGCTAACAAGCTAAACCAGATTACAGCACCAAATATCCCTGCTGTGAGAATAGGTCTTGGCGCTTCTGTAGTTTTTTCGCGTTTATCATTTGGCTCGAAAGAATCAGGTTTGTCAGTGAATTCATTCAGCAATAGAATATCATCATAATCTATACACTCGATACCGATTGACTCTCCTGCCTCAATGACATTCTCTCTATAACCACTCCGCGACACAATAGACACCTTCTCGAACCCGTGTTTTTCTGATAGCGTGTATAGATAATTTATATGTCTTTTACTAACTTTGGTTGTGGCTGGCCAAATCAATTCTAACTGCTCACCTTTTGCTAAGAACTGAATTGATGACTTCCAGAATTCTTTAATTTTGTTTTATATCCTCTTTTTTCCCAGATCCCGAGAACTTCTTCTGCGAAATTCTGGTTATTAATATCTGGTTCCGTTTTCCCGTCAGATTCGACAGTCATTATCTACCTTATCAAAGAGTTATTACATGTATGTTTTGGATATGATCTCATCAAGAAAATCGAGTTAGAACCCACTATCCGCTAAGAGGTTGTTGAGATAGCCTCTCCGTAGCTCTCGCTTCTCACTCTCGCTTCGAGCATCGTAATGCTTATCAAGTACTTTCGTACTGACGTTCATCCGATCAGCTGCAAGCTCTTTCGGAACATCCGCATTCAGATGAGCCGTGATCGCACTCCGTCGTATTGGATGAGGAGAAACACTTGATGGGCATTTACTCGCTGCATCGTAGGGATTCCCTTCGCATTCTTCTATAGTTCGTCCGTGAGGGCAATCTCCTGTATAGTGGCAGGGACGAGTTACAGCGTAGATGTGTTTTTGAATGATGGTTTTGTAAGCTCGTCCGCTTTTCGTGGTGAAGAGTGGATTTCTCCTGTGTTCATCGATTACGTCTGGCCGATGAATTTGGATATAGTCGTCTAGGATAGTACAGAAGATCTTGTTTCAAGTGTACTTCTCGTTCTCCAGCGTGCTTGTTTTTCAATGGTGTTTCGCTCTTCGGTCGATGGAGAATTTCGATATACTGCTCTTCAGGGTGATAGTCATTGAGATCTAAAGCACGAACACTTCCCATCCGCATACCCGTATGCCACATCAGATAGAACAAACAATGCCGAAGAGTCGCATATTCGAATTTCTCTAAGTAATCGAGGATCTGATCGAGCGGTATCCGGGTCAATCATCGTATCCCGTGAATCCTCTCCGGGATCAATATCTGGGAGCATTACCCGTTCAGCAGTTCCCTTTTCGACAAAGTCAACGGATTCGCAGAAGCGCAAGAAGACTCGAAAGGTCCGAAGTTGATTGTTTAGCGTGACTGAATTCACCTCTCCTTCCTCTCGTCGCCAGATTTTGTATTCGTATATCTTCTTCCCCGTAATCTCGCTCATGTCGTCGAACTCTGCTGCTTCGCACCATTCAAGAAACCGCCAGAGTCTGTATTTGTGATTCGTGTGTGTTGATTTAGCAACTTCTGATTTCCGGTCTTTCAAGTACAGTTCGACTGCTTCTTCCGGTGTAATTGATTCTGCCATGGTTTGCTCTCCATAGTGAATCAAAAGAGAGGGAGAGCGCAATGACGCGACCCTTACTTGGCCGATGTCGGTGTTCTCGTGAGCTTGCGAACGAGAGCCAGAAGGCCCCTCTGGGCCTTCCATGGTTCGAATCCGCCCGAACCCACTGGATTTTGTGGCGCTACACGGTGAGCGAAGCGAACCGCCTGCGCCACAAAAGGAAGCGTTCGGCTGATTCGAAGTAGACCAGACGCGCGCAACGAAGTGAGCACGTCTTGGCGTGGTTCGAATCCGCCCGAACCCACTGGATTTTCCGCGAGACAACATACCGAGTAATCGCCGATAACGAGTAACCAGCTGTGTTCAGTAGACTCGGAGACGACCGACTCACAACTGGACGACAAGGTCCTTGCCATCCCGTTTGTACGTCGTCTCGAACGGCTCGGAGCGATTACGCATCGTCTGTCGGAGCCACGCCGCGACGTTCTCGTTCGCTTTCGAGACGCCGTGGTCGTCGTAGAACGGAACGAGCCGTATCTCCTCGAACTCCCCGCCGTTGAGCGTTACTTCGAAGAGGTAGCTTTTGTGATTACCCAGGTCGTCTTTCGTCCCGAAATCGTCCACGAGGTCGCCAGTATCGTGAAGGATAACGCCATCATTGTACTGTTCGACTGCTTGCACGACGTGCGCGCTGTGGCCGTGAACGAGGTCGGCACCCTGATCGATGAGCCAGTGGCCGAACGAGACGAGTCGGTCATTGGGACGCTCGACCCAGTTATCCCCCCAGTGAACCGAAACGACGAGCAAGTCCGGGTTCGTCGAGTGTGCGCGCTCGATGGCGTTGCCCACGACGCGTTGCGTGGTCGGATTTTCAGGGTCGGTCTTGGCGTAAGCGATTCCTGCCCGGTCGTCGGTCGCGGCGTACACTTCGTACTGGTCCGCGAACGAGACGACGGCGACATCGAGGCCTCCAACGGAGAACGTGGTTGGTGCGCGTGCTGCCGCCGGGGTCTTACCGGTACCTGCATTTTCGATTCCTCCTACATCGAGCGCGTCAATCGTGTCGAGAAGGGCAACCGGGCCGAAATCCATCGCGTGGTTGTTTGCCAGATTCGCGAATCGAACGTTTCCGGCATTCAGTGCCGGAACTACCCACTCCGGATTTCCGCGGAAGTAGTACGCCCGGTTAGGGAATCGTTCACCGCGTTTCGAAAGACAGCATTCGAGGTTGCAGAAAACACCGTCGAGGGCAGTGAGACGGGGCTGGAAGTCGCCCCAAATGGCTGCTGCATCGGTGTCTTTGTCGCCGTAAATCCCGTTGAGACCCCGTCCAACCATCGTATCTCCAGCGAACCCGATGGTTGTTTTGTGGTGGATGTCATCAGTTTCATCGGTCTTCGTCTGCGTCTCGGTCGAATCAGTCGTGGCGGTCGTGGTTCGACCGTGGTTCGTAGTGTGAGTTTCGGAGGTACTCGTTTCGTCCGACGAGGTCGAATCGGCAGAGTTTCCGGTGCAGCCTCCGAGTACCCCGGCCCCTACGGTAGTGAGGAAGGCCCGTCGATTTCGTTTCATCGGGATCATGCTTTTGGAAAGAAATTGCTTGTAATTTTTGTGGTGTTGTCGTAATTTACTGTCGTCGCGGCCGAGATTACGATGACTCGTCATCAACGCGGCGACGCTTTTCGGGATTGATTTCCTCCGTCGGTGGGAGTTCACTCCTTCCAACCGTGAAGAACTGCTGATAGCCGATGCTTGCCAATAGCGCGAGGAAGGGGAGCGGGTACAGCCAGTAGGCACGGTACGCCCGGACGAGCAACGGAATCGACATCGAGAGTGCGAGGAACGTCGTCGTCACGAGTGGGGCATTGGTCGAACGGATCACCCGGTTCGAGCCGCGTTCGGTCGCGGCCAAGTGGACGATAATGGTCGCCGGGACGATGAGAAACAGGTGCTTGATGACGCCGTGATACAGTGCCTCCATCCACCGGTGTGTATCGCCGATAACCGACGGAACGACCGGATTTGTCGTGTACTTCTCCGCAGCGCCGAACGACCAGTAGAGCGCACCCTGAAAGGATTGTGCTCCCCAGACGACGTACACGAATCCGAACGAGACGGCGAGGACGCCGACCCCACCGGCAACGAATCGGGCGAGCCATTGGAGACTCGAATCCCGGTCGAGATACCGGAGACGGTCATACGCGAGCGCGGGAACGGCGAACACCGCGTGCTGGGAGAAGAGACCTGCGGCGGCGACGATTGCACCGCGTGCGAGTGGGTGTTCGACCCACAGTGCGAGGAGGATGCCCGCAATTGCAAACGAGCGCACGTTTACCACCGTGCCACCCGTGGCGGGGACGCTCGTCAGGAACAACACGCCGGCGATAAGTCCGACACGGGCAGCACCACGGTCGGCACAGATTCGCCAGAGGAGGATAGCTGAACAGGCGTTGACGACCCCAAGCAGGACGAAAAACACGAGCAAGTACTGCCCCGTCGATGCGATTGTTACGTTGAGGAGTTCGAACAGCGGCGGTTTGTTGTCCACGACTGGGCGGATATAGATCGGTTTCCCCGCGAGTACGGCGTTCGCGAGTGGCCGCCAGCAACACCGAACGTCAACGTGTGGTTGCTGTGTGCTGTACAAGATTCGAAAATACCGACTGAGCGTTTCGAGAATTCCGAGGAGGAGGAATCCGAAAACGACGAGCGGGGGGGAATCGAGCGTTTCGCGTTCGAAGGATGTAATGTTCATGATGGAGGAGGGCGGGACTGGTAGAACGGGAGTACGGTTGAACGAACGTACCCTCAAACGGACAGTCCTGTTTGCATATTCACAATAAACGATAGAATATATATCTTATTTTGTTGTCCCATTACATATTGGCGCAAAATAACGGACGATAGAATCGAGTATTGAACGGTGCGAATGGCTGACGGCACGAGCGAGTGGACGGGACGAGTCGGTAGACAGGACGAATAGGTGAACAGCACGAGTAAGATGAGAGCACCGAAAGTAGACGACGGGATAGCAGTCGGGCGGTGTCGAACGTTCCTCGACTACGATTCCCACGACAGTTCGACGCCGAAGTTGGACCAAATCCATGCGTCGTCATTGTCGGGGTCGTACAGTTCGACCCCGCCGTCGATTTCGCGTTCCAAGCAGTCGTCCCATTTCTCGGTGTTCTCTTGCACCATGTGGGTATATCGAACTGCGGGACCGTGCTGGTATAAGTTTTCTCCCAGCTGCGGGATTCTCCGCTTTCTGCCGTTCTAAGTGTGACATCTTCGAACAACAATGGTATTTTCTGCGCTCATTTCGTCGAATCTGGCTTAGAATTTGAAAGTGGATGTCCACAGTTGGGACACTGCTCATCAACTATCGTCACCTGCGCGTCGCATGCGGGACAAAATTCCAAATAGCAGGCACGGTCTCCCATGTCAGTACCTATCACGACCGTCGATAAATGGCTTGTGTTGCCCGCCGACACAGGTATAAGCGACTCTGCCCGATTCGTCTTCCGTCCGGTGGATTTCGAAATCCTTTTTTGTACCATCCACCTTTTCCAGAATGAGCCGCCTTAGCTCAGACTGGGAGAGCACTCGACTGAAGATCGAGCTGTCCCCGGTTCAAATCCGGGAGGCGGCATGTTTCTACGGCTGACAATGTGAACGAGCGTAGCGAGTGAGCCGTCGGCCGTGAAACTGCACCCGACCGCGGTTTGAATTAGACCGAGGTTCTGTGCGGAGCGCAGGTTCTCGGGCGTTGTTCAAATCCGGGAGGCGGCATACTTTTCCGCGAGGCAATCACGCCGAGCGGAAAGTTTCTTACCGACCGTGATTTGAATCCTACCAGTCGCGCGCAACGAAGTGAGCACGTCTGGTTTCGGTTCAAATCCGGGAGGCGGCATTTCTGTTGCGAACAACATCGTGAGCAACAGAAATGGAATCCGAGCGGATTTTAAGTAGACGAGACGCAGCGCCGAACAACGTGAGGCAACCGTCTCGGCGTTGTTCGAATCCGGGGGGCATACTTTTCGGCGAACTAGTGAAGGAGCGAAGCGACTGAAGCGTGAGCGGAGAATCTGGTCTCGAATATGTCACCCGCGCGCCGCAGAGAGGACGTACTGAGGGCAATCAGATAGCTGAACGTTTGTCCATTTCTGTGGCAGAATTTGTTTTCAAAGTTCGTGCTTTACAACCTAATATTGTTTTCATTAGTCACAAGATACTTGATTTGCCCAGTTTTGGGGCAGGAAATATTACATTAAAAACCCCATGATTGAATAATGGCCTTCTAAAAACCATAGTCGACTTGATGAGCACAAGACAACAGAGGTATCAAAATAGAGTAGACGTTCATTCAAAAATTGAGGAGGGTCAGGGATGAGCGACATGGCGGCGGTAGTGCAGGGAATAAACTTGGTGTGGGTGTTGATAGCGTCGTTTTTGATTTTCTTCATGAAAGCAGGGTTTGCGATGCTAGAAGCGGGGCAGGTCAGAGCCAAAAATGTCGCGAACCAACTCACGCAGACGTTGGTGACGCTCTGCGTGGGTCTGCTCGTTTACTTCCTTGTCGGGGCAGGAGTAGCGAACATCGTCGGGCAGGTGACGGGCGGCGACCCACTTGCCATCGGGACAGCGTTCGCCTACTTGAACGGTGGGTCGGTCCAGTGGGTTCACTGGCTGTTCGGTGGCGTGTTCGCCATCGCAGCCGCGAACATCGTAAGCGGTGGCGTCGCCGGACGGTGTCGACCGCGGATGTATGTATTCTACACCATCGCAATCGCAGGGTTTATTTATCCCGTCGCGGTCGGACTCGTCTGGAACGGCGGGTTGCTCGCCGCAATCGGGTTTCACGACTTCGCTGGTGGGGCAGTCGTTCACGCACTGGGAGGTATCTCCGGACTGGTTGCCGCGTTCGTGCTTAAACCCAGAATCGGCCGATTCAACGAGGATGGGTCCGCGAACGTAATCCCAGGCCACTCGGTCACCCTTGCGGTGCTCGGTACCCTCATTCTGGCGTTCGGCTGGTTCGGGTTTAACGTGGGCACGGCCGTGAAGGTCCTGGAGGTGCAAGGCGGTACGGTCCAGTTGGCCGACTTCACGTACGTCGGTCGCGTCGTCATCGTGACCACGCTCGGTATGGTCACTGGTGGACTCGCTGCTGGCTTCGTGACGTGGGTCCGAACGGACAACGTCGACACGCTGTATCTCGCCAACGGAATGTTGGCCGGACTGGTCGGTGTCACGGGTGCTGCCAACGTGCTCACCTGGCCAGGTGCTCTCCTCATCGGTACGCTCGCGGGTGTACAGCTCCCGCTGGTGTTCGAGTTCGTCGAGAACAGAACCCACATCGACGATGTCTGTGCAGTCTTTCCGGTGCACGGGACGGCAGGCATCCTCGGTATCGTGGTCTATCCGCTGGTCTCGACCGGGTCGGCTGGCCTCACACAGGTCGGTATCCAGTTCGTCGGTGTCGCGCTCATCGGCGGGTGGACCGCTATCTCCACGTTCCTGCTGTTCAAGGCTGGGACCCTGACTGGCCAAGCACGCGTCAGTCGTGATAGCGAACTTTCCGGTCTCGATTTGGTGGAGCACGGCATTGACACGTATCCCGAGTTCGGTGATACCGCCACGGGCTTTCGAGCCGATGGAGGTAAGGCCGATGACGAAATGACGTAGCTTATGAGCGACAGTTCCACCGAAGAATACGACATCAAGATGATAATTGCCTACTTTCGCCCGGATCAGCTCTCCGATGTGAAACAGGCACTCGTCGAGGTAGGTGCCCCTTCCCTGACCGTCTCCAACGTTCATGGTCGAGGGAGCCAACCGGCGAAAACGGGACAGTGGCGGGGTGAAGAATACATCGTCGACCTTCACGAGAAAGTGAAACTCGAATGCGTCGTCGCCGACATCCCTGCTCACGATGTCGTCGATGCGATACGTGAGGCTGCATACACGGGCGAAAAAGGCGACGGGAAGATATTCGTCCAAGACGTGGAATCGGCCGTCCAAATTCGAACCGGGAAGCGTGGTCCGGACGCGGTGTGACCGCTGACGGAACGCTTCACAGTCCGGATAAAGGATCCAGCATAGCTCGTGCAAGAAAGTGAGCAGATGTCTCGCTTTCGGTCGAGCCGGTTATATTGACCACGCCACCGGGGAGCGTCGGGTCGGCAACCCGGACTGTTGCAGCCGTTCCTTTCGAAATATGGCCTTGACGTGGCGGGACCAACGTGATAATCGGTGGCGTGTCGTCAACGGTGACGTTCAGCGTGGTCGAATTCGTCTTCCCTTACCGCATTTGAAAGGAACTTTTAGTTTCGATTCGAAACGGTATGTGTGGACTCCCGTTTCCCGAACCCGGTCCGGTTGCTAATCCTCGGTATCGGTCTCTCGCTCTCCCGTCTCGGCCTCGTCGAACCGAAAAACGTCCGGCGGACGACGGATTTGGCGTGGCCGCGCATCGTCACCGGAATCGCGCGCATGTCGAAGAACGCCGTCGACGTGGCGTTCGTCGGCATCGCCATCGGTCCCGCAGCCATCGCTGGCGTTGGCTTCGCCTCGCCGTTTTGGGGGATGGCGTTCTCGCTCGGCGGCGGGTTCGCTGGCGGAACGATTGCGCTCGTCTCACAGCGCTATGGTGCAGAAGCGTACGAGGAGATGGGCCAAGCGATTCGGTCGAGCATCGCGCTCGTCCTATTGGTCTCCGTGCCCGTCGCGGCGATCTTCTGGCTGTTCTCGTCGGAACTCATCTCGCTTATCACCGACAAACCGGCCATCGTTCGACTGGGCGCGACATATCTCCACATCATCGCGCTGGGTGTCCCGCTCGCGTCGCTCAACCTCGTTGGCAGTCGAATTTACATCGGTGCCGACGACGCGTGGACACCGATGGTAATCCGAGCGGGTGGTGCCGTGAGCAACATCGTACTGAGCGCCGTTTTCGTCTTCGGATTTGGGTGGAGTGTCGCCGGTGCGGCGTGGGGAACCCTGCTCTCGAACATCGTCGTGACCGTCGTGTTCGCCGTCGCTATCATCAATGGTGAACTTCCCGGAATGGGCGACCTCCCGGTGAAGGTTGACCCCTTCGGGACGTACTTCGACGCGGAAACGTTTGGGCAATTGGTTCGCATTGGCTTGCCCGTCGTCGGCCGGAACATGGTGTGGACGGTCGCGAAATTCCCGATGCTGGCCATCGTGAACGTGTTCGGCCAGAACGTCGCCGCGGCCTACGTCATCAGTCGGCGGATTTGGGGGCTGATGAACACCCCTGGCTGGGGATTTGGACTGGCGTCGAGCAGCCTCGTCGGGCAGGAACTTGGAGTCGGGAACGAACAGGGTGCAGAAACGTACGCCCGTGATGTCATCCGCTTCTCTGTAGCAACGTACTTCGTCGCAGCGGCAATCGTGTTCGTGTTCGCCAAACCCATTGTGCTCCTGTTCATCTCCGATCCGGCCGACAAGTCGGTACCGATTGCGGTTGGGTTGGTGTACGTCTCCTGTTTCGCGATATTGGCACAGGGCGTCAACGGCGCGGTTACCGGCCCCTTCGATGCCAGTGGCGACACCCGTTGGCCGTTCTTCGCCCAAGCGGCCGGGATGTTTCTCTGTTCGATTCCGGCGGCGTATCTCGGCACCGTGACATCGCTTGGTCTCTGGGGACTCTACCTCTCCTACATCGCCGAAACGACGGTTCCGGCGGTTCTCAACTACTACCGATTTTCGACCGGGCGGTGGAAAGTCGTCAGCCGAGAATATCGTCCGGAAGCGGCGTCTGCGGACGACTGAAAGGCTGTAACAAGTTCTGTCGGAGACGGTTATACCCGCTGGTGACCTAACTTCGTTGAAAAAGGGGGACTCATGAGATGCATTTCGCGTCCGGTGTGGGCGTTTCTCAGCCGCCAACGACAGCCGGTCGTCCTGTTCACGTACGGACTCGTAGCGCTCGCGTAGCTCCTTCTCGTAGCCCGTGCACTGCCGATGCCGGGAACGATGGTCATGCGGATGTCGGCTGTTGCGGGGCGTTGATGGTGCTTATCGTCGTCGGCGTGTTGATTACCGGAGCGGCGGGATAACATCGGCTTGCGTATTCACCCACAAACCGTAACCGTGGGCCAATTGAATCACTGTCCGTCATGAGAGTATCCACCATCATTCTCGCCCTCGGAGTCGTACTGTTCTTCCTCCCAATTCCCGGGACGTTCATCACTGGCGCGCTCGCCCTCATCGCGGGCGGGGTTGCGCGGTTGCTCGGAGAGTGAACGCTAGTATTCATGGTAACACCACTCTCGGAAGTATTATCAGGAAGGCACCACTCCATTCAATAGCAATGGCGAAAGGCAAAGTTGATTTCTTCAACGACACTGGCGGCTACGGTTTCATCTCTACGGACGACGCGGACGACGACGTTTTCTTCCACATGGAAGACGTGGGCGGCGCTGACCTCGAAGAGGGACAAGAGATAGAATTCGATATTGAACAGGCCCAGAAAGGCCCCCGCGCGAAAAACGTCACCCGTCTGTAATCGGGCGATAGTTTTGCGATTACTACTTTAACACCAAACTTTTCAGCGCATCCAACCGGCGAGCGATGCGACCGTGTGGCCATGCGATTCGATGACCGTGAGCATGCTCGATTCGATAGCCGAATCGCTTGCGGACCAAACCACCACGGTTTTCACCATACAGCACAATACTGCTAAGTATCCGATCTACGTCATCGAGCCATGACAACTAACGAACCACACGAATCATCGAACAACGACGGCACAAACGTCGGGTCGGGATTGTTCGAGGAGAACATGGGACCGAGTTCAGCGCTTGCGCACATGTACCGTGGAGAGATCCACCGCATGAAATTCTGGCGCGAACGACTCGACCGGACGAGCAATTGGGCGATAACGTTGATGGCGGCCATCCTGACGTGGGCCTTTTCGAGTCGAAACAATCCCCACTACATCGTCCTCCTCGCCATCATCACGGTAAGCATCTTTCTGCTCATCGAAGCCCGACGCTATCGTGCGTACGACATCTGGCGCTCGCGGGTTCGGATGCTTCAGCAGAACGTCTTTGCGCTGGCACTGGACGATTCGTCAGGCGTGGTGGATGAGCAATGGCGGCAGAAATTAGCTCAGGACTACCGCCACCCGAAGATGAAAGTGTCCTTGGAGGAAGCGCTGGCCCACCGACTGCGCCGGGTGTACGCCCCGCTCTTTTTCATCCTGCTCGTGGCGTGGGTGTTCCAGTTGACGGCGTACTCCCCATCGACACAGTGGCCACAGTCAGCGGCAATCGGAATGATTCCCGGAACAATCGTCACGGGCGTCGTCGTCGCGTTCTACGCCGGTATCCTCGTCGTCGCCTACCGCCCTCGGACGTGGCACATCAACGGCGAAATCCTTCCGAGCGACGTGACCGGCTGGGATTACTCGCAGGAGTGAGCGAGTCGAATTTGGTTGGAAACTTCGATTGATGGCTGATTCGGACCGGCGATAGTAACTGCATGGAGCGTAGATTTTTCAAATCGGACAGATAACCGGCAGGTATGGCGGACAAATCGCATTCTCTCAGTCGGAATATGCCGGCGGATATCTCGAAGCAGGAAGTCTTTCACGAAATCGAAGCAGCGATGGAAGAATGGATTGGCGACGATTCGTCGGGCCATGACCTCGACCACGCGTGGCGCGTGTTCAACGTGGCCGTGCGAATCGCCGAGGAAGAAGATGCTGACGTTGCTGTTGTCGGCGCGTCGTCACTCACGCACGACATCCATCGTTCGATGGGGGATGACGACGAGTACGTACACCCCGAGGAGTCGCTTTCCGAGGTCCGGTCGATTTTGGAGGCGACCGCGTTTCCACAGAAGAAGATAGCGCCAGTGCTCCACTGTGTGGAAGTTCACGACGAGTACGAATTCAAAGGGGAGGAAAACCCCGCCCAAACCATAGAAGCGCTCGTGCTCCAAGACGCGGACAACCTCGATGCCATCGGTGCGGTCGGCATCGCCCGAAATTTCGCCTTCACCGGGGTCGTCGGGAATCGCCTGTGGGCCCCGGACACCGACGAGTATTCAGGCCTCTACCATTTCGAGGACAAACTGTTCCACCTCAAAGAGGAAATGAACACGGAGACGGCGCGGACGCTGGCCGAAGAGCGTCACGCGTTTTTGGCGGAGTTCGTCGAACGATTCGAGGAAGAGTGGTACGGCGAACAGTAACCTCCCGCTCGATTTTTCTGCCACGCACGTGTTCATCCCAAATCCCTCCGACAAACTCACTCCCGACTCGAAAGTCGTGCGAGAAGCATCTCAACCGTCCCGGCGAGCACGCTGGTACCGAACAGTGCGACTAACGCCGCACCCGCGGCGTCGAAGATGAGGTCGATGATGGTGTCGCTCAACCCATATTGAATGAGGACGGGTTGGACGCCAACTGACCGAGCACCCATTCTTGCGGTGAACTCGAACACTTCCCAGACGACGCCGGCGGCGAGCGTGAACAGAAAGATGTAGACGAACATGAATCGTGGCGGGAAGGAGACCGCATCGGAATACTCGTCGAAGGCGCGTGCAGTCGCGTAGCCGATGCCTGCGATGAGCGTCGCCGAGAACAAGTGCGTGAGGTGGTCCCACCACCAGAATTCCTCGTACAGTCCGAGCATACCGAGGACGTGGAGAAAGACGGCGACCGTAATCCACAGGGTCAGTGTCGGGCTAAGCGAAAGGTGGTAGTCGCGTTTCAAAACGCCGGGGAGGAACGTTACCGCGAGCGCGAAGACGCCGTTCACCAACACTCCAGCGTTCAGTGTTGCAAGGCCGACGAAAGCGATGGCTGCGATGACGAGTTGCAGGAATCGGACGAGGCGATACGAAGAGAGACGAGTCTGCATCTCATCGTTCGATAGGGGATGGGGGGAATAAACACTGACTCTGAATTCAGCGCTTACAGAGATGGTTCGTGCTACCACGAAGCATTCCGACAGGTGTTTATGCAAACCTTTCCTATCGGAGTTAGTATGATGGCAACGACGCACGCCCTCGTCGGCGTGCTGCTCGGGAGTGCCTCGCTCTTCGTCGCACCGGAGTTGGCTCCCGTCGCGGTTTGTGCCGGGTTTGCCGGCGGCGTATTCCCGGATTTGGACCTGTACTCGGGTCACAGAAAGACCCTGCATTTCCCGGTGTACTTCTCGATTGCGGCGGCAGCGGCACTGGCAATTGCAGTAATCGCCCCGAACGTGTGGACATTCGCGGTCGGCTTTTTCCTCCTCGCGGCGGCGGTCCACTCCGTCTCGGACGCGTTCGGTGGCGGTCTGGAGCTCAAACCGTGGCTCGGCCAATCCGAGCGTGCAGTGTACGACCACTTCCGCGGCCAGTGGATTTCGCCCCGTCGCTGGATTCGCTACGACGGTGCACCGGAGGACTTCGCGCTCGGCGTTGTGGTTGCGCTGCCGAGCATCGCGCTGTACGACGGAACGATTCAAACGCTCGTCGTCGCTGCAGTCCTGCTTTCGGCCGTTTACGCGCTTCTGCGGAAGCCGCTTGTCTCCATCGCGGAGTGGCTGGTTGTGCGGATTCCGGACCACATGCTGGCGTACGTTCCCGACCGTTTCGTCGGCGATTTCGTCCAGTAGGCAACGAACGCGCTTCGAAGGGTTTATTCACGCCCTGACCCACAGATTCGGTAGTAACTATGTCCGACAAACCTGCCTCGATGTACCGGGCCATCGACAAGCCCTCGTACACCCGACGCGAATACATCACCGGAATTCCGGGTTCGAAGATCGCACAGTACAAGATGGGCGAAGTGGACAGCAACGAGGACGACTACCCCGTTCAGATCTCGCTCATCGTCGAAGAAGAGTGCCAGCTTCGTCACGGTGCGCTGGAAGCCTCCCGCCTTTCGGCGAACCGCTTCCTGCTCAAGAACATCGGCGAAACCGGCTACAAGATGATTCTCCGCAAGTTCCCCCACCAGGTCCTGCGTGAGAACAAGCAGGCAACCGGTGCGGGTGCGGACCGTGTTTCCGACGGAATGCGACAGGCGTTCGGGAAGCCGGTCGGAACGGCCGCACGAATCGCCAACGGTGAGCGAGTGTTCACCGCGTGGTGTACCGTGGACGACGCGCCGGTCGTGAAGGACGCGCTTCGCCGTGCGTACAACAAGATTTCCCCGCCGTGCCGCATCGTCGTGGAGCGCGGTGAGCAGAAACTCGTCAGCTAAATCAGATTCGTTATTTTTTCGTCGTCACGGAAAAGAGCAGCTGCGTTGTCGATTGTAAAGCGGTTCAGTGCCGTGATTCCAGTTCCTCTCGCAGGTCCGCCGGCTCCATGTCCTTCATGGAGAGCAAGACGAGCAGGTGATAGATGACGTCGGCTCCCTCGTAGGAAATTTCCTCATGGTCGTCGTCCTTGGCCGCGAGGATGAGTTCCGTCATCTCCTCGCCCAACTTTTCGAGGACGGCGTTTTCGCCCTTCTCGTGGGTGAACAGCGATGCGGTGTAGGAGTCTTCCGGAAGCGTCTCCTTTCTGTCTTCGATGACTTCGAACAGGTCGTCCAATGTGTCGTTCATGGTCCGATTTGAGCTATCTCCCGAATGTCTTGAAGGTCATCGAACTGTTCGCGTTCCTGCTGTCCGTGTTCGAACACCTCGTCGGCGACTTCTATCGGCGTTCCGGTGCGGGAAGCCAACGCGAGCGAATCGCTGGGACGAGCGTCCACGACTTCGTGCCCACGTGGAGTCTGGATGTGAAGGTCGGCGATGTACGTGTTGTCGTCCAGTTCGCTGACGACGACACGTTCGACACGTCCACCGAGTTCCTCCATCACGTCAAGGAGCAAATCGTGAGTGAGAGGTCGTCCGATGTCCTCGGCTTCCATCCCACGGGCGATACTGATGCCCTCCTCGAATCGGATGAAAATCGGGAGAACATCGTCACCGTCGACCGGTGTGAGGACGACCACCGGAAGCGGCCCCTCCCCCGTCGAGGCGACACGTACCGAATCGATTGAAACGTCCATACGGAATCGAAGGTGCCCACCGGCAAAAACCTGCTTACCAGCGGCGAAAATCGCTACTCGTCGCGGAAAAACGCGAGTTCGTGAAGTCGGTCATCAGGTGTCAACTCGGGATGGAACGATGTACCGATGACCGGCCCGTCCTGCACCGCAACCGGTCGCCCGTCCCACTCCGCGAGAACGGTTGCCGACCCGACCTCGCTGATGAGCGGTGCGCGGATGAACACGGCGGGGAACGGGTCATCCAGTCCGGTTACGTCGAGCGGTGCTTCGAAACTGTCCTTCTGGCGGCCGAAGGCGTTTCGCTCGACGGTCACATCGAGCAAGTCGAGGTTCTCCACCCGTTCGTCACCCGCGTCCTCGGCGGCAACGATGAGACCGGCACAGGTGGCGAGAATCGGTTTTCCAGCCGCCACGTGGTCCTGAATTTCGGGGGCGATGCCTTCCGATTGGAGAAGTCGAGAGATGGCGGTGGATTCGCCGCCCGGCATACGAAGAAGGTCGCAGTCAGGAACGATGCCTGACTGTCGAATTTCGGAGACTGAGACGGGTTTTTCGTGGGCGGTTCCGGCCCGTCGAATCGCGTCAGCGTGCTCGCTCACGTCGCCTTGGACAGCGATGACGCCAGCGGTAAGACTCATACAGGTAGTTCGAAGCAGGTCGGGAAAAGGGCCTCGTTATATCGCGAGGTAGTTCAGGACCATGATGAAGACGCCGAAGAAGACGCCGAACGCGACGACCGTTCTGGGGTCGATTCGAACCGCGTTCCGGTCTTCCGCATCGAAATATCGAACGAGTCCGGCGCTGGACATCAGCCCACCGGAGTTTTGACCACTGCTCATGCTTTCGCTTCCGAGAGCGGACGGCGTAAACCTTTCGCAACGAGGACGTTTTCGCGTCGAAGAGGTGAACGATACGAACGGGAAGCGGGAATGGGTTCCTAGTCGTTCTCACCGTTCCCCAATTCATTTGTTCGACACGGCAAACGTTCGTGCATGGACGAATGAATCGCGTCGGCGACCCGGTTCGTGACGTAGAGCGGGCGCGGAACCTGCAAATCGACTCGCTCCGTACCGACGGTCCCGAAGAAGTCACTGCCGCGTTCTACGACGGTTACCGTGAGCAGGCTGGTAGTCTCCCGGACGGCTTCGAGGAACGACGCCCCGTGTACGATGCCGTCAGATTTCTCGGACACACGGGCGTCTTCGATAAGTTTGCGGCGTTCCGCGACGAGGACCCAGAGGAACTCGCCGACTGGATGGAACAGGAAATAAACCGGCGGCTTGCGGTGATTCGCTGACAGCGATATGTCGAGCGGTGTGATGACAACTGGCGGCAGAGTCGAGGGAGGAAGAAACCCTTATGCACGCGGCGAGAGAACCTCACAAGAGAAACGCATGACCGTGAAACTACTCGATTTCTACGCAGATTGGTGTGGCCCGTGCAAGACCCAAGACCCGATTCTCGAAGACTTGGAGGAAGACTGGGACGAGAGCGTTGAATTCGAGAAGGTAGACGTAGACGAGCATCAGGACATCGCCAACGAGTATCAGGTTCGTTCGATTCCGACCATCGTCATCGAGGACGATGAGGGCGTCGTCGAACGCTTCGTCGGCGTCACCCAGCGTGACGATTTGGAGCGCGTTCTGGAGCAAGCGGGCGCATAAGTTCGCCGAAAATCGTTTTTTGTGGCAGTCGAAGAGAGCGACCAGCGACCAGCGACCGCTATTCGAATCGAACACCGACGTCGTGCATTCCCTTGTTTTTCATCGCGAGGTTGATGAGAAGTGGCGTCATGCTCTCGACTTCCGCGCTGTTTGCAATGCCGCCAGCGTCGAGTACCCGCAGTCCCTCGATTTCTTCGGCGAGTCGTCGGACCATCTCCTTTGCGTCCTCGTCGTCGCCGACGATGAGCGTGTCCTGTTCGATGTCGAGTTCGAGATCGGCGAGTCGGTCCGCAGAGAGGTTGTGGAACGCGCCGACGACCGGAATGCCATCCGGTGCAGTGTCGGCGACGAGTTCGGTAACGCTGCCGGCTTTGGGTGGCTTGTAGTGGAAGCCGGAGTCATCGCGGTTCATCCCGACGGCGGGCGTGACGAGCACGTCCACGTCGCCGAGTCGGTCGGCGACGGATTCCACCGTGTCGCGGATGTGGAACGGCGGGACGGCGAGGACGACGATGTCTCCACGTTCGGCGGCCATGCCGTTTTTGAAACCGTTGATGGAGCGGGAGACGCCCAAACTGTCGAGTTCGGTTTCGTACTCTTCGGCCTTCGTGCGGGCTTTCTCCGGGTCGCGCGAGCCAATGATGACTTCGTGGTCGGTGTCGAACGCCCAGCGGAGCGCGAGTGCCTGTCCGATGTCGCCAGTTCCCCCTAAGAGTGTGATTCGCATACACGAGGTGTCTTCCGGCGGGTGGTTAAGTTCTCCGAAACATGCAGTTATCGAGAACGTTCCACGAACTCCTGCACGATTCTGCTCTCCATACGATTCCTCCGATCCGTAAGCGACGGCGAGGCCGAAACTCCTTTCAGCCACCCGGTTTCGAACCCCGACAGAATTTCCGCCGCCACAACCGCTTTTTCCCTCCTACCCCTTTCGAAACGTACGATGACATACGACGCTGACAGCGACGGAATTCCGAAACTGGGTATCGGGACGTGGGAAAACACGAACGGCGACGAGTGTGCACACAGCGTCGAGCACGCGCTGGATTTGGGCTACGAGCATGTCGATACCGCTCAGGCCTACGGCAACGAGGAGCACGTCGGGCAGGGCATCGCCGACTCGTCGGTGGACCGGGAGGACTTCTTCCTCGCCACGAAGGTGTGGATAGACAACCTCGAACACGAAGACGTGCTCGAAACGACCGAGGAGAGTCTGGACAAACTCGGCACGGACTACGTAGACCTGCTGTACGTTCACTGGCCCGCTCGCGAGTACAACCCCGAGGAGACGCTCGCGGCGTTCAACAAACTGTACGACGAGGGCAAAATCAAACACGTCGGGCTGAGCAACTTCGAACCCGAGCATCTGGACAAAGCGGCCGAAATCCTCGACGCGCCCATCTACGCCCATCAGGTCGAGATGCACCCGCTCCACCAGCAGGACGAACTGGTCGAGTACGCACAGGAAAACGACATCACGCTCGTCGCGTACTCGCCGCTCGCCCGTGGGGAAGTGTTCAACGTGCCCGAACTAACCGAGATTGCAGAGAAACACGGCGTCAGCGAAGCGCAGGTCAGCCTCGCGTGGGTGATGTCGAAGGACAACGTCGTCGCCATTCCGAAAGCGACTAGTGAAAACCACATCGAGGACAACTACGCCGCCCTCGACCTCGAACTGGACGACGAAGATATCGAGAAAATCGACACCATCAGCAAGACGGAGCGGAAGGTGGACCCCAGCTTCGGACCGTGGAACTAGATTCCTGAGTAGCTGAAATCAACTCGTTTTTTCGAACGTTTTCGCGGTTGCACCGAGGAAACTATGAGTTCCGGGGTTCATTGCCGGAATATGACCGACCTCGTGACATTCGGCGAGACCATGTTGCGTCTCTCGCCACCCGACCGCGAACGAATCGAAAGCACATCCTCACTCGAACTCCGTGCTGCAGGCGCGGAGAGCAACGTCGCCATCGCCGCCCACCGACTGGGTGCCGATTCGATGTGGGCCTCGAAACTTCCCGACTCACCGCTTGGGCGGCGGGTCGTCGCCGGACTCCGCCAGTACGGCATCGACACCGAAATCGGGTGGAGCGACGAGGGCCGACAGGGAACGTACTACCTCGAACACGGCACCGACCCGCGCGGGACCAACGTCATCTACGACCGCGCGGACGCCGCCGTCACGACGACGACGCTAGGTGACCTGCCGCTCGACCGCGTTCGAGACGCCCAAATATTCTACACCAGCGGCATCACGCCCGCGCTGTCCGACATGCTGGAGTCCACCGTTGACGAAGTGCTTGCCACAGCACAGGACGCCGGGACGACCACCGCATTCGACGTGAACTACCGCTCGAAACTCTGGTCGCCTGCCGAGGCACGAGCGTCGCTCACCGAACTGTTCCCCCGAATCAACGTGCTCGTCACCGCCGAGCGCGACGCCCGAACCGTCCTCAACCAGTCTGGCGATGCGGCGGACATCGCGCGTGACCTCGCCGACGAATGGGAGTTCGAAACCGTCGTCGTCACCCTCGGTGCGAAGGGTGCGCTGGCGCTCCACGACGGCGAAATCCACGAACAGCCCTCGTTCGACACCGATACCGTGGACCCCATCGGCACCGGGGACGCCTTCGTCGGCGCGTTTCTCGCCCGTCGGTTGGCGGGTGAGTCGGTTCCGACTGCGCTCGAATACGGCGCTGCGACCGCCGCGCTCAAACGAACGATTCCGGGCGACGTCGCCGTCGTCACGCGGGATGAGGTTGAGGGAGTGATGAGGACTGAAGGCCGAGAAATTTCGCGATAACGGGCGAGGGATTTCTACGTCTTCATCGCAGTTGCTGAAATCGCAGAACTACCAAACACGTCCGCTCATAGCGAACGACCTTCTGAAAATCGTTGTCGTTACTGCACGCCTGTCGCGTTCTTCAGGAGTCGCCAGCCGTCGTCTTCGGGTTCGAGGACGTCCCGGCGGACCATCTCGTCGAGGACTTCACTCAAGCGGTCGGGTTGAGCGATTTCCATCTGGATGCGCTCCACGTCGTGGTAATCGTTGAGGTAGTGTCGGATGTCGTCCTTGGTGAACACCGCTTGGTCGGCGCGGTCGAGTGCGCCGCTGGTGATGTCGATCATGTCTTCGATGAAGTTCCACGGGTAGACCATCCACGCCCACTCTTCGAGGCGCTCGCCGATGTAGTCGGGGTCGAACTCGCTGGTTTGGAGGAGTTGGAGGGTTGCAGTCCTGATTTCGCCGGCATCGCGCTCGCTGACGTACTCGGCGGCGTGTTTGATGGAGCCACCAGTGTCAGCGATGTCGTCGATGATGAGGACGTCCTTGCCCTCGACGCTTCCTTCGGGCATGGGATAGCGGACCTCAGGTTCGTTGGACTTCTGGGCTGCGCCGACGTAGTGTTCCATCTTCAGGCTCGTCAGGTCGTCCAAGCCGAGGAAATCACAGATACACCGCCCCGCAAACCAGCCACCACGTGCGAGGGCGACGATTACGTCTGGCTCGAACTCGGAGTCTTTCACCTGTTCACTCACGTCACGGCAGAGGCTGTAGATGTAATCCCAGTTGGTGATGGTACATTTGAAATCGTCCGGGATATCGCTCATTCTATCCGAAACTCGCGCGCCGTGGCACTTAACGGTTTACAGGTGTGCTGGAAGAGGATACACGGCCTACAGACCGCGTTCGTGTGCTAACCGAACGGCTTCGGTCATTTCTCCAGTCCACGGGTCGCCGTGGCCGGGCAACAGCGTGACGTGACCGAACGATTCGATGGCGTCGAGCGAGCGGTCGGCGTTCGTCTCGTCGCCGCTGAACAGGGACATCAATTGTGGACCGTGGCTTTTGCCCGTGATGATGTCCACGGTTGCCAGTGCATCACCACAGATGAGCACGTCACGGTCAGGGAGATGGAACGCACACGACCCATCGGAATGACCGGGGACGTGAACCACGCGTGGTTTTCCCGGCACGTCGAGCACTGCACCGTTTTCAAACGTCTCGACGGCGGTCGCTGGCGGTGTGGACAGACCACCGCCGCGAGTGATTTCGGTTAGCAGACCGATGACGGCCGGTCGCCACACGTTTTTGACAAACTTTCCCATCGGGGCACCGCCGCCGTCACCTTTGGTCATGGCCGCATCCGCTTCGTGGACAAAGATGGGAACGCCCCCCTCCTCCCGCAGTTGTTCGGCAAAGCCAATGTGGTCGGAATGGCCGTGTGTCAGCACCAACGCGGAAACGTCGTCGAGTCCGTACCCGAGCGTGTCGATGCCCTCCAGCAACACCTCCCAATGTCCCGGCAGTCCCGCGTCGACCACCGTCAACTCACCGTCGTCCTCTACAACGTACCAGTTGATGCGTCGGGACCCGAACCGATACACCCCCGCTGCAACCTCCACGTCGTGTCCTGTTTTCGCACCGCGCATAGTTCCGCTCATAATTCTCAATCCGCCTCATACCATCGACGGATGATAAAGGTTCTCTCTGGGGAATTGTCTCTTCAAACCACACTTTCAAATCACACCCATTTCCCGCAAATCGTGTGTTTCAGCCATCATGACAGCAATCTATTATCAATTTCTAGCCGGCAATATTATGCTTCTCCGTGACTAAATACCATAGAATCGTGCGATAAAATAATCCACGGTTGACATCCCATGACACGTACACAAGAGTTCGAACACCTCCTCGATTGCAAAAACGTCCTCGGCGTCGATTACGACGAGGATTCCAACACGCTCACCGTCTTCGTCTCCCAGAAGCTCCCCGATGCGGAACTCATGGACGAGGACAACGTGAAAAAGAAGGTCTCCGGCGTCACTGTCCTCGTCGAAGACGCAGGCTACGGCGAGGAACGCGAAGGCTTCGACGCGCTCGCATTCCTCGAATCCATTCCCGAAGCGGAAGGCGACCGCAAGGACCGCCATCGGCCAGTCGTCGGCGGAATCAGCGAAATAAACGCGAAATCGACGGCCGCGACCGCCGGACCATATCCTGCCCGCGTGACTGACACTTCGAAAGCCAACTGGGGTGACTCGGTTTCAGAAGGCGACCTCGTCCGCCTCTCGAACAACCACGTCTACGCCCGCGTCAACAAAGCTGACTTCGGCGAACCCGTCATCCAACCGTCGCCGATGGACGGCGGGAACATGCCCGACGACAAGACCGGCGAACTGCGCGGCTACGTCACCGTCGAAGACGGTGCGTTGGTGGACGTGGCAGCCCGCTCGGTCGCTCCCGAACAGGAATCAACCGAATACTACAAACTGGACGATTCGTGGCCGACGAGCATCCGACGCGAGGACTACCGCTCGCTCAAAGGCAAGACGGTGACGAAGACGGGGCGAACCACCGGTGTCACGCACGGCGACGTGAAGGGCACCAGCGCGACTGTCCGCGTGAACTATGGCGATGCGGGCACCATCAAACTCCGCGACCAGTGTCTTACCGGGCCAATGTCGAAGGGTGGCGACAGCGGGTCGCCCGTCTTCCTGGACTCGACCGGCGAACTCGTCGGCCTACTCTTTGCGGGGTCCTCACGCCAGACTATCTTCTGTAAAATCGGCTCCGTCGAATCCCAGCTTGGCGTCGAACTGCTGACCGAAGAACCCGGCAGCGGCGGGAGCGGGGGCAGTGGTGGAGATGGTGGAAGCGGTAGAGATGGTGGCCGTGGTGACCGTGGTGGAAGCGGCGGTCGTGGCGGCGACGCCTCGGCGACTTACCACAAAACGTTCGACACGACGGTTTCCGTTTCGACCGACGGACCGGAGCTATCGCTCGAATCCTTCTCCGCCACTGGGTCAGCCGACTCCGATGGACGCATCGACGCCGTTGCGAGGGTGTCCGGCACCACCACCGGAACCGGCTGGCTTGCCGCCCAAGGCCACCGAACCACCTTCGAACTCACCGCCGAGCACGCACGCGACAGCCACTTCGTCCGAGACGTTTCCGTCACCCTTGACGTTCCCGACTCGTCGTCGGACTCGTTCGACATCCACGTCTCCGGCGGCTACGTCGTCAGCTCGTCGTAGCAAGGAATATGGCGAGTTGAGAGCGGGTTTCTTTTGATAGTTCTTTTTAGTATCATTTAGTAGAAAACAGTATCTTTCAGTATAATCGGCCGAGTGGGTTCTGGAATCGTTTTCCGGGTAATCATACTGTGGAAGTAGTGCCCTCTCCCACTCGCTTCGAAGAGACGTGTTTGATCGGTGTTTGAGTGCAGTTGCTGGGACGCAGACCTCCTCGAACGTCCCCGCCCGCTCACGCGAACGGGAGCACGAGAGAGCGTTGCTCTCTCGGAGTGAGGAGACGTTGTCGGAGCAACGCACCCATTGGACTCGCTCCGAAACGAGATTGATGATTCGGTTGTGATTGCAGCGGCCGAGCAACAATGAAGACCGCAACCGCCTCCGCACCGCTACTGCAGGCCACACCCTCCCCAACCGATTCCTCCGGAAGAGCAAGCTCTTCCGTGCTCTCGTTCACTGCGTCGCCGGCGTTTTGCGCCGGCTTCTAGCGGGACCTTCGGTCCCGCCCAGTTCACGAGAACTCCAGTCGCTAACGCTCCCTTCGTCATCCCTCGCACGCTATTGGCATCGACCGTCGGCCGACCGTTGGCCTCCGGTCGGTACCAGCGCGCGCCACGCGGCTGGACGGGCTACACGCTACGAACCAACCGCACGGCGCGCGCGAGAAACGCGCGCGAGGGATGACCGGAGGTGCGACTATTGGGAGCACCGCAGGGAATCGGCTGGGGAGGGTGTGGCGCGGTGCAGCGGGGCGGGTGCGGTGTGGGGTGGGGTGGGGTGGGGTGGGGTTGAAAGGGGCCGACCGTTCGCGCAGCGTTTAGTCGTCTGCGTGAGCCACTATCCGCGTGCAGTGTCGCCGCGAGCGAAGCGAGGGGCGGCTCGGGAGAGCTTTGCTCTCCCGGCGCGGAGCGCGGATATCTCACACAGCGACCGCGAACGGTCGGGGGCTATCGGGGTAGTCTTCCCAGTAACTACAATCGAAACGGAACCAAACACGTCTGTGCGTAGCGAACGGGCGAGAACGTTCGAAATCTACTTCTCAGTAACTACAATCACAAAACTAGCAAAATCACTCCGACGAAGCCGCCCGATGTGTTGAGAACCGAGGTTTAAACAGCGCTCCGAACCCACGGATTGGACATGCAAACGTGTCGAACTCTGTTGGTGGATGCGTTCACGGACGAGCCGCTGTCCGGAAATGCGGCGGGAGTGGTTCCGGAAGCCGACGACCTCACTTCGGACCAGATGCAGGCGATTGCCCGCGAACTGTCGGTCAGCGAGACAGCGTTTTTCGTGGAAAGCGAAGCTGCTGACAGACGGGTTCGGTACTTCACGCCGACGACGGAAGTCGACCTCTGCGGGCACGCGACCATCGCGTCGCACGCGCATCTGTCCGAGACGGGGGCTATCGAACCGGGAACGCACACGCTGGAAACGAACGTCGGCGTACTGGACATCGACGTGGAAGCGGACGGGACGGTCTGGATGACACAAGACGACCCCGAAATCGACACCGTCGAGATAGAATACGACCGACTGGGCGACGCACTCGGCATCGACCCGGCGGCCCTCCGTGACGTGGGTGAAGACCTTCCGCTGGCGGTGTCTTCCACCGGATTCCCGGTTCTCGTCGTCCCGGTCAACTTCCTCTCACACGTCGGAGGCGCAGCCCCCGACATGGACGCCGTCGTCGAAATCGGCGAGGAAGTTGAGGCGATGGGAATCTACATTTTCACGTTCGATGCCATCGATGCGACATCCACGCTTCACGGGCGGATGTTCGCCCCCGCAGTCGGAATACCGGAGGACCCCGTCACCGGAACCGCGAGTGGAGCCGTCGGCGAGTATTTGAAGGCGTTCGGTGCGTTCGAGGACGAGAGCAGAGGAGAGAACGAGCAGGATTCGAAATCCGGCGAATTCCCCGAAGAACTGCGACTAGAACAGGGCCATTTCGTGGACCGGCCGGGCTACGTGCGCGTGCGAGTTGATGAGAAAGTGCGGGTCGGTGGACGGGCGACGAAAGCACTGGACGGGACGTTGGTCGTTCCGGATGCCGAGGATGACGACATCATTGAACTCTGAACTGCACAGTACCGTTCGCGTTCTACGGAGCCGACCTCTCTTTTCCCCTTTCTAACAGCAGCAAAACCCTGTTGTGAGTCAAAACTATGCAATAAGTTATGCATGAGCATAGAAAACTATATCTATAGCCCAAACATATCTTCTATTACACCAACACGGATAGTTCTCGTCTGCAGTTTCTATTCATTCCACCTGCTATCCGAATGGTTTAGAGGAATCATGACCGACAGAAATACGCCACGCGAAAACACGAACCGCTCAGTACCAACAACGACGACGAACCTCACCGAGACACTCGAGGCCTTGCGTCGGCCGGAACGCAGGGCGGTTCTGCTGTATTTCCACAGGTCGGGAACCGAGACTGCCGATGTCGTCGAACTTACTGAATTCGTCTCCGAGCGAACTGATGGACTGGATGATAACCTCACGCAACTGTCTCTCAACCAACATCATCTGCCGAAACTGGCGGACTGTGGATTCATCGACTACGACCAGCGGAGTGGCGCCGTCAGATGTTACGATACTGTCAGTGAACTGCTCGAACTATTCGTGGAATAATCGAAGCGACGAAGGCGTTTTGGTTGCCATTCGAAAATCATATTCGATTTCGAGTTACTTTTCTTCACGAAATTAGTCGGAACATTCTTTATCCGTCTGCTTGTTCCCACCCATACGCAATGGTTGTACTCTGGCTGGATGAAATCAGTGCAAACGACCTCGAACTGGTCGGTGGCAAAGGTGCCTCGCTCGGCGAGCTCACGGGCGCGGACCTCCCCGTCCCGCCGGGATTCGTCGTGACCGCCGAAACGTACCGGCGGTTCATCGAGGAAACCGGCATCGCGGAGGAGTTGTTCGAGGCCGCCGACGTTGACACCGAGGATTCCGCTGCATTGGCGGGTGCCGAATCGCGGGCGGAGGAACTCATTCTCGGAACCGAGATTCCGGACGATATGCGCGAGGGTATCCTCGCGGCCTACGACAATCTCGACGATGGGAAGGCGTTCGTCGCGGTTCGCTCCTCCGCGACGGCCGAGGACCTCCCGGACGCCTCGTTCGCGGGCCAACAGGAGACGTTCCTCAACATCACCCGCGATGACCTCGTCGAACGGGTGAAAGAGTGCTGGGCGTCGCTGTTCACCCAGCGCGCCATCTACTATCGACAGGAGAAGGACTTCGACCACCGGAAAGTGGACATCGCCGTCGTCATCCAGCGGATGGTAGACGCCGAAAAGAGCGGTGTCATGTTCACCAGCCACCCATCGACCGGTGACGCAAAGATCATCATCGAGGCCGCGTGGGGTCTTGGCGAAGCCGTCGTCTCGGGGTCGGTCTCCCCGGACAACTACGTCATCGACCGCGCGACCGATGAAGCGGAAGACATCACCATCGCCGACAAGAAGGTGATGCACACGAAGGACCAGAACACCGGCGAAACCGTCGAGCGAAGCGTTCCCGACGACAAACGGAACGCCCGCGTTCTTACGGAACCCAACATCGAGCGCCTCGTCGAACTCGGCGAGGAAGTCGAAGAGCACTACGGAACCCCACAGGACGTGGAGTGGGCCATCGTGGATGGAGAGGTCTTCATGCTGCAGTCGCGGCCGATAACGACCATCAACGAGAGCGGGTCCATCGAAACCGAGGGGGCAGAAGGTGTCGCCGACGGCAATGGCTCCGCACAAGCGATGGATTCGGAAAGCTACGAAATCATCGTGGACGGTCTCGGTGCTAGCCCCGGCATCGCCAGCGGTGCGGCGCGACTCGTCTCGAAACTCGACCAGTTGGACAAGGTTCGTGACGGCGACATCATCGTCACGGAGATGACGACACCCGACATGGTGCCCGCGATGAAGCGCGCCGCAGGCATCATCACGGACGAAGGTGGGATGACCAGTCACGCTGCTATCGTTTCGCGCGAACTTGGCGTCCCGGCCGTCGTCGGCAGTTCCAATGCGACCCACACCCTCGAAGACGGACAAATGGTCACGCTGGACGGCGACAAAGGAACCATCCGCGAGGGGAAACCCGAACGCGAGCGTGAAACCCAACGCGAACCCATCGAGGAGGCGCGACCAAAGACGCCCGTCAAACCGATGACGGCAACCGAGGTCAAAGTGAACGTCTCCATTCCGGAAGCCGCAGAGCGCGCCGCCGCCACGGGTGCAGACGGTGTCGGCCTGCTCCGAATGGAGCACATGATTCTCTCGACCAACAAGACGCCGGAGCGCTACATCGAGGACCACGGCGTCGAAGCCTACGTGGACGAAATCGTGGAGGGAATCCGCGGCGTCGCTGAGGAGTTCTATCCGCGTCCCGTCCGCGTTCGCACGCTCGACGCGCCAACTGACGAGTTCCAGCAGCTCCAAGGTGGCGAGAACGAGCCGAACGAACACAACCCGATGCTCGGCTGGCGCGGCATCCGCCGCAGCCTCGACAAGCCGGGTGTGTTCCAGCACGAACTCGACGCCTTCCACGAGTTGTACGAGATGGGCTATGACAACGTCCAGATTATGTTCCCGCTCGTCAACGACGCCGAGGACGTGTACCGCGCCCGCAGGTTGCTGGCCGACACTGGCATCGACCCCGACAAGCGTTCGTGGGGTGTGATGATAGAGACGCCAGCCAGCGCACTTCAAATCGAGGAGATGGCCGAAGTGGGCATCAAATTCGCCAGCTTCGGCACGAACGACCTCACGCAGTACACGCTCGCGGTGGACCGGAACAACGAGAACGTTGCCAACCGATTCGACGAACTCCACCCTGCCGTCCTCGAACTCATCGGTCAGACCATCGACTGCTGCCGCGAACACGACATCAACACGAGCATCTGCGGCCAGGCCGGGTCGAAACCGGAGATGGTCCGCTTCCTCGTCAACCGCGGTATCTCGTCCATCTCGGCGAACATCGATGCAGTACGCGACGTACAGCACGAAGTCAAACGCGTCGAGCAGAAGTTGCTGTTGGATTCGGTTCGGTAATCGAATTCGTTTTCGAAGGGGTTCGGAAAACGCTTCGAATCCGTATCTGCTCCCCGCGAAAGCGTGGACCGTTAGGCGAGCGGTAGGGTAGGTAATTCACTAACCGGGATAAACTGGATGTGATCTACCAACAACTCGTTTGAACAGAAACAGTACAGCGGTATCTGAGGCCACGAGGAGAACGATACTCACAACGATGGTCAGAACTTGAATCGGAGTCGAGAGTAATCCGAGAGAGACGATAAGCGTCGTTGCGCAGGCGGGAGCGTGAATCAGACCGGTTGTAATCATCACCCAGCTAGTGAGCACAATCGAAACGGTCGCACTCGCAACGAGATGAAATTCTTCAGCTGAGCGGGCGGGAGGCAGAGTCGTAATCGCTGCACCATGCCCAAGCAAATGAAACGCGACAAAACCGGCAACACCGCCGATGAGATGACTCCCGACGATCTGATACGCTTGTCGACGGTCACTCCGGCGCTCGAACGCCAGCAGGAATGCAGATGGTCCAAGGCTCGGGAAGATAAACGGCTCACCACTCACCCATGCAACGAATCCGAGAACAGCAAACAGAAATCCCGCATAGAGACCGGTTTCAACTTGCAGTCTCATACCGATTTGTCAGCCCTTTTCATCCATATTACCCTTTTTAGACGTATCGCAGACAACTGTTGTATGTACTTCTATTCGCTGTCGATGCGGACCGTGAACCGTCTCGGGGCCAAGTGGTTCGAGAGAGCGGAGATCTCTCGTTATCACGAAACGACGTAGCCGTTTCGGACGACCCCGAGGCTTCCCGTGGTTTAGTAGAACATATTTTTGGGCGATACACGAACTGCCGATTCTCTACTTTCGAACGTCAAGGCGGTGAGTGCGACATACAAGACTTCGCCGAGAAAAGCGGCTTTCAGTTCGAAGTTGGGTCGTCCGCAGTCGTCTTCGAGGCTTACGGCATCCACGGTAGTTCGCCCTCGCCGTTACTTTTCATGAACTCCCGGTTTTTGTCCGGCCAGTCCAACAGTCGGTCCTTGAGGGGGTCGCCGTCTTCGGTTCTCGGATTCGGCCCGCCAGCGCCCGCGATAATCGTCAGGAGCAGGCCACCGCCGTAGCCGAGGATAACGGTCACGGCCGTCATAAGACAAATCGACACGATGAGTTGGAGGGCACGCTTCAACAACGGCTTCTCACCGTTCTTCGGTGGTGTGGAGGTGGCAGCACACATTGTTACAGTCCAACAATTGAATCGCATTTATAACTAGTGTACTATTCGGTGACTGGTCGAGTCTCCGCTGCTCAAACATGCACTAATGCTTATCACCGGAACGTTCTGTGTCCTCGGGCTTCTCCTGTACGCCCGGCGCAGTGTCCAGTGGCTTCAGTCCGAATGGAACGCGCGGATATGAAATTCCGGTCCTCCTTCACCACGTTCCCACAATTTTATATATTAATCCGGTCAATTTTCGCAAGAGATGAATTGGAAACCGACCGGAATCGCCCTCCTTACAGCGATGATTCTCGTTGCGGGTTGTCTCGGCGGCCATACCGGAACCGGGACGACGACCCAAACAACCCGGACGACGAATACAACACACCCAACCACAACCACCACGACCACCACGACGACGATTTCACCGGACAACGCCGACCTCCCGCCGGGCGTCACAACTGACGGGATTTCGGACGTCGGCGCGTTGCTTTCAGGACACAAGTCCGCGCTGAGCAAAAGCGGCTTTCGGTTGGAAGCTCGGTCGTCCACCCGTCGAGACGGGAAAACGACTGTCGGCGTCATGCACGGCCGGGCAACCGCGGGGCTCTCCACGAGACTCACCACGCTGAACATAACTGCAAACACCAACTACCACAGCACGACGTGGAGCAACGAATCGACCACTGTCATGCGGGCGACGAGCGGAAATCGAACGCACTACAGGGAATACCACCGACAGAGCTCCGAAGTCGCACAATCGAACACCATCCGCGCGATGCTTCAATCGGGTGATTTTTCCATTCAGCATATCGAGCAGGTCGATGGTCAAACGCTGACAACGCTCCACGCCGGCCAGTACTCCGGCATGAGGTTCGAGAACGTTTCTGCGTACAACGCCACGCTCGTCGTGGATTCGACCGGCCGCGTTCATCAGTTCCACTGGCACTTCGTGAGTGACAAGCAAACGCGAACCGTGGATTTCGACCTCATTGCAACCCACTCGGACGCCATCGAACGTCCCGACTGGGTGGACAAGGCGAGCCAAGCGATTCACGCGGACATTCGAGCTTCGACGGAGTCCGGCCGCCTCGTCATTTCCCATCGCGGCGGCGATGTGCTTCCGGCAGGGTCGAAACTCAAACTCATCCATGACGGGAAAACGTACACAGCGACGTTCGACCACTCGCTGAAAACCGGCGAGACGGCGTACTTCGACTTCCCGAAAGACGGCAGCGACCCTGTGTTGACCGCCACCGACCCCGGAAAGGACGCGGGCATTCAATTCGACGGGAGTTACTCGCTGATCATTCTCAGTCCGGACAGTACCGTCGTTTCTTCGAGCGGCTTCTCGGTCGGTCACGCTTCATCGAGCGCATCATAGATTCCCCGTCGAGAGAACCGATAACGGAACCGATAAACGCCTCGCGTCGAATTTTCGGGTATGCAGGTGGCCGCGAGTCAGTCGTTCCGCCGGGTCCTTTCGTCGATGTGCACCGAACCCCATCCGGCGGCCCGTGACGCCGCCGAACGATTTCTGGGGTCGAATCCGGGCGACCCGACGACGTATCCGACCGTCTCATCGCTCGAAGACGAAGCCGTGTCGCTGCTCGGCGAGATAACCGGGCTGTCGAATCCACACGGCTACGTTGCCAGCGGCGGAACCGAAGCCAACATTCAGGCAGTCCGTGCCGCGCGCAATCTCGCCGAGACGGACGACCCGAACGTCGTCGCCCCCGAGAGCGCACACTTCAGCTTTCAGAAGGCGGCGGACGTGCTCGGCGTCGAACTCCGACTCGGTGCTGTGGACGAGGACCGGCGCGCTGACCCCGACGCGATGGCCGAACTGGTTGACGACGATACGGTCCTCGTCGTCGGCATCGCTGGCACGACCGAATACGGACGGGTTGACCCGATTCCGACACTGTCCGAGATTGCCCACGACGCCGGCGCGTTGCTCCACGTCGATGCCGCGTGGGGTGGGTTCGTGCTTCCGTTCACGGAGTACGAGTGGAACTTCGACCATGCCGACATCGATACCATGGGCATCGACCCGCACAAGATGGGACAGGCAGCGGTTCCGGCAGGCGGCTTTTTGGCCCGCGAAAATCGGGTGCTCGATGCGCTAGCCGTCGAAACACCGTATCTCGAATCGACTTCCCAAGCCACGCTGACCGGAACGCGGAGCGGTGCAGGCGTTGCCAGCGCGTGGGCCGCGATGGACGCGCTCTGGCCCGATGGCTACCGCGAGCAGTACGAACGCTCCCAAGCCAACGTCAAGTGGATTGCAGACGCCTTCGAATCCCGGGGCTACGACGTAGTTGACCCCGTGCTTCCGTTGGTCGCAATCGACGTCCCACGGACGACAGTCGAGGCACTCCAAGAGCACGGCTGGCGTGTCTCGCCGACCGGGTCGGGCGAACTTCGAATCGTCTGTATGCCCCACGTCACCCGCTCGATGCTGGAAGAGTTTGTCGCCGATTTGGATTCGTTGAAGCTATGATTTTGCGGTCTCCGACTCCTCTACCGGCGACCCCAGCGCGTTCCGTTTGACGCTCTCGATGCCGTTTTTCGCCGCTCGCTTTGACGAGTAGCCCTCGCCGCTGTCAGCGATAATGTTGCCGTTCCGGTGGACGAGTCGCCAGCGCCACTCTCCAGCGTGGTCTCGGTACAGCTCGAACGTTGCCTGCGCCGGCGGGCGCAGTGCCTCCACGACACTTCCGTCGTCCTGCGTCACCGCAACTGGCCACGAGTCCGGCACGAAACTGGTTTCTCCATCGTTTCTGTCTTCGTCGGTTCTATCTCTCGCTTTCTCCAGCCGCCGACCCCGTTCCGTGAGTCGGCGAGCAAACTCAACGAGCGACGAACCGTACTCCTCAACGACGTCCGCGCTGAGTTGTTTCTCCAGCAGTGGCTCCCCATCGCGGCTGATGGCGATATGCCGCCCCCGAAGTTCGATGTTTCCAGCCGATTCCTCCCACTCCCCATCACGTCGATACTGGACCGTCACCGTCACCGCCGAGCGGTCGTCCGTATACGCCACCCGCGCTTGCAACGTCGGATGAACCGTGACGCGATATTCTCTGTCCGATTTCACGCGTTTCGGTTCGCGTTCAGTGGGCATGAGTCTGTTTGCCACGGTATTGGTTTGCGGCTGTTCCCCACGGTGTGGCTTCTCGGCTGATGCCCACAGTTCAGGCTCAAGCTTTACGTCGGTCGGTTGCCGACTCAGTTGTGTGTTCGAGACCCTTATTCCGCTCTCCCATTCCGTCATCGGCGGCGTCGTCCTCGGGTCGTTCGGTGGGATGGAAGACGCCGTCAAAACCGCCACCGGGTGGGTCGGCGTCGTCTTCATCGCCATCTACTCCTTTCTCGTCTCGTTCATCCTCCCGCTTCCCAGTGAAATCGTCCTCCTCGCCCCCCTCAATCTTGGAATCGGAAGCACCGCGCAGTACTTCATCATCATCCTCGTCAGCGGTCTCGGCAAAGCCGGCGGCAGCGTGTTCGCGTTCCACATCGGTCAGGAAGCAAAGGAGTCCGGCCCCATCATCCGAGCGCTCCGGCGTTCGAGGGTCGACATCGTGGAATGGTCCGAGCGAACGACCGTCGAACTTGCCCAACGATGGGGGTACCTCGGACTGGCCGGCGTGCTTTGCGTCCCCGGCTTTCCAGATACGCTTTCCATCTACGCCTTCTCGATTCTGGAAACTGATTATCTGAAATTCGCACTGGCGGCATTCGCCGGCAGCGTCGGACGGTTGGTGTTGGTGCTGCTCATCACCAAAGGCATCCTCTCCGTGTGAGACGGCGATAGAATGCGTTTGGTAGTTTTTCGATTGCAGTTACTGAGAGGCAGCCCTCGAACGCCCCTGCTCGGTCATTGTAGTCACAACAAAACCAAAACACCGACGACGGTTTGTTAGCGGAGTTGTTCGCGGGCGGCGGCCATACCGGCTTCGACATCCACGTCGGCACCGACTTCGAGGAAGGCCTCGCCGATGGTTCGAACACCACGGAGTACCTGTTCGTCGGAGAGATTACCCATGTTGCTCACGCGGAAGATTTCGCCGCCGAGGTGGCCCTGCCCGCCGCTGATGCTCACACCGCGTTCGGTGACGGCGTCGAAGAAGTCGGTCTGGGGTCTCCCGGACGCTGGCCGGGAGCGAAATAGCCGTGAGAGTGTTCGAGTACTCCGAGGCGTCGTTTCGCTCGGGGAACATGGACAGCCCCATCGTCGTGAACCCCGCGCGGAACGCGCTGGACTGGCGGCGGTGGCGGGCGATTCGCTCGGGCATGCCCTCGTCTTCGATGTGGCCGACAGCGAGCGCGAGGCCGCGGAACAGCGGCACGGCGCTCGT
This sequence comes from uncultured haloarchaeon, assembly GCA_963796245.1. GTDB lineage: Archaea > Halobacteriota > Halobacteria > Halobacteriales > Haladaptataceae > Haladaptatus. The sequence goes on along the minus strand of CAWCLB010000001.1, from coordinate 83,289 downwards.
GAACGGCGTCTGGTGGGAGTCGGCCTTTCGGAGGTGCCACTCCAAATCCTCGTAGAACGGGGCACTCTCGCCGTCGAAGGCCTCCTGTGCGCGGGGCGTGGCGTACATCGCGCTCGTTCCCGGCGGGGCCGCGAGGGCCTTCTGGGCGTCCGTCACGGCCACGTCGACGTTCCACTCGTCGATGAGGAACTCGTCGCCGCCGAGGGACGTCACGCCGTCCACGACGAAGTAGGCGTCGTGTTCCGCCGCGATTTCACCGATTTCGGCGACGGGGTTCAGCAGTCCAGTGCTCGTCTCGTTGTGAACCATCGTCACGACTTTCGTGTCGTCGGTGACCGCTTCGGCGACGGCCTCGGGGTCGATGGAGTGGCCCCAGTCGGACGTGACCGGCGTCACGTTCGCGTACCGGTCGGCGATTCGCTTGAACCGCCGACCGAACTTGCCGTTCACGACCGAGACCACTTCGTCGTCTTCACCGGCGAGGTTGGCGACGGCGGCCTCCATCGCCATCGTCGCTGTTCCGTTGAAGATGAGGCTGGTACCGCTCGACTCGTCGTTGGCGTTCCGTCGAGCGAAGAGCGTTCGAAGACGTAATCGAGCCCGTTCTGGGCGTCCTCGTAGACGGATTCGAATTCCGCAGAGCGGTGTGACACCATTGGCTCGCTCATCGCTTGTCGAACGTCAAGCGCGAGGGGTACCGGACCCGGGTTGAGTAGGAGAAAATCCTCTCGCATACTCACCCGTTCTACCTCCCCATAAATAAGCATCGTGCGGCCGCGCAAATTCCGCCACTTGTCGTTAACCACCTGTTATCTACCCGTCGACCCGCGGCGAATTTCGAACAGGCATCGGACCCAATCATCGTTCGATAAGTTCGGGAGAGAGCCATCTGCAGCAACGCTACGGGACTCCGCGACTGTGTCCAAATCGTCCCCGGCCCTTCGAGTTCACAGAGGAGACCGCCCCTTCTACCCTCGGCGACCGAATCCTGTCGGCGCGCTGCACGTCGAAGTCCACCGTTCCCTCGAATGCGACGACGTGTCCCGAGTCCACGAGATACGTCTCGCCAGGGTCGAGGCTCACGACCGAAACAGCCCCGTAACTCGAGAGGAACGCGAGCCCCGTCCCCGAGATTTCGAGGAGAAAGTCGCCGGAGCACTCCACGAAGGTCTCTTCCTCGTCTAACGTCGCATCGAATTCGATGTCCGGATTCCGCTGCGAGAAACGAACACGACTGGACGTACAGCGATCTCGTCCCGCAGTTCGTAGTGGAAGATTCGCCCGGAAACGGTGGTGCGAGGCTGACTGTTCCGGGGTTTATCGGCGGCGAAGTGGTCGGAAAAAGCGAGCCTCCGCCGCCGAGAGACGCGTGCTCCGAGCGACGGCGTCGTATCCGAGTTGAGCACGCTCCACCGTCGCCGAATAGCTGACCAGTGACCCCGACTCGGCCTGGATCTCCTCGTCCGCGTCCAGTGTCAGTAGGAGTTCGGCGAACGCTGGCTGGTTCGTGATTTCGTACTCCATGCTCGGCTAGGCACACGACATCGCGACGGATAGCCCTCCCGGCCTCCTCCCCACTTCGTGACCTGCTTTTTGCGTGATATGGCTTTCGGGTTGATGTTGGACAGGATTCCTCACAGTGGTGGTTTCACGTATCGCGTGCAGAGCATCCCGTCGGACGACCGGGGTTCGACCCCGTCAGAACGACGTTCGAAACAGTTATTCGACCGGACATACAACACGCGAGGTATGACCGACGAGAATCGGCATGGACGACAATCGAGTTCATTGGAACGACCTCGCGGAACTCCATCCGGAAACCGAGTACTACGACGTGGAGGGGTTCCGTGATGGGGAAACCTCGCTCGATTGGCTCGAACGAGAGGGCGTCGGGAGCGTCGACGGGCAGACGTGCTACACCTCCAGTGTCACTTCGGCATGGACACGCTGTCGTGGGTGCGTGAAGGTGCACGGCAGAGCAGTCGGCGTCGATTTCTCGGCGACGGCTATCGAAACCGCTCGGGCACTCGCTTCCGAGGTCGGACTCGCCGACCGTACGACGTTCGTCGAGTCGAGCGTGTACGAACTACCCGACGTTCTCGACGAGCAGTTCGACGTCGTCTTCACATCGTACGGAGTGTTGAACTGGCTGCCGGACATCGAAGCGTGGGCGGATGTCGTATCGACGTTCCTCAAACCGGACGGGCGATTTTTTATCGCCGAACTCCATCCCATGAGTCACGTCTTCATGGACCTCACCGTCGATGACGATGGGACCATCCGTTCGGACTGGCCGTACTTCTCGGACGACCCGCTTGACGTTCGACGAGGAGGGACGTACGCCGATTTCGAGGCCGAAGTCGACCACACGGTCACTCACGAATGGTCGCATTCGCTGGGAGAAATCGTCACGGCACTCGTTGACGCTGGAGTGGCCATCGACGAACTCCGCGAACACCCGTTCGCTTCGTTCGAACAGTTCCCGAGGCAAGATGCGCGAGCGACCGGACGGTCACTGGGAAATCCCCGACGAGGACTATCCGTTGACCTTCTCCCTCACGGCGCACAAGCCGTCGAAGTGATTCTCACTCGTGGGCTATGATTGGTCTAGTTCGAACCCATCGCTCGTTGATTCGTTCCTCACGTCCGTTCACCGTGGTTTCACTTCGCTCGCCACGTGATTTCACTCGTTCCTCGTAAAAATGTTACAAAATCGACGAGCGCAGCGAAGTCGAGCGAGCACGATGGGATTCGAACCCACGGCCGTCGGATTAGAAGTCCGACGCTCTATCCAGACTGAGCTACGTGCCCTCGATATTCCATTATTCGTCAGCCGTGATAAGAAGGATTGGGATTCTGCCCCGCAAACACAGACCTTAAGCACGATTCACGACAAAATCAGAGCGATGCGAGTAATCGGAACCGTCGGCCTTCCGGGAAGCGGTAAGGGCGAAGCCGCCACCGTCGCCGAAGAGTTGGACATCCCGGTCGTTACGATGGGCGATGTCATCCGTACCGCCTGTCGCGAGCGGGGTCTCGACCCGGCGAAACACCACGGCGAAATCGCCAAAGCGCTCCGCGAGGAGAACGGCCCGGACGCTATCGCACAGGCATCACTCCCACAAATCGACGATGCACTGACGGAGGCGGACACCGTCCTCGTCGACGGCATCCGCTCGGGCGTCGAGGTCGAACGGTTCGAAGAGGCGTTCGGCGACGACTTCGTGCTGGTGAGCATCGAAGCGCCGTTCGAGGTTCGTGCCGACCGACTGAGCGAACGGGGACGCGACCACTCCGATGCCGACGAAGCACGCCTTCGGGAACGCGACGAGCGGGAACTCGGCTTCGGGCTGGACCGGGCGATGGCGCGGGCCGACGCCGTCATCGACAACACGCGTAACGCTCGACGCGTTCCGCCGTCGGATTCGCGCCCTGTTCGAGGACGGACTTTCGGGCTTGGAAGCGGTGGAGGCGAACGAACTCATGATTTACAGCGTCGATATTCGAATCACGGCACCCGTACACGACACGGAGATCGGAGCGCGAATCGAAGACGCAATCGAGAACATCTTCCCCGGCGCGGAGGTGACAGTCGAACGGGGCGAAATCGTTGCCGAAGCCCACAGCGTCGAACACTTCTCCGAGCTGCTCCACCGACAGGAAATCCTCGACACCGCACGCGGGGAGTTCATCTCGGGACAGGACGGGAACACGCTCTCGTTCGACCTGAAAAAGCAGGCCGCGTTTCAAGGCGTCGTCAACTTCGCCGTCGGCAACCCCGACGAACTCGGCGAAATCCACGTTCGGATGGCGGTCGACGACCCGACGTGGAATAGTTCGTGGATTACGTCGCCCCGCCGACGGAGGACGGGAAACCGATAGACACCGACGAATGAGCGAGTAAGCGGCAATTTTCACACCATCAGTTCGCACCACGACGAACAGGACGAGACGCCCGAGCACGTCACAGGCGTTCGTAACGACGGGAATCACCACGTCGTCGGGGTCGAGTTCGAACCGATAGGCGACGTACGTAGCGACGAGCGTGACGAGGATGGCGACGAACGCCAGCACGATACCGCTGGTCAGTGAGACGAGCGACGACCGTTGGTAGCCCGAGTTGCGTCCCGCCGATGAGCCACGTCAACGTCCACGCGCCGAATCCGACCACCGGGAAAATCGTCACCGCGAGAGCGATCGTGGCGACGGCGTTTCCCGCGAGTACCTCGTCCTCCGGCCGAACGAGAGCGTTCCGAGGTGAAACGCCGTCGAGAGTCGCGCGGCGAGGATACTCCCGAGGTTGCCCGCCGTGCCGATGGTCACCGGCACCAACGCGAGCAGCGTCGGATACTGAAGAAGGTCTCTGGAACGACCCGAGGACGAGTCCGCTCCCGAGTTCGACCAGTCGTGAGGGCGAGCAACACCGGGAGCATCGCCCGCATGATGGACCGAACCGTCCAGCGCGTCGGGCATCTACCCGCCCCCGAGCGCGACGACGATTCGGACGGCGAGCAGAAGGAACGAGATGCCGAACACGTCGCCCGTCGTCGTCACGAGCGGGCCGACGAGCGTGTCCGGGTTCAACCCGCGTCGATACCCCGCGAAGACGACGATAACGACGGCCACCGTCAGCGCGATTCCCGACAGCAATCCCGCAATGAACGCGATGACGATGAGAGACAATAGCGGGCAACGTTCTCAGCGAGCGCTTTCAGGACGAAAAATGCGACTACCGACGCGAACAGGCTGGCGAGGATGCCGTTCGCCAGCGAGGCGACGATTGCCGCCCAAACCCGTTCGTCGTCGGGGACGAACGACGGTTCGACCAGCCCCTGGTGGAGATCCGGACGCGAGGCGCGCGCCGAGCGACCCGTAGACGTTCCCGCGGGTCGCGAGAAGGGCAGGAACGAGAACCAACAGCCCAGCCATTTGGCGGAGTTCGGCGCGCATTCCACCGAGGACGATACCGGCGAACAGGCCACCCACCATGCTCGCTGCGAGCGCGGGGAGAGCCTCGCGGTACGCCTCGACGGCGACTTCCCGGACGGTCATCTACTGCCCTGAAAGTGGGCACGGAACAAAAAAGCGGTGTGTCGCGGTTATACTCACCCTCTGCTCGACTGATTCGAGGAGGCGGTTCCCGAGTCCTTCAGTGCCATACTATTAGTCGGCATACATTTTCGCCGTGATGGAAAAGAAGGATTTCAGCGAGATTGAACGCTATCCGAACGGACCCATGCCACCCATACCGCCGCCGCCGCCACCGCCGCCACCGCCGCCCTGCATCTTCTTCATCATCCGCTCCATGTCGCCGCCCTGTCCCATGCCCTGGAACTGCTTGAGGGTCTGGGCCATCATCTTGTGCTGTTGGAGCAGTTCGCGGATGCGCTCTTCGTCCTGTCCGCTCCCGCGAGCAATGCGGCGAATCTGGCTCGCGCCGATAGAGCGCGGGTTTTCGAGTTCGTTCTCCGTCATCGAGTCCATGATGATCTCGAAACTCCGCATCCGGTCTTTCGTCACGTCCATCGCGTCGTCCGGCAGTTCGTCCATGATTCCGCCACCGAAGCCGGGAATCATGTCCATGACCTGATCGAGCGGCCCCATCTTGTTCATCGCGTTCATCTGATGGCGCATGTCGTCAGGGTGAACTGACCCTTCATCATGTCCTCGGGGTCCCAGTCCTCCTCCTCCGTCGTCTCCGACATCGCACGCTCGACGCGCTCGGTGAGCTGTTTCAGGTCGCCCATCCCGAGCAGGCGGGAGATGAAGCCGTTCGGCTCGAACCGCTCCACGTCCTGGACCGTCTCACCGGACCCGAGGAAGGCGATGGACGAATCGGTCTCGTTGACCGCTGTCAGGGCACCGCCACCTTTCGCCGTCCCGTCGAGTTTCGTGATGACGACGCCGTCGATGCCGATGGAGTCGTCGAACTGCTGGGCTTGGTCCTTCGCGCCCTGCCCGATTGCGGCGTCCAGCACCAGCAGGTTTCGGTCGGGGTCCACGACCGACTCTATCTCCTCGATTTCGTCGATGAGGTCGTTTTCCAGCGCGTGGCGACCCGCCGTGTCCACGATGTGGATGTCGGCGTCGGCCGTCTCCTCAAGCCCTTTCCGCGCGATGTCTACGGGGTCGTCGTTATCCGGGTCACCGTAGAAATCGACTTCGGCGCGGGAACACATCTCCTTTGCCTGGTCGTAGGCACCGGGCCGGAAGGTGTCGGTCTGGATGACGGCGGGACGAAGTCCCTTCTTCGAGAACCACCACGCCATTTTGGCGGAGGTGGTCGTCTTCCCCGACCCTTGGAGACCGGCGAGGAGAATGGTCTGGTTTTCGAGCGGGATTTCCGTGCTCTCGCCGACGAGGCCGACGAGTTCCTCGTAGACGATACTGAGGACGTGGTCGCGGGCCGTCGTCCCGCCCGGCGGTTCTTCGTTGAGAGCGCGCTCCTTGATGGACGACGAGAGGTCCATCACGAGGCTCACATCGACGTCGGCTTGGAGAAGGGAACGCTGGATTTCCTTGACGATTTCCTCGACGTCGTCCTCGCTGACGCGTGACTTCCCACTCAGTTTGTCGAGTGAGCCGCGGAGAGAACTGCCGAGATTATCGAGCACCATCGTTAGGGTGTGTTTGGCTTCCCGGCGGTTTAAACCCTTTTTCTAGTGAAGTTGCGGTTGATAGGCGGTTATCGGACGAGAGACCCACTACTCGTGCTATCGAGTGATATGGGTTCGGAGTTTTGATGCCGTCAACCTTCAAGCCAACCGAGAGCGTAACGGTATCGCATGCGACTGTTCGTGAGCATCGACCTACCGAACGATCTCTGGGAGGGGGTCAAAGGCGTCCAAGAGGGGTTCGGTAACGCCAGCGGCCTCACCTTTACCAACCCTACACAAGCCCACCTGACGCTCTCGTTTCTCGGCGACGTGGACGAAGAGCGCGTCCCAACCATCGAGGACGCACTCGAAAGCGCCGTCGAAGACGACATCGACTTCGGCCCCTTCGATGCCGAAATCGGCGGCTTGGGTGTGTTCCCTAGTCTCGACTACATCTCCGTCGTCTGGCTCGGTGTCGAGGAAGGCGGAAAAGAGATGACGCTCCTCCACGATGCCGTCGAATCCCGCCTCTACGACCTCGGCTTTTCGCCCGACGACAACGAGTTCGTTCCGCACATCACCATCGCCAGAATGCAACACGCTGGCGGGAAAGAACTCGTTCAACAAAACGTTCGAGAGTCCGACCCGACAGTCGGACGAATGGAGGTTTCGGAGATTCGTCTGACCGAAAGCGAACCGACCTCGGACGGACCCGCCTATTCGACAGTCGCAGCGTTCTCTCTGTGAGGCCGTTTGAAAGGAACAAGATTTTATGCGACGGCGGAAAAGGCACAACCACTATGGGCAAGAAGTCGAAGGCCAAGAAGAAGCGACTGGCCAAGCTGGAACGGCAGAACAGCCGCGTCCCGGCGTGGGTCATCATGAAGACGGACCGAGACGTAATGCGAAACCCGAAGCGCCGCAGCTGGCGGCGTAGCGACACTGACGAATAATGAGCGCAAGTGATTTCGAGGAGCGAGTCGTTACGGTTCCGCTCCGCGACGTGACGGCAGAGGCAAAGCACAAACGAGCAAACAAAGCGATGAAACTCGTGCGCGGGCATCTCGCCCAGCACTTCAAGGTAGACGAGGACGAGGTTCGACTCGACCCCTCCATCAACGAGGCAATCTGGGCGCGCGGTCAGAAGAACCCGCCACGAAAGCTCCGAGTTCACGCAGCCCGCTTCGAGGAAGAGGGCGAATCCGTCGTCGAGGCGGAGTACGAAGAGTAGAGCGGTGCTTCGTACCGCGTTCAATGGCTCGGCGTACATTGGCGTCTTCGCTCGTGTGACTGACGAGTATCTCCTCGTCCGCCCGGACTTGGACGACGAACTCATCGAGTCACTCGAAAATGAGTTGGAAGTCGATGTTGTCGGAACGACGCTCGGTGGCTCGTCCACCGTCGGCGCGCTGGCTGCAGGCAACGAGAACGGGCTGCTCGTCAGCAGCCGTCTCACTGACCACGAGCGCGAGCGAATCGAAACGGTCGTAGACGTTCCACTCACGCCGTTTCCGGGGCGGATCAACGCCGCCGGAAACGTCGTGCTTGTGAACGATACCGGTGCGTACGTCCATCCCGGACCTCTCGTCGGAAGGCGATCGAGGCCGTCGAAGACGGTCTTGATGTTCCGGTCGAGCGAGGCACGATCGCAGGCGTTCAGACCGTCGGAACGGCAGGCGTCGCCACGAATCGAGGCGTTCTCTGCCATCCGAAAGCGACCGACGACGAACTCGATACCATCGAGGACGTGCTCGGCGTCCCGGCGGACATCGGCACCATCAATTACGGTGGGCCGCTCGTCGGGTCCGGGCTTCTCGCCAACGCCCACGGCTACGTCGTCGGACAGGAGACGACCGGCCCCGAACTCGGCCGTATCGAGGACGCGCTGGGCTACATCGACTGATTTTCGGCCCACTCGTTTTCGAAACCGAGTTAGCAACATTCTTCCCGCTCGCTCACGCACGTGGTGACATGAGCACGATTACTCGCGGAACGGAGCGTGGAGCACAATGATGGGCGGCGGCAATCAAGAGATGCAGCAGATGCAACAGCAGCTCCAGCAGTTGGAAGCCGAGAAGGAAGAACTGAACGGCGAAGTCGAAGACCTACGCGACGAGAAGGGCGAGGTCGATGAGGCCGTCGAAGCCATCGAAACGCTCGATACCGGCTCGGCCGTGCAAGTTCCGCTCGGCGGCGGCGCGTACATCCGCGCGAACGTCGAGGATATCGACGAAGTCGTCGTCGAACTCGGTGGCGGCTACGCCGCGGAGCGGGACCAAGAAGGCGCAGTGTCGTCCTTGAAGAGCCGCAAAGACCTCCTCGACGACCAGATCGCGGACCTGCAAGAGGAAATCGGCGAGGTCGAAGCCGAGAGCGAGCAGTTGGAACAGCAGGCACAGCAGATGCAACAACAGCAGATGCAACAGCAGATGCAGCAGATGCAACAAAGCAGGACGACGAGGACGAGTAACCGCCGATGTTCGACAGTCTGAAGGATAAGTTGAGCGGGTTCCGTAAGGACGTCGAAGAGACGACAGAGGAGAAGGCCGAGGAAGCCGAAGCAGCGGACGCCGAGACGGCGGACGCGGCAGCAGCCGAAGAGACGGCCGAATCGGAACCCGTCGAAACGGAAGTGGAAACCGAAGCGGAATCGGAGACCACTGAAACAGAATCAGAATCCACCGAGACCGAATCGGAACCGGAATCCGAACCGGAATCCGAACCGGATCCAGCGGCGTCCGACGAGGACGACGACATGGACGGACTCGGAATCGGAATCGAGCAGCGGACGCGGCGGATTCGCTCAGAAAGCGAAGTCGTTCGCCCGCGGTGAAATCATCATCGAGGAGCAGGACGTCGAGGACCCGCTCTGGGAACTGGAAATGGCGCTCCTCGAAAGCGACGTGGAGATGAGCGTCGCCGGAGAGATGCTCGAAGGCATCCGGAACGACCTCGTCGGCGCGACGCGCAAGTTCAGCGCCGAGACGGGGGACGTGGTCGAGGAAGCCCTGCACGATTCCCTGCTGTCGGTCATCAGCGTCGGGCAGTTCGACTTCGACCAGCGAGTTGCCGAGGCCGACAAACCGCTCGTCATCATCTTCACCGGCGTCAACGGCGTCGGGAAGACGACGAGCATCGCCAAACTCGCCCGCTACTTCGAGGAGCGCGGTTACTCCTCCGTGATGGCGAACGGCGACACCTACCGTGCCGGTGCGAACCAGCAGATTCGGGAGCACGCCGACTCCCTCGACAAGAAGCTCATCGCACACGAACAGGGTGGCGACCCCGCCGCAGTCATCTACGACGCGGTGGAGTACGCCGACGCCCACGACATCGACATCGTGTTGGGCGACACCGCAGGTCGTCTGCACACCAGCGAAGGGTTGATGGACCAGTTGGCGAAGATAGGACGCGTCGTGGACCCCGACATGACCCTCTTCGTGGACGAGGCCGTGGCCGGACAGGACGCGGTCCAGCGCGCGAAGGAGTTCGACGACGCCGCCGAAATCGACGGCACGATTCTGACGAAGGCGGACGCCGACTCGAAAGGCGGGGCGGCGATTTCGATCTCCCACGTCACGGGCAAGCCCATCCTGTTCCTCGGAACCGGACAGGGCTACGACGACATCGAGCAGTTCGACCCCGAGACGATGGTCGAGCGCCTCCTCGGCGAGAAAGAGTAGTTAAATCGGCTCGGTTTTCGCGTTCGCGAGTCGGTTTTCGCAGTTATTTTTTGGATGCTGGAACGGGAGTGGCGACGCGATGTTGGTTTGGGACAGTCCTGATACCGACCTCGAACTTTCAGGATGCGCGACGAGTGCGTCCGAGCCAGCGGTCGGCGAGGGCGCACGAGCACCGGGGAGGGATGGGGACTCCAAGGAGTGTCGTGCCAGCGGTCGGCACGACGCTCCGCATGCGGTTGCGGTCATTCATTTTGCCTAGTCGCTGCGGTCTCAGTAATCGAATCAAACGGAGTCGTTGCGGTCTCGAAAACAGAATCAAATACTGTTGCAATCGCACCTAACTAAACTCTGAATCACAAATGTGAACCTCGTCGTCCCCGTCGTGATTCGGAATTCCCAAGAGCACAGCACTGCTCCCCTCGAACGAAACCGGACGGCTCCGGAGGAAATCGTAATCGTGTACGTACTGGAACTCGGCGGACAAGACGACGAATTCGCAGCGTGTGAAGCGGCGAGCGCGGCGACCGGGGTGGAACTCGTCGCGCCCGGCATCGCGCGCGCGGCGACGATTACCGAGCGCGTTCGAAACCTCGCGTACACCCATCGGGCGAACGAACTGGTGGGGACGACGGACGCCGACGTGGCGAGCGCGCGGGCGTTGCTTTCTGCCGCACCCATCGACCGCGAGGGGACGGTGGCGGTGCGTGCGCGAACGATACGGGGGACTGAGGATATCAGCACGCAGGAAACCGAACGCGAGTTGGGGCAGGTGCTCGTGGACCGCGGGTTCGCGGTGGATTTGGACGACCCCGACCACGAACTGCGGGCGACGTTTTCCGACGACCTTTGTGCACTCGGGTGGACGGCGGTCGAGAGCGTGCGCGATTACGGCACTCGAAAGCCGACCGACAGGCCGTTTTTCCAACCGGGGAGCATGCATCCACTGCTCGCCCGCGCACTAGTGAACATCGTTGGAGCGCGGGAGGGAACGACGGTTCTTGACCCGATGTGCGGGACGGGTGGTGTTCTCATCGAAGCCTCACTCGTCGGCGCGCGGCCGCTGGGTGCCGACGCACAGTGGAAGATGGCTCGCGGGACGGCGGAGAACCTCGACCACTACGCGCCGGACGCGGACGCCGCAACGGTTCGCGGCGACGCGACACACCTGCCGTTCGCCGACGACGCCATCGATGGCGTGGTGTTCGACGCGCCGTACGGCAGACAGTCGAAGATAGCGAACCTCGGGTTGGACGACCTCGTGGCTGGCGCGCTCGCGGAAGCAAAGCGGGTTTCCTCCCGAACCGTCATCGTCGGCGACCGCTCGTGGGCGGACGAAGCGCGGGCGACGGGGTGGACCGTCGAAAACGAATTTGAGCGCCGCGTGCATGGGTCGCTGACGCGGTACATCGTCGTGTTGTCGGAATAATATCGTTCGAAGAGAAGAACATCGAGAGGGTCGTTTTATATATTATTGAGCAGGAACACCCACCCATGAAGCAGTACCTCGACCTCATCGAGGACGTACTCCGGGATGGTACCTACAAGCCCAATCGAACCGGCGTGGACACGATTTCGACGTTCAGCCAGCACTACGAGGTGGACCTGCGCGACGGCTTTCCGCTGTTGACCACAAAGGCGATGGACGGCTTTCGGTGGGACTCAATGCTCCACGAACTCCTCTGGTATCTCTCCGGCGAGGAACACATCCGGAACCTCCGCGAGAAAACCGGCATCTGGAACGAGTGGTCGAACGAAGAGGGGCATCTCGACACTGCCTACGGTCGGTTTTGGCGACGATTTCCGGTTCCCGAGGAGGGTCTGGCGGGCGAATCGTGGCCCGAGGATAGCCATCAGTGGCTGAACGAGGATGGAACCTTCGACCAGATTCAGTATGTCATCGACGGTCTCAACGAGAATCCGAACTCTCGCCGATTCGTCGTCTCGGCGTGGCACCCGGCGAACGCCGCCGTCTCAGGGCTCCCGCCGTGTCACTACACGTTCGTTCTGAACGTTCAGGGAGACGGCACCCTCAACCTGCATCTCACCCAGCGCTCGGGTGACGTGGCGCTCGGTATCCCGTTCAACATCGCGGCGTACGCACTGCTGGCGACCGTACTTGCCAAACAGACCGGCTTCGAGGTGGGGAAGTTCTCCCACACGGTCGTTGATGCACACATCTACTGCGGCGAGGGCGAACGCGGCGAGTGGTACCGTGACAACCTCGAAGCGCTCCAAGAGCGCCTCGCCGACGTGAGCGAGAAGTCCGAGTACGAGGAGGTTCGGGAGTGGTTGGAATCGGAAGCACCCGCGGAGGAAACCGAGGCTCTCGACCACGTGCCAGGCTTGCTGACCCAACTCTCGCGTGAACCAAAATCGCGCCCAGAAATCGACATTGCGGCGGAGTCCATTGACGAGCTGACGTACGACGATATCACGCTCCGGGAGTACGACGCCCATCCCGGACTTAAATTCAGCGTGGCCGAATGACCCACCTCGTCCTCATCGCTGCGATTGCGGAAAACGGCGTCATCGGCAGCGACGGCGGCATGCCGTGGCACTACTCCGAGGACATGCGTCACTTCAAGGAGACGACGATGGGCCATCCGGTCGTGATGGGTCGGACGACCTACGAGAGCATCGCGGCACAGATGGACGGCCCGCTCCCGGGCCGAACGAACGTCGTGTTGAGTCGGTCGAATCCCGACCTGCCCGAGGAAGTCGCCCTCGTCCACAGCGTGGAGGAGGCAATGGAAGCAGTGGAAGAACTGGCCGACGGCATCGCCTTCATTACCGGCGGTGCGGCTGTGTACGAGCAGTTCCTCCCGCACGCCGACGAGATGATTCTCACCGAGATTCACGAGACGTACGAAGGGGACACGTACTTCCCCGAGTGGAACCCGGAGGAGTGGCGAGAAGTCGAGCGCGACGAGCGCGAGGCGTTCGATTTCGTTCGCTACGAGCGGTTAGATTGCTGAGCGGAGTTTTCTGTCGAGCTTAAATCGCACGACGAGGAACGCGAACAGCATGCCGACGAGCCATTTGACGAGCGTGGGAACGAGTGGTTGAATGCTCTCGGCCCCGGTAAGCGAGCCGACAATCCCCCCTCCGATGAGTGTCAACCAACCGAACAGCGCGACGTGTCTCGGTTTTTCCGGACGATAGTACAGACAAAGACACGTCATCAAAATCGTCGCTCCGAGGGAGAGGTCGTACAGTGAACTACCGGGTCCGCCTCCGGGTCCGATGATGAGTAGTGGGGTAAACACCGCACCAGCACCGATGAAATACCAGAAGAGGTCGGTGAACTTCCCCATCTCGTCCGCGAACTCACCCATCTACGCCCCACTCCGTCGAAACTGCACGCGTGGCTTCGCCCACGGGATGAATGCACCGATTGCGAGCGCGATACACCACGTCGCCAACGCAGCGGGTTGGTTGACTCTGATTTCGAGTGCGGACCACAGGACGGGAATCGCCAACCCGCTTACGATTGCAAACAGCCAGACTTGACCGTACGAAACCAGGAGCACGTTGAGTGCGACGAGGATGCCGATAACGAATCCCGGCACGCACAGGAGCAGACTGTCGAACCAGTCGGGTCAGACGGTGATGAGCGGCAGCAAGGCAGCGAACGGGAACGTGAGCAGTATTACGCTCCCGACGATGCCGACCTGCTCGAAACGGCGAGGGAGAGACATACTGGCCAGTTGGTCCACTGACGAGAAATGTGTTCTCGATGACTCTCTACGACGGTTCGATAGAACGCAAAAGCGAAGAGAGATTATTCCAGCAGACCGAGTTCTTCGAGTCGCGAGACGATTTTATCGACAGCATGCTCCGCATCCACGGGCTTCTTGCCGCCGGTGATGACGAGTTTGCCGGAGCCGAACAGCAGCGCGACGACTTCGGGTTCGTCGAGACGGTAGACGAGGCCGGGGAACTGTTCGGGTTCGTACTCGATGTTCTCCAGTCCGAGACCGATTGCGATAGCGTTGAGGTTGAGGTTGACGCCGAGGTCCGCGCTCGTGACGATGTTCTGGACGACGATTTCGGGGTCGTCGTTCACCTGAATGTTCAACTCTCGAAGCTTGTCGAAGACTATTTCGAGGCTCTCGTGAACGTCGGCGGTGCTTTTCGCACCGGTACAGACGATTTTTCCGGAACGGAAGATGAGTGCGGCAGATTTTGGATTCTGCGTACGGTAGACGAGACCGGGGAACTGCTCGGGGTCGTAATCCGCGCCCTCCAAGTCCATAGCGACACTTTGAAGGTCGAGTTCCTGTCCGATGCCCGTCGAGGCGACCACGTTTTCAATGTTGATGGTTTCCTTAGGGTCGGTCATAGCGCGACTTAAATGACGTATTTAAGGTTTATAAAGGTTGGTAGTCCTCATTGACACGTCTCAAATGACCTTTATGAACAAAGTTCGGGCGAAATATTGATTTCGAGGCCCGTTCGACGGCATTCCTGCGGTTTGCGTGTCACTGGAATGAGCGAGAGCTGTCGTGAATAAATTGTTTTTGAGTGCCACGAGGAGTTCAATCAGAGTCGCTCCGAAGAGGGGTGTTTGGTCGTTTTTCGATTGCAGTGACTGCAATCACACCCCAGTCAAATCCAACTCGTCGTAAGCGGGGGACCGTAACGTTTGTAGGACAATCCATTGACTACTTCCAGCACTGGTCACAGCCCCAGCCCTTTTGGGGCGGCGTAATTATATGTAATTACATGGCCTCACGTTACGACGCGATACTCACGGCGATTCCGACGCTGTCGGGTGGAGGATTCGTGGCTGGGCAGTTCACGTCGTTTCCGGTGACCATCTTCGGGTTGCTCGGAGCGTTGTTGGTCGTTGGGTATGCGTTGGCTCGGCCGCCGGTCTGAACTCAAAGGGTTTATCAGTCCTCTCGGGTTATTTCCCGGTACTATGGCCGAAAACTCTCGATCACGAACCGGCAGTGCCGGTCGGTTCGGGGCGCGATACGGTCGCGTCGCGCGCAAGCGTATCTCCGAAATCGAAGCGGATATGAACGAAAATCACACCTGCCCGGACTGCGGAAGCGACACCGTAGACCGACAGGGGACGGGCATCTGGGAATGCGGTCGGTGCGGCTACACGTTCGCTGGTGGTACCTACCGCCCGCAGACGCCCGCCGGAAAGGCTACCAAGCGCTCCATCCGTGCCGCATTGGCTGACGAAGAATGAGTTACAAGTGTTCGCGCTGTAAACGGGATGTCGAACTGGACGAGTACGGTGGCGTCCGCTGTCCGTACTGCGGCCACCGCGTTCTGCTGAAAGAACGAAGCCGCGACATCAAAGAAGTCAACGTCCGGTAACACCCGTGCCCCACGACGCGTTTCTCGAATTCGACTACGGTTCCGAGGAGCGCGCTGTCACGGTGTTCCAAAGCGTCGAGCAAGAGATCGGCGAGATCGACGACGAACGCTCGCGGACGACCGTCGAACGCGACGGGAAGACGATGCTAGTTCGCGTCGAAGCAGCGGACCTCGTCGCCCTCCGTGCGGCCCTGAACACGTGGCAAACACTGATTGGGGTGGCAGAAACGGTTGCCGAAGCGAGTTGCTGAATACGAAACTGCTTGTCAACCGGTTCTTGAACTCCCGTCTAGGCAAGCGAACTGTCACTCTAGATTTTTCGGATATGTTTTTTGCTGTATCGACGCCTTTGTATTCATTGGGTTCCTTACGCTCTCAACGTGTGCCAAAATAGTTCGGGAGCGACTAGGCGCAGTGTATCAGCGCGCCGAATCACGCCCGCCGGAGGCCGGTAGGCGTGTTCGACCGACTCAATCCCTTCGGAGGGAAAACGGACGGCGGCAGTGATGGCGGCGCGGACTTCGCCCGCGAGCATCGCATCGAAATTCGATGTCCCGAGATGATGACGCCGGTTGCTACGGAACACACTGACCCCGTGGATTGGGATTCAAACGTTCCGGAGGGAGAGGGCGTTGCGACCTACGACTGCCCGGCGTGCGGCGAGCAGCATCGCTATCTCTGGGGACCGCCAGTACCAATCTGTCTGGACGAGAACGAAAACGACGATGACGAACTCATCCTGTTCGAGAGTGAGTAGCCGAACGCTCCCGAGTGTTCACGAGCATTCCCGAACGTCCCCGAAGGAGTCGTCAGCTTCCATGCCATGACCCACCCTGCGGTGTTCAAGTGAGCGGTCCGTCTTCTTCCCACGTCTCGACCACTTCGGTCAGTCCGTCCCGATAGCTTTCATACCGTGGTTGCCAGTCGAACGTTTCCCGAAATCGCTCGTTGCTGGTCGGCATCGAAATCGTCAGCAGCTGTACCGAATCCTTCCCAACGAGCGGACGGGCAAGCCACCCCGGAATCCGCCGCGGTGATGGCGCGTCCAATCGGTCGGCGAACGCCTCGAACAGCGTGGCAACCGTCACCGGTTCGTCGTCGGTGACGTGCCAGAGACCGCTCTCGTCTGCATCGGTCGCCGTGGCGAACGCCCGCGCCGCATCCTCGACGTGGAGGATTGAAAGCGTCGCATCTCGTCTGCCGAGGAGTCCACTGCCGAGAATCGGGAACTTTCCGTCCAGAAGTCCTTCACCCATCTGGCGGGTGTGCGCCGAATCGGGAGCGTAGAACCACCCACAGCGAAGGATTCCCACCTCGAATCCGTGTCTTCTCGCCGCCCTGCCGAACCACGCGCTCCGCTTCGAGCGCGGAGCGCGTCACGCGGTCGGGGTTCGGTGTCGTTTCCTCGTCGAACTGACTGCCGTCGGGTTGGCGGGCGACCCAGACGATACTCTGGAGGAGCAGGCGCTTCGCATCGATTTCGTCGGCGACCGCCACGAGGTTTCGCGCACCTTCGACGCGCACCAGATCGTTTCGCGTCCACTCCTCGTCGGACGGTTTTTGGCTCGTCGGAATGGCAGTCGCAGCGTGAATCAGTACGTCACATCCTTCGGTGGTGTCTACGAGCGATTCCCGGTCGAGGATGTCCCCGCGTCGAGGTTCGCCGCCGTTCTCTTCGACGAGTTCGTCGCCACGCGCGTCCCGCGTGAGACCGACAACGTGATGATTTCGTGTCGAGAGTTCCGCGACCAGACGACGGCCGAGGACACCGGTCGCGCCAGCAACGAAGACGTTCATGTTCGTTAGTACGACCGACGCGAGGATACGGATTCTGCCGCAGTACGCTGGATAATTTATAAGGTACAAGAAATGAATTGATGGATGAAATATCTTTGTCTGGTGCTCGACCCCGGTGAAACGACGGTCCATCCGGTGTACGAGATTCTGACGGGTGCGGAGTACGTCGAGCACGCCCGTGCGCTCCACGGCAACCCTGCTGACCTATCGGAGGGAATCATCACCTTGCTACTCCACGTTCGCGGCGACGTCGAGCGATTCACCAACGCGCTCGATGGGATTTCGGAAGTGTTGGAGTACGACGTGACGCCGATCTCCGACGAGGAGTTTTACTGTTACGTTCACAACGAGACGACGGCCATCGACGGGACGCTGTTTTCGGCGTTTGCCCGTGAGAGCGTGGTCCAACTCTCGCCAGTCGAGTATCACGATGACGGTCGGGCGACGTTTGCCGTCGGTGGGTCTGCCGTCGCCCTCCAAAATGCGATGGTGGACGTTCCGGACGGTGTCGAACTCCATGTCAAACGGGTGGGAGAGGGTGCATCCGGTCAGCAGTCCGCCGTCGCCTCGTTGAGCGAGCGCCAGCGGGAAGCCGCGCAAACGGCCGTCGAATTGGGGTATTACGATGTCCCGCGCCGCGCGAGTCACGAGGACGTGGCCGCCGTGATTGGTTGTGCCCCGAGCACTGCCGCCGAACATCTCCGAAAGGCTGAATCGTGTGTCTTTGGGGGGTTGTTCTCGTGAGCAACGCGAACGAGAGCCAAGTGGAACAAGTTCCAGCGCGTTCCCGCGAACGAAGTGAGTGGGTGCCAGATGGAACTAGTTCCAGCGCGTTCCCGGCAAGCATCGGTCAAAATCCGTTCGGAGTCGTTCTGACTCTTCGCGCAAGTAAAAGCGGGGCTTTTTCAGTCCGGGCGACAAGGTTTGGGTATGCAGGGTAATCTTCCACCAGAAGCACAAGAGAAGCTGGAACAACTGCAGGACCTTCAGGACACGGCACAGCAGGTCGCCGTCCAGAAGAATCAGGCGGAAACACAGCTCACCGAGTCGGAGAACGCGCTCGACGAGCTAGAGGAAATCGACGAGGACACGACGATGTTCCGCGAAGTCGGTGAACTGTTCGTCAAGACCGGCTACGACGAGGCAGAAGACGACCTCGAAGACAAGGTCGACAGTCTCGGAATCCGCGTCGAGACGCTCGAAAAACAGGAAGAGCGCGTCCGTACCCAGTTCGAGAAGCTGCAGAGCGAACTGCAGGAGATGCTCGGCGGCGGCGGCGCAGGCGGCCCGTCCGGACCGACTGGTCCCGGCGGCGCGTAAGCGATGCCCAGCGATGAAGCGGTCGTCCAGACCGCCTCGGCAGCGGCCGAGGACCTCATCTTTGAGCGAATCAAGCAGACGAGCGTCAAGGATTTCGACGTGACGGTCACGTTTGAGGAAGGCATCCTCGACGTGGACGTGTACGTCAACGCCCCGAACGCGAATCGGGACGAGGAGAAGGTGGCGAACGACGCCGCGTTGGCCGCCCGCGCGGCGGTCGACGAACTGTTCGCCGAGACTGGTGCCGAGGAATCGGCATAACGTCAATCTCCTGACTGGCGTATTCAAGCCGAATTATTATAACCGATAGTGCGGAAAATAAACCCGTGACGAGTCGCCAGTCACAGGCCTGCTCGGGAAACGACCGCCGAAAACGGCGGAATCGGCGCGCCTTCATCGTGCCGTGAGACAGCGTTCTCCGGGCTGACCCGCCCACACGCCACCCATCGGAATAACCGATGGCCTGGATACATTTCCCTCGGGCGAACCGGTAGCAATCGAGTGGCAAACGCCCTCCCAAACCGGGAGACTGCGCGGACCGACGCGGACCGACGCGGACCGACACGGTAGATTGCATACCGGGACATGCCGAATATGGTGACCCGAAAACCCTCGGCGAAGACGCCGGGGGAAAGTAGGTTTTGCGTTCGGACGGCGATTCGGGGATGGTGCGGTTTTCGGAGGCGTTCAAAGGATAGGTTTCACTGCGGTCTCTGTTTTCGGAGTATTTTCGTTGCGATGGAAGCGAGGACGATGGCAACGCCGAGACAGACGGCAACGAAGATACTGAACAACGGTTTCCTGTGACGACACCGTAGAGGAAGATGAGAACGGAGACGAGTAGCCACGCGAGGGCGAGCCTTCGAGGGGTCATATACAGTAGAAATAGTTAGATTACAAAAATTTTGAGTCCCTCACACCCTCGGTTCGAGGTTGCCGTGTGCGCGGAAGACCCCATCCGGATCGTAGTCGGCCTTGATTTTCGCCAGTCGCGTCGCGTTCTCCCCAAATTCGAGTAGGTGAGCGACGTGGATAAACGCGACTGCAATCGTCTGACACTACGTGAGGAAGAAAATGAGGACGGCGATAGCGGTCACGGCGAGGATGACCGCCCCGGCAAGCGCCGCACCCATGGCGATGACGGCGTTGGCGTGACTGGCCAACGTTTCGGTTCGGTCGTTGCCGAAGACGGTGACTTCCGCGTACTCGCTCTCCATTCCCGCCTCGACGGGTTCGAGGTTGGCTGTTGCGTCATCGACCAAGCCCGTGATAATCGAGACGAGTTCGTCGTGGTCGATGGCCCCGCCCACCTGATTCGAGGACTCGACCATGTTCACGATGTGCGTGTCGGTGGTCATCACCTCGACTTCGTCGGCTTCGACGGTCACGACGATTCGGTCCCGGAGACCGGGTTCCATGTTGTTGCCGTCCACGAGAATGTAGGCCGTTCGCTGGCCGCTAACGTCGAGCACCGCGACACGAACTCCGAGGGGGCCGATACCGTCGGCCGGCGTCCATTTCGTTTCGTCCCACGCGACACCGAGTTTTGGACGGCCGCGTTTCGTCTCTCCGAGTTCCTCCGCCGTTCCTTTCGCGGCCTGAATCATGTGGAACGAGCGCTCGCTGCCGGGGTAGATGTGGCCGATGTCCTCGCCCTGGAGTCCGTTGTTACAGTTGTGGGCGTCCACGAGCATCACGTCGTCCAACCCGTTCGACCGGGCTTCGGCGGCGGCGGCGAGACCGACCGCGTACTCCACGTCGTCGGAGAACTCCGGGGAGTAAGTGGCGACGAGCAGTGCATCGTCGCCGAACGCCTGCCCGAGGATTTTGGCGTCACCATCCTGCGTTCGGACGCTTCGACTGGCGTCGTCGCTGTACTCAATCCGCTCGTACGCCGACTCGGCCGTTTCGAGGAGCGTGTCGACTTCGTGCTCGGTAACGAGGTTGAAATCGTGGCCGGCGGTGGCGTGCGGCGGGAACGCGAGACCCTCCGACTGGGCGGCGACACGGCGAGGAAGGTTACCGCCGCCGATTTCGCCCATCGGACCGGGGTGAATCATCGGCAGGACGAACCGTGCCTTCTCGCTGCCGCCGTCCCGTCGAAACGAGAGGACGGTGACCGGGACGACGGCTTGCTGTCCCATCTCCTCGAAGAAGTCCTCCAGTTCGCGGGTACCCTCCGCAATGTGGCCGATAAACCCTCGCAGAAAGTCGAGTGCGCTGACGCCGAGACTCCGCCGCCATGGACGGTCGATGACGACGAGGAAGCCGTACACCGCGATAGCGAACATCCCGCTGATGAGTCCGAGCACGATGAAATCGCGCGGCGTGATGATACCGAGTGCGGCCGGGGCTTTGTCCCCTCGCGAGAGAAGGTTCTGGATGAGCGGCCCGCCGACTTCGAGGACGCGAATCGTCTCGCTGTAGATGAAAAAGAGGACGGCAGCGGTACCGGTCTGGATTCCGGCGGGCACCAATGAGACCAGAAACGATGTGCGCGAAACGGCCATCACGATGAGCAGCCGAAACGCGAAGACGGACGCGAGGCTAAAGAGGAGCACGTCGAAGACGAACTGCTGGCCCAGTCCCGTGAGTGCCGAGATGATGCCCGCAATCGACAGCACCGTGACGACGATGATTTCACACGTCAACGCGAGCAGCGACGACCGGTTGTAGGTCAACTGGCCGCTCAGACGGCGATCTACTGGCGTCGTAAAAACGCTTGCAACGACTGTCGGCACCCCGATAAAGAAGATTCCTTCCCACGCGTCCTGGAGAATATACTGGGAATCGAATGCCCCGACACCCGCAATCGCGGCGATGAGGAGCGCGAACGCAACGCTCGCGTACCATTGCGGGGCACGAAAGATGTATCGGGACAGACTCGCCAGGTCGCTCTGGGTCGCTGTCATTGGCGAAAGGCTACGCCGCGAAGAGTTAAAGTATACTACTCACAGAGAGTCTGGAAGTTTTCGAACACTTCTTCACCTTGTTCAGTGTGTGCGACTTCCGGATGCCACTGCACGCCGTACAGGTCGCGGTCGGTGTCGCTCATCGCCTCGATACCACACACGTCGCTCGTGCCAGTGCGTTCGAAACCGGACGGTACCCGCTTCACTTCGTCGGCGTGGCTGGCCCACACGCGGGTTTCGGGTGCAAGCGACCCGACAAGTGGGTCGTCGTCGTTGTCGATTTCGACAGTCACGTCGGCGTAGCCTCCGTACTCGCCGCCGCCGACTTTGCCGTCGAAAACGTGTGCCATTACCTGCATGCCGAGACAGATACCGAGCACTGGAATATCGAGTTCGAGGTACTCCGCGCAGTTGCCGATGTCGTCCATTGACGGGCCGCCCGAGAGGACGAGACCGTCGGCGTCGATTTCCTCCGGCGGCGTATCGTTGTCTATCAGTTCGGTGTCGATGCCCATGTCACGGAGCGCCCGGTGTTCGAGATGGGTGAACTGCCCGTGGTTGTCCACGACGAGAATTTTCGTCATTGGCGGGCGATATGGAGGGCGCGAATAAAAACACCTCGTCACCGCCGCGTCACCGGTGCGTCGTGATGAGACCGTTTGGTCAGCGACGAATCACGATTGCCGCACCGAGGAGGACGAGTGCGGCGATGAGACCGCTCAGGCCGGGATGTTTGAACACGATGCTTGGACCCGGTAGCTCATTGGCGTTGGTCGTGTCGTGTGTCGTCCCGTGCGGTTTCGAGTGCGTGTGCGTGGTCGTGCTCGTCGTCGTCTTTTTCTTGGTCGTCGGCGTTTGCACGGAGAGCGTTCCGGCTTTCACGCCGTTGACGGCGATTTTGTAGCTGCCGGACGAGGTCGCTTTGTAGCTGTAGGTGACCTTCTTCGTTTCCCCTGCCCCGACGTGGACGCGCTTTCTGGTACCGACCGAATTGCCGACCGCGAGGACGGTCGGGATTTTTCCGGCACCGTCGCCCGTATTTTTGAGCGTCGCGGTGACTTTCACGGTGTCGCCTTTCGAAACCTGTTTCGTGTCGAGTGACGCGCTCGTGACTCGAATGTTCGATTTCGTCTGCTTCACTTTCACGGGTACCGTCTTGCTGGCGGTACGACCGTTGGAGTCTTCGACCGTCACGCGGGCGATATGGTTGCCGGGTTGCTTGTAGACGTGTGTGGTCGTGGGGCGAGTCGTCGTCTTGTCGATTTTCCCGTCGTTGTCGAAGTCCCAGTGGTATTTCGTTGGCGAGCCACCCGAATCGCTCGTCTGACTCGCGTCGAAGGAAACGGGGTTTCCGGCACCTGCCGTGCCGCTGGTTCCGACCACTGGATTGAGCGATTGTCCACACGTTCCGGGGTGGATGTTCAGCGGTGAATCCATATCGAGCTCAGTCGATTTCGGATTCGAGATGCTCCCCGTGAGGAAGGACCACGACGTGACGTTCTCGTGTCCTTCTCTCGGGTTGTACAGTTTCGCGTCCTTGTTCCACGACGGCGTAATGGTGATGTTCGAGTTCCCCGGTAGACCACGGAAGACACCGCCGTCGGTGCGCGACCCGGCCCACATCCAATCGAGTTCGTTACGCGACCACTTGTCGTCGCGGTGCGGGTACGTGTCGTCCATCAGCACCCACTTGCCCGAACTCGGCAAGCCGCTGAATTTGAACGTCACCGTACTTATCGGGAGGTTGCCGCCGGTTCGACTCTTGTTCATCTTATCGTGAATCATCACGAGACTCATCACGCCGCTCGGGGCTTTGTAGAGGAACATCGTACTCCCGTTCTCGTGCATGACGGATTTCGGCCCGAAGGAGCCGTAGGCCCAACTGCTATTGTTCATGAACGGGGTCCGGTAGTTGTATAAATCGACGACGTTCTTGTTGCCGTGAATCGGCGACACCTGTGTACATGACCCACCCTGCTTGACGGCGTAGGTGCTGTGATGATTCGTCGGTGCGTCGGGGAGGGGACCGGTCGGAATTCCCGGTGGTGGGAGTGCGACGGCAGTCCCGACCGAGCAAAGGACGAGGAGGGCGATAAGCACCGGACGAAGCTTCATCGAGCGGGTCGCCTCCGAATTCGATACTGCGTGTGTGTGGCTAGATACGTCATAATCATCCGAAGCACGCGTCGTGCGTGCTCTCTCGGTTATCCGAGAAGGTCGAGATTGCCTTTGTTATGGGCCACCTGTGGGCCGCTTAGGTCGTTCCTTCCGCAAAAAAACGCAGTCCGGGTCCGAGGTACGTGAACCATCCCGCGAACAGGATGGCGACGGCGAGCCAACCGACGCTGACCAGAAGCAGCGCCGTGTTTTCGAGCGCCAGTCCGCGAATCGGAGATTGCCCGACGAAGCTGAGGAGCAGTGCGGTGATGACGAAGACGGCGTGGTGACGTTGCCCCCAGCGCTCGTCGGATGCAAGATACGCGATAGGGAGTGAAACGACCAGCAGGGGAATCGTGAATACGATTTGCGTGGACGGGTCCGGCGGGGAGAATATCGCACCGAAGACGGCCGCACACATGAACGCGAGGACGAGTGTGGTGATGAGACGAGTAATCGAAACCATACACGATGATTCCCAACCGAAAACATCAATCTTCCGCCAACAATGCGGGAAGATTGTCGACGGAGTCGATGACCGCCGCCGCGCCAGCCGACTCGTATTTTTCTCGCCCCGACTCGCCGGTCAACCCGCCGGTCAGCACGCCGACGCCGAAGTAATCGCGTTCCGAGTCGGCGTCCGCGGCGTTCACGGCCGTCCGAATGTCGTCCAGCGTGTCCCCCACGAAGACGACTCGCTCGGCGTCGAACCCCTCGGCGAGGGTCATCAAGGCGTAGGGGTGCGGTTTGCCCTGCTCCCAGTCGTCCATCGTGAATCGGCGGTCGGACGACACCTCCATCCCAACGCGTTCGAGGGCGATATCGGCCTCGGCACTCGGTCTACCGGTGACGACGCCGACGGGATAGGTTTCGGTGAGTGTTTCGACCGTCTCGGGCGAGATGAGGACGGGTTCGTCGTTGATGTAGCCTCGCGTGTCGAGCGTCGGTTCGTTGCCTTCGAGGACGGCGTACAGGTCCGCGCCGAGATACAGTTGCTGGAACACCTCGCGGAGCGTTTCGGGGTCCCATTCAGCGCGCACTCGGTCGTGAGCGTCCTCGGGCAGCACATCGGCGACAACCCCTTCCGCGGCGTCGAGTCCGCCGCCGTTCGCGGCGATTCGGTCGGTGAACTCCTCGATGGAGAGGTCCAGTTCCTCGTCTCCTGCGAGCACGTACAGTGCCACCGCGTCGGTGAGTTCCCAATCGTTATTGAATCCCGATGCGTCCTTGAACGACTGGATGGCTTCCTTGGGGATGGTGTCACCGTACACCCGCTCGACGGATTCGAGGATTGCTCGCCGATAGGAGTTTGCCACGTCCACAAGTACCCCATCGATATCCAGCACGACAGCGTCAACGTTCATATCTTCGCGTTCGTCCGCGGCGATAAGGGTGTGCCGAATCGTCGAGTGTGCCACCGTCCCGTCGAATCGACTATGGTCCTGCCCTTTGAACGGCCCTCCATGGACCACGACGAACTCCAGCGACGCTACGGCCGAGACGAATTCTACTGGGGAACGGCGCCGAACGGATTGGCCGAAACGGTGCTGGAGTTCGCGCCCGAGCGAACCGCGCCCGCCACCATCGACATCGGTAGCGGAGAGGGGAGAGACGCGGTGTTTCTCGCCGAGCAGGGCTACGGCGTCCTCGCGGTGGACCCGATTCCGAACGGGTTGGAGAAGACCGAGCGACTCGCCGAGGAGCGAGGCGTCCAAATCCGGACGAAGGAAGCCGACATCAACGACCTCGACTTCCCGTCGATGGACATAGTGTACTCCTGTGGCGCGCTCCAGTATCTCCGGCCGGAGAACCGCGACGCGCAGTTCAAGCGGTTCAAAGCCGCGACCACGGACGGCGGAATTCACGTCCTGTTCGCGTTCGTCGACCACCCCGAGATTCCGACCGCGCCCGACTGGGGCGACAACGAACACTTCTACCAACCCGGCGAACTTCGGGGCTACTACGACGATTGGGCGGTGCTGGAGGAGGACGAACTCGTCTTCGATGACGATTCGGGGGGAGAACCACACCAGCACGCCGCGGAGACGATAATCGCGGAAAAGCCCGAGGAATAATCGGACCTGTAGTCCCTATTCTCGCGCCCAGAACAGCGTTTCGCCCGGAATCGTCTCCCGCCGAACCGGCACGATTGGTTCGTCACCGCCGAGGGTCGTAAAGACGAAATCCGCGTCACAGTCCTTCGCAACGGTAAGTGCAGGCCGGTGGAGTTCCGGCGGCAAGTTTTGGGCGTAAATCACGTCCGACCCCGCATACACCTCCAAATCGGGGTTGGTCACGTCGTCCAGTCGAAGCCCAACACCCTCCGGGACCGTTCGCGGTCTGATATCCGTCGCGATGACGGTGACACCGGTCGCCGCAAGTGCGCCTGCGACAGCCGGTCGATTGCCGACTCCGACCTCGACGGCGCGCTCATAGTCGGCGAGTCGGGTAACGATTTCGTCACGGATTTTCGGGTCCACGGCGGGATATTTATGCGTCGTCCGCTCATAGAAGTTGCCATGTTAATTGACATCGTCCCCGTGGGGGACGTTACGGGGCGGGTCAAGCGAGAGGCTTCAGCGGCACTTCGGACGATTTACGATTGTGATGTGATGGTACACGAGCGACAGGAAATTCCCTCCGGAACCCACGACCCAAACCGCGACCAGTATCGAGCCGAGGGGTTCATCGAACTGGCGAGCCGTATCGGGACGGGTGAGAAAAACATCGCCATCACGCCACAGGACCTCTTCTATCGCCGCCGAAACTACGTGTTCGGACTGGCCTATCTCGACGGACGCGGCAGCGTCATCTCCACCTACCGGCTCCTACCCACGACGGACGGTCTCTCCTCCGACGGCGGCATCTCCACCAAGCCCACCGAGGAAGTGTTTTCCGACCGCGTTCGCAAGGAAGTCGTCCACGAAATCGGCCACACCCTCGGTCTCGAACACTGTGATAACAATCGCTGTGTGATGAACTTCTCCCCGACCGTCCGCGAAGTGGACGTGAAAGAGGAGAACCTCTGTGGCACCTGTCAGCGTCAGGTGCTCTGAACGGCTTCAAGAACTTTTGCTGCTGATTTTCCAAACAAACCCCTAGTGCAAACTCGCACAGTTACCGCAAGTGTTCGACAGCGGTCCCGACGAGCGCCAGCAGGCCGAATAGCATCGTCACCAACTGTTGTGCGAGGTTGTTCGGCAAGACGTACTTCGCCATCGCAATTCCCCACCCGACTCGTTTGTTGACGACATCCGTTTTCTGGGTTCGGTTCGGAATCCCGATTTGGCTGGCGGTCGGGCCGTGACTACCCTCGCCCGGCAACCGGTCGGCCTCGTAGGGAAGTGAGCCGGTTTTGATGGCCCAGACGACCTTCCCCTTCCGGTTGATTTCTACGACGCGGTCGTTGTACGAGTCGGTGATGAGCGTGTGGCCGTTCCGTAGTCGGTCGGCGTCGCGGGGCCAGTCGAACATGCCGCTCCCGCCGTACGTCCAGACGGTCGTGTTGTTTTGAATCTCGACCACGCGGTCGTGTTCGCTGTCAGCCACGAGCAAGGTGTGGTTGGCGAGCGTGTCGGGGTTGTGCTGTTCGTAGAGGATTTTCCCCGGTGTGGAGTACGAATTCGGTCCGACGACGGGGACGACGCGAATCGACCCGTTCTTGTGGACGTGCAAGTCCGCAACCGTATCGAAGTTACGGAGGCTGATGCGGAATACACCCGGCCGAATGCGGTCCACGTCGTTGACGTGCGTCCAGTCGCCTTCCTTGTCCATCCCGTCCGGGAACGTGTAGGTGTCCGTGGCGTTCCACTGCCAGACGATTTGCTTGTCGCGGTTGACGGCGAACACGCGGTCGTTGCCCATATCCACCATCACCCAGCGGTCCTTCCCGTTCACCGTGTAGTGGTCGGCGTCGTGGAGTTCGTGATTGTGAAGTTTGGCGTCGTACCACGAGTAGTTCCACAGGACCTTCTTCGTGTTCTTTTGGACGATGAGGAGCGAATCCTGTACACAGTTCTTGTACCCGTCGTTCTGATACTTCGTGGGACAGTTCTCGTCGGAAATATCGTTGGCAGTTGCCATCTGAATTCGGTTCGGTCCCAACGCTTCCACGTCGAACACGTCGTCCGGTTTCGTGTACTGCCAAACGATGTTTCCGGCCGGGTTGACTTCGATGGCACGTCCCTCGTGTTGGTAGCCCTGCAACGCGATGAGGGTGTTTCGGGACGGGTGTTGCGTATCGACGGTCAGGTACGGCTGTTTGTGTTCCGTGAGCGCCCCGACACCAGCGCTGGCGAAAAGAATGACTGCGAGGACGGCGAACAGCTTTGCGCGGTTGTCGGAGAGAGAGAGCCACGAGGAGAGCGTGGAAATCACTACTCCATCTACGTGGACGGGGAAAAAAGAGATTCGGTTTTGAGCTAGTTCGTCGCGGAAT
Source organism: uncultured haloarchaeon (assembly GCA_963796245.1). Taxonomy (GTDB): domain Archaea; phylum Halobacteriota; class Halobacteria; order Halobacteriales; family Haladaptataceae; genus Haladaptatus. Next base: position 55,052 of record CAWCLB010000001.1, on the reverse strand, counting down.
CCAACAGCTTGGTGACTTTCTTTTTGTTGAGAGCGGCGACAGTTTGGCCATTGATGACCAGCATCGGCGTACTGTTGACGCCCGCTTTCTGGGCCGCACTGTCCACCTTGTGCAGTTGCGAATCGTACTTGTTCGCGTTCATCTGCGTTTTGATTGTATCCCGGTGGTTCACGCCCGACTTCTTCATGAACGAGAGCAGTTTGTCCGTCGTGGCCCACTGTTTCTTCTCCGAGGGCTGGTTAGAGAACACGTACTCGTAGTACTTCCAGAACGACTGTGGGTCGACGTTCCACACCGCTTGGCCCGCTTCCGCGGCGTTCGGCGCGTCCGGCCCCATCCACGGTTGGCCATTGACGTACACGAGTGGACGGAATTCGAGGTCGATTTTCCCCGGTTCGACGTAGTCGGCCATCACCGTATGCAGAAAGCCCGTGCTGAACCGCGCGCAGTACGGGCATTTCCAGTTGCTGTAATACTGAACCGTCGTCCCGCTGTTACCGGTTCCAGCAATCGCATACGTGTGTTTACCCGGATTCTTCGGAATCGGGGCGTTCTTGATTTTGTAATCCGAATTCCCACTCTTCCCGGAACCGAGACAACCGCCGAGGGCGGTTACGCCGGTCACACCGGTCACTTGGAGAAGTCGTCGACGTGAGAGACCCATTTTCATACCCTTCGGACTTCTGGATTGAGTACCTTTCGTCTGTTCTCAGGGGACGGTTTTCCTATCGCTCCGTGTCGATTTTCTCCCTCGTCTCCCCGAACAGCAACCCCTGTGCCATCGGTTGCGCGAGGAAGTCGTGTGGAAATCCGAGGTCGATAGCGCTCACGTCGTTCAATCGTTCGAGCTCCGCCTCGCCGAGCTCCACGTCGAGGCTGGACAGATTATCGTCGAGTTGGTTCGGCGTCGTCGCGCCGAGAATCGGGAGGAGTTGCCCCGACTGCTCGCGAACCCACGCGAGCGCCACCTGTGCCGGCGTCGCGTCGATTTCCGCCGCGACATCCACGACGACCTGTGCGACTTCTTGTTGGTGCTCGGTCACGTCCTGTCCCAAGGTCGTCACTCGACCTTCCTCGTTCTCCGTCCGATTGTACTTCCCGGTGAGAATCCCGCTTTCGAGCGGTCCCCACACCGTCACGCCGAAATCGAGTTCGCGGGCCAGCGGGAGCAGTTCCCGTTCCGGCGTCCGTTCGAGCAGGTTGTACTTCAGTTGGAGCGCCGAAACCGGCGCCCAATCGCGCTCGTCCGCAATCGTTTGGGCTCGCGCGACGACCCACGCCGGCGTGTCCGAGAAGCCGATGTAGTGGACCTTGCCGCTCGAAACGAGGTCGTTCAGTCCCCGCATCACCTCCTCCACTGGGGTCATGCCGTCCCACGCGTGAACCCAGAGTAGGTCGATGTAATCCGTTTCGAGTCGGTCGAGACTTCCTTCGACCGACTGGAACATGTTTTTCCGGTGGTTGCCACCCGCGTTCGGGTCCTTCGGGCGTGTGGTCAGCGTGTACTTCGTGGCGATGACGAACTCGTCTCTCTCGTCACCGACGAGTTCCCCGACGATTCGCTCGCTCGTCCCGTCGGTGTAGTTGTTAGCAGTGTCGATGAAGTTCCCGCCCGCTTCGACGTATCGGTCGAACATCGCCTCGCAGGCGTCCGTTCCGGCACCCCACCCCCAATCGTCGCCGAACGTCATCGTCCCGAGCACCATCTCGCTGACCCTGAGGCCGCTGTTGCCGAGTAGTACGTAGCGCATAACGGTCGTCGTAAGCGACGGTCTGGCTAAACGTTCACGGCGCGCCCCATCCCACCACACAAAGTATTTGTCGAACGTACAATCTCGAATTGTCACAGATGGCTCAAAAATTCCGTTTATGTGTCCTCCTCGCCCTCTCACTCGTGCTCGCCGAATGTGTTGCTAACGGGGCAGGCGACGGTACGAAGATACGGACTACTATCTGCGGGTCACAATCGCGTGAGAAGAAAAGGAAAAACGACTTTAGCTGTAGTAGTACTCGCCGTCGTTTTTCTGTTGCCGGTCGAGTTGGCTGTCAGGCTTGTTGATGCGCGGGCGACCCACGTTCTCGTCGCGGCGGAACGTGATGTCGAGGTTGGCGAGGAAGTCGTTCATCCCTTCGCGCATTCCCTTCGGCCGCCCGGCATGACCGTGTTCTGCAGGTTCGCCGTCGAACACCATCAGGCGGTCCGACAGCAGGTCGATCATGTACGTGTCGTGGTCGATGACCAACACGGTGGCGTCCTGAATCTCGGCGTAGCGGCGAATGGCCCGCGTTGCCCGGACACGCTGTTCGACGTCGAGGTACGCCGATGGCTCGTCCAGCAGGTAGAGGTCGGCAGGTCTCGACAAGCAGGCCGCGATGGCGACTCGCTGACGCTCGCCGCCGGAGAGGTCCATCAAGTTCTGCTCCATGATGCGCTCCAGTTGGAGCGGTTGGGAGATCTCGGTCTCCCAGTAGGAAGTCCCCATGTCGTCGGTCAGCGACGAGAGGAAGACATCGACGCGCATCGGTTGGTCGATTTCGATGTACTGGGGTTTGTAGGAGATGTCGAGGTTGAAATCCACGTCGCCCTCGTCCGGTTCGAGTCGTCCAGCGAGCAGGCGGGCGAACGTCGATTTCCCGATACCGTTCGGGCCGACGATGCCCAGCACTTCGTTTTCGTAAATCGTTCCGCCTTCGACGTCGAGCGAGAACTCGCCCTCGCCGTACGATTTTCGCAGGTCGGGATACTCGACGAGCGGGTCGGCGGTGACCGTCTCTCGCGGGGCGTGTGCGTCGAACTCGATTGCGTTCGGACGAATCCGCATGTTCTCGTTGGTGAGGTAGCCCTTGAGATACTCGTTGATACCGTTGCGAACCGACTTCGGCGTCGTGATAACACCGTACGCACCGGGTTCGCCGTACGCGACGTGGAGGTTGTCGGCCACCAAATCGAGGATGGCGAGGTCGTGTTCGACCACGAGCATGGAACGGCCCTGTTCGTTCGCCATTTCCTGGAGCAAGCGGGCGACCGTGACGCGCTGGCTGATGTCGAGATACGGTGTGATTTCGTCGAGGAAGTAGAAGTCCGCATCGCGTGCGAGTGCCGCCGTCAGGGCGACACGCTGGAGTTCACCGCCGGACAGGCTGTCGATGTCCTGTTCCATCACGTGCTCGATTTCGAGTCGCTCCAGTAAGTCATCAAGTACACCGCGTTCGTCGGTTCGAGAGAGCAACTCGGAGGTACTCCCGTCGAACCGGTCCGGAATCTTATCGACGTACTGCGGTTTGCGTGCGACGGTCACGTCGCCGTCCCGAACGTCGCTGAGGTAGTCTTGCAGCTCCGTTCCACGGTAGCGTTCGAGAATCGTGTCCCATTCCGGCGGATTTTCGAACTGGCCGAGGTTCGGCGCGAGTTCGCCCGCCAGAATCTTCACTGCGGTCGTCTTCCCGCTCCCGTTCGGACCGAGAATTCCGGTGACTTGTCCTTCCTGTGGAACCGGGAGTCCGTAGAGCGAGAAGGCGTTTTCACCGTATCGGTGGACGGGGTCTTCCTGTAGCTCACTCGGCAGGTTGATAATCTCGATGGCGTCGAACGGACATTTTTCGACACAGATACCACACGTCTCACCGAGACATATCTCCTCGCTGATGTGGACTTGGTCGGGTTGTCCATCGGTCGTATCCTCGCCACGGAGCGTAATGCACTCCTTTCCCGTCCGATTCGGTGGACAGAAGTTCTTACACTCGTAGTTACAGCGGTCGGGTGAGCAACGCTCCAAGTCCACGACCGCGATACTGTCGTCCGCCATTCTTAGATCCTCACGTGGTTAATCAGGAGGATACCCCACGTAATGAACCACAGCGCAAACGTCATGAACGCCACAAAGAGCGCGTCTTTCACACCATCCAGTTCGTATCCGATGAGATACAGCAGTGGTAGTTGCACTACCACGAATGCGAGCATGATGGTCAATCCCATCTGGTCCTTCGCCGCCGGAGGGGTGGTTCCCGCGACCATCGCGGAGGCCACCCCAGCGATGATTCCCGAAATCGACGCGAGCGACGTAATAGTAATACTACGAAGATGGGACGCCCGTTGCTCAGATGCCTTTTCAGTCGCCATGGGTGGCAATCGGGTATCCTACTTCAAAAGATGTTCGCTTGTACATACTCCCGCTGACCGAGGGTGAGACGATTTGTCCCCGTCGAAAACAACCGTTCTGGGAAACATAAGAGGGACCGAACCTCTCAGAAGTACAACCCGAATACAGACGGTGGATGACTTTTAGGGGGAGAGTGTGACGCAGTACCAATGCCGGCAGCACGCCGTCGGCAAAAACGCTCCGAGACCGATTTCGTCCTGCGAACGTGTCTTCCGTAGTGGCAACGATGGGGGGTTTCCGTGTCACTCCGTCTCAATAGTTTTATGCCGATGGCGTGTTTCGATTCGTAACGATGATGAGCCAGACCGAACGTGAGGAAATTGACGACCTACCACCCAGTGCCAAACTCGTTTTCAAAGTTCTCGAATATAACGGATCGCTGACGCAGAAGCAAATCGTGGACGAGTCGATGCTGTCCGCACGGACGGTTCGCTACGCGCTCGAACGACTCGAAGACATCGGCGTCGTGGATGAGGATATTTATTTCGCGGATGCTCGACAGAACCTCTACGAAATCAACGTTCCAACCGAGGCAGAGACGGACCGGTCCGTCGATGCCCAGTGTGCCGAATAACTGCGCTCGTCACCCCCATTTTCGATTTGTGATATCGCGGATAGCGACGTTTGATTCACTCGCCGCTACCCGTATCCATTAGTTCTCTCACACGAACCATAAATTATGAACGTGTTCGTTATCGGCGGTACCGGACTCATCAGCACCGGCATCGTCACGCAACTCGTCGAGGATGGAGAGAGCGTGACGGTCTTCACGCGCGGAAATCACGACGGCGACGAACTGCCGGAAGGAGTCACACACGCACAGGGAGACCGCCACGACACGGACGCTCTCGAAGCGGCCGTCGAAGATGCCGACCCCGACGTGCTAATCGATATGGTTTGCTTCTCGCCCGAGACGGCGCGGGAATCCATCGACGCGGTGGCTTCCCACATCGACCAGTACGTCTTCTGTAGCACCGTCGATGTCTACCATCGCCCGCCGGAGCGCAACCCCATCACCGAGGACGCCGCCAGACACCCGAACGTGAGCGACTACGGCCGCAACAAAGCGGATGCAGAAGACGTGTTCATGGACGCCCACGAGCAGGGGACGTTCGAGACAACCGTCATCCGTCCGTGGAGCACCTACGGCGAAGGCGGCGGTGTTCTCCACTCTTTCGGCTCCGACACCTACTACCTCGACCGCCTCCGGGCGGGAAAACCGATAATCGTCCATGGCGACGGCACCTCGATTTGGGGACCTTGCCACCGCGACGATGTCGCCCGCGCGTTCGTGAACGCCGTCGGTAACGAGGCTGCTTACGGCGAAGCCTACCACGTCACGAGCGAGGAGTTCATCACATGGGACCAGTACCATCGCCGGGTTGCCAGCGCCATCGGCGCGCCCGAACCTGAACTCGTTCACATCCCGACCGAGGTGCTTTCATCAGTCGTTCCGGAGCGAACCGCCATGCTCCGCGACCACTTCCAGTTCGCCACGACGTTCGATAACAGCAAGGCGAAACGCGATTTGGACCACGAGTACACCATCGACTTCGAGACCGGCATCGCCCGAACCGTCGAGTGGCTGGAAGAGAATGACAAAATCGACGACTGGGAGGAAGAACCGTTCGAGGACGCGCTCATCGAGCAGTGGCGTGTGGCGACGTCGGACGTGGTTGCCGAGATGGAAGCGTATCGATAAACGGTGTGCGAGAAGAGTTTGCCGGGTGATTACGCCGAAACGACGGTAATCTGGCGTTCCCGGTCGATGGCGTACTCCAGTTCTTCGGCGATGGCGCTGCCGCGCGAGACCTGAATGTCGCCGCCACGGCCGACCGTCGCGGTGAACAGGTATTCGCCGTCGGCCTGCACCTCGACGGTTTCCCCCGCGTGGCCGTCGAGCGGGATGATGACGTGACGCGACGTGATTTCGGGGGTAACGACGTTCCCCTTCGGAGCCACCGCCGTTGTGCCGACCGAGGACGGCTTTTCGTCGTGGGTGCGCACGTCGATGTCGATGCCGAGGCGGTTCTCGATGTCGTCGATGCGACCGCCGCCCTTGCCGATGACGTAGGAGATGTCGTTTTCGTCCACGTAGACGACGGCCTTGTTCTGGCCCTGGAGGTCCACGTCGACGTGACCGCGCGACACCGACTGGATTTCGCGCTCGATTTCCTGTCTGGCGAGGCGTGAGACGCCGGTTTCCTTCTCGTCACCGTCCTCCAAAGGGACCGTGACGACCTGCCGGTTGAAGGTGTAAATCTCGTATTCTGGAGTGTGCGTCTCGAACTCCTCCACGAGGATGACGGGGCGGGCGAGGTCCTCTTCCGTCATGCCAGCGGGTACTTTGACCTGCGTTTTCACGTCGTACACCTTCGCTATCTGTCCCGCTTCGATGTAGACGACGGTGTCCACGATTTGCGGAATCATGCCGAGTTCGACCCGGCCGATGAGGCGCTGGAGCGCGTCGATTGGGCGGGTGGCGTGGACGACACCGACCATGCCGACGCCCGCGAGGCGCATGTCCGCGAACACCTCGAAGTCGTTCGTCTTGCGGACCTCGTCGTAGATGGTGTAGTCCGGGCGCACCATCAGCAGTGAGTCGGCGGTTTTCTCCATCTCGCCAGCCAGTTCGGTGTACTGGGTGACCTCCGGGCCAACCTGCAAGTCGCGGGGTTTCTCCATCGTCTTCACGGCGAAGTCGCTGTCCGCGAGGAACTCCGCGACGGCCTGTGCGAACGTGGACTTCCCCGCACCGGGCGACCCGGCGATGAGGACCCCGCGCTGGCGTTCGAGCAGTCGCCCCCGCAGTTCGTCGGCGTACTCGTAGTCGTCCATCGACGTTTTGACGATGGGTCGAACCGCCGTGATTTCCCACCCGTCGGCGAACGGCGGTTCCGCGATGGCGATACGGTAGTCGCGGAACTGGACGATGGTCATGCCGGGTTCATCGATTTCGATGAAGCCCTCGTTGCTCTGTTTTGCACTCTGGATGATTTCCTGTGCGTACTCTTTCAAGTCCTCGTCCGTGGAGGCGTCGTCACGAATCCGCTGATAATGCATCTCGCCGACCTCGCCGCGTTTCGCCATCGGCGGAACTTTCGACCGGAGGTGGACGCTCATGGTCTGCTCGTCGAAGAAATCCTCGATGCTGAGCCGGCCGATGTCTTGGACTTTCGGTGCGATGTACTCCACCGACAATCCCTTGGCCTTCGCCACCTCGCTCTGGACGAGGTCGCTGGTGACGAAGGTGGCGTCGTGTTCCTCCGCCAGTTCGCGGATGAGTGCGTCGATTTCGCCGCGGTGGGCGTACCCCTGTTCTTCTGGTCCGGGTCGCACCCCAACGTAATCGAGTTCGATGTCGCCAACGTCCGCGAGATCCGCAAGTCGCTGCAGTTCCGACAGTCCGTCCCAACCGCTCTCCTCTCCTTTGTTCGCCTGCGATTCGAGTTCGCTAACGACGGCCTCGGGGATGAGAACCGTCGCCCCGGCAAAGTCGCCGTCGTTGACCTTCTGGGAAATCCGGCCATCGACGACGGCGCTCGTATCCGGCACTACGTTCATGGTTCTCGGTTTGTGCGGTAGCCTGATAAGGGTTTCAGCGTGTGAGTCACCCTTTTGTCACTCGGTAACGTATGTGGGTCGATGCGCCACGCTCACCTCGTCCTCACCATCGACGCCGAGACGCGCGACCGAATCGACACCGACCTCGCGGACGAAACCGTCGAGGAGTGGCTTCTCGATGCAATCGAGCGAAAACTCGACCGCTACGAGGAGTACGAATACGTCGATGATTGTGCTATCTGACTTCCGACACCAGTTGCCGTGCTAATTTGCAACTGCAAGCACCAAGATTAGGAGGCTGTTGGAGTAATCTATGGAAAATGGTATCATCCACGTCCGTGCGCCTCGACCAGACGTTCGAGACGCTGTCGGATGAACAACGGCGGCACGTGTTGTACTACCTCGCAGAATCGTCGGACGGCACGGCAACAGTGGGGGAATTGGTCGAACTTCTCGGCGGCGATTCGTTCCGAACAGAAGTTCGTCTCCGACACGTTCACATCCCACATCTCCGATCGACTGCGGTGGTCGATTACGACGGCCGGACGGAGACGGTCAGGTATCAGGGAAGCTCGCTTCTGGAACGAATACTCGACTGCTGTTTCGAAGAGTATTCCCCGTGTGTCGAGTGAAACGTCAGCGAACTCGGCGGGATTCCGGACACGGTCTTGCCGAGGTGCTTGATACTAAGCCCCTTGCCGAACTGGAGAGGACATGGACGAACTGGTCGAGTTGACCCGCAACCTCGTCTCGATTCCGAGTCACGAGGACGAAACGGCAGCAGGAGACCGCATCGAAGAGTGGCTTCGCTCCGAGACCGACGCCGATATCACCCGCGACGGGAGCGGAAACGTAATCGCCCGGAGAGCGACGGACGACGCGACAGCCGACACCTCGCTGGCGCTCATCGGTCACCACGACGTTGTCCCACCGGACGACTCCCAAACCGACGGCGACGACTACGTGGTCGAAGAACGCGACGGACGGCTGTACGGGCGCGGCGCGGCGGACATGAAAGGCTCCGTGGCCGCGTCGATGCTCGCATTCCGCGACGCGGACCCGACCTGCAACCTCGTCTTCGCCAGCTTCGTCGGTGAGGAGATCGGCGGCACGGGTGCACGCTACGCAATCGACCACGATTTCGCCCCGGACTGTGCCATCGTCGCCGAAGGCTCCACGAACTACTCGAAGGACGGCGTCACGGACGTCGTCGTCGCCCACCGAGGCCGACGGGCGAGCACCATCACAGCCCACGGCACCGCCGCCCACGCCAGCGAACCCGAGGCGGGGGAGAACGCCATCTACCGCGCTACCGACGCCGTGGACATCGTCCGCGACTGTTCGGTCCCCACCGTCACCGTTCTCGGCAACGACCTCTCGGGGAGCGTCGTCGCCACCGAAATCGATGGCGGCAGCGCGTGGAACGTCATCCCTGCGACCTGCGAAATCACCATCGACGAGCGCACCGTCCCCGGCGAACGCGCCGACCTCGAAGCCGTGGAAGAAATCGAGGGCGTCGAGTGGTCCATCGAACAAGACCTGCCACCGATGGAGTGCGACGATGCCGACTTCGCCGAGGCGGTGTTCGCGGCGACAAAAGAGGCACAGGACGGCGACCCCGAACAGGTAACGAAGCCCCACGCCACGGACGCTGGCTGGTTGGCACAGGCCGGTGTGACGTGCGTGGTCTGTGGAGCCTCGGAACCGGGAGAAGCACACACGAAAAACGAGAGCGTGAGTATCGACGTACTGGAACGGTGCTACCGAATTTACCGGAATACCGCAGAACGACTGTAGCGACGGTAGCGAGTGGGAGACGGATTTTTGTGGAAAGTACTGAATGGTACTATTTTCTACTAAATTCTACTGGAACGGACTGGTCGGTGAAGCGCTTTTTTGGAGCCTCCAAACACGTTCGCTCCGAGAAAACGACGCTCATTCAGGTACGATTACAACTGCCGAGCGGCAATGAATTTCCGCCCCGCAAGGCACCACATTCCTCCCCAGCCGATTCCTCCGGGAGAGCAAAGCTCTCCCTCCGTCATCCCTCGCACGCGTTTCTCGCGCGCGCCACTCGGTTGGACGGGCTGGACGATACGGACCAACCGCCCGGCGCGCGAAGTTCTCGTGAACCGGGCGGGACCGAAGTCCCGCTGGAAGCCGGCGCAAGCGCCGGCGACGCAGTGAGCGAGTGGCTCGTCAGAGCGTTGCTCTGACGGTGCGAGCTAGTGCGCCCGCGCGAGGGATGACGACTGAGGAACGAAGTGACGATGGAGGAATCGGTTGGGGAGGGTGTGGTGCGGTGGCGGTGTGGATGCGGTCTTCAGTGCCGCTCAACAGTTGCAACCACACCAGAATCAACCTCTTCTCTCCGTAGCGAACGGACGGGGATTTTCGAGGTCTTTCTCGTAACCACCCTATTCGTCGCGGTTGCCCACAGGTTGAACCGCCACGAAGCCCTCAGTTCAGTCATGGACGAAACCCACGTCGTGACGTGCTTGCTTCGCAATCGAGGAGATGTTCTCCTCCTCCGGCGAAGCGAGGAGGTGGGTTCGTACTCCGGACAGTGGGGCGGGGTTGCTGGCCACGCCGAAGGTGACCCCGATGCGCTCGCCCGCGAGGAAATCGAGGAGGAAACCGGATTGCTGGACGACTGCACGTTCGTTCGGGCTGGCGACCAGTTCGAAGTGGACGATGAATCGCTGGATAAGCGCTGGGTCGTGCATCCGTACTTGTTCGACTGTGCGAGCCGTGACGTGCGAATCGACTGGGAGACGACCGAGGCGGAGTGGGTTCCCCCAACCGAAATCCTGCGGCGCGAGACGGTGCCGGAGTTGTGGACTTCCTACGACCACGTCGCGCCGACGGCGGAATCAGTGACCCGAGACGGCGAACACGGGTCGGCGTACATCTCCGTGCGGGCGCTCGAAGTCCTCCGGGATGCGGCCGGTGTGCGTGCGGTTCGCGGCGGGAACAAAAAAGAACTCACGGTACTCGCCCGTGACCTGCTCGACGCGCGTCCGAGCATGGCCGCGCTGGCAAATCGCGTGAATCGTGTGATGACCAATGCGGCCGATATGGACGCCGGCCGCACCGAAGCGGTCGAACGCGCCGCAATCGAGGGCATCGAACGAGCGTACCGGGTGGATGAGGACGCGACGGAAAACGCCCGTGCGGAAATCGCCGATGCCACGGTGCTCACCCTCTCCCGTTCCGGAACCGTGCTCGACGCGCTCCGGAGCGCCCGCCACGTCTTCGTCGCCGAATCGCGTCCCGCGAACGAGGGTGTGGGTGTGGCGGAAGCGCTGGCCGAGGAATCGGAGGAAACGAACGTGACGCTCCACACGGACGCCGCGGTGGCACACCTGCTGGCGACCGAAGCGGTCGAGTACCTCGTCGTCGGCGCGGATTCGGTGCTGCCAGACGGGAGCGTCGTGAACAAGACTGGGACGCGAGGCGCGGCGCTCGCGGCGCGACAGGAGGGGATTCCCGTGCTCGTCGTTGCGGCGACGGACAAGATTCGGACGGCGAACGACACAGTGTTAGAAGATGGCTCCCCGGATGCGGTGTACGACGGTGACGCGAATCTCTCGGTCCTGAATCCGACGTTCGACGTGACGCCCGCTGCGTTCGTTTCCGGTTACGTGACCGAACGCGGCGTTTTAGAACGGGAGGAAATTGGGAGGGTCGCCCAAGAGCTGCGGGAGCTGTCGCGGTGGGTGGACGCGGGTCGGTGAGTGGGCTTCCTGAACGCCGGTCGGATTCGTCGCTCGCAAGAGTCAAACCGCTCGGGCGGCGGTGACGAAAGTTACCCCTCCGGAACACGGTTTCCATCAGTAGCGTAAGTTCTGACGAACCTACTCACAGATACATTCATGACCCTGCGACGAGCGACCGACGACGAACTGGTGTATCTCCAACGCGAGTTCGTACATCTTCTCGGCACGGTTCGCCGCTGCGAGTCCATCCTGATAGTACGTCTTCGCTCGATGCTCGCGCCATAGGTCGGCGAGCTCCTCGGCAACTGATTCGGAGAAAATACCGACCGAGGCTGCTTCACGATAGACACCGGGATGCGTTCCGGGAAGCGCGTTTGACTGCGTCGTCCCGCGCTCCAACAGTCGAAATTCGACCGTCCGCTCGATTGCGACGAACGATGCTTCGATGATGAGCGTGTAGTACCCTTCCTCACGGAGCGCTTCAGCACCCGCGAGAAGACGACACGCCTTTCGAAGTTGTAGAAGAGCAGCATCTTCCACACGCAGGCCCGTCTCGATGTCGTCGGGTCGGTGGTCGAAGGAGGCTTGTACTTCGTCCAGCAACGTCTCGATTTTCGAACTACTCATCGGCGAACACATCCTTTCGAATCGACTGTAGACAGTCTGTTCCGTACACTGTAATTCCTTCCGCAAATATTTCTCGCAATTTCCCGCCTGCCCGTCGCGCACTTTCCGTCGATTCGACATATGGCTCGAAGTCGAACCGGTCGCCGTCGAACCGACGTTCGGTCAAATCACTGACCACATCTGTCACGTATCGTCTGGCGCTCGTTCTGTTGCCATCGACGACGACGAAGAGGTCGATGTCGTCTTCGTCTGTCTGCCTCGCCGCGAGCGACGCTTCCGAACAAGACGATGCCAACGAGAGATTCAACTTCATCGGTTTCGGAGAGTGTAGACTGAACTTCCCGAATAAATGCTCGGACAGGGTCGTGAAATTCCGGTTGCTCGATGGCGAGTATGGGGTCGTCTTTCTGGAGACGGCCAGGGTCGATGGAAACGTAGTTTCGCTGTGGCGTCTCACGGATTCGGACGACACCGAGACGGTCCAGCAACTGCACGGCCCGCCAAACTGTCGAGCGAGTCACCTCCGTTGCATCGACGAGTTCGGGAATCGTGAACTCCGTCTCGTTTGCATCGGTTAACAGACGAAGTATGTCATCTGCAACGCTGATTCGAAACACATCCGTATCATCACCGGGAGTGACGTTGATGCAAACTCTCACCTTCCGTTTTCCCTCTTCAGACACTGTCTGATCTTGTGCAACGACATATAAATAAATAGCGGGCCGAGACTTGGTCACGTATCCTCGAGATTCAGACGGAAGAACGAAGGTCGGTTGATACGATAGCGTTCGGATTCGTCGCTCGCAAGAGTCAAACCGCTCGGGTGGATACTCCCGCTCGGGCGGCGGTGACGAAAGTTACCCCCTCCGAGCCCCTTGTGACGAGGATTTCTCCCGAGCCGCCCTTCGAGATTTCTTCGAGACGAATCTTCACACGCTTTCGAGCACTGCGATTGCCACTGCACCGACGACAAGTGTCGTTCGTGGAATCGCGCCCGGTCGGTCGATGCTCACGTCGTAGATGGTCCGCGGGTGGAGTCGTTTCTTGAGCGCGCCAATGTGCTCCCCGTTCGGTGCGCTGATTGAGAATTTCCGCGGGAAGGGAGAGATGACCTTCATCATGCCGTTCAGCGCACCAACGACACCCCGTCGAGAGTCGAGTTTGGCGAGCGTTTCGCCGCTTGGTCGTTCGATGGTCCAGTGGCGACGACTGAGGGTGGAAATCCTTCGTCAGAACGAGTTTCGATTCCTCCGTCCCCGCCTCGACGACGGTGAACTCACCGGCGATGTCGTAGGTCTGCCCCGAATCGACGTGGAAAACGGGAGTTCCGGCGGCATCCTCGAACGGGAACATCGCTTTTCCTTTCGAAACCTGCCGCTCGGTGGTGAGTAGCGTCTCGCCGTCCGTGCTATCCACCCGACACTCCTCGCGCAAGGGGTGTTTGTTCACCGTGCACTTTTTCGGCTCGACGACCAGCCACCGATGTCGCCGCGTCCCGTCATCGTCCCTGATTTCAAATCCCACCGACAGGAAACTACCGATACCCCTTATCCGACTGCCGCCGTCCGAAGATTCATCCTGTCGCCGTGGGTATCCCCCATCATGGAAATTTCCCACCTCGGAATTCACGAGTCGGTACGCGCCGTCTTTCCACCGGACGCAGTTGCGTGACGCCCTCACGTCGCTCGACCCGACGGTCGTCGTCGTGGGTGACGACCCGAGCGAATTGGCCGACTGTGACGCGCTCGTCACCTTCGCCCACCGTGATTCGTTTCTCGATGCCGAGCTCGAATGGATTCACTCGATTCAGGCCGGATACGACCGCTTCCCGCTCAACGAGTTCGAGGACGCGGGAATCATCCTGACGAACAGCACGGGCATTCACGGAACCAGTGTCGGCGAAACCGTACTGGGAACGATGCTCCAACTCGCCCGCCGCTTGCACACCTACACCCGTCAGCAGGTCACTCACGAGTGGAATCGTCCGGACTGGGACGAATCGTTCACGTTGCAGGGCGAATCGCTCTGCGTCGTCGGTCTCGGCACGCTCGGGCAGGGAATCGCCAAACGTGCGGACGCCATCGGCATGGAGGTCACCGGCGTCCGGCGGTCCACGGAATCAGTGCCCCACGTCCGGACTGTCTACGCCACCGACCACCTCCACGAAGCCATCTCGAACGCCAGATTCGTCGCACTGGCGACTCCGCTTACCGACGGGACAACCGGATTGATGGGCGAAGCCGAGTTCGATGCGATGCGCGACGACGCCTACTTCATCAACGTCGCCCGCGGCCAATGCGCCGACCAAGCCGCCTTGGTTTCCGCCCTACAAGACGAGGCGATTGCCGGTGGCGCCCTCGACGTCTTCGAGGAGGAACCACTGCCCGATGGCTCACCGCTCTGGGATATCGAGGATGTCATCATCACTCCCCACGCCTCCGCCGCCGAAGTGGACTACTACAACCACATCGCGGAACTCGTCCGCGAGAACGTCCAACACATCGATGCCGACGAACAGCTTACCAATCGTGTCGTCTGAATTCTGACGTTCGCGCTGTTTTTTCGTCACATTTGCTACGACGTGAGTTTGGTTTTACTGGGATTACAACTACCGAACGGTGAAACCGCGAGCAAGTGGTGCCGTTGCGGTGCGGTCTTCATTGCCGCTCGGTAGTTGTAGTCACGGAAGCTGTGAACGCACCTCGCGGTCAAGCCGGGGGCTTCCGCCGACGAGTGGGTCAGTCGAACTGTTCGGAACCCTGTGAGGAAGGGCTGTTCGAACCTGAACTTCATAGTACCGCCGCGAGGGAAAACGTGGCTTCCTCCCGCGGGAAACCGACGCCGAATCCGTCCCAGATTCCCTGACGCTCACCGACCCATCGTGGACGGATCTGTTCAACTACTACGCACACATGGAATCTTCGAACGGACAGTAAGAGACAGTCACAAACGCTATTGAAAGCCGCTTTCTTGCAGCGCCTCGTTCAGGTCCTCTCGAATCCGCTCGCCGAGTTCGCGGTCCATCGCGGTGGTGACGACGCGGTTTTCCTGCACGCTGGAGCCGTCCCGGAGGAGGATGCGGACGTTGCCGTTCTCGTCGGCACGGGTCGCCTTGGCGCGGACGCCGGAGTCCGAACTCACCCCGCCCGCGCTGATGGGACCGGGAATGACTTTCTTGACGTGCGGGTGGCAGGCAACTTCACGAATCACGCGCATCCCATCGCGGTTGCCGATGAGCGTGGTGTGTGAACCGCCGAGTTTCTCGCTGGGGTCGAGGTCCACGACTTCGAGCGAGCGTTCTCCCCTGCGGGCGAGCACCTCCTCGACGGGACTCTCGTCGCCGACGCGGTAGAAATCGTGGTGCAGGTTCGCTCGAATCGCTCGAATCACGTCACGATTGCCCGCCGCGTACACCTCCTCGGGGCGCTTTCGGCGGACTTCGTCGGCGATGCGCCCCGCGAAGTTGCGAAGTTCGACTATCTCGTTTTCCCCGTCCTCGGGCGTGGTCCGGACGCCGGTTTTCCCCACGACGGTCTCATCCCGAAGTATCGTGATTTCGGCGTGGTCCCGAGTTACCGAGAGAACGACGGAGTCGGCGTTCTGTGTGCGACAGACCAGACAGTAGTCGCCCGGTCGTTCGAGAGAAGACGCACACTGCCGACAGTTCATGCGCGTTCATTGCCAATCGCGGCGTTTAACGTCGGCGTTTCGGGGGCGAATTCGATGAGGGAAAGAAAAATAATGGATAAAAAACAACTTTGAGTATGCCGAGTATCCGTTCCCGACTCGCCGTCTTCGTCCTCCTCCTGTCTCTGCTGACGGTTTTCGTGGCGACCCCCACGGCGAGTCGCCCTCCACCGAAACCGCTCTGTGGGGCGTGCGGGAACGGTTTCACCGAAGAGGTCCACCGGTACGGCAAAAACCACGGTATCGAGTACGAAACGGCATCCATCAGCGCCGCACACAGCACCGCGACGATTCGCGTCCGTGACAACGGTACCGCGACGTGGACCGTCAGAAACGAACTGGCGAGCGAGGATGCTGCCCAGTTCTTCCGAAACAACCCGACGGCGTTCGACGATATCGCGGAATATGCCGGTCCAGATTCCGGCACGCTCATCAGTGCTCGTCTTACCGGAACGAAGACCGTCGTCCTCCGCTATCGGACACCGTCGCTGGTTTCGACGACGCCCGGCGGCGTCGTCCGATTCGATGGCTTTCGGAACGTACACGGCGGGGCTATCTCCGGACTCGGTGCTGACAAGGTCACGGTGGTCGGCCCCCCGGGAACCGTCGTCACTCGCGGGCCAAGTGAGGCACAGATGCACGGAAACTCGTTCACTCTCACGTCTTATCACGAGTCCGGGGACGGTCCGTTCGTCACGTTCGCGGGGTCGGGCGGCGTTGCTGGCAAGGCGTTGAGTTTCGTGGCGGTTGCACAGGCACTCGCCGGAATAGTCATCCTGAATCTGTTCTTCATCGTGCTGGTTCCCTGCCTCCTGCTGTTCGCAGTTCTGTTCGGCTTCGCCCGAATCAGTTCGGAAGCCGTCAAACGCTCGGAAGAAACGTTCGGCAAGATGGCGAAAATCGTCGGCGTACTCGGCGTTCTCGGACTCGCGGTCGGTCTCGCGATGGGCACTCCGGGAGGACTTCGCACCTGGCTGGTCTTCCCCATCACTGGCGGGGCGTATCTCTCGTTAGCCTTCCTGTCGCTCACGTCACCGCGTTTGACGCTCCCGCGAGTCGTCGCGGGGACGCTGACCGCATGGATAACTGGTGTTGCAGTAACGATACTCATCGCCGCGTCTCTCGATTCGTACTTCTTCTCCCGCCTACTCGAAGGGAACCACTACGCGGTTGCGTTCTTCATCTTCGCCGCGCTCGTTTCCCTCCTCTTGCTCTCGTTGGTCGTCGTCGGTTACGTCGTAACGGAGGGCCGATATCAGTACGCAGCTATCGCGCTCCCGACGATTGCCCTCGCCGTCGTACTGCTGGCGTCGAACACGCTCACCCAAGTCTGGTCGTTTATGGGTATCATCATCTTCAGTATCGTCGGCGTGATTCTGCTCATCCTCCTCGTTCTCACCGGCTTCCCCGCGTTTCTGCTCGGGCGGACGATTCCGAAGGAAGAGAGCGGGTGAGCTACCCCATCTCCAGCGGGTTCGCCTTCAGGAACTCCCGCAAAAAGACGGTGGCGTACGACCCGGAGGGAAGCGAAAATTCGAACGACAGGGGGTCGTGGCCGAGCGAGAATTCGGAGCCGAGCAGTATCGCCCGGCGGGTGCCGGTCGAGTGGAACTCGCCGGGAAGATTGAAATCGTGTGGTTCGAGGCCGAGTTCGTCGAGGATTTCGCGTTCGATATCTCCCTGCTCTCCCTCCGCCAACTCCGTCTCGGTCCCAACTAACGGCGCGGTGACGAACGCCCGCCCGCGCTGACAGTGGCGTTCGATGGTCCGAACGCGCTTTTCGCTCACGGTCTGCTGGCGGTCCATATCCGGAACGGTGAAGCCATCGATTTCCTCGGCGAAACAGACTACGTCACCCGCGACGGGTTTATCGAACGGAAGTCCACGCCGCAGTCGCTCGCTCAGGATTCGGTTGAACACGTACGACTGGGCGGCGTTCACGAGGAGTCGTTGAAGGTTCGTCGGGAGCGATTCGAGCGCGTCCTGGAAGTCCTCGGGTCCCGTGCCGCCGTTTTCCACGAGTCGGTGTGCCATCGAGCGCTCGAATCCCAGTCGGTGCGGCAGGGCGTCAAGCACGGCATCCCAGTCCGGCGCGTGGTCCTCAACCTGCTGGCGGGCCTCCCGCGTGTCGTCGGGTTCCGTCTCGAACGGGTTGCCGATGTAGGCCATCACGGCATCCTGCCACTCCTCGCGGACGACGTGTAGGCCAACCTCGTGCGTGATTGGTCGCAGGCTTCCGAACCGCTGTTGACCGAAGAAGTTGGGAACTGCGAGGGTGTCCTCGTTTCCGGCGAATTCGCGCAGTTGGTCGGCGATTTCGTCGGCGTTTGCCGGATGCTCAGGGTTCGACACCGTAATCTCGAATTCGTTGCCCACGAGGTCGCCGAACAGGAGTTCACGACCCGCACGTCCAACGGGTTCGAGTTCGGCGGCCCGCATCTCCGGGAGGTCCTCGGGGTTGACTTTTCTGAGGCTAAACAACTGGGTCGTCACCGCGCGCTTGTCCTTCGTCCCGGCCCACGACACGCGCTCTCGGCTGATGCCGAGCGCGCTGGACAGACTGCGGGCGAAATCGTTCGTATCCCAGCCGTGGAGCGTCGCGCGGACGACGAGATGCGGATACGACCCGGTGTCGGAATCCATCGGTTCCGCGTCGAATTGCTCGATTTCCCGCACCCGGAAATCCTCGTTCGTCTCGCGGAGCGTTCCCCCCACGCCGTCCGCGTCGCTGACGTAATACTCCATGCCGACCACTGTTTCGATGGGATGTGCCTCGCGCATTCGTCCGTCCCTTGCGCCCGGAGCGAATTAAAAAACCCTACTCGGCGATGCTGATGCAGTCAGTCGCCGACTCCATGTATTCGCCGGGGAGGACGATGCCGAAGTCAGCCTCGTAGGTCACGAGACCGACGGCGGCGAGTTTCGGCAGATGAACGTGGTACAGTAGAATTGCTGCCTCTTCGGCGTCTTCGTCCAAAACCTCATCAATGCTTGCGTCGGCATCCCACGCCGCGACGTGGTACGCGAGGTCATCGATTTCCGTCGGTGCCGTCGCGTCGGCGAGATACGAGAGGACGTACCGGCGGTAGGAACTGCTCAGTACGTCGAACAACACCTCGGCCGATAGTCGGGTTGTCTCTCTCGGCGATGTTTCAGTTTTCGCGTCTCTCTCCATCATCAATCGTGTACTAGCAGTTAGGCCACAAGTACGCGATACCTACGTACGTTGGTTAGTGTTGGGTATCTCCCCACAATATCGTGCATTAATGTCTGTCGTTCAGTCACCGTCAAAGAACGACGAGGCGAGTTTCCGCTCGGCCTTTCGGAGATGCTGGTGGAGCGTGGCGGGCGCGATACCCATCGACTCTGCGACTTGTTCTGCCGTGCTCTCGCGCGGCCAGTCGTAGTACCCCGACAGATACGCGGCCCGAAACGCCGAGCGCTGTCGCGTCGTTAGGTCCGTCGAAAGTCCGTCCTTGAAATCTCGTTCGGAGCGTTCGGTGCGCCCGACATCGTGTTTTGCGAGGAGTTCGGTGCCGGGATACGAGGAACGAACCGACGCCATCAACGCCCGAATATCGGTTCCTTGCGTCACTTCCACGACGATATCCTCCTTTCCGTCGTGTGCGCGTGCCGTCCGCACTTTCGCGCTGGATTCGATGAAACTTTCCACCAGCGACGAGGAAACGGTCAGCACGAGCAGTCCCTCGTCGTCGTGCACCCAGACGACACGTGCTTCGTCGATTTTCGGGACCGTCGTGGTAGTTTCAGCCACCTTCTCCGGCGATGCGTCTTCGACGCGAACGTAGTAGAGATAGTGACCGTCGGATGTCGGGACGGTGCCATCGAGGGTGAGCGTACAGTCGATTCGACGCGAGAGGTCGACCAGCAGCGCTCCATCGTCCGTGACACGGAACGCCAGTTCCACGACCGGTCGGTCGGTCGCGAGGAGTTTCTTGCTCTCGGCGGCGTTGATGGCGAACCCGACGAGTTCGCCGAGCATATCGAACCCAGCGGCTTCACGCTCACTGAAGGCGTTCGCCCGCGTGGCGTAGACGACCAGCACCCCATAGGTCGTCCCCCCGTACGAAAGCGGAACGGCGATTCCGGACCGAAGTCCCTGTTCCGTCCCTTCCTTCCGAAGGCGTTCGGTGAGGGCAGTGGTATCGGAAAAATCACGGACGACGACGTGTCGTCCCGTCCGAAACGCCGTCGTTGCGGGTCGTTCCCAAACCTTGTTCGTTGCTTCGACCTCGCCGACGAGTTCGTGGAACGCTCCATCGTCACCGGCGTGTGCACGGGAGACGATGCTGTCCTCGACGATGTCGTGTTCGCCGACCCATGCAAACCGATAGAGGTCGGAATCAGCCAACCGGGAGCAGACCGCCTCCTCGATTTCCTGGCGCGTCGGGGCGGCGACGAGTTCGTGGACGACCCCACGGACGAGTTCGTTGATTCGATTCAGCGTCTCCAGTTCGTCACGCTGCTGTCGAAGCGCGCGTTCGCGCTTGCGTCGCTTGGAGAGGTTTCTGCCGGTTCCGGCGAATCCAGTAGTCGTTCCGTTCTCGTCCGTGATCCTCGTCGCGTTGAACTCGTACGGAACGTGTTCCCCGTCCTTGGTCACGAGCGCGGACTGGCGCACCTCGGCGTTCGTCCCCGACAGTACTCTATCGAGCGCCTCAGCTATCATCTCCGTATCAGACTCGGGAATGAAATCGAGCGGCGCCATTCCACGGAGTTCCTCGTCGTCATATCCGGTGACGGCCGTCAAGCGGTCGTTCCACTCGACGAGTTTTCCTTCCGCGTCGAATACGTAGAAAACGTCGGGAAGCGTGTCGAGCACGGCTCGTACGGTATATTCATCCATCAGTATCGGATAATGCACGGGTTACCACGGTTCTCGACAACATGGAACACATTCTATCGAAGGGGAGCAACCCGGCCAGTAAAAGATTTCTGGTATGATATATTTCGGAGAGTTTCGCTCAGAACAGCGAGAGGTCGCCGGTCACCTTGTCCACGAGGTCGTCATCGGCCGGGCCGACGGCGAGCGCCGTGACGGTTCCAGGGTCAAGTTGCGTATGTCCAGCGTCGCGAATGATGGCGTTCGGAATTCCTTCCACTCGTGCCTTCTCCGCGAGGCGGAATATCTCCGCTTCCCCGCTCGCCTTCAAGACGACCTTTTTCTGCCCCTCGCCTTTCCACCGCTTTCGTTCCCGCTGGCTCGTATCCTCGTAGGCGGACAGCGACGCGTGAGCGACCTGTGCGGCGAGTTTTCCCGTCCCCATGCCGATGTCGGTTCGAGCGACGATGGCCTGTTTCATACGTAAGGATGGCAGGGTGGCGAACTAAAGCGCTCCTACTCGATTCGAGAAAATCTCCGGAACGTCATTCCCTGACCGGTGAGTCTTTAGGTACCCATTCCCCTGTTTTCGACAATGATACTCTCGGACGCGGATATTCGCCATCGTCTCGAATCCGGTGAACTGGTCGTCGAACCGATAGACGAACCCGACCTCCAAATTCAACCGGCGAGCATCGACCTTCGACTCGGCGAGGAGTTCCTCGAATTCCAGCGCACCAACATCCCTTGCATCCATCCCGACAGTGAGGGAGAGGTGGACAGCTACGTCACCGAAACCGTCGTGAAAGATGGCGACGAGTTCATTCTGCATCCGGGTGATTTCGTTCTCGGAACGACGAAAGAGCGCGTCGAAATACCATCCGACCTGCTGGCACACGTCGAAGGCCGCTCGTCGCTCGGACGACTCGCGGTCGTCGTGCACGCCACCGCTGGCGTCGTGGACCCCGGTTATCGCGGCCAAATCACGCTCGAACTGTCGAACCTCGGCACCGCGCCAGTTGCGCTCAAACCGGGGACCCGAATCTCGCAACTCATCTTCACGGAACTCAAAAGCCCCTCGGAGCGGCCGTACGGTTCGGAGCGCGGGTCGAAATACCAGGACCAAGTCGGACCGCAGGCGTCCCGGATCGGCAACGACCACGAGTTCGGCGGTGACCAACTGTGAAATTCGCGGAGGAAGTCGTCGTCGAAGAGTTCCTCCCGACGTTTCGCTCGATGCTCGCCGAGGACCTGCGCGAACGCGGCCTGACCCAAAGCGAGGTGGCAGCGGCCCTCGGAATCAGCCAGAGCGCCGTCTCGAAGTACGCCCACGGCGACGTAGCGGGCAACGAGCGAGTCCGTGAGGACGAGCGTGTCGCCCGCCTCGTGGACGAAATCAGCGAGGGACTGGCGACCGAAAGTATGAGCCAACTACAGGCACTCGTGGAGGTCGAAGTACTCATCCGACGGTTGGAGGACCGCGACCTCATCGCGCAACTCCACGAGGAAGCCATGCCGGAACTGGCGGGGTACGGCGGCGACTTCAACGTTCACGACCCAGATGACGAACTGCGAGCGACCGAACGCGTCCTCTCGTCCATGCGCCGTGGCGTCCACATCGTGGAGGGGACGAGTGGCTTCACATCGCTCATTCCGGCAGTCGGGTCGAACCTCTGTGAATGCCTCCCCAACGCCGAGAGCATCGACGACGTCGCCGGTATTCCCGGGAGAATTTTCGACGTTAAAGGGAGAGCGACGATTCCGGCAGAACCCGAGTTCGGCGTCAGCGAGCACGTCGCTTCAATCCTTCTCGCAGCCCGAAACAACGGTGCGGACGTACACGCCGCACTCAATATTCGGTATGCTCCCGACATCGTGGAGCGGCTCGAATCCGCAGGCTGTGTCACCGCCGAGTTCAACGCCGAGTACGACAACCTCAACGGGGCAATCGGCACAGCGCTCGAAGACACGACCGACGTCACCGTGCTGTATCACACCGGCGGCTACGGTATCGAGCCGATAGTCTATGTGCTCGGAAATTCCGCGGAAGAAGTAGCCGAAATCGCACGAGATATCGTCTGAACCGGTAGAGTCGTTTAAACTGGTACTCGTTCACCGCGCTGAACTTCGCGGACGATGTCGTCCGGGCGGACGTCACCGCGTTCACGACGAAGGTCGTTGACGGTTTCCGCCAATGAGACCAACGCCGAGATGGCACGGTCGCGCGTTGAGACGCGGCCGACCGGCCGAATCGTCGTGTATCTGTTTCCAATGCTGTCCTCCAGTTCGAGTTCCCATTCGTCCGAAATCGATGCCCTGACTGCCTTCACCGCGATATCTCCGTTCCGATGCTGGAGTTGGATTTCATCCCCCCTGATGGGTGCCCGCTCCCATTCAGCGGGAATCGTGGTGTCAGGCAGCGATTGCATGGTTTCGTTTTGTATTGTCCCGTTCATTTTGTGTAGGTCGTGGCTGCTTGTGCGAGTTGTTTATGTCCGCGCGCCGAAGTGGCACACACAAAGTATATACCAATCCGGACTCACTCTTCAGTTACCTCGGGTAGGGGTACACGAGGTAATATTTTTCTTCGAAACGATACGCCTAACCGCTGGTTTCGAAGACGAAAGGTCCGTCCTCGATGTGTTCGATTGTGTTTTCGGGGGCGACAGTCTGTTGTTCCGTTTTCTTGACGTGTTTTCGAACGTCGTTCCGATGACGGATGAGGGGAGTCTCGACCCGTCCCCAATCCTGCCTCCCTCGAAACAGTTATTTTGATGACACGGTTCCCATCACCGTTATCCGTCATCTCAACTGCCACGTAGTATAAATGTGATTCTCGAAGAACTTTAGCGCTATGGTCGTGTTCTGACCGGCATACTGTCCGAAATGTCCAGGTACTGAGATTGGGTTCAGGTCATCGAAGTTCCCAACAGCAACCGGAGTGAATCGTTTCTCGTTGCCGTTCATGTCGTGACTCCTTCACTCTCACGCCGTGCGTGGTGACAGCCCGATTACTTTTATCGAACACCGTCGTACGACCATGCATGTCACGGCGTGGAACGACTGCCGCCCAGCAGTTCTACGGTCGATGGGCACGGCTGTACGACCTCCTTGCAGTAGCGACTCCCGGCCTCTCCCAACTCCGAAGTCGAGTCGCCGACGAACTTCACCTCTCGCCCGGGGACACGGTCGTCGAAATGGGCTGTGGAACCGGCGCGAACTTTCCACATCTGCGGGAACGCGTCGGTCCTGAGGGTCGCGTCGTCGGCGTCGATTTTACTCAGGGGATGCTCGACCAAGCGCAGGACAGAATCCAGCGCGAAGGCTGGGACAACGTCCACATCGTGCAAGCCGACGCGGCGACGTTCTCGCTCCGCGAGGACGTTGACGCCGTCCTCGCCACGTTCGTTATCGGAATGCTCGGCGACCCGTACAGCACCGTGAATCGATGGCTGGACGGAATTCAGCCCGGAGGCCACCTCGCCCTGCTCGACGCCGGGCGGAGTTCGCGTGCCTACTCGTGGCCGGTGAATCTGGCTTTTAAGGGACTCGTCCTCGCCTCCACACCCGGCGATATCAGCGCGTTCGAAAAACCACCGTGGTACGTGCTGGATGAACGAATCGCGGAATCGCGGCGGGCGCTATCGGAGCGAGCGGTCGAGATTGGGGATAGCGAGCACGCGCTGGGCGTCGTGCGGATTACGGGTGGGCGGTTGCCAGTGAATCAATAGCGGTCGTACTTCGCTCCATCCCGCATTTCCTGTACTTCGTCCTGCCAGAAGTGTTTCTCCGCTGTAGCGAACGTCACGCCGTGCGTACGTGCCGTTGCGGCATAACTTCTGATAATAGTGCTATCTAGAAGCATTATTAATACTGTATCGATTTAAATAAAAATAGAAAACTAGAAAGTTTTATTTTAATAGAGACAATGAGAATATTTGGTCTTAAATGACCCGAGAAAAACACAATACGCGACGTGCGTTCATGAAAAAAGCAGTGGCAACGGCGGGTATCACGGGCGGTCTCCTCGCTAGCACCCAATCGGTAGACGCATTGCCGACACCGACGCTCGAAATCCAAGGCAACGGTGGAACGAGCAACTACACGATTTCGGTCAACACGACGAACGTCTCGAAGAAGAGCGGGATGGACGGCGACGAGGAGCTTCGAAAGGGGTCCGACTCGACGATCATCTCAGGCACCATCGGAGCGGACGATGTCGATAAATTCTCGGTAGAGGGGAACATCACCGATGCGTATCTGACCGGCGACGTTTGGGTGTTGATGAACGGAGCGTGGGGGATGAATCGAAGCGGAACCCTGACCGTCGAAGGAACGAACTCGACGTATTTAGTTGAGGTCACGGACGGTCTGGAGAAGAAGAGCCAAACCGAATCCAGCGAGAAAATATCTGACGGCAACCAAGACGGTGTGAATGACGAAGTATCCGGAAAACTGGGATGGAGTGACACGGACGTTTTCAGCGGAAACGGATCTATCAACGCCATCTACGCATATACACCGGATACGGGAAGCTACGTAGACGTCTCGCAAGACCTGTAATTCGAACGTGTCAATTTTTTCGTGGACGGTTCGTTCCCGGACATCAACTGGTGAGGCCGTCGGTCACACCAAAAAATCGAGGGACAAAAGTTGGATAATCAGTCATCAGCGGGCGACAGACTTGTCATCTCCACCGTTCCGCCGATGTCCAACTCGTCCAGCGCGACCTGTGCGGCACGCTTGCCCGACAACAACATCGCACCGAACGTCGGTCCCATCCGGGTGAGTCCGTAGGTTGTCGCGGTGGCGAGACCGGTGGAAATCAGCCCGTCGTGGACTTTGCCGGCGTGTTCGACGACTTCATCCTCGCTCTTTGCGACCCACATGGAATCGTGACCGGGCGAGTCGTGGCCGGGCGCGCCGTATTCGCCCACTCCGGAGTTGTCCATGCCAGTGTTGTGCTCCTTCGCGTGGGAAAGGCCGGGCGCGTCGAGGACGCCGCGCTCTTGGAGTTTCGAGACGACCACCGCTTCGTGACCCGTGGCGTCGATGACGAAGTCTGACTCCACCGCGATGGGGTCCACGCAGGTGAGTTCGCGCGGGAGGGCGTGGACGGGCGTCCAGTTCATGACGATGCCGCCGACGCGGTGGCCCTCGCGGACGACCACGTCGGTGAACTCCGTCATGTTCTGCATTTTTGCGCCAGCGGCGCACGCCGATTCGATGAGTGCGGAACAGGCGTGCGGGCCGTTTGCGACGTACAGTCCGTCCGCTTCGTCCGATTCCTCGTACGGGACCCCGAGGTCGTCGAGCACGTCCTGTGACGGGTCGCGCACCGTCACCTTGTTCATCAGGAATCCGCCGAGCCAAAAGCCCCCGCCGAGGTAGTTGTTCTTCTCCACGACCATCGTGTCCACGCCGCGTTCGGCGAGTTCGTTCGCCGCGACCAACCCGGACGGGCCGCCGCCGACGATGATAACCTCCGTCTCGGTGAATTCGGTGAATTCCTCGCTCCACGCGGTGCCGATTGCTCGTGTGACTTCCGCTTCACTGACGTCCGCAAAGCCGTCGAATCCGTGCATACCACCTAGTAATATTACTAAGTGTTAAAACTATTTCCCTCTGTTGACGACAGGAACCAAGGGGAGAAAGATGCCTGTAGGAAGGTCACAACGAGGACATTGAAGTGTCGGTGAGAATTTACACTCTCACGAACTGGGATTCGGTCATCGTACTCGATTCGAGAAAATCGTCGTCCGGCGGTCGTCGTTCAGTCGTACTGCGGCGCGCGCCCGGACGAATCACTGCCGTCCACGAGCGGTAGGGAGACGAGTTCCGCCGTCACTTCTTCGCCATCGATGCGTACCGTCAGCTCTGACTCAAGTCCAACGTCGTACTCAACGAGTGCCATCGCGGCCGGTTTGTCGAGGGACGGACTGTCGATTGCTCGGGTGACTTCGCCGACGACTTCGTCGCCGTCGAAGACCGCCGCGCCGCTTTCGGGGACGGATTCGGGGAACAGGCCCGCCAGCCTGCGGCTCGGTTGGCCGCGGTTTTCGACGCGCGAAACGACTTCCTGTCCGACGTAACAGCCCTTCTCGAAGTCGAGTGCGTTCCGCAGGCCGAGGACGTTCGGGATTTCGTTCTCCAGTTCGAACTCGAACAGCGGCGTTCCAGCTTCGAGCGTCAGGGATTCCCACGTCGTTCGACCGAACGGGGCGGCGTTCATCCCCCGCGTGAGCAGGGTGTCGAAGACGAGTCCGACCTTCGACCGCTCCCGGCCCATCTCGTCCGTCATCTGCTCCGTCGTGCAGACGATTTCATACCCTTCCTCGCCAGTCGGCGCGTCGGTGCGGATGACCGTCACGCCCACGTCGGCCATTTTTCCTCTGACGAACGACAGTCGTTTGTCCGGCGTACTCACGGTGTTCAACACGCTGGCAACTTTTTCGGTCGCGTAGGGGCCGTGAACGCCGAAGATAGCGAACTGGTCGGTGGCGACCGAAATTTCCACGTCTTCGATGAATATCTTCTCGCGCCACTGCTCGGCGAGTGGATTCGCTTCGCCGGGCGGGAGAAACAACAGGAGTTGCTCGCCCGCACAGTAGACGTACATGTCGAGTTCGATGCGTCCCTGCGGGTCGAGAAGGAGGGCGTAGGTTCCCTGTCCGTCCTCGCGCGGAATCCGGTTCGAGACGACGTTATCGACGTACTCGATTCGGTCGTCGCCGGAAATCACGAGGACGCCATAGGGCATCTCCGTGAGTCCGACGCCGTTCCTGACTGCACGGTGTGCTCGCTCGGGGCGGCCGTAGTCGCGCGGCACCCGTCGGTTGCCGACCGAGCAGAACGTCGCCCCGTGGTCTTCGTGTACGGTTTCGAGGCTCATACTCGTAGTCGGGTGCGCAGGGGAGTAAAAACGTCGGATGCGGAACGAGGGTCCGAAACTACAGCGGCAGACGTTCGATAAGCTTGTCCACGAACGACGGTTCCTCGGGTTCCACCTCGGGGTCCGGAACGACTCGTTTGTCGGGTTTGATGAGCGTCCGTCCGTTCCGCATCGTCGCTTCGATGAGACCGTCCTGTTTCAAACTCGCAAGCGCATCCTCCAGTTCGTCAATGCCCGCTTCGACGTGTGACCGCAGTTCGAAGACCGTCATTCCGTCCTCGCTCCGGTCCACGAGGGCATCGAGCACTTGAACCTCGATGTCCGGACGGCGCCGATACTCCCGCTTGGCCTTCATATCTGTTCCTATGTCACCCCGGTTTTTAGCTGTTTTCAGGCGCTAAATCCCTTCCCTCTCAGGTAGGTTCAGCGGACGGTCTGGTTCGCAGGAACGGAAGTACGACACGATTCGGGAAAGGGAGGTCGCCGAACTGAACGACTACGTTGACTACTGATAGTTCTCCACTGTATCGCTCGCGTCACGAATCAGCCCATCCAGAATCTCGGGTGTCGTCGGGTGGTACGCCCTGTCCGGCACGTCGCGCACGTCCATGCCGCGCTCCACGACCACCTGCATCGTCTTCGCCATCACGTCGGCGTGGTAGTGGAGTCCTTGATAGCCGAGGACAGTCCCATCTTCTTTGTCCACGACGAGTTTCGCCACCCCCCTCGATGCCTGTTTCGTCTTGAATACACCGTCGTCCGACGCCTGCCGGGAGACTGCGACGTAGTTCTTGCCCGCTTCCTTCGCTGCCTCCTCCGAGAGGCCCACTCTGGCAAAGGGGTACACCGACACGCCGGAGAAGATAACGTGATGGTGGACGTTCTCGTACGGTTCGAGGTTGTTCCCGCGAGCGTGCGCAAGGATGTTTTCAGCGGCGTTGAACCCCTGCTCCTTGGCGACGTGGAGAATCGGCTCCTTGCCGTTCACGTCCCCGACGACGAACGTTCGCGGGTCGTCGCGGGCTTGCATTGTGTCTTCGACCCACTCCCCGTCCGCTCCGTTAGGAAGCAGTGCGGTGTTTGCCAACCCGAGTCCATCGAGATTCGGTTTGCGCCCCGTGAAGAGGAACAGTTCGTCCGCTTCGACGGTTTTTGATTTGTCTTTCTGTTCGACGTGCAGTCGAACCCCGTCATCCGTGGATTCGATTCGCTGCTCTTCCGTCTCGGTTAGAATCTCGATGCCGAACTCCTCGCGGTACATGTTCAGGATTTCGTCACCGAACGGTGCGTCACCCTCGTCCAGCGGTTGCGGGTCGTGTTCTATCACGGTGATGTCCATCCCGGCCGCCTCGCTGAGGTACGGCACGAGTTCCAGCCCAACGTAGCCGAAGCCCATCACGACCCCCGAATCCGGGAATTCGGTCGCGTCCAGCACGTCCGCGCTGGTCATGTACTCCACCTCGTCCATCCCCGGCAGGTCGGGCACGTTCACTTCCGACCCTGTAGCGATGACGACGTAATCCGCCTCGATTTCCCGACCATCGACTTCGACCGTGTGGTCGTCCACGAACCGCGCAGTGTCGTGGATGAACTCCACGTTTTCCTGCTCGGCGAGGTCATGCACCGACGCACGCCGATGCTCCGCGAATCCCAAGACGTGGTCGTTTTTCAACTCGACAACCGATGCCAGATCCACCTCCGGCGTCCCCGACAGCCGCGGGTCGTGGCGCGCGTGGTAACGGTGGGCCGCCGCCGACAGCACCTCCTTCGACGGCATACACCCACGCAGGATGCACAACCCGCCGCCCGGTTCGCCATCATCAATGAGCGTCAACCGAACCGACGGCTCCTCGGCTAAGCTCTGTGCGACGGCGACCCCTGCGCTTCCGTACGCCCCGACGATGACGACGTGCGTTGCCATACGGAATAGTTGGTGGCCGGAGACGTTAGTGGTTTAGGCGAGGGAGAAAATAGCTGGTTTCACGATTGGGATGACAGTAGTATATTTTAGTTTTATCTGATATCAGATGACAGAAATCAGTAGAATGTGAAAATTCGGGAGTCGGTTTTGCGACCGCAGCAACTTCGATGACGACGTGGAAAGCGCCCGCCGCTCGCGTGACCGGGGGCGTTCGAGGGATACTTGTCAGGAACGACAATCGTTGGAAAACCAAACCACACGACGCTCTCGTTTCGTCCGTGATTTCGTCCGAAGGTTTATGTACGATATCGAGACCAAATCGACCAGTGCGTACCGAACCCATGACGATTTCTCGAATTTCGTCCCTACGAGAAGAATTTGAACAGGTCGTCGCGTTTCTGTTCGTGCAGGTGGTTTTTCACGGCCTCCTTCAGCGCGTCGATACTCCCTCGCTTGGCGCTGATGGGGGTGATGGTGTCCTGCCACTGCTTCCACGGTGGATGCAACCCCAGTCGGTCACAGAGGTCGTTCAGGCGCTCGTCGTCGTCGTCCACTTTGTCCATCTTGTTGACGGCGACGACGACCGGAATACCGACCTCCCGAAGGAAGTAGAACATCTCCACGTCGTGTGGAATTTCCTCCTCGCCCGAGTGGCGGTCGATGATATCGATGGCGCTCTTGCCGTCCACGACGAGCACGCCGACCAGAATCTTGTCGGCGTTTTCCTCGATATAGTGCACGATGTCGGTCTTGATCTGTTCTCTGTACTCTTCCTCGACGCCGGACATGAACCCGAAACCGGGCAGGTCGGTAAGCATGAAATCCTCGCTGGCCCAGTCGAAGTGGTTCGGCGAGCGTGTGACGCCGGGCTTGCCACCCGTCTCGAACGAGTGTCCCGTCAACTCGCGCATCAGCGTGGATTTGCCGACGTTCGAGCGCCCGACGAACACGACTTCGGCATCTCGGCCGGGTCGATTTTCGAACATACTGGTTCGTTGGACGCTCGACGCTTAACGGCCGTGGTTTCGTCACCCCGGACGATTCGACTTTCCGAAACTGAATTCCAAGCTATCGCCCGGCGATTATATCAATCAGTACCACCCATCGGAAAACGTGCGACTCGTACAGGTATCTATCCCGACGGGCGAGCGACAAGCCGTCATCAAAACGCTCGAATCCGAAGGAATCGACTTCTTTCTCACCGACGAAACCGGCGGCCGTCGGTACGCCGCTATTGCGACGTTTCCACTCCCGCAGAACGCCGTCCAATCTGTTATCGACAAACTCCACGACGCTGGGCTGAGCGACGAGGCTCACACGATTATCATCGATGCGGAAACGGACACTTCCCGCGAGTTCGAACAACTCGCAAAACGCTACGAAGCCGAAAACGGTGGCGACCGAATCGCCCGCGACGAAATCCTCACCGAGGCGCGGGAACTGTCGCCGCGGTTCCGGACGTTCGTCCTCATGACCGTCGTGAGCGCCGTCGTGGCAACGGCGGGACTACTGCTCAACTCACCTGCCGTCGTGGTCGGGTCGATGGTCATCGCGCCACTGCTCGGTCCCGCGCTTTCGGCAGGCGTCGGTACCGTCTTAGACGAACGCGACCTGTTTCAGCGTGGCGTCAAACTTCAACTGATAGGCATCGTTCTCGCCGTCGGCAGCGCCACACTCTTTGCGTTTCTCGTCAGGAACCTGTTCCTCTTCCCGCCGAACACGAATATCACACAGATATCCCAGATAAGCGGGCGACTGTCGCCGGATTTCCTCTCGCTCATCGTCGCTCTCGGCGCAGGGGCGGCGGGCGTCATCAGCCTCGCCGCTGGCGTGTCAGTCGCCCTCGTCGGCGTCATGATTGCAGCGGCGCTCATCCCGCCCGCCGCTGCTGTCGGTATCGGAATCGCGTGGGGGAAGCCGATGGTTGCGCTGGGAGCGGGCGTCCTCGTCCTCGTGAACATTCTCTCCATCAACCTCGCCGCCATCGTGACACTCCGGTACATGGGCTATCGACCGAAAAGCTGGTTCAAGTTGGAGACGTCCCGCGAGGAGGTTATCAAGCGAATCGGCGTCCTCATCGTTGGAATCGTAGTCCTCTCGGTGTTCCTCGGTGGCGTTACCTACTTCACGTATCAGGGGTCGCAGTTCGAACAGGGTGCCGACAACGCCGTGATGCATGTGCTTCAGCAACCCAGCTATCAACAGGCGGAGATACTGGAAACACAGGTGCAGTATCGGCAGACGTTCCCGCTCGGAAAAAACGACTACACGAGAAATCTCCCCTTCGAAAAACCGTATCGGGTCGTCGTGACGGTCGGCAGACCACAAGGAAAACGATATCCGAATCTCGCACAGCAGATTCAGGACCGAATAGCACAACGGACGGGCAAAAACGTTGCCGTTCAAATCCGATACGTGGCGACGGACGAAGTTTCAGCCTGAGCGGCGTCGTCCCGAAAATCCACCTATCCGTCGAACGGCAGTTCGGGTTCGTAGCCGATGGCGTCCACGGCGGCGTCGAGGGTCCCCGTGACGTTGTCGTCCTCTTCGATACTCATGTACAGGTCTGCCTCGACATCGGTCGAGAGGTCGGATTTGTTGCAGACGGTGAGAACGGGAATGTCACCGAACTCCTCCTCGACCGAATCACGGAGTTCCAGTTGTGCGTCGAGCGGATAGCCACAGTAGGCGCTCGCGTCCACGAAGAACAGGATGCAGTCGGCAAGGTGGGTAATTGCAGAGACGGCTTGCGTTTCGATGGCGTTACGCTCGTCGGCGGGTCGGTCGAGCAGTCCCGGGGTGTCCACGATTTGATAGCGGATGTGCTGGCGCTCGAAGTGGCCGACGTGAATTCCTTTCGTGGTGAACGGGTATTCGGCGATTTCGTTACGGGCGTTCGTGATGGTGTTGACGAACGACGATTTTCCGACGTTGGGGTAGCCAGCGACGACGACGGTCGGGGCGGCCGGGTCGATGTCCGGAAGCGTGCGGAGGTCGTTTCGCGCCGCGCCGATTCGGTCGAGGTCCTCCTCGACCTCCTCCACGATGGACGCGAGGCGGGCGAATCCCTGTTTTCGCACCTTGCGCGCGTAGTTGATGTCGCCGCGCAGTTTACCTTGGTACTCACGGCCGATGTCCTTGGTCTTGCGGGAGGCCCACTGGACCTCCGAAAGGCTCTTTCGGATTTCGTCAACGTCCACGACGGCGTCCGCGAGTTCGTAGTAGAACGGGTCCACTTCCTGGAAGTCCGGCCACGCGGTGACGACGTTTTGTAGGTTGTCCGAAAGGATGTTCGAGGCGGTCTGGAGCATGGACTGCTGAGCCTGAATGCCGCTTTTGGCCCGGCCTGCCCGTGTCGCCCGCGAGAACGCCTTGTCGATGAGTTCCTCCGACGTGGGCGTTGTCGGAAGGGTCTCGAAAATCATGAACGTTCGTATGCCCTCCCCACTTAAAAGGGCGTTCATACCGTTTGGAGCCGAGTTTCGGCGAGAAGCTTTTGTTTTCCCCCTTCCAACGTATTCACTCATGACAAACTGGTATGCGGTTTTCGTCGGCTTTGTCGTCTCGGTCATCGCCGGGATAGTCGCGTTCGTCCTCCCCGGAATCGGCCACATCTTCGCCGGACTCGTCGGCGGATTCGCAGCGGGATACATCGCTGGTGGCGGCCTCGGCAGTGGCTTCTGGCACGGACTCCTCTCCGGGTCGCTCGGCGGAATTGTCGTTGCGCTGTTCGTCGGCCTCGGCGGAGCCGTCTTTGGTGGACTCTTCGGTGGTCCGGCCGGGTCGCTGCTCGGCGGCGCTGGCTTGTTCGTCGTAGCCGTCTTCGTCGCGTTCGTGCTGGCGCTGAACAACGCCATTGGTGGCGCAATCGGCGGTATCGTGAAAGGATAACGGCGGGACTTTTTTTCGTTGGAGAACGAAGACCGAGTATGGCGAAAGTCGACGCCGGCACGGTACTTCCGTCGGAGCACATTCAGCAGGCAGTCACGGCGGGCCGCGTGTCGCAACACCGCCGTGGCAACCCGCACGCCAAGGAAAGAGACACGTTCGACATCGACGGCGAGACGTTCAAAATCGTTGACGTGACCGAACGCACGCTGGGAGACTTGACCGACGAGGACGCACAGGCGGAGGGGTCGGAGGAGTTGGACGCCTACCGCGAGCGACTGGACCGCGCCCATGACCATTTCGAGTAGGACGACAATGCGACGATGTACAAACGTCGATTCGAGCGCGCCGAGTGAATATTCGAGAGAGCGGGATTTTTATTGGCAGCGACGAATCCACGACCGATGCTGAACTTGGCGGTTGCGTATCGACAGGAGACGTTCGAACGAATCCGTGAACCGCTCGCAGAGCGGGGAATTCGGGTTCGACACGTCCCGAGCGAGCAGCGGACGTTCGACCTCGAATCTCCGCAATGGTCCCCGGACGAGTTCGACGTGGGCTTCGTCTACCCGTCACGGATGATGGAGGGCGGCGTGGTCGATGGCCTGCTATCGGTTCCGTGGGTGAACGGCCGTGAGGCGGTTCTCACCTCGCGGAACAAGGGCGGCGTCATCGCACGACTCGGACGGGCTGGGATTCCCGTTCCGAAGACAGTGGTCGTTTCGAATCCCGTCGATGAACGAGACCTCAGGGACGTTTTCAAGGCGTTCGACCCGCCGGTCGTCGTGAAACCCAACTCTACGACGCGGGGGACGGGTATCGCAAAAGTCGAGGATTTGGACTCGTTTCTGGGCGTGGTAGATTACTTGAATCTCGTCCACGACTACCGGGCGACAGGGGACAAATCGTTTCTCGTACAGGAGTATCTCCCGAACGCGGTTGATTATCGCGCAATGGTTGTCGATGGCGAGTACGTCGGCGCTGTGGAGCGCCGACTCCCCGACGAAGCGCTGTCGGCCGGCCGCTGGAAACACAACGTTCACCGAGGGGCAGAGGCTCGCGGCGTCTCCCTGCCGGAAGGGTATCGAGAGATAGCCGAGGAGACGGCAAAGACGCTCGGGATTCCGTTCTGTGGTGTCGATTTGCTCGCCTTCGACGACCGTGTCGTCGTCAACGAAACGAACGCGCGGCCGACGGTAGACGAAGAAACGAAGTACGAAAATGAGTTGTACGACCGCCTCGCCGAACTCGTCCGGACTACTCGACGCTGATGTTAGCGGATTCGTCGGTCTTTTCGAACGTGACTTCGAGGACGCCGTTGTTGTAGGTTGCCTTTGCGGAGCTCTCGTCCACGCGGGCCGGGAGCGTGATTCGTTCGTCGTACTCGCGGTGGTCGCTGACGGCGCTGATGGTCATCGATTCGCCGTCACATTTGAGGTTGATGTCGTTCTTCTCGACGCCAGGGAGGTCTGCGATGACGCGGACCAACTCTTCATCCTCGTGGATATCGACGTGCGTGTCGGCACCGAAGCCAGCCGTTCCGGTATCGACTTGCATATCGACGTTGCC
The DNA here is from genome assembly GCA_963796245.1 of uncultured haloarchaeon. Lineage (GTDB taxonomy): Archaea > Halobacteriota > Halobacteria > Halobacteriales > Haladaptataceae > Haladaptatus. The sequence goes on along the minus strand of CAWCLB010000001.1, from coordinate 20,182 downwards.
GCCCATCATATCGTTCATCATGCGCTCGATTTCCCGGAAGAGGTCGTCGAAGGGGTCGTCGCGGTCGTCTCGTCGCATACCTAGAGGGTAAGTTCCTCCGGGGCAAAAGGTTTTGGACAGCCGTCAGTCGTGCCGTGTTCTGGCAGGACGAATAACCGAGACCATTAGATCTCGCTGTCAGAAACATGTCTCGGTATCTCCCTCGGCACAAAAAATCAGTGTCGATCAGTCAAATTTACTAGTGTATCAGTCTTGTTTTTGCTGTTCCAGTTCTCGCGCTCGACCACGCGTTCTGTGAGTTCTTGTTGCTCTGGTAGTTGGCCTGGACGGCTTTCGCGTTACCGGATTCGGATTCGCCCCGAGGCACCGGCGGACGAGACTGCCTTGTTGTCGTCCTGATGGTTCCGTTGCCCTGTGCCACATACTGATGTTGGCCAATGTGCGAGTTTGCGTACTGATAGTTGTGCTGTGAGTCTCCCGATTTCTGTGGTCGTACGCCGCCGCGTTACCTGCAAAGCCGAGTGCGAACACACTGCCGACCATGCTCATCGACGAGCAGAATTTTGAGTGTCTTTTTTCATTGTTTTCTCTCCGGGCGGGAGAGACCGTTTCTGGACAATCATCTGACCGCTGTGTTGTCCGCCCCACCCATCGCTCTCCATCGGGGGTAGTGGTAAATGAACGCTCGGTATCGTTGAGTCCGTTCGCTCCGATTCCGAACGACTGAATCCGAGGCTAAACGTCGGTAACGAAGAAAGTCAGGGTCATGGCGGCGTTTTCCAAATAGATTCGACCGGCGGTAACTCGTTTGGAGTCGTTCGTGAACGAAAACATTCGTCGATACTCCAGCAACGTCACGAAATCGGCCACACCATGCTATATGCCCACACACCAATAGTCATGGTCTACTGACGACTCACGACGCCGGTATCGACGTTACGCAAGCCGTAAGCTGACAACCGTGTGAGTCACGTCTGCGAAAATAGAAATCGACGCGAAAAACGACTCAGAAACCGATGCCGAGTGCATCGTTCGTCGTCTCGATGCTCTCCTCGGCGTCCGCCGAGTTCGTCACCGCGCGAATCGCGTCCACGTTCTCCGGCACCACGTCGCTCTCCTGGTGAATGGCTTGGAAGAGATAGCAGTCGTTTCCTTCCATCGAAACTGATTCGCCCCAAATGCAGTTCTCCCAGAAGTCACCACGTGGACGACCTCTATCCATCGCGTACTCCTTGAGTTTGCCAGCGCCGTCGATGTCCATGTGTTCGGGGATGACGAACAACCGCGACTGGCTTTCGAGCAGTTCGCGCACCTCTTCGGCGTCCGGTTCGGATTCGAGCGAGACGTTGATGCTGTGCATGTGCATCAGCGTCGCCGGAACCTTCAGTCCGAGCGTGTCGATGGAGAGGTCCGGGAAGATGGTATTCACGTCCGGGCCGTGGTGTGACGGTAGCGAAACCGGATTCGGGACGATGTCGTTGATCGGACCGCGACCGGTCTGTGCCGGGTCACCACCACGACGGACGAGGGTTGCCCGAACCTTTTCAACGCCGTACTCCTCGCGGAGCGGCGCGATGAGTCGCGAGAGACCAGTGGTGTTACACGACACGACGCGGACGTGCTGTGCGCCGAGCGCGTCGTCGTAGTTGGCACGCGCGTTGAAACTCGTCTCACCGACGCTCGCGTCCTCACCACCCTGATACAGTGCGGGCGTGTCATACTCGTCGTACAGCGATTTGTTCTCCGCGCCGATACCGGACGGGCAGGCGTCCACGATTACGTCGGCCTGCTCGACCATTTCGTCTACCATTCCCGCGAGTTCGATACCCGCGTCGTCGAACTGGTCCGCCCGCTCCTCGATTGCAGCGTAGAGCGGGTAGCCGTTCTCGACAGCACTTTCGGCCTCGAAATTGGGCCGGGTCTTTGCGACACCGACGATTTCCATGTCCGGTTGTGCGCGGACAGCGTCAGCGACTCGCTTCCCGATAGTCCCGTACCCGTTAATGCCGACCTGTAGCATGTACGTCTGCCTGCTACCCCCGCCATTAAAACCGTTTCGAGCGAATCCGGGCAGAACACAACTCGAAAGTGAGTAATTCGGCGGTTTTCGGGTCGGCACCATCCAGACGAATCCACGGCAACTGTCGACCCCAACAGCATGAAAGGGAACACCTAACCGCTCCCGAACGCAACCGCAATTTATGAGTCTGGACGACGCCGCGAAGACCGCCGTCGAGCAGTGCATGGCACTCGACGCCGACGAGTCGTGTGCGATAATCACCGACGACAAGCGCTGGGACATCGGCAAGGCGCTATACGACATCGCCAGCGAGATTACCGACGACGTCACCATCACGCGCTACCCCGTCGGAAATCAACACGGCGAGGAACCACCGGCCGCCGTCGCCGCCGCGATGGCCGCCGCCGATGTCGTCCTCGCACCGACGACGAAGAGTTTGAGTCACACTCGCGCACGCGGGAACGCGAACGACGAAGGTGCGCGCATCGCCACTCTGCCCGGAATCACGGAGGAAGTGATGGTGACGGGACTCGCCGCCGATTACGAGAACATCGACCAGCATTGCAAGGACGTGCTCGCACAGGTCGAAGGTGCGGAGGAAATTCGCGTCACGACCGAGAAAGGAACCGACATCACGTTCGAACCCGGCGACCACGAGTGGTTCGACGACACCGGTCTCTGTCACGAACCCGGCGACTTCACGAACCTCCCCGCAGGTGAGGTGTTCGTCAGCCCCGAGAACGTCAACGGCAAATACGTCGTGGACGGCACCATGCGCCCGCACGGACTCCTCGAAGACGGCCAGACCCTCGAATTCGAAGTCGAGGATGGTTACGTCACGAGTATCAGCGACGATGAAATCCGCGAGCAGGTCGAAACCGGCGCGGAGCAGGTCGGACAGGACGCCTACAACCTCGCCGAACTCGGTATCGGAACGAACGTTGCCGTCTCCGAACTCGTCGGCTCCGTCCTCCTCGATGAGAAAGCGGGCGGCACGGTCCACATCGCCATCGGCGACGACGCGGGCATCGGCGGCGGCACGGACGCCCCGCTCCACTTGGACGGTATCATTCGAGAGCCGACGGTGTACGCAGACGGCGAAAAGGTCGAACTTCCACAGCCCTAACTCGGCAACGAAATGCGAACCATCCACGGAACCGAAGTCCTCGGCGTCGATGTAGACGCCGAAACGCGCTGTGCCCACTACGACACGGAGCGTGACGTAATCGCGATTCGGTTTCCGTGCTGTGAGGAATACTATCCCTGTTTTCGGTGCCACGATTCGGTTTCTGACCATCCGCGGAAGACGTGGCCGGAAGACGAGTGGGGCAGAAAAGCAGTGTTGTGCGGGGTGTGCGGAACGGAGTTGACGATTGCGGAGTATCTCGATTGTGAGTCGAAATGTCCCGAATGTGATGCCGAATTCAATCCGGGTTGTGCGAACCACTACGAGTTGTACTTCGACGGGTGACTACTGGTCGAGGTCACACTGATTGCGAAGGGAGGGGTTGGACACCGCGGGCGGCGGTTACATAAATTTCCGTCGAGGGTCCTGTCGAGCGGGCCGCTGTCTACGCCCCCCCGAACAAACACTCGAGGAGCGATGGTTACGCCCACCGCACATTTGACAGTCTGTGATAAATTTATTGTAGCAAGGGAACTATTCTGAAAATATGGCAACCGACCCAGCGGACTCGGAAACTGACCGGTCTATTCGAATCCCGTTTGAGGCGCAACTCGGGGTTGCACTGGTTTTGCTTGTGCACAGTGTGGCGGTCCTCGCTGACTTTACTGACTCCCGGCTTCCAGCAGTTGTCTGGTTCGCGGTAGCCGCTGGCCTACTCGGCTATGCGGTACATAAGCTCAGACAGGCATGAGGACTCTACGCGCTAAATCCTTCCCTTCGTGAATACGACGAGTTTTTTCCGACTCACCCTTATTAGGATATCTGTATCATTCTCTATTAATAATCGAATTCAGTGAGCGTTCCGTTTACCACGCTCTTCCAACTCCACGCACTTTTACGGCCTGACTCCCTACACCGCTCCATGAGCGATACTGCGGAACGTGTGGCAGTCGTCTGCCCATCCTGTTCCCCCAAGTTGGAGACGGTTCACGAAGTCCTCAAACCGGGTGGACAGGCGACGGTACGCTGTACCGAATGCGACCATGTTCACAAGACGAAAATCGAGGAAGAGAAAACACAGGATATCGACGTCGTCGTCTCACAGGAAGGCGAGTCGTTCAGCGCGAAAGCGGACGTCCCTGTCGAAGAAACGCTGGCGGTCGGCGAGGAGTTCGTCCTCGAAACCGACGAAGCCATCTTCGTCGTCCGAATCACCAGCCTCGAACAGGAGGACGGCCGCCGTGTCGAAGAGTCCCTCGCGCCGGATGTCGAAACCATCTGGACGCGCGCCGTGGACAACGTGAGCGTCAACATCACGATTCACCCCAACGACGGCCGACGGGACAACTCCCGGAGCGTCAAGGTGAGCATCCCCGGCGACTACGAGTTCGTCGTCGGCGAAACCGAGGAGCTCGCGAACGAGGAGTTCACCATCGACGGTATCCTCGTCACGGACGACGCGTCCGGCTACGACCACGACCGACTGGATTTCGATGGCGACTCCGTCGTCGCCAAGGACGTAAAGCGAATCTACGCCGAGGACGAGGGTTCGACGGCGTGGTCCGCGTGGTAGGCCGAACTTCCGGCGTATAGTTCCGGCACGTAGCTTTTTTCGACTCGCCATCGACGGTTCGGTATGGAATACCGCGAACTCTGTCTGCTGTGGGCCGCCCGCGAGACGGGTATCATCGACACCGTCATGCTGCACGCGGGAACGCCCGCCGAAGTCGCGACGGAAACCGGTGTCACGGAGCGTTCCGCTCGAATTACGCTGTCCGCGATGGCCGAATTGGGCTATCTCGAAACGGTGGATGGCGAGTACGAGGCGACCAATCGAGCACTTGGGTTGTTCGCCAAGACGGACGTGCGCTCCATCGGCCGTACTCCCCACTACATGGACTGTCTCGACGGTTGGATAGCGCTCCCCGAAACCATGCGAACCGGGAGTTCACCCGAACCGTCCGAGGAATGGACGACGAACTTCATGGGCGCGATGGCGGCCATCGATGAAACGACGGTTCGCACCTGCGTCACGGAAGCGGTCCATGAGAACCCGGATGCAGAGCGCGTCCTCGATATCGGCGGCGGACCGGGCAGTTTCTCCAAGGAGTTCGCCCGCCGCGGGTTCGATGTGACGCTGTTCGACCAACCCGACGTTATCGAAACCGATCAAAAATTCCTCGAACACGAACCAATCTCGCTCGTTGCGGGCGATGCGACGGACCACCTCCCGACCGGGTTCGACATCGCATTCTGCTCGCGGGTGGCACACGCGCTCGGCCCGAACGAGAATCGCGCGCTTCTCAAAAACGCCTTCAACGCGCTCGAAGACGGGGGTGTCGCCGTCTTTACGGACAAAGTTCGAGGGTGGGCTGACGACGCGGCGCTGTTCGGTGCGCACATGCTCGCCGTCACGGAAAACGGCGACACTTACACCGAAGACCAGTTCCGAGAGTGGTTCGCGGATGCTGGCTTCGAGTCAATCGACGTTCGGGACGTTCCGGGCATGCATCAGCAAGGAATCGTCGGACACAGGCCGCGCCATTGAAGAACGTCGGTACCCAAGCCGGATTCATGGAACCGTCGACGCTGCGCGACGATATGGTCGCCAGCCTCGAACACGAAATGAAAGGACTCGTTCGGAGTGAGTACGTCGGCCTCGCGCTGCGAGCCGTCCCCCGCCACGAATTCGTCCCCCTCGAAGCGCACGAAGGTGCCTACACCGACCAGTCGTTCGACCACCGGGGACGAAAATACTGTCCCCGAGTACCGTCGCCCAACTACTGGAAGCTCTCGACGTTCGACCGACGGATTCGGTCCTCGTCGTCGGCGCTGGCGTCGGCTACACGTCCGCCGTGCTGGCGGAAATCGTCGGCGAAGAGAACGTCCACGCGGTGGACATCATGAGAACCGTCGTCTACGAAGCCCGGCAGAACCTCGCCTCCGCGGGCTACGGCGGTGTCTTCGTGGACTGCCGCGACGGTGCCGATGGACTCCCCGAATACGCACCGTTCGACCGAATTCTCGTGGAAGCGGCGTCCATCCAACCGCCGCGTTCGCCCGTTGAGCAGCTGACACCTGACGGTCGGTTAGTCATCCCGTTGGGTAGCGGCGCACAGCAGTTGACCGCGGTTGAACGCTCCACTGATGGAACTCCCGAAATCACGGGGAAGTTCGGCACCGTTGCCTTCTCACCGCTCCTCGTGGACGGCGAACAGGCCGACACCATCGAACGAAACCGGACCGACCGCGAGGACCGCGAGTTCGCGGAACGGCACGCCCAGACCCGTCGCGGCTGGGAACACGAATGGATCGACTGGGACGGCTACGAGTTGTAGGTGTCGGACTACTGCAGTCGATTATCGCAACTGACAGTCACTCCTCGGCACGCTGAACGACGGCGAGCCACGCTTCGACGCTATCACCGTTTGACGGTGAAACGTCCTCTTGCATGACGTTGACTTCGAATCGAGTGGGGTCGATTTGGGCGATTTTCCAGCCGTCCTCGAACGTCGTTCGAAGCCCTTCCTCACTGACTCGCCGCGGTCCCCACTCTCCTGGCTCCCGGTCGCTGAAACAAAGGATGACGACGTGGCCGTTCGGCGCGATGACGCTCTCCAGCGACGAGACGTACGTTCGTCGGGTTTTATCGTCGAAGACATGGAACAGGCCACAGTCGATGACGACACCGAACTTGTCGTCGAGTCCGTCGAGCGACAGCGCATCCTGAACGCGAAACTCGACCTCTCCCGCTACGTCCCGCGATTTCGCTTTCGTCGTCGCTTTCTCAATGGCTCGCGGGGACGCATCGACGCCGAGAACGGCGTAGCCACGGTCGGCGAGGTAGAGCGAGTTCTCACCCGTCCCACAGCCGAGGTCCAGAACTGGTCCCTCGAACGGTATTTCATCCTGCTCGAACAGCGAGCGGATGGCCGACTGGGGGCGACCGATGTCCCACGGTGGTATTCCAGTGTATGCCTCGTTGAATCCGTCTTCAGGGGAACTCATTGCCGGAATCAAGGGTCGGCATTCCCATAGTTTTCTAGGCCGTCGAGGAGTTTCCCGACATCGGTGAACTGCCCATGTTTCCGATTTTCCGTTCGGATTCGGCTGTACACTTCGCTGGAGACGTATCTCCGTGAGTACGAGTGGGAGCGGTAACTCCCGGTTTTAATTTCCGAATCCGACTATGCGTGAAGCCACGCTTTCGGATGTTCGTCACGGAGATGGTCGTGATACCATTTCGTCGCTACAGGATAGGATGTGCCGATCATTTGCAAACCGCAGTGTCGGCAACGAGCCATTGCCATGTGAGAACCGGAAGTAGGTAGGAGCTATATGTGTTACTATTTGAATTGGCCTCTTTCTTTGAAATCAGTGCATGAGTAACCACTTCGTACCTACCCGAAACCCTCCTGAACGGTCTGGTTTTGTCTCGTTTCCACCTCGTTTTTGTCCCGTTTCCTACTCGGAGACCACCAAAATTTGCGTGTTTTCTCGTTTGTCGGCGAACTGGCTTCCAGCGGGTGGTTTGATGTCCACTTTGAGCGTTCCTTCCTCCTGGTTTGGACCCAATTCCGGGTCGTATGAAGGCGTGACTTTTCCATTTTTGCCCGGTCGTCGCCGTCTGAATATGCTCTAATGTGGCCGAATCGCCTTTCACGACGACGGTCGCTCCCGCAACCGGTTTGCCGTCCGAATCGATGACGGATATGTCGACCGACCGGTGGCCCGGATGCACCACTTCGGGGGTCGGTTTCGCGTCCAGTTCGCTCACCGTCAACCCGTTGAGGCCGGACAACATGTTCATCATGACGCTCGAGGCTGGCGACGCCGACGACGAGTGCGATGACGAGTCGAATCGGAAGCCCCTCGATGGCGCGGTCGTCCGACTGAAACAACTTGATTGTGCGGTGGTCCTTCGCCTCTGAACCGCTGATGCACTGACATGCCCCGGAGTGGTTCCGGTTTCGAATATAAACCTTCGTACGAGGGTTTATGACTGGAAGCGGGACCAACACGCAACATGGCGGTTGACGGACGTCTTGGGGAGAGCGGGCGACAGCGGCGTCTCAGGCGCGCTTGGAAGCCTACCGGGCCCGCGACGGCAGTGCAGGTGCCGCCGTTGAAATCGATTTGGACGGACCACACGCCACGTTGGTCGTCGGCAAACGCGGATACGGGAAATCCTACACGCTCGGCGTGTTGGTCGAAGAACTCGCGGACGCCGCCGGCGTCACTCCGGTCGTCGCCGACCCGATGGGAGCGTTTCGGACGTTCACGGGCGTTTCCGGGTTCTCGGTCGTCGAGAAACCTCGCGTGTCGGCAGACGCGCTCGTCGCCGCGAGCGTGGTGTGATGTTACTTGGTCTCGACCACGAGAGTTCGGCTGGGTCGCTGGTGTGGCAGGCCGCCGCGAAAACGGAGCGCTCGCCGCGATGAAGCGAGTACGTCTGAAACGCGGACGCGTCGCAGGCAACCCGCCGGACGGCCCGGAATCACCTCGCGCTTGCCGATTCGTGGGACGTATTCTCTCCCGATGGACTCACCGCGGCGGACTGTCTCGCGTCGGCGACGATACTGGACTGTTCGGGCTACGACGCCGCGCCGATGAACGCCGTCGTTCGAGCGATTGCCGAGGACCTGTATCGTGCTCGGGTAACGGAATCGGTGGCGACGCTTCCGTGGTTGGTCGTGGACGAGGCACACGCCTTCTTCGACGGGATCGCCGACTCCGGCGCTTCGAACCGTCCTGACTCGGGGACGGCGTCCGGGCGTCAGTTTCGTCGCCGCGACCCAACGCCCTGCTGCCCTACCGCGGATGCGGTTTCCACAGGCCGATTTCGCTCGTGGCACATCGACTTGACCTCGCGGGCCGACCGCGAGGCGCTGCCCGTGCCCGCCCGACGTACATGCACGGGTCGTTCACCGACCGAATGCCCGAAACGCCGGGGTCGGCACTCGTCGTCGATGACGCGACCGAAAGCGTTCACGCGGTGCAGATTCGGGAACGCGGCGGGTCGAACACGGCGGCGGCAGTCCGAGCGCAACCGAACTGGCAGGTAGTACTGAACCCGACGAAATCGGGGAGGCGAATGAATGATTCGCGTCGTTTCGAGTCCGTTAAGTGAGTTCGATAGAGGAGTTCCGGAGTAACCGGGCGATGGAGTCCGCCTCTCCCAACCGCCGAACACGTCGGCTGATGACTCCTTTTCGAGAGCCACAGATATGGGAAGTACAGCATCCACTCCACACGATAGAAGTCCTGTTGCTGATTGGCGTCGGCGGGTTTGCGGGGTCTAATCTCCGGTACTTCGTTAGCCTTGTCGAACCCGGATTGACGGGAACGCTCATCGCGAACGTCGCGGGCTGTTTCGCGCTCGGGTTCATCCTCTACGAAGCCATCTACATGGGCTACCTCGCGGACCAGACCCACTTCGTCGTCGGCACGGGATTCCTCTCCTCGTTCACGACGTACAGCACGTTCGCCGTCCAGACGACGCAGGCGGCGTCACCGCTTTGGATGGTCGGAAACGTCGTCGCCAACTACGGGCTTGGGCTTTTGCAGGTGTCCTCCTCGGTCGGTCGCTCGCCCGGACCATCAACGGGGGGAGCAAGGAGATGGGTGAGACGACGGAAATGGAAGAGATGGCAGAAACGGAGGTTCCGCGAATGAACTCACTCGACCCTGCACAAATCGTCGGGACGGGCGGCGCAATCGGTGCGCTGTGTCGCCATTTCGTCAGCGAACGAATCGACGCCGACGAGTTCCCGATCGGGACGCTCACCGTGAACGTCGTGGGGAGTTTCGTCCTCGGACTCCTGACGTTCCTCTCGCTGGGTAATCAACTCGCGCTCCTGCTCGGCACCGGCGCGTGCGGGTCGTTCACGACGTTCTCCTCGTTCTCCTTCGAGACGTTTCGGCTGTGGGAGACCGGCGAGCGATTCCGCGCGGCGACCAACGCCCTTGGAAACCTCGTCGGTGCCGCCCTCGCAATCGGTCTCGCGTGGGGCGTCGTCCAACTCCTCGGTTAGGATTCCGGCGTCACCCGAATCACGAGTACCGGCAAATCGGTGTTTCGGATGACCTTCTCGGTGACGCTCCCGTTCAGGAAATGTTCGAGACCCGCTTCGGCCGTGGGTTCCCATCACCATGATGTCGATTCCGTGTTCGTCCGCGTACGCCAGTATTTCCTCGTGAGGGATTCCACGCAGGACTTCCGTTTCTACCGGAACTCCTCGTTCGTCTCGCCAGCTGCTCGAACGTCCGAAATCGCATTTTCTCCCTGTTCGGTTCGGTCGCGTTCGATGGTGAGCCATTTCGCGTCGGAGAGCGTGCTGTAATCCCGCGTATCGACGACGTACACCGAGTGAACGCTCCCGCCTGTGAACGCCGCGAGGTCGAGCGCTTCCGCGATGGCGTCGGCAACCTCGGAACTGCCATCGGTCGGGACGAGTATCTCGTCGTACATCCCGCTCTACTTGGATGGGCAGGGATAATATACCCGTTTCGAATCCTCACGCGAAATAGCGTTGCCAGACGACGATAACCGAGGGCGTCAACAGAACCGCCGTGAGATAGGAGTAGAAGATGCTCAGTGCAGTCACGAGTCCGAACTGGCCGAGGACGGGCGTGATGGCGAGGACGAGAACCCCGGTTCCGGCGACGGTCGTGAGCATACTGCCGGTCAATGCCCCGCCAGTTCCCGCGGACGGTTCGAGTGAGGGCGTCGAACACGTCGATCGTCTTGATATGTTCACCGCCCTCCATCTCCTGCTCGAACTCGTCGGTGAACCGATGGACGACGTGGGCGGAGTAGTCGGTCCCCAGTCCGAGAGCGATAGCGAAGACCGTCGCCGTCAACGCGTTGAACGGGATGCCGAACAACCGCATCGTTCCGGCGAGGAGCGAGACGGCGACGACGATGGGAAAGAGGTTGATGACGCCGAATGCGGCCCGCCCGACGAGCACGCGATAGACGAACGCGAGGAAAATCGCAGTTGCGATGAGTGCGGTGGCGAGACTTCGCAGCGCGGACGCGAAGATTATCGACCGCGATGGACTGGAAGACGACGGTTTCGCCCGTCGCCGTCGCGTCGAGTCGGTAGCGGTCTGCCACCAGTTTCCCGTCACGGGCCATCGCGTCCTGCGACGCACCGCTTTTCATCGTGTAGACGACCTGTGCGTGTTGCTGGTCCTCCGTGATGTACTGGAGCGCTTGCACCTCGCGCAGGCGACGAGAGCAGTCGGTCGTAAATCGCTCCGAGATTGTCGTCGGGAACGCCGTCCCCGTTGATGTCGTTCCGGTGGACCAATCGGCGGAACTCGGGGACTGGTTGCTGTAGTCCTGTATGACGGTGATGATGCTCTCGGACTCGCCTGTCGATTCTGCTTGGACGAACGACTTTCGGCGGGTTGTCGATTCGCGTGCTGAATCGATTCGAGCGCGTAATCCTCGCGTAACGGTCCTCGGACGTACACTGTCACCGTGTTGCCCTGAACCGCAGCGAACTTCTCGTCCAGAAAGTTCGTCGTCTCGAGTGACGGTGTACGTCCCCGGTGCGAACGGTTCCGGGAGCGATTGCAGATAGCTCGGCGTCTGTTCCGGTGGGAGGAAATCATCGTTCGAAAACGACGTATCTGATGCCGGTCGCGTAGTAGCCCGAAACGACCGTCATGAGGAGTGCAAACGCGAGAACGAACGGCGCACCGCGGCGGGCGAGCGTGACGCTACCGTGCAGAATTCTTCCTAACACAGACCCTTCCTCACCGAGCGGTCGCAAACCGAACACGGGAAGGTCGTACGGTTTCGAAGTCGGTCCATCTGCGACTTTCGCCGCCGGGAGGAAGATACCGAAGATGAGCGACGTGACGAGGATGCCGATGGCGGCGACCAACCCGAACTCACGGATCGGTTGCAGACGACTCGTGAGATTCGAGCGAATCCCAGCATGGTCGTCCCGGTGACGATGAAGAAGGCGACGAGCAGTTGGTCGGTGGTCCGCCGCATCGAATTCTCGATTCCCAATCCAGTAACGCGCTCCTCCCGATAGCGATTGATGGCGTGAATACCGTAGTCGATGCCGACTGCGAGGAGCAGTGGGCGGAACCGCGACGAGCAGTTGCGTAAACGGGATGCCGACCCACCCCATGAACCCCAATGTCCAGATGATGGTCATCACCAGCGAGACGACGCCGAGCAGGAGGTCGAGCGGGTCACGGTAGGCGAAAATCAGGAAGACGAGTATCAGAATCGCGGCAGCGGGCGTGACGATGATGAGCGAGTCGAACGTGACGCTCGACAGTTCCGAGGAGATGATGCCGCTCCCGATACACGCTGAATATTGCTATCGACGCTCCCGACGACGGACTTCGAGCGGAGTTGAATCCGCGTGAGCGGGTCGTTTGCGCTCGATTCGGCACCCGCCTGCTGTGAGAGGCCACGCGGAATTCGATGGTCGACGATGCCAATCGTCGCCGACGCGGAGGCCGACCGTCGATTGAAATCCTTGCTCAGAAGGGTTCGAAATCCCGGGATATCCCGCCGCGCGCCGAACTGCGCTTTGGATTTCGGTTGGCGTGGCCTGCCGGACGGTTCGTAGCTGTGCTTCGAGCGTCGTCGCGCTCGGGTCGAGGGTTTGGGCGACGATGCTCGCGGCGCTCGTCGTGGAGGAAACCCGAAGGTCCGTGCGCTGTTTGAGTCGATACTGCGCCTCCAGCATCGCCACCAGTTCGGGCTTCGAGAGGACGTTTCGCCCGGTTTGAATGAGTTGTGTGCTTCCGTTTTGCGCCGCAAACGGTGGCGTGAACTTCCGGTTGACGGCGTCGAACGCCTCCTGTGCGGGGCTGTTTTCGGTAAACTGGCTCGTCCCGGATTCGGTCGAAATTCGGGCCAGCCCGACACCTAGAACGACTGTGAGGACGAGAAAGACGAGGAGAACCCGCTTCGACCGCTCGGCAATCCACACGTCGAGCCAATCGATGACACGCTGATAGTCCACCATCGTGTCACCGCCTACGCAGGATGAAGACGGCGACGAGAACGAGCAGGACGGCGATTCCGACGAGAACGAGAATCCCGGAGCCGTTCGAAAACGACAGGATGCCGCCCCGTTTCGGAGTCGTCACTCGAACCGGAACCGAATAGGTGCCCGTGAGTTTCGTTTCGCCGTCCGGCGTGTCGTACTGGAAATCGACCGACATCGGATACGTGTTCGGAAGTGTCCCCTTGTCGGCACCGACGTTGAACTGGATGGTTGCCGACTGGTTCGGTTTCAGTTTCGGAATGAACGCCTCGTTGTCGCCGAGCGTCAGCGGACTATCCACGAACGACTGTGCGTCGATGTTCCGCAACGTCTCGTTGCGGTTGTTCGTGACGACGAGCGTGACGGTCGCCGACGAACCGGCCTCGACGGATGCGCGATTGGCATCGATGCGGAACTCGTCTTGTCGGGAATAGACGGGAACCCGTACGTCGAGCGATTTGCTCCGTCTCGGGTCGCCGTCCTGATTCTGATATCGGACGACGAACGAGAGTTGTCGTGGGCCGCGGTCGGCTGTATCACTCACGTCGATTCGGAAATTGAAATGCCGTGATTCACCGCTGGCGAGCGTGCCGAGCGCGTACTCCGTCTCCGTCGGCGAAAACGTGGAGTTTCCACCCATCGCACCCGCTGGAGCGAGGACGAGCACCGCGTTCCGGGCACGCTGTGGCCCGTCGTTCGTCACGGTGCCCGAGACGAACCCTTGCTGTCCCACCCTGAGTGTGCTGTGCAAATTCCCGAATGAAAACGACTGTTCGGGGTCGGGAATGATACCGATGAGATGCGGTTCGGTCTGATTTCTGCTCCCGTTCTCTCGATACGAAATCGAGAGACTGAACGGATAGTTGCCGCCGACCGTGTCATTGCTCGCCGCGACTCGATACTGAAACGTCCGCCGCTCGTTGGACGACCACTCACTCACGAACTGGCTGGCGTTCGGCGACCGACCCAAACTGAGTTGTGAATTCGCCGACTGCAACGAAACGATGGCGTCGTGGACATCCCGTCCCGTATTCTCGATGGTCAACGAAACCGTTCCCGTGTCGCCCGCCTGCACGTTCGAAGAGATGGCGGTCACCTCGAAGCGCTCCAGTTGCACCCGCTCGGTGGGCCGCACTTCGAACGCGTACGGTTCCGTTCGCTCCCGGGACCCGTTCGCGGTCGTGTACGAAACCGTCGCCTGAAATGGGTAGTTCTTGGCTTGTGCGAACTCCTCCGCCAGAAGACCGAACTTCACCGTCTTCCGTTCTCCCTTCGACCAACTACCGACGACTTTACTGGCCGTCTGTCGACGGTCCGAACCGGACGCTCTCGTTCGGCGAGCGGACTCGAATACTCGCGTTGGAAACGTCGTGTCCGGTGTTCACGAACGTAACCGACAGGTTTCCCGTCCCGTTTATCGGCACGTTCGATGCGGTCGAGACGATGTTGAACGACGCCGTTGGGTTTTGCGTACGCTGCTGAGCAGCTGCCGTGTCCCCTGACTGTGCGACCGCTGTCCAGCCGCCGCCATGAACGACTAACAGAAGAAGTATAGAGCGGAACTACCGACCGACGATTCATCTGCCCCATCCCGTGAGAAACGTCTCCCCCATCCGTGCCATTCGTTTTCCCCCTTCACCTGTCACGACGGCATGATTACTATAGGTTTGCCTCCGGGCGTGTCGGGGAGAGAGCCTCAACAGGATTCAAATCCGGAATTTCATGAGCGATGGTATTGACTCTTTCGGAGTTGTAACGTTTAGAAAGTGCCCGAGGTGGGATTAAAACCGGAACCAGCGGTTCCTGCTCACTTCGTTGCGCGGGCATGCCGCTGGTAGGATTCAAATCCGGAATTTCATGAGCGAGGGAATTGACTCTCTTCGGAAGTTGAACGTTTGAAAAGTCGCCCGAGGCGGGATTTGAACCCGCGTCACAACCGTGACAGGGTTGTATGATGGGCCACTACACCACCCGGGCCTTCGCATTCATTTCTTTTGCCCGCCCTTATTAAGGGATGTCGATTTTATCGCCCTGTGGTATTGTCTTGCGTGGCCCTCATCAGGAATCCTTTTTCCGTGGAATTTTGCCAGTGAACTCGTACTCTTCTGCCCAATTGATCGATGGATGGTTGATTTCACCGTCGAACCTGAGTTCTATCTTCTGTTCCGTCGCTTCTTCGATGTGTATCCAGTACGTTTTCTCGTTTCGCGGGTATCGAACCACGAACGCGTCAATCTCTCCGTGGTAGGTGTTTTCGTGATACTTCCCCTTTCTCGTTGTCTGTGAGTGAGTGTTGAACCGTATCGTTTCCTCCTTGTTCTGCCATGCCGTTTTACACTGGATTCGATATAACTGACCACCATCATCCACTATCAAGTCGTATTTGTCATTATCTCCAAATGGAATTGAGACACTGTATCCGTGTGAAATCATTTCGTGGATGACCTTCGCCTCACTTTTGTCACCCCTGTCTTTCGTATTTGTTTCACTTGTTTTCGTCATTTGTTGTGACAACGACTCTAATCACACTTATGGACTATTTCGGTATGGCACAGCACTGCTTAGAATTGTTGCTAACGGATACTGTTCCACAAATCGAAGAACCCGGACCCAATTCAAATTCCAGTAGTGAAGGAAAAAGGGTTGAGAGAGGAACAACTCTCGAGAGGAATTGAAAGTTTAGAAAGCGCCCGAGGCGGGATTTGAACCCGCGTCACAACCGTGACAGGGTTGTATGATGGGCCACTACACCACCCGGGCCTTCGCATTCACTTCTTTCTGGCTTGTACTCTTAAGGCTTTCCAATGACGTGCCGAATATGGGTTTGTGCCGAGCCATGTTAACACATACCGCTTGCCCAAACCATTTATACCAGAACGGAGTAGATAGGGGTGTTCAGTTGGCAGCCTCCGTTCGGTACGGGGGTTTCGGGATAGCCGAGCGTGTGCGAACCCTATTTAGCAAGCCTTAAATGAGTGCTACGTGTAATACCCTGTAGTATCTCGTGATAGCCATTTCTCCCGCTAGCCGGAAACTCGTGCACACATGGTAGATGTAAGCCAACACAAAATGGTTCCGGAGCACACAATCGTCGATTCGGACGAATTCGACGAAGTGCTCGCGGAATACGACATCAAGAGTACAGACCTGCCGAAAATCAAGCGGACCGACCCCGCACTGCCAGACGACGCAGAGATAGGGGGACGTTATCAAAATTGTCCGCGACTCGCGAACAACCGAACGAGCAGTCGTGTATCGACTCGTGGTGGAATAATGCAACAGCAAGACCGACGCGAACTATCGAGGGAGTATTTCTCGAAAGAACGACTCGCGGAGCATCACTATCGCTCGTTTAACGCCTTCCTGACCCGCGGCATGCAGGAAGTCGTTACCGAGAAGGAAATTATCGACACCGACATTGGTGACAAAGAGGGTGAAGAACCGGTGTTCGTCGAACTCGGCGACATCCGTGTGGTCACTCCACGCGTGCGTGAAGCCGACGGGAGTGAAGAACTCCTCTACCCGCAGAAGGCGCGCCTCCTGCGGGTAGAGGAGTTCTTCGCTCCCGTCTGCCTCACGCACGCGCGGGGTGACCACCCGGATGTCGCCGAGTTCGACGAACACCGGTTCTTCGCCCTCCTTGTCACCGATGTCCGTGTCGATAATTCCCTTCTCGGTAACGACTTCCTGCATGCCGCGGGTCAGGAAAGCGTTAAACGAGCGGTAGTGATGCTCCGCGAGTCGTTCTTTCGAGAAATACTCCCTCGATAGTGTGCGTCGGTCTTCCTGTTGCATTATTCCACCACGAGTCGATACACGACGGCGTTCTCCGTCGTTCGAGAGTCGCGGACGATCTTGATGATGTCACCCGTTTCTGCGCCGTCGGGCAGTGCTGGGTCGGTCCGCTTGATTTTCGGCAGGTCTGTACTCTTGATGTCGTATTCCTCGAGCACCTCGTCGAGTTCGTCCGAATCGACGATGGAGTGCTCTGGAACCATTTTGTGTTGGCTTACGTCTACCATGTGTGCGCGAGTTTTCGGCTAGCGGGAGAAATGGCTATCACGAGATACTACAGGGTATTACACGTAGCACTCATTTAAGACTTGCTAAGTAGGCTCGCACACGCTCGGCTATCCCGAACCTCCGTCCGTGAGGCGGAGGCAACCAACTGAACACCTCTATCTACTTCGTTCTGGTATAAATGGTTTGGGCATTCGGGGTGTGTTACCATCCCTCGGTACGAACCCGCACAGGGCATGTGTTTGGAAAGCCTTAAGAGTACAAGCCAGAAAGAAGTGAATGCGAAGGCCCGGGTGGTGTAGTGGCCCATCATACAACCCTGTCACGGTTGTGACGCGGGTTCAAATCCCGCCTCGGGCGCTTTCTAACGGAACAATGCTTCACGAGGAGTTCGTCCAGCGTAAATGGAAGGATTTGTAGAGAATTCTCTCCGCTGGAAACTTGTCTGTCTTTCTCTGTTCATACATATGTCGACAGACAGTATCGATTCGATAATTGGACAAGTGAGAGGCAGTCGATGGATGAGTCCGACGTCCCAAAATAGTCAATATGATGAAATTGTGTCTTATCAAGCAAAGACAATATGTCCAGCGACACATCGAATACAAAAGATCGAGGAGACGAAACGGAAGCAAAAATCACTCATGAAATGATTTCACACGGATATAGCGTTTCGGTTCCGTTCGGGGACAACGACAAATATGACCTGATAGTCGACGACACAGGAGAGCTGTACCGAGTCCAATGCAAAACGGCGTGGAAAAACAAGGAGAAAACGATGCGGTTCAATACCCACTCACAGACGACGAAAAGGGGAGCGTATCATGAAAACACGTACGACGGAGAAATAGACGCGTTCGTGGTTCGGTATCCAGAAATGAGAAAACCTACTGGATAGACATCAACGAGGCAACCGAACAAAAGATGGAACTCCGATTCGAGGCGGAAGTCAATCATCCATCGATCAATTGGGCAAAAGAGTACGAGTTTTTCGGGACGATACCATCTGAACGTAAGAGATAACAAAGCCCCCGTTAACGGCTGTCAAACGGACATCGAAATCGACACCCCTTAATAAGGCCGGGCGAAAGGAGTGAATGCGAAAGCCCGGGTGGTGTAGTGGCCCATCATACAACCCTGTCACGGTTGTGACGCGGGTTCAAATCCCGCCTCGGGCGCTTTCTAACTGCGGAACAACGCTTCTTCAGCGGAGTCTGTGTCATCGGTTCCGCTTTTTGTAAAGGGACCGGAACAACAACCGCTCAGTCAGTCCGACGGGGGTAACCTATAGGAATCACGACGACGTGACAGCAGAACGGGGGAACCGAATGGCGCAAATGGGGGAGACGGTTTCGGTGGGACGTGGCGGATGAACGGTCGAACGGGACTCTCGATGGACTCCTGTTGCTGGTCGTACACGCGGGAATGTGGCCGGGAGCGGTGGGTTCGGCGAACAGGGGGAAGCAATCGAGCAGCGAACGCCGGGACCGACGGGACAGTTCAGAATCGTCTCCGTGGCTTCGAACGTGCCGATAAACGGGACGGGGAACCTCTCGGTCACGTTCGAGAACACGGGAGAGGACGTTTCGAACGCGAGTATTCGAGTGTGGTCGCCGAACGAGAGCGTTCGGTTCGGTCCGTCACAGACGGCACGCAAGTTCGTCGGGAACTGGTCGGCAGGTGAGCGGACGGACGGTCAAATACGGTCTGCTCGCCGAGGAGTTCGCGGAGGTGAGACAGTACCCGTTCGAAGCGACCATCGCGTTCACCAACGCCGACGGGGAACGTGAACGGGCGGGACCGTACACGTTCGACGTGCAACCGACCGAACGGGTTCGGTTGGAGCGGTTCGAGGTGACGAGCATCTCTTCGAACGTGCAGGAGAGCGATACGGGGGTGGTTTCGCTGACCGTGGAGAATACGGGAGGCGACGTGAACGACGCCGTCGTGTCGCTTCAGTCCGCAAACGAGCAGCTCACGCTCGGCCGGTCGCAGAACGCCAGCCAGTTCGTGAGCGAGTGGTCATCGAACGAACGGCAAACCTTTCAGTATCGGGTGACGGCGAGCAACGATACGGTCGGCGGGAACTATCCGTTCAGCCTCTCGATTTCCTATCGCGAGAACGGAACGCGGAATCGGACGGAACCACACCTCATCGGCGTCATTCCGGACCCGGAACAGTCGTTTTCGCTGGAGAACCTGAAAAGCACGTTACGCGTGGGGCAGGAGGGAACCGTCTCCGGAACCGTGACGAACGAGGGGCCACAGCGCGCCCCGAGTGCCGTCCTCGTCCTCGTGTCACGCGGAGGGAACGCAACGCTGTCACCGAAGGAGACGGAGTACGCTCTCGGAACGCTCGACTCGGGCGAATCGTCCCCGTTCAATTTCCAGGTCGACGTGAGCGACGCCGCCGACCGCGGCCCGCGACAACTGTCGTTCGTGGTGCGATACCAGAATCAGGACGGCGACCCGCGACAGAGCAAATCCCTCGACGCCCAGGTGGCGGTGGGTCCCGTCGGGACGAGTTCCGTCTGGACGCGAAGCGTACTTCGGTCGAAGCGGGTTCGACGGCGACGGTTGCGCTCGTCGTCACGAACAACGAGAATCGGACCCTCCGAAACATCGACGCGCAGGCGTTCGTGGACAGTCCCTTGACGATAAACGACAACGGGGCGTTCATCGAGAAACTGGAACCGAACGAATCGGCGACCATCAGATTCGACGTCGGTGCAGATGGGGGACGCTCGCGAACGCGTATCCGATGTCGGTCGATTTCCAGTACGACACGCCGGACGGGGAGACGAAACTCACCGATACGTACGAGGTCCCGGTTCGAGTGACGACGCCGGAACGAGGAGGAGTGCTGTCGTTTTCGAGCGGTGCGGGTTCTCGTTCTCGTCAAATAGATATAGTGCTCGTTCTCGTCGCCGTCTTCATCCTGCGTAGGCGGTGACACGATGATGAGCACATGTCATGGGGAGTCGGCTGAAC